>NZ_JAXHPZ010000001.1:495000-2920000 GCF_042466435.1 Paracoccus sp. R86501
AGACGGAAAGACCCCATGCACCTTTACTACAACTTCGCACTGGCATCAGGATTGCGATGTGCAGGATAGGCGGTAGGCTTTGAAGCGGGAACGCTAGTTCTCGTGGAGCCATCCTTGAGATACCGCCCTTCGCACTCTTGATGTCTAACCGCGGCCCGTTATCCGGGTCCGGGACCCTGCGTGGTGGGTAGTTTGACTGGGGCGGTCGCCTCCCAAACAGTAACGGAGGCGCGCGAAGGTTGGCTCAGACCGGTCGGAAATCGGTCGTTGAGTGCAATGGCAGAAGCCAGCCTGACTGCAAGACTGACAAGTCGAGCAGAGACGAAAGTCGGCCATAGTGATCCGGTGGTCCCGAGTGGAAGGGCCATCGCTCAACGGATAAAAGGTACGCTGGGGATAACAGGCTGATGATGCCCAAGAGTCCATATCGACGGCATCGTTTGGCACCTCGATGTCGGCTCATCTCATCCTGGGGCTGGAGCAGGTCCCAAGGGTACGGCTGTTCGCCGTTTAAAGAGGTACGTGAGCTGGGTTTAGAACGTCGTGAGACAGTTCGGTCCCTATCTGCCGTGGGTGTTGGAGACTTGAGAGGAGCTGCCCCTAGTACGAGAGGACCGGGGTGGACGAACCACTGGTGGACCAGTTGTCGTGCCAACGGCAGTGCTGGGTAGCTATGTTCGGACAGGATAAACGCTGAAGGCATCTAAGCGTGAAGCCCCCCTCAAAACAAGGTCTCCCTTGAGAGCCGTGGAAGACCACCACGTCGATAGGCCGGAGATGTAAGTGCAGCAATGCATTCAGTTGACCGGTACTAATGGCTCGATAGGCTTGATTTGATCCGGAAGAAGACAGACTTCAAAGTCTTCCTCCAAATGCATCCTTGGACAACATGGGCAATAGCCCACGCTGAGCGTCTCTTTCCTGGTCTGGTGGCCCTAGCGCGAGCAAAACACCCGATCCCATCCCGAACTCGGCCGTTAAGTGCCGCTGCGCCGATGGTACTGCGTCTCAAGACGTGGGAGAGTAGGTCACCGCCAGACCTGGAAAGAGACGCATATCCCTCTGAAACGATGAAAAAACACGATCAGGACAAACTTGGCGCGGGGTAGAGCAGCCCGGTAGCTCGTCAGGCTCATAACCTGAAGGTCGCAGGTTCAAATCCTGCCCCCGCAACCAAAAATATACCGAAGTTACAATGCCCCGCTCGAAAAGCGGGGCTTCCTGACGTTCGAATTAAGTTCATGGGTCATAATGATTGACCTAACGGCAACTTATTGCAGGACGTGCAAAAAACATACCTAACATCTCTGTAATTGATGGAACGCCATTCGCGCAGGCTGTATGCCTAGGGAATGACCATCATGGAACCGGCGGAAAAAGCCGGACATGACGACTGAGGTTCAACAGAGACTGTAAGGATTTGCACATGACATATCTTTCGCGCGGCATGATCGCCGTATCGGCGCTGGCATTGATGACAGTGGCGGCACAGGCCAAGACGTTCGTCTACTGCTCGGAGGCATCGCCCGAGGGCTTTGACCCCGCGCCCTATACCGCCGGCAGCACATTCGATGCCTCGGGGCATCCGATTTATAACCGGCTGACCGAATTCAAGAAGGGCACCACCGAGGTCGAGCCCGGTCTGGCCGAGAGCTGGGATGTGTCCGAGGACGGCACAGAATACACCTTCCACCTGCGCCAGGGCGTCAAGTTCCACTCGAACGAGATGTTCACCCCGTCGCGCGAATTTAACGCCGATGATGTCATCTTCTCGTACGAGCGTCAGGCCAATGCCGACCACCCGTGGCACCAGTATATCCCGGGCGTCACCTATGAATATTACACCTCGATGGCGATGCCGGCGCTGGTGAAGTCGATCGAGAAGATCGACGATCACACCGTCAAGTTCACCCTGAACCAGCCCGAAGCACCCTTCCTGGCCAATATTGCGATGCCCTTCGCGTCGATCGTGTCCAAGGAATATGCCGATACGCTGGAAGAGGCTGGTCGTCAGGAAGACCTGAACAATATGCCGATCGGCACGGGCCCCTTCAGCTTCCTTGCCTACCAGAAGGACGCGGTGATCCGGTACAAGAAGAACGCCGACTATTGGGGCACCGCGCCCAAGATCGACGACCTGATCTTTGCCATCACCCCCGACAGCGCCGTTCGCCTGCAAAAGCTGAAGGCCGGCGAATGCCACCTGATGCCCTATCCCGCGCCCGCCGATATCGAGGCGATCAAAGCGGATGACAGCCTGAAGCTGGACCAGCAGCCCGGCCTTAACGTCGGCTATCTGGCCTATAACACCACCGTTGCGCCCTTCGATAATCCCAAGGTCCGCAAGGCGCTGAACATGGCGATCAACAAGCAGGCCATTGTGGACGCCGTCTTCCAGGGCGCTGCCGAACCTGCCAAAAACCCGATCCCGCCGACCATGTGGTCCTATAACGACGCGATCGAGGATGATGCCTATGACCCCGAGGCATCCAAGAAGATGCTTGAGGAAGAGGGCGTCACCGATCTGTCGATGAATATCTGGGCCATGCCCGTTCAGCGTCCCTATATGCCCAATGCGCGCCGTACGGCCGAACTGATGCAGGAAGACCTGTCCAAGGTCGGCGTCAGCGCCGAGATCGTCTCATATGAATGGGGCGAGTATCTGTCGAAGTCGATGGAGCCGGGCCGCGATGGTGCCGTGCTGCTGGGCTGGACCGGTGACAACGGCGATCCGGACAACTTCCTGTCGGTGCTGCTGTCGTGCAATTCCGCGGGTGATGGCGGTGCGAACCGCGCCTTCTGGTGCAACGAGGAATTCTCGGGGCTGCTGAAGGACGCCAAGGTGACCGCCGATCAGGACGAACGCACCGCTCTTTACGAAAAGGCGCAAGAGGTCTTCAAGGATCAGGCCCCCTGGTTCACCATCGCGCATTCCACGCAATATGTGCCGATGTCGAACAAGGTTTCCGGCTTCGTCATGAGCCCGCTTGGCGATTACACCTTCGAGACCGTCGATCTGGCCGAATAATCTGCCCGATCGCAACTCTGCAACCGGACGCGCGGGGCAATGCCCCGCGCTTTCCCAAAGGTAAAAGGGCACATGGTCCGCTTCATCCTCTCAAAACTGCTGTTCCTGATCCCGACCTTCCTGGGCATCACGATCATCGCATTCGGCTTCGTGCGCATCCTGCCCGGCGACCCGGTGCTGCTGATGGCCGGCGAACGCGGCGTCACGCCGGAACGTCATGCCGAACTCAGCGCGCAGCTGGGCTTCGACCGCCCGCTGGTGATGCAATATCTGGAGTTTCTGGGTCGCCTGTTCCAAGGTGACTTCGGCAATTCGCTGGTCACCAAGAAACCGGTGCTGACCGAATTTCTGGCCTTGTTCCCGGCAACGGTCGAGCTGGGCCTGTTTGCCATCGTCATCGCCACCATGGTCGGCGTTCCGGTCGGTGTCCTGGCCGCCATCAAGCGCGGCAGCTGGTTCGATCAGGTCTCGATGACCGCCGCGTTGGTCGGTTTTTCCATGCCGATCTTCTGGTGGGGCCTGCTGCTGATCATCTTCTTTTCCGGCATCCTGGGCTGGACGCCGGTGTCCGGCCGGATCAGCCTGATGTATTATTTCCCTGACGCGACCGGCTTCATGCTGATCGACAGCCTGCTGTCGGGACAGAAGGGCGCCTTCACCTCCGCCGTCAGTCACCTGATCCTGCCATCCGTCGTGCTGGCCACGATCCCGCTGGCCGTCATCGCGCGCCAGACCCGTTCCGCCATGCTTGAGGTGATGGGCGAGGATTACGTCCGCACCGCCCGCGCCAAAGGCATGCCGCAGCGCCGCGTCATCGGCGTGCACGCGCTGCGCAACGCGATGATCCCCGTCGTCACCACAATCGGCCTGCAGATCGGCGTGCTGATGGCCGGTGCCATCCTGACCGAGACAATCTTTTCCTGGCCGGGCATCGGCAAATGGATGATCGACAGCATTTCGCGCCGCGATTACCCGGTGGTCCAGTCGGGCCTGCTGCTGATCGCGGGCATGGTCATGCTGGTCAACCTGCTGGTCGATCTGACCTATGGCCTCATCAACCCCAGGATCCGTGCATCATGAGCGATACGACCGTCAAACTTTCCGACGCCGCCATCCGTCGCCGGATGCTGAAGGAATTCTGGTTCTACTTCAGCCAGAACCGCGGCGCCGTCATCGGCCTTGTGGTATTCTCGCTGCTGGTGGTGGTGGCGATCTTCGCGCCGCTGCTGGCCCCCCATGGGGCGGCCACGCAGTATCGCGACGCGCTGCTGCTGCCCCCCGTCTGGCAAGAGGGCGGCAACAGCCGGTTCCTGCTGGGCACCGATGCGGTCGGTCGCGACATGCTGTCCCGCCTGATCTATGGCGCGCAATATTCGCTGTTCATCGGCATCGTGGTCGTGTCCATCGCACTGGTTGGCGGGATCATCATCGGGCTGGTCGCGGGCTTCTTCCGGGGCTGGGTCAACACGATCATCATGCGGGTCATGGACCTGATCCTGGCCTTCCCGTCGCTGCTGCTGGCGCTGGTGCTGGTGGCGGTTCTGGGGCCGGGGCTGACCAATGCGATGATCGCCATCGCCATCGTCTATCAGCCGCATTTCGCACGACTGACCCGCGCCGCTGTGATGAGCGAGATGGAGCGTGAATACGTCACCGCCGCCCGCGTGGCCGGTGCCGGCAATCTTCGCCTGATGTTCAAGACCATCCTGCCGAACTGCCTTGCACCGCTGATCGTTCAGGCAACGCTGTCGTTTTCTGCGGCCGTTCTGGACAGCGCGGCGCTTGGCTTCCTTGGCATGGGCGCGCAACCGCCCACCCCGGAATGGGGCACCATGCTGGCCGAGGCCCGCGAATTCATCCTGCGCGCATGGTGGGTCGTGACCTTCCCCGGTCTGACGATCCTTGTGTCTGTGCTGGCCATCAACCTGATGGGGGACGGTCTGCGCGACGCCCTCGATCCCAAACTGAAGCGGAGCTGACGAATGTCCATTCTGAACATCCGCAATCTGACCGTCAAATTCGCCACCGCCACCGGCAGCTTTACCGCCGTGGACGGTATCGACGTCCATGTCGACCGCCATGAGGTTCTGGCGATCGTCGGCGAATCTGGGTCCGGAAAATCCGTATCCATGCTGGCGGTGATGGGACTGTTGCCCGACACCGCCACGGTGACGGCGGACGAAATGACCTATGACGGCCATGATCTGCTGAAGATGTCGGCCTCGGGTCGGCGCAAGCTGATCGGACGAGAGATCACGATGATCTTTCAGGAACCCGTCGCCTCGTTGAACCCGTCCTTCACGGTTGGCTTCCAGATCGAGGAGGTGCTGCGCATCAATCTGGGCCTGTCGGGACGGGCCGCCCATGACCGTGCGGTGGAACTGTTCACCGCTGTGGGTATCCCCGATCCGCAGGACAAGCTGAAGGCCTATCCGCACCAGATGTCGGGCGGGCAGTGCCAGCGCGTGATGATCGCCATCGCCATCGCGTCCGAACCGCGTCTGCTGATTGCGGACGAACCGACGACGGCGCTGGATGTGACCATCCAGAAGCAGATCCTGGATCTGCTGATGAAGCTGCAAGAGGATTACGGCATGGCCCTGATCCTGATCACCCATGACATG
Organism: Paracoccus sp. R86501; assembly: GCF_042466435.1. Classification (NCBI taxonomy): domain Bacteria; kingdom Pseudomonadati; phylum Pseudomonadota; class Alphaproteobacteria; order Rhodobacterales; family Paracoccaceae; genus Paracoccus; species Paracoccus sp. R86501. The sequence continues at coordinate 500,653 of NZ_JAXHPZ010000001.1, forward strand.
GGTGTCGTGGCTGAAACCGCCGACCGGGTCGTGGTGCAATACAAGGGCCGCAAGATGGAGGAGGCCGACGTGCTGTCCCTGTTCGAGGCTCCGCAAAGCCCCTATACCCGCGCGCTGCTGTCGGCCCTGCCGGAACATGCAACAGGCGACCGCCTGCCGACCGTGTCCGACTTTTTCCAAGAGGAGCCCGTGCGATGACCCCCGTAGTCGAAGGCCGCGCCATCACCCGCGATTACCACGCGGCGGGTGGCATGTTTTCCAAGGGCAGCACCGTGCGCGCCCTGAAGGGCATCGATTTTCAGGTCCAGAAGGGCAAGACGCTGGCCATCGTCGGTGAAAGCGGTTCGGGGAAATCCACCCTGGCCCGCATCATCGCGCTGATCGACCCGCCCAGTTCCGGCGAAATCCTGATCGAGGGCAAGCCGGTTAACATCGCCGCCCGCCGCCCCGGCCCCGAGATGCGGTCCAAGGTGCAGATGGTGTTCCAGAACCCCTATGGCAGCCTGAACCCGCGCCAGAAGGTCGGGGACGTGCTGATGGAGCCGCTGATCATTAACACCAAGGTGCCCGCTGCCGAACGCCGAGAACGTGCGCAGGCGATGCTGGCGAAGGTCGGGCTGCAGCCCGAGCATTTCAACCGCTATCCGCATATGTTCTCGGGCGGGCAGCGGCAGCGGATCGCCATCGCGCGGGCACTGATGCTGAACCCCTCGCTTCTAGTGCTGGACGAGCCTGTCTCGGCGCTGGATCTGTCGGTGCAGGCACAGGTGCTGAACCTGTTGGCGGATCTGCAGGACGAACTGGGGCTGACCTATGTCTTCGTCAGCCACGATCTGTCGGTGGTGCGCTATATCGCCGATGACGTGATGGTCATTTCCAAGGGCGAGGCGGTCGAGCAGGGCAGCCGCGAGGAATTGTTCAGTAACCCGCACCACCCCTATACGCAGCAGCTGTTCGCCGCGACCCCGGCGACCGATCTGAACGCCATCCGCGCCCGCGTGGAACGCCGCAAGGCCGCGCGCTTGGCGGCAGAGGCGTGACCTGATTGTCGCCGCCCTTCGGGGCGGCGGCGTCGATCAGCGGCGTTTGCCGCCGCGGGGCAGGGTGACGCGGTTGTTGCGCGGACCCGTCTGCACCGGCGTGTTGGCGGTGTTTTCCTGATCCAGCTTGCGCCAGCGTTCCAACCGCTCGGCCGACAAATCACCCGCCTTGACGGCAGCCTGCACCGCGCAGCCGGGTTCATGTTCGTGGGTGCAGTTGCGGAAGCGGCATTGCGGGGCCAGCTCGGTGATCTCGGCGAAGAGCTGCTCCAGCCCCGAGGCGACGTCGCTGACGTGCAGCGTCCGCATGCCGGGCGTATCGATCACCCAGCCTCCGCCCGCGATGGCATGCAGCGACCGTGATGTCGTCGTATGGCGCCCCTTGGCATCGCCTTCGCGGATGCCCCCGGTCAGCTGCTGCTGGTCGGGGGCCTTATCGGCCAGCGTGTTCAGCAGCGTCGATTTGCCCACGCCCGACGAGCCGACCAGCGCCACCGTCTGACCCGTCCCGGACCAAGGCAGCAGGGCATCGGTGGCATCCGGATCCTTGGCGTTGACCATCACCACCTGCAACCCGCGCTGCAGTTCCAGCGCCTGATCGCGATAGCTGGCCGCGTCATCGGTCTTGTCGATCTTGGTCAGGACGATGACGGGGGTGGTGCCGGCTTCATTCGCCAGCGCCAGATAACGTTCAAGGCGGGCGGCGTTAAAGTCGTCGTTGCATGATGTGACGATGAACAGCGTGTCAACGTTGGCTGCGATCAGCTGGGGGCCGCGCATGTTCTCATTCCGGCGGCGCAACAGCGAGGCGCGCTCCAGCCGGCGTTCGGCGACATTTGTATCGGCGTTGACCAGCACCCAATCGCCCACTGCAAAATCATTGGTGGTCACATGAATGGGCAGTTCCAGCCGGATCTGATCCTGACCCGTCTGCGCCGACAGCCGCGACCGATGGACCGAGGCGATGCGCATCGGCACCAAGTCCTGATCGTCAGGCGTGATCTGTTCGTCATAGAAATCGGTCCAGCCAAGGCCGGCAAGCTGCGGAAAATTCATCTGGGGCACCTGTCCTACCCCTCCTGAATGGCCACGCGTGGGACCGGATGCAAGCGTTTCCTTGGGGTGCGCACGGTACGCGCGCAGGGTCGCGACGGATCAGCCCAGCTTTTCTTTGCCAATCAGGGCCGCCTGCGTGCGGTTCGTTGCGCCCAGCTTGCGGCACAGGGTCTTGACGTGCAGCTTTACCGTCACCTCGGCCAGTTGCAGTTCGTTGGCCATGATCTTGTTGGACTTGCCTTCGCACAGCCCGCGCAGGACGTCGGTTTCGCGCTTGGTCAGATTGGCGATGGGGTTGTCATCCGCCTGCTCCATGAAGTCATAGGGCACGAAGACCTGACCCGAGGCAATCAGCCCGATCGCCATCGCAAGCGAATTCGAGGCCAGCGTCTTGGGCAGGAACCCGCGCGCGCCCGCATCAAGCGCCTGACGTGCGATATTCGGCGATGCGGTCCCCGAGATCAGCGCCACCGCCGCATCCGGGACCAGCTGCATGATGCGCGTCAGCCCGTCCAGACCGTCCATGCCCGGCATGTCGTAATCCAGCAGGATCACGTCATAGGGCCGGTCGGTTTCGGCCTGAATGGCAGCGATCGCGGCGGGCAGGCAATCGACGCCGGTGATGTCGGAAATGCCCTGACCTTTCAGCAAGGCCGCAATGGCCTCGCGCACCAGATCGTGGTCGTCGGCAATCAATAAGCGCATCAGTTTGTCCGTGCAGAAACGTGACCCAAGGGGAAATATCCCTCAGGTGTGGACATCCAGCTTCGTGCAATCCGTGCGTTCGCGCAACAACGAAGCGTCATTTCGCATTTTTTCACGCAACTTCGGCGTGTGCGCGGCGCGGAAACCGGTTTCCAGCCGTGCCAGATCGTCCCTGATGTCCCGCCATCCGATGACCGCGGCGCTGCCCGCCATCTTATGGGCCAGCCGCGCCAGATCGTCGGGGGACATGCGGGCAGGGGCTTCGGCCAGGCAGGTCAGGCCCTCGGTCAGTTCGCGGCGAACACGGTCGCGCAGATCGGCTGCGGCATCGGCGCCCAGCAGGTCGGTCAGTTCAGCGCCGGATGCCGTTTCGGCAGGGGGCGCATCAGGCAGGTGGCGTTCCAGAATGGACATCAGCATTGCCCGATCCAGCGGCTTGATCAGGGCATCGTCCATCCCTGCGGCGCGGAAACGGGCCAGTTCGTCGGGCAGGGCATGGGCCGTCAGCGCGATGATGGGGGTCGTGGCGTTCGGACCCTGCGCTCTGCGGATCTGGCCCGCCGCATCCACGCCGTTCAGACGGGGCATGCTGATGTCCATCAGGATCAGGTCATAACGCTGCCTGGCCGCCTGTTCGACGCCAGCCAGTCCGTCCACGGCCTCGGTCACGGTGCAGCCGCTGGCCTTCAGCATCTCGCGCGCGACGAGGCGGTTGATCTCGTTATCCTCGACCAGCAGGATCGCGCTGCCGTCATGGCGTGCCGAAGGGTGTGCGCCGGTGGTTGGGGTCGTCGATGCGGCAGGCTGATCATCGGCCACCTCAAGCGGCAGACTGACGGTGAAGGCGCTGCCTTCGCCCGGTTCGCTGACGACATCGATCTCTCCGCCCATGGCCTCGACCAGACGCCGGACGATGGACAGCCCCAGCCCCGTTCCTTCGGCATCGCGGTCGAAGAAGGACCCGAGCGTCACGAATTCGTCGAAGATCCGGTCGATATCCTCATCGGCGATGCCCGCGCCGGTATCGCTGACCTGCAGTTCGATCCGGCCGGTAGTGCCGATCCGGTCCAGCTGAACCGTGACCTGACCGTCCTTGGTGAACTTGATGGCATTGCCGATCAGGTTGACGGCCACCTGACGTATCTTGCCGACATCGCCTCGCAACTGACGGCCATCCGTGCCGTGGCTTTCAAAGACCAGGCTGTTGCCGCGCTGTTCGGCATTGGCGCGCAGGCTTTCGACCAGATCACCGAACAACTTGGCCGGGTCGAATTCGGTCAGGTTCATGCTGATCTTTTCGTTGTAGGACCGCGAGGCATCCAGCACATCGTTCACATGCTGCAACAGCAGATCGGCGGAATGCTGCATCGCCGACAGATAGCGGGTCTGATCGGCGGTCAGATCGCTGTTTCGCATCAGGTCCAGCGTGCCAAGGATGCCGTTCAGCGGGGTGCGCATTTCGTGGTTCATCACGGCGATCATGCGGGCCTTGGCGCGTTCCCCCTCCAATGCGCGGTCGCGGGCGTCGGTCAGTTCGGCCTCGGTCTCGACCCGGTGGGTCACGTCGCGGACATAGGCGACCAGCACCTGCCCGTCGCGGTCGGCGTTGAACGACACCGAGACCTCGACCGGGATGGTGTGCCCCTTCTTGTGCAGCGCGCGGGACTGGGTGACCCCGAATGAATTGGCGACGGGCAGGGGCTGGCGAAGGCGCAGGCGTTCCAGCAGGCCCTCGACCGCCTCCATCCGTTCGGGGGGCGTCAGCAGATCGCGGATGTCGGCGCCGATGGCCTCGGCGCGGGTATAGCCATAAATGCGTTCGGCGGCCGAGTTGAAATTGCGGATCTTTCCGTGATGATCGGCGACGACCACCGCATCGATCGATGTTTCGAACAATGCATTCAGCCGGTTGCGCGCCCATGTTATGCCGTCGCGCTGTGCAATGATCGATCCGACCGTCACGAACAGGAACAGCAGCCCCCCGGCCAGCACGACGAACAGCAGCAGGATGATGCCGAACAGCTCGTTCAGGGTGACCACCACAGTCGATCGCTGCGCGTCCGCCGCCTGTGAGAAATGCCGCACCCCCTCCAGCGAGATGGTCCGCAGGTCCGGCGTCAACGCGTCAAAGCGGTCCAGCAGTTCGGGGGCCGCCTGCACCAACGCGGCATCCTGACCGTCGATCAGCGGAATGGCCGCGGTCAGCCCGTTCTTGACCCGCGGCAGCGCGGCAGCCACGGCAGGGACCTGACGCAGACCGGTAAAATTCTGGCCGTATTCGACCGTGTTCACCCGCGAAAACAGGATGTCGAAGCGATCGCGCAGCCCGTCCACATCGGCGTTGCGATCGGCCAGCAGCGCCAGAGTGGCGTTGCGAAGGGCGATCAGCTCGACCTCGGACTGGGCCAGAAACCATTGGGTGCTGTCGGAATTGGCCGCGCCAAGATCGCGGATCTGGCTGCGCATGTCGCTGTTGAAATGCCAGATCGTCACGATGGCCACCAGGACCACCGCGACAAAGGCGCCAAGCGCCATCCGGTATCGCTGTGACAGCGACTGAAGCCGCATCAGGCGACCCTTTGGCCGGGCAGGCATGACCGACCGTCAGTCTGCCTGCACGATCCGGTCCAGCTGCCAGATGCTGCGGGAATAGTTGATCTCGGTCTGATAATCGACGGACAGGTCATAGGGATAGACGATCCAAAGCGGCCCCTTGTCGCGAACGGACATCGTTTCGCCGTTCAGATGATAGGCGACAATGGGGGCGATGTCATCGACCTCGTCCAGGGGGATCTGGACCGCATAATCATTGATGGCCGTCGCCATGATGCTGCCTTCGGTGATCCCGGCGTCTTCCAGCAGGTCCGACAGCAGCACGCCGCCGAATTCCTGTTCGCCCTCGGTCCAGATGGTCGAGGTCGTGAATTCGGTCTGCGGCAGGGCCTGCAGCGCTGCAAGGTCGTATTCGCGCGACCCCTCTGACGTGGTGACCGTCATCAGCACGTCGGAGGCAGGCGACGCATGCACGGGAACGGCGCAAAGGGGGGCAAGGCTGACTGCGGCAATCGCCGCCGATCGAAGCATGTTCATGGCGATATTCCTGAGGAGGGTTGAGGAGGGGAACTGCCATCTTATCCCACAACCGTGGGGCGCCGATCAAATTGGCAAAGGTATAAGCGACTATGCTTTCGCCTATGTGCAGGCTTATTGCTATTGCCCGATCGCCCGCCTGAACCCGGTGCGATAGCTGCTGGGCGTCATCCCCCGATGGGCCCGGAACTGGCGTGCGAAATGGGCGGCGTCGCTGAAACCGCAATCGGTGGCGATCAGCCCCATGCTTCGGTCGGTCCGCACCAGCAGCTGGCAGGCCTGCCCAAGGCGCAGCTGGTTCACGTATTGGCTGATCGACATGCGGGTGGCGCGCTTGAAGATGCGCTGCAGCTGGCTTTCGGTCAGATTGGCCAGATCGCACAGCGGTGCCAGACGCAGCGGGTCGCGGTAATGCCGATGCAGCCAGTCCAGCACGCGTTGCATCCTTTCGCGGTCGCGGGGGATCTGGCTGACGACGATCTCTCCGCCGGCCAGGGGGCGGGCGTCGGGCGCGCGGGCCAGCTGGGCCAGGATGGCCTGCAGTTCCAGCACGCGCTCCATGTCGGGCAGGTTGCGCAGGTCCAGCATCCGGTCGCGCAGCCTGTCCGAGGTCGCCGCCCTGAAGGCCAGTCCGCGGCGCGCCCGGTCCAGCAGGGCCGCGACCGGCACCAGCTCGGGCATCAGCTGCGTGACCTGCCGCGCCCATTCCGCGCCGAACCAGCAGACCAGCGCCTGATGCCGGTTGCCCGGGCCCGGCACGCCCCCCGTCAGCGCCGCCGACTGCCAGGCGTGGGGCACGTTCGGAGCCAGCAAAACCAGATCGCCGTCGCCATAAGGCTCGATGCTGTCGCCGACAAAGCGCATGCCGCGGCTGTTGAGCGTCAGCGTCAGTTCGAATTCGGGGTGGTAATGCCAGTTGAACGGGAATTCGGGCAGCTGCCGGTCGAACAGCAGCCAGGACCTGCCATCGGGAATGCCGACCTGCTCGAAAAATGGCTGCATGATGGTTCCGCCCGATCGCCTGACCCCTGAATGCGGCAATCGTACAAGAACAGGCCGTCCGGGGGAATGGTTTGGACGGGGGGAAGTCCTACTTTGGTCTCAGACCATCGGAGGCTTCATGAATCAGGATATTGCGCCGGATGTGATCATCATCGGGTCGGGCGTCGGCGGCGGGGCTGTGGCCCATCAGCTGGCAGGGACGGGGGCCAGGATCCTGATCCTGGAACGGGGGGACTTCCTGCCGAACGAACCGCAGAATGCCGACCCCGAGGCGGTCTTTGCCCAGGCCCGCTATCGCACGACCGAGGAATGGCAGCACGCCGATGGTCGCCGCTTTCGCCCCGGACAGTATTACCACGTCGGCGGGCATACCAAGTTCTATGGCACCGCGATGTTCCGCCTGCGCGACAGCGATTTCGGCGAACAGGCGTTTGCGGGCGGCGTGTCCACCGGATGGCCCATCGGCCCCGACGATCTGCGCCCCCATTATGCCATGGCCGAGCGTCTGTTCGGCGTGCGCGGGCAGGCGGGCGGCGATCCGACGGAACCCGCGCGTGACCCCTATGACCACGCCCCCATTCCCCATGAACCCGTCATCGCTGACATGGCCGACCGCCTGCGGCAGCAGGGCATGCGGCCCTTTCACATGCCCTCGGCCATCGATTACGGCCCGCAAGGGGCCTGTCAGCGTTGCGGGACCTGCGATGCCTTCGCCTGCCGGCTGGATGCCAAGGGCGATGCCGAGACGCGGTTGATCCGCCCGCTGCTGAAACATCCCGACGTGACGCTGTGGACCGGTGCCAAGGTCACGCGGCTGATCGCCAATGATTGCGACGGAGAGATCACGGGGGTCGAGCTGATGCACGGCAACACCCCGCTGCGGATTTCCGCGCCGCTGGTGGTGTTGTCGGCGGGGGCGATCAATTCGGCGCTGATCCTGCTGCGCTCGGCCACGCAGGCGATGCCGCAGGGGCTGGCGAACCGCTCGGGCGTGGTGGGGCGTTACTTGATGAACCACCATCTGACCGGGCTGATGGGGGTTCGTCCGCTGGCCGCTAACCCGACGCGCTTCCCCAAGACGCTGTCGGTCAACGACTTCTATCACGGGCTGCCCGATGATCCCGATGCGCGGGGCAACCTGCAGATGCTGGGCAATATCAGCGGCGCGATGATCCGCTCGACCTATCCGCAGATGCCGCGTGTGATGGCCGACTGGCTGGGGCGGCACAGCATCGACTGGCTGTGCATGTCCGAGGATCTGCCCGACCCCGACAGCCGCGTGCGCCTGTTGCCCGGCGACCGCGTGCAGATCGAATATGCCGCGGGCGGGCGCGAGGGCCACGACCGCTTCGTGCGGCACATGCGGCGCCAGCTGCGTCGCGCGGGCTTTCCGATCGTCCTGCGCCACAGCTTCGGGATCGAGGCACCGTCGCATCAATGCGGGACGGTGCGGATGGGGGCCGACCCTGCGACCTCGGCGCTGGACCATCTGTGCCGCGCGCATGACCACCCCAATCTGTTCGTCGTCGATGGCGGGTTCTTCCCCTCCAGCGCGGCGGTGAACCCGGCCCTGACCATCGCGGCGCAGGCCCTGCGCGTGGGCGAACATCTTCGACATCAGTGGCGGCAGATCGCCGCCGCTGCCTGACCACCGAACGATACCCTGAAGGACATGCCATGAACTTTCTTCTGCCGCTGACCGGCTCATTCGCCAAGCCCGCCGCCGAGAACCCCACCGTCGCCATGATCGAGGCCGCCTATCGCGACATGGGCCTCGATTGGCGCTATGTGAACTGTCAGGTGGATCCGGCCGATCTGGGCGATGCCGTGCGGGGTGCCCGCGCGATGGAGTGGCGCGGCTTCAACTGCTCGATCCCGCATAAAGTCGCGGTGATCGAGCATCTGGACGAATTGGGCACCTCGGCCCGCATCATCGGGGCGGTCAACACCATCGTGCGCGACGGCGACCGGCTGATCGGGGAAAACACCGACGGGCGCGGCTTCGTCAAGGCCTTGCAAGAGGTCTGCGACCCCAAGGGCAAGCGCGTCGTGCTGTTCGGGGCGGGCGGTGCCGCCCGCGCCGTGGGCGTCGAAGTCGCGCTGGCGGGTGCTGCCGAAATCACCATCGTCAACCGCAGCAGGGATCGCGGGCAAGAGGTCGTGGACCTGCTGAACGACAACACCGACGCCAAGGCCAGCTATGCCGCATGGGAGGGGACGTTCAGCGTTCCGGCTGGGACCGACATCGTGATCCACGCGACCTCGGTCGGGCTGTATCCCGATGTCGATGCCATGCCCGACATCGATCTGGACAGCATCACGCCTGATATGGTCGTGGCCGACGGCATCCACAATCCGCCGCTGACGCGCCTTCTAAAGGCCGCGCAGGACAAGGGCTGCAAGACCGCCGATGGTCTGGGGATGCTGGTCCAGCAGGGCGTCATCGGCATCAAGTACTGGACCGGCAAGGATGCCGATCCGGCGGTGATGCGTCAGGCCCTGCTGGACCTGAAGCTTTAAAGGCGCTGATCAGGCCTGACGGTCCAGATGCGACTTCAGCGCGGCGATATGGGGGGCGTCGATGCCGCAGCAGCCGCCAATGATCGTCGCGCCCGCCGCCAGCCAGCGATCCACCCAGGTGCCATAGCCTTCGGGGTCCAGATCCTTGCGGATGCCGGACAGGACCTCGTTGGCGGCGCCGTCGTCTTCAGCGGTGAAGGCATTGGCATAGACGCCGACCGGGATGTCATGGCCACCCTCGCGGACGACCTGCAGGGCCGCCTCGATCGCGGGCTGCATCGCCTCGGGCATCGAGCAGTTGAACAGCACCGCCTGTGCGCCCGCCTCGATGGCCGCGCGGACCGCATCCGCCACGCCTTCGCCCGACCGCAGCACGGGGCTATCCAGCTGATCGGGCAGTTCGTCGCGCAGGGTATAGGAAATCCACAGCGGCAGGCCGGTATCGGCGACGGCGCGGGCCGCGGCGCGGGCCTCGTCGATGCAGCTGAGCGTCTCGCCCAACCACAGATCGACATTCGGCGTCAGATTGTCAACCAGCACCGACAGCACCGCCTGCGAATCCGCGGCGTCGAAGTTCTGCGGCTCGTATGATCCGCCGACGGGGGGCAGACAGCCCGCCACACGGACGTCGCTGCCCGTGGCGGCCGCCGCCCGCGCCAGCACGCCGGAACGCTGGGCCAGCATCGCGCCGTCCTGATCGAAGCGTGCCTGGCCCAGATGGAACGGCACCACGGCATAGCTGTTGGTGGTGACGATCTGCGCGCCGGCCGCGACGAAATTCGCATGCGCCTGCTGGACCTTCTCGGGTTCGTTCATCAGGGCCAGTCCCGACCATTCGGGCTGGCGCAGCGTCGCGCCGCAGCGTTCCAGTTCGCGGCTGAGGCCGCCGTCAAGGAGGGTGATCTTGGCCATGGTAAGGCTCCGTTCGTTCAGGTTCAGCGCTGGGTCGGGACGCGGTTTTCCAGCCAGCGCAAGGCAAGGATCAGGATGCCGCTGAGGCACAGATAGACGGCCACCAGCAGCAGCAAGGGTTCATAGGTCAGAAGCGTGGTCTGCCGGATGCGGGTGATGACCGCGTAAAGATCGGTGACCGTGATCGTGGCGACAAGGGGCGTGGACTTCAGCTGCAGGATGATCTCGCCCGCCAGCGTCGGCAGGGCCCGGTGCAGGGCACGCGGGAACCAGACGCGGCGAAAGACCAGCCACGGCGACATGCCGACAGCGCGCGCGGCCTCCAACTCGCCATGGGGGACGCCGGTGAAGGCACCGCGCATCACCTCGCCTTGATAGGCGGCAAAGGATACCGTCAGCGCCAGAAAGCCATAGGGCCAGGCCTGCCGCAGATAGGGCCAGGCCCAGGATTCGCGGATTTCAGGGAATTGGGCAAACAGCGCCCCCAGCCCGAAATAGAACAGCCACAACTGCAACAGCAAAGGCGTGCCGCGGATGACCGTGCAAAAGCCAAGCGACAGCCAGCGCAGGGGTGCCGGACCCATCACCTGGAACAGCGCCAAAGGCAGGGCCAGCGCAAAGCCCGCGACGACGCTGCCCGCCAGCATCGCCAGCGTCATCAACAGCCCGTCCCACAGGCGCGGCAGGTTCGCGGGCAGCCAATCCCATTGCATGGTCAGCGCCATGGCGGTCAGTCCGGCCAGCGCCAGTGCCGCCATGATCAGGCGGTGCGGCATCATCATCGGGGTCAGGGCGTTGCGCATCATCGGGCCTGATGGGCGGCGATCAACCCGCGACGGGCGCGGGCCTCGTATCGGCGCAGGATCACGTTCGAAACCAGCGTCAGCGCCAGATAAAGCGCCGCCGCCGACAGGAAGAACAGGAAATACGCCCGCGTGGCCGAAGCCGCCTGCCGCGTCACCTGCGTCAACTCGCTAAAGCCGATGACGGCCAGCAGAGCGGTATCCTTGGTGGCGATCATCCACAGGTTGGCCATGCCGGGCATGGCATGGGGTGTCATGGCGGGCAGGGTGACGCGGCGCATGACCTTCATGGGCGACATGCCGAAGGCCTGGGCTGCCTCGATCTGGCCATGGGGGACGGCGCGGATGGCACCGCGGATCACCTCGGTCGCATAGCCGCCCTGAACCAGCCCGATGACCAGAATGCCCGCAGCCAGCCCGTCCACCTCGATGCCCGCGAAACCCATGCCTTGGGCCGCGCGGTTCAGCAGGTCGGTGCCGACGTAATAGAACAGCAGCATCAGCACCAGCTCGGGAACGGCGCGGATGACGGTGGTATAGACCTGCGCCAGATCGCGCAGCACCAACCCGCCGTAAAGTTTCGCGCTGGCCCCCAGAATGCCGATCACGATGCCCATGGCATAGCCCCCCGCCGCCAGCTGGATCGACCGCCAGAAGCCTTGCAGCAGCGCGCCACCCCATCCGGGGGCGTCCAGCGCCAGCAGGCTGAAATCGATCGACTGGAACATGGGGCGGGGGTCCTTTCGCGGGTCCTGTCAGGGTCGATCAGTCGCCGTAGATGTCGACGGTGAAGTACTTCTGCGTGATCTGGTCATAGGTGCCGTCTTCGCGGATCTCGGCTAGGGCCTTGTTCACGCGGGCCAGCAGCTCGGTATCCTCCTGGCGCAGGCCGGCACCGGCGCCATAGCCCAGCACCTCGGGGTCGGGTTCGACGGCGCCCTTGTATTCGCAGCAGGCCTGACCGGCCTCGGAGTCGGCAAAGGGCTGCATGGCCAGCGTGTCGCCGATGACCGCGTCAAGGCGACCGGCTGCAAGGTCCTGCAGTTCCTCGTCTAGGTTCTGATAGATGCGGATCGCGCCGGCGGTGTCGGCGTAATACTTGTTGGCATAGACTTCCTGGATCGAACCCGACTGCGCGCCGACGAAGGCACCGCTAACGCCTTCGGCAGTCGGTTCGATGTCCGACCCCTTCTGCGTCATAAGCCCGGTGGGCGCGGCATAGTATTTGTCGGAAAAGGCGATCTGTTCGGCCCGTGCGGGGGTGATGGTCATCGACCCCATGATCATGTCGATTTTGCCGGTCGTCAGCGCCGGGATGATGCCGTCCCACGCGATGGGAGTGACCACGCATTCGGCCTCGATCCGGGTGCAGATCTCGTTCATCAGGTCAATCTCCCAGCCCGACCAGCTGCCGCTGGCATCGGGGGTGAAGAAGGGCGGATAGGGTTCGGCCGACACGCCAACCTTCAGGGTTTCGGCCATGGCCGGCCCCGCAAGTCCAAGGGCCGCCACGGCGGCGAGGGTGAATTTGCTAAACATGGGAAATCCTTCCGAAAATCAGGAAAATTGACGGCGGGTCACATGACCGACCGGATGAACTGTTTCAGATGCGGGGATTGCGGGTCGCCGAACAGCTGTTCGGGGGTGCCTTCCTCCTCGATCCGGCCGTCACGCAGATAAATGACGCGGTTGGCCACGTCACGCGCGAAGGCCATCTCGTGCGTCACCAGGATCATGGTGCGCCCTTCGCCCGCCAGATCGCGGATGACGCCCAGAACCTCGCCTACCAGTTCGGGGTCCAGCGCGCTGGTCGGTTCGTCGAACAGCATGGCCAACGGATCGACGGCCAGCACGCGGGCGATGGCGGCGCGTTGCTGTTGACCGCCCGACAGGTGGATGGGGTGGGTGTCGGCCTTATCGGCCAGCCCCACGCGGGCCAGCACCTGCCGCGCGCGGTCGATGGCTTGGGCGCGGGGTTGGCCCAGGACGTGGATCGGTGCCTCGGTCACGTTTTCCAGCACGGTGCGATGGGGCCACAGGTTGAAGTTCTGGAAGACCATGCCCAGCTGGGCGCGGATGCGCTGGACCTGCCTGCGGTCGGCCGGTTCCAGCCCGCCACCCCGCGCGGGGCGCATGCGATAATCCTCGCCCTGGATGGCGATCTGCCCCGAGGTGGGATGCTCCAGCATGTTAATGCAGCGCAGCAGCGTCGATTTGCCTGACCCCGACCCGCCGATGATGGCGATGACGTCGCCGGGGTGGGCTGTCAGCGAGACGCCCTTCAGCACCTCGAGCGCGCCAAAGCGTTTGTGCAGATCCCGGATGCGAATTGCGGGCTTGTCGTCCATGGCCATATCCTTGTCGCACGCCGGTCCGCCAAGTCGGGGCGCGCGACGTGTTGGGCGGCTCTTAGGGGGAAAGGGGCGTCCGAGGCAAGCGGAACCGTCCGGCACCCCATCGCAATGGGGTGACCGGTGCTGGTTGGTCAGCGTGGCTGCGGCTGCCCATGGGTCGGCTTCGCCGGGGCGCGGTCGCCCTCGGCCAGGCCAGGGTCATGGCGCAGCAGGCGCATGGCGTTCAGCGTCACCAGCACCGTCGCGCCGGTATCGGCCAGGATCGCGATCCACAGCCCGGTGATGCCGAAGATCGAGGTCACCAGAAACACCCCCTTCAGCCCAAGCGCCAGTGCGATGTTCTGCCGGATGTTGGCCATCGTGGCACGCGACAGGCGGATCATCGCGGCGATGTCGGTCACCCGGTCGCGCAGGATCGCAGCATCCGCCGTTTCCAGCGCCACGTCGGTGCCCGACCCCATCGCGACGCCTACATCGGCCTGTTTCAGCGCGGGTGCGTCATTGATGCCGTCGCCGATCATCATGACGCCGCCATCGGCGGAAAGATCGCGAATGGCCGCCTGCTTGTCCTGCGGCAACATCTGGGCGCGGTGGTCGGTCCCAAGCGTCGCTGCGATGGCGGCGGCGGTGCGGGGGTTGTCGCCGGTCAGGATCACCGGGGTCACGTCCAGATCGCGCAGCTGCCGCATGGCCTCTGCCGCATCTTCGCGCGCTTCGTCGCGGAGCGCGACCATGCCTTGGACGTCATTGCCAAACAGGACGGCGACGGTCTTGCCCTGCTCCTCCAGCCGCTGCGCCCGATCCAGCAGATCGCCGGACAGAACGCCCGCCTCGGCTGCGTGGCGGGGGCTGGCAACGGTCAGGGTCTGGCCATCGACGACCGCCTGCACGCCCTTGCCCGGAATGGCGCGGGCGTCGGTCGCTGCGGGCAGGGGCAGATCGCCCGCATGTCCGACAATGGCGCGCGCCAACGGGTGGCTGGAGGATGCCTCGATCGCTGCCATCAGCGACAGCAGGCGGTTCGCGTCACCTTGGGCGGGCAGCACGTCGGTCACCTGCGGGCGGCCATGGGTCAGCGTGCCGGTCTTGTCGATGGCGACATGGCGAATGCGGGCGGCAGCCTCGATCACCGCGCCGCCCTTCATCAGCAGTCCGCGCCGCGCCCCCGACGACAACGCCGAGGCGATGGCCGCCGGGACCGAGATGACCAGCGCGCAGGGGCAGCCGATCAACAGCAGCGCCAGCCCGCGATAGATCCAGACATCCCAGACCTGCCCGAAGGCCAGCGGCGGGATCACGATGGTCAGCGCAGCCAAGCCCACCACGGCGGGCATGTACCAGCGGCTGAAGCGGTCGATGAAGCGTTCGGTCGGCGCGCGGGACTCCTCGGCCTCTTCGACAAGGCGGATGATGCGGGAAATGGTGTTATCGGCGGCAGATTTCGTCACGGTGACGCGCAGGGCGGCCTCGGTGTTGATGGCACCCGCAAAGACGTCCTCATCTGGACCGCGGGTGACGGGGACGCTTTCGCCGGTCACGGGGCTTTCGTCGATGCCGCTGATACCGTCGATGATGCGCCCGTCGGCGGGGATGCGGTCACCGGGACGCACCAGCACGATCTGTCCGGGTTCCAGCGACGCGGCGGGCACTTCACGCGCTTTGCCGTCCTGTTCCAGCAGCGCGGTCTTGGGCACCAGATCGGACAGGGCGCGGATGCTGTCGCGGGCCTTGTTGGCAGCGACGCCCTCCAGCACTTCGCCAACGGCGAAGAGGAAGACGACCAGCGCGGCTTCCTCGGCGGCACCGATCAGCAGGGCACCGGCAGCGGCGATGGTCATCAGGCTTTCGATGGTGAAGGGCTGGCCGCGGCGCAGCATGGCAAAGGCGCTGCGGGCGACGGGCGCGACGCCGATCAGGCAGGCGGCGACGAAGGCCCAATGCCCCACCGCCCCCCCGGTGGTCAGCCGAATGACCCAGGCCGCGACCAGCAGCAGGCCGGTGACGATGACCAGCCGCCCCTTGGCTGACGCATACCACGGCCCGTCCTGCGGCCCGTGGTCGTGGCCATGACCGGCGTCCGCGCCGCGCGGCGTGATACCGAAGCCCAACTGGCGGACCTCATCCTCGATCCGGCTGTCGGGGGTGGTGCCGTCGCTGTCCAGCGTCAGCTTTTGCGCCATGACCGTGACCTGCGGCGTGCTGACGCCCGGCAGGCGTTCGACGGCGCGGGTGATCTTGGCGGCGCAGCCGGCGCAATCCATGCCGGTGACGGCCCATTCGCGACGATTTCCCATCTGGCGGCCCTTTCGGTGGTGAACTTGTTTCTTGCTTGCCCCAGACCTAAGATATCTAGTCGCTAGAGGTTCAAGGGGTGAACATGCCAGGTATCGGAGAAATAAGCCGCCGGACCGGGATCAAGATCCCGACCATCCGCTATTATGAACAAATCGGCCTGTTGTCGGCGCCTGAACGCAGCGCGGGTAACCAGCGGGTCTATGATCAGGCGATGCTGCAGCGGCTGACCTTCATCCGCCACGCGCGCGACCTCGGCTTTCCGCTGGCCGACATCAAGGAACTGCTGGGCATGGCCGATGATCCCGACCGGTCCTGTGCGGCGGCCGATGTCATCGCGACGCGGCAGCTGGCTGCGGTCAAGGCACGGATCGCGCGGCTGACGGCGCTGCAGCAGGAGTTGGAGCGGATGCTGACCCAGTGTTCGCATGGCACCATCGCCGATTGTCGCGTGATCGAGGTTCTGGGCAATCACGACCTTTGTGCCCAGGACCACGCCGAATAGCGAAATGGCGCGCCGTTGCGGGCGCGCCATCTAAAGGATCGGAAGGGCAGGGGATCAGCCGATGGTCTGGCCATCCTCGCGCCAGACGGCGATGACGGACGACCGCGGCTTGCCCTGATTGTCGGGCCATGAACCGCCCGGATGCTGGATGCCGACAAAGGCGGTCTTGCGGTCGGGGGACCATGTCAGGCCGGTAACCTCGGCGCCTTTGGGGGCGGTCAGGAAGCGGGCGATCTCGCCGGTTTCGGGGTTGCCGACCAGCATCTGGTTGTTGCCCTGACCCGCGAATTCGCCTTCGTTGGTGTCCTCGCCATCGGTCTGGATCCACAGCATCCCGTCGGACGAAAACGCCATCCCGTCGGGCGAATTGAACATGTTGCCTTCGTTCACGTTGTCCGAGCCGGCATATTTGTTGTCATAAACGGTCGGGTTGCCCGCCATGACATACAGATCCCAGGTAAAGCCGGTCGCGCCGTGATCTTCGCCCGTGGGACGCCAGCGGACGATCTGGCCATAGTTGTTCGTCTCGCGCGGGTTGGGGCCGCCGACGGGGGTTTCATCGCCACCCTCGTTCGGTTTCACGCCACGGTTCTTGTTGTTGGTCAGCGCGCAATACGCCTCGCAGCGCAGCGGGTTGGCGGCGATCCATTCGGGGCGGTCCATCGTGGTCGCGCCGACCTTGGAACCGGCCATGCGCGAAAAGACCAGCATCTCGTCCATGGCCATGCCGGTGGTTTCGGGGGTCAGCGGCAGCCATTCGCCCGACATGTCGTCGTTGAATTTGGCAACATACAGCGTGCCATCCGACAGCAACCCATCGGTCGGCTGACCTTCGGCCCATGTCCCGCTCGAGACGTATTTATACATGAACTCGCCGCGTTCATCATCGCCCATATAGACGACGATGCGACCGTCATTGGCCTGCACCATTTCGGCATTTTCATGTTTGAAACGGCCAAGGGCGGTATGCTTGACAGGGGTGGATTGTGCGTCCAGCGGATTGATTTCCGTCACCCAGCCATGGCGGTGGGGCTCGTTCGGCTCGACCGCCAGATCGAAGCGTTCGTCGAACTTCTCATAGGCATAGCGGCTTTCGCCACCGATGCCATAGCGCGTCTCGCCCTCGGACGGCTGGTGATCGCCCGCCACGCCGAAGTAGCCGTTGAAGTTTTCCTCGCAGGTCAGATAGGTGCCCCACAGCGTCTTGCCCGACCCGCAGTTGTTCATCGTGCCCTTGGGCGACATGCCTTCGGGGTCGGCCTTGGTCTGCACCAGCGCCGAACCGGCTGCGGGGCCGTCCATGGTCATCTGTGTTTCATGCGTGATGCGGCGGTTGTAGGGGCTGTCCACGACCACCTTGTAGCCGTCGTCGCCCTGCGCGACTTCCAGAACCGTGACGCCCTGGATGTTCTTCAGCATGCGGACCTGATCGGCGGTCTGCGGCATGCCTTCGGTTTCGGCAGGCAGGTTGATCTCGGGGTTGGCGTATTCCGAGTTGATGGCAAGGATGATCTTGTCGCCATCGGTAAAGGTCTCCATCCCGTCGGTGTTCTCGCCGAAGACCTTGTCCGACATCTCGACCGCAACGCCGTTTTCGGGCGAATAGGCACCCTCGGCATCCGAAAACAGCGCGTCGCCCCAACGGACCAGCGGCTTCCACTGATAGCCCTGCGGAACATGGATGTCGAAATCGGTGGCGATGCCGATGGGCTGGAACGCGAATGCCGAAGCCTGCGCGCGGGCCGAGGTCGCCGACCCCAGGATGCCCGTCCCCATCACCGCCGCGCCCGACCCGAAGGCCAGCGCCGCACCCAGAAAGCCCCGGCGCGACAGGGCGCGTTCGACCACGGCGTCGAAGCCGTTGGTCTCGGCGCGCGGGTCGCGCAATTCGTCGAATTCGTCCCACGACAGGTTTGCGATGTCCTGCTTGTTCATGGCCAGGCCCCTTTTGCGTCATTGTGCAAGGCGGCGGTCGGTGTGACCGCCGGATGACGCTGGGCCTACGCCTGATTTCCATCAGTTTTCTGACGGGAGTGCGAAGGTTTCATGTCAGCAGGCCCGCCATCAGGCGGGCGGCCTCGGGGATGGGCTGGATCAGCGGGACGGGGCTGCGGGCCGCGATGCGTTCAGCTGCCTGCGCCAAGGGGCCGCCACCGATGACGACGACCTGCGCGCCGGCAGATGCGGCGTCGCGCACTGCATCCAGCAGCGCCTCATCCAGTCGTTGCGGATCGGACATCACGGCAAGGGCAGGGCCTTGGGTCAGAAAGCACCCCAGATAGGGCGCGCCCCCCGCATGGCTGCGCATCAGGACATCGATGTCACCGCGCAGATGCGGCGTCGTCGTGGCGACACCGAAGGCGCGCCCCCGTGCCGCCTGTGCCGCCGCCGCGCCGATGCCGATGACCGGGCAGTCCAGCCGCGCCGCCAGCCGATCGGCACCCGGATCGCCGAAGGCCGCCACGATCACGCCCCGACACCCCGCGGGCGGTTCCAGTGCCGCGATCTGATCGCCGGCAGTGGTCAATTGGCCGGGCGTCTGGATCACGTCGGGCCCATGCGGAGCCGTCCACCCGCGCAGATCGGGCAGGAACGGTGCCGCGATGGTGCACATTCGGGCGGTAGTTGCGGCATTGGCGTTCGGATTGGCCAAAAGAATCATGTCTTGTCCCCAGTCATGGGTGATGGACGGGTCGGGCTTTCGAAAAAGTCCATGCCGATCATGGGTTTGCCGAGTGCTTTTTCTGCATTGCAGAAATTGTTGAACAATCTGACCAGCAGTTGGGCAGCCGCGCGGGGATCGCCGTTTTGGAATGGTTTTCCCGACCCGCGCATCGTGCAGTTCCGGGCCGGGGCCGCGATGGTCGGCCATGAAAAACGGGCGACCAGAACCCACGCCGATCTGACCGGCGAGAATCTGTCCAACAATGGAGAATGACATTGCTTCACCTCAGAAAAGGCCTTGCCGCATTGGCGCTGTCGGTTGCGGTGCTGGGCGCCCATGGTGCCAGCGCGCAGGGAACGCTGCGGATCGGCATGACGGCATCCGACATTCCGCTGACCACCGGCCAGACCGATCAGGGCGGCGAGGGTCTGCGCTTCATGGGCTATACGGTCTATGACGCGCTGATCAACTGGGACCTGACCAGCGCCGACAAGCCGTCCGTGTTGACGCCGGGGCTGGCGACGGAATGGTCGGTCGATCCCGAGGATACCACCAAGTGGACCTTCAAGCTGCGCGAAGGCGTGACCTTCCATGACGGCAGCACCTTCGATGCCGAAAACGTCGTCTGGAACCTGGACAAGCTGCTGGTCGAGGATTCCGAGCAATACGACCCCCGCCAATCCGCGCAGGGCAAGTCGCGCATCCCGGCCATCGCCAGCTATCGCGCGGTCGATGACCTGACGCTGGAGATCATCACCAAGGAACCCGACGCGACGCTGCCCTATCAGCTGGCATGGATCATGATGTCCTCAAAGGCGAACTGGGAAGCGCAGGATAAGGATTGGGAAAAGGTCGCGGAACATCCCTCGGGGACCGGCCCGTGGAAGCTGGAAACCTTCGTGCCCCGCGAACGGGCCGAAATGGTCCCGAACGCCGAATATTGGGACGATGCGCGCGTGCCGAAACTGGACAAGCTGGTGCTGATCCCGTTGCCGGAATCCAACGCACGCTCGGCGGCGCTGATGTCGGGGCAGGTCAACTGGATCGAGGCACCGGCCCCCGACACCATCCCCGCGATGGAGGGGAACGGCTTTGTCGTGTCCTCGAACGCCTATCCGCACAACTGGACGTGGCACCTGTCGCGGCTGGAAGGATCGCCCTGGAACGATATCCGCGTGCGCAAGGCCGCCAACCTTGCCATCGACCGCGAGGGCATGGGCGCGCTGCTGGGTGGTCTGATGATCCCGGCGCAGGGCTTCGTGCCGCCCAATTCGCAGTGGTTCGGCAACCCCGATTTCAAGCTGACCTATGACATTGACGCCGCACAGGACCTGATGACCGAAGCGGGTTTCGGCCCCGACAACCACCTGCAGGTCAAGGCGCTGATCTCGCCTTCCGGGTCGGGCCAAATGCTGCCCTTGCCGATGAACGAATACATCCAGCAATCGCTGGCCGAGGCCTGGATCGACGTCGAGTTCATGGTCGTGGAATGGAACCAGATGATCAACCTGTGGCGTGCGGGCGCCGATGATCCGGCGGTCGAGGGGTCGCAGTCGATCAACTTCACCTATTTCATCCAGGATCCCTTCACCGGCTTCATCCGCCACCTGGACTGCGACTTGGTCGCCCCGAACGGCACCAACTGGGGTCATTACTGCGACGACGAGATGCAGGACCTGTTCAAGCAGATCAAGACCACCTTCGACCCCGAGGAACAGGACGCGATCCTGCGCACCACGCACGAAAAATTCGTCAATGACGCGCTGTTCCTGATGGTGACCCATGACGTCGCGCCGCGCGCCATGTCGCCCAAGGTGCAGGGCTTCGTGCAGTCGCAGAACTGGTACCAGAACTTCTCGTCCATCACGATGGCCGAGTGATTTGAAACCCCGCGCCATCGGCCCCTTGGCCGGTGGCGTCATTTCGCGGGACATCACGACGTGCTCAGCTATTTTCTTCGACGCCTGATCCTTGTGCTGCCGGTCGCCTTCGGGGTCTCGGTTGTTTGCTTTATGCTGGTGCAGATTGCGCCCGGCGATCCGCTGACGGCGATCATGCCTGTGGATGCCACCGCCGAACAGCAGGCAGCCATGCGCGCCGCATACGGGTTGGATAAACCGCTGCCGGTGCAATACCTGATCTGGATCGCGAACCTGCTGCAGGGCGAGATGGGCCGCTCCATCGCCACGGGCCGCCCCGTCGCCGGCGAGGTTTTCGGCGCCGTCGGCAATTCGCTGCTGTTGGCAGGCGCCGCTGCGGTCATCGCCTTTCCGATCGGGACGTTCCTTGGATTTCTGGCGGGATATTTCCGCGACACCATTCTGGACCGCTTCATCACGGCGTTGTCGATCACCGGTGTCTCGGTTCCCAATTACTGGCTGG
Organism: Paracoccus sp. R86501; assembly: GCF_042466435.1. Lineage (NCBI taxonomy): Bacteria > Pseudomonadati > Pseudomonadota > Alphaproteobacteria > Rhodobacterales > Paracoccaceae > Paracoccus > Paracoccus sp. R86501. Next base: position 521,979 of record NZ_JAXHPZ010000001.1, read on the forward strand.
GCATTGTTCTGGTCATCATCTTTTCGGTTAATCTGGGCTGGCTGCCATCGATGGGCGCGGGGCCGGGCGGGTCGCAGGACTGGCATTGGGACTGGGCGCATATCCGGCATCTGGTGCTGCCAGCCGTGACGCTGGCCGTGGTGCCCATCGGCATCGTGGCACGCACCGTGCGGGCGCTGGCCGGAGACATCCTGTCGATGGATTTCGTGCAGGCGCTTTATGCCAAAGGCCTTAGCCGCGGCGATGTCCTGCGCCATGTCGCGCGCAATGCCGCCGCCACCGCACTGTCGGTGATGGGTCTGCAACTGGGCTATCTGCTGGGCGGGTCCATCCTGATCGAGACGGTCTTCAACTGGCCCGGGTCGGGCTTCCTGCTGTCGAACGCAATCTTCCAGCGCGACCTGCCGCTGCTGCAGGGCACGATCCTGATTCTGGCGATGTTCTTTGTGGGCATGAACCTGATCGTCGACGTGGCTCAGGCCGCCATCGACCCACGTATCAAAAGGACCTGAGCGATGTCGCAGGTAGAAACCGCCGTTCCGGCGCCCACCCATCGCGGCTATTGGTCGACTGTCCTGTCGCGGCTGAGGCGCGATCCGGTGGCCATGGCCTGTCTGGCCGTGCTGGCCCTGCTGGTGCTGTCGGCCATTTTCGCGCCATGGCTGGGTCTGGCCGATCCCTACAAGGGGTCGATGATTGCCCGCCTGAAGCCATTGGGCACCCCCGACTATCCCTTGGGCACCGACGAACAGGGCCGCGATATGCTGGCCCGTCTGATCTATGGCGGGCGGCTGACGCTGTTCATCGGGCTGATGCCGGTGGTGCTGGCCTTCTTCATCGGCGGCGCGCTTGGTGTCATCGCGGGCTATGTCGGCGGCGTCACCAACACGATCATCATGCGGGTGGTCGATGTGTTCTTCGCCTTCCCCTCGGTCTTGCTGGCGATCGCCATTTCGGGGGCCCTGGGGGCAGGGGTGCTGAACAGCCTCGTGTCGCTGACCATCGTCTTCATCCCGCCCGTGACCCGCGTGGCCGAGGCGGTGACCTCGGGCGTCCGCCAGCTGGATTACATCGACGCGGCCCGCGCATCGGGGGCCAGCGCGCTGACGGTGATCCGCGTGCATGTCATCGGCAATGTGCTGTCGCCGGTCTTCGTCTATGCGACCTCGCTGACCTCGGTCTGCATGATCCTGGCGGCGGGCCTGTCGTTTCTGGGCATCGGCGTGCGCCCGCCCGAACCCGAATGGGGGCTGATGCTGAACACGCTGCGGTCGGCCATTTATGTGAACCCATGGCTGGCGGCGCTGCCCGGCGTGATGATCTTCGCGACCTCGCTGTGCCTGAACCTGCTGAGCGACGGTCTAAGGAGTGCGATGAATGTCCGTGACTGACAAACCCCTGCTGAGCGTGCGCGACCTGAAAAAGCACTTTCCCATCAAGGGCGGCATCCTTGGCCGTACGCAAGCGCTGGTGCAGGCCGTCGATGGCGTCAGCTTCGATGTCGCCCCCGGCGAAACCCTCGGCATCGTCGGCGAATCCGGCTGCGGCAAATCCACGACGGCCAAGCTGCTGATCGGGCTGACCGAGCGCGACGAGGGCGATATCGTCCTGAACGACAAGACCCTTGGCCGCGACATGAACCTGCGGGCGCTGCGGCGCGATATTCAGATGGTGTTTCAGGACAGCTATGCGTCGCTGAACCCGCGGATGACCATTCTGGACAGCGTGGCCTTTGGTGCGCGGGTGCAGGGTCTGGATGATCCGCTTGGGCGGGCGCGTCGCCTGATGGACCGTGTGGGGCTGGCGGCGGACCGCTTTGCCCATCGCTATCCACATGAACTGTCGGGCGGTCAGCGCCAGCGGGTGAATATCGCCCGAGCTTTGGCCATGTCCCCCAAGGTCGTGGTGCTGGACGAGGCCGTCAGTGCGCTGGACAAATCGGTCGAGGCGCAGGTCCTGAACCTGCTGGCCGATCTGCGTGCGGAATTCGGGCTGACCTATATCTTCATCAGCCATGACCTGAACGTAGTCCGCTATATCTCGGACCGCATCCTGGTGATGTATCTGGGCGAAGTGGTGGAAATCGCCCCCGTCAACCAGATCTGGGCCGATCAGGCGCATCCCTATACGCGGTCGCTGTTTTCCGCGATGCCCTCGATGGACCCCGACAACCGCACCGAAAAACTGCCGCTGGCGGGTGATCCGCCGAACCCCATCGACCCGCCATCAGGCTGCCGTTTCCATACACGCTGTCCGCTGGCCGCACCGGTCTGCAAGTCCCGCCATCCGGTTCTGGCGCCGCGCGTGCAGGGATCGGCGCATTGGGTGGCCTGCCATCTGCATGATGCCAACTCGGGGCATCCCGACGCAGGAAAGGGGATCACGGCATGAGCGATAATCTGTTGGAAATCCGCAATCTGGACGTCCGCTTCAAGGGCGCGCGCAATGTCCATGCCATCAACGATCTGTCGCTGGAACTGAAACACGGCGAGACGCTGGCCCTGTTGGGCGAAAGCGGGTCGGGCAAAAGCGTGACGCTGAAGACGCTGCTGCGGTTGCTGCCCGAAAAGCGCACCGATCTGGGCGGGTCAATCGACTTTGACGGCACCGATATCATGACGCTGTCTGGCAAGCGGTTGCGGTCCTATCGCGGCGGCGACGTGTCGATGGTGTTCCAGGACCCGGGGCTGGCGCTGGACCCTGTTTACACCATCGGCCAGCAGATCGCGGAAACGGTCATGCGCCACAAAGGCGTCAGCCGCGAAGACGCGATGGATGTCGCGTTGGACATGCTGCACCGTGTGCGCATCCCTTCGGCGGAACGGCGAATGAAGAACTATCCGCATGAACTGTCGGGCGGCATGCGGCAGCGGGTGATGATCGCGCTGGCGCTGGCCTGTCGTCCGCGGCTGCTGCTGGCGGATGAACCGACCACGGCGCTGGATGCTACTGTGCAGATCCAGATCCTGCTGCTGCTGCGCGAGTTGCAGAAGGAATTCGGCATGGGGGTGATTTTCGTCACCCATGACATCGGCGTCGCGGTCGAAATTTCCGAACGGATCGCGGTCATGTATGCGGGCCAGATCATTGAGGAAGGCACCACCCGCGAGGTCATCCGCAACCCACAGCACCCCTATACCCAAGGGTTGCTGGCGGCGAACCTGCATGACGTGGCGCGCGGCACGCGGCTGGACGCCATCCCCGGATCGCCCCCCGCGCTGGAAACGCGCCCCGACGCCTGTCCCTTTGCGCCGCGCTGTCCGCTGGTGGTAGAGGCCTGCCGTCAAGCGCTGCCACCCGTGCAGCGGCCCGGCCCGCGTCGCCGCGTGGCCTGTCTGCGTGCGGGTGAACCCATTCCCGCATGATGGGCCCGCATGATGGGCCCGAATGATGAGGCAGGGCGCGCGCATCCGCTTGGCCTGACCGCCGAGCGGATCACATGTTTCGGCAGGGCACAGTCCACGCCCGCACGACTGCTGCCAAATACGGCAGCGGTCGTTTTCACTTTGGGACATCAGCTTTTCAAAGGGATTGTCCCCGCCAGGGTCATTGCACGCACTACGTGTTTTGCAATTCCATCACGGCATTAACCTTCTCTTAACGATAGGACTCGACAAAAAGCCGTATTTTATGAAAGTTAATAGGTAATCCCAAGGATTTCCGCCTTATGTATATGGTAATAGTCACAGGTCTGGACACTTGAATAACTTATTAGATTCTGGCCGGTGCTCGATCATTTATGTCATTGATCCGCCACATCTGATTTCACCGGCTGCTCCTTTATTGATATCACTCAGGAAACATCACCCTGATGCGGTGATCATTCCCTATTGCCCCAAGGGCACGCTGCAGGACATTCCCGAACGCGTGCGCCAATTCCATCAGGATATGAACGCCCCCATCCGCGAGTTGACGCGCGAGCTGGAGTTCAACCGCCGCCGCTATAACAAGCCTTACCTGCACGGAAACAAGATCCTAGCGGTTGCCGAGCGGCGCGACACGGAATTCTGTATCTTCATCGATACCGACACCTATATCACCTGTCCGATGGACGACCTGCGGTTGTTCCAGCCCGATGCGGTCGCCGTCGTGCCCGAATCGGTGGCGGGCTTTGCGCGGCGCTTCATCGAGGTCTGGGATGCGACCTATGCGATCTTTGGCCTGACCACCCCCGAGGATCGCGTCAAGATGCTGCGGACCGACCGCGAACACCCGCCCTATTTCAACGCAGGCTTCGTGGCCTTCCCCGAGGTGACGCCTTCGGGCGACCGCTTCGGAGAGCTGTGGCTGGACACCGCCATGACGCTGGATTTCGACGACAGCGTCGATGACGAAGCCAAGCGTCCCTGGCTGGATCAGGCGTCCTTGCCAGTGGCCATCGCCCGTTCGGGCGCCCGCTTCGAGGAGTTGGGCCCCGAGTTCAACTATCCGGTCGATGGCAAAGATTTCCCGCCGGGCCCGCAGATCCGCATGTACCATTATCACGGCATCGAACGCCTGGAGGAGGCGGATCATACGGCCGAATTCGAAAATCTGCTGGTCGACAGCGGGCTGTTCCGGTCGCTGGACCATTATCTGGCACCGCTGAACGAAAAACGGGCGCATGCGGCGGTCTTCTGGCAAAAGATCGGCGATGAAGCCGCCAGCCGACGCGAAATGAAGCAGCAAATGGCCGAAGCCGACCGATCCGAGGACGGCAAGTTCAAGAAGCTGCTCCAGCAGTCCAAGCAACGCGAACAGAAGCTGCGCAAGGAATGCGCCCTGATCGTGGAAGCGAATTACTACGACGCGGATTGGCTGGTGCGAAAACCCGCTGAAATTGAAAAGGTCGCGGTTTCCACCTCATCGAATTGATCCGCGGCTTGCCCGATATGTTATTGTCATTTGCACGATGTTTTACGAGTTCAAGGTCAGGTTGATATGAATCCCTATAGCAAGCTACCTGCACAGGCATATTGGCGGACGGGTGTTGCCCGTCACGCCGGTACGGGAAAACTGCTGCCGAAGCTGTGGTCGCCGACGATCCCCTTGTCGACGGACGACGGTTTTCTGACGGTCGGGTCGTGCTTTGCCCAGCATATCGGCAAGGCGCTGCACCATGCGGGGCTGAACCGGATGCTGGTTGAAAAGGCGCCAGCGATGTTGCCCGAAAAGATGCGGGAACAGTTCGGCTATGGCGTTTTTTCGTTCCGGGCGGGGAACGTCTATACGGCCTCGATGCTGCTGCAATGGCTGCAATGGATGGTGGACCCGTCGCGGATGGATCGCGAAATCTGGGTGGATGGCGACGAATGCTTTGACCCGGTGCGCCCCTCGATCGAGCCGGGCGGCTTTGAAAGCCCCGATGACCTGTTCGCCGCACGCGATGCGACCCTGTCGGCGATGCGCCAGGGGATAGAACAGGGCAGTGTTTTCATCTTTACGCTTGGGCTGACGGAAACCTGGCGAAATGCGCAGACGGGTTTGGTCTATGCCAGCTGTCCCGGCACGCAGGCGGGCGATTTCGACCCCGACCGGCACCAGTTCACCAATGCCCGCTTTGCCACGATCCTGAACGAGCTGGAGCAAATTCGCGACCTTCTGCATGCAGTGAACCCAAAGATGCGGATGATCCTGACGGTATCGCCGGTGCCACTAACGGCCACTGCGGTTCCCGGCGCGCATGTGCTGGTATCTACGGTGAAATCGAAATCGATCCTGCGCGCGGTTGCGGGCGAGATGGCTGATCTGCACGACGACGTGGATTATTTCCCCTCGTATGAACTTGTCTCGCATCCGGCGCTGTCCCTGCCGATGTTCGAAGCCGACCGGCGCGAGGTGACCGCCGAGGGTGTCGCCTTTGTCATGCGACATTTCCTGGCAGGTCTGGGCGTCGATGATGCAAGCGCGGGACCACCCCGGCCCGACGATGATGCGGACGCGCTGGCGCGGGCCGATATCGCCCTGGCCGAGGGCGATGCGATTTGCGACGAGGTCGAACTGGACAAATACAATGAAAACTAGGATCGAGCGCGCCTATCTGGAAGCCTCCGTCATCGGTGACAGCCATGCGATGTCGGTCTGGAAGCATCTGGCCCCGGCAATCGTCTTCCGGCATTCGATGACGGCCCCCGCCAAGCATTTCGACGGCCAGTTCTATGCGACCGATGACGGCGGTCTGCATATCTCATCGGCCCTGATCCACGAGGCGTTTCCCCGCGCCGATGCCGATGTCATCCAGGTGATGGTCAAGGCCCGCGAACGGCTGGACGGACAGCTGCAGACCATCCTGGCGGCAGGTCTGCCGGTCGTGTCGTCCCTTGGCGCGGCCAGCTATCGTTTTGCCCGCAAGGTGCAATCCGCCGATCCCAATAACGGGGCGCTGTTCTCGCGCAAGATCCTGCGGGCAGCGGCGCATGATTATGTCGAGACCTTCGTGGGGTTCCACGAACAGCTGCTGCGGCATGTGCCGTCGGTGTCCTTCCTGCTGGGGGCCTGCCGTTATCCCGACAATCAGAAGGACGCTTGGTTGGCCTATGATCAGGTGATGGCCGACAGGCTGTCGGCGATCGGCGTGACCGTCATCGACGTGCGGGCCGAAACGGGCGATGATCAGCTGCGACTGCTGCCGGAATATCAGGCTCAGGACGTGCTGCACGGCAATGACCGCTGGTGTCAGGCCGTGGCCGAGCGGATTTTCGACCTGGTGGGCCAACCCGCCAGACAGCCACAAGAGACTGCTCAACTGCAGTCGAAATAGGGCGCATCCGGGGGCCGGTATCGGCCCCCCGGATCAAGCGCATCACGACACCAACATCAGGCGACAAGACCCCCATGATCATCTGCCATTCCAGAAAGTTCATTTTCGTCAAGACCAAGAAGACCGCCGGAACCACGGTCGAGATCGCTTTGTCACGCGCCTGCACAGAAGGTGACATCGTCACCGATCTGGCCGAACGCCGCGAGCCGCGCTTTGCGGATGAACCGGCCAATGCCCTGTCGATGCAGAAGAACCTGTTCGACATCGACAAGGGGGGCAAGAAGCAGCAGTTCGGCTTCAAGGAGCATTCCAACATCGCCCATCCCTATATGATGTTCGGCGAGCGGGTGGCCGACTACAAGATCATCACGGTCGAGCGGAACCCATGGGAAAAGATCATCTCGCAGTTCTTCTATCTGAAGAAGAGCCGTCTGGAAGACAGCGCCGAGTTCACCAAATTCGTCGAAGGCGGCGAATTCGTGACCGACTTCGTGCTGTATGGCGTGCGGGGCATTCCCTTCTATGACTATTGCATCCGGCAAGAGCATCTGACCGAGGATCTGGAACAGGTCCGCCGGGAACTGGACCTGCCCGACAGTGTGGCCATCGGCGATATCACCACCAAGACCACCGAACGCCCAAAAGAGGCCAGCCGTCGTCGTGACATGTATGGCGATACCGCCCGCCGGATCGTGGAATGCGCCTTCCTGCCGGAACTGCACCACACCGGCTACAGCTTTGACGCGGTCGATTGCCCGCCGATCCAGCCCAGCCCGCTGCGCATTCCCGCCCGCAAGGCCTTTGCCGCCCATACCGCCAAACGCGTCAAGGATTGGACCATCACAGCGCGACAGCCGTAAACGTTTCGGTCGTGAATGGGGAAATCTGGTGCACCCGACAGGATTCGAACCTGTGACCTCTGCCTTCGGAGGGCAGCGCTCTATCCAGCTGAGCTACGGGTGCCTGCCGCCTGATTACCGATGTGGATCAGGCGGTGCAATGGTGAAAATGCCTCAGGCCTTCGACAGGGCCTGAATGATCGGGGTGAAATCCGCGGCCTTCAGGCTGGCGCCGCCGACCAGCGCGCCGTTCACATGCGGCAGCGCAAAGATCTGGGTGGCATTGGCAGGTTTGACGCTGCCGCCATACAGCAGCGACATCTGCGCGCCATCGTCGAAACGGTCGGACAGATCAGCGCGGAGGCGGGCATGAACTTCGGCGATTTGGTCGTCAGTGGGGGTACGGCCAGTACCGATTGCCCAGACCGGTTCATAGGCGATGACGGTGTTCGCGGCCGTGGCGCAATCGGGCACCGAGCCTGCCAGCTGACCCGAGATCACCTGCAGCGTATCTCCGCTGTCACGCTGATCTTCGGTTTCACCGACGCAGATGATGGTGATCAGTTCCGCCTGATGCGCGGCGATGGCCTTGGCGCTGACATCGGCATCCGTCTCGGCGTGATCGGCGCGGCGTTCGGAATGTCCCAGGATCACATGCGTAGCACCGGCGTCATGCAACTGCGCAGCAGCCAGATCGCCGGTGTGGGCGCCGCTGGTTTTGGCGTGGCAATCCTGACCGCCGACATGGATGCCGGGGGCCGCCTTGGATGCCATCGGATGTATCAGCAGGGCGGGCGGGCAGATCACGACGTCGCAGCCGCCGTCGATTGATCCTGCCATCTGGTCCAATTGCGACAATGCCGCCAGGTCGCCATTCATCTTCCAATTGCCGGCGGCAATCTTGCGCGGTACCATAGGTGTCTCCTTCTCCTGTCGGGAAGGCTAGTCACGCTGTGGCACAGGCGCAATATCGAAAGGATCAGCTTTGGGCGCGGCTGCCTTCCAAAGGCTCGAACCGCACGGATTCGCCGCAGCCACAGGCGTCGGTGACATTCGGATTGCGGAACCTGAAGCCGGATTCCAGCAGGCCGGTCTCATAGTCGATTTCCGTGCCGAACAGGAACATCTGCGCCATGGGCGCGATGATGACGCGGGCGCCATCCTGTTCGATGACCTCTTCGTTGGCATCGGGGGTCTGGGCCAGTTCCATGGTGTATTCCATGCCCGCGCAGCCGCCCTTCTTCAGGCCGATCCGCAGACCATAGGCGTCCTTGCCGGCCATCAGACGCGCAATCTGCGTCGCGGCCTGAGCGGTGATGGTGACGGGGGCGGTGCCGGGTATGGCGAACATGGCGGGATCCTTTTCCTGACCCTCAAGATAGTCATCCGGCCTGCGGTGCTTCAACCCCGCAGGCCGTGAAAGCTTACATGAAGCCCAGTTCCAGCCGTGCTTCGTCGGACATCATGTCCATACCCCATTGGGGCTGGAAGGTCATTTCGACATCGACCTGCTTGACGCCAGGCAGCGGTTCGATCGCATCGGCAACCCAACCGGGCATCTCACCCGCAACGGGGCAGCCGGGGGCGGTCAGGGTCATGGTGACGCGCACCTCGTTCTGGTCGTTCGCCTCGATCGTGTAGATCAGGCCCAGATCATAGATGTTGACCGGAATTTCCGGGTCATACACCGTCTTGCACGCCTCGACGATCGCCTCGTACAGCGGATGGTCCGTGGTCGAGGGCGTGATCAGCGGCGCGCCTTCCATCAGGGGTTCGGTCATCACTTCATCCTTCAATTCCGACCAATTATATAGGGCACCCCAAGGCCGCGGTCCAGTGGTGGCCCGGCATTGCGCCCAAACGACGCTGCGGTTAGATACGTCCGGTTCCAGCGACCCGGTTCAAGCGACAGGCGGCATCATGACGAAACGCATCTCATTCACACTTAATGCGACGGATGGCGCGGCACGCACGGGCGTCATCGACACGCCGCGCGGCGAAATCCGCACGCCCGCCTTCATGCCTGTGGGGACGGCGGCGACGGTCAAGGCGATGCTGCCCGGATCGGTGCGCGAAACCGGTGCCGACATCCTGCTGGGCAACACCTATCACCTGATGCTGCGCCCCGGGGCCGAACGTGTCGCCCGTCTTGGTGGCTTGCACAAGTTCATGAACTGGGACCGGCCCATCCTGACGGATTCGGGCGGTTTTCAGGTCATGTCGCTGGCCGGCCTGCGCAAGCTGACCGAAGAGGGCGTGACCTTCTCCAGCCATGTCGATGGCTCCAAGCACCACCTGACCCCCGAACGCAGCATGGAGATCCAGCGCCTGTTGGGGTCTGACATCGTCATGGCCTTCGACGAATGCCCCGCACTGCCCGCGACCGAGGCCGAAGTTGCCAAATCCATGCAATTGTCGATGCGGTGGGCACAGAGGTCGCGCGACGCCTTTGGCGACCGTCCGGGCCATGCGCTGTTCGGCATCATGCAGGGCGGCGTGACCCGCGACCTGCGCGAGGAATCGGCGAAAGCCCTGACCGATATCGGCTTTGACGGTTACGCCGTCGGCGGCCTTGCCGTGGGCGAGGGGCAAGAGGCGATGTTCGGCGTGCTGGATTACGCGCCCGGTTTCCTGCCCGAAGACAAGCCGCGCTATCTGATGGGCGTGGGCAAGCCCGACGACATCGTGGGCGCCGTTCAGCGCGGCATCGACATGATGGATTGCGTGCTGCCCTCGCGGTCGGGGCGAACGGGGCAGGCCTGGACGCATCGCGGTCAGGTCAACATCAAGAACGCCCGCCATCAGGACGACCCGCGCCCCCTGGACGAAACCTGCAGCTGTCCCGCCTGCACCGGCTATTCCCGCGCCTATCTGCACCATGTTTTCCGGTCGGGCGAGATGATCAGCGGCATGCTGCTGACATGGCACAACCTGCATTACTATCAGCAGCTGATGGCCGGATTGCGCGATGCGATCGCAGCAGGCACGCTGGATGCATTCGTGGTAAAATTCCACGCCGACCGCGCGCAGGGCGATATCGAACCGCTGTGATGCTTTTTGCGCCGCGTCACTCTTGCGCGGGGCAATCAGGGCGTTATGTTCAACCTGTTCTCAGGGCGGGGTGAAATTCCCCACCGGCGGTGATAGCCCGCGAGCGCCCCTTTTCGAAGGGGGTCAGCAGATCCGGTGAAATTCCGGGGCCGACGGTATAGTCCGGATGGAAGAGAACCGTGGCTGATCCTGTCCCGGGGTCTGTTATGGCTCGTGCTCTGGGACCTGACGCAAGCAACGTAAGGTTCCTGAAAGATGACTAATCAATCCCCCCGTATCGCCTTTATCAAGGCACGTTGGCACGCAGATATCGTGGACCGCGCCCATGATGGTTTCGTCGATGCCGCCGAAGGCCTGATCCCCAACGCCCGCATCGACGCCTATGACGTCCCCGGCGCCTTCGAGATGCCCCTGCTGGCCAAGAAGCTGGCCCAGACCGGCAAATACGACGCCGTCGTCGCTGCGGCGCTGGTCGTCGATGGCGGCATCTATCGCCATGATTTCGTGGCCCAGGCCGTGGTGTCGGGTCTGATGCAGGCCGGCATGGAAACCGGCGTGCCCTGTTTCTCGGTCTCGCTGACGCCGCACAATTATCAGGAAACCGAACTGCACACGGCCTTCTTCACGGATCATTTCGTCAAGAAGGGCGCCGAGGCTGCCGAAGCCGTGCGCCAGGTTCTGGCGCTGGACGGCCAGCTGGCCACCCTGGATCAGGCCACGGCCGCCTGATCCAGCCTCAGGCGATGCCGGGACACCAGCATCGCCCGGGTCTGTTCCAGTTCCAATGCGGTGCGGTCGGGGGACCATCCTAAGGCCGCGCCGCAAATCCCTGCAATGCAATCCAGATCGCGCGCCGACAGCTGGCCCGTGACGGCCAGCGCGGTCCGCCGCATCACTAGGTCGGGCAGGTGGACCACCTGTTCATGGGTGATCAGCCAGATCAGTTCGGCATGGCTGTAATCGGCATCGCGCAGCATCTGAGGGTCGGCCCCTTCGATCTGCAAGATCCCGGCCGCAGTCGTGCCGTATCGCGGCAGCAGGGTCTTGGCCCGCGCAGGGGACGCGCCACTGGCTTTCGCCGCATCGCGCGCCCATGCCGCCACATCGGTGGGATAATTCCGACCGCCACCAATCGGCGCATCTTGAGTGTCGCGCAGGCGTGTCCGGTCCAGACGCGACATCACCGTGTCTGCAACCTCGGCGGCAAAACCGCGAAAGGTCGTCCATTTGCCGCCCACCAGGCAGATCACCGGCCAGCGGCGGTCGCCCGCGGGCTCTAGCACTGGGGCGGAATGATCGCGGCTGATCAGCCCCGGATTGTCGGCATCCGACGCGGGCAGCGGCCTGATGCCGGAATAGGCAAAGACGATCTGGTCGCGATCAAAATCCAGCCCGGGCAGCAGGCCGCGCATGGCCGACAGGAAATAGTCGATCTCGGGGTCTTCGCAGGTGACGGTATCGGGGTCGTCGGCGCGGATGTCGGTCAACCCGACCAGCGCCCGCCCCAGATAATCGAAGACCAGGCAGATGCGCCCGTCATCGGCCTCGAAATAGATCATGCGTCCGTTCAGCGCCTGCAGCAGCGCGGGATGATCCAGCAGGATATGCGACCCCTTGGTGCCGCCGATCATCGCGGTCGTCATTCCCAGCTGTTCGTTGACCCTGTCAATCCAGGGCCCCGCGGCGTTGACGACAATGCGTGGGCGCAGCGTCAGCGGCCCTTCCGCAGTGGTCAGCGTGACTCCATCGCCGTCGCTGCCCGTCAGAGCGGCATGGTTCAGCGCACGGGACGATGGCTGCGCCCGCATTCCGTCGGCCAGCAATTCCCAGACCAGCCGTTCGGGCATGCTGACAGTCGCGTCATAGTAATGACCGGCGGCCACGATGCGTGGCGTCAGTGGCGGGATTTCCCGCAGCGCACGCGCTTTGGACCACATTTGGTGGCGCGGCATCACGCGGTGGCGGCGGCCATAGAAATCATACATCGCCAGCCCGACCTTCATCAGGGCGGCACCGCGATTGCGCGGCGCGGTGGTCGATCCCATCAGCGTGCGCAGGGCCGCACCCATGCCTTTGAACCACGAAAAGATCGGGATGACGGTCGCCAGCGGCTTGACCAGATGCGGCGCGTTCTTCAGCAGCAGGTTGCGTTCCAGCGTCGATTGCGCAACCAGGCCCAGCTCGGCCGTTTCCAGGTACTTGATGCCGCCATGGATCAGCCGCGATGGCGCGGCCGATGTGCCGCCCCCAAAATCGCCCTTGTCGGCGATGACGCAGGTCAGGCCTTGTTCGCACAGGTCGCGGAACAGGCCCGCCCCGTTGATCCCGGCACCCAGGATCAGCACGTCGATGTCTTGCGGTCGGGTCATCTTGGGCCTTGCAGCGCCTCGAGGCGCGGCCAGATCGGCCGCAGGGCGTCGTTCAATTCGGTGAAGACCGCATAGCGTTCAGCCATCTGCGCGCTGCGGTCGGGGTCGGGCGAAAAGCGGGTCGTGACCGCGTCTAGATCACGCGGATCATGGCGGGGGGATGCAAACAGCCCCACGCCCGACCCGGCACAGAGGGCGGCACCCCAGGAGGCGGCCTCGTCGGTGGCGGTGACGGTGACGGGCATGGCCAGCACATCGGCAAACAGCTGGGCAAAGACCGGGCTGCGCGAAATGCCCCCGGTCAGCCGCGCCACCTGCGGCTGGAACCCGTCGCGCAAGGCATCGACATGGTGGCGGTGGTTGAAGGCGATGCCCTCGATCACGGCGCGCAGCATATGGCCACGATCCTGCCAGCCGCGCAGACCGAAAAACGCACCGCTGGCGGTCGGACCATGCGGCGATCCGAACAGATAGGGGTGGAAGATGGCCGAGGATGGTCGGGCCAGCGCCGCCTCGATTTCCGGGATGATATCGGCATGCAGAGCGCGACCCTGATCCTGCGCCTGCTGGCGTTCAACCGCGCAGAGCGTATCCAGAAACCAGTCGTAATTCGCCGCCGAGGCAGGCGAAATGGCCATCGCGTTCCATTCACCCCGCCGGATGCCGTTGCGGCAGAACCAGCGCGGATCGGACAAAGGCTGCGTGGTCAGTGTTTCGTTGATGGAATAGGTGCCCGCGACAATCGCCACCGTGCCGCTGTCATAACCGCCCGCGCCAAGGGCCGAGGCCGTCACGTCATGCAGCCCCGCCACAACCGGCGTGCCCGCGACAAGGCCCGTCAGGCGCGCGGCGGCATCGGTCACATGCCCCACGACCTGATCGGGCAGGGCGATGTCGGGCAGGGGGATGTTCAGGCCGAAGATGGCAGGAATATCCGGTGCAAAGCTTTGGGTGCGAACATCGGTAAAGGATGTGCTGGCCTCGGTCAGGTCGGTGCCGATACGGCCCGACAGGCAGAATGTCAGCCAATCCTTGCAGGCCAGAACATGGCCGATACGGGCAAAGCGGTCGGGCTGGTTGTTGCGCACCCACGCCAGAATGGCGGATGGCGCGGATGCATGCGGCATCTGCCCCGTGCGTTCCAGTGCCAGTTGCGCCGTGCCGTCGCGCTGCCAGCCATCGGCAATATCGCCCGCGCGGCTGTCCAGCGACAGGATGCCGGCCCCAAGCGGGCGGGCCTGTCGATCCAGAAGATACAGGCCGTCACCATGCGCCGTAGCGGCAACAGCAGCAATCTGCGCGGCAGGTTGGCCGCATTCGGCAATGGCTTGGGAAATGGCCGCGGCGGTTTGCGCCCAGAGGTCGTCCATATCGCGTTCGACATGGCGGGGGTGCGGCATGGATTGCGCCACACGGCGGCGGGCCGTGGACAGGACACGGCCGGTTTCATCGAAAACCACTGCTTTGGTGACGGTCAGGCCGTTATCGATGCCAAGGATCAGCGCCATAATGGGGGACTTTCCAAAGAGAGGGGGCGCGCATCACACGCGCCCCGATCCGGTGCTTATTGGTCCAGCACGAAAGGCGCGCTGTAGCTGTCGACATTGTCCGTGGTGATCAGCAGGCAATCGAACAGTTGCTTTTCGGCATCGACGCCGGTTTCGCCGGTCTTGATAAAGCTGTCGGCCTGACGCACGGCCTCCTCGGCAAAGACGGCGACGGGTTGCAGGACGGTATAGGCCATCTCGCCCGCTTTGACGGCATCGACCGCGTCGGGCGATCCGTCAAAGCCGCCGACCAGAACGCCGTCCAGCTTGCCGGCCTCTTTCAATGCCGCGATGGCACCAAGCGCCATTTCGTCATTGCCCGACATCACGCCGTTCATGTCGGGGTTCGCCTGCAACAGCGACTGCATACGTTGATAGCCCTGGGTGCGGTCCCAATTGGCGACCTCCTGACCGACCTTCTCGAATTCTGGATATTGGCTCAGGACGGTCTCATAGCCGTTCGACCGCGTCTGGGCGTTGTTATCCGAGGGTGCGCCGAACAGCTCGACATAGGTGCCGCCGTCTTCGCCCATTGCCTCGACCCAAGCCTGCGCCCCGAGGGCGGCGCCTTGGGCGTTGTTGGACACCAGCTGCGATTTGGCCAGACCTTCCTGATTGATCTCGGCGTTCACCAGAAAGACCGGGATCCCCGCATCGACGGCCTTTTGCACGGCACCGACAGATCCGTCGGCATTGGCCGGGTCCAGCACGATCGCCACCGATTTATTGGTGATGGCTGTGTCGATCAGCGTGCTTTCGGTATTGGTATCACCACGGTGGGCAGCGACATTGGCGGTATATCCCAGATCCTCGGCGGTGGCTTTGGCGACCTCGCCTTCGGTGAACCAATAGGGGTTGGCGGGGTCGTTCACGATTACCGTGATCAGACCTTCGGCCCATGCCGATCCGGCCATCAGGGGAACGGTGGCAACTGCGGCCATCAGCATCCGGCGTGTCATCTTCATCATCTCTACTCTCCCTAAATTTGGTCTGTTTGCCGCAAGTGGCGGTCTTGGCCGCCCGCATGTCTCCTCTGCGGACGGTAAAGCGGGGGACGGGGGTCAACCCTTGCGGGTGCCGCTGCCGTATTGAAGCGAGTTCATCAGCACGGCCAGCACGATGACCGCGCCGGTAAAGACCGTCTGCCAATAGGAACTGACGCCGATAATCACGAGGCCGGCCGACAGGAACCCGATGACGAATGCGCCCAGCATCGTGCCGCGCACATTGCCACGCCCGCCGGTCAGGGCGGCCCCGCCGATGACGACCGCTGCGATGGCCGTCAGTTCGTATGTTGTGCCGGCCGTGGGACCAGCCGAGGTCAGCTGGGATGCCAGCACAAGACCTGCGACCGCGGCCAGCATGCCCGACACCATATAGACGGTGATCTTGACGCGCTTGACGGGGACGCCCGACAGTTCAGCCGCGCGTTCATTTCCGCCCGATGCGTAAAGCCAGCGGCCAAAGGCCGAACGTGCCAGCATCAGCCCCGACAGGATGGCGATGGTGCCCAGCACGATCACCGAAATCGGGATGCCGCCCAGCCGGTTGAAACCCAGCCAGTTGAAGCCGGTATTGCCCAAAGCCTCGGTGCCGCGCAGGTTGTTATAGGTCAGCCCGTTCGTCATCAGCAACGCAACGCCGCGCGCCACATACATGACGCCAAGGGTCGCGACGAAGGGCGGCACCTTGAAGATGGCGATCAGCACACCGTTGACGGCCCCGACCGCAGCACCAACGCACAGGGTCAGCAGAACCACAGCCCAGACCGGCGGATAGAGGATGACGCCAAGGCTATCCAGTTCCACCCCCTGCATCAGCGCGCCAGCGACGACGCCGGACAGCGCAAGGATCGACCCTACCGACAGGTCGATCCCGCCATTCAGGATCACCAGCAGCATGCCGATGGACAGGATGCCATAGATGGCGACCTGACTGGACATGATCAGGAAATTCCCGACCGAGAAGTAGTTGGGCGACATCAGCGAAAAGACCACGATGATGGCGATCAGCGCGAAGAAGGCGCGGCCTTCCAGCAGCAGGCGGCCGATATTCAACTGGCGACCTTTCGCGGGGGTGGCGATGGTTGTTGCGGACATGGTTTCCTCCCTCGCGCGCTCAGGCTGCCACGGACTCGCCCGAGGCGGCCATGATCTTTTCCTTCGAGACGCTGCTGTCGAATTCGGCCGTGATCCGGCCTTTGTGCATGACGATGATCCGATGCGCGATGGACAGGCATTCGCTGACCTCGGATGTCGAATAGATCACGGCAAGGCCGCTTTTCGCGCCTTCGGCCAGCAGGCGGAACACCTCGGCCTTGGCACCGATGTCGATGCCGCGCGATGGTTCGTCCAGCATGATGACGCGGGGCCGGGTGGCCAGCATCTTGCCGATGACGACCTTTTGCTGGTTGCCGCCCGACAACGACCCGATGGCCGCATGTCCGCCCGATGTTTTCACCGTCACCTGCCGGATGCTGTCATCGACCAGCTGACGTTCATCACGGCTACTGGTGAACAACCCGCGCGTGAACCGCACGATGGATGCCAAGGACAGGTTCTGGCCCACGGTCATGGTCTGGACCAGGCCGTCGCGCTGACGGTCTTCGGGCACCAGTGCCAGACTGCGGGCGATGCGCTGGGCGATGGACAGATGCGAGATCTCGTATCCCTGCAACACTACCTCGCCGCCAGATGCTTTCAGCCGACCGGCAACGGTTTCCAACAGCTCGGTCCGGCCGGCGCCCATCAGGCCATAGATGCAGACGATCTCACCGGCCCGGACATCCAGCGACAGCTTGTCGACCAGATCGAAGCCTGCGGGGTCGGGGACCGACAGATCGCGGATAGACAGGGCGACGCCGCCCTTGTCGCTGTCCGGCGGGCTGCCAAGGTCGTAATTTTCCCCAACCATATTGCGCACGATCCATTCCAAATCGATCTCGGCCCGCGGCGCATAGGCGGTCATCGTCCCATCGCGCAGCACCACGGCGTGATCGGTGATGGTCAGCGCTTCTTCCAGGTGGTGCGAGATATAGACGATGCTGACGCCCTTGGCGGTCAGGTCGCGGATGACCTTGAACAGCACCTCGACCTCGGTGGCTGACAGGGCGCTGGTGGGCTCGTCCATGATCAGGATGCGGCTGTCCACCGACAAGGCGCGGGCGATTTCGACAATCTGCTGCTGGCCAAGGCGCAATTCCTCGACGGGGGTGTCGGGGGCGATGTCTTCTTCCAGCTCGGCCATCAGGGCGCGGACCTGACGGTCTTCTTCGGCGAAATCGACGCCGGTGGCGCCTTTGATTTCGCGGCCCATGAAGATGTTGTCGCGCACCGACATATTGGGCGCCAGCGACAGTTCCTGATGGATGATGGAAATGCCCCGGTCGCGCGCATCATTCGCATTGGCAAAGCTGACAGACTGGCCGTCCAGCACGATATCGCCCGATGTTGGCTGGATCACGCCTGACAGGATCTTCATCAGGGTCGATTTGCCTGCGCCATTTTCCCCGAACAGCGTCGTCACCTGTCCCCGGCTGATGTCGAAGTTCACACCCTTTAGGGCATGCACATGACCATAGGATTTGGCGACGTTGCGGGCGGCCAGAACGGTTTGGTCGGTCATTTGACCTCCAAGGTGACGGGGGTGATCATCCAATTTGCAGGGTTGATTAACCGGAATGCTCCAGTGACGGTCAGGGTCTTGCCCGTCAGGTTCGCGGTATCCAGCGGCGTCAGGATCTGTGCCGCCATGGCACGGTTGATGCCCGCACCGGCGTCCTGATATTCGATCTGGTTCTTGAAGCCGCCGAAGGCGATGTCGCCGGTTGCGTCGCGCAATTCGGTACCATTGATGGCGGGACCGGTCTGGACGCGGATTTTCTGCTTTTCGGGCAGCCCTTCGACGGTCAGGGGATAGACGCCTGCGCGCGGCTCACCGGCCACGCCGGTTACGGTGACCATCATGATCGCGCCGGTCGAGGCCGGCGTGCCGTATTCGGCAATCGCCGCATCCTTATCGGCGGCAATCGCCGTTGCCAGCGTTTCGGCATCGACAGCGCGTTCCTGCACGACCGACTGGATGCGCGGAAATTCGGATGTGCCGTAATCATCGGCCGAAAACGCCTGCTGGCGGGCGTCAGCGTCCGATCCGACCTGAACCACGGTGGTGTCCAGCGCGATGGCGGCCAGAACCGCGACGCCAAGTGCCAGCGACAGATACAGGCCGCGACGCGATGCGGCGGGTGCTTTGGGTGCTGAGGATGTGCTGGTCATGTCATGGCCCCGCTGTGGTGATGGAACCGGGGGCGCAGGGTGAACTGGTGCGATGGCTGCATGTGATCCGGCCTCCCCTCCGGCTATTTCGCGGGGCAGGGCATGCCCCGATTCCCCTGGTCACCGCGCGATCTGACGCGGGACTAAGGCAAGCTTAACTGAAATAAATTGCTGTGTCCGTAAAAAAATACGTTTAATGCGGGGATGCGGTACTGTAAGACTGACCACAAGGCGCACCTACCGGTCCAAAGCCCGGTGCGAACGGGAGGGGAAGTCATGACCGCAACCATCAACACTGCCGGGCGCCATGTCCGGTCCTGATATCCTGATCGGCATCGACGCGGGCACCTCGGTCATCAAGGCGGTCGCCTTTGATCTGGGAGGCACGCAACTGGGTGCGTTTTCGGTTCCCAACACCTATCAGACGGGGCCGGGCGGATCGGCGACCCAGGCCATGGGCCGCACATGGGATGATTGCGCGACGGCCCTGCTTGGCTTGGGTGATTGCATCCCCGATCTGGCCAAGCGCACTGCTGCTTTGTCAGTGACCGGTCAGGGGGATGGCACATGGCTGGTCGGGCAGGACGGTCCGGTGGGGGACGCGTGGCTGTGGCTGGATGCCCGCGCCGCGCCAACCGTGGACGGCCTTGCCGCTGGCCCGATGAACCGCACCCGCTTCATGGCGACCGGCACCGGTCTGAACACCTGCCAGCAGGGCGCGCAGATGGCGCATATGGATGCTCATGCGCCGGATCTGCTGGATCGCGCACAGGTCGCGCTGCATTGCAAGGACTGGCTGTATCTGAACCTGACGGGCATCCGGGCCACAGACCCGTCCGAGGCCAGCTTTACCTTTGGCAACTTCCGCACCCGCGCCTATGACGACGATGTCATCTCGGCATTGGGGCTGGAACGTCGCCGCCATCTGCTGCCCGAGATCATCGACGGCACGCAGATTACCCATCCCTTGACCGCCGATGCGGCGCATCAGACAGGATTGCTGGCGGGAACACCGGTCTCACTTGGCTATGTCGATATGGTGATGACGGCGCTTGGCGCGGGCGTTCGCGGCGGGGCGGGCGATGTGGCCTGTTCGACTGTTGGATCGACAGGCGTGCATTTGCGCGCGGTTGATGCGGGGCAGGTGGTGCTGAACGATCAGGGCACGGGCTATGTCATCTGCCTGCCGATTGCGGGCATCGTCACGCAGGTCCAGACGAATATGGCGGCGACGCTGAACCTTGACTGGGTGCTGTCGGTGGCGGCGGGGATCATGTCCGATATGGGGCAACAGGTCAGTCACCGCGATCTGGTTGCCCAGCTTGAGGGATGGCTCGACCAATCACGGCCCGGACAGATTTTATATCACCCCTATATCTCGGATGCGGGGGAACGCGGACCCTTCGTTAACGCCGATGCGCGGGCCGGTTTCATCGGCCTGTCGGCTGGCCACCGCTATCCCGATATGGTCCGCGCCGTGGCCGAAGGTCTGGGCATGGCAATGCGTGATTGCTATGCCGCGATGGGGCCGCTGCCGTCCGAACTGCGTCTGACGGGCGGGGCGTCACGCTCGGCCGGACTGCGCGCCATTCTGTCGGCCTCGCTGAACGCCCCCGTCCGCGTGTCACAGCGCGATGAGGCGGGTGCCGCAGGCGCCGCGATGATGGCCGGCGTCGCCATCGGTGCCTATCCCGATATGGATGCATGTATTGCCGAATGGGTCACGCCGTTGCTCGGCCCGTCCGAGGCCCCTGATCCTGCCCTTGCCACAACCTATGACCGGCTGTTCCCGGCCTTTGGCGCCGCGCGTGCGGCTCTGCCGCCGACATGGAACGCCCTTGCCGCCACCCGCACAGGAGTTTTCGATGACCAGCAATAGCGACATGATCGACCTTTTCGTCATCGGCGGGGGCATCAACGGTGCCGGTATGGCGCGCGATGCGGCGGGCCGTGGCCTGTCGGTGGTTCTGTGTGAAAAAGACGACCTTGCACAGGGAACATCCTCGCGGTCGGGCAAGCTGGTGCATGGCGGCTTGCGCTATCTGGAGTATTACGAATTCCGCCTTGTCCGTGAGGCGCTGATCGAACGCGAGGTTCTGTTGCGCGCCGCCCCCCATATCATCTGGCCGATGCGCTTCGTGCTGCCTCACAGCCCGCAAGACCGTTCCGCATGGCTGGTCCGTCTGGGGTTGTTCCTTTACGACAATCTGGGCGGTCGCAAGAAGCTGCCCGGCACGCGCACGCTGGATTTGCGCCGCGTGCCCGAAGGCGCGCCGCTGTTGGACAGCTATCACAAGGGGTTCGAATACAGCGACTGCTGGGTCGATGATGCGCGTCTGGTGGTGCTGAATGCCGTAGGGGCCGCCGAAAAGGGCGCAACCGTCCTGACGCGCACGGCCTGCACGCAGGCGCGTCGCGAAGACGGCGCCTGGACGGTCACCACCCGCGATGAAAACACCGGCGAGATCCGAATTTTCCGCGCCCGCTGTCTGGTCAATTGCGCCGGACCTTGGGTCAGCGATTTCATCACCCGCGTGGCGGGGTCCAATTCCGCCCGCAATGTGCGGCTGGTCAAGGGCAGCCATATCATCGTGCCGAAATGGTGGGCGGGCAATCACGCCTATCTGGTGCAGAACCATGACAAGCGGGTGATCTTCATCAACCCGTACGAGGGCGGCAAGGCACTGATTGGGACCACCGACATCGCCTATGACGGACGGGCCGAGGATGTGACCGCCGACCCGTCCGAAATCGACTATCTGCTGGCCGCGGTGAACCGTTATTTTAAGGAAAAGCTGCGCCCCGACGATGTGCTGCACAGCTTTTCGGGCGTGCGACCGTTGTTCGACGACGGGCAGGGCAATCCATCCGCCGTTACCCGCGACTATGTGTTTGATCTGGACCAGACGGGCGATGCGCCGCTGCTGAACGTCTTTGGCGGCAAGATCACCACCTTCCGCGAGTTGGCCGAACGCGGCATGCATAAGCTGCGCGATATCTTCCCCGATATGGGCGGCGATTGGACGGAAACCGCGCCTCTGCCGGGGGGCGAGATGGCGAATGCCGATTATGAAAGCTATGCCAACCTGCTGCGCGAACTGAACCCCTGGATGCCGCGCGATCTGATCCATCATTATGGCCGTCTGTATGGCACGCGCACCCGTGATGTCGTCGCAGGTGCCACCAGCCTTGCCGATCTGGGCATCTATTTCGGCGGCAACCTCTACGAGGCCGAGGTCCGCTATCTGGTCACCCGTGAATGGGCACAAACCCCCGAGGACATTTTGACCCGCCGCACCAAGCATTATCTGCACCTGAGCCAGCAGCAGCAGGCCTATTTCGCGGATTGGTTCGCAACATCCGGGCTGACCGCGAAGGGGGAATAGGATCATGGCTCTGACCTTGTCGCTGAACACCAATCCGCTGGTGAACCGCTTGGCCGAACCCGATGATCTGATCGGGACGGTCGCGCGTGACCTGCGGATCCGCAACCTGCAACTGACGCATGAATTCATTAATCCGGGCTGGCCCGCGCCTGTGATCCGCCGCCTGACCCGCCAGATGCGGGCGGCGCTGGACCGCACGGGGGTGCGCGTAACCAGCGGCATGACCGGCCCTTATGGGCGGCTGAACCATTTCGGCCATCCCGATGCCGATGTGCGGCGATATTACGTTGACTGGTTCAAGACCTTTGCCGATATCACCGCCGATCTGGGCGGCACCAGCGTGGGCACGCAATTCGCCATCATGACCTATCGCGATTTCGACGATCCTGCGCGGCGGGACGATCTGATCCGCGCAGCCATCGATTGCTGGGCCGAGGTGGCCGATCATGCCAAGGCCGCCGGACTGGATTATCTCTTCTGGGAACCGATGAGCGTGGGTCGCGAATTTGGCGATACCATCGCCAGCGCCATGACCTTGCAGGACCGGATCACCGCCGCCGATATGGCGATCCCGATGTGGATGATGGCCGATATCGATCATGGCGATGTCACCAGCGACAATCCCGACAACTTCAACCCCTATGCATGGGCCCGCGCGGTGCCCAAGGTCAGCCCTATCATCCATATCAAGCAATCGTTGATGGATAAGGGCGGCCACCGGCCTTTCACCGCCGAATTCAACGCCAAGGGTCTTATCCAGCCTGCACCCCTACTGCGGGCTTTGGAGCAGGGAGGCGCGGTTGATAACGAGATCTGTCTGGAACTGAGCTTCAAGGAACGCGAGCCCAACGACCGGCAGGTCATCGCGCAAATCGCCGAAAGTGTTGCATTCTGGGCGCGCCATATCGACACCGGCGCGGATAAGCTAAATATCTGAGGCTGTTCATCACAGGATAACCCTATGCTCAGCCCCTTTGCCTTTTCCACTGCCACTGAAATCCTGTTCGGACGCGGGCAGGCGGATCATGCCGCCGGTCGCGTGGCGGCACTGGGCAAGCACGTGCTGCTGGTGCATGGGCGCGACCCCGCGCGGTCCGCGTGGCTGGCGGATGCGATGCAGGCGCAGGGATGCGTCGTCACCGGTTTCTCCGTGGCCCGTGAACCCGATGTGGCGCTGGTGCAAGCAGGCGTTGACGCGGCACGCCACGCGCAGGTCGTGATTGCCATCGGCGGCGGCGCGGTCATCGATGCGGGCAAGGCCATCGCCGCGCTGGTCCCCGCGACCCGCCCGATGCTGGACCATCTTGAGGTTGTGGGGCGGGGTCTGCCGCTGGATCACCCGCCGCTGCCGTTCATCGCCATGCCCACCACCGCTGGAACCGGGGCCGAGGTGACGCGCAATGCTGTCATCGGTGTGCCCGAACACGCCCGCAAGGTCAGCCTGCGCGACCCGCAGATGCTGCCGCGTCTGGCGATTGTCGATCCGGCGCTGACGGATGGATGTCCGCGCGGGGTCACGCTGGCCTCGGGGTTGGATGCCATCACGCAGGTGATCGAGCCGTTCGTCTGCACCCGCGCCAACCCCCTGACCGATGCGCTGTGCCGCGATGCCATCCCGCGCGGTCTGGCGGCGCTGACGCGGCTGATGCAATCCGAAGACCCCGCCGCCCGTGATGACATGGCGTGGGTCAGCCTGACGGGCGGGCTGGCGTTGGCCAATGCAGGCTTGGGCGCGGTGCATGGGTTGGCCGGACCGCTTGGCGGGATGACGGGCGCGGCGCATGGGGCGATCTGCGGGGCGTTGTTGCCGCATGTCCTGCTGGCCAATCGCCGCGCGGTTCAGGACGCAGAACTGGCCGCGCGGCTGGATCAGGTGGGCGCGTGGATCGGCGCGGCATTCGGTGAACCGGACGCCGATGTCGAACGCGCCGCGCATCTGCTGGCCGCATGGTCGGCGGATGCCGGATTGCCCAGGTTGACCGCGCAGGGAATCGATGCCGACGCGCAGAAACAGGCGGCGAAGGCCGCCGCAGCATCATCGTCGATGAAGGCCAATCCGGCAGTACTGGATCTCGCCGCACTGCGGGCGATCATGCGGGGGGCGGGCTGATGGCGCGGCGGGCCCCCTCGGACCCCGAACAAAGTCTGGCGATCAGGGCGGCGTGGCTGCATTACGCAGGCGGGCTGACGCAGGCGGCGGTGGCCAAGCGGCTTGGCGTGCCAAGCGTCAAGGCGCACCGCCTGATCGCCCGCGCTGTCGCAGAGGGTGTGGTCAAGGTCAGCATCGACGGCGAGATCGTCGAATGCGTCCAGCTGGAGGATCAGCTGTGCGACCGCTTTGGCCTGACCCATTGCGAGGTTGCCCCCGATCTGGGCGAAGACGGCATTCCCCTACGCGCTCTTGGCCTTGCCGGTGCTGCGTTCCTGCGACGTGAAATCGAACGCGGCGATCATCCTATCATCGGCCTTGGCCATGGTCGCACCTTGGCCGCCGCCGTCGCCCAACTGCCGCACTTCGAGGCGAAGGGCGTCGATTTCGTGTCCCTGTTGGGCGGGCTGACACGCAATTATGCTGCCAATCCGCATGACGTGATGCATTCCTTGGCGGAGAAAACCGGGTCCAGTGCGTTTGTCCTGCCGGTGCCGTTTTTCGCCAACTCTGAAAGCGATCGCGCGATCTTGCTGGCCCAACCGGGGGTGCGGGACATCTTTGACCTGTCCAGCCGCGCGACGTTGAAATTCGTGGGAATGGGGACGGTGGATGCAGGCGCTCAGCTGGTCGCATCCGGTATGATCGAGCCGCATGAGATCGCCGAAATCCACGCAGGCGGTGCCATTGGCGAGATGATGGGTCATTTCTTTGACGAAAGCGGGCGCGTTCTGGAAACGACGTTGAGTTCGCGGACGCTGTCGGTCGATCTGACGGGAACGGGCAATGACGGTATTGTCGTGATCGCCGGGGGGCAGGAGAAAATCCGTGCCATCAGGGCCGTGCTGAACAGTGGACGTTTGACGGGCCTGATCACGGATGAAGCCACGGCCCGCCAGTTGGTGCAGTAACGCGCGCCCGGCTGGAACCGGACGCGCCTGTGATTATGACTGATCCAGCGTCGGATAGTCCGTGTAACCCTTGGCACCGCCGCCGTAGAAGGTATCGGGGTCGGGCTCGTTATAGGGACCGTCCTGCGCGATGCGGGCGGGCAGGTCGGGGTTGGCGATGAAGTCGCGGCCAAAGGCGATGGCGTCGGCCTTGCCGTCCTGCACCCAGGTCGCGGCTTCGGAGGCCGAAAATTCGCCATTGGCAATGAAGACGCCGTCAAAGGCCTGTTTCATCTTGGCCATCAGCTCGGCGGCCTGATCCTTGCCCTTGCCGTCGCCCGTGTGGTTGTTCGGGCGGATGACGTGCAGATAGGCCAGTCCCTTGCCCGACAGCGCCTTGGCGGCAGCGGTATACAGCGTTTCGGGATCGTCGTCATGGCTGTCGCCAGGGCCACCCTGAGGCGACAGGCGCACACCGACCTGACCGGGTCCCCAAGCTTCGGCCGAGGCATCGACCGCTTCGACCAGCAGGCGGATGCGGTTCTGGACCGAGCCGCCGTATGCATCGGTGCGCTTGTTCACCGACGACCGCAGGAATTGGTCGATCAGATAGCCGTTTGCACCATGGACCTCGATGCCGTCGAAACCTGCGCGGCGGGCGCATTCCGAGGCATGGCGGTAATCGTTCAGCAGGCGCGGGATTTCATCGGTGTCCAACGCGCGGGCTTCGGGGTGAGGCACGGTCGGGCCGTCGGGCAGCAGGTCGCCGACGAAAGCCTCGCCCTTGGGGGTCCAGGCGCTGGCCGAAACGGGCGCCGCGCCGTCGTGGAAGACGTTATGGCTGATGGCGCCCACGTGCCACAGCTGGCAGACGATCTTGCCGCCCTTGGCATGCACCGCGTCGGTAACTTTTTTCCAACCTTCGATCTGGGCGTCGGAATAGATGCCGGGGGTCCAGGCATAGCCCTGACCTTCGGTGCTGATCTGCGTCGCCTCGCTGACGATCAGTCCCGCACCGGCGCGTTGGCCATAATAGGTGGCGTGCAGATCGGTCTGCGCCAATTCATCCGGGGTTGACCGCGACCGGGTCAGCGGTGCCATGACGATACGGTTCGCAGCGTCGATGTCGCCGATGGCCAGCCTGTCGAAAAGAGGAGCGTTGGAGGGCATGTGTCATCCTTCGAAGTCGATTGGATTGTCGGCAGCGTAACGATGCATGCCAGTGAAGGTTCCAGCCCGGAAAATGGGCAGCGCGGCCCCTGTCATGGCTTTGTAACATTTTTAAATCACAAAATAACATTTCATGGCATTGATCGTCCCATGTTCGATGTTATGAAGCCTGCAACGGCTTCCGGAGGATTCGGCTTTTGAAACGCGACGAACGCAGACAGGCGATCATGGATCTGCTGGTGGAAACGCGCGCCGTGGATCTGGACGATCTGGTCGAACGCTTTGCCGTGTCCAAAATGACCATCCATCGCGATCTGGACGATCTTGATCAGGCGGGCCTGCTGCGAAAGGTGCGTGGCGGGGCGACCATCGATGCGGGCACCCAGTTCGAAAGCGACTTCCGTATTCGCGAAACCCAGGACGCCGAGGCCAAGGCCCGCATGTCCCGCGCCGCGCTGGAGTTGGTCGAGCCGGGCATGTCCGTCATGGTCAACGACGGCTCGATGGCGGCGCTGCTGGGGGGCAGCCTGGTGGAAAAGGGGCCGCTGACGGTCATCACCAACAATGCCGCCGTGATCGACCGACTGAAGGGCGCGCCGCGCATCACGCTGATGGCGCTTGGCGGGGTCTTCAGCGCCAAGTTCAACGGCTTCTTCGGCATGGTGACCGAGGATTCGCTGTCGCGCCTGCGTGCGGACATCGCTTTCATCTCGGCCCCTGCGGTGCTGGGGCTGCAGGCGTTCCACATGGACGACAATGCCGTGCGGACCAAGCGGGCGATGATGGCGGTGGCCGAACGCAAGGTGCTGGTGGTCAACCACCAGCGGTTCGGCCGCTCGGCGCTGCAATCGCTGGCGCGGTTGACCGATTTCGACACGATCATCACCGATGCCATGCCTGCCTCCGACGCGCTGGTGCATCTGGAACGTGCGGGCATCGGCCTGAGTATTGCGAAGGACTGACGACATGACGGATTTCTGGATCGGCACCAGCTGGAAGATGAACAAGACCCTGGCCGAGGCGCGGGACTTCGCCACCGCCCTTGCCGCCGCGGACAGGGACCGCGACCCGCGCATCCAGCGCTTTGTCATCCCGCCCTTTACCGCCTGCCGCGAGGTCGCACAGATCCTGTCGGAGACCAGCGTCAAGACCGGCGCCCAGAACATGCATTGGGCCGATCAGGGCGCCTGGACCGGCGAGATTAGCGCCCCCATGCTGACCGATTGCGGGCTGGACATCGTCGAACTGGGCCACAGCGAGCGGCGCGAACATTTCGGTGAAACCGACGCCACGGTCGGCTTCAAGGTCGAGGCCGCGGTCCGCCACGGCCTGATCCCGCTGATCTGCATCGGCGAGACGCTGGAGGAACGCCAAGCGGGCCGCGCGACCGAGGTGCTGGCGGCGCAGGTTCGTGGCGCCTTGGGACGGCTGTCGGACGATCAAAAGGCCGCGACGATCCTGCTGGCCTATGAGCCGGTCTGGGCCATCGGGGACAACGGCATTCCTGCCACCTCGGATTACGCCGACGCCCGCCAAGCCGAGATCATCGCCACTGCGCAGGACGTGCTGGGACGCAAGGTGCCCTGTCTTTATGGCGGCTCGGTCAATCCCGACAATTGTCAGGAACTGATCGCCTGCCCGCATATCGACGGGCTGTTCATCGGGCGGTCGGCCTGGGCGGTCGAGGGCTATCTGGATATTCTGGCGCGCTGCGCCGCAACCATTTGACGAGGGGGAATAAAGTGAAACTGGCAATTGCAGGCGATAGCGCAGGCGAAGGTCTGGCCCAGATTCTGGCCGACCACCTGAAGGGCAGCCACGACGTGTCCCAGATCAGCCGCACCGACACCGGGCCGGATGCCTTTTATGCGGACCTGTCGGACCGGGTGGCATCGCAGGTTCTGGACGGCACCTATGACCGCGCCATTCTGGTTTGCGGGACGGGCATCGGGGTCTGCATCTCGGCCAACAAGGTGCCGGGCATCCGCGCGGCGCTGACCCATGACACCTATTCCGCCGAACGCGCGGCGCTGTCGAACAACGCGCAGATCATCACCATGGGCGCCCGCGTCATCGGGTCGGAACTGGCCAAGGCCATCGCCGATGCGTGGTTGGCAGAAACCATGAATTTCGACGCCCAAGGCCGCTCGGCTGGGAATGTGAACGCCATCGACGCGGTCGATGCCAAGTATAGCAAGGGCTGAACATGCTGCACCTTCCCAATGACAGTGCACCGACCGGCCCGTTGCTGTCCGACATGCTGTCGGCCACCGGCCCCGAGGGCGTGGTGCTGGCCATCGCGCAGGCCCTGCCGCCCCTGGCGCAGCGATTGGCGGCGGGGCGTCTGCACGGCGATCCCGATGCCATCGTCGGCACCAACGACAGCGGCGACAAGCAGAAGGCGCTGGACGTCGCCGCCCATGACCACATGATCGCCGCCCTGCGCGCCGCGGGCGTGCGTCAGGTCCTGTCCGAAGAGGCTGAGCAGATCGTCGCCCTGAACCCCGACGGGGCCTTCGACGTGGCCATCGACCCCATCGACGGGTCTGGCAGCATCGGCATCGGCGCGCCCCTTGGCCTGTTGTTCACCGTGTTGCCTGCCGGGCCCCAAGGCTTTTTGCGCAAGGGCCGAGACATCGTGGCGGCGGGCTATGCGTCCTTCGGGCATTCTGTCGATTTCGGCTGGTCGGTGGGGCAGGGCGTCCATGTCGCCACCTTCGATGCCGAAGTGGACGCCTTCCGCATCGCACGCCAGAACCTGCGCCTGCCCGCGAAGGCCAAGACCTTTGCCTGGAACGCATCGAACGAACGCCATTGGTCGGCGCCGCTGAAGGCCTGGGTCGCCGATCTGCGCCTTGGCCGTGACGGGCCGCAGGGGCGCGACGTGAACATGCGCTGGCTTGCGGCGGCGGTGGGCGACATGCACCGCATCCTGATGCAGGGCGGCGTGTTCCTTTACCCGGCCGACGCGCGCCCCGGATATGAAAACGGCCGCCTGCGGCTGATCTATGAATGCGTCCCGATGGCCTATCTGGCCGAACAGGCGGGCGGGCGTGCCACCAACGGCGACATCGACATTCTGGACGTGGTTCCGACCGAGCTGCACCAGATGTCCGCGATCTTCTTCGGGACCGGTTCGGAAATCGACCTGATCCACACGTATCTTTCAGAAAACAAGGACTAAGCCACCATGGCGATGATCACCCTGCGTCAGCTTCTGGACCACGCCGCCGAGAATGGCTATGCCGTGCCGGCCTTCAACATCAACAACATGGAACAGGGCCTGTCGGTCATGCAGGCGGCTCAGGCCACCCGCTCGCCGGTCATCCTGCAGGCCAGCCGGGGCGCGCGCGCCTATGCCAACGATTTGGTGCTGGCGGGCCTGATCTCGGGTCTGTCCAAGGCATTTCCCGACATCCCGCTGTGCATGCATCTGGACCACGGCAACGGGTTGGAAACCTGTGCGACCGCGATCCAGAACGGCTTTACCAGCGTGATGATGGACGGATCGCTGAAGGCCGATGGCACCACGCCGGCCGATTACGAATACAATGCCGACATCACCCGTCGCGTGACCCAGATGGCCCACGCCTGCGGTGTGTCCGTCGAGGGCGAGTTGGGCGTTCTGGGCAGCCTTGAAACCGGCATGGGCGATCAGGAAGACGGCCATGGTGCGACCGAAAAGCTGTCCCACGACCAGCTGCTGACCGACCCCGCCGAGGCCGAGCAGTTCGTCAAGGACACCGGCGTCGACGCGCTGGCCGTTGCCATGGGCACCAGCCACGGCGCCTATAAGTTCACGCGCAAGCCTGACGGCGACATTCTGGCCATGAACGTCATCGAGGAAATCAACCGCCGTCTGCCCAACACCCATCTGGTCATGCACGGATCGTCGTCGGTCCCCGAGGATCTGCAAGAGATCATCAACCAGTACGGCGGCGAGATCCGCCCGACCTGGGGCGTCCCCGTCGAAGAAATCCAACGCGGCATCAAGCATGGCGTCCGCAAGGTCAACATCGACACCGACAACCGCCTTGCCATGACCGCCGCCATCCGCAAATGCTTTGCCGAGGACCCCTCGGAATTCGATCCGCGCAAATACCTGAAGCCCGCGATGTCGATGATGGCGCAGGTCTGCAAGGACCGCTTCGAGGCATTCGGCACTGCAGGTCAGGCCGACCGCCTGAACCCGCTGCCCCTGTCGGCGATGGCTTCGCGCTACTGATATGTGACGCCTTGATGACGGGCGCGGGGGATATGCCCTCGCGCCCGTTTCCATGTCTTGTCGCAGGGGTTCAGTTCCAATATACATGAAATATGGATTTGATCTGACAGGAAGGCTGACCCCCATGACCCGCATCGCCCTGAACGGACTTGGCCGCATCGGCAAACTGGTGCTGCGCGACCTGATCGCATCGGGGGCAGGGGGTCAGATCGCCCTGCTGAACGACGCGCAGGGAACGCCCGAACAGCACGCGACATGGCTGGAGTTCGACAGCATCCATGGTCGCTGGCAGGCCGACATCGGCCATGCCGCGGACAGCCTGTCTATCGATGGCCAGCAGATCGCACTGACCCGCGCCGCCCGGATCGAGGATCTGCCGTTGGCCGCGATGGGCATCGATGTGGTGATCGATTGCACCGGGGTCTTCAAAACGGCGGAAAAGGTCCAGCCCTATTTCGATGCCGGGGTCGGGCGGGTCGTCGTTTCGGCGCCGGTCAAGGACGGCGGCGCGCTGAACATCGTCTATGGCATCAACCATGATGCCTATGATCCCGCGCAGCACCGTCTGATCACGGCGGCCAGCTGCACGACGAACTGCCTGGCCCCGGTGGTCAAGGTCGTCCACGAAGCCCTGGGCATCCGCCACGGCGCGATCACCACCATCCATGACGTGACGAACACGCAGACCATCGTCGACCGCCCCGCCAAGGATTCGCGCCGCGCGCGTTCGGCGCTGGCCAACCTGATCCCGACGACGACCGGATCGGCCACGGCCATCACGCTGATCTATCCCGAACTGGCCGGTCGGCTGAACGGCCACGCGGTGCGGGTGCCGCTGCTGAACGCCTCGCTGACCGATTGCGTCTTCGAGGTCGAGCGTCCCACCACCGCCGAGGAGGTCAACGCCCTGTTCGCCGCTGCTGCCGAAGGCCCGCTGAAGGGCATCCTGGGGTATGAGGAGCGCCCGCTGGTGTCCTCGGATTACCTGAACGATCCGCGTTCGGCGATCATCGATGCGGGCTCGACGATGGTGATCGACGGGACGCAGGTCAAGATTTACGCGTGGTACGACAACGAATGGGGCTATGCCTGCCGGCTGGCCGATATCGTGCGGATGGTGGCGGCATCATGAATGCGATGCGCGCCTATGTGGCGGTGACGGCGGCCTATTGGGCCTTCATGTTGTCGGACGGGGCCTTGCGGATGCTGGTCCTGCTGCACTTTAACGGGTTGGGCTTTTCGCCCATCCAGCTGGCCTATCTGTTCCTGCTGTACGAGGCCGCGGGCATCGTCACTAACCTTGCCGCGGGCTGGATCGCGGCGCGCTTCGGACTGGCCAGCACGCTTTATGCCGGGCTGGGGCTGCAGATCGCGGCGCTTGCCGCGCTGGCGCAACTGGACCCGGGATGGAGCGTTTCGGCCTCGGTCATCTTTGTCATGGCGGTGCAGGGGGCCAGCGGGGTCGCCAAGGACCTGGCCAAGATGTCGTCGAAATCGGCGGTCAAGGTGCTGGCCCCCGAAGGCGACGGCACGCTGTTTCGATGGGTGGCCGCGCTGACGGGATCGAAGAATGCGGTCAAGGGGCTGGGGTTCTTTCTGGGCGCGGCGATGCTGGGGCTGGCCGGATTTCAGGCGGCCATCTGGCTGATGGCGGCGGTGCTGGCGGTGATCCTGATGGCGATCGTGCTGTTCCTGCCCGCCGGTCTGCCGAAAGGGCGCAAGGGCAGCAAGATCAGCGCCATCTGGTCGCGTGACCCGGCGATCAACCGCCTGTCGCTGGCCCGGATGTTCCTGTTCGGCGCGCGCGACGTCTGGTTCGTGGTGGGCATCCCCGTCTATTTCCAGTCGGTGCTGTCGGACGGCACGCCGGACAGCCGCAGGGCAGCGTTCTTTCTGATCGGTACCTTCATGGCCGTCTGGATCATCGCCTATGGCGGCGTGCAGGCGGCGGCGCCGCGGCTGTTGGGCGCAAGGGGCAGGCCGCTGGCGGCGATCATCCATCAGGCCGTGGCATGGGCCGGTTGGCTGGTGCCGATCCCGCTGGCGCTGGCGGCGCTGGTGCTGGCATCGGGCGCGCCCGCGCCTTGGCTGACGGCGATGCTGGTCGCGGGGCTGCTGTTGTTCGGCTTTGTCTTTGCGGTGAATTCGGCGGTGCATTCCTATCTGATCCTGGCCTTTTCCAAGGCCGAGCGTGTGACCATGGATGTCGGTTTCTACTACATGGCGAATGCGGCGGGGCGGCTTCTGGGGACGCTGCTGTCAGGTCTCAGCTATCAGCTGGGCGGCTTAGCGCTGTGTCTGGCGACGGCGGGGGTGATGGCCTTGGCGTCATGGGTCAGCGTGGCACGGCTGAAACCATTGGCGATGGATCTGCGTTGAAAGCCGTCCCCCGACAGGCAGCGCCGGTAAATAATTATTTGCTACATGGGACTAGACAATCGGTCTAGCGTGCTTAGCTAGTGTCCCATGACAGACGCACGCACCCATATTCTGGACACCGGACGCCGCCTTGTGGCGCAGCGCGGCTATACCGCCGTCGGTCTTGGCCAGTTGCTGGCCGAGGCGCAGGTGCCCAAGGGGTCCTTCTATCACTATTTCGCCTCGAAAGAGGGATATGGCTGCGCGCTGCTGGACCGTTATGTCCGGACCTATGAATGCGATCTGGCGACGACGCTGGACAGCGACCATCTGTCGGGCCGCGACAGGGTGCTTGGGTATTTTGCCGATTGGCAGGCGCGCCAAGGCGGTGGCGACGCAGAACGTCAGTGTCTGATCGTCAAGCTGGCCGCCGAGATCAGCGACCTGTCCCCCGACATGACCACCATCCTGCAAAACGGTGTCACGGCGATCATCGCCAAGCTGACGCAGGCGCTGGATGACGCGGGCAGGGACGGATCGATGGTGCCGCTTGCCGACCCCAAAGCCATGGCCACGACCCTTTACCAACTGTGGCTGGGGGCAAGCCTGATGGCACATCTGTCCCATGACGGCACCCCGCTGGACGATGCGATGACGCGCACCCGCGACCTTCTGCCGTCGTCCTGAACAAAAATTCCGAGATACGATCAACCGATCGGGAAAGAGATATCATGACCCAGTCCAAGACACAGAACCGCCGCCACGTCCTGGCCGAACGCCCCAAGGGCGAGCCGACCGAGAATACGCTGCGGCTGGAAACCGTCGATGTGCCGACCCCCGGCAAGGGCCAGATGCTGCTGCGCAACGAATTCCTGTCGCTGGACCCCTACATGCGCGGCCGGATGAGCGACGCGCCCTCTTATGCCGCCCCGGTCGAGGTCGATCAGGTCATGGTCGGCGGGACCGTGTCGCAGGTGGTCACCTCGGACGTTGACGGCTTTGCCGAAGGTGACTGGGTCGTGGCCTTTGGTGGCTGGCAGGATTACGCTCTGTCGGATGGCACCAGCGTCATCAACATGGGCAAGAACCCCGAAAACCCGTCCTGGGCGCTTGGCGTCCTGGGCATGCCCGGCCTGACCGCATGGGCAGGTCTGACCCAGATCGGCCAGCCCAAGGCAGGCGAGACTTTGGTCGTCGCCGGTGCCAGCGGCCCGGTCGGTGCGACGGTCGGCCAGATCGGCAAGATCCTTGGCCTGCGCGTCATCGGCATCGCCGGTGGTGCCGACAAGTGCAAGCATGTGGTCGAGACCCTGGGCTTTGACGCCTGTGTCGATTACAAGGCCGACAGCTTTGCCGATGACCTGAAGGCGCAGGCCACTGACGGCATCGACATCTATTTCGAGAACGTCGGCGGTGCCGTCTTCGATGCGGTCCTGCCGCTGCTGAACCCCTCGGCCCGGATCCCGGTCTGCGGGCTGATCTCGCAGTATAACGCGACCTCGCTGCCGGACGGGCCGGATCGCATGAACTACCTGATGGGTCAGATCCTGCGCAAGCGGATGACCATGCGCGGCTTCATCGTCTTCGACGATTTCGGCCACCTCTATCCCGAATTTGCCGAACAGGTCGGCGGTTGGGTCAAGGAAGGCAAGATCAAGTACCGCGAGGAAATGATCGACGGGCTGGAACAAGCGCCCTCGGCCTTCATTGGACTGCTGCGCGGCGAGGCTTTCGGCAAGCGCGTCATCCGTCTGTCCGCCTGATCCCGCAACACAACAAGGAGATACCAACATGAAAATCCTGATGGTTCTGACCTCGCACGACAAGCTGGGCGACACGGGCAACAAGACCGGCTTCTGGCTGGAAGAATTCGCGGCCCCCTATTACGTCTTCAAGGACGCGGGCGCCGAGATCACCATCGCATCGCCCAAGGGTGGTCAGCCGCCGCTGGACCCCAGCAGCAACACCCCCGATGCCCAGACCGATGCGACCGAACGCTTCAAGGCTGACGATGCAGCGCAGGCCGCGCTGGCCGACACCAAGGTTCTGGCCGACATTCAGGTCGATGGCTTCGACGCCATCTTCTATCCCGGTGGCCACGGCCCGCTTTGGGATCTGGCCGAGGATGCCGACAGCCGCCGCCTGATCGAGGGCTTTGCTGCCAAGGATCTGCCGGTCGGTGCCGTCTGCCACGCGCCGGGCGTCTTCCGCCACACCAAGGGCGCCGATGGCAAGCCGCTGGTCGATGGCAAGCGCGTCACCGGCTTCACCAACACCGAGGAGGAAGCCGTCGGCCTGACCGATGTCGTTCCCTTCCTGGTCGAGGAGATGCTGAAGGCCAATGGCGGTCAGTATGAGAAGGGCGAGGACTGGGGCGTCTTCGTGCTGGTCGACGGCAAGCTGGTGACGGGTCAGAACCCGGCCTCGTCGGAAGAAGCCGCGAAAAAGCTGCTGTCGCTGGTCTGAACCAAAGCTGCTGCAAAACGATGGGAACCCGACCGCCAGCGGTCGGGTTAACATTTGCATATCATCCAATCGGCGGGTAACCGCCGATTTTGCCATACTGATACCCAGGGATATGGATCCATGATCAAGAAGATCTGCCTAGGCATCCTGGCCATCGCAGCGATCGGCGCTGTGGGCTTTGGCGTCTATGCATATAAACCCGCGATGCAGCCGGTGACGGCGGCAGATCACGCGAATTTCCCGCCTGAACAGGTGGAAAAGGGCAGGGTGCTGGCGGGTGCGGGCTATTGCGCGACCTGTCACACCGCCAAGGGCGGCGAACCCTATGCCGGCAATTACGCGATGGAGACGGGCTTCGGCACCATCTATGCCACGAACCTGACCCCCGACATGGAAACGGGCATCGGCACCTATTCGCAGGCCGCCTTCCGCCGTGCCATGCATGAAGGCGTTGGCCGCGATGGCCGCCACCTGTTCCCCGGCTTCCCCTATGACCACTTCACCAAGATGAGCGATGAGGACATCGACGCGATCTATGCCTTCATCATGTCCGAGGTCGAGCCTGTCCGGACCGTCCAGAAGGAAAACGAGCTGCCCTTCCCGCTGAACCTGCGCTTCCTGCAGGCTGGCTGGAAGACGCTGTTCGTTGATTTCGGCGAATACGAAGCCGATCCCGAGAAGTCGGACGAATGGAATCGCGGGGCCTATCTGGCCGAGGGCATCACCCACTGCGGCGCCTGCCATACCCCGCGCAACGTCCTTGGCGCGGAAAAATCCAGCGAAGAATACGCCGGCGCCGAGATCGACCGTTGGCAGGCCCCCGCCCTGACCGCCGCCAACGCCTCGGCCGTGCCGTGGAACGCCGCCGAGTTCCGCGAGTATCTGATCAAGGGTTCGTCCACCTATCATGGCATCGCCGCTGGTCCGATGGGGCCGGTTGTTCATGCCGGTGTGCGCGGACTGCCCGACAGCGACCTGTCCGCCATCAGCGTCTATTTGGCCGATAAGGTCGGCGGCGATGATCTGGACCCCGCCGACAGCGACGTCGTCCGCGCCAGCCTCGAGCGCAACGCCCCCGACCGCCGCTATCGTCAAGCCGAGGGCGAGCGGCTGTACACCACCGCCTGCGCCGCCTGTCACTATAATGCCAAACAGATCCGCGAAGGCCGTCCCGATCTGGGAATCAACTCCTCGGTCAATCAGGATGATCCCAGCAACCTGATCCAGGTGATCCTTTATGGCGTGAACAGCCATCAGGGCACCGAAGGCGTCGTCATGCCGGGCTTTGCCCAAGCGCTGACCGACGATCAGGTCGCCTCGGTCGCAGCCTACCTGCGCGCCGATCGGGCCGAAAAGGCCCCGTGGGAGAACCTGCGCGAGGATGTCACCCAGCTGCGCGCGCGCGGCCCTGGATCCCACTGAATTCACGAAGGAAACACCTGATGGTAAATTTGAAAATCAACGGGCGTGAGGTCAGCGTCGACGCCGATCCCGATACGCCGCTTCTGTGGGCGATCCGCGACGAGGTCGGGCTGACCGGCACCAAGTTCGGTTGCGGCATCGGCATGTGCGGTGCCTGCACCGTCCATGTCGGCGGTCGTGCCACGCGGTCCTGCATCACCGCGCTTGGCGATGTCGAAGGCGCCGAGATCACCACGATCGAGGGGCTA
Organism: Paracoccus sp. R86501; assembly: GCF_042466435.1. NCBI lineage: Bacteria > Pseudomonadati > Pseudomonadota > Alphaproteobacteria > Rhodobacterales > Paracoccaceae > Paracoccus > Paracoccus sp. R86501. The sequence goes on from NZ_JAXHPZ010000001.1 coordinate 559,112, forward strand.
GACGCCAACGACAGCCACCCCGTTCAGGAAGCATGGCGCAACCTGCGGGTTCCGCAATGCGGCTATTGCCAGTCGGGCCAGATCATGCAGGCAGCAGCCCTGCTGACCGATATTCCTGACCCGAGCGACGACGACATCGACGCCGTCATGACCGGCAATCTTTGCCGCTGCATGACCTATCCGCGCATCCGCCAGGCGGTTCGCGAAGCGGCTTCGGCAAATAGGGGGCAAACCCAGAATGGCTAAGAACAAGATCCTTTCGCGCCTTGGCGCAGGCAGCCCGGCAACGGCGCTGAGCCGCCGCGGCTTCCTGATCTCGATGACGGCTGCCGGTGTGGCCTTCGGCTTCCCGCGCACGTCCCATGCCGCGATGGACCCGCAGGCCGCCGATGGCGTCCCGATCGAGGCCGTGGGTGACACCTTCGAACCGACCATGTGGTATTGGATCGACACAGAAGGCCGCGTGAACGTCAACATCATCCGCGCCGAGATGGGCCAGCATGTCGGCACCGCCATCGCCCGCATCCTTGCGGACGAGTTGGAAGTGTCATGGGACGACGTGCGCATCACCCATGTCGATACGGCGGAAAAATGGGGCACCATGGTCACCGGCGGCAGTTGGTCGATCTGGCAGAGCTGGCCCGTCTATCGCCAGGCCGGTGCCGCAGGCCGCACCGCTCTGATCGAAGCCGCCGCCAGCCAATGGGGCGTGGATGCATCGACCTGTACGGCGCGTGACGGCACGGTCACCGATGGCACCAATTCCACCACCTATGCCGAGCTGGTCAAATCAGGCATCAGCCGCAGCTTTACCGAAGACGAACTGGCCGCCCTGCCGCTGAAGGCGCATTCCGACCTGCGTCTGGTCGGCAAGGACGTCACTGCGCTGGACATCACCAACAAGACCAACGGCAAGACCATCTATGGTCTGGATGCCAAGATTGACGGCATGGTCTATGGCATTCCGATGCTGCCACCGACGCGTCTGGGGTCTTCGGTCGCATCCGTCGATGACAGCGGTGCCAAAGAGATCAAGGGCTATCTGCAGACGCTGACGCTGGACGATCCTTCGGGAACGGTTCCGGGGTGGGTCGTCGTTCTGGGTGAAACCCTGTTCGCCGCCAAGCAGGCTGCCGATCAGATCAACGTCGAATGGAACGCCGGCGAAACCGCGATGGTGTCCGAAGCCGACATCCAGGCGCGGTCGCGCGAACTGATCGCCGATGCCTCCAGCGGGGCGATCCTGCCGACCGAGACGCCCGACACCGCCCAAGCCTTCAAGGATGCCGCAGATACGCTCGAGGCGGATTACACCACCTCGACGGTGCTGCACTTCCAGATGGAACCGCTGAACGCCACCGTCTTCCAGAATGAGGACGGCATCTGGGAAACCCATGCCGGCAACCAGTGGCAGTCGCTGATCCTGCCGACCCTGTCGGCGGCGCTTGAGGTTGAACCCGACAAGATCGTCATGCGCAGCTATATGCTGGGCGGCGGTTTCGGGCGTCGCCTGAACGGCGACTACATCGTGCCCGCCGCGCTTGCCTCGAAGCAATTGGGCGGCAAGCCGGTCAAGCTGGTCTTCATGCGCGAACATGACGTCCAGTTCGACAGCGTCCGGTCGCCAAGCGTGCAGAAACTGCGTATGGCATTCGACGCCGACCAGAAGGTCATCGGCATGGATCACGACGCCGCCGCCGGTTGGCCCACGGGCGTCATGGCACCGTCGTTTATGCCCAAGGGCGTGAACGACCAGCCCTATGATGTCTTTGCCATCGACGGTGCCGACCACTGGTATTCGGTCGGTGCGCATAAGGTTCGCGCGATCGAAAACGAACTGGCCAATCAGACCTTCCGTCCCGGCTGGTTGCGCTCGGTCGGTCCGGGCTGGACCAACTTTGCCGTCGAAAGCTTCATGGATGAAGCCGCAGCCAAGATCGGTGTCGATCCGCTGGAGTTTCGCCAGCAGCATCTGATTGCCGAAGGTTACAACGCCGGCACCGCGCCGGATTCGGTCGGTGGCGCATCGCGTCAGAAGGCGGTTCTGGAACGCGTGGCCAAGATGTCGGGCTATGGCACGGCTGATTTGCCTGCCGATACGGCCATCGGCATCGCAACGACCTTCGGTCAAAGCCGCCAGATGCCGACCTGGACCGCAGGTGCCGTTCAGGTGCATGTGGACCGCGAAACTGGCACGGTCGAGGTCCAGAAGATGTGGCTGGCCTTCGATTGCGGTACGGTTGTTGACCCCGATGGGGCGCGCGCGCAATGCGAAGGTGCTGCACTTTGGGGCCTTTCCATGGCGCTGTACGAAGGGACTGAGTTCGAGGATGGCAACGTTCGCGACCTGAACCTTGGCGGCTACACTCCGCTGCGGATGATCGACACACCGGACATGGAGATCGAGTTCATCGACAGCACCGAAGTGCCGGTGGGCTTGGGCGAACCCGGCACCACGGTCATCGCACCGGCCATCGCCAACGCCATCCAGTCTGCCGTGGGCGTGCGCCTGCGCCATCTGCCGATGCGTCCCGACGATGTGTTGGCCGCGCTTAAGGCCTGATACCAACCGCAGGCGCCCGTCACCGCGGGCGCCTGCATCAAGCTGTTGACAGTTCCCCCCGAAATCGCGAACCTGCCCGCACGTCAGGGGAGTCCCGCCTTAAGGGGACTGAGAGGCTGAGTGGGGGCAACCCCGGTGAAGCGACCCTTTGAACCTGACCCAGTTTATGCTGGCGTAGGAAGACCAAAGGCAGCTTCCCCGACCGACGGGGCGGTCCTTTGGGCCGCAAGGTCCGTCATCGGGCCGCGTGGCCCCTTCATCGCTTGTCTTATCCGGGTCGCCCATTTTTGCGGGAGACACTGATGAAACCCAACCCCCAGATCACCACCGGCCCCATGCCCGCATCCAGCAAGCTGTATGTGCCGGGCGCCATGCATGACATCCGCGTGCCGATGCGCCAGATTGCCCTGACAGGCGAGGCCCCGCTGACCGTCTATGACAGCTCCGGCCCCTATACCGACGGGGGTGCGCGGATGGAGATTCAAAGCGGCCTTCCCCCGGTTCGCGGCAACTGGCTGACGGGCAGGGGCGATGCCGAAGCCTATACCGGACGTCCGCTGACCGCCGCCGATAACGGCTTTGTCGATGGCAAGCGCCTGACCCCCGCCTTTCCGCATCAATGTGATCCGCTGCGCGCCACCAAGGGGGCCGTGACCCAGCTGGCCTATGCTCGCGCCGGTATCATCACGCCGGAAATGGAATATGTCGCCATCCGCGAAAATGAAGGCCGCACCGCCGCCTATACCCGTGACGGAGAGGATTTCGGCGCCTCCATCCCCGATCTGGTCACGCCGGAGTTCGTGCGGTCTGAAATTGCGCGGGGGCGGGCGGTGATTCCTGCCAACATCAACCACCCCGAACTGGAACCGATGATCATCGGCCGCAATTTCCTGGTCAAGATCAACGCCAATATTGGCAATTCCGCCGTGACATCCTCGATGGAGGAAGAGGTCAACAAGATGGTCTGGGCCATCCGCTGGGGTGCCGACACCGTCATGGATCTGTCCACGGGCCGCAACATCCACAACATCCGCGACTGGATCATCCGCAACTCGCCCGTGCCCATCGGGACGGTGCCATTGTATCAGGCGCTGGAAAAGGTCGGCGGCATCGCCGAAGATCTGACGTGGGAGATTTACCGCGACACGCTGATCGAACAGGCCGAACAGGGCGTCGATTATTTCACCATCCACGCCGGCGTGCGGCTGCATATGATCCCCATGACGGCCAAGCGCGTGACGGGCATTGTCAGTCGGGGCGGCTCGATCATGGCGAAATGGTGCCTGCACCATCACCGCGAAAGCTTTCTTTACGAGCGCTTCGACGAGATCTGCGAGATTATGCGCGCCTATGATGTGACCTTCAGCCTTGGCGACGGGCTGCGCCCCGGGTCCATCGCCGACGCCAACGATCAGGCGCAATTCGCCGAGCTGGAAACCTTGGGCGAACTGACGAAGAAAGCATGGGCCAAGGATTGTCAGGTCTTTATCGAAGGTCCGGGCCATGTGCCGATGCACAAGCTTAAGGCCAATATGGACAAGCAGCTTCAACATTGCCACGAAGCCCCATTCTATACGCTTGGGCCGCTGACCACCGATATCGCGCCCGGTTACGACCATATCACCAGCGCCATCGGAGCGGCGATGATCGGTTGGTTCGGGACCGCGATGCTGTGCTATGTCACGCCGAAGGAGCATCTGGGACTGCCGGATCGAGACGATGTGAAGACCGGCGTCATCACCTACAAGCTGGCGGCCCATGCGGCGGATCTGGCCAAGGGGCACCCGGGTGCGCAGATGCGCGACGATGCGCTGTCACGCGCGCGCTTCGATTTCCGCTGGCAGGATCAGTTCAATCTGGGCCTGGACCCCGATACCGCGCGCGAGATGCATGACGAGACCATGCCCGCCGATGCCCATAAGGTCGCGCATTTCTGTTCGATGTGCGGGCCCAAGTTCTGCTCGATGAAGATATCGCATGATATCCGCGCGACGGCGGAAAAGCAGGAAGGCATGGAGCGGATGGCCGATCTGTTCCGCGAAAAGGGCCAGCTTTACGTCCCGGCCGACGGATAAGGCATGGGGGCCCCGCCAGTGTGGCGGGGCCGTCTGATCAGAATTTGTCCATGTCGTTGGCGATGGTCACCTTGCCTTCATAGGTCGAGGCAATGCCACTGTTGATGGCATCCAGATCCTCTTTCAGGCCGGCGGCGATATGGGTCACCACCAGTTCGGGCGCACCCGATGCTGTCGCCAGCTTGCCCAGATCGGCGGGCAGCAGGTGGTGTTCGGACAGGTGCTTCTTGAGGAAGTTGACCTTGTCGTCCGGCATGTTCGGCACGGCCATGCGGGTCGCGGCGATCACGCTGTCCAGTTCGATGACTTCGCCGATCAGCAGGTCTGCACCCTTGGCCAGTTCCTCGACATCCGGGCTGGGGCCGGTATCGCCGGTATAGACGATGGTGCGGTCGGGCGTTTTGAAGCGGAAGGACAGGCTGTGGTATTTCCCGGCCTGCGGGCTGTCGGGGGCGAAGGAGTAATGGGTGTTGTCCGCCGTGGTCACCTCGATCTTGCCGACGGTCAACTGATCGCCCGGCATGATGATGTGGGCAACCGCCAGATCCTCGGGTTTGATCGGTTCGGCGCCGACGCCATATCCGGCCTCCATCGCGGGGGCCAGGGCGGCCAGGATGCCTGCAACCATGTCATCGGTGCCCGGAGGGCCATAGACCTGCAGCGGTTTCACCACATCGGTCTGCAGGCGCAGGGCCAGAATGGCCAACAGGCCCCCGAAATGGTCACCATGCAGGTGGCTGATGAAGACGTTTTCCAGATCGCGCGGCATGACGCGCATCTTGGACAGCTGCTGTGCGGTGCCGTCGCCCGCATCGACCAGCGACAGGATGCCATCGACATTCAACACGTTCGCGGGCTGGGAACGATGGGGCACGGCCACGGGTCCGCCGCGCGTGCCAAGGATGGTGAAGCTGGTTTCCGCCAGAACCGGCAAGGCGGTCAGGGACAGCAGGCCGGCAAGGGCCGCGGTCAGGAATGGGTTGCGTCGCATGAGTATCCTCCCTCACGTAAAATGTCGCCGAAGAGGATGTGCGCCAGCAGGTACCTTGCCTGAAACAAGGCCGGTCCTGCATCGGTTGATGTGACAATCCTCCCTTGTGCGCAGTGTCACGCTGCGCACTTTGGGTACGCTATGTCACAGTGATGCATTGAGGAAATTACATTTATAAATCGACACTATCCACGCAGTGGATACGTCGGTTCAGTCCCGCGGCGTCCTGAGCGCCTTGGATAAGGCGCCTGTTGCAGGAAGATCATCGTCGAAACGGATGCCGGCCTCGATATGGCGCAGGTGCTGGTCCAGCAGAGTCTGGGCGGTTTCCATGTCGCGGGCTTCGATCGCGTCGGTGATGCGGGTGTGTTCGTCATCGGCGCAAAGCGTGCCGTGGCCGGTGGCGTAAAGCCCGATGATCAGCGAACTGCGCATGGTCAGTTCCTCGAGATAGCGCAGTAGCACGGGATTGCGCCCGATGCGGCCCAGCAGCACGTGGAAACCGCGCGACAGGCGCACCGCGGCGGGGCGGTCGCCGCTGCCCTTGGCCAAGGCTTCCTGCGCCAGATGCACGCGCAGGGATGCGATGTCTTCGGCGGTCGCCTGACGGATGGCATTGCGGCAGATCACGACCTCGATGGCGCGGCGGGCCTGAAACACATCGCGGGCGTCCTGAGGCGTCGGAGTGGCAACATAGGCACCGCGGTTGGGCAGGTGATCGACCACCTGATAGGCCGTCAACGTCCCAAGCGCGCGCCGCACATGGGCGCGGTTGCAGCCGAACAGATCCGACAAGGCCTGTTCGCCCAGTTTGGTGCCCGCATGCAGGCGCTGATCGGCAATCGCGTCCAGAATGCTGTCGACAATGACGGTTTCAAGCGGCTTTTCCATGGCTGACAGATTGCACAGCCCGTGATCACACGCAAGAAACATGCGCTTATTATTCGGGCAAAGAAAATATTATCTGATTGTTAACAATCTGTGTTATCAATCCTGCGACTCGGCAGAAGGACGCAGGCATGAAACTGGTTGTCATCAACCCAAACTCCACCACCTCGATGACCGACAAGATCGTGGCATCGGCGCGCGCCGTCGCAGGTCCGCAGGTGCAGGTCATCGGCCGCACCGCCCATGGCGCCCCCGCCAGTATCGAGGGTCATCATGACGAGGTGATGGCCGCCCCCCACCTGCTGCGCGAAGTGGCGCAGGCCGAAAAGGATGGCGCGGATGCCATCGTCATCGCCTGTTTCGACGACCCTGCGATCGGCGCCTGCCGCGAGATCGCGTCCGGCCCCGTCATCGCCATCTGCGAGGCGGGGATGATGGCCGCCAGCATGATCGCGACCTCGTTTTCCATCGTCACGACGCTGCCCCGCTCGGTCCCCGTGATCGAGGAACTGGTTCGCAAATACGGCCAGGACCACAAGTGCCGCCGCGTCCGGTCCGCCGCCATCCCCGTGCTGGCGCTGGAGGAACCCGGTTCGCAGGCCCGCCAACAGGTCCGGGCCGAAATCATGCGCGCCATCGAACAGGACGGCTGCGAGGCCGTGCTGCTGGGCTGCGCGGGCATGGCCGATCTGACGGAATGGCTGACTGCGGAAACCGGCATCCCTGTCATCGACGGCGTGACCGTCGCCACGAAAATGGCCGAGGCGCTTGTGGGCGCCGGGCTGAAGACCAGCAAGATCGGCGCCTATGCGGTGCCCAACAAGAAATAAGACGACCCCAGCTTCCAACAGGGAAAACAGACATGACGTATCAAGACACCGCCGGGGCCGCGCCGCCCCATCCGTCCCGTGGCGACAAGAGCATCGGCCAGGAAAGCCTGGCCCCGCAGCAGACCCGCATCATGGGGTCGTGGTCCTATCTTTTCGCCTGGCTGGGCGGCTGCGTGTCCATCGGCACCTTCACCATCGGGTCGGGGCTGGTCGGCACGCTGAACCTGCTGCAGGTGGTCGTGGCCATTGCCATCGGCTGCACCGTCATCGGGGCGGCGCTGATGATCAACGGGCAGGCGGGGCACCGATACGGCATTCCGTTCATGGTGCAGGCGCGATCGTCCTTCGGCTTTACCGGCACGCGGTTGCCGGCGCTGGTCAGATCGGTCCCGGCGCTGGTCTGGTTCGGCTTCCAAAGCTGGATCGGGGCAGGGGCGCTGAACCTTGTTTCGGAAACCATGTTCGGCTTTTCCAACATCTGGGCCTTCTTCATCGGCTTCCAAGCGTTGCAGATCGGGCTTTCGGTGCTGGGCTTTCACGGCATCAAGTGGCTGGAGAACATCGGCTCGGTCTTCATCATCGGGTCGCTGATCTACATGTTCTTCAGCGTCATCGGCAAATACGGCACCCAGATCAGCGACAATCTTGTCAATGTCAACGGAACATGGGGCGCACCCTTCTGGGGGGCGACGATGCTGTTTCTGGGCATTTATTCCACGATGATGCTGAACGTCTCGGATTACAGCCGCGAACTGCATGACGACGTGGGGCGCGGTCGGCAGGTGGCGATCTATGCCAATTCGATCCTGCCCGCGACACTGTTCATGGGGCTGATCGGGCTGATGGTGTCGGGCGCCACGGGCGAGGTCGATCCGATCAAGGTGTTTTCCAGCGCCGTCAACAACAAGCTGCTGCTGGTGACGACGCTGCTGTTCATCGCCTTCGCGCAGGTGACGACGAACATCCTGAACAACGTCGTGCCGCCCGCCTATGCGCTGATGGATGTCTTCAAGCTGCCCTTCCGCACGGCGGCGGTGCTGGTGGGGCTGCTGGCCTTTGCCACCTTCCCCTGGCTGCTGGTCCGCGATGAAAGCGCGGCGGGGCTGAACCTGTTCATCCAGACCTACAGCGCCTTCCTTGGGCCGATCTTCGCGATCCTGGTGGTCGACTACTATGTGATCCGCGGCCAGAAGCTGAACCTTGACCATCTTTACGATCCGCAGGGGCCATATCGCGGCATCAATCCGGCTGCCGTCATCGCGACGGTGATCGGCGTGGTCTTCGCGCTGATCTTTGCGGGCGTCAGTTGGTACGCCAGCCTGATCCCCGCCGGGGTCAGCTATTACCTGCTGATGAAGATGCTGCCCGCCGCGCGTCGTTTCGCAACCTGAGGTTGGTGGCGCGGGCGGGGGCGACCCCGCCCGTCCGCTCAGATGTCGAAGACCACGCCCTGCGCCAAAGGCAGGTCGCGGGAATAGTTGATGGTATTGGTCGCGCGCCGCATATAGGACTTCCACGCGTCCGATCCGCTTTCGCGCCCGCCGCCGGTTTCCTTCTCGCCCCCGAACGCCCCGCCGATTTCCGCCCCCGAGGTGCCGATGTTGACGTTGGCGATGCCGCAATCGGACCCTTGGACCGACAGGAAGGTCTCGCTTTCGCGCAGGTCGGTGGTGAAGATGGCCGAGGACAGCCCCGCGCCGACGGCGTTGTGCTCCGCCAGCATGGCGTCGAAATCGTCGTATTTCATCACGTAAAGGATCGGTGCGAAGGTTTCGCGCAGCACGGGGCCGGACTGGGACGGCATCTCGACTAAGGCAGGGCGGGCATAGAAGGCATCGGGTTCGCCCGCATCGTGACGTTCGCCACCATGCACCACGCCGCCTGTCTGAGCGGCGGCCTCCAGCGCGGCCTGCATGGCGTCGAAGGCGGCACGGTCGATCAGCGGGCCGACCAGCGCGTCGGTGGTCAGCGGATTGCCGATGCTGACCGTGTGGAAGGCCTTGATCAGCCGCGGCACCAGTTCGTCATAGATATCGGCATGCACGAACAGCCGCCGCGTCGTCGTGCAGCGCTGGCCCGCCGTCCCCATCGCCCCGAAAGCCACGGCCCGCAGCGCCATGTCCAGATCGGCCGAGGGGCAGACGATGCCCGCATTGTTGCCGCCCAGTTCTAGGATCGAACGGCCAAAACGCTCCGCCACCTTGGGTCCGACGATGCGCCCCATGCGCGTCGAGCCGGTGGCCGAGACCAGCGCCACCTTCGGGTTCTCGACCAGCGCCGCGCCGACCGATGCATCGCCGATCAGCACCTGCGACAGATCCGCGGGCGCATCGCCGAAGCGGTCCATCGCGCGGGTCAGGATGGCCTGACAGGCCAGCGCCGTCAGTGGCGTCTTTTCCGATGGCTTCCAGACCACGCTGTTGCCGCAGACCAGCGCCAGCGCGGTGTTCCACGACCAGACGGCAACGGGGAAGTTGAAGGCGCTGATGACGCCCACAATGCCGAGCGGGTGCCAGGTCTCCATCATGCGGTGGCCGGGGCGTTCGGTGGCGATGGTCAGTCCGTAAAGCTGGCGCGACAGGCCGGTGGCGAAATCGCAGATGTCGATCATCTCCTGCACCTCGCCCAGGCCTTCCGAGGTGACCTTGCCCGCCTCGATTGATACCAGCCTGCCAAGGGCGGCCTTGTTGCGGCGCAGCTCCTCGCCCAGCAGGCGGACCAATTCGCCGCGACGGGGGGCGGGCACCATGCGCCATGCGCGGAAGGCGGCCTGCGCCCGGTCGATGGCGGCGGCGGTGGTCGTCGCATCGTCGCGGGCAAGGCTGGCGATCTGCTGGCCGTTGACGGGGCTGCGGCAGGGCATGTCGCCCGTGCTCAGGGTGGCGGGATCGACGCCAAGGTCGGTCATCAGGGCGTGCACGTCTGCTGTCAGGTCCATGGGTCTTTGGTCTTTCGTTCGGTTGCGGTCGATCAGGCGGGCGCCATTCCCAGCTGCGCCATGCATCGCGCCAGCGAGGCGTCCTGCAATTGCTGGTACAGTGCGAATTCGTCATGCGTCGGCGCGCCCAGATCGGCCTCGAAGGCGGCGCGATTGGGGTTGGCGGCGAAATCCTGAGCCGCCTCATCGCCAAGGTTCGACTGGAAGATGCCGGCGGCGCTGACCGGCAGGAAATCCTCGTATGTCAGGGGATGGGCGCGCAGATGGCCGCTGGCGATCAGGGCCTCGGCGTCGCTGCCGGGGGCGGGTGGGGTGTCCATGCCCGGCCGTACCGAGAATTCGCAATAGCCCAGCCCCTGCAAACGGATCGTATCCGCATCATCGGGGAAATCGGCGAAGTTGGTTTCCAGCGCGCAAATGTATTCGGCAGCGTTGCTGCCGTCGGACTTGGGCGTGACCATGGCGCGTGCGCGGGTCAGCAGGCGGTCGTAAAGCGCCTTGCCCTTGGGGGTCAGGGCCTGACCGCGCGCCTCGATCTCTCCGAAGCGGGCGGTGTGCTGGCCGGGGCTGCCTGCAAAGCTGACAGCCTCGTCCAGGGCCTTGAACGATGTCTGGCGCAGAAGGATCGGGCAGCGCCGCGCCGGAGGCCCCTCGACCACGGCCTTGGGCGCGATGCCGTGATCGGGCATCATCCGCTGCACGGCGTCGATGTCCAGCGTGCGCGGGGTCAGGTGGTTGATATGGGGGCCGCGAAAGGCGACCACATCGGCCAGCAGGCGGTGCGCGTCATGCAGGCGGCGGTACATGGTCTGATCGACCGGGGCATCGGCATGCCAGCGGAAGGTTTCCAGCGCCTGCTGAACGAAGGTCGCGGCATCGGCGGGCGAGAGGCCCCCTTGCGCCTCGGCCCGTTCGATCAGCGCGATGCAGTCGTCGGTGAAGATACGGCGGTTTTGCAGCAACTGACGGGCGACTTCGCGCAGCGCCGCGTCCTGCACCAGATCCAGCCGCAGCAGGGATGTGAAGACCCGGAAGGGGTTCGCGTTCAGTGCCGATTGCGTCAGCGGGCGGAAGGCAGTCGAATGGACGGGCACGCCTGCCTCGGTCAGGTCGTAATAGCCGACCGGATGCATCCCCATCACCGCGAAAAGCCTGCGCATCATCAACAGTTCGGCAGGGGTGCCAAGCCGGATCGCCCCGTGCCGTTCGTAGGACACGCGGCCCAATTCCCCCGTGGCCTGCATCCGGTCCCGCAGCGCCGGATCGTCGGCCAACCGCCGATCATTCACCTGTGCGACCAGCGTGATCAGCTGGCCATAGGCGGGAACCTCTTTGCGGTACATGGCGGACATGGCGGCGGAAAACATGCCGCGGATGTCGTCGGGACTGGCGTGGTCTGGGGTGTTCATCGGTCTGATCCACTGTCGATCGCTGCGCTTTGCCCGGACCTTAGGCCATCACCGCCCCGGGTGGCGATAAGGACACGGAAAATCCGTGACGTTTTCATGAAAATGGCTTTGGGTCCGGCCCGCAACCCCTGTATAGATCCATCCAAGGTTGCATCGCCCGCCAAGGCGCGCGCCATTTTGCGCCGACCGGACGGGGCCGACCCGAACGGCGGCGGCCATGCGTCAATCACGGGGATCGATCCGGTCATGCGTCACGCCATTCTGCTGCTTGGTTCGGGGCTGTATCTGCTGATGTCAGGCGGCGTCTGGGCAGGGCAGGTCGATTGCCGTCAGTCCGCGGGCGTCGATCAGCGTCACGCAAGCGGGCTGTGCCAGGCCCTTCGCGACCTTGAAACGCCACCGGGGCTGCGTCTGCGGGTCTTGGCGACGACACCTTCGTCGGTCACCGCGATGCTGGTCACGCCGCAGGGGACGTCGCGCCAGCCAATGCGCTTCAACGTCATGGACCGCGAGCCGACCCCCGACGACTACGCCGGTTTCGCCCGCGACCTGTTGCGTTTCGCCCTGCCCGAGTGAATTGAGATCACGATATGTGTACGCTTTGCGCCAGTTTCCGGCCCTTTGACAAAACCTGCGCCTTTGGCAGTCTGGCGGACAGCAGTCTGACCACCGCACAGGCGACCATCCACGAAGGTGCGGACGCCCTTGCATCGACGGCGACCGGCTATCGCATGACGGTGGGCGACGACTTCCGCGGCCGGATCGACCGTGACGGCGACAGCGACTGGATCAAGATCCGGCTGGAGGCGGGGCAGACCTATCGCTTTGACCTGACAGGAAATTCGCTAAGCGATCCGATGCTGGCACTGCATGACCCCAAGGGTTCGCTGCTGGCGTCGAACGATGATGCGGGGTCTGGGCTGGACAGCCAGATCATCTTTACCGCCGTGCAGACCGGCACCCATTATCTGGACGCATCGGCTTTTGGCGGCGACACTGGCAGCTATGTCTTGTCGGCGGTCGGCATGCCCAAGCCTGCTGCGGTTTCCATGACGGATCTGGCGGACTATCTGGTGGGCGGCTTCTGGAGCGATCTGGGTCAGCAGGCGCGGGCCTTCGATACGTCGCGCGACAATACGATCACGGTGAACCTGACGGGACTTGACGCATCGGGGCGCAGTCTGGCGCGGGATGCGATGGCGGCCTGGTCCTCGGTCGCGGATCTGAAGTTCCGCGAGACATCAGGCAGCGCCGACATCCATTTCGACGACGGCAGCGACGGGGCCTATGCCTGGTCCAGCACCATGGGCAGCCGCATCATGTCGTCCGAGATCAACATCGACACCGACTGGCTGCGCCGCGAAGGGGGGCAGATCGGCACCTATGGCTTCCAGACCTATCTGCATGAGATCGGCCATGCCTTGGGGCTGGGCCATCAGGGCAGCTATAATGGCTGGGCCGATTTCGGGTCCGATGCCGTGTTTCTGAACGACAGCTGGCAGGCCTCGGCCATGTCGTATTTTTCCCAGTCCGAAAACCCCAACATCAATGCCACCTACGCGTTCGTCGCAACGCCGATGCCCGCCGACATCATCGCGATCCAGCAGCTTTACGGAGCGGCGGGGCAGGGAACGCTGACGGCGGGGAACACGGTTTTCGGCGTCGGTCATACCTTGGGCGACAGCTGGCTGGGGCGGCTGTTTTCGGCGCAGGACGGGCATGGCGATCCGACCGTGCGTGCGGCCCGCAGTGCCGCGATGACCATCCATGACGCTGGCGGCTTTGATCTGCTGAACCTTGGCAATGACGGGCAGGCGCAGCGGGTGGACCTGCGCATCGGCGCGGCGTCCGACGTCTATGGCATGCGCGGCAACCTGCAGATCGGGCCGGGCACCGTGATCGAGGCCTATGTGGCCGGTTCCGGCAACGACGTGGTGCGGGGAAATGCTGCCGACAATACCCTTGATGGCGCTGCAGGCGATGACACGATGCAAGGGGCGCGGGGCGACGACATCCTGAACGGCGGCGGCGGTGCGGACCGGCTGATGGGCGGTCTGGGGCACGACCGCCTGTTCGGCAATCAGGGCGATGACGTTTTGACCGATCTGAACGGCAACAACCTGCTGTCGGGCGACTTCGGCAATGATGATCTGCGCAGCGGCGCGGGGCGCGACACCCTGCAGGGCGGACATGGCGATGATATTCTGCAGGCGGGCGGCGGCCGCGACACCCTGACAGGGGGCGCGGGTCGTGACCGTCTGACCGGCAATCAGGGCGATGATCGCCTGTCGGGCGGTGCCGGCGCCGACCGGCTGGAAGGCGGCACCGGCAATGATGTCCTGCGCGGGCAGGCGGGATATGACCGGATGTTCGGCTATCACGGTGATGATACGCTGGTGGGCGGGCAGGGTGCCGACCGCATGTCCGGAGGGCCGGGAGAAGACGTCTTCCGCTTTTTCAGTGCCACTGACAGCAGGCGCGATGCATCCGACCTGATCGTCGATTTCCAAACCGATGCCGATCTGCTGGACCTGCGCGCGCTTGGACTGACGCATGACGCATGGAACGCGGGCGACGAACCCGCGCTGCGTTGGTCGCATGAGAAAGGTCGGACATTGATCGAGGTGGACGTCGATGGCGACCGACAGGCCGACATGCTGATCCGACTGGCGGGCGTGATTGAGCTGCAGGAGAATCATTTCCTGCTGTAAAAGCGTTTCCAGAAAAACATTCCGGCGGTGTGGGTGTTCGCCATATCCCCACGTCAGGATTGCATCTATATGCAGTGGGGCATCCTCCAAAGCTGTCTGCCGGAAGGGCCAACCATGCCCGCCCTTGGACATTTGGAACCGGTGGCGCAAACCCGCATTGCGCAGCGCCAAATGCAGGTCGGTCGTCGCCTTTGGGAAAGGGGGCATCGGCACCGACGTCGAAATACATCAGCGGGACGTGGGCAGCGTTCGTGGCTGCGATCAGCGACAGGGCGCACAGTTGGTCTATTCGGCTGTCAAGCGATCAGACCCGATAAGTCCGGACCCAAAACCGTGTCGAAACGCGTCGTGGACCCGTGATCGGTCAGGCCCCAGCAAGTATCCGTCGATGCGGAACGAGGAACTGAGCGCCGCGATCCCTGCGAAACTGCTGAAATGGTGCAGCTGATAAACGCTGGCCGCCATGCCGCCCATCAAGATGCTAAGCATCGACCGCGTGTCGCCGGTGGCAAGGGTGCGATAGCGGCCATCAATGCCGGGAACGAAGGTCTGCATGAACATCCGCTGCCAGCGCTGCGCCCCATCGGCACTATCCCGAAAATAGGCGGCCAAGCTGTTGTCGGCACCCCGCCGCCTGCCCGGTGCCATAGCGATCAGCGGCGTGATCAACCCCGCCATTCATCACCTACAGCACCGGATAATATCGCCCCTTCTGCTGATAGCCCGTCGGCAGTTAGACAGAATAGGCGACCAGCCTGCCCAGTGTGGCATCTGGCAGGACATTTTGTATGCATCCGGCAGCGCTCCTCCAGAAGACCAACTTCTAGGACAGCGATATGCCTCCACCCCGCACTCCTGGCCCCGGGTTCGACCCGCGATGACATGGCCAACGGTTGCTACTGTAGCTCGAATGGCTGACCTTGAACCGGTCATTCACCTGATTGCTGGCGGTATAGCTGCAATCGGGGATCCAAGTTTCCTGCGCGCCCGAAGGATCAAATCGGTCGTCACCCAGAAGCTCAGCTTTTCGGCCACTGCCATCCCGCAGACACGGCCGGAGCGATCCATTCGTCGGGCTGGGCAGGCCAAAGCCAATAGAGCAATTTGCGGTCTTGTTGACCGGCCGCGGTACCTGCGGCGGCTTGTGACTGCCCCGCAAACCGCCATCCAGCAACGACAACATAATATCGGCACTTTTGGATGGAAAACAGCGTACTATCGCTGAAATAGCTGATGTTCAGCTTGTTCGTGGCCTCGAAGTTGATTGCACAGATAAAGTTGGGGTCCCAAGGGGCTTGGTGGCCGGACATGGAAAAATGCACCTGCGAAAAGTTCATCGTCAGGCGGTCGTCGAAGCGGACCGAACATCCCAGCCTGTCCCGCAACTTGCCGTATCGGGTGTCCTATTTGCGGTGATCCATATACTGCAGGCTCGGCCGTCGGCGATCGAACAGTTCAAGCGAAAACGTCGGGCTTATGCCTTTGGGGCCGCTCCGCTTTGGGTGCGGGGGCGCTCCGATGGCGGGGACGGTCCTCATCCGGCAGCCCATCTGCCGTGGCGGTAATCGCGCGTTGGAAATCTGCGGCAATCACCTCCTTGGCCAAGCGAGCGACGATCAAGGGCCGCAGCCACAATGGGTGTGTCATGATCGCGCAACTTCTGTTTCCGCCCGTATCCGCGTCGCAGAACGTGTCGATCTGCCACTTTGGGATGTCGCGGCTGTGTGCCAGATTTGCGGTCAGATCGGGAAACTACCGATAGGCAAAACCCGCCAACCGCCCCTGCTGCCACATTCCCAGATAGCGGGCAGAAGGCACATCTACATATTCGCTCTGAACCTGCCGCATACCGGGCAGGGGGGGGGGGGGGTATCGAAATCCGCGCCGATGCAGAGCACGGCCAGCGCAACTTCTGGCAGGGCAAACATAATAATCGCGATCAGCGCAGTGATGCGGGAAAATCCGTATCACATGGCAATGTCTGCCAGTGGGCAGATCGCGGACGCAATGATCCCCGAAGGGAAAAATCACGCAGCAGATTTACGTAGCATGGGAAGTTTTGGCTCCGGCGGTAGGGATCGAACCTACGACCAATTGATTAACAGTCAACTGCTCTACCGCTGAGCTACGCCGGAACACGAGGCGGATATAGCAACGTGTTCCGGGGGCGTCCAGAGCCTTTTCCGATTTTTTGTTATGAAATCGAAAAAAAGCTGTCGGCGGTCAAATTTCCTTGGAAATCAACGGCACCCAGTTGAGACAGTGCGATCAGGTGGGACAGGATGTTGCGCTGCGCCGCCGGGTAAAGCGGTTCGGGCACATCATAGAGCCGGCGCGCCAGTCCCGTCGCCGTATCGGGTGCCTGACGCAGGGCGGTGATGATCTGGGCTGTACGGTCGCGGCGGTGGCGGGCCAGTTCGTCGATGCGGGCAAGGGGGGCGTTGATCGGCACGCCGTGGGTCGGCAACAGGCGGGTGGGGGATAGGTGCTTCAGGCGGTCCAGCGACCGGAAGTAGTCGATCAGATCACCGTCCGGGGGCGAGATCAGGGTCGATGACCAACCCATCACAAGGTCTCCGCAAAAGATCGTGTCGCCCCATGCAAGACACAGGTGCCCCGCGGCGTGGCCGGGCGTATGCAGGGCGCGCAGGCTCCAATCCGGGGTGGTGATCTGTTGGTCGTCCTGCAGGCAGATGTCGGGGGTGAAATCCATATCCAGCCCCTCGCCGCCATGGATCAGCCCCGATGCGGCCAGGCGGGTGTTGATGACGGACCGGCCGTGGGTCGCGGTTCCGAAGGCCAGAACCGGCGCACCGGTCATCCGCGACAGACGGGCCGCGCCCTGGCTGTGGTCCAGATGGGCATGGGTCACGAAGATATGGCTGATGCGCCCGCGACCCTGCGCCACGATCGCCTGCAGATGCGCATCGTCATCGGGACCGGGGTCGATCACGGCGACATGATCCTCTCCGATCAGGAATGTCGTTGTGCCGGGCCCCGTCAGGGGAGAGGGATTGGGCGCAATGATGCGCAGCGGCTCTTTCATGGGGGCGTGCATGGCGATAGCTTTGCAGGGGAAGGAAAGGGTGTCCATGTCAAACCATACCCAGCAGGGGCCCATCGCCAGAACGCTGTTGCCGCGCGGGCTTTATGCGCGGGCGGCGCTGATCCTGTTTCTGCCGGTGGTGGCGGTGACGCTGGTGGTGGGCGTCATGTTCCTGCAACGCCATTTCGACGGTGTGACGCGGCAGATGACCTCCAGCATGGCGCATGAACTGGATTTCGTCGCCCGCCGGATCGAACTGGCCGGCGACGTGACCGATGCCCGCGCCCAGGCCGAGGCCATTGCCCGGCCCCTGAGCCTTGATTTCCGGCTGCCGGTCGATCCGGCGCCGGAGGACCGACGGGCGTGGTATGATTTTTCCGGGCGCATCGTGACCGAGGTCCTGCGCGAAACGGTGCCGCGGGTGGTCTCTATCGACCTGGCATCGAACGAAAAGCGGGTGGATGTGGCGCTGATGGGGCCGTTCGGACCCTATGGCCTCAGTTTCGAACGGCGCAGGGTCAGTGCGTCGAACCCGCATCAGCTTCTGGTCCTGATGGTCTTCACCTCGCTGCTTATGAGCGGGATCGCCACGGTCTTTCTGCGCAACCAGCTGCGCCCCATCCGCCGCCTGGCCTTCGCCGCCGAGGAATACGGCAAGGGCCGCATGGTGCCCTATCGCCCGTCGGGCGCGGTCGAAGTGCGCAGCGCGGGCACCGCCTTTCTGGACATGCGCAACCGGCTGGAACGGCAGAACGAACAGCGCAAGCTGATGATGTCGGGGATCAGCCACGATCTGCGCACGCCCCTGACCCGGTTGCGGCTTGGGCTGTCGATGATCTCGCCCGAGATGCCGCCCGACGCCGAGGATGTCACCGCGATGGAGGCCGACATCACCGAGATGAACCGCATGGTCAACGGTTTTCTGGACTATGCCCGCGATGAAGCGCAGGACCGCCCCGCCGAAACGCTGGCCGCGGGTGCCTTTCTGGAAACCATCGTCGCGGATGCGCAGCGCGCGGGGCAGGCGGTGCGAATGACAGGGTTCGGCGGCGATCCGCAGGGTCTGGCCACCTTCCGCCCCGACATGCTGCGCCGCGCGTTGGAAAACCTGATCGGCAATGCGGTGCGATATGGATCGCGGGCCGAACTGGACGCGGCGCTTGGACCCCGCAGCCTGCGCATCGGCATCGAGGATGACGGCCCCGGCATTCCCGAAGACAGTCTCGAGGCTGCGATGCGGCCTTTTACGCGGCTTGATCCGGCGCGCAAACGCAACAGCGCGCAGGGGGCGGGGCTGGGACTGGCCATCGTCAATGACGTGGTCCGCGCGCATGGCGGACAGTTGCGCCTTGGGCGTGGCGACAGGCTGGGCGGGCTGCGTGCCGAGATCGTGATCCCGCGCTGAGCCCTGCGCGGGCTATGGTTGCCTGCTGCACCCATACTTGAAAATAGGTTGTATTCTTCGGGTCATATTGAACGACGGGGGTGCTGGCCCTAGATTGACCCGATGCAGGGGCCGTGCGTCGCCATGACGGGGCCACGGCTTCGGGCAGAAAGGACAAGACATGACGGAATTCGCCAAAACTACCTACCCGGTGCTGCCCTTGCGGGATATCGTCGTATTCCCGCATATGATCGTGCCGCTGTTCGTCGGTCGTGAAAAATCGGTGCGCGCGCTGGAAGCCGTGATGGAATCGGACAGCCCGATCCTGCTGGCCGCCCAGATCGACGCCTCGGTCGATGAGCCGACCGAAGAGGGTATCTATCGCACTGGCGTGCTGGCCAACGTGCTGCAGCTGCTGAAACTGCCCGACGGCACCGTCAAGGTCCTGGTCGAGGGACGCGAGCGTGTGCAGATCACCGAATTCGTTCCCAATGACGATCACTTCCAGGCAGCTGCCGATCAGCTGACCGAGGTTGACGGCGACGCCGACACCGTGACTGCGCTGGTGCGCACTGTCGCCGAGGAATTCGAGCGTTACGTCAAGGTGCGCAAGAACATCCCCGAAGAGGTCGTGACCGCCGTGTCCGAGGCCGAAGAGCCCGGCAAGCTGGCCGATCTGGTCGCGGGTCACATGGGGATCGAACTGGACCGCAAGCAGGACCTGCTGGACACGCTGGACGTTTCCGAGCGGCTGGAGAAGGTCTATGGCCACATGCAGGGCGAGATGTCGGTTCTGCAGGTCGAAAAGAAGATCAAGTCGCGCGTCAAGACCCAGATGGAGAAGACGCAGCGCGAGTATTATCTGAATGAGCAGATGAAGGCCATTCAGAAGGAGCTTGGCGACGGTGAGGACGGCCAGAACGAATTGGCCGAACTGGAAGAAAAGATCGCCAAGACCAAATTCAGCAAGGAAGCCCGCGAAAAGGCCAATTCCGAGCTGAAGAAGCTGAAATCGATGTCGCCGATGTCGGCGGAAGCGACCGTCAGTCGCAACTATCTCGACTGGCTTCTGGCGCTGCCATGGGGCGTCAAATCGCGCACCCGCAAGGATCTGGGCCGTGCCGAGGGCATTCTGGACGCCGATCACTTCGGTCTGGAAAAGGTCAAGGAACGCATCGTCGAATATCTGGCCGTGCAGGCCCGCAGCCAGAAGCTGAAGGGCCCGATCCTGACGCTGGTCGGTCCTCCGGGCGTGGGCAAGACCTCGCTTGGTCGGTCAATCGCCAAGGCGACGGGGCGTGAATTCATCCGCATCAGCCTCGGTGGCGTGCGTGACGAATCCGAGATCCGCGGTCACCGCCGGACCTATATCGGATCGATGCCGGGCAAGATCATACAAGCCCTGAAAAAGGCCAAGACGACGAACCCGCTGATCCTGCTGGATGAGATCGACAAGATGGGTCAGGACTTCCGCGGCGATCCTGCCTCGGCGATGCTCGAGGTGCTGGACCCCGAACAGAACTCGACCTTCGTGGATCACTATCTTGAGGTTGAATACGATCTGTCGAACGTCATGTTCGTGACCACGGCTAACAGCTATAACATGCCGGGCCCGCTGCTGGACCGGATGGAGATCATCAGCCTGTCGGGCTATACCGAGGATGAAAAGCGCGAGATCGCCAAGGGTCACCTGCTGTCCAAGCAGATCACGGCCAATGGCCTGCACAAGGGTGAGTTCAGCGTCACCGACGATGCGCTGACCCACATGATCCGGTATTACACTCGCGAAGCCGGTGTCCGTTCGCTGGAACGCGAAATCGCCAAGTTGGCCCGCAAGGCCGTGACCGAGATCATGAAGACCAAGGTCAAATCGATCGAAGTCACGCCTGAAAAGGTCGAGGAATATCTGGGCGTCCGTCGCCACCGCTATGGTCTGGCCGAAAAAGAGGATCAGGTCGGCGTCGTCACCGGCCTTGCCTGGACCTCGGTCGGGGGTGATCTGCTGCAGATCGAGGCGCTTCGCCTGCCCGGCAAGGGCCGGATGAAGACCACCGGCAAGCTGGGCGACGTGATGAAGGAATTGATCGACGCGGCCTCCAGCTTCGTGCGCTCGGTCTCGCCGGAAATCGGCGTCAAGCCGCCGGAATTCGACAAGCGTGACATTCACGTCCATGTTCCAGAAGGCGCGACGCCCAAGGATGGTCCCTCGGCCGGTATTGCCATGGTGACTTCGGTCGTGTCGGTGATGACCGGCATTCCGGTTCGCAAGGACGTCGCCATGACCGGCGAAGTCACTCTGCGCGGCAATGTGTTGGCCATCGGTGGGCTGAAGGAAAAGCTGCTGGCGGCCCTTCGCGGTGGCATCACCACGGTGATGATCCCGCAGGACAATGAAAAGGATCTGATCGAGATCCCGGACAACGTCAAAGAGGGACTGACCATCATTCCGGTCAGCAATGTTCGCGAAGTCCTGCGCCACGCCTTGGTGCGCCAGCCTGTCCCCGTCGAATGGGATGAGGCTGCCGAAGAAGCCGCCGAAGCAGCCCGCCTTGATGCGCGCCGCGCGGATGGCAACAAGGGCAGCGCAGTCGCCCATTGATCGGGCCTGAGAACCGAAAATCAGCCGGGGGCGTTCTGCGTCCCCGGTTTTTTCATGTCTCGAAACTGTTGACGCAACGTCACAGCACGTTAGGCTGAAGTTCAATTTTCCGGTTGGGGGGCCAGAGATGCCAGAGACCTCTGTTGAACAGCCAAGCGAGCGTCCTGAAATCATCCTGCAGGATCCGCATGTTGCCGCCGTCGTGCAGAAGCGCGACTTCATCGACCGCGTGATTGCCGCCAGCGGTGCCCGAAAGGCAGATGCACGACCCGTGATCGAAGCGACGCTGGCCGAACTGGGACGCGTGTTGTCCGATGGCCATACGTTGGCCGTGCCGCCTTTGGGGCGGGCAAGGATCAGCTGTGAAAAGGACCCGCGCGGGGGCGACGTCATCACCCTGCGCCTGCGCCGCCGACCTGCCAAACCCAGCTGACCGGAGGCTGCTCGCAGAAATGCGCCAAGACCTCTTGCAAGCTGCCAAGACTGGCGCTAGAAGCCAGCGCGACGGGTGATTAGCTCAGCGGTAGAGCGCTTCGTTCACATCGAAGATGTCAGGGGTTCAAATCCCTTATCACCCACCATTTCCCTTCCTGCGGATCTGAATGCGGCGCCAGCGTCGCCATATCCGCATCGCTTGCCACGCAAGACCGGCACCAGCAGATCAAGAGGTCCCGATGGAAACCCCGAATACCTCCGGCCATTCCGACGTGCGCCGCGCTGCCCGCCTGTCGGTCGCCCCGATGATGGATTGGACCGACCGCAATTGCCGGCGTTTCCACCGCATGATGTCCCGCAACGCGCTGCTTTATACCGAGATGGTCACGGCCCCCGCGGTCATTCACGGCGAACGTGCCCGCCTGCTGGATTACGACGCTTGCGAACATCCCGTGGCTTTGCAGCTGGGCGGATCGGACCCGCAGGAACTGCGGCAGGCGACCCGCATCGCCGAGGACTGGGGCTATGACGAGGTCAATCTGAACGTCGGCTGTCCGAGTGATCGCGTGCAATCGGGGGCCTTCGGGGCCGTGCTGATGAAATCGCCCGATCTGGTGGCCGAATGCGTGCAGGCGATGCAGGCCGAAACCGCCGTCGAGGTCACCGTGAAATGCCGCATCGGCGTTGACGAACAGGTCCCCGCCGAGATTTTGCCCGATTTTCTGGACAAGATGCAGCAGGCCGGCATTCGCCGCATCACGATCCATGCCCGCAAGGCCTGGCTGCAGGGCCTCAGCCCGCGCGAAAACCGGCAGATCCCGCCGCTGGACTATCCGCTGGTTCGGGCAATGAAGGCGCAGTTTCCCGAGCTGCATCTGTCGATCAACGGCGGCATTGCCGATCTGGAGACGGTGCGCGATCAGCTGACGGTCATGGATGGGGTGATGGTCGGACGCGCCGCCTATCACGAACCCTGGAAGATCCTTGGGCAGGCCGATGCGTTGTGGGACCAGCAGCCACCCTTCGCCTCACCGCTGGATGTCGCCGCGATGATGCGCCCGATCATCGTCGATCACATCGCCCAAGGCGGCAGGCTGCATCAGTTCACCCGGCACATGCTGGGTCTGTTCCACGGCATGCCCGGTGCGCGGGCGTGGAAGCGGACCCTGTCGGAAGGTGCATCCAAGGGCGGCATCGAGGTCTATGACGCCGCCGTCCAGCAGGTGGCCGAACCGGCCTAGCGCGCGGCCTTTTCAGCGGCCTTGGCCTTGTTCCACAACTGATCCATCTCGGACAGGTCGCTGTCTTCGGGGCGGCGACCGTCGGCGGCAAGATCGGCCTCGATGCTGGCGAAACGGCGGGTGAACTTGGTGTTGGCGCGCCGCAACGCCAGTTCGGGGTCGATCTTCAGATGGCGGGCCAGATTGGCCATCACGAACATCAGATCGCCGAACTCCTCCTCCAGCGCGTCCTGACCCAAGGTGTCTCGGGCTTCGACCAGTTCGGCGGTTTCCTCGGTAATCTTGTCCAGAACGCCCTCGACACCCGGCCAGTCGAAACCGACCCGTGCCGCGCGGTTCTGCAGCTTGACCGCCCGCGTCAACGCAGGCAGCCCAAGTGCAACGCCGTCCAGCGTGCCGCGTTCGGCCTTGCCTGCGCGTTCGACGGCCTTGATCGCTTCCCAATCCTTGACCTGCTGTTCGGCGGATTTGTCGCGGCTTTCGTCGCCGAAGACATGCGGGTGGCGGAAGATCAGCTTGTCGCTGATGGCGGCGGCGCAATCGGCGAAATCGAACATTCTGGCCTCGGACGCCATCTGCGCGTGGAAGACCACCTGCAGCAGCAGATCACCCAGTTCGCCGGGCAGTTCGTCCCATGCCTGACGCTGGATCGCGTCCTCGACCTCATGCGCCTCTTCAATGGTATAGGGGGCGATCGAGGCGAAATCCTGTTCGATGTCCCAGGGGCAGCCGGTCTTAGGATCGCGCAGGGCGGCCATGATGTCCAGCAGGCGCTGGATTTCCGCCGCGGGATCGCGCGAGGCTTCGGCTTGGGTCGGGATCTGGTCGGCCATTGCAATTCCCCTTGGGACACGGAAGATGCCCCATCGACTGCCACAGCCAAAGGCCCAAGTCCACATGCCCGTCCTGAACCGCATCGCCGATTACTCCGACCAGATGACCGCATGGCGCCGCCATCTGCACCAGCTCCCCGAACTGGGGTTCGATTGTCACCAGACCGCCGCCTTCGTGGCCGAACGGCTGGCCGAATTCGGCGTCGATGAAATCCATCATGGCATCGGACGGACCGGCATCGTGGCGATCATCAACGGTCAGGGTGACGGCCCGACCATCGGGTTGCGCGCCGATATGGACGCCCTGCCGATGGATGAGGTGACGGGCGCGGAATGGGCCTCGACGGTGCCGGGACGGATGCACGCCTGCGGGCATGACGGCCACACGACCATGCTGCTGGGGGCTGCGAAATACCTGGCCGAGACCCGCAATTTCGCAGGCCGCGTCGCCCTGATCTTCCAGCCCGCCGAAGAGGGCGGCGGCGGCGCCGAGGTCATGGTTCAGGAAGGCATCATGCAGCGCTTCGACATTTCCAGTGTCTATGCCATGCATAACAATCCCGGCCAGCCCCTGGGCAGCTTCTGGACCACGCCCGGTCCGATCATGGCCGCCGTCAACACCTTCGAGATCCACGTGCAGGGGCGCGGCGGGCACGGGGCCATGCCGCATCTGACGACCGATCCCATCGTCGCGGCCGTCGGCATCGTCAGCGCGATCCAGACGATCAGCAGCCGCAATCACAACACTGCCGATGATCTGGCGATCTCGGTCACGCAAATTCACACCGGCAGCGCGGACAATATCGTCCCCGATACCGCCTATATCTGCGGCACGGTCCGCACTTTCGCGCCCCATGTGCGGCAAATGGTCCGCGAGCGTATGGCGCAGATCTGCGAGGGGCAGGGGGCAAGCTATGACGTCAAGGTCGCGCTGGATTACCAGCAGGGCTATCCGGCGACGGTGAACGATGCCGCCCGGACCGCATTCGCCGTCGAGACCGCCCGCGACATCGCTGGCGATGCCAATGTCGCGGGTGACAAGGGCCGCGAGATGGGCGCCGAGGATTTCAGCTATATGCTGCAGGCGCGGCCCGGCTGCTATCTGTTCCTGGGTCAGGGCGACGGACCGGGCCTGCATAATCCGGGCTATGACTTCAACGACGAGATCGCGCCCGTCGGGGCCAGTTTCCTTGCACGGCTGGTCGAACGGGCCCAACCCGTCGCCCGCTAGGTCGCGTTCACGCAGCCGTTTGCCCCGCACGCCCCTGCGGGGGCGGCGCTTTCTTGCCAAGCGCTGGTCGCGCCGCTAGGTTGCGCGCCAATCAAGCCAAGGTTTGCGGGCAACTCCGCAGCCGAATTCAGTTGAAAGGACCATGAATGTTCGTGACCCCAGCTTATGCCCAGGCCGCCGGTGGCGCAGGTGGTGGTGCAGCCTTTGCACAGTTCATCCCGCTGATCCTGATCTTCCTGATCATGTATTTCCTGATGATCCGCCCCCAGCAGAAGCGTGCCAAGCAGCACCGTGAACTGGTTGCGAACGTCAAGAAGGGCGACACGATCATCACGCAGGGCGGCATTCTGGCCCGGGTCGCCACGGTCCGCGACGACGAACTGGACGTCGAGATCGCCCAGGGCGTGAAAATCCGCGTCGTGCGCAGCACCATCGCGCAGGTCGTCAGCAAGACCGAACCTGTCGCCGCCAACAACTGAAAGGCGTAAGCCAAAATGCTGCAGATTGACCGCTGGAAGCGCGTCCTGATCATCGGGATCTGCCTTCTCGGGCTGCTATTCGCGTTGCCCAATGCCTTCTACAAGCGGGTCGAGGCGCATAACGACGCCGTGGCCCAGATCGAGGCCACCGGCGTCGAGACGCCCGAACTGATCGCGGCCCGCGATGCGTGGCCGTCCTGGCTGCCCAGTAATCTGGTCAATCTGGGCCTCGACCTGCGCGGAGGCGCCCACCTTCTGGGCGAAGTGCAGGTCGAGCAGGTTTACAAAAGCCGCATGGATGCCATGTGGCCGGAACTGCGCCGCGCGATGGCCGCCGAACGGGAAACCATCGGTGCCATCCGCCGCGTCCAGTCCCCTGACGGCCAGCTGGCCGTCGAGATCGGGAACCCCGATCAGATGGCCCGCGCCGTGGAAATCGCGCGCGGCTTCTCCGATCCGGTCACGACCCTAACCGGCGCGGGTCAGCAATCGCTGGCCATCGCCACCCAAGGCCCCAAGCTGACCATCCAGCTGTCGGATGCCGAAAAGGCCGTCACCGACGACCGCACCATCCAGCAGTCGCTGGAGATCGTGCGTCGCCGCGTCGATGAGGTCGGCACCCGCGAACCCACCATCATGCGCCAGGGCGAGGATCGTATCCTGATCCAGGTCCCGGGCATCGGCTCGGCCGCAGAGCTGAAAGAGTTGATCGGCACCACCGCGCAGCTGACCTTCAACCCGGTCGTCGGCACCACCGGCGACGGCGAAAGCAATCCGGGTATCGGCCAATTCGTCGCGCCCTCGGTCGATCAGGAGGGTGTGTTCTATATTCTGGAAGACACCCCCGTCGTCACCGGCGAGGATCTGGTCGATGCGATGACCGCCAGCGATGAAAACGGTCTGCCCTCGGTCAACTTCCGCTTCAACCCGTCGGGCGCGCGCGCCTTCGGGGCCTTCACCTCGGCCAATATCGGCCAGCCTTTCGCGATCGTTCTGGACAATGAAGTCATCTCGGCCCCGGTCATCCGCTCGGCGATCACGACGGGGTCCGGCCAGATCTCCGGCTCGATGGGCTTTGACGAGGCGAACCGCCTGTCGGTCCTGCTGCGCGCGGGTGCCTTGCCCGCCGAAATGACCTTCCTCGAGGAACGGACCGTCGGTCCCGAACTGGGGCAGGACAGCATCGACGCAGGCAAGATCGCCGCAGGCGTGGGCTTTGCCGCCGTCATCGCGCTGATGGTGCTGTCCTATGGCCGCTTCGGCGTCTTTGCGACCGTGGCCCTTGGATGCAACATGCTGCTGCTGTTCGCGGTCCTGTCGATCATCGGCGCGACCCTGACCCTGCCGGGCATCGCGGGGATCGTCCTGACCATCGGCATGGCGGTCGACGCCAACGTGCTGGTCTTCGAACGCATCCGCGAAGAGCTGAAGACCGCCCGCGGTCCCGCCCGCGCCATCGAGACCGGTTATGAAAAGGCCATGTCGGCGATCGTGGACGCCAACATCACGACGCTGATCGTGGCGGCCATCCTCTTCGTGCTGGGATCGGGTCCGGTCAAGGGCTTTGCCGTGACGCTGACCATCGGCATCGTCACCTCGGTCTTCACTGCACTCTTCGTGACCCGCCTGATTACCGTCATGTGGTTCGAGCGTGCGCGCCCCAAGCAGATCGAGGTGTGATATGGCCTTTCGTTTGAAACTTGTCCCCGACAACACCAAGATCGACTTCTTCCGCCTGCAGAAGGCCACCTTCGGGTTGTCCGCCCTGCTGATGGTGCTGTCGGTGGTGGTGCTGCTGGTGAACGGCCTGAACTTCGGCATCGACTTCCGCGGCGGCACGACGATCCGCACGGAATCCGAACAGGCCGTGGATATCGCCGCCTATCGCGATGCCCTGCAGCCGCTTGATCTGGGCGATGTCGCCATCACCCAAGTCTACGACCCCAGCTTCCGCGAGGATCAGCACGTCGCCATGGTCCGCATCAGCGCCCAGGACGGCGTCGAGGCGGTCACCCCCGAACTGATCACCGCCGTCGAAGGCGCGCTGCAGGGCGTCGATCCTTCGGTGACCTTCCCGTCGGTCGAATCCGTCGGGCCCAAGGTCTCGGGCGAATTGATCAAGACGGCGATCTATTCGGTGCTGGCGGCGCTAGCGGCGATCTCGGTCTATATCTGGCTGCGGTTCGAATGGCAGTTCGCGGTGGGGGCGATCGTGTCGCTGTTCCACGACGTGCTGCTGACCATGGGGCTGTTCGCGGCCTTCCAGATCCGCTTCGACCTGACTACCATCGCGGCGCTGCTGACCATCGTGGGCTATTCGATCAACGACACGGTCGTCGTCTTCGACCGCCTTCGCGAAAACCTGATGAAGTTCAAGCAGACGCCCCTGCGCGACCTGATGAACCTGTCCGTGAACGAGACCCTGTCGCGGACCATCATGACGTCGGGCACCACACTGGTCGCGCTGATCGCGCTGCTGGTTCTGGGTGGCGACGTGATCCGGGGCTTTGTCTTCGCGATCACCTTCGGTATCTTCGTCGGCACGTATTCGTCGATCTATGTCGCGAAGAACTTTGTTCTGTGGCTGGGCGTGCGGCGTGACTGGGGCAAACCCGACCCCAATGATCCCAACGCCAAACCGCGCAAACCCGTGTCGCCCTTCGAAGGCGCCGAGGAGGGCTGATGATCCTGAACCCCACCGATTTCGACGGCGCACATGCCGTGGACAGCTATGGCCCGGGGTTCTTCCGGGTCGCGGGCAAGGTGCATCAGGGGGCCATCATCGTTCAAAGCGACGGTGTGACCCCTTGGGGCGGGTTGTCCGACCTGCAGACGCTGTCGGATTTGGCGGGGCGGATCGACGTCCTGTTTCTGGGCATGGGCGACCAGATCGCCTATGCCCCCCGCGACATCGTCGCGGCAATGGAAGCCGCCGACATCCGGGTCGAGGCGATGAATTCGTCCACCGCCGCGCGGACCTATAACGTGACCCTCTCCGAGGGTCGCCGCGTCGCCTGCGCGCTTCTGCCCCTGTGAGCTTGCTGACGGTCCACGATCTGTCCGTCGCCCGCGGTGGATTGCGGGCCGTCGAGGGCGTCAGCTTTGACCTGCACCCCGGACAGGCGCTGATCCTGCGCGGTCCGAACGGCATCGGGAAAACCACGCTGTTGCGGACCATCGCAGGGCTTCAGGCCCCCGTGGCCGGAACCATCGACATGGCTGATGACGCGGTCGCCTATGCCGCCCATTCCGACGGGTTGAAATCATCCCTGACCGCGCGGGAAAACCTGACCTTCTGGGCACAGGTTTTCGGCGGTGGCGGCATCGATGCCGCGCTGAGCGCGATGGAACTGGCCGCGCTGGCGGATCGTCCGGCGGGCGCGCTGTCGGCGGGGCAAAAGCGTCGCCTTGGCCTTTCGCGTCTGATCGTCAGCGGCCGTCCGATTTGGGTGCTGGATGAACCCACCGTTTCACTGGATACGGCCTCGGTGGCGCGCTTTGCCGATGTGATCGGTGCGCATCTGGGGCAGGGCGGCGCGGCGCTGATGGCCACCCATATCGACCTTGGCCTGCCGCAGGCGCAGATGCTGGACCTGACGCCCTTTCGCGCCCGACCCGGTCCCACCGCCCGCCCGCATGGCTTTAACGAGGCCTTCGCATGATCGCCCTGCTGCTGCGCGACCTGCGTCTGGCGACCCGCGCGGGTGGCGGCTTCGGGCTAGGCGTGGCCTTTTTCCTGATCCTGTCGGCATTGGTTCCCTTCGGCATCGGGCCGGACCGCGGGGCGCTGGCCACCGTGGCGCCGGGCATCCTGTGGGTGGGCGCGCTGTTGTCCTGCCTGCTGTCGCTGGACCGCATCTTTGCACTGGACCACGAAGACGGCAGCCTCGATCTGCTGGCCACCGCCCCCATGCCGCTGGAGGGCACTGTCGCCGTCAAGGCGCTGGCCCATTGGATCACGACAGGCCTGCCACTGATCCTGGCGGCCCCGGTTTTCGGCATCCTGCTACAACTGCCCATCCGCGCCATGCCGATGCTGATCCTGTCGCTGCTGATCGGCACGCCGGCGCTGTCGATGCTGGGGGCCTTCGGCGCGGCGGTCACGGTCGGCCTGCGGCGCGGCGGGCTGCTGCTGTCGCTGCTGGTACTGCCGCTGTACATCCCCACCCTGATCTTCGGGGCCGAGATCACCCGTCGTGGGACCGAAGGTCAGGCCGCGACTACGCCGTTGGTGTTTCTGGGCGGTGTGACGCTGCTGGTGCTGGCCCTGATGCCCTTTGCCGCCGCCGCCGCCCTGCGGGTCAATCTGCGGTGAACCCGTCCCCAAGGGCTTGAGAAGCCCGCCACAGGACAGATAAGGAAGAACCATGTCGCTCTGGGAATATGCAAATCCGGCCAAGTTCATGCGCACCACCGACAGGGCTCTGCCCTGGCTGGTCGTCAGCGCCGCGATCTGCGTGACGGGTGGCCTTGTCTGGGGCTTTCTGACGCCCGACGACTACCGCCAGGGATCGACTGTCAAGATCGTCTTTCTGCATGTGCCCGCAGCGCTGATGGCGATCAACATCTGGGTGATGATGCTGGTCGCCTCGCTGATCTGGATCATCCGCCGCCATCACGTCAGTGCGCTGGCTGCCAAGGCCGCCGCCCCCATCGGTGCGGTGATGACGCTGATCGCGTTGATCACCGGCGCGATCTGGGGGCAGCCGATGTGGGGGACGTGGTGGGAATGGGACCCGCGGCTGACATCCTTCCTGATCCTGTTCCTGTTCTATGTCGGCTATATCGCGCTCTGGTCCGCGATCGAGGATCCCGACAGCGCCGCCGATCTGACCGGTGTCGTCTGCCTTGTGGGGTCGGTCTTTGCGTTGCTTTCACGCTATGCCGTGCTGTTCTGGAACCAGGGGCTGCATCAGGGCGCGTCGCTGTCGGTCCAGTCGGGTGAACGCATGTCCGCGACCTATCGCCACCCGCTGTACCTGTCGATGATCGGCTTTGCGCTGCTGTTTCTGGCGCTTGTCGTGATCCGCACCCGTACCGAAATCCGCAAGCGGCGTCTGGCCGCATTGCAAGCGCAAGAGGCCCGCGCATGATCGATCTTGGACGTTATGCCGGAACGGTTCTGGCCGCATATGGCGTGTCGCTGCTGCTGCTGATCGGCCTGATCTGGCTCAGCATCGCCGCCAACGCCCGTGCCCGTCGCAACTTGGAAAGACATAAGACCGATGCCTAAAATCTCGCCGCTGATGATGCTGCCCCCGGCGATCTTCGTGGCCTTGGCCGCGACGTTTCTGTGGGGCATGAGCCGTGAAGACCCCGGCAATCTGCCCTCGACCATGGTCGGGCGGCAGGCACCGGCCATTCCGCAGACCACGCTGCCGGGCAAAGACCAGCTGACCGATGCGATGCTGCGCGAACCGGGCGTCAAGCTGGTGAACTTCTGGGCCAGCTGGTGCCCGCCCTGCCGCGCCGAGCACCCGACGCTGACCGAACTTTCGGCCCGCCTGCCTGTCTATGGTGTCGATCTGAAGGACCCCGAAGGCGCGGCCCTGTCCTTTCTGAACGACGACGGCGATCCCTTCGCGGCCATCGCCACCGATCCGCGCGGGCGCACTGCCATCGATTGGGGCGTCACCGCGCCGCCCGAGACCTTCATCATCGATGGCCAGGGCAACGTCCTCTACCGCCATGCCGGCCCCCTGATCCGCGAGGATTACACCAACCGTTTTCTGCCCCAGCTTGAAAAGGCGCTGGCCGCACAAGACTAGGTTGCGCCCTTGCGTCAACTTGATCAGACTGCCCCGATCAAGCCGACACCAAGGGAGAATGGCGATGACGCGAACAGGTCTGGCCCTTGCACTGCTGCTGGGCAGTGCATCACTGGCGGGCGCCCAGCAGGCAACCGATGCGATTTCCCCCGAAGGGGCCTCGGCGCCCGAAATCACCACCGATGGCTTTGGTGATCTGGACCAGCCAGCGCGCGACGGGTTGACCGCCAAGGCCGAGGGTCGTCCGGTCACCGCCGAAAACTGGATGGTCACCGCCGCCCACCCGCTGGCCGTGCAGGCCGGTGCCCGCATCCTCGAGGCAGGCGGCAGCGCCGCGGATGCCATGGTCGCGGTGCAGACCGTCTTGGGCCTGGTCGAACCGCAAAGCTCGGGTCTGGGCGGCGGTGCGTTCCTGGTCTGGTACGACGCGGAAACCGGCAAGGTCACGACGCTGGACGGCCGCGAAACCGCCCCGATGGAGGTCACGCCGACCCTGTTCCAGAACGAAGACGGCGAACCGCTGGAGTTCATGGAAGCGGTCGTCGGCGGTCGTTCGGTCGGGACGCCGGGCACGCCGCGGCTGCTGGAAACGGCGCACCGCAAATGGGGCAAGTCCAACTGGGCCGATCTGTTCGATGATGCGATCGGACTGGCCGATGACGGCTTCACGGTCTCACCCCGACTGGCAGGTCTGGTCGCCGAGGAAGGCGATGCCCTGTCGCGCTATCCCGACACCGCTGCCTATTTCTTCCCCGATGGCCAGCCTGTGGCACAGGGCAGCACGTTGCAGAACCCGGCCTATGCCGAAACGCTGCGCGCCATGGCCCGCGATGGCGCCGATGCCTTTTACGAAGGCGCCGTGGCCGAACAGATCACCGCAGCCGTGCGCGGTGCTGTCGACAATCCTGGCTACCTGTCGGCCACCGATCTGGCGCGCTACCGCGTGATCGAGCGTCCCGCCGTCTGTGCCGAATACCGCGACCATGATGTCTGCGGGATGGGGCCGCCGTCGTCGGGCGGGCTGACACTCGGCCAGATCCTCGGCATGCTGGACAATCACGACCTCTCGGCTGGCCCCGAGGATGCCGACACCTGGCGCCTGATCGGCGATGCCTCGCGCCTGGCCTTTGCAGATCGCGGGCGCTACATGGCCGACAGCGATTTCGTTCCCATGCCGACCGAGGGGCTGATCGACCCTGCCTATCTGGCCAAACGCGCCGAACTGCTGGCAGGCGACGACAGCCTGCCCGAGGTGACGCCCGGCAGCCCCGGCTGGTCGCACGCGATGCTGTGGGGTCAGGACAGCGCGCTGGAGTTGCCTTCGACCACGCATATCTCGATCGTCGATGCCGATGGCAACGCGCTGTCGATGACCACCACCATCGAGAACGGCTTCGGATCGCGCCTGATGGCGGGCGGTTTCCTGCTGAACAACGAATTGACCGATTTCAGCTTCGAGACCCATGACGATGCCGGCTATCCCATCGCCAATGCCATCGCGCCGGGCAAGCGACCACGGTCGTCGATGGCCCCGACGATCGTGCTGAAGGATGACGCCCCGGTCATGGTGATCGGATCGCCGGGCGGCAGCCGCATCATCGGCTATGTCGCCAAGGCCATCATCGCCCATCTGGACTGGGGCATGGACATCCAGCAGGCTGTCGCCACGCCAAATATCCTGAACCGTTTCGGGACCATGGACATAGAGGCGGGCCTGCCGGCTGCCTTGACAGAAGGGCTGACCGCCATGGGGTTCGAACTATCCGAACGTGATCTGACATCCGGCCTGCAAGGCGTCGTTCTGTCGCCCGAAGGTCTTCAGGGCGGCGTTGACCCACGTCGCGAAGGCGTCGCCATCGGCGGTTAGGCCCCCCATGGGTATCTGATGCAACTGAGAGGTCCATTGCTTCTCTGTTGTCCAGATACCCGAAAGACCACCGCACAACAAAAAGCCCCCGACCAATGGCCGGGGGCTTTTCCGTTCGTCAGAGCCGGTCGATTACGAGGCAGCCAGGTTGCGCAGCACGTAGTGCAGCACGCCACCGTTCTTCAGGTAATCGATCTCGACTTCGGTATCGACGCGTGCTTTCAGCTGGATCGTCTTCTCGGTGCCGTCTTTGTATTTGATGGTGCAGGGCACCATCGACAGCGGCTTGAATTCGCCGGACAGGCCATCGATGGTGATGGTCTCATCGCCGGTCAGGTTCAGCGATTTGCGCGATGCGCCTTCGGTGAACTCGAACGGAATGACGCCCATGCCGACCAGGTTCGAACGGTGGATGCGTTCGAAGCTCTCGGCGATGACCGCCTTGACGCCCAGCAGGTTGGTGCCCTTGGCCGCCCAGTCACGTGACGAACCTGCACCGTATTCGATGCCGCCGATGACGACCAGGGGCGTGCCCTGTTCGACATAGGACATGGCGGCGTCATAGATCGCCGCTTCCTGACCGTTGGCATCCTTCGAGAAGCCGCCCTCGACGCCGTCCAGCATCTCGTTCTTGATGCGGATGTTGGCAAAGGTGCCGCGCATCATGATCTCGTGGTTGCCGCGACGCGAGCCGTAGCTGTTGAAGTCCTTGGGAGCGACCTGACGCTCGGTCAGGTACTTGCCTGCGGGGGTCGTGGGCTTGAACGAACCGGCCGGGCTGATGTGGTCGGTGGTGATCATGTCGCCCAGCAGCGCCAGGATGCGGGCACCTTTCACGTCGCTGATCGTGCCGGGTTCCTTGGACATGCCTTGGAAGTACGGCGGGTTCTGGATGTAGGTCGAGCTTGCCGGCCAGTCATAGGTTTCGCTGTCGGTGATCTCGACGCCCTGCCAGCGCTCGTCGCCCTTGAAGACGTCTGCGTATTTGGCCTGGAACATCTCGCGCGTGACGACGCTGTCGACCAGATCGGACACTTCCTTCGAGGTCGGCCAGACGTCTTTCAGGAACACGTCCTGACCGTCCTTGCCCTTGCCCAGAGGCTCGGTCGTCAGGTCGATGTTCATGTCGCCTGCCAGCGCGTAAGCGACGACCAACGGGGGCGATGCCAGATAGTTGGCGCGGACATCGGGGCTGATACGGCCTTCGAAGTTGCGGTTGCCCGACAGGACCGAGACGGCGACCAGATCGTTGTCATTCACCGACTTCGAAATCTCGGGCTGCAGCGGACCCGAGTTGCCGATGCAGGTGGTGCAGCCATAGCCGACCAGATCGAAGCCAATGGCGTCCAGATCTTCCTGCAGACCAGCCGATTCCAGATATTCCGAAACCACCTGCGAACCGGGCGCAAGCGAGGTCTTGACCCAAGGCTTGCGGGTCAGGCCCAACTCGCGCGCCTTGCGGGCGACCAGACCGGCGGCCATCATCACATAGGGGTTCGAGGTGTTGGTGCAGGACGTGATCGAGGCGATGACGATCGAGCCGTCGCGCAGGGTGTAATCCTCACCCTCGACGCTGCCGGTCTTCAGGTGGCCATGGCTGTCGCCGGGGATGTCGCCATCCGAAGGCTGGCCGCCCTCTTCGGCCCAATCGCCCTTTTCTTCGGCCGGAACCGAAGGAGCTTTGCGCAGGCCTTTGATGTAATCGCTGAATGCGGTCTTGGATTCGGTCAGCGCGACGTGATCCTGCGGACGCTTGGGGCCCGAGATCGCCGGAACGACGGTCAACTGGTCCAGCGACAGGGTCGAGGAATAGACCGGCGCGTAATCGGCGGTGCGCCAGAAGCCGTTTTCCTTGGCATAGGCCTCGACCAGCGCGATCCGGTCCTCTTCGCGGCCGGTCTGGCGCAGATAACGCAGGGTCTCGTCGTCGATCGGGAAGAAGCCGCAGGTGGCGCCGTATTCGGGGGCCATGTTGGCGATGGTCGCACGGTCGGCCAGCGGCATATTGTCCAGGCCGTCACCATAGAATTCGACGAATTTGCCGACAACGCCATGGGCGCGCAGCATTTGCACAACTTTCAGCACCAGGTCGGTGGCGGTCACGCCTTCGGCCAATGCGCCGGTGACTTCAAAGCCCACGACCTCGGGGATCAGCATCGAGATCGGCTGGCCCAGCATGGCGGCTTCGGCTTCGATCCCGCCGACACCCCAGCCTAGAACGGCAAGGCCGTTGACCATGGTGGTGTGGCTGTCGGTGCCGACCAGCGTGTCGGGATAGGCAACTTCGTTGCCGTTCTGGTCGTTGTCGGTCCAGACGGTCTGGGCCAGATATTCCAGGTTCACCTGGTGGCAGATGCCGGTTCCGGGGGGAACCACGCGGAAGTTGTTGAAGGCTTTCTGGCCCCATTTCAGGAACGTATAACGCTCCATGTTGCGCTCGTATTCCAGCTCGACGTTGCGCTGGAAGGCGCGGGGGGTGCCGAATTCGTCGATCATGACGCTGTGGTCGATGACCAGATCGACGGGGTTCAGCGGGTTGATCTTTTGTGCGTCGCCGCCCAGGGCCTTGATGCCGTCGCGCATGGCGGCCAGATCGACCACGGCGGGAACGCCGGTGAAGTCCTGCATCAGCACGCGGGCGGGGCGATAGGCGATTTCACGGGGGTTCTTGCCGCCAAGGGTCGCCCATTCGGCAAAGGCCTTGATGTCCTCGACCGAGACGGTGTGGCCGCCGTCTTCGAAGCGCAGCATGTTTTCCAGCACGACCTTCAGGGCGGCCGGCAGTTTCGAGAAGTCTCCAAGTCCGGCTTCGGTGGCGGCGGCGATCGAGTAATAGTCGACCTTGCTGTCGCCGACCGCAAGCGTGCGGCGGGTCTTGGCGGTATCGGTTCCGGTGGTGATCGGCATCAAAGCCTCCCTGTCTGGAAGAATGGATGGGTCGGGCATGCGTGCCACTGCTTTGCCCCATCACGGGACGTATCGCAAGACTGGCGTCGCAACATTGTATGCAATCGCATACCATACCGCCCGCTGTTGCTCAAGGGGCACGGCATCGAAAGCTGACGGCTGCTGACGAAGCCTTGATTTGGCCTTTGCGCGGGATGGTCGCTATCACTGTCACCAAGATGAAGATCGAGGATCTGCAGATGTTGTCTGTGTCGGGCTGGTGCCGGACCCCAAACCGTCATGTCATGGCGGGTGCCGTCGTGGCTGCCCTTTTGTCGGGGGGCGGTGCTGTCGTTGCGCAGCCGATCATTCTTGCGCCCGACGATCCGGGTCGCATGGTGCCGTCGCTGTCCGAGGCGCTTGAAAACGGCGGCTTCAGCAATTTTTCGGCCTCGGACACGGCGGTGCCGACGGCGGATCTGCCGGACGCGACGCAGCCGGTGGTGGTCGAGCTGTTCACGTCGCAGGGGTGTTCGTCCTGCCCGCCTGCGGATGCGATGCTGTCGCGGCTGGCGCAGCAGCCCGATGTGCTGCCGCTGTCCTATCATGTCGATTACTGGGATTATCTTGGTTGGGCCGACAGTTTCGCCAAGCCCGAATTCACCGAACGGCAGGAAGCCTATGCAAGGGCCGCGGGCGAACGATCGGTCTATACCCCGCAGATGATCGTGGGGGGCAGCGAAACCGCCGTGGCACCGGGGCCGACACAGCTGATGGGGCTGATCGACAGCCGCCGCTTTGCCGCCACCACCGTCAGCGTCATGCGCAAGCCCAACGACAAGGGCGAAATGATCGAGCTGTCGCCCCTGTCCGAACTGGGCGGCCAGATCGACATCACGCTGGTGCGCTATGCCCCCGAACGCCGGGTCGATCTGACCGAGGGAGAAAACCGGGGCCGCAGCATGATCTATACCAATGTCGTTCTGGGCACGCAGCAGCTGACCACGTGGGACGGCACCACGATCCTGCGGCTGAACGTGCATCCCGAACATTTCAGCGACGAACGCTTCGGTCCCGACACCCGCCACGTGGTGCTGGTCCAGCAGATGATGGGCAAGCGCCGCCTGCCGGGCGAAATCCTGACGGCGATCCCGCTGGACTGACCCGCCAATGCCCTTGCGGCGAGGCGCGGGTCGGGCGACAAGATCGCCAGATGGAACGGGTCACTCAGCCGATGGCCAATGTAACAAGCGGATAGCCCGATGACGAACAACAAACCCTGGATCAAACCCGTGCTGGAATTTGGTCCCCTGATCCTCTTCTTCGGGGTCTTCATGCTGTATCGGGGCCGCGAGGTGACGCTGTGGGGCGAAACCTACAGCGGTTTCATCGTGGCCACGCTGGCCTTCATTCCTGCGATGATCCTGTCAACGCTGATCCAGTGGCGCATCACGGGCAAGCTGGCACCGATGCAGGTGGCCACGCTGGTGCTGGTCATCGTCTTCGGCGGCATGTCGGTCTGGCTGAACGACCCGGCCTTCTTCAAGTTCAAGCCGACGCTGATCTATCTGCTGTTCGCGGCGATCCTTGGCACCGGCCTGATCCTGCGCCGCAACTGGCTGGGCGCGGTCATGTCCGAGGCTCTGCCCATGGATGAGGCAGGCTGGCGCAAGCTGACCTTCCGCATGGCGCTGTTCTTCCTGGCGCTGGCCGTCGCCAACGAGCTGATCTGGCGCAACATGTCCGAGACCACCTGGGTCTATTTCAAGACCTTCGGGTTGCCGGTCCTGATCTTCGTCTTCCTGCTGGGGAACGCGGGGCTTTACCGCGCCCATGCGCTGCCCGAAAAGGACAGCTAGGCCCGCATCGCGCCCAAAGCTGCCGGGGGTGCCAGCAGGCGCGACCAGCGTGGATGCGGGCGCGTCGGCAGGTTGTGGCGCAGCAGGCCAAGGGGCAGGGCCCAAGGGTGGCACAGCGCCGCGCGATAGAAATCGAACAACCCGCCGCGCAGATAGGGCGTCCAATGCGACAATCGGCGGGCGCCGCGTTCGGTCGGAAAGCCCAAGCCGTCCAGCGCATCCAGCGTCGCCTCGGCGTCGATCTGCAGGTCGACCCAATTGGGGCGCTGCGTTTCCAGCCCGAAGCCAAGCGCACGTCGCTTGCCGCGCGACAACAGCTGCTCCAGCGCGAAATCGAACAGGTCGTTTTCACGGGCGGTAACGTTGATGATCTCGGCGTGGCGACCGGCGGGGCGGGCCAGTGCAGTGGCGGCGGTGTCGCGGAATTCGGCGGCGTTCAGCAGGATGACGCGTCCGATGCTGCCCGCATCCGCCGCCTGCACGGCTTGCAGCGCCACCCGCCCGCCAAGCGAATGCCCGATCAGCCCCACGGGCCGCCCCGACACCCGCGCCAGCCGCGATACGACATCCGCCAGCGCCTGCCCCGTCCGGCCCGCTTGATCATAGGCGGCGCGCAAACGGCCGCGGGCATGCCAGCCGAACCCGATGGCCAGCCCGTGATCGGCAGGACCGTCAAGACCAAGGGCACAGGGCCAGGATGTCGTATGGCGCAGCGGGACCGGCGATAGGATATGGCGATGCGGATCATGGGCGGGATTGGTCGGCGAATAGCGATAGCCGTGCAGCATGATCACGATCGGCGCCCCCTTGGGCAGGGCGCGGGCCGCCTGCAACAGGCCCGCGGTCATTCCGTCTTCGGCATTCAGCTGCATCACCGCCATCCCGACCTCCGATGCTGTCCCGTCACGGGCGCTTCTAGGGGAAGGGTGCGACAAAGCCGTGAACGGGGCGTTAAGGCTGCGTGACGCCCCGTTGCGTCAGATCAGCGGCAGCTGCGGGTCGTCCGATATCTGTGGCGGGTCGCCGTCATGCGTCAGGCCGACGCCCCGCTGATGGATGACCATCTGATCGGCGGGATAGGGTTCAAGCAGCTCGAAGGCCTCATCCTCGGTGCCTTGCAGCCATTGGTCGTGATCGCGGGGGTGCAGGATCACGGGCATGCGGTCGGGATGGACCGGCGCGACCAGTGCGTTGGGCCGCGTCGTGATCATCGAACTGGTCAGCAACGCCCGCCTGTCGTCGCCATAGGGGCCATCATAATCCTGCCAGATGCCCGCCAGCGCGAAGGGCGTGCGGTCCTGCGGGCCGGTGACGCCGAACCAGACGTGGGTGGCAGGGTTCCGGCCGGTCATTTCGCAAAAGCTGGTGGCAGGGATCAGGCAGCGGCGCT
The DNA here is from genome assembly GCF_042466435.1 of Paracoccus sp. R86501. Classification (NCBI taxonomy): domain Bacteria; kingdom Pseudomonadati; phylum Pseudomonadota; class Alphaproteobacteria; order Rhodobacterales; family Paracoccaceae; genus Paracoccus; species Paracoccus sp. R86501. The sequence continues at coordinate 598,535 of NZ_JAXHPZ010000001.1, forward strand.
GCCGGAACGCCGCCCGCCAGAAGGGCGACACGCGCAGCTTGTCGTCGCGAGCGTTGTTCACCGCCTTGGGTTGAATGGGCTTGCCGGTCCGTGTCGAAACCTGGGGCAGCACAAAGCCCCAGTGGCTGTAATCCAGCCGCCGTTCGCCATCCTGACCCAAGCGGACGATGGCGGCATCGCCCTTTGGGAAGATGGCCGATTGCGGTGGCGCATTGCCAAGATGGTCGTTTTTCGGGGTGACCGAAAAGACGCGGCGCATCGCCTCGACCGCCGTGGTATTCGAGAAAAGGTTGCACATCGCCCCAGGTTAGCATCCCCGCGGCGGGCCGGAAATCGCCTTGCGTCGGGCCATCGCGTTTTCTGCATTGAATTTTCCCTGCCTCAGCCTCTATGGTGGGACCATGTGCAATGCGACCTCAACCATGGGTTGCCAAGCACCGACAGTTTCGCAGCGGGGCACCTCTGGATCCGATCAAGACGACGGAACAGCCATGTACCTCGCGGAAAACCCGCCCTCCGGTCGCGCCAACAGCGCACGGGGGTGATGAACACAGCGGCCCGGTCGGCCTGACAGGCACCGGGTCTTTCGAAGGAACAGACGCGATGACGCGCGCTTTGGATGACAGACTTCAGGACGGGCGGGCCGCTGGCCACGCCGATCCGAACGTCGTCGCCAAAGACGCCCCCGCGTCCTCATCACACCGCAGCCGCAGCCCGGGGATGCCATTGGCACCGCCCGGCAGGCGCCTGCGCGAAAGACATATCAATGGCAAACAAAATGCTGATCGACGCGACCCACGCCGAGGAAACTCGGGTGGTCGTGGTGGATGGAACCAAGGTTGAGGAATTCGATTTCGAAACCGTGAACCGGCGCCAGCTGTCGGGGAACATCTATCTGGCGAAGGTGACGCGGGTTGAACCCTCGCTGCAGGCGGCCTTCGTGGATTACGGCGGAAACCGCCACGGTTTCCTGGCCTTTGCGGAAATCCATCCCGATTACTATCAGATCCCCGCAGCCGATCGCGACGCGCTGATCGCCGAGGAAAACGACCACAACGACGACGAACCCGAAGAGGCGCCCCGCAAGTCGCGCGCATCCTCGGCGTCGCAGGATGATGATGGCGCATCCGATGATGACGGCGACGACGGTATCGAATCCGTCGCCGAGGAGGACGTGACCGAAGAGGTTCGCGCCCCCCGCAAGCCGCGTGCGCGCCGCTACAAGATCCAGGAAGTGATCAAGGTCCGCCAGATCATGCTGGTGCAGGTGGTCAAGGAAGAACGCGGCAACAAGGGCGCGGCGCTGACGACCTATCTGTCGCTGCCGGGCCGTTACTGCGTCCTGATGCCCAACACCGCGCGCGGTGGCGGGATCAGCCGCAAGATCACCAATGCCGCCGACCGCAAGAAGCTGAAGGACATCGCGTCCGATCTGGACGTGCCGCAGGGCGCGGGTCTGATCATCCGCACCGCCGGCAGCCAGCGCACCCGGACCGAGATCCACCGCGATTACGAATACCTGCTGCGTCTGTGGGAACAGATCCGCGATCTGACCTTCAAATCGGTGGCACCTGCCGCGATCTATGAGGAAGGCGACATCATCAAGCGCAACATCCGCGATCTCTACAGCGCGGATATCGACGAGGTGCTGGTCGAGGGCGAGCGTGGCTATCAGGTCGCCAAGGACTTCATGAACATGATCATGCCGTCGCATTCCGACAGCGTGAAGCATTACACCGACCAGATGCCGCTGTTCGCGCGCTATCAGGTCGAAAGCTATCTGTCGGGCATGTTCAACCCGGTCGTCCAGCTGAAGTCGGGCGGTTACATCGTCATCGGTGTGACCGAGGCGCTGGTCGCCATCGACGTCAACTCGGGTCGGGCCACCAAGGAAGGTTCGATCGAAGATACGGCGACCAAGACCAACCTGGAAGCTGCCGACGAGGTGGCCCGCCAGCTGCGCCTGCGCGATCTGGCCGGTCTGATCGTCATCGACTTCATCGACATGGACGAACGCAAGAACAACGCCGCCGTCGAAAAGCGCATGAAGGACAAGCTTAAGTCCGATCGCGCCCGCATTCAGGTCGGCCGCATCTCGGGCTTTGGCCTGATGGAGATGTCGCGTCAGCGTTTGCGTCCGGGGATGCTGGAAAGCACCACCCAGCCCTGCGCCCATTGCCACGGCACCGGCCTGATCCGCAGCGACGACAGCCTTGCGCTGACCATCCTGCGCGCCATCGAGGAAGAGGGCACCCGCAAGAGGTCGCGTGAGGTTCTGGTCAAGGCGCCGATTGCCGTCGCCAACTTCCTGATGAACCAGAAGCGTGAGCATGTGGCCGGCATCGAGGCGCGTTATGGCATGTCCGTGCGGGTCGAGGCCGATCCTGCGCTGACCTCGCCCGATTTCGCCATCGAGAAGTTCAAGACCGCCACCCGCGTGGTCCCCGAGCCTTCGCATGTGCCGCTTGGTGTGAACGCCGACCTGATGGCCAGCATCGACCACGAAGAGGTCGATGCCCCCGAGGCCGAGATCACCCCCGTGTCCGAGGTCGCCCAGCCTCCGGTTGCTCAGCCGGTCGCCCAGCCTGCGGTGGCTGCCGCCGAGGTCGAAAAGCCCGAGGAGAGCGCGTCCGAGGATGAGGGCGAGGGCGGACGCCGCCGTCGTCGTCGCCGTCGTCGTCGCAAGACCGGTGATCGCCCCGAGTGCGACACCGCCGAAAACGGCGCGCAGGATACCGAGGTCGAAGCACCCGCGGCAGATGCCGCCCCGACGGAGGCACCCGAAGCGCCGGAAGCCGAGGCCGAACCCGCATCCTCGGGTCGCCGCCGGTCGCGTTCGCGGTCGCGGTCGCGCAAACCCGTCGATGCCGAGGCGCTGCCCGAGGTGGTGGACTTGTCGGCCGAGGCCGACGACAGCCGCGCCGCCAGCTTCCCGACCGAAGCCGCTGCCCCGGCAGAGGCTGCACCGGTCGAAGCCGTTCAGGCCCAGCCCCCCGCACCCGAAGCGGTCCCCGCCGAAGCTGTGGCCGAGGCATTGGTCGAAACCGCATCGGCCCCCGAGGCTACACCCGTTGCCGCCAATCAGACCGAGCCTGCAACCGAGGAAGCCCCTCGCAAGCGCCGCGGCTGGTGGTCGGGCCGCTAAGGACCGGACATATCGTAAAACGGGGGCGTGGCAGCGATGCCACGCCCCTTTTTCATGGGCGGGAAGGGTGATCCCACGAAGCCGTGACGCGATGCCCTCTGTCCTTCTGCGCGATGACCGCTAAGGTGCCGGACATGTTGGGAATCGAACTTGCCTCTGCCGCCTTCCTGCCCGCCGCCTTCGTGGCGCTGCTGGCCGGGATCCTGTCGTTTCTGTCGCCATGCGTGCTGCCGATCGTGCCGCCCTATCTGGCCTATATGACCGGCGTGGGGGTGAACGGGCTGAAGACGCGCGAACGCAGCGCCATCGTTCCGGCACTGTTCTTCGTCATGGGCCTGTCAACGGTCTTTCTGATCATGGGGTTCGCGGCCTCGGCGTTCGGGCGGGCTTTCCTGCAATATCAGGATCTTCTGGCACGTATCGCAGGTGTCATGGTGGTCATCATGGGCCTGCATTTCCTGCATGTCTTCCGCATCCCCCTGCTGGATCAGGAAGCCCGGATGAACGCCGGCAAGCAGGATGGCGGCGCGCTTGGGGCCTATGCCCTGGGGCTGGCCTTCGCCTTTGGCTGGACGCCCTGCATCGGTCCGCAGCTGGGCATGATCCTGTCGCTGGCCGCGACGGGGGGCGAACTGTCGCGCGGCACGGCACTGCTGGCGATCTATGCGCTTGGGCTGGGTATTCCCTTCCTGCTGGCGGCGATCTTCATCAACCGTGCCATCGGACTGATGAACCGCATCAAGCCTTATCTGAAAACGATCGAACGTGTGATGGGCGCCCTGCTGGTCGTGGTCGGTGTCATGCTGCTGACGGGCGCGTTCTCGGCCTTCAGCTTCTGGCTGTTGGAGGCTTTCCCCGCCCTGGCGACGCTTGGATGAACGGACAGGAGCTAAGATGAAACCCGCAAGTCCCGAACACACCCCGCCACCCGATGCCGATCAGCGCCGCGGCGTGGCACCGGTCATCTGCTATCCGGTGGACAGCCTGCCGCCGCCCGATCTGGCGGCCTATCGCGCCGCGCGGCAGGGGTGGGTCCAGACCGATCAGATCATGATCCCACCGCGTCAGGCCGCCTGTTTCGACGTTCCCGCCGGGCATTTCTTCCGCATTTTCAGCGTCGATGGTCCGCAGGTCGGCGATCTGAACATCTGGACCGCCGATATGTCGGCGCGGTTCTACTCCGGCAAGACGCGTGCGCTGCACGGAACGCATCTGTTAACGGGTGACCGGCTGTGGTCGAACCTGCCGGACCTGCGCCCGCTGGCCACCATCACCGAAGATACGCTGGATTGGTACGGCTTCGACGAATTTGGCGGCAGTGTGCATGACGTGATCGGAACGCGCTGCGACCCCTATACCCACAACCTGCTGTCGCAAGGCGGGCAGTACCATCACTGCTGCCATTCGAACCTGACGCGGGCCTTGGCCGAGGCGCGCGACATGCCGCTGGAACAGGCCGAGGCGCATGTCCACGACGTGCTGAACGTCTTCATGTGCACCGGCTTTACCCGCGACACCGGGCAGTACTTCATGAAGGCCAGTCCCGTCCGTCCGGGCGACTATCTGGAATTCATGGCCGAGACCGATCTGTTGGGCGCGCTGTCGGCCTGTCCGGGCGGAGATTGCGGCGGCCAGCATTCATCCGATGCCGCCACCTGCCATCCGCTGGTCGTGCAGATCTTTGCCCCTGCACATCCGCCCCAAGGGTGGTCGCCGTCGCGGCCCGGCAGCTATGACCGCAGCCACGGGGCAGGGTAAGATCACGATCCCGCGCCACCACAATCTATAGTAGCGCGCACCCCGCAATCGCGCTATCCTTCCGGACAGATCCGGGAAAACCGGACAGGACTAGAGGCAGTGACGGCGGTATTCCCATGACCGATATGGTTTTTGGCACGACGCCCGCACGGGCGGGTGATCCCATTCTTCCACGGTGGTGGCGGACGGTCAACAAATGGGCGCTGTTCTGCGTGCTGTCGCTGTTCGCGATCGGCCTGTTGCTGGGGCTGGCGGCCTCGGTGCCGCTGGCGGAAAAGAACAATCTTCCACGCTTCTACTATGTCCAGCGTCAGGCCGTCTTTGGTGGCATGGCACTGGTGGTGATGCTGGTCATATCCATGATGTCGCCGCGCCAGATCAGACGCATCGGGGTGCTGGGGTTCGCGGTCGCTTTTGCCGCCATCGTCATGTTGCCCTTCATCGGCACCGATTTCGGCAAGGGCGCGACCCGCTGGCTCAGCCTTGGCTTCGTCTCGATCCAGCCGTCCGAGTTTCTGAAGCCCGGTTTCGTCGCCATCTGCGCCTGGTTCATGGCCGCCTCGATGGAGATCGGCGGTCCGCCGGGCAAGCTCTATTCCTTCATCGCCGCCGCAACGGTGGTCATCCTGCTGGCCCTGCAGCCTGACTTCGGGCAGGCATCGCTGGTGCTGTTTTCCTGGCTGGTGATGTATTTCGTCGCCGGTGCGCCGATGGTCCTGCTGCTGGCCGTGGCAGGAATGGCGCTGATGGGGGGCATGTTCGCCTATGGCGCGTCCGAACACTTTGCCCGCCGGATCAACGGCTTCCTGTCGCCCGACATCGATCCGCGCACCCAGATCGGCTATGCCACGAACGCCATCCAAGAAGGTGGCTTCTTCGGCGTCGGCGTGGGCGAGGGGACCGTCAAATGGTCGCTGCCCGATGCGCATACCGACTTTATCATCGCTGTCGCTGCCGAGGAATATGGCCTGATCATGGTGCTGACCGTGATCGCGCTTTACATGACCATCGTCGTGCGGTCGCTGCTGCGCCTGCTGAAAGAACGCGACCCCTTCGCGCGGATCGCGGGCACGGGTCTGGCCTGTGCCTTTGGCGTTCAGGCGTTGATCAATATGGGTGTGGCCGTCCGGCTGCTGCCCGCCAAGGGCATGACACTGCCCTTTGTCAGCTATGGCGGTTCTTCCGTGATCGCTTCGGGGATCGCGGCCGGAATGCTGTTGGCACTGACCCGCACCCGCCCACAGGGCGAGATCGCCGAAATTCTGCGCCGAGGCCGTTGATGTCCGAACCCCTTGCCCTGATCGCTGCCGGTGGGACCGGCGGTCATATGTTCCCTGCCCAGGCATTGGCCGAGATGCTGTTGGCGAATGGCTGGCGCGTGCGCCTGTCCACCGACGAACGCGGCGCGCGCTATGCGGGCGGCTTTCCCGACGCGGTCGAACGTCAGGTCGTCCGTTCGGCCACCACTGCACGCGGCGGTGTTGCGGGCAAGCTGGTGGCGCCCTTCAAGATCGCCTCCGGCGTGCTGGCCGCGCGTCGGGGGTTCCGCAAGGACCGCCCCGATGTGGTGGTGGGCTTTGGCGGATATCCGACCATTCCGGCGCTGTCGGCTGCCTGGTCGATGGGTCTGCCGCGGATGATCCACGAACAGAACGGCGTCATGGGTCGCGTCAACCGCCTGTTTGCGGGGCGCGTGCATCGTGTCGCCTGCGGCATCTGGCCAACCGATCTGCCGCATGGCATCAGCGGTTTGCATGTCGGCAACCCCGTTCGCGCCGCGGTGCTGGAATATGCCGCGGCGCCGTATCAGGCGCCCGGACAGGGGGATCTGCATCTGCTGGTCATCGGCGGCAGCCAAGGTGCCCGCGTGCTCTCCGATCAGGTGCCTGCCGCCCTTGCCGCGCTGCCCGACGACATGCGCACCCGCCTGATCGTCAGCCATCAGGCCCGCGCCGAGGATGCCGACCGCGTCACCAAGACCTATGCCGAGGCCGGTATCACCGTTGATGTTCAGCCCTTCTTCACCGATGTTCCCGAACGTCTGGCGCAGGCGCAGTTGGTCATCAGCCGGTCTGGCGCATCCTCGCTTGCCGATATCACGGTCATCGGGCGACCCTCGATCCTGATCCCCTTTGCTGCGGCGACGGGCGACCATCAGACCGCCAATGCGCAGGCTTTGGCCGAAAGCGGAGCGGCGCTGGTGCATCCGGAATCGGTGCTTGACGCCGAAAGCCTCACGCGCGACATCCGCGCGATCCTGAATGATCCCGCGCAGGCGACGGCCATGGCCCAAGCCGCGCTGTCCCTTGCCCGTCCCGATGCGGCGCGGCGCCTTTACGACCTCGTCACGGAGATTGTGCGATGAATGCGGCGACGAAACTGCCCGGCGAACTTGGCCCTATCCATTTTGTCGGCATTGGCGGCATCGGCATGTCCGGCATTGCCGAAGTACTGCTGACCCTTGGCTATCGCGTGCAGGGCAGCGACCTGAAGAAATCCAAGATCACCGACCGGCTGGAAGGTCTGGGCGCACAGGTCTTCGAAGGCCAGCGTGCCGAGAACGTGGAAGGGGCGGGCGTCATCGTCATCTCGACCGCGATCAAGAAGGGCAATCCGGAACTGGAGGAGGCGCGCCGTCGCGGCATGCCCATCGTCCGCCGTGCCGAGATGCTGGCCGAGCTGATGCGGATGAAATCGAACATCGCCATCGCGGGCACCCACGGCAAGACGACCACCACCACGATGGTCGCCACGCTGTTGGATGCGGGCGGCGTCGATCCGACCGTCATCAATGGCGGCGTGATCCATGCCTATGGCTCGAACGCGCGGGCCGGTGCTGGTGAATGGATGGTGGTCGAGGCCGATGAATCCGACGGCAGCTTCAACCGCCTGCCTGCCGATATCGCCATCATCACCAATATCGACCCCGAGCATATGGAACATTGGGGCAGCTTCGATGCGCTGCGTCAGGGGTTCTACAACTTTGCATCCGGCATTCCTTTCTACGGTCTGGCCGTCTGCTGCACCGACCACCCCGAGGTTCAGTCGCTGGTCGGAAAGCTGACCGATCGCCGCGTAATGACCTTTGGTTTCAACGCGCAGGCGGACGTCCGCGCGGTCAACCTGCGCTATGAAAAGGGCATCGCCCATTTCGACATCGCGCTGCAGGGCGAAACCGCTGAAGGTGCCGCCACCCCCGAGATGATCGAGGGCTGCACCCTGCCGATGCCGGGTGATCACAACGTCTCGAACTGTCTGGCGGCTGTGGCCGTCGCGCGGCATCTGGGCATCAAGAAATCCGAAATCCGCGAGGCGCTGGCCAAATTCGGCGGCGTTGGTCGCCGCTTTACCCGCGTGGGTGAAATCGATGGCGTGACGATCATCGACGATTACGGCCACCACCCGGTCGAAATCGCCGCTGTGCTGAAGGCCGCGCGTCAGGCGACGACCGGTCGGGTCATCGCCGTCCATCAGCCGCATCGTTATTCGCGCCTGTCAACGCTGTTCGACGACTTCTGCACCTGCTTCAACGAAGCTGACGTCGTGGCCATCGCGGACGTCTATGCCGCGGGCGAAGACCCGATCCCCGGCGCGGGCCGCGACGATCTGGTCGCCGGTCTGATCGCCCATGGCCACCGCCACGCCCGCGCCATCCTGTCCGAGGATGACCTGGAACGGCTGGTTCGCGAACAGGCCCGTCCGGGCGACATGGTGGTGTGCCTTGGTGCAGGGACCATCTCGGCCTGGGCCAACAACCTTCCGGCCCGCCTGCAGGGTCAGGCCGCATGACGGGCATCCAGCTGCCCTCATATCCGGTGATGGCCTTGGCGGTCACCGGAATGTGGCTGCTTGCCGCCTGTCTTGTTCCGCTTTTACCTGACCGCCTCCGGTCCCCCGCGACCGTCGTTCTTATCGCCCTTGGCGTTCCCAGCCTTGGATGGTTGACGCTGCTGTGGGGCCCGGGGATCGGCGTGGCCAGCTTTGCGCTTGGATTGCTGGCGCTGATCGTGCGTCCCTTTTGCCGCCGTCGCGCCATCGCCCCGCCCGTGATCGACGGCAGGCAACACCCATGAACCCTTGGATCATTGCAGGGTTCTGCCTGGTCGGGTCGGGCTTCATCGGCTGGGGCAGTGCACGGCTGAAGTTGCGCTGGCCATTGATGGTGCTGGCGCTGTTGCTGATGGCGATCGCCTTCCAGCTGCTGTTTGCCGCGCGGGGGCGTGACGGGTTTCACGACTTGGCGGCCATCGTGGCGCAGGCCTTCACGGTGTTGCCGGCGCTGCTGGGCATGGCCGTGGGGCTGGCCATCGCCCATATCCGCCGCCACAAGGTCCGGTGGCGCCAGGGGGCAGGGCTGGTCACTGCGGTGGCATTCGTGCTGGCGCTTGGTGCCGCTGCGGCCACATTCCTGATCTGATCGCCCCGCGCAGTTGACGCGCCGCGCGCCGCTGGCTACCACCTGACGCATGAGCTTTGACCTTCCCACCCCGCGCGGCACCCTGACCCCGAACCGTCCCCTGGACAGCCTGACATGGCTTCGCGTCGGAGGGCCTGCCGACTGGCTGTTCCAGCCCGCCGACCCCGAGGATCTGGCCGAATTTCTGGCCGCTCTGGACCCCGCTGTTCCGGTGTTTCCCATGGGCGTGGGCAGCAACCTGATCGTGCGCGACGGCGGCATTCGCGGTCTGGTGGTGCGCCTTGGGCGCGCCTTCAATTCGGTCGTGGTGGATGGGCAGACGGTGACCGTCGGCGCGGCCGCGCTGGATGCGCAGGTCGCACGCCGTGCTGCCGAAGCGGGTCTGGACCTGACCTTCCTGCGCACGATACCGGGCAGCATCGGCGGGGCCGTGCGGATGAATGCAGGCTGCTATGGCAGCTATGTGGCTGATCACCTTGTCGAAATACAGGTGGTGACCCGGCAGGGCGACATGATCACCATGCAGGCCGCCGAGCTGGGCTTCGGGTATCGCCATTCGGAAATTCCCGATGATTGGATCATCACGCAGGCGGTCTTCACGGCGGAAAAGGGCGATCCCGATGCCCTGCACGTCAAGATGGCCGATCAACTGGCCCGCCGCGACGCCAGCCAGCCCACGCGCGAACGCAGCGCCGGATCGACCTTCCGCAATCCGGCGGGCTTCAGTTCGACCGGGCAGGCGGATGATACCCATGATCTGAAGGCCTGGTCCCTGATCGATCAGGCCGGACTGCGCGGTCACAGCTGGGGCGGGGCGCAGATGTCGGAAAAACATCCGAACTTTCTGCTGAACACCGGCGCCGCCACCGCCGCCGAGCTGGAGGCACTGGGCGAACTGGTCCGCCGCCGCGTCATGGAGGAAAGCGGTCACGACCTGCAGTGGGAGGTCATCCGCATCGGTGATCCCGCGCCCGAGGACGAATAGGCGCGCCATGCCGCCGATTGCGCGTTAGCGGAAAATTCAGTCTTTTGCGATACCCGCTTTGCATGTAACCTTTAGGCACGTGTGACGCCCAGAACGGGTGCGACGTATCAAATCTGAAGCCCGGATCAACCGGGCGCGAAAGGCGATGGAAGTGGCGGGCAGGTCGAGCAGGACAGCCCACTCGGTCGCGATCCTGATGGGTGGCCCCTCGGCCGAGCGAGAGGTTTCGCTGTCATCGGGTCGCGAATGCGCGGATGCGCTGCGGGTGGCAGGATATCAGGTAACCCAGATCGTTCTGGATGATGCCTTGGGCGATCAGGTCGTCCGGGCGCTGACCGAATGCCAGCCAGACGTGGTCTTCAACGCCTTGCATGGCAAATGGGGTGAAGACGGCTGCGTGCAGGGTCTGCTGGAATGGCTGGGGCTGCCCTATACGCATTCGGGCGTGCTGGCCTCGGCGCTGGCGATGGACAAGACCCGCGCCAAGGATGCCTTCCGCGCCGCCAATCTGCCCATCGTCGAAAGCGTCATCGCCGATGCCGCCGAGGTGCGCCTGCGCCACGTCATTCCCGCGCCCTATGTGGTCAAGCCCAACGACGAAGGATCGTCCGTGGGCGTCTATATCGTGCATGACGGGGCCAATCAGCCGCCGCAGCTGTCCGATGACATGCCTGAGCGCGTGATGGTGGAAACCTATGCGCCGGGACGCGAACTGACCACCACCGTCATGGGCGACCGCGCGCTGGAGGTGACCGAGATCATCACCGACGGCTGGTATGATTACGCTGCCAAATACACCGTCGGCGGATCGCGTCACGTCATTCCGGCGCAGATCCCCGATGATATCCGCGATGCCTGCCTGTCGCTGGCCCGGCGTGCCCATGATGCGCTTGGCTGCAGCGGTCTGACCCGCACCGACTTCCGTTGGGACGAGGCGCGCGGGGTCGAGGGTCTGATCATCCTCGAGGTGAACACCCAGCCCGGCATGACCCCGACCTCGCTTGCGCCCGAACAGGCCGCGCATGTCGGCATCGATTTCCCCGCCCTGATGCGGTGGATGGTGGAGGATGCGATGTGCCGGTCGTGATCGATCACCGCCCCGGAAAACAAAGCACCACCGAACCCGCCCGCCAGCGGCGCGATCCCGCGCCTTCGCGTCTGAAGTACCGTCTGGAACGGATGTGGCTGACGCCGCTCTATCGCCGGATGGTGCGCGTGGGGGTTCCGGCCTTCCTGATCGCCATGGTCGCAGGGCTTTGGCTGGCAGATGAGGACCGCCGTGCGCTGCTGAAAGGCGGCATCGCCTCGGTCGTCGACAAGATCCAGAGCCGCGAAGAATTCCAGGTCCGCACCATGACCATCGAGGGTGCGTCCCCGGTGGTGGAGCGTGCATTGCGGGCCATGCTACCGGTCGATCTGCCGGCTTCCAGCTTCGATATCGATCTTCCCGCGCTGCGCATTCAGGTGATGCAGCTGGACGCGGTCGAAAGCATCGATCTGCGCGTCAAGCCGGGCGGTATCCTGTCGGCGGTGGTCAAGGAACGTGAACCCGCGATCCTGTGGCGGCGTGCCCGCGGGATCGAGATCCTGGATCGGGGCGGCCACCGCGTTGCCAGCGTCACCTCGCGCGAGGTGCGGCCCGCATTGCCGTTGATTTCGGGGGATGGGGCCGATGTCGTGACCTCCGAGGCGCTGAACCTGTTCGATGCTGCGGGACCGATCCTGCCGCGCGTGCGAGGTCTGGTGCGCCGGGGCGAGCGTCGGTGGGATCTGGTTCTGGATCAGGGGCAGCGCATCATGCTGCCCGAACATGGCGCCGTTGTCGCGCTCGAGGCTGCCATCGCCCTTGACCGGGCCGAGGATCTGCTGGCCCGCGATGTCAACATCGTCAACCTGCGCGATCCGCAGCGACCGGTGCTGCGTTTGGGGATGGATGCCCGCAATACAATCCGTGGCGCACGCGGACTGTCCCTGCTGGGACCGGATGGCGCGCCACTGGAAGACGAAACAAAAAGCTGAAAATCGGCAAAGGGGGGACCAAGCGAATGGCGGAATTGTACCAGACTCAGCGCGCGATGCGGAACATGCGCCGGGCCGCCCTGCAAAGGGGCGTGATCGGGATTTTGGATATCGGCACGTCCAAGATCGCATGTTTGGTGCTGCGTTTTGATGGAACGGGCACCTTCCGCGAAACCGACGGCGTGGGGCCGATGGCGGGGCAGGTGAATTTCCGCGTGATCGGCGCGGCCTCGACCCGGTCGCGGGGCATGCGCCGTGGCCAGATCGAGACGATGGCCGAAACGGAACGTGCCATCCGCACCGTCGTCGCCGCCGCGCAGAAGCTGGCCGGCGTCCGGATCGATCATGTCATCGCCTGCCTTTCGGGCGGTTCGCCGTCGTCCTATGGACTTGCGGGCGACATCACCCTGGCGGCGGGCAAGGTCGCCGAGCATGATGTCGCCTCGGTCATGGCCGCCTGCGAGGTTCCCGATTTCGGTCGTGGCCGCGAAGTGCTGCATGCACAGCCGGTGAATTTCGCCGTTGACAACCGGTCCAGTCTGGCCGATCCGCGCGATCACGTCGGCAACAAGCTGTTCTGCGACATGCATGTCCTGACCGTCGACGGCGATGTCATGGGCAATTTGGTGCAATGCATCCGCCGCTGTGATCTGGAACTGGCGGGCATCGCTTCGGCGCCCTATGCATCAGCCCGCGCCAGTCTGGTCGAGGACGAGCAGGAACTGGGCGCCGCCTGCATCGATTTCGGCGGGGGCGGGACGGGGGTCTCGATCTTCATCAAGAAGCACATGATCTTTTCCGATCACGTGCCGATCGGCGGCAATCTGATCACCCAAGATATTGCCCAGGGTTTGCGCGTGCCGCTGCCCGTGGCCGAGCGTCTGAAGACGCTTGATGGCGGTGTCGAGGCGACCGGGCAGGACGATCGCGAGATGATCGACGTCGGCGGCAATACCGGCGATTGGGAAACCGACCGCCGCACCGTCAGCCGCGCCGATGTGATCGGCGTCATGCGCCCGCGCGTCGAGGAGATCTTGGAAAACGTGCGTGGCGTGCTGGATGCGGCGGGTTTTGATTACATGCCCAGCCAGCAGATCGTACTGACCGGCGGCGGCAGCCAGATCCCTGGTCTGGACGGGCTGGCGACGCGCATTCTGGGCCCGAACATCCGCTGCGGCAGGCCGCTGCGGATCGATGGTCTGGCGCATGAACTGACTGACCCGAGCTTTTCCAGTGCGGTCGGTCTGGCGCTGTTTGCGGCACATCCGCAGGACGAATGGTGGGACTTCGAAATGCCCGCCGACAATTATCCGGGACGCAGTTTCCGGCGCGCCTATCGCTGGTTCAAAAACAACTGGTGAAGGTGCCGAAATGGCATGGAATATGGAGGTCGTATGATGCGGCCACCATATTCGGATGTTGTGGCAAGATACCGCCGAAACATTGTCCAATCACCGCCATATTCTGCGTGGCGACTGTGTTTTTTGGGTGACGCTTGGCGAGGGAATGTTTACGATAGTCAGCAAATACGGGGATTCGAGCGGGCAGCCCGCGCCCGATAACGAAGCAGCGATTACAGGCGGACACCATGAACCTCAATCTGATGATGAATGACGAAGAAGAGCTGAAGCCACGCATCACCGTCTTCGGTGTTGGCGGGGCAGGCGGCAACGCGGTCAACAACATGATCCAGAAGCAGCTTGATGGTGTCGAATTCGTGGTCGCGAATACCGACGCGCAGGCGCTGCAGCAGTCGCTGGCGACCAGCCGCGTGCAGATGGGCCCGAAAGTGACCGAAGGTCTGGGTGCCGGCGCCAAGCCTTCGATCGGCGCCAAGGCCGCCGAAGAAACCATCGAAGACATCGTCGATCATCTGATGGGCGCGCATATGTGCTTCATCACCGCAGGTATGGGCGGCGGCACCGGCACCGGTGCGGCCCCGATCATCGCGCAGGCTGCCCGTGAAATGGGTATCCTGACCGTCGGCGTCGTGACCAAGCCCTTCCAGTTCGAAGGCACCAAGCGGATGCGTCAGGCCGAGGAGGGTGTCGAAGCCCTGCAGAAGGTCGTCGACACGCTGATCATCATTCCGAACCAGAACCTGTTCCGTCTGGCCAACGAAAAGACCACCTTTACCGAAGCCTTCGCGATGGCCGATGACGTGCTGTACCAAGGCGTCAAGGGCGTGACCGACCTGATGGTCCGTCCGGGTCTGATCAACCTGGACTTTGCCGACGTTCGCGCCGTGATGGACGAAATGGGCAAGGCGATGATGGGCACCGGCGAAGCGACCGGCGACAACCGTGCGCAGGAAGCTGCCGAGCGCGCCATCGCCAACCCGCTGTTGGATGAAATCAGCCTGAACGGCGCGCGTGGTGTTCTGATCAACATCACCGGCGGTTACGACATGACCCTGTTCGAGCTGGACGAGGCAGCAAACGTTATCCGCGACAAGGTCGACAGCGACGCCAACATCATCGTCGGTTCCACGCTGGATCCGGACATGGATGGCAACATCCGCGTTTCGGTCGTCGCCACGGGCATCGATGCCGCCGCCGCCGTGGCCGAGGTTCCCTCGCCCCGCCGCAGCATGGCTGCACCGCTGACGCAGAACCCGGTCGTCGGGTCGCAGGCCGAAGCCGAGCCTCAGATGCCGCAGCGCCGCGTGACCCCGCCCGTCGCTCAGCAGCCCGAGCCCGCCGCTCCGCAGGCACCTGCTGCCCGGACCGAAGAAGACATGCCGCAGCCAGCCTATCAGCCCAAGGACAACACCCGCCAGGCACCTGCCGCCCGTATCGACGACGACGCATCCGCGTTCGTCGCGCCGCGCGCACCGCAAGCCGCTCGTGCAGGTCAGCCCGCCCCCGAGGTGATGGATCGCCTGCGTCGTGCCGTCGACAACCACAACCAGACCGGCAGCGCGTCGGGCGCCCCCAAGGAGCAGCCCGCGCAGGCAACAGCCCCCAACAACCGCATGAGCGGTCTTGGCCGCATGCTTGAGCGGATGGCTGGTCATGGCGATCAGTCGACGGCGCAGAAGCCGTCGTCTTCCTCGATCGCCGAGCGTGTGAACGAACGTGTCGCCACCCGTGCGCGTCAGCAGGAAACCGATTTCGACGATCTGGCCAGCCCCGACAGCGGGCAGGACAATGTCGAAATTCCGGCTTTCCTTCGCCGTCAGGCAAACTGAGCGCGATCACGAAACTGGCATCCGACTGACGGAAAGGGTCGCCTCTGGCGGCCCTTTTTGCTTGCCAATCCAAATGTTTGACTTGATATCACCCCCTGCCTGTCCACGGCGGCCCCCAAGTGTTTCACTCCGTTACAAAACGTTAATTGAATGCTTGGGCGTCTGATCCTAGCTGAACTGACACGGACCACGAAGGTCGTGACAACAAGAAACGAAGGCAGGCATATCATGCAGGCGACATTGAAAGATAAGGTGGCATTCTCGGGCGTCGGACTTCATTCCGGAGCCTCGGCCCAGCTTGTGATCCATCCGGCCCCCGCCGGTCATGGCATCGTCTTTCGTCGGATCGACCTGACGCCTGCCGTTGACATTCCCGCCATTTGGGACCAGGTGACCCCGTCGCCGCTGTGCACGCTGATGGACAATGGCCAGGGCGTGACCCTGTCCACGGTCGAACACGTCATGGCCGCGCTGGCAGGCACCGGGATCCACAACGCATTGATCACCGTCGATGGCCCCGAGGTTCCGATTCTGGACGGTTCGGCAGCGCCCTTCGTCGATGCAATTCTGGACACCGGCATCGAACGCCAGAATGCCCAACTGCGCGCCATCCGCGTCCTGCGCACGGTCGAGGTTCGTCACGGCGAAGCCTTTGCCCGCCTCAGCCCCGCCGACCATCTTGAGATCGATTTCCAGATCGACTTCACGGATGCTGCGATCGGTCATCAGGAAAAGCGTCTGGACATGGCCAACGGTGCATTCCTGCGCGAACTGGCCGACAGCCGCACCTTCTGCCGCGCGTCCGATGTCGAGACGATGCGCCAGAACGGTCTGGCCCTTGGTGGTACCTATCTGAACGCGGTCGTCGTTGATGGCGCGCAGGTGCTTTCGCCCGGTGGCCTGCGCCATCAGGACGAGGCCGTGCGTCACAAGATGCTGGATGCCACCGGCGATCTGGCACTGGCCGGTGCACCGCTGCTGGCACGCTATACCGGTCACCGTGCGGGTCATGCGATGACGAACCACCTGCTGCGTGCGCTGTTCGCCGATCCGACCGCCTGGACGTGGGAGGTCTGCTCGGCCGATCTGGAAGATCGCCTGCCGGGTGCGCGCATCACCGAACATATGCTGGCAGATGCCGATATGGCCGCCTTTGCTTTTGCGGCTGAATGAAATCGACCGCCTGGCCGATTCCCCGATGCTTCCTTGCGACGTCACGGGAAACCCACGCGGAATTCAACGGATTGCCATTTTGCGCCCCCTGATGTTCTGTGCTAGGAGGTGCCGGCAGCGCAGCCTTTCAGGGGCGGCCGCACGGCAGAATTGTAGGGCAGGGTAAAGATGGCGGGCTCGAAAATTTCGGCTTCGGTGATGGCTGTGATGCTGTCGGGCTTGGTTCTTGCAGGGTGTGCCGGCAACGGCGACGCCGCACGAAAGCAGAACCTCGACAAATTCACCGCAGAAGAAATCTACAAACGCGGTGAGTTCGAGCTGGAGAACAGCGGCGAACCCGATGACGCGGTCTTCTATTTCAGCGAAATCGAGCGCCTTTATCCCTACTCCGAATGGGCCAAGCGTGCCTTGATCATGCAGGCCTATGGCAACCACAAAGCCAAGAACTACGAAGAGGCACGGGGCGCTGCGCAGCGTTTTCTGGATACCTATCCGGGAGACGAAGATGCAGCCTATGCGCAATACTTGCTGGCGCTGTCCTATTACGACCAGATCGACGATGTCGGTCGCGATCAGGGGCTGACCTTCCAGGCGCTGCAGGGGCTGCGCACTGTCATCGAACAATATCCCGACAGCGAATATGCCCGCAGCGCCATCCTGAAGTTCGACCTGGCCTTCGATCACCTTGCCGCCAAGGAAATGGAGATCGGGCGTTATTATCTGAAGCGGGGCCATTACGCCGCCGCCGTCAGCCGTTTCCGCGTCGTGGTCGAGGAATTCCAGACAACCTCGCAAACGCCCGAAGCGCTGCTGCGTCTGGTGGAATCCTATTTGGCCTTGGGCCTGATGGACGAAGCGCAGACCGCTGGCGCCATTCTGGGCCACAATTTCCAGTCCTCACCCTTCTATCAGGACGCCTTCCGTCAGCTGCGCGGACGCGGTCTGTCGGCCGAGGCCAAGGGTGACAGCTGGCTGACCAACGTTTATCGCCAAACCATTGAAGGAAGATGGCTGTAGCCTTCCGCCATACAGGCCAAGGTCGCGGTCCGACATCGCATGCTCCGTTCGCTTGATATCCGCGACATGCTGCTGATCGAGCGGCTGGATTTGGGGTTTGGCCCCGGATTGAACGTCCTGACTGGCGAAACCGGCGCGGGCAAATCGATTCTTCTGGATTGTCTGGGCTTTGTTCTGGGTTGGCGCAGCCGTGCCGATCTGGTTCGCAGCGGCGCCCAACAGGGCGAGGTTCAGGCCGTTTTCGACCTGCCCGCCGATCATCCCGCGCGTGCCGTCCTGACCGAAGCCGGGATCAGCGTCGAGGAAGACGAATTGATCCTGCGACGTGTGAACGCGCTGGATGGCCGCAAAACCGGCTGGGTCAACGACCGCCGCGTTTCGGGCGAAGTGCTGCGCAAGCTGTCGGAAACGCTGGTGGAATTGCATGGCCAGCATGATGATCGCGGGCTGCTGAACCCGCGCGGGCATCGCGCGCTGCTGGATGCCTTTGGCGTCATCGATACCAAACCCGTCCGCAAGGCGTGGAACCTGCGCCGCGAGGCCGCGCAGCAGTTGGCGCAGGCCGAGGCCGCACTGGAGGCTGCGCGTCAGGAGGAAGAATTCCTGCGCCATGCCGTTGATGAGATCGACAAGCTTGCCCCCGAACCCGGCGAAGAACAAAGCCTCGACATCGCCCGCAGGCAGATGCAGGGGGCCGAACGGATCCGCGACGATGTCGCCCGCGCCCTGCAATTGTTGGGAAATGACGGTGCCGAAAAGGCGATGGTCGATGCCGGTCGCTGGTTGGAGGGCGTCTCGGACCACGCAGAGGGTCGTCTTGATCCGCCACTGGCCGCCCTGTCACGTGCCCTGATCGAACTGGGAGAGGCGACACGCGGCGTCGAGGACACGCTGAGCGCGCTGGAGTTCGACCCTTATTTGCTGGAATCCACCGAGGAACGCTTGTTTGCCCTACGCGCCTTGGCGCGCAAACACGATGTGCTGGCCGATGATCTGGCCGAACTGGGACATGAACTTCGCACAAGGCTGGGTCGCATCGATGCCGGTGAGGCGCAGATCGGAACGCTGCGGGCCGATGCCGCAGCCGCCGCGCAGGCCTATGACGACGCGGCCGCCAAGCTGACGGCACAGCGCGCCCGCCACGCCAAGCAGCTGGATCGCGCTGTCACCGCAGAACTGGTTCCGCTGAAGATGGATCGCGCCGTCTTTGAAACCCGGGTATCGGAAGGCGAGGCGGGGCCGGACGGACGCGACGTCGTAGCCTTTACCGTCGCCACGAACCCCGGCGCGCCCTCGGGTCCGCTGGACAAGATCGCCTCGGGGGGCGAGCTGTCTCGCTTTCTGCTGGCCTTGAAGGTCTGTCTGGCGCGGGGCAACGATGCGCTGGTGATGATCTTCGATGAGATCGACCGCGGCGTCGGCGGTGCGACTGCAGATGCGGTGGGGCGTCGTTTGCAGGCCTTGGCCCAAGGGTCGCAGGTCTTGGTCATTACCCATTCGCCTCAGGTCGCGGCACTTGGTGCGGTGCATTTCCGTGTGGCGAAATCGGTGACGAAGGGAATGACGACTTCGAATGTCGTCGCTTTGGATCCCGAAGAACGTACCGCTGAAATCGCACGGATGCTGTCGGGTGATCGCGTGACAGATGCGGCGACAGATGCGGCACGGGCCTTGCTGGCAGGTTAATTACCTTGGAACGGGCCGCAGGATCGAGATGATCCGCCCAGACTTCTTGTCCAGCCGGACCAGATGTCCCGAAACGATTGCATAAACGCTTCCGGCGATGTCGCCGCCCAGGCCATAGCTGCCCGGATTGCTGATACGACGCGCCTGACCCTTGCCGGGAACCTCACCGATGACGGGACGATCCGCCGGCTGCTTGGCGGCGACGCTGGTCACGCGCAAGGTGTCCGGCGCATAGGTCGTCAGCGAGCCGAGGCCCAGCCCTGCCATCAAGGTTGCCACTATGATCGTCTGCGCCTTCATGGATCGCGGTTCCCGGGTTCATCTCTGATATCTCAACCAGCCTTTTGCCGCAGGGTTCCGCATAGTCCACCCGACCGTGATCGGATTCAGCGTCCTTTCGATGTAAATCTTGGCAGCATGGCAGAAAAGTCACGCCCGCGGCCGTCTTCGTCTTCGACAAACCGCTGATACAGCTGTTGGGCCATCCGTCCCATGGGCGTGTCGGCATGGGCAAATTCCGCGGCCTGCTGCGACAGGTTCAGGTCCTTCAGCATCAGTTCGGCGGCAAATCCCGGGCGATAATCATTGTCCGCGGGAGAGCTGGGGCCGACCCCCGGTGCCGGGCAATAGGTGTTCATCGACCAGCTGCTGCCCGAACTGGTGGACACGACGTCGAACATCTTCTGGCGGTCCAGACCCAGCTTGTCGGCAAGGGCGAAAGCCTCGCAGGTGGCGATCATGGTGACGCCCAGAATCATGTTGTTGCAGATCTTGGCGGATTGACCCGCGCCACTGTCGCCGCAATGGACGGTCTTCTGGCCCATGATCTCAAGCAGAGCCTCGACCTTGGCAAAATCGCTGACGTCGCCGCCGACCATGAAGGTCAGCGTGCCGTTCTGCGCGCCGCCGATCCCGCCCGAAACCGGCGCATCCACTGCACCCAGCCCTGCCGTGCGGGCCTGTTCGGCGACCAACTTGGCGCTGTCCACATCCACCGTCGAACAATCGCACAGGACCGCGCCGGCCTGCATCGCGGGGATGATGCTGTCGGCAACGGCACGCAGGATCTGGCCGTTCGGCAACATGGTGATAACGACATCGGCACTTTCGGCGGCACATTCGGCGCTGTCGGCGGCGGTCACACCCGGCGGCATGGGGGCGGCGGTGTCAAAGCCCGTGACTTGATGGCCTGCCTTGGCCAGATTGGCGGCCATGGGCGCGCCCATGTTGCCTAAACCGATGAAACCGATCTTCATTCCGCGTTCTCCCATGTCATTTCGTCGGTGCCCAAGGGGGCCAGCACGGCCTGCACGGCCGCTGTCGAAGCTTCGGCGGTCCATTTCGGACTGCGATCCTTGTCGATGATCTGGGCGCGCACGCCCTCCAGAAAATCGGTCTGTTCGGTCGCGCGGGCCGTAAAGCGGTATTCGCGGCTAAGCGATTCCTGAATGCGCAGATCGCCCCGCGCGGCCCGGACCATGAACAGCCCCGCCGCCATCGACAGGGGCGAGTTTCGTTGAAGCGCCTTGAGGCTGTCGGTGTCTTTGGCGGATTCGACCGCTTCGATGATGTCGGCGACATTGCGGCCGCCGAAGGTCGACAGATCGCGGTAGGCTAGGGTCGCGGCGGGGGCGTCGGCCCCGGTAATCCGGTGAATTTCGCCAGTCTGTTCCAGCGTTTCGATCAGGGCGGGCCAGTCAGCCTCGGGCAGATAGGTGTCGGCGAAACCGGCATGGATCGCATCGCCCGGTCCCATCCGCGCGCCGGTCAGCGCCAGATATTCCCCGATGCGCCCCGGCGCACGACCCAGCAGCCACGTCCCGCCGACGTCGGGGATCAGACCGATACCGCTTTCGGGCATGGCAATGCGGGTCGTGTCGCCAATGATGCGGTGGCTGGCATGACCACCCAAGCCGACGCCGCCGCCCATGACAAAGCCCTGCATGAAGGCTACGACCGGCTTGGGGAAATCCGCAATGGCGGCATTCATCAGGTATTCGTCACGGAAGAAATCGCGCCCCACCTGATGGTTGCCCGCGCGCCCTGCGTGATAGACCGCCGCGATGTCGCCGCCCGCACAGAAGGCGCGGTCGCCCGCCGCGTCCATGATCACAAGGTCAACTTCAGGATCGTCGCGCCAATCGTTCAGCGCCTTTAGAACAGCCAAGGCCATGTCATGCGTCAGCGCGTTCAGCGCCTTTTCCCGCGTCAGGGTGATACGCCCCGCGCGGCCATTGATGCGAATATTCAGGTCTTCCAAAGCCTTACCCCCGTTCGGCCAGCAGCGCCCGAGAGATGATCAGGCGCATGATCTCATTCGTGCCTTCCAGGATCTGATGCACGCGCAGGTCGCGCACGATCTTTTCGATCCCGTAATCGGCCAGATAACCATAGCCACCATGCAGTTGCAGACACTGGTTGGCCACCTCGAATGCACGGTCGGTGACATGCAGCTTGGCCATGGCGCAGAACTTGCTGGCGTCCGGGGTGCCGTGATCCAGCTTCCATGCGGCCTGGCGCAGGAAGATGCGGCTGGATTGCAGGGCGGTCTCCATTTCCGCCAAGCGGAACTGCAGGGCCTGGAACTGGTCCAGCGATTTCCCGAAGGCGTGGCGCTCGCCCATATAGGCCAGCGTCGCATCCAGCGCCGATTGCGCACCGCCCAAGGCCGCGGCCGCGATGTTCAGGCGACCGCCGTCCAGACCTGCCATGGCATAGCTGAAGCCGCGTCCTTCCTGACCCAGCAGGTTGTCGGCCGGAATGGTGCAATCGTCGAATTGCACCTGCGCGGTGGGCTGGGACCGCCAGCCCATCTTGTCCTCCAGCGCGCCGAAGGACAGGCCCGGCGTGCCATTTTCGACCAGCACGGTGCTGATCCCCTTGGCGCCGTTGTCGCCGGTGCGGACCATGGCGATATAGACGTTGGAATAGCCGCCACCGGAAATGAACGCCTTGGTGCCGTTCAGCATCCATCCGTCGTCCGTGGCGCGGGCCGTCGTGCGTAGGGCGGCGGCATCCGACCCGCTGCCGGGTTCGGTCAGGCAATAGCTGAAGATGCGCTTCATCGAACACAGGTCGGGCAGCCAGCGTTGCTTTGCTTCTTCGCTGCCGAATTTGTCGATCATGCCGCCACACATGTTGTGGATCGACAGGAAGGACGCGACCGAGGGGCAGGCCATCGACAGGGCCTCGAAGACCAGCGTCCCGTCCAGCCGCGACAGGCCCGATCCGCCGTGATCCTCGGAGACGTAGAGCCCGCCAAGGCCCAGTTCCGCGACCTCGGCCCACAGGTCGCGGGGAATGGTTCCTTCGGCTTCCCATTCGCGGGCGAAGGGGGCGATGCGGGATTGGCCGAAATCGCGGGCCATGTCGAAAATGGCCTGCTGCTCCTCACTCAGTGCGAAATCCATGCGGCATCCCTCCCCAGATGTGCTGAATTGAACAGATGTTTAATTGCCAGATGTTGCCAGAATATTGCAAGGCCCGGCGGTCATAGGTCGCATGTGAACTGCTCCGTCAGGTGTTTCGTCACGGCGCGCATCACCTCGGGCGAGGTCGCACCGGCGCTGCGGGCGCGGGCGGCGACGTCGCGCTGTGCCTGCGCGGCCGTGCCCCGTGCCACCATGTCGCGCAGGCGGGCGACCTGTGGCTGGCTGTCCAGCGCATCGGCATCCCGCGCGATCAGGGCCAGCCAATCCTCGGCGATCTGGTCGAAAGGGACGATCTGGCGGGCGCCGAAATCGATCAGCCCTTCCGAGGTGCCATAGCGCATGGCCCGCCAGCGGTTCTCGCCCAGCAGGAAGTTGTCGTATTCCCGCCAGCGGATATTGCTGCGCGACAGCCGCCACAGCATCCGCAGCGTCGCCTGGATCAGGGCGGCCAGCGTCACGGCATCCTCGATCCGGGGGCAGGCGTCGCAGATACGGGTTTCCAGCGTCGGGAACTTGTTGCTGGGGCGCAGGTCCCACCAGATCTTGCTGCTGTCCTCGATCACCTCCAGATCGGTCAGCGCCTTGATGGACCGTTCGTATTCGTCCCAGCTGCGCATCAACGGCGGCAGGCCGGTGCGCGGCATCCCCCCGAAGACCGTCGTGCGATAGGAGGCCAGCCCCGTATCTTGCCCTTGCCAGAACGGGCTGGAGGCCGAGAGCGCCAGCAGATGCGGTAGGAAATAGGACAGCTGGTTCATCAGGTCGATGCGCTGCGCCTTGTCGGGGATGCCGACATGGACATGCATCCCGCAGATGACCATCCGCTGCGCCACGCCGCCCAGATCGCGCGACAGCTGGTTGTAGCGGTCCTTGTCGGTGTGGTCCTGATCACGCCAATCGGCCAGCGGGTGGCAGGACGCGGAAATCGGTGCCAGCCCGTGATCGGCGGCATGGCGTGACACGCAGGCGCGAAGGCGGCGCAGGTGGTCGCGGGCCTCGGTCACATTGGCACTGACGGGGGTGCCGATCTCGATCTGGCAGCGCAGGAATTCGGGGCTGACCTGATGGCCCAGCTCGGCGGTGCAGGCATCCATCAGCGCCTGCGGGGCAGGGGCCAGATCGCCGGTATCGGCATCGACAAGAAGATATTCCTCTTCGATGCCAAGGGTGAAATCAGGTTCGGTGGTCATGGGCGGTTTCCATTCAGGGAAGCCCGTGGTCGCGATGGACCGGGGGCGCGGGCCCCCGGTCCATCCGGTTCGTTCAGATCAGGGTCGTGGGATCAGTCCATGGCCTTGAAGTTGAACTCTCCGCCTTCCTTGATGCCCGAGGGCCAGCGTGCGGTCACGGTCTTGGTGCGCGTATAGAAGCGGAACGCGTCCGGGCCGTGCTGGTTCAGGTCGCCAAAGCCCGATTTCTTCCAGCCGCCGAAGGTGTGATAGGCCAGCGGAACCGGGATCGGCACGTTCACGCCAACCATGCCGATGTTGATGCGGCTGGCGAAATCGCGGGCCGTGTCACCGTCGCGGGTATAGATGGCCGTGCCGTTGCCGTATTCGTGGTCCATCGCCAGCTGGATGGCCTCTTCATAGCTGCCGGCGCGGACGGTTGACAGGACCGGGCCAAAGATTTCCTGCGTATAGATGTCCATGTCGGGCGTGACGCGGTCGAACAGATGCGGGCCGACGAAGAAGCCGTCCTCGTATCCCTGCAGGTTGAAGTCGCGGCCATCGACGACCAGTTCGGCACCCTGATCGACGCCGGTCTGGACCAGACGCAGGATGTTTTCCTTGGCGGCCTTGGTGACGACCGGACCGTAATCGACATCGTCGCCCGCGGTCCAGGGACCGACCTTCAGCTTTTCGATGCGCGGGATCAGCTTCTCGATCAGCGCGTCGGCGGTCTTTTCGCCCACCGGCACAGCAACCGAGATCGCCATGCAGCGTTCGCCAGCCGCGCCGTAACCGGCCCCGATCAACGCGTCGGCGGCCTGATCCAGATCGGCATCGGGCATGATGATCATGTGGTTCTTGGCACCGCCGAAGCACTGCGCACGCTTGCCGTTGGCCGAGGCGCGTTCATAGATGTATTGCGCGATGGGGGTCGAGCCGACAAAGCCGACGGCCTGGATGGTCTCATTGTCCAGGATCGCATCGACGCTGTCCTTGTCGCCGTTGACGACTTGCAGCACGCCATCGGGCAGACCGGCTTCCTGCAGCAGTTTGGCCAGCATCAGCGGAACCGAGGGGTCACGCTCGGACGGTTTCAGGATCATCGCGTTGCCGCAGACCAGCGCCGGGCCCATCTTCCACAGCGGGATCATGGCGGGGAAGTTGAAGGGCGTGATGCCCGCAACGACGCCAAGCGGCTGGCGCATGGAATACATGTCGATGCCGGGGCCGGCGCTGTCGGTGAATTCACCCTTCAGCAGATGCGGCGCGCCGATGCAGAATTCGATGACTTCCAACCCGCGCTGGACGTCGCCCTTGGCGTCGGGGAAGGTCTTGCCGTGTTCGGCGGACAGGGCCTCGGCCAGCTTGTCCATGTCGCGGTTGATCAGATCGACGAATTTCATCATCACGCGGGCGCGGCGCTGCGGGTTGGTCGAGCCCCATTTGACCTGTGCCTTGGCGGCGCCTTCGACGGCGGCGTCCAGCTCGGCCTTGGTGGCCAGCGACAGTCGCGCCTGAACTTCGCCGGTGGCGGGGTTGAAGACATCGGCAAAGCGACCCGAGGTGCCCTTGGTTTCCTTGCCGTCGATCCAGTGATGAATCTCTTTCATGCCGTCCTCCTGAATGTTGTTGCCGGGACGATATCCTTGCGGAAATGCCAGATAAAGATGAATGATGGCAAAAGGGTTTTGCATTTTTGCAAAGGTTGCGGAATGGACTGGGACGACTTGCGGATATTTCTGGCGGTGGCGCGGACGGAAAGCCTGTCTTCGGCGGGGCGGCGTCTGACGATGGATGCCTCGACCGTGGGGCGGCGCATCGCGCGGCTGGAGGCGGCGGTGGGCGCAGCGCTGTTCCTGAAGACGCCGCAGGGATATGCCCTGACGGCGGAAGGTGCGCGCCTTGTCGCCCCCGCCGAGGCTGCCGAACAGGCCGCCGCCGCCGCCGCCGAAGGAGTGCGCCGCGATGCCGGTCTGACCGGCCAGCTGCGCATCGGTGCGCCGGACGGCTGCGCCAATTACCTGCTGCCACAGGTGGCGCGCGATCTCTGCGATGCCCATCCGGGGCTGGAAATCCAGATCGTCGCCCTGCCGCGCGTGGTCAACCTGACGAAGCGAGAGGCCGATATGGCCATCGCCGTATCGCCCCCCGATACGGGCCGCCTAGTCGTGCAGCGGTTGACCGACTACCACCTGCATCTGGCCGCGCATCGCGACTATCTGTACCGCCACCCGCCGGTGAAGGGGCTGGACGATCTGCGCGGGCACCGGATCATCAGCTATATACCCGACATGATCTTCGACCGTGAGCTGGATTACCTGTCCGCGACGGGACTGGAGACGGCGCAGATCAGCTCGAATTCGGTCGCGGTGCAGATGCAGGCGGTGCGGGCGGGGGCGGGTCTGGGCATCGTGCATGACTTTGCCATTCCCTTCGCGCCGGGGGTCACGCGCATCCTGACCGACCAGATCAGCCTGCGCCGCAGCTTCTGGATGATCCGCCACGCCGACGATCGCGCATCGCGTCGGCTGACCCTGCTGGCCGAGGCTTTGGCCGCCGGGATCCGCGCCGAGGTTGCCCGGCTGGAGGCACAGTTGACCGATCCGGGCGATGGTCCCACTTGACGCGGGGCGATTGTGCGAATTTGATAAGGGTAACCAAGCCGCAAAGGGGGGCGTCTGATGCTGGTCAAGCAACTGCTGTCGATGAAATCGGATACTGACAAGCCGTGGATCGAGGCTGGATTGATCGTGACGATCAAGCCCGAAGCCACTCTGGCCGAGGCTGCGACCCTGCTGGCCGAACAGCGGATCGGTGCCGTGGTCGTGTCATCGAACGGGCGCACGCCCGAAGGCATCCTTTCGGAACGTGACATCGTGCGTCAGCTGGGCAAGCACGGCACGGCTGTCCTGACCACACCCATCAGCGGTGTGATGACCAAGGCGGTCCAGACCTGCGCGCCCGGCGAAGACGGCATGGCCGTGCTGCAGCGGATGAGCGAGGGCCGCTTCCGCCACATGCCTGTGGTCGATGGCAATGGCGACATGCTGGGCGTGGTGTCCATCGGGGATGCCGTCAGCGGGCGGCTGAAGGAACTGGCGGCCGAAAAGGACGCGCTGACCGGGATGATCATGGGCAGCTGACGCGGCGCCACGATATCACGAACTTGCAATTCGGGGGCAAATGCGGTTTGCCTGAAGGCCGATACCTTGAAACAGGACGTCAGCCCCATGCGCATCGGACTCTATCCCGGCACCTTCGATCCGATCACCTTGGGTCATATCGACATCATGCAGCGCGCCATGGTGATGGTCAACCGTCTGGTGATCGGTGTCGCCATCAACCGCGACAAGGGGCCGTTGTTCAGCCTGGAAGAACGCGTGGCCATGGTGCAGGCCGAATGCGATGCCATCGCCGCCAAGACCGGCGGCGAAATTGTCGTCCACCCGTTCGAGAACCTGCTGATCGACTGTGCCCGCGACGTGGGGGCCTCGATGATCGTGCGCGGTCTGCGGGCGGTGGCCGATTTTGAATATGAATTCCAGATGGTCGGCATGAACCGCGCGCTGGACCATGAGATCGAAACGGTCTTCCTGATGGCCGATGCCCGCCGTCAGGCGATCGCCTCGAAACTGGTCAAGGAAATTGCCCGGCTTGGCGGCGACGTGTCGAAATTCGTCACGCCGCCGGTCTGTCAGGCGCTGATCACCCGTTACGATCAGGGCTGACCGATCACGCGCTGGCGCTGTTCGCCCAGACCTTCGATCCCAAGCCGCATGACTTGCCCGTTGCGCAGATAGACCGGGGGCTTCTGGCCCATGCCCACGCCCGGCGGCGTCCCGGTGGTGATGATGTCGCCGGGATGCAAGGTCGCTAGCCGCGAGCAATAGGCGACCAGTTCGGCCACGCCGAAGACCATCGTCCGGGTATTACCGTCCTGCCGCATTTCGCCGTCAACCTCTAACCACAGGCGCAGGGATTGCGGATCGGGAACCTCGTCCCGTGTGACCAGCCAGGGGCCGATGGGACCAAAGCCGTCGTAACCTTTGCCCTTGTCCCATGTCGGACCATGGTTGATCTGCCAGTCGCGTTCGCTGATGTCGTTGACGACGCAATAGCCCGCAATGTGGTTCAACGCATCCTTGGGCGCGATGTCGCGACCCGCGTCACCGATGACGATGCCCAGCTCGACCTCCCAATCGGTGTGCTGTGATCCTTTCGGCAGATGCAGATCGTCGTCCGGTCCCGCGATGCAGCTGGTCCATTTGGTGAAGACGACGGGTTCGGCAGGAACGTCCATGCCCGCCTCGGCGGCGTGGTCGGCATAGTTCAAGCCGATGGCGATGAACTTGCCCACGCCCGCGACGCAGGCCCCCATGCGTAGGCCCTGCGCTGGAACCAACGGCAGGCTGGCAGGGTCCAGTTCGCGCAGATGCTGCAGGCCTGCAGTCGTCAGGGCAGGGCCCGAAATATCGTCGATCTGACCCGACAGGTCGCGGACCTGACCGTCCGCATCCAGCAGTCCCGGTTTTTCGGACCCAACCGGTCCGTGGCGCAGCAGTTTCATATGGTTTCCCCCCATGTGTCGGCATTCGGGGCGACTGTGGCACCCTGCGGGGCCAAGGGGAATAGCGCATGAAAAAGACCCGCCGAAGCGGGCCCTGATCGTCATGTGGGGTGGATCACTCGGCGGGAGGTGCCAGCTTCTTGGTGCCGCCATTGGCCAGCGGGTCTTCCTGACGCTGGACCGAGCCTTCGAAATGCGCACCCAATTCGATGGCGATCGTCTTGTGGATGATGTCACCCTCGACACGGGCCGAGGCGCTGAGGCGCACCTTCAGGCCACGGACGCGACCGATGACACGGCCATGGACGATGACGTCGTCGCCTACGATTTCGCCCTTGATGGTGGCGGATTCACCGACCGTCAACTGGTGGGCGCGGATGTCGCCTTCCACCGTGCCTTCGATCTGGATGTCGCCCTGGGTCTTGATGTTGCCGATGACCGTCAGGTCCGATGACAGCACCGAAGGCGTCGTGCGCGCACGCGGTGCGCTTGCCGGGGCGGCAGGGGCCTCGGGGGTGCGCTCGGGCGTTGCGGGGGCGGCTGCCTCGGGTGCAGGTTGCGGGCCGGAGGATTGCTGCGGGCGGGTATTTTCAGTCACGCGGGTCTTAGAAAACATTGTCTGCTGCCTTGATGAAGCTCATCGGGTCCACGGCGCGGCCCTTCATGCGCACTTCGTAATGCAGGTGCGGGCCGGTCGAACGTCCAGTGTTTCCCATATCACCGATGCGATCGCCTTGCGACACCTTATCGCCAACCTTGACGTTGATGCGGTTCAGGTGGCCATAGCGGGTCTCGGTGCCCAGCTCATGCTGGATCTTGATCAGATTGCCGTAACCGCTGGCGCGGCCTGCATGGATGACGACGCCATCGCCCGTGGCATAGATCGGCGTGCCGATCGGACCAGCCATGTCGATGCCTTCATGCATGCGACCCCAACGACGACCGAAGCCCGAGGTATAGCGGAAGCTGGCCTTGACCGGCATCGCCAGCGGCAGCTTTTCGATCGCGATGCGATAGGTGTTCATCTGGTCCAGCGTGACGATGATCTGGCGGGCCTTGGTTTCACCCTGGCTCAGCGCAGCGTCGCCGCGGGTTGAATAGGACATCGGGGTCAGCGGGCCGCCTTGGCCGGAATAACCGCGGCGGATGGTGTTCAACACGTCGTCGGGGTTCATCCCGACCGAACGGAACACATCGTCCAGCGGCTTGACCGAGACCGAAACGGCGTCCTCGAGCTGGGTCAGGATTTCGTCGTTGCGGGCCAGGATCTGGTCACGCTCGACGGTCAGTTCCTGCGCGGCCAGCTGTGCGTCGGCAGCTTCCTGTTCAGCCGAGGCGCGCTGATCGGCAGCGCTGCGCAATTCGTTCGACAGGATGTCCAGCGCGACCGAAAACTCGCCGCTGCGGTCGGGGGTAGCCTGATCGCCCGCTTCGGCGGTGACGATGGCCTGGGCCTGATCGCGTTCGGTGATGGCGTCGCGCAGGGTGGTCTGGACGGCATCAAGACCGGTCTCGACCTCGCGGCGCTGTTCTTCGGATTTCAACAGCTGGGTCTGCATCTTGGACACCTGATCCAGCGCGACCGTAAAGCGGCTTTGGGCGGCCAGGGCTTCGGCGGCACGGGCGTCACGTTCGGCCGACAGCTGGTCCAGCCGTTCCTCAAACGATGATTGCGCCCGCAGCATCTGGTCGCGCGAATTGCCGGAACTGACGGCGTCGATCACCAGGAACGAACTGGCCACCAGCGTCCAACCGAAGACGGCGGTCATGCCGCTGATGCCGGCAAGCTGGGTCAGGGGGCGCAGACGCACGAAGCGGGTGGTATCGTCGGACCGGAGGAACAGGCGCTGCTCGGGCAGCCACTTTTCCAGCGAAGAGTTCAGTCGATCGATAACAGCCATTGTCTGACACTGTCCCCCGAATACGCGCGATTATTTGCAGATACTGCGCGTTGGTTCCGTTCAGCATCGGGTAAACAGCACCTGTGCCTTCTTGGCAACAGGGTCGGGGCGATTGGTTCCCTTGATTGGCGGATCTCTGCTGCAGTCGGCAAGTAATTGCCTATACAAAGGCGGACCTATTGATAAGTCACGCTATTTCATATGGCAGGGGGCCGTCGCGGTCCGCCGGGATGCGCAAAGGCCGGTCGATTGGCGGCACCGAACGCTGGTGGCAGTCGGGTCGCGGACAAATCCGGCAGGATATGCCGATGGGATCGAAGACCCGCGGCTTGGTCAGGTCCAGCCCGTCGGCATAGACCATGCCCTCGGCCTGTGTGACCTCGCATCCCAGCCCGATGGCAAAGCGGCGCACCGGCGCGTTGAAGGCGCCTGCATGTTTCGACACGTCCCGCGACAGCAACAGATAGCGCACCCCGTCCGGCGTTTCGGCCAATTGGCGCAGGAAGCGGCCCGGTTGTTCGAACGCCTGATGCACGTTCCACAACGGACAAGCTCCGCCAAAGCGCGCGAATTGCAGCCGCGTGGCGGAATGGCGCTTGGTGATGGTGCCCGCCTGATCGACGCGCACGAAGAAGAACGGCACGCCCTTGGCCCCCGGTCGCTGCAGCGTCAACAGCCGGTGGGCCACCTGTTCCAACGATGCGCCGAACAGATGCGACAGGCGTTCAAGGTCGTGACGCTCGGCCCGGGCGGCGGCCAGGAAGGGGCGATAGGGCATCAGCGCAGCCCCGGCGAAGTAATTGGCCAGCCCAAGCCGCGCGATGTCGCGTGCGGTATCGCTGCGGAAACGCGCCAGATCCAGCGTCGCCTCCAGCAGGTCGTTCTGACGTTCCAGCGCCACGATGTGCAGCAACTGGAACAGACGCGTGGCGGGTTCGGATGCGGCATTCACCAGGATCTGGTTTCCCTGACGGCGGAAGACGGAATTGGCGGGCATTTCCGCCATCTGCACATGGATGTCACACCGCGCCAGTGCCGCCACGGCCAACTGCCACGGGTCCTGACGCAGCCCGTCCGGACAGGCGAAATGTTCGGCGGCGCGATCGACGGCGTCGATGTAGTTGTCGCAATAGTGGAAGAAGTCGCGCACCTCCTCCCAGGGGGTGCTCAGGCTGTTGCGACCGTCCGCGCCGATCGCCTGATCCATCGCGGCCAGCCGTTCCTGCCCTTGACGATGCGCGCGATAGAGGTCTAGAAACGCCCGCGCCAGCACCGGCGCGTTGGTCGCGGCCAACCGCAGATCGGCCAAGGGGGGCGTGGCGTCGAACAGGGGGTCGGCCAAAGCCTCCTGCATGTCGATGACCATGCGTTCGGCGTCGCCTGCGGCCAGAGTGGTCAGATCGACGCCGAATTCCTGTGCCAGCCGCAGCAACGCACCGGCCGAAATGGGCCGGTGGTTGTTCTCCATCTGCGAGAGATAGGGCAGGGATACGCCAAGCGTCTCGGCAAAGCGCTTCTGCGTCAGCCCGGCACGGGCGCGGGTTTCGCGCAGCGCGCTGCCGGCATAGATCTTTTGCGTGGCCATGCTGTCCCCACCGTTGCAAAGCCAGTGTTAGCCTTTGCAAAGGCGTCGCGGCAAGTGGTCTCAGGCGGGGACCATGATCCGGCGTTCACGGTGAAAGACCCATCCGATGGCCAGAAGCGAGCCCAGGGCCGAACAGCACATGATGGTCAAGAGCGGCGTCGCCCCGCTGCCCGGCTGCAACAGCGCCCCGGCCAGCGCCGAGAGCACGGCGCCCCCCGCCACGGCCAGCGCCCCACCCAACCCCGAGGCCGTGCCCGCAAGCTCGGGTCGGATGCTCATCATCCCGGCGTTGGCATTGGGCAGGACCATGCCGTTGCCCAAGCTCATCGCCGCGATGGCGCCAAAGAAGATCAGCGGGCGTACATGGCCTGCCAGATCGGCCGCCAGCCCGACCGACAGCGCGGTCAGACAGGTGATGGCCCCGATCAGGATCATCCGGTTCAACCCCAGCCGTGCCGAGTTGCGCGCCGAGATGAAATTGCCGGTGATATAGCCGATGCTGGGTGCCGCGAACCAATAGCCGACCTGCGCGGGTGTCAGGCCAAAGACCTTGTCGCCCACGAAGGGCGCGCCGCCCAGATAGGCGAAGAAGGCCCCCGAGGACAGCGTCGCCGCCAAGCAATATCCCCAGAAGCGGTGCGACCGGAACAGGATGGGGTAATTCGCCATCTGCCGCCGCAGGGGCATGCCGCCGCCGCGCACGGTCTCGCCCATGTCGCGCCACGCCACCCCCAGTACGATCAGCGCCAGCAGCCCCATGACGGCGAAATTGGCCTGCCAGCCGAACAGTTCATCCAAGACCCCGCCGAAGACCGGGGCCATCATCGGCACGACCGCCATGCCCATGGTGACATAGCCCAGCATCGAGGCCGCCCGATCCCCGTCGTAAAGATCACGCACCACCGCGCGCGGCACCAGCATGCAGACGGTGATGACCGATTGCAGCAGGCGGAAGATCAGGAAGGTGGTGATATCGTCGGCCAGCATCGTGCCGATCGTCGCCAGCAGAAACAGCACCAGCGACCACAGCACCACGGGCCTGCGTCCGAAGCGGTCGCTGATCGGTCCGCCAAGCAGCTGCAGCACCGCGCTGGCCCCGATATAGGCGGACACTGACAGCTGCATCACCGAATAATCGACGTCGAAATCGCGCGCCATGCCGGGCAGCGACGGCAGGAACACGTTCATCGACAGCGCCGAGACGCCGGACAGGACCACAAGGGTCAGCAGGTGGGGGGCAGTGCGCAGTTGTGACATCGGAGTTCCTGAAGGCCGCGGGGCAGGCGCGACAGCTTCCTCCGATTATGCAGATCGTGCAAGACTAGTGATTGGCGAAAGGTGCGGCATTCCCCCACAGGTCGCGCACCCGCTGATCGCGCCCGCATGAATCGCGATACAGCTTATAGGCCGAGGCTTTGGATCGCGGACCGAAGCGCGTCAGGATCAGGTCCTTCTGCTTGTAGTAATCCTGATGATAGGCGTCGGCGTCATAGAACTGTCCCGCGTCTAAGATCGGCGTCACGATCTTTTTGCCCAAATCGGCGGCGGCCTGCGCCTTGGCACGCTCGGCTGATTGGCGTTCGGCGGCGTTGCGCACGAAGATGGCGGTGCGATAGCTGTCGCCCCGGTCGCAGAACTGCCCGCCCGGATCGGTCGGGTTCACCGAACGGAAGAACGCATACATGATTTGGTCATAGCTGACGCGGGCGGGATCATAGAGGATGCGTGCGGCCTCGTAATGGCCGGTGCCGCCAGCCGTGACTTGTTCATAGCTGGGGTTGGCCAGGGTCCCGCCGGTAAAGCCCGAATAGACCTCGGAGACGCCGGCCATTTTTTCGAAATCGGCCTCGACGCACCAGAAGCAGCCGCCGGCGACGATGGCGGTTTCCTGTGCCTGACTGATGGCGGGGGCGGCGAAACTGAAAGCAAGGGACGCCGCCAGTGCAAGGCGTTTGGGCATGGTCATCGTGGCCTCCTACATTTCGCAGCATCCTGCGTGCAGGGGGCCTGTCGATCAAGTCAAGCGCGCGTGATGGAGGTCAGTCCCACTGCGTCTGACGGTCGCGGGCAAGGTTGCCAAAACGGGTAAACTGACCCTCGAAGGACAGTTCCACCGTGCCGATGGGACCGTGGCGCTGCTTGCCCAGGATGACCTCGGCCTTGCCATGGACGTTTTCCATGATCTGCTGCCATTTGGCCATCGCGTCCAGATCGGCATCTGAAGGCTTTTCGCGTTCCTTGTAGTATTCCTCGCGGAAGACGAACATCACGATATCGGCGTCCTGCTCGATCGAGCCGGATTCGCGCAGGTCGCTCAGCTGCGGGCGTTTGTCTTCGCGGTTTTCGACCTGACGCGACAGCTGCGACAGGGCGATGACGGGGATGTTCAATTCCTTGGCGACGGCCTTCAGGCCCTGAGTGATCTCGGACACCTCGTTCACGCGGCTGTCCTTGGCCGAAGCGGCCTTCAGCAGCTGAAGATAGTCGACCATCAGCACGTCCAGCCCATGTGTCCGCTTCAGCTTGCGCGCACGGGCGGCCAGTTGGTTGATGGGCAGGGCGGGCGTGTCGTCGATGAACAGCGGGCAGTTCTGCAAAGCATGGGCGGCTTCGACGAAACGACGGAACTCGGCCTCGTCCATGTTGCCGGAACGGATGCGTTCGGACGGCACCTCGGCGGCCTCCGACAGGATACGCGCGGCCAACTGTTCGGCCGACATTTCCAGACTGAAGAAGCCCACGACGCCGCCTTCGACGGTCCCATGCGTGCCGTCGGGCTTTTCGCCCATCTTATGCGCCTTGGCGATGTTGAAGGCGATGTTCGTCGCCAGCGAGGTCTTCCCCATCGAGGGACGACCCGCCAGAATCACAAGGTCCGAATTGTTCAACCCGCCCATCTTGCCGTCCAGATCGACCAGCCCGGTGGAAATCCCCGACAGCTTGCCGTCGCGCTGATATGCGGCATTGGCGACCTGCACGGCGCCGGTGACGGCTTTCAGGAAACTTTGGAAGCCGCGTTCGGCAACGCCCTGTTCCCCAAGCTTGTAGAGCGTCTGTTCGGCGGCCTTGATCTGTTCTTCGGCCTCATCGCCTACTTCGACAGCGGACGCGCGGGCAGAAATATCCTGCCCCAGCTGCATCAATTCCCGGCGCAGGGCAAATTCGCGGATCATCTGGGCGTAGTCGCGCGCGGCATAGGCGCTGATCGCGGAACTGGCCATGCGGGCCAGATAGGCGGGGCCGCCCAGTTCCTTCAGGCCTTCATCGTTTTCAAGGAAGGCCTTGATGGTGACGGGGCTGGCCAGCGCGTTCTTGCGGATACGTTCGCCGCAGATGTCATAGATGCGGGCATGGACGGGGTGATAGAAATGGTCGGCCTTGATGATCTGGCTGACCCGGTCGAACACGTCGTTATTGGTCAGAAGCGCGCCCAGCAACTGCTGCTCCGCCTCGAGCGAATAGGGGATCGAGGTCTTCTCGCCCTCGGCCCCGTCCTGACCCGGTGTGATGACGCGTAATCCGGTCATGTCCATGCCGCCTTCCTGATGTTCGAAGCTGTCATTCTAACGCAAGACGGGGGCCGATGACACGACCCCCGCCAAAATTTCGGTTGATGAAACTGTGGACAGCTTGTGGATAAAACCGTCTTCAGCCGTTCGTCGCCTGCCATTGGCGCGGGTTGGTCAGGAAATGCTGAACCTCGGTCAGGGTGGCTTCGTCGAAGGCCTCTTGTTCGCGGGCCTCGGCCAGCACGTCCCACCAGGTGCACAGGTGGTGCAGCTGCACCCCGTGATCGGCCAGACGTTGCGTGGTTTCGGGGAAGATGCCGTAATAGAAGATCACCGCCGTATGCGCGCAGGTCGCGCCGGTTTCGCGGATGGCATCCACGAAGGACAGCTTCGAGCCGCCGTCGGTGGTCAGATCCTCGACCAGCAGCACGCGCTGGCCTTCGGTCATCACGCCCTCGATACGGGCGTTGCGGCCATAGCCCTTGGGCTTTTTGCGGACATAGGTCATGGGCAGCGACAGGCGTTCGGCCACCATCGCGCCAAAGGGGATGCCCGCGGTTTCACCGCCTGCAACGTTGTCGAAGGCCTCGAAGCCCGCGTCGCGCATGACGGTCGCGGCCATGAAATCCATCAGCGTGGCGCGGACGCGCGGAAAGCTGATGATGCGACGGCA
Organism: Paracoccus sp. R86501; assembly: GCF_042466435.1. NCBI lineage: Bacteria > Pseudomonadati > Pseudomonadota > Alphaproteobacteria > Rhodobacterales > Paracoccaceae > Paracoccus > Paracoccus sp. R86501. The sequence goes on from NZ_JAXHPZ010000001.1 coordinate 634,763, forward strand.
ATCCACATAGGTCGGGCCTTTCAGGCCGGATGCATAGGTAAAGGGCGTTTCGGCGTTGAAGTCGACGGCCTTGATCTCCAGGAGCATCCGGGCGGTCAGGCGGGCGATTTCGTCGCGCGTGGGGAAAGTCAGGCTCATGCGGTCTCCGGATGCCAGAACAGGGGGAAGCCGGGGTCGAAGACGGTGACCTCTTCGTCGCCGGCGGAAATGGTGGCGGGATAGGGGGCGGGCGTGTCGCGGCGCACCAAGGTGATGCGATCGTCAGACGGCGCCATGCGATAGAAGGCCGCGCCGTTCAGGCTGGTGAAGGCCTCCAGCCGGTCCAGCGCGCTGTCGTCCTGGAAGACCTGCGCAAGGATCGACATGGTGTTCGGCGCGGTAAAGCAGCCCGCGCAGCCGCAGGGTTGCAGCTTGGCGGTATCGGGATGGGGCGCGCTGTCGGTGCCAAGGAAGAACCGACCCTCGCCGCTGGTGGCGGCTTGCCGCAGGGCCAGACGGTGGCTTTCGCGCTTGGCGACGGGCAGGCAGTAATAATGTGGCCGGATGCCGCCTGCCAGAATGGCATTGCGGTTGATGACCAGATGATGCGTCGTGATCGTCGCGGCCAGATCGTCGCCACCGGAACGTGCGTAATCGACGCCGTCCGAGGTGGTGATATGTTCCATGACCACCCGCAGACCCGGCACCTTGCGGCGGATCGGGTCCAGCACGCGGTCGATGAAGACGGCCTCGCGGTCGAAGATATCGACGGCGGGGTCGGTGACTTCGCCGTGGACGCAGAGGGTGATGCCGCTTTCGGCCATCGCCTCCAGCACGGGGCGCACGCGGTCCATGTCGGTCACGCCGCTGTCGGAATTGGTGGTTGCCCCCGCCGGATACAGCTTGACCGCGCGGATGATACCGGCCCTGAAGGCGGCGACCACATCGGCGGGATCGGTCGCATCGGTCAGATAGAGCGTCATCTGCGGTTGCAAAGGTGCATTTTCGGGCAGGGCGGCCATGATCCGGTCGCGATAGGCCGCGGCCTGCGCGCCCGTCACCACGGGGGGCACCAGATTCGGCATGATGATCGCACGGCCGAAGCCCGCGGAATGAGGGGCCACGGCAGCCAGCATCGCGCCATCGCGCAGGTGCAGGTGCCAGTCGTCGGGGCGGCGAAGCGTCAGCGTCTGTGTCATGGATCTGCCTTTTACATTGTCATGGCGTCTTGCCAAGCGTCAGCTGCATGTTTCTTGGAACCTTGCCCCTTGGTCGCAGTTGCTTCTTGCGATCTCAACGGGCACCCTTGATCATCCGATCCACATTGGTGCCGGTGCAACACAGAAAGATCCGGACATGAACATGATGATGCCAATGGTGCTGCCTGCCGCCCAGATGCGTTTGGTCAGCCAGTTTTCCCGCATGGCGATCGAATCCCAGATGGTGATCGGAATGCGCATGGCGGGCATGATGGGCCTGATGCCGCAGGAACCGGGCGAGAATTTCCGCATGATCGCAGAAAAGCAGGCCGCCGCATCCGAGTCGATGTTCGCCATGGCCAAGGCTGGCATGGCCGGAGCCAGCCCCGAACGTGTCATGTCGGCCGCCCTGCGCCCTTATGGCAAGCGGACCCGCGCCAACAGCCGTCGTCTGACCTCCAAAAGCGGATAATCGGGGAACGGTGCCGTCTCTGTCCCGTTGTCTGGTCAAGAAATGACCGGATGGGGACATGATGAAGACGGCATTGGTTACCGGCGGTGCGCAAGGCATCGGCAAAGGCATCGTGACGCGATTGCGCCAAGAAGGTTGGCGCGTCGCGGCCCTTGATCTGGACGATCAGGCATTGGCAGAACTTGGTGCCGACGATGATGCCATCCTGACGCTGCAGGCAGATGTCGGCGACGAAGATCAGATCGTCACCTGTTTCGACAAGCTTCGACAATGGCTGGACGGACAGGGGCTTGATCTGCTGGTCTGCAATGCGGGCATCGCCGACCCCTTCTGCGGACCGATCGAAAACCTGTCCTTGCGCGACTGGCAGCGGTGGCAGGACAGCCACGTCACGGGGGCATTCCTTTGCGCGCGTTCGGCGGTGCCTTTGCTGCGGATGGTGGGTGGCAGCATCGTTATGATGTCGTCGAGCCGCGCCTTGCAATCCGAACCACAGACCGAGGCCTATTCCGCCGCCAAGGGGGCGTTGACGGCCTTGACCCGCGCGTTATCGGTCAGCCTTGGTCCCGATATTCGTGCGAATTGCATCCTGCCCGGTTGGATCGAAACCGGCCCGTGGCAAAAGCAGGAAAATCGGACCCATCCCGAACATTCGCAGACCGACAAGGCACAGCATCCGGTCGGGCGTGTTGGAACGCCGGACGATATCGCGGGGCTGGTCAGTTGGCTTGCCTCGGATCAGGCGGGGTTCATCACCGGGCAGAGTTTTGTTGTCGACGGTGGCATAGGCGTCAAGATGATCTATGCCGAATGAAGAAGGCGGCGGGATGATCCCGCCGCCTTTTCAATGTGCTGTGGTGCAAGCTTAGATCAGCTTGCCCATCGCGACGGCGGTATCCGACATACGGTTCGAGAAGCCCCATTCGTTGTCGTACCAGGTAAGGATGCGGCACAGGCGGCCTTCCATGACCTTGGTCTGATCCATGTGGAAGATCGACGAATGCGGATCGTGGTTGAAGTCCGAAGATACCAGCGGTTCGTCGGTGTAGCCCAGCACGCCTTTCAGCGGGCCGTCGGCAGCAGCGCGGATGGCAGCGTTGATTTCTTCGACGGTGGTGTCACGGCTTGCTTCGAAGGTCAGGTTGACGACCGAGACGTTCGGCGTCGGCACGCGGATGGCGACGCCGTCCAGCTTGCCCTTCAGTTCCGGCAGAACCAGACCCACGGCCTTGGCCGCACCGGTCGAGGTCGGGATCATCGACAGCGCTGCAGCGCGGGCGCGATACAGGTCGCCATGCATGGTGTCCAGCGTCGGCTGGTCGCCGGTATAGCTGTGGATCGTGGTCATGAAGCCGCGATCGATGCCGATCGTGTCGTTCAGGACCTTGACCACCGGCGACAGGCAGTTGGTGGTGCAGCTGGCGTTCGAGACGACGTGGTCATCGGCGGTCAGCGTGTCGTCGTTGACGCCGAAGACGATGGTCTTGTCGGCATCCTGGCCAGGGGCCGAGATCAGCACCCGCTTGGCGCCGGTTGACAGATGCGGCTGCACCTTTTCCTTGGACGTGAAGATGCCCGTGCATTCCATGATGACGTCGATATCGCCCCACGGCAGTTCTGCCGGATTGCGGATGGCGGTCACCTTGATCGGGCCGCGGCCCACGTCGATCGAGGATCCATCCACGGTGACCTTGGCGGGGAAGCGACCATGCACGCTGTCATAGCGCAGCAGGTGGGCGTTGGTTTCCACCGGGCCCAGATCGTTGATGGCGACAACCTCGATATCGGTGCGTCCCGATTCGATGATTGCGCGCAGGACGTTGCGACCGATACGGCCGAAGCCATTGATGGCGACCTTGACTGCCATGGGTACCCCTCTTGAGCAGGTGACGGTTGCCATCCTCTAACGTGACGGCAACCTTGATGCAAACGCGACGATGGCCGCAGATGGCGACCTAACGCCAGAAGGCGCAATATTCGATGAACCGATCCATCGTCTTGCCTACGAACAGCGGCAACGTGCCGCCCAGCCAGACTTGATCGACAAGAAAGGCTGCGGCGATCAGCAGCAGCAGGGCGATTGCGATTTGATTGGTCATCTGCGCCTCCGGTGAGGGGTTTATCACGCGGCGCGCGTTCGGGGGCAAGACGCTTTCGCCGCCAGCCTATTCGTCATTCTGTGGCAGGCGCAGGGTGATCTGCCCGTCTTCCTGCAGGCGCCGGATGGTCGAGACGACCTCGGTCTTGGCATCCTCGATGTCCTTGGCGCGGGGTTTGCCAAGCGCGTCGCGTTCCTCGCGCAGGCCGTCGGCCATGCGTTGGGACAGGTTCGACAGGATGAAATCGGCCGCGGCCTGATCGTCAGGTTCGGTCGCGGCAAGGGCAAGGACCAGCCGGGCCGGATCGACATCGCGCACCACGCGGGGCACTTCGCGCGGCTCGAGGCGGGTGGGGATGTGGCCAAAGATGAAGATCGCCTTGCGCACACCGTCGGCAAAGCCGATATCGCGTTCGTCCAGCACCTGCAGCACGTCGTCGCGCAGATCGGCGGTGGCAAAGTTCAGGATGGCGCCCATGCGATCCGCGGCGGGGGTGGGGATCGCGGGTTTGGGCAGCGCATCTGCGGCCTGCAGCAGGACCAGCCCCACACGCTTCAACGCCTCGGGCGTGACGGCGGCGGTCATCGACATCGCCTGCGCCACCGATCGCGCCCGATCGCGTGACAAGGCAAGGAAGGTGGCCGAGGCCGCCTCGACCGGCAGCTTGGACATCATCAGCGCGACCAGTTCGACGGATTCCGCCTGCGCCAGCTTGATCAGCGTGTCGTTGGGCAGTGCGCAGATACGCCCCCAAGGGTCACCGCGCCCCGATATGGCATCGGCCTGTCGTACCCGGTCGCTGCTGGTGTCGGAAATCCGCGCGCCCAGCATCGCCAGCGTCCCGTCCATATCACCCGGAAAGGTCACGCCGACCGATTCCAGCCGGTCGCAGAATTCGGTGATGACGGCATCGCGGGTCTGGCGGTCGATCAACTGCATTCCGGCCATTTCCTGCGCCAGCAATGTCTGTGCGTCGCTGTCCAGACGATCCAGCCCCGCGACCTGATCGTCATCCAGCAAAAGGCGGACAATGACGGCCGCCTTCTGCCTTTGGCTAAGCCCGATCTGCGTGGTCATCACTGCCCCCTTGGTGGTCATCTTCCTGACGACCACCTTTGGCAGAACAACCCTAACGCAAGGTTAGCGGGCGGGTGGTTTTACAAGGGCGCCTGTTCGAAAACGCGCTTGAAGATCGTGTTGACATGCTTGGTGTGATAGCCGAGGTCGAATTTCTCCTCGATCTGGGCGGGGGACAGCGCGGCGGTCACCTCGGCATCGCCCAACAGCTCGGTCTTGAAGTCCGCGCCTTTTTCCCAGACCTTCATGGCGTTGCGCTGGACCAGACGATAGCTGTCCTCGCGCGACACACCGGCTTGGGTCAGGGCCAGCAGCACGCGCTGCGACATGACCAGACCTTTGAACTGGTTCATGTTGCGCAGCATGTTGTCGGGATAGATGACCAGCTTGTTGACGACGCCCGCCAGACGGTTCAGCGCGAAGTCCAGCGTGATGGTCGTATCCGGCCCGATGGCGCGTTCGACCGAGGAATGGCTGATATCGCGTTCATGCCACAGGGCGACGTTTTCCATCGCCGGAATGACCGACATGCGCACCAGACGCGCCAGACCGGTCAGGTTTTCGGTCAGGACGGGGTTGCGCTTGTGCGGCATGGCCGACGAACCCTTCTGGCCGGGGCTGAAGAATTCTTCGGCCTCCAGCACCTCGGTGCGCTGCATGTGGCGGATTTCGGTGGCGACGTTTTCAATGCTGCTGGCGATGACGCCGAGGGTGGCGAAGAACATCGCGTGGCGGTCGCGCGGGATGACCTGCGTGCTGATCGGCTCGGGGCGCAGGCCCATCTTGGCGCAGACATGTTCTTCGACCGCGGGGTCGATATTGGCGAAGGTGCCGACCGCGCCGCTGATCGCGCCGGTGGCGATTTCAGTGCGCGCGGCGTCCAGACGGGCGCGACCGCGGGCCATTTCGGCATAGAAACGGGCAAAGGTCAGACCCATGGTGGTGGGTTCGGCGTGGATGCCGTGGCTTCGACCGATGCGGACGGTGTCCTTGTGTTCATAGGCACGGCGCTTGAGCGCATCCAGCAGCTTGTCCATATCGGCCAGCAGGATATCTGCCGCGCGGACCAGCTGGACGTTCAGCGTGGTGTCCAGCACGTCGGACGACGTCATGCCTTGATGCACGAAACGCGCCTGATCGCTGCCGACATGTTCGGCCAGATGGGTCAGGAAGGCGATGACGTCATGCTTGGTGACGGCTTCGATCTCGTCGATACGGGCGACGTCGAATTGGACGTCTTTGGCCTTCCAGACCGCATCCGCGTTCTCGCGCGGGATCACGCCCAGATCGGCCTGGGCATCGCAGGCATGGGCCTCGATCTCGTACCAGATGCGGAACTTGGTCTCGGGGGACCAGATGGCGACCATTTCGGGGCGGGAATAACGCGGGATCATGGAGGGCTCCTTTCGGTTGCCGTGGGCATAGCCTCGACGTGCCGCAGGGGCAAGTTTTCATCACGCCTGCGTGCATTCGGGGGGAACATTCCGCCCAGATGGCGGGTTCTGTCGTCAAGAAATGCCATTCAAGACGAGGTACGCCATGCGCCGCCCCCATGAACCCCATCCCGAACTGACCGAAGCCGATCACACCAGCCAGACACGGTTCGGCCCGCGCCCGGTCCCCGAAGGGCACAAGACCGGCAGCCCCTATCCCCACCGCCCGATGCGTGTCAGCAAGGTGCCGCCCTCGGGGCGGGTGTCGCCCGATGGACGCCATGCATGGCCCGAACCCTCGCTGAGCGCCAAGATCATCGTCTGGGGTGGCATGGCGCTTGGTGTTGCCGGCATCACGGCTGCGACCTCGATCGCGGCGCGCAAGCTGGTTGCCAGCGAACGTCCCGATACCGTGCCTCCGCGTCTGACCGGTCCCGCTCCGGTCGCCCCCCGCTTTGCCCAGATGGAGGAAGACGACCGCGAGGCCATGCGCCGCCGCGTCCGTGCCCAAGCCCGGGAAGATGCCACCCAGAAGGCGCGCCTGCGTGCCAAGGCGGGGCAGGGGCGTGACCGGTCGAATTTCGCCCAGGACCTGACCCGCACCGCGACCGAGCTGACCGATGGCCTGAACGGCGTCGCGCAATCGCTGGTGACGGCCTTCGACAGCTTCCGCGGCGTGTCGCAGCAGGCGACCACCATTGTTGCCGATTTCGTGGCGGCGGCCGATCAGCTGAAATCCATGGTCAACGGCGCGCCGGGACCGGCCCCAGCACCGCGACAAGCGCCGACACCCGCGCCGACGCCTGCACCGCAGGCCCATGATGATGGGGGCGACCACCGGATCAACCGGTTGTAAGCTGCCACGAATGACGAAGGGACATATGATGCAGGACAAGCCGGGCGTACTCAGCGCGATCTTCGATCCATTGGACGACCAGACCCGCAGCCGCTTCGGCCTGGCCGAGGACCGCAAGAAACCGCCCTTGGAGCCGGATTCCCTGCCGAAGGGCAAGAACCCGCGGCTGCGCGACCTGCGGTGGCGCGACATCATTGCGCTGTGCAAGTCGATCTTCACGCAGATCGGGGAAGATCGCGTCACCTCGGTTGCGGGCGGCGTGACCTTCTTTGGCCTGCTGTCGCTGTTCCCCGCGATCACGGCGTTCGTGTCGCTTTATGGTCTGCTGGCCGACCCGGCGACCATCCAGTCGCATCTGGAAATGCTGCAGGCGCTGCTGCCGGCCAGTTCGCTGGATATCATCCGCGAACAGGTTAGCTCGATCACCTCGGCATCTTCCAGTGCGCTGTCGGTGGCGGGGATCGTGGCGTTACTGCTGGCGTTCTATTCCGCCAATGGTGGGATGAAGGCACTGTTGTCGGCGCTGAACGTTGCATTCTTCCAACGCGAAACCCGCGGCTTTTTCCGGCTGAACATCGTTGCCATGGCCTTTACGCTTGGCGGTCTGCTGATGATTGCACTGATGCTGATCGTCATCGCCGTCGTGCCCATTGTCTTGGGCTATCTGCCGCTTGGTTTGGGCAGCGAAACCTTCGTGAATATCGTCCGCTGGCCTATCATGTTCAGCGTGCTGGTCCTGGCGCTGGCCGCGATCTATCGTTGGGGACCGGCGGTTCCGGACGTGCGCTGGCGGTGGGTATCGCCGGGGGCGGTCTTTGCCGCGGTGGTTCTGGTGGCGACCTCGATGCTGTTTTCCTGGTACGCCGCGAATTTTGCCGACTACAACGAAACCTATGGTTCGCTGGGCGCGGTCGTGGCGCTGATGACATGGCTGTGGCTGAACGCGACCATCGTCTTGGTCGGCGCCGAGATCAACTCGGAACTGGACAGCCATCTGCGCAAGATGGCCGGTCTTGAACCCCTTGAGGCGTTAGGGAAAAAAGCCGAGTGATGCCTTCGCCCTATCTCCCGCTGATCACGGCCATCGTGCTCGAAGTGCTGGGTACCTCGATGCTGCAGCGGTCCGAGCAATTCACCCGGCTGTGGCCAACGGTCGCGATGACGCTGTGCTATCTAGCCAGCTTCTATCTGCTGTCGGTCAGCCTGAAGGTCCTGCCCCTGGGCGTCGCCTATGCGATCTGGAGCGCTTGCGGCGTGGCCTTGGTGGCTATCATCGGATTGGTCGTCTTCGGCCAGCGTCTGGACCTGCCTGCGGTGTTGGGGCTGGCGCTGATCGTGACCGGAGTGGTGGTCATCAACGTCTTTTCCAACACCGTCGGACATTAACGCTCGGTCAGTTTCAACTCGATCCGGCGGTTCAAGGCGCGGTCCTCGGCTGTGTCCTGCGGCGCGATGGGGCGCGTGTCGGCAAAACCGGTGGGCGCCAAGCGGTTCGCCGGGAAGCCCAGCTGATCGGTCAGATATCGCACCACGGCCAGCGCCCGTCCTTGGCTCAGTTCCCAGTTGTCGCGATAGCGCCCGGTGCCGGACAGGGGCAGGCTGTCGGTATGGCCATCCACGCGGATGATCCAGTCGATCTCATCGGGGATCTGGTCCGAGATTTCGGTCAGCAGCCGCGCCACGCCCGCGATCTGGTCGCGTCCGGCGGGGGACAGTGTCGCCTCACCGGTGTCGAACAGCACCTCGGACTGGAAGACGAAGCGGTCGCCCACCACTTTGACGCCATCGCGTCCAGACAGGATCTGCGACAGCCGGCCAAAGAATTCCGACCGATAGCGGGCAAGGTCCTGCGCTTCGGCCTCGGCGTCCTGACGGGCCTGTTCTTCCAGCGTCAGGCGCTGGCGGGTTTCGTTGGCAGCGCGCAGCAGGGCGGCGTTCAGCTGCTGTCCCAATTCGGCCACCTGCAGTTCGGCTTGGTCCTGTTCATCCCCCGCCGCCTGCAACAGCGCCTGCAATGACCCCAACTGCGCCGTCAGTTGCGCCACCTGTTCGTTCAGCAGGGCAACGCGTCGTTGGCTGTCATCGGCCATGTCATCCTGCTGGTCCAGTTCCTGTCGCGCGGTGGCCAACAAGGCAGCCTGGCGTTCGGCCTCGTCCATCTGGCGGGCAGCCTGCAGTTCGGCGTCGTCCTTGGCGGCATTTGCCGCGGCCAGCAGGGTCAGCGTGTCTTCCGCCTGCCGCCGCTGTTCCTCCAGCGCCAGCGTCATGGCGGTCAATTCGCTGTCCGCAGTCTCAAGCCGGTCGCGCAGCAGGGCGGCGGCCTCGGATTCGGCCAGACGGTCCTGCTCGGCCTGACTAAGGTCATTCTGCGCGCTGGCCAGAGCCTGACCGGTTTCGGCATTGCGGCTGCGCAGATCCGCGACCAGTGCCTGCAGCGCATCTCGACGGGCGGCGGCAAGGCGGGCGGTTTCGGCCGCAGCATCCGTTTCGCTGCGGGCGGCGGCTATGGCCATCTCTGCGGCTGAAGCGCGCTGGTCAGCCTGTTCCACATCCGCCTGCAGCTGTTCGACCCGTGCGGCATCGGTCGCGCGTGCGGCCAGCAGGGTGGCGACCTCGGCTTCGAAATCGGTCAGGCGGGATTGAGCGGTTTCCAGTTGTTGGCGGCCTTGGTCCAGCTGGCTGCGCAGGCGGGTGATGCGGGCGGCGCGTTCGCGGGCCGCAGCTTCGGCATCGGCGGCCCGGGCGGTCTGACTCTGCAGATCGTCGGCCAGCGCGTCGCGTTCATCGCCCATTGCGCCAAGGGCCTGATTCAAAGATGCGACCTGCTGCCCCAATCCCTCAAGCTGTTGCTGCTGATCCGAGATCATCTGCCCCTGATCGGTGATGGTGCTGTCCTGCGAGGTGATCTGTTCGCGCAGCACCGATTGCACCACCATGAAGATGGTCAGCACGAACATAAGCACCATCAGCAGCGCCGTCATGGCATCCACGAACCCCGGCCAGATCGTGGCCGAAAACCGTTGCGCGGATGAGCCTCTTGCCAAGCGCATCCCCTAGCCCCCCTGATGCGGCAACAGCGGATCGCCCGGCAGCAGGTCGTCGCGGAAGGGGTCGCTGAAGCGCGCGGCCCGCACGGCGCGGGTCAGCACCAGAATGTCCGAGCGCAATTCGGCCACCATCTCGTCCCGGCCTTCGTTCATATCCTGCATCATGGTGGTCAGAGCCGCCTCCAGACGCGACAGGTCGGGGGCAACAGGGGTCTGCGTCGCCAACGCGGCCAGCAGCTTGTCCTGCCCGTCGGCCAGACGGTTCAGGCCGTCCACCAGTTGCGCATTGCCCCCGTCGGGGCGCTGCACCAGCGCCTCGATCGCCTGTGCCATGACGACGACGCGCTCGTCGGCCATCAGGGCGGCTTCCTCGCGCAGCGTGTCACGATCGGCGTGATAGCTTTGCAGCCGGTCCATCTGACCCGCCATCTGTTCAAGGAAACCGGCCAATGCCGCCTGATCGACACCTTCACCGTCGCTGCCGGCCAGACTGATGCGGGTAAAGCCCGACATCCATTCCTCCAGCTCGCGATAGAAGCGGTTCTGGCCATGCGTCACGAACAGTTCCAGCAGGCCCACCACCAGCGACCCCGCCAGACCCAGCAGCGAGGATGAGAACGCCGTCGCCATCCCGCCCAGCTGCGCCTCAAGGCCGGTCATCAGCTTGTCGAAGACATCCAGCCCGGTTTCGCCATCCTGCGGCGCAAGGGCACGAATGGTTTCGACCACCGCCGGAACCGTGGTCGCAAGCCCGTAGAAGGTTCCAAGAAGACCAAGGAAGATCAGCAGGTTGGCAAGATATCTTGTGATGTCGCGCAATTCGTCGATGCGCGTCGCCACCGAATCCAGAATCGAGCGCGCCGATCCGGTCGAGATCACGCCATCCGCAGGGCCCCGCGTGCCCAACAGCGCGGCCAGTGGCGCCAACAGACGCGGGGCCACCGCATCGGGCGCGGCGGTTTCGGCACCGCGACGGCGGGCGGCAAATCCTTCGATCCAGCTGACCGAGCGGACCAGCTGCGCCAACTGCCAGAAACAGGCCAGCACACCCAGGCCAAAGACCGCCAAGATCAGGCCGTTCAGCCAGGTGTTGGCCATGAAGATCGGCAGGATCCGACCATAGGTCAGCCAGCCCCCGATCATCACCAGCGCCAGCACCGTCAGCATCAGCAGGATCTGGCGCACCGGTTGGGAAAAGCGCGGCGCACCGGCACCCATCAACGCCTGATCGCGCGTCGCGGTGATACGGCGTTCGCCAAGGGTCAGCCGCCCGGGGGCACGAGGTTCGCCATGTGTCGGATCGCTCACGTAAATACCCGTCCCTTCGATGCTTTTCCGCCAAGTGTAGGGAAGGCCCCTGCACTTGCCAAGCGTTCCGAAAGGGGCCTCAGCCGCGCGGTATGGCGTCCTGCAATGCCCGAACCGCGCGCGACAGGCTGTTCAGCTCATCGTCGGCCATGCCGATGTCGGCCAGATGGGATGCGGTGTTGTGCAGATAATCCGCATTCGGTCCCCGGCCACCATGCGCCATGGCGATGATGCGGGCCTGTTCGTCATGCGGCAAGCCGCCCGCATATTGCCAGTGATCGCGTCGCATCACATAGGCCAGCGCGTGGACATGGCGCCCGTCCTCCAGCTGCAGGGGCAGGATTTCTTCGCGATAGGCCTCGGTGACCAGTTCGCGCGCGCGAAGATAGGCCAGCACGCGGTCATGGTCCTGCGGGGCGATGCGCAGTGCCACACCGCGACAGGCGGCCTGCGGGTCCTCATCCAGACCCAGGACCAGCCCGGGCAGGTCATAGGTGCCCCGATGCTCGATCGAGCGCAGGCAGAAGCTGCGCGCAAAACCTGCAAGGCGCGCGGGGGCGGTTTCGACGGGGTCGAAGCCCGGGTCCCAGATCAGGGAGCCATAGCCGAAGACCCATTCGATCTTATGCGTTGTCGTTTCATCCATTGTCGGCAAAGGTAAGCCACCAGACGGGCGGAAAAAAGAGGCAGGTCGCATGTTCAGGGCATTCATCGGCATCGGGCTGTGTGCTGCGGCGGTCGTGGGCCTCTGGGCGGGGGGTGAAACCTTGGCCAGCCGCCGTGTCGCCGAATTGATCGCGGGCGATCCGGCGTTGCAGGCAGCATCCGTTCAGCCATTGCGCGACCCTCCGGATTTCGGACTGCGGATCGAGGCGCCTTCTTTCAGCGATCCGGTGGGCGGCCTGTCGCTGCCTTGGGCGGTGGTCCGCATGTCGCCTGCCGCACCGACCACGGCGCATCTGATCCTGCCGAACGACGGCCAGATGACCATTGCCGGTCAGACCCATGTCCTTGGGCTGGATGGTCCGCATGCGATGATCCGTCTAGCACCGCTGAAGCGTCTGGCGCCCGATCACATCGACATCATGGCAGATCGGATCACGCTTGACGGCACGCCGGTGATCGAGGGGCTAGATCTTGAACTGCAGATGTCACGCCTGGGTTCGGACGCGCCGCTTGTCGCGCGTGCGTCTTATGATGCGCATCTGGGGCTGGGGGCGGTTCAGACGGCGCTGCTGTCGCAGATGGGGCTGAACCTGCAGGGCATTCCCGATCCGGTCAGTGTCAGCGGCAGCATCCTGCTGTGGCTGGACGGGACGCCTTCGGTTCGGGGGCAGGCGACGCCGTCGATCGTGGGCTGGCAGACATCGGGCCTGACCATCGGGGCAGGGGCGATGTCGCTGCGCGTCGTGGGCCGTGTCGTGCGCGACAAGGACGGTCTGGCCGAGGGACAGGTCGCCATCTATACCGCCGATGCCCAGCAGATCATCGATCAGGCCTCGGACATGGGGCTGATCCCGCCATCGACGCGGATGTTGCTGCGTGCCGGGCTGGGACAGTTGGCCAGGGCGCAGATCGATGCGGAAATGCCCGGCCCCGACTATCCCGAACCGGCGAACGGGCAGGTGCGGCTGCCGGTACAGATGATCGAGGGGCAGATCAGGCTGGGCGGCATCCCCATCGGACCCGCCCCGCCCTTCGGCGCCATCTAGGCCGAGGGTTTCGCCCCCGGCGTCCGGCCGAAATCGGGTGCGCCCGTGTCCTGACCCGCATCGATGATGCCGCGCCGGATTGCGCGCGTGCGGGTAAAGTAATCATGCAGCTGTTGGCCGTCACCCATGCGGATGGCGCGCTGCAGAACGAACAGTTCCTCGGTGAAGCGGCCAAGGATGTCCAGCGTGGCATCCTTGTTGTGCAGGAACACGTCACGCCACATGGTCGGATCACTGGCGGCAATGCGGGTGAAATCGCGGAAACCGGCGGCGGAATATTGGATCACTTCCTCATCCGTCACGCGGCCAAGATGATCGGCGACGCCGACCATCGTATAGGCGATCAGGTGGGGAACATGGCTGGTGACGGACAGCACCAGATCGTGATGCGTCGGCTCCATCCGGTCGGTCTTGGCACCCATGGCGGTGATCAGGCGGTCCAGCCGCGCAACGGCAGCATCATCGCTGTCGGCCAGGGGCGTCAGCAGCCACCAGCGATTGGCGAAAAGCGTTGCGAAACCGGCCATTGGCCCCGAATGTTCGGTCCCGGCCAAGGGGTGCCCGGGAACGAAGTGGACGCCCTGCGGGACATGCGGCGCGACGGCATCAATGACCGATTGCTTGACCGAGCCGACATCCGTGACCGTCGCCCCCGGTGCCAGATGCGGCGCGATCTGGGCCATCACCTGACCCATGGCGCCCACCGGAACCGCCAGCACGATCAGATCGGCACCGGCAACGGCATCCTTGATATCGTCATGGATGCTGTCGCACAGACCGATCTGGCGGGCGGTCTGGCGGGTCTCGGCGCTACGCGCAAAGCCTGCGATATGTCCGGCCAGCCCACCCGCCCGCATGGCATGCGCCATCGAGCCCGCGATCAACCCCAGCCCGATCAGGGCAACGCGGTCGTAAATGACGGTCATTCCGCTCTCCGTTCGGCCATGAAGCTGCCAAGGGTCGCGATGACACGACGGCAGCCGTCTTCGTCGCCGACCGTGATCCGCAGGGCAGCCGGCAGGCCGTATCCACCGACGCGGCGCACCAGAATGCCATCGTCGCGCAGGGCGGCATCGGCGGCGGCGGCGGTTTCAGGGCTGTCGAACCGCGCCAGCACGAAGTTGGCAAAGCTTTCGTCGCAGCCGATGCCCATCTGCACCAGCGATTGACGCATCCAGTCGCGCATCCGGCGGTTCAGATCGGCACAGGTCCGGGTGAATGTCGTGTCGCGGATGGCGGCTTCGGCGGCGGCCATCTGCGCGTTGGACAGGTTGAACGGCTGGCGCACGCGGTTCAGGACATCGATGATGTCCCGCGCGGCATAGCCCCAGCCGATGCGCAGCCCGCCCAGCCCGTGGATCTTGGAGAAAGTGCGCGTCATGATGACGTTCGGATGCCGGTTGACCAGCGATGCGCCACCGTCGAAGCCATCGGCGAATTCGGTATAGGCGCCGTCGTGGACCAGAATCACGCGGTCGGGCAGGCCGTCAACCAACTGCTGCAGTTCATCCGCATTCAGCATCGTCCCCGTCGGATTGGCCGGGTTGGCAATGAAGACGATACGGGTGCGTTCGGTTACGGCATCAAGGATCGCCTGAACATCGACGCGCCGTTCGCCTTCGGAAACGGTGACGGGGACCGCGCCGACCATCCGCGCCAGGATCGGATACATGGAAAAGCCGTGCTCGGTCGTGATGATCTCATCGCCGGTGCCGGCATAGGCATGGGTGATGAACTGCAGCACCTCGTCGGAACCCACGCCGCAAATGATGCGGTCGGGGTCCAGATCGCAGATCTGGCCGATGGCGGTGCGCAGGGATTTGTGATCGGTGACCGGATATCGATGCAGATCGCCCGAGGCCGCCGCGAAGGCCGCCTGCGCCGCAGGGCTGCAGCCCAACGGGTTTTCGTTCGAGGACAGTTTCAACACGTCCGCGCGCCCCTTCAGCGTGCTTTCGCCGCTGACGTAGAGCGCAATGTCCATGATGCCGGGCTGCACGGGTATCTGGGTCATGGGTCCATCCTTTGTCCCGCCCCGTCTAATCCGCCGCTGCGGGTTATGAAAGACCCCACGGGATGCGACATGAAAAAGGGCCGCATCCGAAGATGCGACCCTTTCGACAGTCGATGATGGCGAAGATCAGTTCTTCGCGTAGAATTCGACGACCAGGTTCGGTTCCATCTGCACGGCATAGGGGATGTCGCCCAGTGCCGGGGTGCGGACGAAGGTCGCGGTCATCTTGTTGTGGTCCGCTTCGATATAGTCCGGAACGTCACGCTCGGTCAGGGCGACGGCTTCCAGCACGACGGCCAGCTGGCGCGAACGCTCGCGGATCGAGATGACATCGCCTTCCTTGACGCGGTAGGACGGGATGTTGACGCGCTGGCCGTTCACTTCCACGTGGCCGTGGTTCACGAACTGACGTGCGGCAAAGATCGTGGCGACGAATTTGGCGCGATACACGATCGCATCCAGACGACGCTCCAGCAGACCCACCAGGTTCTCACCGGTGTCGCCCTTGACGCGCTCGGCTTCACCGAAGATGCGACGGAACTGCTTTTCGGTCAGGTCGCCATAGTAACCCTTCAGCTTTTGCTTGGCGCGCAGCTGGGTGCCGAAGTCGGAGAGTTTGTTCTTGCGGCGCTGACCGTGCTGACCCGGGCCGTATTCACGACGGTTGACCGGCGATTTGGCGCGGCCCCAGATGTTTTCGCCCATGCGGCGGTCAATTTTGTACTTGGCAGACGTGCGTTTTGTCACGGCTGATCTCCTTCTTAAGGTTACGAAGGGCGTTGTCCTCTGGCTTGCGCCTGACAGGGTTCCCCTCGCGGGGTCCACCAACACCAATGAAGTCGCGGCTTATACAGGGGTGTGGCCGCGCGTCAACCGCAAAGCCCGCAGAAACGGCGCAGATTCACGACAGGGTGCCGTCCGGTTGGAAGAAATGCGACAGGGGCAGGGCGGCGGCACCTAGAATGCGGGCACTGCGGCCCAGGGACCCTTCGATCACCTGCGGCAGATCGATGCCCGCCGTGGGGCGCTCCAGCAGTGCCAAGCGAGTCGCTTCGGCCAGCCGGGTCCGGGTGGCGGGGGGCAGGGCGCCGTCGATCACCACTAGCGGCAGGTTGACCAGCGCCACCGCCGACAGTGCGGCGAAGGCCAGCGCCTTGCCCGCGCGTTTGCACCACGCCGCTTCCAGATCCGGCGGCACGTTCCAGCCGCTGTCGTCGGGCGGCAGGATGTGACCGATGTCGCGTTCCAGTGCCGCGACCGAAGCGATCTCGAGCAGTTGCCCGCCCTCGGGGACCGGCATCGAGCCAAGCGCCCCGGCATTGCGCTGTGGTCCGTGACGCAGGGCACCATCCAGCACGATGCCGCCCCCCGCGAAATGGGCGATATAGATGTGGATGAAGTCGGGTGGCAGGCGTTGTCCGCCAAAGATCAGCTGGGCGGCGCAGGCCGTCGTCGCATCGTTCTCCAAAAACACCGGGAACGGCATTTCCTGATCCAGAATGCGGTGCAAATCGACGTCCAGCCATGTCTCCATGTCGCTGCCCCAGTCCCACAGGCGATAGGGGGCCGCGATGCCAAGACCCATCAGGCGGCGCATCTCGTCGGGGTCCAGGGACCGCAGGATGGTGGCCAGCCCGTGGCGGGCAAATGCCAGCACCCTTTCGGGGTCGGGAAAGGCATAGACCTCTTGGCGGTGGATGCGGACCTGACCGGTGAAATCCACCAGCGCCAGTTCCACCAGCCGTCGCCCGATCTTGAGGCCAAGAAACAGCGCCCCGCCCGGAGCCAGCGCCAAGGGCGTCGAAGGCTGGCCCACCTTGCCCCGGATGGCGGCTTCGGTTTCCAGCAGACCGGCGCCGATCAGCTTGCGCGTCAGGTTGGTGACCGATTGTGCCGACAGCCCGATCTGATGGGCCAGCACCGCGCGCGACATCGGGCCGTGACGCCGTATCAACGACAGCACAAGCCGCTCGTTCCGGCTGAGCCAGCCGGGATCGACACGATCAGTTGTCATGCAGTTCTCCTCCGAAAATGTATTAATCAACATGATTGATTTATTGACAAGGGTTATTTCTTGAGGCTTTCTGATCGCAAGGCGGCCGAGGAACCGCCATGCTGGAGGAGATACATAAAGTGACCATGAAAACCGTTTTCCGCGCGTCCGTCGCGCTGTCCGCCCTTGCCTTGTCGGCAGGTTTCGCACAAGCGCAGGACACGACCAAGGCGTGCTTGATCACGAAGACCGACATCAACCCGTTCTTCGTCAAGATGAAGGAAGGCGCGACCGAAAAGGCCAATGAACTGGGCGTCGAGCTGATGACCTTTGCCGGTAAGGTCGATGGCGACCACGAAACCCAGCAGCAGGCCGTCGAAAGCTGCATCGCGGCTGGTGCCAAGGGCATCCTGATCGCGGCATCCGACACCAAGGCCATCGTCGATTCGCTGAGCCAGGCCCGCGACAACGGCATGCTGGTCATCGCGCTGGACACGCCGCTGGACCCGATCGACGCCGCCGATGCGACCTTTGCCACCGACAACCGCGAAGCCGGCCGCCTGATCGGCGCATGGGCCGCGGGCAAGATGGGCGAAGCGGCCGCTGACGCCAAGATCGCCATGCTTGACCTGTCGGCCAGTGCGCCTTCGGTCAACGTGATGCGCGACCAGGGCTTCCTGGAAGGCTTTGGCATCGACGTGAAGGACGAAAACCAGATCGGCGACGAAGACGATGCCCGCATCGTCGGCCATGACGTCACCTCGGGCAACGAGGAAGGCGGCCGCGAGGCGATGGAGGCCCTGCTGCAAAAGGACCCCGCCATCAATCTGGTCTATACCATCAACGAACCTGCCGCGGCCGGTGCCTATGAGGCGCTGAAGTCCTTCGGCAAGGAAAGCGACGTCCTGATCGTCTCGGTCAACGGCGGTTGCCCGGGCGTGACCAACGTGCAGGAAGGCGTCATCGGCGCCACGTCCCAGCAGTACCCGCTGCTGATGGCATCCAAGGGCGTCGAAGCCATTGCCGCCTTCGCCAAGGACGGCACCAAGCCCGAGACCACCGAAGGTCTTGATTTCACCGACACCGGCGTCAGCCTGGTCACGGATGAAGCCGTCGATGGCGTCGAGTCGATCAGCGTCGAAGAAGGCCTGGATCGTTGCTGGGGCTGATCCCCTGCCGACCATGACAACCTGACGGGGCGGCGGCGACATTGGTCGCCGCCTTGCCTTGTCGGTCCAAACCCACGGAGACATTCATGTCCGATTCCCCAGATCCCGTGGTCCAGCGAAATGCCAGCGAGTCGGTTGCCCAATTCGAACACCACTCGCGCAGCCTTCTGGACCGGACGCAGCATTTCCTGCACCAATATCCCACCATGGTACCGGTCATCGTGCTGGTACTGTCGCTGATCGCCTTCGGGATGATCTCTCCCAACTTCTTCTCGGCGTTCAACCTGTCGCTGATCCTGCAGCAGGTGGCGGTCGTCGGCACGCTGGCGGCGGCGCAATCGCTGGTGATCCTGACGGCGGGTATCGACCTGTCGGTCGGTGCGGTCATGGTGCTGATCTCGGTAATCATGGGCAACCTGGCGGTGAACTTCGGCATCCCGGTGCCGATCGCCATCATCATCGGTCTGGCCTGCGGTGCGGGCACCGGCGCGCTGAACGGCCTGCTGGTCACGCGGCTGAAACTGCCGCCCTTCATCACCACGCTTGGCAGCTGGAACATCTTCCTTGCGCTGAACTACTACATGTCGGGCAGGGAAACGATCCGAAGCCAGACGCTGGACGCAGAAGCGCCCTTCCTGAAATTCTTCGGCACCCGCTTCAACGTCGGGGACGCGGTGCTGACCTATGGCGTCGTCCTGATGGTGATCGTCTTTGCCGTGCTGTATTACGCGCTGTACAAGACCGCATGGGGCCGTCGCGTCTATGCCGTCGGCGATGATCCGGAATCGGCGGCGCTGGCAGGCATCCAGACCAACAAGATCCTGATGTCCGTCTATGTTGTCGCGGGCATGATCTGCGCGCTGGCCGCCTGGTCGTCCATCGGGCGCGTCGGTTCGATCAGCCCGACCTCGTTCTTCGAGGCCAACCTTGAATCCATCACCGCAGTCGTCATCGGGGGCATCTCGCTGTTCGGTGGTCGCGGGTCGATCCTTGGGCCGCTGATCGGGGCGCTGATCGTGGGTGTCTTCAACTCGGGGCTGCGGCTGGCGGGTGTGGACGTGTTGTGGCAGCTGTTCGCGACCGGCTGGCTGATCATCTTCGCCGTCGCCATCGACCAATGGATCAGAAAGGTGTCGTCATGACCGAGCCGCTTCTTTCCGCCCGCAATCTGGTCAAGCGCTATGGTCGCGTGACCGCCATGGACCACGCGGATTTCGACCTCTATCCCGGCGAGATCCTGGCAGTTATCGGCGACAATGGTGCCGGCAAGTCCAGCCTGATCAAGGCCCTCTCCGGTGCGGTCCGCCCCGATGAGGGCGAGATCCGGCTGGACGGCAAGCCGATCAGCTTCGACAGCCCGCTGGATGCCCGCAAGTCGGGGATCGAGACGGTCTATCAGACGCTGGCACTGTCTCCCGCCCTGTCGATTTCCGACAATATGTTCATGGGCCGCGAAATCACCCGCAAAGGTTTCATGGGCAAGTTCCTTGGCATGCTGGACAAGCCCGCCATGGATAATTTTGCTCGTGAAAAGCTGTCCGAACTGGGGCTGATGACCATCCAGAACATCAGCCAGCCGGTCGAGACCCTGTCGGGTGGTCAGCGTCAAGGCGTGGCCGTGGCCCGTGCCGCAGCCTTCGGCAGCCGCGTCATCATTCTTGACGAACCGACTGCGGCGCTTGGCGTCAAGGAAAGCCGTCGCGTGCTGGACCTGATCCAAGATGTGCGGTCGCGGGGCATCCCGATCGTGCTGATCAGCCACAACATGCCCCATGTCTTCGAGGTCGCGGACCGCATCCACATCCACCGTCTTGGCAAGCGCCTCTGCGTGATCAACCCCAAGGAACATACGATGTCGGATGCCGTGGCCTATATGACCGGCGCCAAGGTTCCGGACGGAGTCGCCGCCTGACGCAAGGCGATGGCAGATCTGAAAAGGGCGGGACGTGATGTCCCGCCCTTTTGCATGTCAGTCGCCCAAGCGGCGGATCAGGAACCATGCCAGCGCCGAACAGATCAGCGTCGTGGTGATCGCGGGGATCGCGGTCCCGTCATACAGCAGCCCCACGGGGGCCGCGATGACCACCGCCGACAGCGTCGAGATTGCCGCGACGATCGAGGCCGCCATCCCCGCGATATGCCCCATATGCTGCAAGGCCAGCGCGTTCAGGTTGCCGAAGGTGACGCCCGCCATGAAGAAGACGCTGGTCGCCCAAAAGAAGAAGGCCGGGAACTGCAGAGCCACCGGAATGACATCGGCCAGCATCAGCAGCAGGATCACCGAGGACACCACGGTCTGCATCACATAGGCCCATTTCGCCATCCGGCGCATCCCGAAGCGGATCACGAAGGTCGCGTTCAGGATCGTGCCCGACCCCGACAACAACGCCATCAGCGCGAACCACAGGTGGAAATTCTCGCCCTTGCCATAGGTTTCACCGAACAGCTGCTGTGCCGATGACAGCAGCCCGAACATCTGCCCGAAGCCCAGGGTCAGGATGACGGTGGCCAGCATGACCTGACGGTTCGACAGCACCTCGCGGGCGGCCGCCAGCAAGGTGGTGACGCGCAGGGGGCGGCGCTCGGGGACGGGCAGGGTCTCGGCCTGGCGCAGGTTCAGCCATGTGGCGCCGATCAGGGCGAAGGCGATGAAGGCGATGAAGACCCCGTGCCAATCCGAAAAGCTGATGATGCCCGCACCGATGGTGGGCGCGATGGCGGGAACGGTGATGAAGATCATCATCACGAAGCTGGTGATGCGCGCCATCTCGCGGCCCTGATAGAGGTCGCGGACCAGTGCCAGCCCGACGATCCGGGGTCCAGCCGCGCCGATACCCTGCACGAAGCGCGCGATCAGCAGCAGTTCAAGCGAATTGGCGTAAAGGGCCGCGATGGTGGCGACGATATAGATGCCAAAGCCAAGCGTGATGGTCCGCTTGCGGCCCAAGGCATCCGACAGCGGACCGGCAAACAGCGTGCCCAGCCCCATGCCGGCCACAAAGCTGGTCAGGATCAGTTGGGCGCGATTGACGTTGTCGGGCGTCAGGTCCGACGCGATGCGGGGCAGGGCCGGCAGCATCGCATCCATGGAAAAGGCGATGGTGGCGAAAAGGAACGCCAGCATCGCGATGAATTCGGGCAAGGGCAGCCGACGCTGCTGCGTCGTGCCGGTCATGGTCGTTTGGGTCATGGGGATCACCTGTCGGTTCAGACCCGGCAGATAACCCCGTTTTGCAGACTATGCAAGTTTTACAGCGGCGTCTGTCCCGTCAATTCATCGATGACGCCTTCCCACAGGGTTGCAGGCTGGGCACCGCTGACCGCATGGGTGTCGGCCACGACAAAGGTGGGGACGGAATTGATGCCCCGCTGACGGGCATGGGATTCGCGGCTGTTGATCTCATCCCGGTCGGCGTCGCTGGCCAGCAGCCGGGCGGTTGACGCGATATCCATGCCAGCACCGGCGGCGATGCGGGTCAGGGTCTCGGGGTCGCCGATGTCCTCGGCCTCCAGCCAATGGGCGCGCAGCAGACCGGTCATGACGGCGTCCTGACATCCTTCAAGACCCGCCCAATGCATCAGGCGGTGGGCATCGGTGGTGTCGGGTTCGCGCGTCGCGGGGTTCAGCGTCACGCCCAATGCAGCGGCACGATCGGCCACGGCCTGTTCGGCAGCCTGCGCGTTCTCACCCAGCTTGGCGGTCAGATATTCGGCGCGATCCATCCCCTGCCTGGGCATCTGCGGGTTCAGGCGGAACGGGTGCCAGATGATCGTGAACGGATGGTCGGGGCGGTTCACCAATGCCGCGTCCAGCTCCAGCTTGCCGATCAGGCACCAGGGGCAGACAGGGTCGGCGAAAATATCAAGGCGGGTCATGATCGATCCTTGCAGTGGGCGTCGCGCAAAGCGCGGCGGTTGATCTTGCCGGTCGGGGTGCGGAGCTGATGCGGCACCACCGACGAATTCGCGGGGCTGCTTGTAACGCGCCGACCTGTCGCGGGCCAGAGCCTGCGCATCGGCCAGCGGCACGCCGCAGGGATATCGCCGATGACGGCAGGATGTGCTTTGGCCTGCCGGGGCTGCAGTGAAAGCAGCCTGTGGCAACTGCGAAGGCCATGGCTCTGGAATACTTGGGTCAGCCTTTTGGCCAAATAAAAACGGCCCGTGCGAACGGGCCGTCAAGTCACGCGACGAACGCGTCTTAAAGCAGCTGCAGATCGCTTGCCGATGCACGGCCATCACGGCCCGACTGCAATTCGTAGCTGACCTTTTGGTTGTCCTGCAGGCCCGTCAGCCCGGCACGTTCCACGGCCGAGATATGGACGAAGACGTCCTTGTCGCCATCATCAGGTGCAATAAAGCCAAAGCCTTTGGTGGCGTTGAACCACTTAACCGTTCCGGTCGCCATAACCGTTCTCTCCTTCAAGTCATCCCGGCGCAGGGATTGCGCCAGGCCGTGCAGCCCGCTTTCGGTCTTCCGGCTGCCCGTAAAGGGAGCGGTAGAAAGTCTCTTGCTCACGCAGATCAAAGGATGACCGAATCGAATTAAAAGGCAAGTCTGTTTTACGCGCAGGCGGTGGCCTGCGCGTGAAGCTTGGGCGACATCTGGCCGTTTCAGCGCAGGTCGGGGGCGGTCGCCTCGGTCGTCAGCATCTGGATCACCTCTGCCAAGGGCAGGGTGCGACTGCCTTGGGCATCAAGGCGACGCAGGGAAACGGTGCGATCCTCGACCTCTTTCATGCCGATGGCCATGATCGCGGGGACCTTGCCGACCGAATGTTCGCGGACCTTGTAGTTGATCTTTTCATTGCGAATGTCGGCCTCGGCGCGGATGCCTGCGGCGCGCAGTGCCGTGACGACCTCATGGACGTAGTCATCGGCGTCCGACACGATCGAGGCGACGACGACCTGACGCGGAGCCAGCCAGAAGGGCAGCTTGCCCGCATGGCTTTCGATCAGGATGCCGATGAATCGTTCGAAGCTGCCCAGAACCGCGCGGTGCAGCATGATCGGGCGGTGCTTGTGCCCGTCCTGACCGACATATTCTGCGTCCAGACGTTCCGGCAGGTTGGGATCGACCTGCAAGGTGCCGCATTGCCAGTCGCGACCGATGGCGTCGGTCAGCACGAATTCCAGCTTGGGGCCATAGAAGGCGCCTTCGCCGGGGAAGATGGTGTAGTCATAGCCCGCCGCCTGACAGGCATTGCCCAAGGCCGCCTCGACCCGATCCCAGCTTTCATCCGAACCGATGCGCTTTTCAGGGCGCGTGGACAGCTTGATCCGCCAGCCGGTGAAGCCCAGATCGGCATAGATACCCGCCAGAAAGTCGATGAACTTCTTGGTTTCGGCCTCGATCTGATCTTCGGTGCAGAAGATATGCGCGTCATCCTGCGTAAAACCGCGCACCCGCATAATGCCGTGCAGCGCGCCCGAGGGTTCATACCGGTTACACGACCCGAATTCGGCCATGCGCAGCGGCAGGTCGCGATAGGATTTCAGGCCGTGGTTGAAGATCTGCACGTGGCACGGGCAGTTCATCGGCTTCAGCGCGTTGATGGTCTTGGTCTTGGCATGTTCCTCATCGACTTCGACGATGAACATATTGTCCTGATAGTTTTCCCAATGGCCGGATTCTTCCCACAGCTTGCGGCTGACGACCTGCGGGGTGTTCACCTCGACATAGCCATCGGCGCGTTGCTTGCGGCGCATGTAATCCTGCAGCGTGGTATAGATGTTCCAGCCGTTCGCGTGCCAGAAGATCTGGCCGGGGGCCTCCTCCTGCATGTGGAACAGGTCCATCTCGCGGCCCAGCTTGCGGTGGTCGCGTTTTGCGGCCTCCTCCAGCATGGTCATATGGGCTTTCAGGTCGTCGCGATTGCGGAAGGCGACGCCATAGATGCGCTGCAACTGCGGGCGCGTCGCATCACCCAGCCAGTATGCACCCGCGATATGGGTCAGCTTGAAAGCGTCCGCCGGCAGCTGGCCGGTGTTCTGCAGGTGCGGGCCGCGGCACAGATCCTGCCAGTCGCCATGCCAATACATCCGCAGATCCTGATCTTCGGGGATGCGGTCGATCAGCTCCAGCTTGAAGGGCTCGTTCGCGGCCTTGTAATGCGCGATGGCGCTGTCGCGGTCCCAGACCTCGGTGCGGACAGGATCACGGGCGCCGATGATCTTCTTCATCTCGGCCTCGATCACGGCCAGATCTTCGGGCGTGAAGGGTTCGGCGCGGTCGAAGTCATAGAACCAGCCATAGTCGCGGACCGGACCGATGGTGACTTTGACATCGGGCCAGATCGACTGCACGGCGCGGGCCATGACATGCGCGAAATCGTGGCGGATCAGTTCCAGCGCCTGTTCCTCATCCTTCATCGAATGGATGGCGATCTGGCCGCTGGCCATGATCGGCCACGCAAGGTCGATGTGCTGGCCATCAAGGCTGGCGCTGATGGCGCGTTTGGCAAGGCTGGGGGCGATGCTTTCGGCCACTTGGGCGGCGGTGACGCCTGCCTGATATTCGCGCGAATTGCCATCGGGGAAGGTGAGGGAAATCTGGGACATAGGTCCTCCTCGTCGGTTTGGCGCCCACGGAACGCCCGGTTGCGGGTTATGTTAAGGCCGCAGGAATGGACCCCCGTGCAAAAACTGTCAAGATAAGTGCTGGCAGCAATCAGGATGACCGGATGAGAGATATCGAGGAACAGCTGTTCGAGGCGCTGGTCGACGACCCCCAAACCGATGGCGGGCTGGACGACAGGCAGCGCAAGTCCGAGCCGCGCAACTTCCTGCGCCACATCGCGGCGCTGTCGGGGTCCAAGCTGGGCGATGGGCTGGTGGATGCGAAACTGGTCCTGTCGTGGCTGTTGACGCACCTGGGCGCGGGGTCGGTCTTTATCGGCCTGCTGGTCCCCGTCCGCGAGGCGGGATCGCTGTTGCCGCAACTGTTCACCGCGGGGGCCATCGGCGCGCTGCCGCGCCGCAAATGGGTCTGGGCGGCGGGCAGCATCCTGCAGGGTCTGGCCGCGCTTGGCATCGCGGGCGTGGCGCTGACCATGCAGGGGGCGGCGGCAGGGCTGGCGATTGTCGGACTGTTGGCGGTTCTGGCGCTGGCGCGGTCGGCCTGTTCGGCATCCTACAAGGACATCCTTGGCAAGACGGTCGGCAAATCACGGCGCGGATCGGCCACCGGGCTTGCCAGCAGCATCGGAGCAGCGGGCGTCATCATCTTCGCGCTGTTATTGTTGTGGGGACCGGTGGATCGCGCGCCTCTGGTCGTCGGCGCGATCCTGCTGGCAGGCGCGGCCTGGATTGCGGGCGGCGCGATCCTTGCCACGCTGGACGAGGCCGCCGAGCCCAAAACGGGTGCGCTTGGCCTGCGCGAATCCTTGGCGCAGTTGAAGCTGCTGCGGCGCGACGGGCAGTTGGCGCGCTTTGTCGTGGCCCGGTCGCTGCTGGTGGGCACTGCACTGG
Organism: Paracoccus sp. R86501; assembly: GCF_042466435.1. Classification (NCBI taxonomy): domain Bacteria; kingdom Pseudomonadati; phylum Pseudomonadota; class Alphaproteobacteria; order Rhodobacterales; family Paracoccaceae; genus Paracoccus; species Paracoccus sp. R86501. The sequence continues at coordinate 660,591 of NZ_JAXHPZ010000001.1, forward strand.
CGCCGCCATTCCTTCTGGTGCTGGCAGCGGGGCAGGATGCGGACGACAGGCAGCTGGGACTGCTGGTGCTGGCCTCGGCATTGGCATCGCTGGTGTCGTCCTGGGTCTGGGGCCGGATGGCCGACCGCTCGGCGCGGCGGGTGCTGATCTGGTCGGGGGTTGCGGCCGCTGTCGCGCTTGCATTGGCCATCGGGCTGAGCGTCGCTGGTCTGGCGGGGCATGCGATTGCCATCGCGGTGGTTTTGTTCGGCCTGATGATCGCCTATCACGGCGTCAGGCAGGGGCGCTCGACCTATCTGGTCAACATGGCGCCCGACGATCAGCGCGCGGCCTATACTGCAGTGTCGAACCTGATCGTCGGGGTGGTGATCCTGGTGGCGGGTGCTGCATCGGCGGCACTGGCGACTTTGGGCGCGCTGTGGGTCATTGCGGTCTTTGCGTTGGCCTCGGTTGCCGGCGCATGGGTCGCCTTTGGATTGGACGAGGTTGGCTGATGAACGACTATCTTGATACGCCCTCGGGTCGGCGGATTGCTTACAGACAGACAACGGGGCAGGGGCCCGGCATCGTGTTTCTGGGCGGGTTTAAGTCCGACATGACCGGCACCAAGGCCGTACATCTGGAGGAATGGGCCCGCGCGCAGGGCCGCGCCTTCATGCGCTTTGATTATTCAGGCCATGGCGACAGCAGCGAGGCCTTCGAAGATGGCTGCATCGGCGATTGGGCCGAGGATGCCATACAGGTCATCGCCACCCTAACGACGGGACCGCAGGTGCTGGTCGGATCGTCGATGGGCGGTTGGATCAGCCTGCTGTTCGCGCGCCGGATGCCCGAACGCGTAGCGGGTCTGGTGACCATCGCCGCCGCCCCCGATTTCACCGAGCGTGGCTTCTGGCCCGGCTTTTCTGAGGAACAGCGCCAGACCTTGATGCGGGACGCTAGGCTGGAGCTGCCAAGTGATTACGCCGATCAGCCCTATGTCATCACCCGCCGCCTGATCGAGGACGGTCGCGAACAGCAGGTTCTGAACCAGCCTCTGGACCTGCCCTTCCCGGTGCGTCTGCTGCAGGGGACGGCCGATACCGATGTGCCGATTCAATGGGCGCTGGACCTGATGGAGCATGCGACATCGCCGGACCTGCGGCTGACGATGGTGAAGGGCGCCGATCATCGCTTTTCGACGCCCGAATGTCTGGATCTGGTCACCGATACGATCAGCGCGCTGCCGATCGGGTCGTAATCAGAACGGCAGGGTGTAATGTTCGCCCATGTCGGGCTTGTCGCCGGTGACCTTGGACTTGGCGATCTGGAACAGGAAGCCGATGCTGCCGTCCGTGGCCCAGACCTCGGCCTCGGACAGGGTCAGCCGCATCAGCTGCACGTCGGGATCGTCCTTGCCGCCCTCGAACCAGCTGGAGGCGATGGCGTTCCAGATCTCGTCCAGCTTGGTGCGATCATCCGACAGCGACAGGCTGCCATGGATGCGGGCATAGATGCCCTTGCCGGCATCGGTGACGACATGAATGGCGTCCTTGGGCCCGCCTGCCAGCGTTTCGGCCAGATCGGTACCCTTGGCGCCAATGAACCAAAGCGTGGATTGATCACGATCGGCATAATGCGACATGGGCACCAGCCGAGGATCCTCGGTGGTGCCCAGCATGCCTGCGTTCACATCGTCGAGCCGGCCCCAGAACTGGTCGGCGTGGGTGTCATGGTCGGTCATGGAAATCCCCCTTGGCCGCATGATGCGACCATCGGGGGATAACGACGCGCGCGACCTGCGGTTCCGCCGACCTCAGACGGCGATCTTGCCGTCGTCCATGGAGTTGACGATGCCGCAATCGGGGTTCTTGGCGCCTTCCTTGCGGCGACGCTTGGGCTTGATCGAATCCGGCAGGGCGGCGTTTTCATCGATGAAGTCCAGAACCAGCGGGCGGATGTTCAAGCGCCATGACTTGCCGGCAAAGATGCCATAATGGCCCGCGCCCGGTTCCAGATGCTGGACCTTCTTTTCGGAGGGAACGCCGCTGCACAGGTCCAGCGCCGCGACGCATTGCCCGGGCGCCGAGATGTCGTCATTGCCGCCTTCGACCGTCATCACGGCGACATCGGTGATCTTGCTGATGTTGACCGGCGTGCCGTTGACGGTGAACCGGTTCTGCGCGATTTCCAGGTTCTTGAAGACGCGTTCGACCGTTGACAGATAGAACTCGGCCGTCATGTCCATCACGGCCAGATATTCGTCATAGAACTTGTTGTGCTTGTCGGCCTCGGATGCGGTGCCACGGGCTTCTGCGAAGATCTGGTTGATGAAGGCGCGCGAATGGGATTCGGCGTTCATCGCGATGAAGCTGCTAAGCTGCGCCAGCCCCGGATAGACCATCCGGCCCGCGCCGCGATATTTGAAGCCGACGGATTGGATGAGCAGATGCTCCAGCTCGCCCATGGTGATGCGGTTGCCGAAATCGGTCACCTCGGTCGCGGCGGCGTCGGGATCGACGGGACCGCCGATCAGGGTCAGCGTGCGGGGCTGGGCCTTTGGGTTTTCGGCGGCCAGAATCGCGGTCGCGGCCAGCGCCAAGGGGGCGGGCTGGCAGACGGCGATGACATTGGTGTCGGGGCCGAGATGCTTGATGAAATCGACCAGATAGCTGGTGTAATCCTCGACGTCGAACTTGCCCTCGCTGACCGGAATGTCGCGGGCGTTGTGCCAATCTGTGACGTAAACCTCGCAGTCGGGCAGCAGCGAGATGACCGTTGACCGCATCAGCGTCGCGTAATGGCCCGACATCGGCGCGACCAGCAGCACCTTGCGCGGCATGGGTTCGCGGCGTGCGACGCGGAAGTGGATCAGATCGCCAAAGGCGCGCTTCACCTCGGGTTCGACATAGACGATGTGGTCCTGACCTTCTTCGCCGACGATGCTGGGAATTTCCCAATCGGGTTTCAGCACCATGCGGCTGAAGCTGCGCTCGGTGACGCGGCCCCATGCGCTGAGCAGGTGGAACGCCGGGTTCGGCACCAGCGCGAAAGCCGGATAGGACCCCATCGCGCGCGCCGTGGCACCCAGCCATTCGTTCGTATTCCTGATCGTCTCCATCGCGTCATAGGACACGATGCCCTTGATACCCTTGACCGGCATGTCATCCACCATCTTGCTGCGCTGCGGCATCAGTATTTTCGCGATCGAGGCGTGCCGAATTTCGGTCACAAGCCGGGTTTACGCCTTGCCTGCCCTGCGCGTATCATTCCAATATTATTAGGGGGGAATGTTTCATATGGCAAGCCAGCCAAGGAATTCCGACAAAGAAGTTACCGGGGCAGGGCGCAAGAAGCCAACCAGCGGCAAATCGCGCAGCAAGGTCACGACGGCGGATGCGGCAACCGAAAAGCCGTCGCAAGATGCTGCAGTGCAGCGAAAAACTGCCGCGAAGAAGGACCCGTCGGCCACCCCCCGCAGCAGGGTGCGCAAGCCCTCGGCCAAGGCGGCACCCAAGGTCGATGTGCCAAAGGAACAGGCAACTGCCGACAAGGCGGCCGATCCCGTGCAGGACATCCATGACAGCCAGCAGGAGGCTGCGCGCATGCTGTCGCGCATGGCCGATATGGGCCATGGCCCGACCGCGCAGAAGCTGGCCGAGAACATCGAGCGGATCGAGGGGCTGGGACAGCGCCTGATGCAGGCCTTCGGGTCGCGCAGCCTGCCCAATCCCGGTGTCGAAGGGCCGGGTGCGGATCTGTTCATGACCGCCACCAGCGCCTTCATGAAGACGCTGACCGAACATCCCACGCGCATGCTGGAAACGCAGGTGTCGTACTGGGCCGAAACACTGACGAATTATTCCCGCGCGCAGCGGGCGCTGGTCAAGGGACCGCTGTCCGTCCCCGAGGATGAGGATACCGGCGACCGGCGGTTCTCGAACCCGCTGTGGAAAAGTCACCCCTATTTCAACCTGATCAAGAAGCAGTACCAGACCAACGCCCGCGCCCTGCGCGACGCCGCAAGCGAACTGGAACTGCCCGATAAGGTCGCCCGCCGCCGTGTCGATTGGCTGACCAACCAGATCGTCAACATGATGGCGCCGACGAATTTCTTGGCGACCAACCCCGATGCGCTGGAAAAGGCCATCGAGACCGAGGGGGAAAGCCTTGTCCGCGGCCTTGAGAACCTGGTCCGCGACGTCGAGATGAACGGCGGCGAAATGGTCGTGTCGCTGGCCGATCGCAAGGCATTTGCCGTCGGCGACAACATCGGCACCGCCCCCGGCACGGTCGTTCACCGCGCACCCTTGTACGAGCTGATCCAATATGCGCCCACGACCGACAAGGTCCATGCGCTTCCGCTGATCATCTTCCCGCCCTGGATCAACAAGTTCTACATCCTGGACCTCAAGCCGCAGAACAGCATGATCCGCTGGCTGCTGGAACAGGGGCATACCCTGTTCATCGTCAGTTGGAAGAACCCCGGCCCCGAACTGTCCGAAACCGGCATGGAGGATTACATCGCGGCCTACCTAGAGGCGATGGACAAGGTCCGCGACCTGACCGGCGAAAAGCAGTTGAACGCGGTCGGATACTGCATCGCGGGGACGACGCTGTCGCTGACGCTGGCGCTGTTGGAAAAGCGCGGCGACACGCGGGTCAATTCGGCCACCCTGTTCACGACGCTGACGGATTTTTCGGATCAGGGAGAGTTCACCAGCTTCCTGCAGAACGATTTCGTCTCGGGCATCGCCGAAGAGGTCAAGCGCCACGGATTGCTGCGCGCCCATCTGATGTCGCGCACCATGAGCTTCCTGCGTGCCAATGATCTGGTCTGGGGACCGGCGATCCGCAGCTATATGATGGGCGAAGCGCCGCCGGCCTTCGACCTGCTGTTCTGGAATGGCGACAGCACCAACCTGCCGGGGCGCATGGCAATGCAATACCTGCACGGCCTGTGCCAGCAGAACGCCTTTGCGGGCGAAGGCTTCGAGGTCATGGGCCAGCGTCTGCACCTGTCGGACGTCAAGGTGCCGCTTTGCGCCATCGCCTGCGAAACCGACCACATCGCGCCGTGGAAGGATTGCTGGCGCGGTGTGGCGGCCATGGGCACCCGCGACCGGACCTTCATCCTGTCGCAATCGGGCCATATCGCGGGCATCGTGAACCCGCCCTCCAAGAAGAAATACGGCCATTACGTCAGCGACGACGATTTCGGCAGCGGCCATGAAGCATGGCGGGAATCGGCCAGCTTCCACGAAGGCAGCTGGTGGCCGCGTTGGGGCGAATGGCTGGCCGAAAGGGCGGGGCGAATGGTCGATGCACGGACACCCGACGAAGGGCTGGAACCGGCGCCGGGCAGCTATGTCCATGAACGTGCCGGCTGAACGTGGCAGGGGCGTGACGGCGGATCAATGGGTTATGCCCAGCTGCCGATTACGCCCCGATTGTGCTGCGTCGCAGAATAAAACTCTTGAAATGCTGCACTGCAGCATGCATATTGGGGCCACGGAATAGAAGCGACGATTGTTCCCTATCCAAGTCTCTCTGTCGTCGCAGTTACAGGAGTATACGTTATGGCCAAGACCCCCGATTTTGCGAAGACGATGCAGGACATGATGGCGAACTTTCCGATCGATACCAGCTCGATGCAGGACGCGATGAAGTCCCACAGCATGCTGGGCGAAAAGCTGACCAAGGTCGCGCTGACCGCCGCCGAACGCTCGACCGAGATCTCGGCGCAGTGGGCCAAGGATTCGATCGCCCGCATGGGTGAGATGACCTCGAAAAAGGAAGAGCCCGCCGATTACGCCAAGGCCATGAGCGATTTCGCATCCTCGTCGGCCGAAATGGCCGCCGAGCATATGGCCGCCTATGCCGAAGTCGCCAAGAAGGTTCAGATGGACACCGTCAACCTGATGCTGACCGCCGGCAAGGACATGGCATCGGACGCCCAGAAGGTCGCCGAAAAGGCGACCCGCGACACGCAGGCAGCCGCCAAGAAGGCCACCAGCGCCACCGCAAAGTGATCTGACGATCCGACGTGATCTGAAGGGGCAGCTTCGGCTGCCCTTTTTCATATGCGGCATGGCGGCCCGTCCGGGGCTTTTTCCTTTGCCTTTTGCATGTGCAGCTTTCATCATGGGTGAAACGACCCCAAGGAAGCCCTGATGGCCGCATCATCTGCGCCCCTGCTGATCAAACGTTACGCAAGCCGTCGCCTGTATAACACCGAGACCAGCGATTATGTGACACTCGAAGACATCGCCGCCTTCATCCGCGAAGGCCGCGAGGTGAAGATCGTCGATCTGAAATCCGGTGATGATCTGACCCGCCAATACATGCTGCAGATCATCGCGGAACACGAAAGCCGCGGCGAAAGCGTGCTGCCCTTGGACGTGTTGACGGATCTGGTCCGCAGCTATACGACCAACGCACAATCCGTCGTCCCCCAGTTCCTGGCTGCCAGCTTCGAAATGCTGCGTGATGGCCAGTCCAAGGTCATGGAGAACATGTCGGCGATCCCGAATCCTATGTCCTCGATGCCGGGATTCGAAGCGTTGCAGCGCCAGCAGCAGATGTTCCTCAAGACGATGATGGGCGGTTGGCGCGGCGGTGCATCGGGTCCCGAACCCGAAGACGACCCATCGGACAAGCCTGCCCAGGCCCCCGACGATGCGCAGGACATGGCCGAAATCCGACGCCAGTTGGCCGAGCTGCAAAACCGTGTCTCCAAGCTCTGATATCAGGCTTGCGGATCGCCGCATCACAGGCTAGACCCCATTCCACGGAGCGGTGGCCGAGTGGTCGAAGGCGCACGCCTGGAAAGTGTGTAGGCGGGGAACCGTCTCGAGGGTTCGAATCCCTCTCGCTCCGCCAAATGCCAGAAACTAACCTGTCTCCAAGTCCGGCTCCCGCCGGATTTTTTCGTTATATTCAGGGGTTATGGGACGGGACATCTTCACGTGTCCCGCCCCAGGTAGGCTTCACTTTGTTCTCTAGCGACCGCATTTCTCTAAAGCTTATGACTGCGTCGGAACGGTGGTCAGCTCGCAATGAACTCAAAATATGCGATCTTTTCTAGCTATTCTTTGGCGTTGAATATGAGGGTCTTCTAAGACTAAGGATCTCTGGTCGAACCGCATCCGCTTAGTATACCTCCGAGATATGGCGGAGCGGCCCCTTTGATAGGGATGATCGCAGCCTACACCGGCGAATCCTGCCGAAATGCAGTCTGCATGGAAAGTAAGGGATCGACACTAAACCAGCGACGACGCGAAGGGCGGAGAGCGGCCTTACGGCAGTGCGGCGTGGCATTTGCGGCATCAGCTGAAAGCGGACGCTCAGTATATCGAGTGACAGCGGGGTGTTTCTGGCGACAGAACGGGCGGAAAGCGGCCTGTAAATGATGCAGCAAGGATCATGCCCATGACATGCAAGCGGTCGTTCATTCGCGTTGCAGCAACACCGACGCCGTGGTCGACCTGTAGTCCGGAAAGCCCTTTTATGGCGGTGCAGCATCGCCGCTGCGGCACCGCTCATTGCGGATACTCAAACGGTTCAAGGTTTGGTACGCGCCCTACCAACGCCGAGGGCGAACTCCGGAAGCTCACAGTCTCGCGGTAATCCCCCCCGATCTTAAGGGGATGCGGAAGTAGAATTTTCTCGGCAGGATGAACGAGGAGATTCCAATGAAGAAGACACGTTTCACAGAAGCCCAGATCATGGGCGTGCTACGACAGATGGAAGGCGGCGTTCCAGCTGCCGAACTTTGCCGCGAACATGGCATTAGCAGCGCCACGCTGTACAAATGGCGCGCGAAGTATGGCGGCATGGATGCGAGCCTGATTTCCGAGATGAAGGTGATGGCCGAGGAGAACCGGCGGCTGAAGCGCATGTATGCGGATGTCAGCATGCAGAACGACCTGCTGAAGGAAGCGCTCGGAAAAAAATGTCCGGCCAACTCAACGCCGAGAGCTGGCCGTGAAAACGGTGGCGATGAAAGGCGTCAGCATCGCGCTGGCGTGCCGGGCGTTTGATGTCAGCGAGACCTGCTACCGATACAGCCCGAAGCTCGATGACGAGAATGAGCAGATCGCGGCTCTGCTGCTGGGGCTGACAGCAGCGAAGAAGACCTGGGGCTTCGGCCTATGCTTCCTGTACATGAGGAATGTCCAAGGTCATGGCTGGAACCATAAGCGAGTCTACCGGATCTACCGCGAACTGGAGTTGAACCTCAGGATCAAGCCGCGCAAACGGTTGAAGCGGGACAAACCGGACGAGCTTGCTGTGCCGGACGCACCGAACGAGGTCTGGTCGATGGATTTCATGGCGGATCGCCTCGGCGACGGTCGCCAGTTTCGGCTGCTGAATGTCCTGGACGATTTCAACCGCGAGGGCCTGGGCATCGAGATCGACTTCTCTCTGCCCGCCGAACGCGTCGTCCGGGCCCTTAATCAAATTATCGAATGGCGCGGTGCTCCTGGAACAATTCGAGTCGATAACGGCCCGGAATATATCAGCGGCACCCTCATGGAATGGGCTGAGAACAGGGGCATCACCTTGGCCCACATCCAGCCCGGCAAGCCCCAGCAGAACGCCTATGTCGAGCGCTACAATCGAACGGTCAGACACGAATGGCTGGATCTGTACATTTTCGAAAGCATTGAGGAGGTTCAGCAGATTGCCACCGAGTGGCTCTGGTCCTACAACCACGAACGCCCCAACATGGGCAATGGCGGGATGACACCCGCCCAGAAACTGAAGATGGCCGCGTAAATTCTACGACCAAGCCCCCGTAAAAATGGGGGGATTACCCGTCAGGCGATGGTCGGAATGGAAATCATTTTAAGAAACGCCTGATCAATTGACCAAGCATTCTCTGTGATACTAGGCTACTACTTTTTAATCAGTCATTCCCGGAAGTCCGCTAATACCGAGAACTGATGCATCGGTTCCTTTACGGCCGACAAGCATTGTCATTGACCAACTGCCCGCGGACGAAGGCAGGGCGATTGCACAGCCATCCACCAGATTGACCAAAGACGTATTGCGCAACATCGCGGCATTTAGGCGATCAAAGTCGGCCTCGACTTCGGCAATCGTCGGCGGCAATATTTGTAGCGTCGGGGCCAGCATTGCATCAAAGCACTGCATCAGATCGTCAAAATGCTGACATATTTCGGCACGGGCCGCATAGGCGTCAGTGATTTGATCCGCCGACAAAGTTTCAGCGAATTTGATCCGTGCCAGAACTCGTGGATCGCCGATTGCCTGTAATTCGGTCAGGCGGCTGGCGTATAGATTATGCGCTTCGACCGAAACAATGATGCGGTTCAGGCCGACGGCGGCGCCGATGCGGGATGCGTTGACTGGCTGCAGCTGATGACCCAAGGCGCGCAGGCGCTGCTGACGTTCAGCAAAAAGCGCCTGAACCTGCGGTGAAAGGCCGTTGACAAAACCGCCTTCTGGAACGGCAAACGTGCATGGTCCCTGAATATCTGCGTTGACGGTTTGGCCCGCCATCACGTCCAGCACCGCCATCACGGTCTGACGATCACGCGCCATCGGGCCCGGCGTGTCATAGCTGGGCGCAAGGGGGTGCACGCCTTGGTCGTCGATCAGGCCTTGGCTGGGTTTTATCCCCCAAATGCCGTTGGCCGCCGCTGGAATGCGCAACGACCCGCCGGTATCAGTGCCGATTGCAGCGTCCGTCAGTCCAAGCGCGACAGCAACGGCACCGCCCGAACTTGAGCCCCCCGGTATAACGCCATCGACCAGCGCACTTGATGGTGTGCCATGGTGCGGGTTTAGTCCGACGCCGGAATAGGCAAATTCAGACATCGAGGTTCTTCCGAACATCAATGCACCTGCCTGACGAAGTCGTGCAACGGTAACTGCATCCACTTCCCCCGCTGGTTGATCTGCCAACAAGCGCGAACCGGCGCTGGTGATCTGGCCCGCCTCGTCGAACAGATCCTTGACCGAGATCAGCATGCCGAACAGCGGCAGATTTTCGCCCGCATCATGTCGGGCCTGCTGGCGTTTCGCCTCGGCGCGGATGCGATCGGGGCTGAATTCGGTAAAGATTGCGCGGCGCTGTGTGTCGGGCAGCGCTGCAACGCGTTCAATCGTGCCCTCGACGCGGGTCAGAAACGGGCTCATGCGACCTCGGACAATTCGGTGGTGGTGTATTCATGGACGATACGCCGCCCACTGGCGGGATCGGTCATCGTCATGCGGAATTGTGCAGCCGGACGCACACCGCCCTTGGCGCCGAACGTGCCGCACATCATGGCCACAGCGCCATCATTCGACAGGCGGTCCAATTCCGATCCTGTGATCAGATCGGTCAGCGGACGGATGCCGGCCAAAGTGCCTTGCTGATAGGGCAGCCATGCGCCGTCCTCGAAGATCCAGCTTTCCAACACGATCTGGTCCAGACGGTCGGCAACCGTGTCCCAGTCCCACAGTTCAGTGGCACAGGGCTTGGCGCAAACCTGTTTGGACAGCGCGACTGAATGCGCCTCCAGCGTGCGGTCGGTGTGGTCCGAGCCAAGGCCCAACCACCGCTTGCCGCCCGCCTGAATGATCAGCGGTTCAACCTCGCCCGAGCTGCCGTTGCCAACAACCTCGATACGGGCAGCTGAGGTCAGCAGACCGCCCGATACCCGATAATACAATGGGGTGGCCGAGGGCGGCTTGACGCCGATTGCAGCAAGTTCTTCGATGTGGTGGCGGATGCCCGCTTCGTCGCGACCGGTCCAGCCAGCGACAACCAGATGTGCCAGTTCAAGTTCCAGCCATTGACCATTGCAGATAAAACGCATGGTTCAGTCCTTTCAGAAAACGGTGGGAAGCCACAGTGCCAGACCGGGCAGTGCAATCAGGGCAACGACCATCAGGGCCATGACCAGAACATAAGGAATGACGCCCATAATCACGTCGTTGATCGACCCGCTTTTGCGCGCGCCCTGGACCACGAACAGGTTCAGACCGACGGGTGGGGTAATCAGTGCCATTTCGACCAGAACGATCATCAGGATGCCGAACCAGACCTTGTCATAGCCAAGTCCCGCCATGATCGGCACGACGATCGGGATGGTGGCGACCATCAGGGACAGGGTCTCGATGAAGAAACCCAGCACGATATAGAGCGCGATCACCAGCAACAACGTGCCAAAGGGTGACAGGCCCGATCCTTCGATCAGCTCGGTCAACTGGCGACCAAGACCGGCCGAGGTCATGGCAAAGTTCAGGAAGTAGGCGCCGACGATGACCAGCATGATCATGGCGGAAATACGGATCGTACCCTCTAGCGCCTCGCAGACGGATTTGAATGTCAGTCCGTCACCGAAGGCGGCGATGACAACAGCCATGGCCACACCAATCGCGGCGGATTCAGTCGGCGTCGCCCATCCGGCATAGATAGAGCCGATGACAACCCCGAACAGTATGACAATCGGCATCAGCTGACCAAGGCTTTGGGCACGGTCCCCCCATGTGAAGCTGCGCGATGGTCCGCCAAGGTTGGGGCGAACAACACAGATCAGCGCCGTAACGACGATAAACGCCAAGGCCAGCAGCAAGCCCGGCACAAGACCCGCCAGAAACAGCTGCGGGATCGAGGTTTCGGTCAGAAAGCCATAGACGATCAGGTTGATCGAGGGCGGGATCATGATCCCCAGCGTGCCACCAGCCGCAATCGCGCCCGAAAACAACCGCGGGTCATAGTTCAGACGCTCGGCCTGCGGCATGGCGACTGTGGCCACCGTGGCCGCCGTTGCGACAGACGACCCAGAGGTCGCCGAGAACATCGTCGCCGTTGCGATATTGGCATGAACCAGACCGCCGGGCAGCCATGACAGCCATTTGTCCAGCGCCGCATAGGTGCGTTCAGCGACACCGCCGCGCACCAGAACTTCGCCCAAAAGAACAAACAGCGGGATCGCGATCAGCGTGCTTGAGGCAGAGGACGACCAGACGACCTGACCCAACCCGCGCAACAGTGGAAAGGCGGAATAGAACTGGCTGACGCCGATGCCCAGCAAAAACAGCACGATACCGACGGGAATGGACAGGGCCATCAAGCCCAGCAGGGAAATTGCAACAGTCCAGATCACAGCTCGACCTCCGATCCGATACCGATGGTGGCGTCAAGCGCCTGTTGCCGACCAGAAATGACATGGGACAGCGCGATCAGGCTAAGGGCGGTCGCGGTGAATGCGAACCACAGCCAGCCCGAAAACCAGATCCCCTGCGGAATCCACAGCGGCGTTTCCAAAGGCGTATTGGCCCGCGATCCGCGTTCCAGCGTCTTTTCCAAGACCGGCCAGCTGCGGAATGCGATCAACAGGATCACAGCATTGGTGACGATCATCGCAAAGACATCCATCACCATCCGCCCCATCGGCTGCAGCTTCAGCCGCAGGACATCGATGCGGACATGGGCGCGTTCGATCAGCGCGAAGGAAAGGCCCCAGCTGGCAACGGCTGCCATGACATATCCCGAAATCTCGTCCGAACCGCCCAAGGAACCTTGGCCCATCTTGCGCAGGATGACATCGGTCAGGATGAACAGGACAGTCAGCACCAGCGCCAGCCCCAGCACCAGGGCTACAATACGGTTGGCGCGCCGAAGCGCGCCATAAAGGGTGTCGATCATCGCGCTGTCCTTATTGCGCAATAGTCAGACCGACCGTCTGGCCGACCGTTTCATTCCAGCGGGCCGCCCATTCGTCACCGGCGCGTTCGGCCCAGTCAGGCAGAACCTCATCGGTCAGGATCTGGCGGGCGCGGGCGATGTCATCCTCGCTGGCCTCGACCGAGGTCATTGCGGCTTTGGTATCTTCTGCGCATTCCGGCTGGCCGGTCAGGCAGGCGATGTCGCCTTCCAGACCACCCTGTGCGGCGGCCCATGCAGGGGCTTCCAGCCCGTCGGCGACGGCGGAAAGAAGCGCGCTGCGGTCATCCTCGGACAGACCGTCAAAGCGATCCGCGTTCATGGCAATCACAACAGGGTCCCAACCGCCCAAGGGCAGCGTCAGCAGATGGTCCGAGACTTCCCACCAGCCAGCCGAGAACCCCGAACCCGCGCCGGTCACCGCGCAATCGATCACGCCGCGTTCCAGCGAACCGGGAACCTCGGAAAAGGCGATGTTGATGCCCTCCGCGCCCAAAGCTTCAAGGAACTTCGTCGTCATACGGCCCGATCCACGGACCTTTTTGCCTTGCAGGTCATCCAGCGACGTCACCGCACCCTGGCAGAATACCACCTGTGGTGGATAAGGGGCGATGCCCAGCACCTGTGCATCAAAACGGTCGCGCATGATGTCTTCGACCATCGGGCGGGCCGCCGTGACCATCGCTTGCGCGCTGGCCGCGTCATTGGCAACCAAGGGCACATCAAGGCCCTCGAGTTCGGGCGCATCGCCAACGGTATAATCGGCGACAGTTGCGCCCACGTCAAAGACTTTGTCACCCAGCATCCGGTACACATCCGCACCCGCAATGCCCATCTGGTCAAAGCTGGTCAATTGCGCCGTCAACGCGCCGCCGGTCATTTCGGGCAGCTTCTCGGTCCAGAACGGAGTTTCGAAATCCTGATACAGGGGCAGGTTCGACCAGCTGCCGACAACGGCCAGCTCATCTGCAAAAGCAGGGGCCGACAGCATCGTTCCGGTCATCAACAAGGCCAAGGTCGTCTTCATATGATTTCTCCTGCTGGGGTTTTTAGTCTTTTCAATATCGGTCTTCGCCGATCATAGGGGCGCCCCGTTTGCGCGACGGGAACATTGTATCGGGGGGTGGGGTCTGGCATGCGGCAAAGCCCATTCGGCCGTGAAAAAGCGGCCTGCTGGCTTGCTATGTGCCGATTTCAGCGCCCCCTGTTATTTCATGAAACAGTTTGAGCGGAGCGACTGAACGGATCAATAGTTCATATCTTCTCGGTATTGATCACCTGAGAAGATCAGTTGGCGGCGGCCAGTGCAGCGCGCGTGACCTCTTGGCCGAATTTCTCGTTGCGTTCCGGCAGGTAACAGATCGCGAATTCCAGATCGGGCAGACGTGCATCCGGTGTAACATCGATTTCCTGCAATCCCGCATGGGACCACGATCGCACGATGTCATGGGGTATCGTGCCGATGCCAAACCCTTGGCCGACAAGATGCAGCACTGTCGCCAACGAGGCCGACCCATGCACCGCCGCAACCTCTCGGCGGCCGGGCGACAGTAATTGGACCACGCGCCGATGCGGGGTGGTGCTTTTGGGAAAGGTAACGATCGGCAGCGCGGCCAGATCGTCGATTGTTGCCGGGCAGGGCAGGGTGAAATGCTGTGGCGACACGAACCAGCCAAGCGTTACCGGCGGCAACGCAGTCAGATGGATGCCGCGCGGCGCTTGATCGCGCAGCATTATTACGACATCCAATTCGTCCTGCCCCAGTTCCGCGCCCATCTGTTCCGAAGTATCCACTGAAATTTCGAAACGCAGCAAAGGATGTCGCGCCCTTAGATCCGTCAGCATGCTGGGCAAGATCGTATGGGTCATCGTTTCCGCGACACCCAGACGTACGACACCTGCCATGACGTTCTGAGTCAATTCGCCCAAAATCCGATCGCGCTGTGCAACCAGCACCTCGGCCTCGTCGCACAGCCTCCGGCCAGCTGCTGTCAGACGAACGCCCCGTCCATCGCGTTCGAATATCGCGATCTTCATGCGATCCTCAAGGTGGCGTACCCGGCGTGATATTGCGGATTGCGCCAACCCCAGATTTTCAGACGCTGCGCGAAACCCGCCTTGGCGGACGATGGCAGTTATAATTTCGATATCGCGAAAACCAAACATCTGGGCATCTGCAATGGAGCCGGGACGTTGGTCAAGCTTTTCGTCATGGAACTCGATCCGCCTGATGCGAGGATTGAAGGGCAAAGCGAGAGGACCTTGAACGCCCAGATCGGTCGATGAGTGATCAAAATTTCTTACGATCTATTAAATATATCTAAAGTAATAAAATTACCAAAATATTATAAATATATATTTATCTATGATTTTGTGATATTACCCGAATGCAGAATCAATAAACCTACAGAATTTTGGCCGAATAAATTCAACTGAAAGCGCAATCTATCGGGGTTTTCTGTAGTGGGAATTTATCGGAATCAAGCTTGGCTTTGTCATCGTCAGCCTATTCAAGGAGTAACCAATGTTATTCTCTCTCAGCCATGGAATGCATGTTGTTCAGGATGTCGCGGATCGTGCATCGGATCGGGGCACGCGTTCTGCAAGGACAATCGGTGAAATCCGAAAGCCTCTGCCCGATGCGGGGGTCATTCCGATCACGGCGGTTGTCGACGCTTATGATGCTGCTGGCGCCGGATCGCGTTCGCGCAGTGCCGGCGGTGGATCGGCAAGCACGAACGGCGCCTTCCGATATATGTTCCGCGACGCTTCGGGCATCCCGGTCGATGCACAGACATTGACGGCTCTGGATGCCTTGGCCGACAGCATGGCGACCGAAGCGACTGGCGAATCCGAGAGCGCGCTGCCGCCGATCCTTACGTATTTCGGCCAGTTCATCGACCACGACATCACGGCCAATACCGACCGCGAGATCGAGGGTCTGTCGGTGATCTCGGGTGACTTCGAACCGATGCCCCGTGATACCGTCGAGGCCGGGATCAGCAATCTGCGCGACGGTTCGCTTGGATTGGACAGCCTTTATGGCGACAAGCCGGGGCAGGGGCCTTTCGCGACCAAACTGGCGGGCTTGATGCGCCATCCGACCCTGACGAACAAGATGCGCCTGGGGACGGTCGCTGACTCGGGCGACGGTCGTCCGCCACTGCCCGCCGATCCTGCGGCCGACCTGTTGCGCCTTGGCTTCCTGCTTGACCGGGGTGAGGTCACGGAAGCCGAGCTTGATGCATTGAACCCCGCATTGCGCGCCAATTTCATGGGTGAAAACGGTCCGATCCGGACCCGCGCCATCCTGGGCGATGGCCGTAATGATGAAAATCTGCTGGTTGCACAGCTGCATGTCGCTTTTTTGCGACTGCACAACAAGTTGGCCGATGTTGCGGGCAGCTTCGAAGACGCGCGGCAGCTGACGCAGTACCATTATCAATGGCTGGTCCTGAACGAATATCTGCCGGCGATCTGCGCCGGTGATGTGGCGGATGAGGTTCTGGCGAAGGGCGCACCGCTTTATTCGAACTTCTACGATGCACACCCTTCTGCCGATCCTGCGCAAATGCCGATGCCGCTGGAGTTTTCGATCGCGGCCTTCCGCTTCGGTCATTCGATGGTACGCGGCGGTTATGATCACAACCGCTTCTTTGGCACTGCCGTTGAAGGAACGAACCAGATAGCGCCCTTCTCGACGTTCCGGCAGCTGTTCGAATTCACTGGCAACGGGCGCATGCCGTCCCCCCTGACCTCGGATCCCAAGACGTCGCTGCCGGGAAACTGGGTCATCGAATGGGACCGCATGGTCCATGCCGAAACGCGCAACCGTTCGTCCCGCAAGATCGACACCCATCTGGCAGAACCCCTGAACGATCTGCTGAACGAGCCTGCCGAACCCGCGATGATGAAAAAGCTGGCGCAGCGCAATCTGCGGCGTGCCTACAGGCTGAACCTTCCGTCGGCACAATCCCTTGCGGATGCGATCAACCAGACCGGTCTTTATCGCCCGATCCCGATCCTGTCGCCCGAACAGATCCGCGATGGCCGGGACTTCATGCAGGCGGCTGGTCTGGATGCAGCCACCCCGCTTTGGTTCTATGTCCTGCGCGAGGCAGAGCTGACCGGCGGGCATCATCTAGGTGCCTTGGGCAGCCATCTGGTTGCGAATACGCTGGTGGGTCTGGTGACGCGCGACACGTCGTCATATTGGCACGCCACGATCGACGGCAACCGCTGGTCACCCAGCCGTTTCCAGCCGTCCCATCCGGTTGACAGCCTGAAGGCCATGCTGAGGTTCACCGGTCTGCTGACCTGACGGATGGCCCGGGCCAAGGCATCGTCGAAGGCGGGGCGATCCCTGGCACCTATCGAACCTTGGACAAAAGGCCCTTCCGTTTTCGGGATGGCATCATGCATATCGGAGGACCAGAAATGAAACGTTTGATTTTCGTCTTCGCGTTTGGCGGCGCGTTGTTGGGCCTGTCACTGCCGTTTGGCGGCAGCGTTTCTGCCCAGAACGTCCCATGCAATCCTGCAGTGCAGACCTGCGGGTGACGTGATGGGCTGGCTGCCGGCAGGAACGGTCCGATGACACCTGATGCCGTTCAGGGCGTCGAGGGCTTCCTCGTCGCGCTGTTCTTCGGGGCGGTGTCGGTGTGGCTGCATGCAATCAACCAGTTCAACCGTTCCACTTATGATCAGTCGAAGGAATTCTATCGCCTTCTCGACAAGCTGCGGCCATCCGATCTGCGCAAGAGCGACGTCTATCGGCAGGCATTTCTGTTTTATGCGGTGATCCTGACGCTGGTCTATCTGGCGGTCGTCGCATTCCTGACGGTTCCCGGCCTTCAGCAGTTCGCCGAGCTTATTCCCGGTCTTTCAAGTCTCGGCCAGTCGGTGGGCGCGGGCGTGTTGCCCCAGCCGGACTATGTCGCGGGTGTGGCTTTCGACGAAGGCGGTGCGGTCAAGGACCTTGCGGGGGTGGACCCGGGAACCGGCTACAGCGCCGCCATTCCACTTGCGGTCGGCCTGGCGGTCGTCGGACTTGCGCCGAATGTGCCGGGCCTGCTGAAGCTGGAGCAATTCGTACGCGCGACGGCGCATCAGCTGTCCGGCATCCCGACCCATCTTGTCACGGTCGCCCTTGCTCTTCGCCACAAGCCCCTGCTGACATCCGAAGAAACCGGTCAGGGGCTGCAAAAGTCCGATTGGGACCGGATCAGGGCATATTCGAGTGCCTGCGACCAGAACGTCGAAAACGCCGAGCGTTTCACTTCGGACGCGACCAAGATCATCATTCTGCGCCGCTGGATACTCGAGCAGGCGGTCTTTGCGCCCTATCTGCCGATCAGCACCAAGTATCGCATCGTCGAAGCCGACGTGCGCGCCCGGGTCAACACGCTTGTGGCCGAGCTTGACCGGGTTTCGGGCTATGCCACCGAAGAAAGCGGCATCAGCGATGGTCCCGCCGAAAGCCGCGTCCGGCCCGACTGGTCGGGGCTGATCGCGGCCACCGAAGATACGGTCGAGGATCTCTGCCTGCTTGTCGTGCTCTATGAGGAACATCAGGCGCTGCAGATCGCCAGCCAGGGGGCGGATGAAACCGAAGACGACGAACGGCTGATCGTGGCTCGGCGTTACCTTGCGTCGGTATCCGGCCTGATGGAGCAGGCGAACATCGACAACATCGCCTCGGCGCTTTTTTCCCGGCTGACGCTTGCGATCCTGCTGATGGCGGTGGTCGGCAGCCTTATCTATGGCTGGGTGTTTCTGGCCGAGGGGTTCGAGCCGGGATGGCGGACGATCGGTCTTGCCAAACATGCCCTTGCGATCACGCTTTCCACGGCCGTCACCTATGTGCCCGCGCTGTTCTTCACGCTGACCTTCCAGCAATCCCGATACGTCAGCGTCCCGCCAGTCTGGGAAAACGCCTTTACGGAATCGGCCAAGCGATCGCGCTTCGTTCCCCAGCTGATGATCTGCGGCCTGATTGCCTTGTTCGTCGCTTTCTTCTTCCGGATCGGATACCACCTTTACGTCGTGATCAACGCGGTGGGACTTGAAACAGTCCGCGAAAGATTATGGCAGGTCATCGATTTCGCGGTTGTTCAGGAACTGACCTTCGCGCTGCAGGGCAGCGCCGTGGCGGTGACCGCAGCGCTTATCATCGACTGCTGGCGGGCGGGGCGACTTGCCCTATGGCGCTGGTGGTTCATTGGCGCCTTGGCAACGCTGCTTTCGGCAATCGCCATGTTCGGGCTTGCGGCGCAGGTCGGATGGTCCTGTCTTGGGGTGATCGCCGAACGACCTTCCGGCTGCGGACTGACCCCGACCTGGCGACTTGCCGTCGATACGGCATTGCCGGCATTGCTGACCGGGACCGTGGCCGCGATATATGCCGTCGGCTTTCTTCGCGACGAATTCCCCGATGTCTACCAGAGAGGCGTCGGTCGTCCGACGACCGTCCAATGAGGATGCCGGGGCGGGCCTGTTTCCAGCTTGCGTGCCTGGCGATCGCCGGGTTCCTGGCGCTGGCTATGGGCAGCGCGCAGGCTCAGACCGTGACGATTGGCGTTCGTGTCGATGCCGGGCCCTTTGCCCGCCATGACCCCTATACCGAAAAATTTCGCGGCTATCTGGTCGATCTCTGCCGAGAGGCGGTGACGCGTGCCGGCTTTACCTTCATCGAACGGCCGGTGACGGCACGGCAGCGAATGCAAATTCTGGAGGGCCGGATCGATGTTTCGGCGCAAGATCAGAAGGATGAAGCACTGGGGCCTTGGACGCTGGACCTTCTGTGCGACCCGACGACCCTTTCGTTGAAGCGGCTGGATACATTCGCCGTGCGGGGTGACGAAGTGCTGGCTTTCTCACCGGTGGTGTTTGTGGCCAATGGAAGCTTTGTCACCTTGAAGGAAAGAAAGGCGCGCGGTCCGGACAACCGCAGCCTTGCCGGGGATTGCCCGCCGTCCGGGATGGCTGACGAACCACTGCCCGGGGTCTTCATCGCCGGTCACGTTCAGGGCACCACATCGGAAACCGTCATCAGACGAGCCGCCAAAGTCGCCAACAATCAGGTCCTGTGCCTCTGGGCCGCAGAGAGCCACGTCGAAGCCGTCGCCGCGCTGTGCAGGGGCGAAATCGACTATTACTTCGGCGATCTGGATATCATCGAGTTCTATCGCTCATACCGGGCCGAGACGGGGGCGAATTGCGCCAAGACCGAACCTCCACGCACGGTCCTCAGTTATGAACCATATGCCCTGCTGGTCTCGAACAACACCCCGGGCTTTCGACCACGGTTCCTTGCGGCGCTTTACGAACTCTTCTCGGACGGGACAGCCGAACAGCGGTTCACCAGCCATTTCGGCGGCGCCAGCCCTTCGACGGCGCTCAACCTTCTGTTCCGGATCAACAGTGTTCCGGGCCTGCGGGACAAGTGACAAGGCGCGTGTCGATTATATTTTGCTTCACAGTTCTTGAAAGCCGGTTTTGAACGAAAGCGGTCATCCGGAGATGAACGGCTTCCGACACCACCCCCGCCTTCAGTCCGCCTTGGTCGGCCACTGACATTCATCTTGCGCGGTAGGGCGGACCACAATCACGATATTAACCATTCGTTTACCAAAGTGAGTGATAACCATCTGTCTTGGGTATCGCCGAATTCCGCGGCGAAATGTGATGCATATCGTAGTTGAGCGAAGCTGATGACGGACCGGTTCGAACCCGATGGCGATGCGACACCTGTTTCGCAGCGTCGTTTAGAAGACGCGGAAAAGACCACACGCATTGGCGGCGGCTTTTCCGAAGAAGCCATGGCCGGACTGGCCGATCTGGAGGCGCGTATGCCTCCGGTCGATGCCATGACCCAGCCCGCATTCACGCCTTCTTATCGGATGACCGATCGGCTGAAGCAGGATGTGACGGCCGGGGGTGGGATGGTCCGCGGATCAGACGGCACGGCGCGCCCGCACTACTGGGGTCACCGGGAGCGGCTTCGGACGCGCTTCATTGCCAGTGGCCACGGGCCCATGCCGGAATACGAACTGCTCGAACTTCTGCTGTTCAATGCCATTCCGAAGATTGACGTCAAACCGCTGGCCAAGCGTCTTCTGGCGGAATTCGGCGATCTGAACGGTGTCATCGCCGCATCCGAACATCGCATTCTGCAGGTCGAGGGGGCGGATCGGTGGGTCTATCTTCAGCTGCGGATTATCGACGCCTTCGCGCAACGTATGGCCCAGTCCAAGGTTCTGCAGCGCGAAGTCCTGTCATCTTGGGATGAACTGATCGCTTACTGCCGGACCTGCATGGCGCATCGCGAGACCGAGCAGTTTCGCGTGCTGTTTCTTGACCGCAAGAATACCGTGATCGCCGATGAGGCGCTTGGCACGGGCACGGTCGGCCATGTTCCGGTCTATCCCCGAGAAGTCGCCAAGCGTGCGTTGGAGCTGAACGCCAGCGCCGTCATTCTGGTCCACAACCACCCTTCGGGCGACCCGAATCCAAGCCGCGAAGACATCACCATGACGGCCCGGGTTTTGGCGGCATGCGAGGCGATCGACGTGACGGTCCACGATCATGTCATCATCGGAAAGGACTCCGAAACCTCGTTCCGGGCCTCGGGGCTGTTATAGCGGGATTGCGCGTGCCTGCGGGCAATTTGCTCAACTGGACACCTTCTGATCTTGCCGAACACTTGGGAAAGTCCATTCGATTGTGGCTGCCCAATCATCCAGCCGCATGATGTCAAGACATCGGCGGTTCAGGACTGATGCCGCAATTCCAATCAAAGCGCGCGAATAAGATCCTTGCGATCCAATTTCGCATTTTGCGCATACAATTAACAAGACAAGAATTTATGCTTGGTATTTCTTTTTGTACATTTCTTAAATAATAACGGGAAAATTTTGAGGTTGTTCGCCAAGGCTAAGTTGTTGCCAAAGTCATGCATATCAAATTAAATATATAATATGAGCGTCTGTTAATTAATATAAAGTTAATAATGTATGTTCATATTGTTTGGCGCGGGGGTATGCGGCGGGTGATGAATATCTGCGCGACCCGCAGTGACGCGGACCCGGGCTGTGATGTGCAGTTGCGTGATTTGCAGCAATCATGAAAGGCGGACGGCATGAACCAGACGGAAGCTGACCAAGGCTTGGCCATCTATACTCTGGGTCAACAAAGGCCTGAAGACGGGTGGCTGGTTTCGGATTGGGGCGCGGGTCAGACCACGATCATGGACTGGTCGCGGGACAATGTCCGGACGACGGCGGACGGGCAGGTGCAGCTGGTTCTGGACCGCGCGCCGGACGGATCGGCGCGACCTTGGGACGGGGGCGAGATCCAGAATACCACCTCGGCCACCACGGGCACCTGGAGCTGGACCGCGCAGGCACCGCAGATGGTGTCCGGTGCCGTCTTCGGGATGTTCACCTATAAAAGCGACTGGCAGAACGCGCCTTGGACCGAGTTTGATTTCGAGTTCGTGGGCGAAGATACCACCCGCGTCGAACTGAACATTCACATGATCGACGTCAATGGCAACCATGTTAGCCTCGCTGACAATACGGCGAACCACACGATCATCGATCTTGGTTTCGATGCGGCCGACGCGGCGCATACCTACGAAGTCTCGGTTACGGATACGGGCGCGGTCTTTTACATCGATGGCAAGATCGTCGGTGATTTCACTGCGGCCGACATGCCGGGCGGCACCTGGAACCTGGCCCCGATGAACAGCTATGTCGATCTTTGGGCCGTGCCGAACTCGATGCAGGGATGGGCGGGCACGTGGTCCGATCCCGGTCGCCCCCTGGTCGCGACGGTCTGGGACGCCGAGATCCGGGATGGTGAATATGGCAGCACCTATGTGCCCGCCACTGATCCTGTGGTCAACACGCCGGATGAGGTCGCGCCGCCGGATGCGACAATCGCAGGCAGTGATGATGACGACACGCTGGTCAGCACCGCCGATGGCGATCGGATGTATGGCATGCTGGGGGACGATGTCTATCTGGTTGACGACGCGAACGACAAGACGTTCGAAAACCCAGGTGAGGGCCATGATCTGGTGATTTCATCGGTCGATTGGGTCCTGGCCGACAATGTCGAAGCCTTGTCGTTGCAGGGCAAGCTGCACATCGACGGCATCGGCAATGATCTGGACAACCTGCTGACCGGCAGTGGCGGACGGAACGTGCTGGCAGGAATGGCAGGCAACGACATTCTGGATGGCCAGGGTGGTCAAGACGTCCTTGTTGCCGGGACCGGCCGCGATACGCTGATCGGCGGTCGCGGTTCCGACGCGATGTTCGGCGGGCAGGATCAGGACCGCGATACTTTCGTCTTCGACGAATACAAGGAAAGCCGGACCGGTAGCGGCCATGATGTTGTGCATGATTTTGTCTCGGGCATCGACAAACTGGACTTTGCCCAGTTCGACGCAGACCTTGGGCAGTCGGGCAAGCAGGATCTGACCTTTGCCGGATCGTCAGCGGGGGCACATTCCGTCTGGATCGTGGATGCCGGGGACGATCTGCTGTTGCAGGCGGATGTTGACGGGGATGCCAAGGCCGATTTCGAAGTTCTGATAAGGGATGTCGCGGCGCTGTCGGTGGATGACTTCATCTTCTGAACCACGGCTTCGATCGCCACATACGAAAACCGCCCCCGCATCGACATGCGGGGTCGATCTTTCTTTATGCGCAGTGGGTCAGGGACGGACGGCGACGACTTCGATCTCGACCAGCCAGGCGGGGTTGGCCAGACCTGCGACTTCGAAGACGGAACGGGTGGGCAGGTTCGGCTGTTCGTCGGTGCCGAAAAACTGCGTATAGCCGTCCATGAAGCCGCCAAAGTCCATCGCATCGCCACCCTCGGGGGCGACCAGATAGGCCTGCATCTTGACGACATCGCCCATGGTCAGGTCCAGCGCGGTCAGCTTGGCTTCGATCGCGGCAAGGGTGCTTTCGGTCTGGGCTGCGGTATCGCCGAACTGTTCGGGCGATCCAGCCTCGGCCTTTTCGTCGATCACTTGTGGCACGGTGCCGCTGAGATAGACCAGCGTCGCATCGGCCGGAATTTCGACCGCCTGCAGGATGGGGAAGTCCGAATTCGGGATCGGATGGCGGGTGACCTCCGCAGAAGCGGCGCCCGTTCCCAGAACAAGGGCGGCGGTGGCGATGGCGATCAGGGAATGTGTCATTCGTGCTCTGCTTTCGTGGTATCTTCCGGGGTTGCCGGACGTGCATTTGCGACGGCCTCGGCGGTCGCATCGGGTTCGAAGTCGTTGCCCAGATCCGTCTGCAGATAGGTCGTCAGGGCAACGACCTGTTCGTCGTTCAGAAAGGTGCCGAAGGCGGGCATGGCGGCCTGGCCATTCACGATCAGGGTGATCGGATAGGCCGAATATTCGAGGTTCGCGTTCCCCTTCAGGGCGGGGTATTTCCCCGCGCCGACCGCGCCCGAACCGTCGGGCATGTGACAGCCCGCACAAAGCGTCTGGTACAGAACCTCGCCGTCGGTCGAGGTATATCCCTCGGCCCCGAAGCTGGCATCGGTCGCATAGGGCGACATCTGGGTGGGTTCCGCATGGACGGCGACGGCTGACAGCGACATCGCGGCGGCAATCGTGATCAGGATCGTTTTCATGGCTTCACCCGTTAATGACTTTGTCATGCAGACGCGTGATCGCGTCCAGCGAGGACAGGATGGCGCCTTCCTGCCATGCGGGCAGATAGGACAGGTGTTCACCCGCGCAGACGACGCGATTGTCGATCTTGATCGCCTCTTCATAGCCTTGTTCGTCGCGGTCGTCCCAGACGCCCGAACAGCCCAGAACCCACGGCACCTTGTGCCACGACACGGCGACACCCGCCTTGAATTCGTCGCGATACTGGGGGTGGATCTTTTCGCCTTGGCGCAAGGCCCATTCGATCCGTTCGGCGGGCTGCATGGCGTTGAACTTGAACGTATCGGCACCGCGCCACGTATAGCATCCCAGCAGCACCGCAGGCCCATCCGACTGATACCCCGTCGAGGGATAGCTGATCTGGGTGATCGCCTGATCGGTATAGCTGATGCCGCCATAGATCTGTTCGTCTTCTTCCCAGAAGCGGCGCTTGAACTCCAAGCCGACCTTGGTCGAGCCGTTGTAATACATCGAGCTGATCACGTTCGACAGCCCGGACGACAGGTTGTGGTCGATCTGCCCCAGAACCGAGAAGGGGATCGTGCAGACGCAGTAATCGGCGGTGCTGGTCTTGGTGCCGCCCCCGGCCGTGTCTTCCCATGTCACGGTGACGCCGTTGTCGTCCTGCTGCAGCGATACGACCTTGGCGTTATAGGTGATCAGGTCGCCGACCTCGCGTTCAAAGCCCTTGGCGATGCCGTCCATACCGCCGACCGGCTGGAACATCGGGGCCCAGTGTTCCAGCGATTCATGCTGGCCAAGCGACCGCCACAATTGCGACTGGATGACCTGGCTGGGATCATAGAGGTCCGAGGCCACGGGCGCCGCATCCACACCCCCGCCCGGCTGCTTTTCGTAACCGCGATAGCCACTGGTGCGCAGCCCCTTGGCATAGGTGTTCTGTTCGTCCAGCACGCCGAAACTGCGCAGGCTTTCGATCAGCATTTCGCGATCGTCTTCGGTGACCATCTCGTCCAGTTTGCCCTGATCGACCGCCTTGGCCAGCAGTTCGGCGATATGGCCGCGCTGGTCGGTCCTGATCTTGCCCATCCGCTGCGGCGCGCCGTCGAAGGCATCGCCGCGATGGACATAAGCGTTGTAGTTGGTCTGGATGAACGGCTCCAACGGGACGTTCAGCCGCTTGCAGTAATCCATCACGGCATAATGGTGATGGGGCAGGCGCCACGGTCCGGGGTTCAGATAGTTGCCCTTGGCGAAATCGACCGTCTGCTTGGCGCCACCCAGTTCGGTATATTCATCGCCCGACCGCAGCGTCCAGCAGCGACCGCCGGCCTTTTCGCGATACTCCAGCACCTCGACCTGATAACCCGCCGCCCGCATCTCCAGCGCTGCCGTCATGCCGGCCAGACCTGCGCCCAGGATCAGCACCTTGGCCCCCTTGGGGTCGCCGTCCAGCTTGACCGGGCCGGTGTAATTGGATGCCGCCGCGTGGCCCATGGATGCCATGGCATAATACATCGCGGAACTGCCCGCGGCCGTCCCGATCATGCCCAGCAAACTGCGCCTGGTGAATTGGGTCATGTCGCATCTCCCTCTTTGGTGCATGCCTTGGGGACTTCGGGCCGCGCCTTGGCGCAGCGCGAACGATCCGCCGGCACGACGTTGCGGTGTCTCAGGTGTCGGAGTTCACCTTCGGCCGCAGGTTGTAAATGACCTTGGGTCATCCGAACGCCTTGTGGGTCAAGCTTGCGCGGATATTGCGCGGAATGCAAAATATTTATGCAATTAATGGGTGATATTCTTGCATCTAATTTGCCGGAAATTGCACCGAATCAGCGCCGTTGTGTGCCTGAATGTCACAAAGATGGCGCGATATTGTCGTTTTTCGGGTCGTGAATGTCTGGGCTGGCCGGCATCGGAACCCGATGTCCGCTGCCCCGGACATGCACCTGAAAGTTGGACCCCCATCATCCCGATTGCCGAGGGGGCATGCTTTAGTCCTAGTCCCTTGCCCGTCCGCGCCCTTGGTGCCTTTCCCCCGGGGGGCGATACTGCACCGCAGCGTTCATGTCATTCGATGGGTCGGGGTAGCTGTGCGATGGATCATGGGAAAAGGCTTCCGGTCACCGTTCTTTCGGGCTTTCTGGGTGCGGGCAAGACCAGCCTTCTTGGGCATATCCTGAACAACCGGGGCGGGTTGCGCGCCGCGGTCATCGTCAACGACATGTCCCAGGTCAACATCGACGCCGACCTGATCCGCGCCAGCGGCGCCCAGCTGAGCGTCACCGACGAAACCTTGGTCGAGCTTTCAAACGGCTGCATCTGCTGCACCCTGCGCGACGACCTGCTGACCGAGGTGCGGCGCATCGCGGCGCAGGACCGTTTCGACTGTCTGCTGATCGAATCCACCGGCATCTCCGAGCCCTTGCCCGTCGCCGCGACCTTTGAATATTGCGACGAGGACATGCAGGGTCTGGCCGATCTGACCCGGCTGGACGCCATGGTGACAGTGGTCGATGCCACGACGCTGGCCGATGATTTCGCCAGCCATGACCTGTTGGCGATGCGCGGGCAGGTCCGCGATCCGTCCGACCGTCGTGCGATCGTCGAACTGCTGGTCAACCAGATCGAGTTTGCCGACATCATCGTGCTGAACAAGGTCCATACCGCAGGGCCCGACAAGGTCGCGGCGGCGCGGCGGATCATCGGCGTCCTGAATGCCGAGGCCCGCGTCATCCATGCGGACCACGGGCGGGTGGCCCTGGACGACATCTTGGCAACCGGCCTGTTTTCCGCCGCCAAGGCGCGCAGCCATCCCCTGTGGTTCCAGGAATTGAACGGCTTTGCCGATCACGCCCCCGAGACCGAGGAATACGGCATATCATCCTTTGTCTATCGCGCCCGCCATCCCTTCGATGCGGAACGTATCCGCGCGGTACTGACCGGCCCGCTGCAGGGCGTCATGCGCGCCAAGGGGCATTTCTGGACCGCTACCGATCCGACCCGCGTGATGGATTTTAGCCTTGCGGGCAATCTGGCCACCATCGGCACGGCGGGGCGCTGGTGGGCGGCCATGCCGCGCAACCAGTGGCCGCAGGATGCCGCCGCGATGGCCCGTATCGCGGACAGGTGGCAGCCCCCCTTCGGCGACCGCCGGCAAGAGCTGGTCTTCATCGGATCGGGGTTCGATCAGGCGCGGATCAGCGCCGATCTGGATGCCGCGCTGATCCGCCAGCGCCCCGGACTGCCGCGCAGGCTGTCCGCCTGACAGATGTCACCAGTGCCTTGGCCGGCAGTTTGCCGGCCTGTCCAGTAACCAGTTTCCCGGAGGTCAGGCCATGCCCGACAATGCCATCACGTTGGAAAATGCACGCACGGACGGACGTGCGCCCCAAAGCTATTGGGATGTCAACCATTCGTCCCAGATCGAAGGTTTCGCCACCGACATCAGCATCAATGCCGGCGGTCAGGTCAACTTCAAGATCAACATCAACGGCGATGCCGGCAGCGATTATCAGGTCGAGATCTTCCGGCTGGGATATTACGGCGGCGACGGCGCGCGGCAGGTCGGGGGCTGGGTCAACACCGACGGTGTGGTGCAGCCCGACGCCGATTACGATGCCACGCGGGCGCTGGTCGATGCCGGAAACTGGTCGGTCACCGACAGCTGGGACATTCCGCCCGATGCCGTATCGGGCGTATATCTGGCGCGCGTCCAGCGGCTGGATGCCGATGGCGACCCGATCGAGGGCGCGACTAACCAGATCCCCTTCATCGTGCGCGAAGACGACCGCCCCGCCGATATCGTGCTGCAGACCTCGGACACGACGTGGCAGGCCTATAACGGCTGGTTCGGCAACAACGGCCAGATCGGGGCGAACTTCTATGGCGATGCCAGCGGCACGGTCGATCACCCCGACGTCCCCGACCCCTCGGGCACCGCGCAGGACCGCGCCTATGCCGTCAGCTACAATCGCCCCCTGATCACCCGCGGCATCGAAGGCCAGCAGGGCGGCCCGGCTGCCGGGGCGCAGGATTACCTGTTCGGGGCCGATTACGCGGCGATCTTCTGGTTGGAACAGAACGGCTATGACGTTTCCTATATTTCCGGGATGGATACGGACCGGTTGGGTGCGGATTACCTGAAGCAATACCAGTCGTTCATTTCCGTCGGTCACGACGAATACTGGTCGGGCGACCAGCGCCTGAATGTCGAAGAGGCTCGCGACGCAGGCGTCAACCTGCTGTTCTGGGGCGGCAACGACATCTATTGGAAGACCCGTTGGGATGTCAGCATCGTCGACGGCGAAGAATACCGCACGCTGGTCTGCTATAAGGAGACTTGGGCCCATGCGGATGAAAACGCGACGGGCGACGATTACTATAACCTCGACCCATCCGATATCTGGACCGGAACCTGGCGCGACATCCGCTTCCAGGACAACCCCTTGGCGGGCGGGGCGATGGTGGATGATCCGCTGACCGGCCAGCCCCACACCTGCAACTGCGCCGAGAATTCGCTGTCGGGGCAGCTGTTCGGGCCGGACGGGACGGGGGAATTCGGCGGCGCGCTGGATGTTCCCGAAAGCTACTCGGTGCTGCGGGTCTGGCGCGACACGACCATCGCCAACGGTGGCAAGCTGGACATGTCCGAGGGTATTCTGGGTTACGAGTGGAACACTTCGCCCAACGACGTGAACCGGCCTGCAGGCCTGATCAAGCTGTCGGAAACCACCATCCCTTGGAGCGGCATCCTGATCGATCAGGGCAATACCGTCGCGCCGGGCGTCGCCACGCATAACCTGACGATGTATCGCGCCGAAAGCGGTGCGATCGTCTTTGGCGCGGGCACGGTCTTCTGGACATGGGCATTAAGCGACCGGCATGATTCCGAACCCTATGGCGCCGATATCGAGAATACCGACCTCAAGCAGTTCACCGTCAACATGTTCGCCGACATGGGCATCCAGCCCGGCGTTTCGGATGCGGTTCTGGCCAGTCAGGGGCTGGTGCGGGCCTTGGCCTCATCGGACGGGGTTGCGGCCATAGTGCATGTCGATCCGCTGCCAACCGAAGTCGGCGCCTATCAGACGGTGCAGATCACCGGGACCGCGACGGATGACGATGGCAATGCGCTGACCGTCGATGGCGTCGTCGCCGGGGTCGAGGTGTCGCTGGATGGCGGCGCGACATGGATCGCGGCGCAGGGCACCGCCAACTGGCAACTGAACTGGCGACCGACAGAGCAAGGCACCTATGACATCAAGGTCCGCGCCATCGACGATTCCCTGAACACGCCCGCCGCGGCGTCGCTGCCCAGCCATGTGCTGACCGTGACCGAGCCTGTCCCGCCCGACGACATCCACCTGCTGAGCCCCCTGCAGGATTTCACCGGCAATATGGTCAACGACAACACCGCCCTGACCGTCGGCCAGCAGTTCATCACCGCCGAAAGCGGCACCGTGACCGAGCTGCGATACTATCGTGCGCAGGCCGATGCCAATGACACCGACCTGCGCGAAGGGCACCTGTGGGGGCCGAACGGAGAGCTGATCGGGAGCGTATCCTTCGTTTCCGATCCCGGTGATTTCGGCTGGCAGACCGCAGCGCTGGATATGCCCGTCCAGATCCAGCCGGGCGTCGCCTATACGGTGTCATACGACACGGTGAACAATTACGTCACCACCGCGGGCTTCTATGCCACCCCCTATGCCGAGCCCTATGGCATCATGTCGGCGGGGGCGGGCAGCGGCGTCTATCAATACGGCACGCAGCTGGCACGACCGACGGACAGCTTCAACGGGTCGAACTATTGGGTGGATGTGACCTTCGCGCGGGGCAGCGTGGGCAATGACGCGCCGGTCTTTACCTCGGGCGGGCATTTCGACGCGCCGGAAAACGGCACGCTGGCAGGCATCGTCGCCGCCACCGATACCGAGGGCGACACGATCCGCTATGGCATCGCGGGCGGGGATGATGCGGATCTGTTCTGGATCGACGCCCAGACCGGACGGATCACCTTCCTCTTTTCCCCCGACCACGAGGCACCTATCGATACGGGCGCCGACAACACCTATGACATCGTGGTCAGCGCATCGGACGGGGTGAACAGCGCCACCGAAACGGCCGTCAGCATCACCGTCACCGACGTCGATCCCGAAGATCAGCCGGGGCCGTCGAACCTCTTCGGGCATCAGGACGGACCTGCCACAGTCGTCACCAACGACAGCGCGACCTATGAACTGGGCGTCAGGTTCACCGCATCTGCGGACGGGGTGGTGAACAGCCTGCGGTATTACCGCGGCCTGGCGGATGCGGGCGACACCGATATCCGCACGTTGAACATCTGGACCGCCGATGGCGTCAATCTGGGCGCGGTGCAGGTGCGATCGGACCCCGGCAAGGTCGGCTGGCAGGTCGGCACGCTGGCCAGCGGCGTCGCGCTGGAGGCCGGGCAGACCTATGTCGTCTCCTATGGCACCGAACAGAATTACGCCTTCACCAACGGCTTCTTCGCGTCGCTGTGGTCGGGGCCGGACGGGACGCTGTCGGCGGCGGCAGGGGGCAATGGCGTCTATGCCGAAGGAGGGACGGGCCTCTTCCCGACCCAAAGCTACAACAGCTCGAACTATTGGGTGGATCTCAGCTTTTCGCCCGATGCGACGACGCCCAACGAGGCGCCGGTCTTCACCTCATCCGCCGATGTCTCGGTGGCCGAGGAACAGACCCGCGCCGCACAACTGAGTGCTGCGGATGAGAACGGCGACAGCCTGACCTACAGCATTTCGGGCGGGGCGGATGCGGCGCAATTCGCGCTGAACCCGACCACGGGTCTGCTGACCTTCGTGTCGGCCCCCGATTTCGAGAACCCCTCGGATGCAGGGGGCGACAACATCTATGACGTCATCGTGGCGGTGAACGACGGGCATGGGGCGTCGGTGCAGCAGGCGATGACAGTCACCGTGGTCAATATCGGCAACGAACCTGCCGCCGGTGCCTCGCATCTGTTCAGCCAGTCCGATCAGCCTGCCGCGACATCGCTGGCTGACCCGACCGATTACGAACTGGGCGTGCGCTTCACCGCATCCGAGGACGGCAGCATCACCCATCTGACCTATTACCGCGGGGCAGGTGATGCGGGCGACACCGACACCCGCACCCTGAACCTGTGGACCGAGGCGGGGGTCAATCTGGGATCGGTCACCGTGACCTCGGCGCCGGGGCAGACGGGGTGGCAGACAGCGGCGCTGCCAAGCCCGATCGCGGTGCAGGCGGGGCAGGTCTATGTCGCGTCCTATGGCACGCAACAGAACTATGCCTATACCTCGGGCTATTTCGCCAATGACCACACGGGCGACGATCAGGTGCTGACCGCGCCCACAGGCAACGGCGTCTTTTCGGCGGGCGGCACCGGGGGCTTTCCTACCCAAAGCTACAACGACACCAATTACTGGGTCGATGTGGCCTTCGTCCCGGAGGGGGGGCTGGAACCGGTGATGGCCGAGGCCGTCCAGGCACCCGACTACGTCATCTATGAACCGCCCGCGGATGATTTCATCTGGAGCTAGCCGCGTCAGTCCTGGACCTGTCGCGGGTTCAGGACACGCACCTCGCGCTGGGGGAAGGGGATCGAGACGCCGTTCGCCTTGAAGCTGTCCCACAGCGCCAGAAAGACCTTGCCGCGGATGTTCGTCAGCCCGCCGGTCGGGTCCTTGATCCAGAAGCGCAGGACGTAATCGACGCTGGAATTGCCAAAGCCCACGATATGGCAGACCGGCGGGCGCGACTGCAGCACCCGGTCATCGGTCAGCGATGCCTCGACGGCGATCCTGCGGACCAGATGCGGGTCGTCGTCATAAGAAGTGCCGAAATTGATGTCCAGGCGCACGAATTTGTCGGAATGCGACCAGTTGACGACCTGACCGGTGATCAGATCCTCATTCGGGATCAGGTATTCTCGCCCGTCGCGGGTCGAGATCGAGGCATAGCGCGCCCCCAGCTGGTTGATCCAGCCAAAGGTCTCGCCGATGGAAATGACGTCGCCGGGCTTGATTGACTTGTCCATCAGGATGATGACGCCCGAGACCAGGTTCGACACGACCTTCTGCAGACCGAAGCCGATGCCAAGGCCGATCGCCCCGGACAGGAAGGCCAGCGCCGTCAGGTTGACCCCGATGGCCCGCAGCCCGATGACGAAGGCGGCGATGAACAGCGCCGTCTGCATCAGCTTGACCGACAGCACCCGCATGGAGGGCGACAGGTTCTCGCTTGCGGCGATGCGTGCCGACAGCCAACGCGACATGAATTTGGCGATCAGGAAGAAAATCGTCAGCACGGTCAGCATCTGCAGCAGCATCAGGACCGAGATGCGCACCTCGCCCATTTCGACGTCCATATGGTCCAGCAGGCGGGCGGCGGTCTGGGTCAGATCCAGCGCGCTGAGCGTGACCCATGTCAGCGCCCCCCATCGCACCGCTCGCCGCAACAGCGGGTTGGTGATCAGCCGTGTGGTAAAGACGATGATCAGCCAGGCCAGCGTCAGATTGGCCAACAGCACCAGCAGATAGGACCGGCTGGGCCATGTCACCTCGCGCATGACGATCACGACCGTCCAGATCAGCGCGACGAAGATGATCCCGCGTAACCGCCTGCGGACCAGCACCAGCAGCCGCAGCCGCCACATCGGCCAATCCTCGCGGCTGCGCATCCAGGCCTGCAGACGTGGCGTGAAGGCCATTCGCAGCAGATGCGCCAGCAAAAGCAGCGCCAGGGCAATGGCCAGCTGATAGCTGTTCCACGGGCGCAGCAGCCCCGTCAGCAGCAGCTGCCCCTGAGCCAGGATCATGTCCAGCAGGGCGATCACCCTGTCGATCAGGCCGGTGGTCTGCGGCTCCATCCTGCGTTCACCCGTGGCCCCGGCATGGGGCATGTGCTCAGCGTGGCCCAGATGGGCATGGCAGGCAATAGCGCCGGACTGGTAGCGACCTGGCGGCGGGGCATTCCAGCGGGGCGGGCGGCGCGCCATGGTCGTCACAACTGCCCTGACACTGGACAATCTAAAAAAAAGAAGGCGTCGGGGCGGGGTTTGCTGTGCGGCTGGAAAAAGCTGCCCTCGGCATCTTGGTCGTACATGATCCCGCCCTGTGGCATCTGGGCAAACAGGGCATCCTCCAGCCTGAAGCGTGCCTTGATGTCCTGATAGTCATTCGCCCCGATCCGAGCGGTCGTTTAGAAAGCGGATGACGCTGCCGCCGACGCTGCGAATGGCTTGGATGGTCCAGTTGACCGGGCGTCTGGTCCTGGCAGTGCGACCGCGCCTTCAAGGCCACCGCCCGCGTCATCGACCATCACTGAAATTACCGATACCGTCGTACCATGCAGCTGAAGGGCCTAGTCAAAGCAGTCCTGATCGGTGTTGACCCGCTCATTCATCCGACCCGGACGCCACAGGGTCACGGGTCTCGACACATGCCGTCCCGCTTTGGCAAAGCCGATGCTGCGCAGCAGGGCCTGGATGGCGGGGGCATCGGCAGGGCTGGTGGCGAATTCGATGAATTCGAAACGGGTGACCAAGGCGGGAAGCGGAAAATCGGCAGGGCGACGGGGATCGTCGCTTCATCATACCGCAAATGATCCATCAGCGCGATCAGGTAGCGCCGCCCGTTCTGGACCGCCATGCGTGGCAGGCCAGCACGGAACTGGTCGTTGAAAATCTCAAGGCGCAGCGGGCCGTCATAACCGGTTGCTGCCACAACGCACATAAAGCCCGTGATATCCACATCGCCCTCGCCGGGAATGTTGCGGAAATGGCGAGACCAATCCAGCAGCTCCATGCCGATAGCGGGCGCATCCGCCATTTTCACAAAAGTGATCCGGTCGCCCGGGTCGATTCTGCGCGCCAGCGTGTGGAAACTGTCCAGTATCAGGCCAATATCAGGATGATCTGCGCGGCGGACGACCTCCCATGCGTCGCGGTGATCGTTGACGAAGCGGCACCAGTACAGCGCCTCGAAGCCGACGCGGACGCCGTATTTCCGGGCCAGATCGCCAAGGTCGCAGAAATCCTGCGTCATGCGGTCGATGCCGCCGATGGCTTGGTGGGGGGGGACGATCGAGCAGACCAGTGTAAGATCGGTGCCCAGCTGGTTCATCAGCTGGAACTTGCGTTCGGCACGGGCAAAGGCACGGCTGCGTAGGAAATCGAGAAGGCCCTCGAAAGCACGGAAGGGCTGGAACAGGGTGATGGTCAGCCCGTGGTCACGGACCATACTCCCGACCTCGGCGGGGGTGAAGTCGGATGCCGGCAAGTCCTGTTCGAAAATCTCGATCCCATCGAAACCAGCGGCGGCAATTGCGGACAGCTTGGTGGTCAGGCTGCCCGACAGCGAGACGGTGGCGATCGAGGTTTTCATGCGATGCCGTGCCCCGTGCCAGATCCAGCGGCAGGCCGGTGAACAGTGCCCGTACATCGACGCCCTGACCGATGAACAGCTCAGAGCCCGAGATGATCTGCAAACCATGGGCAGCGGCATCGGTCAGGAAACGCGTCTCGACCGGGGTATAGACGGCATCGAAGGCCCAGCTTGCGCCCGCTGTCAGATGGCCATCCCGCGGGGTGCCGTCGTAGCCGACCATGCCAACTGGAGCGCAGTTGATGACACCCGACGCCCCAGCGGCCATGGCTTGTGCTTCGGTGCCGGTCATAATCTGAGCTGACGGTCGCAGGTCTCGCAAATCCTGCGCCACGGCACGTCCGATGCCGCTGTCGCAATCCGCTAGCCGGATCTGGCTCGCTCCAAGCGCCAGCAGCCCGAAGGCCACCGCGCGTCCGACGCCACCCGCGCCGATCATCAGAACCGCACCGGGATCGGCATCGCCGCGGACCAGCCGATAGGCCGCAAAGAAGTCCGAATAACCGGTATTGAACCCGCGTGGTCCATCGGGTGTGAAAAGCACCGTATTGACCGCCCCCACAGCCGCGACCAGCGGATCGTCGATGCAGACCATGGCAGCGGCGACCTCTTTATACGGATAGGTGACGTTGACGCCTTGGTAATCCTGATCGGCGCAGCGGGCGAAAAGCGCGTCGAAACCCAAGCCCTGCTGGGCGGGGATCAGGCTGTCATAGACCACGCGCCGACCGTTCTGGTCGCCCGCCAGCCGGTGCAGCCGCGGGGACTGCGAAGCGGCGATATTGTCGCCGATCAGGCCAAGATGGATGATATCGGACATGGTAGGGATCTTCCCTTCGGATCTTGGACATCAGCCCTTGCGGGCGCGCCAGCGGGCCCAGATGGGCGTGTTCGTCACAAGGATCAGCACAACCGCCACCAGCAGAAACAGCGACAGCGGACTGGTTACGACGCCCTGCATCATGGCACCGAAGTCCTCACGCTCGCTGATGATGGCGCGGCGCCAGTTGTCGTCCAGCAGACGCGACAGGATCACCCCCAGGATGACCGGTGCCAGCGGACAGCCGTAAAGCCGCATGCAATAGCCAGAGACACCAAATCCCAGCATCCAATAGACGTTGGTGACACTGTTGTTGATGGCATAGGCGCCGACGATCGACAGGACCATGATCACGGGCAGCAGGATGGTGCGCGGCAGCTCGACGATCTTGACGAACAGACGGATGCCCGTCAGCCCGAAGATCAGCATGAAGCAGTTGGCTAGTGCCGGCGATCCGACGATGAACCATAACATATGTGGCTGTTCGATCATCAGCATCGGGCCGGGGTTCAAGCCGTGGATGAACAGTGCACCGATCATGATGGCGGTGACCGCATCGCTCGGAATGCCAAGCGTCATCATGGGGATGAAAGCCCCGCCGACGGCAGCGTTATTGGCGGTTTTGGTGGCGACCGGACCCTCGACAGCGCCTTGGCCGAAGGGGGGGGGCGCGGGGTTGCGGGTGACGCGCTTGGCGTGGTCATAGGCCATCAGCGATGCGATGTCGCCGTCGGTGCCAGGCAGGGCGCCCATGATGGTGCCGATGGCCTCGCCCGTGCGGCCCTGCCAAGCCAGAGGTAAGCCGTCCAGCTCGGAGGAGATGGCGGATGGTGCGCCGGTTGTGTTCAGCAGGATCGCCGTCCGCGACCCGCCATAGACCCCGCCCATATAGATGCCGATCATCGGCGCCAGTGCTGGATAGGCGTCCCATGAGAAGGTGAACGAGATCAGGATGGAAACTGCCATCGTGACCGACAGCCCCTGATGGCGCCGATATAAATGCCGGCGAATGTGCCTGCGCCGATTAAGACGCGTCAGCGGCATCAGCAGGTTCGACAGGATGTCCATTTGCGCGCCCCAGAACAGGGAGGACATGAAGGCGACGATGCGCCCTTCGGGGACGATGCCTTGGGGCATCAGGACGGCGAAGATCAACCAGAAGATCGTCTAGATCAGGATCACCGTGCCGACCGACACCGCTAGGCAGAAGCTCCATGAACGACGCGACAGGAAGCGGATCATCACCAGCAGGAACACCACCGACGTCGGCAGGAAGCCAAGGCGTCGCAGTGCCACTGCACAAGCGCCGACCATCGCGGTGGTCATCAGTACGGCCGCGGGCAGGATATCATGACGCAGCGTCTGCGTGGTACCGCTACCCTTGCGGCATGTCTGCCGCAGCATGATCGCGCTGGTGACGACCATGATGGCAGTGATGGCCATCGGCACGGCCCCGCGCGAGGACAGCGCCTTGAAACCCGCGATGCTATGGGCGGTATACAAAAGGTAAAAGTTTGCCACCAGAATGGCCGCGTTGAAAGGCGATTCGCCGGGGCGGCGCTTGGGTGTCGGTTTCATATGCGTGATCCTTCGCGGCGCTTCGCCCCGCGGGACGTTGGCGCTTGCGGTGCGGTGGGTTGCCCCGCGTCGGGCGGGGCAACCGGCGGGCGTCCTTATTCGTCGGGCGATGCCGAAGTCTTCAGGCGAGTTCTTAGCGAAACCCGCATCCCCCAGGGTCCAGGCGGTCTGGCTCTGCCACTGGTTTAGGAGGAACTGCGCCTCGTCGCCGCTGATCGACTGCATCTTAAGCCGCGCCCTTCCATCAGTTCCGGGAAATCGGGGCTTTCGGCGGCTGTGTCATAGGCGTTGGTCAGCTTGGCCAAGACACCGCCGGTCGTGTGTAGCAAGATGACCTCGCCACCCAAAACCTCTTCGGCATGGGGGGGGGTGATGGCGCGGCTGACGGTATCGATCGAACCGCCCGCGCTTAGCCCCGATCAGGCGGTGATCGAGGAAGGCTCGACCAGCGGGCGGCGGACCAGACCGGGCATATAGACCTCGGACACCCAAAATTCGCCGATCGCCGCCACGCCCAGCCCGTGGCGGAAAAGGCTGACGATGGTCTGTGCAAAGCCTCCGCGCATGGCATGACGCTGGGTCAGCTCTGGATCGACGAAAGGCTGGGGCAGCTTGCGGCCATAGGGGTCGTCGGGGGCGACGCCTGCAAAGGGAAAGTGCATCAGGTCACGGATCGAGAACGCGGATTTTTCGGCCAGTTCGTGCCCCTCGGGCATGATGGCGACGATGCGAGCTTCGCATAGGGGATGTTATGGACCGCCGGGTTGTCGATCGGCGACGACATGATGACCATTTCGCTCTGTTCCAGCAGCAGATAGTCCAGCGTCTTCTTGATCTTCAGGATGTCCAGATCGGGAAAGCGCTGGTCCGGACCGCGAATGACCCGCGCGATCAACGGTGCCGAGGTGAGGGACCGCGTGAGTTCATAGCCTTTTTGCAGCGAAGCAACCGCTGCGGCCAGGTTGTCCATCTGCCGGTGCGCCTGTTCCAGCATGGCACAGATCGACTGCGCCTTGGGTGCGGGGACAAAGACGCGGGCCTTGCGTTCGAACAAGCGGATGCCCAACCTGTCCTTGGTGTGCTTGATCAACCGGTTGATGCCGGGGGCTGACACGTTCAGCAGGTTCGCGGTGCCTTGGATCGGTCGGTGATCATCACGGTGCGCGACCTTGATCTAACGCAGGGTAAGTTCCTTCACGCTGTCATGCCTAGGGGCGCGATGGCGACTTGCAGCAATGATTCGGCGTGATCTGACGTCGTTTTCGCGGCCACAGCTATCGCATGCGGGTCTTTCCGCTATGATCACATTGCATATCTTGCTTTTGCATAAGCTGACGTAACGTCCGCCAAGGCCGCGCGGATTTGCACGATATGCATCTGTAAACATTGACGAATAGCCTGCGACCGAACGTCGCATATGGCGACATGTCGCGCCTGGGGTGCAAACCTGACCTTTTCGGTCATGGTGGAACAACATGCGGTTGATTGGTTGCAAACCCTGACGCGAAGGTCAGTTTGCGCGCTAACAGCCGCCACCTTCGAGGCGGTGTTCGCCATCCATCGCAGGATCAGCCTCATGTTCGAAAACGCTCGTCTGGACCGGCGACAGTTCCTTGGCAGCTCTGCCATGGGGCTGTTCGTGGCCGCCCTTCCTTCCGCAGGCTTTGCGCAAGATGCCATCCGTATCGACCGCTTCATGGCGCTGTCGCGCTTTGCCACCGGCCATCAACATCTGGACAGCGATCTGGGGGCGGGGCTGCTGCAGGGTCTGCGGCTTGAGAACGGCGATTTCGATGCCGACGCCCAAGCGCTGGAGCGTAAAATCAGCGAGACCCGCGCCCCCGACGTTGAGACGCTGTTGACCGCCCTGAACCGCGATCCGTTGCGCGAAACGCTGCTGGCGATCATCAGTGCATGGTACACGGGCGCCGTGGCCAAAGGCAGCGATGCCACAGTCTATACCTTTGAAAAGGCTCTGATGTATCAGCCCGCGTTGGATGCGGTGCCGATCCCGACCTATGCGCTGAACGGTCCGGACTGGTGGACCGCCACGCCGCCCGCGCTTCTTGACATGCCCGCATTCTGAAGGCCGATGATGACCCTTTCCCATACCCTCCGCCTTGCCGCCGTGATGATGGGCGGGCTTGCCCTGCCGGTCGCGGCCCAGGACATGTCGCGCGGCGAATATGTCGCCACGACCGCCGATTGCGCCGCCTGCCACACCAATGGCCACGAGGGCGCGCCCTATGCGGGCGGCTATGCCATCCAGTCGCCGATGGGGGCGATCACCTCGTCCAACATCACGCCGTCGGTGGAATTCGGGATCGGCGGCTACAGCCTTGCGGAGTTCACCGCCGCCCTGCGTGACGGCATCCGCAAGGACGGCGCGCATCTTTATCCGGCGATGCCCTATCCGTCCTATGCCCGCATGACGGATGAGGATATCTCGGCGCTCTACGACTATCTGATGACCGAGGTCGAGCCGGTCGAGGAACCTGCGCCGCAAACCAGGCTTTCCTTCCCGTTCTCGCAGCGCTGGTCGATGATCGCCTGGAACGCCGCCTTTGCGCGGGCCGAACCCTTCCAGCCCGACAGCGACCAGTCCCCCGAATGGAACCGTGGCCGCTATCTGGTCGAGGGGCCGGCGCATTGCGGCACCTGCCACACGCCGCGCAACCTACTGATGGGGTCGGATCATGGCGAAATGCTGGCGGGCGGTGATATCGGCGGCTGGCATGCCCCGAACCTGACGCCGACGGGACTTGGCGATTGGTCGGATCAGGATCTGGCCGATTATCTGAAGACCGGCGTGGCGACCCATGCCCGCGCCTCGGGTCCGATGGCCGAGGCCGTGGAATACAGCCTTCAGCACCTGAAGGATGACGACATCGCGGCCATGGTGACCTATCTGCGCAGCCTGCCCGCGAAGGGTCGGGAACCCGCAGCCGCCGCCGACGTGCCCACCCCCGCCGCCTTCGTTCCCGCCGATCATGCCGATGCACGCAGCCAGCACCGGCTGGACGAAGATGCCTCGGGGGCGCAGCTCTACGAGACCGTCTGCGCGTCCTGCCACGGGCTGTCTGGCCAGGGTTCGCCCGATGGCACCTATCCGGCGCTGCAGGGCAATCTGACGCTGACGCAGGCACAGGGGACGAACCTGCTGTCCACCATCCTGCAGGGCGTCACCCGCGAGACCGGCGACCACCACACGCTGATGCCGGGCTTCGGCCCCGACAGCCTAGTGCAGAAGCTGGACGACGAACAGATCGCGCGGCTTGCCAGCTTCACCGCCACCAGCTTTGGCCCCCAGCCCGTGGGTTTTACCGCCGATGACGTGAAGACGGCCCGCACCGGGGGCGCCGTGCCACCGCTGGTCCGGCTGGCCACCCCGCAGATCATGGTGGCGGGGCTGATCGCCGCGCTGGCCGTGCTGGGACTGGTCGCCCTTCTGATCGTCCGCCGCCGCCGCGCGGCCTGACACCCCCCATTTTGGCCGCGCATCGGTGATCCGATGCGCGTGCATTGACCCCAAGGAACATCCCATGACCCAGAAAACTCTGACAGCCGATGTCGTCATCGCCGGCGCGGGGATCTGCGGCGGCCTTCTGGCGCTGGATCTTGTACGGGCGGGCCTCTCCGTCATCATCCTGGATGCCGGGCCGCGCTATGACCGCGACAAGATCGTCGAGAACTGGCGCTACATGCCGCCGCGGAACAAAGCCGATTTCGACTATGCCACGCCCTATCCGAACGTGCCTTGGGCGCCGCATACGAATTTCTTCCCCGACAACGGGTATCTGAAGACGACCGGTCCCGATGCCGCCGCCTACAAGCAGGGCATCATCAAGGGTGTCGGCGGGACGACCTGGCATTGGGCGGCTTCCAGCTGGCGCTATCTGCCAAGCGACTTCGAAATGAAGTCGCGCTATGGCGTCGGCCGCGATTTCGCGCTGAGCTATGACGACCTTGAACCCTATTACTATGCCGCCGAGACCGAGATGGGCGTCATGGGCCCCAACGATCAGCAGATCACCCCGTCCGCCCCGCGTGCGCAGCCTTGGCCTATGACCTCGATGCCCTACGGCTATGGCGACCGTCGCTTTACCGAAGTTGTGGCGCCCTTGGGTTACGACAACACGCCGGTGCCGCAGGGGCGCAATTCGCGGCCCTATGACGGGCGTCCGCAGTGCTGCGGCAACAACAACTGCATGCCGATCTGCCCCATCGGCGCGATGTACAACGGCATCTATTCCGTCGAAAAGGCCGAACAGCTGGGCGCGACGGTCATCCCGAATGCCGTCGTCTATCGCATCGACACGGACGGCGCGAACGACGTGACGGCGATGCATTTCTATGATCCGGACAAGAACAGCACCAAGGTTCTGGCGCGTCGCTTCGTCATCGCCGCGAACGGCATCGAGACGCCCAAGCTGCTGCTGGTCGCGGCCAACGACAAAAACCCGAACGGCATCGCCAATTCCTCGGATCAGGTGGGTCGCAACATGATGGACCACCCCGGCATTTCGATGAGCTTCGTGGCCGAGGAACCCATCTGGGCGGGGCAGGGCTCGGTCCAGATGTCCTCCATCACCAACTTCCGCGACGGCGACTGGCGGGGTGAACGTTCGGCCATCCAGATCGGCTATAACAACACCGCCCAGACCACCAAGGGCGGGCTGAAGGCGCTGCAGACCGGCAAGGTCGGTAAGGCGCTGGACGCCGAGATCCGCCGCCGCGCGGCCTGTGGCGTCAACATCTATGTCAACCATGAGACGCTGGCAGATCCCGAAAAC
Source organism: Paracoccus sp. R86501 (assembly GCF_042466435.1). Classification (NCBI taxonomy): domain Bacteria; kingdom Pseudomonadati; phylum Pseudomonadota; class Alphaproteobacteria; order Rhodobacterales; family Paracoccaceae; genus Paracoccus; species Paracoccus sp. R86501. The sequence goes on from NZ_JAXHPZ010000001.1 coordinate 702,520, forward strand.
CGCCTGACCCTCTCGGGCGACCGCCGCGACAGCCTTGGCATCCCGATGCCCGACGTGCGTTATGACGTGGGCGATTACGTCCGCCGCGCCGCCGTATCGTCGCGCGAACATCTGCGGACCATCGCCGAGGCCTTTGGCGGCACCGAGGTCGAGATGAGCGATCATTTCACCCCCAACAACCACATCTGCGGCGGCACGATCATGGGCACCGATCCGCGCGATTCCGTTGTGGACAGCTGGTGCCGCAGCCACGACCACCAGAACCTGTTCCTGGCGACGGGGGGCGCAATGGCGGCCGCAGGCACGGTGAATGCCACGCTGACCATGGCGGCCCTGTCGCTGCGGGCCGCCGATGCCATCAAGCGCGACTTGCGCACGGGCTGAGCCCGGCGGCATCGTCACGCGACACGGCCTGCCCTATGGGGTGGGCCGTTCTGCTTTGCGGGACAGGGCAATGTCACCCGAACTTCGCAGCCCTGTCGCGTAACTGTCAGCTTTTGTTGCGAATTCAGCCCTCTGTGTCCCTTGACGAACCGGAGATCTGAAATGCCCCGCATCACCTTTACCCGTAGGCAAGCCTTGCTTGGAACCGCAGCCGTGGCCGGGGGGCTGGCCATGCCGGGGCTGGTCCGTGCCGCCTCGCGGCCCGTCATCACCCATGGCGTGCAATCGGGCGACGTGGCCCATGACGGCGCCGTCATTTGGGGCCGCGCCGACCGCGAGGCCGAGATGTGGGTCGAATGGTCCACCTCGGACAGTTTCCGCGACGCGCATCTGATGCCGCGTCTGCCGGTCGGGTCGCCGACCGACAACACGGGCAAGATGGCGCTGACGGGTCTGCCCTCGGATCAGGAGATCTTTTACCGCGTGACCATGGCCGATCTGTCTGATGGCACGAAATCCGAACCCGTCACCGGCCATTTCCGCACCGCGCCGAATGCGCTGCGCGACGTCAGCTTTGTCTGGTCGGGCGACGTGGCAGGCCAAGGCTGGGGCATCGACGAGGATCGTGGCGGCATGAAGACCTATGCCGCGATGCTGAACCACAATCCCGACTTCTTCCTGCATTCGGGCGATACCGTCTATGCCGACGGCCCCCTGCAGGAACAGGTGGAACTGGCCGACGGCACGATGTGGAAGAACGTCATGACCGAGGCCAAGATGAAGGTCGCCGAGACGCTGGACGAATATCGCGGTCAGCATCTGTACAACATGATGGATGCGAACGTTCGCGCCTTCAACGCGCAGGTCCCCGTCATCGCCCAGTGGGACGACCACGAGGTCACCAACAACTGGTATCCGAATGAAATGCTGGATGCCGACGACCGCTATGCGGTCAAATCGGCGCGCCTGCTGGCCGCCCGCGCCGGTCAGGCCTTCCACGAGATGCTGCCCACCCGCCAGAACCTGGCCGAGCCGCGCCGCATCTATCGCAAGGTCGCCTATGGCCCGCTGCTGGATGTCTTTGTCATCGACATGCGCACCTATCGCGGCGACAACACCGCCAATGACGAAGAGGGCGGTACGCCCTTCTTGGGTGCCGACCAGATGGCGTGGCTGAAGCGCGAACTGACCAATTCCAAGGCTGTCTGGAAGGTCATCGCCGCCGATATGCCCATTGGCATGATGGTCCGCGACGGCGACACGGCCATGGAGAACGGCGCGAATGGCGACGGTCCGGTGCGCGGCCGCGAAGGTGACATTGCCGCGATGCTGTCCTTCATCAAGCATGGCGGCATCCGCAACACCGTCTGGCTGACCGCCGACGTGCACTACACCGCCGCCCACCACTACAGCCCCGACCGTGCCGTGTTTCAGGACTTTGATCCGTTCTGGGAATTCGTGTCGGGGCCCCTGCATGCGGGGACCTTCGGTCCGTCGGATTATGACAACACCTTCGGCCCCGAGGTCCGCTTTGCCAAGCATCCGGACGAGGGACAGGCGAACCTGCCGCCCTCGGACGGGATGCAGTTCTTCGGCAAGGTCGATATCAGCGCCGCCACCAAGGTGATGACCGTCAGCCTGATGGACCGCGAGGATATCACGCTGTGGTCCACCGAACTGGAACCGGCGCTGGCCTGATCCGCCGGGCCGCGGACTGACCCCTGCCCGGGGTCAGTCCTCCATCAGGTCCAGCGCGCGGGCCTGATCGCCGGCGGGGTCGTCATATTGGCCCGACCGCAGCGACCAGACGAAAGCCGCCAGCCCGGCCAGCCCAAGGGTGACCGAGATCGGGATCAGGACGGCCAGCACGTTCATCGAAACCTCCGCAGGGCATTCAAGGTCACGGTCAGCGATGACAGCGACATGGCCAGAGCCGCGATCAGCGGCGAGGCATGCCCCGACATCGCCAGCGGCACCGAGACGACATTGTAAAGCACTGCCAGCCCGATGTTCTGGCGCATCCGGCCCATCGCGGCCCGTGCGGTGGAGAGCGCGCCCGGCACGCCCATCAGCCCGCCGCCGATCAGCACCACGTCGGATGCCGACCGCGCCGCATCCAGCGCCGAACCCGGCGAGATCCCGGCATGGGCGCTGGCAAGACAGCCCGTATCGTTCAGCCCGTCCCCCACCATCACCACATGCGCCCCGCGCGCGGTGCCCTCGCGGACCCAGTCCACCTTTTCGGCGGGTGTCAGCCGGGCCAGCGCGGTGTCGATGCCGGTTTCCCGGGCCATGCGGGCCACGGGTTCGGGAGCGTCGCCCGACAGCAGCGCCAGATGATAACCCTGACGGCGCAATGCCTGGATGGTGGGCAGGGCATCGTTGCGTAGGGCTTCGGACGTGGACAGCGGGACCGGCGGCCGGCCCGCGACGGACAGCCAGACGGCGGCATCGGTTCCCTCGGCACCTGCGATCCAGCCGGCCCGGCCAAGGCGGACGGTTCGGCCGTCCAGCGTCCCCTGAACGCCGCAGCCCGGATGTTCGGTGGTGTCGGTGACGGCGGCGGGTGTGATGCCGCGCGCCTCTGCGGCCGCCAAGATGGCCCGTGAAACGGGATGGCATGATGCCCGCGCCAGCCCCGCTGCGATGGACAGCGTGTCCGCATCGGGGTTGCTGCCGAGCGTCACCAGCCCCGTCGTCAGCGTGCCCGTCTTGTCGAAGGCCACGGTGTCGATCTGGGACAGACGTTCCAGCGCGGTGGCCGATTTCACCAAGATGCCAGCGCGGAACAGCCGCGCCGTCGCCACGGTCGATACCGCAGGCACCGCCAGCCCCAAGGCGCAAGGGCAGGTGATCACCAGAACCGAGATGGCGATGTCCAGCGCCCGCCAGCCGTCGCCCGACAGCATCAGCCAGCCGACAAAGGTGGCGGCGGCCAGCACATGGACCAGCGGCGCATAGATGCGGGCGGCGCGGTCGGCGATGCCGGTGTGGCGGGTGCGCTGCGTCTCGGCGGTGGCGACCAGATTGGCCATGCGGGCCAGCGCGGTATCGCGCCCGGCGCGATCCACGCGGACGGTCAGCGCGCCCGTCAGGCAGGTCTCTCCGGCGGTGACCTCATCGCCCGGACCTGCGGGTTGCGGAACGGATTCGCCGGTCAGCGCGGATCGGTCCAGATCGGTCTGGCCAGTGATGATCGTGCCATCGGCGGGCAGGCGGTCGCCGGGGCGCACCCGGATCAGCGACCCCGGTTGCAGGGTCTCGGCGGCGACGATGCGATCGACCGCGCCCTCGATCAGCACGGCCTGCGGGGCTTCCAGGGCGGCCAGCTCGGCTGCGGCGGAACGGGCGGCGGCGCGGCCCGCACGGTCCAGATAGCGCCCGATCAGCAGAAAAAACGTCAGCGCCAGCGCGGCGTCGAACCAATTGGCACGGTCGCTGAAGCCGAAGGCATTGGCCAGCGACGCCGCCGAGGCCAGCACGATCGCCAGCGAGATCGGCACATCCATGTTCATCCGCCCGTGACGCAGGGCGGCAATGGCGGAGACGAAGAACGGCTGCGCGGCAAAGCCCACGGCAGGGATGGTGATGGCGGCGGACACCAGATGGAACACCTGCGCGGTGGCGCCGGCGGCGCCGCTCCAGACGGCGACGGACAGCAGCATGACGTTCATCATCGCAAAGCCCGCCACGCCGATGCGGGTCAGCAGATCGCGGGCGGTCACGTCGCGGGGGCCAAGGCGGCCCGCATCCAGCCGGTCGGCGCGGTGACCGGCGCGGGCAAGGGCATCGATCAGCATCGCATCCTCGGCCCCCGGCGCGATGATCATGACGCGCTTTAGCGTCAGGTTCACCCGCGCCTGCTGGACCACCGGCAGGGCCGTCAGGGCGCGTTCGATCGTGGCGATGCAGCCGCCGCAATGGATGTCGGGCAGGTGCAGCACGTGGGTCGGCTGATCCACCGCGCGCCCTTGGGGCAGTTGGACGGTCGAACAGGCGGGGCAGGCGGCTACCATGATGGATCGACCTTCAGGGGGATGGCGCGTTGATAGGGGGTGCCGTCATCGGCATGGCCCGCCAGATCCAGCCGCCACATACCCTGCGCCAGATCGACGGCCACGCGACCTTTTGCGTCAAGGGCAAGGGCGATGTCGTCGCGCGCCTCGGTCGGACGGCCGATATGGGCGGTCAGATCGCGGATGGGGGCGGGGTTGCCGTCGAGGTCCAGAACCACGATGGCCAGTAACCCGTCGCGGTAATTGACCCGCGACGTCCAGCCAAGCGCGTTCTGGGCATCGCGACGGGCGTCGAAGGACTGGCTGGCGACATAGGAATTCGGCACCTCGAGGCCTGGAAAGGTGCTGACGGCCTTGGTCGCCAGCAGCAGATTGACGGCGATAATGATGCTGAAGCCGCCCACGAACATTGCGGCGACATGGCGTCCTGTCAGTTCGGTCATTGGCTGTCCCTTCCATTGAATGTGGTGTCCACATGGGCGCGTTCGCCGCTGATGGTGTCTTCGACCCACAGGCGGACGGGGCTGTGGTCGCTGCTGGCAGGGGCCGACCCTGTAGCAGCCGTCAGATAGACGCGAACCTTGATCTGAGCGTCGGCGGGGACCGCGACCTGTCCGTCCTGATGCCCCTCGATCTGCAAATCGGCCACGCTGCCCGCACCCGGTGTCAGGTTGAAGATGCGGGCATCGTGATGCTTGTTGCGCAGCCGCACGTCATAGGCATTGCGCAGGCTGCCGTCCGACAGGGTGACGAAGGTGGGGTTGCGGACGGGGGCGACGGTCAGCTCGATCTGCGGGCGGACGAACAGGGCAAAGACCAGCGCCGCGCCAATGGCCAGCCAGATCGCCAGATAGATCAGGTTGCGCGGCTTCAACGCATGTCTCCACGCCGGGATATGGGCACCGCCTGCGGCTTCGCGCGGGGCGTCGGACAGCGCCAGATAGTCGATCAGCCCGCGCGGGCGGCCGATCTTCTCCATCACCTGATCGCAGGCGTCGATACACAGGGCACAGGTGATGCAGGCCATCTGCTGGCCGTCGCGGATGTCGATGCCCATGGGGCAGACGTTGACGCAGGCATTGCAATCGATGCAGTCGCCGGGGCCCTGCACATGGGTCGTGGTGTCGGGCACGCCCGGCATGGGGATCAGCGGCGCGCGCCCGCCAATCTGCGGACCCGCCACGCGCAGGCCCGCTGCCTGACGGCGCAACCCGCGCCCGCGTGGTTCGCCGCGCCAGTCGCGATAGGCGACGGTCAGCGTGCCGGGATCCATCATCGCACCCTGAATGCGCGGCCACGGGCACATGTAGATGCAGATCTGTTCGCGCATAAATCCGCCAAAGACAAAGGTCGTCGCGGTCAGGATGGCGATGGTGACATAGGCGATGGGCGCTGCCGACAGCGTCACCAGCTGGCGCGCCAGTTCCGGTGCATCGGTGAAATAGAACACCCACGCCCCGCCGGTGGCCATCGCCACCATCAGCCACAGCGCCCATGTGGTGCCCATCAGGCGGATCTTGTGACCCGTCCATGGCGCCTGGTGCAGGCGCATGCGGGCGTTGCGGTCGCCCTGGACCCAACGCTCGATCACCAGAAACAGGTCGGTCCAGACGGTCTGCGGGCAGGCATAGCCACACCAGACCCGTCCCAGCATCGCGGTGAACAGGAACAACCCCACCCCCGCCATGACCAGCAACCCGGCCACGAAATAGAACTCATGCGGCCAGATCTCGATCCAGAAGACATAGAAGCGGCGATTGGCCATATCGACCAGCACCGCCTGATCGGGCAGGTTCGGGCCGCGATCCCACCGCAGCCATGGCGTCAGGTAATAAATGGCCAGCGTGACGGCCATGATCCACCATTTCAGGCGGCGGAAATACCCTTGCACGCGGCGGGGAAAGATCGGGACCCGCGCGGCATAGAGGTTCTGGGGGGTGTCGGACATCATGCTGCCTTGTGGTTGCGCGCCCTTCCTTTCGCAAAGGCGCGCGCCATGCCTTGACGTGGATCAAATAGGGTCCGTTTTGCGCTATTGCGCGGCGGGCATCTCGCCTCCGCCAAGGCCGTGGACATAGGCGGCGACGGCGCGGATTTCCGCCTCGGAGAGGCGGGTGTTCCACGGCGGCATGACGCCATAAGGGCCGCGGGTGATGATGCGGGTGACCTGTTCGGGACTGTCGCCATAAAGCCAGATCGCATCGGTCAGGTTCGGCGCACCTTGCGTGCGATCCCCGCGCCCGTCATCGCCGTGACAGGAGGTGCAATTGTCCGCAAACAGCTGTCCACCCGCACCGGCCAAGGGGGCTGTGCCATCCGGCAGGCTGCGCACATGGTCCACCAGCGTCGCGATCTGGTCACGGGTCAGCATCTCGCCAAAGGCGGGCATCTGGGAAAAACGGGCGTCGGGGTCATCTTCGTTCCGGATGCCGTGGCGGACGGTATAGGCGATGTCTTCCACCATGCCGCCCCACAGCCAGTCGTCGTCCAGCAGGTTGGGATAGCCCACCGCACCTCCTGCACCCGACCCGTGGCATTGCGAGCAATTAGTCCGGAACACCGCCGCACCCGCGTTCATCGCGAATTCCATCAGTTCAGGATTGCGGTCCAGAACCCCCAGATCGGTTTCGGTCAGGGATGCCCGCATATCGGCCTGGCTGGCGTCCACTTCCTCGATATGCATCTGCACATCGGCGCGGGTGGACCAGCCCAACACGCCTTTGGTCGCGCCATTCACCATGGGCCATGCGGGATACAGGATCACATAGATCACCGCGAAAACGATGGTGCCATAGAGCGTCCACAGCCACCAGCGGGGCAGAGGGTTGTTCAACTCCTCGATGCCGTCCCAGCTGTGGCCGGTGGTATCGACCTTTGGCTTGTCGTCGGTTTTGGGGTGCTTGGTCATGTCGGGTCCTTGGGCTGGTCGTCACCGTCGGCGCGTGTCGGGCTGTCGCGAAAGATGGCCATTGCGGCTTCTTCATGGGCGGCGCGGGCACCGGGGCGAAACGCCCAGAGGCAGGCGCCAAGGAAGAAGGCCGACATGGCCAGCAGCATCCAGCTGTCTGCGAAAAGGCGCAAAAGCGAATATGTATCGGTCATCCGGTCCCCCTAGCGGCTGTCATCGGCAATGAAGGTCGAGAAATCGACCAACGTGCCCAGCATCTGAAGATAGGCGATCAGGGCGTCCATCTCGGTCAGCTGCGGATTGCGGTCGAAATCGCGGACCTGCGCCCCCGGATAGCGTTCCAGCAGCCCATCGGTGTCGCCCCAAGGATCGACCTGCACCCGCATATCGTCGCGGGCATTGGCTATCATGTCATCGGTATAGGGCACGCCGACCATCGCATGGGTTTCCAGCAGATCGCCGATATGGGTGACCTCCAGCCTGGTGCGCGCCAGATAGTCGTATTTCGGCATGACGCTTTCGGGGACGACCGATTGCGGGTCCGACAGGTGGTCGTAATGCCATTCGTCGGAGTAACGCCCGCCGACGCGCGCCACATCCGGCCCCGTGCGTTTCGACCCCCACTGGAAGGGGTGATCGTACATCGATTCCGCCGCCAGCGAATAATGGCCATAGCGTTCGACCTCGTCCCGCATGGGGCGGATCATCTGGCTGTGGCAGACATAGCAGCCCTCGCGGACATAGATGTCGCGGCCCGCCAGTTCCAGGGGCGTATAGGGACGCATCCCCTCGACCTTTTCGATGGTGTTTTCCAGCCAGAACAGCGGCGCGATTTCGACGATGCCGCCGATGGTGACGACAAGGAAGGACCCCACCAGCAACAGGGTGGCGTTGCGTTCCAACGTGGCGTGGCGGTCCAGCAGGCCGCGGCGGGGCTTGGGTTCGTGGATGTCTTGGGTCATGGGTTCACCTTGCCGGGACGAATACGGTGGCGGGACGGGCTTGCGGGGCGCGGATGGTCATCCACATGTTCCAGACCATCACCAGACCACCGGCCAGGTACAGGACGCCGCCCAGACCGCGCACCACATACATCGGGAACTTGGCAGCCACCGTGTCGGCGAAGGAGTTGACCAGGAAGCCGTTGGCATCGACCTCGCGCCACATCAGGCCCTCCATGATGCCGGTGACCCACATGGATGATGCGTAGAGAACGATGCCAAGCGTCGCCAACCAGAAGTGCAGGTTGATGGCCGACATCGAATGCATCTGCTTGCGGCCCCAAAGGCGCGGCGTCAGGAAATAGAGGCAGCCAAAGGTGATCATGCCGTTCCAGCCAAGCGCGCCGGAATGGACGTGGCCGATGGTCCAGTCGGTATAGTGGCTGAGGCTGTTGACCGCGCGGATCGACATCATCGGCCCTTCAAAGGTGGACATGCCGTAAAAGGCAAGGCTGGCCACGAACATGCGGATGATGGGGTCGGTGCGGATCTTGTCCCAGGCACCCTCCAGCGTCATCAGACCGTTGATCATGCCACCCCAGCTGGGCATCCACAGGACGATGGAAAACACCATGCCAAGCGTCGCCGCCCAATCGGGCAGGGCGGTATAATGCAAGTGGTGGGGACCGGCCCAGATATACAGAAAGATCAGCGCCCAGAAGTGGATGATCGACAGCTTGTAGCTGTAGACGGGGCGGCCCGCCTGTTTGGGGACGAAGTAATACATCATACCCAGAAAGCCCGCCGTCAGGAAGAAGCCGACGGCGTTATGGCCGTACCACCACTGGGTCATGGCATCCTGAACGCCCGCAAAGACCTGCACGGATTTGGACCCCAGAAGCGATACGGGGATCGACAGGTTGTTGACCACATGCAGCATGGCAACCGTGACGATGAACGCCAGATAAAACCAGTTCGCGACATAGATGTGGCGTTCTTTGCGCTTCAGGATCGTGCCCATGAAGACAGCCAGATAGGTCAGCCAGACGACGGTCAGCCAGATGTCGACATACCATTCCGGCTCAGCGTATTCCTTGGATTGGGTGGCGCCCAGCAGGTATCCGGTCGCGGCCAGCACGATGAACAGCTGGTATCCCCAAAAGACGAACCACGCCGCATTGCCGCCCCACAGCCGCGCCGCACTGGTACGCTGGACGACATAGAACGACGTCGCGATAAGCGCATTGCCGCCAAACGCGAAGATCACCGCGCTGGTGTGCAACGGGCGCAGGCGACCGAAGTTGGCGTATCCCTCGGACCAGTCGAAGTTCAGCGCCGGAAAGGCCAGCTGGAAGGCAATGAAGGTGCCGACCAGAAAGCCCGCGATGCCCCAGAAGGCGGTGGCGATGACGCCCGCGCGGATGGGGCTGTCCATATAGGTGCCGGAAATTGGCTGGATGCGGGGTTCATCGACCCGGCGCAATTGCCACAGGCACAGCCCGCCCGCGATCAGCATGACGATGGTCGCATGCACCGAATAGGCCAGATCGCGCCCAAGGTCTGCTGCCATCGCCGCCAGCAGGGTGATCAGCGCCAGAATGGCGATCCTTGTAAACTGCATGTCGTCCTCATGTCGAAGCGCGCCCGGGTGCGGGCCGCGCCCCGGCAGTCGCACGGGGGGCAGGGTGGCTTCCTTGACATGGATCAAACAGGATCACGAACCCGGCATTTATTCCGGATCGCTGCGGCGGTCAGATAATGGGACCGCCATCGCCGTCTTCACCGGCCTCGGCCGACAGGGCCTCGAAGTCGGGGATGAAGACCTTGCGGGTTTGGCGCAGATCGATCAGGCCGTCCTTGCGCAGGGCGGTCATCTGGCGGCTGGTGGTTTCGATGGTCAGGCCCAGATGATCGGCCAGTTCCTCGCGCGTCAGGGGCAGGTTCAGCGTGACACCGCCACCGGGCAGGCGACCGCCCATGCCCTGCGCCTGCCGCCGCGTCAGGCTGACCAGAAAGGCCGCCAGTTTTTCGCGCGCCGTCATGCGGCCCAGCACCACCGCCCAGTCCCGCGCCGCGTCCAGTTCATCCAGCGACATGGTCAGCAGGCGCGTGGCGATATGGGGGGTTTCGCGAACCATGCGCTCGAACGCGCCGCGTTCGAAACGGCAGACCGTCACCTCGTTCAGGGCCTGCACGTCGAAGGCCGATTGCGCCCGACCCGGTCGCCCGATGAAATCGGATGGCAGCAGCAGGCCGACGGTCTGGCGACGCCCATCCTCCAACGTGCGGGACATGGTGGCGCAACCCGAGACGATGGACGAGAAATGGTCCAGCCTTTCCCCCGCCGAGGCAAGATGCGCCCCCGCGGCATAGGTCTGATAGGTCTTGACCCGTTCCAGAACGGCCAGTTCGTCCGCATCGCAATCGGCGCAGACGGCGCGGAAGCGGATCGGACAGTCGTTGCAGGCGATGATCGTGGTCAAACGTGTCATGGCCGTTGTTTTACATCCGCATTTGATTTCGATCAATGAATGGTGGGTCGTGGCGCGACTAATTCGGGGCCATGACACATGATCCCTTGCATCACGCCCTGCTGAATGCGCGTGCGCCGCGCTATACCAGCTATCCGCCCGCCGACCGGTTTTCGGATCTGATCGGGTCCGACACACATCAGGACTGGCTGCGCGCCATCCCGTCCGGCAGCACGCTGTCGCTTTATGTGCATGTGCCCTATTGTCGGCGACTGTGCTGGTTCTGCGCCTGTCGCACGCAGGGCGCACGCAGCGATGCGCCGCTGGAGCACTATCTGGACCATCTGGAGCGCGAGATTGCGATGATCCGCGCCCATCTGCCCGATCACATCGGTATCGGCGCGCTGCATCTGGGGGGTGGGACGCCGACGATCCTGTCGCCCGACCGCCTGAACCGCCTTGGGGCGATGTTGCGCGCGGCCTTCCCGATGGATGACGCCACCCGCGTCTCGGTCGAGATCGACCCCTGCGATTGCGACGATGCGCGGCTGGATGCGCTGATGGGGTTGGGGATGAACCGTGCCTCGATCGGGGTGCAGGATTTCGACCCCTCGGTGCAGGCGGCCATCGGGCGTCAGCAATCGGCGGAACGCACGGTGAATATGGTGCTGGGCCTGCGCGCACGGGGTGTGACCAGCGTGAACATGGACCTGCTTTACGGGCTGCCGCACCAGACGGGCCGGCGACTGGCGCGGACCTTGCGGACGGTTCTGGCGATGCAGCCCGACCGGATAGCACTTTATGGATATGCCCATGTGCCCTGGGTGGCGCGCAGGCAGGCGCTGATCCCCGAAGATGCGCTGCCCACCGCGCAGGAACGGCTGGACCTGTCCGATCTGGCGCGCGACATCCTGCTGGCCAGCGATTACGACGCCGTGGGCATCGACCACTTCGCCCGACAGGGGGACAGCCTTGCGCAGGCCAGCCGCGAGGGTCGGCTGCGGCGCAATTTTCAGGGCTATACCACCGACCCGAACCCGATCCTGCTGGGGATCGGCCCATCTGCCATATCCCGGCTGCCGCAGGGCTATGTCCAGAATATCGCCGCGACCGCCGGTTGGCAGCAGGCCGTTGCCCAAGATAACCTGCCAACCGCGCGCGGGGTGCAGATGACGCCGCAGGATCACACCATCGCCGCCGTGATCGAGGCGCTGATGTGCTATGGCCGCGCCGATCTGCCCGCCCTTGCCGGTGATGCGACGCTGGCCACATTCTGCGTGGCGCGGGCCAGGGCGGCCTTGGCCCGCTATCCCGGCGCGGGGCGGCTGCAGGACGGCGTGCTGACGCTGACCGATCTACGGGTTGCCCGTCTGGTCGCGCAGGTCTTCGACACGGGCGGGGAGGGGCAACAGCGCCGCTATAGCCAGGCCAGCTGACCGTCTGCCCGATTTTTGCACAATCTTCGGGATGTTTGCCACGCATACCGTGGCATGGCTGGCCCCCGCCGCGCCCCCGCGATACCCCGCCCTGAACCGACATGAAGGAGCGGACCCATGACTTTGAAATCGTTGAAGACCGGTGCGGCGGCACTGGCCCTGCTGACGGCCATGCCTGCGGTCGCGGGGGCCGCCACCCTTGCGCCCAAAGTGCTGGTCATCGCCATGTTCGAGGCGGAATCCGCCCCCTGGCTGGCCAACATGGACCTGCCCGACAAGATCACCGTTCCCGGACTGCCAAAGGGTGGCGATACCCTGTCCTGCAATGCCGATCTGTGTGTGATGACGACGACGATGGGCTATGCCAATGCGGCAAGCTCGACCATGGCGGTGGCGTTTTCCGATCAGCTGGACCTGACGCAAAGCTATGTTCTGGTGGCGGGCATTGCGGGCGTGGACCCCGAAAACGGCACGTTGGGTTCGGCGGCCTGGGCCGATCATGTCGTCGATACCGGTCTTGTGCACCGCATCGACAGCCGTGACGCGCCAAGCGACTGGACCAGCCAGATCGTCGAACTGGGCGCGAAGACCCCCGGCGAAAAGCCCGGCTGGACCGCAGGGTCCGAGGTCTTCACCCTGAACCCCGCGCTTGTCGATGCGGCCTATCAGGCCACCAAGGATGTCGAACTGGCCGACAGCGAACAGGCGGCTGCCTATCGCGCGAACTATACGCAGGAGGCCGCCAAAGCCGCGCCTTCGGTAATGGTTTGCGCATCGGTGTCGTCGGACACCTATTGGCACGGCAAGATCATCGGCGACGAGGTCGCAGCCCATACCGCCCTGCTGACCGACGGCGCGGCCGATTACTGCATGAGCCAGATGGAAGACAATGCCACGCTGACCGCATTGACCCGTGCGGCGGATGCGGGCCGCCTCGATTTCGACCGTGTGGCCGTTCTGCGCACCGCCTCGAATTTCGACCGGGCGCATGAGGGGCAGGATACGGCGGCGTCGCTGGCGGCGACCTCGGGCGGGTTCGGGCCTGCGACGGAAAATGCCTATCGCGTCGGCCACGCTTTCGCCGATGCGGTGATTTCCGATTGGGACCGTTTCGCCAAGGGCGTGCAGCCCGAATGATGATCCGCTGCCGGGGCGATCACGCCCCGGCAGCAGTCTTTCAGCGCAGTTCCGCGCAGGCCTTGGCGATGGCCGCGCAAGCGCCCTCGATCACCTCCATCGAGGTGGCGGTCGAGATGCGGAAATAAGGCTCCAGCCCATATGCCCCGCCATGGACCGATGCCACGCCCGCCGCATCCAGCAGATAGAGGCTGAAATCCAGATCATTGCTGATCATCTTGCCGTCCGGCGTCGTCTTGCCGATCATGCCCGCGCAATTCGGATACAGATAGAAGGCCCCGTCCGGCAGGCTGCATTCCAGACCCGGAATGGCGTTGATCAGCTCATGCGCGCGGTCGCGGCGCTGGCGATAGACCTGAACGGCGCGATCGACCTCGGACTGGTCTTCGGTCAGGGCGGCGGCAGCAGCGGCCTGGCTGATCGACGACGGACAGGACGACATCTGCGACTGCAGCTTGTTGATCGCATTGACCAGGTCCTGCGGGCCGACGCCGTAACCGATGCGCCAGCCAGTCATGGCATAGGATTTCGACACCCCGTTCACGACCAGCGCCTGATCCTTCAGTTCCGGCACGACGCCAAGAATGCTGCAGACATCGAAATCTGCGTACCAGATGCGGTCATAGATCTCGTCGCACATGACCAGCACATGCGGGTGCTTCAGCAGCACCTGCCCAAGGGCGCGCAGTTCCTCGGCGGTATAGGCCGCCCCTGTCGGGTTCGAGGGCGAATTCAGGATCACCCATTTCGTGGCGGGGGTGATCGCGGCCTCCAGCGCGTCGGGGGTCAGCTTGAAGCCGACATCCGACCCGCAGGACACGATGACGGGCGTGCCGCCATTGGCGATGACCATATCGGGATAGGAGACCCAATAGGGGGTCGGGACGATCACCTCGTCCCCCGCCTGCACGGTGGCCATCAGCGCCACGAACAGCACCTGCTTGGCGCCGCCGCCGACGCAGATCTGGTCCAGCGTGCAGTCGATGTTCAGCCGGGTGGAAAAGTCGTGCCGGATCGCCTTGCGCAGCTCGACCGTGCCGTTGACGGGGGTGTATTTCGTCTGGCCGTCCTCCATCGCCTTGACGGCGGCGGCCTTGACGTTGTCGGGCGTGTCGAAGTCGGGTTCGCCCACGGTCAGGTTGAAGATGTGGCGACCCTCGGCCTGCAGGTCGCGCACCTTCTGCGCGGCTGCGGTGCTGGGGGACACGCGGATACTGGTGACCCGATCGGCCAGTTTGATCTTGCTCATGGCGATGCTCGCTTGGGGTTACTTGTTGCCGGTCAGGATGACGTCGTCACCGACGCGCTTGCCGGTGCGCAGACCGCCCGGAACCTGCAGGGTGGGCAGCAGCTCGATCATGCCGATGTTGACGTATTGCGGCGCGCCGACCGCGTATTCCACGGCATCCGCGATATCCGAGGTCTGCGGGATCTCGAATCCCTCGTAGTATTTGCGATTGGCTTCTGCGGGATCGATCTTTTCGACCTTGGCGAAGATGTCGGTTTCGACGCGTCCGGGGCTGACCTCGGTGACGCGGACGCGGCGACCGAAGGCATCGACGCGCAGCTGGCGCGACACGGTGTGCATGGCGGCTTTGGTGGCGTGATAGGCGATATGGCCGCCGAATTCGTAATGACCCGCCATCGAGGTGATGTTGACGATATGGCCACGGTCACGCTCCATCATGCCGGGCAGCAGCAGGCGGCACAGCTGCAGCCCCGCGCGCAGGTTCACGTCGATCTGTTCGTCGATGTCATAAGCGTTCGAGGTCAGGATGCTGCCCGGACGCGACACGCCCGCATTGTTGACCAGAACGTCGATTTCCAGCCCTTCGACCATCTTGGTCAGCGCCTCGGTGTCGGACACGTCGCCGACCAGCGGGATGACACCGCAGAGGTCCTGCAGTTCTTTCAGCTTTTCCTCGTTGCGGGCAACGCCATAGACGGTCAGCCCCTTCGAGCGCAGGCGTTCGGCAATTGCCCAGCCCATGCCACCCGAGGCGCCGGTTACCAATGCGGTTTTGTAATCGGTAAAGGCCATGTTGATACTCTCCTGTGAATGTCTTGGTCAGTTCTGGCGCGACAGCGGCGTGATGGTTCCGCCCTGCGCGGTGATGCCGTCGCGCAGCCTGCGCGCCAGATCGACCGCGCCGGCCGTATCGGAGTGGACAAGGATCGACTGGACGGGCATCGCGATGATCTGTCCGTCCACGGTATCGATCTGCTGGTTGCGAATGACGCGCATGACGCGGGCGACGACCTGTTCGGGGTCGTGGATGACCGCTCCGGCCTGGCTACGCGGCGCCAGCTGGCCGTCGGCCAGATAGCCGCGATCGGCCAGAAACAGGCGGATGGCCCGCCCGCCCATCGACAGCGCCGCCTGTTCCAGCTGGCTGCCCGGCAGGACCAGAAAGGCGATCTCGGGGTCGAAATCCAACGTGGCGCGGGCGACGGCATGGGCCACGGCGGGATCGCTGCTGGCTAGGTTCCCAAGCGCGCCATGCGGGTTCATGTGGGTGATGCGGTGCCCCGCACGCCCCGCCAGCGCCCCAAGCGCGCCCAGCTGATAGAGGACATGCGCCTGCAGTTCGTCCAGATCCATGTCGATCTTGCGACGGCCAAAGCCCATGCGGTCGGGAAAGCTGACATGCGCGCCCAGATCGACGCCATGTTCCAGCGCCATGCGGATGGTGCGGTCCATGATGACCGGATCGCCGGCATGATACCCGCAGGCCACATTGGCCGAGCTGACCTGAGACATTAGCGCCTCGTCGTCGGCGATGCGATAGGGGCCGAAGCCCTCGCCCATGTCGGAGTTGATGTCGATGATCATGCGTCGGCCTCCAGTTCCGCAATGGTGTCGCCGTATCCGGTCAGCTTGCCGGTTGCGGGCAGGTCGCTGGCGATGCGTCCGGCGACTGGGGCGGTGACGGCGGCGCGAATGTCGCCGCGGGTGACATAGCCGATGACCTCGCCCGCCTGCACATCGTCGCCTTGGGCCAAGGCGGGCAGCCCGTCATCGCTGCCACGCGGCAGGAAGGTGCCGATTTCAGGGCTGGTGGCGGCGATCAGGGCGGGCGGCGCTGGCGGTGCCAAGGGGGTCGCAACGCTGGCGGCAAGCGACAGCCGCAGCAGCGCGTCATCGCCGGTGATTTCAAGCCAGTTGACGCCATTCGCGCGCATGGCGTCCAACAGGCGGTCCATTTCGGGTTCGGTGAACATCAGGCCCAGCCTTTCTGTCGTGTTGTGAAGTCGTCGATCTGCCGCGACAGGTCCGCCAGCATCGCGCGGTGATCGGCTTCGGACTGCGCCGCGTCTGCCAGCGAAACCTGACGGAACCGCAGGGTGTCGCCGGGGCGGGCCTGGGCGATGCGCCACAGGTCAGGCTCGATCACGGCGGCGATCTTGGGATAGCCGCCCATCGTGGCGGAATTGGCCAGCTGGATGATCGGCTGCCCGCCGCCCGGAACCTGCACGATGCCGGGGCCGATGCCGTGGGACCGCAGTTCCTGACCGGGCGTGCAGGTCAGCACTGGTCCCTCAAGCCGGTAACCTTGACGGTTGCTTTGCTGGCCGACCATGAAGCCGCCCGACCAGAACGC
Organism: Paracoccus sp. R86501; assembly: GCF_042466435.1. Lineage (NCBI taxonomy): Bacteria > Pseudomonadati > Pseudomonadota > Alphaproteobacteria > Rhodobacterales > Paracoccaceae > Paracoccus > Paracoccus sp. R86501. The sequence goes on from NZ_JAXHPZ010000001.1 coordinate 719,415, forward strand.
CTGCTGCGCCTCGTCGGTGAAATCGGGATATTCGGTCGAGGGCAGCGCCCGCAGCGTGATCGCGCCGTCAGCATCGCGCAATTCCGGCAGGCTCAGGCTGAGGCCACCTGCGGGCAGCACCGCCTGACCCAATGGGCGCAGGACGTCACCGGCAGCGATGGCGCGACCCTGATGGCCGCCGAAGCCTTCGCGCAGCTGCGTGCTGCGCGATCCCAGCACCAAGGGCACATCGATGCCGCCCGCCAGCGCCAGATAGACCTGCGCGCCGCTGGTCATCGGTCCCAGTTGCAGGACCTGTCCGGCCTTGGCCATGCCCGCCCAGACACGCGGCAGCGGCAGGCCGTCCAGCGTCGCACCGCAACTTGCACCGACCAGCGCGAAGGCACCGTCCGCGGTAAAGCGCAGCTTGGCGGGCGTCAGGCCGATTTCCAGCGTGGCGGCATTGGCGTCATTGCCCAGCATCAGGTTGGCGATGCGGTGGGACAGGCTGTCCATGGCACCGGCGCGGCCCAGACCCTGGGCCCAATATCCGTCACGGCCCAGATCCTGAACGGTGGCGGCGGGGGGGATGAACAGGGCCTCGATCATGGTGCCACCTTCACGGGGTTGAAGCGGATGCGATCGCCCGGTCCCAGAAGCGCGGCGGGGTCGCGCGCCGGGTCGAAAAAGCTGACCGAGGTGCTGCCGATAGTGTTCCAGCCGCTTGGTCCGGCCGATGCCGAGACGCCGGTCTGCAGACCCGCCAGCGACAGCGATCCACCGGGCAGGCGCGGCAGGGGGACCTTGCGGCGGGGCGTTTCGAGGCGCGGGTCCAGACCACCCAAATAGCAGTATCCCGCGTGGCTGCCGACGGCATAGACGGTGTAATCGGGGGCCGAATGCAGGGCCACCAGCTGATTGATGGTCATGTCAGTCATTTCCGCCACCTCGGCCAGATGGGGGCCGTCATAGGCGATGTCGATGGTCAGCAACTGGCCCTCGACCTCCTTGCGGATGCCGCTGGACCAGAGCGCGGTCAGATCGGCCAGCAGGGCATCGGTATCGGTCGGGACATGGTCCAGCAACAGCGTGACATTGGTCATGCCGGGCACGGCCTCGCGTACGCCGGGCCAATGGGCTGCCCGGTCGGCGATGGCCCAGAACCGTTGCTGGCTGGCAAGATCGAAGGGGCAGGGTGCCTGAAACAGCACCGCGCGGCTGCCGATCATGGAAATCATCGGATCACGCATCTTGGGCCTTTCTGCTGTCCAGCCAATGTTCCAGATGGTGGATGCTGACGCCGCCCTCGGCAAAGCCGGGATTGGCCAGCATCTGCAGGTGCAGCGGGATATTGGTGGACACCCCGCTGACGGATGTTTCGGCCAGCGCGCTGCGGATGCGGGCCAATGCCTCGGCGCGGTCGGCGCCATGGGCGATGATCTTGCCGATCATTGAATCGTAGCTGGCTGGGATGTCGCAGCCCGCGCTGACATGGGTATCCACGCGGATGCCGGGGCCGCCGGGGATGTGCATGGCGGTAATCAGGCCGGGGCTGGGGGCGAAGCTGTCGGGGTCTTCGGCATTGATGCGGCATTCGATGGAATGGCCCCGCGTCACGATCTGGTCCTGCGTCACGGTCAGCGCATTGCCGCGTGCCACGTCGATCTGCATGGCGACGATGTCCAGACCGGTGACCATTTCCGTCACGGGATGTTCGACCTGAATGCGGGTGTTCATCTCGATGAAGAAGAACTGGCCGTCCTCATAGAGGAACTCGAAGGTGCCAGCGCCGACATAGCCGATCTCGCGGCAGGAGGCGGCGCAGCGTTCGCCGATCTGCGCGATCAGGGCGCGGTCGATGCCGGGGGCGGGGGCCTCTTCGATCATCTTCTGGTGGCGGCGCTGCATGGAACAGTCGCGGTCGCCCAGCCACAGCGCGTTGCCATGCGCATCGGCCAGCACCTGAATTTCCACGTGACGGGGCTTTTGCAGGAATTTCTCGATATAGATGTCGGGATTGCCGAAAAAGCGCGTGGCCTCCTGGCGGGTCAGCATGAAGGCATCGGCCAGCTGGCTGTCGTCATGGACGACGCGCATTCCGCGCCCGCCACCGCCGCCCGCCGCCTTCAGGATCACCGGATAGCCGATGTCGCGGGCGATCTGGCGGATGGCCTCGGGGTCGTCGGGCAGCACGCTGTCGGGGCCGGGGACGCAGGGCACGCCGGTCGCGATCATCGCGCGCTTGGCCTGAACCTTGTCGCCCATCTGCGCCATGACGCGGGCGTTCGGCCCGATCAGGGTCAGGCCCGCAGCCTCGACGGCTTCGGCAAACTCGGGGCGTTCAGACAAAAAGCCATAGCCCGGATGGATCAGCCCCGCGCCGGTGGCCTGCGCTGCCGCGATCAGGGCGGGAATGTTCAGATAGCTTTTGACGGCAGGCGCCGGGCCGATGCAGATCGCCTGATCGGCCAGCTGAAGATAGGGCGCGCCGCGGTCGGCCTGCGAAAAGGCGCAGACCACCCGCAGGTTCAGGCGGCGGCAGGCGCGGATGATGCGCAGGGCGATTTCACCCCGGTTGGCGACCAGCACGGTGTTCATGTCGATATCGGGCATCAGCTTATCCTGACCAGGGAGTCACCGGCGGCGACCGTCGCGCCGTCCTGCACAAGGATCGCGTCAAGCGTGCCGGACCGCGGGGCAGGGATGGGGGTCATCATCTTCATCGCTTCGATGATGCAGATGGTCTGACCTTCGGTGACCTGCGCGCCGGGCTGGACGAAGGCGTCGCCTCCGGCCTCGGGGCGCAGATGACACAGGCCCGCCAGCGGGGCCGGGACGTCGTAGCCCTGCGTGTCGGCCGCCGGTTCGCAGGGCAGGCTGGCGATGGGGGCGGGGGATGCGGTCAGGGCGCTTTGGCCGCGCCGGATGGTGATCCGGTGCCCGTCTTCCAGGCAGGCGAATTCGTCCAGATGCCTGCGCGCCGCCCATTCCATCCTTGCTATGATGGATTCGATGCTGATCGACATGAGATGCGTGGTTTCCTGTTGGCAGTTTTCTTGTCTTGCCCCGAACCTAGCATTGGCACTTTTTGATGATGTCAGATCGCTTTCGCATGACCGGCCCCGCTGCTATCGCGATTTCCGATCACGTCAGAGGCAGACGTTCTTATGCGCGGCAAAAGGCGCCGCCTATGGTTGGCGCAGGACCGCGGACGCAAGCCCGCACCCCCGCTTCAAGCAGAAAGATCAGAACCTTGCCCCATATCATCACCAAGATCGAACGTGCCGCCGCAGCAGATGTCGCGGCCCTTGCGCCCTTCGGCAGCGCCACCATCCACGAAGCGCAGGGCAGGCTGGGCGCGCTGTCCTCGGACCTGAAACCGATCCACCGCGACATGCGCCTTTGCGGACCCGCCTTCACCGTCGCCAGTGCGCCGCGCGACAACATCATGCTGCAACTGGCAATCCATTACGCACAGCCCGGCGATGTCATCATCATGTCCGCCGGCGCCTATTCCGAGGCCGGCTGCTTTGGCGACGTGCTGGGCAACGCCTGCCTTGCCAAGGGCATCGCGGGCGTCGTCACCGATACCGGCGTACGCGACACGCAGGAACTGATCCGCCTTGGTCTGCCGGTCTTTTCGATGTCGGTCTGCATCAAGGGCACGGTCAAGGAAACGCTTGGTCAGATCAACGGCGACATCGTCATCGGCGGTCAGGTCGTGCGTCCGGGTGACGTGATCAACGGCGATGCGGACGGCCTGGTCGTCGTCAAACGCGAAGACGCCGCCGAGGTCGCCCGCCTGTCCGCTGAACGCGAAGAGGCCGAGGCGGGCTTCATCGAGGCCTATAAATCCGGTCGCACCATCATCGATGTCTGCAATCTGGAAGCGGTGCTGACGCACAAGGGTCTGACAACGGACCTGTGACCACCCGATGCGCGCGCCCCCGGACGGGGCGCGCGTGTCCTGTCAGCGCGCGGCCGATGCTTCGGTTGTCAGGCGCTTGAGTTCGTCGCGCACCACGCCCGCCGCCTCGGACAGAGGCAGCTGCGCTGAAACGCAGATCGACATGCTGACCTTCATGTTGGGACGCCGGATGCGATAGCTGCGGGCATCGGGAAAGCGGCGCTGCAGGGCGCGGGTCGCGGATTCGGGCAGGATCGTGCTGCCCAGCCCTTCGGCCAGCGCATTCGACAGGATCGAGATCGTCTCGGTCTGCGCGATGACCTGCGCGTTCAGCCCCGCGCGCGCCAGCGTCATGTCGATCACCTGCCGCACGGTATGGATCGGGCTGGGTAGGATCAGCGGATGCGACAGCGCATCGGCAAAGGATATCTCTCCGTCCTCGATGCCGTCCTCGATGCCGTCTTCGGGGGCGTCGATGCGAGTGCCGACGAAGAACAGTTCTTCGGTGCAGACGGGTTCGAAGGACAGGCTGGGGATCTTGCCCGGATCGAAGATCAGCGCGACGTCCATCTTGCCCGTCATGATCTGTTCACTGATGACACCGCCGCCAACTGCCTCATTTATGTGCAACAGGATGCCGGGATGTTTTTCGCGCATCACCTGCATCAACTGCGCCGCGACCAGCGATCCAAGGCCCAAAGGCGCCAGACCCACGCTGACGGTGCCCGTGATCTCTTCGGAGGAGGTTGCGATATCGCGCTCGGCCTGCTCCATCTGCCGGATGATGGTCTGGCAATGTCTGTACAGGTATTTTCCCGCTTCGGTCGGAACGACGCCCCGTTTCGACCGCAAAAGCAATGGCTTGCCGAAATGCGTCTCCAGCGCGGCGATCTGCTGGCTCAGCGCGGGCTGGGCGATGTGCAGGATGGCCGAGGCGCGGGTGATGCTGCCGATATCCACGATTTTGACGAAGGCGTTCAGTCGTTTGATGTCCATGTCGCTTGGTCGATCCTCCGTGGGGTGGCTGTCTTGCGGACCGCCTATACCGCATGCTTGGACGGGGTGCACGGATGCATAAGCATTCGCGATCATGTCAGATGTATCGCGTCTTTCCGCCCTCGACCGGTGGCCGCTAAGGTCCGGGGTGCAGACATACAACAGACGCTAGACGCGCACCCCGTACCGCATCGAATGAGACGGGGCAGATAGCAGGGAGTTTGGGAATGACGCTTAAATCACTTCTTATGGGGGCCGCGACCGTCGTGCTGATGGCCCAGACCGCCGGTGCCGAAACCCGGCTGAGCCTGTCCGAGGTTCTGCCCGACGGCAACTTCATGACCGAAAACGCCAAGACCTTCGCCGAGGCCGTCAAAGAGGCCACCGACGGCGAGGTGGTCATCACCGTCCATCCCGCCGGTTCGCTTGGTTTCAAGGGCCCCGACCAGCTGGGTGCGGTGCGCGACGGTCTGGCCGACATGGGCGATGTCAACATCAGCCAGCAGGTCGGTCTGAACCCCTTGTTCGGCGCCGAGGGCGTGCCCTTCCTGGTCGAGGACATGGAGGATCTTGCCGCCTATCACGAGGTTCTGCGCCCCGAGTTCGAGAAGCTGGCCGAACGCTACAACCAGAAGATCCTGTATATGGTGCCCTCGCCGGCACAATACGTTTATCTGAAGACCAAGGTCGAGGATATCGACGACTTCCACGGCATCACCGTGCGTGGCGCCGACAAGAACACCGTGGACATCGTCTCCAGCCTTGGCATGGACGGCATCGCGATGCCTTGGGGCGAATTGCTGCCCGCGCTGGCATCGGGCCGCGTGCAGGGCGTTGCGACCTCGGCCACCTCGGGGGTGGACGGCAAGTTCTGGGAATTCCTGGATTACATCTATCCCACCAACCACACCTGGGGTTCGAACGCGGTCACCATCAATCTGGACAAGTGGAACAGCCTGTCCGAGGAAGATCGGACCGCCATCCAGAAGGTCGCCACCGACCTGCAGCCCGGCTTCTGGGACATCTCGCGCCAGAGCGACGTCAACAGCGTCGCCACCATGACCGAGAACGGCATGGAACTGGTCGAGATCTCGGACGATCTGATGGCCCAGATCAAGGAAAAGGCCCAGGGCGTTCAGGACGAATTCTTCGAACGCGTGCCTGATGCCAAGCCCGTGGCCGATGCCTATCTGGCTGCACGGAACGGGCAGTAAGATGATGTGTGACGGCACGGATTACCTGCCGAAGGCCGGTCCGCGCGGTCCGATCGCCGCCCTGCAGAGGGCGGCGGATCTGGCATCGCTTGCCGGGGCGTGGATCGCAGGGCTGTGCATCGTCGCGCTGACGCTGCTGGTGCTGATCGACACGCTGATGGCTTTTGTCAGCCGCATGATCCCGGCCTTTCCGTCGGGCACCGGCGTGGGGTGGGAATACAGCGCCTATCTGATGGGGGCGGCCTTCCTGCTGGGGTCCGGCATGACGCTGCGCGCCGGCCTGCAGTTGCGGGTCGAGCTGTTGCTGGCCGCTGGCAAGGGCCGCTTCGCGCGCCTGATCGAATGCATGTCCGCGCTGCTGGGCTGTATCGTGACGGTGCCGCTGACGGTCTGGCTGGCGCAATTCGCCCATCGCACCTGGACCTATGGCGAGGTGTCCCAGGACAGCTTCACGCCCCTGTGGATCCCGCAGGTCGTATTGGCCGTGGGCGCGGGCATCCTGGCCTTCCAAATGGTCGCGCGGCTTTTCACGGCCCTGATCGGGCATCCCGTTAACAACCCGGCGCTTGGCGCGGCCAGCGCCATCGAATGATCTGAAAGGGGCGGCGCAGATCCGTCCCACACATAAGAACCACACGAGGGAATTTTCATGGGCGCCATCGTCTTCAGCCTGTTCGGCCTGCTGTTCGGCACACTTGCCGCAGGGGCATGGATCGGCATCGCGCTGCTCAGCACGGCCATCGGGCTGGCCCTGATCTTCACCGGGCTGCCGGTCGATCGGCTGTTTCCGCAATATGTCTTCAACATCCTGACCACCCCCGATCTGGTGGCGCTGCCCCTGTTCATCCTGATGGGCGAGTTCCTGTTCCGCACCAAGCTGTCCGAGACGCTGTTTTCCGGCCTTGCCCCCTGGGCGGGTCTGCTGCCGGGCCGTCTGCTGCATGTGAACGTGGTCGGCTGTTCCATCTTCGCCGCCATTTCGGGGTCGTCGGCTGCGACCACGCAGGTCGTGGGCCGCATGACGCTGAAGGAACTGCTGGCGCGCGGCTATTCGCCGGAACTGGCCATCGGCAGTCTGGCCGGGGCAGGGACCCTGGGCTTCCTGATCCCGCCCTCGACGGTGATGATCATGTATGGCGTCCTGGCCAATGAATTGGTGCTGCGTCTGTTCACGGCGGGCTTCATCCCCGGCATGCTGCTGGCGGCGACCTTTGCGGCCTATATCATGATCCGCAGCGCGATGCGCCCGGACATGGTGCCCGAAAGCGAACGCGCCATGCGCCACATGCCGCTGCGCGACCGCCTTGCGGCCCTGCGCGATCTGGCGCCGGTGATGTTCCTGATCCTCTGCGTGCTGGGCTCGATGTACGGTGGTATCGCCACCCCGTCCGAGGCCGCGGCTCTTGGCGTCCTGGGTGCCTTCTGCGTGTCCTGGTGGCAGGGCGCGCTGTCGCCCCGCATCCTGCGCGACATCGTGCTGGGGGCGGTGCAGACCTGTTCGGTCATGGGCATCATCATCCTTGCGGCATCGGTTCTGGGCAACATCACCTCGACCCTGGGCATCCCCGCCGCGGTGACGGCCATCGTGACCGAGATGCAGCTGTCGCCCATCGTGCTGATCATGGCGCTGATTGCGCTTTATCTGGTACTGGGCACGGCGCTGGAAGGGTTCTCGATGATCGCCACGACCCTGCCGGTCGTGCTGCCGCTGGTCGAGGCCGCGGGCTTCGACAAGGTCTGGTTCGGCATCTTCATGGTGCTGGTCGTCGAGATGGCGCAGATCACCCCGCCGGTCGCCTTCAACTTCGCGGTCATCCAGAACATCACCGGGCGCAGCACCGCCTATATCGCCAAGGTGACCTTCCCGTTCCTGCTGATCATGATCCTGTTCGCGCTGACGCTGGCGGCCTTCCCGGGCATCGTCACCTTCCTGCCGGATCTGCTACTGGGCTGAGGCCCCGCGCGTCCCGACATCGACCCGCGCCGGTGATCCACCGGCGCGGGTTTCGCATATCAGCCCGGGACAATTTTAGCGGTCATGCCCTTGCCAAGCCCGCCCTGCCACGCGATCCATGGCAGGCGCGTACAAGGGGTTCATGATGCTTCGTTTTCTACATTCGTCGGACCTGCATCTGGGCAAGGCCTTCGGCGGCTTCCCCGAAGCCATCCGCAACCGCCTGCGCGAAGCGCGCCACGGTGCCATCGCCCGGCTGGCGCAGGCCGCCCGCGACGGCGGTGCCGATACGGTGCTGCTGGCGGGCGACACCTTCGATGCGGAAACCCCCGCGCCTGACACTCTGCGCCACGCGGTGCGCGCCATGGCCGCCCAGACCGACATCCGCTGGATCATGCTGCCCGGCAACCACGACAGCCTTGCCGCGACCGAGTTGTGGCGGCGCATCCTGTCCCAGGATCTGCCGAACCTGCAGGTCGTCACCGATGACACGCCTCTTGCGCTGAACGATCACGCCATGCTGCTGCCAGCGCCATGCACGCAGCGCCGCCCCGGTCGCGATCTGACCGCCGCCATGTCCGCCCCGACGCCCGAAGGCTGCCTGCGCATTGGGCTGGGCCACGGCGCCATCACCGATTTCTCGGGCGAGGAGGGGGTGCCGGGCATCATCCCGCCGGATCGCGCGCGCATGTCCGGCCTGGACTATCTGGCCCTTGGCGACTGGCACGGGCGGATGCAGGTCGGCACGGAAACCTGGTACTGCGGATCGCCCGAGGCTGACGGCTTCAAGCATGACATGACCGCCGGTGCGTTGCTGGTCACGCTGGATGGCGGTGCGCGGGTCGATGTCGTCGAAACCGGCACGCTGCAATGGCGCACGCTGATGCTGGACCTGCTGCCCGGCGACGACCCGGCGGCGCGGCTGGATGCCGAGCTGCCCGCCGCGCATCTGCGCCGCGATCTGCTGCTGCGCCTGCAGGCGACGGGTCGGCTGCCCCTGGCTGATCGCAGCACGCTCGAGGCCAAGGCCGAGGCGATCGGCCCCGATTTCGGCTGGTTCGATCACGACTTCGGCCAGCTGGCGACCGACACCCGCCCCGACGATCTGGACCAGATCGACCACGCAGGCGCCCTGCGGCAGGCCGCCGAAGCCCTGCTGGCCGAGGCCCATGACCCCACCCTGTCCCTGTCCGAGCGCGAGGTTTCGGGCAATGCCCTGTCGCGGCTCTATGCCTTGGCGTTGAAGGTGCAAGCATGAAGATCCGCGCAATCGAACTGACCAACATCCGCCGCTTTGCCGGTCAGACCGCCCGGATCGACGATATCGGCGACGGCGTCACCGTTCTGTCCGAGCCCAATGAATTCGGCAAATCAACGTTCTTCGACGCCATGCACGCGCTGTTCTTCGAACGCCATCGCGGTGCCAAGGCCGCGGTCAAGGCGTTGCAGCCGCATTCTGGCGGCGCCCCCGAGGTCGCGGTCGAGATCGACCTGCCCGATGGCCGCTTCCGCATCGAAAAACGCTGGCTGTCCCGCGCCACCGCCCGCGTCCTGCGCGACGGTCGCCTGATTGCCCAAGACGATGAGGCCGAAGCCTGGATCGAGGCGATGCTGGGCGGCGGGCTTGCCGGTCCCTCGGGGCTTTTGTGGGTACGGCAGGGTCTCTTGGGGTTGGAGCCCGAGGGCAGCTCGGCCAGCGACAAGAATGAACGCGAACGCGGGCTGGGGGCGCGGCGGGATCTGCTGTCCTCGGTCGCGGGGGAAATTGACATGATGACCGGGGGGCGGCGGCTGGATGCGGTCGTGGCCCGCTTGTCCGAGGCGCTGTCGCGTCTGGCCACGGCGACCGGCAAGCCCCGGACGGGGGGCGAATGGCACCGCGCCGAGACCGATGCCGAGGCCTTGCGTCAGCAGGAAGGCGATCTGGCTGCCAAGGCCGCGCGCCTGTCGGGCGATCTGGCCCGCCGCGCCGAGGTTCAGCCCGACCTGCGCGAACTGGAGGACCCGCAGGCCGACGACCAGCGCAGGCAGGCCCTGGAACAGGCGCGACAGGCGCAGGCGCAGGCCGCCGCCCACGCCGAAAAGCTGGCCGAGGCGCAGCGGGGGCTGAAACTGGCCGCGATGACGACCGACAACACCGCCGCCCAAATCCAGCGGCTGCAGGATCTGTCGGAACGGGTGACGCGCGCTCAGGCGGATCTGGCGCAGGCCAGTGAGGCCGCCGCCCGCCACGAAACCCGCGCCGGGGAACTGGCGCAGGCCGACACCGCAGCCGCCGCGCTGTTGGCGCAGGCACAGGCCGACAGCCGCGCGGCAGCCGAACGCATGGCGCAGGCGCAGCGGGCGCAACTGGCGCAGGCCGCCCGCAGGCAGGCCGAACAGCTGGGCCGCAGCCTTGAGCGGGCCGAGGAATTGCGCCGGACGCTGGAGACCGACCGCGCCGCGCGGGGTCTGCTGGTCGTGACGCCCAAGCTGCTGTCCGCGACCGAAGATGCGCGGGACAGACATGAACAGCTGACCGCACAGATGGCGGCGGCGAACGTCAGCCTCGATCTGCGCTATGACGGTGCGCTGCGGGTGTGCGATGGGGCGGACGAACTGGCCGAAGGGCTGCACAGCCTGACCGAAGCCCGTGATTTCGACCTGCCCGGCATCGGCCGCATGCGTATCCAGCCGGGGCATGGCGCGGGCGGCGACCGGCAGGCGGTGGCCGCTGCGGCCCGCGATCTGGCCGATCGACTGGCCGCCTGCGGTGCCGAAACCCTGACCGACGCACGACGCAAGCTGACCGAGGCGCAGCGTCTGGACCAATCCGTCGAAAGCGCCGGACGGATGTTGGCGGAGCTGGCGCCCGACGGGCTGGATGCGCTGCGACAGGCGCATGCCAAGGCACAGGCCGATGCGGGGACGGGCGGCGACCAGCCCCCTGAAGACCACGCCACGCTGGATGCCGCGATGGCCGCCGCGACCCAGGCCGAAGCCGATGCCCGCGATGCCGCGACGCAGGCCCATGCCGCCTTCCTTGCAGCCTCCGAGGCGCGGGCCGCTGCACGATCCACGCTTGCCTCGGCCAATCGCACCGCCGAAACCGCCTTGGCCGAGGCCGGCGATCTGGCGGCGCTTTCCGCCAGCCTGCATCAGCTGCGCAATGATCTGGTCACCCATCAGGCGCGACAGGCCGAGGCGCAGGCGCATTGCCAGACGCTGGAACGTTCCGCGCCCGATCAGGGGATGGCTGCGGCGCAGCTGAAGCGGATGGAATCCGTCGTGGCGCAGGCGCAGGACCGCCGCGCCGCCCTGCGTGAGGAACTGGCCACGCTGAACGGCTCGATCGGGACGATGGCCGAACAGGGCATCGAGGAACAGCTGGACGAGGTGCGCGGCAGGCTGGCCGCCGCCCAGTCCCGCGCCGCCCGCTATGACACCGAGGTCAAGGCCCTGTTCCGCCTGCGCAGCGCCTTGGAGGATGCCCGTCGCAGCGCCCGCGAAACCTATTTCGGTCCCGTGATGAAGGAACTGGAGCCGCTGCTGGCAGTGCTGCACACGGGGGCGTCGGTCCAGATCGACGACCAGACGCTGCTGCCCGTGGCCCTGACACGTGATGGCCAGTCCGAGGCCCTGGACATCCTGTCCGGCGGCACCCGCGAACAGATCGCGATCCTGACGCGGCTGGCCTTTGCACGGCTGTTCGCGCGGGCAGGGACGGCGGTGCCGGTGATCCTGGACGACGCGCTGGTCCACAGCGATGATGACCGGATCGAGGCGATGTTCAACGCCCTGCACCATGTCGCCCGCGATCAGCAGATCATCGTGCTGACCTGCCGGCAGCGGGCCTTCGCGGTCCTGGGCGGCGACAGGGCGCAGGTGACGATCACCGCGACCTGAGCGCCGTCACGGGATCACGACGCCGGGCTGACCGTGCCGATGTCCCAGAACAGGCCGGCCATGACCTGCATGGCTTCCCGGCAGACCGGCTTCAGGACATGTTCGTCGGGCGCATGCTGGTTGCAGCCAAGATAGCTGTGGGGGATCCAGACTGTCGGCATGCCCAGCACGTCGGCAAAGCAGTCGTTCGGCAGCGATCCCGCAAGGTTGGGCAGCACATGCGGGTCCTTGCCGGTGGTCTGCTTCAGCGACGCGCGGACATAGGCGACCCAGGGGTGGTTCGGGTTCAGCCGGGTCGCGCCGAAGATGCCCTTGTCCGTGGGCCGGATCTGGACGTTGCCGAACCCGCGGTCGTCCAGATGTTGCCGCAGCGCGGGCAGGATGCGGTCGGCATCGGTCCCCACGACATAGCGCAGCTGGCAGCGGGCGCTGGCACTGGCGGCGATGGCGTTGACGGGGGCCTCGGGGATGCCTGCCTTCATCGCAAGCACGGTAAAGCTGTTCCAGCCATAGGCACGTTCGGCAGGGGTCAGGCTTTCCTCGCCCCAGTCGGCGTCGATGGGGGTTTCCTCGTCGCTGCCGATGGGCAGGTCGCGCAGGGCCTCGCGGATATCGGGGGTCAGACTGTCGGGGCGCCATTCGGGGATCTGCAACTGGCCGCGCGCGTCGGTGATGGTCGCCAGCGCATGCGCCAGAATGATCGCTGGATCCGCCAGCAGACCGCCCCAATTGCCCGAATGCTGCGCACCCTTGCGCAGGTCCACGACCAGATCAAAGGACAACCCGCCCCGCGACCCCATAAACATCGTGGGCCGTTCCGCACTGAGGCGCGGCCCGTCCGACGCGATCAGCACGTCAGCCCGCAGCGCATCGCGGTGCATCTGCATCATCTGCGCCAGCCCCGGCGAGCCGATCTCCTCGCTCATCTCCATGACGATCTTGACGTTGAAACCCAGCTTGCCGCGCACGGCCAGCACGGCTTCCAGCGCCGCGATATTGACCAGATGCTGCACCTTGTTGTCGGCAGAACCGCGACCATAGAGCCGGTCGCCCCGTTCGGTCAGGGTGAAAGGGTCCAGTCCGTCCTGCCATTGTCCCTCTTGTCCCCAGATGACATCGCCGTGGCCATAGGTCAGGACGGTCGGCAGGGCAGGGTCCTCGATCCGGCTGCCCAGCAGGATGGGACCGCCCTCGACCTGGGTGCCGGGGTTGTCATGGATGGTGCAGTCAAAGCCCAGGGCGGTCAGACGCGGCAGGATCGCCTGCGTCAGATAATCCTGCAGCACCGCGTCCTGCCGAGGGTTCTGGCTTTCACTGCGATAACCGACCAGCGCGGCCAGATCGGACTGCAGCCGCCCGCTGGCGAAATAATCGGTGGCCTGTTCGATGGCGGCGTTGCGGGTCATGAGGGGGTTCCTGTCCTTGAAGTTCATGCGGGCATCGGGATTTCGGGATCGTGCAGGTGGCATTTGATGCGACCACCGTGCGTTGGCAGCATGCGCGGTTCGCGGGCCTTGCAAAGATCCGTCGCCGCCACGCAGCGCGGGTGGAAGGCACAGCCCGATGGCGGGTCGATGGGGTTGGGATAGGCCATGCCCAGTTGCGTATCGGGGACCGACAGGGCCGGGTCCGGCGTCAGCACCAATTCCAGCAAGGCGCGGGAATAGGGGTGGCGGGTGTCGCGGAACAGCGCCTCTGTGGTGTCCTCCTCGACGATCTGGCCCAGATACATGACGGCCACGCGGGTCGCCAGATGCTCGACGACCGCCAGATCATGGCTGATGAACAGATAGGTCAGGTTGAATTCGTCGCGCAATTCGCCCAGCAGGTTCAGGATCTGGCTTTGCACCGAGACATCCAGCGCCGAGGTCGGTTCGTCGCAGATGACGATCTCGGGGCGCATGATCAGCGCGCGGGCGATGGCCACGCGCTGGCGCTGCCCGCCCGACATCTGGCTGGGATAGCTGGTCAGCACGCGGCGCGGCAGACCGACCACGTCAAGGATGTTGACCACGGCTTTCATGCGCGAGGCCTCGTCGCCGATGCCATGCACGCGCAGGGGCAGGGCGATGATGTCCTGAATGGTCTTGCGCGGGTTCAGCGACGAATAGGGATCCTGAAAGATCGGCTGGATGCGGCGGGCCAGCGACAGGCGGTCGGTGCCCATGACCGGCTGGCCATCGACCAGCACCTGGCCGCCGGTCGGCTGTTCCAGCCCCAGCAAGATCTTGGCCAGCGTGGATTTCCCGCAACCGCTTTCGCCCACCAGCCCCAGCACGTCGCCACGCTGCAACGACAGCGATATCCCCCGAAGGGCGGTCAGCGACTTGGGCTTGCCCCACAGCCCGTTCCTGATGGCATAGGTCTTGGTGACGTCGCGCAGTTCAAGGACGGGCTGGGTCATGGCTGCACCTCTGGTTGGTCCGTATGCGCAAAGCCCTGCGGGTCGATGCACCGGAAGGCGTGGTCGCCATCGGCATGGCGCGGAATGTCGCCGCGGCAGGCAGGGCGGGCGTGGGGGCAACGCGTGCGGAAGGCGCAGCCCTGCACATCGCCCACCAGCGACGGCACGATGCCCGGAATGGTCCCCAGCTTGGCGCCCCGCTCGGCCCGCCCCGGCAGGGGGATGCAGTTCAGCAGCCCGCGCGTATAGGGATGCGACGGCTTGGCGAAGATTTGTGCGGTGTCGCCGGTCTCGACCAATTCGCCGCCATACATGACGGCGACCTTGTCCGCGATGCGGGCAACCACGCCCAGATCATGGGTGATCAGGATCATCGCCATGCCCATTTCACGCTGCAGATCTTTCAGCAGGCGCAGGATCTGGGCCTGAATGGTCACGTCCAGCGCCGTGGTGGGTTCATCGGCGATGATCAGATCGGGCGAACACATCAGCGCCATGGCGATCATCACCCGCTGACGCAGGCCGCCCGACAGCTGGTGGGGGTATTGCGTCAGCCGGCTTTCGGCGGCGGTGATGCCGACCTTCTGCAACAGCTCGATCGCGCGGGCACGGGCGGCGTCGCGGGTGGTGTTGCCATGGATCAGCATCGCCTCGGTCAGTTGATCGCCAATGGTATAGGCCGGGTTCAGCGAGGTCATCGGCTCTTGGAAGATCATCGACATCCGCGCGCCGCGCAGCGACCGCAGCTGGCGCTTGCGGGCGGTGGTCAGATCAATGCCGTCAAAGCGCATGACGTCGGCGCGGGGCTTGATGCCGCGTCCCAGCAGGCCCATTACCGCCAGTGAGGTCAGCGATTTCCCCGACCCGCTTTCGCCGACGATGCACAGCGTCTGGCCGGGTTTCAGGTCGAAATCGATTCCGCGCACGGCGTGCAGGGTGCCGGTGTCGGTGGGGATGTCGATGGTCAGGTTGCGCACCGACAGGATGGCGTCTTGGGGTGTGTGGGACATGGGTCAGCCTCGGCTTTCGGGGGCGGTCACGTCGCGCAGGCCGTCACCCAGCAGGTTGATCGCCAGCACCAGAACAAACAGGATCGCGCCGGGGATCAGCACCAGCCAGGGTTCGAACAGCATCATGTTCTTGCCCTCGGAGACCATCAGCCCCCAGGACGGGGTGGGCGGCTGGACACCAAGGCCAAGGAAGGACAGCACCGCCTCCAGCAGGATGGCATGGGCCATTTCCAGCGTGATGACGACGATCAGGTTGTTGACGATGTTGGGCATGATCTCGGACAGGATCACGCGGGTGGTGGATGCCCCGATGGCCCGCGCCGCCGTGACATAGTCCCGCTTGCGCACCTGCAAGGTCGAGGTGCGCATCACCACCGCGAAACGGTCCCACAGCAGCAGGCCCAGCACGCAGATCACCACCTGCAGCGACCCGCCCAGCAGCGCGACGACCGCCAGCGCGACCAGCACCACCGGCAGGGCCAGCCGGACGTTGATCAGGAAGGTCGCCACCGCATCGACGCGCCCGCCGAAGTAACCCGCGCTGACGCCGATGATGGTGCCGATGGTGCCCGAAATCAGCGCCGCCACCGTGCCGATCAGCAGCGAGACCCGCGCGCCATAGATCAGACGCGACAGGTAATCGCGGCCCAGATGGTCGGTGCCAAGCGGGTGGTCCCATGTGCCGTCCAGAAAGACCGGCGGCTTCATGCGGTTCATTAGATCCTGCGCATAGGGGTCATGCGGGGCCAGCAGCGGCGCGAAGATTGCGACCAGCACCAGCAGGCCCAGAACCGATGCGCCGAAGATCAGGCCCTGATGGCCAAAGACGCGGCGGCGCAGGCGCTGGCCGGGGGTGGGGCCGGTGATCTCGGCCAGCAGGGGATCGGGTGACTGGAATGTGTCGGTCATGGTCACGCGCTCCTCATGCGGGGGTCAAGCCATGCGTTCAGCACGTCCGCCAGAAAGGTGAAGCAGATGTAGAACATCGAGAAGATCAGGATTAGCGCCTGCACCGTCGGCAGGTCGTTGCGGGCGATGCTTTCATAGGCCAGATAGCCCGCCCCATGCAGCGCGAAGATGGATTCCACCACGATCGACCCGCCCAGCATGAAGCCCATCTGCACGGCCGCCAGACTGACGACCGGGATGATGGCATTGCGCAGGGCGTGCTTGAACAGGACCCGCCCCTCGGATGCGCCCTTGGCGCGGGCGGTGCGGATGTAATCCGATGACAGCACGTCCAGCATGCCGGCCCGTGTCAGGCGCATGATCGCGGGCATCGCATAGTATCCCAGCACCACGGTCGGCATGATGAAGTGCCGCCATGTCGCCGCGCCCGATGCGGGCAGCCATTGCAGCTTGATGGAAAACAGCACGATCAGGATCAGACCGAACCAGAAGGACGGCATCGCCTGTCCCGCCACCGACAGGAACAGCGCCACGCGGTCGATGATCGAATTGGGCCGGATCGCCGCCATCACTCCAAGCGGCACCGCCGTCAGCAGCGCAAAGCTGATCCCGCAAACGCCCAGCAGCATCGTCACCGACAGCCGGTCCGCCAGCAAGGTCGCGACCGGCAGCTTGAAGTAATAGCTTTCGCCGAAATCACCCGACAGCGCATTCAGCAACCACGACAGATATTGCGTCATCATCGGACGGTCGAAACCGTAAAGGGCGCGGATCGATTCAATATCGGTGGCGGATGCTCCTTCGCCAGCCAATGCCGTCGCCGGATCGCCCGACAGGTACAGCAGGATGAAACTGATGAATGACACGGTCAGCGCCACCAGCAACGCCAGCCCCACGCGTTTGGCGATGAACCTCAGCATGAGACCGCCTTGTGGCGTGCGGTTTCGCCGCTAATCTGGAACGCGGGTGCTTGATGTGGCCGTGCCGATCCTGCCTGGGTCATCACGATCTCCCTGAGGTGAGCTGATATTTATATTATTATATGATACTAAGTATCTTTTTATGACTTGCAGGTTCGTCATGCGATGCCGCAACGTCAAGAAAATTCTGCCGCACGGGATCACGGAAGGGACGGTCGGGGATGACTGAGAAACAGAACACGCTCTATGTCGGGTCGCTGGCCAAGGGGCTGAAGATCCTGCGCAGCTTCGATGAAACCGCGACCGAACTGTCGCTTGGCGAATTGGTCCAGCGCACGGGGCTGGAGAAAAGCGCCGTCCAGCGGCTGACCAATACGCTGCATCTGGAAGGGATGCTGGACAAGGACCCGCATACGCGGCGTTTCCGTCCGTCGCATGCCTGGCTCGAGATGGCCTATGCCTATTTCTGGTCCGACCCGCTGGTGCGGCTGGCCATGCCCAAACTGATCGAGCTGTCGCACCAGTTGGACGCCACGACCAACCTTGCTGAAATTTCAGGCGATCATGTGCTTTATGTCGGGCGGGTGCCGGGGCGGCGGGGGCAGTTTTCCTCGACTCTGGTGGGGCGGCGGCTGCCAGCACTGTCTTCGGCGGCCGGGCGGGCGATCCTGTTGACCATGCCCGAAGACGAACGCGCGCCCCTGATCGACAGCTGGAGCTTGGTGCAGATGTCGCCGCGCACCTGCATGGACCGCGCCCTGATCGCCGAGGATATCGCCCTGTCAGCCGCGCGCGGTTATGCCATGACCCGCGATCAGTCGATCCTGAACCAGACGGGCATCAGCGCGCCGATCAAGGGCCCGAACGGGCGCGCGGTGGCCGCCATCCAATGTTCCGTCGCCACCCGCAATTGCAGCGAAGACCGTCTGCAGAACGAGATCCTGCCCCATCTGATCGAGGCCGCCGAGGGCATCGCACCTCAGCTGCGCGGTACGGACCAGGGCTGACGGGCGGCCTCGGCCACGGCGCGCAGGGGATGGGTCAGATGCGGCGTTGCGGGCATGACCTGCAGGTCCGGACCATAGCCCCATTCCGCCGCCCGCGCCGCCTGACCATCGGTCATGGGCGGGGCGTCTGGATAGTCGTCATTGCCGTTTCGCAGCGCACCATCGGGGGGCACGGGCGGCAGGTCCAGAAAGCGGAAGATGCCTTCGGTCATCTGCGCGGGGCGGGCGACCAGATCCTCGTAGCGGATGACGGCGGCGGCATGCAGCCACGCCAGATCGCGGCGCAGCTGGTCATGCGCCGCCAGCCAGTGGTCGATCAGCGTTTGCGGCGGATCGGGCAGCCATTTCGCCACCGCCGCCGCGACGGCCTGCGGGTGGCGGATGAGGACCACGAATTGCGACAGCGGGAACAGCTGTTGGTAAAGCCGCATCCGCGTCAGGTTCACCGGTGATTTTTCGACCCGCCAAGGCCGCCCCCTGTCGAACCACGGGTCCCAATCGGCCTGCAGCCTGATGCGGGTTTCCAGTCGGTCGAAGGGGCCGCCTTCGATCAGATGCTGGGCGGGGTCGGTGGCGAAATGCATCGGCGCGCCGTGGCGGGCGGTATGGGGGATGGCGCCTTGCAGGTAACAACCCTCGTTTTCGGGAACGGGGGCGTTCCGGATGGCGGCGACCTGCGGGTGCGCGGCGATCATCCGCGCCAGCAGCGATGTGCCGGACCGATGCAATCCGCCCACGAAGACATATCGGTGATCCAGTCCCATTCCGCGTCCTTTGCCATTCCTGCCATATGGATAGCCACGACCCGGATGCGCGCAAGATCGAAGGCTGCGGGCAGCAGTTAACTTTTATCATCAAGACCGCGGTGAACCATGCACCCCCCGGGGGGGTTCAGGCAGCAGAGGGTCGCAACGACCCATTTTCAATCATCAGTTGTTCTGCCAGAGAGGGCCTCGCATGCGGATTCTTCATGTCGCCTTGGGTGGATGCCTGAAGGCTCCGCCAGTCGAATATGGCATCACCGAAGATACCGGGGGTCATATCGCCTATGTCCTTGGCGCGGCCATGGCGCAGGCGCGCAATCTGGGCGTCCGGGATGTCCAGATCGTCACCCGCGCTTTTCAGGACCCGGCGCTGGACCCGATCCACGCCCAGCCCGTCCAGACGGTCGCGCCGCGCTGCACCATCCGGCGGCTTGTTACCGGCGACATGCGATACCTCAGCAAAGAGGCATTGCAGGCCCATCTGCCCGAACTGTCGCGCGCGTTTTGCGACATGCTGCGCGAGATGACCGACAAGCCGGATGTCATCCATGCCCATTTCGCCGATGCCGCCGTTCTGGCCCGCGCGGCGCATGACGAATTCGGCATTCCCTGGACCTATACCCCCCATTCGTTGGCGTTGCAGAAAAGCGGCGCCGCCGATTGTCCGCAACTGCGCGACCGTGTCTCGGCGGAACGTGCGGCCGTCGCCGGGGCAGGGGCGATCATCGTATCGTCGCGCGACGAGGCCGAGCGTCAGCTGCTGCCCTATGGTGCCGACAGCGAAGGGCGCACCCATCGCATCAACCCCGGCGTGTCCTTGGACCGCGACCTTGGCACGGCTGCGGCACGCGATCTGATCGCGCCCTTCCTGCGCGATGCCGACAAGCCGATCCTGCTGGCCATCGCGCGGCCTGTCCGCAAGAAGAACCTTGGGGCGCTGGTCGATGCCTATGCCGCCAGCCCCGCCCTGCAGGACCGTGCCAACCTAGTGATCATCGCCGGTCTGCGCCATGGCATCAGCTCTGGCCCCGAGGAACAGGCGGGCGTCATCCGCGATCTGTTCGACTGCGTGGACCGTCACGGATTGTGGGGCAAGGTCGCCATGCCCGCCCGCCACGACGGGGCGCAGATACGCTCGCTCTATGCGCTGGCCGAACGGGGTGGTGTCTTCGTGAACCCCGCGCTGCACGAGCCCTTCGGTCTGACCCTGATCGAAGCCGCACAGGCGGGCGTGCCGGTCGTGGCCACCCGCGACGGTGGTCCGGTCGACATCCTGCAACAACTGGATGCAGGCAAGCTGATCGATCCGACCGACCCCGATGACATTGCGGACGCCTGTTTGCAGATGCTGGACCACCCGCGCCGCGACTGGCTGGCGCAAAAGGCTCGTCAAAAGGCGCGTGCGGCGTTCAACTGGGAACGTTGGGCGGCGGCGGCGCTGCAGGTCTATGCCGGTCTGCGCCCCGTTGCGAACCAGACGCCGACATCGGTGCAGCGCATCCTTGCCAGCGATATCGACGGGACGCTGACGGGCTCGGCCGCGGCGGCGCGGCAGTTTGGCCTGTGGCATGACGCCCGCCCTGATGGGCTGCTGTTCGCGGTCGCCACCGGCCGATCCGCCCCCGAGGCGCGGCGCGTGCTGCGCGAATGGCATCTGCCGCAGCCCGATCTTTTCATCACCTCGGTCGGCAGCGAGATCTGGCGGCCCGACGGACAGGGTGGGATGACGCTGTGCCGGGCCTATGCCGACCACCTTGCGGGTGATTGGGACCGCGCGGCCGTGATGTCGGTCCTGCGCGCCACGGGCATCGCGCGGCAACCGCATTACGAACAGCGCCGCTGGAAGCTGAGCCTGTTCGGCGATGCGGAAGCGGCAGCCATCGTCAAGCGCGCCTTAGCTGATGCCGGGTTGACTGCACATGTCGTTGCCTCGCACGGGCGGTTCATCGATGTGCTGCCGGTGCGCGCAGGCAAGGCCGCTGCCCTGCGGTTCGAGGCCGAGCGTCTTGGCCTGAGCTTGGCCGATTGCGTGACGGCGGGCGACAGCGGCAATGACCGTGACATGCTGATCGCCAGCGGCGCCTCGATCCTGCCCGCCAATGCCTATGCCGAGCTGTCGGGCATCACCGGGCTGGACATCTTCCGCAGCCGCGACCGCCATGCCGCCGGTGTGCTGGACGGGCTGACGCGTCTTGGCCTGATCGCCACGGCGAAACCGGGGGTGCATCATGCGTGACATCGCCGCCACCCCCGACCGCCCCTTCGGCTATTTCGTTCATCATCAGGGGCGGGGTCACGCCGAACGCTGCGCCGCCATCGTGAATGCGCTGCCGGCCAGCAGGCCCGTGACGGTCTTCTGCGCCCAACCCTCGGTGCTGGGGCCGATGCCCGCCAATGTCACCGTCCAGCAGATCCCGTCGCTGTTCGAGCGTCGGGGCGACGAATGCGACATGGACCAGTTGCAGACCCCCGATACGCTGCATTGTGCACCGACCGGCTGGCCGGGCATCCGTCAGGCAATGGGGCAGATCGCGGGATGGTTCGCCAGCCACGACCCCGCCCTGATGATCTGCGATGTCAGCGCCGAGATCGCGCAGCTGTCGCGCATCTGTTCGGTCCCGCATGTGGCGGTCCTGCAGCATGGCGATCGCAGCGATCCGGGACACCGCGCGGCCTATGACGGGGCGGCGGGGATCCTGGCGCCGTTCTCGGAGGGTCTGGCGCAGGAGGATTGGGCGCCCTTCCGGCATAAGATGCATTTCGCGGCGGGTCTGGGCGTGTCGGGCGATCTACCAGACCGGCAGACGGCCCGCGCGGCACTGGGCCTGCACCCCGACCAGAAGATGGCGCTGGTCCTGTCGGGCGGCGGAGGCACCGGCTTTGGTGCCGCCCCGCTTGGCGTGGCGGCCCGCGCCTTCCCCGATTGGCAGTGGATCACCATCGGCAAGCTGCAGGGCGACTGGCATGCCACCCAAGGCGCCAATCTGCGCCACAAGGGCTGGGTCGATGATGTCGCCACCCATGTCGCCGCTGCCGATCTGGTCGTGTCATCGACCGGCAACACGACCTGCGCGCAGGTGCTGGGGGCGGGGCTGCCTTGGATCGTCGTGCCCGAATGGCGCTATTTCGATGAACAGCTTTGCAAGGCGCAGGCCTTGGCTGGGGCGGGCGCGGCGCTGCATCTGCCGCATCTGCCCTCCAGCGCGCATGCATGGCGCGCGGCAGTCTCCAACGCCCTGCAAGGCCATGATTGCACAGCGCAGGCTGCCCTGCTGGCACCCGACCCCGCGCAGGGGACGGCAGATTGGCTGGAGCGTCTTTCCAAAGACTTGTGGGGCACGGCCCTGACCCTTGAAACGACAGGATGAACCCATGACGACCGTATCCGCATTAACCATCGCCGGTGGGCGCGACCAGCATCTGAAAAATGTCATCCGCGGCTTTGCAGGCCAGGATCACAAGATCGACGAATTGATCATCGGCGTGATGCAGGACGACGAATACACCGACCTGCCGCAGACCGATTTCCCCATCCGCCAGATCCTGATGACCGGCCCCGACCTTTGCATGGCTGCGGCACGCAATGCAGTGGCCGATGCCGCGCGGGGGGCGGTCCTGCTGTTCGTCGATGTCGATTGCATACCCGCACCGGATTTCGTCAGCACTTACGTCAACCGGATGGAAGGCCGCACCGGCCTGTTCATGGGAGAGGTGCAATATCTGCCCGCAGGCGCGACCGAGGGCGGTCTGGATTTCGACCAATTCGCGCAGATCTCGGTCAAGCATTCGGACCGGCAGGGGCCGCCCGCCAAGGGGATCGCGCCCTGCGCCGACTATCGCTGCTTCTGGTCGCTGAACTTCGCTATGCACCGTGGTTGCTGGCAGAACGGCCCCCGCTTTGACGAAGGCTTCACCGGCTATGGCGGTGAGGATACCGACTTCGGTCGCGCCCTGTCCGAGGTCGGCACCCCGATCTGGTGGATCGCGGGCGGGCGCGTCTTCCACCAGTATCACCCGCATTGCATGCCACCGGTGCACCATATGGAATCGGTGATGCGCAATGCCGATCTTTTCGCCCGGAAGTGGGGGCATCGCACGATGGAGCATTGGCTCTATGCCTTCCAGCTGATGGGGCTGATCCGCAACGACCCTGAGGGGCTGGTGGTGCTGCGCCAACCGGATCAAGCCGATTACGATCTGTGCGCGCAGCATTCGCATATGCCCTATGCCAACACGCGGCGGGTCATCGACCACTTGCAGGCCTGTGGCGACTGGACGGCCGAACGCGCCCGCAGCGTCCGCGACGCCGAGGCCGCGATGCTGCTGCCCGCCGCCGAGTGACCATGAAGATCGCCCTGCTGGCCCATCCCCGCCACCCCATCGCCGCCCCTTTCATGGGCGGGATGGAGGCGCATGCCTGGCATCTGGCCCATGGTCTGCAGGCGCGCGGGCATGATGTGACGGTGATCGCGGCGGGCGACAGCCGCGTCGGGACGGCGCTGCATCCGCTGATGACCCGCCATTATGACGCCGATCTGCCGTGGCACCGCTTTCACGGGACCGACCGCCTGAACGCCTATCTGGACGACAGCCACGACAGGGCGCTGCAGTGGATCGCGTCGCAGGGGTTCGACGTGGTCCACAACAACGGGCTGCACCGTTTTCCGCCGCGCTTGTCGCGCCGTGACCGGATGCCGATGGTGACCTCGCTGCATGTCCCACCCTTCGACGCGCTGCTGCGGGCCATGCGGGACAGTGTCGCGCCCTGGCATCAGGTGACGGCCTGTTCGCAGACCCATCTGGCGGAATATTGGCCCGACGGCGCGCCTGCCTCATGCCATGTGGTGCCGAACGGCATCGACATGGGGGCATGGCCCTTTGTGCCGCAGGGGCAGGGGCATGCCATCTGGGCGGGGCGCATCACGCCGAACAAGGGCACACATCTGGCCATACAGGCGGCACGTCGCGCAGACGTGCCGCTGGTGATCTTCGGCAGTATCGAGGATCAGGCTTATTTCGATGCGCGGATCAGGCCCGAACTGAGCACGGACATCCGCTTCGGTGGCCATTTGTCGGGGGGTGAACTGGCGGCGGAATATGGCCGCGCCTCGGTCATGCTGTTCACACCGCAATGGAACGAACCCTTCGGCCTGACCGCACTGGAGGCGATGGCCTGCGGAACCCCCGTGGCTGCCATCCGCATGGGAGCCGTGGCCGAGGTCATCGGCCCCTCGGGCAGCTATGCCGCGCCGGACGGGCATGATCTGGACGCGGCGCTGCTGCGGGCGACGCAGGTTCCGCGCGCGGACGTACGGGAACGCGCAGCGCGACTGTTCGGCATGGATGCGATGCTGGACAACTACGAGGCGCTCTATCGGCTGGCCATCGCCAATCGCAATGCCCCGGCCTCGCCCGCCGATTTCGCCGCCATCGAACTGCCGCCCGCCCAGGTGACCATCGCCCGCGCAGGCTGAGGTTCAGTCCTGAATGGCCACCGCGCGGCACCATCCGGCCGAGGCACGCGCGACCTTGACCGGCAGGCAGTGCATGGTGAAGCCGGTATCGGGCAGCTGGTCCAGATTGGTCAGCTTTTCCATATGCATGAAGATGCCGTCCCGCGCCGCCTTGTGCCCCTCCCAGATCAGACCGGCATCGCCGCTTTCGGCATAGCGCTTGGCGGTCACCGGGAAGGGGGCGTCCCAGCTCCAAGCGTCGGTGCCGGCGATGCGCACGCCCTTGGACATCAGCCAATGCGTCGCCTCGCGCCCGATGCCGCAACCTTTGCCAAGATAGTCGCGCTGACCATAGGCGGCCCCAGCGGCGGTATTGATCACGACGATATCGAAGGGCTGCAGGTCGTATCCGATGCGTGCCAGTTCGGCCTGCAGATCGGCGGCAGTGGCGACATAGCCATCAGCCAGATGACGCAGGTCCAGCTTGACGCCGGGACGGATGCACCAATCCAGCGGCACCTCGTCGATGGTCCATGCAGGCTTGCCGCCATCCATGGTCGAGGCGAAATGCCAAGGCGCGTCCAGATGGGTGCCATTGTGGGTGGTCACGGACAGGCGCTCGGCCGCCCAGCCCTCCTTGCCGGGCAGGTCATCGACGCAAAGGCCGGGGAAGAAATCCACCATCTCGGACGCGCCGGTCTGATGGTGGCTGTAGTCGATGCTGGGGCCCAGGCCCGGCGGATCGGCGGGGATGTCGTTTTCGATGGCGACGGAAAGGTCGGTGATCTTCATGTCTTATCCCTGCTGAGCGACGATGGAATCGATGGTGCCGAAGGGGGGCTGACCGTCCGGAAGACGCGCCTCCATCCGGATGCGTTCCCCGAAGGAAAGGAACTCGGTGCGGGGCTTGCCCTCGGCAATGATCTCGAGCGCGCGAACCTCGGACAGGCAGCTGCTGCCACGGCTGCGATCGGTGCTGGCGACGGTGCCGGACCCGAGGATGGCACCCGGATGGATGGTGCGCGTGCGGGCGCACCAGGCGGCCAGATCGGTGAAGGAAAAATGCATTTCGCGACCGTTCGCATGGCCGAGGTGGTCATCGCCGCGCCAGATATTCAGGTCGCAATGGATGGTGCTGTCCTGCCAGGCCGTGCCCAATTCGTCGGGGGTGATGGCCACCGGCGCGAAGGAACAGGTCGGCTTGGCCTGCACCCACCCGAAACCCACGCGCATTTCGCGGGCGGCAAGGGCGCGCAGGCTCCAATCGTTCAGCTGGACCAGCAGCCGGATCGCGCCTGCGGCCTGATCGGGCGTGGCACCCATGGGGACGCGGCCCAGAATGACGCCGAACTCACCCTCGAAATCGATCCCGAGGGTGGTGTCCGGAAATTCGATCTGTTCCGTCGGGCCGCGGAAATCATCGCTGAGGCCCTGATAGACCATCGGAATGGTTTCCAGATCCGGATTACCGTCCATCCCGAAGGCGGTATCCATCAACCGCCCGTGGTTCAGGAAGGCCGAGGCGTCAAGGAACTGGCGCGCGCGGGGCAGGGGGGCCATCGCCTGCGCCGGGTCGAAGGCAAAGCTGCCCGATGCCCGACCTGCGTTCAGGTCGTCGGACAGGCGCGACAGAGCGGGCTGCACCTGCTCCCATGTCTCGACGGCGGTGATCATGTCGGGGGCGATGTCGGTGGCCATGACGGCGCGGCCAAGGTCGCGCGACACGACGGCCAGCGCACCATCGGGGCGGCCATTGCGGATGCTTGCAAGTTTCACGGGGGGTCCTCCTCTCCGTCAGGGACGGTCAGCGGCGGGGGCACTGATGCCCCCGCCGGTCGTTCAAATCCCCGCCCCACGCGCGGGGCGGGGCAACCTTCAGGACACGCGGCCGTTCAGCACTTCGGCGACCCAATCGCAGATATAGGCCCCGGCATTGGCCGAGTTGTCGAAGCTGGAGTGCTGCACCCCACCGGTCTTTTCATCAAAGACCTTCAGTTCGCGCATCGGCGAATTGACCAGCTGCTCATAGGTGCGATGCGCCCATTTCAGCGGGATCTGGCTGTCCTTTTCACCATGGGTGACAAGGAAGGGCACGGTGATGCGATCAAGGATGCCGTCCAGATGGACGTTTTCCGCGATCTCCATGAAGTCATCCATGTCCTTGGCGCCCCAGACCCACTGGACGTGGTTCCAATAGTGGGGGACCGGGAAGCTGCCTTCCTTTTCCAGGCGACGCTTCTGCACATCGCGCCAGTCATGGTTGGCACCCCAGACGACGCCGCAGGCAAAGCGCGGTTCGAAGGCGACGGCACGCGGGCAGTAATAGCCGCCAAGCGACACGCCCTCCATTCCGATGCGCGCGGCATCGATGTCGTCGCGGGTTTCCAGATAGTCGACGATGCGGGCCGCCCAATGTTCGCTGTCATAGCGGGCGTGCATGCCGTGCAGGCGCAGCGCCTCGCCCGTGCCGGGCTGGTCGACGACCAGCGATGCCACGCCGCGCTGCGCCAGCCAGCGGGGCAGGCCGACGCGGTATTTCATTTCCTTGGTGCTGTCCAAACCGTTGACCTGCACAAGGATCGGCGCCGGGCCGTCCACGTTTTCGGCGGGGACGTAGAGGGCGGACAGATGCTTGCCCTCATAGGGGATCTCGACCCGCACGCAGCTTTCGTTGGCCAGCTTCAGCCCGCGCGCGAAGATCGACAGGAAGCGTTTGTACAGCTCGATCCGGCCCGGTGCGTCATGGCCCTGCAGGCGTTCGGCGGTCAGCAGATAGGTCGCGGCGCGGCCCAGCTTGTCGCCAGCCGAGATCATGCGGCCACGGGCCTCGTCCTCCTCGGCCAGGGCGATCAGCTTGTCGGCGCCATGTTCCCAGGTCTTGCGGAAGGCGGCCACGCCTTCCGCATCGGGGGCCTTCGAGGCCTCGATCAGGGGGGCGCACATCTCTTCGATCTCGCCCATGCGGGCGCCCATCTCGATGGCAAGACAGACCGACAGGTTCCAAGGATAGTTGGTGGGGAAATATTTGAACATTGGCGGACCTCATCCTTGGTGTTTGCAAGGGATGACGGTCCAACGGGCCAGCGATGTGCCCGGATTTCAAGACCCTCCTCCCCCATTGAGGACAAGGGATAGCGGGGGCTGATCCATTAATGAAATTGAATTTCATAATGTCATGTATCCATTCAAGGGATACGTCAGCTGGTTTCGCCCGCGACGATGTCATTTGTCAGCCGTGCCAACAGCTCCAGCGAGGGCTGGATCGGACCCGCCTGCCTGCGGGTCATGCCCACTGCACCCGACAGAAAGCCCGCGCCGGTCTGCCATTGCACCAGTTCGCCCCGGTCCAGTTCCTCTTCGACGACGCCGCGGGAAATGAACCACAGCGCATCCGATCCCGCCAGAATGCCACGCCCGACAGCAAGGGCCGCCGTTTCAAAGGCCGGTTGCAGCGATGTCAGGTTGCGTGCCAGCAGGTATTCATCGACCGCCCGCCGGATCAGCGCATCCGCAGGCGGCAGGATCAGCGGGCAGCCGGCCAGCGCCTGCGCCACCGGCTGGCCCAGCATCGGATGTGCGGCCGCCGATACCAACGCGATCTGGTCTTCATACAGATGTTCGAACCGCAGCCCCGCCATGTCGTTCGCCGCAGGCATGCGTCCGATCATCAGATCGATGCCCCCGTCGCGCAGAAGACGGACCAGATGGGAATGCGGCCCCGTCTCGACCGCCAGTGTGACCTTGGGGGCCGCTTGCCGAAAGCGCAGCGCCACGCGCGGGAACAGGCGCGTCGCCGCCGTCGGCAGCACGCCCACCCGCAGTTGCCCGCCATGCCCAAGGGGGTGCAGCGCCTCGGCCCCCGCCTGCAGCATCTGCAGGGCTGCGGCAGCATGTTGGCGGAACAGCACACCCTTGTCGGTCAGGATCAACCGCCGCTTTTCGCGCAGGAACAGGCTGGCGCCCAGCAGGTCCTCCAACTCGGCCAAGGTTCGTGACAGGGCGGGTTGGGTGATGCCCTGCGCGCGGGCGACGGCGGTCAGAGTGCCGCTGGCCGCGATGTCCAGAAAGGCGCGGATGTGGCGCAGCTTGATGGCGGGATGCATAATCATATGGGCATGAACCAAGGTCTATTTGGCATTATCTGTCGGTTTTCCGTCATGTTACGTTATGGACAGGAGGAGCCCTTATGCAAGTCTTGAACCGTGCCCATGGTGCGCTGCACTATCGTGTTGACGGCCCGGATGCCGCGCCGGTGGTGGTCTTCGCCAATTCGCTTGGGACCGATCTGCGGCTGTGGGATGCGCTTTTGCCGCTGCTGCCGCAGGGGCTGCGCTATCTGCGGTACGACAAGCAGGGGCACGGGCTGTCCGATCTGGGGCAGGCCGACAGCCTGCAGGACCATGTCGATGACGCCGTGGCGCTGATCCGCCATGTCGCCCAAGGGCCGGTGGTCTTCGTGGGCCTGTCCATCGGCGGTCTGATCGGCCAGGCCGTGGCCAGCCAGCACCCCGATCTGATCCGCGGGCTGGTGCTGTCGAACACCGCCGCCAGGCTGGGTACTGCCCAAGGGTGGCAGGATCGCATCGCCGCCGTGCGCCGCGACGGCCTGCCCGCGATGGCCGATGGCGTCATGCAGCGCTGGTTCGGCCCCGACTTCCGGGCCACGTCCGATTTGGCGCTGTGGCGCAACATGCTGGCCCGCACCTCGGCCGAGGGCTATGTCGCGGCCTGCCATGCGTTGGCGGGCGCCGATCAGACGCAGGCAACCGCCGCGCTGGACCTGCCCACCGCCGTCATTGCCGGGTCCGAGGATGGCGCCTCGCCCCCCGATCTGGTGCAGGCGACCGCCGCGCTGATCAAGGGCGCCAGCTTCGACATCATACCGGGCGCGGGACATCTGCCCTGCGTGGAAACCCCCGTCGCCCATGCCGCGATCATTGCACCTTTTCTGGAAAGGCACGCCCGATGACCGAACTGAGAGACAAGGGAATGGCGATCCGCCGCCGCGTGTTGGGCAGCGACCATGTCGCCCGCGCCGAGGCGCAGAAGACCGCTTTCGACGAACCCTTCCAATCGCTGATCGCCGATGCCGCATGGGGCCATGTCTGGGCGCGCGATACGATCACCCTGCGCGAACGGTCGATGATGACTATCGCGCTGCTGGCGGGTCTGGGCAATGACGGCGAACTGGCGCTGCACCTGCGGTCGATCCCCAACACCGGTGCCAGCCGTGACGACGTGATCGAGGCGCTGATGCATGTCGCCATCTATGCGGGCGTCCCGCGCGCCAATCACGCGATCAAACTGGCCAAAGAGATTTTCGCCCAGCATGATGCCGCACAGGAGGACGCCGGATGACGACCGAGCTTTATCAACGCGACCGCTGGTGGCATCCCCCCGCGCTGACGCCGGACTACAAAACCTCGGTCGCGCGGTCGCCCAAGCTGGCGCAGCTGTCGTTGCAGAGCGGGGTTTGCGAATTGACCGGCCCGACCTTCGGGCATGGCGATATCGACGCCATCGACAACAATCTGATCATGAATTACGCCCAGACCGGCGACGCCATCGGTGAACGCATCCTGGTCCATGGCCGCGTGCTGGACGAGGACGCGCGTCCGGTCCCCAACACCCTGGTCGAGATATGGCAGGCCAATGCGGGCGGGCGTTATCGTCACAAGAAGGACCACTATCTGGCGCCGATCGATCCGAATTTCGGCGGCTGCGGGCGCACGCTGACCGACGATCAGGGGCGCTATCACTTCCTGACGATCAAGCCGGGCGCCTATCCGTGGCGCAACTGGGTCAACAACTGGCGGCCCGCGCATATCCATGTCTCGGTCTTCGGGACGTCCTTCGCGCAGCGCCTGATCACCCAGATGTATTTCGAGGGCGACCCGCTGATCACGCATTGCCCCATCGTGAAATCCATCCCCGATCCCAAGGCCATCGACAACCTGATCGCGCCCCTGGATCTGAACGCCGCCGCGCCCTTGGATCATCTGGCCTACAAGTTCGACATCGTGCTGCGGGGACGCCGCTCGACCCTGTTCGAAAACCGGCCCGAGGGGAACTGAGATGCCGCAACCCTTGCAATACCTGAAGGAAACGCCCTCGCAGACGGCTGGCCCTTACGTCCATATCGGTCTGGCGCCCGCCGCCGCCGGTTTCGACATCTATCGCCGCGAATTGGGCACGCAGATCGCCCCCGAGGACACCCCCGGCACGCGCATCCGGATCGAGGGTCGGGTGATCGACGGTATGGGTGCCGTGGTCAAGGATGTGATGATCGAGATCTGGCAGGCCGACGCCAATGGCATCTATCCCCACCCCGATGATGCGCGCCACGCCGATGCCGCGCCAGGTTTTCGCGGTTTCGGGCGCGTGATCCCCGATTTCGACAGTGGTGATTTCGCCATCGAGACGATCAAGCCGGGTCCGGTGCCGATGAAGGGCAGGGGTGTCGCCGCGCCGCACCTGAACCTGTGGCTGGTCGCGCGGGGGATCAACCTGGGCCTGAACACGCGGCTCTATTTCGGGGATGAGGACAACTCGGCCGACCCGATCCTGAACCTGATCGAACAGGACCATCGCCGCCGGACGCTGATCGCGGAAAAGACCGCCGACGGTGTCTATCGCTTTGACATTCGCCTGCAGGGCGACAACGAAACGGTGTTTCTAGATGTCTGACAATGCTTGCATTATTTGCGTGGCCATCACCGGGTCCTTGCCCGGCAAGGACAACAATCCCGCCGTTCCGATCACCATCGCGGAACAGATCGAATCCACGCATGAGGCCTTCGAGGCCGGTGCCGCCATCGCCCATTGCCATGTGCGCGACGACGCGGGCAAACCCACCAGCGACCCCGAACGCTTTGCCCAGCTGCTGGAGGGGCTGCGGAAACATTGCCCCGGCATGATCGTGCAGCTGTCCACCGGCGGCCGGTCGGGGGCAGGGCGCGACCGCGGGGGCATGCTGCGACTGTCGCCGGACATGGCATCCCTTGCGGTGGGGTCGAACAACTTCCCCAACCGCGTCTATGAGAACAGCCCCGAGCTGGTCGATTGGCTGGCCGCCGAGATGGTTGCCCATGACGTGATGCCCGAGATCGAGGCCTTCGATCTGTCCCACGTCCTGCAGGCCGCGATCATGCATAAGGACGGCCGTCTGCCGAACCGCCCCTATGTGCAGTTCGTGATGGGCGTCAAGAATGCCATGCCGGTCGATCGCGATGTGTTCGATTACTACATCCATACCGTCAAGCGGCTGTTCGGTCAGGACGTGCCTTGGTGCGCGGCAGGCATCGGCCCGAACCAGATCGTGCTGAACGAATGGGCGATTTCATCGGGCGGTCATGCCCGCACGGGTCTGGAAGACAACGTCCGCATTGACCGCAACACGCTGGCACCGTCGAATGCGGCATTGGTGCGGCGCGCGGTCGAACTGTGCGAGAAATACGAACGCCCCGTCGCGACCTGGCAGCAGGCGCGCGACATTCTGGGTCTGAAAGCGAAGGTGTCTGCATGAAGAAGGTTTACGGGACGGCGTCCGAGGCGCTTGAGGGTGTCTTGCATGACGGGATGTTCATCGCGGCGGGGGGCTTTGGGCTCTGCGGCATTCCGGAACTGCTGATCGCGGCGATCCGCGATGCGGGGACGAAGGATCTGACTATCGCCAGCAACAACTGCGGCATCGACGAATTCGGGCTGGGGATCCTGTTGCAGACCCGCCAGATCCGCAAGATGATCAGCAGCTATGTCGGTGAAAACGCCGAATTCATGCGCCAGTATCTGTCGAAGGAGCTGGAACTGGAGTTCAACCCCCAAGGCACGCTGGCCGAACGCATGCGCGCGGGCGGCAGCGGCATCGCAGGCTTCTATACCAAGACCGGCGTCGGCACGATGATTGCCGAGGGCAAGGAGGTAAAGACCTTCGACGGTCAGGACTACATCCTGGAACGCGGCATCGTCGCCGACCTGTCGATCGTGAAGGCATGGAAGGCCGATGACACCGGCAACCTGATCTTCCGCAAGACCGCCCGCAACTTCAACCCGCCCGCCGCCATGTGCGGCAAGATCTGCGTCGCCGAGGTCGAGGAGATCGTCCCGCGCGGCAGCCTGGACCCCGACCAGATCCACCTGCCGGGCATCTATGTCCACCGCATCGTGCAGGGCAGCCATGAAAAGCGCATCGAGCAGCGCACCACCCGCAAGAAGGAGGTCGCGTAATGGCCGAGGCACCCAAAGGCTGGGACCGCAACCGGATGGCCGCCCGCGCGGCCGAGGAGCTGGAGGACGGCTGGTACGTCAACCTCGGCATCGGCATCCCGACGCTGGTGGCCAATTACGTGGGCGACAAGGACATCACCCTGCAGTCTGAAAACGGCATGCTGGGCATGGGCCCCTTCCCGTACGAGGGCGAAGAGGACCCCGATCTGATCAACGCCGGCAAGCAGACCATCACCGAACTGGACCGCACCAGCTATTTCGACAGCGCGACCAGCTTCGGCATGATCCGTGGCGGCAAGATCGCCGCCGCCATCCTTGGCGCGATGGAGGTTGCCGAAAACGGCGATCTGGCCAACTGGATGATCCCCGGCAAGCTGATCAAGGGCATGGGCGGAGCGATGGATCTGGTCGCGGGCGTGGGTCGCGTGATCGTGGTCATGGACCACACCAACAAGGCCGGCGACAGCAAGATCCTGCACGAATGCACACTGCCGCTGACCGGCAAGGGCGTCGTCGACCGGATCATCACCAACCTCGGCGTCTTGGACGTGGTCCCGGGTGGGTTGAAGATCGTCGAACTGGCCGATGGCGTCTCCGAAGACGACCTGCGCGCTGCAACACAGGCGAAGATCGTCGCATGACCGGACCCGCCGACAGCCCGCTTTATTCCGAACTGTTCGGGGATGATGCCACCGCCGCGCAATTCACCGCCAAGGCCGAGCTGTCGGCGATGATCCGGACCGAAGGCGCGCTTGCGCAAGTGCAGGGGCAGGCGGGGCTGATCCCCGCTGCCTCGGCGGCGGCAATTGTCGCCGCCTGCACCGACATGCAGATCGACCCTGCCACGCTTGCCACGGCCACGGCCCGAAACGGCGTGCCGGTTCCGGCGCTGGTGCAGGCCATGCGCGCGCAGATTCCGGCGGATCACGCGCAATATCTGCATTGGGGCGCGACCAGTCAGGACATCATGGACACGGGGCTGGCCCTGCGTCTGTGCCCCATGCTGGACCTGTGGGAAGATCGTCTGACCGAGGTGCTGGCCCGCCTTGGGCAGATGGCCGCCGAGCACGCCGATTTGCAGATGGGCGCGCGTACCTATGGTCAGCTGGCGACGCCGACCAGCTTTGGCGCGGTGGTCGCAGGCTGGGGCTGGCCGTTGATCGAAGCCCTGAGGGACATGGACCGCCTGCGCACCGCCGTGTTGCGGGTGTCGCTGGCAGGGGCTGCGGGCACTCTCTCGGCCATGGGTGATCAGGGTGCACAGATCAGGGCCGGACTGGCGCGGGCATTGGATCTGGGTGATCCGGGGCATGCGTGGCACAGTGATCGCAGCGGCATGGCCACGCTTGCGGGCTGGATGGCATCGCTGGCCGCCAGTCTTGGCAAGATGGCCGAAGACCTGCTGTTAATGACCCAATCGGGTCTGGGGTTGGTGGCAATCAGCGGGGGCGGCGGGTCCTCGACCATGCCGCAGAAACAGAACCCGGTGGCGGCGGCGGCGCTGGCGGCATTGTCACGGCAGGTGCTGGGGTTGTCGTCCACCATGACCGGCGCGGGGCTGCACCGACAACAGCGCGACGGGGCCGCTTGGTTCACCGAATGGCTGACCCTACCGCAGCTGTGCATCAGCACGGGGCGGATGCTGTCGCTGGCGGAGGATCTGCTGTCGCGCCTGCAGCCCGATGCGCAGGCCATGCAGGCCGATCTGCAAACCGGCAACGGCGTCATCCATGCCGAGGCGCTCAGCTTTGCGCTGGTGCAGGTGATCGGCATTGATCGGGTCGAGGCCGCGGCCAAGGTCAAGCAGATGTGCCAGACCGCCACGCGCGACGACATCCAGCTGACCGATCTGGCGCAGCACGAATGGCCGGGCCACGACTGGCCGCACCTGCTGGCCGCGCGGGGCCTTGGCCTTGCCCCGTCCGAGGCGCGCGATTTCGCGCAGGCGGTTTCATCCCTCTAGCCGCTGGCGATAGGCGCCGGGCGACAGGCCCATCACCTTGCGAAAGCGGCGGTTGAAATAGCTGGGGTCCTGATACCCCAGCTGATAGGCGATCGCCTGCGCCGTCATCCTTGTGTAGGCCAGCAGGCGGGTCGCCTCGCGCATCAGGTGGCTCTCGATCATCCCATGTGCCGACATTCCGGCCTGCGCACGACATAGCCGCCCCAGATTGCGCGGTGACATCCCCATTTCCGCGGCATATCGGTCAAGGCTCCAATGCTGGGCATGGTGGTTGGCGATCAGTTCGGAGAAGCGCAGCAGCCGTGTCTGCGCGGGCGGGACCGATGCGCTGTTGACGGCGTGATCCTGCAGCAGCGTGCAGATCAGCTGGGTCAACATCCCTTGCAGATTGGTACGGCGCAGCGGCGCGTTCCCCTGCCATGCTGCGTGCAGCGACGTTACAAGGTCCAGCGCGGCAGCGGCGGGGGTGCCCAGTACCGGGGCCGTCGTCATAGGCGCGATTTCGGCGCCTTGCGCGAACAGCTGGGGATGGCTTTCGACGGGCAGGGTCAGAACCCAACCCTCGGTTCCGGCGGCGAAGGTAAAGCCGTGGATCAGGTTCGGCGGAATGAACAGCATCAGCGGCAGAGGCGGTTGGTTGACATGACCGTCCAGCCCGATGACGGCATGACCTCTGGTCAGCAGGAATATCTGCGCCAGATGCGCGTGGCGATGCGGCGCGATCCGCCAGTCCAGCCCTGCGGCCCGGTCGCGGATGCGTTCCATGTGCAGGACGTCCGGAAAGGGCGAACTTTCGCCATACAGCTGCCAGGCGGGAATGGGGGGCGTCGTCATGTCCCGATAGTGCCATGATTTGCCCGCATCGTCCATTCAGGATGCAGGCTTCCCGCCGCATCATGGTGCCAACACGACATGCATATGGGGGGATCATGCGAACACAGGTGGCCATCATCGGCGGAGGGCCTTCGGGGCTGATGCTGTCGCAACTGCTGAACCGTGCGGGCGTGCGGACCGTCGTTCTGGAACGCAAGACGCGCGACTATGTGCTGGCGCGCGTGCGTGCCGGCATTCTGGAGGCGGGGACCGTCGATCTGCTGGAACAGGCCGGCGTCGCACAGCGCATGCACGCCGAAGGTCAGCCCCACCACGGCTGCTATCTGACCGACGATCAACAGATGATCCGTGTCGATTTCACCGAAAGCTGCGGCCAGCAGGTGATGGTCTATGGCCAGACCGAGGTGACGCGCGACCTCTATGAGGCGCAGGACCGGATCGGCGCGACCCATATCCATGAGGTCGAGAATGTCGCCATTAATGACCTGAAAGCCGCGGCACCCCATGTGACCTTCGACCGGGGCGGCCAAAGCCACCGGCTGGATTGCGACATGATCGTCGGTTGCGACGGTTTCCACGGTGTCAGCCGCCATGCGATCCCCAAGGATGTGCGGCGGGAATACGAACGCGTCTATCCCTTCGGCTGGCTGGGCATCCTGTCCGAAACGCCGCCGCTGCGCCCCGAGCTGATCTATGCCAACCACCCGCGCGGCTTTGCACTGGCCTCGATGCGCCACGAGATGCTGTCCCGATATTACATTCAGGTCCCGCTGAGCGATAAGGTCGAGGATTGGTCGGACGATGCCTTTTGGGATGAATTCCGCCGCCGTCTGCCCGATGATGTCGCCGCCGATCTGGTCACCGGACCCACGATCGAAAAATCCATCGCCCCTCTGCGCAGCTTCGTCAGCGAACCGATGCGTTGGGGTCATCTGTTCCTGTGTGGCGATGCCGCCCATATCGTCCCGCCGACCGGTGCCAAGGGTCTGAACCTGGCGCTGTCGGACGTGCGGTTGCTGTCGGCGGCATTGATCGCGCACTACAACGACAATGACGACAGCGGGCTGGAGGGTTATTCCGCGCAGGCGCTTCAGCGTGTCTGGAAGGCCGTGCGTTTTTCCTGGTCGGTGACCACGATGATGCATCGCTTCCCCGATCACGACGCCTTCGACCACCGCATGCAGCAGGTCGAATTGCAGGCCCTTGCGAATTCGGACACGGCGCGGCGGCTGTTTGCCGAAAGCTATACCGGCGTCGGGCTTTAGGCCCGCAGAACCAGCGTCGGACCATGGGCGGCATCGGCGTCCTGCGGGTCATGCGTGACCAGCAGAGCGGGGATGCCGGCCTTGGCGATATGGGCGAAGGTAAAGTCGCGGATGTCCGACCGCAGTGCGGCATCCAGTTTGGAAAACGGCTCGTCCAGCAACAGCGCGCGGGGCTGGGCCAGCAGCCCGCGCATCAGCGCCACGCGCGCCATCTGCCCGCCCGACAGGGTGGCGGGGTCGCGGTCCGCCATGCCCGCCATCCCCGCGTCCGACAGCGCCTGTTCGACCAGATCGCGGCGGTTGCGGATGGCGCGCGGGATGCCGAAGGACAGGTTCTGCCCGACGCTGAGGTGCGGGAACAGCACCGGGTCCTGAAAGATGACGCCGATGCGGCGGGACTGTGGCCCCAACCCCGTCAGATCGGCACCGTCCAGCAGGATCTCTCCGTCGAGGGTGAAATCATGGGCCAGATGTCCGCCGATGGCATCCAGCAGCGTGGATTTTCCGACGCCCGACGGCCCCATGACCACCCCCACCTGACCCGGCAGCACGCGCAGGTCCAGTGGCGCGAACAGCGGTTCATTCTGGCGATGGCGGATCTGCAATCGGCGCAATTCAAGCATGGGTCACCTTCCTGCGCGCAGGGCGCGGCGGTTGCGGAACAAGATGGCGGGCAGTGCGAAGGCCGTCCCATAGGTCAGGATCGGCAGCAGCGCCTGAAGGCTGGTGACCACGCCTGTGACCCGGCGGTCCGACCCCGACGACAGGGTCACCGCCTCGGTCGTCAGGGTGCTGACGCGACCGGCCCCCAGAAACAGCGTCGGCAGATATTGCGCGACCGAAACCGCGACGCCGATGGCAAAGGCGGTCAGCACCGGAACCAGCAGCACCGGCAGCTTGACCTGCCACAGAATGCGCCACGGGCCAGCCCCAAGCGCCGCTGCAGCGCGGGGCAGGCGCGGGTCCAGCGCCCGCCACGGGTCCGACAGCGCGATCATCACATAGGGGAAGACAAAGATCGCATGTCCCCATGTCACCAGCGCCACCCCCTGCGGCAGTCCTGCGCCAAGTGCCGCGATGTTCAGCCCATAGAGAAAAGCGATCTGCGGCAGCAGCAGCGGCAGATAGATCAGCGCCTCGGCCCAAGGGGCGCGGGGGGTGGCGCGGCGATCCTCGGCCTCCAGCCAGGCGATGGCGGCGGTCAGGGCCAGCGCGGTGCTGATCAGCGCGACGATCAGCGTCGTCGTCAGGGGACCGGCCGCGATCTGTCCGGCCCGTGCCCAGAACCGCCACGACAGCGCGGCGGGCAGGATGTCGGGAAAGGACCAGCGCCATGTCACCGACCACAATGCCAGAACCGCAAGCGCGGCCATTGTGATGGCCAGAATCGCGCCGCCGCAGATGGCCGCGATCCGCGTGGCGATGGCCAGCCCCGGCAGGCGATGCCCCTGTGCCACCCAATGCGGGCCGTGGCGCCGGATGATGCGCTGCAGGCCCATTAAGCCAGCCCCGGCCAGCACCACCAGCCCCAGCTGCAGCAGGCTGCCCGCAGCGGCAGGCAACAGGCGCGACAGGTCGGGATCGCCGTAAAGGCGCGTCAGCATCACCGCCAGTGTCGGCGGGTTCGAAGGCCCCAGGATCATCGCCACATCCACCACCGACAGCGAATAGGCCAGCACCACCAGCACCGGCAGGCGGATCAGCGGCCACAGTTGCGGGGCGATCAGGGTCAGCCAGATGTGCGTTTCAGGCAGACCGAGGGCGCGGGCGCTGCGCAGGTGGCGCGACAGGGGGATCTGCTTCAGCGCAGCCAGCATCATCAGCAGCAGAAAGGGAAATTCTTTGGCGGTCAGTCCCAGGATCATCGCCAGTCCCCAAGGGTCGTTGACCGTGGCGATATCGGGCGGGCGGTCCCATCCGGCCAAGGGCGCCACGGCACGTGCCAGCCACCCCGAGGGTGCGATCAGGAACCCCAGACCGATGGCCAGCGCCGCATGGGGCGCGGCCAGCACCGGGGCCAAGACACGCAACGGCCAGCCGCGGTCATGCCAGCGGATGCAGCAGGCGGCCGCCAGCGCCAGCGACAGCGCAGTGGTCGCCACTCCCGTCCACAGGCTGGTCAGCGTGGCACGCGCCAGCCCCGGAATGGCCAGCAGTTCGCGAAAGGCGTCAAGCCCGGCATCGGTTGCGCCGATGGCAGGCATCCACCCCGCAGCCGCGCGCAAGGTCTGCCAGACCCCGGCAAGGATCGGCAGCAAAATCAGCATCAGCACCGCCGCCAGCACGACCCGCGCCAGCCGGCGGTCGGGCCGCGGGGGTGTCATCTGATGTATCGCGCGGCCCATTCGTCGGTCAGTCGGGTCATCCAGCTGGCGTGCGGCTCGGGCAGGGTGGGGCCAAGGTCCTGCAGTGTCGGCAGGGAGGGCGCCGTGGGCAGATCGGCGAATGTATCGGCGGGCAGCTTCTGCGGGTCCAGAACCGAGAACGATCCCAGGACGGTGATGTCCTGCATATGGGCCTGCGACTGCGGTTCCAGCAGGAAGTTCGCGACCACCTGCGCCCCTGCCGCATGGGCGGCGTTGAAGGGGATGGCCACGAAGCTGACGTTGCCGATCGAGCCGCCTTGGGGGACGAAAACCCGTGCCGTGTCTGGCAGCAGCCCCTGTTCGATGGCGGCGGCGGCAGATGCGGGGTCGAAGGACAGGGCGATGTCAATCTCGGCGTCGTTCAGCAATTGCTGCTGGATGGATTCGTTTTCGGGAAAGACCTGTCCTTGCCGCCACATATTGGGACGCAGCGCGTCATACCAGTCCCACAGCGGTGCGGATTGGCGGGCGAATGCGTCATCGATGACGGGGGATTGCAGGGCGGCGGGGTCAGGGGCCATCTCGACCAGCGCCTGCTTCAGGAACGTCGCCCCCATGAAGTTCGAGGGGGCGGGATGCGTCATCCGCCCCGGATGGGCCGCCGCCCAATCGACGAAGCCTGCCATATCCGCGGGCGGGTTCGGTGCGCGTTCGCTGTCGTGGATGAAGACAAAGCGGGCCAGACGCCACGGGCTTTCGCGGCCCTCGGTGGGAATGGTGAAATCGACCATGGCCGGCGCGTCGGGTGACAGGTCCAGATATTGCGCATTGGGCAGATCGGACAGGAAGGGATCGGCCAGCAGGCCCTGATCCTTCATCGCCAGAAAGTTCGGCCCGTTGATCCAGATCAGATCGACCGACCCCTCCGTGTCACGGCCCGCGGCCTTTTCGGACAGAACGCGGGTCACTGCCTCGGCGGTGTCGGTCAGCTTGACCTGCTGCACCGAAACGCCAAAGCGGTCCTGCGTCTGTTCGCCCACCCATGCGATGAAATCATTGGTGCGCTGATCCCCGCCCCATGCGTTCCAGAAAACGGTCTGCCCGCGTGCATTTTCCAGCGTCTGGTCCCAATCGGCCAGCGCGGGGGTATTCAGGGTCAGCAGGGCGCTGGCGGCAATAACGGTGACGGTCAGGTGATGGCGCATCAGCGGGTTTCCTTGGTTCGGGGCGCGAATGCCTGCCACCCCATGTGCCAGCGCAGGACGGTCGTGATCGCACAGGCGGTTGCAAAGACATAGGCCAGCGGCGCAAAGGCATCGGGCCACAGGCAGATGATGATGAACAGGGCAATGGTCTCGAAGCCCTCGGTCAGGCCGCCAAGGTAATAGATGCCCTTGGCGGGGAAGGCATCGGCGCTGTCGCCGCGTTTGGCCGCGATGGCGGCAAAGGCCAGAAACGACGATCCGGTCCCCACGAAGGCCGCGATCAGCACGGCGGCAGGCAGGGCATTGGCCGGATCGTTCAGTGCAAAGCCAAGCGGGATCAGCGCATAGAACATGAAGTCCAGCGCGATATCCAGAAACGCCCCGCGATCGGTCGGGCCTTGCAGCCGCGCGACGGCCCCGTCCAAGCCGTCCATCAGGCGGTTCAGCCCGATCATCGCAAGGGCGGGCAGCCACCACCCCATGACGACGGCGGCGAAACCGGCCAACCCGAAGCCGAAGCCGACGATGGTCAGCTGGTCGGCATGGACGTTGCGCGCGTCCAGCCAAGCGGCAAGGGGCGACAGGGCGCGGCGTTGCGTGGGCAGGATCAGGGCATCGATCATCCGCGTCTCCAATCGTGGAAGCGTTCGGCAAGGGCGGTCAGGCGGGGGTTCACATGGGCACGGCGCCATTGGCCGGCGACGGATTTATTGGCCTCGGCCAGGGTGGGATAGATGTGGATGGTGCCCAGAATTTTCGACAGGCCCAGCCCGTGCTTCATGGCCAGCACGAACTCGGCCATCAGATCGCCCGCATGCGCGCCGACGATCGTCGCGCCAAGGATGCGGTCCTTGCCTTTTGGGGTCAGCACCTTGACGAAGCCGCGCGTGGCGCCATCCGCAATGGCACGATCCGAGCCGTCCAGATCGAAACGCGTGACCGTGACATCCAACCCCTGATCGCGCGCCTCGGTTTCGGAAATGCCAACTCGGGCGACCTCGGGGGCGGTGAAGGTGGCCCAAGGGATGACGCGGGCATCGACCTTGCTGGCCTTGATGTCGCCGAACAGCCCGTTCACTGCCGCATAATAGGCCTGATGGCTGGCGGTATGGGTGAACTGCCACGGCCCCGCCACATCCCCTGCGGCCAGAATGTTGGGATAGAGCGTCTGCAGATAATCGTTGGTCTGAACGGTGTGGTCGGTCGGGATGCCCAGTTCCTCGAGGCCCAGACCGGTCAGGTTCGGGGTGCGGCCGACGGCGACGATGATCTCGTCCACGGTGATGCGGCTGGTCTGACCGTCGTGTTCGACCTGCAGCCAGCGACCGCTGTCGTCCCGGCCCGCGGCGGTCGCCTTGTGTCCGGTCAGGACCTGCACCCCGTCGTCGCGCAGCGCCGTTGCGATCAGCTCGGAAACTTCGGGGTCTTCGCGGGGCAGGATGCGGTCGCCCGCCTCGATCTGGGTGACATCGGCCCCAAGGCGCGCAAAGGCCTGCGCCAGTTCCGAACCAATCGGACCGCCGCCCAGAATGGCAATGCGGGCAGGGATCTGATCGCGGTCCGACAGCGCGTCCCACATGGTATCCGAGGTCAGCGCGCCACAATCGGCCAGCCCGGGAATGGGCGGCATGGTCGGCTTGGCGCCCGTGGCGATGACGATGGCGCGGCTCGTCAGCTGCTGCGTGCCGCCGTCGTTCAGGTCGATCTGGACGGTAAACGGGTCGATCATCCGGGCGCGGCCCTTCAGAACCTCGACGCCCAACCCTTCATAGCGTCCGACACTGTCGTGGGGGGCGATGCTGGCGATGGCGGCATGGATGCGGGCCATGACGGCGCGGAAATCCACCTGCGGCTGTGCGGGGGCGATGCCGAAGGCCTGCGCGTCCCGCATGCTGTGGGCGACATGGGCGCTGGCGATCAACGCTTTGGAGGGCACACAGCCGGTGTTCAGACAGTCGCCGCCCATGGCACGAGCCTCGACCAGGGTGACGCGGGCTTTGGTAGCTGCGGCGATATAGGCGGTGACCAGTCCCGCCGATCCAGCGCCGATGACCACAAGGTTGCGGTCAACCTTGGCGGGCCGCGTCCAACGGGCATAGACGCGGCGGCGCCGGATGATGGCCATGACAGCCCGCGCGATCCATGGAAAGGCCGCCAGCACCGCAAATGACGCCAGAACCGCAGGCGACAGGATGCCCGAGATGCTGTCCAATTGCGCCAGCTGCGTGCCCGCATTCACGAAGACAGCCGTGCCCGCCAGCATTCCCAGCTGGCTGACCCAGGCAAATGTCGCCACCGGCATCGGCGTCAGACCCATCAGCAGGTTGACCGCAAAGAAGGGCAGGACCGGGATCAGCCGCAGCGAGAACAGATAGAAGGCTCCGTCGCGTTCGACGCCGCTCTCGATCCGGTCCAGCCGGTTGCGGAACTGTCCCCGGACCCAGTCCCGCAGCAGATAGCGCGCCGCCAGAAACGACAGGCTGGCCCCGATGGTCGAGGCAAAAGAAACCAGCAGCAGCCCCTGCCAGAACCCGAACAACGCCCCCGCGCCAAGCGTGAGCCAGACCGCCACGGGCAGCGACAAGGCCGCCACCGCGACATAGATGGCGAAGAACGCCCCCGCGACCAGCAGCGGGTTCTCTGCCCTATACCCTTGAGCGCGATTCAATTGTTCGCGGACACCTTCCAACGTGGTCAGGTTGTCGGGTATGGCCAGAAAGCCTGCGATGGCAATCAGCACCAGCAGTGCAAAGATCAGGGGGCGGGTCATTGGTGGGCCTTGTCCTTGGGGGCTTTCGATGCACTTCGCGGCTTGGCCTGCCGACGTTACAGGCGCGATGCGAAATAGTGAAATGCCACCCTAGCCCCAGGCATCGATGATATCCTGCGACAGGCGGGTCAGACTGGGGGCGGTCAGATCAGGGACCGGGACCCCCGGCACCTGCAAGGGCGCGTTCGACCCATGGGTGACCAATGCGCCCTTGCCGCCCATGGCCTGCAGGCCAATGGTGTCCCAGACATGGCAGGCGACAAGGCACAGGTCCTGCGGTTCGACCTTCAGGGCGTCGCAGACCAGCTGATAGGTCTGCGGCGCGGGCTTGAAGCGTCCGCTGGGCTGAACGCTGAAGGATGCCTCGAAAAAGGATGCCAGACCCGCCTTCTCCAAGGCGGATGGCCCGTCACCCTTGGGGGAATTCGTCAGGGTGACCATCCGAAATCCCGCGTTCCGAAGGGTTTGCAGGGCTTGGGCCGCGTCGGGGTGGGCAGGCATGCTGCCGATGGCCGTCGAACAACTGGGCGACATCGGCGTCAGTGATATGGCGATTGTGGATCTGGCCCTGCATCCTCAGGACACCGGCTGCCAGCTTGGCAAAATCGCTCTCGATCCTCGCCAGCGACAGGGTCTGAGAGTAGAGCACCAGCTGCGCGAACCATTCGCGCATTGCGGCGGGGTTGTCGAAAAGCCGTGTGAACAAAGGCACAAGGCTGTCCAGGTCCAGCAGCGTTTCGTTCACATCGAAGACAAGGATCGGTCGCTGGGACATCTTGGGGGCCTTTCATGACGCTTGTTGACGGGAAAACGAGCGCCGGTGCCTTCGGGTTTCCCGCGCCCCGTCTTAACCCGCGGTTTACGCCTTTGTCCTAAGGCTGGTCGGTGACAGCTTTCACGCATCGGACGGGGATCGCCATGACGTCTGTTTATCGGGCCGCCATTCTGCTGATGCTGGGGGCGGCGCCTGCCGCCGCGCAGGACGACTGGGCCGGCATCCATCTGGGCGCGGCACTGGTGACCAACCGGGTGCAGCTAGGCGCGCAGGGCGATCTGCGTGATGATCTGGACCAACAGGGCATCGACGCGCAGTTGTTTTCGCCATCGGGCGAGGCGGCGGCACTTCGCGTCGGGCGTGACTGGCAGTACGGCAATCTGGTTCTGGGGATCGCTGCGGAATATCAGGCAGGCTCGGCCAGTGCGGGTGCCGATGACGCGCGCATCGCCGAACTGCTGATGCAACCGCAGGTCAGCCTGACGCGCAATGCCCGGCTGTTCGGACGC
The DNA here is from genome assembly GCF_042466435.1 of Paracoccus sp. R86501. Lineage (NCBI taxonomy): Bacteria > Pseudomonadati > Pseudomonadota > Alphaproteobacteria > Rhodobacterales > Paracoccaceae > Paracoccus > Paracoccus sp. R86501. The sequence continues at coordinate 763,670 of NZ_JAXHPZ010000001.1, forward strand.
ATCGGTTATGCGGCAGGGGACTGGATGCCCTATGCGCTGGCCGGGCAGGATGTCGCGCGGCTTCATATCAGCGGGGCGGCGCAGGCATCTGGCGACATAAGGGGCAACAGTCTGGGGCTTGGACTGGAACACCGGGTCAATCCGCAGATATCGACCTTTGCCGAATATTCGCAGACACAGTTCGACCCGCTTCCGGGCGCCGAGGATCAGCTGGATCTGTCCCGCAAAGACCTGAGGGTCGGTGCAAGTTTCCGGTTCTGAGGAATGCGGTCGGTCGGATGAGTGTCCGGCGCTGCAGCCTTAATCATCGCCTGTCGGGACGGTCGCGAGTCCGTAGAAAATCGGTCTGATGCATTTTGGGCCGCCTTCGTGACCGGCAAGTTGCCTGCGTCCCGTATCGGGTGCAGGACAACCGCGATGCCCTTTGCAAAGTGCTGAGCGAGACCAAGATACGCGACGTCAACTTATCGCATCCAGATGTGCGGTTTTCGCAAATTGCGCGTGGGAGGCTCTACCAAACATGCAAACCCGTAAAACGGTGCGTTGAGTAGTTCATGGATACTTGCTTGGTCCCCATCCGCTGTAACCAAGCAGCTGGAAAGCCGGTTTCAATCGCATCGGCATCGCATTTGTCCGGATGGTGACCCGCCGTGCAGTCGAAATGACCTAACCGTCGATGAAAACCTGACCGTCGCTTTCGCGCAGCGGCACTGTGGAGAGTTGGCATCCCAACCCCTCGCCCGCGACACCTAGGCCGGTGGTGGCGTCGAACATCGCGCCATGGGCACTGCACATCAGCCGTGTTCCGTCCTGCGACAACAGGCGCGGGCTGCGGTAATCCAGTGGCAGGAACTGGTGCGGGCAGGCGTTGACATAGCCCTTGATGCTATCATCCGTCACGACCAACAGTAGGGGGAAATCACCCCTGTCGGTGGTGACCGTCACCGCCTGCGCGCCCGACAGCGTCGAAACCCCCGCCACCGGCGTGCCGGGGGCGGGGGCCGAGGATAAATTGCTCCAGATCATTCGGCGGGCTCGGCCTTCAGGACGCCGCGGCGGACCTGATCCTCCTCGATGGATTCGAACAAGGCGCGGAAGTTACCCTCGCCGAAGCCGTCATCGCCCTTGCGCTGGATGAACTCGAAGAAGATCGGCCCGATCACGGTCTTCGAGAAGATCTGCAGCAGGATGCGCGTCTGGCCACCGCCGACCACGCCTTCGCCGTCGATCAGGATACCGCGCTTCTGCATGCGATCCAGCGGTTCTTCATGGCCCTTCACGCGGGCGCGGCTCATCTCATAGTAGGTGGAGGGGGGACCGGGCATGAACTCCATCCCGGCATCGGCGATCTTGTCGGTACCTCCATAGATATCGTTGCTGGCAATGGCGATGTGCTGGATGCCCTCGCCCTTGTATTCGCGCAGGTATTCCTCGATCTGGCTGTTCTCGTCGGCGCTTTCGTTGATCGGGATACGGATCTTGCCATCGGGCGAGGTCAGCGCGCGGCTGGTCAGCCCCGTCTGCTTGCCCTTGATGTCGAAGAAGCGGATCTCCTTGAAGTTGAACGTATCGGCATAGAAGCGATACCAGGTATCCATATTTCCGCGAATGACGTTATGGGTCAGGTGGTCGAGGTAGTAGAAACCGAACCCCTTAGGGCGTGGATCGACCGCATCCAGCCAGTCGTAATCGGCGCTGTAGGCGCTGCCCTGATCGCCGTAAGTGTCAATGAAATACAGCAGCGATCCGCCGATGCCATAGACGGCGGGCGCATCGATGGACTTGCCGTCGCCGGTGTATTCGGTGGCGCCCAGCTCGACCGCGCGCTTCAGCGCATGCTGCGCATCGACGACGCGCCATGCCATCGCGGGGGCGCAGGGGCCGTGTTCCTTGACGAATTGCGCCGCATGGCCGTCCGGATCCGCGTTCAGCAGATAGTTGATGTCGCCCTGACGATAGAGCGTGATGTCGCGCGTCTTGTGTTTGGCCACAGGCGTGAAGCCCATCTGGCGGAACAGCTTGTCCAGCACGGCAGGATCGCGATGGGCATATTCGACGAATTCGAAGCCGTCGGTGCCGGCGGGGTTCTCATCGGTGATGGTGGCCTTGGGGGCATCATGCGGGAACGGTCCCATGTGGCTCTCCTTCCATGTTTTCAACTTGGCATCATCATGCGCCCCCTCGGCTGCGTTTTGTTTGCGTTCTGGGGATCGCGCATGGATCGGAATGCATGTATCATGCGTCAAAGCGCAGAATCTGCGCGATGTTATGCGCCAGGTCCGTTCATGGCGCATGAGGCGGCTTGTGAAAGAGGTGATGATGACGCTGGATGAATTCGACATCGCGATCCTTCGCGCCCTGCAAAAGGACGGTGCCCTGACCAATGCGGCGCTGTCGGGGATGGTGCATCTGTCGCCCTCGCAATGTTCGCGCAGGCGTGCCGCGCTGGAGGAGGGCGGCCTGATCCGGGGCTATGCCGCGCGGCTGGATGGGGACCGGTTGGGGTTCGGCCTGCGTGCCATCGTACGGGTGAACCTGCGGCGGCATGGCGGCGACAGCGAACGCAGCTTCGCGCGGTTCCTGTCGCTGCAACCCGAGGTGCGTTCGGCCTTTTCCGTCTCGGGCGATGCGGATTACGTGCTGGACCTGCGGACGCTGGATCTGGAACGCTTCGCACGCTTCATCCACGAACATCTGCTGCCCCATGAACATGTGGCCCAGGTCCGGTCCGAGATCGTCCTGCGCACGGTCAAGGACGATCCCGGCTTCGATCTGGGCCATCTGTAGCCTTCAGGGAAAGACCGGCGCGGGCAGGATCTGTCCCGTGCAGCTGCCGAAGCCCACGCGATAGCCATCGCCCTGCGCATTTCCGGCCAGCGTGATCACGTCATGATCCTGCAAAAAGCTGCGCGTCTGGCCGTCGGCCAATCGCAACGGGCGTTCGCCGCCCCATGTCAGCTCCAGCAGTGACCCCATGCTGTCATCACCATCGCCCGAGATCGTCCCCGACCCCAGCAGATCGCCCGTCCGCATCGCGCATCCCGATGAAGCGTGATGCGCCAGCTGCTGCGCCGGTGAATAATAGAGGTGCCGCATGTTGGTGCGGCTGATGGTCTGCGCCGCGCCACCTGTTGACAGCGCCACCGACAGGTCGATGTCGAACAGGCCCGGCGCATCCTCGGCCAGATAGGGCAGCAGGTCGTGGTCGCGCGGCGGGGTGGGCGTGGCAAAGGGTGCCAGCGCCGCCGTCGTCACGATCCACGGGCTGATCGAGGTGGCGAAGGCCTTGGCCTGAAAAGGCCCGAGCGGCTGGTATTCCCAGGCCTGGATGTCGCGCGCCGACCAGTCGTTCAGCAGCACATGGCCAAAGATCATCCGTCGCGCCTGATCCGTCGTCACGGGCTGGCCCATCTTCGACGGGGTGCCGACGATGGTGCCGATCTCCAGCTCGATATCAAGACGCGTGCTGGGGCCGAAGGCGGGCATGGCGGCATCCTTGGCACGGGTCTGCCCGTTCGGGCGATGGATCGGCGTCCCCGACACCACCACGGTTGAGGCCCGCCCGTTATAGCCAATGGGGATATGCAGCCAGTTTGGCGGCAGCGCGTTTTCCGCCCCGCGAAACATCGTGCCGACATTGGTGGCGTGCTGGCGGCTGGCATAGAAATCCGTGAACTCGGCCACGGTCAGGGGCAGGTGCATCACCGCATCCGTGGCGCGGTGCAGCATCGGCGTCAGTGCCGCAACATGGTCCGATCCTTCGGCCAGCAGTTCGATCAGGCGCTGCCGGAAGTTGGCCCAGACCGTCGGTCCTGCCGCCATCAGCGGGTTCCAAACGCCATTCTGACACAATCCCCGCGTGCCCGTCAGGCCGGCGGTCTCCGCCGCAGTGACATCAAGGATCATGTCGCCGATGGCCACCCCGCATCGCGGTGCCCCGCCTGTCGAGAATACGCCATAGGGCAGGTTGTTCAGCGGGAAATCCGTGTCCGTGCGATTGGCGCTGGCGACCCAGCTTGGCATCAGCCCCATCACTTGACCCCCGGGGTGCCGTCGAACTTCCTGTCCAGCCCGTACCAGCATTCGACATAATCGTCCTGCAGGGGGGCGCTATGGGCGGCGAATTCCGTCAGGTGCTGGGGGAAGCGGGTTTCGAACATGAAGGACATGGTGTTCTCCAGCTTCTGGGGGGCCAGATCGGCGTTCGAGGCGGCCTCGAAGGCGGCGCGGTCGGGGCCGTGGGGCAGCATGCAGTTGTGCAGGCTGATCCCGCCGGGGACGAAGCCCTTGGGCTTGGCATCATACTGACCGTGGATGTTGCCCATCAGCTCGGACATGACGTTCTTGTGGTACCAGGGCGGGCGGAAGGTGTTTTCGGCCACATTCCAGCGGTCGCGGAACAGGACGAAGTCGATGTTCGCGGTGCCCTCGATACCGCTCGGGGCGGTCAGAACGGTATAGATCGAGGGGTCGGGGTGGTCGAACAGGATCGCGCCGACCGGGCAATAGGTCCGCAGGTCGTATTTCACCGGCGCATAGTTCCCGTGCCACGCCACTACGTCCAGCGGGCTTTGGGCGATGTCGCATTGGTGGAACTGGCCGCACCATTTGACGGTCAGGGTGGATGGGACCTCGCGGTCCTCATAGGCCGCGACGGGGGTCTTGAAATCGCGGCGGTTGGCCATGCAGTTGGCGCCGATGGGGCCGCGTCCGGGCAGGGTGAATTTCTGGCCATAATTCTCGCAGACGAAGCCGCGGGCGGGGCCTTCCAGAACCTCGACCCGATAGACGAGGCCGCGCGGGATGATGGCGATCTCCTGCGGGCCGATCTCCAACACGCCCAACTCGGTGGCGAAGCGCAGGCGGCCTTCCTGCGGGACGACCAGCAGTTCGCCATCGGCGGAATAGAAATAGGCGTCCCACATCGATTGCGTCACCAGATAGACATGGGACGCCATGCCGGTCTGCGTGTTCACATCGCCCGCCGTGGTCATGGTGCGCATGCCCGTCAGCCATGTCAGCGGTTCGTCGGAATGGGGCACCGGGTCCCACCGGTATTGGCCAAGGCTGGTGACATCCTTGATCACATGCGGCGCGGATTTCCACAAAGGCAGCGCAATGCGCGAGAACCGCCCCTGATGCCGGACCGAGGGGCGGATGCGATAGCACCACGTCCGTTCGTTCTGATGCCCCGGCGCGGTGAAGGCGGTGCCCGACAGCTGTTCACCGTAAAGGCCGTAGGCGACCTTCTGCGGGCTGTTCATGCCTTGGGGCAGGGCGCCGGGCAGGGCCTCGGTCTCGAAGTCATTGCCGAAGCCCGGCATGTATTCGGGGGGCGATCCGGCCAGCGCGTTCCGGATGGAGTCCTGCGATGTCATGGCGATCTCCTGTTGTCGGGTTCCTTATTGGGGTAATGGTTGTATTTGTAACCAACAATGATCTTTTTGCAGGCTGCCATGACCGATCCCACCCCGTTCCAGCTGCAGGATTTCCTGCCCTATCTGCTGAACCACGCCGCCGAGGATGTGGGACAGGCCTTTGGCCGCATCTACAAGGACCGCTATGGGATGCTGCGCACCGAATGGCGGGTGCTGGCGCATCTGGGACAGTTCGGGCCGATGGATGCGACGCAGATCGGGACCATGGCGCGGGTCCACAAGACCAAGATCAGCCGTGCTGTGGCGGCACTGCAGGCCAAGCGTTTCGTGACGCGCGATACCGATCAAGACGACCGCCGCCGTGCGCGGATATGTCTGACACGGGCGGGGCAGGCGGCCTACGCGGATCTGGCGGCAATCGCGCTGGACTATGATCGGGCGCTGGCAGCGCGGCTGACGCCGGATGAACACGCGGTGTTGCTGACCTGCCTGCGCAAGCTGGGTTGCGATCTGCCGTCGCCATGATCGCATCACCCGGATGGCGCCATGTGTTGATGGCCTTATCGCAGTGGGCGGGTCAAACGGCCTGTGCCATGGCCAACCTCTCGGATGTTCGGCAAAGGACACACCGGCGGGCCTGTCGAAAGCATCGAAAAACTTCTGCTGCCATCACCTTATGTCATCGCCAGAGCAAGCCCGATATGGCGGCAGTTATAGCGCCGATCACAGGATCGCGCAGGCCGGATGGCGCAAGATGGGGAACCTGAATGGTGCCAAGCCGCTTTCGATCATGCGGCGCGAAGGCGGCGCTGGACCCTGCCGATCTGATGGAACCCGGCAAGCTGGTCCCGATTGAACGGAACGGAGAAACAGCATGATCAAACCATCGACGTTTGGAAAGATCGCCACTGCGGCGTTGGCCTTGGCTGGAACGGCCGCCGGGGCGCAGTCGACCCAACCCCTGGACGGCTGCAGTTCGGCCCGTATCGCGCAGCGCTTCACGGAATTCGGCAAGACCGGCAAGATGCCGAAGGATCTGGGCCAATGGTTGAACAACCCCGAACAGCAGGCGATCGAGCCTTGGAAGGCTTTTGACAACGTCGATTACGTGGGCATCTGCTGGGTCTCGGCCTGGCTGGTCCATACCAGCGATGGCGTGGTGTTGATCGACACGCTTTATGGCCAGTTCACCGACACCCTGATCGACAACATCAAGGCGATGGGTGTCAATCTGGACGATATCAAATACGTCCTGATGACGCATGGCCACTTTGACCACGTCGGCGGTGCCGCACAACTGAAGCCCTTGTTGCCGAATGCGCGTTTCGTGATGACGCAGGCCGGTTGGGATGAAGCCGCCGAAGGGGCCGCCGAAACCGACAAGGGTCCGAACGCCTTCGACATGATCGAACCCGATATGGTCGTGGAAGACGGCGATGACATCACGTTGGGCGACGAGACCTTCACCGTCATGGAAACCCCCGGCCATACCTGGGGCACGGCCTCCTATCTGTATGACGTCAAGGACGGCGACCAGACCTATCGCGCCATCACCATCGGCGGGCTTGGCCTGAATGCCATCGACGGGCCGTCGCAGGTCGAGGCCTATATCGACAGCGTCGACAAGGTGGAACAGAAAGTCGAGGACGCCGGGGAAGAGGTGAAGGTCCACCTGTCCACGCATGGCTTCTCGAACAACCTCTATGAAAAGCACCTGAAGCTGAAGGACCGGCAACCGGGGGACCCGAACCCGTTGGTTGATCAGCAAGGGTTGAAAGATCAGCTGGACAGTCTGCGCGATGGCGCGACCGACCGGCTGGAAGAAGAGACCAAGGAGTAAAATCCGGATGCCCTGTCCAGTCGTATCATCTGGACGGGGCAAACCTGACCCATGATGCATCCTTCGGTTCCCAAGAAATGACTGCACCGTCAGATTGTGGGATCAAACATCTGACTCCGACGAATTTTATTCGAACCTTACTGCCATTCGCCCTTTGGACGGTGATTTGTTGTTTCATGGCTGACCATCGAACGCCCATGCCACTGATACGAAACACGCTTGGATGCGCCGAAAAGTATGGGCATCGCAGTCTAGGCATGATGAAGATAAGGGCAACTGCATGCTGCAATGCAGCAATTGCTGACATACCTCACCCAATCTTCTGATCAATACTGCAAAAAAGTATCGGAAAAAATGTGACCTGCTCGTGGATGCGAACAGGCGTTGCATGATACCAATATCCCAAGCGTCACAGAGGAGGCGGTACCGTCAAGGCGGGCCGTGCTGGCGCGGAAGGGGAGGAAAGATGCAGCCCGATCTGGAGCTTGTGCACATCCGCAAGGGTGAATCATTTGCCGCGTGGAAGCACGGCTATCCGTTTCGCACGGTGCGCTGGCACTATCATCCCGAATATGAAATCCATCTGGTCGTCGCCACGCATGGGAAGTTCTATATCGGCGATCACTTTGGCAACTTCGGCCCCGGCCAACTGATCATGACCGGCCCCAACCTGCCGCAGAACTGGATCAGCGACATCACGCCCGGCGATATCATTCCGTGCCGCACCGCCGTCATCCAGTTCCCGGAGAGCTTTGTCGAAAACGCCCGCGATGCCTTTCCGGAAATGGAGACCGTCCGCCATCTGCTGGACCGCAGCCGCCGGGGCATCCTGTTCGACGACCAGACCAGTCGCGCGGTCGGACCGCTGATGCACGACCTGATCAGGGCGCGCGGTGTGCGTCGCCTGGGGCTGTTCTTCCAGATCCTTGATCTGTTGGCGCAGGCGCAGGGCACGCAGACGCTGGCCAGCCTCAGCTTTGTTCTGGACGTCGAACGCGCCGAGGATTCCGACATGAACCGCGCTATCGCCCATCTGCGGGAAAACCTGTTGGAGCAGGTCAGCGAATCCACGCTGGCCAATCTGACGGGGCAGACGCTCAGCGGGTTTTCGCGGTCGTTCAAGACCCATACCGGCACGACGCTGGTGCGGTACCGCAACCAGATGCGGATCGATCTGGCCTGCCACATGCTGTTGTCGGACCCGCAGGCCCGTATCGCCGACATCTGTTACGAGGTCGGGTTTTCCAACCTGTCCAACTTCAACCGCCATTTCCTGAAGCTGAAGAAGATGTCGCCCTCGGAGTTTCGGGCGACCTTCGCGGCCAACCAGACGGTCCGCATGGCCGGCTGACGGGAATCCATCCGCAGTCCACCCGACCGCCGCCGGCCCTAGCGTCCGCAGCGAACGGGGAAGATCTGTCAAAAACCTAACCAACGGGAGGAAGACATGAAACATCTGCTGAAGACCGCCTCGATCGCGGCACTGGCCATCGCGGGCGCCCATGCGGCGTCGGCGCAGGACGCGCCGTTGAAGATCGGCATGACCTTTCAGGAAATGAACAACCCCTATTTCGTCAGCATGCAAGAAACGCTAAACGAAGCTGCCGCCGACATCGGCGCCGAGGTCGTGGTGACCGATGCGGGTCATGACGTCGCCAAGCAGATCTCGGACGTCGAGGACATGCTGCAGCAGGGCATCGACATCCTGCTGCTGAACCCGACGGACAGCGCGGGCGTGGAATTGGCCGTGCGCATGGCCAAGGACCAGGGCGTGATCGTGGTCGCGGTCGATGCCAATGCCAATGGTCCGGTTCAACACATTTGTCGGATCCAAGAACCGCGACGCCGGCTATCAGTCCTGCAGCTATCTGGCCGAAGCGCTTGGCGGGCAGGGCGAGGTCGCCATTCTGGACGGCATTCCCGTCGTTCCGATCCTGGAACGGGTCGAGGGCTGCAAGGCAGCGCTGGACGAACATGAGGGCATCACGCTGGTCGATACCCAGAATGGCCGTCAGGACCGATCGGTCGCCTTGGGCGTGGTCGAAAACATGATCCAGTCGCATGCCGATCTGGCCGGTATCTTTTCGGTCAACGATGGCGGCGCGATGGGTGCGCTGGCCGCGATCCAGGGGTCGGGGCGCGACATCAAGCTGACTTCGGTCGATGGTGCCCCCGAAGCGGTCAAGGCCATCGCCGACGGCACCGCCTTCATCCAGACGACGGCGCAATTCCCCCGCGACCAGATCCGCGTGGGGCTGGGCATGGCGCTGGCGCAGCACTGGGGTGCCCGCGTGGTTCCCACCGAAGTGCCGATCGACGTGCGCACGGTCGATGCCGAAAACGCCGCCGACTTCAGCTGGTAGGTCAACCCTTGCAACCGACCGCGCCCCATTCCGGGCGCGGTCCCAACCACCGGAGACGTCATGCTGGAACTGCGCGGAATACGCAAAAGCTTTGGTCGGATCGAGGTCCTGCACGGCGTCGATCTGCACGTCCGCGCGGGCGAGGTTCACGCCCTGCTGGGCGAAAACGGGGCCGGGAAATCGACGCTGATGAAGATCGTCAGCGGCATTATCCAGCCCAGCAGCGGCACGATCCTGATCGACGGGCAGGAACGCAGCTTTCCCACCTATGACGATGCCATTCAGGCGGGCATCGGCATCGTCTTTCAGGAATTCAGCCTGATCCCCTATCTGACCGCCGTCGAGAACATGTTTCTGGCACGAGAGATCCGCGGCGGGATGGGCCTGCTGGACCGTCGCGCCATGCGCGACCGCGCCCGTCAGATCCTGAAGCGGCTGGAGGTTGACATCCCGCTGGACATCCCCATCGCGCGTCTGTCGGTGGCCGAACAGCAATTCGTGGAAATCGCCAAGGCGCTGTCGCTGAACGCCCGCATTCTGGTGCTGGACGAACCCACCGCCACACTGACCCCGTCGGAAACCGCACATCTGTTCAAGGTGATGCGTGAACTGCGGGCGGCGGGGGTGGCCGTGGTCTTCATCTCGCACCACCTGGATGAGATCTTCGAGATCTGCGACCGCATCACCGTCCTGCGCGATGGCGAATACGTCGGTGACTGCGATGTCGCGCAGGTCGATACCGACAGTCTGGTCGAGATGATGGTCGGCCGCCGCATCGAAAACAGCTTTCCGCCCAAGCCCACCCCCGACCCGGATGCCGCCACCGTTCTGCAGGTCAGCCACCTGCAGCTGCGCCGTGGCGGTCCCGTCAGCACCTTCGATCTGCGCGCGGGCGAAATTCTGGGCTTTGCCGGGCTGGTCGGATCGGGGCGCACAGAAACCGTGCTGTCGATGCTGGGCGAACATGGCGCGGCCAGTTGCCGGCTGGCCATCGACGGGGTGCCGACGCGCTTGCGCGACGCCGCCGACGGTCTGGCGCAAGGCATCGGCCTTCTGCCCGAAAGCCGCAAGGAACAGGGGCTGATCACCGAATTCTCGATCCTGCAGAACATCTCGCTGAACAATTACGGGAAATACGCGCAGGGCCATTGGTTCATCGACTTCCGCAAGGAACGTGATTGCACCCGCACCGCGATGCAGCAGGTCCGCGTCAAGGCGCAGGGGCCGCATGCACGCGTTGACACGCTGTCGGGCGGCAACCAGCAGAAGGTGGTGATCGCCCGCTGGCTGAACCACAACATGCGCGTTCTGATCTTCGACGAACCCACCCGCGGCATCGATGTCGGTGCCAAGGCCGAAATCTATCAACTGATGCGCGATTTCACCGCGCAAGGCTATGCCATCATCATGATCTCATCCGAACTGCCCGAGGTGATCGGCATGTCCGACCGCGTCTGCGTCTTCCGCCAGGGCGGGATTGTCGCGACCGTCGAAGGGGACGCCATCACCTCGGAGCGGATCATGACCCATGCCACAACCGGAAAGGTCGACCATGTCGCATGACGCCGAAATCGCCACGTCACGCAGGGGCAAGGCCCTTGAATGGCTGCTGCATTCCCCGCTGGCACTGCCCTTGGTGGGCCTGATCGTCGTATCCACCCTGATGGGCTTTGCCAGCGACAACTTCTTTACGCTGGCCAATATCCTGAACGTGCTGCGGCAGGTTTCGGTCGTGGGCATCCTGGCCGTGGGCATGACCTTCGTCATCCTGACCGGCGGCATCGATCTGTCGGTGGGCGCGGTCATGGCGCTGGCGGGCACCATTGCCGCAGGTCTGATGGTCAACATGGGCCTGCCCGGAGGGGTGGGGCTGATCGCGGCGCTGCTGGTCGGGCTGGGGCTGGGGCTGGTCAATGGCGCGCTGGTCGCATGGGGGCGGATGCCCGCAATCATCGTCACGCTGGCGATGATGGGCATCGCCCGTGGGCTGGGGCTGATCTATTCGGGCGGCTATCCCATCAGCGGTTTGCCCTCATGGGTGTCATGGTTCGGCATCGGGCGCATCGGCGTCGTTCCGGTGCCGGTCATCATCATGCTGGTCATCTATGCGTTGGCATGGGTGCTGCTGCAGCGCACGCCCTTCGGTCGCCACGTCTATGCCATCGGCGGCAATGAAACCGCGGCCCGCCTGTCGGGTGTCCGCACGGGCCGCGTCAAGCTGGCGGTCTTTGCCATTTCCGGACTGACGGCCTCGCTGGCCGCCATCGTCCTGACTGGCCGTTTGATGAGCGGCCAGCCAAACGCCGGTGTCGGTTTTGAACTGGACGCAATCGCCGCCGTCGTTCTGGGTGGCACGGCCATTGCGGGCGGACGCGGGTTGATCCTTGGGACGCTGATCGGGGCGATCCTACTGGGCGTGCTGAACAACGGGCTGAACCTGATGGGGATCAACCCCTATATGCAGGACGTCATCAAGGGCCTGATCATCCTGCTTGCCATCTATATCGGGCGGGAGTGGCGCTGACATGACCACGCATTTCATCGGCATCGACGTGGGCACCGGATCGGCGCGGGCAGGGGTCTTCGACGCGGCGGGCAGCCTGCTGGCCCACGCCAGCCGCACGGTGCAGATGCACCGCCCATCGGGGGATATCGCGGAGCAATCCAGTGCACAGGTCTGGGATGCGGTCTGCCAGGCCACCCAGCAGGCCGTTGCGCGGGCGGGCATCGATCCGGCCAGCGTCGCGGGGATCGGCTTTGACGCCACCTGTTCGCTGGTGGTGCAGGGCGACGAACCCTTGCCCGTCGGCGACCCCGAACACCCCGAACGCGACATCATCGTCTGGATGGATCACCGCGCCGTCGATCAGGCCGCCCGCATCAACGCCGGCAATCATGAGGTGCTGAAATATGTCGGCGGCCGCATCTCGCCCGAAATGGAGACGCCGAAGCTGCTATGGCTGCGGGAAAACCGCCCGCAAGTCTTTGCCGCCGCGCGCCATTTCTTCGACCTGACGGATTTCCTGACATGGAAGGCCACGGGCAGCACCGCGCGGTCGGTCTGCACGGTGACCTGCAAATGGACCTATCTGGCGCATGAGGGGCGGTGGGACGGCGATTACTTCCGCGCCATCGGCCTGGGCGAACTGGCCGACGAAGGCTTTGCCCGCATCGGCACGCAGGTGGTCGAGGCAGGGACCGCCCTTGGCAGCGGCCTGTCGCCCGACGCCGCGCGGGCGATGGGTCTGCCCGCCGGGATCGCGGTCGCGGCCGGTCTGATCGATGCCCATGCGGGCGGGATCGGCACGGTCGGCGCGGGCGATCCGACCGCATCGCTTGGCTATGTCTTCGGCACGTCGTCCTGCACGATGACGACGACGCGGGAACCGGCCTTCGTGCCGGGGGTCTGGGGGCCCTATTTCTCGGCCATGGTGCCCGGTGCCTGGCTGAACGAGGGCGGCCAATCCGTCGCGGGCGCCGCCATCGACCATCTTGTGACCCTGCACCCGGCCCATGCGCAGGCGACACGCGCCGCGCAGGATGCCGGAAAATTGCTGCCCGAATGGCTGGCCGATCAGGCGGGCGCGGCGGGTGATGCCGTGATGCAGGCGCGCCATCTGCATGTCGTGCCTGAATTTCTTGGCAACCGCGCGCCCTTTGCCGATCCCCATGCCCGCGCCGTCGTCATGGGGCAGGGGATGGAGGTCGATGTCCCCTCGCTGGTGGCGCTTTACGTCGCGGGGATCTGCGGACTGGGCTATGGCCTGCGCCAGATCATCGACACCCAGGCCGAACATGGCGCGGGCGTGTCGCGTATTGCCATCAGCGGCGGCGCGGGACGCCATCCGTTGATCCGGCAGCTGCTGGCCGATGCGACCGGCCTGCCGGTGGATGTCACCGCCTGTCCGGAGCCGGTGTTGCTGGGTTCGGCCATCCTTGGCGCGGTGGCTGCCGGTGCGCATGCCGACATCCCCGCCGCCATGTCTGCGATGACCCGCGTGCAGGGCAGTTGTCAGCCCGCAGGGGACGACGTCCGCCGCCTGCATGACAGCCGCTATCGCGCATTCCTGCAACTTCAGGCGGTCGCGCGGCAGATCCGCGCCGACACGCCCCCGACCCCATGAGGCCCCCCATGCAATTCCAGGACAGATCCGTCATCATCACCGGCGCGGGCAAGGGCATCGGTCGCGCCACTGCGCTGACCATGGCCGAACGCGGCGCGCATGTCGTGGCCATCAGCCGCACGCAGGCCGATCTGGACAGCCTTTGCGCCCTGACCGGCGGGCGCGGCATCGCCGCCGACCTGTCGGACCCCAAGGCCGCGCGGGACGCCATGGCACAGGCCGGGTCCTGCGATTATCTGGTCAATTGCGCCGGCACCAATGTGCTGGAAAGCCTGCTGCAGATGTCCGACGCGGGCTATGACACCGTGATGGACATCAACCTACGCAGCGCGCTGATCTGCGCGCAGGAATTCGCCCGCCGCCGCGTGGCCGAGGGCAAGGGCGGGGCCATCGTGAACGTCACCAGCATCGCCGGGCATCGCGGGTTTGCCGATCACTTGTGCTATGCGGCCTCGAAGGCGGGGCTGGAGGGGGCGACCCGCGTCATGGCCCGCGAGTTGGGTCCCCATGGCATCCGCGTGGCAGCCCTGGCCCCCACCGTCACCATGACCGAACTGGCCGCTGCCGCCTGGAGCGATCCCGACAAAAGCGGCCCGATGATGGCACGCCACCCAAGCGGACGCTTTGCACAGGCCGAAGACGTCGCCCGCGCCATCGCGCTGATGCTGTCGGATGACGCGTCCATGATCACCGGCGCGATGCTGCCCGTGGACGGCGGCTTTCTGGCCGTCTGATCCGCAGGACATATCGAACAAAGACCTATCAAAAAGGAGATAGAGATGTCGGAAGAACTGAACGGCAAGATCGCCGCGATCACGGGTGCGGCTTCGGGGATCGGGCTGGCCACGACGCGCGCGCTGCTGAAAGCGGGCGCCAGCGTGGTGATGGTGGACCGCAACAGGGACGCGCTGGCCGAACTGGTGGCCGAACTGGGCCCCAAGGCCATTGCGCAGGTGACCGATCTGCTGGACAGCGACAGCTGCAACGCGATGGTGCCTGAAATCCTTGATAAGGTCGGCCATCTGGACATCATGCTGTGCAACGCCGGCAGCTATATCGGTGGTGATCTGGGCGATACCAACCCCGGGGCCATCGACCGGATGCTGACCCTGAACGTCAACGCCGTGATGAAGAACGTGCAGGCCGTGGCACCGCATATGATCAAGCGTGGAACCGGCGACATCTTCGTCACATGTTCGGTCGCCGGCTATACGGCGGTGGACGTCGAGCCGGTCTATGCGGCCTCCAAATGGGCGATCAACTGCTTTGTCCAGACGATGCGTCGCCAGCTGCTGAAGCATGGCATCCGCGTGGGGCAGGTGTCGCCCGGGCCGGTGATCTCCGCGCTGCTGTCGGATTGGGAACCCGACCGCCTGCAGCGCGCCAAGGATGCGGGCGGGCTGATCGAACCTGCCGAAGTCGCCGATGCGCTGATCTTCATGATGTCGCGTCCGCGCAATGTCACCATCCGCGACATCATCATCCTGCCCAGTGCCTTTGATATCTGAACGGGCCTTGGGCCGCCGTCGTTAATCCAGACGGCGGCCCAGCCAGCGCGCCAGACGGCCCAGGGTCAGCCCCTGCACCAGGATCGAGAAGACCACCACCGCATAGGTCGCCGCCAGGATCGGCGCCTTCCAGTCGCTGTCGGGCAGCGACAGTGCCAAGGCGACCGAAATGCCGCCCTTCAGCCCGCCCCATGTCATCAGCGGTACCACGTCGCGCGCCTCATGGCGGATCGGGCGCAGGATCAGGATCGGCAGGGCCACCGACATCAGGCGCGCCACCAGCGCCAGCGCGATGGCCGCGGGCAGGGTGACCGCCATGTCGCGGGTGACGGTCAGCTGAAAGATCTCCATCCCGATCATCAGGAACAGCGCGGCGTTCAGAATTTCGTCGATCAGGCGCCAGAAGCCGTTGACATAGGTGCGCGTTTCCTCGGACATGGCGTCGCGGCGACCGACGTTGCCGATCATCAGACCCGCGATGACCGCCATGATCGGGGCCGAGACATGCAGCCCAAGCGCCAGTTCATACCCGCCAAGCGCCAAGGCCAGTGTCAGCATCACCTCCAGCGGATAGTCGTTGATGCGGCGCATCAGCTGGAAGACCGACCAGCCCAGCACCGCACCCAGAACCGCGCCGCCGATGGCCTCCTGCGCGAAAAGCGCCACGGCATTGCCCAGATCGAAGCCCTCGGCCCCGTGACTGTCGGCGGAGGGAAAGGCCAGCCCGACCAGCAGCAGAAAGACCACATAGCCGACGCCGTCGTTGAAGAGGGATTCCCCCGCGATCTTGGTTTCCAGACTTTTGCGGATCTTGGCGTCCTGAAGGATACCCAGCACGGCCACCGGGTCGGTCGGTGATATCAGCGCCCCGAAGACCAGCGCGATTAGGATGGGCATTCCCGTGATCCACGAAAACCCGAAGCCCACGATCGAGGTCGATATGGCAATGCCAAGCGTGGCCATCAGCAGGACGGGCAGCGCCTCTTTCTTCAGGTCGGAGACGGATACATGCAGCGCCCCCGCAAACAGCAGCAGCCCCAGCATCCCGTCCAGCAGCGACCCCGAGAACTGCATGGATTCGACCAGGTCGCGGACCTGTCCGACCAGTTGCAGCTGCGGCAGGTACAGGTCGATGCCAAGGATGGCGATCGATCCCAGAAGCGCCGTCACCAGAATGCCGATCGATGGCGGCAGCCGGAAGAAGAAATAGTTGAAGCTGCCCGAGGCCGCCGCAAGCACAAGGATGACCGAAGCGATCTGAAGAGGAGACATGCGCATATCCTTCGCGAATTGACGTGCCGGGCCCTGTGGTCCGAATGGGTCTGGTTCTGACCGAAGGTATCCCGCGGGGGAAGGGTTCAGTCGCGCATCGAAGATTTATCGCGGGGTGGCGGCAGGCATGACACGGGAATGGCGGTTCACGATGGACGCCCGAGGTGCAGGTCGTGCAAACTGTGCCCGACAGAAATTAGATCCTGACGCCGGGGGACATCAAAACACCATGATGAAATTCTTTCACGACGACCGGCAGCGCGCCCATGACCCGCAGTTCCGGCTGCTGAATGGCGAAATCACCCAGAACCCCGACCGCCCCGAACGGGTGGACCTGCTGATTGCGGGCGCGACGCGGGCCGGGTTGACGCGTCACGCGCCGACCGATCATGGGCTGGCTCCGCTGGCGGCGGTGCATAGCCCGCGCTATCTGGATTATCTGGCCTCCATTCATCAGCGTCGGCTGGCGGAATATCCCGACCTGTCCGAGGTGGTCCCGACCCGCTTCTGCCTTGACCCGCAGCGGCATTACAGCCCGGGCACCGAGGCGCAGATCGGCTTTCACAACGCCGATACATCCTGCCCCGTCGGCCCGCACAGCTGGGACGCGATCCATTGGTCGGCGCAGACGGCGCTGTCGGCGGCGGATGAAATTCTGGACGGCGCGCGTGCCAGCTATGCCCTGTCGCGTCCCTCGGGGCATCATGCCTATCGCGAAATCGCGGGCGGGTTCTGTTTCCTGAACAACACCGCCATCGCCGCCGAATACCTGCGCGCCGCGGGGCATCGTCCGGCGGTGCTGGACATCGACGTGCATCACGGCAACGGCACGCAGGCGATCTTTTACGACCGGGCGGATGTGCTGACCGTCTCGCTGCATGTCGATCCGCTGCAGTTCTATCCCTTTTACGCAGGCGCTGCGGGGGAAACCGGCGCGGGTGCGGGGGCGGGCTGCAACCTGAACCTGCCCTTGGCGCGCGGGTCGGGCATGGCTGAGTACATGCCCGCGCTGGAAAAGGCGTTGGCCCGGATCAGTGATTTCGGGGCGACCGTCATCGTCGTGGCGCTTGGTCTTGATGCGCATGAGGGCGATCCCTTCTGCGGCATGACGTTGACGACCGCCGATTTCGCGACCATCGCGCAGGCGATCAGGGCGGTGGACCTGCCGGTTCTGAACGTGCAGGAAGGCGGCTATATGCAATCGGCGCTTGGCGACAACCTTGCCAGCTATCTGGGCGCATTCACGGTCTGAGCCACTGCCGAAAGGAAACCCATGCCCGCGGAAAACCTGCCTTATCTTCGCGCCAGCGACGTCGACGCGCATCTGGATTGGCCGACGATGGTCCAAGCCATCGCAGACGGCCACCACCTTGCCCCGGCGCGCATCGGCGATCTGTTTCTGGCGCGCGACGGCGATACGCTGCTGAACCGCGCGGCATGGATCGACGGCATGGGCATCGGGCTGAAGACCGTGACGGTGATGCAGGGCAATGGGGCGCGGGGTCTGCCCTCGGTCCAGGGGGTGATGGTGCTGTTCGACGATGTCACCGGCACGCCCGTGGCGCTGATCGACAGCGCGCTGGTCACCTATTGGAAGACGGCGGCGGATTCGGGTTTGGGCGCACGGCACCTTGCGCGGCCCGACAGCCGTCAGATGGTCATCATCGGCGCAGGGCAGGTGGCGGGATCGCTGGCGCGGGTCTATCACGCAATCTTCCCGGATCTGGAATGCATCCGGATCTGGAACCGCACCGCACCCACCGCGCAGACCTTGGCCGATACGCTGGCGGCCGACGGTATCCCCGCCGTTGCGGCCTCCGATCTGGCGCAGGCCGTGGGGCAGGCCGATATCGTCGCCAGCGCGACCATGGCGCGCGAACCCGTGCTGCGCGGCGAATGGGTCCGGCCCGGCACGCATGTCGATCTGGTCGGAGCCTTCCGCGCCGACATGCGCGAGGCCGACGATGCCCTGCTGCGTCGCGCCCGCATTTTCGTGGATAGCCGCGACACGACCTTGGACCACATCGGGGAATTGAAGATCCCGTTGGCGGCGGGGGTCATCACGCGCGACGACGTGCTGGGCGATTTCCACGACCTCGCGGCGGGTCGCAGCGGTCGCATGTCGCCCGAGGACATCACGCTTTTTAAGAACGGCGGAGGCGCCCATCTGGACCTGATGATCGCCCGCGCCATCATAACCGCATGGAAGGACGCCCCCGATGCGTGATCTCTTCGACGATATCTGCCCGCCCGACGTCATCACGGCCCCCGAGCGTCTGCGCGATCTGGACCCTGGCTATTGCGATGCCAGCCGCAATGCGGGCCTGCTGCTGCGACCACGCGACACGGCGACGGTCGCGGCCATTTGCGAACGGGCGAACCGGACGGGCACGCCGATCGTGATGCAGGGCGGATTGACGGGGCTGACCGATGCCACCGCCACCACCGGCGATCAGCTGGCCCTGTCGTTGGAGCGGATGAACCGCATCCTGCGCATCGACCCGCTGCAGCGCATCATCGTGGCCGAGGCCGGTGCCACCATCGCCGATCTGGACCGTGCCGCGGCCGAGCACGGGCTGACGACGGGCATCGACATCCCCTCGCGCGACAGCGCCACGCTTGGTGGTGCCATTGGCACTAATGCGGGCGGGGTGCGGGTCATCCGATACGGCATGACGCGCGACAACGTACTGGGGCTGACGGCGGTCTTGGCCGATGGACGCATCATCGAAGATATGAACACCCTGCCCAAGGACAACACCGGCTATGACCTGAAACAGATGTTCATCGGGGCCGAGGGCACCCTGGGCGTCGTGACGGCGGCGGTGCTGCGGCTCTATCCGCGTCCGGGGGCCAGCGCCTCGGCGCTGCTGGCTTGCAGGGACATAGCGGCGGCGCAGGCGGTGCTGGCCAAGGCGCAGGTGATCGCCGCGGGCCACCTGCTGTCGTTCGAGGCGATGTGGCCCGACTTTTATCGCCTGACGACCAGTCATCTCTGCGCGGGCCGCGAACCCTTGCCGCCGGGGTCCGGCATGCATCTGATCGTCGAGGTGACCGGCCCCACCCCCGAGGCCGCCGAGGCCCTGCTGCTGTCGATCTTTGAAGCCGCCGCAGAGGATGATCTGGTGCAGGACGGTGTCATCGCCAAATCCGAGGCCGAGCGCGCCGCCATCTGGGCCATCCGCGAGGATACCGACCTGATCGCGCGTCCCTTGGGGGCGATGCTGTCCTTCGACGTCAGCATCGAGGCCAGCCTGATCGATGATTTCCTGCGCCGTTGGGACGACGCCCGCGCCGCGCAGATGCCCGACATCCATTCCTATGTCTTCGGCCATCTGGGGGATTGCAACCTGCATGTCTGCGTCGGCCTGACCCCCGAGGCCAAGCGCGACCGCGGCCCGATCGACGATCTGTTCTATGCCACGCTGGCGGCAACGCCGGGGGCGTCGTTTTCGGCCGAACACGGGATCGGGCTGCAAAAGCGCGCAAGGCTGGTCGCTGCGAAATCGCCCGAGGTTCTGTCGCTGATGTGGCAGGTCAAGCAGATGCTGGACCCAAACGGCATCATGAACCCCGGCAAGGTGCTGCAAGCGCGGACCTGAGGCGCCAGACATGCGAAAGGGCCGGGGCGACGACACGCCCCGGCCCCTTGATTGCCTGCGGGAAATTACATCCCGGCGGTCATGAAGGTAATGTCGCGCAGGACCGCATCACCGGCATCCTTGATCTCCCAGCTGTCCTGAACCGAACCGTCTTCCAGAGAGACCGTGTGCAGTTGACCACCCGCGGCCAGCCATGCGGTATTCGTGCCCTCGGCGTCGGTGGCGATGTCGAAGGCATAGCTGTCGGCACCGTCGATCCCCAGCTTGCCGATGGCGGCCAGCGTCCCGTCGTTGGGCGAGGTCTGCTGGATCAGCGCGACGATTGTGCTGTCGATGTCATACATCGCGGTCGCCTCGGGCTTGCCGAAGGAGTTGATATAGGCGGCGGCGACGATGGCGGGTTCTTCACCCGAATGCATGTCGGCCTCTTCGAAGGCCAGCGAGCCATCGACGGTCACGGCGCCGCTTTCGATGTCGACGCGGTGGTTGGTCGTGCCCGACATGAAGCGCAGCTTGTCGGCCATCGGGTTGAAGTCGACGATGACCGGCGCGCCGTCCGCGATCTCAAGCGGGGTGTCCATGGTCGAAACCACGGTCGCGGCACCGGTGGCGGGGTCGATCTCGACGATCTCGAACTTGTCGCTGACGCCGATCAGCGTTCCGTTCGACGGGCGCAGGTCGATGCCCAGCAGGCGGTCGACGCCGGTGACCTCCATCGACTCGGTCACGGTGGCCGAGGTCGCGTCGATCTTGTGCAGCATCTTGTCGCCCGACAGGCCGATGGCGGTCATGGCATGGTCGTCGGCCAGGGCGACACCGGCGGTTCCAAAGATCATGCCTGCAACGGTCAGCGCGGTGAATTTGTTCATCATCGGGTGGCTCCTTGGTCGGGGGCAGTGGCCATTCCGCTGCCCGTATGAACCGAAGACGCGGCAGATGTCCGACCGGATGCAGCAGAGCGACATTTTTCTGCAGGCCGCCACGCCCTGCCATGCAAAAGGCCCCCGCGTGACGGGAGCCTTTGTCTGCGTGCAGTTGGCTGTCGGTTCAGAAGGTAAAGACCGCGGCGGCCACGACGCTGTTGTATTCGCGCTTGCCGTTGAAGCCATGGCGGCCGTCATAGGTCAGCGACAGGTTGGTGCCGCCCTTCGACTGATAGGCGACGCCCAGACCCAGAACGGTATAGGTGTCATCGTCGATGAAGGCCTTGTTGCTGTCCTTGTAGACATGCTCGATCCCCAGCGTGCCGAAGGGGGCGATCTTGCCCGGAGGGGCCAGTTTCGTCAGCGTGCCCTTGGCCCAGACCGAACCGGTGTTCTCATCCTTGCCATAGACGTCGCCGCCGAAGTTGTTCTTGGCGTCGCCAAGCGTGCCGTCCTGAAGGCTGAAGCCGACCAGCGGGCGCAGAGCATAGCCGGCGGGAATGAAATCGGCATCCTTCTTGGTGAAATTGCCGGCCACTTCGGCTTGGGCATAAACGTAATCGTCGTTCTGCTTGACCTTCAGACCGGCCTTTTTGACGGTCAGCGTCGTGTCACCCATGGAATAGAGAACGCGACCGGCAAAGCCCCAGTTGTCGCTCAGCCTCTGCAGGTAATCCAGCCGCAGATCCACGGATTCGCGCTCGACCTTGACGGCAGGGGCGTTGGATTCCAATTCGTTGGTACCGATCGACGCGGCGACCATGCCCGTCGGGCTGAAGAAATACTGATAGCCCAGCAGGAAGTTCGTCAGCCGCGCCTCGGCGCTGGTCAGGTTCGGGTCTTCGTTCTTCCTGTTATAGACGCCCTTGAACGTCACGAAGGACTTCTGGTCGGGCAGGCCATAGCGCAGCGTCACCGGAAGCGTCACCGCGTGCGAGCTGTGCTGGTAATCGCCGACCGGGCCATCGGGACCCGACGCATCGCCGATCCGTGCCCGCGATTCACCGTTGCGCGATTGCGTCAGACCGAATTGGTTGTCGGCATAGAACAGCGGCAACAGACCCGCTCCGCCCAGGTTGATCTGCGTCACGACATTTGGGGGCAAGGTGCCCCGGGGCGGGCCATCCTGTGCGGCGGCGGGCAGTGCAACAAGGGCCGCTAGGGCGGCATAGATCGCTGAATTCATCCTGATATCCTCCTGGCTCAGCGGCTTCTGCATCTCCCTTCCACCGTGCTGGATGCAGGTGGCTCCCTCGGTGCAGGCCGCTTGTGGGGATAGCCTATGAGACTTCAATCCAATCTTTTAATTCATTGTTTTTGTATTTTGTATTGATCCTGTGGATGGATATTTCGCGGGGTTTTTCCCGATGTATTTAACGTATATTGTTGAAATTAAATAAATTATTGCAAACTTCTCAAGCTTGACACGCGCAATCCCGCCGCTGCCTTTTGGGGCAGCGACGGGTGTTCGATGCGGACGCGAATTGCGTGGTGGATCAGGCGGCGGCGCGGGTTCCGCGGGTGAAGCAGGTCACCGACAACACGGCCACGACGACCGCCACGATGCCCAATGCGTTGATCGAAAAGATCTCGATCAATGCGCCACCTGCGATAGGTCCAAGGGCCGATCCGGCCATCAGCATAGCAGGTGTCGCGGCGACCGCGCGGCCACTGGGATCCATTCGGGCCAACAGCCCGAAGGCGAAGGTATGGGTAAAGATCTGCACGGCGACGAATATCGCGGCAGCGGGCGCCCAGATCGTGAAGACCGTCGCGAAGGTCAGGATCATCGCCAGTGCCGCCTGGAACAGAGGACCTGCCATGATGACGGCACGGGCCGCCAACCGCTTTTCAAGCAGGGCGGCCAGCGGGGCGGGGCCCACGAAGTTGACCACGCCAAGCGCGATCAGCGTGCCGACGATGGCCTGAGGTGCAAAGTTGCGGGCCAGACCGATGACTTCGACGAAGGAAAAGACCATCGCCTGGTTGAAGGTCATCAGGCTGACACCGGCCACGACGAACAGCACGCCGCGACCAAAGGGGGTGCGGGCCATCGGACCCGGAACGCGCGCGCCCATCTGCGGGAAGGCCAGCAGCGAGGCGACGGCCGCCACAGCCATGATGACGCCGAAGCTGATGAACAGCACCGGCCCGCCACTGGCCAGCAACAGCTGCGGCACGATACCCATGTAGAGGATGCCCATCAGTCCCAGCCCGATGCCCGCAAAGGCGAACAGCCGGTGGGGGTTGGCCGCGCGGCCCATGGTCCCATGCACAAGGCTGAGCGCGACGCCATTGGCCAGACCGGCGATCACATGCAGTGCCGCCATCGGGCCAAAGCTGGTCTGTCCCGACAAGATCAGGAAGCACAGCGCCGCGATGCCATAGCCTGCAAACGCCAGCATGCGACGCGGCAGGCGGGTGAAGTTGCGTGCGGTCAGCACGCTGGCGACGACGGCGCCCAACAGGAACAGCGTGACCAGCGCACCGGCCTTTTGCGGACCAAAGCCGAAATGCGCGATCAGGGCACCGACCCAGACCGGCAGTGCGACCAGGTCGATCAATCCGGCGCAATGGCCGACGATCAGCGCCAGCGCCCCCGGTTTGCGCAGCGTATCGGCAATTGGCGGGGCCATGGTATTGGTTCCCGTGACACTCATCTGACGTCCTCCCTGACGTGCCGGACCTCCTCCGGCGGAAATCGTTAATTCTGGCTGGCCTCAGATCGGCGCGGTCAAGGCTCCCATCGACCGGCCCATCAGCGCGTTATGTTCGGCCTGATCGCCGCCGGTGATCTCGATCTCGGACAGGCGGCCCGAGTTGTTGACGACCATGGCGCAGCGTTCCCACCGGCGGGCCTGATGGGCGTCGAAGGCCTGAGCGACCGTGTCGTGAGCCAGCAGTTCCTCGGCGATGACGATGCCATCCTCCATGCCGATGCAGGCACCGGCGCCCAGATGCGGGGTGCTGGCGTGAACGGCGTCACCGATCAGCATCACGCGACCGACGAACCAGGGCTGGGGGACCAGAACCTTTTCCAGCGGGCGGAAGATCAGCTTGCTGTCCGCGTCCAGACCCGCCGCGACCCGGGTCAGCAAGGGCGAGGGGAACTGCGCCAGCAGCGCCTTCATCTGCGGCAGCAGGTCGTCCTCGGCCACCCAATCGTTGGTGGGGCGATCTTCGGTGATGAACATATAGGACCGACCGGCCGAGACCGGGTTGATCCCGACCTTGACGCCCTTGCCCAACCACATGTTCAGCGTGTCCAGCCCCTCGGGGGTCGGGATCTCGGCGCGCCAGACGGCCTGACCGACATAGACGGGCTTGGGGGCATTGGGCATCAGCAGGCCGCGCACCGCAGAATAAAGCCCGTCCGCCGCGATCACCGCGTCGAAACGGTCGGCCGTTCCGTCGGTGAAAGTGATGTCCACGCCCGTGTCGTCCTGGGTGATCGTCTGGAAGCTGCAGCCAAGGCGGACCTTGACGCCGGCGGCGCGGGTCTCCTGCGACAGGATCGAGGCCAGCGCCGGGCGCATGATGGCGGCGTTGCCCGGCAGGCCCAGCCCCGGCATCGGCGGCGTCGGAAGTGCCACGATCATCTGGTCGTTATGCGGCATGCGGATCTGCACACCGTCGGTGGCCGATCCCATGTCGCGGAACCTGTCCAGCACGCCCAGGGTGTCCAGCACGCGCAGGGTCGCGCCATGCAGGCTGATGCCTGCGCCATAGCTGCGCCATCCTGCGTCGATCTCGGCCAGGTGGGTGTTGACCCCGCCCTTGGCCAGCATGATCGCCGCCGACATGCCGGAAAAACCGCCGCCGATGACCAGAACCTTCTTTGCTGCTGCCATGATCAGCCCTCCCGTGCTGCGCGCCCGGCCACCTGGGCCGGAACGCTGAGATATCCCGCGTTATCCTCGGTCAGAGGCACGCGCGTCAGTTTGCGTCCCAGACAGGGGCCGGACACGCAGGCCCCCGTATCGATGTCGAAAAGCGCGCCATGCGCGTGGCAGGCCAGATGCGTCCGATCGCCGTTCAGATAGGCGTCGGTGCGCCAGGCCATGGGCGTACCGCCGGTGTAATGGGGGCAACTGTCCACATAGGCCACATGGCCCGCGCCACGTCCGACCACGATGATCTTGCGTGGCGCGCCGGGCAGCGGCAGGAACCCCCGCGCCGCACCATCGGGAACGTCGTCCCGATGGCACAGGCGCAGGCGTTCCGGGGTCATACGCCCTTGGCCGGGGGGCCTTCGGGGCCGCCGCCGGGGGCCCATTTTTCACGCCACTGCAGCAGGAACATCTGCGATGCCTCGGGGCCGTTGGGGGCTTCGCGCGCGACCCAAGTGTCGTCGTGCTTGTCCATGTCGGCGTCATATTCGAAGTGGCAGCCAAGCGGGCTGTTGAAGTACCAGAACCAGTTCGATCCGAACTTGTGACGCCCCGGACCCCAGAAGGTCTGATAGCCCTTGCGCGTGAAGCGATCGCCCGCGACCATCAGCTCGGTCGGGCCGCCCATGTGGAAGGCAAGGTGTTCGCAACCCTGCATGTAGGCAGGCGTGCGGATGAAGAACAACGAATGGTGGTCGTCATTGGCCGCTGCGCGCAGGAAGGGACCCGCACCTTTCAGGATGTCGGTGACGACGAACCCAAGGCGTCCGCAGAAGAAGTTGACCGCCTTGTCCATGTCCGGAACGAACAGCACGACATGCGACAGGGTGCGGGGTGCCGCGGCCATGTCGTCGGTCACGCCCAGTTCGTTCGGCGCACGCTGCGCGGGCGCTCCGGGGGCGTTGATCTTTTCGGCGGGCATCGAAAGTTCGCGGCGAATGGTCACCTGGAAGGCGATCTGGAAGCCGAGGTCATCCACCGTTTCCAGCGATCCGTTCGCCAGACGGGTGACGCGACGGTCCTTGCCCAGTTCCGCCTCGACCTGATCCAAGGTTTCCGCATCGACCACGCCAAAGACCTGCTGGCGCAGCATGTTCTTGGTTTCCAGCGCCGGAGGCAGCTTGGGGTCATCGCGGTGACGGATCAGTACGCCAGTGCCGTCCAGCGCCTCGTACATCCAGCCAGTGGCGTCGATCTGATGGCCGGTCAGCCCAAAATCTTCCAGATAGGTCTTGGAACCTTCCAGGTCGTCCACGCCGAAAACCAGCAGGTCCGGTCCGATAATCTTCATCGATGTCTCCTCCATCCTCGTGCCGCCGAAATCAGGGCGGTCAGGCTTTCCAGAAGAATACCCATGCAGATGACATTGATAAAATTGCTTCTTTAAATGCCTGCGATCCACGCAATCAATCTATTGAGTCTAGTGTTAACCCAAGTGATCTGTCCGGCATCTGCGTCGAATGTCGTTGCCGTCATAGGTCGCGCGTCTGTCGGGGCATGGCAGAGGGGACTGAACGACGCAGATCGTGGTGACATACGTCGGGCAGATCGCATCTGGTCCGGGCGGAAGACGATGATTTAAGTCGCAGCACCCTGATCCGTGGCTGATCTGGCATCGACCCGGAAGCCCGGTCCTTGGCCGCTGTCACGCAGGGGGATCGATAATCAGCAATTCCGCCGTGATGCAGATCAAGTTGATACCTGCCAGCCAATCCTGGCGCGGCACGCCGTCCTGACCGACGGCGGCTATGCGCAGGCCGGTTTGGTCGCGATCAAGGATCAGGATCTCGGTGGCGGGCGGGGCAAGGGCGGGTGCTGTGGCAAAGCTTGCGCCGATCAGACTGCCAAGACCCATGACTTTGGTGCGTGGTTCCGTCAAAGTTGCCAACGTCGGGGCAAGGTCCAGATGCGGGCGCAGGCGCAGCAGCCGTGCAGGGTGGCCGCCGGAATGCAGTGGTTCAGTCCGGCATGGCGCGAACAGATCAAAGCCGGTCTCGGGATCGGCCATGCGCCGGAAAATGGCCCCGTCAATGCCCCAGCCGGTGATCTGCACATCGCGCGACAGCAGCGTTTCCTCGGGGCGCAGATGGCCCATATGGTGCTGGCCCTGCGCATCGTTCCACAGGCCGTGCGCGTGGATCGCCGGACCATCATCGCCCTGTCCCAGATGCAGCCCCATCGCGGTGATGTGGGGCAGGGCGCTGCCATCGGGCGTCAGCACATGCGTGTCGCTGTAGAAGGCCACGCGACCATCACCGGGGGGCGGGCCGGGGATGACATAGGACAGCCGGTCGCATGGCGCATCGGCCACCCACAGCCAAGCAGCGGAAAACCCCGCGGACTGCACGGCTTTGACGACCGCCTGATCCATCGGCATGCCCGCGCGCAGGGTCAGCTTCAGCGGATGCGCGCGGCAGGGGACGATCTGGATGCGGTTCGGATCGGCGGGGCCGGGGTGGGTCAGCATCGCGGCTAGCCCGCCTTGGCCGTGGCGTCGGGCCATTCGCCGCGATCGATCAGTGCCTGTTGGATCATCTTGCGGGTGATCTTGCCATAGGCCGATTTCGGCAGCGCATCCCAGATCAGCAGCCGTTTGGGCAGCTTATAGCGCGCGATATGGGGGGCCAGCCACGCCAGCACGGCATCAGGGTCGGGATTGCACCCCGCGCGGGCGACACAGACCGCCAGACCTGTTTCGCCCCAGACCAGATCGGGGGCACCCAGCACGATGACCTCGGCCAGATCGGGATGGGTCAGCAGCTTCTCCTCGATCTCGCGCGGGTAGATGTTCGACCCGCCCGAGATATACATGTCGGATTCACGCCCTGTCAGATAGAGGAATCCCTGTTCGTCCATATGGCCCAGATCGCCGGTCAGGAACCAACCGTTCCGGAAGGATTTGGCATTGGCATCAGGGTTGTCGTGATAACCGGCAAAGACGGCGGGGCCGATGACGGCGATCTCTCCGGTTTGTCCGGCGGGCAGTTCGTGGCCTTGGGCGTCCTGCACCTGCACCTGCATGCCCGTGCGCGTCAGACCGCAGGTGCCGATGCGCATGGCGGTATCATCGGCGGAATGATGCGCGGGCGGCAGGACGGTGATATTGCCCGTCACCTCACCCAGGCCGAAATACTGGACCAGCACCGGACCCAGCTTGTTCAGGGCGCGGATCTGATCGGCGCGATACATCGGCGCACCGGCATAGATGACATAGCGCAGGCTGGCGTGGTCGAAACGATCGACGGAAGGATCCTCGACCAGCAGCTTGATGATGGTGGGAACAGTGAACATGTTGGTCACGCGGTGTTTTTCGACCAGCGCCCAGATCTGCGCCGGATCGAAACGGTCCCCCGTGGGCAGGATCGTCGGCACGCCGCGCGCCACCTGCGTCAGCTGGTGGATGCCCGCGCCATGCGACAGGGGCGCCACCACAAGCGATGCATCATCCTCGGTCGTGCCGGGCATCAGATCGCACAGGTGGTTGGTGATGACGAAAGCCATCTGCCCGTGGGTCAGCACTGCCGCCTTGGGGCGTCCCGTCGTCCCCGAGGTATAGAAGAACCACGCCGGATCATCGCGGGCCACCGCAGCCTCGGGCGGCATCTGGCCCATATGGCGGGCGATCAGCGCGTCATGGTTGGGCCCGCGGGGTGATGCGCCGATCGGGATGACGGCTTCGACGAACTCCGCGCAGGCGGAGGCATGGCCGTCGAATTCGGCCCCGCAGAACATCACCCGCGCGCCCGAGGATTGGGCAAGCCAAGCGATTTCGGGCGGGGACATGCGGAAATTGGCGGGCACCCAGATGGCACCTGCGCGCCAGCAGGCGAACATGGTCTCGAACATCTGCAGGCAGTTGGCCGATTGTACCAGAATCCGGTCGCCCTTGATCACCCCATAGTCATGGATCAAGGCATGGGCCAGCGCGCCCACGCGGGCCTGCATCTGCGACCAGCTTGTCGTCGCATCACCGTGGATCAGGGCGGGGGCATCCGGCAGGCGGCGGGCATTCTGGGTCAGGAAGTGGCACAGGTTCATGACCCGGTCCGAGACGGGGGTGACGCTCATTTCACGCGCTCCAGAATGGAGACATAGTTGGTGACCGCAGCGCCACCCATGTTGAAGACCCCCGCCAATCTGGCACCGGGCAGTTGCATCTGGCCCGCATCATCGCACAGCTGCATGGCGGCCATGACATGCTGGGACACGCCCGTGGCGCCGATGGGATGCCCCTTCGATTTCAGCCCGCCAGACAGGTTCACGGGCAGGCGCCCGTCGCGACGGGTCACGCCGTCGCGGATCACGCGGTGGCCCTGACCGGGTTCGGCAAGGCCCATCGCCTCGTATTCCAGCATCTCGGCGATGGTGAAGCAGTCATGCGTCTCGACCAGCGACAGATCGTCCAGCGTCAGGCCCGCCTGTTCCAGTGCCTGCGCCCATGCGGAACGCGCCGCGCGAAACTCCAGCACATCGCGGCGCGACAGGGCCATGGGGTCATTGGCATGGGTGCGGGCACGGAAGGCGACCGCGCGCTGCATCGTGGCCGCCGTTTCCGCATCGGCCAGCACCAGCACCGCCGCCCCATCCGAGATCAGCGAGCAATCGCTGCGCCGCAATGGCCCCGCCACCCGCGGATTGCGGTCCGAGATGGTATCACAGAATTCTACCCCCAGATCCTTCTGCATGTGCGCATAGGGGTTCAGCATGCCGTTTTCGTGGTTCTTGGCAGCAATCATCGCCAGTTCCCGTGATTTGTCGCCATGGCGCTGGAAATACCCCGCGGTAATCTGACCAAACAGACCCGCGAAACCCGCCTCGATATCGGCTTCTTCGGCGCGGAAGCTGGCGCCCAGCAGGATGTCGCCCACCTGCGCCGTGGGGGTGGCGGTCATCTTTTCCGCGCCGACGACCAGCGCGATGCGGCCGCGCCCTGCGGCGATGAAATCCATCGCCCCATGCAGCGCCGCAGAGCCGGTGGCGCAGGCGTTTTCATAGCGTGTGGCGGGAACCTGTCCCAGTTCCGGCACGGCCATGCCCGCCAGCGCGCCTTGAAAATCCTGCGCGGAAAAGCCGTTGTTGAAGACGCCGGTAAAGATGCCATCGACGTCGGCGGCGGTGATGCCTGCGTGATCCAGCGCGGCGGGGATGGCCTCGGCCATCAGGGCGCAGGTATCGGGGGCCTCGGATTTGCCAAAGCGCGTGTGGCTCCAGCCGACGATCATCGGGTCTGTCATGTTGTTCATCCTTTGCGGGGCGCGGTTCGGGCCAGTCGTGTTTCGATATGGGCGGCCTCGGTGCGCAGATGGCGGGTCAATTCGGGCAGGCGGTCGGGGCGCATGCGGGCCTCGACCGCGGCGACGGACAGAGCACCGGCAAGGCGACCGTCGGGGTGGCGCAGCGCGATGCCCAGACCCCATGATCCTTCGATCACCAGACCGGGGTTCAGGGCGACGCCATCGGTGCGGGTCCGTTCGACCATGCGCATCAGCTGGTCGGGCGGCAGGCGCGGGTAACGGTCGGTCAGCACCGGCGCGATGGCGGCCAGCACGGTGGCGATTTCATCGTCGGGCAGGGCGGCCAGCATCGCCAGCGATCCCGCGCCGACACCCAAGGGATGCATCTGCCCCGCCACCAGTGCGTGCGACCGCAGGGGATAGCTGCCCTCCTCTCGCATCAGGCACAGGGTGTTGGCCCCGCGACGGACCGTCAGCAGGGCGGCGTCGCCGGTGACCTGCCCCAAACGCATGACGCTTTCCCCTGCGGCCCGCATCAGGCCGGGGCGACGCGACGCCTGCGCCCCCAGAACCTGCAATTGCATGCCAAGGTGATAGCGACTGTCGTCATCCTGTTCGGCCATGCCCGCACGGATCAGCGCCAGCAGCAGCCGCCGCACCGTGGCCTTGTTCAACCCGGTGTCCGCCACCAGCCCGGCCAGCGT
This sequence comes from Paracoccus sp. R86501, assembly GCF_042466435.1. Classification (NCBI taxonomy): domain Bacteria; kingdom Pseudomonadati; phylum Pseudomonadota; class Alphaproteobacteria; order Rhodobacterales; family Paracoccaceae; genus Paracoccus; species Paracoccus sp. R86501. The sequence goes on from NZ_JAXHPZ010000001.1 coordinate 794,508, forward strand.
GCCGCCCTCATCGCCGCATGCGCCGATGCGCTGCAACAGCAGCAGGGCGCGGTCCACGCTTTGGGCACCAGTGTCAGGGTGGTCTGTATTATGAACCATTCAAGAGAGCCCGTACCATGCAATAAAGCCGAATATTCCTGTCATGATGGTAGAAGCATCCACGGTTAGGCAAGTTTTTTCTTGCCAGACGCTTCCGCAAGGTTCCATGATATGAACCAAGCCACGGGAGGGTGGCCGGTTTCACGAGGGAGGATGCGATGCAGATGGCAGGATGGGGACGGCTGGCTTTGGCCACGGCACTGGTTTCGGCGCTTGGGGTCGGGGCGGCCATGGCGGACACGCTGCGGCTGTCGCATAACACCGGCGACGGGACGACGTGGCACAAGGGTGCCGAACGCTTTGGCGAATTGCTGGCCGAACGCAGCGGCGGCGAAATGACCCTGCGCGTCTTCCCCAATGCCCAGCTGGCAGGCGGCGACCAGATGCGGCAGGCCGATATGGTCGGACGCGGCGCGCTGGATTTCGTGATGACCTCGGCCATCAACGTGACGCCTCTGGTGCAGGAAATGGCGGTCTTCTCGCTGCCCTACATGTATGAAAACTATGCGCAGGTCGATGCCACGACCGCCGATGGCGGCCCGGCCGAGGCGCTGCGCGACATCCTGCGCGACAAGGGGATCGAGGTTCTGGCCTGGGGCGAGAACGGCTTCCGCGAGGTGACGAACAACACCCGCCCCGTCAAGACGCCCGAGGATATGAAGGGCCTGAACATGCGCGTCGCGGGGCCGATGTATATCGACGTGATGAACGCGCTTGGTGCCAACCCTCAGCAGATGCAATGGACCGAAACCATGACCGCCCTGCAGCAGGGTGTGGTGGATGGTCAGGAAAACCCCATCGGCGCGGTGATCATCCCGCAGCAGGTCTATGAGGTTCAGAAATATCTGACCACATGGCATTATTCCTATGATCCGATCTTCCTCGGGATCTCGAAGAAAAAATTCGATGCCATGGATGCCGACACCCAGACCATGATGCGCGAAACCGCCGCCGAGGCGATGGATTACCAGCGCCGGATCAGCCGCGAGGATACCGAAACCGGCATCGCCTTCCTGCGCGACAAGGGGATGGAGGTCTATGAACCCACCCCCGAGGAACTGACCGCCTTCCGCGAAGCCACCCGGCCTGCCTTCGATCAATGGGCCGAAAAAGTCGGGCCTGATCTGGTCGCCTCCTTCCAGGATGCGATCGCGCAGGCGCAGTGACCTGACGGGCGGGGGGCGCATCCCCCGCCGAAAGCCCCCCTTCGAGGTGCCCATGTTTGCCTTCCTGACGCGCGAGGCCGAGCGGCTGATCTGCGCCGTTCTGTTTCTGGGCATGACCCTGCTTGGCTTTGCCAATGTGGTCGTGCGCTATGCCACCAATTACTCGCTGGCCTCATCCGAGGAATTGTTGACCAACGGCTTTTTGCTGCTGACCGTCTTCGGCGCGGCTATCGCGGCGCGTCACGGCCAGCATCTGGCGGTGACGGCGGTGGTCTCGATGCTGCCGCGCAGGTTGGCGCGGGTGGTGATCGTGATTTCGGGGGTGCTGTCGGTGGGGCTGCTGCTCGGCTCGGCATGGCTGGCATGGATGTCGCTGCGCACGCTTTATGCCAATGGGCTGACATCCTATGCGCTTGGCATTCCGGCATGGTATTATCAGGCGGCGGTGCCCTTCGCATTCCTGCTGATCGCGCTGCGCTTCGTCCAGAACGCGGTTCAGGAATTCCGGCTGGCGGAGGCGGATCATGGTTGAGATCGGACCCGGCAGCCAAATGATCATGCTGTTCTTTCTGCTGCTGGCGCTGCGCGTGCCGGTGGCGTTCTCGCTTGGGCTGTCGGCGCTTTACGCGATGTGGCGGATGGGCTTCGGGCTGGATCTGGCGGGCGATCTGATCACGGCGGGGGTGGCGCGCTATTCCCTGCTGGCGATCCCGTTCTTCATCCTTGCGGGCGCGCTGATGGGCAGCACCGGCATTGCCGAACGCATGATCCGGTTCTTTCGCGTGCTGGTCGGCGGGTTGCCCGGCGGCATGGGCGTCGTCGGCACAGTCGTCTGCCTCTTCTGGGGCGCGGTCAGCGGGTCCGGTCCCGCATCGGTCGCGGCCATCGGTCCGATGATCATCAAGGGGATGGAGGAGGACGGCTATTCCCGCGCCCATGCCGCCGGTCTGGTCTGCGCGGGCGCGGCGCTGTCCATCGTCATTCCGCCCTCGATCGGGCTGGTGCTGTTCGGCGTCATCGCCGAGGTTTCGATTTCGCAGCTGTTCATCGCGGCGATCATTCCGGGGCTGTTCATGGGGTTGACGATGCTGGCGGTCCTGCCATTCATCGCGCCGAAGGGGGCGGGCAGGTCGCTGAACCGGCTGATCCCCGATCCATATGCGGGGCTGCCCTATGGCGCGCGACTGTGGCGAAGCTTCCGCGACAGCTTCTGGGGGCTGCTGACGCCGGTGGTGATCCTTGGCGGCATCTATTCCGGCGTTTTCACCCCGACCGAGGCCGCGCTGGTCGCCACCGTCTATGCGCTGCTGGTCGGCGGGCTGATCTATCGCAGCCTGACATTGCGCGCGCTTTACGACACGCTGGCCGAGGCTGCGGGGTCATCGGCCACGGTGATGCTAATCGTCGCCTATGCGGGGCTCTTCGGTTGGGTCATCACGGTCGAGGATCTGGTCGGCACCTATTCGACCGGTCTTTTGCAAATCAGCGACAACCAATGGGTCATCCTGCTGATCATCATGCTGATCCTGCTGATTGCGGGGATGTTCATGGATGCGATCACCGTGATGTTCATCACGCTGCCCATCGTCCTGCCCGTCATGCATGAACTGGGCTGGGATCCGGTCTGGTTCGGCGTCCTGGTGATGATCAATCTGGCCATCGGGCTGATCACGCCGCCGGTCGGGGTGAACCTGTTTGTCGCCGCCAATGTGACCAACATCTCGATCGAGCGTGTGGCGCGGGGGGCCTTGCCCTTCCTGATCGCCACGTTGCTGGGGCTGGGGGTCGTCGCAGCCTTCCCGAGCATGTCGCTGTGGATGGTCCATTGGCTGAAATAGCCCCAAGCGGGCCAAGGGGGATATCATGAAGACGAAGACCGCAATCATCACCGGGGCCGCGCGCGGCATCGGGCTGGCTACGGCGCGATTGATGTCGGGGCAGGGCTGGCGTGTGGTGCTGGCCGATATCGACGGGGATGAACTGGCCCATGTGGCGCAGGGATGGGACGATGCGCTTGCCATCACCTGCGATGTGTCGGACCCCGATCAGGTGACGGCGATGGTGGATCGGGCCGTCGAATGGTCCGGTCGCATCGACGCGCTGGTCAACAACGCGGGCGTCGCCGATTTTCGGCCCATGTGTGAAACCGATCTGGGTATCTGGCGGCGGATCATGTCGGTCAATCTGGATGGCGTCTTCCTGTGTTCACAGGCGGCCATCCCGCATCTGGCGCAGGCAGGGGGCGCGATTGTGAACATCACCTCGATCTCGGGGCTGCGGGCCAGTACCTTGCGCGTGGCCTATGGCACCTCCAAGGCGGCGGTGATCCACCTGACCCGCCAGCAGGCCGCCGAGCTGGGTGAACAAGGCATTCGCGCCAATTGCGTCGCCCCCGGTCCGGTCGATACCAAGCTGGCGCTGGCGGTCCACAGCCCGGAAATCCGCGCCGCCTATCACGACGCGATCCCCCTAAACCGCTATGGCCGCGAGGATGAGATCGCGCAGGCCATCGCGTTCCTGTGCAGCGAACAGGCGTCCTATATCACCGGTCAGGTGCTGGCCGCCGATGGCGGGTTCGAGGCGACGGGCGTCGGTCTGCCTGCGCTGCGGGCCGCTGCACGGCAATGAGGTTGCCAGGTTTCCGGGCGGCGGTCGGCTTATTCCAGCCGATGGCGGCCCGGAGGCAGGCCCGCGTCTTCATGCGGGCGATCCCCCTTCCTAGGTGACAGCGACAACCGGGGGCGGTGCTGCCGCCCACCGCATCACAAGCAGATGGGAAACGACATGACCAATGCGATCAAACCCTTCGCCTTTCAGACACCCGGTTCGCTGACCGTCGAATGGGGCGGGGCGCAACGCCTTGGCGCCTTGATGTCGGGGTGGTTCGAGGCACGGCGCCTGCTGATCGTCACCGACAAGTTCCTGAACGAAAGCGGCATGCTGGATCCGATCCGGGCCTCGCTACAGGAATACGGTTTTGCCGTCACCGTCTTCGATGACGTGGTGGCCGACCCCCCGGAGGCGATCGTCGAAAGCTGCGCCGCCCTGGGGCGGGAACAGGGTTGCGATGCCGTTCTGGGACTGGGGGGCGGTTCCTCGATGGATATCGCCAAGCTGGCGGCGGTCCTGCTGATCGCCGAACAACCCCTGTCCGACCTTTACGGCATCGACAAGGTCAAGGGCGTGCGCGTGCCGCTGGTGCAGGTGCCGACCACCGCCGGAACCGGATCCGAGGTGACCAACATCACGATCCTGACCACGGGTGAAACCACCAAGATGGGTGTCGTTTCGCCCCGGCTCTATGCCGATCACGTTCTGCTGGACGCGCAGCTGACGGTCGGGCTGCCCCCCGTGCAGACGGCGGCCACGGGCATCGATGCCATGGTCCACGCGATCGAGGCCTATACTGGGCGTCACAAGAAGAACCCGCTGTCCGATGTCTTCGCCCGCGAGGCGCTGCGACTGCTGGCGGGCAATCTTGTCACCGCCTGTCAGGATGGCAGCAACCGCGCGGCGCGCGAGGCGATGCTGCTGGGCGCGAACCTTGCGGGGCAGGCCTTTTCCAACAGCCCCGTCGCGGCGGTCCATGCGCTGGCCTATCCGCTTGGCGGGCATTTCCATTTGCCCCACGGCCTGACGAATGCGCTGATGCTGGGGCCGGTGCTGCGGCTGAACATGACCGAGGCCGCGCCGCTTTACGCCGAACTGGCCGATGTCGTCATGGGGCCTTCGGATGAGGGGACGCAGGGTCGCGCCGCGGCTTTCGTCGACTTTATCGGGGATCTGATGGACCGATCCGGCGCGCCCCGGCGGCTGCGCGACGTCGATGTGCCCCAGGACAGCCTGCCGATGCTGGCCCGCGACGCAATGCTGCAGATGCGTCTGCTGGTCAACAACCCCGTCGAGGTCGATGAGGCGACGGCGCTGCGTCTGTATCAGGACGCCTATTGATGCGCACCGCCGCCTTGAAATCGTGCCGTTATTGCAGATGCGCCACGTAATAGGCCAGGGTTTCGATATCATCATCCGACAATTCGGTGGCGATCTCGACCATGGCGGCGCGGTCGCCGATGCGCCGCTCGGCCTTGTAGTCCTGCAGCGACTTGGCGACATAGTCCTGACGCTGGTTACGCAGAGGCGGCATCTGGCGACCGTCGGTGTAATCCGCACCGTGACATGACGCGCAACGATGATCCTTGGAAAGCTGCGCCCCCGCAGCCATGCGGTCGGCGTCGGGTTCATCCTGCGGCGCATCGGGGGCGGGCAGGGTGGCGACCCATTCGGACGCCGCGCGCAGATCATTGTCGGTGAAATCCGCGACCATGCCGGTCATGATATCGTCCTGACGCTGACCACCCCGGAAGGCGACCAGCTGCAGCAGCGCGTAATAGGCATCCAGACCGCCCAGATGCGGCACGTCCTTGGTGGCGTCATCGCCGTGACAGGCGATACAACTGTCCTGCATCTGGGTGAACTGGTCCTGCGCCAGCGCGGGTGCGGCAAGGCCGGCGATGAATGCCGCCCCTGCCAGAAGATGCCGCGCCTTATTCATCGCGGCTGATGCGCCAGATCGCGCCGTTCCAGTCGTCCGACACCAGCAGGGCGCCATCGGGCATGGTGGCCACATCGACCGGGCGGCCGACGTATTCATTGTCGACGATGAAGCCGGTCAGGAAGGGCTCGGTCCGTTCGACCTGCGTGTCACCTTCAAGGTAGGCCACGGCAACTTCGGCGCCTTCCTTGACGCTGCGGTTCCACGGACCATGCTTGGCGATGAAGATCTGACCTTTGTAATCGTCGCCGAACATTTCGCCCTGATAGAACTGCATGCCCAATGGCGCGGTATGCGGCCCCAGCAGCGCGACGGGATCGGTGAATTCGTCGCATTTGCGGCCCCAGCCGAATTCCGGATCGGTGAACAGCCCGTTGTGGCAATAGGGGAAGCCGAAGTCCTGGCCTTCCTCGGTCAGGACGTTCAGTTCATCCTGGGGGATGTCCTCGGACAGCCAGTCGCGCTGGTTGTCGGTGAACCACAGATTGCCGGTCGTGGGGTTCCAGTCGAAGCCGACAGTGTTGCGCATGCCTGCAAGGATCGGCTCCGCCTCGGAGCCGTCCAGACCCATGCGGCGGATCTCTCCGAAGCCTTCTTCGCGTTCGCAGATGTTGCAGGGGGACGAGTTCGAGACATAGAGCATGTCGTCCGGCCCCACCCCCAGATAGCGCCACCCATGCGGCCGCGGCTCGCCCAGATCGGAATAGATCTCGGTCAGCTCGGGCGCGCTGTCGAGGTTGTTCATGATGTCCTTGGCGACCGAGATCTTGGTGTGTTCGGCGATATACAGATCGCCATCGTGCAGCGCGATGCCATTGGGCCAGTCAAGACCTTCGTAAAGCGTCACCGCCTCGCCGCCGGGTGGAATGGCATAGACGGCATTGCCCTGCCATGTGCCCACGAAGACCGTGCCGTCATCGGCGACGCGCAGGGTGCGAGCGTTGTTGATGCCGCTGGCAAAGACCTCGACCTTGAAGCCATCGGGCACGGTCAGCGTCGGCAGATCGGCCTCGGCGGTGGGCAGGGGCGGCGGCGCCTGCGGTGCCAGCTGCTGGGCGGCCTCGGATTCGGGCTGTCCTTCCAGCGGGCTGCCTTTCTCCGGTTCCTGCGCGGCCGCGAATTGGGCCGTGAATGCCAACGTGCCGATGATGGCCGTGGCGGTCTTCAATCCCGTCTTCATCGTTTTCCTCCCATCGTCTGCAGGGAACATGACCCGGCAGACTCCCCTCATGGATGTATCAGCGTGGTGGCATGTCCGCAGACACGCAAGGGCTGGCGGGCTTTCTGGTCCATATGGATGATGGCCCGACATGCGAAGGGGCGGCACCCGGTGCCGCCCCTGCAGAATATGTGATGCCTGCGTGGTTACTGCAGCGGCCAGTCGGGTGCCGCGCCGATGGCAAGATCCTTGTCGGCGGTCAGCAGAAAGCCTTGGGTGACAAGATCCTCGGCCGCGCTGTTGACCGAGGCGGCATAGGCGTCCGCGCCGTCATAGCGATCGGTGACCGGTGCCCGGCTGTCGCTGTTCGAAGCACTTTGCGGGAAGGCGATATAGCTGCCCGTCAGCCCGCACAGGTTGCCGCCGGCAAAACCTTCGCGGCGCAGGTTCCACCCCCAATAGGTGCCGAGGGGTGCCGCCATCTGGACCTGGCGCACCCCGCCCAGGGGCATGCCGTCGTCATCGACACGCGGGACCAGTGACGCATAGCTGTCGCCAACCTCGGCGGGCGTCTTGTCGTGGTCGCGCAGACGCAGCTGGTTTGCCGGGGGCGTCGCGACATCGCCATCCACGGTGGGCAGCGTCAGCGCGGCGGGGTCGATCAGCGCATCGGTGCCCGCCGGATAGACCGAAGCTGGCGGCTCGACCCCGTCGCGGACCCAATCGGCCATCGCCACCGTCAGTGCGCGCATCGTCGGGGCCATGCTGACGGGATTGCTGTCAAAGACGCAGGTGGCGGTTTCTTCGCTTTTGGCATCCCATGTCGTGTAATGTGGCGCACCGGCGATGAAATACAGACGCACGTCCTGCGGCATCTGGATCGGCGTGCCATCCGCCAATGTCGAGACCAGCGCCGCGCGGCCTTGCCAGAACTCGGTCGAGCTGTCGGTATGCATCAGCTTGGGGCAGGTTTCCGTGGTGCGGCAAGCGGTGAAGATACCGTCGGTCCGGCCACTGACGGGATCGACCGTCTCGGGATAGGTGAAGGGGAACTGGTCGCCGGGGAAATCATGATCCTCGTGCTGGCGGCTATAGCGGCCCTGTTGGGCAAAGCGATAATTGGTGAAGGATTTGCGCGATCCCGCGATATGGGGCATGGCGCCATCGAAAACGGGCTTGCCCTCGGCATCCGCATTGAAGCCTTGATAGATGAAATCGCGCAGGAAGCGTCCCGATTGCGAAATACCCATGCCGATGGTGTGTTCGATCGGGCCGATTGGGTTCGGGATATCCTGCGTGCCGTTGCCCCGCAGGAAGGATACCAGATCAGCCGTGGCGATGAACCCCAGCCCCGCCGGGATCGCGTCCTTGGCCGGATAGGTGAATTCATAGATCGCACCGCCGTCACCTGCCGGTCGGTTGATCCGGACGGTCCGTTCATCGACGTATTCAAAGCTCAGACCCTCGGGGGTGGTCCGGTCGTCATCGGCGTTCTGGCGAACCGTCAGCGTCGCCTTGGCCGGGTCCATCTCTGCCGCCGGATAGCTGAGCGTCACGGTCGATACGGCTTCGGTATCGTCAAAGACGAACTCCTCGCGCGATTGTCCAATGACGTCCTTCAGCGTCGGCAGTTGCGCGCCCGAAAAGCCATCCTCCATCCCCGACTGCCAACCGCCCCAGACGATAGTGTGCCCCTGCCGCATCAGGAAGCCATCCCCCGGATCCTCCATCGACAGCCCCGTCCCGAGGGATCTGGCGGCATTCAACAGCCCAAAGGACAGGTTCCGACCCCGGTTCGGAACTTCATAGAACATCACCCGTGATCCCGCCTCGGCCGAGGCCGGTGCCATGATCGTCACATCGGAACTGAATTCGACCATGCCCTCGGCGTTGACGGGCGCCTTTTCGATATCGACGATCCGGCTGGCGCGATCGGATGTCGGGTCCAACGCAAAATGCGCCCGGCCCTGCATCAGCTGATAAGCCCCCGCATCGCCGAATGCCTGCCCGTCATAGGCTGGCTGCGTCGTGACCTCCAAAGACACCAGTTCGGCATTTGCCGTTGCCGCCCCGATCAGCAATGCCGCCGCGGCGGTGGTGCATCTGTATGTGTTTCTCATTTCCATCCCCTCCCATGTCGTAGTCCAGCAAAGACTACGCACCATGATGCACATCAAAAGCTTTGTTGTATATATCAACGGCAGGGAATTAACTGCGGATGCGGGCTCGACCTTGCCGGCCAAGCAGTCGCCAGTGGCGGTGGGACTCTTTCAAACTGTATTCTGCCAAGACCGAAAGCGAAGGAGCTTGGGCCATGAACCAAGCAACTGCCGCAATCGCAAGATTGGGTAAGTTGCAGGAACCGACCTGTCTGTTCCCGTAGCCTGATGTCGCGATAATGCGCTGAATGGGTGACCTGCCCCCTGCTGGTCCCTCATTCATAACGAGAGTCTGCAGGTTGGATCTGGGTATTCGGTTGCTCTTCCTGGCGCAAGTGCGCCGGGCGCGGAGCCCTCAAAATGCTCAAGCGCACGGCGCGCTTGCTGCGGCGTCTGGTTACCCAAGGACGAGTGCGGCCTGACCGTGTTATAGTCGTAGCGCCACAGGGCCAGCTTGCGCCGCGCGTCATCCAGGCTGTCGAAGATTTCCTCGTTCAGCAGTTCATCCCTGAGGCTACCGTTGAAGCTTTCAACGAAGGCGTTCTGCTGTGGCTTACCCGGATCGATGTAATGCCACGACACCTCGTTCTCGTCGGCCCATTTCAGGATCGCCCGACTGGTGAACTCGGTTCCATTATCGCTGACAATGCAGCCTGGCTTGCCGTAGAGCCGGATCAGGGCACTGAGTTCCCGGACGACCCGTGCGCCGGACAGGCTGGTGTCCGCGACAAGGCACAGGCATTCACGCGTGCAGTCGTCGATCACGGCGAGGATCCGGAACTTCCGCGAGGCACCGAAGCTGTCGGAGACAAAGTCCAACGACCAGCGCGCGTTGACGCCCGCAGCCGATGGCATCGGGATTCTTGTGCCACGCGCTCGCTTGCGACCGCGTCGTTTTTGCACGGACAGCCCTTCCTCGCGGTAGATCCTGTAGAGCTTCTTGTGGTTCATGATCATGCCCTTGCGTTCTAGAAGCACGCCGATCCGGCGATAACCGAACCGACGTCGCTTTCCGGCGATCTCCTGCATCTCCTTGCGGATCTCGACACTGTCCGGCGGGCGTTCTCGCCGGACTGTCTTTGGATCGACACCGACCAGCCTGCAGGCTCGGCGCTGCGAGATATCATGATCCCGTATCACCCGAAGCGCCGCGTCTCGCCGTTTGATCAATGTCGTCAGCTCTTTCCCAGCAGGTCTTTTAGGACGACGTTGTCCAGCATGGTATCGGCCAGCAGGCGCTTGAGTTTGGCGTTCTCGTCTTCGAGCGATTTCAATCTGGCCGCCTCGGACACCTCCATCCCGCCATACTGGGACTTGAACTTGTAGAACGTTGCAGGGCTGAGGCCATGCCTACGGCACACCTCTGCCGTCGGCATGCCGGCTTCCTGTTCCTTGATCATCCCGATGATCCGCGCCTCGGTGAAACGGCTCTTTCTCATGTGTCTGCTCCCTAAGAGTTGGCGCAGACTCTACATTACGGTGAGGGATTTCGCGGGGGGCAGGTCAATCACCATTGCGATGCGGAAGGCAACTGGGCAACAACAGCCCCGCGCTTCCATCCTCTGGCATTAACTACCGAAATCCTAGGCGGCGTGAACGTCGCTAAATTGCCCGCGGATTATGAAGGCCCGGCGATCCGGTTCTGGAAAAAACCTTAGTGGCGTGTTGTACTTTCATTCGCTGCGTCAAGCGCGAGTGTCGCTGATGGGCTCTTCGCGTCGATGCTGCGCCGACCTAGGGGCAGCAACGGTGCGGGGCAGCCCCTGATCCGCGTAATCGGCCCTTTGCAGACGGTCACCACTAGTCATGTGCTGCAGTGCAGCTTCCTCGATCCGGACGTTGGCTCATGTCGCAACGAGGTCATTAACGTTGCAGTTTCTTTGCGTACTATAGCTGACCAACACGGCTTGCGAACACCGCCGAAAGATTGGAAATGGGATTGCGCAGGGAGTTGACGATCTTTGTGGCTTCGGTGTCGTTTTTGTTCCCGTCGAAAATTCCATTCACGTTGAACAAGATGAAGCTTGACCCGTCACCGCCCGCAATTGAGGGTGACGCTGCGACTTCTTTCTCCGGCAGGACCAAACATGGCTGACATCACGCTCTACCCTCCGGGCGACCGTATCGACGGCACTTCCGAGGCTGACACGATCCGGACTCTCTATCACAACAATCTGCCGCACCGTTTCATCTACGGCAGAAACGGCGATGATCTTCTGATCATCAACTCCTGGAGCTTCAGCCGAGAGCACCCAACCTATTGGCACCTGCCCGAAAATCAAAAGGGCGACAGCATCGACGGCGGCGCGGGCAATGACACGATCCGTGGCGACCAGGGCGGAAACAACATCTTTGGTGGCCTTGGAGATGATGTCCTATCTGGCGGAACGCCAGTCTACGAGCCCCCTTTCGATACACCGTTCTTCGAGCGAGAACTTGACGACGTCATGAGAGGCGGCGCTGGCAACGACAGGATCTACGGACAGGGCGGACACGATCGGCTCTTCGGCGACGCGGGCAACGACCAGCTCGACGGCGGCGCCGGCAACGACACGCTTTCAGGCGGCGGCGGCCATGACAGACTAGTCGGCGGAACCGGGCACGATCTGCTGCACGGGGATGCTGGCAACGACACGCTGAGTGGAGGTGCCGGAAACGACACGCTCGAGGGCGGGATAGGGAATGATCTGCTTCTGGGCGGCGCAGGTCGCGACCGGCTAGTCGGTGGTGGTGGCAATGATCGACTGGAAGGAGGCGCTGACGCTGACATCTTGGTCGGTGGCGACGGAGCGGACTCGCTTTTCGGCGGCGCGGGCGCGGACAACCTCTCCGGGGGCGGCGGTCGGGATCTGCTGTTTGGTGAACTTGGAAAGGACGTTCTCACAGGCGACCTTGCAGCTGACCGCTTCGTGTTCACGCAGGCGCGCGACTCTCGGCCTGGGGCGTCGAACCGCGACGTCATCACAGACTTCAGCCGAGCGCAGGGAGACAAGATCGACCTCACGGCTGTTGACGCCAACCTGCGGCGCGCGGGCGACGATGCGTTCGACTTCATCGGGACCAAGGGGTTCAGCGGCGTCGCCGGCCAGCTGCGGTATCAGAGCAGCGATGGCAAGACGGTAATCCTCGGGGATATCGACGGAGACCTGGTAGCGGATTTCTCTATCGAGCTGAGCCGGCAGATCTCACTCATCGAGCATGACTTCCTGCTCTGAGAACAAGGGCCGAGGCATGCAGATGCCGTAGCCTAAGGCGCCTCCTCGACACGTAGGCATCAGGACTACTTAAAGCGTCAAGACACGATCGGAGAGGCGGGATAAAATCCTGCCTCTTCGATTTCTGATTCGCAGGATAAGCATCGCGAGAATGTTTGGAGGATAGCAAGCGGTGGGTGGATCGCGTCACGCGCGACGAAGCCAAGCCGGATACGGCAAATAAGGACTTCACGCACCTGCTGGGTTTATGGAAGCGCGTGGCGCGGTCCAAGGGCATCGACCTGTCCTTCACCACCGAATGTCTGATGCTGCGCACTGGCCAGGAGAAGCCACCTCTTGAGCGGCCAAAACCCTGTCTTGGAGTCCCCCTTTTGCGCCCGCAGCCTGATGATGGGCGCGAACCACGGTGCTGTCGACCATTTGGAGGGCATCCGGCGCCGCCCCACTTTGGTTCAGGGCGTCCATGATGTCCTCTCAGAGACCTACCCGCGTCCAGCGTCGGAACTGCCGGTAGACGCTCGACTATATGCCAAATTCCTCAGGCAGGTCGCGCCATGGGGCACCGGTGCGAGCGATCCAGAATATCCCATCAAGCACAAGGCGGTGGTTGGTCGGTTTGCGCCCGTTCGGCGCACGGACCGCTAGGATAAACCGTTCAAAGAGCGCCCGCTCGTCGTCCGACATCAGGTCTCGTGCCAAGCTAGTCTCCATCGCAGATACCGGCTTGAATCATGCCCGCACCGCAATTTGAATCCCTTTTGTCAACACGGACTAAAGTGCAAGATTCACTGTTTGATCGGCGTCATTTTTGAAGTTGGAGATGCGCGAAAGTTCAAAACGGTTTTCTTGTGCATTTTGAACTCAGGCGCAATGATGAAGTATATTGGCTTTACCCGGAGGATTATCCGTGCTGCGCATCGCCTCTGCTTTTGTCATTTGCCTTTGGTCTGCCGCCGTCGAGGCCCAGGAAGTTAGCGACGCCGATCGCGTGGCGGATGCGCTGTGGCTTGAGACGTTGCGCGCAAATCCGACGCTGGCCGCTAACGATGAAACGATCTCCTACGCGATGAGACGCATCCCGGAGCTCGCGATAGCCAATGATGTCACCGCCGAACAGCTGGCGGCTGCGCGTGATCGGGCCTCCGCCTGGCTGGCTGCCCGCGCGACCGAGCCCTCGGCGCTCCCCCTCGACGCAACCGTCACCCTCATCTCTTCGATCCGGCGTAGCGAGGGTGGAGGTTTCCTGCTTGCTGCCGGCAATGTGCAAAATCGTGGGCCGATTTCCGGTACGTTTCAGGAGCTGACGATACGTGGGCCACTGCAATCCCCGGCGGTTATTTTGCACCCTATCCTCAATCATGATCTGGGGGCCATGCAGCCGAATGGCGCGGGCGCGGCGCGTCTCGAAGAACTCGCTGCGACACGACAGGGTGCGATGGCCGTCGCGACGCTCACCATTTCAGAGGTCGAAAGCACGCGTACAGGGACGGCGACCGCCGGAGGTCAGGTCACGTCCATCGTGCTTCACGAACTGACGGCTCCCGAGCGTAACCAGTACGCCCCTGGTGATCCGATCTGGATCGTGCCGTTGCTGGGCGACGTGCCCGCAATTTCGCGTGACGACATCGCGCGCGCCTTCCGGCTGGAGACGGTGGAAAACGGCGATTTCGTTGATCGTTTTGACTACCATCAACCGAGCCTCGCACGCGCCTTGGCTTGGAAAGAACTGACGGCCCAGCCGTTGGAGACCGTGCTGGACAGGAGGCTTTCGCCCGACCTCTTCTGGTTTGCGCTGACCGAAATCGCGCCCGATCGCCTACAGGATAGTTTGATCCCTCCGCACAAGCTTACGCCATCACGTAATCAGTTCGCGGCTGAAGTGGACGTGCTCGAACGCCAAGAGCTGGAAGATGCCGCGATCACGGCCCTTTGGCCACAGATCGCCGCCGTACTGCCAGAGGAGCCATTGCCTTTGACCGTGGTCGAAAGTGTTTCGATCCGCGACTACGACACCGAACGGGGAGGCTTCGCCGTCGCTTGGGGCGCAGGTGGTTGGTTGCTCGGCACGCAGTATCCCGTGCTTGCGGGCCTGCCGGAGTTTCTGACGGTCCCCCGCGATCAGGCGCAAGTGGTTTTGCAGCGTATGGACCAGCTCGACGGACCAGGTCGGCGCGCGCTGAGCGTCAAAGCGCGTCTAGATCTGTCGGTCCGGCGCGCGACCTTCACAGAAGATGGTCCCATGACCCAGCCGCGCCTGACCTTCGGGTTCGGTCTGAAAGAGGCCAGCCTGCATGTTGGGCGCAGCCATCCCGACCTCGCATCGCTCGCCGCCAACAAGGTCATGGATCTCGATCCGGCCACGTATCGAGGACCGGCGGAGCCGCTGGCTGACGAGGGCGACCTCGCACGCTTTGCTGCCCTGGCCGACGTGCCTTATCCCACGGGCGAAGCGATGATCGCGGCAGCAATTGCGGTGGCCGATGATCCCGCTGCGTTTGCAGCCGCGATGAACCGGCAGGCCCGCGTGAGCGATCCGCTCGGAGCAGCGCAAGCCTTGCCTTTGCCGGACCCGCTGATTGTAACAGGTGTCGTGGAGTTTGATCGTCAGGGTGAGAACTGGACCCTGTCGGACGTGCGTCTTGGCCAGCGTTCGAACGAGAGTGGCCTGACCGCACCGCAAGTCCGGCTCGCCAACCGCTCTGTCTTCGACGCCCTTGCGCTAGACCCATCCCAGTCCGAGGCCCTGCAGGCGGTGCGCGGGCGTGTGAGGTTTCACGCGACTGCTTCAGCCAAAGAGGCGGGGCTTGAAGGTTCTCGTCCGGTCGTATTCCTCGACTTTTCGGACATCACCTTGTTTTCGTTCGAGACGGATCACACCGGCCTTCCCACGTTTCGCGCGGAGCTTGACGGCGTGCCTGCCACTTCTATCGCGATAACCCCGGAGGCAGGCGCGTCCCAAGCTGCTGGGATGGAGGTGCCTGACCTCTTGGTGCTCGATCACGATCTTCTCGATCTCCTCCACCTGCGTGAGGCACCCGACACTGTTGACGACCCGACCCTTGACCGAATGTTGCTCGACCGGCTTCACAGGGAGCTTAGGACACCCGAGGCCGACCTTGTCTGGGGGCGTTTCTTTGATCCGCAGCCGCAGCGGCTTAACCGTGTCGAGCGCGCCGCCCTTTGGCCAGCCTTCCGCGCGTGGCAGAGCGCGCGCGCTGCCGCCCTTCCTGATCGTGTGGTGGCGCGGGTTGCTACCAACCCGATCCAAGCGGGATGCGGGGTGATGTCGTATGCGGATCGGTCCCAGACCAATCAATTCTCGCCCGGAATCGCGGCACAGCTTGAAGGCTTTGACTATGAAACCGTGCGCGCCGCCAATGGCGCGGATATTGGAATGCTTGAACGCATGTTGCGCGACACACCCGAACGTGCCCCGCTGCTCGCTCAGGTGCGCCTCACGCAGATGGGCGGTCGTCCGATCTATGCGCTTTACCGGATGGCCCTTCATCCGACGGCATCGAAATGCACCGGGCAAGAGCAGTTTGATGCCGTCACAGATGGTTTCGAGCCTGCCGAAAGCGCCTTCGTTGATGCCGTCGTCGTTTTGCGGGATGCCGTCCTTGTCCCGCAGGAGCGGCGCGGTGTCGTCGAAACGCGCCACATTACTGAGATCGCCGAAGTTTCCTTCGAACCGACTTCAAATGGGGGGGCTGCGAGTGCGACTGCGCCGAGATTGGCCGGAACGCTGGTTCTGTCTCTCCAAGTGACGGATAGTGTGTTCTTTGGTGCCGACGCCTTACCCTCGCGACACGCTCCGAACCCGACGGGTCAGCCCGTCCGCATGTCTGTCGATCAAATCCGGGCACTCGCTGTTTCACCGCCGGAAGCAGCTGACATATCGGGGCTCAGCCTCAACAGCTCTCAGGCCGAGTTCGAGGCCGCGATTACAGCCGTCGGGGCCGGTCAGAGGACCGTCACGCAGACCTTCAACCGGGTGATCGGACCGGTGAACCTGCCCGGCCGCGGCGAGGTCTTCGGCACAGAGGCGGGCACCGATGCGATCCTGCGCGTTGACCTTCAGGGGTCGGAGATACTGGCCGCCATCATTGACCAGAGACTTGATCAGGAGCGCTTCGCACTCGGGCGAGTGACGCTCTATGATCCGTCCCAGGTGACGCCTGATGGCGTGCAGGCCGCGCTCCTGAACAAGTATGGCGACCCGGATTTCGTCACCGATGCTCGCCGCGGCGGCGCGGGCTTGCGGCGGCTTGTCTGGGGGTGGTCGCCGGTGGTCTCACGTGAGGAATGTCTGCCTCGTCTGGATTTGCCAGCGGGACGGGTGCTGTCCGACGCGTTTGCGGTCCGCTCCGACGAGGATCGCGCCGTGAACACTCTGTCGCAGCGCCTGCCCTGGCCTGTCTTTGAACCTCTGGCAGATGACGCACTTGCCGCAGACTACGCGACCTGCGGCACCGTCGTGATCGCAGAGGTGTCCTCGGCGCAGGGCTCTGTTTCGCTTGTCGTCTGGGTCATTGATCCCGCTTCTCTTGCAACTTTCGACATCACAAAGCCTGAGCCAAAGACGCTGGGAGACACGCGAGAAAACCCCGCCGATATCAACCTGTAATACAGGCAGTCCGAGGGATCGTGCGACGTGAGGGGACTGGTTTATGATCCGTAAAGATAGCCCCAGCAATATGGTCTCATGTAGCAACCGCGCCAATATGCTTTGTCTTCGACGTTACAAGCCCGGGCGAAGAAAATAAAGGCTTACCGAGGGGACGATGCACACGTAGATCAGCAATCTCCAATCAGGAGATCGGACGGAGGGCCGGGCAGGTCGACGCGGTCGCCCCCCTGTCGCCAACCGATTGGAGGCGCCGGAGACGAGTTGCGCACGCGCCCCTCCATCAAAGAGCGCAAAGGCCGTGTCGCCCTGCCGCCCGTTGTCGGGCGCGGGACGACTGCCTATGGTGATCTCGTTGACTTCTGCGCCGAGGCGGATTGCGAGGGCTAGTTCCCGGCTTTCGGTGCAGCCCACCGTCAGCGACCCACCGGCGATGTCGAGGCTCAGCGCCTCGATGCCCGTCGCGTCCCAAACCGGGACCACGCGCCGGGCATCTGCTTGCTCGGTCACGGGCGCTGCGGGCGCAGGCGCGTCGGTGCTGTGCGGTGTCGGGGCATTTCCGAACAGCGCCTGTCGCCGTGCATCATCGAGCATTTCGAGTGGCGCGGCCTCGTCAAAACTCCGAAATCCGGTCGGCGACGTGCCCATGGTCGTGTTTAAGCGCCAGAACTGAAGCACCATGGCCCGCCGCCCGTCCGAGGAGGGCGTCGCGTGGACGACGCAGCTCGCCAGATGATTCGGTTAACGGCCACGCAACGGTGCTTCCAACTGCTGGCCCACGGGGACGAGTGGAAGTTGTTTGCCGTCCCCAGCGATCCGCGTAGCTGTGCCGCTTTGTGGGACCTGTCAGACGGAGAAGGCAATGGTGGCGATAAAGGTCTCGACGAAGCCCGCGCCGCCTGATGGGCCGCAGAAGCCCCCGATCCAGCCGAGCGAGCCCTGATCCGCGAAAACAATGACTTTACCCATTTCGCTCTCCGCGCGTGGCGGGAGCGCTCCTTTCTCGGGATCGGTCGGACGCACGAAATCGTCCACGACGATCCCGTCCGCGGGCGCTGCCACTACGACCTCCGGCAAGCTGGCCATCTGCGCTGTGCCATAGACCGCGCGCACGATCACGCCGACAAGCCCTTTCTCCGCCGTCACGATGGGTCCGCCAAGGCTGAATGCGGTGAGCGCAGGGTCGCGTAACGTGAATGGGCCGGATGCCCCACCGGACAGCGCCACAGGCGCAACGGGCCGTTCCCAGCCACCAAACGGGTTCTGGGTCACAAACGTCGCCTGAGCGGGGTCCGTTGCCGGGTTAAATACACCGACCAGCAGCTGGGAGGTGATCGTGTTGGCCGTGAACTTTGCGGTCGTGTCGTCCAGCGGGACCGTGACCGTCACCCACGCCATGCCGTCGATGGCGCTCGCCGCGGACGCACCGGACATCGGATGCCACGGGCAGTCGCTCCAGATACGCAGGCATGAAACCTCGGCCGAGAGAATGGCATCGCTGGTTGACTTTGTTGCGCAAATCGGGTGACGGCCGAGCTTCCCCTATTCCCGGACAGACTTATCCTACGGCCTCTGTAACAGGTATGCCGAGGGCGGTGTAGCCGTTCAGCACGGCAATCCGGACCTGGATCTCGGCAACTTGGCGGTCGAAGTCTCGCGCCATGAGGCGCTGTCCTAGAAGTTTCATGCAATGCATCTTGCTCTCGACGCGGCTTCGGCGGTGATAGCCACTCCAATTTCGTCAAAGCGCCCGGCTGAGTTATTTCGATGCCCGGAGGGCTTCGTTTCGTGCGACCGCTCCAAGGGTGTTCGGCTTCCATGGTTTTGCGTTCTTGCGAGGTGGGATGACGGCGGCGGCGCCACGATCCGCAATGGCATCATGACACTTGCGCGTGTCATAGGCGCCGTCTGCGGTGACGCTGCCGATCTCTTGTTCGGGTGGGATCTGATCGAGGAGTTCCTGCAGCATGGGGGCGTCGCCGATGCCACTGCTGGTGAACTCGACGGCACGGATCTCCAACGTTTTCTCATCGATCCCGAGGTGGATCTTTCGCCGGACCCGCCGTTTGGGACCGCCGTGCTTGCAGGCATTCCAATCCCCTTCGCCCTCGACCTTGATGCCGGTGCTGTCGATCAGCAGATGCAGCGGGCCCTTGGAGCCGCGATAGGGGATGTTCACGGCCAAGGTCTTCTGGCGACGAGACAGCGTGCTGAAGTCGGGCACCGCCCAGTCCAAGCCGACCAACTTCAGCAGGCTCTCGACGAAACCAGTCGTTTGCCGGAGCGCCATACCGAACAAGACCTTGATTGAAAGGCACGTCTGGATAGCGGCGTCGCTATAGGTCAGATGGCGGCCACGCCGTCCTGTCGGCGCGGCATCCCAAGTCATGTCGGGGTCAAACCAGATCGTCAGCGAGCCCTGGCGCTTGAGCGCTTCATTGTAGGCTGGCCAGTTCATGGTCTGTAAGCGTCCGGTCTGACCGCCCTATGTCGCGGTTTTCCACGGCAGGAGATCGTTGACCCGGTTGATCTTGTAGTCAGAGATGCGTGTAAGTGTGTCGGCCAGCCAGGCCTGCGGATCGATACTGTTCAGTTTGGCTGTCTCGATCAGGGTGTAGGCGATTGCGGCGGCCTTTCCACCAGTCTGCGAGCCCACGAAGAGATAATTTTTCCGGCCAATGGCGATGGAGCGCATTGCGCGTTCGGCCGTGTTGTTGTCGAGTTCCAGGATGCCGTGATCGAGGTAGGGTCTGAGCCGTTCCATGCGGGTCAGGGCATAACGGATCGCGGCCGCCAGCGGCGACTTTCCGGAGATGCTGGGCAACTGAGCATGCAGCCAGACCTCGAGATCATTGAAGATCGGCTTTGCCCTGGCTTGCCTGATCTCGACCCGCAACTCTGGTGGTGATCCCCGCGCGTCCTTCTCGACCGCGTAGAGCTGCGTGATGCGCCGGATGGCTTCATCGGCTATGGCTGAGCCTTGGGCTCGGTGGATGTTGACAAACTTACGGCGCACATGTGCCATGCAAGCGACCTCGCGGATATCTCCGGAACGGTAGATGTCCTCGAACCCGGCATAGCCATCCGCGTGCATCCAGCCTTGATACTTTGCGAGGTGATCCTTCGGATGCTGCCCTTTGCGATCTGGCGAGAACTGATACCAACTGGCAGGTGGGGCACTACCGTCCCACGGTCGTTCATCCCGGCCATAAGCCCAGAGCCGCGCTGTTGCTATCTTGCCGGTGCCGGGGGCCAGCATCTTCACCGGGGTGTCGTCTGCGAAGATGGCCTGTCCAGCCAGCACGTGCCGTCCAATGGCATCTGCGAGCGGTTCCAAAAGGGCCGTGGATTTGCCAACCCAATCGGCCAGCGTTGAGCGGTCAATGTCGATCCCGTCGCGCTCGAAGATGCCGCTCTGGCGATAGAGCGGTAGGTGATCGGCGTATTTGTTGACCAGCACATGTGCCAGCAGGCCGGGTCCGGGACGGCCCCGTTCGATCGGGCGTGATGGCAAAGCAGCCTGCGAGAAGCCCTCGCAACCCGAACATGCAAAGCGGGGCCGCACGATGCGGTTCACGATGAACCGGCCGGGAACATACTCCAACTCTTCGGTCACATCCTCTCCCAGTCGGCGCAGCGCACCACCACAATGGGCGCAATCGTCGTCGCCCGTCGTCAGTTCGACTTCCATGCGCGGGATGTGATCGGGGATCGGCCGGCGCTTCGGCTTGTCCTTCGGCTCCTCGTCGGGAAGCCGCAGCTTTGCGGTCATCTTGGCGACAG
Source organism: Paracoccus sp. R86501 (assembly GCF_042466435.1). Classification (NCBI taxonomy): domain Bacteria; kingdom Pseudomonadati; phylum Pseudomonadota; class Alphaproteobacteria; order Rhodobacterales; family Paracoccaceae; genus Paracoccus; species Paracoccus sp. R86501. The sequence goes on from NZ_JAXHPZ010000001.1 coordinate 815,268, forward strand.
CGATCTCGCTCGTCTCCAATGCCAGTTGAAGCTGTTCGATGCTCTCGGAAGAGGCGCCGAACCGATGGCTGCGATGGCCCGCCAGTTGATGCCGCAACTTCTCGATCAGGACCGCCTGCGACTTCACCTCAGCCAGCAACAGCGCTGTGAACTGTCTCAGTTCATCAGGGTCTTCCGGCAGGGATTTGGCCACGTCCAACATGGTCGGAACATAGCAAAACAACGGTGCGACGGGAATCCCACGCAGGCAATCACCGTCGCTTTATCCTGCCTTGAGCGGCTTCCAGCTGCGTTGCGGCAGACGCCAGTCGATCCCCTCCAGGAGCATCGCCAACTGGGCAGCTGTCAGGGCGATCTTGCCCTCCTTCGCCGATGGCCAAACAAACCGGCCCTTCTCAAGCCGTTTGCTGAACAGGCACGCGCCTTGTCCGTCCCACCAGATGATCTTGATCAGATCGCCGCGGCGGCCGCGGAAGACAAACATGTGACCCGCAAACGGGTCCTGCTTCAGCGTCTGCTCTGCCTGGGCCGCCAGCGTCGTGAACCCGCGCCGCATATCGGTCACACCCGCTGCAAGCCACACCCGTGTGTTCGCCGGAACCGGGATCATGCAGACAGGCCTCGGATGAGCCGGGCCAATGCTTCGGGATCGTAGCCACCGATGATCCTCAGCCTGTGACCGCCTGCAATGTCGATCTCAATCGCGCTGTGCGCGGGCTTGGCGTCAGGCGTCGGGACCGTGTCTTTGTTCCGGGGCCGGTCAAGGATCTCAACCGGCAGGAAACAGGGCGCATCATCTCCCAGATCCTCAACCGCTTCAGGATCTGGCGCATATCGAGGATCACGCAACCATTTGAAAATCATGTTCGCGTTCATCGCGTAACGGCGGGCGACCTGCGCCACCGAAACGCCCGCTGCCGTCGTCTGAAAACAGATCGACCGCTTCTCTTCGTCCGACGCGCCATTCGCTGCCCCATAGTGTCCGCCATCCAAAGCGGACACTATCGAACACACTCTATGCGCGGCAGAGCAGTCAGCCCGGACGCTTACGGAGGATACGCGGACGCGGCTATTTGATCTGGCTGGCCAGTGTGGGGCTATTCTACGCCGATTTATGTGCCTCAGTGACCGGACCATCGCCCCACGATCGTAGACGGCCCTTAGCTGCCCTTCCTAGCTCGGCAGACGTGCAATACCGCTTCCCCAAACCGGACGTTCGTGCCTTGGTGCAGCGAGATCGCACTGGCAAAGTCGGCTATGCGGGACTTTTCAGACCTTCGCTGCACGTGCACCAGTGTCCGGTCTGGTGAACCGTTCAACAAACGGTGGTTTTTGGGAGGTGCCTTAAAGAAGTAGCCGCAAAATCCGGAACGTGCGGCCAGCGTCATACTATTCGGCGTTCTCGGCCAGCCAAGCGGTCATTTGGTCAATTTCACCGACCTGCGCGGCGATTATTTCTCCGGCAAGTTCGATCATATGCGGGTCGTCACCATGTTCAAGCAGCACCTGCGCCATGTCGATTGCGCCCTGATGGTGGGCAATCATTGCGCAGGCGAATGCCACGTCGGCATCTTCACGCATCATACCTTCCTCCATTGCGGGCATGGTAATTGCCATTCTGCGCATATTCTCCTGCACGTGCTCTGGCATGGCATCATGATCGTCACTCTCCGACCGCGTGTTGTAAGCGGGATCGTCGTGACCCATCGCCGAATGATCCATTTCCCCCATAGCAGAAACTTTGGTGCACTGTTCGGGAGGCTCGAACCCGGCATCCTGTGCCCAAGCTGGTGCGGAAAATGCCAACGCCGCAATGGTAGTTGCGAGGGCGGTCTTGATGATGTTCATTTTCGAGTTCTCCTGTTTATTTCGATTTCCGAGAGGAACGGTGGAGGACGTTTCAGGCTGCGAACCACATCCCCAACATCCAGAGGCCCATGCCCATCATCATCAGGTTTTCCGTCAGGCTTACGAAACCCAGAGGCACGTTCGAGTTGCCGCCCAGACAGGCACATTTCAATTCTCGTTTGTCGATGTATACGGCTTTGAACACGCTGATCGCGCCCACCGTTGCAATGAAGAGCGCCGCAGGAGCAGCAAGCGGGGTCAACAACATACCCGTCATCAGAATACCCGCCCCCGTCTCAACCCACGGATAGACATAGGCGTATGGCACCCACTTTCGCGCCAACAGATCGTAGTTGAGGAACATCGTCGTGAAGCTTTCGATGTCGCGGAGCTTCTGCATCCCCAAGAGGATCATCGAGACCGAGATGAACCAGCCGAGCGTTTGCCATGTGATCGTGCCGAGGAAGCCAATGGACAGCGCGAGCGCCGTCGCGGCGGCCACGGCGAAGAGGTAGATCACCGGTTTGTAGGTCGTGGCCTTCGGATCGTAGTCGGTGAGCTTCTGGCGTAGGGCATCATAGCCACCGACGCGCTCGCCGTCGATCCAGACCTGCGGTGTGGTGGGAACGTCGTATTCTTCCTTGAACGCATCGACTTCTGACCGTTCGCGGAATAGCCGGTCATCGACCTTGAACCCTTTGCGGTCCAGAAGCCAGCGTGCCTTTTGCCCTGCCGGGCACAGATGGTTCGGCAGAGCCATGCGGTAGAGAACAGCTGTTTTCCCGATCGCGGCGGTGGCGGGATCGGTTGTTACGTCGGCAAAGTCGCGGGTGTCCTTTGGCATTTCATAATCTCCTTGCGATCAGCGTCAGCGAGAGTTGCGGACAAAATAAACGATACCGGTGATCAGAAAGGCGATGAATAGCAGGGCGATCAGTCCCATGCCGCCCATCATTATCCAGCCTGCACCTTCGTGCATTTCACCATTCATCATTGCTCAGTTCCCTTCTTCGATGCGGGGAGTGCCGGGGGCAGCGTCCTCGTTGGCCTCGATATCCGCGATGTATCGCTTCATTTCCGCAATCTCGCCGCGCTGCGCCTCGATGATCGCATCGGCCAGCTCGCGGACGCGCGGGTCGGAAATGTTGGCCCGTTCGCTGGTCAGGATCGCGATCGAATGGTGCGGGATCATCGCCTTCATCCAGGCGACATCGCCAACGGTGTCCTGAGACCGGACAAGATAAACCCCGGCGACGAAGGCGATGGCTGCGCCCGCGAAAATCGCGATGTTGGCTTTCCGGTTGCAATACATGCCCAGCATGAAAGCGAGCATGATGATCGCCATCATCCCGCCCATGTAGAGCGCCATCCACATCCGGGTCTGCGAGAAGAAGACGTGATCGAGGGCGTAGGTGTTGAGATACATCAGGCCAAACATCACAACCGTCGAGGTGCCGATCATAGCGAAGAACCGGCCATAGCCGCTGCCTTTGCCGCTTTTGCTATCGTGATGCGTGCCGTGTGAATCCATTGTAGTGTCGTCCCGGTATGCCATTGCCTGCCTTGTTATATACCCATATGGGGTATACAACAAGATAGTCTGCGGCAGGTTCCAAAAGGCAGGGAGACGCGACACGTGAAGGCAAACAAGGACAAGACACTGGATCGGCTTTCCCGTCTGGAAGGCCAGGTGCGGGGCGTGGCTGGCATGGTCGAGGCTGACCGCTACTGCATGGATATTCTTGCGCAGACAGCCGCAATCCGGTCTGCGCTCCTTGGTGTCGAAAAGCTCATTCTGGAAAACCATGCAGAGCATTGCGTCGAGACCGCCATCCAGAGTGGCGATCCAGAAGAACAGCGTGCAAAGTTCGGTGAGCTCATCGGCCTTCTGCAAAAGGCGTCGCGGTAAGCTTTTCAAATCTACATAGCACTCGGTCCGCTAAAATACATTTTTCGCACAAACGCCAATCGCCTTGATCGCCGTTACAATAGGCTCGTTGTTCAAACTCAAAACGGTTTTGAAGTTTGGTGCCAGTGCGGCGAGAGCAGCCATTCGCTAGGCTCCAGACCCATTGATCTTACGGTCTTTGCATGATTCAGGCTTCGCAAGGAGATCTGATCGATGAGCAACCTGTTCTGGCTGACCGAGGCACAGATGTCCCGCCTTCGTCCGTTCTTTCCCAAGAGCCATGGCCGCCCGCGTGTTGATGATTTGCGAGTTCTTAGTGGTATTATCTTCATCAATCGCAATGGCTTGCGGTGGTGCGATGCTTCGAGCGAATACGAACCGGCCAAGACGCTCTACAATCGCAGGAAGCGTTGGAGCGATAACGGGGTCTTCGCCCGGATCATGGTCGGCCTGACCGCCGAAGGCGCCGATCCGAAGACGATCATGATCGATGCCACGTATCTGAAGGCGCATCGCACGGCTTGTAGCCTGCGCGCGAAAAAGGGGGGGCGAGGTCGCCAGATCGGTCGAACAAAAGGCGGCATGAACACGAAGCTGCATGCTGTTACCGATGCGAAAGGCCGTCCCATCCGGTTCTTCATATCGGCAGGGCCGGTCAGCGATTACACCGGTGCGGCAGCGCTGCTGGACAGCCTGCCGAAGGCGGACCGGTTTCTGGCTGACAGGGGATATGACGCCGACTGGTTGCGAGAAGCGTTGGAAGACAAAGGGATAAGCGCCTGCATCCCCGGCCGGAAGTCCCGCAAGAAGCCCGTGAAATACGGCAAGTGGCGCTATAAAAGGCGCAATCGTATCGAGATCATGTTCGGTCGTCTGAAGGACTGGAGACGTGTCGCCACGCGTTACGACAGGTGCCCGGAAACCTACCTCTCAGCTATCGCATTGGCCGCAACCGTTCTGTTCTGGTTGTGAACAAGAATGAGTCCTGATCCTAGCTACAAATTTCTATAAACTGGCCCTGATGAAGCATTTATTCCAGCGTCTTTGTGAAAGACGCTGGAACGAAAATTTGGGTTTACTTCATCTTGGCAGGCTGCTGGTTTTCGCCGCCAGGAGGCGGGCCACGGCGGGGATCGACCGAGGCGTCGCATGTGCCCGATGGGTCTTCGAGAGTGCAGCCTATTTCTGCGACGTGGCAGCCGAGGATGGCATTGTCACCCGGCGCACCGGCGAAGTAGAGATAACCAGCGCCCTCAACGGTCATGCCATTGCAAACGTCTAGCTTGTCAGCGATCTCTTCGTTGTGCTGCATGATTGGCAACCCATCCATCGCGATACCAATCTGTGGTCCAAAATCGGCCGTGATGGCTGTGCTTGCGGGTGCATCTTCAAGGCAGGTCGTGACTGCGTGATAATGATAGCCGACATGGATGTTTACGTGGCCGCCACAATCGTCAAAAGGCGCAATTGTATGGGCTGCAAGAATAGCTTCTACCGGCGCAGGTCCATCCAGACGGACACCATTATAGGCAATGCCTGATCCAGCACGAGTTGTTTGTGCAGGCTCGTCAAGCATCACGGGTGCCATTGGGATCACATAAGTAACCGAGGCGTCATCCGGCAGGTATTCTGGCAGGCACTGCACACAGTAATTCTGATATTCTGGATCAACATCTGGGCGCGCGGCAGCTTCGCAAGCCTCCAGGGTCCCCGTGAAGCGAATATCGCCGGATGCCTTGTCAAATAGCTGCCATTCAGCATCACCGTAGATGTCGGCAAGGCGGGTAATGAAGGCACCGTTGACGTCTTCGACCTTGCCGTCCAGAAACCATATCCCACCCTTATCTGCCCCGTCAGAGACATTCGTCGGACACCATGGCCCGGGAGTATAATCTTTCGGGCTTGGCTTGACCGTAATCGAAAAGCACGAGTTTTGGGAGCCACCTGAAAGGGTGCAATCAACTACTGTCGGGCCGCTGATAATATCAGCCTTCACAAAGAAGTCAGAGATATCATCTATCTGATCTGCATAAGCACCTGCGGGCAGAGCTGCTGCGGCAGCTACTATAATTGCGACGGTGCGGTGTAATGACGTCATGAGGAGTTTTTCCTTTCAAGGATATTATCAGGATGTTGGCACTGAAATAGCCTTGCCAACGCGTGGGTATTTGTTTGGCTGGTCAATTGTCGCTACTGGCTAAAGCAGAGCTGCGTTAAAGGATCATCCTAGGACCCGCTCGATAGTCCACCAAAGACCCACTGCTGCAATGGCGGCAGATGCGGGAATAACGATGCCCGCGCGGTACCAATGCTTGCGGCCGAACGGCAAACCCAAAAGCAAGAAAGCGATCAGGATTACGCCTAGCTGGCCAAGCTCGACGCCGATGTTAAAGCCGATCAGACCAAGCACGAACTGTCCTGCCGGAAGTCCCACATCGTTCAGCACCGATGCAAATCCAAGCCCATGCAAGAGCCCAAAGCAGAACACTACTGCAACGCGCGCGAAAGAAACCCTATCTTTGCGGGCGAAAAAGATATTTTCGATCGCGACATAGACGATGGAAATTGCAATCAATGGTTCGACTATGCGTGCCGGCATAGACACAATATTAAGACTGGACAAAGCTAACGATACACTGTGGGCAAGAGTGAACGCCGTTACTTGTGCCAGTATTGGCCTTAAGCGCAATGAAAACAAAAATAGCCCGAGCACGAACAGGATATGATCGGTACCTTTGGGAACGATATGTTCAAATCCTGCGACAATGAACCGCGTAAAGATGGTCGCTGCGGCTTCTTTCACAGGAACTGCCCTCGACATGGGTTCGCTTACCTGGCCACCTTGCAAGATCTGGGTGTAACCTTCGCCATCACCACCTAATTGATGAATGCCTATGGGTCCGAAATCGGTGCGCCATCCAAGGCGGACCGGCGTGCCGTCCGCTGGCAGGGTTGCTTTGATGGTAAGAGTACTGAACCGCAACTGTTTGGGATCACCTATTTCAGGGACGATCGCCGTGTCCAACACAAGCTCCAACCGTGTATCGCCTGCGAAAATATTGATCTGTTTGGAAATCATTTCCCAATTATCCCGGAATATACTTTCCAGTACCTCCGGCTCTTCATAACGCAGATTTTGATAAATCTCATTTACACGTCCAGCGTCGGCATTCGATTTAGGATCAACACGCGTGATCGCGATCATTGGTTCTATGGCATCGCGTATGGTGATTTCAACTTGTTCGCTTTCGACTATGACCGTCACGACAGCAGGCTCAGTCTGATGACTATAGGCCAAGCCTGAAAGGGCAAACCAGACCGCGCAAGCAAATAGCAAGATCGCATACTGCTTGGATATGACTTCGTTATTCATACGGCAGCTTTCTCTTTAGCCATAACAGGAGAGTTATATTATGGATAGGCTGCGGAAGATCATCTTCCGCAGATGTATCTGAATTGGATCAATGTTGAGGCGCTGGAAGTGCATTATTCAGGTCTTCCTTGCTAACGCCAAGTCTTTCTGCCGCTTTGGCATATTGCCAACTTAAACCAGTGTCGTTCTCATGGCTCGACCGTGGCGCTCCCATGATGAACTTGTTCCCCCAGTGGTTCCTTCGGAGCCCGAGACAAAATCGCAACATCAAACTTTGGGATCAAATAGTTGGATCGACACCCAGATGATCGAAAGACTGTGGCGGTCTTTTATGGGCGAATGTGTCGCCCTCAAAGGTTTCGAGAAGGGTTCAGGAGCACGCAAGAGGATCGGGGTCTGGATCAGATGTTGTTACGAAAAAGATCGCGGCCCACCGCACGCGTTGCTGGCGCCAGCTGAGGTCTATGATACCTTAAACCGAACCGAAATCCGCAGCCTGACATGAGACCCATGCTGGAACTTGGCGAAACGGCAAACCGGTCGAAAATCCTAACCCAACTCTCTAGGTTGTCAGATGGCATATGGCGCAATGGATATTTCATACTACCCAAAGGTTGCCATCCACAGCGCGCTGGAAACCATGATCAAAAAGAGCGTTCATATAGCTTTGCGAAAAACGATCTGACGAGTCATAGATGATTCCTGCATTGGGATTAATCGCAGCCGCAGATAACTTGATCCCGTTCATATCGGCAAAAGATTGTGTCGAATTGACTGCCGCCAAGGCACTGGCGCGGTTCATCGTCGTTAATGCCTGTGACAAGATACCGATGGCCGAGCCTGCGCTTTCGGTTCGGGCAGGATGTAGTGTGTTATTGATTAGCAGATAAAGGTGTCCGTTGGCCGGAACGCGATCGGAATAACAAGAGGTCGCCAGAAATTGCATGTGGACCCCGCCGTCCAGATGCGTTTCCTCATATGTTTTACCGTCCCGGATGTATTGCAGTTTGACGGGCGGGAACAAACCGGGTTGCGCAGATGAGGCGCGCAGGATCGCGCGAAACAGATCGTATTGACCGCTTTGTGCAATGGCACCCATATCCCAGACATAAGCTTGCGATGTTGCCAACTCTGATGTGACGATAAACAGTTTTGCGCCTTCTGCGTGACGCTTTGCTATCGCCTTCAGGAAAGATGGGGGCGTATAATTAAAGATCAGTTTTTCCAGTGGTGTCGTATTATACAGCGCATCGCTGACCGCCACATTAAAAAGGTTCAACCGCATAATATCGTGAGCGCTGTATTGCGTAAATATTTGCTGCAGGTTGCCATCATAGGACCTCCCCAAAAACGCGAATGGAGCGATCAGCGCGCCCGTCGATACGCCGGTAACAATATCAAATTCAGGACGCTTGCCTGTTTGCGACCACCCGACCAAAGCACCTGCGCCGAATGCGCCATCCTCGGCACCGCTGGATAGGGCGAGGACGTTGCGACGGTGGACTGGCGCATGTCGGGCCCAAGTTTCGGGCCCAGCATTTGCCACTAAACGTACGGATGCCAGCGGGTCAGGATCCGATGTTGAACGGAAAGATAGTTGGGCTGGGCCAGCGTTATTGCATCCGGCCAAAGCAAGGGCTGAGAGACCAATAAGAAACCGGCGTCGTCCGGTGATCTGTGTTGCGTTTGCGGTCATTGAAACAGGTCCTTGGGCAGCCAGGGCGCAAGCGCCAAAGCGGGTCAATGGTTCGGCGGCGGCGGCAAAATGTTTCGCAGCTTGGCTTCGGTCACGCCCAGGTTTTTGGAAGCCACAGCGATGTCGGGATGTCCGCCATGCGGATCGCCAAGTGCCTGCAACAATGCCTCGACTGTCACGCCAAGTTTTTCGGCGGCTTTGTCAAAACCCGGCGGCGTTTGGCCAGCAGGACCGCCATCGTCCGGACGTGGAGGTTCAATGCGCATGTCTTCGCCTGCGCGGGACGCGCCTACTCCGGCGGTTGCTGTGGTCGAGAAATTGTTCTCGGCCTGGACACCGACAAGGCAGGGCGGCAGGTTCGGAAAGTCTTCGGACGAATGATAATGATAGGTCTCACCGATGGCGGTCGGGCCGGTATGGCCGTTACATGCGTCCAGTTCACTCACAGGAGAGCCGTCGGTTTCGGTGCTGCCAAACATTGGAAAGCCGTCAAATGCATAGCCGAACTGCGCGCTGCTATCTTGATGCAATCCGCAATCGGCCTTAACGTTTGCATGGTCATAGACGGTATCGATATCGGTCGCCGTCGCATGCCAGTGATACCAGCCACCCGGATCAATATGGCCGCCACATGTGTCCAGCGCGGGCATGTGACCGGTCTGCTGGATGCTTGGTGCGTCAGAGAAGATCGGCACGCCATCCAGCGCAACGCCGACTTTGCCAACCACGCCCAATGTTTTCGGGCTTTCTGCCATCACCGGTGTTTCTGGGACCAGCATCGTGATTTCGACGGTTTCATCAGGCGTTACGTTAATGCAGGCGTGATCGACCGTGGGGCGCGTTGTTGCATTATCGACGCTGTGAACGTTACCGTCATCGTCAAAGAAACGATAACCAAGCCCGTCCAGCATCCGCAGGAAATCACCATCAATGCGGTAAAGCTTGCCGTTTTCGCCCGTCCAGTTCCAGATCCCGCCAGCGTCATCCAATGTGGCCGGACAGAATGGGCCGATCTCCAACCCGTCAGGCATATAGTTGACGACCAGCTTGTGACAGGTCGTCTGCGTCCCGTCCTCCAGCGTGCAGTCAACCGTTTCGGGCGCTTCCGCGAAAACGGATTGGTCAAAAGCGGCGATATCGGTATGTGCCAAGGCAATACCGGGGGAGATCAGCGACCCTGCCATCAGAACGGCCGAGCAGATCTGGTTCACATTACGCATGGTGGTCCCTTTTGTGACGCAGGCGGGGGGGGGGGGCGCCTGCCTGCAATGTTTCGAAACGGATAACCCCACAGGGTTTATTTAGGCCCACCGGCGGGCATACATGCCAATGGTGCTTTGTCGTCGGGCGACGAACAGACACCCTTGACCGTCTGGCTGTCGCGGCCCGAAAAGCTGCAGCCATCATTTTTGGCTTTACTGCTGCAGGCTTCCATCGCCTCACGCGGGGGGCGGCCCTGCTGATCGTTCGTTTTCGCGGGGCCGTTCTGGGCCAGAATAATCGTGGGTTCAGCCGCAGATGCTCCGCTGGTGGTCTGCACAATCGAAATGCCGGCAAAGCCCATCATCAGCGCTTTGACCATAATGGCAGCGATAATCTTGTGATGCTGCTTCATGCGCGGGGCACGCAACCGGTCAGCAGGGATGCTGCGGGTCCTGGCAGTCGGGCTTTGTAGGTCATAGGTCATATCAAGGCTCCTGTAACGACGTTGCTTCTTTGACGTCACAAGCGTTTTGCACCTTCTTTGAGGAGCGGATTTGCAGCAAATATGCACGCAACATGCAGGAACAGGAAAAATGACGGGCTTAGCCCTCATAGGCATAGCCGACGCCATAAACCGACCTGATCGGGTCCCATTCGCCCACCGCATTCATCTTGCGGCGAAGGTTGCGTATATGGCTATCGACAGTGCGGTCGAATACGGCGGTATCGTCGGGAAAGGCCAAGGATAGCAGCTGATCGCGCGAAAAAACCCGTCCCGGACGTGCAGCAAGCGCGGCCAACAGTGAAAATTCACGGCGTGTCAGATCCAGATCAGCGCCATCCAGTGTTGCGCGCCACTTATCGCCATCAATCAACAGACGTGTATCAGGCACTGGCAATCCGATTTCATTTGACGGCCGCCGCCGCAATACAGCACGTACCCGCGCAACCAGTTCACGAGGCGAGAAGGGTTTGCACAGATAGTCATCCGCGCCCATTTCCAGCCCCAGAAGGCGGTCGATTTCTTCCACCTTGGCGGTGGTCATAATGATCGGAAGGTCCGAGGTTTTGCGCAGCTCACGGCAAATCGTCAGCCCGTCAACGCCCGGTAACATCAGATCTAGCACCAAAAGGTCATATTTTCCCGATGCCGCCGTTGCGATTGCATCTGTGCCTTCGAAAAGCATATCGACGGTCATACCGGCAGCAATCAGATAGTCACGCACAACCTCGGCCAGATCGGTTTCATCTTCGACGATCAGGATGTTGGGTGTTTTCATTCGGATGCCTCCGGCAGGTTCACGGTAATCTTGATGCCACCCATTGCCGATTTTTGCGCGGTGATCGTCCCTTTATGTGCCTTGATAATGGCTTCACAAACGGCAAGCCCCAGCCCTGACCCACCATGCGCGCGTGACCTTGACCCTTCTGCACGGAAAAACCGGTCGAACAGGCGGGGCAACACATCCTGCGGCACGCTTGGCGGGGTATCCTGAATGGTCAACTGGACAGATCCGTCAAGACGCTCCACCGTCATCAGAACGGTGCCGGGGGCATCTGTATAACGTTCGGCGTTTTGTATCAGGTTGTCGATAACCTGTCCGATCCGCGCCTTGTCGCACATCACGAATGTTGAAGGTTCCAGTTCGCTGACCAAGTCGATGCCCTTAGCCTGAAATCGGGCTTGGGCTTGCATCATTGCGTTGCCTGCGATTTCGGATAAATCTTCGGGCGCCAAATGTGTTCCCAGACCGGACTCGCGTGCGTGCGACAAGACCTTGATATCCTGCACAAGCAGCGACAACCGCATCAGCGCCGAGTGCATCTGGGCTAAGGTCTTGTCATCCGGATTGCGAATGCCATCCTGCAATGCTTCGATCTGCGCCCGCAGGACCGCAAGAGGCGTTTGCAATTCATGACTTGTATTGGAAATCCACGCCCTTTCGGCCTGCTCGGTCTGTTCCAGTGTTTTCGCCAGCGTATTGAAATGGCCGATCAACTGGCCCAACTCGTCGCTGCGATCCAGAACCATCCGCGCGGTATAATCGCCTGCAGCAAGGGTCTTTGCCCCACCCTCAAGCCGTTTGATCGGGATCAGAAATTGTCGCGCGACCAGAAACGCCGCCGCGGCAGAGATCAGGACCGCAATCAGCGCTGACAACGCCAGAGACTTGTACTGGCCGCGTAGAAAAAAGCTGTCGCTGGTATCGAATGTCGGTGCGTTCAGTCCCAGATAACCAACGGCATTTTCGTCGTCACATGGCGCACCGATACAAATCGGGCGGCGTTCGAACAGGTCCAGACGTTCGACCGCTCCGGCAACATATCCACCTTGCGCGTCCAACAAGACCAGCCGACGATCCAGCATCATCGGATCGCCCGTAAAAACGGGTGGCGGAGGGCCTAGTGGCGGCAAATTGCCGCGCGGCCCTTTTTCCGGCAAATGCATACGTACAAATTCAGACCAATCCACTGGATTCTGCTGTAGCCCAGCCCAGTGCGGGTTGTCGGGATCATAGCTTTGCCCGAGAGCTGTGGCCAAATCATCGAACCGCGCCAATTCACCAGTCAGCAAATACTGTGCAAATCCGTCGCGCATGGATGAGGCGACCAGCAATGCCATAACCGCAACAACCAACACTGCAGATGTAGAGATTGCAGTAAAAATTTTGGCGGTAAGTGACATTCGAAGTCGTTTCATATTCCTACAATAGCAATAGAATATGCAGCCAACATGCAGATATGCATAGGCTCCAGACCCATTGATTTTACGGTCTCTGCATGATTCAGGCTCCGCAAGGAGACTTGATCAATGAGTAACCTTTTCTGGCTGACCGAAGCGCAAATGGCGCGTCTTCGCCCGTTCTTTCCCAAGAGCCAGGACCGCCAAAGCGTGGACAATCAGCGGGTTCTGAGCGGCATTTTCTTCATCAACCGCAATGGCTTACGGTGGTGCGACGTACCGAGGGAATATGGACCGGCCAAGACGCTCTATAATCGCTGGAAGCGTTGGAGCGATAGCGGGGTCTTTGCACAGATCATGGTCGGCCTGGCCGCAAAGGACACTGATTCCAAGACGATCATGATCGACGCGACGTATTTGAAGGCGCACCGCACGGCTTGCAGTCTGCATGCGAAAAAGGGGGGGCGCGGTCGCCAGATCGGTCGAACGAAAGGCGGCATGATCCTCCAGCGTCTCCTCCACGATCCGCAGCTTTTCGGCAGCAGTCCAGCGGCGCCGACGACCGCCATCGGTGATGATCTCAATCTCAGACATAAGCACGTGCTCAGGCATATGCCTAAGCCTCCATGGCTATGCACAAGTGTCCGGGCGAAACGGGGGCCAGTTCAGTCCTGAGCCTAATGCGACCTTGGCCTTAAACTGGTCTGTAAACTTTCGGCGCTTCGCCATTCTCGTATCCCTTTAAAGGTTTGGGATACACCTTAGCTCGCTGTCCAGTTTGCTGGGACCACTTCACTTTGCAATAGTTATCAAGGATGTGCGGCCTTTTCCAAGTTCGGCATTATCTTGGGTAAAGTGCTGCGCCAACATGCCTGTGGCTGTGCGATCTCGTGAAGCAAGCGCAACGTTTTCCATGTTGAGTTCCAAGCATACCTTGAATGTGGCGCAACATCTCCTAAAACGCGGCCTCTGCTTCGACGTGGATGGCCCTAACCGTCCTTTGCCACCGCCTTAAAATGCCGCGGTGCGGCCCGCCATTGCGGACCTTCATTGCAGGCTCAAAATCAGCGCGCCACGAACTTATACAATGCGGCGAAGGCAATGACTGATGATTATTCCGACAATAGCTGCTGTCTCAGCACGACGCTCACTTTATGGTGCAGTGAATTGCGGGGCAATGCCAACCTGCATACAATGAAGCTGTCGCACGGTAGAAACGTTCGACCGCACCATTCCGCGTTAATTTCACCATTATGAAACGGCGGGAAGACGCAGACGCATCGTATAAGCATCGATACCGTCACATATCCTATAAGAGGCATCCACATGCGACATCTGCTCATTCCGCCTGGCTTAGCCGTGCTGGCCTGCCTTTGTGCCACCACAGGGCAAGCCCATGAAGACTCCTTTCACTGCGAAGCGGTGACGGAATCCGTCGCTGAGGCGGGTTTTGACGATGTGGTCACGGTGACCTGCACCGACAATCAGGCCCTGATCTCTGGCGATACCTATCCCGACCACGAGATGATGACGGGGATTATTGGTACGAACGAGCAAGTGCCCGTGCCTGCGGTTAACTACGCCTCCCCTATTACATTGGCCCCTATCAAAGGAACTGCGCCGCACACCCGCGATGCGGCTCTTGGCGTGGCAGTGAACGGGGTGCCGATCTATGACTACACCGCTGGTGGAGAGATGTCGCAAGAGGATCTGGGGACCTATCAGGCCAATCTGGATACCGTCGCGACGGGTCAGCTTGATGCCTGCGGCGGCCATGCGGGGCGTGGTGATGACTATCACTATCATGCCGCCCCGACCTGCATGATTGACCAGATGGCGAACAAGGGCTCCGATGCGATCATCGGCTGGGCCTTTGATGGCTTTCCGATCTACGCAGACACCAATCCTGACGGCACCGCCATTGCCGAAGGTGTTCTGGATGTGTGTAACGGGCAAGCCGATGATGTCTTTGGCTATCGCTATCACACGTCCGAAGGTGCGCCTTACATCATCCAATGTCTAATGGGCGAAGTGCCTGACATCGACGCCCTGCCGCGTGTGCGTCCTTTGGGTGCCGCAGAGGGCGGACCGGGGCCAGAGGCAGGTCAGCCACCGCGCGGCGGAGTCGATGACCTGGTGTTCGTGCAGGATGACGACGGCACGCGGACCATGACCTATAGCTATGAGGGCGGCGACTATTACATCAAATACGCTCCGTCCGAGACCGAGAATTGCTACAATTTCGAGACCCGCACCGTGACAAACGGCGGGGAGTTATTCGAGCAGGAGCTGTGCCGCGAATGACCCGTTTTTCCGCATTAGCCATCGCCCTGCTGTGCTGCACGACCGCATTGCCCGCCACTGCGCAGCAAACGCCGCCGCCAAAGCCGGGTGAAGCACCCGCCGCTCATGCAGAGGGGCCGAAGTTCACCGTGACAAGTTCAGCACTGGTGGACGGCGCTGCCTTGCCCGACGATCTGCGCTGCACGCGCAGCGGCGGGGACGGCGTCTCGCCTCCACTGTCATGGGAAAATGCGCCTGCTGATACCCAAGCTTATGCCATCGTCATGCAGCATTACCCCAATGGCACCTATCCGGGTGTAAACGAGCCGAGCCACTATTGGCTGGTCTGGAATATACCCGCCGATGCGGACGGCGTGGCGCAGGGCAATCCGGAGTCCTTGGGGGTAGAGGGCAGCGATAAAGATATTCGCGCGACCGGCTATACACCGCCCTGTTCACCAGCCGGTGCAGGCACTCATGAATACACGATCTGGGTCTATGCTCTTGATGCGCCGCTGGCTGATCTGCCGGAACAAGATGACATCGGCATTGGTTGGACCGACGTTATGGCCGCGCTGAAGGGTCATGTCCTTGCCGGCGACTCCATCACTTTCCTGAACTAAATCACGATACCTTCGACACGATTGGACACGATATGCGTTTTATCTTTGCGACAGTAGCAGCCCTGACAGCCTGCGCCGCTCAGGCCGAAACCCGCGACATCACCGCCGACGTTTGGGTTGATAACTGGTTCACCATGTCCGCCAATGGCGAGGTGGTCCTTGAGGACTCCGTGTCGATTACGACTGAGCGGTCTTTCAACAAAGAAACCGCGACCTTTTCGGTCGAGCTGCCAGCAGTGATCGCGATTGAGGCGAAGGATTTCAAGGAAAACGACAGCGGTCTGGAATATATCGGCACAGATCGCCAGCAAATGGGCGACGGTGGCATGATTGCCCAGTTCAAGGACGCGGTGTCTGGCAAAACGCTCGCCGTGACCGATGCGGATATGAAATGCCTTGTCGTGCAGTTCGCACCGGTAGAGCCGTCTTGCGCCGAAGAGGCGAACCCTGTCGCAGGGGAAGGGGCTTGCGGATTTGTTGCCACTGACATTCCGGCTGACTGGACCGCACCCGATTTTGATGACAGCGATTGGCCTGCCGCAATCGTCCATTCCGCCGCCGATGTCGGCCCGAAGGACGGCTATGACGAAGTCACATGGGACGACAGTGCAGAGTTGGTCTGGGGCGAAAGCCTGAAGCAAGACAACACCCTGCTATGCCGTTTGACGATCAGCGAATAGTTGGTCGATACCTGAAGGGTGTGGTGGTTGACGCGCCATCCCCTTCAAACTGGCTTTAAGCATAATGACGATGAAGCCGAAAAACGGGTTCTCACCAGCTGTTCGCTGCGTCTGCACATGACCTGTGACCTGCCCCCCGCGAAATCCCTCACCGTAATGTAGAGTCTGCGCCAACTCTTAGGGAGCAGACACATGAGAAAGAGCCGTTTCACCGAGGCGCAGATCATCGGGATGATCAAGGAACAGGAAGCCGGCATGCCGACGGCAGAGGTGTGCCGTAGGCATGGCCTCAGCCCTGCAACGTTCTACAAGTTCAAGTCCCAGTATGGCGGGATGGAGGTGTCCGAGGCGGCCAGATTGAAATCGCTCGAAGACGAGAACGCCAAACTCAAGCGCCTGCTGGCCGATACCATGCTGGACAACGTCGTCCTAAAAGACCTGCTGGGAAAGAGCTGACGACATTGATCAAGCGGCGAGACGCGGCGCTTCGGGTGATACGGGATCATGATATCTCGCAGCGCCGAGCCTGCAGGCTGGTCGGTGTCGATCCAAAGACAGTCCGGCGAGAACGCCCGCCGGACAGTGTCGAGATCCGCAAGGAGATGCAGGAGATCGCCGGAAAGCGACGTCGGTTCGGTTATCGCCGGATCGGCGTGCTTCTAGAACGCAAGGGCATGATCATGAACCACAAGAAGCTCTACAGGATCTACCGCGAGGAAGGGCTGTCCGTGCAAAAACGACGCGGTCGCAAGCGAGCGCGTGGCACAAGAATCCCGATGCCATCGGCTGCGGGCGTCAACGCGCGCTGGTCGTTGGACTTTGTCTCCGACAGCTTCGGTGCCTCGCGGAAGTTCCGGATCCTCGCCGTGATCGACGACTGCACGCGTGAATGCCTGTGCCTTGTCGCGGACACCAGCCTGTCCGGCGCACGGGTCGTCCGGGAACTCAGTGCCCTGATCCGGCTCTACGGCAAGCCAGGCTGCATTGTCAGCGATAATGGAACCGAGTTCACCAGTCGGGCGATCCTGAAATGGGCCGACGAGAACGAGGTGTCGTGGCATTACATCGATCCGGGTAAGCCACAGCAGAACGCCTTCGTTGAAAGCTTCAACGGTAGCCTCAGGGATGAACTGCTGAACGAGGAAATCTTCGACAGCCTGGATGACGCGCGGCGCAAGCTGGCCCTGTGGCGCTACGACTATAACACGGTCAGGCCGCACTCGTCCTTGGGTAACCAGACGCCGCAGCAAGCGCGCCGTGCGCTTGAGCATTTTGAGGGCTCCGCGCCCGGCGCACTTGCGCCAGGAAGAGCAACCGAATACCCAGATCCAACCTGCAAACTCTCGTTATGAATGAGGGACCAGCAGGGGGCAGGTCAGAGGAGATAGCCATCGAATGCGCTCGGGGCACCGGCCTGCGCGCAATCGCGCGTAAACTGGGCCGATCGCCCAGCACGATCTCTCGCGAGATCAGGCGCAACTCGGCGAAACGCGGCGGAGAGTTCGACTATCGGGCCATTGCCGCGCAGTGGCATGCGGATCGTGCGTCCAAAGGCCAGCAAGCTCGCGCTCAATCCCGCTTTGCGCGACTACGTGCATGAACGGCTCTCCGGTCTCATAGCCACACCGGACGGCATCGCCTTCGATGGGCCTGTCGTAGTATGGAAAGTGCGGCGAGCAGTTCACCGGCAAAGCCGACGCTGGTCATATGCCTGGAGCCCGGAGCAAATCTCGCAGCGCCTGAAGGTAGACTTCCCCGAGGATCTGACCATGCGCATCAGCCATGAAGCCATCTATCAGGCGCTTTACATTCAAGGACGTGGAGCACTGAGGCGAGAACTCTCCGCCTGTCTGAGGTCGGGCCGCGCCGTCAGGTTGCCTCGCGAAAGAGCTCGGAACCGCGGCAAGGCCTTCATTGCCGACGCGTTGATGATCAGCGAACGCCCGGCTAAGATTGGCGACAGGGCTGTCCCAGGCCATTGGGAGGGAGATCTCATTCTTGGCCTGGGCAGTTCGGCAATTGGCACGCTGGTCGAACGAACGACCCAATTCACCATGCTCCTGCACTTGCCGCGCGTGGAGGGATACGGGATGGGCAAATCCGTCAAGAATGGGCCAGCCCTTGCCGGTCACGGTGCCGAGGCCGTCCGGAATGCCATCGCAGGGACGATCAGTAGCCTGCCTGCACACTTGCGTCGCTCATTGACCTGGGACCAGGGGGCCGAGATGGCCCAACACGCGCAGCTTCGGATCGACACCGGTCTCGAGATCTACTTCTGCGACCCTCAGAGCCCTTCGCAACGCGGCAGCAACGAAAATACCAACGGTCTGCTCCGCCAATACTTCCCCAAGGGCACGGATCTCAGCCAGCATGGTGCTAAGGAACTCAACGCCGTTGCCCAAGCGCTGAACACGCGTCCGCGGAAAACACTGGGGTGGCAAACACCGGCCGAGGCCACTCGACCGACTGCTCAATCAGGATATGATCGAAGGTGTTGCGACGACCGGTTGAATCCGCCTTGCGACCCTCGGTCGGAATGGTGGACGAGCCCCGCGCCCTTGTCCGGACGTCGGTCGTGAACAGCCTGTTCCAATGCGTCGAGCACGAAGCCTGCGTGCGCTGTTTGGCTCGCCCGCCAGCCGACGATCCAGCGTGCATAGGCGTCAATGACGAAAGCCCCCCGTCAGGGACAAGCGGCAGAAGGCTTCTTGGCGGCAGTCGGGCAGGGCGGGCATATTTAGCTTTCGGTTGTCGGATGAGATTGGTTCACCGTTTGGCACGCGAATGATTATAAATCAATGCGTTTCTCGGACCTTGTATTGCTACGTGCGGCGTTCTCAATGAGCAAATGCTGGAAGTTCGCGCAGTTTGACGGTCCAGGCTCTTTTCATCTGCTCCTGAATTTCATTGATCTGTCTTTAGGTTGCCTGATGCTGGAGTTGGGCCAAGAAACTCATCTGCCAGCTCTGCTGCGATCGCCTGACGCTTTTCGACGGGGGCACGGCCAAGGGCTTCTGCTGGTGCTGTGCTATTGCCTTGCGGAACTCTGACGAGTGCTTCTGGCCCCACGCTTTGTTGAGGATTTGCAAGATGTGCCCTAGGTTCGGCTTCCTGTCGGGCCGGTCGCGGCAGTGCTGGCGCAGCGCGCCCTTGATGCTGCTGATGGGCCAATCCTCCAGCTCGTCGCGCCAGTATCAGTTCATCACGGTTTCAATCAAAGCTGATACCGCCCCGCGATGGGCTGCGATTTCTGATTGCTCCCTCAATGCGTTCTCGTAGGGCGTCATCGGCGGCAGCGGCGCGGCGATCTTGGTAGGAAGGTTTGAAAACTGTGACAGTGCTGTGGTCCTTCTGGGGTGTTGGTTCGAGCTTGGGGGCGTGCTTGGCTGCGGCATAGTCCTGCATGTGGCGGGTGAGGGTCTTGGGGCCATTGGCGGGTGAACCGTGGGCACGCATGTTCTGGGTTGCCACGGTCAGCACCTCGTCGGCTGTCAGCCCCAGATCAGTCACCCATCGCTGGACGATGACGGGGGCATCCGATGCCATCCAATACCTCGGCACAATGCCCAGATGATCGAAGCCGAGGGCATGGGTAATTTGGCCGATCAGACTGCGCTTCGGATCGGGCGATTTTCGCGCGCGCGTATCCTCCTCCTCCTCCTTACTCTGGTTCTGGTTCTGGTTCTGGTTAGTATTACTTGGGTAATACTCATGTATCCAGCTTTCGTTGAATTTATTAGTTTTTTCATCCTTCTGATTTTGATTTAACTGTTCGTCACTTCGCAAAGTGACGCTCTGTTTTTGTGCGTGGTCACTTTCACCTTTCGCCTTGCTCCAGCGTGCGTTGATCGCCTTTTTTCCCTTGCCCGAGGCGCGATCCATCGCCCCTTTTGCGGCCTCCAGCTCGCGGCCTGCGCGCTTGTTCCAGAGGCCCGCATCGAGGCGCACAATCTTGCCGTCTTCGATCAGCACGGCGAGGATTTTCTTGAAGGTGCCTGCGGGGCAGTTGCACAGACGGGCAAGTCGCGCGTCGTCGTAGGGCAGGGGCTTGGTATGCTCATACATCATCGCCAACATCGTGATGTAAACGCCGGTCTGGGCGGGGGTGTAGCCGCGCGTTCCGGCCAGCCAGTCGGATGCATAGAATGCGACGTGAACCGCCTTGCTGTCGTCCTGTGAGCTTGTCATTTCCGCACCTGCTGCTGGCGTATTGCTGCCAGCATTGCGGCTTCGGGATCGCGGCGGATGGCATCGCGGCGCTTCTGATGGGTCTGGTGGCGGCGGGGATGATGAATGTTCGCCTTTGGCACGCCGACGAACTGTGCCACCGTGGCGCTATCAAGTCCCTTGGATTGCATCAGGAACTCATAGTCGGCCCGTTGCTCATCCGTCAGATGTGCTTTGTGGAAGCGGGCAGGGTCTTTCAGCATTTCGCGGTGTGCTGCCAGCCGCTTCTCTGCGCCCCTGTGGGCATTGGCCCTGTATTTCTCCTTTAACGATGCGGTGGTGCGCCCGTCCGTCCATTTCAGGCCGTGGTCCTCGGCCCAACGCCACGCATGATCTGGGGACCGCTCTCCCCTCATGCGTGCCGCCTCTGACGCGCCCATGACGGCGGCGTGCAGCTCGGCATAGGTATGGCCGTTGATACGGCTCTCGCGGTATTCCCGTGAACCCTGGCCCTTGATTTCCTCCGCGGGCCTGACCTTGATCGGAAAGCGCCAGCCCCCTGCACCTGCCACGTTTGTAGCGACCGATGGCGTCACATCGAGCAAGGCGGCGATCTGCGGGCGGCTCATGCATGCATCTGCTGTCTGCTTGACGCAAGCGTCCCGCGGAGTAACCAGCTCGAGGCGGCACTGCTGAGGCCGCAGCTTCCCTTGGATTTTCTCTGCTGTCATTCTGCTACCTCTCTGACGATTCTGTTGCCCAGGTCGTGGCAACCGTTGGGGTGTCAGCATCCGTTATTCGGCATGCTGCTCCACGTATTATTAATTTGGTTCACATTTCAAACGCTGCGAATGCTGCCGAGGCGGTATTCGATACCCTCCAAAGCAGCGTACAAGTCGCACTGTTTTTTTGGGATAGCAGCCCTCTACCTTCACTTCAAGCAGCCGGGCGATTGCCCCAAGAAGGAAGCGGATTAGATCGGGAAACCCTTTGATTATACCCATTCGTTCATTCAGATTAATCTGCTCAGCGAGCAGGTGCCTAGGCGACCAGATGCCCTTGACAGCTACTTGAGGGCTGCTCTGAGATGCGCGAGGCGAACGGATTTAATCCTCTCGACCCCCGGGCTTGCACTCTCCGGCCAGCAGGGGGCGGTAATTACCGAAGAAACCAAAATCAGCCGCGAAAAGATTGAGCACGCCTTGGAAACGGTTTTTGAAATCATCGAACGATCGGGCGTAAGAGTGTGGTTTCCGCTATCGCGCGCAAGGCGGCTCAGATCGCTGCCTTTGCCACCTGTTCCAGCAGAAACTTCAAATCCCCGCCCGAACCATAGCGTTCGCGGCCTAGCGCGTGCCCCAGCATATCGCGGCGCACACGCTCGTCTATTCCAGCCGTCAGCATCCGATCCTCAAATGCGTGCCGCAGCGAGTACATGCTGTGATCTTCCGATTGCAGCAGCTTGTTTCCCCGCAAGAACTTGTTGACCGTCGCGGACAGGCTGGCAGCATTCCGGCTGTAACGTGGGAAGCCGTCACGCGCTTGCTTGAAGGCGTCAAGGCTCACGCCGGTCAGGGGTATCATCCGCTTGCTGTGGGCGTTTTTCAGCAGGCGGTTCGTGTTCTTCTGGATCAGGATATGAGGCACGTTTCCATCAAGTCGGATTTCATCACGCATTAGCCCCGCTCCCTCAGATGGCCGGTATCCGGTGTTGATCATCCCGATCAGGATCAGGCGGGCATCGGTGTTCATGCCTTCCAAGGCGCCAGGGGCTAGTAGCTTGTCGGTAATCCATTCGCGGCTGAACGGTGGGCGAACATCATCTTTCTCCTTGTCGGTGCGCAGCATCAAACCTTCGGTGGTGAAAGACAGACCGATGCCCTTGGATCGTGCCACGCGCTTCCACAATCCCAGCAGGTGCGTGAAGTCCTTATTTGCCGTATCCGGCTTGGCTTCGTCACGCATGACGCGATCCACCCACCACTTGCGGAAGATGAACAGGTCTTCGGTGGTTATCTCATTGATCGGCTTGTCGCCCATGACCTCGATGAAATTCTTGGTCGCGCGCTGACGGGGGCCCTTCCATCGCCTGATCTGGTCCTCGCTCTTGCCGTGCAGGTCTTCGGCGCAGACCTCGGTGGCCAGCGTCAGTGCCTTCGACACGCGTAACTCCGGTGCAGGTGCAAGGCCCAGCAGAGCGTCGGCTTCCTTCTGATCGAACCGCCGCGCACCGTCGCGCACCCCCTCGACCCTCTGTAAGATTTCCTCCAGCGGCAGGGCGGCGACCTCTGACGCGCTCATATACCGGACGCCGCGCAGTTGGGCCAAACGGCGCGCAGCCTCGAATCGTTCTTCCGAATGTCCGTTGTGGCCGTGCTGCTTGGCTTCCCATGCCTCGATCATTTCATTCCAGACCCGCGCCGCCTTGTCTTGCGCGGCTGACTTGCTGTCGGTGTGCAGGCTGACATGGATGATGGTGCGCTTTTCCACGTTCGCGAAGCGCACGGGGACGCGTTTGCGAATATGCCATGTGTTGTCGCGCAGAATGATCGTGATGGGCTTCATGCCAGCGGTATTACACTCGTTATTGGTTCACAACAAATCCCTCTTTGCGAACCGGCTGCGAACTTTGTAGTGCACGGGCGTCAATCGGGCGCGTGGGCCAAAATGTGAACCGAGATGTGAACCAAAAATGGGCGGCGCAGCATCCACTGGCTCCGATCAGCACCATAAATCCTAGAAGTTACTGGGGTTTACCGATTTCGTGGTACTGAAAATCTGGCGGAGGCGGTGGGATTCGAACCCACGGTGGGCTTTCACCCACGTCGGTTTTCAAGACCGGTGCATTAAACCACTCTGCCACGCCTCCGACCTTGGCGGATTAGCGCGGCAGCGCGGGCGGTGCAAGGGACTTAGCGCGACAGTTTGACGACTTGGTTCGCACCGCTGATCTCGACGGCATAGATCTTGCCAAGCTGCAGGAAGCTTAGCGGCAGTCCGACGACGATCTGATCGGTTGCGGGGCTGGCGGGCAGGCGGGCGGCGGGGCTGTCGGCGGGTGGAGGGCTGGCCACGAAGCGCAGGCGCAGGACACCGTCGGCATCGGGGGTCATGCGATTGCCGGGCTGGGGGCGGACCGACATCAGTTCGGCCGAATGATAACCTTTGGTCGGGGCCATGCCGCGCACGACCAGCAGACGTCCCTCGGACAGGGGTTCCCATTCGGCCGACAGGATCTGCGGAACGGCGGGAAGCTGATCGTCAACGGTGACATAGCCGCCCTCGGGCGCCAACGTTGCGGGTGCACTGCGGCCTCCGCCCCAGGACAGCGGGTTCCAACCGCTATCCCCGAACCGTCCGCATCCGGACACCAGCGCGGCGGCGATCAACAGGGGCAGGGTCAGTCTGGTCATGGCGCATCCCTTCGGCATTTGCCCTTGGTGATAGGGGAAACGGGGCGCGCGGAAAAGCCTCTTTGACCTTGGGGCGCGGTCAGGCTAGGCCTTCTTGCGCAAAACGGAGAGACCCATGCCAACCGCCGCTTTCGAGGATATCGCCGAAACGTTCGAATTTCTGGATGACTGGGAAGAACGCTATCGTCATGTGATCGAACTGGGCAAGGCGATGCCCGGTCTGGACGATGCGTTCCATGTGCCCGCCACCAAGGTCGATGGCTGTGCCAGTCAGGTCTGGATCCTGCCGCAGATCGAGGGTAGCCGCTTTGACTTCCAGGGTGACAGCGACGCCATTATCGTGCGCGGGTTGATCGCCGTCCTGCACGCGCTTTATTCGGGGCTGCCGGTGGCCGAGGTCAAGGACGTAGATGCCCCCGCCGCATTGGCACGGCTGGGGCTGGACGAACATCTGTCGGCGCAGCGGTCGAACGGCGTGCGCGCCATGATCGAGCGGATCAGGCTGCTGGCCGCCGACGCAAGCTGATCCAGCCGCCGCCAAGCACCCGCGTGCCTTCGGGTTCATAGAACACGCAGGCCTGTCCGGGGCTGACGCCGTCTTCGGGGTCCAGCAGTTCGACCTCGGCGCGGCGGCCGGGCAGGGGGCGCAGGATCGCGGGGCGCGGCGGGCGCGTGGACCGGATGCGGACAAGGCAGGGGATCTCGCCTTCATAGGCGTCATCGCCCAGCCAATTCACCTCGGTGACATTGACCGTCTTGGTGGAGAGGGCCGAGCGAGGCCCGACGACCACGCGGCGCGTTTCGGGCTCCAGCCGCACGACATACAGCGGATCGCCCAGACCGCCGATGCCCAAACCACGGCGCTGACCGATGGTATAATGGATCACCCCGCGATGGGTGCCCAGCACGTTGCCGTTGTCGTCGACGATCTCGCCGGGATCGGCCGCGCCGGGACGCAGCTTTTCGATGACGGCGGCGTAATCGCCGTTCGGGACAAAGCAGATGTCCTGACTGTCGGGCTTGTCAGCGACCGACAATCCGTATTCAGCCGCCAGCGCGCGGGTTTCATCCTTGCTGACCAGATGGCCCAAGGGAAAGCGCAGGTAATCAAGCTGCTCCTGCGTGGTCGAGAACAGGAAATAGCTTTGGTCGCGGTTCGGGTCGGCAGCCATATGCAGTTCGGCGCGGGCGGCGCCGTCCTTGCGCTGGATGTAATGGCCGGTCGCCATGCAATCGGCATCCAGATCGCGTGCAGTATCCAGCAGGTCGCGGAACTTGACGCGTTCGTTGCAGCGGATGCAGGGAACGGGGGTCGCGCCCGCCAGATAGGCATCGGCGAATTCGTCGATCACGGATTCGCGGAACTTGTTTTCATAGTCCAGAACGTAATGCGGAAAGCCCATGCGCTCGGCCACGCGGCGGGCGTCATGGATGTCCTGACCGGCGCAGCAGGCGCCTTTTTTGGCCAGCGCCGCCCCGTGATCGTAAAGCTGCAAGGTGACGCCGATCACGTCATAGCCTTCGGATTTCAGCTGTGCTGCCACGACCGAACTGTCAACGCCCCCCGACATCGCCACGACCACGCGCGTTTCCGCAGGCGGCTTTGCAAAGCCAAGGCTGTTCAATTCGGTATCGCGCGCTTCGGCGCGTTCGGCGGCAATCATGGTCATCGGGTGATCTTTCGCCCCCGCGGGGCTTTGGGCGTGCAGTGCTGAATTGCATCAAAATATATGTAAATGCCCTGCATTCTCAACCCCGCGCGGGGCAGAAAAGCCATTGCGGCTAACCCGGACTTAAAAGCTTTGCGTCACGAACAGAGGGACAAGAAGAAAAGGACGGCATCTATGTTCGTGAAGAAAACGACCGGACCGCGCATCGCAGCGCTTGATGACGGGCGCATCATCAGCGTGGCGGACCTGCCATTGCCGCAGACCAGGTGGGTGGCCAGCCGCAAGCAGATCGTCGTGCAGGCCGTGCAGAACGACCTGATTTCGCGCGACGATGCCCTGCGACGCTATGGCCTGTCACCCGAGGAATTCGACAGCTGGTGCATGGCGTTCGAAAAGCACGGTGCTCCGGCTTTGAAGACGACTTCGATTCAAAAGTATAGACAACTTTAGGTTGTTCTATCATGCATGGGGAACAGGGCCGGTAAACCGCATATTAACCTATTCATCAGAATGTCGGCCCATGACATTGCGGCGAATCGGGGGAAATGATCAGCCATGCGCATTCTTTTGGTAGAAGACGATCCCAGCACGGCACGTGCGATCGAATTGATGCTGACGGCAGCCAGCTACAACGTGTTCCTGACGGACATGGGCGAGGAAGGCATCGACCTTGCCAAGCTGTACGACTATGATCTGATCCTGCTGGATCTGGACCTGCCCGACATGCACGGGATGGAGGTTCTGCGTCACCTGCGCCTTGCGCGCATCGACACGCCGATCCTTATCCTGACGGGCTCGGATGATACCGAAAGCAAGCTGCGCGGGTTCGGTTTCGGAGCCGACGACTATATGACCAAGCCCTTCAATCGCGAAGAGCTGCAGGCCCGCATCCAGGCCATCATCCGCCGGTCCAAGGGGCACAGCCAGGCCCTGATCCGCACCGGAGAGATCACGGTCAATCTGGACGCGCGCTCGGTCGAGGTGAAGGGCAAGCCGGTTAACCTGACGGGCAAGGAATACCAGATTCTGGAACTGCTGAGCCTGCGCAAGGGCACCACGCTGACCAAGGAGATGTTCCTGAACCATCTTTATGGCGGAATGGATGAACCGGAACTGAAGATCATCGACGTCTTCATCTGCAAGTTGCGCAAAAAGCTTTCCGAGGCCTTGGGCGGTGAAAACCATATCGAGACCGTCTGGGGCAGGGGCTATGTCCTGCGCGATCCGTCGTCCGGGGCCGATCAGCGCATGGCGATCGGCGCCTGATCTGCAAGCTGATTGTCCGCCGGCGCTGGACGATCGCGTCACCTTGGGCGATACCCTGATCTGACAAGGACCTTTGGCCGGATGCGTTCCGGCCATGCCGAGCCAGAGAGGACATGATGGCGCAAAATGTGGCAGGGCGGCCGCCCGTAGCGGATCTGGATCACGATCAGGCCGCGTCCGAAATCGCGGAGCTGACGGCGCAGGTCGCCGCCGCCAACACGGCCTATCACACGCAGGATGCGCCGATCATCCCGGATGCCGATTACGATGCCGCCAAGGCGCGGCTGACGCAGCTGGAACAGGCATTCCCCGATCTGGCCCCTGTCGACAGCCCCACCACACAGGTGGGCGCCGCCCCCGCCGAGGGCTTCGGCAAGATCACCCATGCGCAACGGATGATGTCGCTTGGCAATGCCTTCACGGATGAGGACGTTTCGGATTTCCTGGGCCGCATCCGCAGTTTTCTTGGCCTTGCAGCCGACGCACCGCTGCAGGTTACGGCGGAACCCAAGATCGACGGGCTGTCGCTGTCCCTGCGCTATGAAAAGGGCAGGTTGGTTCAGGCGGCGACGCGGGGCGATGGCTCGGTCGGTGAAAATGTCACCGCCAATGCCGGCACCATCGACGACATTCCGCAGGTTCTGACCGGTGATGTGCCCGATATCCTCGAGGTGCGTGGCGAGGTCTATATGACCCATACCGACTTCGAGACGCTGAACAGCGCCGAAGGCGGCCGCGTCTTCGCTAACCCGCGCAACGCCGCCGCCGGTTCGCTGCGCCAGATCGACCCCAAGGTGACGGCCAGCCGTCCGCTTCGCTTTTTCGCCTATAGCTGGGGTGAACTGTCCGAACCCCTGGCACCCACGCAGATGCAGGCCGTCCAGCGGCTGGCGGACTTGGGCTTCCAGACGAACCCCTTGACGGAACTATGCGACGATGCCGCTGGTCTGATCGCGGTCTGGGCGGGGATCGAACAGCAGCGCGCGACCTTGGGCTATGACATCGATGGTGTCGTCTACAAGGTGAACGATCTGTCCTATCAGACGCGTCTGGGGTTCCGGGCGACCACGCCGCGGTGGGCCATCGCGCATAAGTTTCCCGCTGAAACCGCCTGGACGCGCCTGCACCGGATCGAGATTCAGGTCGGACGCACCGGGGCCCTGTCGCCCGTCGCGCGACTGGAGCCGGTGACCGTCGGTGGCGTCGTCGTGTCGAACGCGACGCTGCACAACGAGGATTACATCGCCGGTCGCGACAACACCGGTGCCGCGATCCGCGAGGGACGTGACATCCGCGAAGGGGATTGGGTCAAGGTCTATCGCGCGGGCGATGTCATCCCCAAGATCGCCGATGTCGATCTGGCGCGGCGGCAAAGCGATGCGGCCTATGTCTTTCCGACGCATTGCCCGGAATGCGGATCGGAAGCCATCCGCGAACCGGGCGACAGCGTCCGGCGCTGTATGGGCGGCATGATCTGCCCCGCGCAGGCGGTCGAAAAGCTGAAGCATTTCGTCAGCCGCGCCGCCTTCGACATCGACGGTCTGGGTGCCAAGCAGATCGAGATGTTCTTTGCCGATCCTGCCCTGCCCATCCGCGAACCTGCCGATATCTTCACGCTTGAGGCGCGCGACAAGGCGCAGCTGGCCCGCCTGAAGAACCGTGACGGCTTTGGTGAACGCTCGGCCCGCAAGCTGTTCGACGCCATCGACGACAAGCGCGCGATCCCCTTGTCGCGTCTGCTCTTCGCACTTGGCATCCGGCATCTGGGTGAGGTCGCAGGTGCCACATTGGCCCGTCATTTCGGGACCTGGGAGGCGCTGGTCACGGCCATCGACGGCGCGGCCTGCGAACCCGCCTTCAAAGCCACGGACGACAAGGAACGGCGCGCGGTTCTGGCCGACAGCCCGCATTGGGCGGAGCTGACCGGTATCGACGGCATCGGTGGCGTGCTGGTCAATTCGCTGGTCACGACCTTCAGCCAGCCTGCCGAACGCGACGGCATCGATCGCCTTTTGTCGCAGCTGACGGTTCAGCCGGTTGCGGCCACGGCCAGCGCACAGACCGAAGTTTCGGGCAAGACGCTGGTCTTTACCGGCACCTTGGAACGCATGTCCCGCGCCGAGGCCAAGGCGAAAGCCGAGGCGATGGGTGCCAAGGTCGCCGGATCGGTCAGCGCCAAGACCGATCTGCTGATCGCGGGACCGGGTGCGGGCTCGAAGGCGACCAAAGCTGCCGATCTGGGGGTCAAGGTCATCGACGAAGACGAATGGCTGCGCATCGCGGGGGCCGAATGACCCAGCCCAAGGGCCGCCCGCCCGCCCTGTTCCCACTGTTTGCCAGCATCGATACGCTTGCCGGTATCGGCCCCAAGGGCCGTGCCGCGCTGGAACAGATGGGGGTCGAAAAACCCCGTGATCTGGTGATGACCTTGCCCGCCAGCGGCATCACCCGCCGCCGCATCACCGCCCTGTCCGAGGCCCGCGCGCCCGAGATCGTGACGATCGCCGTCACCATCCTGCGGCATCACCCGCCTCAGGTCCGCGGCAGGCCGTGGCGTGTGCATTGCAGTGATGGAACCACGGACCTGACACTGGTCTTCTTCCGCCCGCGCGAAAACTGGATCGAAGGGCAGCTGCCCGTCGGACAGCGCCGCATCGTTAGCGGCAAGTTGGAGCTGTTCGACGGGCATGCCCAGATCGTCCACCCCGACCATATCCTGTCGGAAGCCGATCCCCTGCCGCCTCAGTTCGAGCCTGTCTATCCATTGTCGGCAGGGCTGACCCAAGGCGTGATGACGAAATCGGTCAAGGCGGCGTTGCAGCTGGTGCCGCAGATTCAGGAATGGATCGACCCGCAGTTGATCGTTGACCGCAAATGGCCCGGGTTTCTTGACGCGCTGGCACAGGCCCATGCACCGCAATCGCCTGCGGATATGTCGCCCGACAGTCCCGCGCGTGCGCGGCTGGCATATGACGAATTTCTGGCGCATCAGATGACACTGGCGCTGGTGCGCCGCGAAAAGCGTCGTCTGAAGGGCCGACCCAGCCAAGGCGATGGGCGCTTGCGGCGTGCGGTTCTGGACCATCTGCCATGGCCCCCCACGGGCGCGCAAAGCCGGGCCACGCAGGAAATCGCAGACGACATGGCCAGCGACCGCCGCATGAACCGCCTGCTGCAGGGCGATGTCGGGGCGGGGAAAACGCTGGTCGCCATGCTGTCAGCGCTTGTCGCGGTCGAAGCGGGCGGTCAGGCCGTGCTGATGGCCCCGACCGAAATTCTGGCCCGCCAGCACGCCCGCGCCCTTGAACCCTTGGCGCGCGCGGCAGGGGTCCGGTTGGCGGCACTGACGGGGCGCGACAAGACCGCGACGCGCCAGCAGATCCTGACCGATCTGGCCGATGGCAGCATCGATATTCTGGTCGGCACCCATGCGGTCTTCCAGAAGGACGTGCATTTCCACGACCTGCGGCTGGCGATCATCGACGAACAGCATCGCTTTGGCGTCGGCCAGCGGCTGGAGCTGTCGGCCAAGGGCATCGTTCCCCCCGATATGCTGATCATGACCGCGACGCCGATTCCGCGGTCGCTGGCGCTGTCGCAATATGGCGATCTGGACGTCTCGGTGCTGGATGAAAAACCGCCCGGGCGTCAGCCGATCACGACGGTGATGATCAGCGACCAGCGGTTGGATCAGGTGACCGACCGGCTGAAGGCCGCCTTGGCGCAGGGCGCGCGGGCCTATTGGGTCTGCCCGCTGGTCGATGAAAGCGAGGTCAGCGATCTGACCGCCGCCGAGGCGCGTTTCACCACGCTGCGCGCGCAGTTCGGCGATCTGGTGCGCATGGTCCACGGCCAGATGCCCACCGATCAGCGCGATGCTGCCATGGCCGATTTCGCATCCGGCGCGGCACAGGTTCTGGTGGCGACCACGGTGATCGAGGTTGGCGTCGATGTCCCCGAAGCCACGATTATGGTCATCGAGCGCGCCGAAAGCTTCGGCCTTTCGCAGTTGCACCAGCTGCGGGGCAGGGTGGGGCGCGGAACGGGGGCCTCGACCTGTCTGCTGATGTATCACGCGCCGCTGAACGAAACCGGAGCGCGCCGCCTGACCACCCTGCGCGACACCGAGGACGGTTTCCGCATCGCGCAGGTCGATCTGGAGATGCGCGGCGCGGGGGATGTGATCGGCACCGCCCAATCAGGCCTGCCGCGGTTCCGCATCGCCGATCTGGAACACCAGTCCGGCCTGATGGCCGTGGCCCGCAATGACGCGCGCGCGCTGCTGGAGCGTGATCCCGGTTTGGACAGCCCGCGCGGCATCGCCATGCGCCATCTGATGTGGCTGATGCAGCAGGATCAGGCGATTCGATTGGTTCAGGTCGGCTGACAAACAGAATGTTCTTAAAATGTTCTTTACAGAATTGTTGGAACATGAGAACAAAGCAGCAACGGAAAAGGAGTTGCTGCCCATGACCCGCGATTTTATTTGTGACCTTGTTGGCGTTACAGCCCTTGCGACGACGACCGTCGTGACGCTTTGGCTGCCCGCGATCTTGCAAGCCTAGACTGTTTCGTCTGCCCCGCGTTGCGATGCGGCGCCACGCCTGTGCGCCGCCACTGTCCAGCACGCGCAACTTGACCGGCCCTGGCAGGGGCCGGTTTTTTTATTGCTATTGTCTGGAAAAGGTCAGGCGGCGGCTTTGTCCATTGCCTCGATCGTCGCGTCCCATGCCAGCAGGATCGAGGCGTGGCGGTTGGGATAGGCGCGCGCGGGGATCAGCGCCTCGAGGTCGGCAAAGGGTGCCGCGGGGGGCTGGCCTTCGTCGCGCAGCATGGCGCGCAACTGATCGCGCACTGCAACGACCGTGTCCCGATCCAACCCGATCACCGCCTGTCCCAGCACCGATGCCGAGGCCTGACCAAGCGCGCAGGCCCGTACCTCTTGCGCGAAATCCGAAATTGCCCCATCCGTCACGGACAGATGCACCGTCACCGAGGACCCGCATTGCGGCGACCGTTTCAGAACGCTGGCCTGCGCGTCCTCCAGCTTGCCCTGATGGGGGATCGCCGTGGTCAGCGCCAGAATACGGCGTGAATAAAGCTGCATGAGGTCGCTGTCGGCCATAATCTGTCCTGCGGTCTTTTCGGCACCTGTTCTCAGGGTTAGATAGGTATGCGCCCCGCGAAAGGAAACCCGATGTTCGACCCCCTCAGCCTGAAATATGATGCCAAGGGCCTGATCCCCGTGATCGCGCAGGACGAAACCTCGTCCGAGGTGCTGATGATGGCATGGATGAACGCCGAGGCCGTCGCCAAGACGCTGGACAGCGGGCGCGTCACCTATTGGTCGCGGTCGCGCCAGTCCTTTTGGGTCAAGGGCGAAAGCTCGGGCAATGTGCAGGAACTGGTCGAGATGCGGGTCGATTGCGACAGCGACTGCCTGCTGGTTTTGGTGCGCCAGACGGGCCCCGCCTGCCACACCAACCGCCGCAACTGCTTTTACACCGCCATCCGCGACGGGGCCGAGGTCGAGATCCTTCAGCCGATGTCCTGAAGCCCGACCATGGCGCGGATATCGGCGGGGGTCGCGCCTTCGTCGCGGTAATGGCGGATGGCGCGGGCGTCGTCGCGCTTGGCCAGCCGCTTGCCTGCATCGTCGCGGATCAGGCGGTGGTGCAGATAGATGGGAGTGGGAAGGTCCAGCAGGCGCTGCATCAGGACGTGGATCCATGTGCTGTCGAACAGATCCTTGCCGCGCGTGACCAAGGTGATCCCCTGCGCCGCATCATCGACGACGACCGCCAGATGATAGGATGTTCCCATCCCGCGCCGTGACAGGATGACATCACCGATGCCGTCGTGGAACTGGCGGCGGGTCATCTGATGCGCGGTGCCCTGATCGACAAAGCCAATCTGGTCGATCCCAAACGCGTCAAAGGCCCGCCCGACATCCAGCCGGATCACGTCATCGGGGCTGGCTTCGGCCATGCTGCGGTGGCGACAGGTGCCGGGATAGATCAGCCCATCGGGACCGGCGGGCAGGACGCCTTCCTGTGGGGCTGAAAGGGCCGCACGGATGTCGCCGCGACGGCAGCAGCAGGGATAGGTCAGCGGTGCCAGCCGCCCCAAAGCGTCCCGATAGGCGCCCATCCGGTCCGACTGGAGCATGACGGGGCGCGGCCAGTCCAGCCCCAGCCATGCCAGATCGTCATAGATCGCCTGTTCATATTCCGCCTTGCAGCGGTCGCGGTCGATATCCTCGATCCGCAGCAGAAAATCCCCCGCCCGCGCCGCCGTCAGCGCCGAGAACGCATGCCCGAGGTGCAAAAGCCCCGTGGGCGAGGGCGCAAAGCGCGTTACTGGTCGGCCAGCCATGCGTTGAAATCATCCTTGGCGCGCTGCGTATAGGCGGGATAGCGGTCCTTGCGGCCACGGCGACCGCTGCGGCCTTCCTCGACCGGGGGGAACAGGCCGAAGTTCACGTTCATCGGCTGGAAGGTCTTGGCCTCGGCCCCACCGGTGATGTGGTTGACCAGCGCGCCCATTGAGGTCGTATAGGCGGGCGGTGCAAGATCCTGACCCTTGGCCTGCGCGGCAGCCATCCGGCCTGCCAGCAGACCCATCGCGGCGCTTTCGACATAGCCCTCGACGCCCGTCACCTGGCCGGCAAAGCGCAGGTTCGGCTGCGACTTCATGCGCATCCGGTCGTCCAGCAGCGTCGGCGAATTGAGGAAGCTGTTGCGGTGGATGCCGCCAAGGCGCGCAAAGCTGGCGTCCTGCAGGCCGGGGATCATGCGGAACACTTCGGTCTGGGCGCCGTATTTCATCTTGGTCTGGAAGCCGACGATATTATAAAGCGTTCCCAACGCGTTATCACGGCGAAGTTGAACTACTGCATAAGCTTTTTCATCGGGCTTATGGACGTTAGTCAGGCCGACCGGTTTCATCGGGCCAAAGCGCAATGTCTCACGACCGCGTTCGGCCATCACCTCGATCGGCAGGCAGCCGTCGAAGTAGCCGGCGGTCTCGCCTTCGCGGAACTCGGTCTTGTCGGCGGCCAGAAGGGCGTCAATAAACGCCTCGTACTGGTCCTTGGTCATCGGGCAGTTGATATAGGCGCGCTGTTCTTCCAGCGTCTCGCCCTTGTCGTAACGGCTCTGTTCCCAGGCGATCGACATGTCGATGGTATCGGCATGGACGATGGGGGCGATGGCGTCGAAGAAGGCCAGCGCCTCGGATCCGGTGATGCCGCGAATGGCACCGGCCAGCGCGTCCGAGGTCA
This sequence comes from Paracoccus sp. R86501, assembly GCF_042466435.1. NCBI lineage: Bacteria > Pseudomonadati > Pseudomonadota > Alphaproteobacteria > Rhodobacterales > Paracoccaceae > Paracoccus > Paracoccus sp. R86501. The sequence continues at coordinate 849,364 of NZ_JAXHPZ010000001.1, forward strand.
GCGGTCCCGTCGCCACGATCCAATTACCTTCGGTCGGCAGTTCGGTGATTTCGCCGGGCACGATGGTGATCAACGGTTCGGCCTGCAGGGCGGCGGTGACAGAGGCGGAAAACGCCTCGCGGTCAACGGCTAGCGCGCCACCTGCGGGCAGCTTGTGCTTGTCGGCCATGGCCATGATCAGACCGCCCGCGGCGCGCATTTCCCAATGCAGCTGGCCGACGGCATTCATCACGTCGTCATCGGACCGGAAGCTGTTGGAACAAACCATTTCGGCACAATCGCCGGATTTATGGGCGAAGGTTTCGACCGTCGGGCGCATTTCATGCAGCACGACGGGAACGCCTGCGCGCGCGATCTGCCAAGCGGCCTCTGATCCGGCAAGGCCGGCACCGATGATATGGACGGGTTCCATGCGGATCTCCTGCAAGGGATGCGGGGCGGGGCTAACAAAGCCTGTCCCAAAAGGAAAGGGGCGGCGCCAGTGGCACCGCCCCATAGGTCATGCGACCCAAGCGCGCGGGATCATTCTTCCGCAGCGGCCTCGGCTTCTTCGCCTTCCGAGTCATCGCCTTCCGAACGCAGAGCGGACGGAGCAGCGATGTTGGCGACGACGAAGTCGCGGTCGATGGTCGGCTTGGCGCCTTCCGGCAGCTTGACGCTGCTGATGTGGATCGAGGTGCCGATATCGACGCCTTCCAGGTCGACGGTGATGTGGTCGGGGATATCGCCCGCGGTCACGATCATTTCGACTTCGTTGCGAACCGTCACCAGCGTACCGCCCTTGCGCAGGCCGGGGCATTTGTCTTCGTTGATGAATTCAACGGGGATGAACAGGTTCACCTTCGAGGTGCGACGCAGGCGCATGAAGTCGATGTGGATCGGCAGATCCTTGACGACGTCGCGCTGAACGCCACGGCAGATGACGCGAACGTCTTCCTGGCCTTCGACCTTCAGGTTCCACAGCGTGGACATGAAACGGCCTTTGCGCAGCTGCGTCAGCAGCTTGTTGAAGTCAAACGCGATCGCAGCCGGCTCGACGCCGTTGCCATACACGATACCGGGCACCTTGCCGTCACGGCGAGCTTGGCGGGCGGCCCCCTTGCCTGTCCCCGCGCGTGCCTCAGCCACCAGATCCGGAATCTCTTTGGCCATGTTATCTATCCTTAAACATATGTGATGACGCCGTCCTCCAAGGGTGCACGGCGACCAAGCGGTGCCCATAACGCAATCATGCCGTCTTGTGAAGGACGAAAATGACGTTCGCGTGTCCCGCGCGGGCAGGGCGCAACGACGGTTTGACTTGGCGCGACAATCGCAGATAACGCCCTTGTTCAACAGCTTGTCGGGAACGGAGGCGACACGTGCAAGGCAGGGTCATGTCGATCGATTATCTGCGCGTCCTCTTGGCAGGATTCGTCGTGCTGGGACATTCTGGCTTTGCCCGCGATGCCATCGGCGACACCGGGCTGGCGGTCGGCAACAGCATCCTGCGCGTGGCGGTGCCGGTCTTCACGATCATCGCGGGCTATTTCCTGGCCGCGACCCTGCGTCGGGGTCGGCTGTCGCCCTGGGTGGGGCAGCTGCTGGTGATGTATGCCATCTGGTCGCTGATCTATCTGCTGTTCCTGTGGCCCTATTTCAGTGCGCGTCCGGTGGGTGACACCCTGCGCGAACTGGCTCTGGGCTTCATGCATTTGTGGTTCCTGCAGGGCATTGCCATCGCGGGCATCATGCTGGGTGCGTTTCGCATGATCGGGCGGCGGGCGGTCATTGCCTCGGCCATCGGCTTTGCACTGCTGGGGCTGGCGCTGCAATACGCCCACATGACCGGCCTGTCGCAGGTCCCGATCGAGCATTACCGCAATGGGCCAATGTATCTATATCCCTATCTGGCGATGGGTTGGCTGTTGGCCGAAGGCGCGCGAATGCGTTTGGTCGAGCTGGCTGCCGCGGTGGGTCTGGCCCTGACCGTGGCCGAGAACATGTTCTGGATCGCGCGCCTTGGCGATGACCCGCTGCTGGAGATCCCCCTGGGCCATTTCCTGCTGTGCCCGGCGATCTTCCTGCTGGTCCGGCGCATTCCGATGCCCGCAACGACCCTGCCCCTGGGGGCTGCTGCTGCGGGCATCTATGTCATGCATGTGATCGTGCTGCAGGGCCTGCCGCTGATCGGAGTGGACGACCTGCTGGTCGCCGTGGTGCTGGGGATCGCGCTGCCATTCGCCGTCATCTGGGCGCGGCAGGCGATCCGGATCAGGCGATCGGGTATTCGTCCGTGAAGCCACGCGGGATCAGCACATTCTGCGGCCCGACATTCTTCAGATCACGTTCGCCGCACAGCGCCATGCTGATGTCCAGTTCCTTGCGGATGACCTCCAGCGCGGTGGTGACGCCTGCCTCGCCCATGGCGCCAAGGCCGTGGATATAGGCGCGCCCGATCCAGGTCGCATGCGCCCCAAGCGCCAGCGCCTTCAGTACGTCCTGACCCGATCGGATGCCGCTGTCCATATGCACCTCGACCCGGTCGCCGACGGCCTTGACGATATGCGGCAGCATCCTGATCGACGACAGCGCCCCGTCCAGCTGACGCCCGCCATGATTGCTGACGATGATCGCATCCGCGCCAAAATCGGCGGCGATGCGCGCGTCTTCAGGGTCCAGAATGCCCTTCAGGATCAGCTTGCCGCCCCACATCTCGCGGATGCGGGCGACCTTTTCCCAGTCCAGCTTGGGGTCGAACTGCTTGTGCGTCCAATCCATCAGCGAACTGGTGTCGCCGACACCCTTGGCATGGCCGACAATATTGCCGAAGAAGCGGCGCTTGGTCTTCAGCATCCCCATGCCCCACCGCCAGCGCGTGGACAGGTCCAGCATCGTCGGCAGCGTCATCTTGGGTGGCGTGGACAGCCCGTTCTTCAGGTCCTTGTGGCGCTGCCCCAAAATCTGCAGATCCAGCGTCAGCACCAGCGCGCTGCAATTCGCGGCCTTGGCCCGTTCGATGATGGCCGACAGGAAATCCTGATCCTTCATCACGTACAGCTGGAACATGAAGGGTTTGGTCGTATGCGCGGCCACATCCTCGATCGAGCAGATGGACATGGTCGACAGCGTATAGGGCACGCCGAACTTCTCGGCGGCGCGGGCGGCGTGAATCTCGCCGTCGGCATGCTGCATCCCGGTCATGCCGACGGGGGCCAGACCCACCGGCATCGTCACCGGCATTCCGATCATGTCGCCGGCCAGCTTGCGGTCGGTCATGTCCACGGCGACCTTCTGGCGCAGCTTCAGCCGTGCAAAATCGGTCGTGTTCTCGCGGAAGGTCTGTTCGGTATAGCTGCCCGATTCCGCATAGTCATAGAACATCTTGGGCGTTCTTGCGCGGTGCAACGCCTTGAGATCCTCGATCGAGGTGATCACTCCCATGTCGCCCATCCTCCCCATGTGCAGGCAAATTGGTAGCAGCGCCCCCGATGTCGTGCAATCACCGCATCGCGGCGCGGCGCAGTTCTTCGGGAACGACGGGTCCCTGCAGGGCGCGGGCACGGGCGCGCAAAGCCTCGGCACGCGATATGGTGGCGGCTTCGACCGGGGCGGGGTCGGCGACGGCGGTTTGCGCGTGGACCGGCACCGCAGGTTCGGCCAGCAGCTGGCTGGTCGGCAGCAGTTCGGGGTAATCGCCCTCGCCTCCGCAGGCGGCAAGGGTCGCGACAAGGATCAGCGCAAGGCGAAGGGTATGTGTCATGGCCGCAGGTTACGCGCAGGCCGGGGCGGCGGCAACTGCCCTGATGCCCTGCCACGATGCCTTTTCACCGCCCCCCGCGCGGGCTAGAACGGCGCATGGCCCGCACCCAAGGTTCCCGCGCCGAAATCACCGGCCCCCTGCTTCGCGACGAAGCCCGCCGCCTGTTCGCGCGACAGGGCTATGCGGCCGTGTCCATGCGCCAGATCGCGGCGGCGGTGGGTGTGCAGGCGGGGGCGCTCTATGCCTATACGCCCGACAAGCAGGCGCTGCTGCACGATCTGCTGGAAAGCCATATGCAGGACCTGTTGGCGGCCTGGACCGATACGCCCGGCGCCGATCCGCTGGCGCGCCTGGAACGCTTTGTCCGCTTCCACATCGGCTTCAGTCTGGACAATTCCGACGCGGTCTTTCTGTCCTACATGGAGCTGCGAAATCTGGCCCCCGACAATTTCGCCCGCATCACCGCGCTGCGCGGTCATTACGAAGCCGCGCTCGAGGCCATCATACGCGACGGCATCGCATCGGGTGCCATGCAGGTCGAGGACCCCAAGCTAACCACCCTGGCGCTGATCGCCATGTTGACCGGCGTCACCAACTGGTATCGTGAAGGCGGGCGCCTTGATCGTGACCGGATCGCTGATATCTACTGGGGACTTGCACGCGGAGCCGTAGGCGCGCATTGATCGCGTCTTCTCTGTTGCCCAAATACCCATTCCGCCCCGCTTGCCGCAGGGCGCATCATTGCAGATAATCACCCCATGGCCCTACCTCCCGGTTTCCTTGACGAGATTCGCAATCGCGTTCCGATCAGTCGCGTGATCGGCAAGAAGGTCGTGTGGGATCTGCGCAAGTCGAACCAGGCGCGGGGCGACTGGTGGGCGCCGTGCCCTTTCCATCAGGAAAAATCGGCCAGCTTCCACTGTGATGATCAGAAGGGCTTCTATTATTGCTTTGGCTGTCAGGCCAAAGGCGACGCCCTGACCTTCCTGCGCGAGGCGGACGGTCTGGAATTCATGGATGCCGTCAAGCTGCTGGCTGCCGAAGCCGGGCTGCAGATGCCCGAACCCGACCCCCGCGCCCGCGAACGCACAGATCATCGCAGCAAGCTGCTGGAGGTGACCGAGGCCGCCTGTCGCTGGTTCCGCCTGCAACTGCAGACATCATCCGCCGCTGCCGCGCGCGACTATCTGGACCGCCGGGGGCTGGACGCGGCCACGCTGGAACGCTTCGAGATCGGCTTCGCCCCCGACAGCCGTCAGGCGCTGAGCACGGCCCTGCGCGACAAGGGCTTTGATGAATCGCTGATCATCCAGTCGGGCATGTCCGCCAAGCCCGACAATGGCGGCGCGATCTATGACCGTTTCCGCGACCGCATCATCTTTCCGATCCGCGACGGGCAGGGGCGCTGCATCGGCTTTGGCGGTCGCGCGATGGACCCGAACGCGCGGGCGAAATACCTGAATAGCCCGGAAACGCCGCTGTTCGACAAGGGGCGCAACCTTTACAATCTGGGCCCTGCGCGCAGTGCCGTGGCCAAGGGGCAGCGTCTTGTCGTCGCCGAAGGCTATATGGATGTGATCGCCCTTGCCCGGGCGGGCTTCGAAGGGGCGGTCGCGCCCTTGGGAACAGCCATCACGGAAGACCAGTTGCGCCTGATGTGGCGTGTCTCGCCCGAACCGATCATCGCGCTGGACGGCGATGCGGCGGGACAGCGGGCGGCGCAACGGCTGATCGATCTGGCGCTGCCGATGACGGGGCCGGGGCAGGCGCTGCGCTTTGTCATCCTGCCGGTGGGGCAGGACCCCGATGATCTGATCAAATCGGCGGGGCCGGGGGCGATGGGGGCGTTGCTGGATGGTGCCAAGCCGCTGCTGGACCTGCTGTGGACGCGCGAAACCGAAGGGCAGGTCTTTGACAGCCCCGAACGCAAGGCCGCGCTGGACCGCCGCCTGCAGGAAGCCGTCGCCCGCATTCCCGACGAACTGACGCGTGGCCATTACACCGAAGAGATCCGCCGCAAGCGCTGGGAAGCCTTTGGTGGCGGTGCCCGCAAGAAGACCCAAAGCAACTGGCAGCCCAACAATGGCCGCAATGCGAACGGCAAACGGGGGGCGCAGCCCTCGATCCCGCGCGGGCCGTTGCCGCCTGCCAATCTGAACATGCCCGAACATGGCGAGGACCTGCTGGAAGGTGCGGCCCTGCTGATCTGCGCGCTGCGGCCTTCGATGGTGGGCATGGTCGAGGCGCGGCTGGAACGCCTGGTCCCGCGCAACGCCGATCGCGGCGCGCTGCTTCACGATCTGCTGACCCAGGGCGAAAGCCAGATGGGACGGCGCTGCCTTGAAACTCTGCGCCGCGACGCCCATTTGGGTCTGACCCCGAACGTGATCCAGCAACAAGAGGACACCGCCGCCTCCGCAATCCTGCAGAACCTTCTGGACCGGCTGGAAGCGGCCCGTGCCACAAGCCACGAACTGGCCCGCGCCGAAAGCGAGATCCAGGGCGAGGCCGATGAAGGTCTGACATGGCGCATCAGCCAGACCACCCGGGCGCGTCACCTTGCCGAACGCCCCGAACTGGAAACCAGCGGCGACATGGACGAAGACCGCAATGCCCTGTCGGCCCAATTGTCGGGCTGGCTGGACGGGCAGATCTGGCGCAAACCCTCGGGTCGGTGACCATGGGCGGTGATTGCGAATCACCGGATGTCCGGATTGCGAATTATCAGTGCGGACGGCCTTTGAATTGGCCGGGAACCGCGCTAGAAACGTTATAATTTTGCAGTGATTCGCCGCGATGGCCGAATTGCCTGCCCAAGACCGCGCCGAGAAGGAGCCCTGGATGGCCGCCAAGGACGACGACCACGACAAGACCGACAAGGACGACAACGCCCATTCGTTGGACATGAGCCAGGCAGCGGTCAAAAAGATGATCGCCGAGGCGCGCGAACGCGGTTACATCACCTATGATCAGCTGAACGCCGTCCTGCCGCCCGAGCAGGTCAGCAGCGAGCAGATCGAGGATGTGATGTCGATGCTGTCCGAGATGGGCATCAACGTCATCGAGGATGAAGAAGGCGCCGAGGAATCCGAAGGTGGGGCGATCGTCACCACCAACAACGGAAACCGCGAAGTCGCCGTCTCGACCTCCGAGACCGAAAAACTGGACCGCACCGACGACCCCGTCCGCATGTATCTGCGCGAGATGGGCAGCGTCGAGTTGTTGTCGCGCGAAGGCGAGATCGCCATTGCCAAGCGGATCGAGGCCGGTCGCAACACGATGATCGCCGGGCTGTGCGAAAGCCCGCTGACCTTCAAGGCCATCACGCTGTGGCGCGACGAGTTGCTGGATGAGGACATCCTGCTGCGCGACGTCATCGATCTGGAAACCACCTTCGGTCAGTCGATGGAAGGCGAGGAGGGCGATGAAGTCGTCGTTCCCGTGGCTGGCAGCGAAAGCACCGCCGGCACCGGCGCTGCCGAAACGACCAAGCGCGAAGAATACGACGCCGACGGCAACCCCCTGCGGACCGACGACGAGGACGACGAGGACGAAGGTGCCAACCTGTCGCTGTCCGCGATGGAGGCCAGCCTGAAGCCGCGCGTTCTGGAGACCTTGGAATCCATCGCGCTGTATTACGAGCGTCTGTCCGACATGCAGGATCTGCGCATGTCCGCGACCATGAACGAAGACGACAGCTTCTCGGCCACCGCGGAAACCGACTATCAGACACTGCGCAGTGAAATCGTCGTGCTGGTGAATTCGCTTCACCTGAACAATGGCCGGATCGAGGCGCTGGTCGACCAGCTTTACGGCATCAACCGCCGGATCGTTACCATCGACAGCGGCATGGTCAAACTGGCCGATGCTGCCCGCATCAACCGTCGCGAATTCATCGACTCGTATCGCGGCAGCGAGCTGGACCCGACCTGGGTGGACCGCATGGCTGCACAGGCTGGTCGTGGCTGGCAGGCGCTGTTTGATCGTTCGCGCGACAACGTCGAAAAACTGCGCAGCGACATGGCCGAAGTCGGTCAATATGTCGGCGTGGACATCGAAGAATTCCGCCGCATCGTGGCGCAGGTCCAGCGCGGCGAAAAGGAAGCCCGTCAGGCCAAGAAGGAAATGGTCGAGGCGAACCTTCGGCTGGTCATCTCGATCGCTAAGAAATACACGAACCGCGGCCTGCAATTCCTTGATCTTATTCAGGAAGGCAATATCGGCCTGATGAAGGCCGTGGACAAGTTCGAGTATCGTCGCGGTTACAAGTTCAGCACCTATGCGACATGGTGGATCCGTCAGGCGATCACGCGTTCGATCGCCGATCAGGCACGCACGATCCGTATCCCGGTCCATATGATCGAGACGATCAACAAGCTGGTCCGCACCGGACGCCAGATGCTGCACGAGATCGGCCGCGAGCCGACCCCGGAAGAACTGGCCGAAAAGCTGCAGATGCCGCTGGAGAAGGTTCGCAAGGTGATGAAGATCGCCAAGGAACCGATCAGCCTCGAAACCCCGATCGGGGACGAGGAAGACAGCCAGCTTGGCGATTTCATCGAGGACAAGAACGCCGTTCTGCCCTTGGACAGCGCCATTCAGGAAAACCTCAAGGAAACGACGACCCGCGTGTTGTCCAGCCTGACCCCGCGCGAAGAACGCGTTCTGCGGATGCGTTTCGGCATCGGCATGAACACCGACCACACGCTGGAGGAGGTCGGCCAGCAGTTCAGCGTTACCCGCGAACGTATCCGTCAGATCGAAGCAAAGGCGCTTCGCAAACTGAAGCATCCGTCGCGCAGCAGAAAGCTGCGGTCTTTCCTTGATCAATGAACTGAGAGAAGTCAACGGGCTGGGGTATTTCCTTTACCGCAGCACCGCCGCGCAACGGCTGAGCGGTGGCGACACGCAGGACATCTTGCGATCTGCGCGCCACCGCAATCAGGCGCTTGGCCTGACCGGCTGTCTGCATTTCGAGGACGGGATGTTCTTCCAGTGGCTGGAAGGCCCCAAGGAAGGACTGATCCAGGTCGTCGAACTTATCCTTGATGACGACCGTCACGAAGACATCACCATTCTGGATCAGGGCGCGCTGGATGTTCGCCGGTTCCAGGACTGGCGGATGCGGTTTTCGGACAAGGACCGCGCCTCGTTGATGGATTGGTTCGCCAGTTCGGGAAAATCCACGGTGCGCCCCAAGGATTACGCAGGGGCCGTCGTCGCCTTTCTGGTTTCGATCGCCATCTGACGGCCTCCCTTGCAGGCCGGGCACGAAAAGTGAACACTGTCCAAAATATCAAGGGACAGTGCGGCGATGCAGGGTTTGGACGACATGATCTGGTGGCAGGGCGGTCAGGCGCTGGCGTTTGCCTGCGTGGTTGCCGTGATTGCCATATTTGCTTGGTTCAGGTCTGCGGGACAGCTGCGCCGGTCCGCATCTGATCTGGCGGGGTTGCAAGGCCAGTTGCACCAGCGCGATGTCACCCTTGGCCAGCAACAGGCCCGCCAAGACCTGCTGGCCGACCGCCTGTCCCAGCTTGAGGAAGAGCGCGACGGTCTGACCGACGCGCTGCATCAGGCCCATCAATCCGCGAACCAGCTGGAAACGCGACTGGCGCAACATCGGCTGGGGGCCGAAAAGGACGCGGAAGCGGCGGCGCGTGAAATTGCGACGTTGAAAGAGCTGCGGGCCGAGATGACAGCCCAATTCAAGCTGCTGTCGGCGGAAACCTTGCGCACGCAGCAGGGTCAGATGCAGCAGGCGCAGAACGATCAGCTGAACGCGCTTCTGAACCCCTTCCGCGATCAGGTGAACCGTTTCCAGACGGAAATGCAGACGCGCAACAAGATATTGGATGAAGAATCTTCGCGACTGCGTGAACAGATCCTGTCGTTGCACAATCGCTCCGAACAGATCTCGCGCGAGGCGGTGAACCTGACGCGCGCGCTGAAGGGCGACAAGCAGCGGCAAGGAGCTTGGGGCGAGATGGTGCTGGAACGTATCCTGGAAGAATCCGGGCTGATGGACGGCACGCATTACGACCTGCAATCCAGTTGGCGCGATGATGACGGCAAGCTGTGGCGACCAGATGTCGTGGTCAAGATGCCGCGCGGCAAGGTCATGGTCATCGACAGCAAGGTGTCGCTGAACGATTACGAGGTCTCGGTCACGCATGACGACCCCGCCGAGGCGCAGGCGGCCCTGCGCCGCCATGTCGCCGCGATCCGGTCACATATCACCACGCTGTCTGGCAAGGGCTATCACCGGATGGACGATGCCTCGGTCGATTATGTGCTGATGTTCATTCCGATCGAAGGGGCGTTTTCCGACGCGCTGCGCGCCGACCCGACGCTGGCGTCCTTCGCGATGGAGGGGCGCGTGGGGCTGACGACGCCCACCACGCTGATGCTGACGCTGCGGACCATCGAACATATCTGGGCGGTCGAACGGCGCGAAAGCAACGCGATGGAGATCGCCCGCCGTGCCGGTCAACTCTATGACAAGGTTGCAGGCTTTCTCGATGCGATGGAGGGGGTTGGCAAGGCGCTGGATCAGGCCAACCGTGCGCATGGTCAGGCGATGGATCGTCTGTCGCGCGGGTCAGGCAACGTCATTCGTCAGGTCGAGATGTTGCGCGGACTTGGCGCGCGGACATCCAAACAGATCGCATTGGACCATGATCGCGGTGACGACGAAGCATTCATCGGACCCGAGGCTGCGGAATGATTACCGAATTCACCATCGACACCCAAGGCCCCGCCTGTCACGAATTCACGCGCGAGGCGACCAACTGGCTGCGGAACGCCGATGTCAGCGACGGCCTGCTGACGCTGATGGTGCGACATACCTCATGTTCGCTGCTGATCCAGGAAAACGCCGATCCCGATGTGCAGGTCAACCTGCTGGGATGGCTGGACCGGATTGCGCCGCCCGCCGATCATCCGTCGATGGGGTGGATTACGCATCGCTATGAAGGCCCCGACGACATGCCCGCGCATCTGAAGGCCTCGGTCCTGCCGGTCAGCCTACAGGTGCCGGTGTCGCAGGGGCGGATGATGCTGGGGCGATGTTCCAGCCGCTTTAGTTCTGCGGCATCAAGTATGTTTCGCGGATGACGGCACGGGCAGGCGCTTGGATCATGTGCATGACGGCATCGGCGACATCCTGCGCCTGCAGCTTGTCGGGGGCACCATCGTCGAAGAAGGCGGTGTTGACCATGCCCGGGGCCACGACCGAACAACGCCCACCCCATTCGCGCATCTCCTCGGCCAGGTTGCCTGCATAGCCGTGGACGAACCACTTGGTCGCCCCATAGATCGAGCCCGAAATATGCCTGCGTCCCGCCGCAGATCCCGTCAGCACCAGCGTGCCCTTGGTCTTGCGCAGTTCCGGCAGGGTGGCGCGGGCCGTCATGATGACGCCTATGATGTTCAGATCGACCATCCCCTTGATGTCGTCCAGATCGCCTGCCTCGGTGCCCGGTTTCGACAATCCGCGTCCGGCATTGGCAAAGGCTGCGTCGATGCCCCCGAAACGCTCGGCGGTCTGGGCGACCGCCTTGGTCAGTGCCTCCATGTCGGTTGCATCGCCCGTGGTAACCAGCGCCTTGTCGCCCAGTTCCTGCGCCAGCGCCGCCAGCTTGTCTTCGGACCGGGCGAAGAGGGCGACACTCCAGCCCGCTTCGACGGCGCTTCGCGCGGTGGCGGCGCCGATGCCGGAGGATGCGCCGGTGATGAACAGGGTCTTGGCCATTGTCTTTCCAATCTTATGAATTTCCGTGGAAAAGCTGCCCTCGAACGCGGCTTTCGCGTCACAGGTTCCGAAACCGCCATCTTGTGTGCGACGGATAACGCTACCCAAGCCCTGCCAAGATCCCTATAGTGGCTGCGGATTGCCGGATCGAAGGGACAACGGAATGCGCTGCCCGTTTTGCGGAAACGTGGATACTCAGGTCAAGGACTCGCGTCCGGCCGAAGACAATGTGGCGATCCGCCGACGCCGGTTCTGCCCGTCCTGCTCGGGGCGGTTCACCACCTATGAACGCGTTCAGCTGCGCGATCTGGTGGTCGTCAAATCCAACGGCAAGCGTGAGGATTTCGACCGCGACAAGATGGCCCGTTCCATCCGGATCGCCATGCAGAAGCGCCCGGTGGAACCCGAACGCATCGAACAGATGATCAGCGGCATCGTCCGCCGTCTGGAAAGCACCGGCGAAACCGACATTCCGTCCAAGGCCATCGGCGAGATCGTGATGGAGGCCCTGTCGCGCATCGACAACGTCGGCTATGTGCGTTTCGCCAGCGTCTACAAGAATTTCCAGGATGCGGATGACTTCGATAAATTCGTGTCCGAATTGCGCCCCGGCGCCACCAAGATTGACCTCTGATCCATCACGCGATGCCAGCCACATGGCCCATGCGCTGCGCCTTGCGCGGCGTGGGCTTGGCAATGTCTGGCCCAATCCCGCCGTCGGCTGCGTGCTGGTGCGCGATGGCCGCGTCGTAGGACGGGGCTGGACGCAGCCGGGCGGGCGGCCCCATGCCGAACGGATGGCGCTGGATCAGGCGGGCGATCTGGCGCGCGGTGCCACGGCCTATGTGACGCTGGAGCCCTGTGCCCACCACGGTCGAACGCCCCCCTGCGCCGAAGGGTTGGCAGCCTCGGGCGTGGCCCGCGTCGTGACCGCGCTGACCGATCCCGATCCGCGGGTCGCGGGCAAGGGGCACGCCATGCTGCGCGCGGCGGGGATCGCGCTGACCCAAGGCGTGCTGTCCGATCAGGCCGCCGAACTGCAGGCGGGTTTCCTCAGCCGGATCACCCGCGGGCGGCCCTTCCTGACGCTGAAGCTGGCCAGCAGCCTTGATGGCCGCATCGCCATGGCCAGCGGGGAAAGCCGCTGGATCACCGGGCCGGATGCGCGGGCGCATGTCCACGCGCTGCGGGCCCAGCATGACGCGGTGATGGTGGGCGGCATGACGGCCCGTGCTGACCTGCCGCAGCTGAACGTGCGCGGCATCCGGACGCCGCAGCAGCCGGTGCGCATCGTGGTCTCGGGTCAAGCCTTGCCCGCGCTTGCACCGCAAGACGAAAATCACGGGCCTTTGTGGCGCGTCGAAGGTCCGCCCGATCAGCTCATGGCCGATCTGGCCGGTCGCGGCATCACCCGCGTCTTCTGCGAGGGGGGCGGCCGCCTTGCTGCCAGCCTTTTGTCGGCGGGGCTGGTCGATCAGGTCATCGGCTATAGCGCAGGCCTGATGCTGGGGTCCGATGCGCGGCCTTTTGTCGGGCCGACCGGATGGGACCGTCTGGCCGATGCGCCGCGTTTCCGGCTGGTTGAAACCCGCACCATCGGTCCCGACCTTTTCCACCGCTGGCGGGCGATCTAGCGCCGCCAGATCCAGGCATGACCGGCCAGCGCACCCTGCATCTTTGCAAGCAGGCGCAGGCTGGGGGGCTGACCGCTGAGGCCGTCGCACAGGCGCCGGATCGCGACTTCGGGGGGGCAGGGCAGACCGGTCAGCGGGTCGCGATAGCGGGGATAGGCGATCAGGCAGGCATGGACCAGCGCCGCCAGATCGGGGCGTGCCTGCCTGCGGTCCGGAATGGGGCCAAGGTCGCGCGTCAGTCCCCACCCCGCATAAAAGGGCGCGCCAAGCGTCGTCACCGGCACCCCGCGCAACAATGCCTCGAACCCCAAAGTCGAGGTGATGGTCCAAACCTGATCCACATCTTCGATCAGCGCGATGGGGTCGGCGTGTAGCGCCACATGATCGGCGCCCCGAGCGTCGATCTTTCCGGGACGCAGCCCCGCCTCGACGTCGGGATGCGGCTTGTAGATGACGCATGCGTCGGGGTTTTCCACCCGCACGCGTTGCAGCAAGGCAAGGTTTGTGCGTTCCCGGCCCGCGCCCTTCAGGATCGACGCATCGTCTTCGACCTGTCCCGGCACCAGAATGCGCAGGCGGCCATCGCGGGGCGGCAGGTCAGTCGCGCCAGTCAGGTTGTATTTCGACAGGCGCGCGGCATTCAGGGATGCCATCAGACGCGTTGCCCGGTCCTGACCGCCGGGCGGGGGGCCTTGGGCGATCAGCTGTTCCAGACGCGACGGTGCGGTCGGATCGAAATAGATGCCGATGTCGTCCGCGACCACCGACAGCGGGGGCGTCAGCGCGGCACCAAGGCCGCGTGATCGCAGAAACCCATCCTCGACCCGGGTGGCTTGGGGGACGGCGGCGGCATGACCGGCCCATGCCAGTGTGACCTGCGCCGAAGGTTTCGCGGCAAAGCGCAACGGTGCTGCGTCACCAAATTCGCGCGCCATGAAGCGCCGCTTCCACAACCGCATTCCGTACGCCAGATGGCCTTGGCTATCCTGTCGAAAGGCGTGGACCTCGGCCTGCATCTGGTCCAGAGCGCCGTGGAAATCGGTCAGCCGGTCGCGGCAGGGATCGTACCACGTCGGGCCATTCAGGTGACTGGCGGCGAACAGCGCCTGTCGGGTGGCGGCCCCGCGACGCCCGGCAGGCAGGGGGAATTCATCGTGGCTGAGGCCCCAGCCTGCATAGAAGGGTTGGCCGAACAATCGCGGTCGATGACCCGCCAGCATCGCCTCGTACCCCAGTTGAGAGCTGACGGCATAGACCGCATCGGCGCTTTCGACCAACCGCCAAGGCGACACCGGCCCATCGCTGATCAGATCGCCGGGTCGCAGATCGTCCCGCCCCAGATGCCCCGCGCGCAAACCTGCGGCGGTTTCGGGATGCGTGCGGATGACGATGTGCTTGCCGGGGCTTTCGTCGCGCGCGGCTGTCAGCATCTGCAGGAACAGGTCGCGTCCCGCACCCTGCAGCGACGCGTCGCCGCGGGTCTGGTCGATAACCAGAACATAGCCCGCGGGCGGCGGAGCGAGGTCGGGGTCGTGCAGGTTGTATTTCGACAGATCCAGCGCCCGAAGCCGCGCCAGCGCCAGATCGGCCTGCGCGATCTGCGCAGAGGTCAGTGGTTGCCGCACCAGCTGTTCCAGACGCGACGGCTGCGAAGGATCGAAATGCAGTCCGACCGGGTCGATCAACAGGCCAATGGGTCCCCGCCGCGCCAGTCGCCCCTTGCTGCGCCCCGGCGGGATTGATCGCAGGAAGGCATCCTCGACCGTGATCAGGGGATTGCCGCGCCGTTCTGCGATGGCTTTGCCCCGCCATGCCGTCGGGCTGGCCCCCCAGATGCCAACGGGTTCGCCCGCGCGCGGCAGGCCGATGACGGGATGCCATCCGGCCAAACTCAGGATGCGCGCCAAGCGGGGGCGGTTCAGAAAGCCGAGATTGTAAATGCAAAGCCGCCGGGGGGTCCCGGCGGCTTTGAGGTCATTGTCCAGCATCGAAAGGTCAGTTGCCGATCGAGGTCAGGCTTTCAGCCGTCGCCGCACTGCCGGTCACTGCCGACAGGGTCTTCTGCCACTGCACATAGGGCGCCTCGGTGACATAGACGGTATCGCCGTCGCGGATGACGAAGTCGCGGGCCAGGAACAACCCGTTCGGACGCGTCAGGTCCAGCACATAGGCGAAGCGCTGCGAACCGATGACCGGCTTGCCCAGAACGCGACCCGCCACGGATTCGGGTTCGTCGCGCAGGATGAAGACACCCGTCGGATCGGCAAGGTTCGAATTCAGACCGCCGACCATGGCGATCGCCTCGGCCGCGTTGATGGTCTCATTGCCCAAGGGCACGCGGGTCTGGCCGCCCAGCGCGCCAAGTGCGGTGAAGTTGCGCTGGTCTTCCTCGACCACGATGAGGTCGCCCGGACGCAGCGCGATGTCGTTCGAGGGGCTGGAATAGAGGTCGGTCAGCCAGACGCGGCCGCTGTCATTGCCACGCTTGACGGTGACGACGGCGACCTCGGGGGGGATGGCGACGCCACCGGCGCGGGCCAGCATCGCCGACAGGCTGCGGGTCGGACGCTCGATCGGATAGACGCCCTGTGCGCTGACGCTGCCGACGACCGAAACCGTCGCGCCGTCGCCCGCCATCCGCTGGACCGTCACCTGCGGATCGGGGGTCTGCGCGGACAGGCGCTGGGTGATGTTCTGGCGCAGCTGATCGGGCGTGCTGCCTGCGGCGCGGACGCGGCCCGCATAGGGCACGAAGATATAGCCTGCGCTGTCGACCTGGATCTCGGTCAGCGTGGTCGAGCTGCTGCCAAGCGATGCCAGAAGGCCGTCATCGACGTTTTCCCAGATCGACAGGCCCAGAACGTCGCCTGCACGGATTTCATCCGCCCCGACCTGGCCGGCCGAACGGAAGCTGTTCGAAAAACCGTAGGACGGCGCAAAATTGGCGGCCCTGGTCACGTGATCGTTCACATAGATCACCTGAGTGTTGCCGCCGCGCTCGACCGCGCCATCAAAGATCTCGCTCTTGTTGGGGCCCGAACGCGGCAGCGCACAGGCCGAGACAAGTGTCATTGACGCAATCAGAAGCAGCCTTACCGGGGTCTTCAACCGAAACAAAACTGTCACCTCGCATACTCCTGTTAACCAGCTCCGGTCCTTGCTGACCGGTTTTGTCATCATTCTAGCGTTGCCAACCGCGACAAGCCATCGAATCTTGCCGCAACGGCGTCATCCGTCCCGGTCCCCAAGCTGCTGACGGGGAAGGGTTCGTCCCGATGCCAGCGCCTGATAGGGGTCTTCGGCCGACAGCATCATGTCGGCCACCTGCCGCAGGGCGTGGGCGCGCGACCTGCCTGCATAGTATCCGCCGGGCACCTGACTGGTCTGCAGCAGGTAATCGCGAAAGACCCGATAGGCCTGTGGATCGGGTGCATCGGGGGATCTCAGGAAATCGTCAAGTGTCTGTTCGGACACGAGCCCCGGTTTTTCATAAACCGCACGCCCAAGGGTCTTGACCGGTATCCCGCGCCACAATGCCTGTTGGGCCGCCGTGGAATTGACGGTCACGACGGCGCGGGCATGCGACAGGATCTCGGCCAGCTTGCCGCCGCGGATGTAATGGACGCGTTCCCCGATGCCTGCTTCTTCGGCGGCAGCGCGGATGGCCTTGCGGTTTCCGGCGCGCCCATCCTCCAGCGGGTGGGCCTTGAAGACCAGATGGTGGTGGCGGGGTGCCGAACGGGCAAAAGCCGCGACGACCTGCCGGATGAACTGCGCGTTCTTTGTGAAAGGCGAATGCCCCAGAAAGTTCGAATCGTGCTCCAGCTGCATCGGCACCAGCGCATAGGGAAAGCCCGACAGCCGCAGCCGCCGCCATTGGATCGCCCGCCCGATGTTATAGGCCGGCGCCAGCATGAAGCGGCGCAGGTTCAGCCGGAATTCCTGAACGACCGAAATGGCCCGATGCCCGTGATAGGCACGATAGCGCCCGTTCGCCACAAGGATCAGGAAGTGATAGAAGGCGCCATAGAACTTGTGCTGGCGCATGTCGCCCCAATGGGCGGGGGGGCGGCGTACTTCGTTGATCTGTTCGCGCAGGGCCGCGCGCATTTCATCCAGACCGATGCCCAGCAGCGCCGAATTGCCGTTCGACCCATGCCGTTCATAGGTGATCCAATAGGGGCGCAGATAGCCTTCCTCGAAGACGTGGAAACGGATGCCCTGCGCGGCTGCCTGCGACCGGGCCGTGTCGTGGATCGCGCGGACATCGCCGTAAAGCACGATGTCGGTGACGCCCTTGTCGGCGATCAGCGCGGCAAGATGGTCGGGCCATTCCAGCACGCTGCCTTCGTGGCGGATGAAATGCGGACGGTCTTTCCAGAAGAACTCATCCCCCGCATTGAAGCCGCAGCGCCAGACCTGTGCGCCCGCCGCGCGCAGCAGTCGCGCCAGCCGGTCGAAAAACGGACCATGCGGCCCCTGCAGCATCAGGAAAACACGCTGGTCTTCGTCGGGGTTGTTGGTGGGGGCTTCGGTGGGGGCGGGGGTCACATCCATGTCGCCCACCATATGTTCCGCCCCTGCGGGCGGATCGGTCCTGTCGGCGCTGACGGTCTGCGGATCATACCGGATCATACATGGGCAACTTGCGTAAACGTCGTATCCTCACCGATACGTTACATCATGGGATGCCACGAACGTCCCTGTCGTTCCAGCGATTTGTGCCGATGATGCAAATGCGAAGGGTTTGGTCGGCGCAGGCTTGGTCCTTGATCGGGCAGGGGGGATGGCCTAGGTCAAACGCAAAGACGGAAGGGTAAGGCTATGTTCACCGGGATCATCACGGATATCGGCATCGTCCGCGCGGTCGAGATGCGCGGCGACATGCGGGCGCGCATCGGATGCGGATACGACATGGCGGGTGTCAACATGGGCGCATCCATCGCATCGGACGGCGTCTGCCTGACGGTGGTGGCCAAGGGCGACGACTGGTACGATGTCAACATCTCGGCCGAGACGCTTTCCAAGACCAACATCGGCAGCAATGGCTGGCAGGTCGGCCAACGGCTGAACCTTGAACGCGCGCTGCGTGTGGGCGACGAACTGGGCGGCCATATCGTCAGCGGCCATGTCGATGGCGTCGCCCGCATCGTGGCGGCGGTGAACGACGGCGACAGCCTGCGCCTGACCTTCGAGGCACCGCCCGAACTGGCGCGTTTCGTGGCCCCCAAGGGCTCGGTCGCGCTGAACGGCACATCGCTGACCGTGAACGAGGTTGACGGCAACCGTTTCGGCATCAACCTGATCCCGCACACCCAGCAGGTCACGACCTGGGGTGATGCCGCGGAAGGGGATGCCGTGAACCTGGAAATCGATACGCTGGCCCGCTATGTCGCGCGGCTGGCAGAAGCCGGATAACAGCCCGCCGACAGGGCCATCAAAGGACAGCCAGATGCAATTCGAAGAACCCGGTCCGGTCGAAAGCGATCTGTCGGCGGTGATCGCCCCCACCGAGGAGATCATCAACGAAGCCCGCAACGGCCGCATGTTCATTCTGGTGGACCATGAGGACCGCGAGAACGAGGGTGATCTGGTCATCCCCGCGCAGATGGCCACGCCCGACGCCATCAACTTCATGGCCACGCACGGGCGCGGGTTGATCTGCCTGTCCCTGACCGCCGAACGCATCGAGGCGCTGGGCTTGACGCTGATGAGCCCCAAGAACTCCAGCCGCCACGAAACCGCCTTCACCGCATCCATCGAGGCGCGCGAAGGCGTGACAACCGGCATCAGCGCCCATGACCGTGCCCGTACCGTCAGCGTGGCCATAGATCCCGGCAAGGGCGCGACCGACATCGCCACGCCGGGCCATGTCTTTCCGCTGCGCGCCCGCGACGGCGGCGTGCTGGTCCGCGCAGGGCATACCGAAGCAGCGGTCGATATTTCGCGCTTGGCGGGACTGAACCCCTCGGGCGTCATCTGCGAGATCATGAATGACGACGGCAGCATGGCCCGTCTGCCCGACCTGATCGATTTCGCGAAACGCCATGATTTGAAGATCGGCACCATCAGCGATCTGATCCGCTATCGCCGTCGCCACGACAACCTGATCGTGGAACGCAGCCAGCAGCAGGTCACCTCGGCTTTCGGGGGTGATTGGACCATGCGGATCTTTGCCGATCAGACGCAGGGCACCGAACATATCGTGCTGACCAAAGGTGATGTCACGGGCGATCAGCCGGTTCTGGTTCGCATGCATGCGCTGGACCCGCTGCACGACGTGCTGGGGGTGGGGCGCGAAACGTCGGGCAGCATCGGCGCCGCCATGCAGGCCATCGCCGCGGAAGGTCGCGGTGCGGTTGTCCTGATCCGCGACCTCAGCCATGCTATCGTCGATGCGACCGAGGCCGGGCCCCACACCCTGCGGCAATACGGGCTGGGGGCGCAGATCCTGTCGGCGCTTGGCCTGTCGCAGCTGATCCTTTTGACCAATTCTGCGCCGGTGAAGGTGGTTGGGCTTGACGCCTACGGGCTTTCCATCCATTCCACCCGGCCTATCCCCAAGGATTGAGACATGGCCTCGAACACGCAACATCACGAATTGGCACTGCCGCAGTTTGACGCCCCCGTGCGGCTGCTGGCGGTCGTGTCGCCCTATTACAAGGACGTGACGGACGGGATGCTGGCCGGCGCGCGCGCAACCGCGCAGCAGGCAGGTGCCGTGTTCGACGTGATCGAAGTCCCGGGCGCGCTGGAGATTCCGACCGCGGTCGGCATGGCGGCACGCAGTGGTCACTATGACGGCTTCGTGGCGCTTGGCTGTGTCATCCGCGGGGAAACGACGCATTACGACACGGTCTGCAACGACAGCTCGCGTGGGCTGACATTGCTGGGGTTGCAGGGCGTCTGCGTCGGCAACGGCATCCTGACGGTCGAAAACCTGGGCCAGGCCCAGGTGCGTGCCGATCCGGATGGACAGAACAAGGGGGGCGGGGCGGCCGCAGCGGCGCTGCATCTGGTCGCACTGTCCCGTAAATGGGCAGGCGCGCGCAAGGATGCCGCCGCCCCGCATGATGTGATCCGCTTGGCGGGCGAGCTGGAAGGGCAAGGCAAAGCATGAGCGATATCGAACACGAGGGCGCGAAACGCCCCGACCGCCGGACGCTCAGCAGTGCGGCACGGCTTTACGCGGTTCAGGCGCTGTTCCAGATGGAGGCGATGGGCCAGGCTTCGGACCGGGTCACGCATGAATTCCGCAGCTATCGCATCGATTTCGAAGATCGCGACGGCCCCACCGCCCAAGCGGATGAGGAATTGTTCGAACGCATCGTCGATCACGCCGTGATGTGGCAGTCGCGCATCGACCAAGCGACCGACAAGGGGCTGGTGGCGAAATGGCCGATCGAACGCATCGACCCCGTCCTGCGCGCTGTCTTCCGCGCCGCCGGGGCCGAGCTGGTCCTGAACCGCGCACCTTTCCGCGTTGTCATCACTGAATATGTCCGTCTGACGCAGGCCTTCTTCGCCGAGGGCAAGGAATCCAAGTTCGTGAATGCCGTTCTGGACCATATGGCGCGCTCGCTTCAGCCCGAACTCATTCGACTGATCCGACCCGGGCGTCGAAAATTGCAGGTCCGGACCCGCCGTGGTCCGGGCCTTTTTTCTTGCCTTTCGGTTCGGATCGCCCAATCTGACCACAAAGCCTGCACATTTGACCCGTGACACCGCTACAAGATGACGTCGCGACCGTGGTATCTGTGCAACAATCACACTGCCGTCAGCGCATTGAAACATTGCCTAAGATTTGAACAGTCACGGGGATGTTTCAGGCAGCATGTGACGTAAGGTCACTCCCGTCACGACGCCTTGGGACGATTTAGGCCTGCACATGCGTCGCTTGGCAATGTCACCTTTTAGTTGCATCACCTTATGTTTCAGGCGGTTTTCGGCGACTTCTTGCCATATTTCGTCAAGGGCATCCGCGCTCACATTTCCGCTAGCGGTTGTTCCGGACGGGGGGTCTGTGAACCGGCAGGGGTGTTCGTTAATTGATCCACCAGCAGAGACGCTTCGGACCCATGTCGGGATCGGAACTCTTCCACTCAGCTCGTGAGGATATGAAATGAAAAAAGTTACGCTGCTGACCGGCACCGCCGCTATTCTTGCCGCACTGTCGGCTCCGGCCTTCGCTCAAAGCCAGATCGCCACGGGCGCAGACGCTTCGGGCGTTTCGGCCATCGATGACCGCATCACCGACATCGAAGACAACGTCACCGACAACTTCGACCGCGCCGTCAACGCCGACCGCTTCGGTCCGTCCGATCGCCGTCAGGGCCTGTTCGGCACCATGTCGCTCAGCTACTCGGGCCGTACCGGCAACACCGAGAACCAAGATCTGGCCGTCGCTGGCCGCGTCAACTACAACCAAGGCCAGTTCGCCCAGAGCGTCGGCCTGTCGATCGAATTCGGCGAAGATGACAACGGCGACAAGGATCAGGAAGAAGCAAACGCGATCTATGACGCGCAGTACTACTTCAACGATCAGTTCTATGCCTTCGCACTGGGCCGCATCAGCCAGAACGGTCTGGTTGACGGCGAGCGCAACAGCGAAGCACAGACCGACGACGATCTGGATGCCGAATTCAGCGACCTGCGTCGCGATGCCTTCCTGGGCTTCGGTCCTGGTTACCGCATCCTGAACACCCCCAGCACCACCTGGCGCGTTCAGGCCGGTGTCGGCGTCCGCTACACGCAGACCGGTGCCCAGTATGCTGGCCGCGACATCGACGGCAACAACGTCAGCGACAGCTCGGATACCGAAGTCGGTTACATCGCGTCCTCGCGTCTGTACCACCGCATCAACGAGAACGTCTTCATCACGAACGACACCGACTATCTGGGTTCGAGCGATGCTGACGACGTCATCTCGAACGAGTTCGGCGTGAACTTCCGCCTGTCCGAGCAGCTGGCCACCCGTGCAAGCTACACCACGGAATACCAGGAAAACCGCAAGATCCGCACCGACAACTCGCTCGGTCTGGCAGTGGTCTACGGCTTCTGATCCTTACGGATCATTTGTCTCTCTGATGAAAGGGCGGTCCGGTCGGACCGCCCTTTTTCCGTTGCCGATCAGGAATAGGCACCGGCGGAATAGGTCAGCTCATAGCTGTGGCTGTAGATTTCGAAGACGATGCCGAAGGGGTCTTCGACATAAACCATGCGATAGGGTTTTTCGTCCGGGAAATATTCGCGCACGGGCATCCGTTGCTTGCCACCTGCCGCAAGGATGCGGGCCAGCAGACCTTCCAGATCGGGGTCTTGGATGGCGAAGTGGAAGGTGCCGTGGCGGCGGAAGGGCAGGTTTTCCTCGGGGGCTTTGTTGCCGTCGAATTCGAACAGCTCGAACCCGATGCGGTCCGCCGTTGCCAGATGGGCAATGCGCAGGCTGTTCCAGCCGGGGCCGAAGACGTCGGTGCACATCTGCCCGATGTCGCTGTCATCCTCGGTCACTTCGGTCGGCTGCATGATGATGTAAAAGCCCATCACCTCGGAATAGAATTTGACGGCGGCGTCCAGGTCGGGAACCGAAAGACCGATATGCGAAAAGCTGCGGGGTGTCGGGGTCATGTGAAGTCCTTTCTTTGTGCTGACCCTTAGCTAGACAGCGCCACCCCATATGTGAAATTATCATTCGACATGGTTTTGATAACGGAATGGCATGATGCTGAATGCGGTCTGGCTGGAAACCTTTGCCGAGCTTTGCCGGACGGGGCATTTCACCAAGACGGCGCAGCGCCTTGGCATGACGCAGCCCGGCGTGTCCCAGCATCTGCGCAAGCTGGAGGCGCAGGTCGGCCATCCGCTGATCATCCGGCAGGGCAAGGGGTTTTCCCTGACCGCCGCGGGCGAGGCCGTTCTGCAGCTGGCGCAATCGCGTCAGGATCAGGAACGTCAACTGTTGCAGGCGCTTCAGACGGACGACCCGCATCAGGGCGAGGTGCGGATCGCCTGTTCGGGCAGCTTTGCCTTACCGTTGATGCCTGCGCTGCTGCCGTTGATGCAGCAGGCCCCGTCGTTGTCGATCCGGCTGCAGGCGGCGCCTCAGGGCAGCGTGCTGCAGGGGCTGCACGACGGTCAGGTCGATCTGGGCATTCTGGGACACGACCCAGCCCATCCCCGGCTTGATGCCCGCCATCTGGGTCAGGAACAGCTGTGTCTGGTCATGCCCGCCGACCACAGCGCGACGCCATCCTTCGATGATCTGCAACGGGCCGGTTTCATCGCCCATCCGGACGGCTTCGGCTATGCCGATGATCTGTTCGCGCTGAACTATCCGGGGGACTTCACCGGGGCCGAGGATCTGCATGTCCGGGCCTTCGTCAACCAGATCGGGCAGATCCCGACACCCGTGGCGCAAGGCATCGGCTATACCCTGCTGCCCCGCAGCGGCTTTCAGACGCATCCGGACCGGGGCGGGCTGCGCATCGCCGATCTGCCTCATAAGCGCCACCACCAGCTGTGGCTGGTCAGCCGCAGGGATCGCCCGATGACTGCCCGCGTCCAAGGCGTCGCGCATCTGATCGCGCAGGTGGCTGCGGGTCTGGCCCTTCCCGACGGCACAGCGATGGGGCATCAAGACCGGTAACGTCCAAAGGGGGGAACCGCATGTCCGATCACCAACTGCCCGACGGTCGCACCGTCCGGACGATCACGCTGCGCAATGGGCCAATGCGCGCGCGGGTCCTGACCCTTGGCGCCATCGTGCAGGATCTGCGGCACGACGATGTTCCGCATCCTCTCGTTCTGGGTTGTGCCGACATCGCTGAGTATCTGGACGCAGGCCTTTATGTCGGCGCGCTGGTCGGCCGCTGCGCCAATCGCATCGCGCAGGGGCGTGCGACGGTGGATGGCACCACCCATCAGCTGGATCGCAATTTCCGCGGGCGGCATTGCCTGCATGGCGGGCGCGATGGGACGGCGGTACAGATCTGGCAGGTCGAGCAGGTTCAGGCCGACAGCGTCCACCTGTCACTGACACTGCCGGACGGGCACATGGGGTTTCCGGGCGCGATCACCATTCAAGCCGCGATCAGCCTGCAGCCGGATGCGCTGCAGATTGCCATTCAGGCGACCTCGGATGCACCGACGCCATGCAATATCGTGCACCACGGGTATTTCAATCTGGACGATGCGCCGACTGTCGATGGTCATCGATTGCAGGTCGCGGCGGACAGCTATCTGCCGGTGGATGACGACCTGATCCCACTTGGCGATCCGCAGCCGGTCGCGGGCACGCCGTTCGATTTCCGGCATGGTCGTCGGATGGCGGGAGTGGCAGTCGATCACAACTTCTGCCTGCAGCCATCAAAGGGACTGCATCAGGTGGCAAATCTTCGGGGCGAGAACGGGCTTGCGCTGCAGGTCCACAGCGATGCACCGGGCTTGCAGGTCTATGACGGCGCGCATTTCACAGGGCTGACGGGTCTTGAGGGGCGCACCTATGGCCCGCGCGCAGGTCTGGCGCTGGAAACGCAGGCATGGCCGGATGCAATGGGGCGGGCAGGCTATCCCAATGTCATCCTGCGCCCCGGGCAGACCTATTGCCATAACACGGTCTATCGGTTCGCCCGGGACCAGTGATGCGGACCGTGGTCCATCAAGTGATCGGCGTTGGTGATCGGTTCCGACCGTCCTCAGATCACGCAAAGACCTCGGGGCGGTCGATACGCAGCCGTTCCAGAATATCGCTGATGTGGCCCAGATGGTCCCGCACCGCTGCGGCAGCGGCGTCGGGGTTGCGGGCCTGCAGGGTGGCGATGATGGTGCGATGTTCACTGAACGCGGCCTCGGCCCCGAACGACAGGCTCAGATAGCGCACGCGGTCCATGTGGCCCTTGTTTTCGCGAACCAGCGCCCAGACGAATTCCAGCCCCGCGGCCTTGCAGATGTCATGGTGGAACTGGTCGTCCAGCGCGTGAAATTCGGAAAAGCTGTCGGTCTTGATCGCGGCTTCCTGCCGGTCCAGCAGCGCATTCAGATCGGTCAGATGCGCGGGCGTCAGGCTGATTGCGGCGTGACGGATGGTCTGTTCCTCAAGCGCGCTGCGGATGAAATAGGCCTGCGATACGGCCTCTTGGGAAATCGGCGTGACCGTCGTGGCGCGCTGCGGACGGATCTGAATGAAGCCCAGCTGCGACAGCCGATAGAAGGCATCACGCACCGGCTGGCGCGAGACGTTCATCTGGGCCGCGACCTCTGATTCGGACAGCTTGGTGCCGGGGGGCAGGGTCAGGTTCACCACGCGGTCGTAAAGCACATCGAAAATCTGGTCGGTCACGGTGCGGGGTCGCAGATCATCCATGCTGGGCAAGGCCTTGAGGCTGGAGGGGGACATATGCGGCTCCTGTTGACGCGTTTTGTAAACTAGCATATTAGTTGATCACAGCCAAGGCAAGCAGGGCAGGGGAACAACTGGTGGCGCTTTTGCACGAAGACAGGCTTTTTCCAACCGATCCCGGCGTTCGGGACATGGCGCGCGACCTCTATGAGGGCGTGAAGGTGCTGCCGATCCTGTCCCCGCATGGTCATACCGATCCGCGCTGGTTCGCCGAAGATCAGGCCTTTCCGGATCCCGCCCAGCTGTTCGTGACCCCCGATCACTATGTTTTCCGGATGCTGTGTTCGCAGGGGGTGCCGCTGACCGACCTGGGCGTGCCGCGGGTGGATGGCGGTCTGACCGAGACCGACGGGCGCCGCATCTGGCATCGGTTCGCCCAGCACTATCATCTGCTGCGGGGCACGCCGTCGCGCATGTGGCTGGACCATGCGTTCCAGGACGTCTTTGGCATCGACCGGCGCCTGTCGGACAAGACGGCGGATTTGTATTACGACCATATCGCGGAAGCGCTGGCCAAGCCGGAATTCCGCCCCCGCGCGCTGTTCGAACGCTTCAACATCGAGGCCATCGCCACGACCGAGGCCGCCACCGACGACCTGCGCTGGCACGCGATGATCCGCGACAGCGGCTGGCAGGGGAGGGTCATCACCGCCTATCGCCCCGACGGGGTCATCGATCCCGAAATGGCGGGCTTTGCCGATAATGTCGCCCTGATGGGCCAGCAGACCGGCTTCGATACGACCACATGGGCGGGATATCTGGATGCGCATCGGGCACGGCGGGCGTTCTTCATCGAACATGGCGCGACCTCCAGCGATCACGGCCACGCCAGCGCCCGGACCGAGGATCTGCCGCAGGCCGATGCCGCCGCCCTGTTCACCAAGGCCCTGCATGGCACATGCACCGCAGAAGAAGCCGACGCCTTCCGCGGTCACATGCTGACCGAGATGGCAAGGATGAGCCTTGAGGACGGGCTGGTCATGCAGATCCATCCCGGATCGCGCCGGAACCATTCCGACCAAGTGATGGCGATGTTCGGCCGCGACAAGGGTTTCGATATCCCCGGCCGCACCGATTACGTGACCGCCCTCCGCCCGCTGCTGAATGCGGTCGGGATGGACCCGCGCCTGACGGTGATCCTCTTTACGCTGGATGAAACTGCCTATGCCCGCGAACTGGCCCCCATGGCCGGTGTCTGGCCCTGTCTGCGGCTTGGTCCCGCATGGTGGTTCCATGACAGCCCCGAAGGGATGCGCCGCTTCCGCGAGATGACCACCGAAACGGCGGGCTTTTACAACACGGTCGGGTTCAACGACGACACCCGCGCCTTCTGTTCGATCCCCGCGCGCCACGATGTCGCGCGCCGGGTGGATTGTTCCTATCTGGCCACGCTGGTCGCCACGGGTCGTCTTGCGGAAGACGAGGCCCCCGAGGTGGCGCGTGACCTGACCTATGGGCTTGCAAAACAGGCCTATAAACTCTGAACCGCTTATTTGGGAGGATAAGATGAAGTTCCTGATGTCAACGATTGCCGGGCTGATGTGCTCGGCCAGCCTTGCCGGCGCGTGCGAGATCACGCTGCGGTCCTCGGACACGCACCCCGACGGGTATCCGACAGTGGAAGGTGTCAAGGCGATGGCCGCCGAGGTCATGGAAAAGACCGACGGCCGTATTTGCATCGAGGTGTTCCCATCGTCCCAGTTGGGCGAGGAAAAGGACACCATCGAACAGACCCAGTTCGGCGTCATCGACATGGTGCGCGCCAGCTTCGGGTCGTTCAACGACATCGTGCCGGTCACGCAGCTGACGTCGCTGCCCTATCTGTTCCGGTCGGTCGATCACATGCATGCCGTGATGGACGGCCCCATCGGTGACGAAATCGGCGCCGGCTTCGAGCAGAACGACCTGATCGCGCTGGCCTATTACGATGGCGGATCGCGCAGCTTCTACAACTCGCAAAAGCCCATCACCTCGATCGAGGATCTGAAGGGGATGAAGTTCCGCGTCATGCAGAACGACGTCTTCGTGGACATGATGTCGGCACTTGGTGCCAATGCCACGCCGATGCCTTACGGCGAGGTCTATTCCAGCATCCAGACGGGCGTCATCGACGGGGCGGAAAACAACTTCCCCAGCTATGACAGTTCGGGCCATTCCGAAGTGGCGAAATACTTCACGCTGGACGAACACCTGATGGTGCCGGAACTGGTGGCGATGTCCAAGCTCAGCTGGGACAAGCTGACCCCGGAAGATCAGGCCATCCTGCGCGAAGCCGCCCGCAATTCGGCCACCGTCCAGCGCGACCTTTGGGCCGCGCAGGAAGAGGCATCGCAGGAAAAGGTCATCGCCTCGGGGTCCGAGATCATCACCGAGATCGACAAGACCCCGTTCATCGAGGCCATGGCCCCGGTCTATGAAAAATACGTCACCACGCCCGACGCGCAGGATCTGGTCAAGCGCATCCAGGACACGCAGTGACATTCGGCCGCCCGCGTGACCCGCGGGCGGCCCTTTTCGAACCTTGAAGGGAACGCGCCATGCGAGATGGATTGATCCGGCTTGCCCGGATGACGGGGGCTGTCGCCACCGCGGGCCTGTGGCTGGCAGGCATCGGGCTGGTGCTGATGACCGCCTTCGTCTTTGCACAGGTGGTCTTCCGCTATGTGATCGGCAGCAGCCTGTTCTGGGCCGAACCTGCCAGCGTCATGCTGATGGGCTGGTTCATTTTTCTTGGCGCCGCCGTCGGCGTCAAAGAGGGGTATCACCTGTCTTTCGATGTCGGGCTGATGCTGGTCCCGGCCAGTTGGCGCCCATGGTTCCACAGCCTGTCCGATCTGGTCGTCACGGCCTTCGGCTTTGGCATGGCCTGGTATGGCTGGCAGCTGGCAGAGCGCGTTGCATCGGGCGTCGTGCCGGGCCTGGGCATTTCCCGCCTGTGGGACTTTGCGCCGCTGGTCGGGGGTGGCGTCCTGCTGGTGCTGTTCTCGGTCGAGCGCATCCTGCGCCGCGCCGTCGGCATGAAGACCGCCCGCTTTGGTGAAATGGACGACGCCGCCGATGGCCAGCTGGACGGAGTGGCCGAAGGCCCCGCCGCGCTGGACGTCCTGAAATCCGGCAAGGAATGACACGATGGAACTTTGGATCCTTTTCGGCAGCTTCACCACGCTTTTGCTGATCGGCACGCCGGTGGCCTTCTGCCTTGGCGCGGCCAGCTTTTTTACCATCCTCTATCTGGGGCTGCCGCCGGTGGTGGTCTTTCAGCGCCTGAACAGCGGCATTTCCGTCTTTGCGCTGATGGCCATCCCCTTCTTCATCTTCGCGGGCGACCTGATGGTGCGCGGCGATATCGCGCGGCGGCTGGTGGCATTGGCCGGGGCGATGGTCGGGCACATGCGTGGGGGCTTGGGACAGGTCAACATCATGGCCAGCCTGATGTTCGGCGGCGTGTCGGGTTCGGCCGCAGCCGATGCCAGCGCGGTCGGCGGGCTGATGGTGCCGCAGATGAAGGCACGCGGCTATGACGTCGATTACGCGGTCAACATCACGGTCGTCAGTTCCATCATCGCGCTGATGATCCCGCCCAGCCACAATATGATCATCTACTCCATCGCCGCAGGTGGCCGTCTGTCGATTGCCGACCTGTTCACCGCGGGCATCCTGCCCGGGATGCTGCTGGCGCTGATGCTGATGGGGGCCGCCTGGTATGTCGCCCGCAAGAAGGGCTATCCGACCGAACCCTTCCCCGGTCTGCGGATGCTGGGTACGTTGTTCGTATCCGCGCTGCCGGGGCTGATCCTGATCGCCATCATCTTTGGCGGCGTCCGGTCGGGGGTCTTCACCGCCTCGGAAAGCAGCAACATCGCGGTGGTCTATGCGCTGCTGATCACGGCGCTGGTCTATCGCAGCCTGCCGTGGTCGGAATTCGTCGAGGCTACCAAGGGCGCCGTCCGCACCACCGCCATGGTGCTGCTGGTCATCGGTTGCGCCGCATGCTTCGGCTGGCTGCTGGCCTATCTGCGGGTGCCCGCGCAACTGGTCGCCTTCTTGCAAAGCGTGTCGGACAATCCGCTGGTCATTCTGCTGCTGATGAACGTGATCCTGCTGATCCTTGGCACCTTCATGGACATGTCGCCGCTGATCGTGATCACCACGCCGATCTTCCTGCCGGTGGCGCAGGCCTTCGGTGTCGATCCGGTGCATTTCGGCGTCATCCTGATCCTGAACCTGGGCATCGGGCTTTGCACGCCACCCGTGGGGGCGGTGCTGTTCGTCGGCTGCGCGGTCGGGCGCATCAGCATCTGGCAGGCAATGCGCACGATCTGGCCCTTCTATGGCGCGGCGTTCCTGACGCTGATGCTGGTCACCTATGTGCCCGCCCTGTCCCTCTGGCTGCCTTCGGTGTTCAAATGAGCGATCCCATCCGCACTGTTCTAGCCCATTCGCCCGAATTGATGGTCGTCCGCTTTGCCTTTGCGGCGGGCGACCGGGGCGCGCTGCACAGCCATCCGCATGTGCAATCCACCTATGTTCAATCGGGGCGCTATCGCTTCACTCAGGACGGCCGCGACTTCGAGGTCGGGCCGGGCGATGCCTTCGTGATCCCTTCGGGCGCCGAACACGGCTGCCTGTGCCTCGAGGCGGGGCAGCTGATCGACAGCTTCACCCCCCGCCGCGACGATTTTCTGTGAAAGGACCTTCCGTGACCCAAGTCGAAACCCGCCATGCCATTCACCCGGCCCACGCCAAGACGATGGACACCGACGCCCTGCGCCAGAATTTCCTGGTCGAGGGACTGTTTCAGGATGGCCAGATCCGCCTGACCTATACCCATTATGACCGCTTTGTCGTGGGCGGCGCGGTGCCTGCCGGGGCGTCCCTGACGCTGGACCGGATCGAGGAAACCAAGACCCCCGATTTTCTGGACCGCCGCGAGATGGGCATCGTCAATATCGGCGGCGACGGCACGGTCGCTGCGGGCGATCAGTCGTGGGACATGCAGCAGGGCGACGTGCTGTATCTGGGAATGGGGTCCGGGCCGGTGACGTTTTCGGGGCAGGGGCGGTTCTATATCACCTCGGCGCCTGCGCATCGCGCGCTGCCCTGCCGCCTGATCACCGTGGCCGAGGCCAAGCACGTCCACATGGGCGCCGTCGAGACCAGCAACAAGCGTACCATCAAGCAGTTCATCCACCCGCTGGTCATGGAAAGCTGCCAGTTGGTTCTGGGCTATACCACGCTGGAAGACGGCTCGGTCTGGAACACCATCCCCAGCCATGTCCACGACCGCCGGATGGAGGCGTATCTGTATCATGGCATGGCACCGGAATCGCGTGTCCTGCATCTGATGGGCGAACCGCAGGAAACACGTCACCTGTTCGTTGCCAATGAACAGGCCGTCCTGTCGCCGACCTGGTCGATCCATTCGGGCGCGGGCATCGGCGGATATACCTTCATCTGGGCGATGGCGGGCGACAATGTCGATTACACCGACATGGACTTCATCCAGCCGGAGGATATGCGTTGAGCCCCTTTTCGCTGGAAGGCCGCACCGCCCTTGTGACCGGTGCCAATACCGGCATCGGTCAGGCGATCGCCGTTGCCATGGCGCAGGCGGGGGCCGATGTCATCGCCGCCGGACGCCGCGATTGCGATGAAACGCTGGCCCTGATGGGGTCGGGGCGCGCGATGCGTCTGGACTTTGCCGACCCGATGGCCGCGCGCGATGTCTTTGCCGATCAGCGCATCGACATCCTGGTGAACAATGCAGGCATCATCCGCCGCGACGACGCCGTCGATTTCTCCGAGGCCGATTGGGACGATGTCATGGACGTGAATGCCAAGGCGTTGTTCTTTACCTGTCAGGCGTTTGCACGCGCCGCCCTGCCGCGGGGCATGGGCAAGATCGTGAATATCGCCAGCCTGCTGTCGTTTCAGGGGGGGATCCGCGTCCCCTCCTATACCGCCAGCAAGCATGGCGTGGCGGGGTTGACCAAGCTGATGGCCAACGAATGGGCCGCCAAGGGCCTGAACGTCAACGCCATCGCTCCGGGCTATATCGAGACCAACAACACCGAGGCCTTGCGCGCCGACCCCGACCGGTCCCGCGCCATCCTTGACCGCATCCCCGCAGGCCGATGGGGCAAGGCCCAGGATATCGGCCAGACCGCCGTCTTCCTGGCAGCGCCTGCATCCGACTACATCAACGGCGCGATCCTGAACGTCGATGGAGGCTGGCTTGCACGATAGACTGCATCACACCCCGTCCGATGCCCCCGCTGGCATCGTCCATCTGGGCCTTGGGGCGTTTTTCCGCGCCCATGGGGCGATTTATGTGTCCGAGGCGATGGCAGCTTCGGGCGGCGATTGGGGCATCATCGGCGTGTCGCTGAAGTCGCCGGGCACGCGCGACAAGTTGCGCCCGCAGGGCTGGGCCTATACGGCGGTGGAACTGGCACCGGACGGCGAACGCCCGCAGGTCATGACCGTCCTGCGCGACGTGCTGGTCGCGCCCGAAAACCCGCAGGCCGTGCTGCAGGCGATGTCCGATCCCGCCGTCCGCATCGTCAGCCTGACGGTGACGGAAAAGGGCTATTGCCATGAACCCTCGACCGGCAGGCTGAATACCGATCACCCCGATATCCGGCATGATCTGGACGACCCGCTGCCCTGTTCGGCCCCGGGTTTTCTGGTCCGCGCCTTGGCGCTGCGTCGTGCGGCGGGCATCGCACCCTTTACAGTCCTGTGCTGCGACAACCTGCCGGAAAACGGGCATGTCCTGCGCGGCGTGGTGCTGGAACTGGCGGGGCTGATCGACCCTGATCTGGCGGATTGGATCGCGGCGGAAGGGCGCTTCCCCTCGACCATGGTGGACCGCATCGTGCCCGCGACCAGCGCGCAGGATATCGAACGCGTGGCTGAACTGACCGGCCAGCGCGACGAAGCCCCCGTGATGCACGAACCCTTCCGC
The DNA here is from genome assembly GCF_042466435.1 of Paracoccus sp. R86501. Taxonomy (NCBI): domain Bacteria; kingdom Pseudomonadati; phylum Pseudomonadota; class Alphaproteobacteria; order Rhodobacterales; family Paracoccaceae; genus Paracoccus; species Paracoccus sp. R86501. The sequence goes on from NZ_JAXHPZ010000001.1 coordinate 881,857, forward strand.
CAATGGGTGGTCGAGGATGATTTCGTGGGCGGCGACCGTCCCGACTTGGGCGCCGTAGGGGTGCAGCTGGTCGCGGATGTCACGCCCTTCGAACACATGAAGCTGCGGATGCTGAACGGCACCCATTCCTCGCTGGCCTATCTGGGGTATCTGGCGGGGCATCAGAAAATTGCCGACACGATCGCCGATCCGATATTTTCCACTTTCGTCCGCAAGCTGTGGCGCGATGAAATCATCCCGGCCCTGACCCCGCCACCGGGCGAGGATCTGGCAGCCTATGCCGATGCGCTGCACGACCGCTATGCCAACCCCGCCATCCGGCACCGCACATGGCAGATCGCCATGGATGGCAGCCAGAAGCTGCCGCAGCGCATCCTTGGCACCATCGCCGAGGGTCGCGCTGCGGGCCGCTCCGTGCCGGCGCTGACCTTGGCGGTGGCGGCATGGATGCGATATGTCTCGGGGGTCGATCTGGCGGGGCAGGCGATTGACGTCAAAGACCCGATGGCGGACCAGCTGGCCGCCCTGTGGCGCGATGATCCGGCTGAAACGGTCGCGGGTTTTCTGGCGTTGGAGCAGGTATTTCCGGCAGCCCTGCGGGACGACGCGGGCTTTGCACGTGACCTGACTGGCGCACTGAGGGCGCTGTGCGACAAGGGGGCGGCACAGGCCGCGGCCGATGCGTGACCCACTGGTTCTGAACCCCGCTGACAACGTAGCGATCCTGACCGAAAAGGGCATCGCCCCTGCCGGACACAAGATCGCCCGTGCAGACATCGCGCAGGGGCAGGCGGTGATGAAATACGGCCAGACCATCGGTTATGCCACGGCGGATATCGCCACGGGCGATCACGTCCACAGCCATAATTGCGCTTTTGGCGAACATGATCGCGACTATCGCCCCGGTTCCGTGCTGACCAAAGCGCAGGCGGCGTTGAAGGCGCATCAGGCCGATGGGATGGTCTTTCAAGGCTATCACCGCGACGGCGGGCAGGTCGGGACGCGCAACTTCATCGCGCTGGTGGCGACGGTCAATTGTTCCGCCACCGTCATCCGGCGCGCAGCCGAGGAATTGCGGATCGAAGGGGCGCTGGATGCTTACCCGCATGTCGATGGCGTGGTGGCCTTCGCGCACGGGACGGGCTGCGGCATGGCCGACAGCGGGCCGGGCTGGCAGGCGCTGCAACGCGTGCTGACCGACCATGCGGGCCATCCCAATGTGGGCGCGGCGCTGTTCGTGGGCCTTGGCTGCGAGGTGATGCAGATTTCCCGCATGAAGCGCGAATTGGGCCAGGCCGCGCGCTTCCACGGACTGACCATTCAGGAAAACGGCGGCACGCGGCGCACCATCGATGCCATCAAGGACCGCGTGCGGCAGATGCTGCCGCAGGTCGATCAGGCGCGGCGTGTGCCCGCGCCAGCGTCGGTGCTGCGGATTGGGCTGCAATGTGGCGGCTCGGACGGGTTTTCGGGGATCACAGCGAACCCGGCGCTTGGGGTGGCCTGCGACATGCTGGCGGCGCAGGGCGCATCGGTCGTGCTGTCCGAAACGCCCGAGATCTTTGGTGCAGAACGCCTGCTGCTGGACCGCGTCTCGCGTCCCGAACTGGCAGACAAACTGCTGGCCCGCCTGCGCTGGTGGGAGGATTACGCCGCCCGCAACGGCGCGTCCCTGGACAACAACCCTAGCCCCGGCAACAAGGCCGGCGGGCTGACGACGATCTTGGAAAAATCACTGGGCGCAGTGGCCAAGGCCGGTGCGACCCCCCTGAACGCGGTTCTGGAATATGGCGAGCCCATCACCTCGCCGGGGCTGAATTTCATGGACACGCCCGGCTATGATCCCGTCTCGGCCACGGGCCAGATCGCGGGCGGGGCGCAGCTGATCGTCTTCACCACCGGGCGCGGCTCGGCCTTTGGCTCAAAGCCCGCACCGACCATCAAGCTGGCGACGAATGACGCGCTTTATGCCGCGATGCGCGATGACATGGACCTGAACTGCGGCGACATCCTGTCGGGTGTCAGCTTGCAGGACAAGGCCCGCCAGATCGTGGCGATGATCCTTGATGTCGCCTCGGGGCAGGAAACGAAAAGCGAGGCCTTGGGGCTGGGCGACAACGAATTCCTGCCCTGGCAGATCGGGGCCGTGGTCTAACCCACGGCCTGCGGCACCAGCGCCCCGCGATGCTGGATCACCCGGCGGCTGAGGGCATGGCCCGCCATGATCGCCGCATGGCAATCCGCCCCCTGCAGCCAGGCCGCCAGATAGCCCGCGTTGAAGCTGTCGCCCGCGGCGGTGGTGTCCACTGCCGGTTCGGGACGCAGGTCGGGCAGGGTGCCCTTGCCATGCGCTCCGTCAAAGCCCATCGGACCGCCGCCGTTCTTGACCACGACATGGCCCGCACCGACGGCCAGATAGCGGTCGATGGTGGCCTGCACGTTCGTATCGCCGAAGTGGACGGCCTCATCGTCGAAGCTGGGCAGGATCAGGTCGGCATGGGAGGCCGCCTGCTGGATGACATGGCACATGGTGTCGCTGTCCTTCCACAACCGGGGCCGCAGGTTCGGATCAAAGACCACGGTGGTGCCCGCATCGCGCGCATCCGCCAGCGCCTGCATCAGGCTTGCGCGGCCGTCTTCGGGCAGGATCGCCAGCGTGATCCCCGACAGATAGGCCATGCGCGACCCTTGCAGTGCACGGGCCAGCGCGCCCGGATCATCGGCCAGCCTGCGCGCCGCCGAACTGTCGCGCCAATAGGAAAAGCTGCGTTCGCCGTCCTTCAGGCTGATGGCATAGAGGCCGATCTCGCGCTCGGGGTCGCGGGCGATATGGTCGGTGCCGATGCCTTCGACGTGCAGGAAATCCAGCAGCTTCTGAGAAAATTCGCCGGTGCCGACGCGGGTCAGATAATCGATCTGCCAGTCGCGTGGCATCAGTTGGCGCAGATACCAGGCGGTGTTCAGCGTGTCGCCTGCCACGCCAAGGCGCCACAGATCGGGCTGATCGCTTGCCGACAGCTCGACCATGGCCTCGCCGATCGAGATGATGCGTGTCATGTCAGCGGTCCTTTCGATGGGTCAATGCGGCCTCGACGCCGCGAAGTTCGGCCAGGCCCTTCAGGCGACCGATGGCGGGATAGCCGGGCTGACCGCCACGGCCGATGTCGTCCAGAATGTCCTGTCCGTGATCGGGGCGCATGGGGATGACGGCGTCGTCGCGACCGGCGGCGCGGCGGGCGGCCTCCTGCTCGACCACCGCCTGGATCAGGGCCACCATGTCGGTCTGGCCGCCCAGATGTTCATCCTCGAAGAAGGATGCGGGGATGGTGTCGCCGTCGCGGCGGACGTTGCGCAGGTGCAGGAAATGCACCCGGTCGCCCAAGCGCCGCATCATGCCCGCCAGATCATTGTCATGCCGTGCGCCAAGAGAGCCAGAGCACAGGGTGATGCCATTGGCGGGCAGATCGACGGCGTCGATGCGTTCGGCAAAATCGGCCTCGGTCAACATGACGCGGGGCAGGCCCAGCAGCGGGAAGGGCGGATCGTCGGGATGGCAACACAGGCGCATCCCGAGGTCCTGCGCGACGGGCGCGACCAGTTCAAGGAATGCATGGAAATTGCCGCGCAGCACCGGATCGGTGACCTTGGCATAGCTGGCAAGGTGGTCGCGCACGTCCTGCATCGTCATGTGTTCGGCGGCGCCGGGCAGGCCGAAGACTACGTTGCCCGCCAATTGCCTGCGACGTGCATCATCCATATCCGCAAAGCGGCGGGCGGCTGCCTCCTGCAGATCCTGCGGGATGTCGTCCGTCGCGCCGGGGCGTTCCAGGATGTGCAGGTCGAAGGCGGCGAAATCGGTCAGATCGAACCGCATGCAACGCGCGCCATTGGGCCTGCGCCATTGCAGATCGGTCCGCGTCCAGTCCAGCACCGGCATGAAGTTGTAGCAGATCACCCGGATGCCCGCCGCATGCAGGTTCCGCATCGAGGTGATCCAATTGTTAACATGCGCCCGCCAGTCGCCGGTCTGGGTTTTGATCGCCTCGGAGACGGGCAGGCTTTCGACGACCTCCCATGCCAGACCCGAAGGGGTGCCGTCGCGCATGGTGGCGATCTGGTCCTGACGCAGGCGGATCTGGTCGGGCGTCCAGAGCTGTCCGGTCGGCATATGGTGCAGGGCGGACACAACGCCCTGCACGCCGGCCTGCAGCATGTCGTCGATGGATACGGGGTCGTTCGGGCCGAACCAGCGCCAGGTCTGTCGCATCGGGTGCCTTTCAGTCGGTAAAGAAGTCGGGGTGGGCTGCGGCCATTTCCGGCAGCTCGGCCAGCATCTGGCGCAGATGGGTGCGGATGGCGGTTTCCGCCGCATCGGCATCGCCCGCCAGCAGCGCATCCAGAATGGCGCGGTGCTGGGCGATGGTCTGACTGCGGTCGAAGACGCGCATCGACATATGCCGCAAGCGGTTCATCTGCGATTTCAGCCGCTCAAGATCCTGCCAGACGGCGGGCTGACCGGCGGCCAGCGCCATGGCCTGATGGAAGCGGTCGTCCGAGGCGATGAATTCGGCCACATCGCCTGCCTTATCGGTGCGGTTCTGGACTTCCATCTCGGCCTGCATCGCGGTCAGATCGGGGCGGGCATCGGCCACCATGCGGGCCAGATCGCTCTCCACAGCCTCGCGGATCAGACGGGCCGAGAGGACCGCGCGGATCGAGATCTTGCCGATATAGGTGCCACGCTGCGGCTTGATCTCGGCCAGCCCTTCGCCGGCCAGACGGATAAACGCCTCGCGGACGGGCTGGCGGGACAGGCCGATGGTCTCGGCGATCTCGGTTTCCGACAGGCGGGCGCCGGGGGCCAGATCACCGCGGATGATGCGCTGATACAGCCAGTCATGGACTTGCTGGGCGGTGGACGCGGGACGGGACAGGATCGTGTGTTCGGACATGGGGCCTCCTGTGCCTCGAAGTATGCCATACTTCCATACAAGTAAAGTCTGCAGATGCGGAAATGCTGGACTCGACTTGCGGAAAGATGTTCCGTAATGAGAACGTATAGTGAACAAAAAGCAATGGATGGGAAAGGATCATGGGACGGCGGCTGCTTGGCATCTGGTTTCTACGGCTGGCAAGCGAGGCCAGCCAGCGTCGCCGCCCCGTCGAAGGGCCCTTTGCCCTTGTCCGCCGCGTGGGCAATGCCGATCAGCTGCACTGCCTGAACGCCGACGCCCAACAGCATGGGCTGCACCGGGGCATGGCGCTGGCCAATGCCCGCGCCATCTGCCCCGACCTCTGCACCCGTCCCGCCGATCCGGTGGCCGAGGCAGCCGCGCTGGCCAGCCTGCGCCGATGGGCGATGCGCTATTCGCCGCTGGTGGCGCGGGATGGCGATGACGGGCTGCTGGCCGATATCACCGGCGCGGCCCATCTGTTCGGGGGCGAGGCCGAGCTGCTGGCCGATCTGCACGACGGGTTGGCGCGGGCGGGGCTTTCCGCCGTCGCGGGCATCGCGGGAACGCGGGCGGCGGCCCATGCGCTGGCCCGTCATGGCGGGGGGATTGTGGCGGACGGGCAGCTGATGCAGGGGGTGATGCATCTGCCGGTGCAGGCGCTGCGTATCGATGCCGCGACGGCTGCGGCCTTGGGGCGCGCGGGTCTGACCCATGTGGCCGATCTGGCGGCACTGCCGCGTGGGCCGCTGGCCCGCCGCTTCGGGGTCGATCTGATGATGCGGCTGGACCAGCTGCTGGGCCATCAGCCCGAACCCGTCGCTGCCGAGCCCGAGGCTCCGCATTTCGGCGTGCGCCTGACCCTGCCCGAACCGATCGGGCTGACGGCGGATGTCATGGCGGGGCTGGAACGCCTGCTGGGCCGGCTGTGCGATCACCTGTCCCACCATCAGCATGGCGCGCGTCGCCTGCGGCTGGATCTGTCGCGCGTCGATCGCGAAACCCTGACGGTCGAGATCGGTCTGGCCCGCGCCATGCGCGATCCGGACCGCATGGCCGCCCTGTTCGCGCGCGGTCTGGACGACATCGACGCCGGTTTCGGAATCGAGGCGATGCGCCTGACCGCCCCTGTCACCGAGGCCCTTGCGCCCGGTCAGATCGTCATGGGGCAGGCAGGGCAGGGCGCAGATGCGATGGCCGACCTGCTGTCGCGATTGGGCAACCGGTTGGGGTTCGATGCGGTGCTGCGGTTCCTGCCGATGGACAGCCTGATCCCCGAACGCAGCTTCCAGCTGGCCGCAGCCGCCTATTCCTGCGCGGCGCGCGGGTTCGGCGGGACCGGTCCTGCGCGCCCCCTGCGTTTGTTTCCGCCGCGCCCCGTCGCGCCCACATCCGACCCGCGCCCCGGCACGCCCCCCGCGGGCTTTGCATGGCAGGGGCAGGTGCTGACGACGCTGCGCGCGGCGGGGCCGGAACGGATTGCGCCGGAATGGTGGCTGGATGATCCCGACTGGCGCTCGGGCCTGCGCGACTACTGGCGCATCCAGACGCATCAGGGGCCGCGGCTGTGGCTGTTCCACACGCCTCAGGACCCCGGCTGGCAGGTGGCGGGGGAATTCGCATGACCGCCCCCCATGTCCGCTATGCCGAACTTTGCGTGACGACGAATTTCACCTTCCTGACCGGCGCCTCCCACCCCGAGGAAATGGTCACCCGCGCCGCCGAACTGGGCCTCGAGGCGATCGCCATCACCGACCGCAATTCCGTCGCGGGGGTGGTGCGGGCCTTTTCCGCCTTGAAGGAACTGCGCCGCCTTCAGTCCGAGGCCGGCCCCATCATCCGCTCGCAGCGCGTCACCGACCATTCCAGCCGTCAGGTGGTGCCACATTTCACCGGCCAGACCCCCGCGCCCGAACTGCCGGGCGCCGATCTGCCGCGTCTGATTGCGGGCAGTCAACTGGTGTTGGGCGACAGCGCGGTCGAATGGATCGCGCTGCCGACCGATCTGGCGGCATGGACCCGGCTGACGCGTCTGCTGTCACTGGGCAAGCGCCGGGCACCCAAGGGTGAATGCCATCTGACCCGCGCCGATCTGGCCGAATGGGGGGCGGGCATGGTACTGATCGCGCTGTCACCCGACCCTTTGGGCGAAGGCCTCGACAAGGATGACCTGCTGGCGATGGCGCGGCGCTTTCCGGGCCATGCCTTTCTTGGCGCGGCACCACGCTATGACGGGCGCGATCAGGGGCGGCTGGATGCGCTGGCGCAAGTGTCGGCGACAACGGGGCTGCCGATGGTGGCGGTGGGGGATGCGTTGATGCACCGCGCCTATCGTCGTCCCGTGGCCGATGTGCTGACCTGCCTGCGCCTTGGCCGGACCATCGACAATATCGGCAGCGCCCGCCTGCCCAATGCCGAACGCCGCCTGAAATCTGGGGCCGAGATGGCGCGGATGTTCCACCGCTATCCCGCGGCGCTGAACCGCAGTACCCAGATCGCCGCGCGCTGCACCTTTGCGCTGGACGATCTGCGCTACCAGTATCCGCAAGAGGCCAGCGGCTCCGAGACCGCCCAGCAGCGGCTGGAACGCCTGACCCGCGAAGGCGTGGCATGGAGGTATCCGGCAGGCGCGCCGCAAAAGGTACTGGACGGCATCGGCAAGGAATTGGCCCTGATCGCCGACATGGAATACGCCCCCTATTTTCTGACCGTCCATGACATCGTGGCCTTTGCCCGCAGCCGGGGCATCCTGTGTCAGGGGCGGGGGTCGGCTGCCAATTCGGTGGTCTGCTATCTGCTGGGCATCACCGAGGTGCCGCCCGAATCCATCACGCTGATCTTCGAACGCTTCATCAGCAAGGACCGGGGCGAGCCCCCCGATATCGACGTCGATTTCGAACATGAACGGCGCGAGGAGGTGATCCAGTGGATCTATCAGAAATACGGTCGCGAACGCGCCGGGCTGACGGCGACGGTGATCCATTTCCGGTCGCGCGCCGCCATCCGCGAGGTGGGTAAGGTCATGGGCCTGTCGCAGGACGTGGTGGCGCGGCTGACGGGGCAGATCTGGGGCTGGTCCTCGGCGGCGCCGGGCGACGACCGGTTGCGCGATGCGGGGCTGGACCCGCGTGACCGGCGGCTGCGCCAGACGGCCTGGCTGATTTCCCAGATCATCGGCTTTCCCCGCCACCTGTCCCAGCATGTCGGCGGCTTCGTCATCACCCGCGATCGGCTGGACGAACTCTGCCCCATCGAGAATGCCGCGATGGAGGGGCGGACCATCATCGAATGGGACAAGGACGACATCGACACGCTTGGCCTGCTAAAGGTTAACATCCTGGCGCTTGGGATGCTGACGGCGATCCGCAAATCCTTTGCCCTGCTGGCCGATCACCGCGCCCGCCACCTGACGCTGGCCAACATCCCGCCCGAGGATCCCGCCGTCTATGACATGCTGTGCCGCGCCGATGCGGTGGGGGTCTTTCAGGTCGAAAGCCGCGCGCAGCTGAACTTTCTGCCGCGCATGCTGCCACGCGCCTTTTACGATCTGGTCTGCGAGGTCGCCATCGTCCGTCCCGGCCCCATTCAGGGCGGCATGGTGCATCCCTTCATCAATCGCCGTCAGGGCCGCGAGCCCATTCAGGACCTTGGCCCCCAGATGATGGAGGTTCTGGGCCGCACCTATGGCGTGCCGTTGTTTCAGGAACAGGCCATGCAGATCGCCGTGGTTGCGGCGGGCTTTACCCCTTCCGAGGCCGACCGCCTGCGCCGGTCGCTGTCGACCTTCAAGCGGATGGGCACCATCAGCAGCTTTCGCGACCGCTTCGTGTCGGGGATGCTGTCGCGCGGCTATGACGCCGATTTCGCGCAGCGCTGCTTTGCCCAGATCGAAGGGTTCGGCAGCTACGGTTTTCCCGAAAGCCATGCGGCCAGTTTTGCGCGGCTGGTCTATGTTTCGGCCTGGCTGAAGTGCCACCATCAGGCGATCTTCACCTGCGCGCTGCTGAACAGCCAGCCGATGGGGTTCTATGCCCCCGCCCAGCTGGTCCGCGATGCCCGCGACCGTGGGGTCGAGGTGCGTCCGGTATCGGTCAACCATTCCGATTGGGATTGCACGGTCGAGCCGCGCCAGGATGGATCGCTGGCCATCCGTCTTGGGTTCCGCCTGATCCGCGGCATGAAATCGGAAGACGCCGCTTGGATCGGGGCAGCGCGCGGCAACGGCTATTCCGATGTCGAGAGCCTGTGGCGCCGCGCCGGCGTGCCGCCCGCCACGCTGGAGCGGCTGGCCGAATCCGATGCCTTTGCCGCCCTTGGGATGACGCGGCGCGATGCACTGTGGGCCGCCAAGGCGTTGAACGCGCCGAAACCCCTGCCGCTGTTTGGGTTGGACGGCGAAGGCGGGGATGAACCGCAGGTGATCCTGCCGACCATGTCCCTGGGCCAAGAGGTCGTCGAGGATTACGTGTCCCTGCGTCTGTCCCTCCGTGCCCATCCACTGGAACTGCTGCGCCCCGATCTGCCCGGCTGCGTGCCCCATGAACGGTTGGGACAGGTGTCGGGGCGCATTTCGGTCACGGGGCTGGTCATCACGCGTCAACGCCCCGGCACGGCATCCGGCGTGATCTTCCTGACGTTGGAGGATGAGACCGGCAACGCCAATGTCGTCGTCTGGAACAAGGTCTACGAAGCCTTTCGCAAACAGGTGGTCACGGGGCGGCTGCTGCGGGTTCATGGCCGCGTCCAGCGCGACGGGCAGGTCGTCCATGTCATCGCCGAACGGATCGAGGATCTGTCACCCCGCCTGTCGCAGCTGGGCCATCCCGTCACGCTGCAGGTGAACGACGGACGTGCCGATGAAACCCGCCGCCCCGTCGGAGGCAGCATGCGCGGCGGCCCGCGCCATCCACGCGATCAGGCGCGCCATCTGTTCCCAAGCCGCGACTTCCATTGAGCGTCGCGTCGGGGACGGTCAGGCGATCACGGGGTCTCGGACGCCTCGGCCTGTTCGGCGGCCCATGCGCCTGCGGCCTCGACGGCGACCGGCGATGTCGTGGGCAGGACGCCAAGATAGCTTTCCGTCTGCGCCACGGGCACCGTCGCCCGCTGCGTCATGCGGTACAGGGCATAGATGGCGATGGTGGTGAACAGCGCACCCAGCACCGTCCAGAACGCCCCCGGTCCCAACCCCTGCATCGCCCAACCCGTCACGACCGGGCCCGCGATCGCCCCCATCCCGAAGGTAAAGACCAACCCGCCCGAGGCCGCCGGCATGTCCTCGGTCGAAAGGGCGTCGTTGGTATAGGCCAGAAACAGCGCATAAAGCGGTGTCGTGACGCCACCCGCGAAGAAGGCCGCGCCCATCATCGGCCACAGCGCGCCCTCGACCATGCCACCAAGGGCGCAACAGATCGCCCCAAGGGCTGCGGCACCGAAGATCAGCTTGCGGCGGTCCATGCGGTCCGACAGCCAGCCGATGGGGTATTGCAGCACCAGCGCCCCTGCGAACAGCATCGCCACGAACAGTGCGATCTGCGATGCCGTCATGCCGATCTTGGTCCCGAAGACGGCCGCCATCCCCGATTGCGTGGCATAGACGCTGCCCAGCAGGAAGATCCCCACGGTGCTAAGCGGCGCGGCCTTCATCAGGGCGGTCATCGACATGGGGCGGGCGACCTCGACCACGGGGGCGGGGGCCACCGACAGCAGGATCGGCGCGAACGAGATCGAAACAAGGATCGAGGCCACGATGAACAGCGCCGAATTGCCCGCATCGCCAAAGGTCAGCAGCGCCTGCGCCCCAATGATGCCAAGCGTCTGCGCGATCATATAGGCCGACAGCACCTTGCCCCGCGTCTGGTTGGTCGAGGCCGCATTCAGCCAGCTTTCCGCCGCGACATAGATGCCCGACATGCAAAAGCCGATCAGCGCGCGCAGGATGGTCCAGGCCCAAGGCTCGGTCATCAGGGGCAGGGCGATCAGCCCCGCCGAGGTGAAGCTGCCCAAGGCCGCAAAGACCCGCACATGCCCCACGCGCCGGATCATCACCGGCGTCAGCCGCGCGCCCGACAGGAACCCCACGAAATAGCCCGAGGTGACGATGGCCAGCTCGACCGAGGTAAAGCCCTCGATCCCGCCACGCAGGCCGATTAAGGTGAAATGCATGCCGTTGCCCAGCATGATCAGCACGACCCCGACAAGAAGTGCCCAGACTGACGATAGAACGCTGATCACGCTGGCTTTCCCTTCGACCGGCCCCGTTTTCGCGCAGTCTGGCAGGGATCGCCGAACGTGCCCCGACATTTGCGCCATCGGCTGGTCTGTTTGCGACGTCCATCCGCCCCTTGCGCCGTTGCGGTCCGGTGGGTGCGGTCCGGTGGCGCAGGGCCAAGGTTCCTAGGGGGTCCTTGGGTGATGCCGTGAACCTTTGGGGCCAAGGCTTCCTGCAAGGCCCCTTTGCGCCGCCTGATCGGACCAAGGAAAGACCGCCTAGATGATCGCAAGGTTCCCCGTCGCCGCCGCTACGGCAAAGACCACAAGGTTCGCCGCGGCATGGGCCGCGATGGCATCCGAGATGCGGCCGCTGCGGCGTGCCACAAGCGAAAAGACCAGACCCGCGATGAAGGCTTCGGCCCAACGGTCATGGAGTGCCGCGAAAAGGCCCGCGGTGATCAGGGCTGCCAGAACCACCCGCGCCAACGGGGCAGGTTTGTCGATATCCGATCCGCGCAGGCGGGTCTCAAGATAGTCGCGGAAGAACAGCTCCTCGACCAAGGGAACCAGCAGTACCGTGCCGATGCCGCGGAACAGGAACCACAGGGCGACCATTCCGCCCGACAGGGTGCCATAGGGCAGGGGACCCTCGGTCGCCGCGACGGGGATCAGGACCCACATCACCCCTACCAGTCCGCCCGCCAGCCAAGACAGGGGCGAAACCCGCCATGCGATGTTGCGCAGGACGGGCCAGACCAGCGCAACGGCAGCGGCCAGCAGGATGACCCGGATGGGATAAAGCATTGCGGGCGTCATGCTGATGGCGGGGGCGACGACGGCGGTCAGCATGAAGACGGCGAAGGGCAGGATGCGCGCGGCGACCGGATCACGCCACAACGGTGGCAGGCTGGCGGTGCGCGCGGCCTTCAGGGTCGGGGTGCGATGCAGGGCCGGAACGCGGCGGGCGATCAGGATGATGCCAAGCGCCACGATGGTGAACATCATCCAGCCCGCGTGGCTGTGGAACCCGCCGACCGCCAGTTCGGGCTGGCCGTGCAGGCCGATCAGCAGCAGCACGGCAATGCGCACCGCGTTCAGCACCATGCTGGCGGCGATGCCGAACGGGAACAGCAGAAAGGCACGGGGGAAACGCAGTTCGGACCGGAACAGCCACAAATAGAGGCTGACGAAGATCATCACCAGCGCGATCCCCTCGATCCCGGAACAGGCGGGGGCGATCGAGAGGATGAAGTCCCCCTCGCCGATGTGCTTGCGGACCGGATCGACATAGAGGTCATAGCCCATCGGCTCGATCAGCATGGTCACGACGCGGAAGGTCACGTCCGAGATCCGCTCGATCTGCCAGATCGGTTGCAGGCGGACGGCCAATGCAGGGGCCAGGCCGCTGGCGATCAGCGCGACACCCAGGGGAAATCCGGTCTGCGCCAGAAATGCGCGCCAGCGTGACCACGGTGCCAGCCATCCAGCAAGACCCGTCAGGATCAGGCCCATGCCCGCGATCCACAGGGCAAAGGCCGGCGCCATCATCGCGGTGCCGGTCGCGCCCTGCAGCATCAGAACCGGGATCATGGCAAGGACGAAGCCCACAAGGTTCAGCAGCAGAGGCCGCGCATCATGTCCCGCGTCGATCAGCAGGTTCCGGAACAGCGCGGGCCGCAGCATCGAGAATAGTCCGACGGCGGCAATCATGCAGTAAAGCGCGGCAAGGCTTTTGCTGGCGGTGCCGCAGGCCGCGATGCCCCAGTTCCCCCGGCAATCGAAGTCGATGACATGCTTGAAGATCATCCCGATGACCAGGAATTCCAACGCTAGCAGCCCTGCTGCCAAGGCGCAGGGCGCAACGCGTGGACGAAGCGGGGGGGCGGGCATGTCGCTCATCATGGGCCTTCGGGAAAAGGGTGGTTTTAAGACGAACAGGCCCGCCGGATGGCAGGCCTGTCAAGCTTGATACCGATAGAATGCGGGATCAGTGGGCGCGGCGGCGACGCTCCCAGGTCAGCAGCACGATGGCAGCCAGCGCTGCCAGAGCGGCGGTGCCTTCCAGGGCGCTGATTTCCGGGACCGGGGTCACCGACGGGGGCGGGGGGCCGAAGCCCGGGACGGTTGCATGGGCAACGCCCGCGGCGAAGGCCGAAATGCTGGCAGCGGCGGCGGCAATCGAGAACATTTTCATAAGTTCGAACTCCGAAACAACGGACGGCCGTCCAAGGTGCCGTCCTGTAAATGGCGGGATCGCTGCGAAGGCGACCCGGTTCCGGCCCTTGGACGACCGGAATTCGTGGCGGCGTCCCCATGTCGGGAACGCCGCGATCTTGCGGATCAGGCGAAGCAGAAGCAGTCCTGCTCCAGCGCGTCCCATTCGATGCCGACGATCAGCGGCTGGCTGTTGCCAGCCAGTTCCGCCGCGGCGGTCGGATCAAGGATCAGGCCGACGATGTCGCCTTCGCCCGCCTGGAAACCTTCGCCGTTTGCCAGCGCAAGATCATAGATCTCGCGGGCGTTGGCATCAGTGCCCATCGCGCTGTTCACGAAGACGATGTTGTCGGTCAGGCCCCAGATGGCGCCCTGGATTTCGGCCTCGGTATAGGTCTGACCCTTGCCGTCACCGTTGTCGGCGTCTTCGAAGCCCTGGTTCAGGATCCAGTTGACCATGTCCAGGTTCTGCGGTTGTGCAACGGTGCCCGAAGGAACCGAGGATTCATCGGCCAGATAGATGTTATAGGGCACGACCACATTCGGCAGGATCGGTTCATAGGCCGACACGCAATAGGTGACGTCGAAGAACTTGCCATCAAGGCGATCGTCGCCCGTGCCCGTCAGCGTCACCCCATAGAAGCCGCCGTCGAACGAGGCGTCGGCCGTCAGGACCAGGGTCCCGTTGGTGGGCAGGCTGTCCTTGATCGTCTGCAGGGTGTTCTTTGCGCCGCAGAAGGTCATGTCCACATTGGCGGTGTCGAAGCCGCCCTCGCCGTCGGCAACCTGATAGCTGTAGGTCGCGGTCGCCTTCTGGCCCACCGTCAGGTCGGCATAGGCCGCCGAACCGTCGAAGACCAGCTTGCCGTCGACCAGCGCGATCGAGACGCCGTCAACGTCGACCGAACCGCCTTCGGCGATGTCATGACCCGCGACCTGAGTGATGGTCAGGGCGTCGCCGTCAAGGTCGGTGTCGTTGGCCAGCACGTTGACCGTCACCGCATCGTCGGCGCAGGTCTTGGCGACATCGTCCATCGCATCGGGGGCGCGGTTTTCCAGCACCAGGCCGGCATCCACGTCCAGGTTGGTCTGGCCGATGCCCAGGGTGATCGGTCCGGTCATGCCGGTCGCCTGATCGGCATCGCTGTCCAGCGCCTCGTTGGCGCCGACATTGGCAGCGGTGAAGTCGAAGCCCGCCTTTTCGGCAAAGCCGACGGTATAGGTGCCCGCCTTCAGCCCGGTGAACAGATAGTTGCCGCTTGCATCGGTCGTGGTCGTGGCCAGCGCGACGCCACCCATGAACAGCGTGACCGCCACGCCCTGAACGCCCGCCTCGGAGGCATTCTGGATGCCGTCCTTGTTGGCGTCCAGGAAGACCAGGTTGCCAAGGCTTGCCGTTGCCGGATCCTTCAGACCTGCGTCGTTGTCCGAAGACACGTCGCCGATCTCGAGGGTGATCGTGCCGGTGCGGCCCGTCGTGGTGTTCGCATCGCTGTCGATGGTGTCATCGGCGCCCACGTTGGCGGCGACCAGCACGCGGCCATCGACGCTTTTGGGGAATTCGACGACGTATTTGCCAGCGTCCAGACCCGTAAAGACATAAGAGCCATCGGCATCGGTGACGGTGGTCGCGACCACGACACCAGCTGCGGTCAGCAGGCGCACGGTGACGCCACCAGCGCCAGCTTCGGCATCGTCGACGGCGTTGTCGTTGGCATCGATGAAGATGCGGCCTTCGACGGCTGCATTGCTTGGATCCTTGATGCCGGCATCGACATCCTTGGTCACCTGACCTTCGGCCACGATGGCGGCATCGGTGATGCCGGTGGCGGTGTTGGCGTCGCTGTCGATGCGGTCGTCGGTGCCGACGTTCTGATCGGTCAGGACGCGGCCTTCGACTTCGGTCGGGAAGGCGACGCGGTATTCACCCGGCTGCAGACCGTCAAAGCGATAGCCGCCGTCGGCTGCCGTGATGGCGGTCGCAACCACGTTGCCGGCTTTGTCCAGCAGCTGCACGGTCACGCCGGCGACACCGGCTTCGGCATTGTCCACGCCGTTCTTGTCGGCGTCGAGGAACAGGCGGCCCTCAAGCGCACCCGGCTTGATGGCGGGATCTGCGGGGCACAGCTTGATGTTGTCGATGATCGCGTATTCGCAACCGACGCCGGCACCTTTCAGGGTGATGACATCACCCTTGGACAGATTCAGATCCTCGAGCTTGACCTCGGACCATTTGTTGTTTTCAGCGTTCAGGCGGGCGACGCCGACTTCCTTGCCGTTGACCAGGATCTTGACATAGCCGTCGCCGCGGGCCGCATCCCAGAAGCGCAGCGTCAGGTCGTATTCGCCCGAAGCGCCGCCGAAGACCTGGGACGCACTGCCGTTATAGCCGGTCAGCGCGATGTATTCGCCGCCCGACGCACTGGAGGCGTTCTTGACGGTATAGCAAGACAGCTTCATGTCCTCGGCTTCATAGACGACGCATTTGGGGCGCTCGTCCACGTCCTTGACGCAGACCGACAGCTCGGCATGCGAAATGCCGCCCTTGCCGTCGTCGACCGCGACGATGACCTTGTAGAGGTTGTCGCCGTCCTTGGAACCGGGGGCTTCATAGTCGGGGGCCGCCTTGAAGGTCAGCACGCCGGTCTGGGCGTCGATCTCGAACAGGCCGGCATCCTCGCCACCCACAAGCGAGAAGTTCAGCGCGTCGCCATCGGCATCCTTGGCGTTCAGGTCGACGACCAGCTTGGTGTTCTCGTCAACGCAGAAGACGCCGTTTGCGGGCACGTTGGTAAAGGTCGGGGCGGTGTTCGGGGGGGCCGAATTGCCCGCGCCAAGGCAGGAATAATCGATCCACGACCCGGCGACGTTGCAGGTGTTCACAACCGACAGTTCGACGCCCGCGGCGGGCTGGGCACCATAGAAGGTGAAATAGCCGTTGCCGGCGCCGGCGGAATCATGACCCTCGATCTTGATTTCGATCATGTAATAGGTCTTGCCGTCCGAGCCTTGCAGGACGTGATACTGTTCGGCGAACATCTTGCAGCCGACAGCCTTGCCATTGACATAGCCGTCCTGGCCGGAACGGTCTTCCGAGTGGTCGTACCAGTCGTACCAGCTGTCGCCCGACAGTTTGCTGTCGTTGTCATAGGTTGAACATCTTGACGGTGGCGTGGCTCATCACGAACGAGTCGCCCTTGCCGAAATCGCTACCGTTCTTGCCGTTGGCCAGCAGGTCCGCTTCAGTGAACGCGGTCCACTCGAATTTCTTGTAATAATATGTCATGATCATCGTCCCAAAAGCGCCCCGAAGGCAAACCGAAAAACGTAACCGGAGGGCTGGCCAGGGCATCTTGAACCGCCAGTTCCGGGGTCGGTCATCAGGCCTGAAATGGCCGCGACCGACGCTGTCCCGCTTTCAAGCACATACCGTTAAAATTTGATAAGTCTATTCATAATATGGAACCCGCAAAAAATTTTACGCTTTTGTTTCAAAGACCTATCTAAAAGGGCAGGTTTTTGATTGTACAATTCAGCTTGTAAGAAACCCGGGTTTAGGTCTTGCAATCAGGGGTTGTCATGGGGGCATGCCAAGATTGTACGGCGCCCCAACTGCTCCCCCGGTGCTTTTATTCGTCGGCGCTGTTTTAGATATTCGTAAGGATATGGATTCGATATCCGTTTGTATTTCGAAACAGCGGACAGGCGATTGTCAGCGATAGAAAACCGGTCGTCAGAAACAATTCAATCCGGCAATCGACAAGCCAATTCGAAAGCACGGATCGGGACGGCACGGTCGGAATGCGCCGACTGCGGCGCGATCAATGACAAACCCGCCGACGTCCATGAACTGGACCCTGCATCCGACCCGCAGACATCACGCCACCGGACTGACATCCCCCTCCACCCGAATGAACAGTTGACTTGTCAACCGCGGTCGATATCCTCCGCTTAGTTGAGTAATCAACTGGCATCCTTGGGAGGGGATGTGGGCATTGAGGGAGGACTTCATGAACCGTTTCGTTTCGACAGTCGTTGCCGCCACGATCTGCACCGCCGCATCCGGCATGGCGTATGGCGATACCATCAAGGTCGGTGTCATCGCGCCGTTTTCCGGGCCTTTCGCAGTCTATGGCCAGCAGTATCAGCAGGCGATCGAGACTTATGCCGCGCAGAATGGCACAACAGCGGGCGACCATGAGATCGAGTTCGTCTATAAGGACGTCGGGGGACCGAACCCGGATCAGGCGCGCAGCCTGGCGCAGGAACTGCTGATCAGGGATCAGGTCGATTACCTGGCAGGCTTCACCTTCACGCCCAACGCGCTGGCCGTCGCGCCGCTGATCGACCAAAGCGAAACGCCGACGGTCATCTTCAACGCCGCCACATCCTCGATCAACAAGGAAAGCGGGTTTTACCTGCGCACCAGCTATACGCTGTGGCAGGTCTCGGCGCCGCTGGCGGAATGGGCCTATGCGCAGGGGATGCGCACCGCGGCGACCACCGTCAGCGATTACGGGCCGGGCATCGACGCCGAAAACGCCTTCAAGCAAGCCTTCGAAGCCCAGGGAGGCGAGGTCATCGACGCCATCCGCATGCCGCTGTCGACCACCGATTTCACCCCCTTCGTGCAGCGCGTCCGCGATGCCGCGCCCGATGCAGTCTTTACCTTCCTGCCGGGCGGGCCGCCGACCTTCACCTATACCAAGACCTACAATGAAAACGGCCTTGCCGACGCGGGCATCAAGTTCCTTGGCACGGCCGAAACCGAAGAGGTCAACCTGCAGGGCTTTGGCGATGCGGCCATCGGGCTGACCACGGCCTATCACTATTCGGGCGATCACGCCTCGGCGGCCAATGACGACTTCAAGGCCAAGCTGACCGAGCTGCACCCCGATGCCGTTCCCAACTGGGCCTCGGTCGGGGCCTATGACGGCACGCATCTGATCTATCAGATGGTGGCGGCGGCCGGCAGCGATGGCCCGGCGGCCGTCCAATCGGCGCTGGATCTGGAATGGGAAAGCCCGCGCGGTCCGGTCAAGATGGACCCCGAAACGCGTACCGTCGTGCAGAACGTCTATATCCGCGAGGTCGAGCGTGACGCCGACAGCGGCCTGCTGGTGAACCGCGAAAAAGGCGTCATCGCGACCGTCGGCGACCTGGGCTGGACCCAATAGACGCCGCGCCCTTCGTTGTCCCCATAACGGACTGACATTATGAACCTTCTTCTGAACATAGCCGTGGACGGTGTCGTCTACGGGATGATCCTCTTCATGATCTCGGTGGGTCTTTCGGTCACCATGGGGCTGATGCGGGTCGTGAACCTTGCGCATGGCGGCTTTGCCCTTCTGGGCGGCACCTTCGCCCATTGGATGGCGCAGGAACTGGGCCTGCCATTCTGGCCCGCCGTCATTCTGGCGGTTGCCGCCACCGTCGCCGTGTCGCTGCCGCTGGAGCGTGTGATCTATCGCCGGATCTATGCCTTCGGCGATCTGCAACAGGTGCTGGCCACCATCGGCCTGACATAACTGATGATCGCCTCGGTCAACCTGTGGCAGGGGTCGTCACTGCTAAGCATCCCCTTGCCCGACAGCCTGAAGCAAAGCGTCGATCTGGGCTTCCGCACCCTTCCGGTGCACCGGCTGGTGGTCATCGCGGCGGGGCTCGGGTCCATCCTGGGGCTGTGGCTGCTGCTGGACCGGACGTTGTTCGGGATCAGGCTGCGGGCGGCCGTGGACAATCGCGGCACGGCATCGGCGCTTGGCATCGACACCGACCGCATCTTCATGGTGGCCTTCGGACTGGGTGCCGGACTGGCCGCGCTTGGCGGCATTCTGGGGGCCGAGATCCTGCCGATCGATGCCTATTACCCGGTCCGCTACATGGTGCTGTTCCTGATCGTCGTCGCGGTCGGAGGCATGGGGTCCATCGCCGGGTCCTTCGTCGCCGCCATCGGGCTGGGCGTCCTGGAAACGGCCACCCGCTATCTGGTGCCCGATTACGCCACCATCGTCTTCTTCATCGTCGTCATCGTCCTGCTGGCCCTGCGCCCGCAAGGCCTGCTGGGAAGGGCGCATACATGAGATCCGGTCTTTCATCCGTTCTGCTGCTTGGGCTGGCCGTCGCGCTGTATTTCGCGATGCCCTTCAACCTGGCGTTCCTGACGCGCATCCTGATCATGATCGTGCTGGTCCTGTCGCTGGACCTGGTGCTTGGCTATGCGGGGATCGCCACCTTGGGGCAGGCGGCGCTTTACGGTGCCGGGGCCTATGCTGCGGGGCTTTTCGCCATCCACGTCTGGGCCGATCCCATGGCGGGTCTGCTGGTGGGGGCCTTGGCCGGTGCCGTTCTGGCCTTCGTGTCGGGGGTGGTCCTGATGCGGACCCAAGGGCTGACGCTGATCATGCTGACCATCGCCGTCGCCTCGATCTGCCTTGAGATCGCCAACAAGGCGCGGGATGTGACCGGCGGCGCGGACGGGCTGCGCGGCATCCGTATAGACCCGGTGCTCGGCATCTTCGCCTTCGATTTCGTCGGCAAGACAGGCTTCTGGTATGCGCTGGCGGTCGTGGCGGTGGTCTTTGCGGCGCTGAGCCTGCTGACCCGCGCGCCCCTTGGCCTGTCGCTGCGCGGCATCCACGAAAGCCCGGACCGGATGGCGGCGATCGGCGTCTCGGTCTATTGGCGCCGCGTGACCGCCTATAGCATCGGCGGCGGCATCGCGGGGATCGCGGGCGCGCTGTCGGCGCAGATCACGCAGCTGGTCAGCCTTGAAAGCTTTTCCTTCACCCTGTCGGCCGAGGCTTTGATCATGCTGATCCTTGGCGGCACCGGACGGCTGAACGGGGCGGTGATCGGCACGCTGATCTTCATGTTCGTCCACCACTGGGCGGCGGCCAATGATCCGTTCAACTGGCTGTTTGTCATCGGCGCGCTGGTGCTGGCAGTGGTCTTCTTCCTGCCCAAGGGCATCATTTCCGCCCCGCCCGCCATCGCACGTCTGTTCAAGGGGGGCCGCCATGCAGGGTCTTGAGGTCAGGGGTCTGTCCAAGCGCTTCGGCGGGCTGACCGTATCCGAAAACATCGATTTCGATCTGCGGCCCGGCGACCGCAAGGCGCTGATCGGCCCCAATGGCGCGGGCAAAAGCACCTTCGCGAACCTTGTCACGGGCGTCTTGGCGCCATCATCGGGGACCATCCGCTTTGACGGTCAGGACATCCGCCAGCTGAACGAGGCGCAGCGCGTCCGTCGCGGCATCGCCAAGACCTTCCAGATCACGACGCTGTTCCGCGACCTGACTGTGCGCGAGAACCTGCGCCTGCCGATCTTGGAACGCCAGCGTCACGGATACCGCTTCCTGCGCCGCGCCGACGGCGATGTGCGGACCGAGGCCGAGGTGACGGATCTGATCGACCAGTTCGCCCTTGGCGCGCTGGCCGATCGCAAGGTCGCCGATCTGGCCTATGGCCAGCAGCGGCTGGTCGAACTGGCGCTGACGCTGGCGCTGAAGCCGCGGGTTCTGATCCTGGACGAACCGGCGGCAGGGGTGCCATCGTCGGAAATCCATCTGATCGTCGATGCCATCGAACGCCTGCCCGACGATCTGGCCGTGCTGATCATCGAACACGACATGGAGCTGGTCTTTCGCGTCGCCCGCCAGATCATCGTTCTGGTTCAGGGCCGCATCCTGACCGAGGGCACGCCCGACGCCATTGCCGCGGACGCCAAGGTCCGCGAGCTTTACCTGGGAGGAAGCCATGACTGAGGGTCTGATCCTGAACGACGTCACCTCGGGCTATGGTCCGACCCATGTGCTGGACCGCGTGAACCTGACGCTGCGACCGGGCGAACGGCTGGCCGTGATCGGGCGCAACGGCGCGGGCAAGACCACGCTGCTGGCGACCATCATGGGGCTGGCGAAACTGCACCACGGCACGATCACGCTGGACGGCAAACCCATCCACGGGCTGTCGCCGCACAAGCGGTCCGGCCTCGGGCTGGGGCTGGTGCCGCAGACCCGCGACATCTTCGCCTCGCTCACGGTCGAGGAAAACCTGCTGTCGGCCATGCGCGGCACCGCCACGCTGGAGGAGGCCTATGCCCTGTTCCCGCGCCTGAAGGAACGTCGCAGGAACGGCGGCGCGCAGCTGTCGGGTGGCGAACAGCAGATGCTGTCGATCGCCCGCACGCTGATGACCGGCCCGCAGGTCTTGCTGCTGGACGAACCGCTGGAGGGGCTGGCGCCGGTGATCTGCGAACAGCTGATGCAGGTCTTCGAGGATCTGGCCAGCGACGGCCGCCGCTCGGTCGTGCTGGTCGAACAGCAGGCGGGCGCGGCGCTGAAATTCGCCGACCGCGCCGTGCTGATGGCCAATGGCGCCATCGTCCATGACGGGCCTGCCGACCAGCTGCTGGCCCGACCCGACCTGTTGAACCGCCATATCGGCGTGGCGCTGAACGCGTAAGGAGAAGATGCCATGACATTGATCGAAGGCCACCGGCCGCTGACCCCCGACGCGTCCATCCCGGTGCTGGATGTCGATCCCTATGCGCTGGACGTGCTGCTTGACCCCGAACCCTTCTATTCGGCGCTGCGCGATGCGGGGCCGGTGGTCTATATCCCGCGCTATCAGGTGCTGGCGGTGGGCCGCTATGACGAAACCCGCCAGACGTTTTCGGACCATGAAAACTTCGTGTCGTCGCGCGGGGTCGGCCTGAACGACTTCAAGCTGGAAAAGCCGTGGCGTGCGCCGTCGATCATCCTCGAGGTCGATCCCCCCGATCACACCCGCACCCGCAAGGTGATGTCCAAGGCGCTGTCGCCCAAGGTCGTTCGCACAATGATGGACGATTTCATCGCGACCGCAGAAGCGCTGGTGGACCGGCTGCTGGAACAATCCGAAATCGACGGCGTCGCCGATCTGGCCGAGGCTTTCCCGACCACGGTCTTTCCCAAGGCCGTCGGCATGAAGGATGTCAGCCCGCGTCACCTGGTCGATTACGGCGCCATCGTCTTCAACGCCGTCGGCCCCGACAACGACCTGCGCCGCCACGCCATGGCCCGCGCCCCCGAGGTCGCCGCCTGGATCACCGCCGCCTGCGCCCGCGACCGTCTGACCGACGACGGCATCGGCGCGCTGGTTTATCAGGCCGCCGACGCGGGCGAGATCACGCCTGAGGAAGCCGCCATGCTGGTGCGGTCCTTCCTGTCGGCAGGTGTCGATACCACCGTCACCGGCATCGGAAACGCCATGTGGTGCCTGTCGCGCAACCCCGATCAATGGGAGGCGCTGAAGGCCGACACATCGCTGATCCGCCCCTGCTTCGAGGAGGTGCTGCGCTATACCTCGCCGGTGCATACCTTCCTGCGCACCGCCAATCTGGACACCCAGATTGCGGGCCATCCCGTTCCCGAAGGTGCCAAGGTCATGTGCGTGCTGGGCGCGGCCAACATGGACCCTGCCAAATGGGGCGACCCGCAGGCCTTCCGCGTCGATCGCAAGCCCACGGGCCACATGGCCTTCGGCGCTGGCATCCACGGCTGCGTCGGCCAGAACATCGCCCGCGGCGAACTGGAAGCCGTCCTAAGCGTCATGGCCCGCAAGGTCGCCCGCATCGAACCCGCGGGCGACGCCGTCTGGCGGCCCAACAACGCCATTCGCGCGCTTGACCGGCTGCCGCTGAAACTGATCCCGAACTGAGGAGACCACCGTGATCAACATCACCTTCATCCAGCCCGACGGCCGCGAAACCACCGTCGAGGCCAAGCCCGGCGACAGCGCCATGCAGGTCGCGCTGAACAACAACATCGACGGCATCATCGCGGAATGCGGTGGCTCGATGGCCTGCGCGACCTGCCACGTCTATGTCGCCGACGACTGGCTTGACCGCACCGGCGACCGCATGGACGGCGAGGAAGACATGCTGGATTGCGCCATGGCCGAGATGAAGGACAGCTCGCGCCTGTCGTGCCAGATCAAGCTGACCGAGGCGCATGACGGCCTGCGCCTGCACATCCCCGAGGAGCAGGGATGAGCATGCAACGCATCGTCATCGTCGGGGCGGGGCAGGGCGGTCTGCAGGCCGCCGTCAGCCTGCGGCAGGAAGGGCACAACGGCCCCATCACCCTGATCGGCAGCGAAACCCATCTGCCCTATCAGCGCCCGCCGCTGTCCAAGGCCTATCTGAAGACCGGAGAGGCCGAGAGCCTGCGCCTGCGCCCGCAAAGCTATTTCGACGACCAGGACATCACCCTGATGCTGGGCACATCCGTGACGCGGATCGATACCGCCGCCCGTCAGGTGGTTCATGCGGCGGGCAGCGTGCCCTACGACCATCTGATCCTGGCGACGGGCACCCGCAACCTGCGGCCGGGTTTCCCCGGCGTCGAAAGGGCGCTGGACCTGCGCACGCTGGATGATGCGCTGGCCTTGCGACAGGCGATGGCGAATGCAAAAAGCGTGGCGATCATCGGTGGCGGCTTCATCGGGTTGGAATTTGCCGCCGTCGCACGCGGCTTCGGCCTGACCGTCATCGTGGCCGAGGCAGGCCCTCGCCTGATGGGGCGCGTCGTCTCGCCCGCGATGTCGGACCGATTTCTGGCCATGCACCGCGAGATGGGCACGCGGGTCATGCTGGGTGCGCCGGTTACAGAGGTGACGGACGATGGCATTCTGGCGGGCGGCGAAGCCGTCCCTGCCGATCTGGTCGTGCTGGCCGCGGGCGTCCGTCCGAACAGCGAG
Source organism: Paracoccus sp. R86501 (assembly GCF_042466435.1). Taxonomy (NCBI): domain Bacteria; kingdom Pseudomonadati; phylum Pseudomonadota; class Alphaproteobacteria; order Rhodobacterales; family Paracoccaceae; genus Paracoccus; species Paracoccus sp. R86501. Next base: position 905,979 of record NZ_JAXHPZ010000001.1, read on the forward strand.
CTGGCCCAGCAAGCGGGACTTGAAACGGATAACGGGGTGCGCACCGATGCGCAGCTGTTGACCTCGGACCCGGCGATCTCGGCGCTTGGCGATTGCGCGGCTTTTCCCGACCCCGCCACGGGGCGGCTGGTGCGGCTTGAAAGCGTGCAGGCCGCGACTGACCACGCAAGGCTGATCGCGCGCAGGCTGACCAAGGGGATGACCGGCCCCTATGCGGCGGTGCCGTGGTTCTGGTCGGATCAGGGCAGCAGCAAGCTGCAGATCGCCGGTTTCGCCGCCACTGATGATCTGTCCGTGACCCGCGCTGATGGGGCCGTCCTGCGCTTTGCGGGCGACCACCTCTCGGCCATCGAAACGGTGAACGACCCCCGAACTCACATGCAGGCACGCAAGCTGTTCGCCAAGGGCGCGCGTCCCACCCGTGACATCCTGAGGGCCCACGACTATGAGATCGCATCGATCCTGAGGTGAGCCCTGTGAGACAGCCCGATAAGATGGACGAGCCACCGGAACGCATCGCCGCACCGACGCGCGATCGTGATGGCACGCGCATTCTGGACATTGACCACTATGCACCCTTTCTGCTGAACGCCGTCAGCAATGCCTGGAGCCGTAACACCTCGGCCATCTATCGCCGCGACTTCGGGCTAAGCCTTGTCGATTGGCGCATCATCGCCATGCTGAACATCGAACCCGGCATCACGGCCAGCCGCATCTGCGACGTGATCCGCCTTGATAAGGCAGCCGTCAGCCGGTCGCTGAAACATCTGTCGGAAAAGGAATTGCTGCGAACCCAGCAGCCTTCGAACGACCCGCGCAAACGGCTTTGGTGGCTGTCAGAGGCCGGCTTGAAAACCCATGACACCTTGCTTGCCGTAGCCTTGTCCTGCGAAGAGGGTCTGTTGTCTGGCGTAGCGGCCGGTGATTTAGACATATTCCTCAAGGTAATGCGGCAGATGCTGCACAATATCGATCCGAAATGAATGGTGGTTTCGGTGGCCTTATACGCTTGCTGGGCGATCCTCCCGCATGGTTGGAGGGATGCTGACCTGCCCCCCGCGAAATCCCTCACCGTAATGTAGAGTCTGCGCCAACTCTTAGGGAGCAGACACATGAGAAAGAGCCGTTTCACCGAGGCGCGGATCATCGGGATGATCAAGGAACAGGAAGCCGGCATGCCGACGGCAGAGGTGTGCCGTAGGCATGGCCTCAGCCCTGCAACGTTCTACAAGTTCAAGTCCCAGTATGGCGGGATGGAGGTGTCCGAGGCGGCCAGATTGAAATCGCTCGAAGACGAGAACGCCAAACTCAAGCGCCTGCTGGCCGATACCATGCTGGACAACGTCGTCCTAAAAGACCTGCTGGGAAAGAGCTGACGACATTGATCAAGCGGCGAGACGCGGCGCTTCGGGTGATACGGGATCATGATATCTCGCAGCGCCGAGCCTGCAGGCTGGTCGGTGTCGATCCAAAGACAGTCCGGCGAGAACGCCCGCCGGACAGTGTCGAGATCCGCAAGGAGATGCAGGAGATCGCCGGAAAGCGACGTCGGTTCGGTTATCGCCGGATCGGCGTGCTTCTAGAACGCAAGGGCATGATCATGAACCACAAGAAGCTCTACAGGATCTACCGCGAGGAAGGGCTGTCCGTGCAAAAACGACGCGGTCGCAAGCGAGCGCGTGGCACAAGAATCCCGATGCCATCGGCTGCGGGCGTCAACGCGCGCTGGTCGTTGGACTTTGTCTCCGACAGCTTCGGTGCCTCGCGGAAGTTCCGGATCCTCGCCGTGATCGACGACTGCACGCGTGAATGCCTGTGCCTTGTCGCGGACACCAGCCTGTCCGGCGCACGGGTCGTCCGGGAACTCAGTGCCCTGATCCGGCTCTACGGCAAGCCAGGCTGCATTGTCAGCGATAATGGAACCGAGTTCACCAGTCGGGCGATCCTGAAATGGGCCGACGAGAACGAGGTGTCGTGGCATTACATCGATCCGGGTAAGCCACAGCAGAACGCCTTCGTTGAAAGCTTCAACGGTAGCCTCAGGGATGAACTGCTGAACGAGGAAATCTTCGACAGCCTGGATGACGCGCGGCGCAAGCTGGCCCTGTGGCGCTACGACTATAACACGGTCAGGCCGCACTCGTCCTTGGGTAACCAGACGCCGCAGCAAGCGCGCCGTGCGCTTGAGCATTTTGAGGGCTCCGCGCCCGGCGCACTTGCGCCAGGAAGAGCAACCGAATACCCAGATCCAACCTGCAAACTCTCGTTATGAATGAGGGACCAGCAGGGGGCAGGTCATCTCCTGCAAGGTCATCTCCCGTTCCTTTGGGGTCTTGCGATAGGTCGGGGGCAGTGCATGCATGATGTTGCTGAATGTCATCAGGTGCTCTTGCCGTAGCATGCGGATGTCAGCCACCTCGGTCGCCTCGCGCAAGAGTTCGGCAGTCTTGCGGATCTGGTAAGCGGTCTTGTCGGTTACTCGGCCACGCTTTTCCTTGCGGCCTGCCAGGCGGTCGGCCACGGCTTCCAGTGCCGGGTCGGAGGCGGGTTTAGGTTCCGGGGCAGGGGCAGGGGCAGGGTGCTGAACGGCCTGTGGCGCTGCCTGAGGCCCGTCAGGTTGCTTCCCCTCCCGAATCCGGCTGGCCATCTGCATGGCGTCCTCGAAGCCACTCTCGAGGCTGTCCTTCGAGGACAGCAGCGCCGCTGCGCGTCCGTTCAGATAGATGCGCTTGGCGTCAAAGAATTCATGCCCGCTGATGCGCTCCTTGCCCGCGATCTCGGCCACGCGGCGGCTGATCTTATTCTCCATCGCTTCGGTGGCAACTGCCCGTCCGAGGTGGTGCTGGTAGTGATTGATCCAGTCGAGGTCGGCGTCGGAATAACCCCGCGCTGTCAGCTCGCGACGTTCGTCCTCGTCCAGATCCACCTCAGCGCCCTTACGTGCCACCAGACGCAAAGCTTCGCCCGCGAGCCTGTCATGGTAAACGCTTTCCAGGGGGTTTCCGGTTTTCGGCAGATGGAAGGCCGCGCGGGTGCGCCGTGCCGTGTCTTCCAACTCGTCGCGGATCACCGTCTCAAGCCACTGCCGCGCCACATCGGGCGTCAGGCCATCCATTCCCATGCGGTCGAATACCTTCTCACTTTCCGCTGTCACGATGACGGCCAGCCTGCGCGCTGTCCACGGGCAAGCAGTCCTGAGCGACACCTGAAGGTTCGATGCGTCTGAATCGGCACGTTTGGGAATGCGGCGACGCCATGTGTAGATCGCGCCCCGGCGGAAGGTGAAATTGGCGATGCCCATGGCGGGTCCCTTTGGCTGGGGACATAAATGCCATGATGGACAGTGATGATGGACAATGGTCCAGATCGGCTGTCCGTCTTCGATAAGACGATCTACTTCAACGACTTAGAAGATATTGGCTGGGGCGGTAGGATTCCACCGGATCAGCCGCAAGTCATTGAGCTAACTAGAATTTCGTCATGTCGATGAAATCTGTATCGCGATTTGTGCTGCACCATCATCGTTCCGATAATGGCTGGTCGCAAGGCCATTGTTCAGTTGATCCATTCGTGAGCAGCTGAAAGCTTGAGCCCCAAGCTTCACCTAAATGTAAGTAGGTCACGCGTCGCGTTCGGCCGAGAGCTCCCGTCGTGAATCACATTGTGAGAATATGGACCGAGCTAAAAGCGGACGAAAGGACAGGCATGCAACCTTCATCCCAGCTAGCTCGTCTGTCTCTGATGCAGTGGGTAAATTGCTGGGATTTAAAGTTAGTCAGCCCCTCTTTCAACCTAGGCTGGAAACGCAAAGTCTTTACTTGGTTCCCAAGTGATGAACTTTAAATGAGAAAGGTCTTTTGCTCCCTCCCAAGAAGAATCGAAGCGTATGAGTGAAGGAGGAAGAGCAAAGTGCGAGGAGATTTCGTTTCGAAGAAGACGTTCGGATGCGGCATTGGGAAGCGCATCAAAAGAAAAATCTTCACTGATGCGCTCTACAATATTAATTCCACGAACATTGATCTGTAATACAAAATCTTCATTCTCTTCAATTTGAAAAATTTCTAAATCATTTAAATCACCCGGTAACTTTAAATAACTTCCTTGGTAAGGTTTTATATAATTCCTAAACCAAACAACAGCGCTTTTTAGCTCAGGAATTTGCGAGCATTCGAAGAGTGGCGTCAGATAGTCACCCTTCACTTCATGTCTAATATCTCCATTTGAATCAAAATAAGCTTCGAAAATCAAGCCAGAAAATAAAACTTCTTTTGTTGGGCTTGGAATTCGGCTTAGAAAAGCTTCAAGGTTTTCCATCAGATGCACCGCAGCATTAGAGTTTCCACATGCTGCTTGATATACATTTCGAGCAATGACAAATATCTGCTCGTACGACGCATCATGATCGAGGAGTATTGCCTCGACTCTACCAATGGCGGGATTCTGCCTGTACCAATTATGAGATTTTAATTCGCGAATTACTGTATCAGCTTCGTTCTCACTTTTCAGAAACTTATATTCGGCATCAGCAAGCGCCGATGTAGGCATGTCCTTCAAGGCTGCGAGAACTTCATCTGCTTCTGATTCCGCAGTGGGCTCTTGGGCTGGATTGTCGATGTCTGAATCGTGCGCGATCGCTGGCCCATCAGCCTGCGCTGATCCCTCACCAAGCACATCAACTTGGTCGCTGCTGTCGTTCGCCACTGAAAGGCCATCGCTGCTCTCACCGCTGTTATCGATTTCAGCGTCTGCGGCTTCTTGCTCTATCTGTACGGCACGTGCGAGTTGTTGGACATCCTTAGCAACGCCTCGATTGCTAATTAATTGGATTAGTTGAGGAATAGTTATAATGTACAGTTCGTCTAGTCCCGCTACCGTCCTCGCTTCGGAATACAGAGTTGGGTGAGGGCATGTTACGACCTTTGGCTTTGAATTATTGGGCTGAATGTTTCCATTGTAATCAATAAATCTATTTGGTGAAAATACCCAGTCTTCCTTTCCGTCATGTGTAATAACGATGACCTTTTTAATGTCCGTACTGGCCTCCGCGTGGTGTAGCACTTCTTTCCAGAGAGCGAGATCTCCAAACCGGTTTGCGCCATCTCCTCCCTCGTTTCCATTGTCCCCTTTCTTCCGAGAATCTTTATATCCAGGAGGGATGCGACTCTCTCCTCTGGCTGCGAATTCAGATGCAAGATCAGCAAAATCAGGCAACGGTGACTGAAGCGCTGCTTTTTCGAAGAAGGGCAGAATATGATCCTCAACCTTAGAGACATCCACATCTCTAAGAACTTTAAGAGCGCGTATAAGATTATTCTTCGCTTCCTCAAGAAAATCGATGTAACCAGCGCGGCCCACGAAAGCCTTTGCGGTTGCTAGATCGTCGTCTACAAAAAGAGATGCTGCCTCGGTTAGAAAGCGTAGCTCACTTTCGATTGCACTTACTTTTGGTCGAGCAGGAAAAAGCTTATCCGTGGAGCGGCGGTGCTTGTGAAGCTCATGTAAAGACCACGCTGGAACATGAACTTTGCCATTTAAAACTCCTGCAGTCGCCCAATCCATGAACTCGGCTCTTGCACCGTATGCCAAGCGATACATCCAAATTAAAGATGAAGTGTCTAAATAGATTGCTGTGTGCTTGGGTTCTAACAATGCGTTTGAAAGTGCATCGTCCTGAGCTTTACGGTCAAAAGGATCGCGAGGAATAATCAATTTAATTTCCTATAATTTAGGATGTAAATTATTGGCCTGCCGGTTAGCTTCTAAATATCTATAAGCCAGAACCGCTTAGCACTTCAAGCTTTCTGACTGTGGGAGGTATTTTACTTGGCTCTTGCGCATTAACCGCCGCCGATCTTGAGGAAGGCCGATTGGACACTGTAGCGTCGCGCGCTGCTCGGGTGGCGCGCTATACCGCGATCTGCGCCTACTCGCCGCGATTAGCTTGCGCGGCCAATAGTCAGTTCCCGCCCTTTGCGGCGGGACGGCCGCCAGTAGCGTTGCGCCGAGGCTGAATGGCCGTTTTCACGTCTTGGCTACACCGGTTGGACGCGCCTCGCGAAGGCCGCTCCCCGCCCTTCGCGTCTATTACAAGCGAGCGTGGTGCCGATGCCTTCCTTCCTACATCGACGGCCCGTCCCGATAGTCCTGCTCCACTTCCGGCCCATCGCGGGTTTCGATGGCGTTCCAGGACCTGATGATGAAGCGGACGAAGCGCCTGAGCAGCGAATGCCCGGTCGTCTGGGGCGCATCTTTTGAGAATGCATCCCGCAGATAGCTCCCCAGCCCGCGTCCGTTGATCTTGTTGTCTGTCACGGTCACCGACCCGTCTTCCAGACCGGTCATGATGGCGTTCAGACCCCCGAAGGCATTCTGCAGATCCTGCTCCTTCGCCTTTAGGGCCTCCTCACGGGCAGTGACCCTTGCCTCGTGTAGCTTTGCCTTGCGGATGAAGGCTTCCTTCTGATCGCTCAGTGATTTCCTCTCCGCAGCCAGCTTCGCCTCGTCCGCCACAAATTTCCGTTCCTTCGCCTCCAGGGCGGCCCGCATTTCCGCATTGGCAGCTTCGGCAGCGGCATTCTGCCGCGCGAACTTGAGGTTGGTTTCATGGATGCTTTTCTGGCTCTGGATCAGCTTTGCATTTCGCTTCGCCGTCTCCTTTTCGGCGGCATGCTCCTTGGTGGTCTTGCGGGCCTTGCGCGGCCCATCACGCAGCAGACCGCATGGCGCACCGACATGCGTGTGATAGTCGTCCTGAAACGCACGCAGCGCCACGGTATAGGCCTTGTTCTCAGCAGGGCGATCCGCTGTGCAGCGATACTCCTGAAGATGGGCCTTGTTACGCTGGCGCCAATCCGCCAGCAGCGCGTCATTATGCTTCTCACACGCCGCACATTCAGCGTCCCAGGCTGCGATCTTCTCCCGATAAGCGATATCGTTCTTGGCTTGCGTCTTGCGGTTCTTGCTGGGCTTGAACTTCTTGGGCTTCTTCGGCCTTGTCTCCAATTTGGGGCGGGGCAGGCTCGGCATGGGCGTCGTCGCCTCCGGACCTTTACGAACCAGATCCGCTGCCAGCTTGCCGACATGAAGCTGGTTCGCATCGATCTTCGGATCTTTGACGTTCAGCGCCAGGATATGCACATGCACATGCTCCTCATCGGTATGAAGCACCACCACGTATTCGATGCCCGCTGGCATGCGCTGCTTGAAGTGCTTCAGGACACGATCGATCCAGGTTTTGACCTCTCGTTCGGTTTCGGGCGATTTGCCGCCCCAGATATCCTCGACCCTGGCCGGGTGTGAGTGGACCTCGGTGTAGAGCGTATTTGCGTTCGATCTCAAACGCTGAGGATGCAGCTTGTTGTCACCCTTGCCAGAAGGCTGCATCGCCTTGGTGTTAGCTGTCAGGGATCTCCAAAGCGCGCGCAACTCCTCTACCGATCTGGTCCCGGCGATCCGCTGCGCCGGTCGCGGCGAGGGAACATGCGCCGAATATCGCGCCTCCCGTGCCGCTTCCGCGAACACCTGCTCTGCCGAATTGAAATGGTCGCTTCCGCGCTTGGCCTGTCTTGGTTTTGCGCTGTAGCACTCGATATGGACGAACTGATAGGACATTGTTCCCTCCTAGTGTTCCCCCACAAGTCGAGTTGGTCATTGCTCTCCTGTTCGGCAAGAACTAAGCTTCAACTTCATCCCACGAACTCAGCGCCCCAAAAGCTAGCTACAGTGACAGACTGTAGGTAGCTCTTCGAGCTACCGTCTGCCCCTTGCGCCGGGGAGGCGCTCCATCGCCCTGTCGGGCAATTGCGCGGATGCCTGTCGGCATCCTTGCGGCCCGCGGCTGACGCCCCGGTCCCGATTCAAAAGGAGCGTTGAACGGCCTGCGACGGGCACCCAACCAGAATTGGATATATTGCTGCTGACCCAGCTAAATCATGGCCGGGACCTGTCCCGGCCTTGCCACCAGGCACCCTGACAACGCATGGACTGCGGCGGGTGGCACCGGCCGCGGTTGGCGTAAGCGCGACCAGTCGTGCTAACCTAGAGCGACTGCGGGCGAGCGTCTTTTCGGGCGGAGAGCGGCGTGACGGCGGCGCTGCGAACAGAGGCTTCAGGATGCAGACGTGCTCACCCTTCGCAGCCGCAGCACCGTAGGCGCTTGGTCTGTCGCGAAGGGCGGAAAGCAGTCTGTCTGCGGTGCAGCGAATGAGCCGTCCCAGAACGCAGAAGCGGCCGTTCGACCTCAGCGCAGCGTCAAGGCCATCTGTCCCGGCGCAAGAGCGTCGAGTGGCCTCGCGCCAGTGCTGCGTAGCAAGCGTAGCACCCTTGCCATACGCGCTGTTCGAACGGATCTGTGCGAGATCATGGTCGTATCGGGCCTCGGACCGGAGAATTTTCCGAAGATAGCAAGATAGTGCAGCTGCGGTGACATCGGCGTAGTTCCCACTGTTTGCATAGAGGACAGAAAGCGGTGCTGAAAGCACCGCACAAAATTTGAACGGAGCCTGACGGGACAAAGCTCGCGAGTGCTGACAACAGACGCGTTCCGACGATCACTTAAAGTATGGTTGCTTGAGCGTGGCAGAATTTCGATGCACTGTGAGTGATGTGAAAGCTCTGAATCGCACCTAGCAAATGGAAACACATTATGGCGAAACCTCTCGGCGCGGATCTAACAGACATCGCCATACCGTTGTCTAAGCTATTTCTAGATCCAAACAACCCTAGGTTTGTGGGAAGTGATTGGATATTTATTCCAGACCATGACGCGATTAAGAGCGGCCCGCAGGAGGAAGCCGCTGAAAGACTGATAGCTAGTCATGATATAGACAAACTGAAATCAATAATGGAGCACAACGGGTATTTGCCCATCGACAGGGTCGTTGTGCGCAGGATCGACGACGATCATTTTATCGTTCTAGAAGGTAATAGGCGTATTTGCTCTGCAAAACAGATAAACGGGTATCTTGATACTGGCGAGAAGATACCTGATGAAATCATGAAAACTTTTGATCAAATACCTTGCCTCTTATATGAGGGAGTTGAATCTGATAAAAATGCCGCCTGGGTGTTTCAAGGGATAAGGCATATTTCCGGAATATCGGAGTGGTCTGCCTTCAATAAGGCAAAGTTGATAGTAGAACAGATGGAGGCTCAAGGGTTGAGCTTCACGGAAGTTGGAAAGAGCTTCGGTCTTTCTGCATTTGGTGCGGCTCAATGGGTTCGCGGCTATTACTCCTTCCTTCAAGCTAAAGAAGAGACTGAGTTCGGAAAGTATATAGATGAAAGAATATACCCATTTTTCCAAGAAGTATTCGGACGTAGTAGTATTGCGGTCAAGGAGTGGATGAAGTGGGATGATACAAAAAAGTTATTCCTTGATGCGGCTAACTTGAATGAGTTTGTTTCATGGTTCTATCCGAAGAAAAATGACGACGAATCTGACATTGATAGAGAGCCAACTAAATCCGACATGGAAGAGGCTTGGAGCAGGCGTCGGATATCGAAGCGTGACGACCTTCGTAACATCTCTTATATGATCCATAAATCCCCTAAGAACTGGATGGAGTTTAGGAGTGGCGCTGACGTTGAGAAGGCGTACAATCGAGCGATTTTAGATGAATTAGAGGAAGATCGTGAAAGCGATAAAAATGCGGTAGACAAATTCTTCTCCGTTCTCACTGAAGCTAAAAAGCAACTAGACAACACACCTTTCTCGGTTATTGGAAATGAGGACAATAAAGAGAAACTGCGAGAAATATTAGATGAGATTATAAAGACTAAAGAGAAACTTTCGGCCTTTTTGTAGTTGCGCCCATGATGAAGAGACCGGAGATCATTAGATCTGTGTTTTCCCTACCACCTGCTGAGGGAGAGTTCTCAATCGACGCCGTGTGTTTAAAGGCTATAGAAAAGTCACTTGGCAAATATACAATGGAACATGAAGAAAAGGTGTCAAAATACAAGAGAGCTTTGTATGCCGAACTGAAGGCCGCCGACTATGCCCATCATGCGAGTGGCGGAATTATGAGCTTCAACTATGTCAACGAACAATTCTACAAACTAAGATGGAACACATTATCTAAAGGCGACAAGAGAATCGGAAAAAAGATTAGAGACAGATCTGCTGCGGTGAGTTGGATTGAAAGTCTAGATGACAGTCGGAATTATGAGTACTTGGGGGGGCTGCTCATGAAGAAACTGGGAGCTTCAAAATTATTCATCACACCGCCAGGTAATGAGTTTGGGATTGACTTTCTTGCTATCGTGCCGGCTTTTTCGAGATCAAATATCTTTGTTTCGAAAAATAAAGGTATCAGAATAGTCGGGCAGTCAAAATTATACAGGAGTGCGGTAAGCAGGGACAAGATTCAATCATTCAATGACGTAATGAGTTCTATCAGGAACAATAAGGCGGAGCTAATAGGGATCCTGCCGGCATGGTTTCGAAGCAGCAGCGCGCCGATTGTCGGCTTTTTTGTTGCGCACTCTGGCTACCAGAGTGGCGCCAAGATTAGCGCAGAGCAAAATGGATACACATTGATAGACTCCCTCGGGGCGGCAGAGATTATTTCCTGCTGCGGAAAGATGGACCACGTCAAGAATGCAACAGAAGTAGATCGTTACCTATGGAGGGAAATTGCAGAATTGAAATCACAATGATTACCGTGAAAACAGAGCTTGAATAGGGTGCTTTAAGCGTGCACTCACCCGATCGGCAACCTGCGGGACAAAAAGAACTTTGAGGGCCAAGAGCTGCCTATGGTTAAGATGAATTTGATTTCTAAGTGACCAACTTGAGTATTCGTCTAAAAATACTTTTCGACATCAGAACCACGGGCTGCCATCCGCCCGAATTCTATCCCGTTAAATTAATATATGGACAATAGGACTGATTCTGTTGTTGCAATTGCAAACGACTTCATCGCTCGCCATCGCAAACTCTTCGCAGCCCGAGCTGCTGCGCCCTGTGTCCAATGGTCGAATTGGAGGATGCCGCAGCGCAGCATGGGCATGGCGCGACTGTCGGCTATGGGCTGTTCGGGCAGGTCAGAGCCTACCCTTTACCCGTGCCCGTCACTAGGAGTGGCAGAAGAACGTGAAGAGCCCTTTGCAGTCATTCAGGTTGCTGTACTGAACAGCCAATGCAAGCTTCGACGATGAGATCAAGAACCGTTTCCATTTTCTCGAAAGGATAATGGTCAGCGCGACTCGATCTAAGAAACTCGTTCTGTTGTGCACTCTTTCCCTTGGGGGTCTGGTCTATCGAGCCTTGATATGTACCCGCGCGCTGCTCATAGTTCGTCCATCTTATACGGCAGTCGGGCGGAAGCTTAAGATAGCATTCGATAGCGGCGGCTTTGCCATTAATATCGGCCAGATGCTCGCCGCTCGGTCCGATGGTTGGAAAGCTTTTGAACTCTTCGAGGTCTGGCAGTTTAATCGCGTTGATGCCACCAAGCTTCTTGAGGGCCGCGAGGGATAAGACGCCGACAGTATCGTTGTCAAAGATGGCCAGCACACCATCGGCCTTCCCAATGCTTCGCAATCCCGTCATGAAGTTCATTAGGTTGCCGTGGCCACCGAACGGATAGTTGTCTTCCATGTCAACGAACTGGAAGAAATCGGCGATCTCGGGGCGCAGGATCGCGAAGGCATGCTGGATCACCTTAGTGTCGCTGGTGCCTTCGGTTACGAGAAGGAAACCTTGTCCATCCGCACCGACGGAGAAGTCCTTCCTCTCAAAGTAACCGCTTTCGACAACATCCATAAAGTCCCATTGGACGACCAGATCAAGGTTTTCGGGGCGCTCTGCAAGAACCCGCAGTGTGTCGTAGGGATTCAGTCGATCAAGTAGCGTGCTAAGATCCCAAGACGGTGATTGACCATAGCGACCATTCACCGGGTCCTCCAACCGCTTTTGGTATTCCGCAGGAAGAAGGCCCGCATGATCATCAGTGCTATCGTCCTCCACGAGGGAGGCAAGATCGACATTCCGTACAAGCTTCAGCACATCTGCAAATGGAATGTCATGCGGTTCGTCATAAGTCACGTAGGGGTTGTCAAACCGATGTTTGATCGCAGGAAGAGTCGATCCGAGAAGCTCTAGGCGTGGAAGGATTGAGCGCAATGTCGCGCGAAAACCCTCTACTTGCTTCGGTTCGTACTCCCTGTTGAGGGTGACGCTGTCCGTAGGCAAATAGATAGATTGGTGTGTCGTGGTGCTGAAGTTGCCACCTGACTCAAGATGGAAGTTTCCAATGCGGAAGTCTGAATAGGTGCCCAACGCTGATCCTCAATGCTTGCGACCGCAGTAGCATCGTTATTTCTCACGAGCGTCAAGCCAAACGTTGAACCAATTGCACTTGGTGGGGCTACCTGCCTTTTGTGGGTTTCGTGAGCCCCATCCTACCCTCTCCCCCTTAAGTTAGAAGTGGCCGGTTCGTCCCGCATAGCAGACCTTGGCTGTCGAAAAATGCTGCGCGACGCACGAATGACCGCTTCGGTGAAGCCGCGCCGCGGCGTGGTCACCCAATCCCAACGGCGGGGCTTTAGGCCGAAAACGACCTAGGCAGCAAGGAATAGCATTGGTCTGCATCCACCTTGGTTGATATTCAGCCATCAGAACACGCGCGGCAGTGCGTTTATCAGTGGCTGCAGCAGTGGCATGGGCGTGCGCTGCCCATAGCGGCGATCTTCCTCGGAACTGATGGCGTGGCCGAGCAGGTGGTGGCGTGAAAGCTCAGGCACTTCCTGCCGGTAGCGCAGCTCGTCGGTGACGTAGTGTCGGAACGAGTGGAAGTTCTTCTTCGCGGCATTCTGGCCCAGCTGGGCGTGCAGCAACTTGTGCCAGTTGAAGCTGATCGCATCCGACAATGTGCCGCGTCCCTTGCGCTGTTTCAGGTCAGGGAAGATCTGTCCTGTTGCGACATGGCCGACATGTTCCATGAAACCCAGTTCCAGCAGATGTGGATGGATCGGCACCTTGCGCTGCGACGGGCGGTTTTTGAGCCGCCTGATCTCGGTCGGGCGGAAGTGGAAGGCCGGGATGCCATCCTCGGTGATGATGTCCTCGCGCGCCAGGCCCGCGATCTCCTCGCGCCTTGCGCCTGTGTAGGCGGCAATCAGCGGCAGCCAGTAGAGCGCATCCTTGATCACCACATCACCGGGCTGCGTGCGCCGCCCGGCGCTTAGGCAGCCTTGCCAGACCGGGCCTGCGAAGATGCGCTTCAGATCCTCGCGACTGAATGAGGCGACCTTATCCTGTTCATTCTCGGGGTCCGTTTCGCGCAGGTCCCGCGTATCCAGAAGGGGATCGAGTGGAATGCCCTCCGAGCGGGCATGCTTGATGATCTGGCCAACAAAACCGAGGTTGCGGTTGATCGTCGCCGCCGCGAAGCCTTGCTTGCCTCCTGCCGCTTCCGTGGCGGCGATGATCTGCTGCAGCGTCATCTCCCGTTCCTTTGGAGTCTTTCGATAGGTCGGCGGCAGGGCGTGCATGATGTTGCTGAATGCCATCAGGTGTTCTTGCCGCAGCGCCCGAATATCGGTTATACCTGTCGCCTCCCGCAGAAGCTCGGCGGTCTTGCGGATCTGGTAGGCGGTCTTGTCGGTCACGCGTCCGCGCTTTTCCTTACGGCCCGCTAGGCGATCGGCCACGGCCTCCAGTGCCGGGTCGAAGGCGGGTTCAGGTTCCGGGGCAGGGTGCTGAATAGCCTCTGGCGCTGTCCGAGGCCCGTCAGGTTGCTCGCCCTCCCGAATCCGGCTGGCCATCCGCATGGCGTCCTCGAAGCCGCTCTCGAGGCTGTCCTGCGAGGACAGCAGCGCCGCTGCGCGCCCGTTGAGGTAGATGCGCTTGGCATCAAAGAACTCATGCCCGCTGATACGCTCCTTGCCTGCAATCTCGGCGACACGGCGGCTGATCTTGTTCTCCATCGCTTCCGTGGCGGCCGCCCGTCCAAGGTGGTGCTGGTAGTGGTTGATCCAATCGAGATCAGCCTCCGAATATCCACGCGCGGTCAGTTCGCGACGTTCGTCCTCGTCCAGATCCACCTCTGCACCCTTGCGCGCCACCAGGCGCAGGGCCTCGCCTGCCAGTCGGTCGTGGTGGACGCTTTCTACCGGGTTGCCGGTCTTCGGCAGATGAAAAGCCGCACGGGTGCGCCTTGCCGTGTCCTCCAGCTCATCGCGGATCACCGTCTCAAGCCACTGCCGCGCCACGTCTGGCGTCAGACCATCCATTCCCATGCGGTCGAATACCTTCTCACTTTCCGCTGTCACGATGACGGCCAGCCTGCGCGCTGTCCACGGGCAAGCGGTGCGGAGCGAGACCTGGAGGTTTCCTGCGGCTGAATTGGCACGTTTCGGAATGCGGCGACGCCACGTGTAGATCGCGCCCCGACGGAAGGTGAAATTGGCGATGCCCATGGTAGGTCCCTTGGCTGGGGACACAGACGCCATGATGGACAGTGATGATGGACAATGGTCCAGATCGGCTGTCCGTCTTCAATAAGACGATCTAGTTCAATGACTTAGAAGATATTGGCTGGGGCGGTAGGATTCGAACCTACGGTACACGGTACCAAAAACCGATGCCTTACCACTTGGCCACGCCCCAACTTGTGAGAGGGTGAATAGCTAAGCTGTTCGGGGGGTGCAAGTCGAAATTTGCAGAAATCTTGCCACTTTTTTCAATCGGGTCTATCTCGCGACCCATGGAACAGTTTGACGTCGTTATTTTGGGGGCCGGTGCTGCCGGTTTGTTCTGCGCGGGCTCGGCTTTGGGGCAGGGCAAGCGCGTTCTGGTCCTGGACCATGCCGCGACGCCGGCGGAAAAAATCCGCATTTCGGGGGGCGGGCGATGCAACTTTACAAATATGGCGACGGCGCCGGATCGGTTTTTGTCGCAAAATCGTCGATTTGCTGCCAGCGCCTTGGCCCGGTACTCGCCCGCCGACTTTGTCGCATTGGTCAACAAGGCCGGGATTGCCTGGCATGAAAAGACCTTGGGACAGCTGTTTTGCGACGGCAAGGCGACGCAGATCACCAATATGCTGCTGGATCGCATGTCCGGAGCCGAACTGAGGCTGAAAACGACGGTCGAATCGGTGGTGCGTGATTTGGATGGCTTCGCCCTACAAACCTCGTCGGGAACGATTCGCGCGAAGCGGGTTGTGGTCGCGACGGGGGGCAAATCGATTCCCAAGATCGGCGCGACCGGCTTTGCCTATGATCTTGCAAGTCAATTCGGATTGCGGATAACCGAAACCCGCCCCGCGCTGGTGCCACTGACTTTTGCCGAACAGGATCTGGCGCTGTGCAAGCCACTGGCCGGCGTTTCGCTTGACGTGCGGATCGATCACAAAGGTGGCTCATTTAGGGATGCGCTGCTGTTTACGCATCGCGGTCTCAGCGGACCTGCGATCTTGCAAATCTCCAGTTTCTGGCAAGGTGGCGAGCCCCTGCAAATCGACCTGTGCCCGCAGGCCGATGTGGCGGCGGCACTCAAGCAGCGCAAACAGGAAAGCGGCAAAATCGCCGTTTCGACGGCGCTGACCCATCTGCTGCCGGAACGGCTGGCTCAGGCTGTCGCTGCAGAGTCCGGGTTGGCAAAGGCGCGCCTGGCCGATCAGTCGAACAAGGTGCTGGATGCCTTGGGTGCGCGGCTGAACCGCTGGACGCTGCGCCCCGTCGGGACCGAAGGCTATCGCACCGCCGAGGTGACCCTTGGCGGCATCGACACCCGCGATCTGGATGCCAGAACCATGCAGGCGCTGCAGGTGCCGGGGCTGTATTTCATCGGCGAATGCGTGGATGTTACCGGCTGGCTGGGCGGGTACAACTTCCAATGGGCTTGGGCCTCGGCGGATGCGGCCGGGCGGGCGGCCTAGCGGCTTCCCGGCGACAGCAGATCCCGACCGTCATCGACGCGTCCGCGTTCGACCATTTCCTCAAAGGCCTCGTCTGGGCTGGAATCGGCAAGGCGGCGATCGGCGGGGCGGACCGGGCGGATGCGGGACGGGACCTCTTCTTCGGGTTGTTCCAGACGGATCCGGTGGATGGGTTCGGGCAGCAGATATCCTTTGGCATTCAGTTCATAGCGCAGCAGGCGGAACGCCTCGCCCCGCGCCAGATCGAAGTCGGTCCCGTCCTGCGATACCCAGCCACCGGCACGGATGACCACATGTTCGGGACCCTCGGCATCCAGCCATGCCACGGGTTCGGGACGTTTCAGAACGAAATCCATATTCCCCAGGGCACGCACGACCAGATCGCGTGCGCGTCCCAGATCAGCAGCAGGATCAATGGTCAGATCGACCATGAAACGCCGTTCCGGGTTCAAGGTATAGTTGACCAGAACTGCCTTGTAGATGATCTGATTGGGGATGCGAATATGGTCACCATCCAGCGTCAGCAGCGTTGTGCCGCGACTGGTCAGGCGAATGACGCGTCCGCGCAATCCGTTCACTTCGACCAAGTCGTTTGGGTTGAAGGGTTGGCGCAGCGACAAAAGCATGGTCGCCACGAACCCTTCGATCGTATCGCGTGCCGCAAAGCTGAGCGATAGGCCAAAGATACCGGCGGCCCCCAGCAATGTGCCCAGCAATGCCCGCGCGCCCATCAGATCCAGCGCAACCACCAGGGCCACGATCCAGGTGCAAAGGCGAATGGCCTGTGCCAGAAAACCGGCGATGAAGGGATTGGGCGCAATGCTGGCCAAGGTCCGTTCACGCCGCGACAGCCAGCCTCCCGCCAGAACGATCACCGCACCGACGGCCAGGCCCAAGCCCATGAAGGGCAGTCCGGCAATCACTTGCGTCAATCGCGACTGGAACCTTTCGCGCACCGATTCCAGACGGGTGGTCAGATCCGTGGACAGGTTGACGCTGTCCTCGATGGCCACGACGCCTTCGACGCGGGCGATCAGCGTCTTGAGACGCTCGACCGTGGGCTGTTCGGTCACCTCTCCGCTGAGGGTGACGATACCCGCATCGACTTGCGCGTTTATTTTATCGAAATCAGGTAATTGCGCCAGAATGCTGGAAATGCGGTTCAGGATCGCCAAGTCGGTGTTGACGTTGTCATGCGTGGCGATCGCCCCGCTTGGCGCAGATTGGCCCGGCGGCCCTTGCGCGATGGCAGGGGCCGCAAACAGGCCAATCAGCATGAACAGCAAGACGCGGATCATGCGGACAGCGGATCGGCCTTTGCCAACTTGTCGAAGGCCATCAGCGAGGCGATCAGCGCCGGCATGCGGTCCAGATGGATCATGTTCGGACCGTCCGAGGGCGCATTATCAGGATCCTCATGCGTCTCGATAAAGACGCCGGCCACGCCAAGCGCCACTGCCGCGCGGGCCATGACGGGTGCAAATTCACGCTGACCACCCGACGATCCGCCCTGCCCACCTGGCTGCTGGACCGAATGGGTCGCATCCATGATCACCGGATAGCCGGTACGCGCCATGATCGGCAGCGACCGCATGTCGGCCACCAACGTGTTATAGCCGAAGCTTGCGCCGCGCTCGGTCAGCAGGATGTTTTCATTGCCGGTCGAGGCTACTTTTGCCGCGACGTTCGGCATATCCCAAGGCGCCAGAAACTGACCTTTCTTGATGTTGATGACGGCGCCTGTCTGGCCTGCCGTCAGCAGCAGGTCGGTCTGACGGCACAGGAAGGCCGGGATCTGGATGATATCGGCGGTTTTCGCCGCACGGATCGCCTGTTCTGCGTCATGGATGTCGGTCAGGATCGGACAGCCAAGGCGGTCACGGACGGTCGCAAGAATGTCCAGCCCTTCCTCGATCCCCAGCCCCCGGCGACCCGAGAGAGAGGTGCGGTTGGCCTTGTCGTAGGACGCCTTGAAGACAAAGCTGGCACCTGCCTTGGCGCAGGCCTCGGCCATCTGTTCGGCGATCATCATGGCGTGGTCCAGCGATTCAAGCTGGCAGGGACCGGCGATGACGGTCAACGGAAGGTCGTTTCCGCAGGTCACCTGTCCGATCTGGACGTGTTTTGGTTGGGTCATGTGGACACCTGTTCGCGAAGGATGGAAGCCGTCAGGGACATCATCAGGTAGATACCCGAAAAGATCAGGAAGGCCACGATCGTATTCTGGAATGCCTTGGGATAGGTCGCTTCGTCCGGCGCGATGGGGGACACCGAAAGCGACAGATAGCGGACCTGCTTGTTCGCCTCGATACGCGCGGATTCCATCTGGGCGGCGGATGCGGCCAGCATCTCTTGCCGGGTGGCCATCTCGGCCTCGGCGACGCGCAGTTGGCCACCGATGGCAGCCAAGGACGTGCGCGTGTCGTTGCCCTGCGTCAGTTGCAGGCGGGTTTCCGACACCAGATCGCGCAGCCGCTCGATGTCACCGCGCACGGCGTCCACGCGGCTCTGGACTGGACGTGAATTGGCCAGCAGCTGCCCAAGCTCCAATTGCTTGGCGGTCAGCTGGCTCTCCAGCTCGGTCACCTTGCTCATGACGACGCCGCTTTCGGCGACGGGGTCCAGGACGCCAAGGGTCTGCTGCAATTCTTGCACGCGCTGCTGGGCGGCCAGCATCTTGGCCTCGGCATCCTGATAGGTCTGGATCGCACCATCCATCTGGTCGGCGCGCATACGCGAAGTCATCGCGTCAACCTGTTGTTCTGCATAGGAAATCAAAGCGCGCGAAAACTCGACGCTTAGCTGCGGGTCCGGGGCGATGACTTCCATGTTCAGGACACCTTCGGTCGGATCATAGCCGATCTTGACCGAATCCTGATAGACATCGAAGGCAGATTCATTCGTCGCATCGGCATCCAGACGCTTGACCGGATCCATGCTGGGGTCCTGATAGGCGCGCTTAAAGCCCTTGTCGGCATCAAGACGCATCATCGCATCACGCGACGTCAGATAGCTTTGGACCGCAACCGAATCCGTGTTTGTCCCCAAGCCCGATCCGCCCAGAAGACTGCTCATGCCACCGCCGCCGCCGCCATCGGCCGTCTGGATCTGGAACTGCGTGAAGGTCGCATAAAGCGGCGATGCGACCTTTCCGTAGTACCAACCGACGGCAAAGGTCGGGATGAAGACGAAGAACAGCAGGCGGAAGGCCAGCATCATCATCCGCTTACGACGGCGACGCGCCAGATCCTTCTGGATGCGATAGATCTCGGCGGCGCGCTTCTCCTCGGTCAGGTCCTCGCGCGATGGAAGGGCGGGCGTCTTGCCGCGGTTGTCGCCGGGGGTCAGCGCAGGCAGGCCGGCGGAACCGGGGGTGCGCAGGGCAGGGATAGAAGATTTCGGATCGCGGGGCGGCTCGGCGCCCTTGGCACGGCTGCCTTCCGACGACAGGATCCGCCCGACGGCGCTGCGCTGTGAGGGATCGATGCCACGTTCGCGCAGGCGCAGGATGGCCTCTTCGTTCGAGGCGAAGTCGATCTGGTGCAGCTTGGCAATCCGCCCGGCGATGCGCAGCTGGCGTTCGGTCAGTTTTTCGGCCCGCACGGCGGCCAGCTGTTCTTCGGTCACCTCGGACGCGGCGGCCTGATCGGCAGGCTTTTCGGCAAGCTTGTTCTGAGGCTCGGTCATGCGCAGGTCGCCAAAACCATCCTCGACCGGTTCGGTCGCCAGGAATTTCTGCAACCGCGCGTCTTCATCCTGCGGGGCAGAGGGGGCGGTCTTGCGGCTGACCTCCAGATGGACCTTGGGCGCGGGCGATGCCTGCGGGGCGGCGCTCGGTTCGGGATCATGGGTCTGCGGCGCAGTTCCGGGCGTGACGGATTCGGAAATCGAAGCGTGATAGCGACGCGCTTTAGGAGGTGTAGTCATAGTATTGCTTCGCCTCGTCCAAGGTCTCGAACATGTACAATTTGCCATCGCGCAGGATGGCGGCCCGGTTACAGAACTTTTCGATCGTGGTCGGCTGGTGTGACACAACGATCGTCGTCGCGGTCTTCAGCCGGTCGAACAGCACACGACCCGCCTTGCGGTTGAATTCCGCATCGGTGGTCTGCGGCATGCCTTCGTCGATCAGGTAGATGTCGAAATCCAGCGCCAGCAGCAGCGCAAAGGTGAACCGCTGCCGCATGCCGCTTGAATAGGTGCCGACGGGCATGTCGAAATATTCGTCGATGTCGGTTAGCCAGCGGGTGAAGGCAGACACGTAATCCGGGTCCAGCCCATAGATCCGCGCGATATAGCGGGCGTTTTCGTTCCCCGTGTGCCGGGTGATCAGCCCGCCCATGAACCCAAGGGGGAAGGACACGCGGCAATTGCGGCGGATGCGGCCTTCGTCGGGCTGCTCCAGCCCGCACATCATGTTGATGAGCGTGGTTTTTCCCGTGCCGTTCGGCGCCAGGATGCCAAGCGAATTGCCCAGTTCGACCTGAAATGAGGCCCGATCAAGGATGATCTTGTGCTGTTTCCCCGTCCAGAACGACTTGGAGACGCTGTCAAACTCTAGCATGGCGTTGTAATACCGAAATAATTTGGGCGCGAGGCATGCCATGCAGCAGTCGGTCGCTGCACGGGGCGACATTAGGGTGGCGGGCGGATGCTGTCTACCCTTGCCACGATGGCGCGCCCACCCCGACGATGACCAGCGATCATTGTCGCCAATTTGAGACGAAATGACCCTTAAACCCTGCACATGACAACGAAAAGCCGGTGACCCTGCCGCGCGGGAACCCGTCGATATGCCGCGCGGTTGCCCTTGGGGATTGTCAAAGCCGCAGGGTGCTTTAACCTTGGCGGCAGGCATGAGGGTCGTTGCAAGGCGACCTCGTCATAAAAACTAAGGGAGATAGCCGCATGAGCAAATTGAAACCGATCCTGATGGGGGCCGCATTCGCGTTGTCCGCATCGCCGGTTCTTGCCCAGCAGGAACAGTTCATCACCATCGGCACCGGCGGCCAGACCGGCGTCTATTACGTCGTCGGCCAGTCGATCTGCCGTCTGGTCAACCGTCAGACCGCCGACACCGGCCTGCGCTGCACCGCCCCTGCGACGGGCGGTTCCATCGCCAACATCAATGCCATCAAGGCGGGTGACATGACGATGGGCGTGGCGCAGTCGGACTGGCAGTATCACGCCTATAACGGTAGCTCGGATTACGAGGGCGATGCCTTCGACAAGCTGCGGGCCGTCTTTGCCGTGCACCCCGAACCCTTCACTGTCGTCGCCCGCGCCGATTCCGAGATCGCCAATTTCGAAGACCTGAAGGGCAAGCGCGTCAACGTCGGCAACCCCGGCTCGGGCTCGCGCGGCACGATGGAGATCGTTCTGGATGCCATGGGCATGTCGATGGACGACTTCTCGCTGTCCTCGGAACTGCGTCCGGCAGAACAGTCGGCGGCACTGGGCGACAACCAGGTCGATGCGATCACCTATACCGTCGGCCATCCCAACGGCTCGATCCAGGAAGCGACTTCGACGGTCGAATCCAAGCTGGTCACCGTCGCGGGACCGGCCATCGACAAGCTGGTCGAGGATAACCCCTATTACGCCAAGGCCACCATTCCCGGCGGCATGTATGCGGGCAACGACGAAGACACCGAAACCTTCGGCGTCAAGGCGACCTTCGTGACCTCGGCCGACATCCCCGAGGAAACCGTCTATCAGGTCGTCAAGGCCGTCTTCGACAACTTCGACCGCTTCAAGGGTCTGCACCCGGCCTTTGCCAACCTTGAACCGGAAGAAATGATTGCCGATGGCAACAGCGCCCCCTTGCATCCGGGCGCCGAGCGGTATTACCGCGAACAGGGCTGGGTCGAGTGATCCTGGTCTGAAACGGGGCGGTCCTGCGGGGCCGCCCTTTCAATAAGAAGCCATTGAAACAACAAATTGACGAGGGGGCGGGATGGACGAAGACGACACGAAGAAGCGCCAGCAACAGGCCAGCGCGGTCGAAATGCAGGCAGCGGGCCGCGGAGAGCTGTCGCAGGCCGAACTGGACGAACTGGTTGCTTCCTCGGACACGGGCGCACGGACGCCCCCCGGTTTCGTCGGCAAGTTCATCCTGGTCGTGGCCTTCTGCTGGTCGCTGTTCCAGCTGTGGATCGCCTCGCCCCTGCCGTTCATGTTGAACTTCGGAATCATCAGCGCGACCGACGCGCGGGCCGTGCATCTGGCCTTCGCGATGTTTCTGGGTTTCATGGCCTATCCTGCTGAAAAGTCACCATTCCAGATAGGTCTGGGTGTCGCCGTTCCCGTGCTTCTGGCAGGCCTGTTCATCTATGGCGCACCCTCCAGCATGCCGGTCTGGTTCATCGGGATGGCAGCGGCGGGCGTCGTCGCGGCGGTCCTTATGGGCAGCCCCAAGATCCGCATTCCGTGGTGGGAATGGGCGCTGGCGATCCTGTCGGTCGTCGCCACCATGTACGTCTTTGTCTACAGCGATGAACTTGGCCGCCGCGTCGGCGCGCCGATCACCCCCGACCTGATGGTCGCGGTCGTCGGCATCCTGCTGCTGCTGGAGGCCACGCGCCGCAGCCTTGGGCCGGCGCTGATGATCGTCGCGACCGTCTTCCTGGTCTATACCTTCCTTGGCCCCTACATGCCGTCGATCATCGCGCATCGCGGCAATTCCCTGACCGAGGTCGCCAACCACCAGTGGATCACCACGGAAGGCGTCTTCGGCATCGCGCTTGGCGTGTCCACCAGCTTTGTCTTCCTGTTCGTGCTGTTCGGCGCGCTGCTGGATAAGGCCGGTGCAGGCAATTACTTCATTCAGGTGGCCTTTTCGCTGATGGGCCACATGCGCGGCGGACCGGCCAAGGCGGCTGTGGTCAGCAGCGCGATGACCGGCCTGATCTCGGGGTCGTCCATCGCCAACGTTGTCACCACCGGTACCTTCACCATCCCGCTGATGAAAAAGGTCGGCTTCAGTTCCGAAAAGGCGGGCGCGGTCGAAGTTGCATCCTCGGTCAACGGTCAGATCATGCCGCCCGTCATGGGGGCTGCGGCCTTCCTGATGGTCGAATACGTCGGCATCCCCTATTTCGACGTGGTCCGCCACGCCTTCCTGCCCGCCACCATCAGCTATATCGCGCTGGTCTATATCGTCCATCTTGAGGCGATGAAGGCCGGGATGGAGGGTCTGCCGCGATCCTATACCCCGCCGCCGATCCTGCGCCGTCTGCTGACCGCCGCCTTCATCATCGCGGGCATCTGCGCGCTGTCGATCGCCGTCTATTACGGCATGGGTTGGATCCGTCCCGCCTTTGGCGAGGCATCGCCCTATGTCGTCTTTGCGCTGCTGACCGCCGCCTATGTCGGTCTGCTGTGGATCGCGTCGCGCGAAGAACCCCTCGAGATCGACGATCCTAACGCCCCCGTCACCGCGCTGCCCCTGCCGGGACCGACGGTGCGGTCGGGTCTGCACTTCATCCTGCCGGTCGTGGTACTGGTCTGGGCGCTGATGGTGGATCGTCTGTCGCCGGGCCTCTCGGCTTTCTGGGCGACGGCCTACATGATCTTCATCCTTGTCACGCAGCGTCCGCTGATGGTGCTGTTGCGTGGCAGCGACCGCACCGGCAACAGCACCACCGGCCATGCCATCCGCGCAGGGGTCAACGATCTGGTCAACGGCATGATCTCGGGCGCGCGCAACATGATCGGTATCGGCATCGCCACGGCGACCGCAGGCATCATCGTCGGCGCGGTCAGCCAGACCGGCGTCGGATCGGCGCTGGCCGATGTGGTCGAGGTTCTGTCGGGCGGCAACCTGTTGGCCATTCTGGGTCTGACGGCAGTGCTGTCGTTGATCCTGGGGATGGGTCTGCCGACGACTGCGAACTATATCGTCGTCTCGGCGCTGCTGGCGCCTGTCATCGTGACGCTTGGCCAGCAGAACGGTCTGATCGTTCCGCTGATTGCCGTGCACCTCTTCGTCTTCTACTTCGGGATTATGGCCGACGTGACACCGCCCGTTGGTCTGGCGTCATTCGCCGCCGCCGCCGTTTCGGGGGGCGATCCCATCCGCACGGGCGTCGTAGCCTTCTTCTACAGCCTGCGGACGGCGGCATTGCCGTTCCTGTTCATCTTCAACACCGACCTGTTGCTGATCAACGTGGACTTCCTGCACGGGATATTCGTCTTCGTGACGGCGACCATCGCCATGCTGCTGTTCGCGGCGGCGACCCAAGGCTGGTTCCTGGCCCGCAACCGCATCTGGGAAACCGTGCTGCTGCTGGTCATCGCTTTCAGCATCTTCCGGCCGGGCTTCTTCTGGGAATACGCCTTCCCGTCCTATCAGGAACGCCCCGCGACCGAATTCGTGCAGGCGCTGGGTGACAGCGAGGTCGGCGACGGCCTGCGACTGCGGATCTCGGGGCTGGACGACATCGGCAGCCCGGTCGAATTCGTCGCCCTGCTTGAAGTTCCCGAGGGCGAGACCGGCGAAGACCGTCTGGCCGCCGCCGGCATCGACCTGATCACCGACGGAGACCGCGTCGTCATCGACAACGTCGCCTTCGACAGCCCCGCCCAAGAGGCCGGTCTAGATTGGGATCAAACGATCATGTCGGTCAATGCGCCGGTCGAAGCGCCGTCGAAATACTGGATCTATATCCCTTCCTTCCTGCTGCTGATGCTGGTGGTCTGGGCGCAACGGCGGCGTCTGCCGTCGGGTCCGGCCCCGCGAAAGGATCAAGCCAATGCATGACAACATCCTGCTGCCCATCGATCTTCAGCACCCCGAAAGCTGGGAAAAGGCCCTGCCGGTCGCCAAGCGGCTGGCAGGGGACAGCGGCACCATCCACCTGCTGGGCGTCGTCCACGACTTCGGCAGCTCGATGGTCGCCACCTTCCTGCCCAAGGGATACGAGACCCGCGTCCTGCAGGCCATGAAAGAGGCGCTGGACGCTTTTGCCGACGCCCAGTTCGACGATCCGTCGCGCATCCATACCCATGTCGGGCACGGCAACGTCGCCGAGACGATCCTGAAGTCCGCGCGAAAGTATCAGGCCGATCTGATCGTCATGGCCAGCCATCAGCCCGACGAATTGCGCAGCATCCTTGTCAGTCGCGATGCCAATGCCGTGGTCCGGCATTCACCCGTCTCGGTCATGGTGGTCCGCTAAGGGCTGCCGTCAGGAAAAGAACGGAAATATCATACAGATGACGACCGATCTCCACATCGCCCGCGCCGCGGTCAAACGCCCGATTGCCCAGATCGCGGCCAAGCTGGGTCTGAACGACCATCAGATCCTGCCCTATGGCCATGACAAGGCCAAGATCACCCATGACGCCATCCACGCGCTTGAGGGCCGACCGCAGGGCAAGCTGATCCTGGTGACGGCAATCAACCCGACCCCCGCCGGCGAGGGCAAGACCACAACCACCGTGGGTCTGGGCGATGCGCTGAACCGGATCGGCAAGCGCGCCACCATCTGCATCCGCGAGGCCAGCCTTGGGCCGAACTTTGGCATGAAGGGCGGGGCTGCGGGCGGCGGCTATGCGCAGATCGTCCCGATGGAGGATATGAACCTCCATTTCACCGGCGATTTCCATGCGATCACCTCGGCGCACAACCTGCTGGCGGCGATGATCGACAATCATGTCTATTGGGGCAATGCGCGGCGCATCGACACGCGTCGCATCACTTGGCGGCGTGTGGTGGACATGAACGACCGCGCTCTGCGCGATACGGTTGTGGGTCTGGGCGGACCGATGAACGGTTATTCCCGTCAGACCGGCTTTGACATCACCGTCGCCTCCGAGGTCATGGCCATCCTGTGTCTGGCCCGCGATCTGGAGGATCTGCAGGACCGTCTGGGGCGGATCGTCGTCGCCTATGACGACGACCGCAAGCCCGTGACCGCCGCCGACCTGAAGGCCGATGGTGCCATGACGGTGCTGCTGAAGGATGCCCTGCAGCCGAACTTGGTCCAGACGTTGGAAAACAACCCGGCGCTGGTCCATGGCGGGCCTTTCGCCAATATCGCCCATGGCTGCAACAGCGTCATCGCGACCAAGGCCGCGCTGCGGATGTCGGATTACGTCGTGACCGAAGCAGGCTTCGGGGCAGATCTGGGCGCCGAGAAGTTCATGAACATCAAGTGCCGTCTGGCGGGGCTTTCGCCCTCGGCGGTGGTGCTGGTGGCGACGGTGCGCGCACTCAAGATGAACGGCGGCGTGGCCAAGGCCGATCTGGGGTCCGAGGATGTCGGCGCCGTGACACGCGGCTGCGCCAATCTGGGCCGTCACATCGACAACCTGCGCAGCTTTGGCGTGCCGGTGGTTGTGGCGCTGAACCACTTTGCCGGTGACAGTCAGGCCGAGATCGCGGCAATGCAGGATTACTGTGCGGCACGGGGCGTGAATGCGATCGTCGCGCGCCACTGGGCCGAAGGCGGCGCCGGGGCCGAGGATCTGGCGAATGCCGTCGTCGAGATGATCGATCAGGGGGCCAGTGGCTTTACACCACTTTACCCCGACGACATGCCGTTGTGGGACAAGGTCCAGACCATCTGCACGCGTATTCATCATGCCGATCACGCCGAAGCGGCCCCGGGCGTTCTTGAACAATTGCAGGCTTGGCAGGACGCAGGCCACGGGCATATGCCGATCTGCATCGCCAAGACCCAGTACAGCTTTTCGACCGACCCCGAACTGCGCGGTGCGCCGGAAGGCCACATCATCCCTGTGCGAGAGGTGCGGCTGAATGCCGGTGCCGGGTTCATCGTCGCGATCTGCGGTCAGGTGATGACCATGCCCGGATTGCCACGTCATCCCGCTGCCGAAGTGATCGGCCTTGACCCGGAAGGTCAGGTCGAAGGGCTGTTCTAGGCCGCAGCCGCCAGCTGTTCGAAAGGCTCGAAGATCTGCGCCATCAGGTTGAGGCGCTGGATATGGGCAATCTTTTGTTCCAGCGGCGCATCTGCGGCGGGGTTCATCGCGGCATTGGCGATGCGATGCGACATCCGGTGGATCACGCGGGGCAGGGGGCGGCCGTGGAAATGCGCGGCCAGCCGGGTGAAATACATGAAGGCCTCGACGTCATCGGCTGCGGCGGCCCGCGACCACATCGCCATCAGCGCCTCCGGCAGGGGCGTACTGATCACGACGGGCTTGCCCTGCAGCCAGCTGACTTCGGCCTGGCCGACATCGTTCAGATCGGGCACGTCATGCAGGCTGATGCGATTGCGCACATGACGCGCCGAGATCGGATCGCGGAAACACAGCGATGCAATACGGCTCGACTGGCAGGGCGTCAGGATCCAATGCGACGCGCCCAAGCGGCCGATCCAGTCGCGGCCCGTGGCACGCCCCAGAACAACGGCTTGTTCAAGCGTCGGGTGATCCTGTCCCAGCTGCTGAATGACATCTTCAGCGGCGGATTTTGCGGCCGTGTGAAGCGGCCTGCCGTGGGCCGGACCGGGAATGGGCCCGCGCCAGCGGCGATAAAGCGCACTGTGCAGTGCCAGAATTGCCAGCAGTGTCGGGAAGGCCGCATCGGTAAATTCTTGCGGCTGGTCGTCATTGACCAAGCGTGCGGGGAAGGACCCGTCGCTGCGCTGGTGCTGCATCAGTTCCGCGGCCGCTTCGGTGATGTCGTGGTCGGGATCGATCAGGCGCAGGCAGAACGCGGTCCAGGCGACCGAAGTCGTGCAACGTTCCTGCATCCCCCAATCCGCCATCTGGCGCAGCGTGTCATAGATCTTGGTGATCGATCGCTTGTCCGACAGCCGCGGACGACCCATGCCAAGTTCGTAGATCTGCGCGACGATCTGGGCATAGGCCGTCACCTGATCGCTGGTCAGATTGCGATAGGGTCGGGTCAGTGCAAGTTCGGCAACGCTTTCCAGCCTGTCCTTGCGATCCGCACCCAGTCTGCAGGCAAGGGGAATACCACCATCATCCGCCAGCGCCTGACAGGCCAGTTGCCAAAGAGGGTCATGCGGGGTCATGAAATTTCCCGCCTGAAACAGTTGCAAAGTCGGATAATCGCGTGCACCGTCAAGACAGCGTTGGGCGGCCTGCCGGACCATATCGCTTGAGACACGCCGCTTGACGATCACCTCGAGCGGCGAGATGCGCCCGCGGAAGCCCGATAGAATGGGGGCGACACGGGCAGCCGTCGCCAGGCCCGGCATGTCCGGGTGGTCAGGGACGCAGGCTTCGGGCAGCGCAAGGATCTTGCGCTGAAGCCAGTCCATGCCGCGTGCGGACACCATTTGTGCCAGTTGTTCGACTGTCTGATGCATCGCATGCTCTCCCACTAATGACCCGAGTGAACATGTTAATCCCATAAACGTTCAAGTTTTCGATGCGGAAAATTCGAATCTTGTCTTAAAGGTCAAGTATTACGGCGATTGCCACGCCCGATTTTGCGCGATAAAGCCGCAAACATGACCAATCGCCCCGAACTCCCGCCCGAGATTTCACGCCGCCGGACGTTTGCGATCATCTCGCATCCGGACGCCGGCAAGACCACCCTGACCGAGAAATTCCTGCTGTATGGTGGCGCCATCCAGATGGCCGGTCAGGTGCGCGCCAAGGGCGAGGCACGCCGCACGCGGTCGGATTTCATGAAAATGGAACAGGATCGCGGGATCTCGGTCTCGGCTTCGGCAATGTCGTTCGATTTTGACGGACATCGGTTCAATCTGGTCGATACGCCCGGTCACAGCGATTTTTCGGAAGATACCTACCGCACACTGACGGCGGTGGATGCCGCGATCATGGTGATCGACGGCGCCAAGGGCGTGGAAAGCCAGACCCGCAAGCTGTTCGAGGTTTGCCGCCTGCGCGATCTGCCGATCCTGACATTTTGTAACAAGATGGACCGCGAATCCCGGGATACCTTCGAGATCATCGACGAGATCCAAGAAAACCTGGCCATCGACGTGGCACCTGCCAGCTGGCCCATCGGCGTCGGTCGGGAATTCATCGGCTGCTATGACATGCTGCATGACCGGTTGGAGCTGATGGACCGCGCCGACCGCAACAAGGTCGCGGAATCTATCGCCATCAACGGTCTGGACGACCCCAAGCTGGCCGAAAGCGTGCCCGCCGATCTGCTGGCCAAACTGCGCGAAGAGGTCGAGATGGCGCGCGAGCTGCTGCCCGCCTTTGACCGTCAGTCCTTCCTTGAGGGGCATATGACGCCCATCTGGTTCGGCAGCGCGATCAACAGCTTTGGCGTGCAGGAGCTGATGAAGGGGATCAGCGAATACGGTCCCCCGCCGCAGCCGCAGAATACCGCCGACCGCGAAGTCGCGCCGGAAGAAAAGCCGGTCGCCGGTTTCGTCTTCAAGGTGCAGGCCAACATGGACCCCAAGCACCGCGACCGCGTGGCGTTCGTGCGGATGGCCTCGGGTCATTTCCTGCGCGGGATGAAGCTGACCCATGTGCGGACGAAAAAGCCGATGGCGATTTCGAACCCGGTGCTGTTCCTCGCTGCCGACCGCGAATTGGCGGATGAGGCTTGGGCGGGTGACATCATCGGCATTCCGAACCACGGCCAGCTGCGCATCGGTGATGCCCTGACCGAGGGCGAGGCGCTGCGCTTCACCGGCATCCCGTCATTCGCGCCGGAGCTGTTGCAATCGGTGCGGGCGACCGACCCGATGAAGGCCAAGCATCTTGAAAAGGCGCTGATGCAGTTTGCCGAAGAAGGCGCGGCCAAGGTCTTCAAGCCCACCATCGGTTCGGGATTCATCGTCGGTGTCGTGGGTGCATTGCAGTTCGAGGTTCTGGCCAGCCGGATCGAGCTGGAATACGGCATCCCCGTCCGCTTCGAGGGGTCGCAGTTCACCAGCGCCCGTTGGGTCGCGGGGCCGAAGGCCAAGGTCGATGCCTTTGCCGAAAGCAACAAGGGCCATCTGGCGCATGACCATGATGGTGATCTGGTCTATCTGACACGCCTGCAGTGGGACATCGACCGGGTCGGGCGCGATCACCCCGACATCAAGCTGACGGCCACCAAGGAAATGATGGTCTGACATGAAAACGCCGGCGCAATCGCGCCGGCGTTTCGCATTGGCTGGATGGTCGGGTCAGGCGACCTTGGCATCCATGGTGATTTCCGCGTTCAACAACTTGCTGATGGGGCAGCCTTCCTTGGCCTTGCCTGCAATCTCAAGCACCTTGGCTTCTTCGGCATCGGCAGTGATCTGCGTGGTCAGATGGGCCTTCTTGACGGCGAAACCGTCGCCCTCCTTGTCCATCGAGATCTTCGAGGTCGTCTCGATGCTGACGCCCTTGATGCCTTCCTGTTCCAGCATCATACCCAGTGCCATCGAGAAGCAGGACGCATGGGCCGCGCCGATCAGCTCCTCGGGGTTAGTGCCTGCCTTGTCCTCGAAACGGGTGTTGAAGCCGTAGGGCTGGGCCGACAGGGCGCCGGATTCGGTCGAGACCTGACCCTTGCCCTCTTTCAGGCCGCCTTCCCATTTCGCAGAACCGGTACGATTAATCATGACAGGATCCTTCCTTGTTCGTCGTTTCGCCCGGTCAACGCGGCCCCCCGTCCGATGGTTCAGTCGTGTCCGATCAAGCGCTGGTGTTCGGCGATGGCATAGCGGTCCGTCATTCCCGAAACATAGTCCAGCACCAGCCGCGCCCGTTCGGTCCGGTCATTCATCTGACGCGCCATCTGACCCCATTGTTCGGGCAGCATGGCGGGGTCTTCCAGAAACAGCGGGAACAGATCGTGCAGCATGCGCGTGACATTGTCGCGTTCGACCACGACCGAAGGCGCGCGATACATGCGCTGGAACAGGAAGGATTTGATCGCCTTGATGTTCTGATAGACCGGTTTGGAAAAACGGATGATCGGGCCGTCCATATTGCGGATGTCATCCACCGATTGCGGCTGCAGCCCGGTCAGGCGGTTCTGCGCGACGGCGATCACATCCTCGACCATGACGCCAAAGACGCGGCGCAGCGCCTCGTAGCGGCGGCGGGTGGGGTCCAGATCGGGATACAATTGGTCGACCTCGGCAAAGGCCGGGCCGATGATCGGCAGTTCGGAAAGTTCGGCCTCGGTGAACAGTTCAGCGCGCAGCCCGTCATGCAGATCGTGGTGGTTATAGGCGACGTCATCGGCAACGGCGGCGACCTGCGCCTCGGCGCTGGCATTGGTGTGCAGTTCCAGATCCCACTGGGCGTTCACTTCGGCCAAGGCATAGGGCAGATCGCCGGTGATCGGACCGTTGTGCTTGGCGATGCCTTCAAGGCTTTCCCACGTCAGGTTCAGCCCGTCGAAATCGGCGTAATGGCGTTCCAGCTTGGTCACGATCCGCAGCGCCTGCGCATTGTGGTCGAAGCCGCCATAGGGGGCCATCAGTTCCGCCAGCGCGTCTTCGCCGGTATGGCCGAAGGGCGGGTGGCCAAGGTCATGGGCCAACGCGACGGTTTCGGCCAGATCGGTGTTCAGACCAAGCGCGCCGGCGATGGTGCGGGCAACCTGCGCGACCTCGATCGTGTGGGTCAGGCGGGTGCGGAAATAATCGCCGCGATAGGCGTCGCCGTCATGTTCGACAAAGACCTGCGTCTTGTGCTTCAGGCGCCGAAAGCCGCTGGAATGGATGATCCGGTCGCGGTCGCGCTGCCAAGGCGAGCGGAAAGTGGACAGTTTTTCATCGTGAAGTCGCCCGCGGCTGTCGGCGGGCTGGCAGGCATATGGCGCGAATGCAGTCACGGGGCAGGGCCCTTCCTTGCGAGTGTTCGTCGGAAACCCTATATTCCAACCCTACGGACGAAAACGGGAACGCCCCATGAACCTGCCGCCGAAAGTCACAGAACGCGCGTTTCAGCGCCTTGCCCAGATCAACGCCGACCGCGATGCACTGCCGCTGAGGGTGGCTGTGTCCGGTGGGGGATGTTCAGGGTTCCAATACGACATCCGCTTCGACCAATCCGAAGCTGACGACCTGATCCTTGAGAACGAAGGCCAGCGTGTGGTCGTCGATCCGGTATCCTTGCCCTTCCTTGCCGGTGCCGTGATCGATTTCAGCGACGAGCTGATCGGCGCGCGCTTCGTGATCGAGAACCCCAATGCCTCCAGCAGCTGCGGTTGCGGGACGTCCTTCTCGATGTGATCAGTCGCAGAACCTGCTGCGCGTGGTCAACGTCTGATCAAGATAGCGCAGCGGGGTCCGGCGACCGGTCGTATCCTGTTGCAGGGTGCTGTCCCACTCCGCGATCTGGCAGATGACCTGATTGCGCTGATCGGTGATCCTGATGGCGCCCTCGACGATTTGCACTGTGATCTGATGCCCTTCGCGGCGCCCGGCGCGGATGACGAATTCCAATGGAATTGTCACGCCCTGACCGTGCGCAAATCCCTGGTCACCCTGCCAATCGTCGGGAGAACCTGCGGTGATGTTCACGGCGTGATCCCCCGGTGGCACCAGCAGGCGAAAGAATTCCCCTCCGCGCAGATAGCCGCTGATGACAGGGTTGGCCGTGGCACGATCGGTCAGGGCAATGGCATAATCAAGGCCTGCCGCGGTCCGGACCTGCAGGGGGATCGTCGCGGGCAACGGCGATGAGTTGGACAGCAGCCCTGTCCCGGGGCGGGGCTGGGCATCCGCCGCGGTCGGCAACAGGGCAATGGCCAGCAACAGGGCGCGCAGCATGGTGATCCTTTCGCGGTTCCGGTTGCCAAACGCATGGGCCACGCTAAAGATGCGCCCATGAAAATCGCAAGCTTCAATATCAATGGCGTCAAGGCGCGCATTCAGGCGCTGACCGACTGGCTGGCCCAGACCGATGCCGACATCGTCGTCCTTCAGGAAATCAAATCTGTCGATGAAGGGTTCCCTCGCGAACATTTCGAGGATCTGGGTTGGACCGTCGAAACCCATGGGCAGAAGGGATTTAACGGGGTCGCCATCTTTTCCAAACTGCCGCTTGAGGATGTAACCCGCAGTCTGCCCGGCGACGATGGTGACGAACAGGCCCGCTATATCGAGGCGACGGTCGTCGGCGATCAGGCCGTGCGCATCGCGGGGCTGTATCTGCCCAATGGCAACCCTGCGCCGGGGCCGAAATACGACTACAAGCTGGCGTGGATGGAACGGTTGCGCCTGCGGGCTGCCGAACTGCTGGCCATGGAAATGCCCGTGGTCATGCTGGGCGATTACAACATCATCCCCGAAGCGCGCGATGCCGCCAATCCGCAGAAATGGACAGATGACGCGCTGTTCCGCCCCGAAAGCCGCGCTGCCTTCCGCGCTATCGTGAACCAAGGCTGGACCGAGGCGATCCGCGCCCGCGAACCTTGGGCCACGCGCGGGCCCTTCACCTTCTGGGATTACCAGGCGGGGGCGTGGAACAAGGATGACGGCATCCGCATCGACCACATGCTGCTGTCACCGCAGGCCGCCGATCTGTTGCGCGAAACCGGTGTCGACCGCGACGCGCGCGCGGGCGAAAAGCCAAGCGACCATGTACCGGTCTGGGTGCGCTTGGAGGCCTAGATCACCAGTACGCCGGAATGCTTGGCATGGTGTTCCGGTTCGACGTGGATGGTGATCTGGGCGTCGGGCAGATGGGACTTCAGCGAAGCCTCGATACGGTCGCAGATTTCATGGGCATCGCAGACGGTGGTCTGCCCGTCCACGACCAAGTGGAAGTCGATAAAGGTGACGATGCCTGCGTGACGGGTGCGCAGGTCATGCGCCTCGATCGCGCCGGTGGCCTTGTCCGAGATGATGTCCTTGATGGTCGCCAAGGTCTTGTCCGGCACCGCCTCGTCCATCAACCCGCTGAGGGATGAGGCCATGACCTTCCAGCCCGACCACAGGATGTTGACCCCGACCAGCATCGCCAATGCCGGATCAAGCACCCACCATCCCGTCAGCACCGACAGCCCGACCCCCAGCATCACCCCGCCCGAGGAGATGACATCGCTCAGCAGATGCTTGCCGTCGGCCACCAACGCCGGTGACCGCAGCCGTCGGCCATGACGGATCAGCACGCTGCACCAGACGGCGTTCAGCACGCCTGCGACCGCGTTGATGGCAAGGCCGGGGCCTGCACCGCTGATGGGGCGGGGGTTCTGGATGACGATCCATGCCTCGTGCAGGATCAGCAGGGCGGCGACGATGATCAGCACCCCTTCCAGCACGGCGCTGAAGAACTCGGCCTTGTGGTGACCATAGGGATGGCCCTGATCGGCCGGACGCTGCGCCACGCGGATGGCGATGACCGCGGCAAGGGCCGTCGCGACGTTGACGGTGCTTTCCAGCGCATCCGACAACAGCGCCACCGAACCTGTCATCTGCCAGGCAAGGGTCTTGAGGCCAAGAACGACCAGGCCGACCAGGATGCTGCCCAATGCGATTTTCAGAGTGCTCGACACGGTCACGGTTCCTTTGTCCGTCAGCCCGACGTTAAGCGCCGAGCATCTGTCAGATTGCGGCTGCAACCTCAACCCTTGGGGGCGTCGAATATGCGGCGCGGGGCCATCGGAAGGGAACCACCCAAGGAGTATCCGGTTTCTTGATTGACTAATCACTCAATTTAACGGATATAGACCGGGAACCAAGATAACCAGCGGCGCCCAAGTGCCGTGCCGGCAGCGATCCGGCGGTTGTGCCTTTCGGTTGCGACTGCGCGGATGCGGGTCGGTCCCCGTCGCGATAAAATCCGAAAGAAGAAAAGGATCGTCTATGACGCCGATCATCACAATTGCATATCTCAGCGTGCTGGCCTGCGCGCTGTTCGTCCTGATCCGCTGGCCCAACATGCGGGTACAGGGGGAACAGCCCGTCGGCCTGTTCACGCTGATTGCCCTTCTGTTCACCGCCGGTCTGGACATGGGGCTGGTCATGCTGCCCCTGAGCGAGTTTCCGGTCTATGAAGCCGACGAGGCCTTCGATTTCACAAATGCGCTGGCGGTCGAGTTCGGCATGTGGGGACCATTGGTCTGGCTGATGTACTTCGTCACGACCTTCTATTTCGTCGCCATCGAGCCGCGGCTGAAGTTGTTCGAGATCCCGGTCGTGAAATGGGTCTATAACCTGACCGTCATCGCGACCTGTTCCTTTACCTGTTACCTGTTTATGACGAACCTGCCGACCTATGCCCCCGATCTGCCGATGGGCGTGGTCTGGACGCTGGTCGTCGCCGTCATCGCCACCGCGGTCGTCAGCAGCGGCGATATGCGGGTGATGAAATGGCTGGCCATCGTTTCCAGCTACGGCTTCGGAATGCTGGCATTCACTGCGCTGGCGATGATCGCCTTCTTCTACAGCCGCGTGGGGATGAACGACTTCTATGCCAACATCGGGCTGCTGATGGATTACTTCGTTCACATCCGCCGCTTTGCGACCCCGATCTCGGATTACCACGAATTCTACCTGTTCTGGTGGTTCGCTTGGAGCATCATGATCGGCCAGTTCGTTGCACGCTTCGTCAGCGGCCTGCGCGTCTGGCAGCTGGCGGTGGCCATGGTGCTGCTGCCCGCCATCCCGTTGGGACTGTGGTTCTGCGTGCTGTTCGTCTATCATCAGGGGCATGTCGTCATCCCCGGATGGCTGAACTGGTTCATGATCTTCGTGGGTGTGGTCTTCGTGGTCAATTCGCTGGACAGCCTGATCCGGCTGTATTCCGCGAACCTGAACTGGTCGCGTGAGAGCTTGGGCGACCGCACATACTATCCGCTGCACTTCCTGCTGCAGCTGGCGCTGGTCGGGGCGTATTTCTTTACCCCGTTCGAGATCCAGTGGGTCGGCCTGATCGTCGCGGGGCTTTATGCGGTGATCTATGCGCTGATGGTGGTCAAGATCGGCAAGCTGTCGAAGCTGAGCGACAGGCAGATCATCCACTAAGGACAAATGCGCCGCCCGACCCCGATGGGGTTGGGCGGCTGCCGTTTCCGACGATCAATCGTCGTCGGGGCTTTCTCCGTCGTCGCCGAATGCGGCATCGTCGCTGTATTCGTCTTCGCCCTCATTGACGTATTTGGCACTGAGCGCGATCGAATGGTTGTCGTGGCTGGGGTCCATGATGATGTCCGACGGGATTTCCCCCATCAGCCATTCACGCAGTTCTTCGCGGATTTCTTCGCGATCCTGTCCGGTCGCCTCGACCAGATAGGCGACGAAGGCGCCCTGATCGCCGTCGATCTCATCCAGATCGGCGTCATCGACCTGAGGCCATTTGTCGACGATGGCTTCATAGAAGGCAGGCCAGTTTTCCTTAACGTGGTGCCACTTCATCAATAACCTCCTCCGGATATGCCGCCTTGGGACCAGCGGGCCACTCCGGTTATGTCTTCGCCGACTCCGGCGATTGTGTTGCATCCGGCCAGCGTGATGCAGGCCAGCAGTGTAACCCAAAACATGCGCATCAGTTCGTCTCCTGCCACCAGACTTCCGGTAAAAATCCCGGCCAGTCTCCGTATATCGGTATTTCGTTGGGGTATTTCAGGTCCGACGAATGTGCCAGACGCGAAAACGGGGAAAAGTTGACCGGGATCACATAGCGTCCGGCGGTCAACACGCGGTCCAGCGCCTTGACGGCGGCGGTGTAATCCTCGCCGGTCTCGGCGGTGGCCATGGCGTCGATCATCGCTTCGGCAGCGGGGCTGTCCATGCCCATCCAGTTGCGGCTGCCGGGGGTGTCCACGCCGTCGCTGCCCCAGTAGAGGCGCTGTTCATTGCCCGGCGACAGCGACAGTCCGCGTTCGTACCAGGTCATGTCGAACTGATAGTTGTTGGTGCGTTCGATATACTGGGCGCTGTCCAGCAGCGTGATGCGGGGCGTGATGCCAAGCGGGCGCAGGGCCTCGACATAGATGTTCACGATCTGCTGGGTTTCAGACCCGGTCCGCATGGACGATCCGTTCTGGTTCAGCAGGATCTCGAATGAAAACGGGCGGCCTTGGGCATCGGCCAGCTTTCCGTCCTGCACCGTCCAGCCCGCCTCCTTCATCAAGGCCAACGCACGACGCACGGCGGGGCGGTCCATCGGGCGTTCGCTGCCCTCGGGCAGATCATAGCCTTCAAGCGTGCCGGGGGGCAGGTCGCCTGCAAAGGGCTGCAACAGTTCGGCCACCCGACCGGTCGCCGCTTCATGCGACATCGCCAGCACCGAGTTCGAGAAATACGAGGTGATCCGCGGATCGTCCCCGCCGTTCAGCGTGCGGTTGATGAAACGATAGTTGAACATCTCGATCATTGCCTGACGCACCCGCCAGTCGTCGAAGATCGGATTGCGGGTGTTCATCACCAGCCCCATGATCCCCGAGGGACGTTCATTCGGGATCTGTTCCTTGACGATCCCCCCCGAGGTCGCCAGCGGGAAATCATATTCGCTGGCCCAGTTCTGGGCGGAAAGTTCGCGCCAGGCGTTCACCTCGCCGGCCTTGAAGGCTTCGAACATGGCGTTGGCATCGCCGAAATAGTCATAGCGGATGGTATCGAGGTTGTTCATCCCGGCCATCAGCGGCAGATCCTTGCCCCAATAGTCGGGGTTGCGGCGGAAGGTGATGGCGCGGCCCGGATCGACTTGGTCGATGACATAGGGACCGGTGCCGATGGGCGGTTCCAGACTTGAGTCGCTGAAATTCTGACCCTCCCATTGGGCCTTTTTCAGGATCGGGCGCAGACCCATCAGCAGCGGCAGTTCGCGGTCCTGTTCGGTGAAGGTGAAACGAATGCTGCGCGGGCCGGTCTGTTCCATGCTGGCGACCTTGGACCACGTCCCCAGATAGCGGGGGTGGCCCTTGATCCCAAGCGTCTCATAGGACCACATCACATCTTCGACAGTCACGGGGCTGCCGTCGGAAAAGCGCGCTTCGGGGCGCAGGGTGAACTCGACCCAGGACCTATCGGGGGCGGTGTCGATCGTCTCGGCCAGCAGGCCATAGACGGTGAAGGGCTCGTCGATCGACCGCATGGCCAGCGTTTCTGCGACATGAACGCCCACGCCCCAGACCGGATTGCCCTTCAGCACCCAGGGCTTCAGGGAATTGAAGCCGCCCGGTTCCGCCAGCCGAATTGCGCCACCCTTCGGCGCCTTAGGATTTGCATAAGGAAGATGGGAAAAATCGGGCGAAAGTGCAGGTTTGCCATAGATTGCAAGACCATGTGCAGGTTCGGCAAGGCTTGCCAGAGGCATTGCTGCAACACCGATTGTCAAGGCCGCGATCGCCGAGAGGACACGATCCGTTCCGCAATTGTTAAGGATTTCCAAGATTTGCATTGCCCGCCGCCCCGTTTGTCTTTCTTTGATCGCATTATCAACAGGCTCGCCAAGGGGGCGTCAACCAAGCGCAGAAGAACTGTCTTGGACTCGGGCGGTTCCTCGCGTATAAATAGGGCACTGCTCGATAGGTTTCTTGCCTGTATGAAACCTGCCTCATAACTTGCGCCCGCCTTGTGCGGGCGTTTTTTTTTGCCCATGCTGCGCCTGCAACATCGCCCGGACCCAAGCACGCCGGACGAGGCCAACCCCGAGGAGCAGCCGATGTTCGAGAAATTCCTGACAGGCAAGACCGCAATCATCACCGGATCGAATTCCGGCATCGGGCTGGGCGTGGCCCACCGTCTGGCAAAGGCGGGTGCGGATATCGTGCTGAACAGCTTTACCGACAGCGACACCGACCATCAGCTGGCCCGCGACATGGCCGCCGAACATGGCGTCAGCGTCCGATACATCGCGGCCGATATGTCCAAGGGCGCCGAATGCCGCGCGCTGATCGAAAAGGCGGGGGCCTGCGACATCTTGGTAAACAATGCGGGCATCCAGCATGTCGCCGCCATTCCCGATTTCCCGACCGAGAAATGGGACGCGATCATCGCCATCAACCTGTCCTCGGCCTTCCACACGACGGCGGCGGCGCTGCCGATGATGCGCAAGGCGGGGTGGGGCAGGGTGATCAACATCGCATCGGCGCATGGTCTGACGGCCAGCCCGTTCAAATCGGCCTATGTCGCGGCCAAGCATGGCATCCTTGGTCTCAGCAAGGTCACCGGCCTAGAAACCGCGCGCGAGCCGATCACCTGCAATGCCATCTGCCCCGGCTATGTCCTGACGCCGCTGGTCGAATTGCAGATCCCCGATACGATGAAGAAATACGACATGGGCCGCGACGAGGTGATCGAGAAGATCCTGCTGGAACGCCAGCCCTCCAAGGAATTCGCCACCACGGACCAGCTGGGCGATACGGCGGTCTTCCTGTGCAGTGATGCGGCGGCCCAGATCACCGGCACCTCGATCAGCGTCGATGGCGGTTGGACGGCGCTTTGAGGGAACCCGCGACAGAACGCCGCGTTACCCGACATATCGCGTAAGGAGAAACGCAATGAAGGGTATCGCAGCCTGGTTTCTGGGTGTTCCGGTCGTCGTGATCATCGTTCTTTATGTTCTTGGCATCTTCTGATGCAGAAAGGGCGCCCCGTTTCATCGGGGCGCCCTTTTAACTGGTCGGTCAGATCTCAGTCCAGCAGGGTCTGGACGCTGCGGATGTCCGAATTGGTCATGGTCTTGGCAACTTCGCGGCGCAGGCGAAACTGCAGTTCCTTGTGATAATGCTTGCGCATCACGCCAAGGGTCGAAGGGTCGGCGATGATCGCGACATCGTCCAGATCACGCTGCAACATCAGAGTGTTCAGATGATGGGTCAGGTCGATGGCAAAGGCGGCCTCGTCATGCTGGCTGTTCGCAGCTGCCTCGTCCGGGATCGCCATATGAGCGGGCTTCGACAGCGAAGCCGGCGTCACATGATGGGTCTTTGACAGTTCGATCCCGTATTTGGCGATATTGCGAAAGATCGTCGCGGAATGGCCGTCAGCGACGACCACCATGGCGTTGTGGGGCAGCATGAGAGGTCCTTTCCTGGTTGTGTTCCGGACCCAACGCGTGCCGGTCAAAGGCGGTTGCACCCCTCGCAGAACCGGCGGATCCTTGCGACCGCATCACGCAGGACATCGTCCGCCGTCGCGTATGAAATGCGGAAATGCGGGCTGAGGCCGAAGGCGGCGCCAAAGACGACGGCGACGCCTTCCTCGTCCAGCAGGGCGTTGGCAAAGGTCTCGTCGTCGCGGATCAGCGTGCCCCCCGCCGAGGTCGCCCCGATCAGACCCTCCATCGAAGGATAGACATAGAACGCCCCCTGCGGCACCGGACATTCCAGACCGGGACATTCGTTCAGTCCCGCGACGACCAGATCGCGACGGCGCTGGAAGACCGCGCGGCTGTCGTGGATGTAATCCTGCGGGCCGGTCAGCGCGGCCTCGGCGGCATATTGGCTGACCGAACAGGGGTTCGAGGTCGATTGCGATTGCAGCTTGGCCATCGCCTTGATCAGCGTTTCGGGGGCGGCACCATAGCCGATGCGCCAGCCGGTCATGGCATAGGATTTGCTGACCCCGTTCATGGTCAACACGCGGTCCTTCAGGCGCGGCTCGACCTGCGCGGGGGTGCAGAATTCGAAGCCGTCGAAGACCAGATGTTCATAGATGTCGTCGGCCAGCACCCAGACCTGCGGATGGCGCAGCAGCACATCGCAAAGCGCCTGCATCTGGGCGCGATCATAACCAGCCCCCGACGGGTTCGACGGCGAATTCAGGATCAGCCATTTGGTGCGCGGGGTGATCGCGGCCTCCAGCGCGTCGGGCGTCAGGCGAAAACCGACATCGATGCCGCATTCGACGACAACCGGCGTGCCCCCCGCCAATAGCACCATATCGGGATAGCTGACCCAATAGGGGGCGGGGACGATCACCTCGTCGCCATCGTCCAGCGTCGCCATCAGCGCGTTGAACAGGATCTGCTTGCCCCCCGTGCCGACGGTGATCTGCGATGGCGCGTAATCCAGCCCGTTTTCGCGTGCGAATTTATCTGCGATGGCGCGTTTCAGCGAAGGCGTGCCATCGACCGCCGTATATCGCGTATGGCCCGCGTCGATGGCTGATTTGGCGGCGTCGCGAACATGTTCGGGCGTGTCGAAGTCCGGCTCGCCCGCCGACAGGCCGATGATGTCGCGGCCTTCGGCACGCAGTTCCGCCGCGCGGGTCGTCATGGCGATGGTGGGCGAGGGCTTGATGCGTGCAAGCCGGTCGGAAATGAATGCCATGGTGCACCTGTCGTTATGGGAACTGCGTTTGAACTGTGGGCAGGCTTGGCATACGCTTTGCCGATATGTGCCACAAGCAGGGGTTTGATCACGATGGACAGCTATGCCGATCCGGTGGCAACGATGGGTGACCGGCTGACCGCCGCGCGCGAAGGGGTCGGGCTGACGGTCGATCAGATGGCCGAACAGCTGGGCCTGCGCCCTGAAACGCTTGAGGGATGGGAGGTTGACCAGGCCGAGCCGACGCCCTCGATCCTGGGGCGGATCGCCGCGATTGCAGGTGTTTCGCCCGTTTGGCTGTTGACGGCAGAGGGGGCGGGGCCTCAAGACACCGCAGCAGGTCAGGCCCTGCGGTCCGAACTACGCGAATTGCGTCAGTTGCTGGCCGAAGCCTGCGCCCGCATCGAACGCATGGAAGAGGCTTTGGGTCATGGCTGAGACGATGGAAACCCCCGAAAACCGGCTGAAGCGCCTGCATATGCGCAGCTGGCGGCGGGGCATGAAGGAAATGGACCTGATCCTGGGCCATTTCGCCGACGACCAGCTTGCCACGCTGTCGGCGGATGATCTGGATCTGTACGAACGGATGCTGGGTGA
Organism: Paracoccus sp. R86501; assembly: GCF_042466435.1. NCBI lineage: Bacteria > Pseudomonadati > Pseudomonadota > Alphaproteobacteria > Rhodobacterales > Paracoccaceae > Paracoccus > Paracoccus sp. R86501. The sequence goes on from NZ_JAXHPZ010000001.1 coordinate 947,598, forward strand.
AAACGATCAGGACCTGTATCTATGGGTCACGGCGCGCATCGGGCAGGACACGCGAGCCGCGCGCGATCTGGCTGCCGCCATGTTCTCGCCGCTGCTTGATCGCATCGCGGCGCATGCCGGGGAAAGATTCGCGGCAGGTCGCTAAAATTGTTCTGAAATCTTCGGGCGGGGTGCTGCAGAATTAACTCAAGATTTCCTTTTGTCCGCGATTGTCAAATCACGACGAACAGGACAGGACATCTTACCGCCATGCTCGCACAGGCCCCGCGCGATCCGCGCCCGACAAATGACCAAAGCCACCTTGCGGACGACATGTCCGACCTGACGGTGGCCTACCTTGAATTGCTGCAGTTGCTGGAGCGGATGCACCGGCTGATGCTGGACACGATCAAGGATGAATTCGAACGGCTGCACCGCGGTGATCTGACCCCGGTGCAGGCCATGATCCTGTACAATCTGGGCGAGGCCGAGGTCTCGGCAGGGGAACTTCGATCCCGCGGCATGTATCAGGGATCGAATGTCAGCTATAACCTGAAAAAGCTTGTGGCGATGGGTTATGTCCATCACGAACGCTGCGATTCCGATCGGCGTTCGGTGCGAGTGCGACTGACCGAGGAAGGGCAGATCGTGCGCGATATGGTTCGCGGGATGTTCATCCGCCACGCCGAGGATCTGGCGATGTCGGGCGTTCTGGAGGATCCGATGCTGGATCTGGTCAACCTGCAGCACCGTCGGATCGAGCGGTATTGGACGGAACAGATCCGCTATATCTACTAAGGTCGCGCGCGCATCCTCGGTGAATGCGCGCGCGGGCGTCTTTACCAGCTGCCGGTGTTTTCCATGCTGGACCAGGGTTCCTGCGGGGACAGGCTGTCGCCTTCCTGCAGCAGCTCGATCGAGATGTTGTCGGGGCTGCGGACAAAAGCCATATGCCCGTCGCGCGGGGGGCGGTTGATGGTCACGCCTGCATCCATCAGCTTTTGGCACATGTCGTAGATGTTGCCGACGCTATAGGCCAGATGGCCGAAATGGCGGCTGTCCGAGGGCAGACCTTCGTCGCCGTCCCAGTTGTAGGTCAGTTCGACCGGGCATTCGGACTGACCTTCGGGTGCCATGAAGATCAGCGAAAAGCGGCCATTGTCGTTGTCGATGCGGCGGGTTTCCTTCAGGCCCAGCAGGCCGAAGAATTCCATCGTCTTTTCTAGGTCCTTCACGCGGACCATCGTGTGCAGATAGCGGGTTTTCATGGGATCTCCTGTCTTGTGGCGCGCAAGGTGGCACGCCTTGCCGGCCCAATCAACGCCGCGCCGTCCGACGCGGTTGCAGCGGATTGTTCCGCATGGCAAAGGAAGGCTTGCCATCCATGAGGTCCCCAAATGCCCCTGACGCCCGAACAGCAGGCCCAGATCGACGAACAGCGCCAAACTCCGCGCCAGACCCTTCGGACCGTCGCCGACGGGATGGAGCAGCATCTCTATACCGCCTATCCGGTGCTGGATCATGGCTTCGTGCGGGTCATCGACTATATGGGCGACGATGCGGCGATCTGTCAGGCGGCGCGCGTCAGCTATGGCACGGGCACCAAGTCGGTGCAGAACGACGAAGGGTTGATCCGCTATCTGATGCGGCACTGGCATTCGACCCCGTTCGAGATGTGCGAAGTCAAGCTGCACGTCAAACTGCCGGTTTTCGTCGCCCGTCAGTGGATCCGCCACCGCACCGCGAACATCAATGAATATTCGGGCCGCTATTCGGTGATGGACCGTGAATTCTATATCCCGGCCGAAGACAAGCTGGCCGCGCAATCCAGCCAGAACCATCAGGGTCGCGGCGAGGTCTTGCAGGGCGAGGAAGCGCAGCGCGTGTTGAACCTGCTGCGCGAAGACGCGATGCGCAGCTATGACAATTACGAATTTATGCTAAGCCAGGACGGTCAGCAGGGGTTGGCGCGCGAATTGGCGCGGATGAACCTGCCGACGAACATCTATACCCAGTGGTACTGGAAGGTCGATCTGCACAATCTGCTGCACTTCCTGCGCCTGCGTGCCGACAGCCATGCGCAATACGAGATCCGCGCCTATGCCGATGTCATGTGCGACATCGTCAAGGACTGGGTTCCGGCCGCATTCGGTGCTTTCCGCGATTACCGGATGGATGCTGTCAGCCTGTCCGCACAGGCCGCCGCCGTGTTGAAACGTCGCCTTGCGGGGGAAACCGTCACACAGCAGGACAGCGGTATGGGCGCGCGCGAATGGCGCGAGTTCGAGGCCGACTGGGGCTGAAACGCCTGCATTTGTTGATGAACGGCCCCTGCGTCATACGACGCAGGGGCCTTTTTTCTGCGGGAAGCCCAAGTGGCTGTCATATGATTGTCACGAAAATCATACATAGGCGTCATCAGAACTTACTAGGCCTGCCGTCATGACATTCCGTTCCATCCAATCCCGGAGAACACGCATGAAGACCATCGGCTTTACCGCGACCGCCATTTCCGTGATCGCCCTGTCGGCTGGCGCTGCCGCCGCGCGCGATCAGGTGCAGGTCGCAGGCTCCTCGACCGTGCTGCCCTATTCAACCATCGTGGCCGAGCTGTTCGGCGAAAACAGCGATTTTGCCACGCCGGTCGTGGAATTGGGCGGATCGTCCACCGGTCTGCGCCGCTTCTGCGAGGGCGTCGGCGAAAACACCATCGACATCGCCAACGCCAGCCGCAAGATCCGCGACAGCGAAGTCGAGGAATGCGCAGCCCATGGCGTGACCGACATCATGGAAGTCCGCATCGGCTATGACGGCATCGTCTTCGCCAACCTGGCCGATGGCAATGCCTTCGAATTCACCCCCGCCGATTGGTTCAAGGCTCTGTCGGCCAAGGTCGTCCAAGACGGCAAGATCGTTGACAACACCGCCGCCAACTGGACGGATGTGAGCCCCGATCTGGCCGATCAGGAAATTCTGGCCTTCGTGCCCGGCACCCGTCACGGCACCCGAGAAGTCTTCGAGGAAAAAGTCATCCTGAAGGGCTGCGAAGACAGCGGCGCGATGGAAGCTTTCACCGCCGAGATGGGCGAAGACGAAGCCGAGGCCGCCTGCATGACCCTGCGCACCGATGGCAAATCGGTCGACATCGACGGCGATTACACGGAAACGCTGGCACGCATCAACAGCTCGCCCAATGGCATCGGGGTGTTCGGTCTGTCGTTCTATGAAAACAACACCGACACTCTGCAGGTCGCAACCATGTCCGGCGTGACCCCTTCGACCGAGACAATCGCCTCGGGCGAATACCCCGTGTCGCGTCCGCTGTTCATGTATGTGAAGCAAGCCCACATCGCCGAAGTGCCGGGCGTCAAGGAATTCGCCGAATTCTTCGTCGCGGATGAAATCGCAGGCCCCGACGGCCCGCTGGCCGAATACGGTCTGGTTTCCGATCCCGAGCTGGCCGAAACCCAGGCCGCCGTCGCCGACGAAACGACCATGCAGTAAGACGCATTGCGGACCGCGGGGTATGATCCCGCGGTCCGGACCTTTTTCCATCAGCAAGGAACAGCACCGATGCCACTGTCCTGGGCTTTGATCGCCAGCCTGCTTCTGGCCGTCGCCGGATATCTGATCGGTCGCAACCGCGCGTTTGGTGCCGCAGGCCCTGACGTGCGGGTGCTGCACAGCCGCCCGACCTATCACGGCCTCAGCGTTGCCTTGACCACCTTCGGCCCTGCGGCGGCGATCGTCGTTCTGGTATCGCTGCTGCGCATGGGTGGCCAGATCGCCCCCGAGGCGGGCGGTATCGCGGGCCTTGCCGTGTTGGGCGGCGCGATCCTGGGGCTGGGCTGGGGCATCAGCCGCATCGGCGCCGATTTCCAGGCCCGCAACGCGGTCGAGCGGATGGTCATGTCGCTGCTGATCATCTGTTCGATGATCGCCATCGCCACGACCATCGGCATCGTGCTGTCGCTGATCTTCGAGACCGGCAGCTTCTTCCAGAAATACAGTTGGCAGCAGTTCTTCTTTGGGCTCGAATGGACGCCGCGCTTTGACGGCAATTCGCAACTGGGCATGCTGCCGCTGCTGTGGGGGACGCTGTACATCTCGTTCATCGCGCTGGTGGTGGCGGTGCCGATCGGGCTGTTCGCCGCGATCTATCTGTCGGAATACGCAAGCCCCCGCATCCGCAGCTTTGCCAAACCCATGGTCGAGCTGCTGGCCGGCATTCCCACCATCGTCTACGGCCTGTTCGCCCTGATCACCGTCGGCCCGCTGCTGCGCGACTGGATCGCGCAACCGCTGGGTTTGGGCAATTCGGCGTCATCAGTGCTGACCGCGGGTCTGGTCATGGGCATCATGCTGATCCCCTTCGTCAGTTCGCTGTCCGATGACATCATCAACGCCGTGCCGCAAAGCCTGCGGGATGCAGCGCTGGGCCTTGGGTTGACACCGTCCGAAACCGTGCGCCAGGTCGTGCTGCCCGCCGCCCTTCCGGGCATCGTCGGCGCCGTCCTGCTGGCCGCCAGCCGCGCCATCGGGGAAACCATGATCGTGGTCCTTGGTGCCGGTGCTGCCGCCACCATGAGCTTGAACCCCCTTGAGGCGATGACCACCATCACCGTCAAGATCGTCAGCCAGCTGACCGGCGACAACGACTTTTCATCACCTGAAACGCTGGTTGCCTTCGCCTTGGGTCTGACCCTGTTCGTCATCACCCTGTGCCTGAACATCGTCGCGCTGATCATCGTGCGCAAATACCGCGAGCAGTACGAATGACCGATATGTCGAACCACCCCGCCAAGATTTCCCTGTTCGAGGTCGATCCGCGCACCCGCCGCCGCAACGCCGCCGAAAAACGCTTCCGCGCCTATGGAGCCATCGCCATCTGCATCGCCGTCATCGCGCTGGTGGTGCTGGTGGGGACGATCGTGCGTGACGGTTCGGGGGCGTTCCGCCAGACCTATCTGTCGATGCCCGTCGCGCTGAGCGCCGAAAAGCTGGACCCCAAGGGCAACCGTGATCCGGCGGAAATGTCCAAGGTGCTGACGCTGGCCTATGGCCGCGTGCTGGATGACGCGCTGGATGCGGCGGTCGCCCAAATGGAAAGCCAGATCGAAGGCCTGTCCAAGAAGGATATCAAGGGTCTGGTCTCGAAGGAGGCATCTGCCCAACTGCGCGACCGCGTGCTGGCCGACCCCGAACTGATCGGCCAGACGGTCGAGGTGAACGTGCTGGTGAACGGCCGGATCGACGGATACTTCAAGGGCCGCGTCACCAAGGAAAGCGCCGAGCGGGACAGCAACACCTCGCCCCAGCAGCTGATGCTGGCGGATGCGCTGGCCGAGGATGGCGTGCTGGTGACCCGCTTCAACCGCGAATTCATCACCAATCCCGACGCGTCCGACCAACGCCCCGAGGCGGCAGGCGTCGGCATCGCGATCCTCGGGTCGCTCTATATGATGCTGGTGGTGCTGTTCCTGTCGGTGCCGATCGGGGTCGCCGCCTCGATCTATCTCGAGGAGTTCGCCCCCAAGAACCGCCTGACCGACATCATCGAGGTCAATATCTCGAACCTGGCCGCCGTGCCGTCCATCGTCTTCGGTATTCTGGGTCTGGCGGTCTTCATCAACTTCGCGGGCCTGCCGCAATCGGCCCCCATCGTCGGCGGTCTGGTGCTGACGCTGATGACGCTGCCGACGATCATCATCTCGACGCGTGCGGCGCTGAAGGCGGTGCCGCCGTCGATCCGCGATGCGGCGCTTGGGGTGGGTGCGTCCAAGATGCAGTCGGTCTTCCACCACGTCCTGCCGCTGGCGATGCCCGGCATCCTGACCGGCACCATCCTTGGTCTGGCGCAGGCCTTGGGCGAGACCGCACCGCTGCTGCTGATCGGCATGGTGGCCTTTGTGCGCGAATTCCCCGCAGCCCCGCCCGAAGGACTGTTCGACCCGGCATCCGCCCTGCCGGTCCAGATCTACAACTGGACGCAGCGCAGCGACCCGGCCTTTGTCGAACGGGCCTCGGGCGCCATCATCATCCTACTGATCTTCCTGCTGTGCATGAACCTGCTGGCGATCTTCCTGCGCCGCAAGTTCGAGCGCCGTTGGTAACCTGCACAAGAAGGCCGTATAAAAATGTATGACACGACCCGAACGGAGAGCGCCGTGAGCCAACAAGACATCAAGATCTCGGCCCGGAACGTGCAGGTCTATTATGGCGAAAAGCACGCCATCAAGGACGTGAACGTCGAAATTCTGGACAAGACGGTAACCGCCTTCATCGGTCCGTCGGGCTGCGGGAAATCGACCTTCCTGCGCTGCATCAACCGGATGAACGACACCATCGACATCGCCCGCATCGAGGGCGAGATCCGCATCGACGGCGACGACATCTATGACCGCCGTGTCGATCCGGTGCAGCTGCGGGCCAAGGTCGGCATGGTCTTCCAGAAGCCGAACCCGTTCCCCAAGTCGATCTTCGACAACGTCGCCTATGGCCCCCGCATCCACGGCCTTGCCCGCAACAAGGCCGAGCTGGAGGAGATCGTCGAAAACAGCCTGCGCGGTGCCGCCCTGTGGACCGAGGTCAAGGACCGCCTGCACGAACCGGGCACCGGCCTGTCGGGCGGCCAGCAGCAGCGCCTGTGCATCGCGCGTGCCGTCGCCACCGCCCCCGAGGTCCTGCTGATGGACGAGCCCTGCAGCGCGCTGGACCCCATCGCCACCAGCCAGGTCGAGGAATTGATCGACCAACTGCGCGAGAAATTCTCGGTGGTGATCGTCACGCACTCGATGCAGCAGGCCGCCCGCGTCAGCCAGAAGACGGCCTTCTTCCATCTGGGCAACTTGGTGGAATACGGCGATACCGACGACATTTTTACCAAACCGCGCGACAGCCGGACCGAGGCATACATCTCGGGCCGGATCGGCTGAGCCGACAGAAGGAAGCGATCATGAACCGCGACAAGCACATCTCCTCGGCGTTCGACCGTGATCTGGAAACCATCCAAGCGCTGGTCGTCAAGATGGGCGGCATGGTGGAAGCCGCCATCACCGACGCCTCGACCGCGCTGGACACCCGCGACGAGGAACTGGCCGACGAGGTCCGCCGCCGCGACAAGGCCATCGACGCGCTGGAGGCCCAGATCAACGAGGATGCCGCCCGCCTGATCGCCCTGCGCGCACCGACCGCGACCGACCTGCGGATGGTGCTGGCCGTCATCAAGATCTCGGCCTCGCTGGAGCGGGTGGGGGATTACGCCAAGAACATGGCCAAGCGCACCTCGGTCCTGTCGCAGATGCCCGCCATCGAAGGCGCGGGCATGGCGCTGCGCCGGATGAGCAATGCCGTGAACAAGATGCTGCAGGATGCGCTGGACAGCTATATCCGCCGCGACGCCGATCTGGCGCAGGACGTGCGCCAGCGCGATCTTGAGGTGGACCAGATGTACAACGCGCTGTTCCGCGAATTCCTGACCCATATGATGGAAGACCCGCGCAACATCACCTCCTGCATGCATCTGCATTTCATCGCCAAGAACGTCGAACGGATGGGCGACCATGCGACCTCGATCGCCGAGCAGGTGGTCTATCTGGTGACCGGCGAACTGCCCGACGAGGCGCGCCCCAAGGGCAACAGCGTCCCGATGGTTGACACCGTCAAGGAGGGCTGATCCATGTCCCGCCAGGCCCCCTGCGTGTTGATCGTCGAAGACGAAGGCGCGCAACGCGAAGTCCTGCACTACAATCTGGAAGCTGAGGGTTTCGAATGCGTCGTCGCCGACAATGGTGAAGACGCGCTGCTGCTGGTTCAGGAAGAAATGCCCGATCTGATCGTGCTGGATTGGATGCTGCCCAAGGTCTCGGGGATCGAGGTCTGCCGTCAGGTAAAGGCCGACCCCGCCACCCGCAACATCCCCATCATCATGCTGTCGGCCCGCAGCGAAGAGGCCGACCGCGTCCGCGGCCTTGAAACAGGTGCCGATGATTACGTCGTGAAACCCTATTCCGTGGTCGAGTTGATGGCGCGTCTGCGCACCCAGCTGCGCCGCACGCGTCCCGCCAGCATGGGCGAACGGTTGTCGTTTGCGGACATCATTCTGGATGCGTCCGAACACCGCGTCTTTCGTGCCGGCCAATCGCTGCATCTGGGCCCGACCGAGTTTCGCCTGCTGTCCACGCTGATGGAAAAGCCGGGCAGGGTCTGGACACGCGAACAGCTGTTGGACCGGGTCTGGGGGCGCGACATCTATGTCGATACGCGCACCATCGACGTGCATGTGGGCCGATTGCGCAAGGCGCTGATGCAGAACGGCGGCGACAATCCGGTGCGCACGGTCCGCGGCACCGGATATTCCCTGGGCTAGGCGATACGGGTGGTCAGGGGGCTGAGGCCCTCGATTCGCACCGTCACCTGATCGCCGCGCGTGACGGCACCGACGCCTGCGGGCGTGCCGGTCATGATCAGATCGCCCGGTGCAAGTCGGACCTGCCCCGACAGGTGGCTGATGATATCGGCCACCGGCCAGATCATCTGCGACAGATCGCTGTCCTGCCGGATATCGCCGTTGACCAGCAGTTGCATCCGGCCCTTGTCCAACGGGCCGGTCTGGGCTGCGGGATGCAGGGGGCCGATGGCTGCTGAAAGGTCGAACCCCTTGGCCATGTCCCAAGGCCGCCCCATCTTCTTGGCCTGCGCCTGCAGGTCGCGGCGGGTGAAGTCGTTGCCCGCCGCATAGCCCCAGATCATCGCCGTGGCATCCTGCGGCGCGATGTCCGTGCCGCCCGCGCCCAAGGCCACGACTAGTTCAGCCTCGTAGTGCAGCTCCGAGGTGGCAGGCGGATAGGGCAGATCGGCGCCGTCGGTCAGAACGGCATCGGCGGGTTTGGTAAAGAAGAAGGGCGGTTCGCGGTCGGGGTCATGGCCCATCTCGCGCGCGTGATCGGCATAGTTGCGCCCGACGCAGAAGATGCGGCGGACCGGAAAGCGGTCATTGCTGTTATGGATGGGCAGGGTGGCTTGCGTGACAGTGGGCAGCGTCATGATGCGAAAAGCCCTTCGAAATCGGCAAAGCCCTTGACCTCGATCGGGTTGCCCGAGGGGTCGAAGAAGAACATCGTCCGCTGTTCGCCCGGCTCACCCTGAAAGCGGATGACGGGCGGGATGTCGAATTCGACGCCATGCGACTGCAGGCGGTCCGCCAGGGCCAGCCAATCGGGCAGGGCCAGCACAACGCCCATATGCGGCATCATCACCATGTGGTCGCCCACCTTGCCAGTGCGCGTCGTCGCGAAAGGCTGGCCCAGATGCAGCGAAAGCTGGTGGCCGAAGAAATCGAAATCGACCCAGCTGTCGGTCAACCGACCCTCGGTGCAGCCCAGAATGTCGCCATAGAAGCGTCGCGCCTGATCCAGGTCGGTCACATGGATGGCAAGGTGGAACAGGGATTTCATCGCGTTCTCCGGTCGGTGGTTTGGCGCATGGTGGTGCAGGATCTGCAAACTGTCCACTAGGCAGGCGCATCCATGACACTGTCCAGCACGCGGGCGACGATGCGGGCGGTGTCGTCCCAGCTGGGCAGCGCTGCGCCGGCCTGCTGCGCGGCTTTCACGCGCGCCTTGTGGAATGGCGCATCGGTCAGCATGCGGCGCAGGGCGTCAGACAGGGCGCCTGCGTCATCGGGGGGAACCAGCAGGCCCGCATCGGCGGGAACCGTGCCGGGAACCGCCCCTGCCGTCGTGCTGACGATGGGCAAGCCGTGGGACAGCGCCTCGTCGAAGACGATGCCATAGCCCTCGTACCGGGTGGCCAGCGCAAAGACCGACGCCTGCCCATAGAGGTTCTGCAGCCGGCCGTCGGACACCCGCCCCGCCAGCGTGATCCTGTCGCCCATGGCGCTGCGGGCGATCCGGTCGCACAGCTGGCCGACATGCGCATCATCCCAAGGGTTGCCGACGATCTGCGCCTGCCACTCCAGATCGCCCAGCATCCCAAGCGCCTGCACCAGCACGTCGTGACCCTTGCGCGGATGAAGGATCCCGACCGAGAGGATCATCGCCGGATCGGCCTTCGGCACCTGAGGATGCTGGCGTGCCTTGGTGCCGGGACGCGCGATGGTGATGCGATCCGCGGCCACGTCATAGCGTTCGATCAGCATGTCGCGGGTGTGTGGGCTGGGGACCAGAACATGGCGTGCCAACGTCAGGTTCGCCCGCTCGGTCCGCAGCAGGTGGTCGGCAAGTTCGGCGGGCAGGGCGCTTTCCTGCGCCAGCGGGTGATGGATCATCGCGACGATGGGCGCACGGACCGAAGCCAGCGCCTCGGTCTGCAGGGCGCCAAAGGCCAGCCCGTCGATAATGACCGGCTGATCGGCGGGCAGGGCGGACAGCTGGTCCACGGCCTGCGCCATGTCTGCCGCATCCGGGGTCGGAAAGCTGTCGGGCAGCTGCAAGACCTGCATCGAACGTCCCTGATCGCGCAGCGCCTGCACCAGCTGATGGTCATACAGATATCCCCCCGTCAAAGTGGTGATATCGCCCGGCAGGGCAAAGGTCGCGGGTCGGGTCATGGATCCACCGTCAGATTGGCTTTGGGATATCGGGGTGATGTGCTGCCTTGCAGCGCCAGAACCAGCAGGCCCGGCAGGGTGCTGAGCAGAAACATCAGACCGAAGGCCGTGCTGGCCGCTAGCCCCGCCGAGGCGCTGGCCCCGATAAGCGGGAACAGCGTGGCCGCCGCGCCTTCGCGGATGCCCCAACCGCTGATCGTGATCGGGATGACCATGGTCAGCAGGATCAAGGGAACATAAAGCGCGGCCTGCGGCGCGGTCATCAGCGTGCCCGTCGCATGGGCGCAGCAGGCAAAACCCGCGATGTTCAGGCCTGCGATGGCAAGGTTCAGCCCGATCTGTCGCGGCAGTGCACCACGGTCCAGCAGGGCGGGTCGTGCCACCGCCAGCCATCCGCGCCACCACGTCACGACCAGCAAAGCTGTCATCAGCAACGCTCCGCCAAGGCAGATTGCGGTGATCAGGCCTTTGATCGTGGCGGGCAGCGGAGGGCCGTCGTACAGCAAAAATGCCGTCAGCATGATCGCCAGCAGCGCCAATTGGCCCAAGGTGCGCTCGATCATGACGGCGGTCCCGGCACGGCGCAGCCCTCCGTCATGGCGGGCGCGATAGGCGCGACCCGCATCGCCCAGAACGCCACCGGGCAGCGATTGATTGACGACTTGGCCCAGATAATATTCGCGGATCGCCCGACCGATCGTCAGTGTCTGGCCAAGGCGCGTCGCCGTGAATTGCCACCGCCATGCCGACAGCAGCGTCTGCGCCGTCAGCGCCAACAGCCCTGTGGCCAGCCATCCAAGGTCCGCCTGTGCCAGCAACGACAGCGCCTGACCACCATCAAGGCCCGCGAACAGCAGGCCAAGCAGCAGCAGGGCGGTCAGCATTTGCAGGGCCTTGTTCAGCGTCATGCGGGGGGAACGTCCGCGGGCGGCGAAAAGCTCCGCAGCAGATTGTCGCGCATGGCCTCCATCGGGATGGCTGGGGCATCGGCGGGGGGGATCAGGCCCGGGGTCAGGCCCCAACCGGCGGTGCGTGCGACCAGCGGGGCAGGGCCGATGACGTGGATCGGCACCTGCCTGCGCTGGTCCAGACCGATGCTGCTGGCCGCCTGATGGTCCCCCAGCAGCACCATCAGGGGTGGGTCGCCTGCCTGCCGTTCGGCATATTCGGTCACCGCCTGCAGGGTATAGTCGATGGCGTCGCGGTAATGCTGGCGGACGATTTCCCGGTCCCGCCAGACCTGACGCGGGGTGGGGCCGGTCGTGGCCATGTCGTCAAAGACCGCGCCGTCTTCGACGTCCTGCCATGGGATCATCCGCGCCACCGGCGTCCAGGGCGCATGGGACGAAATCAGCGCGACCTGCGCGAACAGCGGGCGTGGATCGTGATCGCGCGTCCGGATGCGGTCGGTCGCGAACAGTGTGAACTGATCTGGCATGGTGACCCAGTTGAAGGGTTGCCCACGGTACCCCAGATCACCGGCGGCGAAGACGGTATCGAAACCCATCCGCGTCCCTTCGGGCCAAGGGCGGGTAATGGCGGGCATGATGGCTGCCGTGCGAAAACCGGCATGTCGCGCGTGATCGAACAGCGTCCAGCGATCGCTGGCGACCGAAGCCTGATACCGCGTCTGATCGCCGATCCACATTCCGTTCATGAAGGTGGCATGTGCCAGCCAGCTTTGCCCGCCATGCGTGGGCGACGTCAGGAATCCCGACCGCATCGCCAGACCGGCCTTGGACAGCCGCGACTGCGCCTCGCGCAGGGTTGTCAGGTGCAGATCGCCGTAGAAGGGTGTGTCAAAGCTGGTCCGGCCATAGCTTTCCAGAAAGACCACCAGCACATCCCGGTCGATCAGCGACAGGGGCGCGGACAGCTGTCGCATCGGATCGTTTTCGCTTTGACGGCGGAAATCGGCAAGCTGCGTCACGGTCCGCGCCGCCAGCTGGATGCGGTCCTGTGCGAACCTCAGGCCGGGCATGGCGGGGGTGATCATCGCCAGTCCTGCAAGCACCAGCACCGGCAGAACAGCACGCCCGCCCGCGCGGCGGATGGTGCCAAGCGACCACCAGATCGCCCATGCCAGCAGTCCGCCGACCAGCAAAGCCCCGATGCAGGCGCCCACCGCCGCCAGCACGCCGACGGTGCCAGCCAGCAGGCGCACCAATGCATCGATCAGCGGCAGGTCGGCCACGGGGTTGAACTGGCGGCCAAGGCTCTCGGCCATGGTCAGGTCGGCCAACCGCAGCACCACGATCAGCATCAGCGCCAAGGTCGCCAGCCCCTGCAGCAGCCGTCCCGCCGCCCTGCGACCGCAAAGGACCAGCAACAGCGCCAGCGCCACCATGTCCAGACCGGGCAGGACGCGTGGATCGGGCAGGGCGGTGGCCAGATGCAGCACCAACAAGGCGCTCAGCAGGCGCATCACCGCTGTGCCCTCAGCCAAAGGATGTCGCGCAGGAAAGACCAGATCAGTGCTGCGGCGGCGATGCGGGCAAGGATGATGCCCACGCCATCGGGCATGACGGGTAGTTGCAGGGCGATCAGCGTCGCGATCTGCAGCACGCAGATCGCCTTGCGCCGCCAGCTGGGATAAAGCGGCGCGGCCAGCCACGGCAGCAGATGCGCCGCACCGATGAACAGATAGCGCATGACGCCAAGGACCATGATCTCGGGGCCGACGGGATCGCCGCGCAGGGCGTGCAGGGCCAGGATCAGGGCGAGGGCGGCGTTGACCTCCATGTCGAAGCGGGCGCCGAACCCCGAGGTCAGCCCCTGTCGCCGCGCCAGCCATCCGTCCAGCCCGTCCAAGGCCAGCGACACCGCCGCGACGCCCGCCACCATCCACCCCGTCACCGGCCCCACAGCGACGGACACCAGCAGCGCCGTCGCCAGCGACATCCGCAGCAGCGTGATGGTGTTTGCCGCCCCGAACCGCCCATGCGGATAATGGCGCTGCGTCAGCCGCATGACCACCAGCAGCGCAGGCAGGAACAACGCTGGCGCCAGATAGGGCGGCTGATGCCCCATCACCAACGCCGTCATCCATGTCAGGGCGATGGCAGCCACGCCTGAAGAAAGCATGCCCGAGGGCAGGCTGGCGTGCTGTTCCGTTTCGGGCTGGGCGGTCATCGAAGGGGCCTTGGGTCCATCGCGCAAGGATATGACAGGGCCGCGCGGCGTCAAGCGGACGCTTGCCCTGTGGACGCAGCGTGATACCATCGCGGAATGGCTGACAGGCAACCCCGATATGGCGCGACAGCGCGGTTTTTGCACTGGTTGGTGGCGCTTGGCGTGCTGCTGATGATCCCGGCGGGTCTGATCATGGTGCGCGACGGTTTGCCACGGGCATTGCAGGACGTGCTGTTCCTGTTCCACAAGAACATCGGCGTTTTGCTGTTGCTGATCGTGGTGGTGCGGATCATCTGGCGGATGACCCATCCCGCACCGCCCCTGCCACCACAGATCCCGATGTGGCAGCGCCGGATCGCCGCGCTGTCGCATCTGGCGCTTTATGCACTGCTGGTGGTGATGCCGGTGACCGGCTATCTGCGGGTGCGCGCCGGAGGATACCCGATTGAGGCGTTGGACGCGCTGGGCATCCCGACGTTGGTGGCACGGAACAAATCTTTTGCCGAGGCCGCCAGCGAGATGCATGAGATCGCGGCCTTTCTGCTGATCGCGCTGCTGGCGCTGCATATCGGCGCGGCGCTGCACCATGCGTTGATCCAGCACGACGGGGTCTGGTCGCGGATGTGGCCGATCGGTCGCCGGGACTGACGCGACGGCAGCGCAGGGTGCTTTGCGGTCGACTTCGATGCATCGCAAGACTAGAATGCGATGTTGGATGACGGCGCGGTTCCGGCGCCGCAGTAAAATTATCATTTATTTATCATCGCAAGATGAACAAAACGGCGCCGCTTTGCGTTCGACGGGAACCGTTAACCTGGCGGATTGCGCCGACCCCTGCAGGAGCCCCCGTGTACGACAACAAGAACCTGACGATCCTTGCTGCGGTCGTTCTTGCGCTGGGGGGTGTCTTCGCCCTCGACCTGACATTTCCATTGGGAACGGCGGTCTGGCTGATCTACTTGCTGCCGCTGGTCGTGTCCTTCATGTGCCCCTGGCCGATCGCACCGGTTCTGGTGGCGGTGGCGGCCTGTGTGGGCATGGCACTGGGCTTCATGTTCGACGAGGCGTCGTTCGGAACCGGTGTGGCCATTGCCAACCGTTCGATGGCGGGGCTGGTGTTTCTGGCCTTGGGCTTTGGCGGTCGCGGCATGGTGCGGACGCGCGAACGCTTGCTGCATACCGAATGGGTGCAGCAAGGGCAGGTGGCGGCCGGACGGGCAATCCAGGGCGAACTGTCGGCGGAACGTTTCGGACAGCAGGTTCTGCGCAGTCTGGCGCAGCGCGTCGATGCACGCGCCGCGGTGATCTATGCCCGCGAAGGCGAGAGCCTGCGCCGCTTGGCAACCTGGGGCGTCGATGAAGCGGCGCTGGCCGAACGCGTTTCCGTCGATGACGGCCACTTGGGCCGCTGCATGACCGAAGCCGAGATCCTGGAACTGGAGATGCCGTCCGAAGCCGCCCTTGGTTGGTCCAGCGGTTTGACGCGGGGGCGCGCGGGTCGCGTGGTGCTGGTACCACTGCTGGACAACGGGCACGTGAATGCGGTGCTGGAACTGGGCTTCGACAAGCCGGTGTCCGACCGCGTGCGTGACCTGTTCGACCGGACGTCCGACAGGCTGGGCATCGCGTTGCGATCCGTTCAATATCGCGCGCAGATGCATGAATTGCTTGAGGAAACGCGCCTTCAGGCCGAAGAACTGCGCAGCCATTCCGAAGAACTCGCCTCCTCGAACGAGGAGTTGGAGGAGCAGACCCGCGCCCTGCAGGACAGCCAGCAGCGGCTGGAGGCCCAACAGGTCGAACTGGAACAGCAGAACGCCCAGCTGGAAAGCCAGACGCAGGAGCTTGAGGAACAGCGCGACACCTTGGCCCGCTCGCGCCGCATGCTGGAGGATCAGGCTGCCGAACTGGCCCGCGAAAGCCGTTATAAATCCGAATTCGTCGCCAATATGTCCCACGAATTGCGCACGCCGCTGAACGCGCTGCTGATCATGTCGCGATTGCTGGCCGAGAACCGGGGCAAGACGCTGACGGCGGAACAGGTGCGTTGGGCGGAAACGATTGAGAGCTCGGGCAAGGATCTGCTGCTGCTGATCAACGACATCCTTGATTTGTCCAAGATCGAGTCCGGCAAGCTGGAAGTCGCCCGCGATGCCATCGAACCCGCGGATGTCGCCAAGAAGCTGGTCCGCGCCTTCGAGGTTCAGGCCCAATCCAAGGGGCTGGAACTGACCGCCGAGGTTGCGCCCGACGTCGCCGCGCTGGAAACCGATGGCCAGCGGTTGGAGCAGGTGCTGCGGAACTTTGTCTCGAATGCGTTGAAGTTTACCGAACGGGGCCGGGTGACGTTGAAGATCACGCGGGTTCCGCAGGGCATTGCCTTTGCAGTTCATGACACCGGCATCGGCATCGCGCCCGATCAGCAGGAGGCCGTCTTCGAGGCCTTCCGTCAGGCCGACGGCACGATCTCGCGCCGGTTCGGGGGAACGGGGCTTGGCCTCTCGATCTCGCGCGAACTGGCGGATCTTCTGGGCGGTCGCGTAACGCTGACCAGCGAGGCCGGGAAGGGCAGCGTCTTTACGCTGATCCTGCCCAACACCCCGGCGTCGCGTAAACCCACCGCATCGCGGTCCATGCCGACGGCGCCCGCCGCGCCTGAGATCACCGATGACAGCATCATTCTGGGCGCGCTGGACGGGGTCGAGGACGACCGCGACATCACCCGTCCCGGCGACCGCGTCATGCTGGTGGTCGAGGACGATCCGGCTTTTGCGCAACTGCTGTACGAATTGGCGCAGGAGTTGCAGTTCCGCTGCATTTGCGTTGGTCGTGCCGATGATGCCGTGCGCGCCGCGCGTCACTTCCTGCCGCATGCGATCGTGATGGATGTCGGGCTGCCCGACCATTCGGGCCTGTCGGCGCTGGACCGTCTGAAGCGCGACACCAGCACCCGCCATATTCCGGTGCATATGGTCTCGGCCGAGGATTACACCAAGCAGGCGCTGGCGCAGGGGGCCATCAGCTATATGATGAAGCCGATCCAGCGCGACACGCTGGCCACGGCCATCCGTAATCTGGAAAGCCGCATGGAACAGCGACTGCGCCGGGTGTTGATCGTCGAGGATGATCCCGCCCAGATGGAGGGCCTGAAAGCGCTGCTGGCCAGCGATGAGGTCGAGACCGTGGGTGCGGGCACCGCCGCTGCGGCGCTGGACGTCTGCCGCACGCAGACGGTCGATTGCATCGTGCTGGACATGACGTTGCCCGATGCTTCGGGGTTCGAACTGCTGGAACAGCTGGACGGCGACGGCACGGCATCCTTCCCGCCGGTCATCGTCTATACCGCCCGCGCCCTGTCCGAGGCCGAGGAACAGCGCCTGCGCCGTTACTCCAAATCGATCATCATCAAGGGTGCCAAATCGCCCGAGCGGCTGATCAACGAGGTCACGCTGTTCCTGCATCAGGTGGTCAGCGATCTGCCCGAGAAGCAGCGCGAGATGCTGGCCGCATCCCTGAACCGCGATGCCCAGCTGGAAGGCCGCCGCATCTTGGTGGTCGAGGATGACATCCGCAACGTCTATGCCCTGACCGGCGTCTTCGAACCCCATGGCGCCACCGTCCAGATCGCCCGCAACGGCCGCGAGGCGCTGGACGCCTTGGGCCGCATCAACGACGGGGCTGCGCCCAAGGTGGATCTGGTGCTGATGGACGTGATGATGCCGGAAATGGACGGGCTGACCGCCACGCGTGAAATCCGCAAGATCGACCGCTGGAAGACCCTGCCCATCATCATGCTGACCGCCAAGGCCATGGCCGAGGATCAGAATCAATGCATCGCCGCCGGTGCCAATGACTACCTGCCCAAGCCGCTTGACGTCGATAAGCTGCTGTCGCTGACCCGTGTCTGGATGCCCCGATGAGCGTCGAACCCGTTCCCGCCGGACCCGGCGAAGATATCGAACTGGATCTGTTCCTCGAGGCGTTGAACCGGCGGTTCCACTATGACTTCCGGTCCTATTCGCGGGCGTCCCTGGCGCGGCGGGCCGATCTGGTCCGCGAAAGGCTGGGTTGTACGACCCTGTCCGAGGCGCAGGGTCGCCTGTTGCACGAACCCGCGGTGCTGCCCGACATCATCGATGCGATGACCGTTCAGGTCAGCGAGATTTTTCGCGACCCGGAATATTATCTGGCACTGCGCCGCGATGTGCTGCCGCACCTGCGGACCTTTCCGTCGCTGAAGGTCTGGGTGGCCGGCTGCGCGGACGGAGAAGAGCTGTATTCGATGGCCATCATGTTCAAGGAAGAGGGGCTGTTCGACCGCACCCTGTTCTATGCGACCGAAATCAACCGCCGCGCCTTGGCCAAGGCCGAGGCGGGCGTCTATGACATCGACCGCCTGCCGGTCTTTTCGCAGAACTATCAGAAGGCGGGCGGGCGCGGGTCGCTGTCGGACCACTACACCGCAGCCTATGGCCGCGCCGCCTTCGACCGCGATCTGCGGTCGCGAACCGTCTTTACCGAACACAATCTGGCCACCGATCAGGTGTTTTCGGAAGTGCATCTGATATCCTGCCGCAACGTGCTGATCTATTTCGACACCACGCTGCAGGACCGCACGCTTGGGCTGTTTGCCGAGGCGCTGACCCGCGGCGGTTTCCTGGGACTGGGTTCCCATGAAACGCTGCGCTTTTCCGCCCATGCGGCGGCCTTTTCGACCTTTGACGAACCCGACCGGATCTGGCGCCGCAACGCCGACCAGGAGATGCTGAATGCCCCATAACCCCATCAGATTCCTGATCGTTGATGATATCCCCGAAAACATCATGGCACTGGAGGCCTTGCTGCGGCGCGACGGCCTTGTCGTCAACCGTGCCAGATCGGCCAGCGAGGCGCTGGAGCTGATGCTGATGCACGACTATGCGCTGGCGTTTCTGGACGTGCAGATGCCCGGCACCGACGGCTATGAGCTGGCGGAACTGATGCGCTCGACCGAACGCACCCGCAGCGTGCCGATCATCTTCGTTACCGCCGCCGAGATGGACGAGGCCCGCCGTTTTCGCGGATACGAGGCCGGCGCCGTCGATTACATCTTCAAGCCGATCGACCCGGTCATCCTGAAATCCAAGGCCGAGGTGTTCTTCCGCATCGGCAAGCAGGCCAAGGAACTGGCCCGCCAGCGCGACGAGCTGCGAGAGATCGCCATGCATCGCGACCGCGCCATGGCCCAGCTGCGTGCCCATGCCGACAATTCGCCGCTGGCCTTTGTCACGCTGGACAGCAAGGGCTGCATCCGCGACTGGTCGCAAGGGGCCGAGCGGATGTTCGGGCGTGCCAAGGGCGATCTGCTGGGCACCAAGGGCACCGAATGCGGCTGGCTGGACGAAGATGCCGAACAGTTGCTGTCGGGTTGGCTGCAGGCCCCATCCGACAGTGCCCCGCGCTTTTCGGGCGAATTGCAGCTGGATCACGCCGACATCGGGGCGATCAGCTGCGAGGTCTATGGCTCGGTCCTGTCGGACGGCACGGGCCAGCAGTCGCTGTCGCTGCAGATCCTGGACATCACCGAACGCAAGCAGGCCGAAGAGGTCCGTTCGTTGCTGATCGGCGAATTGAACCACCGCATCAAGAACACGCTGGCCAACGTGCAGGCCATTGCCCGCCAGAGCCTGCGTCAGTCCGACAGCCTGTCCCAGTTCGAGACCAGCTTCGGTGGCCGCCTGCAGGCGCTGGCGCGGGCGCATTCGATCCTGTCGGATGCCACATGGACCAGTGCGCCTCTGGATCAGCTGATCGACGACCAGATCAGTTCGGGGACGCTGGACGGCGAACGGCTGCAGCGCAACGGTCCGTTGGTGGATCTGGCCCCCGACACCATGCTACGCCTTGCACTGACGCTGCATGAACTGGGCACGAATGCTGCGAAATACGGCGCGCTTTCGGCGCCCGGAGGCATGGTGCATCTGGATTGGGCGCTGGATCAGGGTCAGTTGCAGCTGACATGGCGCGAAACCGGCGGCCCAAGGGTGACGGCGCCCGCCCGCAGCGGCTTCGGCACCACGCTGATCACGGCGGCGGGTGGGGGCGACAACGCCTCGGCCGAGGTCGAGTGGAACCCCGAAGGCGTGGTCTGGACCATCCGCCTGTCCGACGGCGTAACGCCGCTGAAGACCCTGCAGTCCAGTCCCGAAGCGACCTCGGCCCCGGCCACCGAACGCCCCGTCAGCCTGTCGGATTGCCGCGTACTGCTGGTCGAGGATGAACCGCTGGTCGCCCTGGACCTGCGCTATGAATTGGAGGACGCGGGCGCTACCGTCGTCGCCATCGCCCGCACCGTCGCCGAGGCGCTGGAGAAGATCCGCACCAATCACGTCAACATCGCCCTGCTGGACGGCAATCTGAAAGGCGAGGCCGTCCATGACGTCGCGGCCCTGCTGACGCAGCGCGGGGTGCAGTTCTGCTTTGTCTCGGGCTATGGGCGCGAACATCTGCCCGAAGGATACGACCATGCCCCGCTGATCGAAAAGCCGTTCCGGCCCGATATGCTGCGCTCGATCCTGACAGGACTGCTGGCCCGCGATTTCGTGCAAGCCGCGCAATAAGAACGGCATTCCGGCAGGATGCCGGTCGGGGCAAGGTCGTTCCAGTGTAACGGCCTTGCCACCGCGGACCGTTCGGCGTGGAACGTCCGATCACCGGGTTGCGTTCTGATGGCTGGAAAACACCGACCCCCGGCACGCTTGCACATGGTCGCGCTTTCAGGCATCCCGTCGCCCTTTGCACCGAGGATAAGCAGGACAACATGAGCGGCACGCCACCAGACAATGCGGCGATCATCTTTGACAGGCTCGGCAAATCCTTTCCGAAATCGGGCGGCGACCGGGTCATGGCGCTGCAGGACGTCTCGCTGACGGTTCCGACGGGCAGCGTTACGGGCATCATCGGCCGGTCCGGCGCGGGGAAATCGACCCTGCTGCGCATGGTGAACGGACTTGAACGCCCGACCGAGGGCAGTGTTCAGGTGGCCGGTCGCGATGTCGGCGGCGCGCGCGGCAGTGACCTGCGTGCCATCCGCCGCGACGTCGGGATGATCTTCCAGCACTTCAACCTGCTGGCATCACGGACGGTCTGGGGCAACGTCGCCCTGCCGCTGGAGATCGCGGGCACGCCTTCGGGTCAGATCAAGGCGCGGGTCGATCAGCTGGTCGATCAGGTCGGCCTGTCGGCGCTGCGTGATCGCTATCCGGCGGAACTCTCGGGCGGGCAGAAACAGCGGGTCGGCATCGCCCGCGCGTTGGCCACCAGCCCCAAGGTCCTGCTGTCGGACGAGGCGACCAGTGCGCTGGACCCCGAAACCACCCAGACCGTGCTGGAGTTGCTGTCCCAGATCAACCGCGATCTGGGTCTGACGATCCTGCTGATCACCCATGAAATGGCCGTGCTGCGCGACATCGCCAGCCATATGGCCGTCATCGAGGGTGGCCGCATCGTCGAATCCGGCCCGACCTATGATGTCTTTGCCAAGCCGAACCACGGTACGACGCGGTCGTTCCTGTCGGGCGTCACCGGTGCGAACCTGCCGGCCTTCGTGGCCGCCCGCATGACGCTGGACCGCCCCGACGGCCCCTCACAAGAGGTGATCCGCGTGACATTCGCCGGACAGCATGCCACCGACCCGATGCTAGCCATGCTGGCGACCGAGCTGGGCATCGCAGCCAACATCCTTGCCGGTGCCATTGAGGAAATCGGTCCCCATCCCTTCGGCAACCTGCTTTTGTCGATCGACGCCCCGCGCGCCCCCGAGGCCCGCGCCTTTCTTGAACGCCACGGCCTGACGACGGAGGTGCTGGGATATGTCCGCTAACCTGATCCCGATCCTGTGGGAATCCACCCTGCAGACCTTGTATATGGTCGCCATCTCGGCGCTGCTGGGCACGCTTGGCGGGTTGCCTTTGGGCGTGTTTTTGGCGACCTCGCAGCGCGGTGAATTGCTGTCGGCGCCTTGGGTCAACAAGGTGCTGGGGTTGGTGGTCAACGCCGCGCGTTCCGTGCCCTTCATCATTCTGGTCGTGGCCATCATTCCGTTCACACGGATGATCGTCGGGACCTCGATCGGCACGAATGCTGCCATCGTGCCGCTGACGCTGGCCGCGGTGCCCTTCATCGCGCGCCTTGTCGAAAACGCCATCCGCGAGGTCGAGGCAGGCCTGATCGAGGCTGCGCGCGCCATGGGTGCCACGCCGATGCAGATCATCCGCAAGGTCCTGATCCCCGAGGCACTGCCCGGCATCACTCTTGGCCTGACCTTGGCCGCCGTCAGCCTGATCGGCTATTCCGCCATGGTCGGTGCTGTGGGCGGACAAGGGCTTGGCGATTTGGGCATCCGCTATGGGTACCAGCGCTTCATGCCCGAGGTGATGCTGGCTGTTGTCGTCATCCTGATCGTGCTGGTGCAGTTGGTCCAGTCGCTTGGCGAATGGATCGCCGCCCGCGTCAACCGCCGCGCCGCCCGCAATCGCGGCCACTGATTTTCCGAACAGACAAGAAAGGAACGCCACAATGCTGCGTTTGACCACATTCGTTTCCGCCCTTGCACTTGGTACCGCCGCCATGGCCGAAGACATCAAGGTCGGTGTGTCCCCGGGTGAACACGCCGAGATCATGGAAGAGGTCGCCAAGGTCGCCGAGCCTATGGGCCTGAACATCGACGTCATCGAGTTTTCTGATTACGTCGTGCCGAACACCGCACTGGCCGACGGCGATCTGGATGCCAACAGCTTCCAGCACCGCCCCTATCTGGAAAACCAGATGAAGGATCGCGGCTTCGACCTGACCGAGGTCGCCACGACGATCACCACCCCAATGGGCATCTATTCCGACACGCTGGCTTCGGTCAACGATCTGGAAGACGGCGCACAGGTCGCCATCCCGAACGATCCGACCAATGGTGGCCGCGCGCTGCTGCTGCTGCAGGATCTGGGCGTGATCACGCTGGCCGAGGGCACGGGTCTGGTCCCCAGCCCGCTGGATGTTCAAGACAACCCCAAGAACCTGCGCTTCCTTGAACTGGATGCCGCCCAGCTGCCCCGTGCGCTGGCCGATGCCGACATCGCGATCATCAACACCAACTATGCGCTGGCTGCCGGTCTGTCCCCGCGCAATGACAGCATCGCGATGGAAAAGGCCGAGAGCCCCTATGTGAACATCATCGTGGTGCAGCAGGGCCGTCAGGACGAACCTTGGGTCAAGACGCTGGTCGAGGCCTATCACAGCGACGAAATCAAGACCTACATCGATGAAAAATACGAAGGTGCCGTTCTGACCTCTTGGTAAGATCGGTGCATTGAGACGAAGGGCCGTCCCGATGGGGCGGCCCTTTTTTCATGCCTCGGGCAGGGCCAGCAGGGCGATCTTGCCTGCCCATGCATCCCGCAACGCCTGACCCGCGTGATGTGCCCGCAGTCCGGTTTTGCAGGCCAAGACCACCCGGCGGTCGTCGGGCGGGGACAGCTGGCCGATGTCTTCGGGCGGAACATGGCGGGCAGCGGGGTGAAAGGGGGGCGCCTCGGTCCGCAGATCGATCAGCAGGTCTTGTTCCGTGATCTGCGTGCGTCCGATGAAGGGCAGCGGATCGTCCGGCTCGGGCGCGCGGTCAAAGCGGAACCCGCCCATGCGCCACGTCGCGGCATCAAAGCTGATCAGCCGCCCCAAGGGGCTGTCGGGCAGGTTCAGCAGCACCGCCATCGCTATCTGCGCCTGCAATGCGCCGATCATCCCCACCACCGGCCCCATCACCCCGTTGGTAGCACAGGTCCCGCCACCTGTGGGCAGGTCGGGAAAAATCGCACGCAGGCTGGGCGCGCCGCCGCAGCATCCCGCGACATAGCCCGACGTCGCCAATGCTGACCCCGCAATCAGCGGGACATGCGCCGCAAGACAGGCATCCGACAGCGTCAGGCTGACCGCAAAGCTGTCGGCGCAATCCAGCACGACATCTGCCCCCGCGACCAGCGCAGGCGTGCTGGCAGGGTCCAGCCATTCTGGGCGGGCGTCGATATGCACGTCGGGGTTCATTGCGGTCATGATCTGCGCGGCAGCCGTGGCCTTGGGTTGGCCAATGCTGGCTATTGGATAGATCGGCTGGCGGTGCAGATTGGTTTCCTCGATCACATCGCCGTCGATCAGAGTGATCCGCCCGACGCCCGCGCCGACCAGATATTGCAGCGCAGGCACGCCCAACCCACCCGCGCCGACGATCAGCACATGCGCCCGTGACAGCCGGTCCTGACCCGAAGGACCGATCTGCGGCAGGATCATCTGGCGGGCATAGCGGGTCACAGCGTCAGCCATTCGCGGATGCGGGTTTCAGGGTCCGCGTTCAGCGTAATGTCGGTGACGGCCGCAACGACATCCGCGCCCGCGTCGAAGGCTCCTTTGGCGCGATCCACGCTGAACCCGCCGATGGCGACCAGGGGGATGGGGCTGATCAGGCGCTTCCATTCGGTGACGCGGTCCAGACCCTGCTGATGCCATTTCATCTTTTTCAGGATCGTCGGATAGACCGGACCCAACGCGATATAATCGGGGGTGCAGGCCAATGCGCGGTCCAGTTCGGCATGGTCATGCGTGGACAGCCCCAAGTGCAGCCCCGCGCGGCGGATGGCGGGCAGGTCGGCCTCGTCCAGATCCTCCTGCCCCAGATGCAGCCAATCTGCGCCCTCGTCGATGGCGATCTGCCAGTGGTCGTTGACGACCAGCGTCGCGCCATGCTGACGGGCCAGCGCCAGCCCGCGCTTGATCTGAGCGCGCAGATCGGCAGACGAAGCATCCTTGATGCGCAGCTGCACCAGCTTGACCCCAAGCGGCAGGGCGCGCTCCAGCCAGCTGACATCGTCGAAGATCGGGTAGAAACGCGGTAACATCACAGCCATGCCTTTCCGATCAGTGGGGTCGAGGGTGCCCCCATGTCGCGCATTCCCATCGGGTCGGCCCCCGCGGCCATGGCACCCGCCTGCACGGCCAGCCCGAAGGCCCGCGCCATCGCCACCGGATCGCCCGCCTGCGCGACGGCGCTGTTCAGCAGGACGGCGTCGAAGCCCATCTCCAGCGCGTCGGCGGCGTGGCTGGGCATGCCGATCCCGGCATCGATCACCATCGGAATGTCGGGGAAGGCTGCGCGCAGGGTCCGCAGTCCGTATCGGTTGTTAAGGCCCATGCCCGACCCGATGGGCGCACCCCAAGGCATCAGGACGCGACAGCCCGCGTCGATCAGGCGTTGGGCCAGCACCTGATCCTCGGTCGTATAGGGAAAGACGTCGAAGCCTTCAGCGGCCAGCGTCTCGGCGGCCTCAAGCAGGCCGAAGGGATCGGGTTGCAGGGTGTCGGCATGGCCGATCACCTCCAGCTTGATCCAGTTGGTTTCGAAGATCTCGCGCGCCATGCGGGCGGTGGTGATCGCCTCGCGCGCGTTATGGCAACCTGCGGTGTTGGGCAGGATATGGATGCCCAGATCGCGCACCATCTGCCCGAAGGCCTGCCCCTGACCGCTTTCGCGCCGCAGCGATACCGTCGCCACGCTGGCCCCCGATGCAGCAAAGGCCTGCTGCATCACCGCAGGCGAGGGGTATTGCGCCGTCCCCAGCATCAGCGGGCTGTCCAGCATCACGCCATAGAAATCACGCATGGGTCATCCTCCCTGCATGGGGGCCAGAACCTCCAGCCGGTCGCCATCCTGCAACGGCTTGTCGGCACGGGCGGCACTGGGCAGGAAGTCACCGTTCAGGGCGGTGGCGACGCGGGCATCGGCCCAGCCCAATTCGACCAGCGCATCGGCGACATTGCAGGCGGTGATCTGGCGGGGGGTGCCGTTCAGCTCAATCTTCATGGATCAACTCTCCACGGGTTTGATGGGTCAGGTAATCGGCGGCCTGTCGGGCAAGGGCGGGGGCCATCAGATAGCCGTGACGGAACAGGCCGTTCAGATGCAGCACGCGGCCCCGCACCGTCACGCGCGGGATATTGTCGGGGAAGGCCGGGCGCAGGTCGGTGCCGGTTTCCAGAACGCTGGCCTCGGCAAAGCGGGCATCCAGCGCATAGGCGGCCGAGAGCATTTCCAGCAGGGCGCGGGCGGTGACGGCGCGACGGGCGTCGCTCTCGATCTGGGTCGCGCCTAGCATGAAGATGCCACCGCCGCGCGGCACAACATACAGCGAATGGCGTGGATGCAGCAGCCGCACGGGCCGCGTCAGAGTGATGTCGGGGGCGTGCAGGACGATCATCTCGCCCCGGACGCCGCGCAGATCGGGCAGGGGGGCGGCCATGCCGCGGGCGTCGATCACCGGGCCTGCCATGTCCTGCGGCTCTGCGTCGGCGGTTTCAATTGCGACATCGCGCGCCTGCAGGATGGCGACCACATCGGCAAGGGCTTGGCGGGGGTTCAGATGCGCCTCGGGCGGGATATGCAGGGCATGGCGGTGATTGGCCAGATCGGGTTCCAGGCCCCTCAACGCCGCGCCGTCCAGCGCAACGTGGCCCGGCGCGCGGCGGGCAAAGCGTGACAGCTCGGCCCGGTCGCGGTCCAGCGCGACGACCAGCGTGCCGCGGCGGGTGACGGTCGTGACCTGCGCCCAGTCATCGGCGGCCTGCGCGCCAAGGCGGGCGATCACGGGATCAGCAGTGACGCCTTCGCAGATCGGGGCCAGCATGCCGCCCGCCCACCACGAACAGCCGTGCGGACCGGGGGGGCCGTTCCGGTCGATGATGCGCGGGTGCCAGCCCTGTTGCGACAGCTGAAAGGCTGCGAACAATCCAGCGACGCCCGCGCCGATGATGGTGATGTCACGCATGGGACCAGACCGAGTGAAAGTGATGCACCGGCCCGTGCCCATGACCGACCGACAGCATATCCGCCGCCCTGATGGCACCTTGCAGATAGCGATGCGCCATGGCGACAGCATCGGGCAGCGGCAGCCCCTGCGCCATGCCCGCCGCGATTGCCGCCGAGAGGGTGCAGCCGGTGCCATGGGTGTTGCGCGTCGGGTGACGCGGGGCGGTCAATTCGACCACCCCGCCCGGCGTCATCAGCAGGTCGAGGCATTCGGCCCCCTCTGCATGTCCACCTTTCATCAGCACCGCCTGTGCGCCCATGCCCATCAGCGCCTGCGCCTGATCCAGACGCTGATCACGGGTTCGGGCGGTGGGGGTGCCGGTCAGGCGTGCGGCCTCGGGCAGGTTGGGGGTCAGCAGGGTCGCGCGGGGCAGCAGCATGTCACGCAATGCGCCGATGGCGCTGTCATCCAGCAAGGCATCGCCCGATTTCGCCACCATCACCGGGTCCAGCACGATGGGCAGGTCGCACCCCCGCAGCCCCTCCGCGACGGCGCGGATGGCATCGACGCCCCCCAGCATGCCCAGTTTGACGGCGCGGATGTCCAGATCGTCGAAGACCGCGTCCATCTGGGCGGTGATCATCGCGGCGCTTGTGGGGGCGACCATGCTGACGGTGCGGGTGTTCTGAGCGGTCAGGGCGGTGACGACGCTGGCGCCATAGACACCAAGTGCCGAAAAGGTCTTGAGGTCGGCCTGGATGCCGGCGCCTCCGCCGGAATCGGAACCGGCGATGGTCAGGGCGATGGCGGTCAAGATGGCCTCCTTGTGCGGTCGGGGGACATGACGGCGCAAGGGGGAACAAAGGGCGGGGCGGGCCCGCGATCATCTGCACCGTTCCCTCCGCCGGTATGACCCGGATCAGGTTCGATGGGTTGGCTGTCGCCTCTCAGCCCCGGTGACGGGGCACCCCAACGGTTTGCATCTGAAGGCTAGCGGGGTGCGGGATCGCCCGCAAGGGGGATCAGGTCAGACCCGCCATCTGCAGCGCGATCCCCGCCAGCGCGGCCCCGCCCAACAGGGTCGCCATGCCAGGACGCAGGCGCAGGGCCACGAACAGGGTGGCCGCGCACAGCAGGGCCGCCACCGGGTCCAGCGAGGCCATGACCGGCGCATCCACCCGGATCGGACCTGCCTGCCACGGGATGGTCTGCGACCAGATCAGGTGGATGGCGAACCAGAGGGCAAGGTTCAGGATGACGCCCACGACCGCGGCGGTGACGGCACGCAGGGCGGCGGACAGGCGGGCGCTGCGGCGCATCCCCTCCATGAAAGGCGCGCCGATGAAGATGAAGGCGAAGCAGGGCGCGAAGGTCACCCATGTCGCCAGCAGCCCGCCCAGCACGGCGGCCAGCAGCGGATGGGCGTGACCTGCGCCATGCGCCGCCATGAACCCCACGAATTGCAGCACCATGATCAGCGGACCCGGGGTGGTTTCGGCCATGCCCAGCCCGTCCAGCATCTGGGTTGGTTCAAGCCAGCCATAGCGGCCCACGGCCTCTTGCCCGACCCAGGCAAGGACGGCATAGGCGCCTCCGAAGGACAGGACCGCGAGGCGCGAAAAGAAGGTGGCGATGTCGGTAAAGACGCTGCCGGGGGGCAGCATGACCAGCGCTGCCACGGGCGCCAGCCACAGCACCAGCGCCCAACCCGCCGCGCGGCGGGCGGCGCCTGCATCCTGCGCGGGCAGGGGGCGGGCATCGGCGGGTGGCATGCTGCCACCCATCAGCGCACCTGCCAGTGCCGCCATGGCGATGACCAGCGGAAAGGGCGCATCCAGCGCAAAAAGCGCGACGAAGGCCGCCCCCGCAATGAGGCGCAGCGCCGGTCCCTTCAGCGCCCGTCCTGCAAGGCGGATCACCGCCTGCACCACGATCGCCAGCACCGCCGCCTTCAGCCCGAAGAAGATCCCCGCCACAATGCCGACGTCGCCAAGCGTGACATAGATCAGGCTGAGCGCCATGATCGCCGCCACGCCGGGCAGGATGAACAGCACCCCTGCGATCAGCGCGCCGCGTACGCCATGCATCAACCAGCCGATGTATGTGG
Organism: Paracoccus sp. R86501; assembly: GCF_042466435.1. Classification (NCBI taxonomy): domain Bacteria; kingdom Pseudomonadati; phylum Pseudomonadota; class Alphaproteobacteria; order Rhodobacterales; family Paracoccaceae; genus Paracoccus; species Paracoccus sp. R86501. The sequence goes on from NZ_JAXHPZ010000001.1 coordinate 976,210, forward strand.
CCAGCTGCTGCGCCTCGGGGCCGGGCAACAGCATGCAGAAGTTCAGCGCGTGCAGGAAGCGATCCTCGTCGATCCAGCGGCGTTCCTCGACCAGGATGCGGTGCATGACGGCGATCTGGCCTGCGGGTCCGCCGAAGCTGAGCGCGGCGATCCGCGCCCATGTGGCGGCGGCATCCTTGATCGGGGGATGGGCTGTCGGGGGCATCGGGGAACCTGTGTTCGGGGGTCGCGGCATCAGGGCCGCGCGACGGGGGCAAGTCAAGGAAAAGCCGAGGGTAAAAACAGTTGAGATCATCGGTGGACTTTGCGCGCCACGTATCATAGGAACCCCTCTTTGGCTCCGCATGTCCGGGGCGGCGGGTGCAGGGTGGGCCGGTCGCAGCGACGGGGTGCCGCTCATCGGGTGAATGACACCCCCCATTTGGCGAATCAAATGACCGAATTGAACTTCCCCGCACCGCTTCAGGCGGCGCTGGCTTCCAAGGGCTATGACAGCCTGACAACCGTGCAATCCTCCGTCGTGGCCGATGACGCTCAGGGGCGCGACCTGCTGGTTTCGGCGCAGACCGGCTCGGGCAAGACCGTGGCCTTCGGTCTGGCGATCGGCGCAGATCTGCTGCTGGACGGCCAGACGCTGGAAGGCGACCGTCCGCTGGCATTGGCGATCGCGCCGACCCGCGAACTGGCACTGCAAGTCGCACGCGAACTGGAATGGCTGTATGCCGGGACCAATGCCCGCATCGCGACCTGCGTCGGTGGCATGGATTACCGCACCGAACGCCGCAACCTGCAGCAGGGCGCACAGATCGTCGTCGGCACGCCGGGCCGTCTGCGCGACCATATCGACCGCGGCAGCCTCGATCTGACCTCGCTTCGCGCCGCCGTTCTGGACGAAGCCGACGAGATGCTGGATCTGGGCTTCCGCGACGACCTTGAATATATTCTGGCCGCTGCGCCCGAAGAACGTCGCACGCTGATGTTCTCGGCCACCGTGCCGCCTGCCATCGAAAAGCTGGCCCGCGACTTCCAGCGCAGCGCGCTGCGGATTGCCGCCCTTGGCGAAGCCCGCCAGCACGGCGACATCGCCTATCGCGCCTACAGCGTGACGGCACGCGACCGCGAACCGGCGATCTTCAACCTGCTGCGCATGCACGAGGCGCAGACCTCGATCGTGTTCTGCAAGACCCGTGCGAACGTGAACCACCTGTTGGCGCGCATGTCGAACCGCGGCTTCAAATGCGTCGCCCTGTCGGGTGAACTGAGCCAGCAGGAACGCACCCACGCGCTGCAGGCGCTGCGTGACGGACGCGCCCGCGTCTGTGTCGCAACCGACGTTGCCGCACGCGGGATCGACCTTCCGGGTCTGGAACTGGTGATCCACGCCGATCTGCCGACCAACCCCGAAACCCTGCTGCACCGTTCGGGCCGGACGGGCCGTGCCGGTTCCAAGGGTGTTTCGGCGCTGATCGTGCCGTCGTCCGACTACAAGCGCGCACAGCGTCTGATGCAGAACGCCAAGGTCGTGGCCGAATGGGCCAAGGCGCCTTCGGCTGACGAGGTTCGCGAACGTGACGACCAGCGCATGCTGGACCACGAAGCCCTGCGCGACGCGCCGGGCGAGGATGCGCCGCTGGCCGCACAGTTGCTGGAAAAATTCGGTGCCGAACAGGTGGCCGTGGCTTTCCTGCGCATGTGGCGCGAAGGTCGCCCCGCCGCCGAGGAACTGATGGAGACGCAGGCCCCGCCCGCACCCATGGCCCCCCGCGTGCAGCGTGAATTCGGCCCCTCGGTCTGGTTCACCATGTCGGTCGGTCATTCGGGTCGCGCCGAAGCCCGCTGGCTGTTGCCCAAGATCTGCGATGCGGGCGGGATCACCCGTGACAGCATCGGCGCCATCCGCGTCAAGCAGGACCTGAGCTATGTGCAGATCGCACAGGAAGTGGCGGATCGTTTCGGCGATTTCATGGAAATCACCCCCGAGGTGAGCATGCGCCGCATGGAAGGCGCCCCGGATCTGGACGCGCCGATCGAACGCGCCCCCCGTGCGCCCCGGTACGAAGGCCCGCGCGAGGATCGTCCTGCACGCGCCAAGCCTGCACCCCGCCGTAAGGAAGAAGGCTCGCATCAGGACCGCGTCAAGGCGGCCAAGGGCGGCTGGATCCCCGATGACGCAGGTCTGGCCGACCCGCGCACCGAAGGCCCCAAGCCCGCGGTGAAGGCGTGGAAGAAGAAATCCTCGGCCGATGGTGCGGGTCCGCGCAAGCCCGGTGCCGCCGGCAAGCCCGCATGGGCCGCCAAGGGCAAGCCGCGTTTTGAAAAGCCCGCTGGTGGCAAACCCCACCGCAAGGGTCCCAAGCGTCCCGACTGATCTGCACGCTTCGTCGGCGTCCTGACTGAATTTCAGGCAACGCCGCCGGACCCCCGATCACCACAAGAATTGAGCGCGCCCCAGGTCCGATTGGCCTGTCGGGCGCGCTTTCACGTCGGCATGTAGGCATACAATTCATGTTGCATGATTGGCGGATGCCCGCTTAACCTGCATCAGCGCTGAACAAGAAACCGACAACAGGGAGAGCGCCTTTTGCTGGACGACCGACACGGCGAGGCTTTCGTCGCATTCGAGCATGTGCAAAAAAGCTATGACGGACAGACACTTGTCGTCAAAGACCTGAATCTTTCGATCGGCAAGGGCGAGTTTGTGACCATGCTGGGGCCGTCAGGCTCGGGCAAGACCACCTGCCTGATGATGCTGGCCGGTTTCGAAACCGCCACCCACGGAGAGATCCGCCTGGACGGCAGACCGATCAATCAGGTGCCGCCCCACAAGCGCGGCATCGGCATGGTGTTCCAGAACTATGCCCTGTTCCCCCATATGACGGTGGGCGAAAACCTGTCCTTCCCGCTGGAAGTGCGCGGCATGTCGCGCGATGAACGCGAGACCCGCGTCAAGCGGGCGCTGGACATGGTGCAGATGGGCAGTTTCATCAACCGCCGTCCGGCGCAACTGTCGGGCGGTCAGCAGCAACGGATCGCCTTGGCGCGTGCACTGGTCTTCGATCCGCAGCTGGTCCTGATGGACGAACCGCTTGGCGCGCTGGACAAGCAGCTGCGCGAACACATGCAGTTCGAGATCAAGCACCTTCACGAACAGCTGGGCATCACCGTGGTCTATGTCACCCATGACCAGGGCGAGGCGCTGACCATGTCGGACCGCGTGGCCGTCTTCAACGACGGGCGGATCCAGCAGCTGGCGCCCCCTGCAGAGCTGTACGAACGCCCGCAGAACAGCTTTGTCGCGGGCTTCATCGGTGAAAACAACGCACTGCCCGGCACGATCGAACAGCTGGACGGTGAAAAGGCCCTGGTGCGGCTGGACGATGGCGGTCTGATCGACGCGACCGCCGTCAACATCCGCGAAAAGGGGCAGCGCACGACGGTCTCGATCCGGCCCGAACGGGTCGAGTTCAAGCCCGAGATGATGCCCCCCGGCGCCCATACCATCGAGGCTCAGGTCATCGAGGTGATCTATATGGGCGATATCCTGCGCGCGCGTCTGCGGGTCGCGGGGTCGGACAGTTTCGTCATGAAGATGCGCAACACCATCGGCCAGACTCATCTGCAGGCCGGTCAATCCGTCCGCATCGGCTGGCATCCCGAAGATGCCCGCGCGCTGGATCCCATCTGATCCGGCGCCACAGCCGCGAATTGCGGTCCGGCAAGGCTTTGCCAGACCGCCACGCCCCGACGGGGCAAAGAAAACGGACAGAAAGTCCGGCATAAATCCACAAGGGAGCTTACCGTGAAAACCACGCTTATCATGTCCACCGCACTGGCCGGCATCGCATTCGGCGCCACCGCGCAGGAAGTGAACGTCGTATCCTGGGGCGGCGCCTATGAGGCCAGCCAGGTCGAGGCATACAACAAGCCCTTCGCCGAAGAGACCGGCATCAAGGTCAACATGATCGCCGCCGACAACCCCGCCACGCCCCTGCGCGCGCAGGTCGAGGCCAATAACGTCACCGGCGATGTCTTCGACGTCGAAGTGTCAGACGCCATCCGCCTGTGCGACGAGGGCGCCCTGATCGAGATCGACCCGGCCATGCTGCCCGCAGCCCCCGATGGCACCGCCGCTGCCGATGATTTCGTCGATGGTGCGCTGCTGGACTGCGCCGTGGCGAACATCGTCTGGGGCACGGTCATCTCCTATAACACCACCAAGTTCACGGACAACCCGCCGACCTCGGCCGTGGATTTCTTCGACACCGAGACCTTCCCCGGCAAGCGCGGCCTGCCCAAGAACCCCAAGCGCACACTGTATCTGGCGCTGATCGCCGATGGTGTCGCAGCCGCCGACGTCTATGACGAACTGGGCACCGACGAAGGCGTCCAGCGTGCCTTCGACAAGCTGGACACCATCAAGGACGAGGTCGTCTGGTGGGAAGCCGGCGCCCAGCCCGTGCAGCTGCTGGCCGACGGCGAGGTCAGCATGACCACCGCCTATAACGGTCGCATCTTTGACGCGATGGTCGGTGAAAACCAGCCCTTCGAAGTCATCTGGGACGGCCAGTACATGGATCTGGACATGTTCGTGATCCCGGTCGATGCCCCGAACCCCGAAGCCGCGATGGAATACCTGAAGTTCGCCACCGACACGCAGCGGCTGGCCGATCAGGCGCAATACATCAGCTATGGTCCGGCGCGCAAATCCTCGGCCGAGCTGGTCGGCATGTACAAGGACGGCAAGACCGAGATGGCGCCGCATATGCCCACCTCGCCCGAGAACCTTGAAAACGCCGTCCTGGACGACCCGGAATTCTGGGCCGACCATTCCGCCGAACTGAGCGAGCGTTTCAATAGCTGGCTCGCCTCTTCCTGATGCAAAACGCCGTCACCCCGGTCATGGGGTGACGGATCCGAATATCGGGGACGACATGGCGAATACCGCACTTGATCCGCATGCTGCCGTCGCTGCCACCGCATCCGGTGTCGCAACGCAGCCCTTGACCACCGCAGATGGCAAACCGCTGGTCCGGGCCCTGGCCCGCAGCCAGTCGCGCGCCCGCCGCAAGGCCTTTCTTCTGGTGCTGCCCCTGCTGGCCTTCATCGTCATCACCTTCGTGGTGCCCATCGGCCAGATGCTGCAGCGATCCTTCCACAACGACGGCTTTTCCGCGAACATGCCGAACATCTCGGCCTGGTTCGCCCAGACCGAGCGCGGGACCGTGCCCGACGATGCCGCATGGCAGGCGCTGGCAACCGACCTTCAGGCCTCGGCCGAGGCGCGCAACATCGGCGTGGTCGGCACCCGTGTGAACTATGACATGCCGGGGACGCGTTCGCTGTTCACCTCGACCGGGCGCAAGGTCCGCAAGGGGATCGAGCCGCCATATCAGCAGACCCTGCTGGAGATCGATGAGGAATGGGCCGACCCGCAGCTTTGGGCGACCATGCGCGAGGTCTCGACCCCCTATACCGCGAACTTCTATCTGGCGTCGGTTGACCGGACACGCGACGTGGATGGCAATATCCAGCAGGTCGATGAAAACCAGCGTGTCTATCTGATGCTGTTCTGGCGGACCTTCTGGCTGTCGGGGCTGATCACGGCGCTGACCTTCGTGCTGGGCTTTCCCATCGCGCATCTGCTGGCGACCCTGCCGATGCGGAAATCGAACCTGCTGATGATCCTTGTGCTGCTGCCGTTCTGGACGTCGCTTCTGGTGCGCACCACCAGCTGGATGGTGCTGTTGCAGCAGCAGGGCGTGATCAACGACATCCTGGTCTGGCTGGGCGTCATCGGCGGCAGCCAGCGGTTGCAGATGATCTACAACCAGACGGGCACGATCATCGCGATGACGCATATCCTGCTGCCCTTCATGATCCTGCCGCTTTACTCCGTGATGCGGACGATCAACCCGTCCTATGTCCGGGCCGCGCGCAGTCTGGGGGCGACCAGCTGGACGGCCTTCCGCCGCATCTATTTCCCGCAGACGCTGCCGGGGCTGGGGGCGGGGGCCATGTTGGTCTTTATCCTGGCGGTCGGCTATTACATCACGCCCGCGCTGGTCGGCGGTTCTTCGGGGCAGCTGATTTCCAACATGATCGCGCAGCACATGACCTCGACCCTGAACTGGTCGATGGCCGCCGCCCTTGCCGCCCTGCTGCTGGGTGCGGTTCTTGTCCTCTACTGGCTCTATGACCGGTTGGTGGGCGTCGACAACCTGAAGCTGGGGTAACCGATATGGCCGTACCATCCTATGCAACCCCGCTGGAGCGCGTCTGGCATTACGCCTATGTGGCGATCTGCGTGGCGATCTTCTTCTTCCTGATCGCCCCGATCATCGTCATCATGCCCTTGTCCTTCAACGCCGAGCCCTATTTCACCTTCACCGACAAGATGCTGTCCTTCGATCCCGAAGGATACAGCACGCGCTGGTACGACAGCCTGCTGACCTTCGGGATGCAGGCGCCCGACGCCACCCGCGACATGTCGTGGTGGGCGGATGCCTGGGCGAATGCGAAATGGGTCAAGGCGGCGAAGAACTCGATCATCATCGGGGTCTGCGCGACCATCGTGGCGACATCACTTGGCACGTTGGCGGCGCTTGGGCTATCGCGTCCGGAAATGCCCTTCCGCCGGACGATCATGGCGATCCTGATCTCGCCCATGATCGTGCCGCTGATCATCACGGCCACGGGGATGTTCTTCTTCTATTCGAACCCCTGCGAACTGCTGACCATTTTCGGCCTATCCCCCCAATGCGGCAAGCTGGCGGGCAGCTATCTGGGGGTGATCCTGGCCCATGCCACGCTTGGCATTCCCTTTGTCATCATCACCGTGACGGCGACGCTGGTGGGCTTCGATCAGTCGCTGAACCGTGCGGCGGCATCTTTGGGTGCGAACCCGCGGGTGACCTTCTTCCGGGTCACCATGCCGCTGATCCTGCCGGGCGTCGTGTCGGGGGCGCTGTTCGCCTTCGTCACCTCGTTCGACGAGGTCGTGGCCGTGCTGTTCATCGCAGGCCCCGAACAGCAGACCATCCCGCGCCAGATGTGGAACGGGATCCGCGAACAGATCAGTCCGGCGATCCTAGCGGTGGCGACGCTGCTGGTGATCTTCTCGATCGCGCTGCTGACGACGGTGGAGCTGCTGCGTCGCCGGTCCGAACGCATCCGCGGGCTGTCTCCGCAATGACCTGTCGGCTGGTGGTCAGGGAAGGATCGCCAGCCACATCCAGATGCTGAGCGTCGAAATGGCGGTCGCGACCAACACGGTCGAGGCCGCCACGCGCTTGGCAGCGCCATAGATGTTGGCGAACAGATAGGCGTTGATCCCCGGCGCCATGGCCCCCGTCAGCACCGCCGACCGCATCCCCGCCACATCCAGCCCGAACAGATGCCCCATCCCGAAGGTGATGGCCGGATGCAGCAGCAGCGAACAGGCGCAGCACATGGCGATGGTCGCCATATCCCCTTCGGGGCGATAGCGGTAGAGAACACCGCCCAGCCCGAACAGCGCCGCGGGCAGTGCCGCCCGCCCGATCATGTCCACCCCGTCCCAGAAGCCCGTCGGCAGCACCAGCCCCGCCTGCATCAGCAGGTTGGTGACCAGCCCCAGCAGAATGCCGATCACCAGCGACGTCCTCAGCACGCCCGACAGCGCCCGCAGCGCCACGCGGCCCACTGACAGATCGCTGCCGCGGGCGCGCGTGAACTCCATCACCGTGATCCCGAAGGTATAGAGCAGCGGCGAATGCATCGCGATGATCGCCCAGTTGCCCGCCAGCGCATCCGGCCCATAGGCGCGCTCGGTGATCGGCACCCCCAGCAGCAGCGTGTTGGAAAACAGGCAGACAAAGCCGATGACCACGCAATCCATCGGCGGTCGCTTGAAGATGAACTTGGCGCCCGCCCAAGCGACCAGAAAGCTGCTGAAGGCACCTGCATAGAAGGGGATCAGCAGATGGACACGAAACTCGGTCCCCAGATCCAGGCGTGCCATCGAGGCGAAAAGCAGCGTCGGCACCGCGAAGTTCTGGGCGAATGACATCAGCCCGTCAACGCCTTCTGGGCGGAACCAGCCGCGCCACGACACCAGATAGCCGAAGCCCACGATCAGGAAGACCGGCAGGATGATGGTGAAAAGCGCGCTCATGCCGCGGGGGGCAGGTCGGGGGTGTCGGCGGTGGTGGTGATGGTCATGCCGTCGAAGGCAGGGATCACGTGGTCGGGGGTTTCAAGCGCGACCGTGTCGTGGTCGATGTCGATGTGCATGTTGGTCAGGACGGCGCGCGGACTGCGGGCCGCGGCGATCCAGTCCAGCGCCTGCTGCAGATGCGCGTGGCTGGGATGGGGTTCGTATCGCAGGGCATCGATGACAAAGACCGGCGCGTCCTGGATCAGGTGCCAAGCCGCCTGCGGAATGTCCGAGACGTCGGGCAGATAGACCAGACCGCCGATGCGGAAGCCCAATGCGGTGATCTCGCCGTGCTGGACGCGGAAGGGGATCATCTCGATCACGCCGCCGGGGCCGTCGATGGCGATGCGGCCCGTGATCGGGTTCAGCTGGCAGATGGGCGGGTAAAAGCTGCCCTCGGGCGTTTCGAAGACATAGCCGAAGCGGGTCTGCAGCGCCTCGGCGGTGGGTTCGTCGGCCCAGAGCGGAAGGATCTTGCGGGAGTTGAAGACCAACTGGCGCAGGTCATCGATGCCATGGGCATGATCGGCATGGGCATGGGTATAGACGACCGCATCCAGCGTGGCGACGCCCGCATCCAGCATTTGCGGCACCAGATCGGGACCGGTGTCGATCAGCACCTGCGTGGTGCCATCAGGTCCGTTGCGTTCCACCAGCAGTGAACAGCGGCGGCGGCGGTTCTTGGGGTTCTGCGGATCGCAGGCCCCCCAACGTCCCCCAAGCCGTGGCACGCCGCCCGACGATCCGCAGCCCAGGATCGTCGCGCGGATCATTGTGCGGCCTTCCAGAACAGGCGGTCGAAGTTCGCAGTCGTCTGCGCGGCGAAATCGGCGTAACCCATCCCGAAGACCTCTGCGCCAACCTTGGCGGTTTTGGCCACATAGGCAGGTTCGTTCCGCCGCCCGCGATGCGGTTTCGGGGCCAGATAGGGGCTGTCGGTTTCCACGAGGATACGGTCAATAGGTGCGGCGGCAAAGATGTCGCGCAGGTCCTGGGATCGCGGGAAAGTGGCGATCCCCGACATCGACAGATAGAAACCCAGATCCAGCGCCGCACGGCCCAGTTCCGCGCTGCTGCTGAAGCAATGCATGACGCAGCTGAATGCGCCCGCCTTATGTTCGCGGGTCAGGATGCGGGCCATGTCGTCATCGGCGTCACGGGAATGGATAATCAGGGGCAGGCGGGTCTGGCGCGCGGCCTCGATATGGATCAGCAGGCTTTCCTGCTGGGCCACGGCGCTTTCGGCGGTGTAATGGTAATCCAGACCCGTTTCGCCGATGCCCACGAATTTCGGGTGTTGGGCCAAGGCGACTAGTCCCTCGACCGTTGCCATGGGTTCGTCGGCCACGCTCATCGGGTGGGTGCCGGCGGCATAGAAGACGCAATCATGCGCCTCGGCCAAGGCCCGCACTTGTGGTTCCAGCCGCAGGCGCGTGCAGATGGTCACCATCCGCGACACGCCAGCCGCCCGCGCCCGAGAGATCAATTCGTCATGTTCGCCGTCGAAATCGGGAAAATCCAGATGGCAATGACTGTCCACGATCAGCGGAATTGCCGCGTCTTGCATAGGTCATCCTTTGGCAGTCGGGGCGGATTGCGCCGGTGGCAATTGCGCCAGTTCCAGAACCATATCCATCACCAGCGCCGCAGGGTCAAGGTTGACCGCCCGACCGGTGCGGGCGCGGGCGGACAGGCGGGCCTGCGCTTCGGCCCAGATGCGGGCGGCCAGATCGTCGGGGGACAGGCGGGCCATCAGCGCGCCTTCGCCCTTGGCGGCTTGCGGCAGCGGCGCCCCCATCAAGCCCGCGCGGGCCAGCCGGACCAGGAAGCGGTCCAGCAGCGTGATGGTCAGATCGAAGGGATCACCCTCGGTCCCCGCACGTCCCGCCGCGCCATCAGCGAATTTGGCCGCCGCCAGCCGGTCCATGCGGGGCAGGGTGGCGAACAGATCGACCAGCTGTTGATAGCGGTCCAGCCCGCCTTGGCCTGCCAGACGCAGCGCCTCGCCCACGGATCCGTCGGACAGGGCGGCCAGCGCCTGGGCGTCTTCGTCGATACCTTGGTCGGCCAAGATGCCGCCCATCTGCGCGGGCTTCATCGGCATCAGGCGCAGGGTGCGGCAGCGCGACCGGATGGTGGGCAATAGGCGGGCGGGCTGATGCGCGATCAGCAGGATCAGCGCGTCCTTCGGCGGTTCCTCCAGCACCTTCAGCAGGGCGTTGGCGGCGGGGATGTTCATGTCGTCTGCGGCATCGATAATGGCGATGCGGCGGCCACCTTCGGCGGATGAGAAATGATAGAAGGACAGCAGCTTGCGGATTTCATCGACCGTGATCTCGGCCCGCAGGCGGCCGGTCTTGTCGTCCCAAGGGCGGCGGATCAGCTGCAAGCGCGGTTCCGAGAGGGCGCTGATGCGGCGCGCCTCGGGGGTGTCGGGATCGACGCGCATGTCGGGGCTTTCGGCGCCCGACAGCAACCAGCGGGCGATCGCCCAAGCCATGGTCGCCTTGCCGACGCCGCGCGGCCCGGTCAGCAGCCAGGCGTGGTGCAGGCGGTCGCTGTGTGCGGCCTGAACGAATTCCGCGATGGCGTGATCCTGCCCGATGACGCGGGGCGTATGGCGCGGATGCGGTGCGCCCGGAACGCGGTCGGGTTCGGGGATATCGTCCGGATCGGCCTTCACAGCGCCGCCATCACGCGGGCGGCGACTTGTTCAGGGGTGCCGCTGCCGTCGATCAGCCGCACGCGGTCGGGATATTCTGCGGCAAGCGCGCGAAAGCCGATGGCCAGCCGTTCCTGAAACCCGATGCCAAGGCTTTCAAAGCGATCCTCGGCCCCGCCGCGGGCCATGCCGCGGGCAAACCCGGTTTCAGGGGCGATGTCGATGACGAAAGTACGGTCGGGTTCGGTGCCGATCATCAGGTCGTGCAGCCGGTCCACCATCGACCGCAGATCACCCCGCGCCGCGCCCTGATAGACACGGGTGCTGTCGGCAAAGCGGTCTGTGACGACCACCTGACCAGCCGCTAGCGCAGGACGGATGCTGCGTTCCAGATGGTCGCGGCGGGCGGCGGTGAACAGCAGGCATTCGGTCTCGGGCGACCAGCGTTCGCCAGCACCCTCGACCAGCAGGCGGCGAATTTCCTCGGCCCCCGGGCTGCCGCCCGGTTCGCGGGTCAGAAGGACGTCGCGCCCCTGCGCCCGCAGACCCTCGGCCAGCAGGCGGGCCTGCGTGGACTTGCCGCAACCGTCGATGCCTTCGAAGCTGATCAGCATCAGCTGCGGACGGCGCTGTAGGCGCGCTGACCCAGCTGCATCACGGCGCCCTTCATGCGACCCAGAAAGCCCGCTTCGGGCACATCTTGGGTGGCGACCAGCGGCGTGACGGTGTCGCGGGTGCCGGGGATGGTGACGACCAGCTTGCCGACCTGCTGGCCCTTGGCGATGGGGGCGGGAAGGGGGCTGTCATAGACGACCTCGACCTTGACCTGATCCTGCGCACCGGCGGGGACCAGCACGTTGACGCCCTTTTCGGTGGTCAGCCCGACATGGCTGTCGGTACCCAGCCAGACGGGGGCATCGACGACGGTTTCCCCAGCCGGAACAAGGTTCTGCATGGTGAACTGTCGAAACGCCCAATTGACGATGCGCTCGGACTCCTCGGCCCGCGCACGGTCGCTGTCCAGCCCGCTGATAACAAAGACCACCCGGCGCCCGTCCTGAACGGCCGAGCCGACCAGGCCGTAGCCAGCCTCCTGCGTGTGGCCGGTTTTCAGGCCGTCCGCACCGATGCCCAGCTTCAGCAGCGGGTTGCGGTTATAGCGGTTCGAGGGCGCGCGATCCTCGTATTGGAACTCGGTCAGGCCGAAGAACTCGTAATACTTAGGGAATTTTTCGATCAGCAGGCGGGCGACGGTGCCCAGATCATGCGTCGACATGCGGTGTTCGGGGTTGGGCCAGCCGTTCGAATTGCGGAAGGTCGAGTTTTCCAACCCGATCTGCTTGCCGCGTTCGGTCATCTGGCGGGCAAAGGCGTCCTCGGTTCCGGCAAGGCCTTCGGCCACGACCACGCAGGCGTCGTTGCCCGACAGGACAATGATGCCCTTGATCAGCTGTTCGACGGTCGGCCGGTCCAATTCGTTCAGGAACATGGTCGAGCCGCCCATCGCGCGGGCGCGGCTGCTGACGGGCAGCTGGGTGTCCATCTGGACACGGCCTTCGTCCAGTGCCTCGAACAGCATGTAAAGGGTCATCAGCTTGGACATCGAGGCAGGCGGGATCGGCTTGTCGGCGTCCTTTTCCATCAACACGGTGCCCGTCTGCACGTCGTAGACCCATGCAGAGGTGGCGTTTGTGTCGAATGCCTGCGCGGGTGCCGCCAAAGCCAGCAAGGCTGCGACCTTCAGGAAAAATGCGCGCATGATATGTCCTCTGCCTGTTTGAGGCGATGGTTACATCATGCCCCCCCGGCCCGCAACGCGCCCATCCTGCGATGGGGAAAATTTGATCACCGGGGTCCGATTGCCGGGGGCGTTCAGCGCCCCACGGCCTGCCGCCAATGCCTACGGCAGAGCGAGACATAGGTCTCGTTCCCGCCGACCTGCACCTGCTGGCCTTCGGTGATGGCGCGGCCCTCGCCGTCGCGGCGGATGACCATCGTGGCCTTCTTCCCGCAATGGCAGATGGTGCGTACCTCGCGCATGTCGTCGGCAAGGGCAAGAAGAGCCGCCGAACCGGGGAACAGCTCGCCCTGAAAATCGACGCGCAGGCCATAGCACATGACCGGCACACCCAGATCGTCGGCAATCCGGGCCAGCTGCCAGACCTGATCGCGGGTCAGGAACTGGGCTTCGTCGATGAAGACGCAGGCGATGCCGGGAATGACGCCGGACGCCAAGGCGAACAGATCGGTGGTTTCCTCGAAGATCTGCGCCTCGTCGGCGATGCCAATGCGGCTGGCGATGCGGGCGGTGCCGGCGCGGCTGTCCACCGCCGCCGTCAGCAGCAACGTGTCCATCCCGCGTTCGCGATAGTTGTAGGACGCCTGCAAAAGCATCGTGCTTTTGCCCGCGTTCATCGTCGAGTAATTGAAATACAACTTGGCCATGCGTGCAGCCCATAGCGCCGTCCCGTCCGGCCATCAAGGTTGCGCGGCACGGGGGTGCGTGGCAAAAGCGCGGTGGCTGGTGCGTCCGGCCCATTTCCATGAACCGAATTTTTACAAGGTCAGCCATGATGCGTGATCCGTTCTTCCGCATGGCCCTGGTGCTGGGCCTTTTGTCCGCCGTCGGCCCTTTTGCCATCGACATGTACCTACCCGCGCTGCCCGAGGTGGCGCGCGATCTGGAGACCTCCGAGGCGGGCGCGGCGCTGACGCTGACGGCCTATTTCCTGGTCTTCGGGCTGGCGCAGATGATCTATGGCCCGATGGCCGATGCGTTGGGGCGCAAGCGGCCGCTGATGATCGGGGTGGGGGTGTTCAGTGTCGCGACCATTGCCGCGACGATGGCGCCGACCCTTGGCTGGCTGATTGCCGCGCGGGCGGTTCAGGGGTTGGGTGCGGCGGCGCTGATGGCAGTGCCGCGTGCGGTCATCCGCGATGTGGCCACCGGTCCTGCCGCCGCGCGGATGATGGCGGCGATCATGATCGTGATTTCCATCTCGCCGATGCTGGCGCCGCTGACCGGATCGCTGGTTCTGGCATGGGGCGGCTGGCGCGAGATCTTTGCCGTGCTGGCCGTCGCATCGATCCTCAGCTTCGGCCTGATCGTCTTTGCCCTGCCCGAGACCCTGCCGCCCGAACGCCGCCAGCCTGTGCGCGGCGCCGTCATGTGGGCGGGGGCCAAGCGGCTGCTGTCCGACCGTCGCTTCATGGGGCTGACCATGATCGGCGGCTTTGGCATGGCCAGCTTTTTCGTGTTCCTGTCCAGCGCCAGCTTCGTCTATACGCAGCAATACGGCCTCAGCCCCACGGGCTTTTCGCTGGCCTTCGCCGCCAATGCCATCGGCTTCTTCAGCGCCTCGCAGTTCGCGGGTCGTCTGGCCGAGCGTTTCGGAATGGAGCGGGTGATCTCGATCGCGATCACCGGGTTTGCGGGCATGGCCCTGTTCACCACGCTGGTGGTCTGGTCGGGGTTTGACGCGCTGCCGGTGGTGATGGCGGGCCTGTTCCTGTCCTATGCCTTCCTGGGGCTTGTGATGCCGACCGCGATGGTGATGTCGCTGGACCCGCATCCCGATATCGCCGGGCTGGCGTCCTCGCTTGGCGGGACGTTCCAGATGCTGACAGGCGGCCTGATGATCGCCATCACGGGGCCTTTCATGAACAACACCGCATCGACCATGGTCCCGGCTATTGCGACCTGCGCGGCCTTGGCTTGGGCAACCGCGGCCCTGTCGCTGCCACGGCTGCGGTTGCGCGCCGCCGCCTGACAGAAACGCCGTCGTCGTATGAAAAAAGGGCCGCAGGATGTTGATCCTGCGGCCCTTTTCCTGGTTTGACTGAACCGATCAGCCCTGACGGGCCTTCGGCGCACGCGACGGGCGACGTGCGGGGCGCTTGTTGCCGCCGTTGTCCGGGCCGCCGAACTTGCGTCCGCGCTGCAGGCCGCCTGCGGGGGGCGCACCGAAGGGAACCTCTCCGCCGATCACGGGGATCGAGTTCTTCATGGCCTTTTCGATGGCGCGCAATTCGCCGACCTCGGCCGGGGCGCAGAACGCGACGGCGCGTCCGTCACGACCGGCGCGCGCGGTGCGGCCGATGCGGTGGACATAGTTTTCGGCCACGTTCGGCAGGTCGAAGTTGTAGACATGCGCGACCTCGGGGATATCCAGACCGCGGGCGGCAACGTCGGTCGCGACCAGCACCTTGATGTCACCCTTGCGGAAGGCTTCAAGCGCGCGTTCACGTTGGCCCTGCGATTTGTTGCCGTGAATTGCGGCGACGGCAAAGCCCCATTTTTCCAGCAGCTTGGCCAGCTTTTCACAGCCATGCTTGGTACGGCCAAAGACCATCGACAGTTCGTTGGTGTGCTTGGACATGTATTCGGCCAGCAGGGTGGCCTTGTCGCCCTGACCGACGAAGTGGACGCCCTGTTCGATCTGCTTGGCAGCCTGACCCGGAGGGTTCACGGCGACCTTGACCGGGTTCGTCAGATAGGTATCCGACAGTTCCGACATCAGCTTGGGCATCGTGGCCGAGAACATCAACGTCTGACGTTCGCGCGGCAACATGCGGGCGATCTTGCGCAGCGTGTGGATGAAGCCGATGTCCAGCATCTGGTCGGCCTCGTCCAGCACCAGATAGGTGGTGGCCTCAAGGCTGATGGCGCGACGTTCGATCAGGTCCATCAGGCGACCGGGCGTGGCGATCAGCACGTTAACGCCGCGCGACAGACGTTCCGTCTGCACGTTGATCGAGGCACCGCCCACGACGCGGAAGCTGCGGATCGGCGTGCCTTCGGCATAGGCGTCGATGTTCGTGGCGATCTGGGTGGCCAGTTCGCGGGTCGGGGCCAGAATCAGCGCGCGGCAGGTGCGCGGTTCGGGCTTCTTGCCGAATTTGATCAGGCGGGTCAGCATCGGCAGGCCGAAGGCTGCCGTCTTGCCGGTGCCGGTCTGGGCCAGACCCAGCACGTCACGACCTTCGACGATGGCCGGAATGCCTTGTTCCTGGATCGGAGTGGGCGATTTCAGGCCCATCGCATCGATGTTCGAATTGATGCGGTGGTCGATGCCCATATCGGCAAAGGGACCGGTGGCCAGCGGATCGCGCGCGGGGGCGCGGCGGCCTTCGTTGGCCATGGCATGGGGCGAGACGCGCGGGGCCGACTTGCCACCACGGTTCGGGCGGCGGCGGGTGTTGTTCTGTTCCATCAAAGACTTTCAAGCCATGCATCCCTCGTATCGGACGCAAGGCATGGGCCGCGCAAACGATGGCGCGGCGTATTGCAGGGGTGCAGGCGAGATACGAGGGTGCCTGCATGCCTCCCCGCGTGAATGGGAAACTGGAATTGGTATCGCCGCCATGACAAGCGATGCTTGCGACTGCTCACGCGGCAGCGGTTGGCGATGGGGTGCAGATGGGGCAGGTTGCCCCGAAAGTCAAGCGCGGTCTGCGCTGTCCAGCCAGATGGTGACCGGACCGTCGTTCAGCAGCGACACCTTCATGTCCGCCCCGAAGCGCCCGGTTTCGACTGCGATCCCCTGCGTGCGCAGGCTGTCGGCAAAGCGCCGGTACAGGGTTTCGCCCAGATCGGGTGCCGCGGCCCGTGAAAAGCCGGGGCGATTGCCGCTGCGCAGATCGGCGGCCAGCGTGAATTGCGATACGACCAGCGCCGATCCGCCGGTATCGGCCAGGGCGCGGTTCATCCGCCCCTGATCGTCGCGGAAGATGCGCAGCTTGGCGACGCGGGCGGCCATCTTGTTGACGGCGGCCTCGTCATCGCCCTGCATGGCGCAGACCAGCAGCAGCAAACCTTCGCCGATCTGACCGATGATGTCGCCATCGACCCGGACCGAGGCATTTGACACGCGTTGGGCAAGAACTCTCATTTTGGTTTCCCTTTGGATCAGGGGGCCAGGAAGATACCCACGACCACCATCATCAACCCGATGCAGGATGCCGCCAGCGCGCCCATGTTGACGGCCAACACCGTGCGCATGCGGATACGCAGGGTTTCGTCGTCCAGACCCTGTGCCTTGGCGCGCGCGACCGTCCAGATGCACCAGACCAAGGCGGCAAGGCCAACCACCGTCAGCGCAGCACCCGTCCAGATCAGCCAGTCGAAAATCGTCATGTCGCGTCCCCTTGCGTTCACAGCCCGTGTTCATGGCAGCCTTGCGCCGCCCCTAGCGGCGATTGCACCCCGCAACAAGACCGCCTAACACATCGTCCAAAAGCTCAGGAAGGAAGAATGACATGTCGGACGATCAAGCCTATGGCGTGGCCGCAGACGAACTGCGCCAGTTCATCGAACAGTTCGAACAGCTGGAAGCCGAAAAGAAGGACATCGCCGAACAGCAGAAGGAGATCATGTCCGAGGCGAAGGCCCGCGGATATGACACCAAGGTGATGAAGAAGATCATCGCCCTGCGCAAACGCGACCGCGACGACATCGCCGAAGAGGAAGCCATCCTCGAGATGTACAAGACCGCATTGGGCATGGGCTGAACCAAGGGGCCGGGGCGTCGTCCCGGCCCTTGTCCCTTACGGCATGATAAATTCGACGCCCGGCAGCACGGCAATTTCCGCGACATCCGCGCGATAGTTGTCGGTCACCTGATCGACGATTTCCTGCGTCCAGCCGGGCAGTTCGACCACCTGATCCAGCGTGCCGGGCAGGGCGTGCTTTTGCAGCACGTCGCCATAGATCTGCCGCCGCTGCGTCACCGACACCTGATCCTGAATGCCCATTGCGTCGCGCAGCCGCGCGATGCCGATGTCGCCAAGGATTTCATGCATGTACAGCAGGCCGCCCGACAGCGGCACGTTGTTGGGCAGACCGCCGACGATGCGCACGATCTCGGGCCAGATCAGCGGGACGTCTTCATGACACCAGACGACCATGCGGCGGCCTTGCGCGGCGCGGACCAGGTTCTGGATGGTCACGCGCCAGCGCAGTTGCAACGGATGGCACCCCTGCATCAGGGCTTTGTAGTCCCCGCCCGCCACCTGCGGCAGCACATCCGTCAGCAGCGTCGCGGGGTTGCGCAGCGCCACGTGGAATTCCGCCTGCGCCGAAGGAAACAGACGCGCCAGCGCCGCCGCCCGCGCCCCCATCTGCGGATAGAGCCCGTCCTGCCCCACCGCACGACCCGGCGCGCCCATGAAGGTCGGCGTCAACATCACCACCCGTGCGGTGTCGTCGCTGTCCAGCATGGCGTCCAGCATGATCTGTTCCATCTCGACGGTGGCGGTGCCGCCATCCAGCGACTTCAACGCCTCGTCGAACATGCCGCGGTGGCGGTTCGGGGTCACGACCTCGGTCCCGGCCTTCTGCAGCGCGGATCGGTTGTTCAACAGGGTCTTGAGCAGCCGGTCGCCGTCGGTCGCGTGAACACCTAAGTGAAAAACCATCTGCATCGTGACCGTCCCGCTTTGTTCCTGGCGCACCCTTGCGGCCCGCTTTCGGGCGCAGATTACCTGTCCGCCGTGGACAGTCAAACCGCTTTGGCATATCGCAACCGGCATGACCAGCACCGCTCCAGACCGAACGCCCCGGCGCCGTCACGACACCGCCCTGCGACAGGGGGGTGGCATGGGCTGGTCCCTGGCTGCCGTCATCGTGGCAGCACTTGTGCTGATGCCGGTGCTGGCGGTGGTCTGGATCGCCGCCAATCCGACCGACAACATCTGGCCGCATCTGCTGTCGACTGTGATGCCGCGATACTTCGGCAATACGGTCATCCTGGCGGTGGGGACCGGGGCCTTGGCCGCGGCGATGGGGACGGGCTCGGCCTGGCTGGTCAGCATGTACGACTTTCCCGGGCGGCGTTGGCTGCAATGGCTGCTGCTGCTGCCCTTGGCGGTGCCTGCCTATATCGGCGCCTATGCGCTGGCGGATTTTCTGGACTACTCGGGTCCGGTGCAGATCGCGCTGCGGGGCTGGTTCGGGTGGGAAACCGCCCGCGACTACTGGTTCCCGCGCATCAGATCGCTGGAGGCGGCAGTGGTCGTCATGGCGGCGGCGCAGGCGCCCTATGTCTATCTGCTGACGCGCGCGGCGCTGCACGAACAATCGGGCAGCGCATATGAGGTCGCCCGTGCCCTTGGCACCGGCCCCTGGGGGCTGTTCCGCCGCGTGGGTCTGCCGCTGGCGCGGCCGGCAATCGTGGCGGGGTCCGCCATCGCCATGATGGAGGCCGTCGCCGATTACGGCGTCGTCAGCTATTTTGGCGTCCAGACCCTGAACACCGGCATCTTCACCACGTGGCTGGAACGCCGCAACGCCGGCGGGGCCGCGCAGATCGCCTGCGTCATCTTGCTGATCGTCGTCATTCTGGCGCTGTGGGAACGCTTTGGCCGCCGCAACGCCCGCTATCACCAAAGCGCCCGCCAGCCGCGCCCGATCCAGCGCCAGCGGTTGTCGCTGGTGCCGGGCTTGGGGGCGATGCTGGCCTGCATCCTGCCCTTCGCCATGGGGTTCGTCCTGCCGGTGGGCGTCATCCTGTCCTATGCGCTGGCCTATCCGCAGGGTTGGGTGTCGCCGGGCTTGGGCAAGGCCGCGTGGCACACGGTCAGTCTGGGCGCGATGGCGGCGCTGCTGACGGTGGGGATGGCGCTGATCATGGTCTATGGCACGCGGCTGTCGGGACGGGCGCTGCCGCGCCTGCTGCAGCCGGTGACGACGGTCGGCTATGCCGCGCCGGGGGCGGTGCTGGCGGTGGGCATCCTGATCCCGCTGGCGGCGCTGGACCACCGTCTGGCGGACGCATGGCTGGCGCTGACCGGCACCGATCCGGGACTGATGCTGACCGGCACGGGGGCGGCCATCGTCTTTGCCTATACCGTGCGGTTCTTTGCCATCGGACAGGGCGCCATCGATGGCGCCTTCACCCGCGTGCCGCCATCCTTGCCGATGGCTGCACGGTCGTTGGGTCGCGACAACGCGGGCGTCCTGCGCGATGTCTTCCTGCCGCTGATGCGCGGATCGGTGGGGGCGGCGCTGCTGCTGGTCTTCGTCGATTGCGTCAAGGAGCTGCCCGCTACCTTGCTGCTGCGGCCCTTCAATTACGAAACGCTGGCCACCCGCACCCATGAACGCGCCAGTCTGGAAGACCTGGGCAATGCTGCCCCCGCCGCCTTGGTGGTGATGGCCGTGGGGATCCTGGCCGTAGCGCTGCTGGCACGCACCAACCTGGGCGGTCGCAAGGATGACTTGCGCAAGCCGTGAACGCGCGATATTTGCAACGGGATTGCCGGCTTAGCTCAGTGGTAGAGCGTCTGATTTGTAATCAGGGGGTCGGGGGTTCAAATCCCTCAGCCGGCACCATCAATTTCGTAACAACCCTTGCCAGTCCGGCCAGTTTGCCCTATATGGTGCCTTGCTACGTTAAATTCTCTGCATCCTGTCTAGCTTCCGGCTTCAGTCTGCTTTGTTAATCTGACCAGCCGAGCCACTGCATACTGCGGGTGGCATATACTGACAGGAGATCTCACGATGGCCAACGGCACCGTGAAATGGTTCAACAGCACCAAAGGCTTCGGCTTCATTCAACCGGAAGGCGGCCGTCAGGACGTTTTCCTGCACATCTCCGCTCTTGAGCGCGCTGGTCTGTCGGCTCCCGCCGATGGCCAGAAGGTGACCTATGAGCTGGAGCGTGGCCGCGACGGTCGCGAGTTGGCAACGAACGTTCAGTTCGCCTGATCCATCCTTTGGATGCGATGTTTCGAAGGGCCGCCCATTCGGGTGGCCCTTTTTCTATTTCCGCGTCCCGGCTGCTTGAGGGTCGGACGCCTTTGGCATAGCACGGCAAAATGCGTATTCTGTTTCTAGGCGATGTAATGGGCCGCGCGGGCCGTCGGGCGATTTCCGAACGTCTGGCCGGTCTGCGGGCACGGTTGAAGGCCGACCTTGTGGTGGTCAACGCCGAAAACTCCAGCGGAGGGCGCGGGGCGACCGCCGGTCACGCGCAACTGCTGCTTGATTCGGGCGCCGATTGCCTGACGCTTGGCGATCACGCCTTCGATCAGAAGGATATGATGCCCTTCATCGAAAAAGACCCGCGGGTCATCCGCCCCCTGAATTTCGCCCGCGACGCTCCGGGCAGGGGCGCGACGATCATCAGCGATGCGCGCGGACGAAAGGCGCTGATCACCCAGGCCTTGGGTCAGGTCTTCATGTCGCGGCCCTATGATGATCCGTTCTCGGCGCTTGATGCAGTGCTGCGCGCCCATCCGCCGGGTGGCATGGTGCAGGCCGTTCTGGTTGATATCCACGCCGAGGCGACCAGCGAAAAGATGGCCATGGGCCATTACTGCGACGGGCGCGCCAGTCTGGTTGTGGGCACCCATACCCATGTGCCGACCGCCGATGCGCAGATCCTGCCGCGCGGGACGGCCTATCTGTCGGACGCCGGGATGTGCGGCGATTACGACAGCGTCATCGGCATGGAAAAGACCGAACCGATGCGCCGCTTCATCACCGGCATGCCCCGCGACCGCTTTACCCCCGCCGATGGCGAGGCGACGCTGTCGGGTGTGCTGGTCGAAACCGACGACAAGACCGGCATGGCCAAGGCCATCCATCCGGTGCGCGACGGTGGGCGGTTGGCGCAGACGCACCCCGCCTGACACCTGTGCCCGGCCCGCGGTCATCATGCCGCCGGCCGGGTGCCGCACCTGCGAAGACCGCTTGCGGGGCTTTGGTCTTCCGGCGCAATATGCCGCGAATGCGGGGCGCAGGGCCCGCGCAAGGAATGAGTTTTGAATGTTCGGATTTGAATTGACCGGGATGACCGGTGCGGTGGTGACGATCTTCATCATCATCGCCATGCTGACCTTGTTCATCCGAGAGACATATCCCCCGGAAGTCACGGCCATCATTGGTGCCGTGACCTTGCTGAGCCTTGGTATTCTGGATGTCAGCCATATTTCGGGCGTGCTGTCGAACGCGGCCCCTTGGACCATCGCCTTCATGTTCATCATCGTCGGCGGTCTGGTGCGAACCGGGGCGCTGGACTGGATCGGCCAGCGCGCTGCGCGTCATGCCGGTGCCCATCCGATCCTGACATTGGCATCGGTTTCGGTGCTGGTCTGCGCGATGTCGGCCTTCGTGAACAACACGCCTCTGGTCGTGGTGATGATGCCGATCTTCATGCAGCTGGCCAAGGAAATGGGGAAATCCCCCTCCAAGCTGTTGATCCCGTTGTCATATCTGTCGATCCTTGGCGGGACGATGACGCTTATCGGCACCTCGACCAACCTGCTGGTGGATGGCGTTGCCCGCGCATCCGGGATGGAGCATTTCACCATCTTCGAGATCACATGGGTCGGCTTCCCCATGGCCATCGTCGGCGTGACTTATCTGCTGATCTTCGCGCCGCGCCTGCTGCCCGACCGCGATTCGATGTCGCAGCTGTTGTCGGGCCGCAGCAAGATGAAATTCTTCACCGAGGTTGCCATTCCCGAAGGTTCGGCCCTGATCGGCAAGACGCTGGACGAGGTTGACATCTTCGCCCGCGACAGCGCCCGCGTCATCGACGTTCTGCGGGGCGATGCGTCCCTGCGCCGCGATCTGGCTGCCGTCCTGTTGGAGGAAGGCGACCGCGTCGTGTTGCGCACCCCCATGTCCGAGGTTCTGGGCCTGCAGACCCACAAGGAACTGCGGATGGTGGACAAGCTGTCCTCGGTCCAGACCTCGACCGTCGAGGTCCTGATCACGCCGGGCTGTCACATGGTCGGGCGCAGCCTCGGGTCGATGCGCCTGCGCCGACGTTATGGCGTTTATGTGCTGGCCGCCCACCGCAAGAACCAGAACATCGGCCGTCAGCTGGACGATCTGGTTGTGCGCGTCGGCGACACCCTGCTGCTGGAGGGCGCTTCGACCGACATCCAGCGTCTTGCCAGCGACATGGATATGGTCGAGGTCACCGCGCCCTCGGATCGCGCCTATCGCCGCCGTCATGCACCCATCGTCGTGGCCACGCTGGTCGGCGTCGTCGTCTTGTCCGCCTTCGAGGTCGCACCGATCCTTCTGCTGTCCTTCATCGGGGTGGCGGTCGTGCTGGGCACGCGCTGCATCGACGCCGATGAGGCGCTGTCCTTCGTCGATGGCCGCCTGATGGCGTTGATCTTTGCCATGCTGGCCGTAGGGGCAGGGCTGGAAAACAGCGGCGCGGTGCAACTGGTTGTCGATAAGGTCGCGCCCTGGCTGGCGACGCTGCCGCATTGGGCCTTGGTGCTGGCGGTCTATATGCTGGCGACCTCGCTGACGGAAACCGTGACGAACAACGCCGTTGCGGTCATCGTCACGCCCCTTGCGATCAGTCTGGGCAATTCGCTTGGCGTCGATCCGCGGCCCTTGGTGGTGGCGGTGATGATGGGGGCTTCGGCCAGTTTCGCCACGCCCATCGGCTATCAGACGAACACGCTGGTCTATGGTCCGGGCGGCTATCGCTTTGCCGACTTCATCAAGGTCGGCCTGCCGCTGAACCTGCTGATGGCCTTGGTGGCGTCCATGCTGATCCCGCTGATCTGGCCGCTTTGACGCCCCTGCGTAACCTTTCGCGGATCGCAATGCTGCCATGCAGCATCGTCGGTTGTGATCCGCGGCCGGAACGACGATCTATAGCCACAGGGGAGGAAACGACTTATTCGCAAGGAGTTTCCACATGGCGACTATCGCAACTGCCGGCCACAAGACCGCAGCATTTCCGACCAGCGCTCTGCTGGCTCCGTTCCGTGCCATCGGGCGCTTCATGGTCACATTGGCCGAAGCAAGCCCTCAGATGCGTTCGCTGAACAAGCTGAGCCAGCTGTCGGACGAAGAACTGGCCGCCAAAGGCGTGACCCGCGAAAGCGAGATCCGTCGTATTCTGGGCGGCGCTGCAGCGCTGTAATCCATTTGCGGCCCGACCGCAGACGTGTTTCGCGGCCCTTTCGGGGCCGCGTTTTGCGTTTCGGGGGTTATAATGGCCAGACGATCAGCAGCAAAGGCACGGATACCGCCATGACGATGATCTCCAGCGGCAGGCCCATCCGCCAGTAATCGCCAAAGCGATAATTGCCTGGCCCCAAGATCAGCGTGTTGTTCTGGTGCCCGATCGGCGTCAGGAAGGCGCAGGACGCAGCCACCGCCACCCCCATAAGAAAGGCATCGGGCTGGACGCCAAGCTGTTCGGCCAGACGGATGCTGACGGGGGCCGCGATGATGGTGGTGGCGTTGTTGTTCAGCACATCCGACAGCATCATCGTCGCCCCCATCAACAATACCAGCGCGATCCATGCGGGGTATCCTTGCGTCAGGCTGGCCAATCCTTGCGCGATCAGGGCCGAACCACCGGTCCGGTCCAGCGCAAGCCCAAGGGGGATCATTGATCCCAGCAGCACGATGACCGGCCAATCGACGTGGTCATACAGTTCATGCACCGACAGAACCCCGAACAGGGTATAGGCGATGATTACGCAACCAAGCGCGATCGGCATCGTCGTCACCCCAAGCGAAGCGGCCGCGACCGCCAATGCGAACAGTCCGACGGCGGCACGCATATGGCGTTCGCGCTGGACCGAGAGGCTGCCGCCATCGATGCGCAAGAGGCCCGTGGCGGCCAGCATATCCTCGATCCGGCTTTCGGGGACCAGCAACAGCAGCATGTCGCCCGATTGCAGCGTCTGGCGCGACAGGTCGCGGCGCTGTGCCAAGCCCTGACGGCGCATCCCGATCATCACGCTGTCATGGCGGTTCGTCAGACCGAACGACTGGACCGAACGGGCAGCGATAGCTGATGCGCGCGGCACAAGGCATTCGATCAGCTGCTGTCCTTCGGCATCCTTGCGGGCGCGCGGCTCCATTCGGCCATCGGGGAAGGCAAGGTTGTTGGTGGACCGGAATTCATCCAGCGCCTGCGGATCGGCGCGCAGGACGATGACATCGCCGTCGGTGATGGTCAGCCCGTCCAGATTGCCCGCAATGTCCTGCCCGTGGCGGCGCAATCCGACGATGCGGACGTTGGCCTTGGCGGCCTCGGCGCGGGCTTCGGCGATCAGGCGGGCGCTGGTCAGGCTGGCCTCGGTCACGACAAGGGTCGCGACATAGCGGCGCTGCGGGCCGTCCGCGTCGCTTGGACCGTCGTCCCGCGCGCCGGGGATCAGCCGCCAGCCCACCAGCCCGATAAAGGCGATGCCCGCCACGGCCACCGCACCGCCGACGGGCAGAAAGTCGAACATGCGATAAGGCTCGCCCAAGACATCGGCGCGGAAGCCGGAAACGATCAGGTTCGGCGGTGTCCCGATCAGCGTCAGCATGCCGCCAAGGATCGTCGCGAATGCTAGTGGCATCAGCGTCAGGCCGGTCTGGCGATTGGCCTTGCGGGCCGCCTGCAAATCGACGGGCATCAGCATGGCAAGGGCTGCGATGTTGTTCATGAAGCCCGACAGGATCCCGCCGACCGTGCCGAAGATCAGCACATGCGCCGTGGTTCCGCGTGGCCGCGATGCGATCAGCCGCGCCAGCCGCGCCACGGCGCCCGACCGGTTCAGACCCGCCGTCGCGATCAGCACCAGCGCCACGATTAGGGTCGTGGGGTTGCCAAAGCCCGAAAACGCATCCTCGGACGGGACGATCCCCATCAGGACCGCCGCCATCAGCCCCCCGAAGGCCACGAGGTCATATCGCCACCGCCCCCAGAGCATCAGCGCGATCATCAGGCCCAAAAGGGCGAAAAGCATTATCTGTTGGGGGGTCATGGGTGTCCTCGTGCTGGCCATCGTTCGGGCCGTCGCACCGAACGCTGCAGGTGGCATTCCGGTTCGCCTTGCGATGCACCCGTCCTGTGGACTAAAAGCACGCAAGATTTTCAATTGAATTGTGAAGGGCGACCCGACATGGCAGGTCATTCAAAATGGGCCAACATCCAGCATCGCAAGGGCCGGCAGGATGCTCAGCGCTCGAAGTTGTTCTCGAAGCTGGCCAAGGAAATCACCGTGGCCGCCAAAATGGGCGACCCCGATCCTGAAAAGAACCCGCGTCTGCGGATGGCCGTCAAGGAAGCCAAGTCGAAATCCGTCCCGAAGGATGTGATCGACCGCGCCATCAAGAAGTCGCAGGCCGGTGACGGCGACAATTACGACGAGATCCGCTACGAAGGCTACGGCCCCAACGGCATCGCGCTGCTGGTCGAGGCGATGACCGACAACCGCAACCGCACCGCGTCGAACGTCCGCAGCTATTTCACCAAGTCGGGCGGTGACATGGGTCAGACCGGCTCGGTCGCCTTCATGTTCGACCGTGTGGGTGAAATCATTTATGCGGCCAGCGTGGGCGACGCCGATACCGTCATGATGGCCGCCATCGAAGCCGGTGCCGACGACGTCCAGAGCGACGAGGAAGGCCATTGGATCTATTGCGCCGACACCGATCTGAACGAAGTCGCCACCGCACTTGAGGCCACCTTGGGCGAATCCGAGACCGCCAAGCTGATCTGGAAGCCGCAGGCCCCGACCGAGATCACCGACGTGGAAACCGCCCAGAAGCTGATGAAGCTGATCGACACGCTGGAAGATGACGACGACGTCCAGAACGTCATCGGCAACTTCGACCTCTCCGAGGATGTCGCGGCCAGCCTGTAAGGTCTTGCCGCATTTCGATGACACAGGGGGTCGCCGGGCAGCAGGGCTGCACCGGCGACCTTTCACGACGGGGGATGGACATGCTGTCATATCTGGCGGGGCTGGGAACCGGGCTGTCGTTGATCCTGGCGATCGGGGCGCAGAACGCCTTTGTCCTGAAGCAGGGGATCCTGCGGCAGCATGTCTTTGCCATCTGCCTGTTCTGTGCGCTGTCCGACGCGTTGCTGATCGTGCTGGGCGTCGCGGGCATGGCGACAGCGGGGCTGCGTTGGCCGTGGCTGTTCGAGGCGATGCGTTGGGGCGGCGTGGTCTTTCTGGTCGTCTATGGCCTGCGGGCGTTCCGTGCGGCGTGGCGTGGCGGAGAGGCCTTGCGCCCCGAGGGCCAGATGCGCGGGCTGGGGGCATCGCTGGCCACCATCGCGGCGCTGACATGGCTGAACCCACACGTCTGGCTGGATACTGTGGTGCTGCTGGGGGCGATCTCGTCGCAATGGCCGATGCCGGGGGTTTTCGGGGCAGGGGCGGTGACGGGGTCGTTCCTTTTCTTCTTTTCACTGGGCTATGGCGCCCGCCTGCTGGAGCCGCTGTTTCGCAAACCCGTCGCCTGGCAGTGGCTGGAGGTCGGGGTAGGCTGTGTCATGTGGGCCATCGCGCTGCGGCTTGCATTCAACTAAGGCGGCATGACGCTTGCCATGTCGCCGGAAAGGCTGCAGGTGCAGATCATGCAAAACGTGAACACCACCTCGCGGGACATGATCGGGATCGGCTGGATGCTGGTCACGGGGCTGTGCTTTGTCGGCGTCAACACCATCGTTCGGGGGTTGGACGGGGCACTGCCCGCCGCTCAGGCGGCCTTCATCCGCTTCGTGATCGGGGTGGTTTTTCTGATGCCGGTCGTCTGGCCCGCCCTGCGACGCGGATTTACCCCGCAGGTCTGGGGCATGTTCGCCCTGCGCGGGGGCCTGCATGTGGTGGCGGTCGTGGCATGGTTCTTTGCCATGTCGCGCATCACCATTGCCGAAGTCACGGCCATCGGCTTTTTGAACCCTATCATCGTGACCATCGGCGCCGCCCTGTTCATGCGCGAAAAGCTGGCCGCACGCCGGATTGCCGCCATCACGGTGGCGCTGCTGGGGGCGCTGATCGTGCTGCGCCCGGGGCTGAGGGCGCTGGATGCGGGGCATCTGTCGCAGGTGATGGCCTCGGTCGCGTTCGGGTCATCCTATCTGGTGGCCAAGCGACTGTCGGAACGGGTCCCGGCATCCGTGGTGGTGGCGATGATGTCGCTGACGGTGGCGGTGGGGTTGGCTCCGCTGGCATGGGCGCAATGGGTGACGCCGACATGGGGGCAGGTGGGCTGGCTGGGACTGGTCGCGGTCTTTGCCACGGCCGGGCATTATACCATGACGCGGGCCTTTGCGGCCGCGCCCCTGACGGTCACGCAGCCGGTGACCTTCCTGCAGCTGGTCTGGGCAAGCCTGATCGGGGTTCTGGTCTTTGCCGAACCTCTGGACGGATGGGTCATTCTGGGCGGTGGCCTGATGATCGGGGCGATCAGCTATATTACCTGGCGCGAGGCGCGGTTGCGTGCGCGGACGAAAACGCCTGTCGTCAGCGCAACGAAGCTTTGATTGCGTCCCGCGATGGCCGGGGGTGCTGCGCGCCCCCCGGACCCCCTGCTGTCGGGTCTCAGCGATTGCCCCAAAGCGGCGCGTGACGGTTGACGTCCTTATAGAGCAGATAGCGGAACGGGCCGGGTCCGCCAGCATAGCAGGCCTGAGGGCAGAAGGCGCGCAGCCACATGTAGTCGCCGGGGCCGACCTCGACCCAGTCACGGTTCAGACGATAGACGGCCTTCCCCTCAAGCACATAGAGCCCGTGTTCCATCACATGGGTTTCCGCAAAAGGGATCGAGCCACCGGGTTTGAACGTCACGACGGTGATATGCATGTCGTGGCGCAGATCGGCGGGGTCCATAAAGCGCGTCGTGCCCCATGCGCCGTCAGTGTCGGGCATCAGGGATGGCGCGATGTGCTGTTCCTGCACCACGATGGGATCGGGCTTGGAGACTCCGACGGCAGGTTGCCAGCGCTTGCGCCACCAGTGGAAGCCCGCGGGACCTGCGGTGCGGTTCCAGATCTTCCACGGCGTTCCCGGTGGGACATAGGCGAAGGCACCGGGCGTCAGCTGATGATCGGTGCCGTCGATGGTGATCTGCAGATCGCCGCCGGTGACGAAGATGGCGTGCTGGATTTCAGCGTCGTCATCGGGCGTGTCGGTGCCACCATGTTCGGCCAGTTCGACGATATACTGGCTGAAGGTTTCGGCGAAACCGGTCAAGGGGCGGGCCAGCATCCACATCCGCATACCCGTCCAGCCCGGCAGATAGCTGGTGACGATGTCGCGCATCACCGTGCGGGGAATGACGGCATAGGCGTCGGTGAAGACTGCCGTATCGGTCGTCATCCCGGTCTGGGGCGGCAGGCCGGCGACGGGGCCCGCGTATGGGATGCGCTGCGCGGGTTCGGGCGGCAGCTGAGCGATGTCGCCGGTGGGGGCGCCTTTGGGGGGCTGGTCGGTCATGTCAGGGCCTCTTTCAGGCGAAGTTCGGCGATGCGGATGACTTGCGCCTCGGCTGTCGCGCGTTCGGTGGGGGTGTCGTTATCGACGCGGGCCTGCATGGCAGACAGGATGCCCGCCTTGTCATGGTCGCGGACGGCGATGATGAAGGGAAAGCCGTGCTTGGCGACATAGGCGTCGTTCAATGCGGTGAAATCGGCACGTTCGGCATCGGTCAGGGCGTCCAGACCGGCGCTGGCCTGTTCGGCGCTGCTGTCGGCGGTCAGGCGTTTGGCTAGCGCCAGCTTACCGGCCAGATCGGGGTGGGCGGTCAGCACGCCAAGGCGTTCTTCATCGCTGGCGGCGCGGAAGAATTGCGCCATCCGGCCCGACAGACCCACGGCGCTGTCATGCACCGCGCCCATTTCGGCCTCCCAGACCCGTTCGGCGATGAAGGGCGAGTGTTCATAGATGCCGCCAAAGCGGGCCACGAAATCATCACGCGTCATTTCAGAGGGGCGGGTGCGGGGCTGATAGGGATGGGTGTCGGCCCAGTGGCGGGCGATGTCCAGACGGCTGGCGAACCAGACGCCGTCATGCGCGCGGCAGTGGTCCAGAAACTGCTGGATGGCCTTGGCACGACCGGGGCGGCCTGCAAGGCGACAGTGCAGACCAATGGACATCATCTTGGGCGCGCCGGCTGCACCTTCGGCGTAAAGCACGTCGAAGCTGTCGCGCAAATAGTCGAAGAATTCCTGCCCCGTGCCGAACCCCTGACCGCTGGAAAAGCGCATGTCATTGGCATCCATCGTATAGGGCACCATCAGCTGAGGCTTGCCCTTGTGGACGTGCCAATAGGGCAGGTCGTCGGCGATGGTATCGGCCAGATAGGCAAAGCCACCTTCCTCGCACCCCAGCGGCACCGTATTCATCGAGGTGCGACCCTGATAGAAGCCATAGGGACGTTCGCCCGTCACCTGCGTGTGCAAGCGGATGGCTTGGGCAATGTGGTCGGCTTCGGTTTCGGCGGGGATGTTGCGATAGTCGATCCATTTCAGCCCGTGGGTCGCAATCTCCCATTTGGCGGCCTTCATGGCGGCGACCTGTTCGGGGCTGCGTTCCAGCGCGGTGGCGACGCCATAGACGGTGACGGGAATATCCTTCAGCAGCCGGTGCAGCCGCCAGAAGCCCGACCGCGCGCCATAGTCATAGATGGATTCCATGTTCCAGTGCCGCTGACCCTGCCATGGCTGCGCGCCGATGATCTCGGACAGGAAGGCCTCGGATGCGGCATCGCCATGCTCGATGCTGTTTTCGCCGCCCTCTTCGTAATTGACGACGAACTGGACGGCGATCTTGGCACCACCCGGCCATTGCGGGTCCGGTGTGGTTTCGCCATATCCTGACAGATCGCGGCTGTAGCGCATGAAATCCTCCGGGCTGATTGTCGTTACGTCACAAGACCCTGACGCGCCCGCGCGGGCAAGCCGACAGATGTGGAATTCTGTATCAAGGATTCGGCAAAGATCGTGGGGGCTTTCAAAATCGCGTTGAAAGACTTACGGGCAGGGGACAATTGCGACCGCCTGACGCAGCCCCCAAGCTGCGCCCCGATAGGCGGCCGTCAGAGCCGTATCAGGGGGAAACATGGAACGCTTTTTCAAGCTGTCTGACAAGGGCAGCACCGTCAGGACCGAGGTGATCGCAGGGATCACCACATTCCTGACCATGGCCTATATCATCTTCGTCAATCCCGACATTCTGTCAACCACGGGCATGGACCGCGACGCGGTCTTCGTGGCGACATGCCTTGCCGCAGCTGTCGGGTCGCTGATCATGGGGCTGTGGGCGAACTGGCCCATCGGCATGGCACCCGGCATGGGGCTGAACGCGTTCTTCGCCTTCACCGTCGTGGGCGTCATGGGCTTTTCGTGGCAACAGGCGCTGGGCGCGGTTTTCATCAGCGGGATCATCTTCCTGTTCCTGTCGATCACCGGCATCCGCAGCTGGCTGATCGCGGGCATTCCCGCATCCATGCGCAGTGCGATCGCGGCAGGCATCGGGCTGTTTCTGGCGATCATCGCGATGAAATCATCGGGCCTGATAGTGGCGAACCCTGACACGCTGGTGGCGCTGGGCGATCTGACCGCGACGGGGACGTTGCTGACGATTGCCGGTTTTTTCATCATCGTGGCGCTGGATGCGATGAAGGTGACGGGCGCGATCCTGATCGGAATTCTGGTCGTCACTGTCGCGGCCATCGCACTGGGCGTCAGCCAGTTTGGCGGCGTGGTGTCGATGCCGCCTTCGGTCGCGCCGACGTTCCTGCAACTGGATGTGATGGGCGCGCTGACCTATGGCATCTTTCAGGTCGTGCTGGTGATGGTGCTAGTCGAGGTGTTCGATGCCACTGGCACCCTGATCGGCGTTGCCAAACGCGCGGGCCTGCTGGGTGATGGCGACACCCATGAAAACAGCAACCTCGGTCGGGCGCTGATGGCGGATTCCACCGCCATCACGGCGGGTTCGTTGCTCGGGACGTCGTCGACGACGGCCTATGTCGAAAGCGCCTCGGGCGTGCAGGCAGGCGGACGCACGGGTCTGACGGCGGTCGTCGTCGGCGTGATGTTCCTGCTGGCGATGTTCTTTGCGCCGCTGGCCGGGTCGGTTCCTGCCTATGCCACGGCACCGGCGCTGCTGTATGTCGCCACGCTGATGCTGCGCGAACTGGCCGAGATTGATTGGGATGACGTGACCGAGGCCGCACCGGCCGTCCTGACCGCCATCGCCATGCCCTTCACCTATTCCATCGCCAACGGTCTGGCCTTTGGTTTCATCAGCTACGCGCTGATCAAGCTGCTAACGGGCCGTGCGCGGCAGGTGCATGCGGCGACCTGGGTGATCGCGGCGCTGTTTGTCTTCAAATACGCCTTCTTCGGCGGCCATTAAGTCAACGGGCAGGCGCGATCACTGGGTCGCGCCGCCCATCGCCTCGGTCAGGGATGCGGCTGCGGCGGCGACCACCGCGCCCAGCGTCTTGACGTGTTCGGACCCGATCCGATGCGTCGGCCCGCTGACCGAGATACCTGCGATCGCCTCTCCTGACAGATCGAAGACGGGGGCGGCGATGCAACGCATGCCGCGGGTCTTTTCCTCATCATCGAAGGAAAATCCGCGATGCCGGATGCGGGACATGTCGGCTTGCAGATCATCGGGGTCGGCAAGCGTCTTGTCGGTGAAACGCTCAAGCTCGCCTGACTGCACAAGTCCATTGAAGATATCATCGCGCCCGAAGGCCAGTAGCGCCTTACCAATCCCCGAGGCATGCAGCGGCGAGCGTGTGCCGGGCGGGAAGAAGGCGCGGATGGTTTCCTGCGTTTCGGCCTGACTGACGAACAGCACGTGGTTGCCTTGCAGGATGCCAAGGTTCGCGGTTTCGCCCGTGTGCTCCATCAGTCCGCGCAGGATCGGACGGGCGCGTTCGACGATGCCCGACCGCCGCATGAAGGCCGAGCCCAGACGGAAGGTGGCGGGGCCGATGTTCCACGCCTGTGTGGTCGGATCGCTTTCGACCATTCCCCGCTGCGCCAATGTGTGCAGGACGCGGTGCACGGTCGATGGCGGCTGCCCCGCCTGTTCGGCGATCTCGCTGAGGGTCAGCCCCGACCGTAGGGCCAGCAGGTCCAGCAGGTCCAGCGCGCGGTCCAGTGCCTGCACGGTGCCCGGTGCCTCGGGCTGCGATTTTCTGGGGCGGCCCCGGCGGCGGATCGGATCGGCCATTTTCTAAGCTCCGTTAAGAATGCATGTCGCGCGGCGCGAAAATCCGCAGATGCGGGTGGAAAATGCAAGGTGCTGACCTTGCTGCGCTTTTCGCCTTCTTCCACGATGCGGATGAATTTTCCAGAAAAATGGCGCGACTGCGGGGCGAATGCTAGCCTTTTCTTGCGCCGAGGAGGGCGCGACCACATCACGTCAGGTCAGCCGGTTTGCATATTCTGCAGGCAATACCGGTATCTGCCTGTCCCTTGGCACGAAATCCGTTTTCCGCGCCAAGGACCGGGCGCAGACTTGTCGCGACATTCTGCCAGAGGGGGCGATCACATGACCGAAACAACGGGCGCGGCCGGGGTCCATCCCGTCGATGAACGTTTGCCGACACCCAAGCTGATCACGCTTGGGTTCCAGCATGTGCTGGTGATGTATGCGGGTGCGATCGCCGTACCGCTGATCGTGGGCCGCGCGCTGCAACTGTCCCCGACCGAGGTGGCCTTCCTGATCTCGGCCGATCTGTTCGTCTGCGGCATCGCCACCCTGATCCAGAGCCTTGGCGCCACCCAATATTTCGGCATCAAGCTGCCCGTGATGATGGGCGTCACCTTTGCCGCCGTCGGCCCGATGGTGGCCATCGCCTCGGGGAACCCCGGTGCGGATGGGGCAAGGGCGCTGTTCGGCGCCATCATCGCGGCGGGTCTGATCGCGATCTTGCTGGCGCCGGTGATCAGCCGGATGCTGCGGTTCTTCCCGCCAGTTGTGACCGGCACGGTCATTCTGGCCATCGGGATCAGTCTGATGCCCATCGGCATCAATTGGATCTTCGGCCTGCAGGTCGGCCCGACCGCGCCCAAGCTGGTCGATCCCGCGCAGGCCGCCTGGTTGCAGGACGCGATTGCCGCCGGCGGCGTCCCCGAGGGCGTGCGTCTGGCCCCCACCGTCGCGAACCCGCTTTACGCGGCGGGCGGCAATATCGCCATTGCGGCGCTGGTGCTGGGCACCATCCTGCTGGTGTCGCGCTTTGCCAGCGGCTTCATCGCCAATATCGCGGTGCTGATCGGTATCGCGGTCGGTGGCATCACAGCCGCCGTGCTGGGGATGATGCATTTCGACCGCGTGGCCGATGCGCAATGGTTCGCGTTGATCACGCCCTTCCATTTCGGCCTGCCGACTTTCGATCTGGTGATGGTGCTGACCATGGTGCTGGTGATGATCGTCGTGATGATCGAATCCACCGGCATGTTCCTTGCCCTGTCCGAGATGTGCGCAAAGCCCGTTTCCCAGAAGCAACTGGCCGCGGGTCTGCGCGCCGATGGTCTGGGAACGATGCTGGGCGGAATCTTCAACACTTTCCCTTATACCTCGTTCAGCCAGAATGTCGGGTTGGTGGGCGTCACGGGCGTTCGGTCGCGCTTTGTCTGTGTGGCGGGCGGCGTCATCATGATCGTACTGGGGCTGATCCCCAAGATGGGCGCGCTGGTGGAAAGCCTGCCGACCACGGTTCTGGGTGGGGCAGGTCTGGTCATGTTCGGCATGGTCGCGGCCACCGGCGTGCGGATTCTGTCGCGGGTCGATTTTACCAATAATCGCCATAACCTGTTCGTCGTGGCCATCAGCATCGGCATGGCGATGATCCCGGTGGTCGCCCCCGATTTCAAGCAGTGGATGCCGCATGCGATCCACCCGCTGATCCATTCGGGCATCCTGCTGGCGGCGATCAGCGCGGTGTTGCTGAACTGGTTCTATAACGGTGCGCCCCAGCCCGATCAGGACGAACTGCGCGCGGCGGGCAAGCTGGCCGATCACTGAGGCCGATTATACATGAAATCTAAAGACTGCCTTGCGCGCGTTTCACCTCGCGCGCAGGCAGGGATCGGTTATCAAGAAACCAAGCATAATCAGCAGAGGGACGAGATGACAGGTTATCTGACCACCCATGTTCTGGATACGGCCCGTGGCCAACCCGCCCGCGGCATGACGGTGGTTCTGTTCCGCCTGCAAGGCAGCGCGCGAACCGAAATCGCCCGCCTTGTCACCAATGAGGATGGCCGGACCGACAGCCAGATCCTGCCTCAGGGCGATTTCGCCACCGGCATGTACGAACTGGAATTCCATGCAGGCGACTGGATGGATGCGACCGGCATCCCGCCCGAAAGCCCGCGTTTTCTGGACATTATCCCCATCCGTTTCGGCATGTCGCAGCAGGACCACTATCATGTGCCGCTGCTGATCTCGCCCTTCGGCTATTCGACCTACAGGGGCAGCTGAGATGATCCCCGATACCGTCATCATCTGGGAATGGCTGGCCTTCGCCGTCCGCTGGACCCATGTCATCACCGCGATCGCATGGATCGGGTCGTCGTTCTATTTCATCGCGCTGGATCTGGGTCTGCAAAAGGCCCCCGGCATGCCGAAAGGCGCGCATGGCGAGGAATGGCAGGTCCATGGCGGCGGCTTTTACCATGTCCAGAAATATCTGGTCGCGCCCGAACGCATGCCCGAGCATCTGACATGGTTCAAATGGGAAAGCTATTCAACGTGGCTGTCAGGGGCCGCGCTGCTGATGGTCACCTATTGGGCGGGGGCGAACCTGTTCCTGATCGATCCGGCCAAGGCCGATCTGGCAACATGGCAGGCGATCCTGGTGTCGGGCGGGTCGCTGGCGATTGGCTGGCTGATCTATGACGGCTTGTGCAAATCGCCCTTGGGTCAGCGCCCGACGGTGCTGATGCTGCTGCTGTTCGTGGCGCTGGTGGTGATGGGCTGGGGATACGATCAGGTCTTCACCGGACGCGCGGCGCTGCTGCATCTGGGGGCCTTCACGGCCACGATCATGACGGCCAACGTCTTCCTGATCATCATGCCCAACCAGCGCATCGTTGTGGCCGACCTGAAGGCCGGACGTGCGCCGGACCCCAAATACGGCAAGATCGCCAAGCTGCGGTCCACGCATAACAACTATCTGACCCTGCCGGTCATCTTCTTGATGCTGTCGAACCACTACCCCTTGGCCTTCGCCAGCGAATACAACTGGCTGATCGCGGCGCTGATCTTCCTGATGGGCGTGACCATTCGGCATTTCTTCAACACGATGCATGCCCGCAAGGGCTATCAGTGGTGGACATGGGCGGTGACGACCATGCTGTTCGTGGCCATAATGTGGCTCTCGGCGCTTGGGCTGAACCAAGACAGCTATGACGAGGCGATGGCGCGCCCCTTCACCCCGGCCGAGGCGAAATTCGCCGAGGCCGAGGGCTTCGATGACGTCTCTCGGACCGTCATCGGCCGCTGTTCCATGTGCCACGCCCGCGAACCCGTGTGGGAAGGTATCTATCACGCCCCGCGCGGGCTGTATCTGGAGACGCCAACCGACATCGCGCGGGCGGCACGGCAGATCTATGTGCAGGCGGGGCTGACCGACGCCATGCCCCCCGCCAATATCACCAGCATGGAAGATGATGAGCGTCGCCAGATCATCCGCTGGTTTCGTCGGGTCGGCGCCTTTGGCACGGCGGGGCTCTGATCCGATTTCCGCTTAACAGGGGCGGCGCGGCGGGGTAAGCCAGCGCGATGATGCAGATGCTTCGCCTTGTCCTGCTGCTGGGGGTGATCCTTGGCGTGGTGCTGCCGAAATCCTCGGCGGCGCTTGCGGATCTGGGTGTGATTGACGACCACGCGGTGGTGATCTGCACGGGCCACGGGTTGGTCGAGGTGTCGCTGGCCCGACTTGAATTGGGCGAAAAGCCCGCCCCCGCCCATGACCACGCCTGCATGCTGGTCCATGCCATCGGTCATGTCGCCACGCCGATGCCCCCCTTGTGGGTCCGGCTGGCGCAAGGTTTCACGCCCCGCATCGCCGATCACCTGTGGCATCCGCTGCAGGCCCCCCTGGACGGTTTCGCCCGCGCACCTCCGCGCGCCTGATCAGAGCCGATCTTCTGACAGCGAAACCCGCATGGCGCGGCCATGCCCAAGGATAACTCCCATGACCCTCACTTTTCCTGCCAAGGCGGGCGGCGCATCGCGCCGTGACCTGCCATGAGGACCACCCCGAACACGGCACTGGACGCCGCCAACAAGGGCGCCAAGCTCTATCGCGCCGCCTGGCGCTGGCATTTCTATGCGGGGCTGTTCGTCGTTCCGTTCTTCCTGGTGCTGGCGGTGACCGGCATGATGATGCTGTGGATCGCCCATCTGGATGGCCGCGACGGCGAACGCATCCCCGTGACGCCGCAGGGCCAGACGACCAGCCTGAACCTGCAGGCGGCGGTGGCAATCGCCGCCGTTCCCGATGGGCAGCCGGTGCAATACGTCGCGCCCCGCAGCCCCGATCTGGCGGCCATCTTTCGCATCGACCGCTCGTCGGGCGCGCAGACGGTCGCCGTCGATCCCTATACTGCGCAGGTCGTGACCCGCTTTCCACGCCGCAGCGGGTGGTATGACATGGCCGACGGCATCCATTCGTCGCTGCTGTTGGGGGTGACCGGTGATCGCATGCTGGAAATCGCGGCCTCGCTTGGGATCGTGCTGATGGCAACAGGACTTTATATGTGGTGGCCGCGTCAGGGCGGATGGGCGCGCGCGCTGATCCCGAACCCGATGGCGCGCGGTCGCGCACTGTGGCGGTCGCTGCATGGCACGGTGGGGATCTGGATCTCGGTCGCAATGGTGTTCTTTCTGGTGTCGGGGCTGGCATGGTCCGGTGTCTGGGGCGAGAAGCTGACCCAGGCTTGGTCCACCTTTCCTGCCGCCAAATGGGACGCGGTGCCCCTGTCGGATGTGACCCATGGCAGCATGAATGACGGCCCCAAGCAGGTGGCCTGGGCGCTGGAACAGACCCCTATGCCCGCGTCAGGGTCCGAAGCCGGTGTCACCGGCATTCCGGCGGGCCAGCCCGTCACCATCGACAGCATCGATGCCTTGGCCCGCAGCATCGGGTTCCAGGGGCGCTATCAGGTGATGATGCCCAAGGGTGACACCGGCGTCTGGACGCTGGCACGGGATTCGATGAACACCGACAGCCTGAACCCAACAACCGACCGCACTGTGCATATTGACCAGTACAGCGGGCGTATCCTGGCTGACGTTGGCTTTGGGGATTATTCATGGGCGGGCAAGGCGATGGCAGTCGGGATCGCCCTGCACATGGGCACCTTGGGACTGTGGAGCGTGCTGGCCAATACCGCCTTCTGCCTTGCGGTGATCTTCCTCTGTGTCTCGGGGGTGGTGCTGTGGTGGAAGCGTAGGCCTGCGGGCCAGATGCGGCTGGTGCCGCCGCCGATGCCGTCGGATATGCCGCTGTGGCGCGGCGCGGTGGTGCTGGGATGCGTGATCGGCGTGGCCTTTCCGATGGCCGGGGTCACCATGGCGGCGGCGCTGCTGATCGACCGGCTGCTGTTGGCCCGCGTGCCTGCGTTCAGGCGGGTATTTGGCTGACCGGCTGAAACACCGGCTTGAGCTCCCTGACCGCGAAATCGGCAAACATGCGGACCTTTGGGTCCTGCAGCCGGCGATGGGGGGCAAGGCAGCCGAATTGCGCGGGGATCGGCGGCGTCTGCGGCAGCAGGCGCACCAGCCGACCGTCGCGCAATTCATCGGCGACCTCGTATTCGGGGCGGTTGGCGATGCCATGACCGTCCAGCGCCCAGGATGTCAGCACATCGCCGTCATCCGTGTCGAACCGCCCCGAGACCATCATCTTGCGCGGCCCGTCATCGGTCATCAGCGTCCAGAAATATTCGGGACTGCGGGGATAGCGCAGCAGCAGGCAGTTGTGCGCCGACAGATCGTCTGGCACCTGCGGCGTGCCGTGTTCGGCCAGATAGCGCGGCGATGCGACCAGAACCCGCGGGCAATCGGCGATCTTGCGCCATTTCAGCGCCGAATCCGCCGGTTCGCCCAGAAAAAACGCCAGGTCGATGGCATCTTCGACGATATTGACGCTGCGATCGGACAGGCGCAGTCGGAACTCGACGCCGGGGTTGTCATGGCAGAAGGCCGGAATCAACGGCGCGACCAGCCGTCGCCCCAGCCCCAATGGCGCGGTCAGGCGGATCACGCCCTGCGGCTTGCCCGAAAAGCTGCTGACCAGCGCCTCGGCCTCGTCCAGGGTCTCGATCACGCGGCGGGCGTGGTCGTAGAAGGCGCGCCCGACCTCGGTCGTGGTCAGCTTGCGGGTGGTGCGGTTCAGCAGGCGCAGCCCGAAGCGATTTTCAAGATCCTTGATACAATTCGAGGCAACTGCCGGTGAAAGGCGCAAATCCCTGCCTCCGGCGGTGATCGAGCCCAACTCGACCACGCGAACAAAGACCCGCAGGCTTTCAAGATAGGACATGGTGGTGGTTGGCTTTCAACGTTTCATGTAAAGTCTTCTACGTCGCCGCCAATTCCGCAATCCCCTTTTCCCGCATAAGCTGCCCGACGCGATGCCCGCCAGGAAGGAACACCATGACCACCCAGCTGCGTTTTCTGTTGAACGACCAAGAGGTTGCCCTGTCGCAGGTGGGTGCCTCGGACACGCTGCTGGACCATCTGCGGATCGCACGCCGCCTGACCGGCACCAAGGAAGGCTGCGCCGAGGGGGACTGCGGCGCCTGCACCGTGCTGCTGGGGCGTCCGACGACCGGCGGTCTGGTCTATGAACCTATCAACGCCTGCATCCGGTTGCTGGCGTCCTGTCACGGCTGTCATGTCGTCACGATTGAACATCTGCAGGGACCGGATGGCGGTCTGCACCCCGTTCAGGCAGCCATGGTCGAACATCACGGCAGCCAATGTGGCTTCTGCACGCCGGGGATCGTCATGGCGCTTTACGGGCTTTGGATGACGAAACCCGATGCCAATGCCACCGATATCGAGATCGCGCTTCAGGGCAACATCTGCCGCTGCACCGGATACGAACCCATCATCACCGCCGCGCTGGCCGCCGGCCGCGCGGGCGGGCAGGCCGCCGATGCGCTGATACGGGAACGCGATGCCGTGGCCGCGCGGCTGGCCGCGATGCCTGCGAGCCGGGTCGATCTGGATCGCGACGGCGACCGCGCCATCATTCCCGCCGATGCCGATGATCTGGCGCGGGTTTTGATGGACGAACCCAAGGCGACGCTGGTTGCAGGTGCCACGGACGTCGGCCTGTGGGTGACGAAATTCATGCGCGACATCAGTCCCGCGATCTTCATCGGTCACCTGATGAAGTCGGTGCAAGTCATTGATGGCGAATTGCATATCGGCGCGGGCGTGACTTATTCCGAGGCCGCGCCGCTGATCCGTCAGCACATCCCCGCGGCCTATGACTATTGGCTGCGTATCGGTGGCTGGCAGGTGCGCAACATGGGCACCATCGGCGCCAATATCGCCAACGGCTCGCCCATCGGGGATACGCCGCCATTACTGATCGCGCTTGGGGCGCGGATCGTGCTGCGCCGTGGTGACGTACGCCGCGAACTGCCGCTGCAGGATTACTTTATCGATTACGGCAAACAGGACCGCCAGCAGGGTGAGTTCGTGGAAACCGTCATCATCCCGACGCGCCCTGATGCGGTGATCGCCGCCTATAAGGTCAGCAAGCGCCGCGACAGCGACATCACCGCCGTCGCCGCAGGGTTCTGCCTGACGGTGCAGGACGGCATCATTCAGGATGCCCGCGTCGCATTCGGCGGTATGGCCGCCACGCCCAAGCGTGCCGTCCGCGCCGAAGCCGCGCTGCAAGGCCAGCCCATGGCGCAGGCGACCTTCGACGCCGCCGCCCGCGCCGTGGCCGATGATTTCAGCCCGATGTCGGATATGCGCGCCAGCGCCGATTACCGTGCCCGCGTGGCGCAAAACCTGTTCCGCCGCTTCTGGCTGGAACAATCAGAGCCGGGCCTTCCGGTCCGCCTGACGCAAGCCGTGGGGGCATGATCATGAAAGACGACACCAGCATTCGCGGGCTTGCCCATCAGGACACCGCCCATGACAGCGCCTCCAAACATGTCACGGGGCGTGCGGAATACACCGACGATCTGAACGAACCGCAGGGGTTGGTTCATGCCTATCTGGGCCTGTCGCAATGCGCCCATGGCACCATCACCGGCATGGATTTCAGCGATACGCTGGCCCACCCCGGTGTTATCGGCGTGCTGACGTCCAAGGATATTCCGGGGATCAACGACGTCTCGGCCAATGGCAAAAAGGACGATCCGATCTTTGCCGAGGAAACTGTGCTGTTCTGGGGTCAGCCGGTCTTTGCGGTCATCGCGAAAACCCGCGATCAGGCGCGTCGGGCGGCCCATAAGGCGCGCATCATTTATGACGCGCTGCCCCATGCGCTGGACCCTATTGCCGCGCGTGATGCAGGCATGGGCTATGTCACCGATCCCCTGACGCTGCGCCGTGGCGATGCCGACCGGGGGATGGCGGATGCGCCGCGCCGGATCAGCGGACGGTTCGAGATCGGCGGGCAGGATCACTTCTATCTTGAGGGTCAGATCGCCATGGCCGTGCCGGGCGAGGATGATGACATGACCATCAACGTCTCGACCCAGCACCCCTCCGAGGTGCAGCATATGGTCGCCCATGCCCTGCAGGTGCCCAGCCATTCGGTCATCGTGAACGTGCGCCGGATGGGCGGCGGGTTCGGCGGCAAGGAAACGCAGATGAACCTGTTCGCCTGCGTCGCCGCCATTGCGGCAAAGCGCTGGAAACGGGCGGTGAAAATCCGGCCCGACCGCGATGACGACATGATCGCCACCGGCAAGCGCCATGATTTTGTGGTCGATTACGAGGTGGGCTTTGACGATTCGGGCAAAATCCGCGCCGTTCAGGGCGATTGGTATGCGCGCTGCGGCTTTTCGTCGGACCTGTCGGGGCCGGTGACGGATCGGGCGCTGTTTCACGCCGATAACGCCTATTTCTATCCCGATGTGCGCGTCAGCAGCCATCCGATGAAGACAAACACCGTCAGCAACACCGCCTTCCGCGGCTTTGGCGGGCCGCAGGGCGTGATCGTCGCCGAACGCATGATCGAAGAAATCGCCTATGCCCTTGGCCGCGATACTTTGGAGATCCGGCGGGCTAACCTCTATGAAAACGGGCAACTGACGCCCTATCACCAGCAGGTCAATGATCAGATCCTGCCGCGCATTCTGGACGAACTGGAAGCCAGCAGCGATTATCAGGCGCGTCGTCAGGCGGTGCTGGACTGGAATGCCAAAGGCGGGGTGATCCGCAAGGGCATCGCCATGACGCCGGTCAAATTCGGCATCAGCTTCACCGCGACCTGGTACAATCAGGCGGGCGCGCTGATCCATATCTATTCCGACGGCTCGGTCATGCTGAACCACGGCGGGACCGAGATGGGGCAGGGTCTGAACACCAAGGTCGCGCAGGTCGTGGCCGAAGCGTTCCAATGCGACATCGCCCGCGTCAAGATCACCAAGACCACGACGGAGAAAGTGCCCAACACCTCGGCCACGGCGGCATCTTCGGGGACCGACCTGAACGGCATGGCGGCGCTGGACGCGGCGGATCAGATCAAGGCGCGGCTGGTGGAATTCGTCGCCGAGCGTTGGCAGGTCGCCACAGATGCGGTGCAATTCGTGCCCGGCCACATCATGGCGGGCGATACAGCCATCCCCTTTACCGAGGTGATCGCCGCCGCCTATATGGCGCGGGTGAACCTTTCGGCGGTAGGGCATTACAAGACGCCGGACATTCACTGGGACCGTTCGACGGGGCGCGGCAGGCCGTTCTATTACTATGCCTATGGCGCTGCGGTTTCCGAGGTCTCGGTGGACACGCTGACCGGCGAATATGTCATCGACCGCAGCGACGTGCTGCATGACGTGGGCCGCAGCCTTAACCCCGCCATCGACAAGGGCCAGGTCGAAGGTGCCTTTGTCCAAGGCGCAGGCTGGCTGACGACCGAGGAATTGTGGTGGGACGACAAGGGCCGCCTGCGGACCCATGCGCCCTCGACCTATAAGGTGCCGCTGGCCAGCGACCGCCCGCGTATTTTCAACGTCACGCTGGCCAATTGGTCGCAGGCCGCCGAGCGCACCATCAAGCGGTCCAAGGCCGTGGGCGAGCCGCCCTTCATGCTGGGCATCAGCGTCTTCGAGGCAATCAACATGGCCGTCGCCTCGATGGCCGATTACCGCGAACCCGCCCGCCTCGATGCGCCCGCCACGCCCGAACGCGTACTGATGGCGGTGGACCGCCTGCGCGGATGATCCGCGTTCGCGTCATATCCGCCCGCGGGTCCACCCCGCGCGACGTGGGCGCCGAGATGTTCGTCGGTCCCGACAGCGTCCAGGGCACCATCGGCGGTGGCCAGCTGGAATACATGGCCATCGACCGGGCGCGGGCGATGCTGGCGCAGGGGTTGGAACTGGACCGGATGGATGTGCCCTTGGGGCCGGAGATCGGCCAATGCTGCGGCGGGCGGGTCGTTCTGGAACTGGACCGGCAGGGACCGACGCCGCAGGACCATCCCGACGCGCTGATCTTCGGTGCGGGCCATGTCGGGCGGGCGCTGGCGCTGGCGCTGCAACCGCTGCCGGTGAATGCCACGTTGATCGACCCGCGGGCGCAGGAACTGGCGCTGGCGGCCCCCGGCATCGTAACCCAGCTGACGCCGCTGCCCGAAGCGCTGATCCGCGATGCCCGCCCCGGCACGGCGGTCATCATCCTGACCCATGACCACGCGTTGGATTTCCTGCTGGCGGCCGAAGCCTTGTCGCGCCCCGATCTGCCCTATGTCGGCATGATCGGCAGCGCCACGAAACGCGCGCAGTTCACACGCTTTGCCAAGGGCATCGACACGACGCGGCTGATCTGCCCCATCGGCGCGGGCCTGTCCCATGACAAGCGCCCCGAGGTCATCGCCGCTTTCACCGCCGCCGAATTGATCGGCAGGCTCACCTCAGTTTCCTTGTCGAAAAAGTACACATGCAACAGCTGATCCGGGGCCGCGTCCTCGACTTTCACGCCGATCCTGCCGAAACGCAGGACAACCACCGCTTTTGGGAAGACGGCGTGATCGTCGTTCAGGACGGCAAGATCGTCGCCGTCGGTGACCATGCCGATCTGGCGCGCGATGACCTGCCCGAGACCGACCACCGCCCACATCTGATCATGGCGGGTTTCATCGACCCGCATCTGCATTTCCCGCAGGTGCAGGTGATCGCCAGCTGGGGTGCGCAGCTGCTGGACTGGCTGAACACCTATACCTTCCCCGAGGAAGCCCGCTTTGCCGACCCGGACCATGCGACGCGGATGGCGGGACTGTTCCTTGATCAGCTGACCGCACATGGAACGACGACGGGTGTTGCCTTTTGCTCCAGCCACAAGACCAGCGCGGTAGCGCTGTTCACTGCCGCCCATGATCGCAATATGGCGATGGTGGCGGGCAAGG
Source organism: Paracoccus sp. R86501 (assembly GCF_042466435.1). Classification (NCBI taxonomy): domain Bacteria; kingdom Pseudomonadati; phylum Pseudomonadota; class Alphaproteobacteria; order Rhodobacterales; family Paracoccaceae; genus Paracoccus; species Paracoccus sp. R86501. Next base: position 1,020,415 of record NZ_JAXHPZ010000001.1, read on the forward strand.
TGATGATGGATCGCAATGCGCCCGACGCGGTGCTGGACACACCGCAGCAGGGCTATGACGACAGCAAGGCGCTGATCCGGGACTGGCACGGCAAGGGGCGGCAAAGCTATGCGATCACGCCGCGGTTTGCGATCACCTCGACGCCGGAACAGTTGCAGATGACAGGTCAGCTGGCAGAGGAACACCCTGACTGTCACATCCAGACCCATTTGTCCGAGAACCGGGACGAGATCGACTTTACTTTAAGCCTTTACCCCAAGGCGCGGGATTATCTGGATATTTATGAACAGCATGGCTTGTTGTCCGACAGGCTGCTGCTGGGCCATTCGATCCACCTTGAACAGCGCGAAATCGCGCGGATGGCCGAAACGGGCAGTCGCGCGGTCTTTTGCCCGACGTCGAACCTGTTCCTCGGGTCCGGTCTGTTCGATGAGGCCGGCTTGCGCGATGCTGGCATCGTCAGCGGTATCGCAACCGATATCGGTGGTGGCACCAGCTATTCCATGCTTCAGACCCTGAACGAAGGCTACAAGGTCCTGCAGATGCGCGGGCAGAAGCTGCACCCGCTGGCGGCCTTCCATTGGGCCACGCGGGGCAATGCCATTGCGCTTGGCATGCAGGACCGCATTGGCACGCTGGCGCCGGGATCGGATGCCGATCTGGTGGTGCTGGACGCCCGCGCGACGGCCGCCATGGACCTGCGGATGGAACGCGCCGAGACCTTGTCCGAGGAGCTGTTCATCCTGCAGATCATGGGCGACGACCGTGCCGTGGCGCAAACCTATGTCGCCGGTCGCCCCTGCAAGTCAGCGTAGGGGCGCAAGCGCTGCATTTTCGGCCCTGATACGCACCCACAGCATCAGGGCGTTCAGCACGGTGAACAGCGCGGCCACCCAGACCAGCCCCAGCACCATCGGCGCGACGATGATCTCGGCCACCACAAGGGTATAGTTCGGGTGGCGCAAGATGCGAAACGGGCCCCGGCGGACCAGCGGTTCGGGCAGGATGATGATGCGCGTCGTCCAGCGCGACCCGAGGGTGCCAAGGATCCACAGGCGCAGCACCTGAAGCAGGGCAAAGCCGGTCAGCCACCACGGATCGACGCCGCGATCATATCCGAAGACGATCAGGCAGATCAGCCACAGGGCATGCATGGCGACCATGAAGGGATAATGCTCGGCCCCGACCTCATGCGCGCCACGGGCCAGAAGGCGGCGGGTGTTGATGCGGGCGATGACCAGTTCGGCCCCGCGCTGCAGCAGGACGAAGCCCAGAAACAGCAGCGTCGCCGTCTGCATCACGTGCCCGCCGACACATGCATCGGCAGGAAGGACCCGGTGAAGCCCGGTCCAAGCGCGCAGGCCATCATCTGGCCCTTGGCACCCGATTGCAGCACCGATTTCAGCACGAACATCACCGTCGGGGCGGACATGTTGCCGGTGTCACGCAGCACGTCACGTTCGGCGTCCAGCACGCCGGGCGTCAGCTGCAGCGAGGCCTCGATCGCTTCGACCACTTTCGCACCGCCGGGGTGGCAGACGTAACGGTCGATGCCGTCGGGGGTCAGACCCGATGCGGTCAGCGCCTGATCGGCGGCCTGGGCGAAATGTTCCGACACGAAGCTGGGGATCGACCGGTCGAAGACCACGCCAAGGCCGGTCTCATCCACGTCCCAGCCCATGATCGCCAAGGTGTCGGGCCAGATCTTCTGATATCCCTTGCCCAGTTGCACATGCGGGCCTTTGTCGGGCAGATCCGACGCAAGACAGGCTGCTGCTGCGCCATCACCGAACAGCACGGTGGCGATGATATCGGCCTTTTGCAGGCGGTCGGTACGGAAAGACAGCGAACAGGCCTCGATCACGACCAGCAGGACCTTGGGTGCATCGGCGCCGTCAGCCAGCCGTTGCGCGACCGACAGCCCCGAAACCCCGCCCGCGCAGCCAAGCCCGAACAGCGGCACCCGCAGGATGTCGTCGCGGAACCCCATGCGGGTAAAGACGCGGGCCTCGATCGTGGGGGTGGCGATGCCTGTGGATGATACGGTGACCACGCAATCGACCTGATCGGCGCGCCATCCGGCATCGGACAGGGCCTGATCCGCGGCATCGATGAACATCTGTTCCGCACCGGTCAGATAGGCGTCGTTGCGATCCTTCCAGCCGTGATCTTCGGAAAACCAGTCCAGCGGCATGACCGAATAGCGGTGCTTGATGCCCGAGGTTCCGAAGGTGCGCGCAAGCCGGTCGAACTGGGGATAGCGTCCCCCGAAGATCAGCGCCGCGCGGGATTCGACGTCGGATTGGTCAAGGCGATTGGGGGGAAGGGCGGTTGACAGGCCATGCAGAAAGACGGGCATCGCTATTCCTTGCAAGTCGGATCCCGATGCGCATCAACGATTGTCGCGGATTATCTGTTCGGGCCAGGGCAACAACACGCCATGACGCCCAAGCGTTCCGCAGGTGGGGCTGCCTTACGCAGGGTCACGAAAACTGCCCGGTTTGATACCGTGGCGGGCCAGCTTGTCATAGAAGGTCTTGCGCGGCAGCCCCAGCATCTCCATCGCCTGTGTCGCATGGCCCTGACAGTCGCGCAGGGTGTCGCGGATCAACGCTGCCTCATAGGTGGCGACCATCTGGGCCAGCGCGGGGCGGGCGGGGGGCGTGTGGCCTGCCGTCCCCTCGATCCCCAGCAGATGGTGTTCGGCAAAGGCCTGAAGTTCGCGCAGGTTGCCCGGCCAGCGATGGGTCGCCAGATGGGCCAGCACCAGATCGGTCAAGGGCGGCACGCTGCGCGACAGCCGGTCCGCCGCCGATTGCAGGAAATGGCGGAACAGCGCCGGAACGTCCTGCATCCGCGCCGACAGCGACGGAACCGTCACGATGGCGCGCGACAGGCGATAATACAGCCCCGAGTGCAGATCGCCCTGGGTCTCGCTTTCGGCGGTGGCGATGATCTGCAGATCCAGCGGTCGGGGGGCTGCGGCACCGGCGGGCCAGAATTCCGCCGCCTCGACCAGCTTCAGCAGACGTGTCTGGGCGGGCTGGGGCAGGGCTGCGACGTCATCAAGGCACAGGACGCCGCGATGGGCCTTTTCCAGCAGGCCGGAGGTGCGCGTATGACGGGCATTGGGCGCGGGTTCGGCCCCCAGCAGCGTCGCGTCGATCCGGTCTGGCGACAGGGCGGCGCAATCCAGCATGACGAAGGGCTTGGCGCGGCGCGGCCCGTGCCGGTGGATGGCGCGCGCAACCAGCGATTTTCCGGCACCGCCGGGGCCTGTGATCAGCGCATCGCTTTGCGCATCGGCCACGCGGATCAGGCTGTCGCGCAGCTGCCGCATCACGGGGCTGTCCCCCATCAGCGGCGGATGCGCCAGCGCGACATCGCCCTGCGCCTGCCGCAGGCGGCGGTTTTCCAGAACTAGCCTGCGGGCCGTCAGCGCGCGTCGCAGCGCGGCGGTCAGAACTTCGGCGGCAACGGGCTTGGTTAGGAAATCATAGGCCCCCGCGTGCAGCGCCCTGACCGCCATCTCGACATCGCCATGCCCCGTCAGCAGGATCACCGGCAGATCGGCGTCCATGTCGTGCAGGTGCTGGAACAGCTGCAGGCCGTCCATGCCGGGCATGCGCACGTCGGTCAGGACCGCCCCGTCGAAATCGGGGCTCAGGATCTGCAGGGCCGCATGGGCATCGGCGAAGTCGCGCACGGCGATGCCCGCAATCGTCAGCATCTGCGCCAGCGCCGCCCGCAGGTCGTCGTCATCGTCGATCAGGCAGATGCAGGGGTCTTGGGGCATCAGGCTCTCCTTAGCGTCAGGCGGAAGGTGGCACCCTGTCCCGGAACTGCGGGATCGAGGGTCAGGTCGCCCCCGAAATCGCGGGCGATATCGCGCGAGATGACAAGCCCCAGCCCCATGCCCTGCGGCTTGTCGGTGGCGAAGGGGGTGAACAGCCGCGTCGCGGCCTCAGGGCCAAGACCCGGCCCGTTGTCGGTGATGGTCAGGGTCAGGGTCGCGGCGTCCCAGCTGGCCCGCAGCTGGATCCACGGGTCGGGGCAGTCGTGCTGGGCATCATGGGCATTCGTAAGCAGGTTCACCAGGATCTGCTCCAACCGGACAAATTCGGCGTGCACGCACAAATCGTCGGGCAGATCGGGCAGGTCAAACCGCATGGCGCTGGCCCGCCTGCGGCTGGCCGTCAGCATCAGCGACGCCTGTATCGCGCTTTGCAGGGACACCGCCTGCATCGTCCCCGTCGCCTTGCGGGAAAAGCCGCGCAGGCGGTCGGTGATGACGGCGATGCGGTCGGTCATGCCGATGATGCGGGTCAGGTTGTCGCCGGTGGCCTGCGCCGCATGTGCGGGCAGCAGGGCCTGCCCGTTCTGCGCCAGCAGGCGGATGGTGGCCAGCGGCTGGTTCAATTCATGCGCCACGCCCGCGGTGATCTGGCCAAGGGTGGCCAGCTTGTTCGCCTGCACCAGATCGGATTGTAGGCGGATCAGGCGCTGTTCGGCCGCCTTGCGTTCGCGCATCTCATCCGAGAGGTCGCGCGTGCGGGTCTGCACCGCCTGCTCCAGATCGGCGCGATAGGCGGCTTGGGCGCGGGCCTGCCGTGCCGCGCGGCGCATCCGTGCCGCGATCAGCGCGGCCACGATCCCGCCCAGCATCACCACCAGCAGCGCCGTCCCCGCAGCCAAGGCCGCCAGACGGCGGGGCCCTGCGGTCGAGGTCTGCACGACCAGTTGCCAGTCGCTGCGGCGCAGGGGCGCACGGGTGGTCAGGACGCCGCGGGACACGGGCAGGGGTTGGAACCGCAGGTCGGGACGGCTGGAGATCAGCACCCGGTCGTCGCTGCCCATCACGAAGGTCGCGTCGCTGTCGCGGGCCCATGCACGCTCCAACTGGTCGAACTCGATCTTGACGACGATGACGCCGATGGGGCGGCCTTCGTCGCGGATGTCATGGGCAAGATACAGCCCGTGCCGACCGCTGACCGTGCCAAGCGCATATTCCTGACCCGTGCCGTTCTGCATCGCCTGCCGGAAATAGTCGCGGAACCCATAGTCATGCCCGACAAAACTGGCCGGCTGATCCCAGTTCGATGCCGCCACCGCCCGCCCCTGGGCATTCATCAGATAGATGACACTGCTTTGGGTTTCGCCGCGCAGCAGGTCCAGCTTGGCGGAAACCTCGGGGTCGGACATGCGCCCGTCGCGCAGGGTCGCGATGACCTGCTGATCGACCGACAGCACCATCGCAACGGCTCGCTGCCGATCAAGGATGCTGTCCAGCGCCAGCAAGCGGGTCTGGGCGATGGCCGTCGCCGCCTGTTCCAGACGCGCCATGGCGGCGCCCTTGGTCAGATGCCAGGTCGCCAGCGGCACCGAAACCATCAGCACGACGGCCAGCGCGATGCGTTGCAGGGGTGGGCGGGACGAATCGCCGCGCGTCTGGGGTGTGGGCATCTGGGGGGATCGGTCCGGCGACGTTGTTTCGTTTTCCACACTAGCAGATGCGGGGCGTGTGGGAAACCACACATGATTACCCCCATCACGGCATAGGAAAGCCATGTTTTCAACGCATTGCAGTCATGCGTCCAGCCCCTTCGGATGTCGCCTGCGATGCTTATTCTGCCCGCAAGATTTCCGTCACATGCAAAGGTAGGAGGAGACCTCATGCAGCTGGATCCATCCGCGCAACCCCATGCGCCCACCCCCAAGCCGTTCTACGCCCATCTCTATTTTCAGGTCGTGACCGCCATCATCTGCGGCGCGCTGGTCGGGCATTTCTTCCCCCAGACGGGTGAGGCGCTGAAGCCCCTGGGCGACGGTTTCATCAAGCTGGTCAAGATGATCATCGCGCCGGTGATCTTCCTGACCATCGTGACCGGGCTGGCCGGCATGGGCAGCCTGCGCGGCGTCGGGTCCGTCGTGGGCAAATCCTTCGCCTATTTCCTGACGTTCTCCACGCTGGCGCTGATCGTCGGGCTGATCGTCGCCAATGTCATCCAGCCGGGCAGTGGCATGAACATCGATCCGGCGACGCTGGATGCCAGCACCGTCACCGGCTATGCCGAAAAGGCGCATGAGACATCGCTGACGGGCTTTGTTATGGACATCATCCCCACCACGCTGGTGTCGGCTTTCGTCGAGGGCAACATCCTGCAGGTGCTGTTCGTGGCGATCCTGTTCGGGATTTCCATGATCCTGATCGGCGACAAGGCTAAGCCAGTGCTGGCCGTCTTTGAAAGTGCCAGCCAGGCGATCTTCCGCGTCGTCGATATCCTGATGAAGGCCGCCCCCATCGGCGCCTTCGGGGCCTTCGCCTTCACCATCGGCAAATACGGCATCAGCGCGGTGGCCAATCTGGCGGCGCTGGTCGGGACCTTCTATCTGACCTCGGCGCTGTTCATTGTCATGATTCTGGGCACTGTCTGCCTGCTGAACGGCTTTTCGATCTTCAAGCTGATCAGCTATTTGCGGACGGAAATCCTGCTGGTGCTGGGCACATCGTCGTCGGAATTGGCGCTGCCGTCGCTGATGGAAAAGATGGAGCGGGCCGGTTGCGCGCGTCCCGTCGTGGGGCTGGTCGTGCCGACGGGCTATTCCTTCAACCTGGATGGCACCAACATCTATATGACGCTGGCGGCGCTGTTCATCGCGCAGGCGACGAATACCGACCTGTCGCTGCAACAACAGGTGCTGCTGCTTCTGGTCGCGATGCTGTCGTCGAAGGGGGCTGCGGGCGTGACTGGTGCGGGCTTCATCACGCTGGCGGCGACGCTGTCGGTGGTGCCGACGGTGCCGGTTGCGGGCATGGCGCTGATCCTGGGGGTGGACCGCTTCATGTCGGAATGCCGCTCGATCACCAACTTCATCGGCAATGCGGTGGCCACGGTCGTCGTCAGCCGGTGGGAAGGCGCGCTGGATCGCGATCAGCTGAACGCTGCGCTGAACGGCAAGCTGCCCGAAGTCGCCGAAGGCGCGCTGATCCCCGACGGTCAGTGACGGAACGGAAAAGGGGGCCGCAATGGCCCCCTTTGCTTATGCGGTCCCGCGAATGGGATAGTCGTTTTCCAGAATGAACTTCAGTCCCGACAGCAGATCATCCGTGGTCGGGCGCGCGAAGGGCACGTTCTGCAGATACATCGCATAGATCCGCCCATCGGGATAAAGGATCGCGATGCCCGGTTCGGCAAAACGCGCAGGCTCGGCGTCATTTTCCTTGTCCGAGATGAACAATCCCCATTCACGGGCAAATTCTTCGGTCAGATCGTGGCCGACATGCAGATCGCCCAGATCCCATTCCTGCTGCTGGCGGTCGAACCTTTCGCGATCGTCCATCGAGATGGCGGCGACATCCACACCCAGATCGCGGAATTCACCCTGACGGCGTGCCAATTCCTCGATCTGCTTTTTGCAGATGGGGCAGTGGATACCGCGGTAGAAGAAGACCGCCGTCATGCGGTTGTCTGGCGTGGCGGGCAGGGCGAAGGCGTTGTCCTGATGGTTCTTGGCGGTGATCAGCGGGGCAAGCTGGCCGGGGATGGGCGTGCTGTGATGGGTCATCGTGGCGTATCTCCGTTTTGATCGGTGAACTTGCCGCCCAACGCGATCCCTGCGTCCCGGTTGCACATGGACCCGCAAACGATTGCGTAAATCATTGCCCGTGTTAACCATTTGTTCTTGCGCAAGGCGGCGGTTTTTCCTAATTCCGTTCAAAAGGCTAAGGGTGGTTCCTGATACGTTTCACGACCGCCCCGCCAGCAGAAGGCCCGGTGCGCGGGTCCGGCACATGAAGGAACCTGTCCTTGGGCGTCAAAGGCAAGCAACTCAGGACCGTGCGCGGCAGCTTCGACCTGTCCCGGACGGTGATCGTCGGATCGCCGACCAATCCCAACATCGTCTATGGCTATCGCTTTCCCAGCCATCCGCGGCGCATCAAGATCGGCTATTCCAGCCGGGGGCTGGCACGTGTGGCCGAACAGGCGACGGCCTTTCCCGAAAAGCCGCTGATCGAATTCGTCATCCACGACCGTCGCGCCCGCACCATCGAGGGTGCGTTCCACCGCGCCCTTCGCGGACGTCAGGCCGATACCATCGGCACGGAATGGTTCGACGCCTCGTGGGGGGATGTGCTGGCGGTGTCGCCGGTGCTGCGCAAGGCCAGCTTTGCCTATAACATCGTGCTGGGATGCAAGATCGCGGGTTCGGCCCTGTTGGGGCTGCTGGGGCTGGTTCTCTATCCACTGCTGCTGGCGCTGATCGCGGCCGTGATCTCGGGGGCATCGGCGATGCCGGTGTGGGAGTTCGGGCGCGATTACATTGACGGGATCTTCGGGCGTGCGCCTTCGGAAAGCCTGGCGATGGCGCGATACCTTATGCGGCTTGCGGTGATGCATGATGTTCCGGGGTTGATCCACATCGCGGCGCTGGCGCCGATCCCGCTGTTGGCCTGGCTGCCTTTCGTGCGCGTCCGGGCGCAGGCGTTCTGAGGTGCAGGCCTTCTGAGGTAACGTCATTCTGACGTCAGGACCCGCTTGCAGCCGACCGCGGCTTGAGCGCATGGTTTCGACCGTGCTAGGCCCGACGCCGTTCAAATCGGGCAGACTGCAAGGGGGCTGACAGATGCGCATCGAATTTTCCCAAAACGGGCCTGCTACGTGACGCCGGGGGCGCGGATTGCCGCCGCGATCACGGTTCTGGATCAGGTGCTGGCGGGGATGCCCGCTGAACAGGCGTTGTTGCGCTGGTCGCGGGGCAGCCGCTTTGCCGGATCGGGGGATCGCGCCAAGCTGCGTGATCTGGTCTTTGGCGCGTTGCGTCAGCGCGACAGTCTGGCGGCCCTTGGCGGGTCGCTTGACGGTCGCGGCCTGATGATCGGCCACGCCCGGCGCAACGACCTACCGATCGCGGATCTTTTCTCGGGCGAGGGACATTCGCCCGCACCCCTGACCGATACCGAGGCAGGGCATGTCCCGCCGGACGATCTGCCCGATGATCTGCCCGGTTGGATCAGGCCGCGCTGGTATGCCTCGCTCGGGCGTCAGGCGGGGCAGGTCGCCGCGGCGATGGCCGATCGCGCGCCGGTCTGGCTGCGCGTGAACCCGCAGCGCTGCGACCCCGACAGCGCCATGGATCAGCTGGCCGGCGAAGACATTCCCACCCGCGCCGCCGACGACCTGCCCACCGCGCTGCAGGTTCTGGGCAACGAACGCGCCGTCGCACGGTCCGGTCTGTATCGTGATGGCGGGATCGAGCTGCAGGACCTCTCGCCCCAGTTGGCCTGCGCGGCGCTGCCACTGCGCCCTGACGACCGCGTGCTGGATTATTGCGCGGGCGGGGGCGGCAAGACGCTGGCGCTGGCCGCGCGCCAGCCCAAGGCCCGATACGAGGCCCATGACGCCCTGCCGGCCCGCATGGGCGATCTGCCCGAACGCGCTGAACGCGCGGGCGTCCCCGTGCGCATCCTGCGCAAGCCCGAGGGCAGCTATGATCTGATCGTGGCCGACGTGCCCTGTTCGGGCACCGGCACCTGGCGCCGCACGCCCGATGCGAAATGGCGCCTGACCCAGGAACAGCTGATCCGCCTGACCGAAGTGCAGGCCGAGATTTTGGATCAGGTCGTCCCGATGGTGCGCGTCGGTGGGCATTTGGCCTATATGACCTGCTCGGTTCTGGACGATGAGAACGGCGACCAGCTGCGCGGATTTCTGGAACGCCATCCGGGCTTCGAGGCACAGCACCAGCAATCCTGGACGCCGTTGACGGCGGGCGACGGCTTCTATCTGGCTGTGCTGGTGCGTCGGAGCTGATGCCCAGAAGCGGGATCAAAGTTAACGCCCTGTTAAGACCGGGTCGGCTAGGCAGAGGATCGTCAAAGGGCAAAAGGACGATTCGCATGGCGCATCTGGACCAACACGCAGGCCTGCCCAAGGGGGCGATGGCGGCCTTGCCGCTGTTGCTGACGCCGATGGTGGCGGGGGCGGGCATTCTGGCGGTGGCGCCGGGGGCCGCGACGGGGCTGACGGCGGTTGCGGCGGGAACCGTGGGCGTGGCGTGGTATCTGCTGGGCGGAGCGGTCGGCCTGTCGCATCTGTCGCGCGGAATGGCCGCCCGGCGCGCGCTGTCGGCGATCCGGTCCGAAGTGGCCGCCGCCGCCGAGCCGATCTGGCTGTGTGATGCCGACGGTCTTGTGCTTTATCAGAACCAATCCGCCCATCTGGGGTTCGAGGATCTGACCGGACGCAGCATCCTGTCGCTGATGACCCGGCTGCGCGCCGACGCCGATGGCCAGTTGCAGCAGATGTTGACGCGCGCCCTGCGCCTTGGCAATGCGGAAATGGCCTTGCCCGATGGCGATGTCCTGACCCTCAGCTGTCTGCCCGATGCACCGCTGCAGATTTGGTCCTATCTGCGGGCCGGACAGATGGACGAACCCTTCCACGTCGCGCTGGATCTGGACGACGCCGAGGATCGTGACGAATTCGATGCCATTCCCGTGGCGCTGCTGCGGCTGCGGTCCGACGGGGTGATCTGCCGTGCGAACGCAGCAGCGCGGGCGCTGCTGGACGGCATGCTGACGGACGCGCTGGACCAGAACATCACGCAGCTGCTGGACGGCCCCGGCCGGCCCTTAGCCGACTGGCTGTCCGACATGTGCGCCGGGCGCGCCGTCAACCGGACCGAAATGCTGCGCCTCCGCCACCCTGACAGTCGCAACGGCGACATGCGCGACCGCCATTTTCAGGTGGGACTGGCACGGGACCCGTTTGCGGGCGATCAGATCATCGCCGTGTTGACCGACGCCAGCGCGCTGAAGACGCTGGAGGCACAATTCGCCCAGAGCCAGAAAATGCAGGCCATCGGCCAGCTGGCGGGCGGCGTCGCACATGATTTCAACAATCTTCTGACCGCCATCAGCGGGCATTGCGACCTGCTGATGCTGCGCCATGACAAGGGAGATCCGGATTTCGCCGATCTGGACCAGATCAGCCAGAACGCCAATCGGGCTGCGGCGCTGGTGGGACAGCTGCTGGCGTTTTCGCGCAAGCAGACGCTGACGATGCAGATGCTGGACCTGCGCGACACGCTGGCCGATCTGACCCATCTGCTGAACCGGTTGGTGGGTGAACGCGTCGGGTTGACCATCACCCACGATCCGGCCCTGCGCGCCATCCGTGCTGACAAGCGCCAACTTGAACAGGTGATCATGAACCTAGTGGTCAACGCCCGTGACGCGATGCCTTCAGGTGGCAACATTCTGGTCGAAACGCGCAACATGCATCTGGCCGCGCCCGAGCATCGTGACCGGGTGACGCTGGCGCAGGGCGACTATGTCGCGATCACGGTGCGCGACGCGGGCAATGGCATCGCGCCCGATCATCTGGAGAAGATCTTCGATCCCTTCTTCACGACCAAGAAGGCGGGCGAGGGTACGGGACTGGGGCTGTCGACCGCCTATGGCATCATCAAGCAGACCGGCGGCTATATCTTCTGCGACAGCGAGCTGGGCAAGGGCACGACCTTTACCATCTATCTGCCGGCGCATGCGCGGTCGCTGTTGAAGGCCCCGCCGGTCGCGGCCCCCGCGGCACGGGTTGACCAGATGTCCACCGGCCCGCGTGGTCGCGTCCTGCTGGTCGAGGACGAAGCCCCGGTCCGGGCCTTTGCCTCGCGCGCGCTGAAGCTGAAAGGGTTCGAGGTCGCCGAGGCCGCCTCGGGCGAGGCGGCGCTGGAATTGTTGGAAAAGGGCGACTGTCAGATCGACATCTTCGTGACCGATGTGGTCATGCCGGGTCTGGACGGCCCGTCATGGGTGCGCGAGGCATTGAAGCTGATCCCGCAGGCCCGCGTCATCTTCATGTCGGGCTATACCGAAGACATCTTCGTCGATGGTCAGGTGCCGGTGCCGAACGCGGCCTTCCTGGCCAAACCCTTCACCCTGACCGAGCTGACCGAACTGGTCCGCACCCAGCTGGCCACCCCGGACCCGCGCCCGCATTGACCCCTAAAGCGTGTCGTAGAGGTCCAGATCAAAGGACATCGCCTGCCGCAGGTTCCGTTCGGCGGCGGTGTCCAGATGGACATCGACACTGGGCGGAACGTTGATGCGCGGCAGTTCGATCGCGCAATCCAGCCGGGTTTCCAGAAAATCGACGAAATCCTGAATGCGTTCGTATTGGAAGATGCAGTTGACGGTCCGCAGACCTTCGGTCAGGAAAGCGCCCTGCGTTCCGATGCCCAAAGCCTCGGGGCCGCCCTTCAGCGCGTAATCATTGGCGAAATCGGCAAAGCTGATGCCATCCATCGCATGCTGGGGGTCTTCGTGGTCGTCGCGCAGCTTGAAGCGGTACCAGCTGCGCAGCCAGTTGACGGGTTCGCGCATCAGGGCGACGGTGGTGAAGCGGTCGCCTGTCTGCGCCTCCAGCCAGGGGCCAAGATGGCGGTGATAGGTCCCGATATCGGTGTGCTTCAGCTGCGCAGGGCGCTGCAGGGCGGCGGATGCCAGCGATTCCAGCGACATCTCGATGGCGCTCGAGGCGGTCTTGGGGGTCGCAAGAAAGACCAGTCTCTGTTCCCAGAATATCAGCATTCGCAGTCGCTCCGATCATGTGGTTTGCTGCAATCGGGCCGTGGATAACGGGCGTGCGCAGCAGTGTAAACGCTTTGTTAACCGCGCGCGGGTCAAGGTCGGGAAAGCGAATCGATTATTAACCACGTCATGCTTGAAAACCGGGGGGCGATGGCGCATGTATATGCGAACAGGACGTGAACATTCGTTCCGTTGAGGTGATTGCCCAGTCCGGTGGGCTGTGAAATAACGATGGGAATGACATGGCACAGGCGAGCATTTTCGACATGACCGACAAACGCACAGCAGACAAGCAGAAGGCGCTGGACAGCGCCTTGGCCCAGATCGAACGCCAGTTCGGCAAGGGTTCGATCATGAAGCTGGGCAAAGACAGCCCCGTGGCCGAGATCGAGTTCGACCTCGACCGGGTCGCTTGGTCTGGACATCGCGCTTGGGATCGGCGGTCTGCCCAAGGGCCGCATCATCGAGATCTTCGGGCCGGAAAGCTCGGGCAAGACCACGCTGACGCTGCATGTCGTGGCCGAGGAACAGAAAAAGGGCGGCGTCTGCGCATTCGTCGATGCCGAACACGCGCTGGACCCGCAATATGCCAAGAAGCTTGGCGTGAATCTGGATGAGCTGCTGATCAGCCAGCCCGACACCGGCGAACAGGCGCTGGAAATCGTCGATACGCTGGTGCGTTCGGGTGCGGTCAGCCTGGTCGTGGTCAACTCGGTCGCGGCGCTGACGCCGAAATCGGAAATCGAAGGCGACATGGGCGACATGCAGATGGGCAGTCAGGCCCGCCTGATGAGCCAGGCGATGCGCAAGCTGACCGCCAGCATCGGGCGTTCCAATTGCATGGTGATCTTCATCAACCAGATCCGCATGAAGATCGGCGTCATGTTCGGCAACCCGGAAACCACGACGGGCGGCAACGCGCTGAAGTTCTATGCCTCGGTCCGTCTGGACATCCGCCGCATCGGTTCGGTCAAGGACCGCGACGAGGTCGTTGGCAACGCGACCCGCGTCAAGGTCGTCAAGAACAAGGTCGCGCCGCCTTTCCGCCAGGTTGAATTCGACATCATGTATGGCGAGGGCATCAGCAAGGTCGGTGAATTGATCGACCTTGGCGTCAAGGCCGGCGTCGTTGAAAAGTCGGGCGCCTGGTATTCCTATGGCGACGAACGCATCGGGCAGGGGCGCGAAAATGCCAAGCAGTTTATGCGCGACCGTCCCGAAGTGGCCTTTGCCATCGAAGACAAGATCCGCGCCAGCCACGGTCTGGAATTCGGCAGCGAAGAAGGCGGCGACAACGAGGCCCTGACCGAGGATTGATCCCGGTCCCGGTTTGAACTGCATGGCGCGCGTGGGATCATCCCTCGCGCGCTTTCGTTTGCGATTGCTGGACAGCCGTGAAGGCTGGCGATAGACCAAGCAGCAAGTCCGGCTTGGCCGGAAACAGCCAGAACATATTTGCGATGAAGGCCCGCCATGCCCAGTCTGAACGACATCCGATCCACCTTCCTTGGCTATTTCGAAAAGAACGGCCACCGTGTCGTGGACAGCAGCCCGCTGGTTCCGCGCAACGACCCGACACTGATGTTCGCCAATTCGGGCATGGTTCAGTTCAAGAACATGTTCACCGGCCTGGAAACGCGCGATTACAGCCGCGCCACCACCGCGCAGAAATGCGTGCGTGCAGGCGGCAAGCACAACGATCTGGACAACGTCGGCTATACCGCGCGGCACCATACGTTCTTCGAGATGCTGGGCAACTTCAGCTTCGGCGATTACTTCAAGGCCGAGGCGATCCCCTATGCCTGGGAGCTGCTGACCCGCGAATTCGGCATCCCCAAGGATCGTCTGCTGGTCACCGTCTATCACACCGATGACGAAGCCGCCCAGATGTGGAAGAAGGTCGCGGGCCTGACCGACGACCGCATCATCCGCATTCCGACCAGCGACAACTTCTGGCAGATGGGGCCGACCGGTCCCTGCGGCCCCTGCACCGAGATCTTCTTCGACCACGGCGACAAGATCTGGGGCGGCCCTCCGGGCAGCAAGGATGAGGATGGCGACCGCTTCATCGAGATCTGGAACGTCGTCTTCATGCAGAACGAGCAGTTCGAGGATGGCTCGATGCGCGCGCTGGACATGCAGTCGATCGATACCGGCATGGGGCTGGAACGGATCGCGGCACTGCTGCAGGGCAAGCACGATAATTACGACACCGACCTGATGCGCAGCCTGATCGAGGCCAGCGCCAATGTTACCAGCGCCGATCCCGACGGGCCCGGCAAGGTGCACCACCGTGTCATCGCCGACCACCTGCGTTCGACCAGCTTCCTGCTGGCCGATGGGGTGATGCCCAGCAACGAAGGCCGCGGCTATGTCCTGCGCCGCATCATGCGCCGCGCGATGCGCCACGCCCACATGCTGGGTGCACAGGATCCGGTCATGCACAAGCTGGTGCCGGAACTGGTCCGCCAGATGGGCGCGGCCTATCCCGAACTGACCCGCGCGCAGTCGATGATCGAAGAAACGCTGCGCAGCGAAGAAACCCGTTTCCGCCAGACGCTGGACCGCGGTCTGCGCCTGCTGGACGATGAATTGGCCAAGCTGCCGGAAGGCGCGAACCTGCCCGGCGAATCTGCATTCAAGCTGTATGATACCTTCGGCTTCCCGCTGGACCTGACGCAGGACGCTCTGCGCGAAAAGGGTCGCGCCGTGGAAACCGAGGGCTTCGACAGCGCCATGGCCGAACAGAAGCGCATGGCGCGTGCCGCATGGTCCGGCTCGGGCGAAGCGGCCGATGCCACCGTCTGGTTCGAACTGGCCGAAAAGCACGGCGTCACGGAATTCCTCGGCTATGATACCGAAACCGCCGAAGGGCAGGTTCTGGCACTGGTCGCTGATGGTGCCGAAGCTGCAGACGCGGGCGAAGGCAGCACGGTCAGCATCGTTGTGAACCAGACGCCCTTCTATGGCGAAAGCGGCGGTCAGGTTGGTGATACCGGTCTGATCAAGACCGACACCGGCGCGGCCCGCGTCACCGATACCAAGCGCGTTGCCGGTGTCTTCATCCATATGGCCGAAGTGACCGTGGGCACGATCAGCCGCGGTCAGGGCGCAACCTTGACGGTCGATCACGCGCGCCGTGGGGCGATCCGGGCCAACCATTCGGCCACGCACCTGTTGCACGAGGCGCTGCGTCGCGCGCTTGGCGATCATGTCTCGCAGCGGGGCAGCCTGAATGCGCCGGATCGCCTGCGGTTCGACTTCAGCCATAACCACGCGGTCAGCGCCGAGGAAATGGCGCAGGTCGAGGCCGAGGTGAATGACTTCATCCGCCAGAACAGCGCCGTGGTGACCCGTATCATGACGCCGGACGATGCACGCGGCATCGGCGCGCAGGCCCTGTTCGGTGAAAAATACGGCGACGAGGTCCGCGTCGTATCGATGGGCAGCCAGGACGGCAGCGGCAAGGGTACCGACGGCACGACCTATTCGCTGGAACTCTGCGGCGGCACGCATGTCATGCGCACCGGCGATATCGGGGCCTTCGCGCTGCTGGGCGACAGTGCCTCCAGCGCAGGCGTGCGCCGGATCGAGGCGCTGACGGGCCAAGCGGCCATGGACCACCTGCGCGACGCCGACCGTCGCCTGACGGAAATCGCGGGCATTCTGAAGGCGCAATCCGCCGAGGTGGTGAACCGCGTTCGCGCGATGGCCGACGAACGCAAGGCCTTGGCCAACGAAGTGGCCCAGCTGAAGCGTCAGCTGGCCATGGGCGGCGGCGGTGCATCCGAGGCGAAAGAGATTGCCGGCATCAAGTTCATCGGTCGCAAGGTCGAGGGCGTGGGCGGCAAGGAACTGGGCGCCTTGGTCGATGAGATGAAGGCACAGCTGGGCAGTGGCGTCGTGCTGGTTCTGGCGGAATCCGATGGCAAGGCCACGGTGGCCGCAGGCGTCACGGGTGATCTGACCGACCGCGTCAGCGCCGTTGCCATCGTGCAGACCGCAACCGCAGCACTTGGTGGCAAGGGGGGCGGTGGCCGTCCCGACCGTGCCCAGGGCGGTGCGCCCAGCCTTGATGCCGCCGATGCGGCATTCGCCCAAGTCGAAACCCTGATCGGAGAAACCGCATGACCGCGCTCTGGATTGCACATGTGACCGTCACCGACGCCGAGGCCTATGGCCGCTATGCCAAGGAGGCCGGTCCTGCGATCGCCCTTCACGGCGGCGTCTTCGTCGCGCGCGGCGGTCGCTACCACCAGCTGGAGGGCAATGACCGCGCCCGCAACGTCGTTGCCCGCTTCCCCAGTCTGGAGGCCGCGGTTGCCTGTTATCACAGCAGTGAATACCAGGCGGCGCTGGCACATGCCAAAGGCGCAAGCGAACGCGACCTGGTGATCGTGGAAGAGACGCCTCCGCCTGCGGAATAAGGTGAATGCGTCATACCTTTGTGCTAGCTCTGTCACAAAGAAGACGCAAAGGGGCAGGGCATGTGTCGTTGGGCGGCCTATCTGGGCCAGTCGATCTTTCTTGAGGACATCGTCAGCCTGCCGGCGCATTCGCTGATCCGGCAGGCGCAGGGGGCAACCCAATGCCCCACGCCCGTCAATGCGGATGGCTTCGGGATCGCATGGTATAGCGAACGCCCCCAGCCCGGTCTGTATCGCGATGTGTTGCCGGCGTGGTCGGACCCGAACCTGCGCAGTCTTGTGGGGCAGGTGCGGTCAGGGTTGTTCATGGCGCATGTGCGTGCTTCGACCGGCACCGCGACCAGCCGCAACAACTGCCATCCCTTCGCCGTTGGCCGCTGGAGCTTTATGCATAACGGCCAGTTCGGCGGCTATGACAGCTTTCGCCGCCATGCCGATGCGTTGATCCCCGATGATCTCTATTGCGAACGCAAGGGCGCGACCGACAGCGAGGCGCTGTTCCTGATTGCGCTTGGACAGGGTCTGGACCGCGACCCCAAGGCTGCCATGCAGCGCGCGATCGGTCTGATGGGCGATCTTGCGCGACAGCGCGGCGTCGCTCCGCATGTTCGCGCCGCCTGTGCGCTGTCGGACGGCGAACGGCTTTACGCCCTGCGCTACAGCAGTGATGATCATGCGCCATCGCTCTATCACCGGTGGTCGGCGTCGCGGCAGGGATGGGCCGTGGTGTCCGAGCCGTTGGAGACCGATCAGGCGGATTGGTCCGAAGTTCCGCCGGGCAGCTTCTGCATCTTCGAACGCGATACCGTCCAGATCAGCAGCTTCTGTCCCGACAGCCTGCGGGCGGTGGCGTGACGCCCTAGAACTTGGGGTCGATCGCCGGTTCGGGCTTGGGCTTGGGGGCAGCTTTGCCCTTGCCGGTCGCACGGCGGAAGACCAGCACGTTGTGATAGACCGTGGTGCGTCCGGTCAGACCGCTGCGTTCCTCGGATGGCAGGACGTCGGCGCGCAGATATTCCCAACCCTCGGCGGCCATGCTGTTCAGCTGGGCGGTCAGCGCCAGCGCATAGCGGTCGGTCGGGGTCTTGGCGTCCTTGTCCTTTTCCCCACGCGAGGGGGCCGCGACGACGGAATATTCAAAGCCCGGTTCAGAAATACCCATCTGCATCCTGCCATTCACGAAAAAGGGCCGCGCCCGTTTGAAAAGGAAAGACCCCGCCCAAGGCGGACGGGGTCATGATGTCACTGCGCCAGCTTCTTGGCGACCAGCTCATTGACGGCGGCGGGGTTGGCCTTGCCGCCCGTGGCCTTCAGAACCTGACCGACGAACCAGCCCGCCAGCTTGGGGTTGGCCTTGGCCTTTTCGACTTGCGCGGGGTTGGCGGCGATGATCTCGTCCACGGCGGCCTCGATGGCGCCAAGGTCGGTGACCTGCTTCATGCCGCGTTCCTCGACCAGCTGGGCGGGGTCGCCGCCTTCGGTCCAAAGGATCTCGAACAGGTCCTTGGCGATCTTGCCCGAGATGTCACCCTTGGCGATCAGATCGACCACGCCGCCCAGCTGATCCGCCGAGATGGGCGAGGTCTGAACCGTGAAGCCTTCCTTGTTCAACCGACCGAACAATTCGTTGATGACCCAATTGGCGGCCATCTTGCCGTCACGACCCGCGGCCACGGCCTCGAAAAAGTTCGCGTTTTCCAGCTCGGCGGTCAGAACGCCCGCGTCATATTCCGACAGGCCCATGTCCTTGACGAAGCGTGCCTTCTTTTCGTCGGGCAGTTCCGGCATCGCACCTGCGATGTCATCGACCCAAGCCTGTTCGATCTCCAGCGGCAGCAGATCGGGGTCGGGGAAATAGCGATAGTCATGCGCTTCTTCCTTGGACCGCATCGACCGGGTTTCACCCTTGTCAGCGTCATAAAGGCGCGTTTCCTGTACGACCTTGCCGCCATCCTCGATGATGGCGATCTGGCGGCGTGCCTCGTATTCGATGGCCGCTTGTATGAAGCGCATCGAGTTCATGTTCTTGATCTCGCAGCGCGTGCCCAGATGGCTGAAATCACCGGTCTCGGCAAAGCGTTCATAATCGCCGGGCTTGCAGACCGACACGTTCACGTCGGCGCGCAGGTTGCCGTTCTGCATGTTGCCGTCGCAGGTGCCCAGATAGCGCAGGATCTGGCGCAGCTTGACAACATAGGCAGCGGCCTCTTCGGGGCCACGGATGTCGGGACGGCTGACGATCTCCATCAGGGCGACGCCGGTGCGGTTCAGGTCCACGAAGGACATGTTGGGGTCCATGTCGTGGATCGACTTGCCCGCGTCCTGTTCCAGATGGATGCGTTCGATGCGCACATGGCGGGCGACGCCCGGACCCATGTTGACGATGATTTCGCCTTCGCCCACGATGGGGTGATACAGCTGGCTGATTTGATAGCCCTGCGGAAGATCGGGATAGAAATAGTTCTTGCGGTCGAAGGCGCTGCGCAGGTTGATCTCGGCTTTCAGGCCAAGTCCCGTGCGCACGGCCTGCGCGACGCAATATTCGTTGATGACGGGCAGCATGCCGGGCATGGCCGCGTCCACGAAAGCCACGTTGCTGTTGGGTTCGGACCCGAATTCGGTCGAGGCGCCGGAAAACAGCTTGGCGTTGGATGCGACCTGCGCGTGGACCTCGAGGCCGATGACAAGTTCCCAATCGCTTTTGGCGCCTTGGATCACCTTGGGCTGCGGGGCGGTATAGGTCAGGTCTAGCATCTGATAGGGCCTCATCGTGCGGCGGATCTTTCTTTGCGCGGGTTTTAGGGCAAGGTCGCAGGATTGTCACGGCCTGCCGCGATGCCATCTGTCATTCGCCCGCCGAATCGCCACGATTGCCGCGCAAAACGAATTGCGCGTGTGTTTTGCCGTGATCCGGCGGGCGATCGGCGGGAATCCGTCATCCATCCGGGCGCAGGGTGGCGCGTTCCCGCCGACATGCGGACGCGCCGCTTGCGGCATTTCGGGCTTCGGCTAAGGCAGTGGGTAACGAAACAGACCCACGAGGTTCCGATGCGCGCTGCGCTGTCCTTGGCCGCTTTGGCCGTTCTTGCCGCCTGTTCCACCACGCCTTCCGCCGACAAGGCCGAAGCCGTGAAGATGGAGGCCGAAGAGCTGGCCCTGGTCGCCGAGCCGCCGATGCGGTGGGACGCCAAGGGTGGGTCCGATGCGTGGACCACCGCCACCCTTGCGGCGCTGGACCGCGAAGGGGTAACGATCATGTCGCGCGTCCCGCAGGACATCAACGAATTTTGCCCGAACTATCGCCAGCTGACCCAGACCGGTCGCAAGGCATTCTGGGCTGGTCTGCTGTCGGCTGTGGCCAAGCATGAAAGCACCTATAACCCGCAAGCCGCCGGTGGTGGTGGCAAGTGGTTGGGCCTGATGCAGATCGCACCCGCGACATGGCGCAACTATGGCTGCACGGGCAACATCCGCAACGGGTCGGACAATATGACCTGCGCCGTCAAGATCATGTCGCATCAGGTGGAACGCGACAATGCCGTCGCCCATGACGGCAATGGCTGGCGCGGTGTGGCGCGGGACTGGGCGCCGATGCGCAGTTCCTCGAAGCGCGCCGATATCGCGAATTGGACGTCCAGCCAAAGCTATTGCAGCGTCGAAGGCTGATTAGACGCATCATCCGCATGCGGTAAGGGCGGCACCTGGGTGCCGCCCTTTTTCGTCAGCGCAGCGCCGCCAGAATGCGCACCCAGGACCGCGCGCCCTTGGCAAAGCTCTCGACGTCGTATTTTTCGTTCGGCGAATGGATGCGGTCGTCATCGCGGGCAAAGCCGATCAGCATGGAATCCATGCCCAGAATCTCTTTGAAGTCACCCGCGATGGGGATCGATCCGCCTGCGCCGATAAAGGCAGCCTCGCGGTCCCATTCATCGGTCAGCGCCTGTTTCGCCGCCGCAAAGGCCGGATCACCGATATCCATGCTGCT
Organism: Paracoccus sp. R86501; assembly: GCF_042466435.1. Classification (NCBI taxonomy): domain Bacteria; kingdom Pseudomonadati; phylum Pseudomonadota; class Alphaproteobacteria; order Rhodobacterales; family Paracoccaceae; genus Paracoccus; species Paracoccus sp. R86501. The sequence continues at coordinate 1,041,419 of NZ_JAXHPZ010000001.1, forward strand.
GGCGGGGCTGGCGCCGTGGTCATGGAAGTCCACGCGGCAATCGGCAGGGACAATGCGACGGACGTGCGCCTGGAAGGCATCGCGGATGGCGTCGGGGTTCTGCTTGCCGGTCAGGCGGAAGCTGACCTTGGCGCGGGCCTGTGCGGGCAGCACGGTCTTGAAGCCTTCGCCCGCATAGCCGCCAGCGATGCCGTTGATTTCAGCGGTCGGCTGGTTCCAGACCATTTCCAGCGGAGTGCGGCCCTTTTCGCCGATGGGGTCCTTCAGCCCGACGCGGCCAAGGAAGTCGGCGGCGTCAAAGCCAAGCGCCTGCCAATCGGCGGCCAGTTCCGGCGTCAGTTCCGCCACGCCATCGTAAAAGCCGGGCAGGGTGACGCGACCGGTGTCGTCCTTCAGCGCGGCCAAAGCCTGCGACAGGATCATGATCGGGTTGGCGGCCAACCCGCCGAAGCTGCCGGAATGCAGATCGCGGTCGGCGGCGGTGATGGTGACTTCCTGCCCGACAAGGCCGCGCAGCTGGGTGGTGATGGCCGGGCGGCCATCGGAATAGCGGCTTGTGTCGCAGATCATCGCGACCGATGCGCGCAGGGCGTCGGCATGTTCATGCAGGAACGGGCGAAGCGAGGGAGAGCCGGATTCTTCTTCGCCCTCGAACAGCAGGATCAGGTCGGTGGGCAGGGTGTCGTGGACGGCTTTCCACGCGCGGAACGCCTCGACGAAGGTCATCAGCTGGCCCTTGTCGTCGGATGCGCCGCGACCGCGGATGACGCGCCCGTCGGGGGTGTCCTCGATGGCGGGCTCGAAGGGCGGGCTGTTCCACAGCTCCAGCGGATCGACCGGCTGGACGTCGTAATGGCCATAGAACAGCACGGGCCGCGCATCGCCCTTGGCCGAGGTCGCCGTGACCATCGGATGGCCCGGCGTGTCATGCAGCGTCACCTCGAAGCCAAGGTCGCGCAGCTGTGCCGCCAGCCATTCCGCCGCCTGCCGCACATCGGCCTTATGCGCCGGATCGGTCGAGATCGACGGGATGCGCAGGAAGTCCAGCAGCCTGTCCAGCGCCCCGTCAAGCCCCTGATCCAGCTGCGTCAGCATGCCCTGCACCGATGTGTTTTCCACCATGTTTCCTGCCTTTCCGAGAAGATCTGTCAGTTTTCGAACTGGACCTTTTGTCCCAGCACGACGTTTTTGACCTGTCATTTTCGCGGCTTGCCCCTTATTTAGGACGTGCCGCGCGTGGTCGGACCATGATCGCACCCAGCCAGCTATGCAAGGGAACGCCCGCAATGAAATATGATGCCGCATTGGACCAGGCGATTTCGCGTCTGCACGACGAAGGCCGCTATCGCACCTTCATCGATATCGAACGCGCGAAAGGCCGTTTTCCGCAGGCTGTCTGGAACCGTCCGGACGGTCAGCAGCAGGAAATCACCGTCTGGTGTGGCAACGACTATCTGGGCATGGGTCAGCACCCCGTCGTCCTGTCCGCCATGCACGAGGCGCTTGATGCCACCGGCGCAGGGTCGGGCGGCACGCGCAACATCAGCGGGACCACGGTCTATCACAAGCGGCTGGAGTCCGAGCTGGCGGATCTGCACGACAAGGAAGCGGCGCTTGTCTTTTCCAGTGCCTATATCGCCAACGACGCGACCCTCTCGACGCTGCCCAAGCTGTTCCCCGGGCTGATCATCTATTCCGACGAATTGAACCATGCCTCGATGATCGAGGGGATCAAGCGCAACGGCGGTGCCAAGCGCATCTTCCGCCACAATGACATCGCCCATCTGCGCGAACTGCTGGAGGCCGATGATCCGGCGGCCCCCAAGCTGATCGCCTTCGAGTCCATCTATTCCATGGACGGCGATTTCGGCCCCATCGAGGCGCTGTGCGATCTGGCCGACGAATTCGGTGCGCTGACCTATCTGGACGAAGTGCACGCCGTGGGCATGTACGGTCCGCGCGGCGGTGGTGTTGCCGAACGCGACCACCTGTCGGGGCGCATCGACATCATCAACGGCACGCTCGGCAAGGCCTTCGGGGTCTTTGGCGGCTATATCGCGGCCAGCGACAAGATGTGCGACGCGATCCGCTCCTATGCGCCGGGGTTCATCTTCACGACCTCGCTGCCGCCGACAGTTGCGGCAGGTGCGGCGGCATCGATCGCCTTCCTGAAGACGCCCGACGGACAGAAGCTGCGCGATGCCCAGCAATTGCACGCCCGTATCCTGAAAATGCGGCTGAAATCGCTTGGCATGCCGATCATCGATCACGGCAGCCACATCGTGCCGGTCCATGTCGGCCACCCCGTCCATTGCAAGGCGCTGTCGGACATGATGCTGCGTGATTACGGCATCTATGTGCAGCCGATCAACTTCCCGACGGTGCCGCGCGGCACGGAACGACTGCGGTTCACGCCCTCTCCGGTGCATGATCCCAAGCAGATCGATCATCTGGTGGGCGCGATGGACACGCTTTGGTCGCATTGCGCGCTGAATTGCGCCGAATTGAGCGCTTAGACAAATCGCCCCGTGAACTGCTCTCGTCCGCGTGATAACCTGCGGGTAAAGAAGCAGCATGACTTTCCGATTCGGAGAGCTTGCATAACCGTCGTATGAGGCATTCGGGATGAGCAGGCTGCGGGCAACACACCCAGCAGAGGAGTTCGCGCAAGTGGAGGACGACAACCAGTTCCTCGACGATGATACGCGTCTGGGCGACTTGATGCGTGGTGAACGGGCGACATTGAGCAAATCGCTGCTTGATGTTCAACGTGAACTGCGGATCCGGGCATCCTATGTCGCGGCCATCGAGAATTGCGACATTTCCTCTTTCGACACGCCAAGCTTCGTTTCGGGCTATGTCCGATCCTATGCGCGTTATCTGGGAATGGACCCTGATTGGACCTTCCGCCGGTTCTGCGCGGAATCGGGTTTCATGCCGACGCATGGCATGGCGCCTTCGGCATCCGGGCCCAAGCCCGCGCGCCGGCCGTCCGATCCTGCCGAAGCGCTGGCCAACCCCCACGCGCTGTTTATTCCGCAGGAACAAAGCTTCTGGTCGGATATCGAACCGCGGGCCATCGGGGCGATCTTCGTGCTGATGGCGCTGATCGGTGGTCTGGCCTATGGCGGCTATGCCGTCTTACAGGAAGTCCAGCGCGTCACCCTGACCCCCGGCGATGACATGCCCGGCATCGTGACCGAACTGGACCCGACGCAGGTCGCCGGTCTGTCGGACCCGTCGCTGGACAGTGCCGAAGGTGCAGAGATTGCCCGCAACCTTCCCCAGCCCGAGGCGCTGGATCGCCTGTACCGCCCGCAGATTTTGGAAGCGCCGGTGATGACCGCGCGTGACGGTCCGATCGCCGCGATCGACCCCGGCCTGCTGGACGGTGGCCCAAGCGTCGATTCGATCATCGCATCGGCCGGCAAGGTCACTCAGTTCCCGCAGCCGCAGGCCGGCGGCGTCATGTCCGGCCCCATGGCCCCGACAGATGACCAGTCGCAGGTCGGCCCACGCATCGCGAATGCCGAGACGACCGCACCGACGGAGACCGCCGTGCGCACTGTCGCGCCCGACGCCCCCGAGGTCGAGCTGATGGCCGTCCGCCCGGCGTGGGTGCGCGTGACCTCGGCCGATGGCACGGTGCTGCTGGAAAAGATCATGGATGCGGGCGAACGTTTTACCCTGCCCAAGCTGGAGGAGGCGCCCAGCCTTCGCACTGGCAATTCGGGCGCCATGTATTTCGCGGTCAACGGCCAGACCTATGGTCCCGCAGCCCCCGGCGCGCAGGTCATCAGCAAGGTCGAACTGTCCACGCAAAGCCTGACCGAACGCTATGCCTTGGCCGATACCAGCTCTGATCCTGAACTGGCGCAGATGGTGGCGGTCGCGCAGATTGCGCCAGATCCCAATCAGGCACCTGAAACCACCGAATGATCATGACACTGCCGGGCATCACGCCCGGCAGTTTTCGTTTGGGGATCAGCCCTTCCAGGTGCGCCGCAGAACACCCAGCCAGTTGTCGCAGGCGATCTTGCGGATCAGTTCCTCGCCATAGCCGTGGTCCTGCATGGCGCCGATCAGGCGCGGCAGGGCAGCGGCGTCCGGGATGTCCTGCGGCATTAGTGCGCCGTCGAAGTCCGAACCGAAGGCCACCCCATCTTCGCCCAGGATCGACAACAGATGGTCCAGATGGCGCAGCATCACGCCCAGATCCTGCAGGGGCAGGCGTTTGCCATCGGGACGCAGGAAGCTGGAGGCGAAGTTCAGCCCTACCAGACCCTTGCTGTCCGCGATCTGGCGCAGCTGTCGGTCGGTCAGGTTCCGCGTGCTTTCGCAGATGGCGTGAACGCCGCTGTGGCTGGCAACCAGCGGGGCATCCGACAGGGCCGCGATGTCGTTGAAACCGGCCTCGTTCAGATGCGACAGGTCCAGCATGATGCCAAGCCTGTTGCATTCCGTCACCATGGCGCGACCGGCCTGCGTCAGACCGGCGCCGATATCGGGTGAGGCCGGAAAGGCAAAGGGCACCCCTTCGGCAAAGCGCGTCGGACGCGACCAGACCGGCCCCAGTGACCGCAGACCGGCGGCATGCCACAGGTGCAGGTCATCCGGGGTGCGGATCGCCTCGATGCCCTCCATGTGCATGATGGCGGCGATGCGGCCCTGATCCATCAGATCGGTCAGATCGGATGCCTTGCGGGCAATCCCAAGCGTGCCGGTGCGTTCAAGCGCCAGCAGTGCGGCGGCCTGTGCAAAGGCTTGGGGCAGCGCGATATCCGCGGGAATTTCCGCAGGCAGGGGCATGTGGAAGGGTGGATTTTCCATCTTTTGCTGGGCGTCGGGGTCGCTGAACCCTTCGGTCGCAGGGATCCAGATGGCGAAAAAGCCACCCGCCAACCCGCCTTGCTGCATCCGCCCCAGGTCCAGATGCCCCGTCCCGTCGCCCTTCAGCCACAGATCGGTGCCACCCGCCCCGGCGGCCACCACGCGTTGCAGAAAGTCGTTATGCCCATCGAAGATCCGGACCATATGCGTTCCCCTGTCTTGTTCGGGCGCAAGATGCACAGGCGCCGGTACGGACGCAATGGTATCCGCGGAGGGTATCTGCGGGCTTTGCGGAATCGCGCGACGGTATTACGCTGGTCTTCCATCACGCAAGGGGACCGAGATGCCACAGATCCTGTCAGATTTCACCGGCCAGACCGTCATCACGACCTTCGAGGTGACACCGGGCAGCGCGCATGACGTCCTGGACATGCTGACGGCGGCTTGGGAACAGGTCATCAGCCAGCAGCCCGGCTGTCTGGGCGGGGCGATCCATCTGAACGACGCCCAGACCCGGATCGCCACCTATTCCCAGTGGAACGACCGCGGTGATTACCAGGCCATGCTGCGCAGCGCCGAGATGCGCCGACGCAACCGCGAGATCCACGGCATGTGCAAAAGCTTCGAGCCGGTCATGTACGAGGTGCAGGCCGTCTTTGGCCGCTGATGCTGCAACTGCATTATAGTCGTGCAATTGCGTCGCCGCCTGTTAACGTCGCCGCAAGGGACAGCAGAAGGAACGGCGTATGGCAGGACGCATCATCACCGTGGCCCAGCAGAAGGGCGGGTCGGGCAAGACCACGTTGGCGGTGAACCTGGCGGTATCGCTGCACGGCCGGGGACATTCGGTGGCCTTGGTCGATACCGACCCGCAGGGCAGCATGGGCCGGTGGTTCATGGAACGCATGCAGGCGCAGGGCGAGGATGAGGCGATGGATTTCTCGACGTCATCCGCATGGGGTGCCAGCTATGAGAGCGAGAAGCTGAAGAAGCGCTTCGATTTCGTCATCATCGACACGCCCCCCAAGATCGACAGCGACCTGCGGCCATCGCTCAAGGCGGCGGATCTGGTGCTGGTGCCTGTTGCGACCAGCCATGTCGACCTGTGGGCGACCGAGGGGGTTCTGGACCTTGCGCGGCGTGAAAAAGCCGACGTGCTGGTCGTCTTGAACCGCGCCCGTCCCAACACAAGGTTGTCCGCCGAAGTCGCTGAAAAGGCAAAGGAACTGGGCGCAAGCGTGGCCGAAGTCCAGATCGCCAACCGTGTCGCCTATGCCGAGACGCTTGGTCAGGGCCTTGGTGCCATCGAGACTGCCCGATCAGGCCCCGCCCGTGCCGAGATCGCCGCCCTGACCGATGAGATCCTGGCGCGGCTGGAGGTCTAGACCGGCAGAATCGCCAACCCGTCGGGGGTCTGGACACGGCGCAGGGTGATCCCGAAGGCACGGGTCATCAGGTCGTCCTGCAGCACCTGATCGGGGGTGCCGTCGGCGATGATGCGCCCCTCGGCCAGCAGGACCAGCCGTGTGCAGAACCGCGCTGCCAGCCCCAGATCATGGATCGAGGCGATGACGCCCCGCCCTTCGCTTGCCAAAGCCGCAAACAGCCGCATGGTGGCCAGTTGTTGCGCCGGGTCCAGCCCGGCGATCGGTTCATCCGCCAACAACAGCGGCGTGTCCTGCGCCAGTGCGCGGGCGATCAGGGCGCGGGCCTGCTCGCCCCCGGACAGGCGCTGCGCGGTACGGTGGGCGAATGCCTCCAGTCCCATGCGGGTGATGGCGCGGTCGATGGCCTGCCGGTCGGCGGATGTGCCCCCGCCACCGGGCCATGCAAGGCGACCAAGCGAAACCAGATCACGGACGCTGACCGGCCATGCGATTTCCTTGGCCTGCGGCAGATAGGCGGCATGTCGGGCACGGGGGGCCGCGGCCATCTGCGCCAGCGATGACTGCCCCGTGGCGGGGATCAGGCCAAGGGCGGCCTCCATCAGGGTTGATTTGCCCGCGCCGTTAGGACCGATCAGGCCGATGAATTCGGATGGGCCAACGGTCAGGTCGATGCCTTGCAGCACCGGGCGGTTGCGCCGGATCACCGACAGGTCTTCAAGCCTCAGCATCAGATGCGCCCCCCGCTGCGGGTTTTCCAGATCAAATGCAGGAACAGCGGCGCGCCGACGATGGCGGTCAGCACCCCCAGCTTCAGGTCGCGTTCGGGGGTGATGACCCGCACCGCGATGTCGGCTGCCAGCAAAAGCGCCGCCCCCCCGAGCGCCGAGGCGGGCAGCAGCCGCGACGGGCGTGCCCCGACCCAAGGGCGCAGCAGGTGCGGCACCACCAGCCCGACAAATCCGATGGCCCCCGCAACCGCCGTCGCGGGGCCGACGATCAGCGCCACCCCGGCGATCAGCCGCCAGCGCAGGGTGGTGGCGTCGATGCCGAGGGCCTGCGCCGCAGCCTCGCCTAGGGTCAGGGCATCAAGCCCACGGGCCGTGGTGGCGATCAGCGCTGCCCCCAATGCCATCGGTGGCATAGCCAGCGCGACATGGACCAGCGACCGGTCGGCCAGCGATCCCATCAGCCAGAAGATGATCTCATTCGCGGCATAAGGGTTGGGCGAGAGGTTCAGCACCAGCGCCGTCCCCGCACCTGCCATGGCAGAAATCGCCACCCCCGCCAGGATCAGCGTCACCGATCCTCCGCGTGGGCCCGCCAAAGCCACCAGCAGGCCGATGCCGATGGCCGCCCCCGTCAGCGCCGCAGCAGGCAGCGCCAGCGCGAAGGCCAGCGAAGCCCCCGTCTGGATGGCGATCACCGCCCCAAGCGCCGCCATGCCCGACACGCCGATCAGCCCCGGCTCGGCCAGGGGGTTGCGCAGATAGCCCTGCATCGCGGCGCCGGTCAGCCCCAGCCCCGCGCCGACGGCCACCCCAAGCAGCGCACGCGGCAGGCGGATCTGCCGCATGACGATGGGCAGGGGGCCCTCACCCCCAAGGATCAGCGCCTTGAGGCTGGCCAGCACGCCCACCCCCGCAGGTCCAATCAGCAGCGATGCGACGAACAGCGCCAGCACCAGCGCGACCAGCAGGCGGAAGAGGGGCGTCATGGCAGGCTCTCGATGGCGGACAGGATGAAGGGCGTGCCGCAGATCCATGTGTTGTCGGTGGTGACGGAGGGTACCTTGGCAGCATGGCGCAGCGCGGGGTGATCCAGGATCGCCTCGGCCCGCGACTGGCCGGGCCAGCGGGCGCCGGTGACGATCAGATCGGGGGTGGCCATGACCATCTGTTCCAAGGGCAGCGCGCCCGGGCCGGTGATGCCCAGATCGGCGGAGATGTTCCGCCAACCCGCCTGCGTCAGGATGGTGTGGGACAGCGTCTGCCCCCCGGCGGTGAAGCCGTTCGCGTCATAGAACATCGCCCGCCCCTTGGTCCGCTGCGGGATCCGCGCCAACCCCGCGTCAAAGCGCGCCAGCAGATCGCGGGCCGCATCCTGCCGTCCCAGCAGATCGCCTATGCGGATGATCTGGTCGCGGATCTGTGGGATGGTGTCGGCGGGCGGCAGGATCTGCACCGGGATGCCAAGGTCCTGCAGCATCTGTACGGCGGGCCCGGCCGAGAACTGTCCGGTCAGCACCAGATCGGGGGCCATCAGATAGATTTCCTCGGCGCGGCCATGGTTGGCGGGCAGCGCCTTGGCGGCATCTGCCATGGGCGACAGGTCGGGGTCCTGCGCATAGCTGCCGACCGAGATCAGCTGCCCCGGTGCCGCCAGCATCAGCGCCAGCTGATCCGTGCAAAGGTTCATGGAAACAACCCGCGCAGGGGCCGCCAGCGCCGGTGTCGCCACCAGCGCCAGCATCAGTGCCAGCCTAGAAAGAGGCACGCAGCCCCGCAAAGATCGCCCGGTCGGATGTGCCATAGCCCTCAAGCACCTGGTATTCGCGGTCCAGCAGGTTCTCGACCCGCAGATAGCCGGTGGTGGTGGGGGTCAGGTCACGCTCGATCTGGGCGTTCAGCACGGTGAAGGACGGCATTTCCGTCCCGTCATCCAGCAGCCCGTCCTGATAGGTTGCCTGAAGGCTGGCGCGGGTGGAGGCGTTTAGATCGCCCTCGACCCGCAAGGTCGCGCTGCGTTCGGGCACGCGGTTCAGCGGATCGCCGTTCGGGTCGCGCGTGTCGGTATAAGTCAGGTTGCCAGACAGGCGGATGCGGTCGGTGATGGCGATTTCGCCGGTCAGTTCGATCCCCTGGGTGCGGCTGTCGCCGGTGATCTGTTCATAGCCGAAGTCGTCCAGCGAATAGTCGATCAGATCGGTGATCTTCGCACGGAACAGCGTCACGCCGAAGCTGACGTCGGCGGTGGGGGCATAGTCCAGACCGATCTCGGTGCCGATGGCGGTTTCAGGGGTCAGGTCGGGATTGCCGCCCCATGTGGCATAAAGCTCATAGGGGGAGGGCGCGCGATAGCCGCTGCCGTGCTGGCCACGCAGGGTGATGGTGTCGGTCGCGCGCCAAGCGATGGCCAGACGCCCGGTCTCCTTGCCGCCGAATTGCGAATTGTGGTCGTGACGCGCCGACAGGGCGATATCGAGATCAGGCGTGGCGGCCCATTGCGCCTCGGCATAGAGTGAATTCGTCAGATAGCGTGCGTCGGTGGCATCGCCCTGAAAGCGTTCGTCACTGTGGCTGGCACCCCACGCAAGGGTCACGTCCTGACCGACAAGCGTGGACCCGTCATAGGCGTATTCGGTCCGCTCACCCTCATAGGGATAGGTGAAGCCCCCGAAGGTTTCCTGCCGCGAGGTTTCGCTTCGCTGCACCGAAAACGCGTGTTCGGTTACGCCCATGGTGTAATCGGCAAAGACCCGCGCCCCGCGCATGATGCCCGCGCTGCGGTCGGCATTGTTGACCAGCACCGGGAAGTCGCCATCGGTGTCGACGCGGGTCTTCTGCCAGAAGCCCGCAACGCCCACCGTCAAATCGGGCGTCAGGTCCTGACTGGCCGAGAGGGTAACGCGGGTGGCGCGGGCGCCGTCGTCTTCGGTATTGCCGTCGTTCTCATCGGCGACCGAAAAACCGTCGGTTTCGTAATGCTGCACCGTCAGGGCGGCGCGCTGGGTGTCGTTGGCGGCCTGCACGCCATAGGACAGGCGCGTGCTGTTGTTGCTGCCGTATTCCACGCCCGCCTGCTGGTGCAGACCCTGACGGTTGGCGTCCAGCGTGGTGATGGAGACCACCCCACCGATCGCCTCGGAGCCGTAGAGCGCGCTCTGGGGGCCCTTCAGCACCTCGATCCGGGCGATGTCGCCGGTCAGCATGGCGCCCGCGTCAAAGCGGATCTGCGGGGCCGAGGGGTCGCTGACATCGATGCCGTCCACCAGCACCTTGACGTATTGCGTCGGCAGACCGCGCAGGCGCAGCGTCGATTGCGTGCCGAACCCGCCGTTCGAGGTGACCGACACCCCCGGAAGCGTCGCAAGGTAATCCACCAGACGCGTAGTCCCGTCGCGCTGCAGATCCTCGCGGGTGATGATCTGGACGTCGGCGCCCGTGCGGCCCGGCTGGGTCGCTGTCTGATTGGCCGACATGATGATGGGGGGCAGCATGACGGGTGCTTCCTGCGCGGCGGCAATGCAGGGGGCGGTCAGGGCGGTGGCAAGGCAAAGGCGGGACAGCAAGGGCACGTTCTGCATCCTTCGGGATGCCCGGACCTGTCGCGGCCGGGCGGGTATGGTCAGCTGCGGCCCCAAGGGACCCCAACGGCGAATACCACCTCGACGGAAGATCCGTTTCACATATGCGCCCCGCATATGCTTTGGGTGATCGCGCTCGGCAGGTCTCCTGGCTGGGCGGGTCGTCGCTTGACCGGGCCTTCCCACCCCCATCGGGGACAGTGGCATATCCGACCTTGCTGACCGCTGACAGTTGCGGGGGCAGCCGCAGACTTTCACTGCGTTCCCTTTTCACCGGGCGAACCCGGAACCGAGGCAGGATGGCCCTAGCCCATCACGCCCCCGTTACGCAAGATTTATCGGGTTCTAGGCATGACAGATGTCATCGACCCACCCGGGGACGGTCATACTGGCAGGCCCAAGGATCTGTTGGTCGAAATCATCGGCGTTGACGCTGGCCTCGAGGTTCAGTTCAAGGCATTTCGCGCCGTTGCGCCCCGCGTGCTGGGCAAATCCTGCCGCGGGATAGACGTTGCCCGATGTGCCGATGGCCACGAAGAGGTCACTGTTTTCCAGCACGTCCCAGATGCGTTCCATATGCAGGGGCATTTCCCCGAACCAGACGATGTCAGGACGCGGGGAGGGCTTGCCACAGGCCGGGCAGGAGTCCTTGGGGTGCATGACCATGGGGGCAGGCCAGTTGTGCCCACAGGCGGCACAGCACGCGCGGTTCAATGCGCCATGCATGTGGATGACATCGCGGCTGCCTGCGCGTTCGTGCAGATCATCGACGTTCTGCGTCACAAGTGTCAGGTCGTGATGCGTGGCCAGCCGCAGCAGCGACAGATGCGCGGCGTTCGGCTGGGCCTCGAGCGCGGCCTTGCGGCGCATGTTGTAGAAGGCGTGAACCAGCGCGGGGTCCTTGGTGAAGCCTTCGGGGGTGGCGACATCCATGATGCTGTGGTTTTCCCACAGCCCGTCGGACGCGCGGAAGGTTGCCAGGCCGCTTTCGGCGGATATCCCCGCGCCGGTCAGAATGGTGATGCGCATGGATCAGCGGCAGAGGCGTTCGGCCTGACCTGCAAAGTTGCGATAGCGGCGCCAGAAGGAATTGTCCGAATCGCGTTTGGAGGTGCGGATTTCCTGCGCACGATGCGGATCGCGGAAGAAAGCTGCGGCCTTGCGCTGGTCCGACCGTGACAGGGTCTGATTGGCAACCTGCTGGATGCAACCGCACAGGGGGGCATTGCCACGGGCGCGATCGGATCGCACGCAGGCATTGTCGATGGGTCCGGCCATGGCCAGAGGGGTGGTCAGCATAATGGTGGCTGCCGCGATCACCAGACGGTTCAGCATGGGCTGTCTCCTCGATTCTCGTCCTCGGATGTCGGGGATGCCGGTTGGTTCCGGTCTTTCTTGCCCTGACGGTTCCCATTGATACCAAAAAGGGGGGCACTTCTCAATCACGTTGCGGTCATTGCGATCTGCGCCGGGGGTTGCGTGACACGCGCAAGACCTGCATTCCGTGCAGATATGGTCGCGAATGCAGGAGCTGTGGGATGATCGAAGCCATCGGACTGGATGCGGATGACACCCTGTGGGAGAACGAGACCTTCTTTCGCGTGACCGAGGCCGAATTCACCGCCCTGTTGGCCGATCACGGAGAGGCCGAGACCATCGCATCCCGCCTGTACGACGTCGAGCGGGCGAACCTTGTCCGCTATGGCTATGGCATCAAGGGGTTCACCCTGTCGATGGTGCAGACTGCGGTCGAGCTGACGGATGGGAACGTCGATGGGCGGACCATCGGGCGTATCCTTGAGATGGGGCAGGATATGCTGGCCCATCCTGTCCATGCGCTGCCCGATGTCGCCAAGGCGCTGGAGGCGTTGCAGGGACGACGGTTGATCCTGATCACCAAGGGGGACCTGATGGATCAGGAACGCAAGGTGGCCGCATCGGGGCTGGCCGAGATGTTCGAGGCGGTCGAGATCCTGGTGGACAAGACGCCCGAAGCCTATTCCCGGGTGATGAACAGTCACGGCATCGCCCCTGATCGCTTTCTGATGGCCGGCAATTCGATGAAGAGCGACGTGATCCCGGTGCTGCAGATCGGCGGTTGGGGTGTGCATATCCCCCATGGGCTGACATGGATCGCCGAACATGCCGAAACGCCCGACCATCCCCGGCTGCGCGAACTGCCGACCATCGGCGGGCTGCCGGGTCTGGTTGCCGAAATCGAGGCATCGGCATGAGCGCCTTCAGCCGTCTTTCCGACAATGGTCGCGCATCGCTGTTCATGAGCGCGGCAATGGCGATGTTCGCGCTGGAGGATGCCTTCATCAAGACACTGACCGCCGCGATGCCCGTCTGGGAATTGCTGGCGATCACCGGGCTGGCGGCGCTGGGTGTCTTCTGGGCCAAACTGGCGATGCAGGGGCAGGCGATGTGGACGCGGGACCTGCTGCATCCGATGGTGGCCTTGCGCAATCTGGGGGAAATCATCGGCGCCTTCGGTTTCGTCATGGCACTGGCGCTGGGCGAACTGGCGACGACCTCGGCCATTCTGCAGGTGCTGCCGCTGACGCTGGTGTTGGGGGCGGCGCTGTTTCTGGGTGAACAGGTGGGCTGGCGGCGCTGGTCCTCGGTTGCGGTGGGCTTTGTCGGGGTGCTGCTGATCCTGAGGCCGGGAACGGCGGCGTTCCATCCATCAATGCTGTTGGCGGTGATGGGGGTGATCGGGCTGACGCTGCGCGATCTGGCAACGCGCCGGATCCCCAAGGGCGTACCCTCGGACCAGCTGTCGGCATCGGCCTACGGGGCGATGGTGCCTGCGGGACTGGTTCTAGCTGCGCTGGGTGGCGAGCCGGCGGTGATGCCCGATCCGGTGCAGGCCGCGTTCCTGCTGGGGACGCTGGTATTCGGGGTGCTGGGTTATACCGCGCTGGTGGCGGCGTCGCGAATGGGCGAGGCATCGGTCGTGGCGCCCTTCCGCTATTCCCGGCTGGCATTCGCGCTGGTCGTGGCGCTGGTGGTCTTTGGCGAACGGCCCGACCTGCCGATGCTGCTGGGGGCTGCGCTGATCGCGGGGGCGGGCGGTTATGCCATGTGGCGCGAGGCGGGACTTCGTCGCAAGCCCGTGGCAGGCGCGATGCGTCCGGGCAACGGTCCGCTGACCTGAAACGGGCAAGCCGGCAGCGGCCCCATCGAGGGGCCTTGCCGGCTGCGTGTTCCCCGAACACGCCCCCCGCGAACCACATCGGGTGCGTCCTGCCGCGGTGTCGCTGAAAACAAACGGGCCATGGCTGCGAAATCCTCTTTTCGTGGCCCTCGCAACCCAGTATAGCCCGGCCATGACCGAATTGTCCCTCATTCGCAACTTCTCGATCGTGGCTCATATCGACCACGGCAAATCCACCTTGGCCGACCGGCTGATCCAGCTTACGGGGACTGTCGCCGAACGCGACATGAAGACCCAGATGCTGGACAGCATGGATATCGAGCGGGAGCGTGGAATCACCATCAAGGCGAACACGGTGCGCATCAACTATCCTGCCAAGGATGGGCACACCTATGTGTTGAACCTGATCGACACGCCGGGCCATGTTGACTTCGCCTATGAAGTCAGCCGGTCCATGCGCGCGGTCGAGGGTTCGCTGCTGGTCGTCGATGCCACCCAAGGCGTCGAGGCGCAGACGCTGGCCAACGTCTATCAGGCCATCGATGCCGACCACGAGATCGTGCCCGTCCTGAACAAAATCGACCTGCCCGCATCCGAGCCCGAGCGCGTGAAAGCGCAGATCGAGGATGTGATCGGCATCGACGCCAGTCAGGCCGTGTCGATCAGCGCCAAGACCGGCGTCGGCATTCCCGACGTTCTGGAAGCCATCGTCACCCGTCTGCCCGCACCGACCGGCGACCGCGATGCGCCGCTGAAGGCGATGCTGGTGGACAGCTGGTACGACAGCTATCTAGGCGTCGTCGTCATGATCCGCGTCATGGACGGGGTGGTCCGCAAGGGCGATCAGGTCAAGATGATGCAGACGGGCGCGACCTATCGTCTGGACAAGCTGGCCGTTCTGACGCCTGCGATGAAGGACATTGCGGAACTTGGCCCGGGCGAGATCGGCGTCTTCACCGCATCCATCAAGCAGGTGCGCGATACCCGCGTCGGCGACACGATCACCACCGAAAAGAAGGGCGCCGACAAGGCGCTGCCGGGCTTCAAGCCTGCACAGCCGGTGGTCTTCTGCGGGCTGTTCCCCGTCGATGCGAATGACTTCGAACCCCTGCGCGACGCCATCGAAAAGCTGGCCCTGAACGACGCCAGCTTCAGCTATGAAATGGAAACTTCGGCGGCCCTTGGGTTCGGGTTCCGTTGCGGCTTCCTTGGGCTGCTGCACCTCGAGGTGATCCGCGACCGTCTGGAACGCGAATACGATCTGGACCTGATCACCACAGCGCCGAGCGTGGTCTTCAAGCTGCATATGCGCGACGGTGAGGTCATCGACCTGCACAACCCCGCCGATATGCCGGACCCCTCGATCATCGACCACATCACCGAGCCGCGCATCAAGGCGACCATCATGGTGCCGGACGAATATCTGGGCGACGTGCTGAAGCTGTGTCAGGACCGTCGCGGCATCCAGATGGACCTGACCTATGCAGGCAGCCGCGCCATGGCGGTCTATGACCTGCCGCTGGCCGAGGTGGTGTTCGACTTCTATGACCGCCTGAAATCGGTGACCAAGGGTTACGCCAGCTTCGACTATCAGATCAGCGAATACCGTGAGGATTTCCTGGTCAAGATGTCGATCCTTGTGAACGATGAACCGGTGGATGCGCTGTCGATGATGGTCCACCGTGACCGTGCCGAAAGCCGTGGCCGCGCCATGGTCGAGAAGCTGAAAGAGCTGATCCCGCGGCACATGTTCAAGATCCCGATCCAGGCCGCCATCGGCAGCCGCGTGATCGCGCGGGAAACCTTGTCGGCAATGCGCAAGGACGTGACGGCCAAATGCTATGGCGGTGACGCGACGCGTAAGAAGAAGCTGCTGGAAAAGCAGAAGGCCGGCAAGAAGAAGATGCGCCAGTTCGGCAAGGTCGAGATCCCTCAGACCGCGTTCATCCAGGCGCTTAAGATGGACAGCTGACGCCATCGACATCCAGTTTGGAACAGGGCCCCATCGCGGGCCCTGTTTGTCATTTGTGCCTCAGTTCCGCATGTCGGGAATGATCGGGTCGCAATAGGCACTTACAGCCTGTCCGACCGAAATGGCTCCGTCATGTTCCCCCGACCCGAATTCGGACAGGCCCGCGCCTTCGGCCTTGCGGGTCTGGTCGAGGGTGAAGGTCAGGCCTTCGCCGCGGCCACGGGGTTTGGGCGTTGCGCGCCAGATGCGGGCGGATACCGGTTGCTGCATCCGCTTGTTGGCCAGATCGCCCGCGGCGCACCAGTATTCGGTCGTCAGGCGGCCGCTTTCAAATGGCACGGCGATGTCGGTCTGGTTCAGCTGCTGCACCTCCATCCCGTTTTGGGCGGTGAAGGCAAAGGCGGGCAGCGGCAGGGCGATCAACATGATTGCAAGCATTCGCATGCGGATGTCTCCTCGACTGTGGACAATTGGGTGACGCAGCCCGAATGCTTCCACAGATATGCATGTGATGCAAATCACGTCGGGCGGATGGCCGGATTGCCCATGAAAAGGCCCCCGACAGTCGAACTGCGGGGGCCGTCAATTCCGGTGGCTTGGGCTTACATGCCGGCCTGCGCCTCGGCGCTTTCTTGCTGGACCACGGCGCCTGCGGTCGAAATGTCGCGGCCCGCGCCCTGCACGGTTTCGCATGCCGAAAGCGCCATCATTGCCAGAACGGCGCTAAGCCCGAGGATTTTCTTCTGCATGGGTCGGTCTCCTGTTGATCACCATCTGAAGTTGCAACGCCGGTGACCGTCTTGGGTTCCGCGTCAGAAAGCGACGCCGGACCACAGGCAGATGTTTGCATAGGGCGTGCATTCTCCACTGCGGATGATGGCACGCGCGCCTGCCGTCTGGCGCTTGAAGTCGTCATGCGACATGCGCGTCACCACGCCGATCTGGCGTTCGGTGAAATCGGCGATCAGCGTGTCTGATGCTTCGTCGGCGATGCAGGACCGCTCGACTGTCAACTCGCTCAGCAGTGCGTCAAGTACCTGCATGGTGCCGGGAATGCCGCGCGTCAGGGCCAGGTCGATGCACCGCACGCCGGACGGCACGGGCAGGCCCGCATCGCCGATGACGATCAGATCGCCGTGGCCCATGGCCGCGACCAGTCCCGACAGTTCGGCATGCAGCAGGGTGGTTCGTTTCATGTCTTCATCCGTCCGTTTCGGGCAGGGTCTGCCGCAGGTATTCCATCATGTTGCCGCCCATCACCTTGGCGATCTGGTCCGAGGTCAGGCCCTGATCGATCAGCGCTTGGGTCAGCGCCGCAAGATGCGCCGCATCAAAGGGGGAATCAACTGATCCGTCCCAATCGGAGCCAAGGGCGACGTGATCCTCGCCCGCGACCGCGATCGCGGCGGCGATGGCACCCGCGACATCGGCGGGGGTCTTGCCGCAGACGACGTCCGACCAGAAGCCGATGCCGATCAGCCCGCCTGATTGCGCCACTTGGGTCACCAGTTCATCGGGCAGGTTGCGCGGGCTGGGGCAATGCGACGCGATCCCCGTGTGCGAGATGATGGGCCGCGTGTCAGGTATGGCCAGCACATCGCGCACCATCGCGGGCGAGGCATGGGCAAGGTCGATCACCATGCCGCGTTCCACCATCTGCTGTACGACCTGCCGACCGAAATCGGTCAGTCCGGCCGCGTCCTGCCCGTGCAGGCTGCCGCCCAATTCGTTGTCAAAGAAATGCGTCAGCCCCATCAGGCGAAAGCCCACGTCATAAAGGATCTGCAGGTTGGCCAGATCACCCTCCAACGGATGCCCGCCTTCCGAGCCCAGCAGCGCCCCCAGCACCTGCTGACCCGAGGCGCGGTCCTGCAGCAGGTGCTGCAGATCCTGACGGCTGCGGATGATGCGCAGGTGTTCGGGGTCATGGTCAGCGGCCTCGGTCAGCGCGCTTGCCTGCACCAGTGCCCGTTCCCGCAGCGAAAACCACGACCGGGGCGGGCGCAGCTGACCGATGAACAGGGGCGTGATATTGTCGCCGGCTTCGGCGCTGTTGTGGTCGTAATTCTGACCGCGCGGGCTTTTGGTGACGGTGGTGAAGACCTGCACTGCCATATTGCCCTGCAGCAACCGCGGCACGTCGCTATGTCCGCGTGCCACCTGTTTCAGCAGATCGCGGTCCCACAGCAGCGGGTCGGCATGCAGATCGCCGATGGTCAGGGTCTGGTGCAGGGCGCGCGCCTGATCCGAGACGGGCCAGCCTTCAGCGGGCATGGTCACCGGGTTCATCATACGCTCGGCATAGGGCGGGGCGAAGATCAGGAAGGCCGCCACCGCACATCCGGCCAGCAGCGCGGCCCCCAAGGCAAGCTTCTTCCACATCGCCAGTCCCCCCACGTCGTTCCGGTCAAGCCTGTCCGGAAACGGGCGCGGGGGCAAGCTTGCGCGTCGGACATGGTTGACGCGGCGGGGACCGATGCGGCCCCCGCCGTGGCCTCAGTCCTCCAAGGCTTCCAATTCGTCGATGAAGCCTTCGATCATCGACAGCCCCTTGTCCCAGAAGGCCGGGTCTGAGGCATCCAGCCCGAAGGGGGCCAGCAGTTCCTTGTGGTGTTTGGACCCACCTGCCGACAGCATGTCGAAATACTTCGACTGGAAGTCGGGCAAGCCGTCTTCGTATGCTGCATAGAGCGCGTTCACCAAGCCGTCGCCAAAGGCATAGGCATAGACGTAGAAGGGCGAATGCACGAAATGCGGGACATAGGTCCAGAAGGTTTCGTACCCCGGCATGAATTCGAAGACCGGGCCAAGGCTTTCGGCCTGCACGGACATCCACAGGGCGTTGATGTCGTCGGGGGTCAGTTCGCCCTCGGCACGTGCGGCATGCAGTTTGCATTCGAAATCATAGAAGGCGATCTGGCGGACGACCGTGTTGATCATATCTTCGACCTTGCCAGCCAGCAGGGCCTTTTTCTGCTGCGGATCGGTGGTCTTGGCCAGAAGCGCGCGGAAGGTCAGCATTTCGCCAAAGACCGACGCCGTTTCGGCCAGCGTCAGCGGCGTCGATGACAGCAATTCGCCCTGACCCGCGGCCAGACGCTGGTGGACGCCATGGCCCAGTTCATGCGCCAAGGTCATCACGTCGCGTGGTTTGCCCAGATAGTTCAGCAGCACATAGGGATGCGCGGTGCTGACGGTCGGATGGGCGAAGGCACCCGGCGCCTTGCCCGGCGTCACGGCGGCATCGATCCAGCCGTGGTCAAAGAAGGGCTCGGCCAGTTCGGCCAGTTTGGGGTCGAAACCGGCATAGGCGTCAAGAACGGTGCTGCGGGCCTCGGGCCAGTCGATGGTGCGCGGGTTTTCGGTCGGCAAGGGCGCGTTGCGGTCCCAGACTTGCAGCGTGTCCAGACCCAGCCATTTGGCCTTCAGCGCGTAATAGCGGTGCGACAGGCGCGGATAGGCGGCGGTGACGGCGTTGCGCAGGGCCTCGACGACCTCGGGCTCGACGTGGTTGGACAGATGGCGACCGTATTGCGGGGTGGGCATCTTGCGCCACTTGTCCTCGATGGCCTTTTCCTTGGCCAGCGTGTTGTGGATGCGGGCGAACAGGCCGACGTTTTCACCAAAGACCTTGGCCAGCGCCTTGGCGCCCGCCTCGCGCCGTGCGCGGTCGTGGTCGGTCAGCAGGTTCAGCGTCGCTTCCATGCCCATCGTCTCGCCATCGACATCGAAGGTCAGGGCCGCGGTGGTTTCATCGAACAGCCGGTTCCAGGCCGAGGCGCCCACGACGGAATTGTCATGCAGGAACTGTTCCAATTCGTCCGACAACTGGTGCGGGCGCATGGCGCGCATGCGGTCGAAGACGGGGCGGTAACGAGCGGGTCCGTCGGGCGCGTCGAACATTGCCTGATAGGAGGCTTCGGGGATGCGGTTGAATTCGAGGCTGAAGAACACCAGCGGCGTCGTCATGTCGGTGATGCGCGCCTGCAGGTCGCCCATCTGTTTCGCACGCGTCGGATCGGTGGTGTTCTGGTAATAGCGCAGCCCGATATAGGACATCAGCTTGCCCGCGATGATGTCGATCTGCTGATAGGTCTCGATGCATTCCAGCATCTCGGCGGGGCTCAGATCGGCCAGCTTGCCTTGGTAATCGGCGGCAAAGCCTTGGACCAGATTCTCCAACTGCGCCAGATCATCGTTCAGCTGCGGGCTGTCGGGCGCGGGATAGAGGTCGGTCAGATCCCATTCGGGAAGCGTGCCAAGATCGGGGGCGGTGCGTGCCTTGGCGGCGTCGGCTGCGTCGAAAACCTGCGGGTCTGCCATGTCATATCCTTTTCCGTCTGTTGCGACAGATGTGGACCCTGCATGGGGCAGGCGCAAGATCCCCCCGTAGGATGACGGCGGGATGGCGGTCAAAGATCGCTGAAGGCTGAGGCATGGATGACCCTACTGCCCTTGGGCAGATCACCGAAGATCTGCAACGCAGGCCCGGCATAGGGCGATTGCAGATCGGCGGGGGCGAAGCCCATGCGCGCATAGAAGGCGGGATCGCCCAGCACCACCACCGGACGCTCGCCAGCCGCCTGCAGCGCCATATGCACCAATGCCGTCCCGAGGCCGCGGCCCTGCAAAGCCGGATGCACCGCCATGGGGGCCAGCGCCAATGCCGGACGTTCCGCAGACAGGCGCGACAGGGCGACATGGCCGATGGGCACGCCTTGGGCATGGGCCACCAGCGACATCTCCAGATCGCCGTTTTCGCGCAGCTTGCGCAGCAGTTGCGCCTCGGCGGGTGATCCGAAAGCGTCTGTCAGCAGCCGATCCAATGCGGCGTGATCGCCCGCAACCTCGGCGCGGATCAGGGGGTGCAGATCGTGGCGGTGGAAATCGCGGCCCAGATCGCGGCTGTCACGGCCCCATATGCTGTCGGCAGTGCGGGCCTGATGGGCGGCGAAGGCATCGGCATCGGCAAAGACCTCGGACAGGGTCCAGACCATCGGGTCTTCGGATTGGGTGATGTCGAAGCGCAGGCATCCCGGCTCGGTGCGGCTAAGATCGACGTGATCGGGCAGCAGCGACAGGGCTGTCATCATCTGGCCCATGTCGGCGCAGGTCAGGCTGCCGTGCAGCGCCACCATCGGGACCGAAAGTCGCGCGGGCGTGCCGCTGTCATCGGTGGTGGTGGCATGGTGATGTCCGCAGGCGCAGCTCATGTCGGTCCCCTTTTGCCCCAGCTATCCCCGGCGATTGCGGTGGCGTCAAGCTGATCAGACGGTCTCGCTCGCTTCCATCCGTCCCAGAAACGCTGCGGCATCCTGGAGGACGGTGTCGCGGCGGTCCTTTGCCATGCGGTCCCAGGTTGCATACGCACGCCCGATCCGCGGGTTGTCATGCAGGCGGTCGCGGTGACGGATCAGAAAATCCCAATAGAGCAGATTGAAGGGGCAGGCCTTGTCGCCGGTCTTGGCCGTCACCGAATAGGCGCAGGTCTTGCAGTAATCCGACATCTTGTTGATGTAATTGCCGGAACTGACATAGGGCTTGGACCCGACCAGTCCGCCATCGGCGAATTGGCTCATGCCGATGGTGTTCGGGGCCTCGACCCATTCGTAGGCGTCGATATAGACCTCGAGGTACCATTCATGGACCTGCGCAGGGTCGATCCCCGCCAGCAGGGCGAAATTGCCGGTGATCATCAGGCGTTGAATGTGATGGGCATAGGCATGGCGCTTTGTCTGACCGACGGCATGGGACAGGCAGTTCATCCGCGTTTCCGCGCCCCAGTAAAGCGGCGGCAGGTCGCGGTTGTGCCCAAGCGCATTGCGGCTGGTGTATTCCGGGCCTTCAAGGAAATAGATGCCGCGCATGAATTCGCGCCAGCCAAGGATCTGACGGATAAACCCCTCGGCAGAATTCGGGCGCACTTTTCCCGCCAGATGCGCGTCAGCCGCGGCCTGACAGACCTCGGACGGGGACAGCAGGCCGGTGTTGATATAGGGCGAAAGGATCGAGTGGTGCAGGAAGGGATCATCCGACAGCATCGCATCCTGATAAGGCCCGAACAGGTCCAGCGAATGTTCGATGAAGTGATCCAGCACTTGCAACGCGCCCTTGCGGTCGGTGGCAAAGTCGAAGGGCAGCAGATCACCGAAGTTATCGCCAAAGCGGTCCTGAACCAGATCCAGCACCTGCTGGGTGATCGCGTCGGGCGGAAAGCGCGGGGGATGGGGGCGGAACAGGTCGGGGGCGGCGGGCTTGCGGTTGTCGTGGTCATAATTCCACTTGCCGCCTGCCGGTTCGTCGCCTTCCATCAGCAGGCCGGTCTTGCGGCGCATCTGGCGATAGAACCACTCCATCCGCAGCTCCTTGCGGTCGCGGGCCCAGTCCTGAAACTCGGTGTGCGTCGCAAAGAAGCGGTCGTCGGGCAGCTGGCGCACGGGCAGGGGTATCTGCGACAGGATCTGGATCAGCCGCCATTCGCCCGGCTCGGTCGCGATGATGTCCTGCGCCCCATGTTCCGCAGCCCGGCGCAGCAATTCGCCGTCGATCTTGTGGCTGTTTTCGGGGTCATCCAAGCGCGTATAGGCGACCTGCCAGCCCTGTTCGGTCAGTTCGGCGGCGAATTTGCGCATGGCGGCAAAAATCAGCGCGATCTTTTTGGGGTGATGGCGGACATAGCTGGCCTCGGCCATCACCTCGGCCATGACGATGATGTCGTCGGGGGTAGCCGCGCGCAGGGCGGACAGGTCGTGGGACAGTTGGTCGCCCAGGATCAGGTTCGGCATCGGTTCCCCCAAACGCGAAAGCGCGCAGGTTTCCCCACGCGCTTGCAAGTTACGATGCGACGCGGTGCCGCGTCATTCCCATTCGATCGTGCCCGGAGGCTTGGACGTGATGTCATAGGTGCAGCGGTTGATGCCCTTGACCTCGTTGATGATGCGGGTCGCGGTCTCGCCCAGGAATTCATGGGTGAAGGGATAGTAATCCGCTGTCATCCCGTCGACGCTGGTCACTGCACGCAGGGCGCAGGCGAAATCATAGGTCCGTCCGTCGCCCATCACGCCCACGGTGCGCACCGGCAGAATGGCCACGAAGGCCTGCCAGATATCGTCATAGAGACCGTGCTTGCGGATCTGGTCGATGAAGACCGCATCCGCCTTTTGCAGGATCGCCAGCTTTTCGCGGGTGATCTCTCCGGGGCAGCGGATGGCCAGACCGGGGCCGGGGAAGGGGTGGCGACCGATGAAGCTCTCGGGCAGGCCCAATTCGCGGCCCAGCTCGCGGACTTCGTCCTTGAACAGTTCGCGCAGAGGCTCGACCAGTTTCAGGCCCATCTTTTCGGGCAGACCGCCGACATTGTGGTGCGACTTGATCGTGACCGAGGGACCGCCGCTGAAGCTGACGCTTTCGATGACGTCCGGGTACAGCGTGCCTTGGGCCAGGAAATCCGCGCCCTCGATCTGGGTCGCGTATTTCTGGAAGACGTCGATGAACAAGCCGCCGATGATCTTGCGCTTGGTTTCGGGGTCGGAGACACCTTCAAGCTTGCCAAGGAACAGATCGGCTTCATCCGCGGCGATCAGCGGGATGTTGTAGTTGTCGCGGAACATCTTGACGACTTCGTCGCCTTCATTCAGCCGCAGCAGGCCGTGATCGACAAAGACGCAGGTCAGCTGGTCGCCGATCGCTTCGTGGATCAGGACGGCAGCAACCGACGAATCGACGCCGCCCGACAACCCGCAGATGACCTTGCGGTCGCCCACCTGTTCGCGGATCTTGCGGATCGCTTCGTCCTTGTAGGACGCCATGGTCCAGTCGCCGGTGAACCCTGCCAGACGGACAAAGTTCTCCAGCATCGTGCGACCGTTCGGGGTGTGATGCACCTCGGGGTGGAACTGCACGGCATAGAAGTGGCGTGTCTCATCCGCAATCATCGCCATGGGCGCGTTGGGCGAGGTGCCGATCACCTCGAAGCCGGGGGCCAGGCTGGTGACGCGGTCACCATGGCTCATCCAGACTTCTTCGCGGCCGGTGTCGAACAGGCCCGCAAAGATGCCGTCCTGCTTGTGGCCGGGGGCGGGGGCGATGAAGGCGCGGCCATATTCGGCGTGATGGCCGGCTTCGACGCTGCCGCCCAGCTGTTCCATCATGACCTGTTGGCCATAGCAGACGCCGAAGACGGGGACGCCCATCTCGAACACCGCCTGGGGTGCGCGGGGACTGTCGTCCTGCGTCACGCTGGCCGGGCCGCCGGACAGGATGACCGCTTGCGGGGCCATCTCGCGCAGCGACGCATCGGTCACCGTGTTGAAGGGGTGGATTTCGCAATAGACATTCAGTTCACGCAGGCGACGCGCGATCAGCTGCGTCACCTGGCTGCCGAAGTCGATGATCAAAAGGCGCTGGTGCTGGGTCATGACTGCGCTTTAAGCGCGCTTTTCCGTCCTTGCAAGACCTTCGCGCCATGTGGTCGCGCGGAACCCTCGCAACCCCTTGGCGTTGGGCCAAAATGTATCAAGTCAGCAACCGAGGTTTTGTCATGTTCAAGGTTTCCCTTATTGCAGCATCCGCCGTCGTGGCCCTGGCCGGGTGCCAATCGGGGTTTCCGGCCCTGAACCAGCCTCAGCCCCCCGCCGAAGAGGCACTGGCCCTGCAATGCAATGGTGATGCCTTGGCCGCCCGACAGTTGCGCGAAGGCATCACCGCCGCCCGTGCCGCCGAAGGCAAGACCATTCTTACGGAAAGCGAACTGCTGAACCGCATTGCGGCATCGCATGCCTGCGACATGGCCCGCATGGGGCGTGCAGATGTGGCGGGGTCGAACGGATCAAACGTTGTCAACCGGGCGCGGGCGGTCGATTACCCGACCTGTGGCGTCATCCAGCTGGTCGGCACGGGCAGCAGCGCACCCGCGACGGTCGCGACATGGCTGGTGCCGGGCCCGAACCGCGAACAGGTTCTGGGCCAGCTGAGCTATGAGATCGGGACCGGATCGGCACGCAGTTCGGACGGCCGCATGTGGTACAGTGCGGTTCTGGGCAACGATTGCTGATATGAAACGGGGCGCCAGTGGCGCCCCTTTCCTTATTTCTCGGGCAGCAGGCCCCGCGGCGCAAATCTTAACACCAAAAGCAGCACCAGCCCCATCGCGATGAACCGCATATGCGGCGCGCTGTCCAGCAGGTGCAGTTTCAGCGGACCATCGGGCAGGGCGGCGGTCAGAAGGCCGATCAGCGCAGGGCCCCAGACCTCGACCTTGATCCACAGGAACCAGATGGTCACTGCGCCAAGAACCGCACCCCAGTTGTTGCCCGACCCACCGACGATCACCATCACCCAGATCAGGAAGGTATAGCGCAGCGGGTTATAGCTGGTGGGCGTCAGCAGCCCGTCCAGCGTCACCATCATCGCACCCGCGATGCCGATCACCGCCGACCCCAGGATGAAGACCTGTAGGTGGCGGCGGGTGACATCCTTGCCCATCGCCTCAGCTGCGGTTTCATTGTCGCGGATGGCGCGCATCATCCGGCCCCAAGGCGATTTCAGCGCCAGTTCGGCCAGCAGGATCAGCACCAGCAGCACCACAAGGAATAGCGTCATATAGGACAGCTTGACCCAGATCCCCGAAGCCTCGGCCGCCTGGAAGCCCCAGCTTTGCGCGAAACCGACGAAATCGGGGTTGTTCTGCATATCGACCTCGTATGCGACGGGGCGTGGGATCGAGGTGATGTTCTTCACCCCGCGCGCCAGCCAATCCTCGTTCTTCATGACGGCGACGATGATTTCACCGATGCCAAGCGTGGCAATGGCCAGATAGTCCGAGCGCAGGCCCAAGGCGACCTTGCCGATGGCCCAGGCCGCAGCTGCCGCGAACAGACCGCCCACTAGCCATGACAGCATCACCGGCAACCCCAGCCCGCCGATGTTGCCATGACGCGACGGGTTGTTCGCTTCGATCGCGATGACCGCGGGGTCGAACAGATAGCGATAGGCGAAGAAGCCTGCCAGCAGAACCGCCGCGATCAGCAGGCCGCTGCGGGTTCGTGTCCAGACCAGCTTGGCGATGGCCAGCACGCCGACACCCACGGCCAGAGCCGCCAGCAGACGGCTGCCACCAGCCTGCCATGCGCCTTCGACGGGGGGCAGGGAGACCAGCACCGGGGCCAGACCGCCAAGCGCCAGAAAGCCCACGACGCCGACGTTGAACAGCCCGGCATAGCCCCATTGCATGTTCACGCCCAAGGCAGTGATCGCCGACAGCAGCCCCATGTTCAGGATCGCCAGCGAGGTGTTCCAGCTGCCCGAGAACATGCTGTTTCGAACGGTGCCTTCCAGCACGAACAGGATGGCAAGGATGGCGAACAGGACGGGCGCGCGCCACGCGCTGTAACCTGCGGATTGACGAGTGTTGGACATATCCGTTCCCCCCTTACACCGACTTGCCGCGGAACAGCCCCGTGGGGCGGAACAGCAGGACCACGATCAGAATGACGAAGCTGACGGCGAATTTATATTCCGTTCCCAGCAGCTGCATCAGGCCGCTTGGCTCATACCAAGGGGCGACATAGCCGACGATCTTGACCCAAGGATAGGTGACCGCGACCTCGGAGAACGCGACTAGGAAACCGCCTGCGATGGCGCCAAGCGGGCTGCCCAGACCGCCCACGATGGCAGCGGCAAAGATGGGCAGCAGGATCTGGAAATAGTTGAAGGCCTTGAAGGACTTGTCCAACCCGTAAAGCGTGCCTGCGATGGTCGCCAGGCTGGCAGCGATGATCCATGTCAGCCGTACGACGCGTTCGGGGTCGATGCCCGACAGCAGGGCCAGATCCTCGTTGTCGGAATAGGCGCGCATGGCCTTGCCCGACTTGGTGCGGTTCAGGAACCAGAACAGCGCGGCGACCACGATGACAGCCACGACCAGCGTCAGCGCCTGCGTGCTGCGCAGGGCCAGACCTTCGGGCAAGCCGCTCCATTCACGGAAATCGCGGACATTGATGATGAAACGTTCGCCATCGTCAAAGCGGTATTCGCTGACGCCGATCAGCAGGCGCGTCAGCCCGTTCATCACGAACATCACCCCGACCGAGGCCATGACAAGAATGATCGGCGCGGCCTTCTTGATGCGATAGAACCGATAAACGGCGCGGTCGGTGGCCAGCACCAATACCGCCGTCGCCGCAATCCCGAAGGGCAACGCCAGCAGCGCAGTCGGCAGCGGCCCAAGCGAAATGCCCATGGCCTGCAGACCCCATGTGACCAGAATGACGACCGCTGTGCCAAACGCCATGGTGTCGCCATGGGCAAAGTTGGAAAAGCGCAGAATGCCGTAAACCAGCGTCACGCCAAGCGCGCCCAATGCCAGCTGCGCGCCATAAGCGGCGGCCGGAATGAAAACAAAATTCAGAAAAACCACGAGGGCATTCAGGAAATCCATGGCTCAGCCCCCCAGGAAGGTGCGGCGCACCTCGTCATTGGCCATCAGTTCGGCGCCGGTGCCGGTATGGGCATTCGCGCCCTGCACCAGCACATAGGCCTTGTCGGCGATATTCATCGCCTGCTGCGCATTCTGTTCCACCATCAGCACGGGCATGCCGCCGCGTGCGATGGCGATGATGCGGTCGAACAATTCATCCATGACGATGGGGCTGACGCCCGCGGTCGGTTCGTCCAGCATCAGGACCTTAGGCTGGGTCATCAGCGCGCGACCCACTGCCACCTGCTGACGCTGACCGCCCGACAATTCACCCGCCGCCTGTTTGCGCTTTTCGGCAACAGCGGGGAACAGGTCATAGACCTGCTGCATGGTCTGGCGGATGTCGTCGTTGCGGATGAAGGCCCCCATTTCCAGGTTTTCCTCGACCGTCATCGACGGGAAGATGTTGTTGACCTGCGGCACGAAGCCCATGCCCGCCTTGACGCGGTCCTGCGGGTTCAGCGCGGTGATGTCCTGACCGTTCAAGCGCACGCTGCCCTGACGCAGGTTCAGCATGCCGAAAATGGCCTTCATCGCGGTCGATTTGCCAGCCCCGTTCGGGCCGACGATCACCGCGATCTGGCCCTGTTCAACGGCGATGGTGCAGTCGTGCAGGATATCGGCACCCTTGCCATATCCGCCGGTCATGCCTTCGCCGATCAGGAAAGGATCGCCCGCGCGACCCTCGCCCACGGGGCCGGACCTGCGGGTGCCGTCGATGGTGCCCATGCCGCGCGTGTTGACGACCGAGGCGTCGCGATTGCCGCGATTGCCGAAGCTGGAATTGCTGTCGCTCATGCGCCCACCATGTCCTTGTTCTTCAGACCGGTGCCCAGATAGGCCTCGATCACCTGTTCGTTCTGCATGATGTCGGATGCGCTGCCTTGGGCCAGCACCTTGCCCTCGGCCATGACGATGACCGGGTCGCAGAGCTTGCCGATGAAATCCATGTCGTGTTCGATGACGCAGAAGGTATAGCCGCGTTCCTTGTTCAGGCGGATGATCGCGTCGGCGATGGTCATCAGCAGGGTGCGGTTCACGCCTGCACCGACCTCGTCCAAGAAGACGATCTTGGCGTCAACCATCATCGTGCGGCCCAGCTCCAGCAGCTTTTTCTGGCCGCCCGACAGATTGCCCGCATGTTCGTTCGCAAGGTGGCGGATGGTCAGGAAATCCAGAACCTCATCGGCCTTCTTGCGCAGTTCGGCCTCTTCGCGGGCGATGCGACCGCGCTGGAACCATGTTTTCCAGATGGTTTCGCCCGACTGCACGCCGGGGACCATCATCAGGTTTTCGCGCACGGTCATGCTGGCGAATTCATGGGCCATCTGGAAGGTCCGCAGCAGACCCTTGTGGAACAACGTGTGGGGCGGCAGGCCGGTGATATCCTCGCCGTCCATGAACACCCGTCCGGATGTAGGAGGCAGCACGCCTGCAATCACGTTGAACAGCGTCGATTTGCCGGCGCCGTTCGGGCCGATCAAGCCGGTGATTGATCCGGTCTCGATCGTCAGGCTGGCGCCATCGACGGCGCGGAATCCGCCGAAATGTCTGTGAAGGTCTTCGACCCTGATCATGTATCTGTTTCCCTGTCTTCACTTCGTTGGCGAAGAACTGCCTGCAACAGGCTATTATCATTGCGAAAAGCCCGGCACCTCTAAGATGCCGGGCTTTCTGTCGGTCAGGCCGGCTTAGCGATAGCCGACGACCTCCATCTTGCCGTCCTTGAACTCAACCTCGCGGTAGACACCCGAGGATTTACCCGGCTCGATCAGTTCGACCGCGGTTGCGCCGACATAATCGACATCGCCGCCGCCGTTGATGATCTCCAGCGCCTTGGCCAGTTCGCCGGGCAGAATTTCTTCGCCGGGGGCGTTGGCGACATCCATGACGCTGCCCTTATAGGTCGCGGGATCGGATGAACCCGACTTGGCCATCGCCAGCAGCATCAGGGCAGCGGCGTCATATGCCTCGCCCGAGAACGCGCCCGAACCGTCGAAGCCCGCTTCGGTGGCCATGGACAGGAAGGTTTCGCGGCCCGGACCGTCAGCTGCGGGGTTCTGGCCGAAGCTGCCGTCGATCTCCGAACCGAAATTGGTCTCCAGCGCCGAACCGACCATGCCGTCGGGGAAGACGAAAGTCTCGAACGCACCGGTGTCCAGCGCGGCGCGAACCACGCCCGAACCGCCCTGATCGACATAGCCGACCACAACTAGCGCGTCGCCACCGGCGGCGGCCAGTGCGGCGACCTCGGCGGAATAATCGGCCTTGCCGTCGTCATGCGCGCTGTTGACGGTGACGCTGCCGCCCTTTTCCTCGAAGGCATTGGCAAAGCTGTCGGCCAGACCTTTGCCGTAATCGTTGTTGGTATAGGTCACGGCGACGGTCTTGATGTCGCGGCCCAGCACGATGTCGGCCATCACATCGCCCTGACGCGCATCCGAGGGTGCGGTGCGGAAGAACAGCCCGTCATCCTCGATCGTGGTCAGCGCAGGCGAGGTGGCCGAGGGCGAGATCATCACCATACCGTTCGCCTTGGCGACGTTCTCAAGGCTGGCGATGGTTTCACCCGAACACATGCCCCCCATGATGCCCTTGACGCCTTCCGCGGCGATCAGGCGTTCCACGGTGGCGGTGGCTGCGGCTGCGTCGATGCAGGTGCTGTCGCCGGTAACCGACACGACGGTCGAGCCGTCCATCAGCAGGCCGCTGTCGCTGACTTCCTTCATCGCCAGTTCCGCACCCTGCTGCATGGCGGGGGCCATGGATTCCAGCGGACCGGTAAAGCCGAGCGATACGCCCAGCTTGATTTCTTCAGCACCAGCGGCACCGGCCATCAATGCGCCGGCGGCGGTCGCGAGAAGAAGCTTTTTCATTGGTCGTCTCCCAGTTGGAACGTTGTCCTGAGGGTGACGTTAGAAGCCGGTTTCCGAAAAAGGAAGCGCCATGTCGCGCCGATCTGCATGGTTTTTAGACAGATTGACAAGGTGACGTTGCGCCATTCAACGGCTTGCATCAGCGCGACCGGCGGAGCATGGCCGCCGGTCGCGTCGGATCACTTGTCCTGAACCGACAGGCCCAGAATGGGCTGATAGATCTGCTGGACGCGGGCGATGGCGTCGCGGGCCGACATCTCGGTGCTTTCACCGCTGCGGCGATCGGTCAGTTCCACAAGATTGTTGGCCAGACCGCGCGGGCCGACCGTGATGCGCCAGGGCGCGCCGATCAGGTCCATGGATGCGAATTTCGCCCCCGCCCGTTCGTTGCGGTCATCATAAAGCGGGTCCAAGCCACGGGTCTGCAGCTCGGCATAGATCGCCTCGCAGGCGCCATCGGTTGAGGCATCGCCCTGCTTCAGGTTGACGATGCTGACGTGGAAGGGCGTCACGCCTTCGGGCCAGATGATGCCCTTGTCGTCGTGGTTCGCCTCGATGATGGCGCCCAGCAGGCGGGAAACGCCGATGCCGTGGCTGCCCATGTGGACCGGCACGCGCTGCCCATCGGGGCCGACGACCGTGGCACCCATCGGTTCGGAATATTTGGTGCCGAAATAGAAGATCTGGCCGACCTCGATACCGCGTGCGGTGCGACGGCGTTCCTCGGGGACCTGATCGAAGACGGCCTGATCGTGGGTTTCGTCGGTGCGGGCATAGCGGCTGGTGAATTCATCCATCACCGCCTGGCATTCATCGACGCTGTCGTAATCGATCTGGCGGTCGCCGAACTTCAGGTCAGTGATCTGGCTGTCGTAGAAGACCTCGGATTCACCGGTTTCCGCCAGCACCAGGAATTCATGCGTGTCGTCGCCGCCGATGGGACCGCTGTCGGCACGCATCGGGATCGCCTGCAGGCCCATGCGTTCATAGCTGCGCAGATAGGTCACCAGATGGCGGTTATAGGCGTGCAGCGCGTCTTCCTTGGTCAGATCGAAGGTATAGCCGTCCTTCATCAGGAATTCGCGGCCGCGCATCACGCCGAAACGGGGGCGGATCTCGTCCCGGAACTTCCACTGGATGTGGTACAGCGTCAGCGGCAGTTCCTTATAGCTGTTGACGTGGCTGCGGAAGATGTCGGTGATCATCTCCTCGTTCGTGGGACCGTACAGCAGGTCGCGCTTCTGGCGGTCGGTGACGCGCAGCATTTCTTCGCCGTAATCGTCATAACGACCGGATTCGCGCCACAGATCGGCGGGCTGCAGCGTCGGCATCAGCATCGGGATGTGACCGGCGCGCTGCTGTTCCTCATGCACGATCTGTTCGATGCGGCGCAGCACCTTGTAGCCAAGCGGCAGCCAGGAATAGATCCCCGCCGCCTGTTGCTTGATCATGCCCGCGCGCAGCATCAGCCGGTGGCTGACGATCTGCGCCTCTTTGGGGTCTTCCTTCAGTACGGGCAGGAAATAACGCGACATGCGCATGGGGAACGGTCCTTCAAAGCGGTTTGGCGCAGGGTTACAGGACCGGCGGCCACTTGCCAAGAACCTGCGGCCCCGCGCGACGTGCAAGCCGACCGTATGGCGCTTGCAACCGTCGGCGCGGGCGGTCACATTCGGGCGGTACATCAAATCATAAGGGCAGGTTCATGCGCATCCCCGTTCGCAAGCAGATCATGTGGTGGGGGGTGGCGGCAATCACCCTGCTGCTGACGCTGTGGTTGCTGGGTCAGGCGGTTCTGCCGTTCATTCTGGGGGCAGGGGTCGCCTATCTGCTGGATCCGGTCGCGGACCGTCTGGAACGTCTTGGCCTGTCGCGCACCATGTCGGTGGTGGTCATCACCTTCGTCGTGGTGCTTCTCTGCGTTGCGGTGGTCTTGCTGATCGTGCCGGTTCTGGTCCGTCAGGCCAGCGCCCTGATCGAGACCGCGCCGCAGATGCTGGATCAGGCCCGCGCCTTCGTCGACAACCGCTTTCCGGGCACCATCCCGCAGGGCGCGGGCCTGGACAAGACGCTGGCAGATCTGCAGACGGCCATCGGGGAACGGGCGGGCAGCTTTGCCTCGACCATTCTGGGGTCGGTGCGGGGCGTGATCGGGGCCATCGCGCTGTTGGTCATCGTGCCGGTGGTGGCGTTCTATCTGCTGCTGGACTGGGACAACATGGTGCGTGCCGTCGACCGCCATCTGCCACGCGAACATGCCCCCACCGTCCGCCAACTGGCATCCGAGATCGACGATGCGCTGTCCGGCTTTCTTCGCGGCCAGTCGCTGGTCATCCTGATCCTTGGCATCTGGTACGCGATTGCGCTGATGATCGTGGGGCTGCCCTTCGGGTTCTTCATCGGCATCATGGCGGCCTGTCTGTCCTTCATCCCCTATGTCGGCGTGCTGATCGGTGGGGCGACGGCCATCGGGGTCGCGCTGTTCAGCTTCTGGGGCGAGCCGGTCTGGATCGGCGCCGTCGTCGCCATCTTCGGCATCGGTCAGGTGGTCGAGGGGAATTATCTGCAGCCCAAGATCGTCGGCGGTCATGTCGGTCTTCACCCGGTCTGGCTGTTGCTGGCGCTGTCGGTCTTTGGCGCGTTGTTCGGCTTTGTCGGTCTGGTCATGGCCGTGCCGATGGCAGCGGCACTTGGGGTTCTGGCGCGCTTCCTGATCGCGCGCTATCGGGAAAGTTCGCTCTATACCGGGCAGGTCGCGCCATCCGATCCCGACTTGCCGATCCTGGTCGAGATCGTGCCGTCGGGCACCGTGCGCGACAGCATGCGTCAGGCCCGGCTGGCCGCCGATCACGCCCGCGGGCAGCAGGAAATCGAGGTGATGCAGGAAGACCTGTCGCGCCGGATGACGGACTGACCCGGAGGCCGCGTGACCCAAGGCAATCCTTCCCGCCAGCTGACATTGGACCTGACGACGCCTCCGGCCCATGCGCGGGCCGACTTTCTGCCCGCGCCCGCCAATCGCGCGGCACTGGCGGCATTGGATGCGCCGATGTCATGGCCGAACGGACGGATGCTGCTGATCGGACCCGAGGGCGCGGGCAAGACGCATATGGCGGCCTTCTGGGCCGCGGAAAACGGCGCGCGGCGGATCGCGGCGGCGGCTCTCCGCCCCGATGCCCCCGACATGCTGGCCGCCGAGGGTGGGGCCATCGTCATCGAGGATGCCGATCATGCGGGCTTTGCCGCCGGGGTCGAACAGGCCCTGTTCCACCTGTGGAACCTGTGTGGCCCGCGCGACTGCCTGCTGCTGATGACCGCACGCAGGCCCCCGCGCGATTGGGGGCTGTTGCTGCCCGATCTGCGGTCGCGGATGGATGCCATGCCGCAGGTTCACCTTGGTCCGCCGGATCAAGCGCTGCTGGCAGCGGTGCTGGTCAAGCTGTTCGCGGACCGGCAACTGGCCGTGCCCGCCGGGCTGATCGACTGGCTGGCGCTGCACATGGACCGCGATCTTGGGTTGGCCCGTCGGCTGGTCGCGGCAATGGATCACGCCGCGATGGCGCAGAAAGGCCCCGTCACCCGCCGTATCGCCGCCGACCTGCTGGACAAGCTGTCCGAGGCTGACGCATGATCGCGCTAACCGACGTTGCTGGAATATCATGACCCAAGCCGATTTCCTCCGTTCGCCTTTTCCGGAACCCAAGTCGCTGCCGGGCGGTGTGCCGCAGGGGGTGAACCGGTTCTTCAACCGTGAACTCAGCTGGCTGTCGTTTAACTGGCGGGTGCTGGACGAAGCGCGTAACCCACGCGTGCCGCTGTTGGAACGCCTGCGCTTCGTATCGATCAGCGCGACCAATCTGGACGAATTCTATACCACCCGTGTCGCGGGCCTGCGCGAATTGGTGCGCGAAGGCAGCACGACGCCTTCGGACGACGGGCTGCTGCCTGCCGAACAGCTGGCATTGATCAACGGCGATGCCCGCCGCCTGATGGCCGCGCAACAGGGGGTCTGGAACGGATTGCGCAAAGAGATGGAGCAGGCCGGCATCGTCATCCTGTCCCGCCAGCGCCTGACCCGCGCCGAAGAGGAATTCCTGCGCCATT
The DNA here is from genome assembly GCF_042466435.1 of Paracoccus sp. R86501. Taxonomy (NCBI): domain Bacteria; kingdom Pseudomonadati; phylum Pseudomonadota; class Alphaproteobacteria; order Rhodobacterales; family Paracoccaceae; genus Paracoccus; species Paracoccus sp. R86501. Next base: position 1,075,528 of record NZ_JAXHPZ010000001.1, read on the forward strand.
ATTTCCTGAACCGCGTCTTTCCGGTCCTATCGCCGCTGGCCATCGATCCCGCGCATCCGTTCCCCTTCATTCCGAACACCGGATTTTCGCTGGCCCTGCAGCTGGCGCGCGAAACCGATGACCGCAAGATGCAGGCCCTGCTGCCCATCCCGGCGCAGCTGCCGCGCTTCGTGTCCCTGCCGGGGGGAGAGCGTTTCCTGAGGCTGGAGGACCTGCTGCTGATGCATCTGTCCAGCCTGTTCCCCGGCTATCGCGACGTCGGTCACTGCAGCTTCCGCGTGCTGCGCGACAGCGATCTGGAGGTCGAGGAAGAGGCCGAGGATCTGGTCCGCGAATTCGAAACCGCGCTGAAGCGTCGCCGTCGGGGCAGCGTCATCCGGCTGAAGATCACCTCGGGGGCGCCGGATCGCCTGCGCCGCCTGATCATGGACGAACTGGAGGTGACCGCCGACGAGGTCATCGAAGTCGAGGGCCTTCTGGGCATGGCCGACCTGTCCGAGCTGGTGCTGGACAACCGCCGCGACCTGCTGTGGCCGGTCTTTACGCCGCGCGTGCCCGAACGGGTGCAGGACCATGACGGCGACATGTTCTCGGCCATCCGGCAAAAGGACATGCTGCTGCATCACCCCTATGAGACCTTTGACATGGTGGTGCGCTTTCTGGCGCAGGCCGCGCGTGATCCCGACGTGTTGGCGATCAAGCAGACGCTCTATCGCACCAGCCGCGACAGCCCCATCGTCGATGCCCTGTGCGAGGCCGCCGAGGCCGGCAAATCCGTCACGGCGCTGGTCGAACTGAAGGCGCGCTTCGACGAGGCCGCCAATATCCGCCAGTCGCGTCGTCTGGAACGCGCCGGTGCGCATGTCGTCTATGGTTTCGTGAACTATAAGACCCACGCCAAGATCAGCACGATCGTGCGGCGCGAAGGCGATACGCTGGTGACCTATACCCACTACGGCACCGGCAACTATCACCCGATCACGGCGCGGATCTATACAGACATGTCGCTGTTCACCTGCGATGCCGAACTGGGCCGCGATGCCACCAAGGTCTTCAACTATCTGTCGGGATACGTGCAGCCCGCGGGGCTGGAAAACCTGTCGATCTCGCCCATCGAACTGAAACCGCATCTGATCGCCCTGATCGCCGCCGAGGCCGAATTCGCCCGACAGGGGCGTCCGGCAGCCATCTGGGTCAAGGTCAATTCGCTGACCGAAACCGACGTGATCGAGGCGCTCTATGCCGCCAGCGAGGCAGGGGTCAAGATCAACCTTGTCGTGCGTGGTATCTGCGGAATCAGGCCGGGCATCAAAGGGTTGTCGGAAAATATCCGCGTAAAATCGATCGTCGGTCGGTACCTTGAACATTCGCGGATCGTCTGCTTCGGCAATGGCTGCGGCTTGCCGTCGATCAAATCGCGGGTCTTCATCAGTTCCGCCGACTGGATGGATCGCAACCTGAACCGTCGGGTCGAAACATTGGTCGAATGTCGCAACGAAACCGTCAAGGCGCAGATCGTCAATCAGGTCATGGCCGCCAACATGGCCGACGAGGCGCAAAGCTGGCTATTGCAGCCCGATGGCCGTTTTTTGCGCTATCTTCCGCAGGGCCGCGACGATCTGTTCAACTGCCACCGGTTCTTCATGGAGAACCCCTCGCTGTCGGGGCGGGGCACGGCGGGGGCGCGTGATGTTCCGGCGCTGACACATTCTTCCGATTGACGCCTTGGCCTTGTCGGGCCAAGGAACCTTGAAGGCATTGCGAAAGGCTTGAAGATGAACGGGGTGCGAACCACCAGCGGACAGAAGATCGAGCCATTCGGTCGCAAGTTCTCCAAGCTGCCCAAGCGGGCGTTGAAACGTGTGGGGATCGTGGATGTCGGGTCGAACTCGATCCGGCTTGTGGTCTTTGACGGGGCGGCGCGGTCGCCGGCCTATTTCTACAATGAAAAGGTCATGGCGGGACTGGGGCAGGACATGGCTACCACGGGCCGCCTGAACCCCGCCGGGGTCGAACGCGGTTTTTCCGCGCTGGCACGTTTCGCGGCGCTTGCCAAAAGCATGGACATCCAACCGCTGACCTGTGTCGCCACCGCCGCCGTCCGCGAAGCCGAGGACGGTCCCGCCTTCCAGGCGCGCGTCGAAAAGGAAACCGGGCTGAAGCTGTTCGTCATCGACGGTCAGGAAGAGGCCCGTTTGTCGGCGCAGGGCGTTCTGCTGGGCTGGCCCGATGCCAAGGGGTTGGTCTGCGACATCGGCGGCAACTCCCTTGAGTTGGCGGTGGTCGAAAACGGCAAGGTCGGCAAGCGCGTCACCTCGCAACTGGGGCCGTTCCGCCTGCAGCAGGTGCCGCCCGAAAAGTTGCAGGACCATATCACGTCGATTCTGGCCGAACTGGCCGATGAGGTCGGCACCGATCACGAACGCATCTATCTGGTTGGCGGTTCATGGCGGGCCATCGCGCGTCTGGACATGGAACGCAGCAAGTATCCGATGACGGTGCTGCACGAATACCGGATGAGCCCGGATGCGGTGGCAGAGACCATCGAATGGATGGGTCAGCATGATCTTAACACGCTGCGCGGCAAGGTCGGCATATCATCATCGCGGATCGAGCTGGTGCCGCTGGCCAGCAAGGTCCTGTCGCAGCTGATCGATGTCTTTGCGCCGAAGGAGCTGGCCGTCTCCAGCTTTGGTATCCGCGAAGGCCTGCTGTACGAACATATGTCCGATACGTTGCGCCGCCGTGATCCCCTGCTGGAGGCCGCGCGCTTTACTGAAAAGCAAATGGCGCGGCTGCCCGGGTTCGGCAAGAAGCTGTATCACTTCCTGCTGCCGCTGTTCCCAGATCTGACGCCGGAGCGCGACCGCCTGATGCAGGCCGCCTGCCTCCTGCATGATACGGCTTGGCGCGCCCACCCCGATTACCGCGCCGAGGCCTGTTTCGACAATGTAACCCGCGCCAATATGGCCGCCCTCAGCCACCCTGAACGGATTTACTTGGGGCTGGCGCTGTTGCACCGCTACAAGAACAATCGCGCCCAATCGCAGATGGCACCACTGTTCGCGCTGCTCTCGGATGATGAAATTTTGGCGGCCGAGATTTTGGGCAAGGCCATGCGCTTTGGTGCAATGTTTGCCATCGACGATCTGGCAGGTGCCGCTTCGCTAAAGCATGTGCCGGGCCAAAGCGTGACGCTGGATCTGACCAAGACCGGGCGCGCCCTGATGGGCGAGGTTGCCAAATCGCGTTTCCAGTCTTTGTGCAAATCCATGAAGGTTGAAGGTCGTATCACCTAGGCGCTAGCGCATTTTTCGTTGACGAAAACGTCGCTTCGGAGTTTGTTGCTGCCTCATAGCGTGCGGGTTGATAAGACTGGCCTATGGTGGAGGGCAGTTTTGCCGAAAAATCCGGTGACCAGATTGCGGACGCTTTGGGCATTTGTATCCGTGAAAAACAGGCCGCTGTCCAACACAGCCTCAAACTCCGTCACAACAATGGCCGGCGTTAAGATGATGCTACAGAATATAAACCAAGACCGGCGCGCGAACCGGTGGTCTTCGTGAATGAACGGTTTCATCGTTACATCGTCGCGATCTTGGATCTGCGATCTGACGAAGCCTGCATTCATCGACCGGATCGCAGTATGTCCATCGCGATAAGCGCCGCGAATTTGGAACACCTTCGCAATTCAATCTTAGTCCCAATTGTTTTGGCAGTTCAAATTGCGAACGAAAAAAAGGGCGCCCCGAGGGACGCCCTTTTCCGTATCTGCCATGGGGCAGGGGGATGATTACATCATGCCGCCCATGCCGCCCATGCCACCCATGTCGGGCATGCCGCCGCCCTGGCCTTTCGGCTCGGGCTTTTCGACGATCATGGCTTCGGTGGTGATCAGCAGGCCCGCAACCGAGGAAGCGTCTTCCAGCGCGGTGCGGACGACCTTTGCGGGGTCGATCACGCCGAACTTGAACATGTCGCCATATTCTTCGGTCTGGGCGTTGAAGCCGAAGGCCTTGTCGGTCAACTCACGGACCTTGCCAGCCACGACGGCGCCATCGACGCCAGCGTTTTCAGCGATCTGGCGCATCGGAGCTTCCAGCGCGCGGCGGACGATCGAGATACCGGCGTCCTGATCCGAGTTCGCACCCGTCAGACCTTCCAGAACCTTGCCACCCTGAACCAGGGCAACACCACCACCAACGACAACGCCCTCTTGGACGGCGGCGCGGGTTGCGTTCAGGGCGTCGTCGACGCGGTCCTTACGCTCTTTCACTTCGATTTCGCTCATGCCGCCGACGCGGATGACTGCAACGCCGCCTGCCAGTTTGGCAACGCGTTCCTGCAGCTTTTCCTTGTCATAGTCCGAAGTGGTTTCTTCGATCTGCTGACGGATCTGGGCGACACGTGCTTCGATCTCGGACTTGTCACCGGCGCCATCGACGATGGTGGTGTTGTCCTTGTTGATCGTGACCTTCTTGGCGGTGCCAAGCATGTCGATCGTGACGTTTTCCAGCTTCATGCCCAGGTCTTCGCTGATGACCTGACCACCGGTCAGGATCGCAAGGTCCTGCAACATCGACTTGCGACGATCACCGAAGCCCGGTGCCTTGACGGCAGCGATCTTCAGGCCGCCACGCAGCTTGTTGACGACCAGCGTGGCCAGAGCCTCGCCTTCGACGTCTTCCGAGACGATGACCAGCGGCTTGCCCGACTGGATGACGGCTTCCAGCAGCGGAACCATCGGCTGCAGCGACGAAAGTTTCTTTTCGTGCAGCAGGATGTAGGCGTCTTCCATTTCGGCAACCATCTTGTCGGGGTTGGTCACGAAATAGGGGGACAGGTAGCCGCGGTCGAACTGCATGCCTTCGACGACTTCGACTTCGGTTTCCATGCCTTTGTTTTCTTCGACGGTGATGACACCCTCGTTTCCAACTTTCTGCATGGCGTCAGCGATCATGCGACCGATCGACGCTTCGCCGTTCGCCGAGATCGTGCCGACCTGAGCGACTTCGTCGGTGTCGTTCACGGGACGCGAAGCAGCTTTGATGGCTTCCACGACCTTGGTGGTGGCCAGATCGATGCCGCGCTTCAGGTCCATGGGGTTCATGCCGGCAGCAACGGCCTTCATGCCCTCTTTGACGATGGCCTGAGCCAGAACCGTCGCAGTGGTGGTGCCGTCGCCGGCTTCGTCATTGGTGCGCGAAGCGACTTCGCGGACCATCTGAGCGCCCATGTTCTCGAACTTGTCGGACAGTTCGATTTCCTTGGCAACCGACACACCGTCTTTGGTGATGCGCGGTGCACCGAAGGATTTGTCGATGACGACGTTGCGGCCTTTGGGGCCCAAGGTGACTTTGACGGCATCCGCAAGGATGTTGACGCCTTTCAGCATCCGGTCGCGTGCGTCGGTGCCGAATTTGACTTCTTTAGCTGCCATTTGAATCTCCTGAAGTTTGTTTGAAGAAAGGGACTATCCGGGTGATCAGCTGATCACGCCCAGGATGTCGCCTTCTTTCATGATCAGCAGCTCTTCGCCGTCGACCGTGACTTCGGTGCCGGACCATTTGCCGAACAGCACGCGGTCGCCTGCGTTGACCGAGGGTGCGATCAGCTCGCCCGAGTCCTTGCGTGCGCCATCACCGACCGAGACGACTTCGCCTTCTGCGGGCTTTTCCTTGGCGTTGTCGGGGATGATCAGACCGCCCTTGGTCTTTTCTTCCGACTGGACGCGGCGGACCAGAACGCGGTCTTGCAGCGGTTTAAATGCCATGTGAACACTCCGATATTTCAGGTTACAGTGTTGCGTTGTTGGCACTCACCGGGTGCGAGTGCCAATGACGTTGATTTAGGCGCGACACACGACACTGTCAACGGGTTTGCATCCGGATTTTGCATGGCCCCGCTGGAAGGCGGGTGCATTTCGTGACAGCCTGCGCAGCATCTGCCACGCATTTGGAAAGACGCGATGCGACATGTCCTGAAGGCCGCCGCGCTGGCGATTGTGTCCCTGTCGGTGCCCGCTTGGGCCGACGGTTGCACGGGCCAAAACCTGTTCGACACCATGCCCGCGGACAAGAAGGCGCGGATCGACGCCGCCGTGCGCGACGTGCCCTTCCGCGACGGTCTGCTGTTTCGCGCCAGCAAGGGCGAGCTGCAGATCACATTGGTCGGCACCTATCACTTTGGCGACGACCGCCACGCGCCGATGGTCAAGCGCCTGCAGCCGGTCATCGCCGACGCGGCCGCGCTGTATGTCGAGGCCGGGCCGCGCGAAGAAGCCCGCCTGACCGAGGCGCTGCAATCCGATCCCAGCCTGATGGTCGATGCCGATGGCCCGACCCTGCCAGAGCGTCTGTCCCCCGACGAATGGCAGCAGCTGTCGGATGCCATGTCGGACCGCGGATCGCCTGCCGTCATTACCTCGCGGTTGCGGCCTTGGTATGTGTCGATGATGCTTGGGATCTCGCCCTGCATGCTGGATGCGATGGAAAAATCGGGTGGCAAGACCGGTGGCTTGGACCATCTGCTGGTTCATCAGGCGCAACAGCAGCAGACGCCCATCCATGCGTTGGAGCCTTGGGATACCATCTTCGACCTCTATTCCGACCTGACCCCCGCGCAAGAGGTTGACATGATCCGCACCGCCTTGCCCTCGGCTGCGCATGCCGATGATTATGCGGTGACGCTGACGGATGCCTATTTCAGCGGGAATGTCTGGGAGATCTGGGAATTCGGACGGTTCGACGCCTATGAGAATTCCGGCCTGCCCAAATCCGAAGTCGATGAACAGATGGCCCTGGCGCAGGACCGGCTGATGGACAATCGCAACCGCAAATGGATCGGCGTGCTGACCGAAGGGGCCGATAAGGCGCATCGCGATGGCAAGGGGATCGTCGCGGCCTTCGGTGCGTTGCATCTGCCGGGCAAGGCGGGGGTTTTGAACCTGCTGCAGGAACAGGGCTACAGCGTCCAGCGCCTTGATGGTTGACCCTGCGCGCTGGCGCAGAGCCATCTGATCACTGGCCGTTCAAGACGCCCAGGGCATGGGCCTGACCACGCTTCTGATAGGTGATCCGGCTGTCACCGATGGCGGTGATCTGACCGCCGTTGATCTTGTCGCCGATCCGCAGGGTCAATACGCGGCCGTTCGACAGGCGCACCAAGGCTCGGCTGGCCTGACCGGCGCCGATGGTGCCGATGATCTGCGTGCTGTTCAGCTTGATGCCATCCTTGACAGTCGCGCTGGACCCGGCCGAGCCATTGGCGCCTTGTGGGATTGCCGCGATGACGTCGGGTTCTGCGTTGACTTCCGGGGGACGGTACTGCTGGTTGCGGGCGGCGGCGGCGCGGGCCTCGGCTTCGGCTTGCGCGCGGGCACGGGCTTCGGCGGCGGCGCGGGCCTGCGCCTCGGCGCGGGCATCGGCGGCGGCCTGCGAACGGGCACGCGCTTCGGCCTGCGCTTGCAGTTCATCATCCTGACGGCGCTGCTCGGCCTGTGCCGCAGCCTGATCAGCTGCCTGACGGTCCGCGACCGAGGGCACGACCGCCGCAGCTACCGGTACGGCGCTGGCAACCATGGCGTTGGCAGCAGCAGGGGCCGCGCGCGCCGCACGACGCGGCGGCAAGGCCGATGACGCCAATGAGGTCAAGGCCACCGAACCCGCCGAAGGCTGCGCTTCGATGGCCGAGGCAACGGCTGCGTCTACAGCCGCCGACGACAGACTGGGCGAGCCGTTGCTGCGCGGCTTGGCGCTTGGCCGGTTCGATCCGTCGATCGCGCCCGATGCCGTTGCCCGGATGGCGGGAGGGGCATTGTCGGCCTTTGACGCATCGGCCTTGGGTTCGGGGCGGCCACCGCTGACGGCCTGAGCCACGGCGGATTCAACCGCCTTCTGCGACGGTCCGCGAACCGAGACCGGCTTGCGCACCGGACGGGCGTCGGCAAGGCGGAAGACCAGCCCGCGTTCCTTGGGGCTGAACCCGGCATCACCGGCCTGTGCGGTGCGCAGATCGTGCAGTTGGCGTTCCAGCAGACTGCGCTCGGCCTGCGTCAACTGGCGCGGGGCGTCATCTTCTGCAGCGCTGCCTTCTTCCAGCAGTGACAGATCCTGTGGACGCGAGGGCGGGCGACCAGCGGTCGCCGGCGCAGCACTGGGTGCCGGAGCAGGTGCTGCGGTTTCTGCCGGCTGAGGGCTGCGCGCGGGCCGCGAGATGCTGGGCGGGCGCGCCCCAAGGTTTGCGGCGGGCGCAGGCGCAGCAGGACGTTCGGGTGCCGCAGCGGGCGCAGGGGCAGGCGTGGGTGCAGGGGTAGGCGCTGCCGGACGCGCAGCAGCACGCGCCGGACGTTCCGGCGGGCGGCTTGCAGCAATGCGGGGGGCAGCGGCGGTCGCTGCACCATCCTCGAACGGCAGCGGGTTCGAGGGCACACGCGGACGGGCCTCGGGCGCTGCGGGCGTCGAGGCGCGCGCGGGTGTCGTCCGCGGCGGACGGGCCGAGCTTTGCAGGTTCACCGCCCGGCTGATCGCGGTCGCAGCCGGTGCCGGCTCGGGCTTTTCGGCGGGAGCGGCGCTTTGGGTCGGCGCGGGCCGTTCCTGAGGTGCGGGGGCCGCAGCGGGCACGGCCTCGGGGGTCAGCGGCGCGCCGACGGTCTGGCTGTCATCGGGCCGCGCCGACGCCGCAGGTTGCGGTGCCGACAGTTGACGCGGCAGCAGGGTCGCTGCGGCGATCTGGTCATTCGTCAGCGTCTGCGCGACAGGTTCCGGCTCGGGGTTGGCAGCCATCGCTTCGGCCAGAGCCCGCGTCAGCGGGTCGTCATCCGGCGTATCGGCGGCGGGGGCATCGGCGGGCGCATCACGCAGGATGCCTTCACCCACGGGCTGGGGCATCTGGATCGGCGGCAGGGCGGCGGTGGGAATTTCGGCGGCAGGTTCCTGCACCTCGGCCTGCGGAGGCTGAGCCGCTTGCGGCGCGGGTTCGGCCGGTTGAACGGCTGCGGTGCGCTGTGGCGCGGGTTCGGCCTCGATCACAGGCTGGCTGTCGCCGCCAAAGACGACCAGACCCAACACCACGGCAATCGCCAGTCCACCGACCATCACGGGCAGTCGCGCCGGGTCCAGCTTGCGCAGGCTGGCGGCAACGCCGGTCGCGGCAGCGGCGGGGGCGGTCTGCTTGCGGTTGGCCTTGGCTGCAGCAGCTCGGTTGTGAACCGCCTCGGCACGCGGCGACAGGCGCTTTGCGGTCAATGGCGCATTCTGGCCGTGACGGATCACGGCAGCGCCGCCCTCGGTGGGCGCTGCCGGGGTGGCGACCAGGGGCGTGCGGGGCTTGGCATCCTTTTGCGGCGCATCTGCAACGGCCACATGCGACGTGATCCGCGACACGATGATCGGCTGCGGCTCGGGCTGCGCGACGACGGGGGCTGCGACTTCGGGCGCGTTGATGGTCGCCGGTTCGATGAAGGGGGCGGTGACGCGCGCATGCACCAGATCGGGGTCGCTGAACGGACGGCGATCGAACTGTTCCTGCGCCAGCCGCGAGGTGCCGAAGTCGGGTTGCCCCTCAAACCGGTCGTCATCGGGGCGCGCCTGGAAGCCCGAGGGACGGAACCCTTGGGCGCGGGCGAAATCCTCGGCCTCGGACAGGGTGCGGCGGGCGACGGCGGCGACGCGCAGCGTTTCGATGTCGCCGTTGACGGCCGGGCACCAGTCAAAGACCAGATCCTGCGCCGCATAGGGGGTCGATGCTTCCAGCGCCCGCGCGATGGTTGCCGGGGTATCCGACCCGAAGGGCACCGTCAGCGTGGTATAGAGGACCTGATCGTCGGGGATGACCAGAAGCGTGTCCAGTTCCCCCCCGCCGCCACCCGCCTGATCGCGCATCGCGATCAGGCGGGCGGTAAGATCGTCACCGGTGAAACGGGCCTGTCCCAAGGGGCGCCATTCCGGACCGTCACGGCGTTCCAGCTGGACGGCTTCCTGGGTGAAGCTCATGGCAAATTCGGGGGGCGCGGCATGCTGGTTCATTTGTATGGTTCGCTGCTCGATTTGCATCATGCATTTTAAGCCGCATGATGTCGTTGACCTTACCCATCACTACCGCAAATTGTGGAACGTTGAAAGAAGAACTGGCAGAACTGTGACCGCTTTCGACACCTTCCGGCCTAGGCAGGAATGCGGGCGGGGTGCATGAATGCTGCACGGAATGAAACGTTCGATGAAACGATCAAGGAGGATCTTCCATGGCGTCGCACCTGCAGTTTTCCAAGGCCCGCGCATTGGCGCTTGGCGTGGCCGCCGTCGGCCTGATGTCCACATCGGCCATGGCCGCCCCCAGCATGACCTGCGGCGCGGGGGCCGAGGTGTCGCGCCTGTCGGTCACCGGTGAAGGGCTGGCGCGGATCGCCCCCGATATGGCGACCGTTCAGTTGGGTGTGACCACCCAAGGTGACAGCGCCAAGGCCGCGATGGACCAGAACTCCGGCCAGCAGGCGGCGGTCGTCAAGGCGCTGACCGATGCGGGGATCGATCAGGCGCAGATCCAGACCTCGGGGTTGAACCTGAACCCGCTGATGAAATACGACGAGGATCGCGCCCCGACCGTCACCGGCTATCAGGCCAGCAACATGGTCAGCGTCCGCGTTAACGATCTGGCCCGCTTGGGCGAGGTGCTGGATGCCATCGTCAGCGCAGGCGCCAATGAAATCAACGGCATCGAGTTTTCGCGCGAAGACGGCGCCGATGCCCAGGACGACGCCCGCGAGCAGGCCGTCACCGACGCCCGCCGCAAGGCCGAGGTTCTGGCCGAGGCCGCCGGTCTGACCCTCGGCCCCGTCCTGTCCATCCGTGACAGCCAGAGCAGTGGTGGCGGTCCCCGCCCGATGATGCGGATGGAAGCCGCGATGGCCGACAGCGTTCCGGTTCAGGCCGGCGAGATGGAGATGTCGTCACGTGTCGACATCGACTATGCGCTGACGGGGGATGGGGCCTGCGCGCCGATGCAACCCAAGGGGCAGAAGCATCACCGCACGAAGGGCGGCGACGTGCCGATGCATGGCGACGGTGCGCCCGCGCCGGACGAACCCGTGGTGCCGGGCATCGTCGAGCCGCTGCCCGAAACGGACGCCCCCGCTAATTGATACGATCGGGGGCCGCGATGGCCCCCGATGCCCTCAGGCCGTCGCCTTGGCCAGCGCCTGATCCAGATCTGCGATCAGATCGGCGACATCCTCGATGCCGACGGACAGGCGCACGATTTCAGGTCCGGCACCTGCAGCGCGCTGCTGATCCTCGGTCAGCTGGCGGTGGGTGGTCGATGCTGAATGGATCACCAGCGACCGCGCATCGCCCAGGTTGGCCACATGGCTGAACAGCTCCAGCGCATCGACCAGCTTGACCGCCGCCTGATAGCCGCCTTTGATCGCGAAGGTGAACAGACCGCCGATCCCCTTGGGATACAGCCGGTCGGCGGTTGCCTTCCATGGCGAACTGTCCAGCCCGGCATAGGTGACGGTCTCGACCCGCGGATCGTTTTCCAGCCATTGCGCGACCTTCAGCGCGTTTTCGCAATGCCGCTGCATGCGCAGGCCAAGCGTCTCGATCCCCATCAGCGTGTAATGGGCGCCCTGCGGGTTCATGGTCATGCCCAGATCGCGCAGACCGATGGCGATGCCATGGAAGGTGAAGGCCAGATTGCCGAAGGTCTCGTGGAACTTCAGCCCGTGATAGGCAGGCTCGGGGGCTGACAGACTGGGGAATTTGTCGCTGGCCGACCAGTCGAACTTGCCGCTGTCGACAACGACGCCGCCGGTGACGGTGCCGTTGCCGGTCATGTATTTCGTCAGGCTGTGGACGACCAATGTGGCGCCCATCTCGATCGGGCGGCACAGATAGGGGGTCGCCAGCGTGTTGTCCACGATCAGCGGAATACCCGCGTCATCGGCAATGGCCGCGACCGCGGGGATGTCGGTGACATAGCCGCCCGGGTTGCTGATCAATTCGCAGAAGATCGCGCGGGTGTCGTCGTCGATGGCGTCCTTCAGCGCCTGCGGATCGTCCAGATCGACGAATTTCGCCGACCAGCCAAAGCGCCGGATTGTCTGGCTGAACTGCGTGACCGTGCCGCCATAAAGCCGCGTCGAGGCGACGATGTTGCGCCCCGGCTCCATCAGCGGGAACAGCGCCAGGATCTGGGCCGCATGGCCGGAAGAACAGCAGACCGCCCCCGCGCCGCCCTCAAGTGCCGCGACCCGCGACTGCAGCGCCGCAACGGTCGGGTTCGTCAGGCGGGAATAGATGAAGCCGACCTCTTGCAGGTTGAACAGCGCTGCGGCGTGATCGGCGTCGCGGAAGGCATAGGCCGTCGTCTGATAGATCGGCACCTGCCGCGCACCCGTGGCCGGATCGGCCGCGGCGCCTGCGTGAATGGCCGTCGTGTCGAAGCCCTGTGTCATGAAACCCTCCCATATATGTTGCGGCGCCAGCCTAGGCGGGGCAGGGCCCGCGCCGCAAGCCTGACCCTTAGCGCTGTCGGCGCGACATGAAGGCCAGCCGTTCGAACAGCGCGACATCCTGTTCGTTCTTCAAAAGCGCACCGTGCAGACGGGGCAGCATCGTGGCGGGATCACGCTTCAGATCCTCGGGGGCCAGGTCTTCGGCCAGGATCAGTTTCAGCCAGTCCAGAAATTCGCTGGTCGAGGGCTTTTTCTTCATCCCCGGCACCTCGCGCAGATCGGTGAATTGCGTCAGCGCTTCGTCCAGCAGGCGGGGTTTCAGGTTCGGGTAATGGACGTTTACGATGGCGCGCAAGGTTTCGGCATCGGGAAAACGGATATAATGGAAAAAGCAACGGCGCAAAAATGCGTCGGGCAATTCCTTTTCATTATTCGAGGTAATGATGACGACCGGTCTTTGCGCCGCGCGAATTGTCTGGCCTGTTTCATAGACGTGAAACTCCATCCGGTCCAATTCCTGAAGCAGATCGTTTGGAAATTCGATATCGGCCTTATCGACTTCATCGATCAGCAACACGACCCGCTGCGGTGCCTCGAAGGCCTGCCACAGCTTGCCCTTGCGGATGTAATTCGACACTTCGTTCACGCGGGCATCGCCCAGCTGGCTGTCACGCAACCGGCTGACCGCGTCGTATTCATACAGGCCCTGCTGCGCCTTTGTCGTTGATTTCACGTGCCATTCGATGATCGGCATCCCCAGGCTGGTGGCAACCTGACGGGCCAGTTCGGTCTTGCCGGTGCCGGGTTCGCCCTTGACCAGCAAGGGCCGTTCCAGCGTCACGGCGGCATTGACGGCGACGGCCAGGTCGGGGGGCGCGACATATCGATCTGTCCCGGTGAATTGCATCAAGACTCTCCTTTTTCGTGAACTGCTTGGCCGAAAGTGCCTGTTGCCCGACCCGTGATCCGGGGTTGTAATGAATTAGGCTGCGCAAACATAGTGACAAGCAGGCAGTCATACTTTAATGGGGCGCGCAAGGTGCCGGAAACTTTTGCTCCGCCCGGCGCCGCCGGAGGACGTAATGAAAGCCCAGACCTTCCTTCCCAAGGATTATCGCCCCGCCGAGGACGAGCCCTTCATGAACGAGCTTCAGCTCGAATATTTCCGTCGCAAGCTTGAAGCCTGGAAGCAGGAATTGCAGGACCTTTCGGCAGAAACGCTTGAAGGCCTGCAGGACAGCGCCCGCAGCGTGCCCGACCTTGCCGATCGCGCAAGCGAGGAAACCGATCGCGCGCTGGAATTGCGCACGCGCGACCGTCAACGCAAACTGGTCAGCAAGATCGACGCGGCGCTTCGCCGCATCGAGACCGGCGAATACGGGTATTGCGACCTGACCGGAGAGCCGATCAGCCTCCGCCGTCTTGACGCCCGCCCCATCGCCACCCTGACGCTCGAGGCGCAAGAGCGTCACGAACGCAAGGAACGCGTGCACCGCGACGATTGATCACGCAGCATATTGCAACGATCGCCCCGCCGATGCTGGTCATCAGCGGGGCTTTTTTCATACGGGGGGCGTGAATGACCACCAAGGGTGCATTGCAGGGACGCAAGGTCACGGTCGTCGGTGCGGGGATAGGCGGATTGACCGCCGCCATCGCGCTGGCCCGTCGCGGCGCGCAGGTGACGGTGCTGGAACAGGCGTCCGAACTGTCCGAGGTCGGCGCGGGCATCCAGATCTCGGCCAATGCGGTCAGGGTGCTGGATGCCTTGGGGCTTGCACCGGCATTGGCGGACCACGCGCTGCGCAACACGGGCGTCCGGCTGCATGATGCCGCGGGCAGGGTCGTGCTGAGGATGGACTTGCAGCAACACAGGCCCGATGCGCGGTTTCTGGTCATCCACCGCCCTCGCCTGATCGATATCCTGCAAAGGGCCGCCTGCGATGCAGGCGTCGCGCTTCATCTTGGACAGCGGGTCGCGACACCGCCCGCCGGACTGGTCATTGCGGCCGACGGATTGAAAAGCCCCCTGCGGCAGCATCTGAACGGCCAGCAGGTTCCCTTCTTTACAGGTCAGAGCGCGTGGCGTGCGACCATTCCCGATGCGGCCGCCGATCACGCCGTGGCGCAGGTCTTCATGGGGCCGGGGCGGCATCTGGTCAGCTATCCCCTGGCGCATGGCATCCGCAATATTGTCGCCGTGGTCGAGCGCCGCGACTGGCAGGACGAAGGCTGGTCCCACGCCGATGATCCCGGCAACCTGCGCGACGCATTCGCCGATTTCGGCGGGCCAGTGCCGGGGTGGCTGGCCCAGGTTCGCCAGACCTCGGTCTGGGGGCTGTTCCGACATCCCGTGGCCACACGCTGGCATGACGACCGGTTGGCCCTGCTGGGCGATGCGGCCCATCCGACCCTGCCGTTTCTGGCGCAAGGGGCCGGCATGGCGATCGAGGATGCATGGACGGTCGCGGCCTGCCTTGACGCCGATCCCGACACGCGGGCGGCCTTGGCGCGATATCAGGGCATTCGTCAGCCGCGCGTCACGCGCATCGTGCAGGCCGCCAATGACAATGCCCGCAACTATCACCTGCAAGGGCTAAAGCGGCGGGCAGCGCATGGTGTTTTGCGGCTGGCCGATCGTTTTGCGCCCCGACTGATGCCGGGGCGCTTTGATTGGCTTTACGACTATGATCCGGTGACGGACTGCCCCTGAGGGGTCAGGCTGCGACCTCGACCGCGGCGACGATGCCGTTAACGACCTCATGCAGGGTGGTTTCATCCTCGGCCTCGGCCATGACGCGGATCAGCGGTTCGGTCCCCGATTTGCGGATCAGCACGCGACCCGATCCCGCCAGACGCGCCTCGGCATCGGCGATGACCTTGCGGACCGCATCCTGCGACAGCGGATCGGCACCGGCGGTATAGCGCACGTTCTTCAGCAGCTGCGGCACCGGCTGGAACTGGGACACCAATTCGCTGGCCTGCTGGCCGGTTTCGGCCATCGCGGCCAGAACCTGCATCGCCGCGACCAGACCGTCGCCAGTGGTGGCGTAATCGGTCATGACGATATGGCCCGACTGTTCGCCCCCAAGGTTGAAGCCGCCTTCGCGCATGCGTTCCACGACATAGCGGTCACCGACCTGCGTGCGTTCCAGCCGCAGGTTGCGCGCCTGCAGGAAGTGCTCCAACCCAAGGTTCGACATCACGGTCGCGACCAATGCGCCCCCCGCCAAGCGACCCTGTTCGGCCCAACGCGCGGCCAGCAGCGCCATGATCTGATCGCCATCGGCCACCTTGCCGTTCTGATCCACGATGACCACGCGGTCTGCATCACCGTCCAGACTGATCCCCAGATGGGCGCCATGTTCGCGCACGGCGGCGGCGCAGGCCTCGGGGTGGGTGCTGCCGACACCGTCGTTGATGTTGAAGCCGTCGGGTTTGACCCCAAGCGGGATCACATCCGCGCCCAGTTCCCACAACACATCCGGTGCCGCGCGATAGGCGGCCCCGTTGGCGCAATCCAGCACGACCTTCAGCCCGTCCAGCCGCAACCCCGAGGGCAGGGTGGTCTTGGCATATTCCATATAGCGACCGCGCCCGTCATCGATGCGCTTGGCACGACCGATATTCTGGGGCTGCGCAGGCTCGATCTCGCCCGCGACGATTGCCTCGATCTCGGCCTCGGCTTCGTCGGACAGCTTGAAACCGTCGGGGCCGAAGAACTTGATGCCGTTATCCTCGGCCGGATTGTGGCTGGCCGAGATCATGATCCCAAGATCCGCCCGCATCGAGCGTGTCAGAAAACCCACCGCAGGCGTCGGCACTGGCCCCAGCAGCAGCACGTTCATGCCGGTGCTGGTCAGCCCCGCCGTTAGGGCGTTTTCCAGCATATAGCCCGACAGGCGCGTGTCCTTGCCGATGACCACGCGGTGCCGGTTGCGCCCGTCGCGGCGGAAATAGCGCCCCGCCGCCGCCCCAAGGCGCAGCGCCATGTCAGCGGTCATGGGATAGGTGTTGGCGCGACCGCGCACACCGTCGGTTCCGAAAAACTTCCTGCTCATGTCCCTGTCCTTCCGTTCTCGTTGAGGGCGGCGATCAGGCGCAGCCCTTGTGCGTGTTCCGCGACATCATGGACGCGGTGGATCTGGATGCCCTGCGCCACGGCGGCAAGGCTCAGCGCCAATGTCCCCGGCGCGCGGTCCCGCGGTGTTTCGGCCCCGCCGATCCGGCCGATGAAGCGCTTGCGCGAGACGCCCAGCAGAATCGGACAGCCCAGCCCGTGATACAACGAGATCCGCCGCAGGATCGCCAGATTATGCGCTTCGGTCTTGCCGAATCCGATACCGGGATCGATCACGATCCGGTCTGCGCGAATTCCCGCCGCGCGGGCGCGGGCGATCCGATCCTGCAGGGCATCATAGACGTCCAGCACCACGTCGTCATATCGCGGGTCGTCCTGCATGTCGTGGGGCAGACCCTGCGCGTGCATCAGGCAGACGGGCTGGCCGCTGTCGGCCACGACAGACGGCAGATCCGGGTCGAAGTCGAAGCCCGAGACGTCATTGACCATCGCCGCCCCTGCCTGCAGCGCAGCTTGGGCCACCAATGCCTTGCGCGTGTCAACCGACACCGGAACCGCCCCCGACATCGCCCGAATGGATGGCAGGATGCGAGCGATCTCCTCGTCGACAGGGACTTCGGTCGCGCCGGGACGGGTGGATTCGCCGCCGATGTCCAGAATATCCGCGCCTGCAGCGATCAGCGCCCGCGATTGCGCGATGGCGTCATAGCTGCCGCCGTCGGAAAAGCTGTCTGGCGTGGCATTGACGATGCCCATCAGGCGGGGCCGGTCCATCGCCAGCCCCATGACCGGCACGCGGGGGGCGGTCAGCGCTGCAATGACATCGGCAGGGGCTTCGGACACAACTACAGGCGCGTGACCGCGCTGCAGACGTTCCAGCAGGGTGAAGCCCGTCCAGCCGCCGGCAAGGCGCCAGCGGCCGCCGTCGGCTTGCGGGATGGGGCGGTAATAGACACGGGTGTCGGACATGGTGGCTTTCCTCAGGGCACCAGGACGCGGTCGATCCTTGCGGGCAGGTCGGCGTCCGTGGCGGGAAGCGGGGCATCCTTGGGCAATGCAAAGGTCAGCGTGCGGGCCTGCAGGCGCGTCGCCAGCCATATCCCCAAGGTTTCGGCGGTCTGACCTGCGGCAGCCTCGTCGGCGGTCAGGCGGCTTGGTGCCCAGACCACCTGCTGGCCCGACAGAGCGGCGGCGTCCAACTCGGTGCGGGTTTCGGCGACCTCAAGGTCCAGCGCACCGGCCAAGGCCCAAGCGGCCTGATCCATTGCCAGCAACGCGATCCGACGGCTGTTGCCGCCTTGGGGCAGGGGCAAGCCCGGGGCCGATGGCACGATGATCAGGCCGCCCGCCGGAATGGGGGCACCTGCAGCATGGACCAGAATGGCGGGTTCGGCCGTGACGCCCGTCGCGTCCAGCCGTGCAGCCCGGCGCGTGATCGAAACGCCAAGCGCGCCCGGCCCGCGGTCAAGCTTTTCCACCGTCACGGCGACCTGCGCGGCACGGGGATGGGCCAGAACCTCGGCGGCGATCTTCTCGGCCAAGGTTTCCACAAGGTTATAGCGTTGATCGGCCAATGCGGTCGTCACCGCCTGCGTCAGCACGTCATAGGACAGGATGTGATCGACGTGATCATCGCTGCCCGAAACGCTGTGACGCAGGTTGACGGTGATGTTGAAGCGCAGCCGCTGTTCTAGCCCGCGTTCGGACTGAAAAGCGCCGATATCGGCGGAGAGCACGTGGTCGCGCAGAAAAATACGGTCAGCTTGTTCCATGACCGCCATTCACAGGAAATCGGCGCGCTGGACAAGCCCCGCCGATCACCGGTCCCCTCAGTTCGAGGCGACGCGCTGTCCCGTGCGATAGAAGATGTGGCGTCCGATCTGGACGGTCTTCTGGAAACGGCGGGCCCATGCCGGGCGAACGGCGGGCGTGTGGAAATAGGTCGCCCCGCCGGTCAACTGACGCGGTGCGCCCGACAAAGCGTCCTGCGCGATGTCCATGGCACGCAGATATGCGGCCTTGTTGCGGATCGGTTTGTGACCGCCGATGGTATAGCTGAACTGGCTGGGCTGACGGATGACGCCGCAGACGCTGGTGGGGAAGGACCGGCTGTTGAACGCGGTTCAGAATCACTTCTGCCACGGCGCGCTGACCCTGCGCACCCTCGCCACGGGCCTCATGGTAGAGGGCTTCGGCAAGGCAGCTCAGATCTTCCTTTGAATACCGTGTCTTAGCGCTTGCCAGATGCAGCTGCGCGACAGGTTCATCCGGTGAAATTTGCACTTTCACAGGTTCGGCATCCGTGTATAGAAGCGGCGTAGGACGCGGCATGTTTGCCGCAGCCTGCAACGAGCCGAAAAACCCGGCTTCCGAGGAGAAAAGCGATCCGCTGCCACCGGCAGAGGCGCTTGTCGCGATGAAGGGTATGGCAGTGGCAGCACAAAAGCAGACGTGCGCCAGCCGTGACAGCAGCATGGGCATGTGTAGTCCTATATCAGGAACCCGTTGAGAGGGCGTTAAGGCGCGTGCTTCAGGGCAGACTGAAGGGAACGTGCGGTCTGACGCAGGACTTAAGGTTTCTCGGACGCCTCGCGCCATCCCACATCCCCGTGAGACGTGGAACTTGCCGGATTTTCCCGAATTCCGGCAGGAATCCGCCACCGACTTTTTGGCGTTACGGCAAGATTCAGCACAAACTGGCACTGCGCCCCGCAGCGACACGCTGCGAGGTCACAACCAAAAGTTGCAGAATCAAGTGGATTCGCGCGGTTTCCGGCTGCGGATCGCGGATTGCGCCGCCGCCAGGCGCGCCACGGGCACGCGGAACGGCGAACAGGATACGTAATCCACACCCGCATCATGGCAGAAGGCGATGGATTCCGGGTTGCCGCCATGTTCCCCGCAGACCGAGATGGTGATCCCCGGCGATTGCCTGCGCGCGCGCTGGACACCGGTCAGGATCAGTTCCCCCACGCCGTCTTCGTCCAGGACGTGGAATGGGTCTTCGGCATAGACGCCTTGGCCAACATAGGTGCCCATGAATTGCCCCGCATCATCGCGCGACAGGCCATAGGTCATCTGCGTCAGATCGTTCGTGCCGAAAGACAGAAACGCCGAATGCGCGGCGATATCACCCGCCCGCAGCGCGGCACGCGGTGTTTCGACCATCACCCCAAGGCGATAGGTGAAATCGGCCCGCCGTTCATTGCGCACGGCGGCGGCCACGGCATCGATGCGGGTCTTGACCAACTCAACCTCGCGCATGGCGCTGACAAGGGGGATCATGATCTCGGGGACGACGGGGTCGCCCTTCTGGCTGGCATCGACGGTGGCTTCGAAGATGGCGCGGGCCTGCATGTCGTAAATTTCTGGAACGGTGATCCCCAAGCGGACGCCGCGCATGCCCAGCATCGGGTTGAACTCGGTCAGGGCCTCGACCCGCCGGATGACATCGGACAATGGCAGGTCCAGCGACTCGGCCAGTTCACGCATGCCTTCGCGTTCATGAGGCAGGAATTCGTGTAGCGGCGGGTCGAACAGGCGGATGGTCACGGGCAGGCCGGCCATGATCTCGAACAGGCTGCTGAAGTCCTTGCGCTGCATCGGCAGGATACGCTCCAGCGACAGGCGGCGATCGTCAGGCGTGTCGGCAAAGATCATCTCGCGCATGGCGGGCAGGCGGTCGGCGTCGAAGAACATGTGTTCGGTCCGGCAAAGCCCGATGCCCTGTGCCTGAAAGCGGCGCGCGGTCTTGGCGTCTTCGGGCGTGTCTGCATTGGCCCGGACCTTCAGACCGCCAGCTTGGGACGCCCAGTCCAGCAGTTGGGTAAAAGCATCGTCCAGCGCGGGCGGTAACAGGACCGCGCTACCGGCCAACACTTCACCCGAGCTGCCGTCGATGGTGATGATGTCGCCTTCCTTCAGCACACGCTTGCCGGCGCTCAGGGTGCGGTTCCGGGCGTCGATGACGATGCCGTTGGCCCCCACGATGCAAGGCAGGCCCAGCCCGCGCGCGATGACCGCCGCATGGCTGGTCGTGCCGCCGCGTTCGGTCAGCACCGCGACCGAGGCATGCATGCCGCGGATATCCTCGGGGCCGGTTTCGCGGCGGACCAGGATGCAGGCCTCGCCCCGCGCATTGGCGGCCTGCGCAGCAGTGGCGGAAAAGACCAGATAGCCGGTCGCCGCGCCGGGGCTGGCGTCGATGCCGCGCGCGATCAGGTCGCGGGGCGCGCGCGGATCGACCTGATGGTGCAGCAGGTCGGCCAGCGCACGGGGTTCGACGCGCATCAGCGCCTCATCGTGAGGAATGATGCCGTCGCGCGCCAGACTGACGGCGATACGCACGCCCGCCCGCGATCCGCGTGCCACGCGCACCGCATCAATGACCGAGATCCGGCCCTCGGTCACGACGAATTCGATCTGCATCTCCTCGCGCAGGCGCTTGCGCGATGCGGCGCCGAATTCGCAGAGGGTGGCGAAGATGTCGGGGTCGGTGTCCTCAAGCGCGGGGCCGCGGTCGTCCTTGGTCAGATACATCGTCTCGGCACCCACGCCGATGGCGCCACCGTGATGCTGGCCACGGAAACGCCCCGTCACGCGCGGCGTGCCGGTCACCGGGTCGATGAACTGGATCGAGCCCGACCCACACAGCCCCGGCCCAAGCGCCAAGGCCATTTCCTGCACCACCAGCCCAAGCGGGGCATCGGCGGGCGCGCCCTTGGCCTGACGCAGCAGGCGGGCGGTGGGGCCGTCCCACGCGCGGGCCATGGACCGCAGCACCTGCGACAGCTGCTCGGCCGGGTCCTGAGGGAAGGGGGCGTCCATTTCGTCGCGATAGCTGCGCAGCGCCTGCGCCAAGGCGTCGGGGCCGTCATGCGTGAACATGTCGGGGTCCAGCCGCGCGATATGGATGGCATAGCTTTGCACGAAGGACAGATAGACGGCATCGGCGTTGGCCTGTCCGATCTGTTCCGTAAGCTTGGCGTGCAGTTCATCGTTGATGCCGACGTTCAGGACCGTCCCGGGGCCGCCCCATTCAGGCATCACCGCCGAGGGGCGGACGCTGACTAACCCGCTGCCCGACAGGATGTCGTTCAACACCTCGGGGCGGATGCTGCGGCCTTGGGCGATCAGGCGGACGGTATTGCAGCAGATGGCAAAGCTGCGCGGAACGGGCAGGTCCATCCGCACCAGCCGTTGCAGGCATTTCGCCCGCCAGCCGTGACGTGCCCGGTCGATCCGCCCCGACGGGGTGATCAGCGTCGCCTCTGAGAGTTCCTGCGTGTTCATTGCGCGGCAGCATGGCCCCGCCACGACCGTGCCGCAAGTGCGAAAAAGGGGGCCGAGGCCCCCTTTCCCTGTCAGATCAGGCGTCGTCGCCCTCGGTTTCGGCGATGGTCACCGTCATCATGTAGTCGGGTTCCGACACCGAGCCATTGGCCGCGCTGTCGCCCTTCTTGATGGCGTCCAGCACGTCCCAACCTTCGATCAGCTGACCGACGACGGTATATTCGCCGTTCAGGAAGGGCGCGGGGGCCAGGTCGATGAAGAACTGGCTGTTCGCGCTGTTGGGGTCCATGGCGCGGGCCATGCCCACGGTGCCGCGGTCGAACTCGGTCTCGGTGAATTCGGCCTCGAGGTCAGGCTTGTCCGAACCGCCCATTCCGGCATTGGCAGTGTCTTCGCCCTGCTTGCCATTCTGCACGTCGCCGGTCTGCGCCATGAAGCCCTCGATGACGCGGTGGAAGACCACACCGTCATAAGCGCCGTCCTTGGTCAGCTCGACCAGACGGGCGACATGGTTCGGGGCCAGATCTTCGCGCAGATCAAGGACGATGGTGCCCTTGGATTCGCCTGCGGCGTCAGCCACCTCAATGACCATGTTCGGGCCATCGGTGTCTTCGACCTGCGGGTTCGAGGCCTGCGCCAGCGCCGATCCGGCACCAAGCGCGATGAAGGCGGGGATCAGGGCCAGATTACGCATCTGCGGCCACCTTGACCGAGATCATGCGGTCGGGGTTCACCGGCGGCTCGCCGCGCTGGATCTTGTTAACATGCTCCATGCCGGAAATCACGCGACCATAGACCGTGTATTGACCGTTCAGGAAATGATTGTCGTTGAAGTTGATGAAGAACTGGCTGTTGGCACTGTTCGGGTTGGCCGAACGTGCGGCGCCGATGGTGCCACGATCGTGCGGCAGCTTGCTGAATTCGGCGGGAAGGTCGGGCTTGTCCGATCCGCCGGTGCCTGCGCGGCCGGGGTTGTAGTCCTTTTCCATGTTCGCATTGGCGACATCGCCGGTCTGCGCCATGAAACCGTCGATGACGCGGTGGAATGCGACGTTGTCATAGGCACCGGCGCGGGCCAGTTCCTTCATACGTTCGGCATGCTTGGGGGCAACATCGCTCAGCAGCTCGATGACGACGGGGCCGTCCTTGAGGGTGATGATGATGGTATTCTCGGGGTCTTTATACTCGGCCATAAGGCCCTCCTTTGGCATGTTCGACCCCTGATCTAGGCATTGTCCGGCCCAAGGGCAACGCGCGAAACCGTGACGCGTGCATTGCAGATGCCCGGCAAGCGGGAAGCTGCACAGTCCCGATGATCGCCACAGTTGACGTTACGCCCGCCATCGGGGACAAGCCAAGACAACGCGCACAGCCCGAAAGGACGCCTCATGGCCAAGTTCAATACGCTCGACGAGATGGATCTTGATGGAAAGATCGTCCTGACCCGCGTCAACGTGAACGTGCCCGTGGAAAACGGCCAAGTGACCGATACCACGCGCATCGACAAGATTGTCCCGACCGTCAAGGACATCCAGTCCAAGGGCGGCATTCCCGTCCTTCTGGCCCATTTCGACCGTCCCAAGGGCAAGCGGGTCGAAGGCATGAGCCTGAAGCAGATCGTCCCCGCATTGGAAGCGGCTCTGGGCCAGCCCGTCGTCTTTGCCGATGATTGCATTGGAGGTCCTGCCAAGCGCGTCGTTGCCGCGCTGGAGCCGGGCCAGATCGCGCTGCTGGAAAACACCCGTTTCCACGAGGGTGAGGAAACCAACGACGCGACCTTCGCTGCATCGTTGGCGGCGCTTGGTGGTGCCTATATCAACGATGCGTTTTCGGCGTCCCACCGCGCCCATGCCTCGACCGAAGGGCTGGCCCGTCTGCTGAACGCGGGCGCAGGCCGCCTGATGGAGGCCGAGCTGCTGGCGCTGGAAGCTGCGCTTGGCGAACCGCAGCGTCCGGTCATGGCCGTGGTCGGCGGTGCCAAGGTGTCGTCCAAGCTGGACCTGCTGATGAACCTGATCGACAAGGTTGATCACCTGGTTATCGGCGGCGGCATGGCCAACACCTTCCTGGTCGCCCAAGGCGTCGAGGTCGGCAAGTCGCTGGCCGAACGCGACATGGCCGATACCGCCAGGGCGATCTTGGAAAAGGCCGATCAGACCGGCTGCAAGATCCACCTGCCGGTCAACATCGTGGTCGCGCGCGAATTCAAGGCGGGTGCCGCCAGCGAAACGCTGCCGGTCGCCGAATGCCCGGCCGACGCGATGATCCTGGATGCCGGTCCCCAGACCGTCGAGGCGCTGCGCGAGGCGATGACCGCCTGCAAGACGCTGATCTGGAACGGCCCGCTTGGCGCCTTCGAGATCGAGCCTTTCGACGCGGCCACCAATGCCGCCGCACAAGTGGCCGCCGAACTGACGCGTAACGAACAGCTGGTTTCGGTCGCAGGCGGTGGTGATACCGTTTCGGCGCTGAACAAGGCGGGCGCGGCGCAGGACTTCACCTTCATCTCGACGGCGGGCGGTGCCTTCCTGGAATGGATGGAGGGCAAGGTTCTGCCCGGCGTCGCCGCATTGGAAGCAGCCAAGCACTGAGATCGGGCTGCCGACTGACTGGAACGGGGCCGCGATCGCGGCCCCGTTTTTGCATCTATTACCGGCCGAACAGACCGGCCAGCACACCCCGGCGCGGAGGTGTCGAAGTGGCCGGCGGTTGCTGCGGCGCTGCCTGCGGCTCGGGCTGCGGCGCGGGCTCGGGGGCCGTGCTGTCGAGGTCTTGCGCGGGTTGCGGGTCGTCAGTTGTGGCTTGGGCAGCCTGTTCAGGCTCGGGCTGCGCCTCGGGTTGTTGGCCTGCCTTGGCGCTGCTGCGATAGCTTTCGGTCTTTCGCAGCCATTCCGAGGATAACTCGCCCGTCATTCCCCCCGCCGATTTGCTGTCCGCGACCTCGGTCACGCCCTCGGCGGCGACGGTGATCGGGCGTTGGAAGATGTTGCGTTGATCCGCCGTCAGATCCTGTGCCGTCAGGGGGCGGATACCGAATAGGGAAAGGTGCTGATTGCCAAGCGGGATACTCATGAACGGGCCTTTCGACAGAGGGGGCGTTAAGGTTGATGCCCTGTCTATCGATGCGCGAAACGGCTGCGGCTAGGCGGCTTTCATTAAGGTTTTATTGACCACGTTCGGCCTGAACGGCATGGCAAAAGCCTCGTGCCGTGTAATGTCTGCACATTTATATTGGATATCAATCTGATCGGTCAGGGCGTCAATTCGCCAATGATGCCGGGAATGCGCCTCCGGCCAAGCTACAGATTTTTGTCCGATCGTGGCGCGTTTGGCCGTCGCCTGCGTCATCCAGCAATCATTTGCAGTAAAAATATCTTGCCATTCAACTTGAGGTTGTTGCGCCCTTCAAGTGATTCTGCGAAGCGAAAAAGGGGGCCGCGACGGCCCCCTTTCGGTTCAGACTTCCTCGATCCGCAGCTCGACCGGATCGCTGACCAGAACGCCGGTCCGGGGCAGGGCTTCGATGGCAAAGTCGATGGCCTCGGGGGTGGTCTTGTGGGTGACCACCAGCACGGGCACGCTGGCCGGCGTATGCTGGCCGTATTGGCGCATCCGGTCGATCGAGATGCCGGCATCGCCCAGAACCGTCGCCACCTTGGCTAGCGCACCGGGTTTGTCCTGCAGTTCCAGCCGGATGTAATAGGCGGCGGGCACGGCAGTCCGCGCGGGCAGGGCGGCCTTCAGGTCGCCCGCAGGCTGGCCGAAGACCGGCAGCCGGACGCCGCGCGCGATTTCCACGATGTCGGACAGCACTGCGCTGGCGGTCGGACCTTCGCCCGCTCCCGCGCCACGCAGCACGATCTGGCCAACGGCATCGCCTTCGATGACCACCATGTTGGTGCCACCGACCAGCTGCCCCAAGGGGCTGTCGGCGGGGACCAGGCAGGGCGACATGCGCTGTTCCAGACCACGCGCGGTCATCTGCGCGATGCCCAGCAGCTTGATCCGGTATCCCATGTCCGAGGCGCGACGGATGTCGTCAATGCTGATCCGCTCGATCCCCTCGATCTCGACATCGGCAAAGCTGACCTGCGTGCCGAAGGCGATCGAGGACAGGATCGCCAGCTTGTGCCCCGCGTCTATACCGCCGACATCAAGGTTCGGATCGGCCTCCAGATAGCCCAGCTGGCGGGCCTCTTCGAAGACGGCCTCATAGGGCAGGCCGGCGCTTTCCATCCGCGTCAGGATATAGTTGCAGGTGCCGTTCATCACGCCCATGACACGGTTGATCTGGTTACCGGCCATGGATTCGGTCATCGTCTTGATGACCGGGATGCCACCGGCAACCGCCGCTTCGAAGCGGATCACCTGACCGGTGCTTTCGGCCAGTTGGGCCAGTTCGTGGCCATGCATCGCCAGCAGCGCCTTGTTGGCGGTGACGACATCCTTGCCGGACCGCAGCGCGGCCTCGATCGTGTCGCGGGCCACGCCCTCATCGCCACCGACCAGTTCGATGAAGACATCGACGTCATCGGCGGTCGCCACGGCCATCGGGTCGGTTTCCCACCGATAGGACGACAGATCCGCATCGCGGTTCTTCATCCGGTCACGGGCCGAAACGGCGGTGATGCAGACCTCTCGGCCGGACCGTTTGGCCAGCAGATCGGCGTGCTTCTGAATGATCTTGACGACACCGATCCCGACGGTGCCAAGCCCGGCGATGCCAAGGCGGAGGGGGGACGACATGAGTGCCTCTCGTCTTTGATTTCGCGGGTGTTAGCCTGTGGCGGCCCGATCTGCAACGCGTGAAACGGGCCGGGGGGCGGATCACGCCGGATCAGGGCCGCAAGACGCGCCGAAAATGTCACGGTCGTCGGCTGGCTGCCTCAGGGCGTGACATCCGCCATGCCGGCCCATTGGCCCTCGATGCCGGTGGCGCGCATGATGCGTACGACACGGCGGGCCGCCGACAGCGTATCGTCACGGATCGCGGCGACGTCTTCTGCGGACATATCGTCGGGATGGCGTTCGCCGCGCGTGTTGATGAAGGTCGGATGCCACATGCCCGGCCGCTCGCCCGGCCGCCACGAGGCATGGCATAGCAGGTTCCGCAGCACCCGCAACCGTCGCAGGTCGCGGGCCAGCACGTCCAGATCCTCGGCCCCCTTGGCCGAGGCGACGAAGCTGTCGATCAGCGTGCCAAGGGTATCATCGGCGATATCTTCCATCCGCTGCAGCCACGCCTGCAACGCGGCCTCGCTGGCGTCCTGACCAAGACCCTTGCGCGTCAGGGAGAAGATCGCACGTTTCAACGCCTCCTCCAGAAAGCCGAAGGCGGCGACGGCGTGACCGATGGCCAGCGCCATATCGTCGGGCAGGCGATCGGGGGCACGCGGCAGGCCCATCGGTCATTCCCGCCACAGCTTGTCGACCCATGTCGTCGGACGGACATAATGGCGGACATGCTTCAGAAAACTTTCACGGCGGTCAGGCGCGAAGGCCGCCTTCAGGTGCTGACCGGGGGTGCGGATCGGGTCGGCCTCGTCCCACCGGCCCGCGATGGCATCGGGCGGGTTCAGGTTGCCGGGGAACATCACGATGCGCGTGCCCTTGGGAATGCGTGGTTCGCGCAGATAGTTCATCGGAAAGTTCGGGATGCAGTGGAACCGGAAATGCGCCAGCCAGCCCTTGGGCCAGAACTTGACGCCGCCCGGCGCATTGCGGGTCACGAAGCGCTGTTCGTATTTGTACTGATCGGCGATGCCCTGCGGATCGGCGCGGAAGATCTGCTGCAGCGGCGCAAGATTGCCCACCGTCATCCGATAGACGGATGTCTGCCCCATCTTCTCCAATGGAGTGTTCGGGTTGCGGCCCAGGACGGTGTCGTTCGGATCACCGAATTCGAAGAAGGGGTCCAGATTGCCCGTGACGATCACGTCCAGATCCAGAAACAGCACCACTCCCTTTACATCGCCCAGATCCCCCCATAGCCGCGACTTGGGCCATTTGCCCTTGGTCCGCACAGGGGCATCATAGGCGAACTCGGGCAGCGGTCTGACGGCAACATCGGGATGCAGCCCCGTGCCGTCATCGGTAAAGCAGAACAACCGGAAGGGCGGCGTGATGTTTCGCGCCACCATGGCATGCAGCCGGTTCACGTATTCCGGCCCGAACTTCGCGCCCCATTTGATGCAGATGATCTGCTTGATTGCCCCGTTGCGTCCGTCGCTCATGTCAGGTCCTTGCCATTGCTTCCCCAAGGTTTCACACGACCGCGCCCAAGACAACGCCTGCCGATGGCATAAGCGCGTGATTGCGCAGGGGGTCCGGGGGGTGCGAAGCCCCCCGGCCATCGCGGGACGCAATCAGGGGCGGGTGGCGCGGATCAGCTTCAGGATATCGGCCGCGGCCGAGGGGATGTTGGTTCCCGGCCCGAAGATCGCCTTGACCCCCGCTTTTTGCAGGAACTCGTAATCCTGCTGAGGGATGACCCCGCCGCAGATGACCAGGATGTCGCCCGCACCCTGCGCCTTTAGCGCCTCGATCAGCTTCGGGGCCAGTGTCTTGTGGCCCGCCGCCTGCGAACTGATGCCCACGACATGCACGTCGTTGTCCACGGCATCCTGCGCGGCTTCCTCGGGGGTCTGGAACAGCGGGCCGACGTTAACGTCGAAGCCGATGTCGGCAAAGGCTGTGGCGATGACCTTGGCGCCGCGGTCGTGACCGTCCTGACCCATCTTGACGACCAGCATGCGGGGGCGGCGGCCTTCCTCCTCGGCGAAGGTCTCGACGTCGCGCTGGATCTGGGCAAAGCCCTCGTCGCCTTCATAGGCCGCACCATAGACCCCGGCCAGCGTCTTCACCTCGGCGCGGTGACGCCCGAATTCGTCTTCCATGGCCATGCTGATCTCTCCGACGGTTGCACGGGCGCGGGCAGCCTCGACGGCAGCCTCCAGCAGGTTGCCGCCTTCACGGGCGCGGCGCGAGAGTTCGGCCAGCGCCGCATCGCAGGCGGATTGGTCGCGGGTGGCGCGGATATCGGCCAGTCGCGCCACTTGGGACGCGCGGACCTTGACGTTGTCCACGTCCAGAATGTCGATCGGGTCTTCCTTGTCCTTGCGGTACTTGTTGACGCCGACGATCACATCCTCGCCCCGGTCGATCAGAGCCTGTCGGCGGGCGGCGGTTTCCTCGATGCGCAGCTTGGGCATGCCGCTGGCGACGGCCTTGGTCATGCCGCCCATCTCTTCGACCTCTTCGATCAGGGCCCAGGCCTTTTCGGCCAGCTCGGCGGTCAGGCTTTCGATGTAATAGCTGCCCGCCAGCGGATCGACGACATTGGTGATGCCGGTTTCCTCCTGCAGGATCAACTGGGTGTTGCGGGCGATCCGGGCGCTGAAATCGGTGGGCAAGGCAATCGCCTCGTCCAGCGCGTTGGTGTGCAGAGACTGCGTGCCACCAAGGGCCGCTGACATCGCCTCATATGCAGTGCGGACCACGTTGTTATAGGGGTCCTGTTCCTGCAAGCTGACGCCCGAGGTCTGGCAATGCGTCCGCAACATCAGGCTGCCGGGTTTCTTGGCGCCGAATTCGGTCATGATCCTGTGCCACAGCAGACGCGCGGCGCGCAGCTTGGCGATCTCCATGAAGAAGTTCATGCCGATGGCAAAAAAGAACGACAGCCGCCCCGCGAAGGCATCGACATCCATCCCCGCATCAATCGCCGCCCGCACGTATTCGCGCCCGTCGGCCAGGGTATAGGCCAGCTCTTGTACCAGGTTCGCCCCGGCCTCCTGCATGTGATAGCCGGAAATCGAGATGCTGTTGAAACGCGGCATCTGCGTGCTGGTATATTCGATGATGTCGCTGATGATCCGCATGCTGGGTTCGGGCGGATAGATATAGGTGTTTCGCACCATGAACTCTTTCAGGATGTCGTTCTGGATGGTGCCCGATAGGACCGCGCGGTTGTGACCCTGTTCCTCGCCCGTCACGATGAAGCTGGCCAGAATTGGAATGACGGCGCCGTTCATGGTCATCGACACCGACACCTTGTCCAGCGGGATGCCGTCGAACAGGATCTTCATGTCCTCGACGCTGTCGATGGCGACGCCTGCCTTGCCGACGTCGCCCTCGACCCGCGGATGGTCGCTGTCATAGCCGCGATGGGTGGCCAGATCGAAGGCCACCGAAACGCCCTGCTGGCCCGCATCCAGCGCCCGGCGATAGAAGGCGTTGGATTCCTCGGCCGTGGAAAAGCCCGCATACTGGCGGATCGTCCACGGGCGGCCTGCATACATTGTCGCACGCGGACCACGGGTAAAGGGCGCGATGCCGGGCAGGGTGCCCAGATGGTCCAGACCTTGCACATCGTCCTGCGTATACAGCGGCTTGACGGGAATGCCCTCCAGCGTATCCCAGGTCAGGTCGTCGGGATCACGACCTTTCAGTTCCTTCTGGGCAAGGGTCCGCCAGTCCTGAAGCGTGGGTTTTGTCATGATCCATCCTTTCCCGCGGCCCGTTCCACCCTATATTCATAGGAAGACGAGGTGCCGATGAAGTTGAAATTCCTGTTTTTCGTGATGGCCCTGTCGGCCATGGGTCCCGGGCGCGATGCGCCGCCGCCCGACGTCCCGGACCCCGAAACCGCCGCTCGACCTAATCCGGCGCGCCTGCCGCCTATCGCGCAAACCAGCGTCGAGCCGAAGGATCCCGCCAGGATCACCCCGCCCGAGGTCAGCTTCCTGTCCGCCAGCGACACGGCCCCCGATGACTTCCTGTGGAACAGCCGCCCCATCGTGGTCTTTGCCGACACCGAGGGCGATCCGGCGTTCATCGAACAGGTCGAGGCCTTGCGGCGCGGGGCGGCGGCGCTGGCCGTGCGTGACGCGGTGGTGATCCTTGACGCCGATCCCGCAGCCGACAGCATCTGGCGGCGCAGCTTGCATCCGCGGGGGTTTTCGCTGGTGCTGATCGACAAGGACGGGCAGATCAAGATCCGCAGGCCATCGCCTTGGGACGTGCGCGAGATCGGTCGCGCCATCGACCGCCTGCCTTTGCGCCGGCAAGAGATCGGGCGGGGCAGCGTGCTGCGATAAGCAGGCGCAGGAAACTTGTGGAAATGCGGCGCGTTTCTTATATCATAAGGCAACAGTCGCGGATCATTCGCGCCAAGCAGGGGGTCTATCATGGCAGAACCACGCAAGGACCGTTCCACCCAGACCGTCGCCAAGACGCAGGCCGCGCCTGAGCGCCGTCCCGAACAGACCGCCCGCCCCGAGGTCAAGAAGCCCGTGCTGAGCCGTGCCAATGAAATCGTACGTGCCATCGGGTTGCGTCCCATCACCGGCCTCTCGGGTCCGAAGATTGGTTACTGACCGCGTCCAGACGACCGCGCATCTGCAACAGCTCGTCGGGCAATTGACGGGCCAGCTGGGCCAAGGCCTCGGCCTCATCTGCATCAAGCATCTGTTCGACAGCATCCGGCCCGCCCCGCAGGCATTCGGTCAGAACGCGAATGGCCTGAATGCCGCAGTCGCGGGTTTCGGCCATCAGCGACAGGTAATCCCCCATCATTTGCGCCGCCCGTTCGCCGTCCCGACGCGCGATCCGCCGCAGATCGCCCGCCAAGGCGCCCATAATCGACAACAGCCGGTAGTAGAGCACGATCGGATCGATCACCGGCGCGGGCAGGATATGCAATTCGCTGATGACGGCGGCGAAGATACGGTCGTTCGCCTGCTGCGACAGGGTCGGGACGAAATCGCCTGACCGGATGCGGGCGATCAGCGTCTCTGCGTCGCTGGCCGAGGGGGTCTGCTGTTCCAGCGACACCACATGCGCGCGAATCTCGGCCAGCAGGGCGCGTTGGATGTCGGCCTCGCGTTCGCGACGCAGGCGGGCATCGCGACGCCGGGTCTGGGCGGCCACCACAAGCCAACCGAAAGACAGAAACAACCCGGCGATGACCGCCTGCTGAGATTGCGGGCTGAGATAGGCGTCAAGCGGCGGCATCGCAACCTCGGCGGGAACTGTTGCACGGACTGGGGCGTCCTATCTGCGAGCCATAGGAGAATTCGATGCGACAGGCCTGCCTTACCGCGCTGCTTCTGGCGTCCGCCCCCGTGATGTCCCCTGCCGATACCATGCGCAGCGGCGCCATGACCCTGCGGATCACGCCGATCCAGACCGGAACCTTGGACGACCTGAGATGGAAGGCCCGCCCTGTCGTCGTTCTTGGCGACGGCCCCGAAGTCGAAGCGCAACTGGACGCCCTGCGCACCGAAACACCCGCCCTGGTCGAACGCGAGGTCGTGGTCCTGACCGAAGGTCCCGGTGCGGCCGATCTGCGCGACCGCGTCGGTACCGATTTTGCCGTTTTGCTGATCGGCAAGGATGGCAGTGTGAAGCTGTCGCAGACCACGCTGGTCGATCCCGCGCAGGTCATCAGCCTGATCGACAGCATGCCCATGCGCCAGCGCGAGGCCGACGGGTAACGCCCCGCATCACCGCCCCGCGCCGCACCTGACGGTGTTTCCGGCGCAAGGGGCGGGCAGGATGCGGGGGCGTCGATCATTCGAACTCCATGATGATATCGTCAACCCGCAGGCTTTCACCGGGGGCGGCATTGACGGATTTCACCACGCCTTTGCGTTCGGCGCGCAGGATGTTTTCCATCTTCATCGCCTCGACGGTGGCAAGGGGCTGACCCTCTTGCACCTCGTCGCCCGGAGCGGCGTTGATCTTGACGACCAGACCCGGCATCGGACACAGCAGGAACTTAGATGTGTCCGCCGCCTGCTTTTCCGGCATCAACCGCGCCAGCTCGGCGGCCTTGGGGCGTCGGACATAAACCTTCATGTCGGCCCCGCGGCTGCGAATGCGGAAACCTGCCGCGATCTTTTCAACCTTCAGGACCAGCCGCTGGCCTTCCACCTCCAGTTGCGCCAGCGACTTGCCGGGACGCCAATCGCTCTCGATGCGGATGCGGCGGTCGTTGATGTGGACATCGGCACCATCACTGTCGGCGACGATCCTGACCGGCCATTCCTGACCCGCAGCAAAGGCCACCCAGTTTTCGCCCACGCGACGTTCGTGGTTGCCAAGCCGTCCGCTGATACGCGTGTCGCGGATTTCGGACACGCGGTGCATGGCGGCGGCGGCGGCGGCGATACGTTCCAGCGCATCCGCATCCAATTGCGCACCTTGGAAGCCGTCGGGGTATTCTTCGGCAATGAAGGCGGTGGTGATCTTGCCCGATGCGAACTTGGGGTGATCCATCACGGCGGACAGGAAGGGCAGATTGTGGCCTATGCCTTCGACCTCGAATTCGTCCAGTGCGACGCGCATCGCCTGAATTGCTTCGGGACGGGTAGGGGCCCAGGTGCACAGCTTGGCGATCATCGGGTCATAGAACATGCTGATCTCGCCGCCCTCGTAAACGCCGGTATCGTTGCGCACGGCAGTTTCGCCATGCGCCGTGCCCTGTGCCAGCCATTTGCCACTGGTGACCATCGGACCGGCGGCGATTTCGGCGGGCGGGCGGTAACGGGTCAGTCGCCCGATCGAGGGCAGGAAGTTGCGGTAAGGGTCTTCGGCATAAAGCCGGCTTTCCATCGCCCAACCGTTGATCTTCAGATCCGACTGTTCGAAGGGCAGCGGATCACCGGCAGCAACGCGGATCATCTGCTCGACCAGATCGACGCCGGTGATCAGCTCGGTCACCGGATGTTCGACCTGAAGGCGCGTGTTCATCTCAAGGAAATAGAAATTCCGGTCGCCATCCACGATGAATTCGACCGTGCCTGCGCTGGTGTAATCGACGGCCTTGGCAAGGGCCACGGCCTGTTCGCCCATCGCGCGGCGGGTTTCGGCATCAAGGAAGGGCGAGGGTGCCTCTTCGATGACCTTCTGATTGCGCCGCTGGATCGAACATTCGCGTTCGTGCAGATAGACGGCGTTGCCATGGGTGTCGGCCAGAACCTGAATCTCGATGTGGCGGGGCTGGGTGACGAATTTCTCGAT
Source organism: Paracoccus sp. R86501 (assembly GCF_042466435.1). Classification (NCBI taxonomy): domain Bacteria; kingdom Pseudomonadati; phylum Pseudomonadota; class Alphaproteobacteria; order Rhodobacterales; family Paracoccaceae; genus Paracoccus; species Paracoccus sp. R86501. The sequence continues at coordinate 1,109,376 of NZ_JAXHPZ010000001.1, forward strand.
GAAGATGCGGTCGTCGCCAAAGCTGTTGGCCGCTTCTGATTTGGAGCTTTCGAACCCTTCGCGGGCCTCATCGGCATTCCAAGCAATGCGCATGCCCTTGCCACCACCACCGGCGCTGGCCTTGATCATCACCGGATAGCCGATCTGGTCGCTGATCTTCGCCGCTTCTTCGGCATCCTCGATCAGGCCCATGTATCCGGGGACGGTGCTGACGCCAGCCTCCTGCGCCAGTTTCTTCGAGGTGATCTTGTCGCCCATCGATTCGATCGCCCCCGACGGCGGGCCGATGAAGGCGACGCCCTCGGCCTCCAGTGCCTCGGCGAACTTGCGGTTTTCCGACAGGAAGCCGTATCCGGGGTGCACGGCCTCGGCGCCCGATTGCCGCACGGCGTCCATAATCTTGTCGATCACGATATAGGACTGGTTGGCGGGCGCGGGGCCGATATGGATCGCCTCATCCGCCATCTTGACGTGCAGCGCATTGCGGTCGGCGTCCGAATAGACCGCGACCGTGGCGATGCCCATCTTGCGGGCGGTCTTGATGACACGGCATGCGATTTCGCCCCGGTTGGCGATCAGGATTTTCTTGAACATTGGCTCCTCCCAGGACGGAACATGAAAAAGCCGCCCAAAGCATCGCTTTGGACGGCCATCGATACGGATCGCGCTTGCGCGCCGATCAGGTTCTTATTGGCAAAGACGAACGTCGTTGCACAGCGCGCCGCCGGCCGCGCCGATGGCAGCAGCCTTGTAGATGTCGCTTTCCTTGCGACCGCCGACCTTGGCGATCGTGGCGCCGGCAGCGGCGCCGATGGCCGCACGATCAACGTCGGTCGGCTGGATGTTCTGGGTGCAACCAGCCAGCGCAAGAGCGCCGAGGACGGCAGCAACGGCAAATGTCTTGGACATATGTCAGATCCTGTCTTGAAAGTGGCAGGGACGAAACGCCGTCCCGGCCCAATTGGTTCGCCCCGAGGGGCAAATGGATCAGTAGCGGCGCTGGCAGACGCCTGCGTCGTCGCAAAGCGCGCCGGCTGCACCACCAAGTGCCGCACCGGTCGCGATGTCTTCGTCAAGCGCCTTGGCGATGACGGCACCGGCAACTGCACCGCCAGCGGCGCGCTGTGCGTCCGGCGACAGGCCGGTCTGCATGTTGGGGTCGCAAGCGGCCAGACCCAGAACCAGAGCCGAGATGCCACCAAGGCGGATGATGAGGGATTTTTGCATGTTAGACTGCCTGTCTTGAGAGGCCGTGTACCGGCCGGTTGTGGATTGTTGACGGTTATCGCACACTGAACCGCGACGTCAAACTGACATGCGTGTGACTTCAACAGGTTCAGCGCCAATTCGCCCATCAGACGTCGTTCCCGTCCTCGTCCATATCGTCCCAGTCCATGTCGTCCCAATCGAATTCGGGCGGACTGTCCTTGGCGAAAAGCTCGGGGAAGGATGCTTCGGCGACTGCCATGTTGACCTGCAGCAGTTGGTCGTAATCGGCGGGATCGAATTCGCCCACCGCCTTGACCTCGCGGCCGATCAGCCAGCCAAGACGACCGGCGTCCAGATTGCCGCGTTCGAAGGGCTGGTCACCGAAATTGGCGATCAATGCGGACAGGAATGCCGCGTCGGCGCGCTTGTCCGGCGGACGGCGGTCGCGGAAACGTTCGCGCATGGTGATGGGGGTGGCACCTTTCTTGCGGTTTTCCCGCCGAATGGTGAACTGATAGTCTGAGCCGGGAAGACGCCCCGGAAAGCCGCGATGCTTCAGCATGGCTTGGCCCCTTTGCTGTGATGCACGGGGGCGGCGGTCGCTGCGCGCGGGCAGGCCGCCCGCCCGCGCACGATTGTCGGACGGTGCGTCTTAGCCGAATTTGCCCTGATAGACAGGCTCGGTCGTGACGGGGTTGACCATCGGCGCTGCGGGCGCGGTCGGCACATAGACGTCTGCGGGCTGCTGACGCTGGCATGCGGCGAATGCGGAAACCAGCACCAGGCCGAGGATGATTTTTTTGGACATGGAGAAACGCTCCTGTGATGGGGACGCGGTGGCGTCCTTCTGCTCGGGTTACAGTCGGCTTGTTCGATGGCCGACTTGCGCGCGATGATACAATCGCGCCTCCGCTTCAGACAGGCATCCCTGATGGCCCCCCGCACAAGCGGGGCACCCTGTGGCCTTGCTGCATCATTCACGCAGTTGTGCATCGGCGTTTCTTCCCCGGCGGTTACAGCGGAATGTTGTCGTGCTTTTTCCACGGGTTCTGCAGCCGCTTGCCGCGCAGGCTGGCAAAAGCCCGTGCCACGCGGCGGCGGGTGGACCGTGGCTGGATCACCTCGTCGATGAAGCCCTTTTCGGCGGCGACGAAGGGATTGGCGAAGCGGTCCTCGTAATCCTTGGTGCGGGCCGCGATTTTTTCTGGCTGGTCCAACTCGCTGCGATAGAGGATCTCGACCGCACCTTTGGCACCCATCACGGCGATTTCCGCCGTGGGCCAGGCATAGTTGAAATCGCCGCGCAGATGCTTGGACGACATCACGTCATAGGCGCCGCCATAGGCCTTGCGGGTGATGACCGTGACCTTGGGCACGGTCGCCTCGCCATAGGCGAACAGCAGTTTCGCGCCATGCTTGATGACGCCGCCATATTCCTGACTGGTGCCCGGCAAAAAGCCCGGAACATCGACCAGCGTCAAAATCGGGATCTCGAAGGCGTCGCAGAAGCGCACGAAACGCGCCGCCTTGCGGCTGCTGTCGATATCCAGACAGCCGGCCAGGACCATCGGCTGGTTGGCGACGACGCCGACGGTCTGCCCTTCGATGCGGATAAAACCGATCAGGATATTGGCGGCGAAATCCTTCTGGATCTCGTAGAAATCGCCCTCGTCCGCGACCTTGGCGATCAGCTCTTTCATGTCATAGGGCTGGTTCGGGTTGTCGGGGATCAGCGTGTCCAGGCTGGGCTCGATCCGTGCAGGATCGTCGAAGAACGGGCGGGTCGGCGCGCGTTCGCGGTTGTTCAGCGGCAGGAAATCGAACAGCCGCCTGATCTCGGCCAGCGCTTCGACGTCATCTTCGAAGGCCCCATCCGCGACCGAGGATTTCTTGGTGTGGGTCGATGCGCCGCCCAGCTGTTCGGCGGTCACCACTTCGTTCGTGACGGTCTTGACCACATCCGGGCCGGTCACGAACATATAGGACGTGTCCTTCACCATGAAGATAAAGTCGGTCATCGCGGGCGAATAGACCGCGCCGCCCGCACATGGTCCCATGATGACGCTGATCTGCGGCACCACGCCGGATGCCATGACGTTGCGCTGGAACACCTCGGCATAGCCCGCAAGGCTGGCGACACCTTCCTGGATACGCGCGCCGCCCGAATCGTTCAGCCCGATGACGGGGGCGCCGTTCTGCATGGCCATATCCATGATCTTGCAGATCTTCTGGGCATGGGTTTCCGACAGGCTGCCACCGAAGACGGTGAAATCCTGGCTATAGACATAGACCATGCGCCCGTTGATCGTGCCCCAACCCGTGACCACGCCGTCACCATAAGGGCGGTCGGCCTCCATCCCGAAATCGGTGCTGCGATGGGCGACGAACATGTCGAATTCCTCGAAGCTGTCCTCGTTGACCAGCAGCTCGATCCGTTCGCGTGCCGTCAGTTTTCCCCGACCATGCTGGGCATCGATGCGCCGCTGTCCGCCACCCAGACGGGCCTCGCTGCGGCGGCGCTCAAGCTCTTGCAGAATGTCGGTCATGGAAGCCCCCTTGATGTCATCCCGCCACGCTAGCTGGTGATGCAGATGCAGCAAAGAAAAATCGGGAACATTTGCAAACGTCGCGAAAAAGCCGCGTCGCAAACTGCAAAATTGCGAATGACTGGCGGGTCTTGACCTTGGGGCGGTGCAGAGGCAATCCAGCGGCATGGGTTTGCAGATCGACATCTCGGCCATCATGGCCAATTACAGCGCACTTGCGGCGAAAGCCCCCGGTGCGCGGGCGGCAGCGGTGGTCAAGGCCGATGCTTATGGTTTGGGCGCCACGCGGATCGCGCCGGTCTTGTATCAGGCGGGGGCGCGCGATTTCTTCGTGGCGCTGGCTGCGGAAGGTCAGGCCATCCGCCCGCTGCTGCCCGCGGATGCGACCATTAACGTCCTGTCGGGCTATATGGTGGGCGAGGATCTGACCGGGCTTGTTCCTGTCCTGAACAGCCCCGAACAATTCTTCCGCGACCGCACCATGCGCCCCGGTCAGCCCTTTGCCATCCAGTTGGACAGCGGCATGAACCGCCTTGGCATGGAGGCTGCCGAATGGGCCGCCATCCGCACCGAGGTGCTGGCCGCCGGTCCGGCCTTCATCATGTCGCATCTGGCTTGTGCCGACGAACCCGATCATCCCGCCAATGCGGCCCAACTGGCGGCCTTCCGCGCCATGACCGATGGTTGCAATGTTCCGCGTTCGCTGGCGGCGACGGGCGGCATCCTTTTGGGGCCCGATTATCACTTTGACATGGTCCGCGCGGGGATCGGCATGTACGGCGGCATGCCCTATGCCGAGGCGCAACAGGCCGTCACCTTGTCGCCCCGCGTCATCCAGACCCGCGATGTCAAAGCCGGAGAGACTGTCGGCTATGGCGCCTCGTGGCGTGCCGAACGCGACTGCCGGATCGCCACGGTCGATGCGGGCTATGCAGATGGCATCCTGCGGGCGCTGTCCGGCACGGGCGCGCAGATGTATGCGGGCGATGTGGCCTGCCCGATCGTGGGGCGGGTCTCGATGGACCTGATCACGGTTGACGTGACGGCGCTGAAGGTCGTGCCGCCGACGCTGGACCTGATCTGCGCCAACCAACCCATCGACCGTCTGGCCGATCTGGCCGGAACCATCGGATACGAGATCCTGACCTCGCTGCGCCAACGCTATCAGCGGACCTATCCGTGACCCCCATCAGGTCGCTTGGCCGCGCCGCGCTGCGTGTGACGCACGGCATCGGGGCGGTCGCGATCTTTGCCGGGCGGGGTCTTGGCGGCCTGCGGCCCTTTCCGACGCGGGCGCTTGGGACACAGCTGCTGCAGATCGGCTGGCTGTCCTTGCCGGTCGTCGGGCTGACCGCGCTGTTCACCGGCGCGGCACTGGCCCTGCAGATCCATTCCGGCGGCGAACGGTTTCAGGCGGGCGACGTGGTCCCTGCCATCGTTGCCATCGGCATGGTGCGCGAATTGGGGCCGGTGCTGGGCGGACTGATGGTGGCGGCCCGCGTCGCCAGCAGCATCGCCGCCGAGATCGGCACCATGCGCGTCACTGAACAGATCGACGCGCTGGTGACGTTGTCCACCGACCCGATCCGCTGGCTGGTCACGCCGCGCCTTTGGGCCGCGATCCTGTCGTTGCCGGTGCTGGTGGCCGTGGGCGATATCATCGGCATCATGGGGGGATGGCTGGTGGGCACGGGATCGCTAGGGTTCAATTCGGCGACTTATATCGCCAACAGCTGGGCGTATCTCGAGGCGTGGGACATCGGCTCGGGCCTGATCAAGGGGGCGGTCTTCGGGCTGATCGTGGCGCTGTCGGGATGTTGGTTCGGCATGAATTCATCCCGCGGAGCGGCGGGCGTCGGGCGGGCGACCACGCAGGCCGTCGTCGCAGCAGCGGTCGGCATTCTGGCCGCGAATTTCGCGCTGACGGGGCTGTTCTTCAAATGATCGCGCTGCGGGACCTGCATAAATCCTTTGGCTCCAAGCAGGTGCTGGCGGGGGTGGACCTGCAGGTGGGGCAGGGCGAAAGTCTTTGCGTCATCGGTCAGTCCGGCACCGGAAAATCCGTGCTGCTGAAATGCATCTTGGGGCTGGTTCAGCCTGACCGGGGGCAGGTCACATGGCATGGCAAGCCGATGGACCGTGCAGGCTTCATGGCGGGCTTTGGCATGTTGTTCCAAGGTGCGGCGCTGTTCGACAGCCTGTCCGTATGGCAGAACGTCGCCTTTCGCCTGCGCCAGCGGATGTCCGACGCCAAGGCCCGTCCCATCGCACTGGACAAGCTGGCACGCGTCGGCTTGGGTCCCGAGACCGCCGATCTGATGCCCGCGCAGCTGTCGGGGGGAATGGCCAAGCGGGTGGGGCTGGCACGTGCCATTGCCGACGACCCTTCGGTCATCTTCTTCGACGAGCCCACCACGGGACTTGACCCGATCCGCGCCCGCGCGATCAACGCGCTGATCCGCGACATTGTCACCCAGACCGGGGCCACAGCGATCACCATCACCCACGACATGGACTCGGTGCGGGCCATCGGCGACCGGGTGGCGCTGCTGCAGGCGGAGCGGATCGTTCATGACGGTCCGGTCGCTACCATGTCGGGCGCGCCGGAATTGGCTGATTTTTTGGGCGACGGGGTGGCGAAATAGGCCAAGGATGCCAATATCGGATGCAACTTTTGTGCGATTGCAGAAGTTCTGCCGGAATTGTCGGCACAACCGCCGCAGATGCCGCCAACATCGGCTTGTGCGAATCCCCGTGGCTTGCCACCATGACAACAGATGCCTGAGCAGGAGAAACATTTGGGTCTTTCCCCAACGCCCCCCGTCGCCACCCCTCCGGCAGAAACCCTGCTGGAGTTTCCTGACAACCGGCTGCTGATCGATCTGTGCGGTGCCAACGACACCCATCTGGCGCGGATCGAGGAAGCCTTGGGCGTGCACATCCTGCGCCGTGGCAACCAGATTGCCATCGTCGGTGGCCCCGAGGCCCAGTCCGAGGCCGCGCAGTTGCTGAACGGCCTCTATGCGCGCCTTGAACAGCATCGCCCCGTCACACCCGCCGAAGTCGAAGCCGCCCTACGCATGGGTGTCGAACCCGCAAGCGAGGTGACCCGCGACGAACAGCTTGAGATGTTCGCGCAGGGCAATTTCGAATTGCGCACCCGCAAGAAATCGGTCGAGCCGCGCACCGACGCGCAGAAGGCCTATGTCCGGTCGCTGTTCCAGAACGAACTGGCCTTCGGCATCGGACCTGCGGGTACCGGCAAGACCTATCTAGCGGTTGCCGTCGGCGTGACCATGCTGATTCAGGGCGAGGTTGACAAGATCATCCTGTCGCGTCCTGCGGTCGAGGCGGGCGAACGGCTTGGCTTCCTTCCCGGCGACATGAAGGAAAAAGTCGATCCCTACATGCAGCCGCTCTATGATGCGCTGAACGATTTCCTTCCCGGCAAGCAGATGCAGAAGCTGATGGAGGAAAAGCGGATCGAGATCGCGCCGCTGGCCTTCATGCGCGGGCGCACGCTGTCACGCGCCTTCGTGGTGCTGGACGAGGCACAGAACGCCAGCAGCATGCAGATGAAGATGTTCCTGACCCGTCTTGGCGAAGGATCGCGCATGGTCATCACCGGCGACCGCACGCAGATCGACCTGCCGCGCGGGATGCAGTCGGGTCTGGTGGATGCCGAGAAGGTGCTGAAGGACGTCAAGGGCATCAGCTTTAGCTATTTCACCGCCGATGACGTCGTGCGCCACCCGCTTGTCGCGCGCATCATCAAGGCGTATGACGCCGAGGAAATCGCGGCAGTGGCCCGCGGCCAGACAGAGGAAGCGCGCGGGCAATATGTTCCGCGCCGTGCAATGCGAAGCGATGGCTGACGAAATAACGGTCGATTGCGTCATCGAAGACGACAGATGGCAGGCCGCCGACCTTGAAGGGTTGGCGGCCACTGCCGTTGCCGCGACCCTCGAATGGGTGGCAACCGGCGGAGAGGTCGTGGTCATGGGCTGCGACGACATCCGCATCGCGGCACTGAACGCGGATTTCCGGGGTAAGCCCAAGGCCACGAATGTGCTGTCCTGGCCGTCGGAAGATCCCGAACCCCACGCCCCCGGCGAACGCCCCATGCTGCCTGAAGACGAGGAACTGGGCGACATCGCGATCGCCTATGACACCTGCGTCGCCGAGGCGCAGGCGCAGGGCAAACCCTTTGCCGATCACGTGACCCATCTGCTGGTGCATGCAACGCTGCACCTTCTGGGCTATGATCATCTGAACGATCCGGATGCCGAACTGATGGAGGCATCCGAGCGCGCAATCCTTGCGACGCTGGACATTCCAGACCCCTATCGGGAGACAGACTGATGAATTCGGAAGCTCGATTACCTGACTATTCCAACGACGACACGCCGGCCCATATGGTTGACATGTCCGAGGACGAAGAGCGCGAAAGTCCCAATCGCGGTTTCTTCGGTCGGGTGTTCCACGCACTGACCAATTCCGAATCTCAGGATGACGAAAACCAGGCATCCGAAGACCGGCATTCCGGTAAGCCGGGGCTGGTCAACCTGCGCCGGATGCGCGTTGACGACGTCGCCATCCCCAAGGTCGAGATCATCGCCGCCCCCGCTAACATCACCCTTCCCGATCTGGTCGAGATGTTCCGCGAACACGGCTTTTCCCGCATTCCGGTCTTTCGAGGCACTTTGGACAGTCCGCTTGGCCTGATCCACCTGAAGGATCTGGCGCTGAAGCACGGCTTTGGGGAGGGCGGCAAGTTCACCCTGCGCCCGATGCTGCGTCCTTTGCTTTACGTTCCGCCATCGATGCCCATCGGCGTGCTGTTGCAGCAGATGCAGCAGAAGCGGACGCATATGGCGCTGGTCATCGATGAATACGGCGGCGTGGACGGGCTGGTCACCATCGAAGACCTGATCGAACAGGTCATCGGAGAGATCGAGGACGAACATGACGAGGTCGAAGGCGGTCTCTGGGTGCGCGAAAAACCCGGCCAGTGGTTCATTCAGGCCCGCGCGAGCCTGTCCGACATCGAAGAGGAAACCGGCCTGCATCTGCTGGACGCCGAGGTCGACGAAGAGGTCGATACCCTTGGCGGCTTGATCTTCATGCTGGCCGGACGCGTCCCACTGCGGGGCGAAGTGATCAGCCACCCGTCCGGCGCGGAGTTCGAAGTGGTCGAGGCCGATCCCCGTCGTCTAAAGCGTATTCGTCTGCGCATGCCTAGTGTCGGTACGCCATCGGACCGTCCCGTGGCGCAGCAGACCCAACCTGACCGCGAAGACTGACCTGTCAGCTGGCCCGGAACCGGGCCAGCATCGCCGCCAGAAAACGGTCGCGGCGTTCGGGGGTTTCTGCCATGATCTCGTGCCGTGATCCGTCGATTTCAAACAGACGACCTTTGGGCCATCTTGCGGCACGGTCGCGGATGGCTTGGGCCGAGACGACCTTTTCATCGGACCCCAATGCGACCAGCATCGGCAGATCGGGCGATGTGATGCGCGACAGGCGTGAGCATTCGTTCAGCGCCTGACTGACCCAGTCGAAACTGGCGCCGCCGATGGTCAGCTGCGGCCAGTTCACGGCCTCTCGCATCAGGCGGGCCCATTCGTTGACATTGCCGGTCAGCAGGTTGTTGTTGAAGCTTTCTTCCAGCGCATAGGTCGCCGTTGCGCCGCCGCTGCCGGGGGCCACGACACCGCCACGTCCGATGCGCCCCGCCAGATAGGCGATGCCAAGCGCCGCACCGTGCTGGAACCGCCGCAGGCTGATGCCCCACATCGGGGCGGAGAACACCGCGCTTTGCACCGGCAGCCCGTTGTCCAGTGCCGCTAGCCCGATGCAGCCGCCCATCGAATGGGCCAGCAGATGCCAGGGCTGCGGCAGCTTGATCCGCTCGGCTGCGACGACCATTTCGATCACGTCGCGCTGATAGTCTGAAAATTCGGTGATATGGCCCGGACGGGGATCGTCCTGCAGCCGTTCGGACATGCCCTGTCCACGCCAGTCGATGGCGATGACGGCATAGCCTTCGTCCGTCAGACGGCGCGCGATGCGGGCGTATTTTTCGACGTATTCGGTGCGGCCGGGGAACAGCAGGACCGTCCCGCATGCGTTGTCGTCTGGCGGTTGCCACAGGGCAAGCCGCAGGCGCCTGCCATCATCGGCCGTGACGAAAAAGGCGCTGGCAGGCGCCAGATCGTCGTCAGCAAGCTGATGGAATGGCGCCTGCTGCATATGGTTCAGGACAGCTTCTGACCCAACTGCATGGCGACGCCCATCGAGCCATCGACCTTCAGCTTGCCGGTCATGAAGGCGGTGGCGGGGTTGATGTCGCCGTTCAGGATGCCTTCGAACGTTTCGCGGCTGGCGGTCAGGGTCACTTCGGACTCTTCGTCGCCGGCATGCACGCCGTTTTCGTCGATCATGATCGCGCCTTCGTCCTCGATCACGAATTTCGCGGTCGAATTGAAGCTGTCGATCTTTTCGCTCAGCTTTTTGACGGCCCCGTTCACAACATCGCTCATTTTGTACCTCATAGTGCGCTTTGGCTGGCACCCTGCCTGCTGGCCGGGTTACACCTTATCATATGAAGGCGTCCTGTCAGGTTTTCCATACTGCCGTCACGGCATTGCGATGCAAGGTGCTGACGATTTTCATCGTTATTGCCGCGACGCTGCCTGCGATGGCGCAGGACGATGCTTTTTCACGGCTGGCCAACCCCGAGGGCGAGGGCTGGCGGATTGCCGAAAGCGACATCCTGCGGGACTGGTCGAAATCGGGCTCGGCCGCGATGGACCTGCTGTTGAAACGGGGCGAGGATGCACTGGACATGGGCGACATTCCCGCGGCCATCGGGCATCTGACGGCGCTGACCGATCATGCGCCCGATTTCGCCAGCGGCTTTCACGCAAGGGCGGCGGCCTATTCGGCGGCGGGTGAATTCGGTCCCGCCTTGGCCGATCTGGCGCGCACGCTGGAATTGCAGCCGCGCCAGTTCCAGGCGCTGACCCAGTTGGGCAGCTTGCTGGAGGACATGGGCGACGATGAACGCGCCCTGACCGCCTTTCGGCAAAGCCTGAAGATCCACCCCCACCAGCAAGAGGCAATTGATGGCGTCGCACGTCTGGAACGCAAGGCACTTGGTACCGATATCTAGGCAATGAACATGATGACGCGCGGACGGGTCACCGCAATCCTGGGCCCCACGAACACCGGCAAGACGCATGAGGCAATCTCGCGGATGCTGGGACATCGCACTGGCGTCATCGGGCTGCCGCTGCGCCTGCTGGCACGCGAGGTCTATGACCGCATCGTCAAGGCGCGCGGTCCTTCGGTCGTGGCGCTGGTCACGGGCGAGGAACGCATCGTTCCCGATCGGGTGCAATATTGGGTCGCCACGACCGAGGCGATGCCCGACATCGCCGCCGACTTCGTGGCCATCGACGAAATCCAGCTCTGCGCCGATCCGGGGCGCGGGCATGTCTTTACCGACCGCCTGCTGAACATGCGCGGCAGCAAGGAGACGCTGCTGCTGGGCAGTTCCACCATGCGGCCCGCGATTGCGGCGCTTATCCCGGATGTGCATTTCGTCCAGCGCCCACGCATGTCCCAGCTGTCCTGGGCGGGGTCCAAGAAACTGTCGCGCATGCCCGCCCGCAGCGCGATCGTCGGCTTCAGCGTCGATGACGTCTATGCGATGGCCGAACTGATCCGCCGCCAGAAGGGCGGCTGTGCGGTCGTCATGGGCGCGCTGTCGCCCCGCACCCGCAATGCCCAGGTCGAGATGTATCAGAACGGCGAGGTCGATTACCTTGTCGCCACCGACGCCATCGGCATGGGCCTGAACCTTGACATCAAGCATGTCGCCTTCAGCGCCACGCATAAATTCGACGGACGCCGCGTGCGCCCGCTGTTCCCGCATGAAATGGGCCAGATCGCCGGACGGGCAGGGCGTCACACCGAATCCGGCACCTTCGGCGTGACGGGCGAGGCCGAGCCGCTGGACGAAGGCTTGGTCGATGCACTGGAAAACCACCGTTTTGCCCCGATCAGCCGCCTGACATGGCGCAATGGTCGGCTGGAGTTCGGCACCATGGACCGCCTGGTCGAGAGCCTCGAGGCGGCCTCGGGGCAGGAACTACTGGGGCGCGGCCGCGAGGCTGACGACGTCGCCACGCTGAAGATCCTGCGCGAACTGCCTGAAATCAAGGATCGCGTGCGCGGCGGCAAGGACGTCAAACTGCTGTGGGACGTCTGCCGCGTGCCTGATTTCCGCGGTATTTCGCAGATGGAGCATGCAACGCTGCTGGCGCAAATCTTCGGCTTTCTGCAAGATGGCACCATCCCGGCGGATTGGCTGGACCGGTCCATCAAGCGGATCGACAAGACGCATGGGGATATCGACGCCATATCGAAACGGCTGGCGTATATCCGCACCTGGACCTATGTCGCGCAAAGAACCGGGTGGGTTCAGGACGAAAAGCATTGGCGCGGGGAAACGCGCGCTGTAGAAGACCGCCTGTCAGACGCGTTGCACGCGGCGCTGACCCAACGATTTGTGGACCGGCGCACATCCGTGTTGATGCGGCGGCTCAAGCAGAAGGAGAGCCTTGTGGCCGAAGTGAACGACAAGGGCGAAGTGACGGTCGAGGGCGAATTCGCCGGCCGTCTTGAAGGATTCCGTTTCCGCCCCGACCAGACCGCCTCGGCGGACGAGGCCAAGATGCTGAATCGCGCCGGCTACGAGGCATTGCGCCCCGAATTCCACCTGCGGGCGGACCGTTTCTATAACGCGCCCGACACCGAGATGGACTTTACCGAACAGGGCGGCCTGATGTGGGGCGACCAGGCGATCGGCAAGCTGGTCGCGGGGTCTGACCCCCTGCATCCCGGCGTGCATGCCTTTGTCGACGAAGAGGCCGGCACCGAGATCTCGGAAAAGGTCACGCGTCGTCTGCAGCATTTCATCGACCGCAAGGTTGCCGCCGCCTTCGAGCCCCTGCTGGGCCTGCAGAAGGACGAGACCCTGACCGGTCTGGCCCGCGGTTTTGCCTTCCGCATGGTCGAGGCGCTTGGCGTCCTGCCGCGTGATGGTGTCGCCACCGAGGTCAAGGAACTGGATCAGGAATCCCGTGGCGCCCTGCGCAAGCATGGCATCCGTTTCGGCCAGTTCACCATCTTCATGCCCGCGCTGCTGAAGCCCGCGCCGACGCGTCTGCGTCTGGTTCTGTGGTCGCTGTCGCAAGGGCTGAACGAATTCCCCGAAAGCCCGCCCCCCGGTCTGGTCACGATCCCGCATATCAGCGATCTGCCGACCGAGGTTTATACGCTGTCGGGCTATCGTCCGGCGGGCGAACGCGCGATCCGCATCGACATGCTGGAGCGTCTGGCAGACCTGCTGCGTGCACAGGACACGCGCGGCGGCTTCGAGGCCAATCCCGACATGCTGTCGATCACCGGCATGACGCTGGAGCAGTTCTCGGGGCTGATGCAGGGTCTGGGCTATTCCGCCGACAAGGGCGAGCGTCCCAAGGTCAAGGCCGTCGAGGCCCCGGTCGTGACGCCCGCCCCCGAAGGCGACGCCTCGGCTGCGCCCATGACCGAGGAAGAATTGGTTCTGGCCGCCGAAACGCGCGCCAAATGGGAAGCCGAGCACCCCGCCGCGCCGGTGGTTGAGGAAACCGAAACCCCCGCCGAGGATATCGCCCCGCCGGAAACCGAGGTGTTCTATACCTTCAAATGGGCCCCCAAGCCGCGCGGCAACCGCCGTCCGCAAGGGGATCGTCCGCAGGGTGACCGCGCCGAGCGTCCGCAGGGCAACCGTGGTCCGCGCCGCGAAGGTAGCAAGAATGCCGCCCCGCAGGGCGAACGTCGCGAACGTCAGGGCAAGCCCGGCGGTCCCAAGAAAGGCGGCAAGCCGTCGAATGCCGGACCCAAGACCTTCTCCTCGCGTCCCGAAAAGAAGGCCGACCCCGACAGCCCCTTCGCCATCCTGGCGGCGCTGAAGGATAAATCCTGACGTGACCGAAGCGGCTGCGGTACTGCGGCTGGATAAATGGCTGTTCTTCGCGCGGTTCTTCAAGACCCGCGGCCTGGCTGCCGACCGCATCGAAGCGGGCGGCATCCGGGTGAACGGCCAGCCCTGCCGCAAGCCCGGAAAGACGGTGCGCATCGGTGACAAGCTGCGCATCTCGGCCTATCAGCAGATCCGCAACGTGACGGTCGTCGATTTCGCCGACCGTCGCGGACCTGCTTCGGAAGCAAGCCTGATGTATCTGGACGATGACGATGGGTTGATTGATCCCTCGGATGGGTCTAGTGACATCGCGAACCTCAAGACAAGAGTGCCCAGATGACCTATGTCGTGACCGACAACTGCATCATGTGCAAATATACCGACTGCGTCGAAGTCTGCCCCGTGGATTGCTTCTACGAAGGTGAGAATACGCTGGTCATTCATCCTGACGAATGCATCGATTGCGGCGTCTGCGAACCCGAATGCCCTGCCGATGCAATCCGTGCCGACACCGAGCCGGACATGGAAAAATGGGTCGAGTTCAACCGCAAGTATTCCGAGCAATGGCCCGTGATTACCCAGAAGAAAGATCCCTTGCCGACGGCCACCGAAATGGATGGCCAGGAGGGCAAGCTGGACAAGTTCTTCTCGGAAGCGCCGGGTGCGGGCGACTGACATGATTCGGGCGGGCAGGGTGCAGATCCGCCCGCACTGACATGCAAGCCATTGCCGTGACGGGGGAATGCCGCGTCACGGTCACTTTCGGCAATCTGCATGCGACCGCTTTTTTCGGCGTCATTTTTATGTTATATATGATCTAGACGTGCTTCTGGCGAAAGTCAGGGGCGCTTTCGGGTTTACGCCCGATGCTGCCGTTCTCTGCATCCTCTGCCGGGTCAGAGCCATAGACAAAACCGAACGGGTCGAAGGTGGCGACAGCCTCCTGCGGGCCCTTGTGTCCGTCCCGAGGACACCACCATAAGGAAGCCAGATGTCGAAATCCAAGAAGAACGAGTTCCGCCCCGATGACTTCGTCGTTTACCCCGCCCATGGTGTGGGCCGGATCGTATCGATCGACGAGCAAGAGGTTGCCGGTCTCAAGCTTGAGATGTTCGTCATTTCGTTCGACAAGGACAAGATGACCCTGCGCGTACCGACCGCCCGTGCCACGGAAATCGGCATGCGCAGCCTGTTAACGCCGGATCTGATCGACCGCGCGCTGGAAACGCTGAAGGGCAAGGCCCGCGTCAAGCGTGCGATGTGGTCACGCCGTGCGCAGGAATACGAACAGAAGATCAACTCGGGCGATCTGATGGCAATTGCCGAGGTGGTTCGTGATCTGCATCGTAGCGATGACCAGCGCGAACAATCCTATTCCGAGCGTCAGCTGTACGAAGCCGCGCTGGACCGACTGACCCGTGAAGTCGCCGCCGTGATCGGTATTGACGAGGGCGGTGCGCAAAAGCGCGTCGAAGAGGTTCTGACCTCGCGCGTTGCTGCCTGAAGGCCGACTGACAATCCGACAGAAGGGCGTTCCGCGGGACGCCCTTCTGTCATGAAAAAGCCGTTGTTCCAAACGTGGACAACGCTTTTCGACCCGCCTATAACCCCGGCGATAAACCCACCCTGAAGAACGATCGAGGCGTATGATGATCAAGGTATTCGGCCACACTTCCCCCGACACGGATTCCACCGGCTCGCCCATCATCTGGGCATGGTATCTGAACGAAGTCCGCAAGACCCCCGCCGTGGCGGTCCTGCAGGGCGAACCCAATACCGAAGCCGCATGGATGCTGACCCGCTGGAATCTGGCCAAGCCGGAAATCATCGCGGATGTCGCGGCCGGTGACAAATGCGTTATCGTCAACACCAACAACCCGGCCGAACTGCCCGCTTCGCTGGCCGAAGCCGATGTGATCGAGATCATTGACCACCATCTGCTGGCTGGCGGCATCAAGACCCGTGCGCCGATCAATATCACCATCCGCCCGCTGGCCTGCACCGCCACCATCATGCACGACCTGATCGGCGACGACATGGCGCGCGCGCCCGAAGGTGTCAAAGGCGCGATGCTGACCTGCATCCTGTCGGACACGCTGGAATTCCGCAGCCCGACCACCACCGCGCATGACCGTGCCGTTGCCGAAAAGCTGGCCGCCGATCTGGGCGTGAACATCACCGAATTCGCCGCCGAGATGTTTGCCGCGAAGTCGGACGTCAGCGCCTTTGGCGATGATGCGCTGCTGCGGATGGACAGCAAGGAATACGAACTGGGCGGCAAGAAGCTGCGCGTCTCGGTTCTGGAAACGACCGCTCCGCAGGTTCTGCTGGACCGCAAGGCCGCGCTGATGGCTGCAATGCCGGGAGTTGCTGCCGCCGATGGTGCCGATGAGGTGCTGCTGTTCATCGTCGACATCCTGCGCGAAGAGGCAACCCTTCTGGTGCCCAACGACTTCGTCAAGCAAGTCGCGGAACGCAGCTTTGCCGCAACTGTCACTGGCGATACTGTCGTTCTGCCGGGCGTCATGAGCCGCAAGAAGCAGATCATCCCGGTCCTGGCCGTCTGATGACCCGCATCCTCCAGTCGCTGGCCGAGATCTCGGCCAGCTATGACGCGCTGTTCTGCGATCTCTGGGGTTGTTTGCATAACGGCAAGCAGCCCTATCCCGCGGCGGTCGCGGCCCTGCAGGCGTTTCGGGCCCAAGGCGGCAAAGTCTGCCTGATGACCAATGCACCTCGTCCGAAACAATATGTCGTCGCCCAGCTCGACCGCATGGGCGTTCCGCGCGATGCCTGGGATCTGGTCGTCAGCTCGGGTGATGCGGCGCAGGATGCGATGTTCGAAGGCGCCGTAGGCCGTAAGCTGTGGCACATCGGGCAGGCGAAGGATGACGGCTTCTTCACCGATATTACGCAAGCCCACGTCGGCAGCCCCGCGATCATGCGCGTGCCGCTGGCCGAGGCCGAGGGTATCGTCGCCTCGGGGCCATTCGACGAAGAAACCGAAACCCCCGAAGATTATCGTGACCGTTTCCAAGACGCGATCGACCGCGGGCTGGTGATGCTCTGCGCCAATCCCGATCTGGTCGTGGACATGGGCGAGACGCGCATCTATTGCGCCGGTGCCTTGGCCGAATTCTATGAAAGCATGGGCGGCAAGGCGCTGTATTATGGCAAGCCCCACGCCCCGATCTATGATCGGGCGCGCCAACTGATGGGTCTTGGGCCTGATGCACGCTGTCTGGCTGTTGGTGACGGGATCGACACCGACATTCTGGGCGCGATGCAGCAGGGAATCAACTCGATCTTCGTGACGGGTGGTCTGGCGGCGGATGCTTTCGGCAGCGACGTTGAAAACCCGGACGCTGACAAACTGCGGGACTGGCTCGGGGCACGTGATCGTACGCCTGCCTATGCGATAGGGCGCCTGCGCTGATCTGCGCGACATAAGACCGAAAGGCCCGCCATTGTGCGGGCTTTTTGATGCGACGGCCCTAAAGAAATATAATTCCGACTAAAGTATCAATAGCGACACTTTATTGCTTTATGATCATTTTTCTGCTATGCAGCATGTACCAAGATGCAGCGGCAGGCGAATGGATCACGACATGCTGGACAACTTTCCCAAGGGCACGATCGTCATCGAGGATCTGGAGGTGGGCATGTCCCGCCACCTTCGAAAGCAGATCACCGATGAGGACATCCAGATGTTCGCCACCGTTTCGACCGACCGGAACCCGGTGCATCTGGATGATGCCTATGCGCAGGACACGATCTTCGAAGGCCGGATCGCGCATGGGATGCTGACGGCGGGGTTGATCTCGGCGGTGATCGGCGAACAGCTGCCGGGGCATGGCACGGTCTATCTGGGACAGACACTGAAGTTCATGGCGCCGGTCCGTCCGGGCGACGTCGTGCGGGCCGAAGTGACGGTCGAGACGATCGATCACTCAAAAAGGCGTGTCACGCTTGCAACCCGCTGCCTCGTGGGCGATAGGGTCGTGCTGAAAGGCGAGGCGGTCGTGCTGGCCCCAAGCCGCAAGTTCGACTGACGGGGCGCAAGGGCGTTCCATTGGGGGCGCATTGCAGATCCACCGAGACTGGACAGGACAGCCGTCAGATGCCCGCGGGGCAAGCGTTGCCATGGGCAATTTCGACGGCGTTCACAAGGGCCACAGGGCCGTCATCGACGCCGCCCGCGCAGTTGGCGACGCACCCCTTGGGGTCGTCACCTTCGAGCCGCACCCGCGTCAGTACTTCGTCCCTGACACACCGCCGTTCCGGTTGATGAACCCCGAAGCGCGCGCGAACCGTCTGGCGCGGCTTGGCGTCGATCATCTTTACGAACTGCCGTTCGATGCGGTGCTGGCGGGACTGACGCCCGACGCCTTTGCCCGTCAGGTGCTGGCCGACGGGCTGGGGGTGTCGCATGTCACCGTCGGGGCGGATTTCTGCTTTGGCCGGGACCGGCAGGGCACCGCGCAGACCTTGCAGGATCTGGGCCGCGAGCTTGGGTTTGGCGTCAGCATCGTGCCCTTGATCGGCACGGGGGACGAGCAATACAGCTCGACCGCCATTCGCAAGGCGTTGACCGATGGCCGCACCCATGAGGCCGAGCGTATGCTGGGCCATTGGCACCGGATCGAGGGCGAGGTCGTGCATGGCGAAAAACGCGGGCGCGAATTCGGCTGGCCGACCGCGAACCTGCGCATGGACGATCTGCACCTGCCGCGCCTTGGCGTCTATGCCGTGTTGATCGATATCCTGACCGGGCCGGACAAGGGGGCATGCCAAGGGGTTGCCTCGCTTGGGGTGCGCCCGATGTTCGGTCGCAACGAACCCAACCTCGAGGTTCATCTGTTCGATTTCGACGGTGACCTTTACGGCCACCATCTGTCGGTCGCTCTGGTCGATTTTCTGCGCGACGAGGCCAGCTTCGATGGCGTCAACGCCCTGATCGAGCAGATCGCGCAGGATGCCCGCGATGCGCGCACCATTCTGGCAGGTCGCTGATGCGCGATTACTTCTGGGAAAAGCCGCTGGCCAAGCTGACGCCGACCGAGTGGGAGGCGCTGTGTGACGGTTGTGGCAAATGCTGCCTGAACAAGATCGAGTTCGAGGACACCAACGAACTGGCCTTTACCCGCGTCGCCTGCAAGCTGCTGGATGGTCAGGCATGTCAGTGCAGCAGCTATGCCAATCGCCATGATTTCGTGCCCGATTGCGTGGTTCTGACCCCCAAGAAGATCAAGGAGATCGCTTGGTGGCTGCCCGCGACCTGCGCCTATCGCCTGCGCCATGAGGGCAGGCCGCTTTACGACTGGCACTATCTGATCTCGGGTGACCGCGAAACGGTGCATAAGGCCGGGGCCAGCGTGCGCGGCTGGACCGTCAGCGAGCTGTCGGTCGAGGAAGATGACTGGGAGGATCACATCATCGAGGATCTGTCATGAATTTCGCCTCCGACAATGTCCACGCGGCCCATCCCGTGGTGATCGAAGCGCTGGTGCGCGCCAATTCGGGTGCCGCCAAGAGCTATGGCGCCGATCACGTCACCGCCGAGGCCAAGGAGGCCATCCGCGACCTGCTGGAGGCCCCCGAGGCCGAGGTTCGCTTCGTGGCCACCGGCACCGCGGCCAATGCACTGGTCTGCGCGCAGCTGTCTCCACCCTATGGCCGGATCTATTGCCGCGACGACGCGCATATCCAGACCAGCGAATGCGGTGCGCCCGAGTTCTTTTCCCATGGTGCCAAGCTGGTGACCCTGCCGGGGGCGGGAGGCAAGCTGACCCCGCAGGTTCTGTCGCGCGCCATTGCCGAGGGCGCGGATGAAGGGCTGAACGGCGGGATGAACGCCATGGTCTCGATCACGAATGCGACGGAATGGGGGACAGTCTATACCCCCGACCAGGTGGTTGAACTGGCCCGCGTGGCCCATGACGCGGGGCTGCCGCTGCATATGGACGGCGCACGCTTTTCCAATGCGGTGGCCCATCTGGGCTGTTCGCCTGCCGACCTGACATGGCGGGCGGGTGTCGATGCGCTGTGCTTCGGCGGCACCAAGAACGGCGCCATGGGAGCCGAGGCCGTGGTCTTCTTCGACCCGGCACGGGCGGCAGGTTTCGATTACCGCCGCAAGCAGGCGGGGCATGTCTTTTCCAAGAACCGCTTTCTGGCGGCACAGATGCTGGCGCTTGCGACGGACGGCCTGTGGCGCGATTTGGCAAGCCAAGCCAACGCCAAGGCGCAGCTGCTGGGGCTGGCGGTCGAAGCAGGCGGAGGGCGGTTGTTGCAGCCCGTTCAATCGAACGGCGTTTTTGCCGCGATCCGACCTGAAACCCACCAGCGCGCGCAGGCGGCAGGGGCCTATTACTATCCCTGGCCGGACCCTTCGGTCGAGGGGACGGGCCTGGTCCCCATCCGCCTTGTCTGTGCTTGGGATACGCCGGATGACCAAGTGCAGGCCCTGTCGGCCATTCTGGCTGGCTGATCAATCCTTCAGCGCGTCCAGCAGCAACTGCAGGGCGTGCTGAACCGTTGCGGCGCGGACGTTCTGGCGACCGATCGCGCCGAAATCCACCGTTTCAGTTTGCGTGCCATAAGGCTGGGCAATGCCGAAACAGACACGGCCTTCGGGCTTGTGTTCGGAGCCGCCGGGGCCTGCGATGCCGGTTACGGACACCGCAATTCCTGCATCCGAATTGCGCAGGGCGCCTGCCGCCATCTGGGCCGCGACCTCTTCGCTGACGGCGCCGTATTCGGTCAGCGTGTCGGGCAGAACGCCCAGCATCTGCTGCTTGGCGCTGTTGGAATAGGTGACAAAGCCCCGGTCGAAGGCATCCGACGACCCGGGCACCTCGGTCAGGGCACCGGCGATCAACCCGCCGGTGCAGCTTTCGGCGGTGGCGATCATCACGCCCCGGTCACGTGCCGCCTGCAGGACATCGGCTGCCTGCGTCACAGCATCATCGGGATGTGGAACGCGGCCGCGGCGATCATCGTGGCGATGCCTGCGAACAAGCCAGCCCACAGGTCATCCATCATCACGCCCTTGGCGTCATGGCGACGGTCGGCGCGGCCGATGATGCCGGGCTTCCAGATGTCGAACAGACGGAAGAACAGGAAGGCGGCGACCCAGCCCGGATAGGGGAAGCTGTCCGCAGGCAAGCCCATCATCCAGAACCCGAAGGACGGGAACAGCAGGGCGATCCATTGGCCTGCGACCTCGTCTATGACGATCTCGCTGCGGTCGGGATCGGTCATGCCCTTGGTGTGGCGTGCGACGGTCCAAAAGCCGGTCGCCGTCACCGCGATGGTCGCCACTGCCAGCAGCGGAAAATGCCCGATACGGTGGATCAGCAGCCCAAGCGCCACCGCGACCGCCGATCCCCAGGTGCCGGGGGCGGGACGCAGCAGGCCCGCGCCGAACCAGATGCAAAGCAGGCGTTCCATGGTCTAATCCTTGATCAGAGTGACGGTTGCGATCGAAGCAATCCCTTCGCGCCGTCCGGTAAAGCCCAAACGCTCGGACGTGGTGGCCTTGACGCTGATGCGCCCAGCCTCCAGCCCCATGATGTCGGCAAGGCGGTCCTGCATGGCAATGGCATGGGGGCCGATCTTCGGGGCCTCGCAGATCAGGGTGACGTCGGCATTGCCGAAGCGAAAGCCTTCTTCGCGGGCCAGATTGGCGGCGTGTTCCAGAAAGATGCTGCTGTCGGCACCCTTCCATTGCGGGTCCGAGGGCGGAAAGTGCCGCCCGATATCGCCCATCGCCAGCGCGCCGTAAATCGCATCGGTCAGGGCGTGCATGCCGACATCGGCATCGGAATGTCCGATCAGGCCCGCCTCATGCGCGACCTTGATCCCGCACAGCCAGACATGGTCGCCCGGTCCAAAAGCGTGAACATCATAGCCATTGCCAAGGCGAATATCCATGCGACCCCCAAGGATGCGTTCGGCCCGCGCGAAATCTGCGGGATACGTGATTTTCAGATTGTCTTCCGATCCCGGCGTGATGTCCACCGGATGCCCGGCCCGCTGCGCAAGTTCGACATCGTCGGCGGCCCCTTCGGGGTGCGCGCGATGGGCGGCCAAAATGGCGTCCAGACAGAAGCCCTGCGGGGTTTGTGCGCGGAACAGGTTGTCACGGGGGGCCGCACCCGCCACGCGGTTGCCTTCCGCGCGCCACAGCGCATCCGACACGGGCAGCGCTGGCGCCGCAGCCACAGACCCGGCCTGCAGGGCATCGATGACCCCCTGAATGACCGCATCGTCAACCAAGGGCCGCGCGCCGTCATGGATCAGAACATGGGTTGCCTGACCCTCTAACGCGTGCAGGCCCGCGAGGACGCTGGCGGATCGGCTGTCGCCACCAGTTACGATGGTGACAGGCCCTGCATAGCGCGCGATGGCCGCGCCCATATCGTCGGGATGGACAACCAGAACCACGCGGGGAAACCCTGCAAAGGCGGCAAGCGCCCGATCAAGGACCGGGCGGCCAGCGATCTCGCGCCATTGTTTGGGATCGCCCGGCCCCGCGCGGGTGCCGCGGCCAGCCGCCGTGATAATGGCGGCATATCCCGCAGGGGCCGTAACGGTCATGCGTGGTCCGGCATGTCGCCTTTGATGGCTTTGGCAAACGCGCCGCGATACAGCGACGAAAGTCCGGCCAGCGCCGATGCATCATCGCCCAACTTGATGGTATCACCACCGAACTGACCAACGGTCGCAACCGGAACGCCCGCCTGCTGCGCCGCGTCCGCCAACGCCTTGGCATTGTCAGCGGTGCAAGCGACCAGATAGCGGGCCTGATCCTCGCCGAACAGCTGTGCGATGTCGGTGCTGTCCAGCGTCACGCCCAGACCGGCAGCCTCGGCCATTTCGAACGCGGCCAAAGCCAAGCCACCGTCGGACAGATCCGTGGCCGAGCTGAACAGACCGCGACTGGCCCGCAGGAATTCACCATGCAGACGTTCGGCGGCCAGATCGACATGGGGGGCGTCGCCGGCTTCGATGCCGAAAGCCTCGGCTGCCAAGGCAGATTGCCCCAGATGGCCTGCGGTCGTGCCGATGACCAGCGCCACGTCGCCATCATTGGGTAGGCCTGCAATCAGATCGTCCAGATCGGCGATCAGGCCGACGCCACCGATGGTCGGGGTCGGCATGATGCCGCTGCCGTCGGTTTCATTGTAAAGCGAGACGTTGCCCGACACGATCGGAAAGTCCAGCGCACGGCAGGCTTCGCCGATGCCCTTGATTGCGCCGACCAGCTGGCCCATGATCTCGGGCTTTTCGGGGTTGCCGAAGTTCAGGTTGTCGGTGGTGGCCAAGGGCAGGGCGCCCACGGCGGTCAGGTTGCGATAGGCTTCGGCCACGGCCTGCTTGCCACCCTCGAACGGATTGGCTTTGACATAGCGCGGGGTCACGTCGCTGGTGAAGGCCAGCGCCTTGCGGGTGCCATGCACACGCACGACGCCTGCGCCCATGCCAGGGCGACGGATCGTATCAGCGCCGACCTGCGTGTCATATTGCTGCCAGACCCACGACTTATGGGCATAGTTCGGGCTGCCGATCAACGCCTTCAGGCCGTCGATCGGGGTGATGGCGGGCAGGGCGGGCATGTCACCCGCTGCGGGGGTTTCCACCCACGGGCGGTCATATTCCGGCGCGCTGGAAGCCAGCTTGGACAGCGGGATATCCGCCATGACGGTATCGCGGTGGACAATCAGGAAGCGGTCTTCGGGGATGGTCTCGCCGACGATGGCAAAATCCAGATCCCATTTTTCGAAGATGGCGCGGGCTTCAGCCTCTTTTTCCGGCTTCAGCACCATCAGCATCCGTTCTTGGGATTCTGACAGCATCATCTCGTACGCAGTCATATTGGTTTCGCGCTGCGGGACGTCGTCCAGTACCAGCTTGATGCCCAGACCGCCCTTGTCGCCCATTTCCACGGCGGAACAGGTCAAACCGGCCGCGCCCATATCCTGAATGGAGATGACGCTGCCCGAGGCCATCAGCTCCAGGCAGGCTTCCAGCAAGCATTTTTCGGTGAAGGGATCGCCGACCTGAACGGTCGGACGCTTGTCTTCGATGGTGTCGTCGAATTCCGCGCTGGCCATGGTGGCGCCACCGACGCCGTCGCGGCCGGTCTTGGCGCCAAGATAGACGACCGGCATGCCCATGCCTGATGCTGCGGAATAGAAGATCTTGTCCGCATCGGCCAAGCCTGCCGCAAAGGCGTTCACGAGGCAGTTGCCGTCATAGGATGCGTGGAAGCGCACCTCGCCGCCGACATTCGGGACGCCGAACGCGTTTCCATAGGCACCGATGCCTTCGACCACACCCTTGACAAGATGCGGGGTCTTGGGATGTTCGGGGCGGCCAAAGGACAGTGCGTCCATGGCGGCAATGGGACGCGCGCCCATGGTGAAGACGTCGCGCAGGATGCCGCCGATACCGGTAGCGGCACCTTGGTGCGGCTCGATATAGCTGGGGTGGTTGTGGCTTTCCATCTTGAAGACGACCGCCTGTCCGTCACCGATATCGACGACGCCGGCGTTTTCGCCCGGGCCGCAGATGACCTGCGGGCCATCGACCGGCAAGGTGCGCAGCCATTTCTTGGAGGACTTATAGGAACAATGTTCGTTCCACATCGCGCTGAAGATGCCCAGTTCCGTGAAGGTCGGTTCGCGCCCGATGATCTGCAGGATGCTGTCATATTCTTCGGGCTTTAGCCCGTGCGCGGCGATCAGTTCCGGGGTGATCGACGGTTCCTGCATGGTTGGGCCCTTCCTGCGCATGAAATCACGGGCCTTTTAGGACCTTGTCGCCGTCATGGGAAGGGTGGCATTGATCCCGCCGGAACAAAAAAAAGCCGGGCACAAGGCCCGGCCTAAGTCCAACAGGGAGGTAGAAGGTGATTAGCAATTACGCTGAACATCGCCTTCTGAGCCCGATTTATGTGCATGATGTGAACTCTGCAAGTCTTTTGATGCTGCAATTGCAGCATAGCGGCCATGCAGTTTGTGAATAGCTGAAGACGTGGGCTGGATTGCCCGCGGTTTCAGCAGATTGCGAAGCTTGGTGGGCTTAATTTGCAGGCAGATCGGCTATTCGATGCCGGCCTGGCTCTGGTGGCGGCGATAGGCCTGAATTTCCTCCAGCACAAAATCGCGGAAGACGGCGACGCGCCGGGTCTGCCGCAGTTCCTCGGGGTAGGCCAGGAACACGGGGACTTCGCTTGATTCGTGGTCGGGGAAGACGCGCACCAGATCGGGGTGGCTGGCCGTCAGATAATCGGGCAGCACGCCGATGCCCAGATTGGCCAGAACCGCCTGCAGCACGCCGAAGTAGTTGTTGACGGTCAGCGTCGATCCGACGTTCTGGGCCATCAGATCCTGCACCAGACGCGCGCCGGCTGTCACCTGCGGAACGTCGGGCTTCTGACAGATCAGCCGGTGATCGCTCAGATCGGCCAATGACTGCGGCATTCCCCGCGCTTCGAGGTAGCCGGGGCTGGCGTAAAGACGCATGCGGATATTCAGCAGGCGGCGGCGGATAAGGTCGGACTGGCTGGGTTCTTTCATGCGGATGGCCACGTCGGCTTCGCGCATGGGTAGGTCCAGAACCCGTTCTTCAAGCATCAGGTCGATGCGAAGATCAGGGTATTTCTCGTACAGCTTCACCAGACGCGGTGCCAGCCACAGCGTGCCGAAACCAACGGCAGTTGTGACTTTCAGCTCTCCGAAGACGTTTTCTTCGCTGTCGCGGATGCGGGCCGAGGCGCTGTCCAGTTTGCGCGCCATGGATGACGTCGCCTCGAACAGCAGTTCGCCCTGTTCGGTCAGAATCAGTCCGCGCGCGTGACGGTGGAACAGCGTCGTTCCCAGACCTTCCTCCAGCGCGCGGATCTGACGGCTGACGGCGGATTGCGACAGGTGCAGAACATCGCCCGCATGCGTCAGGCTGCCCGCATCCGCGACCGCGTGAAAGATTCTGAGCTTGTCCCAGTCCATAGTTGTTACATTCCTGCCATATCAGCCATGCGCTTTTTGCAGACCTAACCCGCAGGTAGAATTCCTGCAAGGTAACCTCACGTACAGTTTTTTGTCTTCGTCGGTCAGCAATTCTGACCTATACTGCCGGAAAGGTCATCAGGCATTGGAGGATAGGCAGGATGAGCAAGCAGGAATTTTCGCTGGCGGACCGCCTCGATTTATCAAAGCGTCATGTATTGCTGAATGGAACGCAGGCATTGGTGCGTCTGATGCTGATGCAATCGGCACGCGACAAACTTGCCGGACTGGATACGGCAGGGTTGGTCACGGGCTATCGGGGGTCGCCGTTGGGGGCGGTGGACCTTCAGATGATGCGCGAATCAAAGCGGCTGGCCGAGGCGCAGGTTCTGTTCCAGCCGGGTCTGAACGAAGACCTTGCCGCAACGGCAATCTGGGGCAGTCAGCAGGCAGAGCTGCGGGGAGAGGGGCGCCATGATGGCGTCTTTGCGCTGTGGTACGGGAAAGGTCCCGGCGTGGACCGGACGGGCGACGTGATGAAGCACGCCAATATGGCCGGTTCGTCGCGCCATGGCGGGGTCGTCATGGCGATGGGGGACGATCATACGGGCGAAAGCTCGACGGTGCTGCATCAGTCGGATTGGGCGATGATTGACGCCTATATGCCGGTTCTGTCGCCGGCCGGTGTGCAGGAAATCATGGACTATGGGCTTTACGGGTTCGCGCTGTCGCGATTTGCGGGGGTGTGGGCTGGCCTGAAGACGATGAAGGACACGGTCGAAGCCACGGCCGTCGTCGATGGTGATCCGCACCGCCTGACCTTCGTGACCCCTGATTTTGCCATGCCCGAAGGCGGACTGAACATTCGCCTTGGCGACACGCCTGTCGCACAAGAGGCCCGGATGATCGACCACAAGCGGTGGGCAGCCGAAGCATTTTCGCGCGCCAACCGCATCGACCGTCAGGTCTGGGGCAAGCCCGGCGCACGGATCGGCTTTGTCGCTGCGGGCAAGAACTGGCTGGATCTGGTGCATGCGCTGTCGTTACTGGGCATCGACGAGGCCGAGGCCGACAGGCTTGGCATCACCACCTATAAGGTAGGGCAGACCTGGCCGATGGACATGAAGTCCATTCAGGAATGGTCCGAGGATCTGGAACTGGTTGTCTGCGTCGAGGAAAAGCGAAAGCTGATCGAGGTTCAGCTGAAAGAAGCCATCTTCGACAACCGCCATGGCCGCCGCGTCCACGGCTGGAAGCATGACCGCACCAAGGAAGAACTGTTTCCGACCCGCTATGCGCTGGACCCGGTGATGATCGCCCAGAAGATCGGCGGCATTCTGATCGAGGAAGGTCGCGGCACCGAAGCGGTTCGCGCCGGGCTTGCACGTCTGACCGAAGTTCGTCGGAACGACAACGCGCCCGAAATTGCCACCCGCACGCCGTGGTTCTGTTCGGGCTGTCCGCACAACAGCTCGACCAAGCTGCCCGAAGGAAGCCGCGCCTATGCGGGGATCGGGTGTCATTACATGGTCCAGTGGATGGGTCGCGACACCGAGGGTTTCACCCATATGGGCGGCGAGGGTGCGAACTGGATCGGTGAGGCGCCATTCAGCACCAGAAATCATGTTTTCCAAAATCTTGGCGACGGAACCTATAATCATTCGGGGATTTTGGCGATCCGTGCAGCGCTGGCTGCGGGGACGAACATCACCTATAAGATCCTCTATAACGACGCGGTTGCCATGACGGGCGGGCAGCCGAACGAAGGCGGTTTGTCGGCATCGCAAATCGCGCGCGAACTGGTGGCGATGGGCGTCGATCCGGTCGTGGTCGTCTATGACGAAAAAGAGGATGTGGACCACGACCAGTTCCCCAAGGGTCTGCGTTTCGAGGAACGCGCCCAGATGCCCGAGGTTCAGCGTGGTATCCAAGGCAGCAAGGGTGTCAGCGCCATCCTGTACATCCAGACCTGCGCCGCCGAAAAACGTCGCCGTCGCAAGAAGGGTCAATTCCCCGACCCCGATCGCCGTATCTGGATCAACCCCGAGGTTTGCGAAGGCTGCGGCGATTGCTCGGTCCAGTCGAATTGCGTGTCGATCGTGCCTTTGGAGACCGAGCTGGGGCGCAAGCGCCAGATCGACCAGTCCAGCTGCAACAAGGATTACAGCTGCGTTCAGGGGTTCTGCCCAAGCTTCGTGTCGGTGCGTGGCGGGTCGTTGCGCAAGCCCAAGGCACAGGCCTTCGACCTGCCGGATCTGCCGACGCCTGAACTGCCCAAGATCGATGGCACCCATAACATCGTCATCACCGGCGTTGGCGGGACCGGCGTCGTGACGGTCGGTGCGGTTCTGGCGCAGGCCGCGCATATGGACGGCAAGGGTGCCGGCATGATGGAGATGGCGGGACTGGCCCAGAAGGGCGGCGCCGTGCATATCCATCTGCGTCTTGCCGAAAAGCCCGGCGACATCAGTGCCATCCGCGTCGCCGTGGGCGAGGCCGATTGCATCATCGGCGGCGATCTGGTCGTCACTGCAGGTGCCAAGACCATCGGTCTGATGACCCAGGGGCGCACCGGCGCAGTCGTGAACGACCACGAGATCATCACCGGTGATTTCACCCGCTTCCGTGATTTTCAGGTACCCTCGGACCGGCTGAAGGTCTCGCTCCAGGCGCGGCTGCAGGACAAGGTCGCCTTCTTCGATGCGAACGATTTGGCGCTGCGGATGCTGGGCGACTCGATCTATTCGAACATGCTGGTGCTGGGCGCCTGCTGGCAGCGCGGGCTGATCCCGCTGCAGCTGGAGACGATCATGGAGGCGATCAAGCTGAACGGGGCCAAGGTCGCCGAAAACCAGCGGGCGTTCCAGATCGGGCGTTGGGCCGTGGCCTTCCCGGACCAGGCCCGCAAGCCCGCGACGGTGTCCACTCTGCCCGCGGATCCGGTCGCCCTGCGGGAGGAGCGCTTGATCGGCTATCAGGGCAAGCGGCTGGCCAAACGCTTTGGCAAACTGGTCCAGGCAGCGCCGCCGCAGATGCGTGAGGTCGTCGCAGAAAGCTATTACAAGCTGTTGGCGTATAAGGATGAATACGAAGTCGCCCGGCTTCATCTGACGGCGGCCCAGCAGGTTGCGGAAAAGTGGGATGGCGATGTCAGGCTGTCGCTGCATCTGGCGCCTCCGATGCTGACCGGCAAGGATGCCAACGGTCGTCCGAAAAAGCGCGAATTCGGGCCTTGGGTGCTGAAGGCCTTCAAGGTGCTGGCTGCGATGAAGGGGCTGCGCGGAACGCCGCTGGATCCCTTCGGCTATTCGGCCGAACGCAAACGCGAACGCGCCATGATCCGCGAATACGAACGCGACATGGCCGAGGTCTTTGCCGCCGTCACCGATACCACGATGCCTGTCGCGATCGAACTGGCGCAATTGCCGATGTCGGTTCGCGGCTATGGGCCGGTCAAGGATAAGGCCGCTGATCTGGCAGCCGCGCGGCGGGCCGAGCTGTTGCAGCAATTCCGCGACGGTCACGCACCACTCCGTGAAGCGGCCGAGTGAACTGGACCGTTTGCAAACCCGACGTGTCGCCCTATGAAGGGCGGCACGCGATACGAGGGGACGGACGATGGCGGTCGGAGTTTTCGATTCAGGGCTTGGCGGGCTGACGGTTCATCATGCGATCTCGGGGCGTCTGCCGGATCTGCCGTTGGTCTATCTGGGTGACAATGCCCATGCGCCTTACGGGGTGCGGACGTCGGACGACATCTATCAGCTGACCTGCGCGGCGGTGGAACGCCTGTGGGACGAAGGCTGCGATCTGGTGATCCTGGCATGCAACACGGCCAGCGCAGCGGCCCTGCGGCGCATGCAGGAAACCTGGCTGCCCAAGGACAAGCGTGTGCTGGGTGTCTTTGTCCCGATGATCGAGGCACTGACCGAACGTGGCTGGGGCGACAATTCGCCGCCCCGTCGCGTCGCAGTGAACAATGTCGCACTGTTCGCCACCCCTGCCACGGTCGCCAGCCGCGCCTTCCAGCGTGAACTGGCCTTCCGCGCCGTCGGTGTCGATGTCGAGGCGCAGCCCTGTGGCGGTGTCGTCGATGCCATTGAAATGGGCGACGAAATTCTGGCCGAGGCGCTGGTTCACAGCCATGTCGAGGCCTTGCTGCGCCGCATGCCATCGCCCGAGGCAGCCATTCTTGGCTGCACGCATTACCCGCTGATGGAAGGCGCGTTTCAGGCCGCATTGGGTCAGCACGTCAAGGTTTACAGCCAGGCCGGGCTGGTCGCCGAGAGCCTCGCCGATTATCTGCAGCGCAGGCCCGAATTTGTCGGACCGGGGCAGGTGTCGAAATTCCTGACGACCGGCGATCCGGTGCGTGTGTCGGGCAAAGCAACGCAATTCCTGCGCCGATCGATCCAGTTCGAAGCGGCCTGACGGGGGAGGGAAACGATGGCGGGCATGAAGTCACTGAAGAAACAGCGTCGCATCCAGGTGATTGCGGCCGCCGCTGTTGCGCTGACGATTGCAGTCGCTTTGATCGGCTACGGTTTCAGCGACGGGATCAACCTCTATCGGTCGCCAACGCAGGTCAGCGAAGCGGCCCCCGAGCCTGACGAATTCTTCCAGCTGGGCGGATTGGTCAAGGAAGGCTCGATGCAGATGGGCGAGGGCGTGGCCTTTGATTTCGTCATCACCGACGGTCTGGCCGAAATTCCCGTCAGCTATGTCGGCAACGATCCCAAGCCGGATCTGTTCAGCGAAGGTCAGGGCACCATCGCCAAGGGCTGGTACCGACAGGGCCGGTTCGAAGCGCGCGAACTGCTGGCCAAGCACGATGAAACCTATATGCCCAAAGAGGTCGTTGACACATTGAAGGCTTCGGGCGTCTATCAGGAACCAGAAAGCTGAGCCTGCAACGCACGGCGGGTTAATCGAAGGTTAACCACAAAGACGCAGCCTTCCCGGCCTGAGGCAGCATCAGCTTGCTGCCCGAAACGGGGGTGTCATGCAAAGCGTCGAACAGATTGCACAACAGATCGTCATGCGCGAAGGGGGGTATGTTAACGACCCCGACGATCCCGGCGGAGCGACGAATTTCGGTGTCACCATTGGTACGATGAAGTCGCTTGGGCTGGACCTGAACAAGGATGGCCGGGTCAACGCGACCGACGTTCGCGCCCTGACCCGCGCGCAGGCCGAGCAGATCTTTGTCGAGCATTATTTCCGCAAGCCGCGTCTGGCCGAACTGCCCGAACCTGTGCAGGCCAGCGTCTTTGACATGTACGTCAACGCGGGCACGAATGCGGTCAAGATCCTGCAGCGGCTGGTGACGCGCATGGGCTTTGCCACCACGGCCGATGGTGCGGTGGGACCGATGACCATTGCGGCGGCTGCGCAGGCTGCCAAGGCCGCACCGCTGCATTTCAACGATGCCTATGGGATCGAGCGGCGCAATTATTACTACAATCTGGCCGATCAGCGTCCCACCAGCCGTAAATACGCGCGGACGAATGCGGGCGGAAAGGGCGGCTGGATCACCCGGGCAGAGGAGTTCATCGCCCCCAAATACCACCTGTCGCAGGCCGAACATCATGAGAGGACCGCAAAATGGGCATGATTGATCGCCTGATCGGCGTCGCTCCGACCGTTACCGCGCTTGGCAGCGCCGCCACCGGCATGGCCGAAGTCTTTACCCAGAATGCCACCCGCAGGATGGAACTGGACGAAGAGGCCTATGCCCGTGCCATCAGCCAGTACGGGCAAGAGTTCACGCTGGCGCCAAGGGGATGGTTCGACAGCTTTGTCAACGGGTTGAACCGGGTTCCCAGACCGCTTCTGGCATTGGGAACGATGGCCTTGTTCATCTATTCGATGATCGATCCCGACGGCTTCAGTCTGCGCATGCAGGGGCTGCAGTTGGTCCCGGAACCGCTGTGGTGGCTGCTGGGGGCCATTGTCGGTTTCTACTTCGGCGCGCGAGAGGCGCATCATTTTCGCGACCGGGTCTGGCCCAGCCAGCCTGCCGAGGAAAAGACCACGACCGTCGCCCAGCTGGTCACCGTGCCTTCGGGTGATTTCGCCGACAATGCCGCGCTGAGGGACTGGGTTGCCTCGGTGCGCGATTAGGCCGCGGCGACGACACATAAAACTGACCTGTCGGGACGAAGGGGGGACTTTTCCCTTCTTCGTCGCGCCCCTATGCTGCGATCAACAAAGGATACCCCCTGATGATTGCAGAACTTGGCCATTTCTCACTGATCCTGGCCTTCATGGTCGCCATTTACCAGATGACGGTGCCCATGGTGGGGGCCGCCAAGGGCTGGCACGGCTGGATGGACAGCGCACGTCCTGCGGCGCTGGCCCAGCTGATCCTGATGCTGATCAGCTTTGGCGCGCTGACCATCGCTTTCGTCACATCAGATTTTTCGGTCCTGCTGGTTTATGAGAACTCCCATACGTCGAAGCCGCTGCTTTACAAGGTCAGCGGTGTCTGGGGGAACCACGAAGGGTCGATGCTGCTGTGGGTGACGATCCTGGCGCTGTTCGGCGCGGCGGCGGCATTGTTTGGGGGGAACCTGCCGCCGAGCCTGCGGGCGCGTGTGCTGGGCGTTCAGGCAGCTATCGGGGCGGCCTTCTACGCCTTCATTATCTTCACATCCAACCCGTTCTGGCGGTTAGGTAACCCGCCGTTCAACGGTCAGGACCTGAACCCGCTGCTGCAGGATCCCGGGTTGGCGTTCCACCCGCCGTTCCTCTATCTTGGCTATGTCGGGCTTTCGATGGCCTTCAGCTTTGCCGTCGCCGCCCTGATCGAGGGGCGTGTCGATGCCGCATGGGCGCGTTGGGTGCGTCCTTGGACGTTGGCGGCTTGGGTGTTTCTGACCATCGGCATCGCAATGGGGTCCTGGTGGGCCTATTACGAATTGGGCTGGGGCGGTTTCTGGTTCTGGGATCCGGTCGAGAATGCCAGCTTCATGCCGTGGCTTCTGGCCGCCGCGTTGGTGCATTCCGCCATCGTCGTCGAAAAGCGCGAGGCGCTGAAAAGCTGGACAATCCTGCTGGCGATCATGGCCTTCGGATTCTCGCTGATCGGGACGTTCATCGTGCGTTCGGGGGTCATCACCTCGGTCCACAGCTTTGCCAACGACCCTGAACGCGGCGTTTTCATTTTGGCGATCCTGGCCTTCTTCGTCGGTGGCGCGCTAACGCTTTACGCCGCGCGGGCGTCGGTGATGACGGCCAAGGGCGTCTTTGCGCCCGTGTCACGCGAAGGGGCATTGGTGCTGAACAACGTGCTGCTGGCGGTTTCAGCCTTCGTCGTCTTCGTCGGCACCATCTGGCCGCTGGTGGCCGAAATGGTCTGGGGCCGCGTCCTGTCGGTCGGCCCGCCGTTTTTCGATCAGGCCTTCACACCTTTCATGATCGTTCTGGCCATCATGCTGCCCATCGGATCCATCGTTCCGTGGAAACGCGCGACGCTTGGCCGGTCGCTGCGTCCTCTGCGCGGGGCGCTTGTGCTCAGTTGCGCTGTCATGTTGCTGGTCTTCGCAGTCTCGACCGGGCATTCGGCCCTAGCGGTGATCGGGGCGGGGCTTGGGTCGTGGCTGATCTTCGGTGCCTTGGCCGAATTGTGGTCGCGGACGGGCAAATCGGGGCCGTCGCGTCTGCTGCGCCTGCCGCGCGCCGATTGGGGCAAGGCCATCGCCCATGGCGGGCTTGGGGTGACCTTCATCGCCGTTGCGTTGATTCAGGCTTGGCAGGTCGAGGATGTGCGCGTGGCGCAGGTCGGCCAGCCCTTCGAGGTCGGGAATTATGAGCTGCTGCTGACCTCGGTCAAGCGCCATGACGGCCCGAACTTCTATGCCCAGCAGGCTACGATCGAGGCCAGCCGGAATGGTCGCACTGTTGCGATCCTGCAGCCGGAAAAACGCGTTTATCCGGTCCAGAACATGCCCACGACCGAGGCTGCCATCGACTTCGGCTTCCTACGCGACCTCTATGTCGTCATCGGCGACGAACAGCCCGACGGAGGATGGGCGGTCCGCACCTATATCAAGCCCTTCGCCAACTGGATCTGGGGCGGCGCATTGCTGATGGCCTTGGGCGGTCTGATCAGCCTGACCGACCGTCGCTATCGCGTTGCAGCCGGAAGCGCCAAGCCACGCGCCGCCAAAGCGGTGCCTGCGGAATGAGGGGCGCGGTCCGGCTGCTGGTCGTCCTGCTGACCCTCGCCTCGCCCGTGCTGGCCGTTCAGCCCGATGAGATACTGTCTGATCCGGCGCTTGAAACACGTGCCCGCAGCCTGTCGCAAAAGCTGCGCTGCCCGGTGTGTCAGGGCGAAAACATTGATGATTCTAATGCCGCCATCAGCCGCGATCTGCGGCTCTATGTGCGCGAACGGCTGGTCGCGGGCGATACGGATGACCAGGTGATGGACAATGTCGTCAACCGGTTCGGCGAGTTCGTCCTGTTCGAGCCGAGGGCCACCGGCAGCAATCTGATCCTGTGGCTGGCGGGGCCATTCATGGCGCTGTTGGGGCTGCTGCTGGGGCTGCGTTTCCTGCGGACGCGCAACATTGCCACGCCTGAGGTGCCGGAGCTTTCCGCAGATGAACGCATGCGGCTGGACCGCATCATGCAATCTGATGCGCGCGACTGACGCGGGGTCGCGCTTTCCCCGGCCCTGCAATCCTGCATGATCCCCCCACCAACAGGAGGGGCACATGAGCTTTCAGACCATCGAATTCCAGATCCGGGATGGCGTCGCGACGCTGACGTTGAACAGGCCCTCGGTCATGAATGCCCTGAACAGCCAGATGCGCCGGGAGATCACGCAGGCGCTGACGACGCTTGATGCTTCGGTGCGCTGCGTGGTGCTGACGGGTGCGGGGCGGGGGTTCTGCTCGGGTCAGGATCTGACCGACAAGGCCGCGGCGGCCGATCTGGAGGGCACGCTGCGTGACGAATACGAACCGATGCTGCGGGCCATCACGCAATGTCCGGTGCCAGTGATCGCCGCGGTGAACGGCACGGCGGCGGGCGCGGGGGCGAACCTAGCGCTGGCGGCCGATGTCGTGATCGCGACGCAAGGGGCAAGCTTCATTCAGGCCTTCACGCGCATCGGGCTGATCCCGGATGCGGGCGGCACATGGATCATCCCGCGCAGCGTTGGGGCGGCGCGCGCCATGGGAATGATGCTGTTTGCCGAACCCGTCACCGCCGATCAGGCGCAGGAGTGGGGCATGATCTGGCAGTCAGTTCCCGATGACCAGTTTGCCGAGGTCGTTGCCGCGCGGGCGTGTGCGCTGGCCGACGGGCCGACCGGCGCCTATCTGGCCGTCCGTCAGGCGGTGGCCGCATCGACTGGCAATGATCTGGACGCCCAACTGGCGCTGGAGGCCAAGCTGCAGGGCCAGGCGGGACGCAGCGCTGATTTCGTCGAAGGTGTCACCGCATTTCTGGAAAAGCGCCGTCCGGTGTTCACAGGGCGCTGATCAGGTGATCTGGCTGAATGTTGGCGTTGTCGTCCGGTTGTCGAAGAACGGCACCGAGGCGGGGCACGGCAAGGGGCTGCCATGCGGCAGCCCTGCAATCAGCTGGGACAGCTCGGCCAGCACGACCTCGGTGATAAAGGGCAGGTCAAGGTTGCGGGCCTCGGACAGGGTAACCCAATGCAGATGCGAAAGCTCGTCGCAGGCGCGGCTGAAGTCGTCGGGGTCGCCATGCACCCGGGCGGCGTCCGCGATGAAGAAATGCGCGTCGAAGCGGCGGGGCCGGCCTGCCGGCGTAATCGCACGGAACAGATAGCGCAGCGCCGAGGCATCCGGCATCAACCCGGCCTCGGCATAGCCCGCCAGCGCGGATTTTCCGGCCTGACCGATCAGCAGGCCAGTCTCTTCGGCCAGTTCGCGCAGCGCCGCTACGGCGATGGTATGCGGGCTGTTCTGCCCGTCCGGATCGACCAAACGGCGGTGGCAGTCGTCGCGCAGCCGCGCGGCCAGCGGTACGTCCGCATCGGCAAGATCCACCGCGCCGCCGGGGAAGACAAACTTTGACGGCATGAAGGCCGCCTTGGCACCGCGCATCCCCATCAGGACACGGGTTTCACCGGCGTCACGGCGCAGGATAATTACCGTTGCCGCATCCCTGATCGGCGCTTCGGTCGTCACGCGTCGAAGCCGTGCATCCGGCGCGCCCATTGGAAACCGACCATGCCACCCTTGATGACCGGCAGCAAAAGCAGCGACAGCACGATCGCCCCGAGGCCAAAGGACAGCAGTAGGGTCATGGCGCTTGGGCGATAGGCCACGAAGATCGCCAGCAACAGGGGCGCGCCCATATGCGACACCAGCAGAATCGTCAGATAGGCCGGACCGTCATCGGCGCGGTGATGATGCAGCGCCTCGTTGCACGACGGGCAGTGGTCGTTGACCTTCAGATAGCTCTTGTACAGCTTGCCCTCGCCACACGCGGGACAGCGACACATGGCACCGCGCAGCATGGCGGGCTTGGTCGGGCGATCCAGCGTGTCGGACGCGAGGCTTTCGGATTGGGACATGCCGATGCTCCTGCTTGGGGCCGAACGGATCGTCCGGTGCCCTGAACCTAGGCATTTGCCCGAGGGTTTGGAAGTGGTCGTCAAGCGGCGCGGTCGGGGCGCGAACATATGACGCGGTTGCGTCCCGATCCCTTGGCCGACAACAGCGCCTGATCGGCCCGTTCCAGCGTCATGCGAGCAACCTGATCGGGCCAGCCATCGCATTGCATCGGCGCCACCGTCGCCACCCCGATCGAGGCCGTCACCACGATCTCGCCGCCGCCGGTGATGACGGGCAGGGTGACGGGACGTTGGGCGATGGATTGGCGCAGACGTTCGGCCACGGCGCAGGCTTCGTCCTGCGTGCAATCGGGGATGACGCCCAGAAACTCCTCGCCACCCATGCGGGCGGCCAGTCCAGACGGACCAAGGGCCGTGCGGAACCTTGCGGCAATCTCGGTCAGGACGGCATCGCCCGCGCTGTGGCCATAGCCGTCGTTGACGCGCTTGAAATGGTCCAGATCCATGACGAAGACCGCAAAGCCCTGATGGCCCAGCAACGCATCGCGGGTGATCGCCGACAGCTTGGGGATGGCATAGCGCCTGTTGTACAGCCCGGTCAGCGGGTCGGTCATGGCCCAGACCATGTTGCGCTGCGCCTCGGCACGGCGTTCGTCGCCACGGGTCTTGCGCGACAATAGCATCTGCAACGACACGGCAGCCGCGCCCGCGCCTTCGGGGCCGCCAAGATCCTGCGGCACCACATCGCTGGCGCCAAGGTCCAAGGCAAAGGACGCCAGCTCCTCGGCATCGGGGCCGATGGCGATGACAAAGCCTGCATCCCGCGATCCCTGGCGCGACCGCAGTTCGGACAACAGGCGCAGGCCGTCGCCATTACTGCGGATATCGACCGAGATCAGATAGACATCCGCGTTCCGCCCGGCGGTCGCTGCGGCCAAAGCTTCATCAGGGTCCTTGATATCGAAACGGCAATCCATGCGCTCGGCCAGCAGCTGGCGCCAGCGTTGCGCGCGGGCGGGCATATCGGCGATCAGCACCACCTGCGGCTTGCGGGCATGGACAAAGGTCGCCGCAGCCTCGGCCATGCCCAGTTCGGGGCTGTTGGCGGGTTCGGCATCGCGCAGGATGCCACGGACACGCGCCATCAGCATCTGGTCCTCGACCTGCGGAGAAAGCGCCGCGATCGCGCCGGCTTCCAATGCCGCCAACCGCTGCGGTCCCTGAACCAGCATCAACACGGGAATGTCGGCGGTACGCGGATCGGTGGTCAGAGTGCGGCAAGCCTCGACCATGGCGGTATCTTCGGGGTCGCCGCCCAGAATAATCAACCCGGGCCGGGCATTTTCAACGGCTGCAAAAACCTCGGCGGTGCTGCTTGCAGCCGCGACGTCATAGCAGACCGACGCTAGCCGGACCTTCAATGTGATGCGGGCGGTTGCCACGGCATCTACGACAAGGATACGAGCCGTCATCTAACCATCCAGCAAGTCTCGACATCAGAACATCAATTTCGCCTCAAATGTTTAATAAATTGTTTCAATTTGAGCGCGGCACCGACATTTTCGACATAAGGATAAAATCGCATGGCATATACCCCCGAACAGGCCCACGAACTGGCGACCGAAATCCTGCTGGCCATGGCCGAGCGCCCCGAGGAACTGTCGCATTTCATGGGCGCAAGCGGTCTTGAACCCGACGACCTGCGCCAGATCTCGCGTCGGCCCGACATTGCTGTCTTCCTGTTGGACTTCGTGGTGGAAAGCGACGACCGCATCCACGACTTTGCCCAGGCCCTTCAGCTGCGTCCGCAGGACGTGATGGCAGCCCGGACGGCGCTTTCCGGACCCGGCAGCTATGGGTGGGAAGCGGACTGATCCGTTTGCGATTTATTCACCCCTGATTGCTAACGTCGATCCGAATCGAGGTGCGGCATGAATTCACTGATAAATCGCGGGATCGAAGAGTTTCTCAGATCGACATATGGCGACGCGCTTGTGGATGCCGTCGCCGAGGAAGCGGGGGTCGCACGCGGCTCGGTGGCGCCCTTGGGCGCGGGTTTCGGGGCCGAATCCTTGCAGCGCGCGGCATTCCGCATGGGCAAACCCCACAGCGAGATGTTGGAGGATCTGGGCGCATGGATGACCCGGATCGAACCGGTTCGACGACTGCTGCGGTTTTCGGGGCGCGACTTCAAGGATTTCCTGCTGCGTCTGGAAGAACTGCCGGGCAGGGCGCAACTGGTCCTGCCCAGCCTGAAGGTTCCGCGCCTGCAGGTCGATGCCAAGGATCATGCCTTTTGGGTGGTCATGCTGGACCCCGAACAAACATGGCAATCGGTGCTGGCGGGCGTGATCCGCGGGATGGCGGACGATTATGGCGCGCTGTGCCTGATCTCAGTCGAAGATGGGGCCATTCGAATCGAGGTCTGGGACGAACAATTCGCCGAAGGCAGGCTCTTCTCGATCCAATACGGCGCAGCAGAGGTGAGCCAGGCATGAAGAACGCGGTTGCACATCTTCCTATCGAAGCCCTGTCCCAGCTAATGCCGATGCACATGGTCCTGAACGATCGCGGGACAGTGCTGTCCATCGGACCAACGCTGCTGAAGCTGGTCCCGGGCCTTCGCAGCGGTCTGCACGGCAGCCTGATCAGCGGTCGCGCCGGTCAGGGAGCCGAGGCGATAGACGCTATCCGCAATGCGGTCGATCGGGGCATCCGCCTGTTCCTGCGCGTCCAGCATATCACCGATCTGGTGCTGCGCGGCCACGGCGTACGGCTGTCTGACGGAAACATGCTGGTGAATCTGGGCTTTGGCATCGGGCTGACCCGCGCAATCCGCAAGGCGCAGCTGACCGACGCCGATTTTGCCCCAAGCGATCTGGCGATGGAGCTGCTGTTCCTGCAAGAAGCCAACCGTGGCGTCCTGACCGAGCTGTCGCGCTTCAATCAACAGCTTTCGGCCGCGCGCGAGGTCGCGCTGCTGCAGGCGCAGACCGATCCCCTGACCGGCTTGGGCAACCGTCGCGCATTGGAGGGGGCGCTTTGCATCGCCATGCGCCAGTCCACGGACAAGCGGAGCGAAACGCCGACGCCTTTCGCGCTGATCCACATGGACTTGGACCATTTCAAACAGGTCAATGACCGGCTTGGACATAAGGCGGGCGATGATCTTTTGCGCGATGTGGGCTCGGTCCTGCAGGGGTTGGTCCGCAAGGATGATACCGCCGCCCGGATCGGCGGGGATGAATTCGTGCTGATCCTGCGGGGCATGGTCTGTCCAGTGGCCATCGGTCATGTGGCCGAGCGTCTGATCGGCAATATTCAGGAACTGTCGCCGCCCCAGCTGACCGACCTGCGCGTTTCGGCCAGCATCGGCGTCGTCATCTGGAGCCACGACCGCCTTGAAACGCCCGAACGCCTGCTGGAGATGGCCGATGCCGTGCTGTATGAATCCAAGCGCAAGGGACGCGGCTGCGCGACAATCGGCTGATCGGGGGCCGCGCCAGAAAATGAAAATGCCGCACCCGGTGACGGGTGCGGCATTGCCATAGCATCAAGATAGGTCGCTTAACGGAACAGCAGCACCGGCAGCTTGCAGGCGATCAGCATCTGCGTCGTGGTAGAGCCGATGATCATGCTGCGGATGCGGCTGTGACCATAGGCACCCATGACCAGCAGATCATGCGCGCCGGTCTCGATCCGTTCGGCAAGGGCGGTGTCGGCCGACCCCTGCAGGACGACGGCGTCGGCACGCAGACCGGCGGCGCGCAGACGGAGCAAGGCCTCATCCAAGGTATCACGCGCGTTTTCACCGCTGTTGCCGGCCATCGCCAGCTCGATCTGCAGATCCTTGAAGACCGGGCTGGAGGCCATGTGCTGGAGAGCCTTCAACGACGAACTGCCCCCGTCGAAGGCGACCAGCACCTTCCGGATCGGCTTGAAGGCACGCGATGCGACCAGCACCGGCTTATGCGCGGCGCGGACGATGCGCTCGAGGTTCGACCCCAGATGCCCTTTGGCGAAATCGGCTGCGGCACCGCGCTTGCCGATGACGATCAGACGGGTATCGGGAGCTTCGTGGCCGACGGTCCGCTCGATCAGGTCGCCCTGTTCCAGTCGGGTCGTGACGCCGGTCGCACCCGCGCCTTCGGTCAGCTGGCGCGCGTCTTCCAGCAATGCGCGACCCGCCTCATTGGCGATGCGGGCGCGTTGGGCGTCCAGCGTGGCCAGTTCGTCCAGCAGGGCGCTGCGTGCGCCAAGCCGGATCGCGCCGGACAGATCCTGCGGCCCGGCAGCCTCGCGGCGGCCCATGACGTGCAGCAGCTGCACCGGTGCGCCGGTCAGTACCGACGCCCAGGCCGCATGTTCGCAGACCGAGGCCGCATAGCCCGACCCGTTGACAAGTGCGATGATGTTATCGGTCATCTCCATCCCCCCTTAGTGCGCTGCCAGTTTATCCATCGCGCCGGGCTTGTCATGCACGGCAAGCTTGTCGACGATGGTTTCCGAAGCCTCGTTCATGCCGATCAGCTGCACTTCGGCACCGTCGCGGCGGAATTTCAGGATCGCCATGTCCAGCGCCTGAACCGAACTGATGTCCCAGATATGGGCGCCGCTGACGTCGATGATGACCCGGTCCAGCGCCTCGGAAAAGTCGAAGGCGGCCATGAAATCCTCGACCGAGCCATAGAACAACTGACCCTCGATGATATAGCGGCGCTCGCGCCCGTCATCCGAGATGGTCGAACGGACGTGGAACAGCTGTGCGATCTTGGCGGCAAAGAAGATGCCCGACAACAGCACGCCGACCAGCACCCCGATCGCCAGGTTATGCGTCCAGACGACGACAGCCACGGTGGCCAGCATCACGATCGAGGACGACCGCGGATGCGTGCGCAGGTTGGCGATGGACGACCAGCTGAAGGTCCCGATCGAGACCATGATCATGATCGCGACCAATGCAGGCATCGGGATCTGGCTGACCAGATCGCCAAGGCCCACAACCAGGATCAGCAGGAAAACACCTGCGACAAAGGACGACAGACGGCCGCGCCCCCCGGATTTGACGTTGATCATCGACTGGCCGATCATAGCGCAACCCGCCATGCCGCCGATAAAGCCGGTGGCGGTATTGGCAAGGCCCTGACCGATGCATTCCTGATTGCGGTTGGTCTTGGTGTCCGTCAGCTCGTCCACCAGGTTCTGCGTCATCAGACTTTCCAGCAGACCCACGACCGCCACCGCGACCGAATAGGGCAGGATGATCTTCAACGTTTCAAGGTTCAGAGGCACATCGGGCAGCAGGAAGATCGGCAGCGTATCGGGCAGGGCGCCCATGTCGCCCACGGTCCGCACGTCCCAACCCAGCAGCATCGCCAGTGCGGTCAGCACCACGATGGTCACCAGCGGCGACGGGATAGCCTTGGTGACATAGGGGAACAGATAGATGATCGCCAAGGCCGCCGCGACCAGCACATAGGTGAACCAGGTCACCCCGGGCGTCGCAAAGTCCAGTTCGGGCAATTGCGCCATGAAGATCAGTATCGCCAGCGCATTGACGAAACCGGTCATCACCGATTTCGAGACATAGCGCATGACGAAGCCCAGCTTCAGCAGTCCGCATCCCATCTGGATCAGACCGGCCAGCACCGTCGCCGCCAGCAGATACTGCAGCCCGTGGTCGGCCACCAGCGTGACCATCAGGACCGCCGTCGCCGCCGTCGCCGCCGAGATCATCCCCGGGCGCCCGCCGGTGATCGCCGTGATCACTGCAATCGAAAAGCTGGCGTAAAGCCCCACCTTGGGGTCCACGCCCGCGATGATGGAAAAGGCGATGGCCTCGGGGATCAGCGCAAGCGCGACCACCAGACCTGACAGGATGTCGGGGCGGATATTGCCCAGCCATTCCCGCTTGTATTGTTCAATTGAAAACATGATTCATCCGTTCCTGACCGTTGCGACGCAATCCGCGCCGGGTCCATCGTGCAATTTGCAAGGTTCGATTTGTCCGGCGGATCGGCGGCCGGAAGAGCCACCCGGATTCTCACCGGGTCCAGTCGTTTGACAGGCTGATAGCCGTAACTTGCCCGTGATCGCAAGCCTAAGGACCTAAAACAGGGCGAAAACAGAAAAAACCGCCACCCCTGAGGGATAGCGGTCACATTTTTCGGGCAGAGAGTCGGATCAGCGGCGCGTGCGCAGCAGCCCCATGATATCCTTGGTCCGCTCTAGGATCGGGGTTGCGATCGCATCCGCACGTTCCGCGCCATCCGCCAGCACCGCGTCGATCTGCGCGGGGTCGGCCATATATTCCGACATCTTGCGGGTGATTGGGGCCATCGCCTCGACGGCGACTTCGGCCAGAGCGGGCTTGAACGCGCCAAAGCCCTGACCCTCGAAACGGGCCAGCACCTGATCGGGGGTCTCATCGGCCAACGCGGCATAGATGTTGACCAGATTGCGCGCCTCGGGGCGGTCCTTCAGCCCCTCCATCTGGCCGGGCAGGGGGTCGGCATCGGTGCGCGCCTTGCGGATCTTCTGGGCGATGGCATCGGAATCATCGGTCAGATTGATCCGGCTGGCATCCGAAGGGTCGGATTTCGACATCTTTTTCGACCCGTCGCGGAGGGACATGACACGCGTGGCCACCCCTTCGATCAAGGGTTCGGTGATGGGGAAGTGGTTCACGCCATAGTCGTGGTTGAACTTGGCGGCGATGTCGCGGGTCAGCTCCAGATGCTGCTTCTGATCCTCACCCACGGGAACGGCTGTTGCCTGATAGGTCAGGATGTCCGCCGCCATCAGCGCCGGATAGGCCAGCAGGCCAAGGCTGGCGTTTTCGCTGTTCTTGCCCGCCTTATCCTTAAACTGGGTCATCCGGTACATCCAACCGACGCGGGCGACGGTGTTGAACAGCCACGACATTTCGGCATGCGCACTGACTTGGCTCTGGTTGAACAGGATCGACCGGGCCGGGTCCACGCCCGCCGCCATGAAGGCCGCGGCAGCCTCGCGCGTGCGCGATTGCAGAATCTGAGGGTCCTGCCAGACGGTGATCGCATGCAGGTTGACCACGCAATAGGCGGTCTCGGCCTGATCGCCTTGCAGGGCCGCGAAACGCTTCAGCGCGCCCAGATAATTGCCAAGCGTCAACCCGCCCGAGGGCTGGATCCCCGAAAAGATACGCGGGCGGAAGGTGCTGTTGATGGGTTCGGACATGACCGGCCTGCCTTGGAATTTCCTGGCCGCTGGCTTAGCGGTTGGGGGAAACTTCCGCAACCGCCAAGGAAACGCCATGCGTCAAGGCCTGACCGAATCCCCGCTGAACCCGTTGCCGCCCGTGATCTGGTTGCTGACCCTGCCCGTCATCGCCTCCGAGGCGGTCTTTGCCTTGGGGCAGGCGGGCCTGATTGGCGGTGCCGAAGGCGTGGGCATGCGCTTGAATGCGATCCGCATGACGGCTTTCCCGCCTGAACTGTTCCAGCGGGCCTGGACCTTGGGTGCCGTCGATCTGGACCAGATGTATCGCGCGCTGTCCTTCAGCTTCGTCCACACCTCGCTGACGCATGCGCTGTTCGTTGTGGTCTTCACGCTGGCGCTTGGCAATCTGGTTGCCCAGCAGTTCCGGCCGCTGGCGGTGGTGGCGCTGTTCCTGGGTTCGGCCATCGGTGGCGCTGCGATCTATGCGGCGGTGCTGCAGGTGATCGGGGCGCGGCCATCGCTGCTGATCGGCGGCTATCCGGCGGTCTATGGGCTGGTCGGGGCGTTCACCTTCCTGCTGTGGACCAAACTGGCGGCGGTGAATGCCAACCGGCTGCGGGCCTTTACCCTGATCGGCATGCTGCTGGCCTTCCAGCTGGTCTTCGGGCTGATCTTCGGCGGTGCCGGGACCGGTTGGATCGCCGAGGTCGCAGGATTTGTGACCGGCTTCGGCCTCAGCTTTGTGCTGGTCGACGGAGGAGTGCGGCGCGCGCTGACGCAGTTGCGTCAGCGCTGACC
The DNA here is from genome assembly GCF_042466435.1 of Paracoccus sp. R86501. NCBI lineage: Bacteria > Pseudomonadati > Pseudomonadota > Alphaproteobacteria > Rhodobacterales > Paracoccaceae > Paracoccus > Paracoccus sp. R86501. The sequence continues at coordinate 1,153,731 of NZ_JAXHPZ010000001.1, forward strand.
CCGGCGAACGGCGGCTTTCAGTTCGGACAGGCGATAGGCCCCGGTGATGAACGCCAGCGAAAAATAGATCGCTGCCCCGCCAAAGACCAGAACCGCCAGCCCGACACCGCGGCCTGCGTCAGCCGCCTCCAGCCATTCGCGCATCCCCCACAGGGCCGTGGCCATCAGCGCCGAGGCCGTCAGGATGCGCGGAAAGGCCCGGACCAGCCGCGCATCGGCCCGCGCTGCCTGACCCATGTCCCGCGTGCCCAGCCACAGTTGCGCAACCATGACCCAGGCCGCGATGGTTGTGCCCAAGGCCGCCGCAAGGAAGCCCAGGAACGGCATCAGGCTGAAGGCCGCCACCGCGTTCACCACCATCGAGATCAGCGCGAACCTCAGCGGTGTCCGCGTATCTTCGCGCGCAAAGAACAGCGGTTGCAGGATCTTTTGCAGCACGAAAGCCGGCAGGCCGATGGCATAGACGATCAGCGCCGCCGCTGTCTGCTGGGTGTCGAAGGCGGAAAAGGCGCCGCGTTGGAACAGGGTGGAAACCATCGGTTCGGCGATGACGGCAATGGCAAAGGCGGCAGGCAGGGTCAGGAACAACCCGAATTCCGTCGCGCGGCTATAGGCCGACTGACCGCCCGCGTGATCATCGGCGCGAATGCGACGCGCCAGTTCCGGCAGTAACACCACCGCCACCGCAGCCCCCACCACGCCAAGCGGCAGTTGATACAGGCGGTCGGAATAGGACAGCCAGCCGATCGCTCCATCAAAGCGCGATCCGACCTGACGACCGACCAGCAGGTTGATCTGTACAACGCCACCGGCAAAGGCGGCGGGCAGGGCGACTGCGATCAGGCGGCGCATGTCGGGCGTCAGTCGCGGGCGGCGCGGGCGGAAGGTCCAACCCGTGCGATGCGCGTCCCACCAGACCAGCGCCAACTGGGCGATGCCCGTGACCGGCGTGGCCCAAGCCAGCGTCAGCCCCAGATCCCAGCCCTGCCAGCGGCCAAGACCCATCGCCACGATGAACAGCAGGTTCAGCAAAACAGGCGCCGCTGCCGCCGCCGTAAAGCGGCCATTGGCGTTCAGCACGCCGGAAATCATCGACGCCATGGAAATCAGCAGGATATAGGGAAAGGTGATCCGCCCGTATTCCACCGCCAGATCAAAGCGTTCGTCGCCCGCAAATCCCGATGCCATCAGCCAGACCAGCCCGGGCATGGCGATCATTGCGACCGCCGACAGAACCAGCACAGCCGCCAGCAGGCCGGAAAACGCCTCGGATGCAAAGCGTTGCGCCTGTTGGTGATCCTCCAGCTTCTTGGAGAACATCGGCACGAAGGCGGTGTTGAACGCGCCCTCGGCAAAGAACCTGCGGAACATGTTGGGCAGCGACAGGGCGATCAGGAACGCCTCGGCCACGGGGCCGGTGCCCAGCCATGCCGCCATCAGGATGTCGCGCACAAAGCCCGACGCACGCGAAATCAGCGTCCAGCTTCCTACTGCAAGGAAGCCACGCACCAGTCCGGATTTCATCCCTGTTCTGCCTCTGCCCGTTTCACGCCGTCGGCGATCGCCGTCCGCAGTTTCTTTTCCAGCGCCTCGCGTTTCGAGGGGCTGTGCAATTTCAGTCCGAACATGTCCTTGACGTAGAAACTGTCAACGACCTGCGCGCCGAAGGTGGCGATCACCGCGCTGACGATCTGGATGTGGTTCGCAGCCAGCGTCCGCGTCAGATCATAGAGCAAGCCGGGCCTGTCGCGGGTGTCCACCTCGACGATGGTATAGATGTCGCTGCCTTCGTTGTCGAAGGTGATATGGGTCGGGAACTTGAATTCCCGGTTGCGCTTTTTGGGCTTGTCGCGGCTGGCAAAAGCCTCGCGCGCGACGATTTCACCGCTGAGCGTGCGCAGGATGGTCTGGCGCAGCTTGGGCAGGCGGTCTTCGGCAAAGGGGTGACCTTCGGCATCCTGGATCCAGAAGACCGCCGTCGCATAGCCGTCGCGCGTGGTATAGGTCCGCGCGTCAACGACATTCGCCCCGGTCAGCGTCAGTGCCCCCGCCAGACGCGAAAAGATGCCCGGGTGATCGGACAGCACAAAGGCCGTGCGTGTCGCATCCCGGTCCACATCGGCGCGCAGGTCGATGCGGATTTCGTCCGGACCTATGCCGCGCAGCAGTTCCGCGAAGACGGCATGCGTCTGCGTCGGAAGCCCTGGCCAATAGGCGTCGTAATGGCGCGCGATCTCGGCGCGGATCTGGCGGGCCTCCCAGCCTTTGGCGACCAGCATGTGACGCAGCGACCGCTTGGCTTCGTTCTGGCGCTTGTCGCGGTTCAACTCCTCCAGCCCGTTTTCGAGGGCAGCGGCGGTTTCCTGATGCAGCGTGCGCAGCAGAGCGGCCTTCCAGTTGTTCCAAGTCCCCGGACCCACGCCGCGGATGTCACAGACCGTCAGGACCAGCAGCATGTCCAGTCGCTTGCGGGTCTTCACCGCCTTGGCGAAATCACGCAGGGTGCGGGGGTCGCTTATGTCGCGTTTCTGCGCCACATCCGACATCAGCAGGTGGTTGCGCACCAGCCATTCGACGGTGTCGATATCTTCCTGATTGAAGCCGAACCGCGTGGCGATGCGTCGTGCGATCCGGGCCCCAAGGATCGAATGGTCTTCGGGGCGACCCTTGCCGATATCATGCAGCAGGGTGGCCAGATACAGCACCCGACGGTTCACGCCGGCATCGATGATCTGGCTGGACAGGGGCAGGTTTTCGGGGTGCTCGCCGCGCTCGATCTCGGCCAGGGCGGCGATGCACTGGATGGAATGTTCGTCGACGGTATAATGGTGATAGACGTTGAACTGCATCATTGCCACCACCGGTTCGAATTCCGGAATGAAGGCCGCCAGCACGCCCAGTTCGTTCATGCGCCGCAGGGCGCGTTCGGGGCTTCCATGCTTCAGCAGCATGTCCATGAAAATGCGGATCGCCTCGGGGTCGGATTGGACCCTGTCGTCGATGACATCCAGATTGGCGGCCACAAGGCGCATGGCATCGGGATGGATCAGCACGCCGGTGCGCAGGGCTTCCTCGAAGATGCGCAGCAGGTTCAGGGGGTCGGCCAGAAAACCGGTTTCGGATTCATAGGACAGGCGACCCTGCTGATCGGCAAAGCCCGGCTTCATCTTGCGCTTGCGACGGAACAGCCGCCCAAGGAAGGGAGCGGTACGGACGTGCTGGGTTTCCAGCGCGGCCAGAAAGACGCGGGTCAGTTCGCCCACGCGTGTGGCATGGCGGAAGTAATCCTGCATGAAATATTCGACGCCGCGCCGCGCGGTCGTGTCGGAATACCCCATGCGACGGGCGACCTCGACCTGCATGTCGAAGGACAGCACGTCCACCGGACGTCCGGATATCAGATGCAGATGGCAGCGCACGGCCCAGAGGAAATCCTCGGCCTGCCAAAAGGCCAGATGTTCGTCGCGGGTAAAGACGCCAAGGTCCACCAACTCGACAGCGCGATCGACGCGGTGGATGTATTTCGCGATCCAGTAAAGGGTCTGCAGGTCGCGCAGGCAGCCCTTGCCCTCTTTCACGTTGGGTTCCAGCACATAGCGCTGGCCACCCTGCCGGACATGGCGCGCAGCGCGTTCGTCCAGCTTGGCCTCGATGAATTCAGGGACGGTGCGGTCGAACAGCTCGTCCCAGAGACGCTGCCGCAATTCTTGCGCCAAGGGCGCGTGGCCCGTCACCAACCGGTGTTCCACCAGCGAGGTGCGGATCGTCATGTCGCCTTCACCAAGACGCAGGCAATCATCGACGCTGCGGATCGAATGGCCGATCTTCAGCTTCAGGTCCCACATCATGTAAAGCATCGATTCCACGACGCTTTCTGCCCATGCGGTGATCTTCCAAGGGGTCAGAAACAGCAGGTTGACATCGGACGCCGGTGCCATTTCCGCCCGGCCATAGCCGCCGACGGCCAGCACGGCCAGCCGTTCACCCTCGGACGGGGCATCCAAGGGGTGCAGCATCGTCACGGCGACGTGGTGGATCGCGGTGACGATCTGGTCGGTCAGATTGGCAATGGCGCGCACCGTTTCGCGGGCGGCGCGGGGGTGGGTGGCGAAGGCGGCCTCGATGGCCTGCATTTCGTCGGCCCGCGCCTGCGTCAGCATGGCGACGGTCTCGCTGCGGATCTGGCGGGGCTCGGTCATGCCCTGCAGGCGCGTATCCAGCGCCCGCAGCAGCTCTTCCCCGTCACGAAGAAACTGCGCCCCGGCCATTTCCGGGGCGCCGTCGATGACGCCGTTGCTTGTCATGTTCTGCCGTACCGTCCCAGTTTACGATCCGAAGCCGCGGGCATTGCGCGGTGCGGGGTCGAGGATGACCAGATTGCCGTCGCGGATGGTCGCGACCGACAGGCCCCGCTGCGAGGTACCGTCACGCTTCAGCCGGAAGATGCCCGCCACGCCCGAGAACCCTGCGGGCTGCGTCAGGCCGGTGGTGGTCAGCGCGTTGCGCTTGCCCGCGCGGGCCAGGGATGCAATGGCCGCGACGCCGTCATAGGACAGCGATGCCAGCTGGTGGGGCGCCTCGCCAAAGGTCTGGGCATAGCGCGCCTCGAACTGCTGCTGCAGGCCTTGGTCGGGGATGGCGAACCAGCCCTCGGACAGCTGTGGCATGCCCAGACGGTCGCGCGGCTGGTCCCAACGGGTCAGCCCCATCATCTGCGTCACGGGCGAGCGCACACCGGCCTTGGCCAGGTTCTCGGTCAGATAAGGCAGAACGGCCTGATTGTTGGCGGTCATGAAGATCGAATCGACCTGGCCCGTCTTGACGGCCTCGGCCACGCGCGGGGTCGCCGCATCGATCCCCGAGATCGAGACCGGGTGGTTGACCCGACCTGCCAGACGCGCGCCGTTGCGGGCGATGGCGGTCTGGATGGCGCGGGCGCCAAGCTGGCCCGCGACGTCGTCTTCGGCCACCAGCAGGACGTTCTTCTTGCCGCGCTTGACGCCATAGCGCACCAGCCGGTCGGCGATATTGTCGAAGCTGTTGCCAAGGGTGAAGACGTTGCCGCCCGCAACCTCGGTGTTGTTCGAGAATGTCAGCACGTTGATGTTGCGCGGCAGCATCGCGTTCCCGACGGCATTCGCGTTGCCCGCGAACAGCGGCCCGAGAATGACCTGCGCGCCTGCATCTGCCGCCGCATTGGCCTGCGCAACGGCCTGCGCATCCGATCCCGCGGTGTCATAGACGCGCAGATCGATGCTGGCGCCCTGGGCATCCGCCGCCGCCATCTTGGCGGAATTCGTCAGGCTGCGGGCCAGCCACTGCATTTCCTGCGATTGCGTGCCGCCGGGCACCAGCAAAGCCACGCGTACGGGCTGGCCGGGGTCGATCATCTGGCCGATCTCGGGGCCGCTGGCCTGTTCGGTCATCGCGACCGGATCGCAGGCGGCAAGGAACAGTGCCGAGATCACCGCGGTCGTACGGATCGCTGCCCGGCGCAGGCCCTGCCCGGGCCGGGTTGTGGCGGATGCAAACATGTGAAACTTCCCTGTCAGATGATACGAGGCACGCTTATGGTCGCAGACTATGACCTGTGCCCGTGATTGGCAATCAGCGCCACCCCGCGACAGCACAACAAGGAGGGTTCGATGACCGACCGCCACGACCGCCCCGAGGCCGAACCCGCCCGCCGCCTGACCGCCCATGTCGAGGCCAAGCGCCTTGACGGTGGCCTCTATCTGGTGGCCACGCCCATCGGGGCCGCCCGCGACATCACCCTGCGGGCGCTGGACGTGCTGAACAGCGCCGACATGCTGGCCGCCGAAGATACCCGCGTGCTGCGTCACCTGATGGACATTCACGGCATTCCTCTGCGCGGGCGTCGCATCCTTGCCTATCACGATCATAACGGCGATCGCGCCCGACCGGCGCTGCTGGCGGCCTTGGCAGAAGGGTCCAGCGTCGCCTATTGTTCGGATGCAGGGACGCCCCTGGTGGCTGATCCCGGCTATCGCCTTGCGGTCGACGCAGCCGAAGCGGGCGCGCGTGTCCATGCGCTGCCGGGGCCGTCATCATCGCTGGTGGCGCTGTCGCTGTCGGGGCTGCCAAGCGATCGCTTCATGTTCCTTGGATTTCCGCCATCGACCGCGACGGCGCGCCAGACGTTCCTGCGCACGTGGACTGCGGTCGATTCGACGCTGATCCTGTTCGAAAGCCCGCGTCGCGTGAACCGCACACTAACCGATCTGGCCGCCATCGACCCCAAGCGCATGACCGTCATCGCCCGCGAACTGACCAAAAAATTCGAAGAGGTCATCCGCGGCACCGCCGAGGATCTGGCCGCCGACCCCCGCATGGCAACCCTGAAGGGCGAGGTCGTCATGGTCCTTGACCGCCCCGGCGAGGTCGTCGTGGGCGAGGCGCAGTTGGACGATGTCATCCTGCGCCACATGGCCAGCATGTCCGTCAAGGATGCCGCGCGCGAGGCCGCGCAGGAACTGGGCCTGCCCAAGCGCGATGTCTATCAGCGCGCGCTGGCACTGGCGGGGCAGCGCTGATGCGCAGTCGTCGTGGTCAGGTCGCGGCGGTGTCGGGGCAGATGGCCGAGGAAGCGGTCGCACGCCTGTATCAGAGGCGTGGCGCCACCGTGCTGGAAACCCGCTGGCGCGGCACCGGGGCGGAAATCGACCTGATCCTGCGCGACGGCCCGGATGTGGTCTTCGTCGAGGTCAAGGCCGCCGCCACCCATGCCGCTGCGGCCCAACGCATCCTGCCTGCGCAGATGGGGCGGATCATGCAGGCGGCGCAGGAATATTGCGGGCAGGCGGGGTTGGGGCAGGACGCGCCCATGCGTTTCGATGCGGCGCTGGTCGATGAAATGGGCCGCATCGACTTGATCCCGAACGCCTTCGACGCCACCTGAGGCGCCACGGGCTTGCATCCGGCACAGGCGCAGGTCACAACATCCCCAAAGTTCAGGAGGGGCAGCATGAGCCTTTACGTCGCCTTGCAGATGGACCCGATCGAGGATGTCTCGATCGATGCCGACAGCACGTTCCGCATCGGGCTGGAGGCCGAGGCCCGCGGCCACCGGCTGTTCCAATATACCGCCGACCAGCTGCGCTATGACGAAGGCCGCGTCATTGCCCGCGGTCGTCCCGTCACCCTGCGCCGCAAGCAGGGCGACCACGTCACCTTCGGCGATTGGGCCGAGGTTGATCTGACCGAGTTCGACGTCGTCTGGCTGCGTCAGGACCCGCCCTTCGACATGGGCTATGTCACCACGACCCATCTGCTGGACCGGGTGCATCCGGACACGCTGGTTGTGAACGACCCGTTCTGGGTCAGGAACTGCCCCGAGAAGCTGATGGTGCTGGATTTCCCCGACCTGACGCCGCCCACGATGATCGCCCGCGATCCGGCCGCCTTCCGCGCCTTCCGCGAACGCCACAGTGAAATCATCGTCAAACCGCTTTACGGCAATGGGGGTGCGGGGGTCTTCCACCTGAAGCCCGGCGATCCGAACCTGTCGTCGCTGCTGGAAACCTTTGCGGGCATCAACCGCGAACCGATGATTGCGCAGAAATATTTGGCCAAGGTGACCGAGGGCGACAAGCGCATCATTCTGGTCGATGGCGAACCCGTGGGCGCGATCAACCGCGTCCCGATGGAGGGTGAGGCTCGCTCGAACATGCATGTCGGTGGTCGCGCCGAACAGATCGGCCTGACCGAGCGCGAATACGAGATCTGCAAGCGCATTGGCCCCGTCCTGCGTGAAAAGGGGCTGGTCTTCACCGGCATCGACGTCATCGACGGCTGGCTGACCGAGATCAACGTGACATCGCCCACGGGAATTCAGGAACTTGAACGCTTTGATGGCATCAACGCCGCCGAAGCCATGTGGGAAGCGATCGAACGGCGCGTGGCCGACAAGGGTTAACCGCCCGCGACGAAAGGCAGGCGATAGCTGATGGCCTCGGCCAGATGGTGGACCCGAACTTGATCCGCTCCTTCAAGATCGGCGATGGTGCGGGCGCTGCGCAGGATGCGGTGATAGCCCCGCGCTGTCAGTCCCAGCTTTTCCGCCGCCTTTGAGATCAGCGCGCGTCCGGCATCATCGGGCGCGGCGATCTGCTCCAGCAGGGTGCCGGACGCATCAGCATTGACCGTCACCTGCGGGTGGTCCCTGAAGCGTTCTGCCTGCACCTGCCGCGCCTGCGCCACGCGTGCCGCCACGGTCGTCGATGTTTCCCCACCTGCGGCGCGGTCCAGATCCTGATAGCTGACGCCCGGCACCTCCAGCCGCAGGTCGAAACGGTCCATCAGCGGGCCGGATATCTTCGACATGTAATCCCCGCCGCAGACCGGCGCACGCGAACAGGCCCGCGCCGGATCGGCCAGATAGCCGCAGCGGCAGGGGTTCGCCGCTGCCACCAGCAGGAACCGACAAGGATATCTGACGTGGGCATTGGCGCGGGCGACCATCACCTCGCCGCTTTCGATAGGCTGGCGCAGGGTATCCAGCAGCTGGCGGGGAAACTCGGGGAATTCGTCAAGGAACAGCACGCCGTTATGGGCAAGGCTGATCTGGCCGGGTTTGGCACTCCGCCCGCCACCGACGATGGCGGGGACCGATGCCGTGTGATGGGGTTCCTGAAAGGGCGCATGACGGGTCAGGCCGCCATCGGGCAGGGTGCCTGCCAGCGAATGGATCATCGAGGTCTCCAACGCCTCGCGCGCCGACAGCGGCGGCATCAGGCCGGGGATGCGGGCGGCCAGCATGGATTTTCCCGCACCGGGTGGGCCGACCATCAGCATATGGTGGCGACCGGCGGCCGCGATTTCCAACGCGCGTTTGGCACGTTCCTGACCCTTCACTTCGGACAGACAGCCAACAGGCGGGCCATCGCCCACAAGACCGGGGCTGGCGGGGGTGATGGGGCCGCGGTCGGTCAGATGATCGACCACCTGCTTCAGCGTCCCGGCCGCCAGCACCGGCACCGAGCCGACCCAAGCCGCCTCGGGTCCGCATTCACGCGGACACAGCAATGCACGGTCGTCTTCGGAGGCGGCCATTGCGGCGGGCAGGGCGCCGGTGACCCGCACCAGCCGCCCGTCCAGCGCCAGTTCGCCCAAGGCCACGCAGCGGGCGACCTCATCCGCGGGCACGATCTCCAGCGCGGCAAGAACGGCCAGCGCGATGGGAAGGTCGAAATGCGATCCCTCTTTCGGCAGGTTGGCGGGCGAGAGGTTCACGGTCACGCGCCTGCTGGGCATGGCGATCGACAGCGCCCCGAAGGCGGCCTTGACCCTCTCGCGCGCCTCGCTGACAGCCTTGTCGGGCAGGCCGACAATGGAAAAGCCGGGCAGACCCGCGGCGACGGCGCATTGCACCTCGACCAGGCGGGCTTCGACGCCGTCGAAGGCGACGGAATAGGCGGTGGCGACCATGGTTTTTCCCCGGATATCGCGCAATGGTTAACGGGCCGGGGTTAAGGATGGGTTAACGCAAGCCTGTTCCTTGCGGCATAGGGGGATGGCGGTTATCTGTTCGGGGCGCAAGCAAGCGGGGCGGATGAATGCTGGGCAAACGAATTCTGTTGATCGTGGGCGGAGGGATCTCGGCCTACAAGATCCCGCAGCTGATCCGGCTGATCCGGGCCGAGGGTGCGTTAGTCACGCCCGTCCTGACGGCGGCGGGCGCGCAGTTCACCACGCCGATGACCCTGTCGGTTCTGGCGGGCGAACCCGTGCACGACACCCTGTGGGACCGCAATTCCGAGGCCGAGATCGGCCATATCCAGCTGTCGCGTAATGCCGATCTGGTCGTGGTCGCCCCCGCGACGGCGGATATGATGGCCAAGATGGCGCAGGGGCAGGCGAATGATCTGGCCTCGACCCTGCTGCTGGCGACGGACAAGCGGGTGCTGATCGCGCCGGCGATGAACGTGCGGATGTGGGATCACCCTGCCACGCAGCGCAACCTTGCGACCCTGCATGGCGACGGCATCCTGACCGTGGGGCCGGACAGCGGCGACATGGCTTGCGGTGAATACGGCGCAGGCCGGATGGCCGAACCCGAGGCCATCGTTACGGCCATCCGCGACGCCCTTTTGCCGAAGCGACCTTTGGCGGGGCGGCATGTGATCGTGACATCCGGTCCGACGCATGAACCGATTGATCCGGTCCGCTATATCGCCAACCGCTCCAGCGGGGCGCAGGGGGCAGCGATTGCAGTGGCCTTGCGCGATCTGGGCGCAAGGGTCAGTTTCGTTACGGGACCTGCGGCGGTTCCGGCACCTTCGGGCGTGCGGGTGATCGCGGTGGAAACCGCCCGCCAGATGCGCGATGCGGTGCAGGCGGCGCTGCCTGCCGATGCGGCGGTCATGGCGGCGGCGGTGGCGGATTGGCATGTGGTGGGGGCATCGGATCGCAAGATCAAGAAAGACGGCTCTGGCCAGCCCCCTGCGCTAGAGATGGCCGAAAATCCTGACATTCTGGCGTGGATCAGCCGCGCTGATGACCGGCCCGATCTGGTCGTCGGCTTTGCTGCCGAAACGAATGATGTGATCGCGAATGCAACCGCCAAGCGGTTGCGTAAGGGCTGTGACTGGATCATGGCGAATGATGTCAGCCCGGCGACGGGTATCATGGGTGGCACTGAAAACGCGGTGACCCTGATCAGCGATACGGGGCCTGAAGAATGGCCCCGCATGGGCAAGGACGACGTGGCAGCACGTCTGGCAGAACGGATCGCCGACCATCTGAACGGAAAGACGACATGAGAACCTATCTGGACTGGAACGCCACAACCCCGCTGCGCCCCGAGGTGAAGGCCGCCATCGTCGAGGCGCTGGAGATCGGCGGCAATCCCTCCTCGGTCCATACCGAAGGCCGCGCCGCCAAGATGGCGATGGAGCGGGCGCGTGAACAGATCTCGGTCGCCTTGGGGGCCGAGGGTGCTGATGTGGTTTTTACCTCGGGCACGACCGAGGCGGCGGCGATGATCCTTGGTGGTCGCAACATGCGCTGCGCCGAGGTTGAACATAGCGCCATCAAGGTTTGGTGCGACGCGACGCTGCCGGTGGACGCAGACGGCATCGTCACCGTGGACGATCCGGCGACGACCAGCCTGCAACTGGCCAACAGCGAAACCGGCGTGATGCAGGACCTGCCGCAGGGGCTGGCCTCCAGCGATCTGACGCAGGCCTTCGGCAAGGTGCCCTTCGCCTTTAACTGGCTGGGCGTCACGGCGGGCTTCGTCAGCGCGCATAAACTGGGCGGTCCCAAGGGTATCGGCGCGCTGGTTCTGCGCAAGGGAACCGAAGTGCCGGCGCTGCTGCGCGGCGGCGGTCAGGAACAGGGTCGCAGGGCCGGGACCGAAAACATGATCGGCATCCTGGCCTTCGCCGCCGCGGCCCAAGCCGCGCAGCGCGATCTGGAGAACGGGATGTGGGACGAAGTCGCCGCACGGCGCGACCTGCTGGAGGCGCGCCTCTGCGACATCGCGCCCGAGGCCGTCATCGCCGGAAAAGGCGCGCGGCGCTTGCCGAACACCACCTGCCTTCTTACATCGGGGTGGAAGGGCGAAACCCAGGTCATGCAGATGGATCTGGCAGGCTTTGCGATTTCGGCAGGTTCGGCCTGTTCGTCGGGCAAGGTTCGGGCTAGTGGCACGTTGCAGGCCATGGGTTTTGACGATCAGCTTGCGCAATCGGCGATCCGCATATCGATAAGCCCGGCTTTGGGCGACGATCAGATCAACCGATTTGCGGATGCCTGGGAAAAGTCGTATTCACGCTGGCGCGATAGAAACGGCGTGACGGGAATGGCTGGGCAGGGGCCCGCCACCAAGGAAGGATAAGGGATGACGGGTACCACCGATCTTGACGTGCGCGAAGGCGTCAACCGCGAAACGGTCGAAACCGTGCAGAACATGGGCAGCTACAAATACGGCTGGAACACCGAGATCGAGATGGAATACGCGCCGAAAGGCGTGAGCGAAGACATCGTTCGTCTGATCTCGGAAAAGAACGGCGAACCGGAATGGATGACCGAGTGGCGGCTGCAAGCCTATCGCCGTTGGGTCACCATGACCGAGCCGAAATGGGCGATGCTGAACTATCCTGAGATCGATTATCAGGACCAGTACTACTATGCGCGCCCGAAAAGCATGCAAGAAAAGCCTAAGTCGCTGGACGAGGTCGATCCCAAGCTGCTGGCGACCTATGAAAAGCTGGGTATCCCGCTGAAGGAACAGATGATCCTTGCAGGCGTCGAGGGTGCTGAAAACGCGCCCGCCGAAGGCCGCAAGGTCGCCGTGGATGCCGTCTTCGACAGCGTCAGCGTCGGCACGACCTTCAAGGACGAACTGGCCAAGGCCGGCGTCATCTTCTGTTCGATCAGCGAAGCGATCCGCGAACACCCCGAGCTGGTGAAGAAATATTTGGGCACGGTCGTTCCGGCGACCGACAACTATTTCGCCACTTTGAACAGCGCGGTCTTCTCGGACGGGTCCTTCGTCTACATCCCCGAAGGCGTGACTTGCCCGATGGAGCTGTCAACCTATTTCCGGATCAATGCCGAAAACACCGGCCAGTTCGAACGCACGCTGATCGTTGCCGAAAAAGGCAGCTCGGTCAGCTATCTCGAGGGCTGCACCGCCCCCAAGCGCGACATCGCCCAGCTGCATGCTGCAGTGGTCGAAATCGTCGTTCTGGAAGATGCCGAGGTGAAGTATTCCACCGTCCAGAACTGGTTCCCCGGCGACGAGGACGGCAAGGGCGGCATCTATAACTTCGTGACCAAGCGGGCCGATTGCCGTGGCGCACGCTCCAAGATCATGTGGACGCAGGTCGAGACCGGTTCCGCGATCACTTGGAAGTACCCGTCCTGCATCCTGCGCGGCGACGACAGCCAGGGCGAGTTCTATTCGATCGCCATCGCCAACAACTGGCAGCAGGCCGATACCGGCACCAAGATGGTGCATCTGGGCAAGAACACCAAGTCGCGGATCGTTTCCAAAGGGATCTCGGCGGGTCAGGCGCAGAACACCTATCGCGGTCTGGTCAGCATGCATCCGCGTGCCACCAACAGCCGGAACTATACCCAGTGCGACAGCCTGCTGATCGGCGATAAATGCGGCGCCCACACCGTGCCCTATATCGAGGTCAAGAACACCAGCAGCCGTGTCGAACACGAGGCGACGACCAGTAAGGTCGATGACGACCAGCTGTTCTATTGCCGTTCGCGCGGCATGGACGAGGAAGAGGCTGTGGCCTTGGTCGTCAACGGTTTCTGCCGCGAGGTTCTGCAGGCTCTGCCGATGGAATTCGCCATGGAAGCACAAGCATTGGTCGCCATCTCGCTGGAAGGCTCGGTGGGCTGAATATTCGGCCGGGTCTTCGGGGCCCGGCCAACTGACATCACGGCGCCCAAGGGGCGTCTTTGCCGTTTGAGGAAATTATGCTGAAAATCAACAACCTGCACGTCAAACTTGAAGAAGAGGATAAGCAGATCCTGAAAGGTCTGTCCCTTGAAGTGCCCGCAGGTGAGGTTCACGCCATCATGGGGCCGAACGGCTCGGGCAAATCCACGCTGTCCTATGTGCTGTCGGGCCGCGACGGTTACGAAGTTACCGACGGTGAAGCCACGCTGGACGGTGAAGACCTGCTGGACATGGACCCCGAGGTTCGCGCCGCTGCCGGTCTGTTCCTTGCGTTCCAATACCCCGTTGAAATCCCCGGCGTGGGCAACATGACGTTCCTGCGCACCGCCGTGAACGCGCAGCGCAAGGCACGCGGCGAAGTCGAACTGACCGCGGGTGAGTTCCTCAAGGAAGTCCGCGCCAAGGCCGCCGATCTGCAGATCAGCCCCGAAATGCTGAAGCGTCCGGTCAACGTCGGCTTCTCGGGCGGGGAAAAGAAGCGCAACGAGATCCTGCAGATGGCCATGCTGTCGCCGCGCATGTGCATCATGGATGAAACGGATTCGGGTCTGGACGTCAACGCCATGCGTCTGGTGTCCGAAGGCGTGAACGCCCTGCGTTCGCCCGACCGCAGCTTCTTGGTCATCACCCACTACCAGCGCCTGCTGGATCACATCAAACCCGATGTCGTCCACATCATGTCGAATGGCCGCATCATCAAGTCGGGCGGCCCGGAACTGGCGCTGGAAGTCGAACACAACGGTTACGGCGATCTGCTGGCGGAGGCCGATTGATGTCCGATACCGCCGTGAAACCCATCAATGAGGTGACGCCGCAGGTCTCGGGCAACCCGAAAGCTGCGAGCGCACTGGAAGATCGCCTTGCTGCGATCACCATGCCCGATGCGGGCTTCAGCGCCGATGCGCGTGCGGATGCGATGGCGCGTCTGCGCGCCATGGGCCTGCCCGCGCCGCGTGACGAATACTGGCGCTATACCGACCCTCGTGCCTTCAACGCGCCGACCGCAACGGCACTGCCGTTCGATGCGGATGGCGCGGAATCGCCGCTGTTCACCGGTCGCGACAAGCTGACGCTGGTGTTCGTGGACGGTGCCTTCGACGAGGCCGCATCCGACGATCTGACGCTGGAAGGGATCGAGATCACGACCCTTGCCAAGGCCGATGCAGCAGGCGACCACTGGTCCGCCGACCTCTACGGTCAGCTGGAGCTGGCCGGTCAGACCCCGGTCAAGCGTCCCTTCGCGGCGCTGAACACCGCCGTGGCGCATGACGGTTTGCTGATCCGCGTGACGGGCAAGCCGTCGAAACCGGTGCATGTTCTGTATCGCCGTGGCACGGAAGATGCCGATGCTGTCTGGCATCACGTCATCCGTGTCGAGGCGGGCGCCGAAATGACTCTGCTGGAAAGCGGCATGGTCGGCGCACGCTCGAACGGCATGCTGGAGGTTGATCTGGCCGATGGCGCCAAGCTGCACCATATCGCAGCCAAGCGGGCCGTCGATCCCAAGGTCGGTCTGTCACATATCTTCGCCCGCGTCGGCGCCGAGGCTCAGTTCAAGAGCTTCACTTTGGCCGTCAACGGCACGCTGATGCGTCACGAAGGCGCCATCGACATGGTCGGCGACGATGCGGTTGCGCATATCGCCGCAGCGGTTCTGGGTGACGGCAACAACGGTGCGTTCCACCATGACGACACCGTCTTTATCACCCATGGGGCCGAACGCGGCGAAAGCCGTCAGGTCTTTAAGAAGGTGCTGAAGAACGGCGCGACCGGCGTGTTCCAGGGCAAGATCCTGGTCAAGCAAGGCGCGCAAAAGACCGACGGTTATCAGATCAGCCAAGCGCTGCTGCTGGATGAAAACAGCCAGTTCCTTGCCAAGCCCGAGCTTGAGATCTACGCCGACGACGTCAAATGTTCGCATGGTTCGACCACGGGTGCCATCGACGAAGAGGCGCTGTTCTATCTGCGGTCGCGCGGTGTGCCCTATGACCGCGCCATCGTCTTCCTGGTGCTGTCCTTCTTGGCCGACGCCCTGTCCGAGGTCGAGGATGAAGAACTGCGTGATGACATCAATGATCGGTTGGAAGCGTGGCTGACAACTCGTCCGCACATCTAAGGACCGCGCGCGGCGGTATGGTTCTGCGCGTGTTCGAAAGCTGGTGGGCTCCGCGCCATGTGGTGCGGAGCCTTTCCGGCATGCCGGACCGGGTCATGCTGGTGGTGTTGATGGTGGCGATGCTGATCTCGCTGATCGCACAGGCCCCCGGTCACGCCCGCGCAGCCGCACTGGACCCTTCGATTCCACTAGAAGCGCGGATCGGCGGCGCGGTCATGGGCACGATCTTCATGATGCCGCTGTTGGCCTATGGCGTGGCTGCGCTGACGTCGCTTTTGTCGCGCCTGACGCCTTGGCGCCTTGGCCCGCAGGATGCGCGTCTGGCGCTGTTCTGGGCGCTGCTGGCGGTTTCGCCGGCAATGCTGCTGGCGGGAATGGTTGCCGGGCTGATCGGTCCGGGACCGGCGCTGGCACTGACCCAGACCATCGCAGGAATTGCCTTTTTGTTCATCTGGGGTGCGGGCATCTCAGCACTGGTAAGACGCTTATGACCTTTGACGACTTCAAGGCGCTTGTGCGTCAGACCCTGCGCAACCCCGAAACCGGTGCGCGGATGCTGATGGCACTGAACCTGCCGATGCCCGTGCGCTGGATGGCGCTGCTGCTGGCGGTGTCGGTTTCAGGGCTGCTGGCCTATCTGGCGGCCATGCTGTTCCCCGTTCCGCAGGCGGAAACGCCGCCGATGTATTCGCTGGTCCAGCAGCCGCTGGTGATGGCAGGGATGCAGATGGTCGCCATCATCGTGGGTGCGGGCCTGATGACGGGGGTCGGCCGCATGTTCGGCGGGCAGGGCAATTTTGCCGATGCGCTGCTGCTGACTGTCTGGATCGAGGTGATGTTGCTGCTGATCCAGATCGCCCAGATCGTACTGTCGCTGGCGCTGCCGTCGCTGTCGGGGATGCTGGGGTTGCTGGCCATCGCCATGTTCCTTTGGCTGACGGTCCAGTTCACCAAGGCGCTGCACGGTTTTGCCAGCGGTCCCAAGGTGATGCTGGGTCTTTTCGCGACACTTTTGGCCATGGGCTTTCTGCTGTCATTTTTCGCCGCCTCGATTGGCCTGCTGCCGGAGATGCCGCAATGAGCTTTGACGTGAATGCCGTCCGTGCCGATTTTCCCATCCTGTCCACGCAGGTCAACGGCAGGCCGCTGGTCTATCTGGACAGCGGCGCCAGCGCCCAGAAGCCGCAGGTCGTGATCGACGCGATCAGCCGCGCCTATTCTGGCGAATACGCCAATGTCCATCGCGGCTTGCACCATCTGTCGAATTTGGCGACCGACAATTACGAACGCGTGCGCGGCATCATCGCCCGCTTTCTGAACGCCCCGCAGGAGGATGAGGTGATCTTCACCTCCGGCTCGACCGAGGCGTTGAACATGGTCAGCTATGGCTGGGCCGCGCCGAGGCTGAAGGAAGGCGATGAGATCGTGCTGTCCGTCATGGAACATCACGCCAATATCGTGCCGTGGCATTTTCTGCGCGAACGTCAGGGCGTCGTCCTGAAATGGGTCGAGCCGGAGCCCGATGGCAGCCTGTCGCCCGAAAAGGTACTAGAGGCCGTTGGTCCACGCACGAAACTGATCGCCGTGACGCATATGTCGAACGTGACCGGCACCGTGGTCGATGTAGCCGCGATTGCCGCAGGCACCGATGTGCCCGTGCTTGTCAACGGCAGTCAGGCCTCGGTCCACATGCCGGTCGATGTGGCGGCGCTTGGGGTCGATTTCTACTGCATCACGGGTCACAAGCTCTACGGTCCCTCCGGCTCGGGCGCGATCTGGATCAAGGCCGAACGGCAGGCCGAGATGCGCCCCTTCATGGGCGGTGGTGACATGATCAAGACCGTCGCGCGCGATGCGATCACCTATAACGACCCGCCCCTTCGGTTCGAGGCAGGCACCCCCGGCATCGTCAACCAGATCGGCCTTGGCGTCGCGCTGGAATACATGATGGGCCTCGGGATGGAGAATATCGCCGCCCATGAACGCACCCTGCGCGACCATGCCCGTGACCGCTTCCGCGACCTGAACTGGTTGCAGATCCAAGGGGATGCGCCGGACAAGGGGGCGATCTTTTCGATGGTGATGCAGGGCGCGCATGCGCATGACATCTCGACCATTCTGGACAAGCGCGGCATCGCGGTGCGTGCCGGCAGCCATTGCGCCATGCCACTGATGGAGTTCTTTGGTGTCAATGCCAGCGCGCGTGCATCCTTCGCCATGTACAACACTGTCGAAGAAGTAGACGCTTTGGTCGAAGGATTAAGCTTCTGCCATGAGCTTTTCGCCTGAATCTTGCAAATTATCGGGCAGTCGTCGAAGATTGCCCGATAAATCTTGCCCCAACCCGCCGATCTGGGCATCCCTGACATAAAGCAAGTCAGGAGGCCGTCATGGCAGAGGTTCTGGTTCTGGGTGCGGGCATGGTCGGCGTGACGACCGGTCTGGCGCTGCAAGCGCGTGGTCATCAGGTGACGATCGTCGATCGTGGATCACCGGGGCGCGAAACCAGCTATGGCAATGCGGGCCTGATCCAGACGGAGGCTGTCGAGCCATATGCCATGCCGTTGCAACCCGCCGCCCTGATCCAGATCGCCATGGGCCGCGGCTATGACGTCAAATGGAATATTCCGGGGCTGGTTTCCCAAGTCGGGGCGGTGTGGAAATACGCGATCAATTCGCTGCCTGCGTCGCACCGGCGGGCTTCGGTCACTTGGGGCAAGCTGATCCGCCAGTCAACTGATATGCACGGGCCGCTGATCGCGGCAGCGGGCGCGGACAACATCATCCGCCGTGACGGCTATATCGAACTGCATCGCACCCACGCCAAGCTGGACAAGGCGCAGAAGAATGCCGAACGGTTCAAGACCGAATTCGGTGTTCAGGCACGGCTGATGGACGGGGTGGAACTGCGCGCGATGGAGCCTTCGATAAAGGCTGATATCTTGGGCGCAACCCACTGGTCGGACAGCTGGAATTCATCTGATCCCGGCGCGCTGGTCGCGTCCTATGCAGCGCTGTTCCAACGGCAGGGCGGTCAGATCGTCAATGCCGATGCGGGCGATTTGCATCGCAAGGGCGAGGCATGGGTGGTGGACGACGCCTCGGGCGAACATGCCATCGTGGCGCTTGGGCCCTGGTCGCCGATGCTGACCGCACGCTTCGGGTTGAAGGTGCCTATGGTCTACAAGCGTGGCTATCACCGCCATTACCGGATGGAGGCCGCACCGCATCATCCCATCGCCGATTTCGGAAATTCTGTCGTGTTTTCGCCGATGCGTCGCGGTCTGCGGATCGCCACGGCGGCCGAACTGACCCTGCACCCGCGCAGCACCCCACCGCAGTTGCGTCACGGTGAGGAAGCCGCACGCGAGCTGTTCGATCTGGGCGCGCCCGTCGAGGCGGAGCCTTGGACCGGACGCCGTCCCTGCATGCCCGACATGCTGCCACTGGTAGGGCGCATCCCCGATCAGCCGAACCTCTGGGCACATTTCGGACACGGGCATCAGGGCTTTACCCTTGGTCCCGTCACCGCCGAAATTCTGGCCGAGGAACTTGACGGCGGTGAGGGTTGGGACGCGTTGCAGCCCGCCCGCCTGAAAGGGTGACGCAGGGCTGTTGATCTTTGGGCATGCCACACACATCTTGGTGGCAAGCTCGAACGGATCAGGAACCTCATGGGTCACAACAACACCAGCGCGCCCGTGACGCGCTTTGCCGAAGTGACCCGCCCTAAGCTTGAGGGCGGGAAACGTTTTGTCATGAACAGCGAATTCAAGCCAGCAGGCGATCAGCCCACGGCCATCGCCGAACTGTCGCAAGGCGTGAAGGCCGGTGAACGTGATCAGGTCCTGCTGGGTGCGACCGGCACCGGCAAGACCTATACGATGGCCAAGGTGATCGAGGAAACGAACCGTCCCGCCATCATCCTGGCCCCGAACAAGACGCTGGCTGCCCAGCTTTACGGCGAATTTAAAGGGTTCTTTCCCGATAACGCAGTCGAATATTTCGTCAGCTATTACGACTATTACCAGCCCGAAGCCTATGTCGCGCGGTCCGACACCTATATCGAGAAAGAATCCCAGATCAACGAGGCCATCGACCGGATGCGCCACAGTGCCACCCGGGCGCTGCTGGAACGCGATGATGTGATCATCGTGGCCTCGGTCAGCTGCATCTATGGCATCGGTTCGGTCGAGACCTATTCGGCCATGACGCAGGACATGATTGTCGGCGAAAGCTATGACCAGCGCGAATTTCTGGGACAGCTGGTGGCGCAGCAGTACAAACGTCTTGATGCGTCATTCCAGCGTGGCGGTTTCCGCGTGCGTGGCGATCTGGTCGAAGTCTGGCCTGCACACCTTGAGGATCGCGCGTGGCGCTTTGATTTCTTCGGGAATGAGCTGGAGGCGATCACCGAGTTCGACCCTCTGACCGGTGCCAAGGCCGACAGCTTCAAGCAGATCCGCATCTATGCCAACAGCCACTATGTGACGCCGCGCCCGACGATGCAGCAGGCCGTCAAGGGCATCAAACAAGAGCTGCATGGCCGACTGAAGCAACTAACCGACGAAGGCAAGCTGCTGGAAGCGCAGCGGCTGGAACAGCGCACCAATTTCGACATCGAGATGCTGGAGGCGACCGGTGTCTGCAACGGCATCGAGAACTATTCCCGCTATCTGACGGGCCGCGCACCGGGTGAACCGCCCCCCACGCTGTTCGAATTCATCCCCGACAACGCCATCGTCTTTGCCGATGAAAGCCACGTCAGCGTGCCGCAGATCGGCGGCATGTATCGGGGCGACTTCAGGCGCAAGTTCACGCTGGCGGAGCACGGCTTCCGTCTGCCCAGTTGCATGGACAACCGGCCCCTCAAGTTCGAGGAATGGGACGCAATGCGGCCTCAGTCGGTCTTTGTCAGTGCCACCCCGGCGCAATGGGAAATGGACCAGACCGGTGGTGTTTTCACCGAACAGATTATCCGACCTACCGGCCTTCTGGACCCGGTGATCGAAATCCGCCCTGTCGAGACCCAGGTCGACGACCTGCTGGACGAGGTTCGCCGCGTCACCGCCAAGGGCATGCGGACGCTGTGCACTACGCTGACCAAGCGCATGGCCGAGGATCTGACCGAATACTTGCATGAACAGGGCATCAAGGTTCGTTACATGCACAGCGATATTGACACCATCGAACGGATCGAGATCCTGCGCGACCTTCGCCTTGGCGCTTTCGATGTGCTGATCGGCATCAACCTGCTGCGCGAGGGTTTGGATATTCCCGAATGCGGACTGGTCGCCATTCTGGACGCTGACAAGGAAGGTTTCTTGCGGTCCGAGACCTCGCTGATCCAGACAATCGGTCGGGCTGCGCGAAATTCGGACGGGCGGGTCATCATGTATGCCGACCGGATTACCGGCAGCATGGAGCGCGCGATGGCCGAAACCGACCGTCGCCGTGAACGCCAAATGGCCTATAACGAGGAACATGGCATCACGCCGACAACGGTCCGCAAGAACGTCGAGGATGTCTTGGCCGGGCTGTGGCAGGGCGATACCGATCAGTCGCGCGTCACGACCAAGGTCGACAAGCCGCTGATCGGCGCGAACCTTGCCGCCCATCTGGACGCCATGCGGACCCAAATGCGCAAGGCCGCCGAAAATCTGGAATTCGAGGAAGCCGCCCGTCTGCGCGATGAGGTCAAACGCCTTGAGGCGGTCGATCTGGCTATTTCCGACGATCCGATGGCGCGTCAATCTGCCATCGATCAGGCCGCCGATGCTGCCGTCAAGTCGTCGGGACGTTCGACGGCGGGCCGCGCCGGACAGCGCGGCGGCAACAAGCGGTCAAAACGCGGTTAACCGCAGGCGACCTGTCCGATCCAGCCCTTCACGTCGATGAACATCGTCAGGCGCGAAGGGTCGTTCGACATGCGGGGCGACGAACCGAAGGGCACCTCCTGGCGGCGCAGCGTTGGGGGCAGGGTGATGCCGCCGACGTTCTGACCGACCAATGCCTGATGCTTGCGCAGGTCGCAGCTTTGGCTGCTGACGGTGTAATTCGTGGTGGCGCAGGCCGCCAGGGTCAGCAGCAGACCGGGAAGGGCAAATGCCGTGGCGCGTTTGAATTTTTGCATATCACGGTTCTCTCATGTGACTTGGGTGGCCGGAAAGGCCACTGTCACCAAACATGATGCCGCCAGATGCGTTCCCTTGAAAGGAAAACTGTTGTGAAACATGGTTATCCGGCAACCCTGCTGACCTGTCTGGCGCTTTGCGTGCCTGTTGGCGGTTATGCATCAAGTGACGAGGCATGGGAACAGCTGCGCAGGGATCTGAGGGCAGCCTGCACAGATCTGGCAGAAAGATCCGCCCCCGGTTCGGAAATCGATCTGCGCCTGAACGAATTCGGTTCGGACAGCTATGCGGCGGCTTTGGTGACCGCGGAAACTGCGCAGGGGCAGGAACTGTCGGTCTGCATTTTCGACAAGCAGACGGGCGTTGCGCAGCTGACCACCGCCTTTCCCGATGCGTCGGAATAGCGCGCGGCTGCGTTCCGGGGCTTGAACCGCTGCGCGGATTTGGCGATAAACACCCCACATCTGGTCGAGGAATATCCGAAATGCTCGTGCGTATCTATCAACCTGCCCGCAATGCCATGCAGTCGGGTACGGCAAAGACCAAAGGCTGGGTGCTGGAATTTCCGCCCGCCGATACGCGTGAGGTTGATCCCCTGATGGGTTGGACCAGCAGCGGTGACACCCAAAGCCAGGTTCGCCTGCGTTTCGACACCTGCAAGCAGGCGGAAGATTACGCCCGCGAACACGGCCATGACTTCGTCGTCCAGCAACCGCAGAAACGCGCCGCGAATATCCGCCCGCGTGGATATGGTGAGAATTTCGCCACCGACCGGCGCGCGCCCTGGACCCACTGACCGTTCCGACATCGACGTTCTGCATCATGGCGGCCCGTAAGGGTCGCCATTTTTCGTTCCATTTGGGTGGTTTCCCGACTTGCGGACGCCAGTGAAAAGTCCCAAAAAACGCTGAAAATGTCTATTCAGTTCGTGATGGTAAGCTTCTAGCGTCGTGGAAAGACCGTTGCACCGAGGAGGGGTTTCGACGGTTCAGCGGCCGGGCGCTTGTCCGTCCAGCGTGTATTTTCATGGGAGGATTTTCGATGACCACGGCAACCCGCAGGCAGCTTTTGCGCCATCTGTGCATTTCGGTGGCCCTTGTGGCCGGCGCGGCGCCCATTGCCACCCTTGCGCAGGATCGCGACACCGTCACCATCGGCTATGCGGTGTCCAAGACCGGCGTGAATGCGGGCGGGGCAGGGATGACCACCACCCCGAACTATCAGCTTTGGGTCGCCGATGTTCAGGCGGCTGGCGGGTTGGAGATGCCGGACGGGACCCGGCTGCCGCTGGAGGTCATCGAATATGACGACCGGTCCTCGGCCGAGGAGGTGGTCCGTGCCACCGAACGCCTGGCCACTCAGGACAAGGTCGATTTCATCCTGCCGCCCTGGGGGACGGGCTTCAATCTGGCCGTCGCGCCGCTTTACGACCGCTATGGCTATCCCCAGCTGGCGGTATCGGCGGTAACCGACAAGGCGCCCGATTTCGTCAAGCGTTGGACCAAAAGCTATTGGATGCTGGGCGGCGGGCATGATTACGCCGGATCGCTGGCGCAGGTGGTGTCGGGCGCTTCGGCCGATGGCACGATCAACGACAAGGTGGCGATGATCTCGGTCGCGGATGGCTTCGGCATCGATCTGGTGACCGCCGCCCGACCCGCAATGTCCGATGCCGGGCTGGAGGTCGTCTATGACATCACCTATCCCGCCGGGACCACGGATTTCACCTCGATCATCAACGAGGCTGCCGCCAGTGGCGCGGACAGCTTCGTGGCATTCTCCTATCCGCCCGAAACCTTTGCCCTGACGCAGCAGGCCCAGGTCGCGGGCTTCAATCCCAAGCTGACGTATCTTGGCGTCGGCACCAGCTTTCCCGCGTTCCAGGCGGCAAACGGTGAAAACGCCGAAGGGATCCTCAGCCTTGGGGGCATCGATTACGGCAACGAACAGAACATCGAGTATCGCGAACGCCACCAGCAGGTGACGGGGCAGGCCCCGGACCTCTGGGCGTCCGTGGTGACCTATTCCAGCCTGCAGATGCTGCAGGAGGCGATCAGGCGCCGAGGTCTGGACCGCGATGCCGTCGCCGAAGAGCTTTCGACCGGCACCTTCGATACCGCCATGGGGCAGGTGACGCTGCAGGACAACCAGCTGCGCGATCTGTGGCTGACTGGCCAATGGCAGGACGGCAAATTCGTGGCCATCGCGCCTGCCGATCGCGACGGCGCAGGCAGTGCCATGTTGCCCAAGCCCGCTTGGCAAGGCCAGTAATCGCATGCTGCTGACCACTGTCATCGCAGGGCTGGTCCTGGGCGGAACCTATGCGCTGGTGGCGATGGGGCTGACGATCCAATACGGCATCGCCCGCACTATGAACTTGGCCTATGGCGAAACCGTCATCGCGGCCGCATTCGCCGCCTATCTGGTTCAGGATCGACTTGGGGTCAGCCCGCTGCTGGGGCTGGCGATCATCGCGCCGGCAGGTTTTGCCCTTGGGTGGCTGATCTATGGCATTCTGCTGGCACCGCTGGTCGCGCGTTCGGCGAATACCGCCACGCTCGAAATCAATTCGATCCTGGCCACATTCGGCCTACTGTTCGTCATTCAGGGCGTCATGCTGGTCGGCTTTGGCGGCAATTACGTCAGCTACAACTACCTTGGGTTCGGGGTCGATGTCCTGGGCGTCAAGGTGGCGGCGAACCGGCTGCTGGCGCTTGGACTGGCGCTGGCGATCGGGGCGGGGCTGTATCTGGCGCTGACGCGCAGCCGGTGGGGCACGGCCCTGCGTGCAGTGGCGGTCAACCCGGCTGCGGCGCCTCTGGTCGGGATCGATCCGCATCGGGCCGCACGCTTTGCCTTCGCCTTGGGCGGCGCGCTGGCGGCATGCGGAGGCGTGGTCGTCTCGATGTACCAGACCTTCACGGCGGCCTCGGGGGTGGTCTTTACCATGAAGGCGCTGATCGTCGTGATCATGGGTGGCGTGGGCAACCTTGCCGGAGCGCTTTGTGCCGGGCTGATCCTTGGACTGTCGGAAACCGCGGTCGCCACATATGTCAGCCCGGGCCTGACGATGGCGTCGGTCTATATGATCTTTCTGGCCATCCTGCTGTGGCGCCCTGCGGGATTGTTCGGAAGGGCCCGGACATGAGGTCCGCATTGGGTTTCCCGCTGGCCGTGCTGGTTCTGGCGCTTTTGGCGGCGGCCCCCTTCTGGGTGGGTCCATACTGGCTGGGCCTGCTGATCGGGATGGCGGGCTATGTCACTCTGGCCTCGGCTTGGGGGCTGTTCTCGGGGCGCACGGGTTATGTGTCGCTGGCGACCGTCGCCTTCTTCGGGATCGGCGCCTATACCGTCGCCGTCCTCAGCGAGGCGCTGCCTTATCCGCTGGTCCTGCTGGTGGCGCTGATCATCGGCATGGGGGTCGCGCTGCTGGTGGGGCTGGCGACGCTGCGGCTGGCTGGGGTCTATTTCGTCATCTTCTCATTCGGCTTGGCCGAGCTGATCCGACAGCTGGTCACATGGTATGAAACGACCGTGAACGGCACCCTTGGCCGCTATATCTTCCTGCCGTTCGGTCCGCAGCACATCTATTGGCAGCTGTTGGCGCTGGCGACGGCCACGCTGTTGCTGACGTGGTGGGTGCAACGCAGCCGCCTTGGGCTGGCCCTGAAGGTGATCGCCGACGATGAGGTCGTGGCCAGCCATATCGGCATCGACATCGCGCGCACCAAGATCGTCCTCTTTGTCGTCAGCGCGGGCATCATGACGCTGGTCGGGGCGATCCAGTCGCCGCGCTGGACCTATGTCGAGCCTGCCATCGTCTTCAACCCGACCGTATCCTTCATGGCGCTGATCATGGCGCTGTTCGGCGGGGCGACGCGGTTGTGGGGACCGACGCTTGGCGCGATCCCCCTGTTCCTGCTGTTCGAATGGCTGTCGGCCAATTTTCCGAACCACTACTCGATCCTGCTGGGGGTGCTGTTCATCGTGATCGTCTTCCTGCTGCCGCAGGGCGTGGCCGGGTTGTTCCGGTCGCGCGGCGAAAAGGGGGCGACATGACCACGATGCTGCAGGTTCAGGGCATCACCAAGCGTTTCGGCGGGCTGACGGCGGTGGACGATCTGTCGTTCGACGTGCCGCGGGGGCAGGCCATGGCGCTGCTGGGTCTGAACGGGTCGGGCAAGACGACGATGATGAACATGATCTCGGGGGCGATCCGGCCCAGTGGGGGTCGGATCGTTCTGGACGGTCAGGACATCACCGGCCTGTCGCCGCACCGGATCGCGCGACGCGGTGTGGCGCGGACCTTCCAACTGGTCAAGGTGCTGCCGTCGCTGGATGCGCGCGACAACGTGGTGGCGGCCCTTGCCTTCCGGCAGGACCGGCTGTGGGGGCAGGCAGCACGGTCCGAGGCCGACACGCTGTTGGCCACCGTGGGTCTGCAGGGGCGGGGCGCCATGCCGGTCGGCAGTCTGACCTATATCGATCAGAAACGGGTCGAACTGGCCCGCGCCTTGGCGGCCAAGCCGCGGCTGCTGCTGCTGGACGAATGGCTTGCGGGGCTGAACCCCTCAGAATTGCGCATCGGCATCGACCTGATTGCGGGGCTGCGGGACATGGGTATGACCGTGCTGCTGGTGGAACATGTCATGCAGGCCGTGCGGGCGATCTGCACCCGATGCGTGGTCATGAATGCGGGGAAACTGATTGCGGATGGGGACACGGCCTCGGTTCTGGCCGATCCTGCGGTGGTACGGGCCTATCTGGGGACTGCCGATGTTTGAGTTGCGCAACCTGAACGTCAGCTATGGCAAGCACGCCGCCCTGCAGGATGTTGCCATGTCGATGACGCCATCCGAGGTCGTGGTCGTGCTGGGGGCCAACGGGGCGGGAAAATCGACGCTGATAAAATCCGTCGCCGGACTGGTGACGCCGCAGCCCGGTGCCGTCATCACGATGGAGGGGCGCGACCTGACCCGCATCCCGCCCCATCAGGTGGTCGAAACCGGCATCGCCGTCGTCCCCGAAGGCCGCGGCATCTTTGGCGAACTGACGGTAGCCGAAAACCTGTTGCTGGGGGCCAACCCCCGACGGGCGCGGGCGGATCAGGCGCGCAGCCGCGATCTGGTGCTGGACCTCTTTCCCCGTCTGGCCGAGCGCCACCGACAGGCCGTGCGCACCATGTCGGGCGGTGAACAGCAGATGGTCGCCATCGGGCGGGCGCTGATGTCGCAGCCGCGCCTGCTGATGCTGGACGAACCCAGCCTTGGCCTTGCCCCCGTGCTGGTCGGCGAATTGTTCGCGGCCCTGGCCCGGATCGGCGATGCGGGGGTTGCCCTGCTGATCGTGGAACAGAACGTGCGGATCAGCCTGTCGATCGCGGATCGCGGCTATCTGCTGGAAGCCGGACGGATCGTGGGGCAGGGTCCCGCTGACAGTCTGGCGAATGACCCCCAGGTCCGCAGCGCCTTTCTGGGTGCGGATGTTCAGGATTTGACGAAGGAGCTTTGACTGTGGAAACACTTGGACTGATGATCGGCGGCAAGGACATCGTCGCCACCGACGGCGCCACGTTCGAGCGCCTGAACCCATTGACCAACCAGCCGGCGACGCGCGCCTCGGCCGCCAGTGTCGAGGATGCCATCAGTGCCGTCGATGCTGCCGCCGCCGCATTTCCCGAATGGTCGCAAAGCTCGCCCAAGGCGCGGCGGACGGTGCTGCTGAAGGCCGCCGACATCCTGATGGAGAAAATGCCAGATTTCGTCGATGCCATGGCCTCCGAAATCGGCGCGACGGCAGGCTGGGCCGGTTTCAACGTCACGCTGGCCGCCGACATGCTGCGCGAGGCGGGCGGGATGACCACCCAGATCACGGGGCAGATCATCCCCTCGAACCGCCCCGGCACGATGGCGATGGCCGTCCGGCAGGCCGCGGGTGTGGTGTTGTCGATGGCCCCGTGGAACGCGCCGGTGATCCTCGGGGTGCGGTCGATCGCGATGCCCTTGGCCTGCGGGAACACCGTGGTGATGAAAACATCCGAGATCTGCCCGCGCACCCATCGCCTGATCGTCAACACCCTGAACGAGGCCGGATTGCCCGCTGGTGTGCTGAACGCCATTTCCAACGCCCCCGAGGACGCCCCCGACATCGTCGAGGCGCTGATCGCCCAGCCTGCCGTGCGGCGCGTGAATTTCACCGGCTCGACCCGCGTCGGCAGGATCATCTCGGAACTGGCGGGCCGGCACCTGAAGCCCGCGCTGCTGGAGCTGGGCGGCAAGGCCCCGATGGTGGTGCTGGATGATGCCGACATCGATGCCGCCGTCGCCGCCGCAGCCTTTGGCGCCTATATGAACCAGGGTCAGATCTGTATGGCGACCGAGCGGCTGGTCGTCGATGACAGCCTGGCCGATGATTTCGTCGAGGCGCTGGCAATCAAGGTCCGGACGCTGACCGCCGGCGATCCGACCGAGGGCAAGGCCCCCTTGGGCAGCGTCGTCGATGCCACGGCGGCGCGGCGCATTCAGGATCTAGTCAAGGACGCGCTTGCCAAGGGCGCCAAGATGGTCGCGGGCGGTGATCACGATGGCACGTTGATCTCGGCCATCGCGCTGGATCATGTGACCCCGGCCATGCGCATCTACTCCGAGGAATCCTTCGGCCCCGTGGTGACGATCGTCCGTGTTTCAAGCATCGACGAGGCCGTTCAGGTGGCCAATGACACGGAATACGGCCTGTCGGCGGCGGTCTTCGGGCGCGATACCATGCGCGCGATGTCGGTCGCGCGGCGTATCGAATCCGGCATTTGCCACATCAACGGCCCGACCGTCCACGATGAGGCGCAGATGCCCTTTGGCGGGACAAAAGCATCCGGATATGGTCGTTTCGGGGGGCAGTCGGCCATCCAGGAGTTCACCGAAACACGGTGGATCACCATTCAGGACGGACCGCTGCATTATCCGATCTGATCGCCTAGGCGGGCCGCACCCGCACGTCCAGCAGCGCAAGGCTGCGGTTCGTGCGGATGTGGTCCAGCGCCGCCGTGATCGCGGCGGGCAGATCGGCGCCATCCTGAACGCTGCGGGCCCAAGCGCGGCTGGCCTTGGCCACCTGCGTGAAGTCCGGCACAGGTGACAGCTGCGTCAGGGGCATGCTGTTGGTGCGGGCCGCATAGCCATCTGGATAGATGCCCAGCACCGACTGCCGCACCGCGCCCCATTCGGCATTGTTCACGATGACCAGCAACAGAGGCAGCTGAAGCGCCTCGGCGATCTGGTGACAGGCGACCGGGTTCGAGAACATATAGGACCCGTCGCCCATGGTCGCCACGATCAGCCTGTCACGATCGGCCAGCTGCATCCCCAATGCCGCCGGAAACGACCAGCCCAAGCCCCCCGCATGCGGTTCCTGAAACCACGCCTGATGGTGGTCCAGCGCCATCGGGGCCATCGGGCATCCCAGTTCCGACAGGATCGACGCACCTTGCCCCTGAATCGCCCGCGATAGACACAGGCTGACATATTCCTTGGTCATCGCGCCCGTGCCACCCGCACCGGCACGGTCCAGAACCTGCGACCGGGCATCGGCATTGCGCCGGGTGATCCGTTCCACGCGGTCGGCCTGATCGGCAGGACGATGCGCGTCCATCGCCGCTTTCAGCGCCAGAATACCATCGGCGGTATCGCAGGCAATCGACAGGTCCGAGCGGAAGTTCCTGATCGGCACCCGCATGGCCAAGGGGTCCTGGCCCATCTGGATGATCTGGCACGCCGCGTCCGGTTTGTGAATGTCGGGTGCCCAAGGTGCCAGCGCGTCCAGCAACAGGATCGCGTCAGCCTCGGCCAGCAGGGGCGCAGGGTCAGGACCGGCGGCCATCGGATGATCGGTGGGAATGGCCAGACCGACCGCCCAGTACTGACAGACGGGAATGCCCCATTCCAGCGCCAGGTCCGACAGCGCAGCAAAAGCCTCGGCGCTGCCTGCGCCATGCTGGGCAAAAATGACAGGATTGCGGGCGTTGGCAAGGATGCGGGCCGCCTGATCGATCTGATCGGTACTGGCATGCGAGATTGCCGGCTGCATCAGTAGCGGGATGTCAAGGCCGTCGGCGGGGGCAGTTTCGCACAGAACCTCGCGCGGCAGGCTGACATAGACCGGGCCGCGCGGAGTCGAATTGGCGATGGCCCAGGCACGGTCGGCGACCTCGGTCACCTGTTCGGGAAAGCGCAGTTCATAGTCCCATTTGCTGGCCTCGCGCACCAGGGCGGTCTGATCGCGCATTTCTTGCCCCCAGCCGATGGGCA
This sequence comes from Paracoccus sp. R86501, assembly GCF_042466435.1. Classification (NCBI taxonomy): domain Bacteria; kingdom Pseudomonadati; phylum Pseudomonadota; class Alphaproteobacteria; order Rhodobacterales; family Paracoccaceae; genus Paracoccus; species Paracoccus sp. R86501. Next base: position 1,183,725 of record NZ_JAXHPZ010000001.1, read on the forward strand.
CCGTGCGCGCGCCGAGCCTGCCCTGTTCGGTGGTGGGTGTCCGCCCCGAAAACAGCAGGACCGGCACATGTTCCACCGCGGCGTTGATCGCCCCGATGGCGCAATTGGCCAGCCCCACGTTGGTATGCGCCATCACCGCCTGCGACCGACCCGTCGCCAGATAATACCCATGCGCCATGGCCATCGCTGCGCCTTCATGGGGAATGACGATAGCCTGCGGCAGATCGATGTTCTTGGCGGAGGCCTCGGCCAGGCCTTCGATGATGGGCGGGAAATCGGTGCCGGAATTGGCGAAGATGTAATCGACGCCGATGCGTTTCAGCCGCGCCAGCAGGGCACCGCCGGCGGTCATGGTCATTGGTTCGGTCATGGCAGCCTCATTGCAGCAGGCGTGGCAGGTAGAGCGCGATGGCGGGGAACAGGACCAGCAGGACGATGCGCAGGATCTCGGACCCGAAGAAGGGCATCACGCCGCGGAAGGTTTCGCGCATGGGCACGTCGCGGGCGACGGCATTGATGATGAAGACGTTCAGCCCGACGGGTGGCGTGATCAGCCCCAGTTCCACCACCACCAGAATGATGATGCCGAACCACAGCTTGGTCTCATCCGGCGTCAGCCCATAGTCCAAGCCTGCGACGACGGGCCAGAAGAAGGGGATGGCCAGGATCACCATCGACAGGCTGTCCATCAGGCAGCCCAGGACCAGGAAGGTGACGATGATCAGCACCATAATGGTCATCGGTGCCAGCCCGCTGTTCTGCAACAGATCGGCCGCCGCCTGCGGAACGCCCGCGCGCGACATGAATATCTTGAGCAGTTCCGCCCCGAAGACGATCAGGAAGATCATGCCGCTGTTGCGCGCGGTCTCCAGCATGGCCTCGACCATGTCGGTCAGACCCAGCCTGCCGCGCGCCACGCCGTAGATGACGACCATGACCACCCCGATCGCTGCCGCCGCCGTCGGGCTGTAGATGCCCGCATAGATGCCGCCGATGACCACGCCGAAGATCACCAGCACCGGCAGCATGGCGATGCTTGCCGCGATCAGATCGGACCGTCCCACCGGCTGTGCCTTGGGACCGGACCCCGGCACGAAGCGCACGTAAAGCGCGATGGTCGCGATGAACATCAGGGTCGCCAGAATGCCCGGGATCAGGGCAGCGGCGAACATGGTGACGATGTTCACCTCGACGATGATGGCATAGACGATCAGCACGACCGATGGCGGGATCAGGATGCCAAGCGTACCGCCCGCTGCGATGCAGCCGGTCGCCAGCGCACCGCTGTAGCGGTATTTCCGCAGCTCGGGGATGGCGACCTGACCCATGGTCGAGGCCGTCGCGGTCGATGACCCGCAGACCGCCCCGAAGCCCGCGCAGGCCGCGATGGATGCCATGGCGACGCCGCCCTGGAACCGACCCAGCCAGGCATTTGCGCCCCGGAAGATATCCGCCGACAACCCGCAGCGCGCCGCCAGCCCGCCCATCAGGATGAACATCGGCAGGACCGAGAGGTCGTAGTTCGAGAATTGCGCGTAGGCCAGATCCTTCAACTGGTTCAGGATGATGGAGGGTCCCGACTGCAGGCAGATGCCCGTAAAGCCGATCAGGATCATCGTATAGGCGATGGGCACCCGGATCGCGATCAGCCCCAGCAGGGCGACCAGCCCGGCGATGCCGATCAGAAAATTGTCGATCATGCATCCACCCCGTCGTCAGCCGGCGATGTCACCTGTCGCAACTGCACCATCAGCGTCGCACAGGCCGCCAGCGCCAGCAGGGCCAGCGACATCAGGATCGGCGGAAAGGCCGTCCAGAGCGGCAGCTTCAGCACTGGCGTGACCTCGCGGTATTTCAGATAGCTTTGCAACCCGCCATACATCTGGACCAGCATCAGCAACGCGAAGGCCAGCGCCAGCAACGACGACAGCAGCGCCATTGCGGCCTTCTTGCGGGCGCCCATACGCACGGTGAAGATATCGACCGAGACGTTCGCCCCGGTGATCTGGCAATAGGGCAGGAACATGAAGATCGCGATGGCGATGACATGCTTGACCAGCTCGTAATCGGCGGCGAAGGGGCGGCCCGTCAGCAGGTTCGAGACCGCGCTGCCCGCCGTCATCAGCGCCAGCCCCATGGTCAGCACGCCCCCCAGCAGCGCCCATCCGCGGGTGATCCGGAAGATCAGCCCGCGGGGGACATTCGTGTCGGGTGACATGGTCAAGATTGCCGGTCCGACATGGCCTGACGGGCGGCAGCGACCAATGCGGCGGCATCAAAGCCCGATTGCGCGGCGGTCCAATCATCGACCACGGGGGCCAGCACCTGATTGAAGGCATCCATTTCCGCTTGGGTCAGGACGACATGTTCGTTGCCATTGTCCACGGCCATCTGGATGCCGAAATCATCGGCAGCACGCCAGACCTCGGCCACCTCGCGCAGCCAATCCTCGCCGCTGTTGTCGGTAAAGATCTGCTGCAGTTCGGGGTCCATGCCGTCCCACCGGGCCTTGTTCATCGACACCTGGAAAGTCGTGGTGCCAAAGCGGTTCCGGTCCGGTCCCTCGATCTGGTACTGCGTCGATTCGAACAGCTGCAGCGGGGGGATGATCTCCCACGGGATCAGGGCGCCGTCGACGGCATTGGTGCCAAGCGCCTGCGGCAGATCGGGAACGGGCATGGTTACGGGGGTGGCGCCCATCGCCTCGACCACGGCATTGCCCGTGGGGCCGGGAACGCGCAGCTTCAGGCCCTTGGTATCATCCGGACTGCGGACCATCTTCTGCGCCATCTGGATGGCCTGACCTGCGTGAACATGCAGGAACAGCACATGCACATCGGCGAAATCCGCGGCCAGATGGTCGTCGAAGACGTCGCGCATGGCCAGATTGGCAGCGGCCAGATCGTTGGTATAGATCGTCGGCAGTTCAAAGACCTCGGCGCGCGGAAACAGGCCCGGCGTATAGCCGTTCACCGTCCAGATGATGTCAACGACGCCTTCTGCCACCTGGCGGAACAGCTGCGGGGGCGCGCCGCCAAGCGACATGGCGGGATACAGCTCGATGTTGATGCGGCCTTCGGATTGTTCGCGGATGCGGTCCGCCCAAGGCTGCAGCATCTTGGTATGGGCTGGCGCCTTGGGTCCAAGAAAGTGGTGCAGCTTCAGCTCGACCTGCGGGGATTGCGCCCAGGCCTTGCGCATATAGGCCGGCAGGGCGACCGCAGCCGCACCGCTGGCAAGGATCTGCCGTCGATTGATCATGATATCCTCCCATCGGATCGGCGCATCTCCTCAGGGGCCGAACCTATGGGTGATGTTAGGGGGGATTTGATCCGGCAGGAATAGACATATTCCGGCAATAATTGGACATTTTCGGAGCAGTATTCATGCTTGCGCAAGCACGGGGCCGTCGCATGGTCGGCCCCGCAGCAGTCCTTACTGGAAGGCGCGATCCGTGACGGTTGACACCCAGGCACCTTCGGGCGCGGCGGCAATCACCGGGTCCGAGCCGCCCGACAGCAGCGTGTTGACGGTGCGCTGGTAATCGGCCTCGGCCAAGGTGCCGTCCGACCCCTCCAGCAGCTTGGCAATTTCGGACATCATGCGGGTCTGGTGTTCCATCGTCTGCGCGCCGGTCTCGTCGTTCTCCAGAACGATCTCGGCGGCTTCCTCGGGGTTTTCGGCGGCATAGGTCCAGCCCTTCATGCTGGCACGCACGAACTGGGCCAGATCCTCGACCTTGGCGTCATCGGACAGCGTGTCTTCCAGCACATAAAGACCATCTTCCAGCGTGGCGACGCCCTGATCTTCGTATTTGAAGGTCACCAGGTCGTCCTCGGACAGGCCCGCGTCCAGAACCTGACCGTATTCGTTATAGGTCATGGTGCTGATGCAGGCGGCCTGTTTCTGCAGCAGCGGATCGACATTGAAGCCCTGTTTCAGGACCGTGACGCCACCCTCGCCACCTTCGGTCGACAGGCCAAGCGTGTTCATCCACGACAGGAACGGATATTCGTTGCCCGCAAACCAGACGCCAAGCGTCTTGCCGGCGAAATCGGTCTTGGGATCGGAAATGCCGCTTTCTTTCAGGCAGGTCAGCATCATCCCCGAAGATTTGAAAGGCTGCGCGATATTGACCAGCGGCAGACCCTTTTCACGGGCGGCCAGCGCGGCGGGCATCCATTCGACGACGACATCCGCGCCACCACCTGCCAGAACCTGCGTCGGCGCAATGTCGGGGCCGCCGGGCTTGATGGTGACGTTCAGGCCCTCTTCCTCGTAGAAGCCCTTTTCCTGCGCGACATAGTAACCGGCGAACTGCGCCTGCGTCACCCATTTCAGCTGCAGCGTCAGGTCGTTCGCCTGAACCACCCCCGCCATCAAGGCCAGTCCTGCCGCCGAGATCATCAGTCGTTTCATATCTCAAACTCTCCTGTTGCTGGGGCGTGCCCCGTTACTTGCGCTGCGACGGGTGCCAGAACGTCACCTTCTTTTCGATCAGCGCAACAAGTCCATAGAATAGCGTTCCGGCCAGCGCCGCCACGACGATCTCTGCCCAGACAAGCGGCAGATCCAGCCGTCCCACGGCGGTCGAGATGCGGAACCCCATGCCTCGCGTCGGGCTGCCGAAGAACTCGGCCACGATGGCGCCGATCAGCGCCAGCGTCGTGGTGATCTTCAGCCCGTTGAACAGGAAAGGCATCGCCGCAGGCAGGCGCAGCTTCCACAGCGCCGCCGCATAAGGCGCGGCCCAGCTGGCCATCAGGTCGCGCTGCATCGCGTCGGTGGCTTTCAGCCCCGCGACCATGTTCACCAAGATCGGGAAGAACACCATGACCACGACCACGGCGGCCTTCGACTGCCAGTCGAAGCCGAACCACATGACCAGGATCGGCGCGATGCCGACGATGGGCAGGGCGGCCACGAAATTGCCGATGGGCAGCAGCCCGCGTTGCAGGAACGGGCTGCGGTCGATGGCGATGGCGGTCAGCATCGCGGCAAGCGCCCCGATCAGCCAGCCCGTCAATGCGCCGCGCAGGATGGTCTGCACGAAATCTGTCCAGAGGATGCTGCGGTTGGCCACGAAGCTTTGGGCGATCTGGCTGGGGGCGGGCAGGATGACGGCGGGGATGGCATAAAGCCGGACCGCCATTTCCCACAGGATGATCAGCGTGGCGCCAAAGACCACGGCGACTGCCGTACGGCTAAGGCGGGTGTCGAAGCGGGCCAGCCAGATGTTCAGCGCCCAACCGCCCAGCCAGACACCAAGGATCGGCAATGCGTTCATCGTGCCAACCCCATGCGCCGCAGCGTTGCTTTTTCAATCACGCCGACAACGGCCACCAATCCCGCCGCCAGCAAAGCCGCCGCGAATAGCGCCGACCAGATCTGCACGGTTTGACCGTAATAGCTGCCCGACAGCAGTCGCGCGCCCAGACCGGCCGTCGCGCCCGCAGGCAATTCGCCGACAATGGTGCCGACCAGCGCGGCTGCGATGGCGACCTTCAAACTGGTGAACAGATAGGGCAGGGACGATGGCAGGCGCAGACGCCAGAATTGCTGGTTGTCGCTGGCGCTCCAGGACCTCATCTGGTCCAGCTGCATGGCGTCGGGTGTGCGCAGGCCCTTGACCATGCCGACCAGCACCGGAAAGAACGACAGCCACGCCGCGATGATCGCCTTGGGCAGCAGACCGGTGATGCCGGCGCTGGCGAAAACGACGATCACCATGGGGGCGATGGCCAGAATGGGCACGGTCTGGCTGGCCACGGCCCAAGGCATGACCGACTGGTCCATGCTGCGGCTGTGGACAATACCAACCGCCAGCAGGATGCCAGCGCCCGTGCCGATGGCAAAGCCTGCCAAGGTCGCCGACAGCGTCACCCAGCCATGCCAGACCAGACTGCGGCGCGATGTGATGGCCTGACCAGCAATTCCGTCATAAAGACCCGCCGCAACCTGATGGGGTGCGGGCAGGATGGGGCGGTCTTGGGTCAGGGTACGCGTGATCATCTGGGGCAGGGTGATTTCCACCCCTGCACGGGCGGCCTGATCGCGTTCCCATGTCGCGTTCATGCGGATCGCACCCAGATACCAGATGGCGATGATGACCAGCAGCACGGTCAGGACAGGCGCACCCGCGCGCCACACCCTAGTCATAGCTGTGCCCTTCGCGCAGCCCTTCGCGGACCTCATGCGCCAGCGCAATGAATTCCGGCGTGTCGCGGATCTCCAGCGGGCGTTCGCGCGGCAGCGTGCTGTGAATGACTCGCGTGATGCGTCCCGGACGGGGCGACATGACGACGATCTTGGTTGAGAGATAGACCGCCTCGGGGATGGAATGGGTCACAAAGCCGATGGTCTTTTGCGTTTTAGCCCATAGGGTCAGAAGCGCTTCGTTCAGGCGGTCGCGGACGATTTCATCCAAGGCGCCGAAGGGTTCATCCATCAGCAGGATGTCGGCGTCGAACGCCAAAGCACGCGCAATGCTGGCACGTTGCTTCATACCGCCCGACAGCTGCCAGGGGTATTTGCCACCGAAATTGTCCAGTTCGACCAGTTCAAGGACATGGGCAATCCGTTTGGCACGTTCTTCGCGGGAAAAGCCCATGATTTCCAGCGGCAGAGAAATATTGCCCTTGATCGTGCGCCACGGATAAAGCCCCGGCGCCTGAAACACATAGCCATAGGCCCGCGCCTTGCGCGCCTGATCCGGCGTCATGCCATTGACGCTGATCTGCCCCGCCGTCACGGTTTCCAGCGCGGCGATGCTGCGCAGAAAGGTGGTCTTGCCACAGCCCGAGGGGCCGATAAAGCTGACGAATTCGCCGCGTTTGATGTCCAGATCCACGTCCTTCAGCGCGTGGATCGGGCCATCGGCAGTTTGAAAGGTCAAGCCGACGCCCTGCGCCTTGATGACAGTATCGTCCAACCCTCAGACCCCGCTTGCAGGAATGCCGCCACGCGCGATGGGCCGCGGAGCCGTCAGTTCTTTCCACGCGCTCAGCGCGCGGTTCACATTGCCCTTGGGTTCGCGGGCGACGAATTCGCCATGTCCTTCGCGGCTGTCCACTTTGCCTTCGGTCACGGCAACGACGCCGCGGGTCAGGGTAAAGCGGGGCAGGCCGATGACCTGTTGGCCTTCGAAGACGTTGTAGTCGATGGCCGACTGCTGGCTGCCCGCGCTGATCGTCTTGCTGGCCGCGGGGTCCCAGACCACAAGATCGGCATCGGCCCCGACCAGAACGGCCCCCTTGCGCGGGTACATCCCCAAGATCTTTGCGATATTGGTCGAGGTTGCGGCGACGAATTCATTCGGCGTCAAACGTCCGGTTTCAACGCCATGGGTCCACAGCATCGGCATCCGATCTTCCAGCCCGCCCGTGCCGTTCGGGATCTTGGTGAAATCGTCGATGCCATAGCGCTTCTGTTCGGTGGTGAAAGCGCAATGATCCGTTGCCACGACCGACAGGCTGCCCGACTGCAATCCGGCCCAGAGGCTGTCCTGATGCAGCTTGTTGCGGAAGGGTGGCGACATGACGCGGCGGGCAGCATGGTCCCAATCGGGATGGGAATATTCGCTGTCATCCAGCGTCAGATGCTGGATCAGCGGTTCGCCCCAGACACGCTTGCCTTGTTGGCGGGCGCGGCGGATGGCTTCGTGGCTGTCCTCGCAGCTGACATGGACGACATAGAGCGGCACGCCCGCCATATCCGCGACCATGATCGCGCGGTTCGTAGCCTCACCCTCGACCTGAGGGGGGCGGGAATAGGCATGTGCCTCGGGACCGGTATTGCCCTCGGCCAGAAGGCGCGCGGAGAGTTCGGCCACCACATCGCCGTTTTCGGCGTGGACCATGGCGATGCCGCCCAGATCACCGACGCGGCGGAAGGAGGCAAACAGCTCATCGTCATTCACCATCAAGGCGCCTTTGTAGGCCATGAAATGCTTGAAGCTGGTGATGCCGCGATCGACGACCGCCTGCATTTCATCGAAAACCTGTTCGCCCCACCACGTCACCGCCATGTGATAGCTATAGTCGCAATGCGCGCGGCCCGATTTGTTGTCCCACATCTGCAGTGCGTCCAGCAGGCCCTGACCGGGCGAGGGCAGGGCAAAGTCCACCACCATCGTCGTGCCACCTGCCAGCGCTGCGCGGGTGCCGCTTTCGAAATCATCGGCGGAATAGGTGCCCATGAAGGGCATTTCCAGATGGGTGTGCGGGTCGATGCCGCCGGGCATGACATAGCATCCCGTGGCGTCCAGCGTCTTGTCGCCAACCAGACCATCGCCGATTGCGACGATCTTTCCGCCCTCGATCAGCACATCGGACTTATAGGTCAGATCTGCGGTGACGATGGTGCCGTTCCTGATGACCGTGCTCATCTTGCCAGCCCTTTCTTGATGTTCCGTTCAGCGGATGATTTCGGCGGCATCCAGAACCGCATGCAGCAGGACGTCGCCGCCTGCAGCCGCCCATTGGGGCGTGATATCTTCGGCCTCATTATGGGACAGCCCGCCCACACAGGGGCACATGATCATTACCGTCGGCGCGACCTTGTTGATCCAGCAGGCGTCATGACCCGCGCCGGAAATGATATCCATATGGCTGTGGCCCAACCGCTCCGCCGCCTGCCGAACGGAGGCGACCAGCGTCGGGTCGAAGGTCACAGGGTCGAAATGGCCCACCGGTTCGATTTCGATGCCAAGCCCAAGGTCGCGTGCGATATCAGCTGCTTCCGTTTCCAACTTGGAACGCATCGAGGTCAGCTTTTCCAGATCGGGTGAGCGGAAGTCGATGGTAAAGACCGCCTTGCCGGGGATCACGTTCCGGCTGTTGGGGTAAACATTGGCCTGACCCACGGCACCAACTGCCGCGGGCTGATGATCCATCGCGATCCGGTGTACCGCTTCGGTGATGCGGGCCATGCCAAGGCCCGCGTTCACCCGCATGTTCATGGGGGTCGATCCGGTATGCGCATCCTTACCGGTCAGCGTCACCTGCAACCACCACAGGCCCTGACCATGGGTGACGACGCCGATGTCCTTGCCCTCGGCCTCCAAGATCGGGCCCTGTTCGATGTGGTATTCGAACATCGCATGGATCGGCCGCTTGCCGACATCCTCGGTTCCGCACCAGCCGATGCGGTCCAGTTCGGCACCAAAGGTCTTGCCCTCGGCGTCTTCACGGCTGTTGGCGTAATCTTCGGTCAGCACGCCTGCGAAGACGCCCGAGGCCAGCATGGCGGGGGCGAAACGCGCGCCTTCTTCGTTTGTCCAGTTCACGACAACAATGGGTCGGCGGGTCTGCAGGCCCATATCGCGGATCGAGCGGATCACCTCCAGCCCTGCCAGCACGCCCAACACCCCGTCGTATTTTCCGCCCGTGGGCTGGGTGTCCAGATGGCTGCCGATATAGACGGGGTCCAGATCGGGTTCGGCACCTTCATGGCGCATGAACATGTTGCCCATGCGGTCCAGACCCATGGTCATGCCGGCATCTTCGCACCAGGACTGGAACAGGCGGCGGCCTTCGGCGTCCTCATCCGTCAGGGTCTGGCGATTGTTGCCGCCAGCGATGCCCGGGCCGACCTTGGCCATCTGCATCAGGCTGTCCCACAGCCGGTCGCCGTCGATTTTCATATTGGCAGCCGAAACCACCCCGCTTGCAACGGTCATGTCGTGTCCTTCCTGTCTAGCCGCCCCGTCTTTTTGCGGGGTCGGCTGGATAAGTCTGTATGGTCAGGCGGTCTGTTTCAGAACGTCGCCCAGGGTGCCGATCAACTCGTCGATCTGTGCGGTCGAAATGATCAGCGGCGGCGACAGCGCGATGATGTCACCGGTGACGCGGATCAGAATACCGGCCTCGAAGGCGCGAACGAAGGCGTCGAAGCCCCGCTTGCCCGGTTCACCGGCAATGGGGGCCAGTTCGACCGCGCCGATCAGGCCCATGTTGCGGATATCGATGACATTGGGATGGTCGCGCAGGCTGTGCAGCGCATCCTGCCAATATGTCTCCAGCTGGGCCGCACGGATCAGCAGACCTTCCTCGGCATAGGTGTCCAGCGTCGCAAGGGCGGCCGCGCAGCTGATCGGGTTGCCGGAATAGGTATAGCCGTGGAACAGCTCGATCATATGTTCGGGGCCTTGCATGAAGGCATCGTGGATCTGGGCCGTCGCCAGCACCGCGCCCATCGGAATGACCCCGTTGGTCAGGCCCTTGGCGCAGGTGATCATGTCGGGAATGACATCGAAATGCTGGGCGGCGAAGGGGCTGCCCAAGCGACCGAAGCCGGTGATGACCTCGTCGAAGATCAACAGGATGCCATGCTTGCGGGTGATGTCGCGCAGGCGTTGCAGGTATCCTTTGGGCGGCATCAGGACACCGGTGGAACCGGCCATCGGCTCGACGATGACGGCGGCGATGGTTTCGGCGCCATGCAGCGCGACGATGCGTTCCAGCTCATCGGCCAAGTTTGCGCCGTGTTCGGGCTGGCCCTTGGTAAAGACGTTTTCGGGCAGATGCGTGTGGGGCATGTGGTCAACCCCTGCCAGCAGGGTACCGAAATGCCGGCGATTGTTGACGATGCCACCAACCGAGATGCCGCCGAATCCGGTCCCGTGATAACCACGTTCCCGCCCGATCAGCCGCGTGCGCGATGCATCGCCCCGCGCCCGGTGATAGGCCAGCGCGATCTTCAGCGCCGTATCGACCGCCTCGGACCCCGAGTTGCAGAAGAAGACATGCTCCATCCCGTCGGGCGCGATGTCCACGATGCGGTTGGCGACTTCGAAGGCTAGGGGGTGACCCATCTGGAAAGCGGGGGCATAATCAAGTTCGGCCACCTGTTTCTGCACCGCTTCGGTAATGCGGGGACGGCAATGGCCGGCGTTGCAACACCACAGGCCCGCCGTGCCATCCAGGATCTGGCGGTCGTCCGAAGAAGTATAGTGCATGTCCTTCGATGCCACCAACATCCGCGGCGCCGACTTGAACTGTCGGTTCGCGGTATATGGCATCCAGAAGGCGCGCAGATCATTCGGGGCGGGCTTGCGGTCAAGCGGCATCTTTGGAACCCTTTTGAATTATTGACCAAACGGTCAGGATCAAGCTAGCACGGGTCGAATGTCAGTCAAGCGTGCTGAACCGGCCAAGTACATTTGCACCTCAACTGCCCAATTTCAGATCATGCCAGAGCGGAGACGCCAATGACAGACGCGAAAATGCCCCGAATGACCCGTATTCAGCAGAAGAATCGCGATTTGATCATGGACGGGGCACTGAACGTTTTTTCAGCAAACGGCTTTCGCGGTGCGACGATCGACCAGATCGCCAGATCTGCCGGGTTGTCCAAACCGAACGTGCTTTATTATTTCGCGTCCAAGGATGACATTCACAAAACACTGCTGACCGAGCTGCTGGATATGTGGCTTGCCCCAATGCAGCAAATCGACCCCGCCGGCGACCCGTTGTCCGAGGTGCTGGAATATGTCGCCGCTAAGATGCGGATGTCGCGGGATTACCCGCGCGAATCCCGGCTGTTCGCCTATGAAATTTTGCAAGGTGCGCCGCATCTTACCCAGATACTGGGCGGCGGGTTGCGCGAAATCGTCAACCGGACCGTTACCGTGCTGCAGGGCTGGATGGACGAAGGGCGGTTGGCGCAAAGCGATCCGCGCCACCTGATCTTCTCGATCTGGTCGATGACCCAGCATTACGCCGATTTCGAAATTCAGGTGCGCGCAGTGCTCGGCAGCGGGCGCGATCCCTTTGCAGAAGGGCAGGAATTTCTGGACCAGATGTATCGCAAGCTGCTGACGCCTTAGGTGCTGGGGGTGCCCAGCATTTCGGCGGCGGTCAGGATCAGCGACAGGTTTTCATGAGCTGATGCGATGAAATCTTCGCGCGTGCCGGCGACCCAGTCCTTGGTCGCGGCATTGGTCGCGGCGATGATGGCGGCGGCCAGAATCTCGATCACGCGTTCGTCCGATCCGGGCAGGCGACGGTGCAGCAGGCCGCGCATCTGGGCGCGACGGGCCAGCATGGCGCTGTTGCGCAGGGCCTCCAGCTTGGCGTCGCTTTCCGACAGGGACAGCATCTGGCCGATCATCTCACGCTCGTTCAGATAGCGCGCCAGATGCGCCGAGATCAGAACCTGCAGATCGTCGATCAGTCGCCCTTTGCCTGCGACGAATTTCTCCGAAGCTTCGGGCGGATAATCGGGTGGCGGACCCATCAGGGCCGCTTCCTTATAGGGATAATAGTTGAAGAACGTGCGCGTGCTGATGCCTGCATGACGGGCAATCGCTTCGGTCGTGACATTGGCGATGCCTTCACGGACCGACAGTTCGACGGCGGCCGCCTGGATGGTCTTGGCGGTGCGGAAACGGCGCGTGTTCTGGGGGCTCATGTAGGTCCGATCTTCAGCATGCAACATCCAGACAAGGCTGACCGCAGCTGACGTGAAGGGCAAGCCCGAAATGATACGAAGCCCGTTTGCGGGCAACACCCCCTGCCGGACGGCAAGGGCGCAGGTGGTTCGGATAGCTTGCCGATCCGGGGATCAGCTGCCCCAGGTGCGGACCGGACCGCAATCCATATGCACAAAGTTCGAGCGGCTGTAGCGACCGACACCGCCACCGCGGCAGGCAGCTGCGGCCTGATACATCTGGGCGACCGAACGCGACTTTAGCCGCAGGTCGGCAGCCTTGCCCGTCATGTGCAGCGAATTCTTGGCGACACCGCTGGACGTGCGGCGCAACATCGCGTTCGTGCGCGGGGAACGGTATCCCGACAGCATCATATAGGGTTCGTTCGTCTGCAGCAGACGCGAAGATGCGGCGGCCACGTCGATGGTGCGCGGGTCGATGCCGATCACTTCGCCGGTGCGCCAATCGCGCATGAAGACGTTGATTTCATTCAGAGCTTCGCGGATGTACTTGCCGTCGACCCAATAGACGGTGTCGATGCTTTCACCGGTACGCCCCGAATACATCCGCACGCGGCGCATGTCGCCCGCACCGCGAAGGAACCCGAAAGCGTTAGCCATAACCGGAGCAGCCACGACGCTGGTTGCTGCAAATGCGCCCAGCACGCCGCGACGGGAGATGAGGTCCATTGTCATGTCAGATCGCCTGTCCTGCTTCGTTTTTTGGATCCGCGAAACTTTCGCGGCACGTCGTGGTTTATCCCCGACTTGCTAACATAGTGTCAAAATACCTTGAGGTTGAGAAACGGAATCTGGCTTTGCACGCCATGAAAGCGCAAGCTTCGGCAAGAAACCGCCCAAGTTGACGAATGTTGCAGATAGGGCGAAACCCTGTGACTTGGCTGCAACGGACCTTTTTCCCGCACGGCGTCAACGGGATGGCAGGTAGCTTGTGCCGATCCGGTATGAGACAATCAGTAACTGGTGAATTGGGGTGTGTCATGTCCGCTTGGCGTGTGGGATCGGTTTTTGCAATCATGCTGGGCGCAGCGGTCTTGTCGGGACCTGCGATCGCGCAGGAAAGGGTCGCGGCATTGATGTCGGTTCCCGGTCCCAAGCTGCAGTTTTCATCGGCGCAGATGGATCTGGCGCAGGCGGTTTCGGGTGATTCCGATCTGGCGGCCTTCTATGGCGGCAACGGTTTGGCGCCCGTTTTCATCGGCTCCGACGCCGAGGCGCGCCGTCAGGCCGTCAGGCTGGCGATCGAGGCGATGCCGCGTCATGGCATCCCGGCCTCGCGCTATGACGCGGCCGCTTTGCCCGACCATCCCCGCAGCATCAGGGACGAAGTGGCCTATGCCACCCGCGCGGCCCGCCTGCTGCGCGATCTGGGGGGCGGTATCCTGTCACCTGCGGCAGTGGACGCCGATATCAAACGCACGGCAAAGCGCCCCGCGATCGCCGCGACGCTGCGGGTCTTCCAGGCATCGTCTGATCCGACTGCGGTCCTGATGAACGCAGGCCCAAGCCATCCAGCCTATAAGACGTTGCAGAACGCGCTTTACGGTCCCGAACAACTGGCCGTGCCGCAAGGTCTGCCCCCGGCACCCGAGGCCGTCTGGCGCGTCGGCCAGACCGGCGCGGGCGTCGCCCCGTTGCGTGATCGTCTGGCGGCGATCGGCTTCGATGCCCCGGCCACCGATCCGACCCTGTACGATGCCGCCTTGTCCGAAGCCGTTGCTGCATACCAGCGTGCCGCGGGTTTGCGTGACGATGGCATCGCCGGTCCGCAGACCATCCGCCTGCTGAATGGCGATGTCACTGCCGGCCAGAATGCCCGTCAGCGCGCCATCCTTGTCGCGATGGAGCGTCTACGCTGGATGGGGCAGGACAACTTCGACGGCCGCTATATCTGGGTGAACATCCCGCAGTATGAAACCGCTGTTTTCCAAGACGGGCAGGAAGTGTTCCGCACCCGCAGCGTCGTCGGCAAGAACGACGAACATATGCGCACGCCCGAATTTTCGGACATGATGTCCAATGTCGTGGTGAACCCGGCGTGGAACGTACCGCGTTCGATCACCACGCGGGAATATCTGCCCAAGCTGCAGGCGAACCGGAATGCCGTGTCGCAACTGGATGTGGTCGACCGGCGCGGCAATGTCGTGTCGCGCGACAGCATTGATTTCAATCAGTACACCGCCAGCAACTTCCCCTATCGGATGCGGGAAAAACCGAACGAGGACAATGCGCTAGGCATCGTCAAATTCATCTTCCCCAACCAGTGGAACATCTATCTTCACGACACGCCCAGCAAGCATCTGTTCGGCAATTCGACGCGCGCCTATTCGCATGGCTGCGTTCGGATCGGCGATCCGCGTGATCTGGCGCGTGAACTGCTGTCGCAGCAGACCGACGATCCCGCGGGGCTGTTCCAGCGCACCCTCGATAGCGGTCGCGAGACCTGGTTGACCCTTCGGCCTGCGTTGCCGGTGCATCTGGTCTATTTCACTGCATGGCCGGATCAGTCGGGGAATGTGCGTCTCTATGGCGACGTCTATGGTCGCGATGGCCGCATCTGGCAGGCACTTCAGGCGCAGGGCGTCGGTCAGGACAACGCACCGTCGTGATCCGCCGCCGGCGCGTTTTGCTGGCAGGACATGGGCAAACGCGTTAAGCCCTTGGCCAAAAGGGGGCATTATGACCGTCACGATCAAGGAATTGGCGCAATCGCTGGACGCGCGCGCGTGGGGCGAGACCGACCTGCAGGTCACCGGCGCGGGTGAGCCCGCCCAGACACAGCCAGCCGACGCCACCGGCGGCCAGATCGCCTTGGCCATGGCACCCAAATATGCCGAGGCCCTGAGCTCCGGCTGCATCGCCATTCTGGCCGAAGGCATGGACCCCGAAGCTTATGGCGTCAGGGCCGCGATCTTTGCGCCGCGTCCGCGTCTGGTGATGGCGGGGCTGACGCGCGCCTTCGACCAAGGCCCCGATATCGAACCCGGCATCCATGCGACCGCAGTGATCCACCCGACCGCAACCATTGGCGATGGCGCGGCCATTGCGCCATTTGTGGTGGTGGGACGCGACGCGGTCATTGGGGCGAATGCGCGTATCGCCTCGCATGTCAGCATCGGGCGCAATGCGCGGATCGGCAGCGATGCCGTCATTCACGCCGGTGTCCGCATTGGCCACGACGTGATCGCGGGTGACCGTCTGTTCATCCAACCCGGAGCGGTGATCGGCGGCGACGGCTTTTCCTTTGTCACCCCCGAGGAATTGGGCATCGAGGAAATCCGCCGCACCCTTGGCGCCCGCGCCGCCATTTCGGCCCAGCACTGGACCCGCATCCATTCGCTTGGGACCGTCGAATTGGGTGATGACGTCGAGATCGGCTCGAATGCGACCATCGACCGGGGGACGATCCGCGCGACACGCGTGGGGTCGGGCAGCAAGATCGACAACCTTGTGATGCTGGGCCACAACGTGGTGGTGGGTCAAGATTGCCTGCTATGCAGCCAGGTCGGCATTGCAGGGTCGTCGACCGTGGGCGACCGCGTCGTTCTGGCGGGCAAGGTCGGCGTTTCCGACAATATCACCATCGGCGACGATGTGATCGCGGGCGGTGCGACCAAGATCTTTACCCGCGTTCCGGCGGGGCGCGTGATCCTGGGCAACCCGGCGGTCAAGATGGAAACCCAGCTCGAAATCCAGAAAGCGATGCGCCGTTTGCCGCGTTTCGCACAACAGCTATCAAAGCTTCAGGAAACCGTTACACGTCTGTTGGAAAAGGGCTAGGCAGGAGGCGACATGACCGAAGACATCCAGACCCGAATTCGTGCCATCATTGCCGAACAGGCGATGCTGGAGCCTGAACAGGTGACTGACGACGCGACCCCCGAGGAACTGGGTATCGACAGCCTTGGGCTGGTCGAATCCATCTTCGCAATCGAGGAGGAGTTCGACATCACCATCCCCTTCAACGCGAACGAGCCCGAAAAATCCGAATTCGACATCTCGAACATGGGCACGATCATCGCCGCTGTTCAGCGCCTTGTCGCGGAAAAGGACGGATGAGCAAGAAGAAGAACCCCGTCGGCAAGCAGGCGGATAAGATCGACCGGGGTGTGGCTGCGCCCTCGGTCGCGGCGGGGACCGACAGGGCAGGGCGCGATGGTCTACGGCGCGTGGTAATTACCGGGGCGGGCACCATCAACGCGCTTGGCCATGATGTGCCATCAACGCTGAAGGCGTTTCGCGAAGGTCGCTGCGGCATCACCCAGCTGGATTTCCGCGACGTCGAGCGCCTGTCGATCCAGATCGGCGGTCAGATCCACAACTGGACGCCCGAGACCTACTTCAACCGCCAGCAGATCCTGCTCTATGACAAGTTCACCCAGTTCACGCTGCTGGCAGCCAAACAGGCCGTCGCGCAGGCCGGGCTGAACTTCGAAGGTGCGCTTGGGCTGCGGTCGGGGGTCATTCTGGGCACCGCAGGTGGCGGGCTGAACACTTGGGACGAAAATTATCGCGCCGTCTATGAAGAGGGCAAGAACCGCGTTCATCCTTTCGTGGTCCCCAAGCTGATGAACAACGCCGCCGCCAGCCATGTCAGCATGGAATTCGGTCTGCGCGGCCCGGCATTCACCGTCGCAACTGCCTGCGCCAGTTCCAACCACGCGATGGGTCTGGCCTTCCAGATGGTGCGGTCCGGTGCCGCCGACGTCATGCTGTCGGGCGGGTCCGAGGCGATGCTGTGCTTTGGTGGCGTCAAGGCATGGGAAGGCCTGCGCGTCATGTCCAAGGACGCCTGCCGCCCCTTCAGTGGCAACCGCAACGGCATGGTTCAGGGCGAAGGTGCGGGCGTCTTCGTCTTCGAGGAATACGGTCGCGCCAAAGCCCGTGGCGCCGATATCCTGGCCGAGGTCGTGGGCTTTGCCATGTCGTCGGATGCGCAGGACATCGTGATGCCGTCGGCCCAAGGGGCGGAACGCGCGATCACCGGTGCGATGATGGACGCCGGGCTGAACCGCGAACAGATCGGCTATATCAACGCCCATGGCACCGGCACGGCGGCCAACGACAAAACGGAATGTGCCGCCGTGGCACATGCATTCGGCCATCACGCCGACCAGCTGATGATCTCATCGACCAAATCCATGCATGGTCACCTGATCGGGGGCACGGGTGCGGTCGAGCTGTTGGCCTGCATCATGGCGCTGCGCGACGGCGTCATCGCGCCGACCATCGGCTATCAGGAACACGATCCGGAATGCGCGCTGGACGTGGTGCCCAACGAAGCGCGCGAGGTCGAGGTCGAGGCCGTCCTCTCGAACGCCTTCGCCTTTGGCGGACTGAACGCGGTCATCGCGCTGCGCCGTATCTGACCCTTCCCCGATCGGGCATGAAAAAACCGCGCCCCGGAGAGGGCGCGGTCCGATCGTCATGTCAGCCGGATCACTCGGCAGGTTTATCTTCGGCCGGTTTCTGATCGGCGGGCAGGGCGGCATATGCAGCCAGCTCATCGAAGGCAGCCGTGAAGCCCGACAGCGAGATGTCCAGCTGGACCGGCTTCTTGGGATCGCCACCGAAGGGCAGCAGCTGGACCGAGGCCTTGTTGCCGCGCTTCATGCCGTTCAGTTCACCCTGCGTGAACCCAAGGCGCGAAATGCAGCCCACCGGCGCACAGAAGCTGAAGGGATAGCCACGCATCTCGCCGCTGTCGACGCGGAAGCCCAGTCCCTCGATCAGGTCGGTTTCCAGCGGAGCGACCAGCGTGGCACCGGCTGCGACATTGCCGTTCGACAGCGGGACCAGCGTCAGCTCGGCCACTGCGTTGTCGTCCTGATCGTTCAACAGCTTGTACATCTCGCAGGGGTCCTTGCCCTCGCCTGCGCGGATGCAGCGGATGGTCCAATCGCCATGTTCGGATTTGGCGTAATAGGTGCCGGGGCGGTTGGGGTCATTCGCTGCGGGCTTTTCAGCGGCAGCGGCATCCGCGGGCGCGGCCTCGGTCGGCGCGGCCGGTTCATCCGTCTGATCGGCGGCCTGATCTGCAGGCTCGGTCGGCTCGGTTGCGGCGTCTTCCTGCGTGGGGGCAGCTTCCGCATCGCTGTCAGTGGCGGGTGCTGCCTCGGCCGGGGCTTCGGTCGGGGTGGCGTTGGTGGCGTCTGCCGCGTCGCCGGGCTGCTCGGTCGAGGCCGCCTCGGGTTGGGTCGGGGCGGCGGCTTCCTGCGCGAATGCCGGGCCTGCGATCAGGGCCAATGCGGCCAACAGCGCGTGCGAGGGTTTGATGGACATCTACGTTTCTTCCCTTTGCTCAAAGCATTGGCGCTGATCTAGCACGCCACCGGCACCTTGTCAGGTGCCACCGACCCACCCGTGCTTCACCTTGATTTGAGCGTCGGGTGATCGGCGGGTGATGGCGTGATCCGCGCGGTCATGCCGGCAAGGTTGCGGCAAGGCGGCAGGCGGTGCAAGCGGGATCGGAACGCGAAAGGCCGTGGCTTTCACCACGGCCCCGACGCTTTTGCGTAGTCTCCCTGCCGGACTGGCCGGTCATTATTGATGTGCACGCTAATCGCGCGACCGTGATCAGTCAACTGCTGATGCATTCTGCGCCCTTCACAAAAAAGCCGCGCCCCGAAGGGCGCGGCAGTTCAAGAGGGAGGATGCTCGAACCCGCGACCGGCGATCCCGAACAAGTTGATCTTGCGCCAAACAGGTTAAGATTGTCTTTTTATGGGGAGCGCTTTTTGTTGCGCGCGTGAAATAATGATCGGGGGTCACCATGTCGCCACTTCTGGATGCAGAGGCGGGCACGCTGTTTGTCGGGGGCGCGGGCCAAGGCTATGCGACGCCCGAAACGCTGCTGCTGAAGTATGCCAACCGGCACGGTTTGATCGCGGGCGCGACGGGCACCGGCAAGACCGTCACCCTCCAGACCCTGGCCGAGAGCCTGTCGCTGGCCGGCGTGCCGGTGTTCCTTTCGGACATCAAGGGCGATCTGTCGGGGCTGGCCTGCGCGGGGCGTTCCGACTTCAAGCTGCATGACGCATTCGAAACACGCGCCGATCAGATCGGCTGCACGCTGAGTTACCAGTCCTTCCCCGTCACTTTCTGGGATGTCTGGGGCGAGCTGGGTCACCCCGTTCGCACGACGCCTGCCGAAATGGGACCGCTGCTGCTGTCGCGACTGTTGGATTTGACGGCGGCACAGGAGGGCGTGATGAACATCGCCTTCCGCGTCGCCGATGAGAACGGCCTGCCGCTGCTGGACTTGAAGGACCTTCAGGCGATGCTAATCTGGGTCGGGCAGAACGCGCAGGATCTGTCCCTGCGCTATGGCAATGTCAGCACCGCCAGTGTCGGTGCGATCCAGCGTGCCCTGCTGGTGCTGGAAAACGAGGGCGGCGACCGGCTGTTCGGGGAGCCCGCGCTGGAACTGTCGGACCTGATGCGACAGGACGCATCGGGCAGGGGGGTGATCAACATCCTGGCCGCCGAACGGCTGATGAATGCGCCCAAGCTTTACGCGACCTTCCTGCTGTGGCTTTTGTCCGAACTGTTCGAGCAGCTGCCCGAGGTCGGCGACCCGGACCGTCCCCGTATCGCCTTCTTCTTCGACGAGGCGCATCTGTTGTTCGACGACGCCCCCAAAGCCCTGATCGACAAGGTCGAACGCGTGGCGCGGCTGATCCGGTCCAAGGGGGTCAGCGTCTGGTTCGTCAGCCAGAACCCCGCCGATATTCCCGAAAGCGTGCTGGGGCAGCTGGGCAATCGCGTGCAGCACGCCCTGCGCTCATTCACGGCCAAGGACCAGAAGGCCTTGCGGCTGGCGGCCGAAAACTATCGCCCGAACCCCGAATTCGACATCGCCGAAGCAATCCAGCAGGTCGGCACCGGTGAGGCCGTGACATCTTTTCTGGGGGCGAAGGGCACCCCCGGCATTGCACAGCGCACGCTGATCCGTCCGCCGTTCAGCCAGCTTGGTCCCATCGATCAGGCGACACGGGCGGATATTCTTAAGAAATCGCCGCAGGGACTGAAGTACGACACGACGCTGGATCGGGATTCTGCGCAGGAAATTCTGGCAAGGCGCACCGCCGACGCCGCGCAGCAGGCCGAAGCCGAGGTCGCCAAGCGATCCGATGACGATCTGTTCGACATGTCGCCCGGCGATGGTCATCGCAATGCGCGCCGCTATGAGGCACCCAAGGCGGAGAAGAAAACGACGCGCCGCAGCAGCCGGTCCGACAGCGTCTTCGAGACGTTCGGCAAAAGTCTGGCGCGGCAGTTGGGAACCCGGACCGGGCAGGCCTTGGTCCGGGGTGTCCTTGGATCGCTTCTGAAAGGTCGCTGAACCTAAAGCGCGGTGGCCATCGGCACGGGGTGCGCCTCGATGGCCGCGCGCATTTCGGCCATGATGGCGATCATCAGCAGCACATGACGCTTCAAGTCGTAATCGGCCAGACGGTTCAGGCGGAAATCGTTCTGGATCTCCTCCTCGGTGCGCAGGCGCGACAGGGCGCGGGCAGGCTCGGGGCAGCGATCGGCGCGCAGCAGGCGGGCCAGGTCGCGTTCACGCTTCCATGCGCGCTGACCTTCGCGGGCCGCGCGGATCAATGCCGCCGGACGACGGAAGGGTTGATTCGCATTGCGTGCGGGGAAGGCGATGACATTCGTGCTGTGGGTCATTCTTTTGATCCTTAGATTTGACGCGAAGCCACCATCACACAACCAAAGCGCGTGTTGCCAAATGGGTCAACGCAGCGTCCGCTTGGGCAAGGAATCTTTAGGAATTGTTAGGGAATGTTGCGGCTATGTGCAGTAATACCCTGTTAACCACAGGGCAAATATTTCAACCCAGGGTGGTCAACTTCCGGGCGACCCGAGGACGACAAGGGGCCTGACATGACCATATTGACCGGTGATTTCGCACTCGACACCCCCATCGCGGAGCACCGTTCTGAAGGACGGCAACCCGCAACCGGCGATGCCTTGGGTGACGATGCGCGCCTTTACCTGCGCCATGTCGAACATGGCGAGACCATCCGCTCACTGGCACGCGAAGCGGGGTGCCATGCCTCGACCATCCTGCGCCGCATCCGCCGCTTCGAGGCCCGCCGCGACGACCCGCTGGTCGATGGTGCCTTGGCGCAGACCGATACGCAGCCCAAGCCGAACGATGACCGCCAATCGCTGCGCGTCCTGCGCAGGCTGGCCGAAGCGGGGGCCGTCATGGTCACGGCGCCGGGCATGGATAAGGCCATCGTCACCCGCGATGAAATCCGGACCGTGGTGCTGGAACGCCATCTGGCCGAGGCGATGGCCCTGAAGGGATGGGTCGTCCAGACCCGCGGTGGCGGACGGGTCCAGCGCTATGTGATCGCGCCCGCCGGTCGCGATGCCCTGCGCCAGATGCTGCGGTCGCCGCGTCAGCGCAATGCGGCGATGGGACCGGATTCCTTTGCCGATGCCAGCCCCGTTCAGCCCGATGGCATGGCCGAGGCGGCAGCGACATTCCAGCATGCCGATCAGCACCGCACCTTTGAAGATCGCGTCCTGCAGGACCCCGAGGATGGCCGCCGCAAGCGCATGCGTGTCAATATCGCCGAAAGCCCTTTGCTGGTGCTGGCCCGCCGCCGCGACCATCAGGGCGAGGCTTTCCTGACCCCCGGCATGGTCACCGCCGGCGAACGCCTGCGCGAAGACTTCGAACTGGCGCAGATGGGGCCGCGCGTGACGCAGAACTGGGACGGCTTCATGACCTCCGGGATCGATGTGTCGCATAACGCCTCGGGGTATCGCGGTGGATCGGAATCGGCGCGCGATCGCGTGGCGCTGGCCTTGCGCGACCTTGGGCCGGGCATGGGCGACATCGTGCTGCGGGTTTGCTGCTTTCTGGAAGGGATCGAAATGACCGAGCGCCGCTTGGGCTGGTCGGCACGTTCCGGCAAGATCGTCCTGCGACTGGCGCTGATGCGGCTGGAACGGCATTATGCCGAACATTACGGCAAGGGATCGCCGCTGATCGGGTGATGCAGGAAAAGGGGCGCCACCGGGGCGCCCCTTTCATTTGCGGTGTCGTCAATCGTGACGGCGGGCAATTTCCTGACGCGCGGCACGGATGCCAGCGCCATAGGTCGGGCTGATACGGTCGAAATGGCCCAAGGCGATTTCGACGATGGCGTTATCGGCGCCCTCCATCGCGGCGGCCAGATTGTGGTACAGCCGCGCGCGTTCTTCATCGTTCAGCACCTGGTCATGCAGAGCGCGCGGCTGGACATAATCGTCCATCTGCTGCTGATGCGCATGACGTCCGGCCTCGCCCGAAATCCGCAGCGGCGGTTCGGCAAAGCTGGCGTCCTCGACGGCGCCGCCAAAGCTGTTCGGCTCGTAATAGGCGTCGATGCTGCCCGACTGATGCCCGAAGAAGTTCATCTGGCCATCCTTGTGATAGTGATGGACCGGGCATTTCGGCGCGTTCACCGGCAGGTGTTCGTAATGCGTCCCCAGACGATAGCGGTGGGCATCGGCATAGCTGAAGACCCGCGCCTGCAGCATCTTGTCGGGCGAATAACCGATACCCGGCACCTTGTTCGACGGGCTGAAGGCGGCCTGCTCGATCTGGGCGAAGTAGTTGTCGGCGTTGCGGTTCAGCGCGAATTCACCAACTTCGATCAGCGGATAATCCTTGTGCGACCAGACCTTGGTCAGATCGAAGGGGTCGAATTCCGTGGTTTCTGCGTCCGCCTCGGGCATGACCTGTACGAACATCTTCCAGCGGGGGTGCTGGCCGTTTTCGATCTTGCCGAACAGCGCCTCCTGATAGCCTTCGCGCGAATGGCCGATGATCTCGGCGGCCTCGCCGTTGGTGAAGTGGCGATGCCCCTGCTGGGTCTTGAAGTGGAACTTGACCCAGAACCGCTCGCCCGCCTTGTTCCAGAAGGAATAGGTGTGGCTGCCATAGCCGTTCATGAAGGTCGGGTCCTGCGGCAGACCGCGGTCCGACATCAGGATCGTCACCTGATGCAGCGATTCGGGATGCTGCCCCCAGAAGTCCCACATGGCCGTCGGGCTGCGCAGATTGGTGCGCGGATGGCGCTTCTGCGTGTGGATGAAGTCCGGGAACTTCATCGGATCGCGCACAAAGAACACGGGCGTGTTGTTGCCCACGATGTCCCAGTTGCCCTGATCGGTATAGAATTTCAGCGCAAAGCCCCGCACGTCGCGTTCGTGGTCGGCCGCGCCCTGTTCGCCCGCCACCGTCGAGAAACGCGCCAGCATGTCGGTCGTCTTGCCGACTTCGGCAAAGATCGAGGCGCAGCTGTACTGCGTGATGTCGTTCGTCACGGTGAAGGTGCCGAATGCGCCCCAGCCCTTGGCATGGACGACACGCTCGGGGATGCGTTCACGGTTCTGATGGGCCAGCTTTTCAAGCAGCTGGTAATCCTGCATCAGAAGCGGGCCGCGCGGGCCTGCGGTTTCGCTGTTCTGGTTCGAGACGATCGGCGCTCCAGCCGTGGTTGTCATCTTGGGGCGGGAGGAATGGTCGTTCATGCAATGCGATCCTTGGTTGGGTCTGCGATATGGACGCAAGATGACGCAGGGATCATATAAACGGAAATTGCATTTTCTGTTGGATGTGATCAGAATGCCTTATGAACATCACGTTTCGCCAATTACGCTACTTTCTGGCCCTGTCACGCAGCGGTAATTTCACCCGCGCTGCCGAGGCGATCCATGTCACGCAGCCCGCGCTCTCGATGCAGATCCGCGCGTTGGAGGATGAGATCGGCGCGCGGCTGGTCGAACGCACGCCCCAAGGGGTCGTGATGACGCCGCAGGGACGCGCCTTGGCCGGTCATGCCGAACAGGTGATGGCCGCCATGACCGATCTCGAGACCGGTTTGCGCCAGCCGGGGCAGGGCGGGCGGCTGATGCTGGGCATGATCCCGACCGTCGCGCCCTATCTGCTGCCCGAGGTGCTGCCCATCCTGCGCGCCCGCGATATCGGTCGCGATCTGCACCTGCGTGAGGCGCAGACCGAAACGCTGTTGGACGAATTGCTGGCCGGCAGGCTGGATGCCGTCGTCGTCGCCAGCCCGCCCGAGGACCCGAACCTGAACGGCGAGCTGCTGTTTCAGGACCGCTTTCTGCTGGCGGGCAGTGCGGCGCGCATCGCGGACCTTGGCGACAAGGCGATCGCGCCCGCGGCGCTGGATCCGGGGCATCTGCTGCTGCTGGACGAGGGGCATTGCCTTGGCGATCAGGCGTTGGAGGTCTGCGGCCTCAATCGGCGCAGCAGTCGGCTGGATCTGGGGGCGGCGTCGCTCTCGACCCTGTGCCGATTGGCGGCGCAGGGGATGGGGCTGACCTTCCTGCCGCAGATCGCCATGGGTCAGGAAACCGCCGCCGCGCCGGGTCTGACCGCCATCAGCTTTCCCGAACCGCAACCGGCCCGTCAGATCATGCTGTTGCGCCGCAAATCGACGCCCGCACAGGGGTGGTTCGACGATTTGGCCCAGATGCTGCGCAGCGCGGCGCAGCCCCTGCTGGGCTAGGGGGTGGCGGTGTCAACACGCGGCCGACCCCGCCATTGCCATCAGGCCATTTCGGCGACGTTAGCGTTCTGCAGCCATGCCATGATCGCCTCGGGCGAGGTTTCGCCATAGGGATCGTCGGCGCAATTGTCGCAACGGCCGGGTTCCTCGAACCATGCAACGACCTTGCCGTCATCGACGATGGCGGCATAGCGCCAGCTGCGCGCGCCGAAGCTGAGGTTGTCCTTGCGCACCAGCATGCCGACCTTGTCGGTGAACTCGCCCGATCCGTCCGGGATGACCGTGACGTGGTTCAGGTTCTGCGACTTCGCCCACTGGTTCATCACGAAGCTGTCGTTGACCGACATGCAATAGACGGCGTCGATGCCCAGGTCCTTCAGCTTGTCATGGGACGCTTCGAACCCCGGCAGCTGATAGGTCGAACAGGTCGGGGTGAACGCACCGGGCAACGAAAACAGCACGACGCGCTTGCCGGCAAAGTAATCCGCCGTGGTCATGTCCTGCCAGCGGAACGGGTTCGAGCCGCCGATCGATTCGTCACGGACACGGGTGTGGAAGGTGACGTCTGGCAGTTTCGATCCGGGTTTCATAAAGGCTCCTGTCTGTGTGAATGGACACCGCCGATGCGATGCCTGCGACTTCCTCCCCTTGGGCGGGGTGGTAACGCTGCAATGCGGCAAGGGCAATGCCGCGACGCAGCCAGATCGCAGTCTGGGGCCGGGGCATGACAGCCATGTGTCGTGCGCATCGGCAACGCGTTGCCAATCGTGCAAAAACAGCCTAATTCTGCGGGAACCGCGATCGAAAGGACCAAGACCTTGCGCGACCTCAGGATGCCGGATCAGCGTCACCCGGAAAAGGCGCATCGCGCCGACCAGGCACAGCCCAAGAAACCCGATTGGATCAGGGTCAAGGCACCCACCTCGGAAGGCTACAAGCAGACGCGTGATCTGCTGCGGGAAAACCGCCTGTCGACCGTCTGCGAAGAGGCGGGCTGCCCCAACGTCGGCGAATGTTGGAGCCAGGGCCACGCCACCATGATGATCATGGGAGAAATCTGCACCCGTGGCTGCACCTTCTGCAATGTGGCCACCGGCCGCCCGCAGGATCTGGACGCCTTCGAACCCGGACGCGTGGCCCATGCCGTGCAGAAGCTGGGGCTGAACCATGTCGTCATCACCAGCGTCAACCGCGACGATCTGGACGACGGCGGGGCCGAACATTTCGCCCAGACCATCCGCGCGATTCGCCATCGCTCGCCTTCGTCGACCATCGAGGTCCTGACGCCCGACTTTCTGAAGTCCAAGCCCGGATCGCTGGAAATCGTCGTCGAGGCGCGTCCCGACGTCTTCAATCACAATTTGGAAACGGTTCCGGGCCTCTATCCGACGGTCCGTCCCGGTGCGCGCTATTTCCATTCGCTGCGGCTGTTGCAGCAGATCAAGGAAATGGACCCGACGATGTTCACCAAGTCGGGGATCATGGTCGGTCTGGGTGAGGATCGTCAGGGCGTTCTGCAGGTCATGGACGACATGCGCGCTGCCGATATCGACTTCATCACCATCGGCCAGTATCTGCAGCCCAGCCCCAAGCACCACCGCGTCAACCGCTTCGTCACCCCCGAAGAATTCAAGGGTTACGAAAAATCAGCCTATGGCAAAGGGTTCCTGATGGTGTCGGCCACGCCGCTGACGCGGTCGTCCTATCACGCGGGCGATGATTTCGCGCAACTGCGGGATGCACGTCTGGCCAAGTTGGGCCGCGCGTAAGCGATATCGACGATGGGGCGTGGCAATGATGCCGCGCCTCGTTTCTTCCTCTTGCATCTGCGCGCAGACGGAAATATTCGTCTGTCAGACCCGAAGGGGTCGCGCCGAAAGAGCGCCGATTAGTCGGGGGCGTGGCGGAATGGTAGACGCGACGGATTCAAAATCCGTTTCAGCAATGAGTGCCGGTTCGAGTCCGGCCGCCCCTACCACGCTCTTTCGCAATTAATTCCTGTCAATAAAGATTTTTGTCCTGATCGGGAACAATCACCTTGGGCGTTTGTTTGTCCATCGAAGGTGAAACGACACCGATGAAAGGATTTTATCATGGCAAACTCGACCTCCGCCGATGACGTGAAACGCGACGCAGCAGCAGCCGCTCAGGAAGCCCGTGGCGACCTGAACGAGGGCGCGCGCAAGGTTCGCGAAGATGTCCGTGACACGGTGAACAACCTGTCCGAAAACTCGGGTGTTGACCGTCTGGCACAGCGCGGCGCGGAAATCGCCAATGACGCAGTGGAAACCGGTCGCGACTATGCCGGCCGTGCCCGCGAAACCGGTCAGGAATACGCCGATCGCGCCCGTCTGGAAGCAGAACGCCTGTATGGTGCCGGTCAACAGAAGGCGCATGAAGCCGCCATCTATGCCGAAGAGCGTTATGACGAAGTTTCCGAAATGGTCCGTCGCAATCCGGCACAGTCCTTGGGCATCGCCGCAGGCGTCGGTTTCCTGGTCGGTCTGCTGATCGCGCGTCGCTGAGGCGCATATGTTCGATTTTGCCCGTAACGCAAAACTTGCTCTGACGGACAAAGCCCGCCGCGCGGCACTGAAAGGTGCCGCCGGTGTGGTCGCAGTCATCGGCCTTGGGTTCCTGACCGCAGCGCTGTGGTCCTATCTGGCAAACGAGCTGGGTTGGGGTGCCGCCTTGGCGTCGCTGGCGATCGGTGGCGGGCTGGTGGTCATCGCATTGATCCTGATCGCGCTGTCTTCGCGTGAAAAGCATAAGATGCCCAGTTCGGACGACCTGAAGAAGGAAGTCGAGGCGCGCGTATCGCTGGCAACCGACGCTGCCGTTGCCAAGGCGCGGACCGAAGCCGACAAAGTGGTGGCCATGGCTGAAAACAAGGCGCATGCCCTGATGGACGAAGCGGGTTACCGCGCGGCCAAATTGGCAGGCGACGCCGAGCGCCGTGTCTTTGGTACCGTCCGCGATACAGCTTCGTCCTTGGGACTGTCGACGCAGAACATCCAAGCCGCGCAACGCTCGACCGACAAGTTCGTCCAGCAGGCACGCCAGACCTCGAACAGCAATGCCGGAAGTATGGCCAAGCTGATCGGAGCCTTTGCCGTCGGCATTACGCTGGCCGCCAAGGTTCAGGAAAGCCGTCGGAATGACATCTATCACGATCCGGACGACGTGATCTGAAGACGAAAAGGGCGCCCAATGGGCGCCCTTTCCTTATCAGGCGTTCGCTTCGCGGATCTTATCCGCAGCGGCCTGATCATATTCCACGCCTTTTTGCGCGAACAACTGATCCAGCTCACCTGAAAGGGTCATCTCGGTGATGATGTCGCAGCCACCGACGAATTCGCCGCTGACATACAGTTGCGGGATGGTCGGCCAGTCCGAGAAATCCTTGATGCCCTGACGCAAGTCCTGATCGGCCAGCACGTTCACATCCTGGAACGAAACGCCCATATAGTTCAGCACGCCAGCCACCCGGCTGGAGAAACCGCACTGCGGCATTTCCTTGGTGCCCTTCATGAACAGAACCACCGGGTTCGTTTCGATGATTTCCTTGATGTTCGTGGTCACGTCGCTCATTTGCGCAATCCTTTTGGTCGCGGGCCCGTTAGAGGCGGGCCGTAATTTCGGGGCAGGGGCTGCCCGTCAGGCGGGGGCCTTGGTGGTCAGGGCCAGCGCATGCAGCGCACCGGCCGGGCCATCCATCTTGCCTTGCAGCGCGGCATAGACTGCACGCTGTTGCTGGACCCTGTTCTGGCCGCGGAAGCTTTTGTCGATGACCTCGGCGGCATAGTGATTGCCGTCGCCGGCCAGATCGGTGATCGTGATCTTCGCATCCGGGAATGCGGCCTGGATCAGGGCTTCGATGTCATGGGCTTCCATCGCCATCGGGTATTCCTTCTTTCTTTCGTGTCAGATGTAGGGGATGGTCATGCGCCTCGCAAGGCCATGCGAAAGGCCGCACCCGTGAAGGTGCGGCCTTATCGACATCTTTGGTGATAAGATGGGCTTAGTTCATCGTGCTGACGGCACCTGCGGTCCCACCTACGACGGCACCGACGGGGCCCGCGACGGCTGCACCACCAATGCCACCGGTTGCAGCACGTTCCGTTACGGTATTGCCACAGGCGGCCAGCGTCAGCAGGGCGGCGGTCAGGCCAAGGGTCACGAAGCGCATGGGGTAATCCTTTCATGGATGAATATCTTGTCATGACCTTGACGCCGCAAGGCCCGCAAAGTTCCCGACCATATGTCGATCTCGACAGACGCTGTGGAACATCGGCGCACAGCAGCCGTTGAGCGTCAGCAACTGAACAACCTACAGGATGATACCATGACCCGTTTTTCCAGCGCTGCCCTGATCGCCCTGCTGGCCGCCACCCCGGCTTTGGCCCAGGATCAGGCCATGTCCGCCGATGTGGCCGACGCCGAGGGCAATGCACACGGCACGGTCGAAGCGATGCCCACGCCGTCCGCCATGATGCATGTCACGATCGATCTGACGGATGTCGAACCGGGCACCTATGGCGCGCATCTGCATGAAACAGGGCTGTGCGAAGGCCCCGATTTCAAAAGCGCCGGCGGGCATCTGGCCAGTGAAGGCGAAGAGCACGGCGTGATGTCCGAGGCCGGCCCGCATGTCGGCGACATGCCCAACATCCATGTCCCCGAGACAGGCGCGATCACCGTGGAATATTTCATCCCCGATCTGGGTGCCGACATGATCGGCGATGACGATGGGACTGCCTTCATGCTGCATGCCAAGGCCGATGATCTGGAATCGCAGCCCTCGGGCGATGCGGGCGACCGGATGCTTTGCGCTGTCCTAGCAGAAGCGGAATAACCCGTTTGACATCACTGCACGGGGGCGGCGTTTCGGCGTTGCCCCTTTGAATGACAGGATGCCACAGCCCCCGCAGGGTGCGCTTTTCCGAACAGAAATGTTGTGGAAAAGTGGCGGAGAGACAGGGATTCGAACCCTGGGAACCCTCTCGGGCTCAACGGTTTTCGAGACCGCCCCGTTCGACCACTCCGGCACCTCTCCGCGCTTCTTGGGTGGTGAGGCGGGGATTAGATCGACAGGGGTTGAAGCGCAAGGGGGTTTCGACCAAAAAATGCATAAGTGTTGAATTTTCTTGGGAAGGTGCGGGTGATGCTGACGATCTTGTGGCTTGGAACCGCATTGGCCACGGGGCCGGCCATGCCCGACGCGTCGGCAGCTTGGCCCGAACGAACGCTGCAGGTCCAGATGACGACCCAACCCGCCACGGTCGATCATCTGTGGTCGGTGCTGAAGATTGAACCCCAGATGCAGATTTTCCAGCAAGAGGCCGTTTCCGAGGCCGCGCGGCTGGATGCGGACAACATGATTGCCGGGACGGGACGGCCATGGGCGGCAACGGTCGGGGACATCCACGACCCCATGCGATTGCAGACCTTGTTCCGGCAGGGTTTGACACGCGCATTGGATCGTGCCGATCCGGCGTTGATCGAACAGGGTCTGCGTTTTTACGAAACGGGGTTGGGTCGGCGGATGGTGCCACTGGAAACCTCGGCGCGTCATGCGATGCTCAGCGACGAAGTGACGGCGCAGGCCAGCGCCGCTTTCGCGCAAGCCGAGTTTCAGGATGACTCCCGCGCCGAACAGATCCTGCGTCTGATCGATGTGGCAGATCTGGTCGCCCCGAACGTCAGCAGCGGGCTAAATGCATCCGTGGCGTTTTCGGATGGGTTCGAAGCGGTCGGCGGTTTCGACATGCCCCTGACGCAGGACCAGATGCTTGCCGAAACATGGGCCCAGCAGGATCAGATCGAGGCAGAGACCCGCGACTGGCTGCAATCATTTCTAATGATGGCCTACTCGCCATTGAGAGATGATGAGGTCGAGACCTATATCTCTTTCGCCTCCTCGCCGGCGGGTCGCGAATTGGCGCGGGTGATGTTCGCGGCCTATGACACGGTATTTTTGCAAACATCACGCGATATGGGCATGGCGGCGGGTCTGCGCTTGCAGGGGCAGCAGCTATGACGGTGGTTCTGACGGGACCGCTGGCCCAGCCCCAGCTGATGCAGGCACTTGATCTGCGGGGACACGACGTCACGCTGACCGGCAGCCTGCATGGCGGGTCTTGGGCGGGTCTGCAGCGCGACGGCTGGCCCGTGTGGATAGATGACGGCGGCCGGTTGCCGGGCATCGCCGTGACGCCGTCGCTGCAGATGCTTCGCTATGCGGCGGTGATGGGGCTGCAAATTCGCGATGTCGGTGGGCATCAGGTGATGGGCATTGCAGGGCAGGGCGATACTGACCAGCCGTGGCATGCAGACACTGATCGCGATCGCCTGAACGCTGAAATCGCGCGCCAGATCATGGCAGCGGGCGATCACGTCGATCCCGACCTGTTGGCATGGCGGTTGCCGATGATCGGCATCTGGGCCTCGACCAGGATCCGCGCTGGCCGAATGCCGATTTCGGGGCAGGGGGTCGTTGCACAGCGCAGTGCGGATGCGGTCCGCACTTTGGAGCGCCATCAACGGTTCCACGGCTATTTCGCGGTCGAGGAACGCAGCCTGACCCATGATCTGCATCAGGGCGGAACCTCGGCCCGCGTTACCCGTGAAGGCTTTCTGATGGGCGACGCGGTTGTCATGCTGCCATGGGACCCGGTGCGCGACCGCGTGCTTATCATCGAACAGTTCCGCTTTGCCCCCTATATTCGCGGCGACCGCCAACCTTGGCAGTTGGAACCCATTGCAGGCCGCGTCGACGCAGGCGAGACCGTCGAAAGCGCCATCCTGCGCGAAGCCCGCGAAGAAGCCGCGCTGGATATCACGACATTGCTGCCCTGTTTCAACTGCTATCCCAGCCCCGGCGCGGTCTGCGAATTCCTTTATCAGTTCATCGGCGTGGCGGATCTGCCGGACGATGTTACCGGCGTGCACGGTCTGGACACCGAGGCCGAAGACATTCGCAGCCATGTCATGGATCGTGCGCGCCTGTCCGATCTGGTCGATCAGGGCCAGATCACCAATGGGCCCTTGTTGACGTTGTCGCTGTGGCTGGACGCCCGCGCTGACCGGTTCAAGGCGGAACTGGCAAGGCGCTAGGGTCGTTTCCTGCGGGTCACGGCACCGTGGGGCGGGGTTGCCCCTTGGTGGCGTGCATGTGTAGGTATTCAGCATATTGAACCCAACCGGAAAAAAGGTCGATCGCCATGCGAATCTGTTCTGATCTGGCCGACGCGATCGGCAATACCCCGTTGATCCGTCTGAACCGCGCCAGCGACGAAACCGGCTGCGAGATCCTCGGCAAGGCCGAATTCATGAACCCCGGCCAGTCCGTCAAGGACCGCGCGGCGCTGTACATCATCAAGGATGCCGTCGCGCGCGGTGAATTGCGCCCGGGCGGCACCATCGTCGAAGGCACGGCGGGCAACACCGGCATCGGGCTGGCGCTGGTCGGGGCCTCGATGGGCTTCAAATCGGTGATCGTGATCCCGGAAACCCAAAGCCAAGAAAAAAAGGACATGCTGCGCCTTGCAGGTGCCACCTTGGTCGAGGTTCCGGCAGCCCCCTATAAGAACCCCAACAACTATGTCCGCTATTCCGGTCGTCTGGCCGAAGCGCTGGCTAAATCGGAACCCAATGGCGCCATCTGGGCCAATCAGTTCGACAATACCGCCAACCGTCAGGCCCATGTCGAAACCACCGGCCCCGAGATCTGGGAACAGACCGGCGGCAAGGTCGACGGTTTCATCTGCGCGGTCGGATCGGGCGGAACGCTGGCGGGGGTGGCCGATGCGCTGCAGCCCAAGGGCGTCAAGATCGGCCTGGCCGACCCCGAGGGCGCGGCGCTTCATTCCTTCTATACCACCGGCGAATTCGACAGCCCCGGCAGTTCGATCACCGAAGGTATCGGGCAGGGGCGCATCACCGACAACCTGAAGGGCTTCACCCCCGATTTCAGCTGGCGCATTTCAGACGATGAGGCCCTGCCCATCGTCTTTGACCTGCTGAAGGACGAAGGGCTGTGCCTTGGCGGTTCGTCGGGCATCAACATCGCCGGTGCCATTCGCATGGCGCGCGAAATGGGCCCGGGCCATACCATCGTCACCATCCTGTGCGACTACGGGAACCGTTACCAGACCAAGCTGTTCAACCCCGAGTTCCTGCGCGCCAAGGGCCTTCCGGTTCCCGAATGGTTGACCCACGGCGCACCGGACCTGCCCGAAGTCTTTGAAGGTTGATCCACTACATGAGACATTTCCTAGCAATGCTGATGGTGGCCTTTCTGGCTACCACGGCAACGCCCATCCTGGCCCAGCAGACCCTGAACTATGACCAATGGGAGCAGACTGCCGAAAAGGTCGAGGGGCTTTCCGTTGATCCGCAGGCGTCCGATGCCGCCCTTGGGCAGGCGCGTGATACCATCGTCGAATGGCGCGATCGCCTGCAACTGGGCCAGAACGTCAACGCCGACCGCATCGCCACCCTGCGCAACCAGATCGAATCCCTTGGTCCGGCGCCTGCTGAAGGCGAAACCGAAGACGCCGATGTTGCGACCCGCCGCGAGGAACTGAACGAACAGCTGTCCACCGCACAGGCACCGCGTCTTGCCGCAACCGAGGCTGCCAGCCGCGCCAATTCCATCATCTCGCAGATCGATGAGGTTCTGCGCCAGCGTCAGGCCTTGGCACTGGCCCGCCAGACCCCGTCGCCCCTGCTGCCCACCAGCTGGGCTGCAGCGGTTTCGGACGGTTTCGAACTGTTGGAGGGCGTTGCCTCCGAAGTTTCGGTTCAAGGAGCCGCCACGGAAACCTTCGCCGACGTGCGGCCCCGTCTGCCCGTCGCCGGTGCCTATCTGCTGGCGGCGATCCTGCTGCTGACCCTTGGGCGTCGCTGGATCATCAACCTGCCGTCGCGCCTGTCGGCCCGTGCGTCATCCTACAGCCGGGCGGTCATGGCCTTTGTCGTGTCGCTTGGTCAGATCGCCGTGCCGATGGTCGGGGTCAATCTTGCCATCCGCGCCATCAAGGCGACCGGTCTGCCCGGTCCCTGGACGACCCCATTCCTTGATGCGCTGCCGGTGGCCGCGGTCATCCTGTTCGGTGGCATCTGGCTGGCCCGCGCCATGTTCCCACGCGAAGCCATCGCCTATACATCGCTGCAGATGGGCGAAGCCGCGCGCATTTCGGCCGCCCGCATGGTCACCGCATTGGCCACGCTGATGTCGATCCATCATATCCTGACCCGCGCGGTCCTGCCGCTGTCGGGCCTTTATGAACAGGGCGAGGCCCAGGCTGGCCGTGTGCCGGTCCAGTTCAGCGAAGCCGCCGCGGGCGTTTGGCACGTCGTGATGGTGGTGCTGGCCGGTCTGGCGATGTTCAAGCTGGGCAATACCCTGCGCCGCCTGACGCGCGATTCCGTGACGCAGGACCTGTCCTATCGCCACTGGATCGTGGCATGGGCCGGTCAGCTGACCCGCGTGGTGCCGATCATCGCGCTGATCGCGATGGCTGCAGGCTTCATCAACTTTGGCAACCTGCTGGTCTGGCCGTGGCTGCTGTCGCTTGGTCTGGTCGCGCTGCTGATCCTGTTGCAGGACTTCATCGCTGACGTTTTCAACATGCTGCAACGCGGTGCCGAAGGTGCCCGTGACGGCCTTGCGCCTCTGCTGATCGGCTTTGCGCTGGTCATCCTCTCGGTGCCGCTGTTTCTGGTCATCTGGGGTGCCTCGGTGCAGGAACTGGGCGAATATTGGGTTCGCTTCCGGACCGGTGTCAGCCTTGGCGGCATCACCCTGTCGCCGGGCGCGATCATCACCTTCCTGATCGTCTTTGCCATCGGCTATTTCGTGACCCGGACGGTCCAAGGCGCGTTCCGCAATTCGATCCTGCCCAAGACCAAGCTTGATCCCGGCGGGCAGAATGCGCTGGTGTCGGGGCTGGGCTATGTGGGTATCGTGCTGGCCGCGGTTTTGGCGATCACCTCGGCGGGCATCGACCTTAGTTCGCTTGCCATCGTCGCCGGTGCGCTTTCGGTCGGTATCGGTTTCGGTCTGCAGAACATCGTGTCGAACTTTGTGTCCGGCATCATCCTGCTGATCGAACGCCCCGTCAGCGTCGGCGACTGGATCAGCGCGGGCGGTCAACAGGGCATTGTCAAGCGCATCTCGGTGCGTTCGACCCAGGTCGAGACCTTTGACAAGACCGAAGTCATCGTTCCGAACAGCGACCTGATCAGTCAGCCGGTGACCAACTGGACCCGCCATAACAAGGTGGGCCGCATCATCATTCCGGTCGGCGTGGCCTATGGCACCGATACCCGCAAGGTCGAACGCATCCTGCGTGAGATCATCGAGGATCAGGCCATGGTCGCCATCGATCCGCCCCCGTCGGTTCTGTTCCGGGGCTTGGGCGCGGATTCGCTGGACTTCGAGATCCGTGCGATCCTGGCCGATGTCGGCGCAGGGCTGGGTGTGACCTCGGACGTGCTGCATGAGGTCGTCCGTCGCTTCGAGGAAGAGTCCATCGAAGTGCCCTTCGCACAGCGCGACATCTGGCTCCGCAACCCCGAGGCTCTGACCGGCGCGGAAAAACCCGTGCGCGAGGCACCGTCCAGCCCGCAAAAGCACGACCCCGCGCTGACCTTCGATCAGGCTGCCGACGGCGATGCCCTGCCGGATACCGGTGACGGCGACCGCTAAGGCGGCGGGTTCACGAAAGAAGGGCGCCCCGAGTAGGGCGCCCTTTCTTCATGGCCGAACCGTGTTTCTTAGGCAGCGCGTGGGCTGTCGTGGCGATCGCTGGTGCCATCATCCGGCAAGCCTTCACGCGACAGCATCACCGCCACGGGGCGCAACCACGGGATATGCGCGCAGACGATCATCAGCGCGACCATGATCGGCACCGCCAGGAACATGCCCGGCACGCCCCAGACCGCGCCCCAGAAGGCCAGCGACAGGATGATGCCGAAGCTGGACAGGCGCAGCGTCTGCCCAAGCAGCATCGGATCGATGACATTGCCGATGATGAACTGCACAAGGCTGCACAATGCCCCGACGATCAGCGTCATCGTCATGTCGCCCGTCAGCACGAAGACCAGAATCGCCGCGACGACCGTCGCCACGATGGATCCGACCGAAGGGATGAAATTTAGGACGAAAGTCAGGATCGCCACGGCCGTTGCCAGTTCCAACCCGAAACCGCGGAAGATCAACCAGACCAGCGTCGCGGTGACCAGACTGACCGCGGTTTTGACCACCAGATAGCGGTTCACCCGGTGCATGATCGAGGTGATGATCCGACGGACCTGCCGCGCTTGGTCGGCATCCTCGGACAAACGCTCGACCTTTTGGGGGAACCAGACCTGTTCGGCGAACATGAAGCCTACGAACAGGATGACCAGTACGCTGCCCGACAGGATGCCCGATGCCTGACCCGCAAGCGATCTGATCCAGCCGGTGATGTTGAAATTCGTCAGCGCCGTGATGATGCGTTCCTGCGCCTCGGGTCCCAACCGTTCGGTCAGGGCCGGTATGGCGGCCTGCGCACGTTCGGCATAGCTGATCGACAGGAAGACGATTTCATTGACCTGCGCCACGATGGTCGTCGAAATCCACAGAAGCCCAAGCGCGATCCCAATCAGCGCCAGCGTCGTTGCCAGCCAGTTCGGCACCTTCAGACGGGTCGAGATGGCGTGGATTGCATCGGAGGTCAGCGAAAACAGGATGATCGCGATCGCCAGCGAGATGAGGATAAAGCGCGCCTGCACCAACATGAACAGCAACAGGGAAAACGCGATGATCCCCAGAAAGCCGGTTTGAAGACGTTCGCGCAAGACCGAGTCGTTCGATTGATCCAAGGGCATCCCCGCTGGTTCGGAAAAGCCCGCCCCGGTCAGGGGCGGGCGGGTTGTGTTCAGTCCTGATCTTCTTCGGGCAGCGCTTCGGCGTCGGCCTGTTCGGCGATGCGGGCGACCGAGACGACGATCTCTCCGCTGCTGGTGTTGAAGACGCGGACACCGCCGGCGGAACGCGACCGGAAGCTGATACCCTCGACCGGCACGCGGATCGACTGGCCTGTCAACGTGGCCAGCATGATCTGGTCATCGACTTCCACCGGGAAGCTGGCGACGATGGCGCCGCCGCGCATCGCACGGTCCATGGCCATCACGCCTTGGCCCCCGCGACCGCGCACCGGATAATCGTGGCTGGAGCTGATCTTGCCCGCACCATTCGCGGTGATGGTCAAAATCAGATCCTCGGCCGCCGACATCTGGGCATAGCGTTCCTGGGTGATGCTGCCCTCGGCGACGGTTTCCTCGTCCTCATCCGCCTCGGCGCCGTCATCCAGCGCACCTGCAACCGCGCGGCGCATCTTCAGATAGGCCACCCGTTCGGCAGGATCGGCATCGAAGTGACGGATGACGGACATGCTGACCACGCTGTCATCCTTGCCAAGCCGGATGCCGCGCACCCCGGTCGAGGCGCGGCTTTGGAAGACACGCACCGCCGTGGTCGGGAAGCGGATGGCACGACCCGACGATGTGAACATCATCACGTCATCCTGTTCGGTCGCCAGACGCGCCCCGATCAGCGTCACGCCTTCGGGCAGCTTCATCGCAATCTTGCCGTTACGCATGATGTTGGTGAAGTCAGACAGCGCGTTGCGGCGCACGTCGCCCTGATCGGTGGCGAAGACCACCTGATAATTCTCCCACTCGGTCTCGGGGGCGTCCATCGGCAGCAGTGCCGCGATGGAAACACCCGCGTCGATCGGCAGGATGTTGACGATGGCCTTGCCCTTGGACGTGCGGCCGCCAAGCGGCAGACGCCAGGTTTTCAGACGATAGACCATGCCGTCCGTGGTGAAGAACAGCAGTTCGGTATGGGTGTTGGCGACGAACAGGGTGGTGACCACGTCGTCTTCCTTGGTGGCCATGCCCGACAGACCCTTGCCGCCGCGGCGCTGCGCACGGAATTCGGCCAGCGCGGTGCGCTTGATATAGCCGCCCGAGGTGATGGTCACGACCATGTCCTCACGCTCGATCAGGTCCTCGTCCATCATGTCGCCGGACCATTCGACGATCTCGGTGCGACGGGGAACGGCGAACAGGCCGCGGATTTCGCGCAGCTCGTCGCTGATGATCTCCATGATGCGTTCGCGCGATGCCAGGATCGCCAGGAAATCACGGATGGCTTCGGCCAGAGATTGCAGTTCGTCGGTAACTTCCTTGACACCGATCTGCGTCAGACGCTGCAGGCGCAGGTCCAGAATGGCGCGTGCCTGCGTTTCCGACAGGTTGTAGGTCCCGTCTTCATTCACCGGATGCAGCGGATCGTCGATCAAGCGCAGATATTCGACGATGTCATGGGCAGGCCAGCGACGTTCCATCAGTCGGGTGCGCGCTTCTGCGGCATCGGCGGACGAACGGATGGTGGCGACGACTTCATCGACATTGCTGACCGCAACGGCCAGACCGCACAGCACATGGCTGCGTTCGCGGGCCTTGCGCAATTCATAGGCGGTGCGGCGCGCGACAACTTCTTCGCGGAAGCTGATGAAATAAGTTAGAAAATCGCGCAGCTTCAACTGTTCGGGCTTGCCGCCGTTCAGCGCCAGCATGTTGCAGCCAAAGCTGGTCTGCAACTGGGTGAAACGGAACAGCTGGTTCAGCACGACCTCGGGGGTGGCATCGCGCTTCAGTTCGACGACGACGCGCACACCCTGACGGTCGGATTCATCCTGAACGCTGGAAATGCCCTCGACGCGCTTTTCCTTGGCCAGCTCGGCGATCTTTTCGATCAGCGTGGCCTTGTTCACCTGATAGGGAATTTCGTCCACAACGATGGCATAGCGGTCCTTGCGGGGTTCTTCGATGTGAACCTTGGACCGGATGATGACGCTGCCGCGACCCTCAAGATAGGCCTTGCGCGACCCGGAACGGCCCAGGATCGTCGCACCGGTCGGAAAGTCGGGTCCGGGGATGATTTCCAGCAAGCGTTCGGTCGGCAGATCGGGGTTCTCGATCAGCTCCAGCGTGGCGTCGATGACTTCGCCCAGGTTGTGGGGCGGGATGTTGGTCGCCATGCCGACGGCGATACCGCCCGCACCATTGACCAGCATGTTCGGGAAACGCGCAGGCAGAACCGTCGGTTCGCGGTCCTTGCCGTCATAGTTGTCCTGAAAATCGACGGTATCCTTGTCGATGTCCATCAGCAGATAGCTGGCCGGTTTGTCCATGCGGACTTCGGTATAACGCATGGCGGCCGCGCTGTCGCCGTCCATGCTGCCGAAGTTGCCCTGACCGTCCAGCAGAGGCAGCGACATCGAAAAGTTCTGCGCCAGACGGACCAGCGCATCATAGATCGCGCTGTCGCCATGCGGGTGATACTTACCCATCACGTCACCGACCGGACGGGCCGATTTGCGATAGGATTTGTCGGGCGTATTGCCGCTTTCGTCCATCGCATAGAGGATGCGGCGGTGAACCGGCTTCAGCCCATCGCGCAGATCCGGGATCGCACGGCTGACGATAACCGACATGGCATAGTCCAGATACGAAGTCCGCATCTCGTCGCTGATGTCGATGACCGGTCCGTCATGGTGCATGACCACGCGCGTCTCGGTGCTGTTTTCGTCACCATTCTCGGGGGATTGGGGCAGATCGTCTTCTGGGGTGTCGGCCACGGGTATTCCTCAACATCTTGTCGATCTTTGGTATAGCCGAGGCCGGTGCAAGGGGCAATCGCGCCCCCGCTTCAAGGGTCAGGAAAACACCGGTTCAGCCCCTGTTTCCTGCCTTTCGCGCAGCCATGCCCCAGATGATCGCAAGGATCGCCGAACAGATCGCGTTCCAGCCGGCCATCGACACCCCAAGGAAGCGCCAGGCGACCTCGTCGCAGCGGGTCACGGGGGTACCTTGCAGCTTGGTCATCAGGTCGCTGGCCGACATGCGGGCGAAATCGGCGACGCCGCCGGAACAATGGGCGGGGCCCTTCCACCACGTCATCTCGACGCCGACGTGATAGATGGCAAAGCCCATCGCCGTGCCTGCGGCAACCATCCCCAGAATGGAAAGCGCCCGTGTCCAGCCGGTCAGCCACACCAGCGCGGCGATCACCACCGCCGCGACATGGGGCCATCGCTGCAGGATGCACAGTTCGCACGGCATGTAACCCGCGGCCTGAAACCCGAGGGCGGCGATCAGCAGCGCGGCCGAACCCG
This sequence comes from Paracoccus sp. R86501, assembly GCF_042466435.1. Taxonomy (NCBI): domain Bacteria; kingdom Pseudomonadati; phylum Pseudomonadota; class Alphaproteobacteria; order Rhodobacterales; family Paracoccaceae; genus Paracoccus; species Paracoccus sp. R86501. Next base: position 1,223,959 of record NZ_JAXHPZ010000001.1, read on the forward strand.
CACCGGCGACATAGGCAAGCTGGCGATCAGTCACAGGAACCTCAGAGCTGCAAATCCGCCGATCAGGCAGACCATGAAGATAGTGAAGACCAGGCCAAGCCGTTTCTCGATGAAATCACGGATCGGCGGGCCAAAGCGCCATAGCAGCCCCGCCACCACGAAGAAGCGCGCGGCACGACCGATGATCGTGGTCAGGATGAACAGGGGCAGGGACATGCCCACGGCGCCCGAAAAGATGGTGATGACCTTGAAGGGGAAGGGCGTCAGCGCCGCGAACAGCACCGCCCACCCGCCATAGGCTGCGAATTGCTGGGCAAGATGGTCGTATGCGGCCTCTTTGCCGTACATCGTCAGGACCCATTGGCCGACGGACTCCATCAGGGCGGCGCCGATCCAATATCCCAGCAGCGCCCCCAGAACCGACCCGCAGGTGGCGATGGCGGCAATGGCCCATGCCCGCGCGCGGCGTGCCAGAACCATCGGGATCATCAGCACATCGGGCGGAATGGGAAAGACGCTGCTTTCGATGAAGCTGATCGCGAACAGCCATGTCGAAGCACGCCGGTGTGCGGCCAAACCCATCGTCCAGTCGTAAAGCCTGCGCAGCATCGCGTTCCCTTTTCCCTGTCTTGCCTGTCCTTCCCCCCGAAGGCCGCAAAGGTCAAGCATCTTGCGGTGGGGTCGCAGGGCTGTGATGCTTGCGTGAAACCCGATGCGGCCGGGCGCGTTGGCTGCCAAACAACACCCAGCACAGGGAAGACATCACATGAAATGGCGCGGGCGGCGGGGCAGCAGCAACATCGAGGATCGGCGCGGCATGGGCCGGGCAGGCGGCATCGGCATCGCGGGGACGCTGGTCGTGTTGGCTGTCGGCTATTTCTTCGGCATCGATGTCTCGCCCTTGGTGCAGGGTATGGATGGTGGCACCCAGCAGACCGAACTGAGCGAGCGGGACGAACAGATGGGCCAGTTCGTCTCGGTCGTTCTGGCCGATACCGAAGAAGTCTGGACCCCCGTCCTGCGCGATCAGGCCGACGTCGCCTATGTCGAACCCAAGCTGGTGATGTTCAGCGGCGCCATCCAGTCGGCCTGCGGCGGTGCATCCTCGGCCATGGGACCGTTCTATTGCCCCGGCGATCAGAAGGTCTATCTGGACACCGATTTCTTCGACCAGATGGCGAACCGCATGGGTGCGGGCGGTGATTTCGCCGCCGCTTATGTCATCGCGCATGAGGTCGGCCACCACGTCCAGAACCTGACCGGCACGCTTGGCGCGGTGAACCAGGAACGTGGTCGCGTTTCCGAGGCGGATTCGAACCGCCTATCCGTGATGACCGAACTGCAGGCCGATTGTTACGCAGGGATCTGGGCGCGTCAGGCTCAGGAACGATTTGGCACGCTGGAAGTTGGGGACATGCAAGAGGCGATGCAGGCAGCCGAGGCCGTGGGTGACGATGTCATCCAGTCCAATGCCGGGCGGAACCCGATGCCCGACAGTTTTACCCACGGTTCGGCCCAGCAGCGCCAGACATGGCTGCAGCGCGGCTTCGAAAGTGGCGATATGGGACAATGTGACACTTTCCGTGCCACGGATCTGTGATTAGGTTGATGTTAGCTGGATAAAAGGAATACGGGATGACGATGATCTTCATGGCCATGGGTCTGCTGACCGCCTTCGCGATCACCCTGCAACTGGGTGCCCCGCGCCAGCAGCCGGTGGCCATCCGCAAGGACTAACGCGGGATACGCATTCCGCGACGCTGATCCAATGTGGCCCATTCGGGCCACATTCCCAATTTTTCCAGCAGCAGCATGGCTAGACCTGCCGCGATGATGGCAAAGACCAGCTTGACCATCTTTGCGCTTGGTGGCTTGCGGGCCCATTTTGTGGCACGCATCAGCCAGATCATGTTGTTCATCGCGGGCCCTGCCTGTTAATGCCTGATCGGAATCGAAACAGACGCCGCGACGAAACTCAAGAGCCATACCTTGCCGAAACATCACGATACCCGAGATCTGCCTTATACCGCCCGCCAGATGTACGATCTGGTGGCCGACATCGAAAGCTATCCGCAGTTTCTGCCGTGGAACAGCGCGGCCCGTATCCGCAACACCACGACCCGCGATGATGGCGCACAAGAGATTGCCGCCGATCTGGTCATCAGCTTCAAAGTCTTCCGCGAGCGGTTTGGCAGCCGCGTCGTGTTGTGGCCCGAAGATGAGAACGGCGTTCTGAAAATCGACACGGAATATCTGGACGGCCCGTTCAAATACATGCGCAGCGGCTGGACCTTCAAGGATCGTCCCGAAGGCGGCTGCCATGTCGAGTTCTTCGTCGATTTCGAATTCAAGAACATGATCCTGCAGCGGCTGATCGGCGTCGTCTTTAACGAAGCCATGTCGCGGATCGTCCGCGCATTCGAAGACCGCGCCCGCAAACTGTATTCCTGAGAAGTAGGCTGATGACGCCCCAGAATGATCTGATGCCCGCGAAAGTCGTCTATGGTCTTTTTGCAGTGGGCTATTTGGTGGCGCTGACGACATTGGCCGGTGTCGTCTATGCTTATATGTCGCGCGGGCAGAATTCCGTGCTGGATAGCCATCTTCGCTTCCAGATCAGGACATTCTGGATCAGCCTTCTGATCGGTTTGATCGCGATGATCACCATGATGATCGGCATCGGCTTCCTGATCTGGGCGTTTCTGGCGGTCTGGGGATTGGTTCGGGTGATATCAGGCTTTCTGCTGGCGAATGAAGGTTGACCGATCAGCGGCAGCAGATACTGGGGCGTCATGGCATATTGACCGCTTTGACGAAAAAGGCCGCCCCGTGAGGCGGCCTTTTCGGTTTCAGGTCAATGCGGCCTTCAACGCCTCGGCCCGGTCGGTGCGTTCCCAGCTGAACGCCGTTGCGCCGTTAAGCGCATAGGGATCACGACCGAAGTGGCCATAGCTGGCCGTCGGGCGATAGATCGGGTGCAGCAGGTCCAGCTCGCGAATGATCGCGAAGGGACGCAGGTCGAAGACCTCGCGCACCGCGGCGACGATCTTGTCGGCAGACACCGTTTCCGTCCCGAAGCAGTTGATGCTGATCGAGGTCGGCTCGGCCACGCCGATGGCATAGCTGACCTGAATTTCGCAGCGACGTGCAAGACCGGCAGCCACGATGTTCTTGGCAACCCAACGACCCGCATAGGCCGCCGAACGGTTGACCTTGGACGGATCCTTGCCCGAAAACGCACCACCACCATGGCGGGCCATGCCGCCATAGCTGTTGACGATGATCTTGCGACCCGTCAGACCGCAGTCGCCCACCGGCCCGCCGATGACGAATTTGCCGGTCGGGTTGATAAAGTATTTCGTGTCCGCGGACAGCCATTCCGCCGGCAGGACCGGCTTGATGATCTCCTCGATCACGGCTTCGCGCAGATCGGCCAGGCTGATTTCGGGGTTGTGCTGCGTGGACAGCACGACCGCGTCGATGCCCTCCGGACGACCATCAGCGCCATAGCGCAAGGTCACCTGCGATTTCGCATCCGGGCGCAGCCAAGCCAGCGAACCGTCGCGGCGCACCTTGGACTGGCGTTCTACCAGACGGTGGGCATAGGTGATCGGCGCGGGCATCAGCACGTCGGTCTCATCCGAGGCATAGCCGAACATCAGACCCTGATCGCCCGCACCCTGTTCTTCCAGACTGGCACGATCGACGCCCTGATTGATCTCGGGCGATTGCTTGCCGATGATGTTGATGACCGAGCAGGTCGCCCCGTCAAACCCGACATCGGACGAATTATACCCGATATTGTTGATGACGCCGCGCACGATGGATTCCAGATCCACCCACGCGCTGGTGGTGATTTCACCCGAGATGATGGCGACGCCGGTTTTCACCATCGTCTCGCAGGCCACACGGGCGCGCGCATCTTCGGTCAGGATGGCATCGAGGATCGCGTCCGAAATCTGGTCGGCGATCTTATCGGGATGCCCCTCCGAGACGGACTCGGAGGTAAACAGCGAATATTCTGTCATGTGATCAGTACCGGTAATGGTCGGATTTGAATGGGCCTTCGGGCGTAACGCCGATATAATCAGCCTGTTCCTTGGAAAGCGTGCTCAGCTTGGCCCCGACCTTTTCAAGGTGCAGACGTGCCACTTTTTCGTCCAGTGCCTTGGGCAGGATATAGACGCCCGGCTGGTATTCGTCGCCCTTGGTCCACAGTTCGATCTGGGCCAGAACCTGGTTGGTGAAGCTGGCCGACATCACGAAGGACGGATGGCCGGTGGCATTCCCAAGGTTCAGCAGGCGGCCCTGGCTCAGTAGGATGATGCGATTGCCCGAGGGCATCTCGATCATGTCCACCTGATCCTTGATGTTGGTCCACTTGTGGTTGCGCAGGCTGGCGACCTGAATTTCATTGTCGAAATGGCCGATATTGCCGACGATCGCCATGTTCTTCATGACGCGCATATGTTCCAGCCGGATCACGTCGCGGTTGCCGGTGGTGGTGACGAAAATGTCGGCGCTGTCGGCCACGTCTTCCAGCGTCACGACCTCGAAGCCGTCCATGGCGGCTTGCAGGGCGCAGATCGGGTCGACCTCGGTCACCTTCACGCGGGCGCCCGCGCCGACCAGGCTGGCGGCGCAGCCCTTGCCGACATCGCCGTAACCGCAGACGACGGCGACCTTGCCGGCCATCATCACGTCGGTGGCGCGGCGGATGCCGTCGACCAGCAATTCCTTGCAGCCGTACTTGTTGTCGAACTTCGACTTGGTGACGCTGTCATTGACGTTGATCGCGGGGAAGGGCAGCTGGCCCTTCTTCTGCAGATCGTAAAGACGGTGGACGCCGGTGGTCGTCTCCTCGGAGACGCCAAGGATCTGGTCGCGGGTCTTGGTGAACCAGCCCGGCGATTGTTCCATGCGCTTTGCGATCTGCGCCTTGATAACGGCTTCCTCATCCGATTGCGGGACGGGGATGATGTCCTCGCCCGCCTCGGCGCGCGCGCCCAGCAGGACATACAGCGTCGCATCGCCGCCATCGTCCAGGATCAGGTTCGCGCCTTCTTCGAACTGGAAGGACCGGTCCAGATAATCCCAATGCTCCTCAAGGCTCTGGCCCTTGATCGCGAAGACCGGGATGCCCGCCGCGGCGATGGCCGCCGCCGCATGATCCTGCGTCGAATAGATGTTGCACGACGCCCAACGCACATCGGCACCAAGGCCCACCAGCGTCTCGATCAGCACGGCGGTCTGGATGGTCATGTGAAGGCTGCCGACGATCCGTGCGCCCTTCAGGGGCTTGCTGTCGCCGTATTCCTCCAGCAGGGCCATCAGGCCGGGCATCTCGATCTCGGCGATGTCCAGTTCCTTGCGGCCGTAATCGGCCAGTGCGATATCTTTGATGATGTAATCGGTCACGTCGTGTCTTTCGTCATTCCCAGGTTGCCACGGGGATACCGCATGGTCTGGCTGTTCGAAAGGGGTTAAACTGTCACGTCATCCGGCGGCGCTGACCGGACCCTGCGACCCGCGGGCCACCCGACGGATATAATCGCCGACGATGACCTGCGCCGCTTTGACCGGATCGCTGTCCTGCGAAAAATCGCCAAGGCGTCCGTCCACGATCATCCGCGCGGTGCCATAGACAAAGCAGCGGCTGGTGATGACCAGGGATGCGATGTCTTCCTTGGGGTGCAGCTGGCCCTTGTCCTGCGCGCGCTGCATCATGCGGCTGGCCAGATCATTGATCGAATCCTGATAACGGCGCAATTGGGAATAGCTGTTGGCGTTGATCAGGCGCTGGTCCGACATCAGGCGAAACTGCGAGGGGTATTCCACGACCCAGCAAAGATAGGCCGTGATCAGCGCATGACACTGTTGCATCGGATCGTCGGGATCGATCTGCACCACGGCGCGGGTGCATCGGTCGATCAGGACCATACAGGCCTGTTCGACCACCGAGATCAGCAGCGAAGTCTTGTCCGGGAAGATCGACTGAAGACGTTCCAGCGGCATGTCCATCGCATCGGCCACGTCTTGCAGACTGGGCGTATGCGATTGCGATTCCTCGATCAGCCGCAAAGTGGCGGTCACCGCGCTTTCATGCACGCGCGCGTTTTCGGGAGAGGACATCGTGTTGGTCATTCGCTTGAATCCGGTAAGGCTGGTTGGTGGGTCGATGACGATACAAGGCAACACGCGAAACAGGATACATCGTCATCAGACCCGTATGGAACCAAATAGGCAACCAAACAATCAAAGGTATGACACTAAGAGGGCAGAGAGGGTGCAACCTGCGGCAATGGTATCACGGAACCATTGCTCGCCCGACCTGTCGTTTCGACAGGTCATCGTCAAATAAGAAAGTCCCCGGAAACATGTTCCGGGAACCCTCAGTCATTTAGTCTTGATCAGCCGTCGGCGCGCGACGCACGCTTGCGCTCGTGCGGGTCAAGGTGACGCTTGCGCAGACGGATGTTCTTGGGCGTGACTTCGACCAACTCGTCGTCGTTGATATAGGCGATTGCCTCTTCCAGCGACAGGCGGACCGGCGGCGTCAGGCGGACAGCTTCATCCGTGCCCGAGGCGCGAACGTTGGTCAGCTGCTTGCCCTTCAGCGGGTTCACTTCAAGGTCGTTGTCACGGCTGTGTTCGCCGATGATCATGCCCTGATACAGCTCTTCCTGAGCGCCGATGAAGAACTTGCCGCGATCTTCCAGCTTCCACAGGGCGTAGGACACCGAAATGCCGTTCTCCATGCTGATCAGAACGCCCTGACGGCGGCCTTGAATGGCACCCTTATAGGGGGCCCAGCTGTGGAAGATGCGGTTCAGCACGCCGTTGCCGCGCGTGTCGGTCATGAATTCGCCCTGATAGCCGATCAGACCGCGCGACGGCACAAGTGCCACGATGCGGGTCTTGCCGACGCCAGCGGGGCGCATTTCCAGCAGGTCGCCCTTGCGTTCGCCAGTCAGCTTTTCGATCACCACGCCGGTGTATTCGTCGTCGACGTCGATGATGGCTTCTTCGATCGGCTCCATCCGGACACCATCTTCTTCCTGGAAGATGACGCGGGGACGGCTGATCGACAGCTCGAAGCCTTCACGGCGCATGTTTTCGATCAACACGCCCATCTGCAATTCGCCACGGCCCGAAACCACGAAGGCGTCGCCGCCGGGGGTGTCTTCGACCTTGATGGCGACGTTGATTTCGGCTTCGCGCATCAGGCGTTCACGGATGACCCGCGACTGGACCTTCTTGCCTTCTTTGCCCGCAAGCGGGCTGTCGTTGATGCCGAAGGTGACGCTGATGGTCGGCGGATCGATCGGCTGCGAGGGCAGGGCGGCTTCGACCTCGGGGTCACACAGCGTATCGGCCACGGTGGCTTTCGCCATGCCCGCGATGGTGACGATGTCACCGGCTTCGGCCATCTCGATCGGGGTCTGGGTCAGACCGCGGAAGGCCAGGATCTTGCTGATGCGGAACTGTTCGATCCGCTCGCCGTCGCGCGACAGCGCCTTCAGCGTGTCACCGGCGCGGGCGGTGCCGGCCTCGACACGACCCGTCAGCAGACGGCCCAGGAAGTTGTCGGCACCAAGCGTGGTCGCCAGCATCTGGAAAGGCTCGTCGTTGCGGGTGATCTGCTTGGGAGGCTCGACATGCTTCAGGATCAGGTCGAACAGCGCCGACATGTCCTTGCGGTCACCTTCCAGCGTGTCATCCGCCCAGCCGCCGATGCCCGAAGCATAGACATGCGGGAAGTCCAGCTGTTCGTCGTTCGCGCCAAGGTTGGCGAACAGGTCGAACACGTCGTTCAGGGCATTTTCGGGTTCTGCGGCAGGTTTGTCGACCTTGTTCAGAACCACGATCGGGCGCAGGCCAAGGGCCAGTGCCTTCGAGCAGACGAATTTCGTCTGCGGCATCGGACCTTCGGCGGCATCGACCAGCAGGCAGACACCATCGACCATCGAGAGGATGCGTTCCACCTCGCCGCCGAAATCGGCGTGACCAGGGGTGTCGACGATGTTGATGCGCGTGCCTTTCCATTCGACCGAAGTTGCCTTCGCAAGAATGGTAATGCCGCGTTCGCGTTCGATGTCGTTGCTGTCCATTGCGCGTTCGGCAACGGCTTGATTTTCGCGGAAAGAGCCGGACTGCCGCAGCAGCTGGTCCACCAGCGTGGTCTTGCCGTGGTCAACGTGGGCGATGATGGCGATGTTGCGGATATCCATGGCGGCCTTCTTTAACGTTCGCGGCTGCCCTACCCGATGCGGCGTCCAAAGGCTAGCCCGCAAATGATCGAAACCCCCGCCCAAAGAGCAGAGGTTCCGCTTTCGTGGCGTCAGGGTCGCAGTTTACACTGCCGCCCCGCGTCGTTCAGATGCGTATCAGCGCAGGCCCAGGAAGGACAGGATGAACAGGACGACGACGATAAGGCCGACAATGTAGATGATCGAATTCATGGTGTTCCCCTTTTTACAGGCGCCGAGTGCCTGACTTTGACCCTGCATATCGGCGCGTCGATGATTGAACGGCGCAGCCTTCGTGCAAGTTCCCCTGATCGTTGGAAATTATCTTGCCGCCTGTCAAGCCTGCCCTGCGCCGGCCAGCCAGCCCAGGCCGGAAAAGGTGGTGCGCGCAGGCTCGTATTCCGCACTGACCCAACCGCGATAGCCCCATTCGTCCAGCTCCGCGAAGAAGGCGGGATAGTCCAGCGTGCCCTGGTCGGGTTCGTGACGGCCGGGGTGACCCGCGATCTGGATGTGACGCACCAGCGGCGCATACCTGGCCCAGGTGGCCAGCATGTCGCCCGTGATGACCTCTGCGTGATAGGTATCCAGTTGCAGTCCGACGTTGGGCGCGCCGATCCGGCCCAGAATCTCGGCGGCCTGATCATAGCACGACAGGAAGTAGCCCGGATGATCGTTCTGGTTCAGCGGCTCGATCGTCAGGCTGGTGTGAGGTGCGCGTTCGGCAGCCCAGCTGAGATTGTCGACATAGGTCTGCAGCGCGTCGGGACCTTCGGCCTTGCCTGCCATGATGTGGATGTGGCGGGCACGCAGCGCCTCGGCGACGCGCAGGCTGCGTTCGAAGTCGCGGCGAAAGCGCGCCTCGTTTCCCGGAACGGCGGCAAAGCCGCGCGGACCACCCGCCCAGTTCGGGGGCGGTGCGTTGATCAGCACGATCTCGACCCCAGCCTTGACGGCAGCGCGATACATCTGCGGCGCGGCAAGGTCATAGGGGAACAGGATCTCGACCCCGGTAAAGCCCGCCTCGGCGGCGGCGGCAAATCGGTCGAACATCTGCAGTTCGGTGAACATCCACGTCAGATTGGCGGCAAAGCGTGGCATCAGGGCTCCAATGCGAAAAACCGACCGCGTGAGGTGACGCCGACGCGCCCGTCGGGACCGGGATCGGCCGCCGCAGCCAGCCGATAGAAGGTCTTGCGGTCGATCAGCGCCTCTAGCCCCGCACGGACATGCACATAGGGTCGGGGCTGGCCCGCATCGCCGCGCATGATGATCGCGTGGTCGGGGCCTGCGACCACCTGATCGCCCAGATTGGTGGTGAAGGTGATTTTGTCGGGCGCGAAATCGGCATCGGTGGCGATGAAGGGCGCATCTTCGACGGTGATGCCCAGTTTCTCGACCGGGGTGACCAGAAAGAAACTGTCGCCTTCACGCTTCAGGATGGTGGAAAACAGCCGCACCATCGCGGGGCGTCCGATGGGCGTGCCATCATGGATCCAGGTGCCATCCGTGCGGATCACCAGATCCATTTCGCCGCAATAGGGTGGGTTCCACAGATGCACGGGCGGCAGTCCGCCCTTGGCTGCTTTGCTTGCAACCTGGGCCAGGCCCTCGGCGCTCACGGTTTTGTCACTGTTTTCCGCCATTCGATCTGGTCGCCTCCACCCCAACTGCATATGCTCCGGTGTAAAGCAGCAGAAGGGCAATGTCATGACGTCGGACGAAATTCTGGTGCAAGAGGTTCAGGCCCTTGCCGCGCGCCTGTCCGAAGCACGGCTAAGCGTCGAACAGCGTTTCGTCGGCCAGCATGACGTGGTCGAACAGGTGCTGGCCGCGATTCTGGCGGGCGGGCACGCGCTGCTGGTCGGTCAGCCGGGTCTGGGCAAGACGATGCTGGTCGATACGCTGGCCACCGTGATGGGGCTGGACAGCCAGCGCATCCAGTTCACGCCCGACCTGATGCCCGCCGATATTCTGGGGTCCGAGGTTCTGGACGCCTTGCCGGACGGCACCCGCGCGTTTCGTTTCATCGAAGGTCCGGTCTTCACCCAGTTGCTGATGGCCGATGAAATCAACCGCGCCAGCCCGCGTACCCAATCGGCCTTACTGCAAGCCATGCAGGAACGCGAGGTGACGATCAGCGGCCAGCACCGTCCCCTTGGCCGCCCGTTCCACGTCCTTGCCACCCAGAACCCGATCGAGCAGGAGGGCACCTATCCGCTGCCCGAGGCGCAGCTGGACCGCTTCCTGCTGCAGATCGACGTCGATTATCCCGACCGCGACACCGAGCGTGACATCCTGCTTGCCACGACCGGCCTGTTGGAGGGCGCACCCCATGCCGCCTTTGCCGCAGACGACCTGATCGCCGCGCAGCGCCTGATCCGCCAGATGCCCGTCGGCGATGCCGTGGTCGAGGCCATTTTGGACATCGTCCGCGCCTGCCGTCCCACCGCCCCCGAGGCACCTGCCTTTGTCCGCGACGCGCTGATCTGGGGGCCGGGCCCCCGCGCGGCGCAGGCGTTGATGCTGGTGACGCGGGCGCGGGCGGTGCTGAACGGACGCTATGCCCCGACGCTAGATGATGTCGCCGCCATGGCAGCCCCGGTCCTGCGCCACCGGATGGCGCTGTCCTTCGCGGCACGGGCGCAGGGGCAAAGCGTCGATGCCGTGGTGACCCGCCTGCTGGATGACCGGATCGGCGGCCGTCGCGCGGCATGATCACCGGCCCCTCCGACCTTCGGGCGCAGGCCGACACGGCCAGCGCCCATCTACCCGCCCTGATGCTGGCGGCCGAGCGGCTGGCCGCCATGATCGCGCCCGGCGCCCACGGCCTGCGCCGCGCCGGTCCGGGCGAGGATTTCTGGCAGTACCGTCCCGCGGGCATCGGCGACGGGGCACGCAGCATCGATTGGCGACGCTCGGCCCGATCGGATGCGCAATTCGTACGCGACCGCGAGGCGCAGACCGCCCAGACCGCCCAGATATGGCTGTCGTCTTCCCCCGACATGGATTTCACCGGCGGCCCTGACCGCCCGACCAAGGCCGATCGCGGTCGCATTCTGGCGCTGGCCCTTGCAATGCTTCTGCTGCGTGGAGGAGAAAAAGTCGGTCTGCTGGGCCAATCCGCGGGCACGGGACGCCTGCAAGCCGACCGTCTGGCCGAGGCGTTGTGCATGCCGCGCGCGGACGATTTCCCCGTGGCGGAACTTCGCCCCGACCGTCAGGTGATCATCCTTGCCGACTTCCTGACCGATCCGCAGTGGGTTGCGGACGCGCTGCAGCGCGCCGCAGGCCTTGGGGTTCGAGGATGTCTTGTTCAAATACTTGATCCCGATGAAGAAACCTTTCCCTTTGAAGGTGCCGTCGAGTTCCGTGCTCCAAGTGCCACCACGCGCCATCACAGCCGTGATGCCCAAGGCTTGCGTCAGGCATATCTGACCCGTCTGGCACAGCGGCGCGACTGGTTGCGGTCGCAGGCTGGCCAAGCTGGTTGGCAGTTCGACCATAATGTAACTTCGGATGATCCGGCACTGATTTTGGGCCGGATCTGGGCGATGCTGGGACCAAGGGGGGCGCATTGATGCTGATCCTTGGACCATTGGGATTTGCCGCGCCTTGGGTGCTGGGTGCACTGGTCGCCTTGCCCGTCCTGTGGGTAATCCTGCGCGCCATGCCGCCTGCACCCAAGCGCATCGTCTTTCCCGGCGTTTCGCTGCTGCAAGGCCTGACCGACAAAAGCCCCGTGGCCCGTCGCACACCTTGGTGGTTGCTGCTGTTGCGTCTGCTGGCGGTGGCGGCGCTGATTCTGGCGTTTGCAGGCCCGGTCTGGAAGCCCGCGCCGCGCGAAGATGCCTCTGGTCCCTTGTTGATCGTGATGGATGCGGGCTGGGCAGCAGCCCCCGATTGGGCCGCCAGGCAGGCGCGGGCCGAGGCGGCGCTGACCGATGCCGCCGCTGCCGGTCGCCCCGCCGCGTTGTTCATGGCTGACGCCCGCCCCATGGCTGGCGCGGCGACCTTCCAATCCGCCGCCAGCCTGACTGCGGCCCTGCGTGCCGCGCGCCCTAAGGCGTGGCCCTCGGGGTTGCCGACCGATGCGCCGCAGGTGCTGGCCGATGTTCCTGCCGGTGCGTTGTCAACCCTTTGGTTGGCGGATGGCACCGATTATCCGGGCCGCGCCGACTGGCTGGCACATCTGTCAGAGATGGGTCCGGTCACGGTGGTCCCGCCGCTGCGGGCGCTGCGGACGCTGTCGTTGCAGGACGGGACGGAGCCCGCGCTGATCCTGCGCGGAACATCGACCAATGCGGCGACGGTGCAGGCGATCGGGCCGGACCCGCAGGGCATCGCGCGTCCCTTGGCCGATCTGACTGCCGATGCCCCGCAGACCAGCGACGGCATTACCACGCGCCGGATTGCCATCGACCTACCGCCGGAATTGCGCAACCGCATCACCAGCTTCCGCATTCAGGGCGACAGTCATGCTGGCGCAGTCGTTCTGGCCGACGACCGCGTCCAGCGGCATAAGGTTGCGTTGGTCGGCGACCCCTCGGATCAGTCCGAGGCGCAGGAACTGCTGTCCCAGATGCATTATCTGCGGCAGGCACTGGCCCCGACGTCGGATCTGGTCGAGGGCAGCCTTGGCGACGTGCTGGACGCTGCCCCCGACGTGGTGATCCTGGCCGATCAGGTCCAACTGGCCGAGATCGGAGAACTGGCCGAATGGGTCGATCAGGGCGGTCTGCTGATCCGCTTTGGCGGTCCGCGGATGGCGGGCGACGATCGGCTGGATCAGGAGCCCCTGCTTCCGGTCAACCTGCGGCAAGGGGGGCGCGACATCGGCGGCGCGCTCAGCTGGGGCGATCCGCGCGGGATCAAGCCCTTCGACGCCAATGGCCCCTTTGCGGGTCTGGCCATCCCCGACGACGTGACGGTCCGCGCGCAGCTAATGGCCCAGCCCGCACCCGATCTGGCGGATAAGACCATCGCCGCGCTGACGGACGACACGCCGCTGATCACGCGTGACAGGCTGGGGCAGGGTCAGGTCGTTCTCGTCCATGTAACCGCGAATGCCGAATGGTCGTCACTGCCGCTGTCCGAGCTGTTCGTCCAAATGATGCAGCGTCTGGTCGCCACGGCGGGCACCAGCGCCCGCGACGAACAGACGGATGACCGCCAGCAGCCCTTCTGGACGCCGGTTCAGGTGCTGGACGGCTTTGGCAACCTGACCGAGGCCGACGATCTGGCGCCCGTTTCTGCAGCCGACATGCTGAAAGGCCCGGGCGTGGACCGACCCGCAGGCATCTATGTCGCGGGCGAACGCCAGCAGGCGCTGAATGCCGGTGGCCCGATCACCGTGGCGGACTGGCCGGGTGTGACGGTCCTCCAGCCGGATGCGACGGTCGGGCGTGATCTGATGGGCATGCTGCTGGGGCTGGCGGCGGTGCTGCTGGCGATGGATGCCTTTGGCTCGGCTTGGCTGGGCCGTGGTGGCCGCGTGGCTGCCGTGCTGCTGGCATTGGCCCTGATGCCCAGACCCGCGGCCATGGCGCAGGATCTTGACCCCGACATAATCCGCGCGGCGGATGAGGTCGCACTGGCCTATGTCGTGACGGGCGACGACCGGATCGATACGGCCTCGGATCAGGGGCTGCGCGGCTTGTCGGCGGCGCTGCGCCAGCGCAGCTCGGTCGAGCCGGGGGCGCCGATCGGTGTCGATCTGGACAGCGACGACCTGTCATTGCTGACGTTCATCTATTGGCCTGTGACAGCCGACCAATCCGCACCTTCGCCGCGCGCCTATATGCGGCTCAATGCCTTCATGCGGTCGGGCGGGGTGATCATGTTCGACACCCGCGACGGTGATGTGACAGGCGTCGGCGGCCCCGACATGACCGACACGCTGCAGGCGCTTGCGGCACCTTTGGACATTCCGCCCCTCGCCCCCATTCCCGAAGATCACGTGCTGACGCGGACCTTCTATCTGCTGGACGATTTCCCGGGCCGGTGGCGCGGCAATCCGGTCTGGGTCGAGGCTCCGCCCGTCGGCGCCGCCGCTGCCGAAGGCAGCCCTTTCCGCCAGTTGAACGACGGCGTCAGCCCCGTCATCATCGGCGGCAACAGCTGGTCCGAGGCATGGGCCATCGACGACGATGGCTATCCGGTCTTTCCTGTCGGTTCGGGATGGGAGGGCGAGGAGCAGCGCGAGATGTCGCTGCGCTTCGGCGTCAACCTGATCACCTATGTCCTGACCGGAAACTACAAATCCGATCAGGTCCATGTGCCCGCCCTGCTTGACCGCCTGCGGACCGAGGAGGCCCTGTCCAGATGACCGCCCTGCGCTTCGATCCCGCCTTGCCGTGGTGGGCCATTGCCACGCTTGCCGCGCTGGCCCTGCTGGTGGCGGGTTTTGCACTGTGGCGTGGTCTGCGCGGTTGGGCATGGCGGGGGCTCGCCCTGCTGGCCACGGCCATCGCCCTTGCCGGACCCGCCTTCGAGATCGGCACCCGTGCAGGGCTGACCGACATCGTCATCCTGCTGGACGACCGTTCCGCCAGTCAGGATCTGCCGGGACGGCGCGCGCAAGTCGATCAGGCTCTCGACCAACTGTCGGACGGCGTAGAGGCGCTGCCCGATACCGAATTGCGCCGGATCACCGTGGGGGATGACGACGACGGCACCCTTCTGGCCACCGCAATCACCCGCGCCGTGGCCGCCGAACCGGATGCGCGGCTGGCAGGCGTGATCGCGGTGACCGATGGCCGCTTGCATGATCCGCAGATGCTGCCCGCGGGCCTGCCGGCACCGATGCATGTGCTGCTGACAGGACAGCCGCAGGATTGGGACCGGCGGTTGGTCATCGAACAGGCCCCCGCGTTCGGGCTGATCGATCAGGAGGTGACGATCCGCCTGCGGGTCGAAGATCAGGGCGCCGTTCCGCCCGGCTTGGGTCAGGGCAGCGCCACCCTGCGCCTGTCCTTGGACGGAGAGGGCGAACAGACCTTCGCCGTTCCCCTGAACACGACCCTCTCACTGCCGGTGACGCTGACCCACGCCGGCCAGAACGTCGTCCAGATCACACTGCCCGAAATCGAGGGCGAGCTGACCGACCGCAACAATTCCGCCGCGATCAGCGTCAATGGCGTGCGCGACCGGCTGCGGGTGCTGCTGGTCTCGGGCGAGCCGCACGCGGGCGAAAGAACATGGCGCAACCTTTTGAAATCGGACGCCTCTGTCGATCTGATCCATTTCACCATCCTGCGCCCGCCCAACAAGATGGACGGCGTGCCGATCAGCGAGTTGGCGCTGATCGCCTTCCCGACCCGCGAATTGTTCCTCGAACGGATAGACGATTTCGACCTGATCATCTTTGACCGTTATCGGGTGCGGGGCATCCTGCCGCCCGAATATTATCAGAACATCAGCCGCTATGTCCGCGACGGTGGTGCGGTGCTGGTCGCTGCAGGCCCCGAGATGGCCTCGGTCGAGAGCCTGAACCTGTCACCCATGGGTCAGATCCTGCCCGCCCGCCCGACCGGCAACGTCATCGAGGAGGCTTTCCTGCCGCGCCTGACAGCCGAAGGCCAGCGCCACCCCGTGACCGCCGATCTGCCCGGCGCGCAAGACGGGGACGATCCCGATTGGGGGCGCTGGCTGCGGATGGCGCAGGTCACGCCGAACCCCGATGCGCAGGTCGTGATGACGGGGGCGGGCGACAACCCGTTGCTGGTCATGAACCGTGTCGGCAAGGGGCGGGTGGCGCTGATGACCTCGGATCAGGCCTGGCTCTGGGGGCGCGGCTTCGAAGGCGGCGGCCCGCAGTTGGAGCTGCTGCGTCGCATCGCCCATTGGTCGATGAAAGAGCCCGAACTTGAGGAGGAGGCCCTGCTGGCCGAGGTCTCGGGCGGGTTGAACGTCCGGATCACGCGCCGTTCCATGCTGGACCGGATCGGACCTGCGGTGGTGATCAAGCCAGACGGAACCACGCAGGCGCTGCCGCTGCAGCCTGACGGGCCGGGCCGCTTCACGGCCGATTGGACTGCTGATGCGCCGGGCCTCTATCGGTTGCAGAACGGGAACGAAAGCCGGGTTCTGGCGCTTGGCCCTGCGGCGCCGCGGGAATTCGAACAAACGGTCGCCGATGCGGGGCTGTTGCAGCCGCTGGTCGCTGCATCTGGCGGGGCGGTGCTGAACCTGTCCGATGGCGTGCCATCGGTCCGCCATGCGCGGCCCGGACGCGCGACAGGCCGCGGCGTCGGCAGTTCATGGATCGGCATCACCCCCCGCGACGCGGCGACCGTGACCGGATTGCAACGCCGACCCGTCATGCCCGGCTGGCTGTGGCTGGCCATCATTGCGGGGCTGGCGCTGACGGGCTGGCTGGCCGAAGGTCGGCGGGGGCGCGGCGCATGATCGCTGGCGATGCCCCTGCGCGCTTGCCAAGCGCGCATCCGGTTGGTAACCCGTTGAAAACCGCCTGAAGGAACGAAAATGGCCGACGACGCGCGCAATCCCGCCCCCTATACCGAGGCAGACCTGTCGCTGATCAAGCGGATCATTCCGCACCGTTACCCCTTCCTGTTCATCGACAAGGTGCGCGACATCGTGCCCTTTGAAAGCGCGGTCGGCATCAAGAACGTCACCAGCAACGAACCGCATTTCCAGGGCCATTTCCCCGAACAGCCGGTCATGCCCGGTGTCACCATCATCGAAGCCATGGCCCAGACCGCAGCCATCGTGGTCGGCATCAGCATCAACGTCGTAGACGAGGAAATGCTGACCTATTTCATGGGCATCGACAAATGCAAGTTCCGTCGCATGGTCGTTCCGGGCGACGTTGTCGAACTGCACGTCAAGGCGATCCGCGGTGGCGGCAAGATCTGGAAGTTCGAGGGCAAGGCGACGGTCGATGGCCAAGTCTGCGCCTCGGCCGAATTCACGGCCATGATGGCGCGGAAGACAGATGCCTGAGACCCTGATCCACCCTTCGGCCGTGATCGAACCCGGCGCCCAGATCGCCGAGGGCGTGTCCATCGGGCCGTTCTGCGTCGTCGGCGCCAAGGTCAAGCTGGCGCAGGGGGTGGTTCTTAAGTCCCATGTCGTGGTCGCCGGTGATACCAGCATCGGCCCCGACACGGTCGTCTTCCCCTTCGCCTGCATCGGCGAAGTGCCCCAGGACCTCAAGTTCCGCGGCGAGGACGTCAGCCTGAAGATCGGCGCCCGCAACCGTATCCGCGAATATGTCACCATGAACCCCGGGACCGAGGGCGGCGGCGGCGTCACCATCGTCGGCGACGACGGGCTGTATATGTCGGGCGCGCATGTCGCCCATGACTGCCACATCGGTGATCGGGTCATTCTGGTGAACAACGCCTCGGTTGCGGGGCATTGCCATCTGGAAGACGACGTCATTGTCGGTGGCCTGTCGGGCGTGCACCAATGGGTGCGCATCGGACGCGGCGCGATGATCGGCGCGGTGACGATGGTGACGGCCGATGTCATCCCCTATGGTCTGGTGCAGGGGCCGCGCGGCCATCTGGACGGGCTGAACCTTGTGGGGCTCAAGCGGCGCGGGGCGAAACGCTCTGATATCGTGGCATTGCGGGATCTGTTGGGCGCTTTGGGGCAGGGGTCGTTCCGCGATACCGCCCGCAGCCGCGCCGAAGCCGATGTTTCGGCGATGGAGCGTAACGTCCTGGACTTCATCCTTGGCCCCTCGGATCGCAGCTTCCTGACGCCGCGCAGCACCTGATCTTTTTTGCGGAACAAGGCAGAACGAATGACACGCATTGCAGTGATCGCTGGCAAGGGGCATCTGGCCCCGGCCGTGGCCCGCGCCTTGGACAATCCCGCCGTCTATGCGCTGGAGGGTTTTGCCCCCGAAGGACTGGACCACACGACCTTCCGGCTGGAGCGTCTTCTGCCCTTCATCGACGGTCTTCTGGATCAGGGGATCACCCGCGTGGTCTTTGCCGGGGCGATCCGGCGCCCGAAACTGGACCCCGAGGCATTCGATCCGCGGACGGCCCAGATGGTCCCGCGCATCCTGATGGCGATGCAATCGGGTGATGACGCGGCCTTGCGGACGGTGCTGGATATCTTCGAAGAAAACGACCTGACTATCTGTTCTGTCGCGGAAATCTGCCCTGACCTCATGCCGGATGCAGGCGTGCTGGCTGGCAAGCCTTCTGATGCCGACACACGCGACGTCCAGCGCGCGGCGCAGATTTTGACCGATACCGGCCCGCTGGATCTGGGTCAGGGCGCCGTCGTGGCACAAGGTCTGTGCCTTGCCCTTGAAACCCTGCCGGGGACCGAGGCGATGCTGGCATTCGCAGCGTGTCACGGCGATATGCGGCCCAATCCCATCGGCGCCAAGGGTGTGCTCTACAAGGCGCCGAAACCCGATCAGGACCGCCGCATCGACCTGCCGACCATCGGTCCCGACACGGTCGATCAGGCGGCAAAGGCCGGTTTGGCGGGCATTGCCTGGCAGGCAGGCGGCGTGATCCTGCTGGACCGGACCGAGGTGCTGCGTCGGGCACAGGCAGCTGGTCTGTTCCTGTGGGCAGTGGCTGCGCCGACCTGACGCGAGGGCAGGAAGCACTGGCATCTTGGCTCCTTGGCCAATACCTATGTCCTGACAGCAGCAAGGTGAACCGGCATGAAGTACTTCCTGATCGCAGGCGAACCCTCGGGCGACCAACTGGGCGCGGCCTTGATGGCGGGGCTGGCGCATCATGACCCGGATGCGCAGTTCGTCGGTATCGGCGGCGCCGGCATGCAGGCTCACGGGCTGAACAGCCTGTTCCCCATGGATGAATTGAGCCTGATGGGCATCTGGGAGGTTCTTCCCAAGTATCGCCACCTGAAACGCCGCATTGCCGAAACCGCCGAGGCGGTGATCCAATCGGGTGCCGACGTGCTGGTCACCATCGACAGCCCCGATTTCTGCCTGCGCGTCGCAAAGATCGTGCGTGCGACGCGGCCGCAATTGCGAACGGTGCATTATGTTGCGCCCTCGGTCTGGGCTTGGCGGCCTGGCCGGGCGGCGAAGATGGCCAAGGTCATCGACCATGTGCTGGCGATCCTGCCGTTCGAGCCGCCGCTGATGCAGGCGGCGGGCATGACCTGCGATTTCGTGGGGCATCCGGTCGCGACATCCGATGTGGCGGGCCCCGATCAGGCAATGCTGTTCCGCAACGCGCATGGCATCGCCGCCGACGCGCCCATCGTGCTGTGCCTGCCGGGATCGCGCCGGTCCGAGGTCGCGCGCCTTGGTCCCCGCTTCGACGAGGCGCTGATGCGCCTGCGCGACCGCGTCCCCGAGATCCGCGTCGTCCTGCCCACCGTTCCGGGCGTGGCAGGCATGGTTCGCGACATGACGAAGCGCTGGCCCACGGCCCCCATCGTCATCGAAGAATCGGATGAGAAACGCGCGGCCTTTGCGGCTGCCGATCTGGCCTTGGCAGCGTCGGGAACGGTCAGTCTGGAACTGGCGGCGAACCGCATTCCAATGGTCATCGGTTATGACATGGCGCCGATCAGCCGCTGGATACTGGGGGCGCTGTTGCGGACCGATACGGTCACGCTGGTCAATCTGGTCAGTGAAACGCGCGTGGTGCCCGAATATCTGGGCCGCAACTGTCAGCCGGGCCCCATTGCCATGGCCCTTCAGGCCGCGTTGGAAGAACCGGCGTCGCGTGCCGCCCAGATGCAGGCCATGGACCTGACCATGGACCGCCTTGGAAAAGGTGGTGAGGCGCCGGGCCATCGCGCGGCGCGCTCGGTCATTCAGGCGATCACAGAACCGCGGTGACGATGATCTCGACCTTGTAATCGGGGGTCGCCAGCGCGGATTCGCCAGTCGCACGGGCAGGGGCATGGCCTTCGGGCACCCAGGCGTCCCAGACCGCGTTCATTTCGGCGAAATCGGCCATGTCGGCCATCCAGATCTGGGCCGAGACGATGCGCGTCTTGTCGGTGCCGGCCTTTGCCAGCAGATCCTCGATCTGTGCCAGGCATTCTCGGGTCTGATCGGCCACGGAACTGCCAGGCTCTCCGACCTGACCTGCCAGGAAGACGAAGCCGTTGGCGATGACGGCCCGGCTCATGCGGGTTCCGGTTTCGATACGGGTGATGTCGCTCATGTTCATGCTCCTTGAATGAGACGCCAGAAAAAGATTGCGGTGGTGCCAAAGCCGATGCAGGCAATCAGCGCGCGCAGGGTCGGCATGGGGATGCGTCTTGCGATGGTGGGGCCGATCAATCCGCCAAGGACCGTGCCAAGCGCCATCAGCGCCGCCGGCCCCCAGGCGATCGATCCGCCAAGCGTAAAGATCAGGCAGGCGATCAGCGACAACGCGACGCTGAGCCAGCTTTTCAGCCCGTTCATCTGGTGAATGTCGCGCATGCCCCACATGGCGAACAGCGCCAGCAGGATGATCCCCAGCCCGCCGTTGAAATAGCCGCCATAGATCGCCACCGGCAACAGCGTGCCCAGCCCGAAGGGCGTCACCACACGGGCATATCGCGCCGCCATGGCGCGGATCTGCACGGCCCAGATGAAGACCACCGTCGCGACCAGCAGCAGGAAGGGCACCAGTGCCGAGAACGCCTGATTCGAACTGACCAGCAGCAGCCCCGCGCCGATCGTCCCGCCCGCCATGGTCCAGAATGTCAGGCGCAGCATCCGGACGCCCTGCATCGCGGCCAGATCGCGGCGAAAGCCATAGGTCGCCGCTAGATAGCCGGGGAAGGATGCGACCGTCGCGGTGGCATTCGCCATGACCGGGGGAACGCCGACCAGCACCAGCGCCGGGAACGTGATGAAGGTGCCGCCGCCTGCAACAGCGTTCAGAATGCCACCGATCAGCCCGGCAAGGAAAAGCAGGGCGATATCGAACATGCAGACCTTTCAAGCGGCACCGGAATCGGCGTTTCGCCAGACGCTATACGCGGCGTCAGCCAGCGGCAAGGCGGCTTGAGGTGGTTGCTGATTTGTTCTAATTTTGCGGCATGAACAACCTTGACCCGACCTGCCTTCCCGCCATGCCGGGACAGCGACTTGCGCGCGGAACCGGACGGATGTTGCGGTCGCTGGACCACGCCGTGCTGCTGGAATTCGTGCCATCGCGCGGGCTGCGTGTCGATGTGATCAGCCTTGGTCCCAAGGGCGAATTATGGATCGTGGAATGCAAAAGCAGCCGCGCCGATTTCCAGTCCGACCGCAAGTGGCAGGGGTATCTGGAATGGTGCGACCGCTATTTTTGGGCCGTTGACGCGGATTTTCCTGTCGCTCTGCTGCCCGAGGATACCGGGCTGATCATGGCCGATGCCTATGGCGCCGAGATCACGCGCATGGCGCCCGAATCCCGGCTGGCACCGGCGCGCCGCACCAAGGTGCAACGCGACTTTGCCCGCACCGCAGCCCTGCGGTTGCAGGGGCTGTGCGATCCCGACGGCTTCAGCGCCGGGGCTTTTTAGAATCGCTGCGGACGGCCTCGGCGGCTGCCAGCAGTTCTTCCGCAATCTCGGTTGCCTCTTCGGCATCGAAGTCCATCGGCAGGTCGATGCTGTCGCCCTGGATGTAGATGCGGACCATTCCCTGGTCGGTCGGACCGATCTGCAGATTGGCCGTGACGTCGCTTTCGCTGTTGATACCCATGGTCTGTCCTTTCAGCTGAGAAACTTTCTGTAACGCGGACGCAATTTCACGGCAAGCGAGGGTTGCAACCCCCGCGCACTGGGGCTATTGAACCGCCCAGTGCCGCCTTAGCTCAGTTGGTTAGAGCGCTAGATTGTGGATCTAGAGGTCACCCGTTCGAGACGGGTAGGCGGTACCATTCCCCCCCCCTTGGAATATCAGCGATATCCCTGCGCCTGCAGTTCGAACAATTCGCGATAGCGGCCGTTTTGTGCCAGCAGCTGTTCGTGATTGCCCTGCGCATCCACGCGGCCCTTTTCCAGCACAATAATTCGGTCGGCCATGCGCACGCTGGAAAACCGGTGCGAGATCAGCAGCGCCGTGCGCCCATGCGTCAGTTCCTTGAAACGCTGGAAGATCTCGTATTCGGCGCGGGCATCCAGCGCGGCGGTGGGTTCGTCCAGAATCAGCAGCTGCGCGTCGCGCATATAGGCGCGGGCGATGGCCAGCTTTTGCCATTCGCCGCCCGACAGGTCCAATCCCTTGCTAAACCGCTTGCCGACCATCTGGTCATAGCCCTTGGGCAGCTTGGCGATAACCTGATCGGCCAGCGACCGTTCGGCGGCAGCAATGATTCGGGGACGATCGTCGCGCGCCTCGATCCGACCGATGGCGATGTTTTCCGAAGCTGTGACGGCATAGCGGACAAAATCCTGAAAGATCACGCCGACGGCACCGCGCAGTTCGTCCAGATCATAGTCGCGCAGGTCACGACCATCCAGCAGGATGCGGCCCTCGTCGGGATCATAAAGCCGCGCCAGCAGCTTGACGATGGTGGTCTTGCCCGCGCCGTTTTCACCGACCAGCGCCACGGTTTCACCGGCATGCAGCTCAAAGCTCATGCCGCGGATGGCCCAATCGTCGCGACCTGGATAGTGGAAGCCGACATTCTCGAAGCGGAAGCCTTGCGTGATCGGAGTGGGGATCGGCAGTGCATCGGGCCCCGACGCGATGGCCGGGGTCGAGGTGAAAAACTCGAACAGATCGTCCAGATACATCGCCTGTCCGGCCATGCTGGAAAAGCTGCTCAGCAGACCCTCCAGAAGCCCGCGCAGTCGCAGGAAGCTGCCCGACAGGAAGGTCAGGTCGCCAAGCGTCAGATCGCCGGTCAGGGCATTTGCGATGATCCACAGGAAGGCGCCGTAATAGGCCAGCGTCCCCATCGCTGTCAGCCCCGCCATGACCGTCAGCTGACGCCGTTGGATGGCACGGTTCTCGACATAGAACCGCCGCGCCAGCGTCAGGTATCGGTCGCGCAGGAAAGGCGACAGGCCGAAGATCTTGACTTCTTTCGCGGTCTCGGCGCTGGCACCGATCATGCGCAGGTAATCGCGTTCGCGACGGTCTGGTGCGCGGCGGTGATTCAGGGCATAGGTCTGGGCGTTGAAGTGCATCTCTCCGAATAGCGACGGGATCAGCGCCAGCGCCAGCAGCAAAACCAGCCACGGGTTATAGACCAGCAGCCCGATGGCAAAGCTGCCCACCGTGACCAGATCCTGCAACTGCTGCATGACCTGATTGACCAGCGGGATGCGCCCCATCGTCTGCCGTCGCGCGCGGTCCAGACGGTCCTGGAACGCGGGGTCCTCGAAACTGGCAAGGTCCAGATCGCCCGCGTGATCCATCAGCCGGATCGAGATATCGATGACCAGCTTTTCCTGTAGCAGGCTGTCGGTATAGCTGACCAGCCGCCCCAGAATGTCCTGTGTCAGCGCCAGGGCCAGTTCGGCCACGACCAGCGCGATCAGCCCCGTGGTAAGCCCGCTGTCCCACCAGCCCGACAGGGTTTCGGGATGACCGGGAAGCGATGACAGCCGCACGACCTGATCGATGATCAGCTTGCCAACCCACAGCATCGCGACGGGCATCAGCGCGCGCAGCAGGCGCAGCACGATCATCGACAGGGTCAGGGCGGGGCTTGCCTGCCACACCATCCGCAGGAAGGGCGGGATGTTCTTCAGCGCCGCCCAACGCGCTGCAAATGTGGTTGCAGTCGAGTCGGACGGCGGCATCTTACGCGGCCTCGTGTCGACGGGCGTGGGCGATCTCGGCCTCGGTCAGGGGGCCGGGATAATGGCAGGCGATCTTGTGATCACCGCCGATGGGCGCCGGAACCTCCTCGGCGCAGCGGGCCTGCGCGCGGGGGCAACGGGTGCGGAAGACGCAGCCCGAGGGCGGGTTCATAGGCGAGGGCAGGTCACCCGCCAGCGGCACGATGGTCTTGCCGGTCTCGATCGTCGGATCGGGCACCGGCACCGCCGACAGCAGCGCCTGCGTATAGGGGTGCTGCGGGTTGCCGTAAAGCTCGGTCGAAGACGCGACCTCCATGACCTTGCCCAGATAGAGCACCATCACCCGGTCGCTGATATGCTTCACCACCGACAGATCGTGGGCGATGAAGACCAGCGCCAGCCCCAGCTCCTTCTGCAGCCGGATCAGCAGGTTGATGACCTGCGCCTGGATCGAGACATCAAGCGCAGACACCGGTTCGTCGCAGATGATCAGCTTGGGCTCCACGATCAGCGCGCGGGCGATGCCGATGCGCTGGCACTGGCCGCCGCTGAATTCATGTGGATAGCGGTTGATCTGGTTCGGCAGCAGGCCGACCCGTTCCATCATGGCCTTGACGCGGTCGCGGACCTCGGCGCGGCCAAGGTCGGGGCGGTGGGTCGTCAGCGGTTCGGCGATGATCTGGCCCACGGTCATGCGCGGGTTCAGGCTGGCCAGCGGGTCCTGGAACACCATCTGGATGTCGCTGCGGTATTTCATCATCTGCCGCGGCGACATGGCCAGCAGGTCCTTGCCGTCGATCCATTCTGCCTGACCTTCGGCGGGGACCAGCCCGATCAGGGCGCGGGCTAGGGTGGATTTCCCGCAGCCGGATTCGCCCACGACGCCAAGGGTTTCACCGGGGTTCAGGGTGAAATCGACGCCTGCGACGGCATGCAGGGGCCGGGGCTTGGCCCAAGGCAGATCGCCCTCGCGGCGGATCTGGAAGGTCACGCGCAGGTCGCGCACATCAAGAAGCGGGTTCATTGCTGTCCCTCCACCGTGCTGGGGGTTCCGACGGCACCAGCACCTGCCACGGCACCGCGCGGAATGGCCTGCGCGGGGCCGTCGCCAAGATCGGCTGCGGGCTGGTCGTCGTCGATGGTGATGCGGGTCTGGCGTGCGATGACCTCGGCCACGGGGGCGTGACAGGCGCGTGCCTGTTCGGGGGCAAAGCCTTCCAGCGGCGGATCGATGCTGTCGCATCCCTCGCGTGCATAGGGGCAGCGCGGAGAGAATGCGCAGCCGCTTGGCGGGCGGCTCATGTTGGGGGGTTGGCCGGGGATGGCGTGCAGCTCCTCGGACATCTGATCGACGCGCGGAATCGCGTCCAGCAGCCCTTGGGTATAGGGATGCGTCGGCGCGGCAAAGATCGGACGCACCGGCCCGGTTTCACGGATACGCCCGCCATACATGACTGCAACCCGTTCGCAGGACCCTGCGACCACGCCCAGATCATGGGTGATCAGGATCATCGCCATGCCGAAATCGCGCTGCAATTCCTTCAGCAGCTGCATGATCTGCGCCTGAACGGTCACGTCCAGCGCCGTCGTCGGTTCATCCGCGATCAGCAGCTTGGGCTTGCACAGCAGCGCCATGGCGATCATCACGCGCTGGCGCATGCCGCCGCTGAATT
Source organism: Paracoccus sp. R86501 (assembly GCF_042466435.1). NCBI lineage: Bacteria > Pseudomonadati > Pseudomonadota > Alphaproteobacteria > Rhodobacterales > Paracoccaceae > Paracoccus > Paracoccus sp. R86501. Next base: position 1,249,595 of record NZ_JAXHPZ010000001.1, read on the forward strand.
CATGCGGATAGAGCCGCACGCGGCCCTTGGCGTCGGGGATCTTGACCGCATCCAGCATCTGCACCGCTTGGGCCACGGCCTCGCGCTTGCCGATGCCCTTGTGCAGGGTCAGCACCTCGGCCATCTGGTCGGCCACCCGCATATAGGGGTTCAGCGAGGTCATCGGGTCCTGAAAGATCATCGCCATCTTTTCGGCGCGGATGCTGTTCAGGACCTTGGGCTTGGCGTTCAGAATTTCCTGACCGTCGAAGATGACCGACCCCGTCGCGCGACCGTTGCGCGCCAGCAGGCCCATCATGGCGAAGGACAGCTGCGACTTGCCGCTGCCCGATTCACCGACGATGCCAAGCGTCTGACCGGCTTCGACCGACAGGTTGACGTTGTTGACGGCGCGAACCTCGGCATCATTGGTCTGGAAGCGGACCGAGAGGTCCCGGATATCTAGAAGGCTCATGCTCAGCGCTCCTTGGGGTCTAGGGCGTCACGCAGGCCATCGCCCACGAAGAAGAAGCCGAACAGCGTAATGACAAAGAAGAACAGCGGGAAGGCCAGCTGCCACAGCGTGCCATAGTTCATCGTGCCGGCCCCTTCGGAAATCAACGCACCCCAGCTGGTCAGCGGTTCCTGAACCCCAAGGCCAAGGAAGCTGATGAAGCTCTCGGTCAGGATCATCAGCGGCACCAGTAGCGTGGCATAGACCGCAACCACGCCCAGCAGGTTCGGGACGATGTGCCGGATGATGATCTTCCACGACGGCACGCCGGTTGCACGCGCGGCCTCGATGAATTCGCGGTTCTTCAGCGACAGGGTCTGGCCGCGCACGATGCGCGACATATCCAGCCAGCTGATCAACCCGATGCCCAGGAACAGCATCGACATCGACCGCCCGAACATCACCAACAGAAGGATCAGCACGAACATATAGGGGATCGACATCAGGATATCGACGGTCCGCATCATGATCTGGTCGGTGCGACCGCCGACATAGCCCGCCGTGGCGCCGTAAAGCGTGCCGACTATGACGGCGATGCCTGCGCCCACCACGCCGACCATCAGGCTGACCTGCGTCCCTTGGACAACCCGCGCGAACAGATCGCGGCCAAGGTTGTCAGTGCCGAAATAATGGCCGTTTTCGAAGGAGGGCTGACCCATCTGGGCCACCTGACCCATGACACTGAAGTCCAGTTCCTCATTCGACCAGACGGCGAAATAGCCGCCGACCAGCGCGAAAACGGAAACAAGGATCAGGATGATCAGCCCCAGCATCGCGCCCTTGTTGTTCAGGAACCGCTTGCGTGCGTCCGCCCAGGGGCTGCGGCCGCGAACCTCGTCCTGAACCAGCTTGGTCGACAGGGATTGCATCTTTTGTTCGTCAATGACCATGGCTCAGTACCTGATCTTGGGGTCGATCCATGCATAGAGCACGTTGACGATAAGGTTGAACAGGATGGTCAGCGCCCCCACAAGGATCGTGACGCCCATCATCACCGCATAATCGCGATTCAGCGCCGAATCCACAAAGGCCTTACCGATCCCACCGGTCGAGAAATACATGTCGATCACCACCGAACCGGTGATCATCGACACGAAGACCGGACCCAGATAGCTGATTACCGGCAGCATCGCAGGCTTCAACGCGTGGCGGATGATGACCCGATATTCCGGCATCCCCTTGGCGCGGGCCGTGCGGATGTGGTTGCTGCCCAGGACCTCCAGCATGGACGACCGGGTGATGCGCGCGATGGATGCCATATAGCTGGTCGCCAGCGCGATCACCGGCATGATCCAGAAGGTCGGGTCGCTGAAGCTCCAACCGCCGCCGGGAAGCAGGCCGTACCACAGCGTCAGGACCAGCACCAAAAGCGGCGCCATGACAAAGTTCGGCAGGACCTGCGCACCGATGGAAATGCCCACGGCGATGTAATCGACCCAGGAATTATGCCAGATGGCCGCGACGACGCCCAAGGACACGCCCAGCACGATGGCAGACACAAAGGACAGCACGCCATAGGTCAGCGTCACGGGGAAACCCGCGGCGATCAGCTGGTTCACGGTCCGGTCGGGATAGACGAAGCTGGGACCGAAGTCGAAATGCACGACGATGTTGTAGAGATAGTTCCAGATCTGCAGCCACAGCGGGTCGTTCAGACCGTATTGCGCCTCGAGGTTGGCGATCACCTGCGGCGGCAAGGCGCGCTCGGCGGTGAAGGGACCGCCCGGTGCCATATGCATCAGGATGAAGGAAAAGACGATCAGCAGCAGCAAAGTGGGTACTGCCACCGCCAACCGTCGCAAGATGAATGCGATCATCGCGTTGGGCTCCCTGCGGGATGGTTGAAAGCCGAGGGCCGGGACAGGTCAAAACCCGTCCCGGCCCGATCATGAAAGGTCGGTTGCCTTATTCGGCGACGCGATACAGGTCCTTGGCATACCACGTGTTCAACAGGTTTTCACGCGGAAGGCCTTTGATGGCCGGATTGATCATGTTGACCTTGGCATAGTGATAGACGAAGACCGCGGGCATTTCCTCGGCAAGGATCTCCTCGGCGCGCTGGTACAGCGGCGTGGTATCCTCGGCGGTGCGGGCCTCGACCAGCAGCTTGTCGTATTCCTCGTTGGACCACTTGCCGCTGTTGTAGCCGTCGGTGCGGAACCAGTCCAGGAAGGTCGAGGCTTCGTTGTAGTCGGCGCACCAGGCATAGCGGGCGACGTCGAAGTCCTGCGACTGCAGGCGGTCGGTGTGAACCTTCCATTCGACGTTGTTCAGCTCGATCTCGATACCCAAGGGGCGCCAGAATTGCTGTGCCGCGATGGCCAGCAGGCGATGGCTGTCATCGGTGTTGTACTGCAGCGAGACCTTGACCGGATTGTCGGGTCCATAGCCAGCCTCGGCCAGCAATTCCTTGGCCTTGGCCATCCGGTCTTCCATCGACATGTCGGCCATGCCGCCTTCGGGCGGGGTAAAGCCGTTGATCGCCCAATGGGTCCAGGTATAAGCGGGCTTCTGGCCGCCCTGCAGGACCTGATCGACGATCACCTCGCGGTTCAGACCAAGCGCCATCGCCTGACGAACGCGCACGTCCTTCAGCGCTTCCGGACCCTTGTCCGACAGGTTCATCACATAGGCATAGGAACAGCCGTAGGGAACCGAAACGGCTTCCTCGGGGGATTGTTCGGACAGGCGCGGATACTGGCCTGCGGGGATCTGGACGCGGTCCAGCTCGCCTGCCTGATAGCGGGTCAGGGCGACGTTGTTATCGTTGACGGTGACGCCGCGAACGGTTTCCATCACGACGTTGTCGGCATCCCAATATTCCGGGTTCTTGTTCAGGACGATCTCGACGCCCAGATTGTGGCTGGCCAGCGTGAAGGCGCCGTTGCCGACCAGATGGTCGGGCTGGGTCCATTTGTCGCCGAATTCCTCGACCACGCCCTGTGGCACGGGATAGGTCGTGGCATGCGACAGGGTGCTGACGAAATAGGGGGTCGGCGTGGTCAGCGTGACTTCCAGCGTTTTGTCGTCGATGGCCTTGACGCCAAGTTCGTCGGGGGTCTTTTCGCCCGCAACGATCTCGGTCGCGTTCTGGATGTTCATCAGCTCCATGTACCACGCGTATTCCGACGCGGTTTCCGGATTGACGACGCGCTGCCAGGCAAAGGCGAAATCTTCGGCCGTCACCGGCTCGCCGTTGGACCATTTGGCGTCGCGCAGCTTGAAGGTATAGGTCAGCTGATCGTCGCTGACCTCATAGCTTTCGGCGACGCCGGGGATCATTTCGCCCTTAGCATCTTCGTTCATCAGACCTTCGAACAGCGAACGCAGCACGTCCGACCCTTCGACATCGGTGTTCTTGGCCGGGTCCAGCGACTTGATCGCGTCCAGCAGCCAATAGGTATAGGTCTGGCTGTCTGCCAGCGTCTCGCCCTCGGCGGGCTGCACGGCATAGGCCGGCAAGGCCAGCGCGGCAAGAAGGGCAGTCGTGGTGAAAAGTTTGGTCATTGCCAACTCCTCCATGTTGCATGTGGGCGTCTTTTGCGCCCGAATGGCGCGACGTTACGCAAACTTGCGCGATGAGCAAGCGGGCTTTGCGGCTTTTCAACCGTCCCGCCATATGGAACAGATGTCGCCATGACACGGGACGGACATATCACCCTTGTGACGGGCGGCGCACGGTCGGGCAAGTCGGCCTTGGCCGAACGACTGGTTGCACGTCATGCAATGCCACGCATCTATATTGCCACCGCCGAAGCTCGCGATGGCGAGATGGGCGAAAGAATCCAGCGACATCAATACAGTCGCGGCGAAAACTGGAAAACGGTGGAAGAACCGCGCGACCTGTGCCGTGCCCTGCGCGATACCGATGGACAGGGAGTGCGGCTGGTTGATTGCCTGACCCTGTGGATGTCCAATATGATGGGACAGGCGGATGTCGGCGCATTGGCCATGACGTTACGTCAGCAATGCTGTCCTGTCGTTCTTGTGACCAACGAACTGGGGCAGGGCATTGTCCCAGACAACGCCCTTGCCCGCCGGTTCCGCGATGAACACGGCTGGATGAACCAGACCATCGGTGATCTGGCCGATCAGGTCTGGATGGCCGTCAGCGGCCAGCCCCTGAGACTGAAACCCATGCCCGAGGGAATGCATGACCAACTTTGACCAGGAAGCCGCAGACGCCGCACAGGCCCGTCAGGACAGCCTGACGAAACCGCAGGGATCGCTTGGACGGCTGGAAGAGCTGGCGATCTTCATGGCGGGCTGGCGTGGCACGTCGCGTCCGACGATGGACCGGACCCAGGCGATCATCTTTGCCGGCAACCACGGCGTCGTCGCCCGCGGCATCACCCCATTTCCCGCCAGCGTGACGCAGGCGATGGTCCAGAATTACCGCAATGGCGGCGCGGCCATCAACCAGATCTGCAAGGTTGCCGGGGCGGACCTGCAGGTCGTGGCGCTGGACCTTGACCGACCGACCGCCGATTTTACCGCCGGTCCCGCCATGACCCCGACCGAGGTGCAGCAGGCGATGGATGCGGGCGCGCAGGCCGTCGATCCGACCGCCGACATCCTGTTGCTGGGCGAAATGGGCATCGGCAATTCCACGATCGCCGCGGCACAGGCGGCGGCTTCGATGGGCGGACGGGCCGAGGATTGGGTCGGGCCCGGCACCGGCGCCAAGGGTCCGATGCTGCAGGCCAAGATCGCCGCCGTGGCCGAGGGTCTTGCGCTGCATTCGCCCAAAACCGCCCATGAAACGCTGTCGGCCTTTGGGGGCCGCGAACAGGCCGCCATCTGCGGCGCGATCCTGCGGGCGCGCGAATTGCGCATTCCGGTGATGCTGGACGGCTTCATCTGCTGCGCCGCCGCCGCCGTGTTGACCCGCGACGATCCACAGGCGCTGGAGCACTGCCTGATCGGCCATGTCAGCGCCGAGCCGGGCCACAAGCGCCTGATCGCGGCCCTTGGCAAGCAGCCGATCCTGTCGCTGGACATGCGTCTTGGCGAAGGCTCGGGGGCAGGGGTTGCCCTGCTGGTCCTGCGCGCAGCCTTGGAGTGTCATAACGGCATGGCCACCTTTGCCGAGGCCGGCATTGGCTAGGCTGCAACAGCTGATCCTGGCGCTGGTCTTCCTGACACGGCTGCCCTTGGGTCGCTTTTTGCCGCCCAAGGTTCTGCCATTGGCCAGCGCAGGCTGGGCGTTTCCCATCGCGGGCGCGCTGATCGGAGCGGTCGCAGGCATTCCGCTGTGGTTTGGGCAAGGCCTGCTGCCCGCCGCATTGGCCGTCGCACTGGCCGCCTGGCTAACCGGCGGGCTGCACGAAGATGCCCTCGCCGATTTCGCGGATGCGGGCGGAGGGCGCGACCGTGCCGACCGGCTGCGGATCATGCGCGATTCGACCATCGGCAGCTATGGTGCGGCGGCGCTGGTCTGCGCCATGCTGATCCGCGTGGCGGCATTGACTGAACTGGGCGCGCTGGCATTGGTGGCTGCAGCCGCTGCGGGTCGGCTGGCGCCGGTCCTGCTGATGCAACTGATGCCCCCTGCGCGGACCGATGGATTAGGACAGGCCGCGGGCCGTCCCGGGCGAAACGCCTGCATTTTTGCCATAAGCGTGGCGCTGGTGGCCCTGACACTGGCAGCCCCCAGTGCACCCGCGCTGATTGCCACCGCCATGGTGGCGCTGCTGGCGATGTTGACCGTGGCGCGTCGCGCGGCCCGCCTGCTGGGCGGGCAGACGGGGGATGTCTTGGGGGCAGCCTGCCTGATTACCGAAACGGCGGTTCTGGTGACGCTGGCATGGGCCGCATGAACTGCCGTGGCGCTTGACCCACCCCGCCCCGATGCCGCATATCCCAACCCATAGGAACCCGCGCCGGCCAACAAGGCGCGATCCACGAGGGAGGGGATTTCATGGGCGGCCTACTGGCCCTGTCGCGCGGCATCGACCGCGTCACCACCGCGATCGGCCGCAGCGTTGCCTGGCTGATCCTGCTGGCCATCCTGGTCAGCGCCATCAATGCGATCGTGCGCAAGGTCTTCAGCATTTCGTCGAATGCCTGGCTGGAACTGCAGTGGTATCTGTTCGGGGGCGCGTTCATGCTGGCCTCGGCCTATACGCTGCTGGAAAACGAACATATCCGCATCGACGTGATCTATGGCCGCTGGTCGCGCAGGGTCCAGCATTGGATCGACCTGATCGGCACGGTGTTCTTCCTGCTGCCCTTCACGGCGATCATGATCTGGCTGCTGTATCCGTCCTTCCTGATCAGCTGGCGCACAAACGAGATCTCGATGAACGCCGGCGGTCTGCTGATCTGGCCTGCCAAGGCGATCCTGGTCGCGGGCTTCAGCCTGCTGTTCGTTCAGGGAATTTCCGAACTGATCAAGAAGATCGCCGTCATGCGCGGCATCAACCCCGATCCCAGCCCCCATGCAGCCAGTCACGACTCGGGCCTGAAAGAGGCCGCAATCATGACCGTCGGTCTTGAAAAAGATCAGGCCGACGCCGCCTCCGCCGACCCGAGGAACCGCCCGTGATCGAACTTATCGCCCATAACCTTGCGCCCATCATGTTCTTTTCCATGGTGGTGTTTTTGCTGTTCGGATACCCGATCGCCTTCGCATTGGCCGCAAACGGCCTGCTGTTCTTCTTCTTCGGCGTCTTCCTGACCCCGCTGTCGGACCAGATCAACCTGGGCTGGAACCTGCTGGGGGCGCTTGGCGACCGTGTCTTCGGCGTCATGCGCAACGACACGCTGCTGGCCATTCCGTTCTTTACCTTCATGGGGATCGTCCTTGAACGGTCCCGCATGGCCGAGGAACTGCTGGACACCATCGGCCAGCTGTTCGGCCCCGTACGCGGCGGTCTGGCCTATGCGGTCATTCTGGTCGGTGCGCTGCTGGCGGCGACGACCGGGGTCGTGGCGGCATCAGTCATTTCGATGGGGCTGATCTCGCTGCCGATCATGATGCGCTATGGGTACGACAAGCGGTTGGCCAGCGGGGTCATCACGGCCTCGGGGACGCTGGCACAGATCATCCCGCCGTCGCTGGTGCTGATCGTCCTGGCCGACCAGTTGGGGCGGTCGGTCGGCGACATGTACAAGGCCGCCATGGTGCCTGCGCTGGCGCTGACGGCGATCTATCTGGGCTATGTCATGGTCATGTCGATCCTGCGCCCGTCGATGATGCCCGCCCTGCCACCCGAAGCGCGCAGCCTTGGCGGCGGCGGCTGGTCGCTGCTGGGTGCCATCGTCGCCGCCATCACCATCTATTACGCGACCGAGCATCTGCTGGGCGCACAGCTTGGCGATGACAGCCCCATCTGGGCCGCGGCCCTGACCGTGCTGATCATGCTGGTGCTTGCGTTGATCGACCAGAAGCTGCGCACCGGTGTCATGTCGCCGATGACGCGTCAGGTGATCATCGTGATGATCCCGCCGCTGGCGCTGGTCTTCCTGGTGCTGGGGACGATCTTCCTGGGCATCGCCACACCGACCGAAGGCGGAGCCATGGGCGCCAGCGGCGCGCTGATCCTGGCGGCCTTCAAGCGGCGTCTCAGCTTCAACGTCGTGAATCAGGCGTTGCTGGCGACGGTGCGCCTGTCGGCCTTCGTGATGTTCATCCTGATCGGCGCGACGGTGTTTTCGCTGACCTACTACTCGATCAACGGCCATGTCTGGGTCAAGGATCTGCTGACGGCGCTGCCGGGTGGCGAATACGGCTTCCTTGCGGCGGTCTGCCTGATCATCTTCTTCCTGGCCTTCTTCCTCGACTTCTTCGAGCTGGCCTTCGTGATCGTGCCACTGCTGATCCCCGCTGCCAACGCGCTGGACATCGACCTGGTCTGGTTCGGGGTCATCCTGGCCGTGACGATGCAGACGTCCTTCCTGACGCCGCCCGTCGGCTTCGCGCTGTTCTACCTGCGATCGGTGGCACCGCGAAAACCCTATAAGGACCATGTGACCGGCAAGACCATGTCCGAGGTCAGCACCCTCGACATCTATCGCGGGGCCGTGCCCTTCGTCGGCCTACAGATCCTGATGATCGTGGCGGTCGTGATCTTCCCAGGCATGGTGATGCACTACAAAGGGCCGGTCGTGGATACATCCACCATCAAGATGCAGATCCCGATGGGCGGACTTGGTGGCGGCGCGGATGGCGGGTCGGGCTTCGGGTCGCTTGGCGGCCTTGGCGGATCGCCCTTCGGCGGGGCCAAGGACACAGCGCCGGCAGGCGAGCCCGCACCCCAGCCCAAGACCGAAGGCACGTCGGGCGGAATGGGCCTTGGCTTCGGCGGCCCACCCCCCGGTCTGGGCGGCAACTGAGACGCAAAAAGGGCCGGATGATCCGGCCCTTTTTCATGTCGTCACGGTGATCGATCAGCCTTCGTTGGCAAGGCCGCCGTTGCGCTGCTGGATCATCATGAAGGTGTCGAAGGTGTATTCGGCGGTCTGCTGATACAGGTACCAGTCGTCGCGATAGGCCAGCATCGATTCATACATCTTCTTGAAGGCCGGGTTCTCGGCGCTCAGTTCGGCATAGACTTCCTGCGAGGCGTTGAAGGCCGCCGTCAGGATTTCCTCGCTGAAGGACCGCAGCTGCGCGCCCGAACCGACCAGCTCTTTCAGGGCGGTCGGGTTCTTCATGTCGTATTTCGCCAGCATGTTCTGGTCGACAGCCTGACAGCAGGTGCGGAACAGGGCCTGATCGGCCTCGGAAATTGCGTCCCATGCCGCTTGGTTCACGAAGAAGCTGACCGTCGGGCCACCTTCCCAGAAACCGGGATAGTAGTAATAGGGGGCGACCTTCTGGAAGCCCAGCTTGGCGTCATCATAGGGGCCGACCCATTCGGCGGCGTCGATGGTGCCACGTTCGAGCGAAGGATAGATGTCGCCGCCGGCGATCTGCTGCGGAACGACACCAAGGCGTTCCATCACGCGTCCGGCCAGACCGGCGATGCGCAGCTTCAGGCCCTTCATATCCTCCAGCGTGTTGACCTCTTTGCGGTACCAGCCGCCCATCTGGGTGCCGGTATTGCCGCCCGGATAGGACACCAGATTGTATTCCTTCAGGAATTCATTGTAGTTTTCGATCCCGCCGCCGTGATAGTTATAGGCCGCCTTGGACCGAGCCGAGAAGGTGAACGGCAGGTCCGCACCGCAGGCGAAGGCCGGGTCCTTGCCCCAGTTGTAGTAACCGACCGAATGCGAACATTCGACGGTGCCTTCGGTCGTTGCATTGATTGCGTCCAGACCGGGCACGATTTCACCGGCCGAAAAGACCTGGACGGCGAAACGGCCATCGGTGGCCTCGGACAGACGCTGCGACAGTTCTTCGGCGCCGCCATAGATCGTGTCCAGCGACTTGGGGAAGGACGAGGCCAGGCGCCACGTCACCTTCTGGCTGTCCTGCGCGATCGCAGGCGCTGCCAGCACGCCACCGGCAGCCGCCGCGGCACCACCGACCGAGGCACGGGTCAGAAAGGACCGGCGGTCCAAACTTTTGGAATTTTTCATGCTTTCTCCTCCGCTCGGGTCGGGTGGGCCTTGCAACCCATCGTGAACCCGCCCTGCATGGATCGCAGTTTAGCCGCAGTTCCCCATGTGTCGAGTGTGCAGGCCCGCTTTCGCGCCGAAAAATTCAGGGGCAGGGGGCGCGGGACCCCAAGCGGTGATTGTATACGTCTTTTCCGCGTATTAACTTGCAGTTCGCGAAACCACGGGGGGTGTCCGGATGCGGATCGAAGACTGGCAGCCGGATCTGGCCCTGCACGAGGGCCCCAAGTTCCGCGCACTGGCCAATGCGCTGCGTCAGGCCGCCCGTTCGGGCGAGCTGACGCCGGGCACGCGTCTGCCGCCGATGCGCGATCTGGCGTGGCGGCTGAAGGTGACGACCGGGACCGTGGCGCGCGCCTATCAGCTGGCAGCGACCGAAGGCGTCATCGAAAGCCACGTCGGGCGCGGCAGCTTCATCGCCGCCCCCAAGCCGCGCAGGCCGCTGCCGGAACCGCTGCTTTATGAAAGTCTGGACCGGCCGCTGAACGCCGATGGTCCGATCGACCTGCGTATCCCGCAGTTGCCCGACTGCAATCAGGCGCGGATCATCGGCCAGCATCTGTCCGATATCGGGTCCGAGCTGGGTGCCGATATCTTGGATTATACGCCGCTCAGCCGTGACCAGCATTGCCGGGAATCCCTGCTGCACTGGATGTCGGTGCGGCCATTGGGTGATGTTACGGCACAGGATCTGGTGCTGACCCACGGCGGACAGAACGCCATCATGCTGGTCATGGCGCTGTGCCTTGCCGATCAGCCGGCCAAGGTGATGACCGAGGCGCTGACCTATCCCGGCATCACCCATGCCGCGCGGCTGATGCGGGCCGAGGTCCTGTCGGTGGCGATGGATGATCAGGGCATGCTGCCGGACGATCTGGACCGCGTGGCGCGTGAAAGCGGCGCGCGTCTGGTCTGCCTGACCCCTTCGGCACAGAATCCGACGATGGCGGGGATGGGTCCGGAACGTCGCGCCGAGCTGATGCGGATCGCGCGGCGTCACGACCTGCAGGTGATCGAGGATGAGTGCTATTCCACCGGCCCCGATCCGGATGCCCCGTCAAGCCTGCGGGCATTGGCGCCCGAGCGGGTGTGGTATGTCACCAGCCTGTCCAAGATCATCGCCGCCGGGCTGCGCTTCGGCATTCTTCTGTGTCCGCCGGGCATGGGGCAGGCGGGTCGCATCGGCGCGCAGCACAGCCACATGGGCCTGTCCCTGCCGATCACCGGGCTGGTGACGCGGCTGATCGGGTCGGGCGACGCACGGCGCATCGCCGCCAATGTCCACAAGCAGGTCGAGGAGCGTCGCTACATGGCACTGGCCCGCCTGCAGGGGCTGACGGCGGCCAGCAGGCCCGGCGTGCCGATGATCTGGCTGGAACTGCCCGCTCCTTGGCGATCCGAAGATTTCGTGATCCGCGCGGCGGCGGCAGGCATCATTGTGCGGCCTGCGACGGATTTCCTGACGGAACCCGGCACGACCCGAAACACGCCCCAAGGTGTTCGCATCGCGCTGAATTGTCGGATGGAGATGCAGATCCTGTTGACAGCCATCGAAACGCTGGCGGATCTGGCAAGGTCGGGGCCGACGAACGGCCCCGACTGAGGGAGATCAGCGCAGGATGCTGCGGCCTGCATAGACGGCGGTGGCGCCCAGCATTTCCTCGATACGGATCAGCTGGTTGTATTTCGCCAACCGGTCCGAACGGGCCAGCGAACCAGTCTTGATCTGACCGCAGTTGGTGGCGACGGCCAGGTCAGCGATGGTCGCATCCTCGGTTTCGCCCGAACGGTGGGACATGACGCTGGTGAAGCCGGCGCGGTCAGCCATGCGAACGGCGTCCAGCGTTTCCGACAAGGTGCCGATCTGGTTGACCTTGACCAGCAGACTGTTCGCGCAACCCTTTTCGATGCCATCGGCCAGACGGGTCGGATTGGTCACGAACAGATCGTCGCCCACCAGCTGGATCTTGTCGCCAAGACGGTCGGTCAGCAGCTTCCAGCCGTCCCAGTCATCCTCGGCGCAGCCATCCTCGATCGACAGGATCGGATAGTCATCGCAAAGCGCCGCCAGATATTCGACGTTTTCAGCCGGGGTCAGGGATTTGCCTTCGCCCTTCATCTCGTATTTGCCATCGCGGAAATATTCCGTAGAGGCACAGTCCAGCGCCAGCATGATGTCATCGCCGGGCTTGTAGCCGGCCTTTTCGATGGCCTTCAGGATGAAGTCCAACGCGTCACGGCTGGACGACAGGTTCGGCGCAAAGCCACCTTCGTCGCCGATGCCGGTGGACAGGCCAGCCGCAGTCAGTTCTTTCTTCAGCGTGTGGAAGATTTCCGAACCCATGCGCACGGCTTCGCGGATATTTTCCGCGCTGACCGGCATGATCATGAATTCCTGAATGTCGATCGGGTTGTCGGCATGTTCGCCGCCGTTGATGATGTTCATCATCGGCACCGGCAGAACATGCGCCGAGGTGCCGCCGATATAGCGATAGAGCGGCTGCGAAGTCGCTTCGGCTGCGGCCTTGGCCACCGCCATGGACACGCCAAGGATGGCGTTGGCACCAAGACGGCCCTTGTTGGGCGTGCCGTCCAGTTCGATCATCATCATGTCGATGGCGCGCTGTTCGGTGGCATCTTCACCGATCAGGTGGTCGGCAATCTCGCCGTTGACGGCGGCGACGGCTTCCAGAACGCCCTTGCCCATATAGCGCGACTTGTCGCCATCGCGCCGTTCGACGGCCTCATGTGCGCCCGTCGATGCGCCCGAGGGGACGGCGGCGCGGCCCATCGTGCCGTCTTCCAGCGTCACGTTGACCTCGACCGTGGGGTTGCCACGGCTGTCAAGGATTTCACGGGCATAGATGTCGATAATGGCAGTCATGAGGACCCTCCGTTGATCTGCGTTAGCGCTTACATACAAGCCAAGGCCCGCGTCCGAAAGTCGCAATTTTCACGGAAGCGCGATCTGCGCCCAGATCGGCAGATGGTCCGATGCGTCCCGCGCGCCCGCGCCGTGAAAGACCCCCGCGTCCAGCAACTCCAGATCGCGGGACATGGCGATGCGGTCGAAGCGCAGCTGCGGCATGGGCGCGGGATAGGACGGGCCGGGGGCCACGACGCGGAAACCGGCCAGCGACTCCAGCCCACGTTCGTCGCGCCATTCGTTGAAATCGCCCATCATCACCACATGATCCGCCCCGATCCGCGCGGCTTGGGCCGTCAGTCGCGCCAGCTGCGCACGTCGCGACGACCGGGCCAACCCAAGATGGATGCCGATGATGGTCAGATGCGGCAGGCGCAGGGCCACGGCGCCGCGCGGCTCCAACCCCGGCAGGGGCAGGCGACGCAGGGTCGCCTGCGCCGCCAGATGCGGGCGCATCAGGATGGTCTGACCGTGCCAGCCAAGGCTGCTTTCCGAGGTGCCGAAGATATCGGCAGGCACCAGCCCGGTTTCCGACAGGATCAACTTGCGGGGCAGGGCCTCGATGCGGGGACCAAGGCGGAAGTCGACCTCTTGCAGGGCAATGATGTCGGGGTCCAGCGCGCGGATGACCGCAAGATTGCGTTCAGGCGCGTGCGGTCCCGTCATGCCCCGACATTTATGCAGGTTGTAGCTGGCCAGTTTGAGCATGTTCCGCAGCGCCCGTCATGTTCCGCAGAAGGTTGCCTGAACGACCTCGGATTGCAACGGGGCGCGGGACAGGTCGTCCCATTCGGGGCGCACGTCGCGGGGATGGGTCACCGCCGCGAACAGCCTGTCGAAGGGCCCCATGTCACCTGCGACGGCCGAGGCGATGGCGTCCTCGATCCGGTGATTGCGCGGGATGCGGACCGGATTGACCCGGCGCATCGTCGCCACGTCGGGCGACAGTGCCTGCCATTTCCGCGCCCATGCGTCGAAGGCATCGCGGTCGGTAAATTCATCACGCGCGGTTCCGTCGGCCAGCCCTGCGAAAACCCGCGTGAAATCGGCGCGCTGTTGGGCCATCAGGGTTAGCAGACGCTCGATCAACTGCTGGTTCGGGGCACCTTCGATGCCCAGCTTGTCGCCGAAACGCTTCTGCCATGCCGCCTGATACAGCGGGCCAAAGCTGTGGACGGCCTTGGTGGCATTCTCGACCGCCTGATCCTGATCGCCCATCAGCGGGATCAGGCAAGTGGCGAATTGCGCCAGGTTCCAGACCGCGACCTGCGGCTGCTGCGCCCAAGCATAGCGCCCATTGCGGTCGATCGAGGAAAACACCGTATCCGGGTGGTAAACGTCCATGAAGGCGCAGGGGCCGTAATCGATCGTCTCGCCCGAGATCGCCATGTTGTCTGTGTTCATCACCCCGTGGATGAAGCCAAGCGACATCCAGTCGGCAATGGTCTCCGCCTGCCGCGCCACGACCTTGTTCAGCAGGTCCAGAGGACCGGTCGCATCCGGATAATGCCGCGCAATTACGTGGTCGGTCAGCGAGGCCAGCGCCTCGGGGCGGTCGCGAACGGCGAAATACTGGAAGGTGCCGACGCGGATGTGGCTGGCGGCGACACGGGTCAGGACGGCACCGGGCAGGCCACCCTCCTGACGCCAGACGGTGTCCCCGGTCCGCACGGCGGCCAGCGCACGGGTCGTGGGCACCCCCATCGCGGCCATGAATTCGCTGACCAGATATTCGCGCAAGACCGGTCCCATCCATGCGCGACCGTCGCCCTTGCGGGAAAACGGCGTAGGGCCGCTGCCCTTCAGCTGCAGGTCGAAACGCGCGCCGTCGGGGGCCATCACCTCGCCCAGCAGGACGGCGCGGCCATCGCCCAACTGGGGAACGAAGCCGCCAAACTGGTGACCGGCATAGGCCTGCGCGATCGGCTCGGCCCCCTTGGGGATGGCATTGCCCGCCAGAACGGACAGGCCGTCGTCGCTGCGCAGCAGGTCCGCCGTCAGTCCCAGCCTGTCGGCCAGCCCTTCGTTCAACGCCAGCAGCGCCGGTGCGCTGACAGGCGTGGGGCGGACCCGCGCGAAGAAACCGTCGGGCATGCGGGCATAGCTGTTGTCGAAACGGATCATGGCAGTCTCCTTTCACCGTTACATAAGGTGCATCATCCGCATTGCCAGCCCGTCACCCTTGCGCCAATGGCCACAAAAGCGTATCGGCAGTCCGCAAAAGGAGCCGTGTCCATGAAATTTCTTGACCTTGCGAAAGTCTATATCCGTTCGGGCGGCGGCGGTGCGGGCTGCGCGTCGTTCCGGCGCGAAAAATTCGTCGAATACGGCGGACCCGATGGGGGTGATGGCGGACGGGGTGGCGATGTGATCGTCGAAACCGTCGAGGGCCTGAACACCCTGATCGATTTCCGCTATCAACAGCACTTCTTCGCCAAGTCCGGCCAGCACGGCATGGGCAGCCAGATGACCGGCCGTTCGGGCGATGACGTCGTCCTGCGCGTGCCCGTCGGCACCGAGATCCTGGACGAGGACGAAGAAACCGTCATCGCCGATCTGACCGAGCCGGGACAGCGCGTCGTGCTGGCCAAGGGTGGTAACGGGGGGTGGGGCAACCTGCACTTCAAGACCTCGACCAACCGGTCGCCGCGCACCGCCAATCCGGGCCTGCCGGGTGTGGAACGCACCATCTGGCTTCGGTTGAAGCTGATCGCGGATGGCGGCCTGGTTGGTCTGCCGAACGCGGGCAAATCGACCTTCCTTGCGGCCGTGTCGAACGCGCGTCCCAAGATCGCCGATTATCCCTTTACCACGCTGCATCCCAATCTGGGTGTCGTCGGCATTGATGGCCGCGAATTCGTCATGGCCGACATCCCAGGCCTGATCGAAGGCGCGCATGAAGGCCGGGGTATCGGCGACCGCTTCCTTGGCCATATCGAGCGTTGCTCGGTCCTGTTGCACCTGATCGATGGCACATCCGAGGATGTCGCGGGCGATGCGCGCACAATCCTGACTGAGCTTGAGGCCTATTCGCCGGTGCTGATGGAAAAGCCGCGGGTGACGGTGCTGAACAAGGTCGACGCCATCGACGACGAAACGCTGGCCGAACGCCGCGCCGCGGTCGAGGCCGAGCTGGGCATGCCCGTCATGCTGATGTCAGGCGTGTCGCGCATCGGCGTGACCGAGGTTCTGCGCGCCCTGTGGACCGAGATCGCCCCCTCGCGGACGCCGCAGAAGGATCAGGACGAAGAAGACGCCCCGTGGCAACCCTGACGGCCCCCCGGCTGGATGGGGCGCGGCGGCTGGTCGTCAAGATCGGCTCGGCCTTGCTGGTCGGCCCCGAAGGGCTGCGCGACGAATGGCTTGGCGCGCTGTGCGACGACGTCGCCAAATGGCGCGGCATGGGCTGTGACGTGGTGCTGGTGTCGTCGGGGTCCATCGCCTTGGGGCGGCGTGTGCTGAACCTGCCTGACGGCCCGCTGGCGTTGGAGCAGGCGCAGGCGGCAGCCGCCGTCGGCCAGATCCGGCTGGCGCGCGCCTATGAACAGGCGTTGGCCCCGCACGGTGTCACGACGGCACAGGTGTTGCTGACGCTGGAGGACAGCGCCGACCGCCGCCGTTACCTGAACAGCCGCGCGACCATGCAGACGCTGCTGTCGCTTGGGGTGGTGCCCATCGTCAATGAAAACGACACCGTCGCCACCGATGAAATCCGCTTTGGCGACAACGACCGCCTTGCAGCCCAGATCGCGGTGACCTGCGGGGCCGATCAGCTGCTGCTGTTGTCGGATGTGGACGGGCTTTATACCTCGAACCCCAAAACCGACCCCGATGCCCGGCACCTGCCGGTGATCGAAGCGCTGACCCCTCAGATCGAGGCGATGGGCGGCGATCCCGTTTCGGGCCTGTCCAAGGGCGGCATGAAGACCAAGCTGATGGCGGCGCGGACAGCAGTGGCGGGTGGATGCGCGATGGCCATTGCCGAGGGCTCGGTCCTTGGGCCGCTGTCGGCAGTGGCGGATGGCGCGCGTTGCAGCTGGTTCCTGCCCGAGGCCGACCCGCAATTGGCCCGCAAGCGCTGGATCGCCGCGATGAAGCCCAAGGGCAAGCTGACGGTCGATCAAGGGGCCGCAGGCGCATTGTCGCGTGGCAAATCGCTGCTGCCGGCAGGGATCACGCGGGTGACGGGCGATTTCGGTCGCGGAGATCCGGTCCAGATCGAAGGTCCGGCTGGTGAACATCTGGCCATCGGCCTGACGCGCTATACCGCCGCCGAGGCGACGCAGATCGCTGGCCACCAGTCGGCCGAAATCGCGGATATCCTGGGATATTCGGGGCGCGCCGCGCTGGTCCATCGCGACGACATGGCGTTGTGACCGTCGCCGTCAGCCCCCGATGGGGCTGGTGGTGCGACGAAAACGCGTGATGCCACGTTCGCGGGTCAGCTTGGCGCAACCGACCGCAGGCGCGGGTAGATCCAGAACCTTGTCGCGCAGGACGGCAATCGCCTCGTCGCTGTTGCGCGGCAGGTCGGCGGGGTTGACCGGACGCCCGACCGTCACGCGATAGGGGTGGCGGGTCTTGTTCAGGACCTCGTTGAACAGGGTCACGTCGCGCAGCGTCGGATGGATCGCATCCAGCAGATAGAACAGCGGCGAGTTCCGCGCCCTGATCCGCAGCGGAATAATCGGCACGTTGAACTTGCGCGCGATCATCGCCGCACTGGCCATCCACGGGCGTTCGTGCAGCGTCAGCCCCTTGCGCTTGGCCAGACGGCCCGAGGGGAAGATCAGCCCCATCCGCCCCGCACCCAGGGCGTCGCGGGTGTAATCCATCGTCGCGCGGGTCTTGGCGTGGCTGCGTTTATCGACGCGCCATTCGACAGGGGCGATCATATCGGCCGTCTGCGGCAGGACGCGGATCATGTCGTGATTGGCATAGATGAACAGGTCGTCGCGCAA
Source organism: Paracoccus sp. R86501 (assembly GCF_042466435.1). NCBI lineage: Bacteria > Pseudomonadati > Pseudomonadota > Alphaproteobacteria > Rhodobacterales > Paracoccaceae > Paracoccus > Paracoccus sp. R86501. The sequence continues at coordinate 1,267,542 of NZ_JAXHPZ010000001.1, forward strand.
TTGCGAGATCATTGCGTGCAGGAAGATGCCATCCGCGATGCCCGTGGGGTGGTTGGCGACGATCAATGCCGGGCCGGTGGCGGGCAGATGCTCCAACCCTTCGACCTGCAGATCGTGGACGATCAGATCGGCCATGCGGCGCATGATCTCGGACGTGGGCAGGTCGCGGAATTCGGCACCCAGGGTGATGGTCTTGGGGTAATGCAGCAGCCCCATCATGCCAAGCCGCACCATTCTGTGGTGCAGCTTGCCGGAATAGAGCCACGGCGCGCGTTCGGCGATCAGGGGGTCGATCCGCGCATGCATCTCGGCGCGGGCGTCATCTGTTGCAGTCATGGTCCTTGCCATCCTTCCCCCCGTTGGGCCAGCCGTCCTAGCGACCCGCCCCGATCATCCGCGAGACCATTTCGCGCGTATTACGGCTCAAACCCGCGACGGCCGCAATACGTTCCAAGGCCGCCAGCGCAAGTGTCTTGCGATTGTCATCATAGCGCGGCCATGTCTCGAATGCGGTGGACATCCGCGCGGCGATCTGCGGGTTGGCGGCATCCATGCGGATCAGCCAGTCGGCGGTGAAATCATACCCCGAACCATCCGCCGCGTGGAAGCCCGCGTGGTTTGCCGCAAGTCCACCCAGCAGCGACCTGAAACGATTGGGATTTTTCCAGTCGAAGTCGTCGTGTTCAGCCAGACGGCGCGCAATGCCAACCGCATCGGCGGGCGGAGCGGCCATCGGCTGGATGCTGAACCATTTGTCCATCACCAGACGGTTGTCGCCGAACTGCGCGTGCAGGGCCTGCAAGGCGGCGTCGCCCTGACCAAGGCGCAGCAGCACGGCCAGCGCGGCCATCCGCTCGGTCATGTTGGTGGCGGTGTTAAACAGATGCTGCGCGCGATCCGGACCCTCGATGCGGCCCAGCAGGCCAAGTGCGGCGATCCGCAGCGACCGCTTGGCCGCCGAGGTCGCATCGGGGGAATAGGGGCCATCCACCGCGGCCTGATCGAAGATGCGGACCAGCAGGTCGCGATGCGTTTCGGCGACACGACGCGCCAGATCGCCACGCGCGGCATGGATCGCGTCGGGGTCGGGCGTGTAACCCAGGGCGGTCAGACGGGTGGCAATTTCATCATCACCCGGCAAGTTCATGCAGAGCGCCCGGAAGGCGGGGTCGGCGGCATCATCCGCGGCCAAGGCGCCGATGGCCTCCACGTAATCCGCGCCCGCCTGTTCCCCCCGCGCCAAGGCGACCAGCGCCGAGAGGGCCAATTCGCGGCCCGCTTCCCAACGGGCGAAGGGATCGGTGTCATGGGCGAACAGGAAGGCACGCGTCGCGTCATCCATCTGCCGCTGCAGCATCACCGGCGCCGAGAAACCGCGCAGCGCCGATACGACAGGCCGCGCCGATAGACCTTCGAAGGTGAAGGTCTGGCTGGCTTCGGTCAGCTCCAGAACGCGGGTCGGGGCGACCTCATGGCCGTTCGGACCCAGCAGACCGACGGCGACCGGAATGACGCGCGGCGGCTTCTGATCCTGTCCCGGCGTAGGCGGCGTCGATTGCGACAGGGTCAGGGTCAGCGTGCCTTCCTGCCAATCCTCGGTCATGGTGACCGTGGGCGTGCCCGCGTCGGTGTACCAGCGTTTGAACTGGGACAGGTCGCGACCGGTGGCGTCTTCGAAGACCTTCAGCCAGTCCTCGATTGTGGCGGCGTCACCGTCGTGGCGGTCGAAATACAGATCCAGCGCCTTGGCGTAATCGGCATCGCCCACCAGCCGCTTCAGCATGCCGATGACCTCGGCGCCCTTTTCATAGACCGTCGCGGTATAGAAGTTGTTGATTTCCTCGTAGCGGTCGGGGCGCGGGGGATGGGCCAGCGGGCCCTGGTCTTCGCGGAACTGGCGGGCGCGGAGGGTGCGGACATCCTCGATCCGCTTGACGGCGGCGCTGCGCATGTCGCCGGTGAAGCTTTGATCGCGGAATACGGTCAGGCCTTCTTTCAGGCACAGCTGGAACCAGTCGCGGCAGGTGATGCGGTTGCCCGTCCAGTTGTGGAAATATTCATGGGCGATGACCGCCTCGATCCGTTCGTAATCGGTATCGGTCGCAGTTTCCGGGCTGGCCAGCACCAGTTTCGAGTTGAAGATGTTCAACCCCTTGTTTTCCATGGCCCCCATGTTGAAATCATCGACGGCGACGATGTTGAAGACGTCAAGGTCGTATTCACGGCCATAGACCTCCTCGTCCCACTTCATCGACTTGATCAACGATTCCATGGCGAAACCGGCGCGATCCTCGTCGCCGGGGCGGACCCAGACATTCAGATCGACCTTGCGGCCCGACATGGTGGTGAAGCTGTCGCTGACGGCCTTCAGATCGCCCGCGACCAGCGCGAACAGATAAGCGGGCTTCGGCCAGGGATCGTGCCAGACTGCAACGCCATCCTGCACGCTGACAGGATTGCCGTTCGACAGCAGCACCGGCAGATCGCCGCGCACCGTGACATGGAAGGTCGTCATCACGTCAGGGCGGTCGGGATAGAAGGTGATGTGGCGAAATCCCTCGGCCTCGCATTGGGTGCAGAAGATGCCGCCGGATTGGTAAAGTCCTTCGAAGGCGGTGTTCTTCGCCGGGTCGATGGACACCTGTATCGCCAGCGTGAATGCCGTGCGGGGCAGGGCCGCAGCCGCGATGATCAGCCGTTCGCCGTCATGCGAAACATGGACGTCGTCCACGGTTGCCCCGTCGATCGTCAGTGACAAAAGTGTCACATCCTTGCCGCCGTCCAGAACCAGATCCTGCACGGCATCGGTATCGCGCGGGGCAAGGTCCAGTTCGGCCTGCACACGCGTGCCATGCGCCGCCAGTGCAAAATCAAGCCGCGTTTGCGACAGGACGAACGGATAGGGGGCATAGTCCGACAGCAACTGTACGGGCTGGCTTTTGGTCAAGGACATCTGAGGCGACCTTTCGTAAAAATATGGCACGGGCGGAACCCTTGCGTTGACCCGGTGTTAATCGCCTGAAAGCCGGGTCGCAAGCCGGGTGCGTGGACAGCGGGATTGACCCGGACGTCGCGCCGCATCAGGACTGGGCGACCTAAACCTGTCATTTGACAGCATGAATTTGGAGGCCACCATGAGCTATGATCCCAACGATCCCAACCGCCCGAAACCCGGCACCCCGGATCACAAGGAAACCTATGTCGAGCCGGTCGAGCGCAAGTCCTCGGCTCTGCCCCTGATCATCGGTGTGCTTCTGGCGCTGGCACTGGCCTATTTCGTGCTGCAGCGCTTCATGACCGATGACACGGTGACCGTCGATGGCGACACCACCACCGTGACCACGACGGAAAATGCCGATCCCGCCGAACCGGAAGCACCCGCCGTCGTGACCGAGCCCGTTGCCGAACCGGAAGCTGATCAGGCCGCCGCAGAAGCCGAAGCCGAGGCCGATCAGGCAGCTGCCGACGCAGAAGCCGCTGCCGACGAAGCAGCAGTTGAAGCGGAATCCGCTGCCGATGACGCCGCCGCTGCTGCTGATGACGCAGCCGAAAGTGCCGCAGCAACCGCTGACGAAGCCACCGACGATGCAGCTGTTGCTGCTGAATCGGCCGCCGAAAGCGCCGCTGATGCAGCCGATGCCTCGGCAACCGCGACCGAGAACGCCGCCGAAAGCGCGCTGGACAGCGCAGGCGAGACCGCCGCTGCTGCAGCTGATGAGGCTGCACAAGCCGCTCAGGACGCAGCCGACGCGCTGGACGATGCGATCACCATCGAAGAAGAGCCGGCCGCAGACGCCGAAACCACCACCGCACCCGCCAATTAAGATCGGCTGCAGGTTAAAGACAGGCCCGGGCGTCATGCGTCCGGGCCTTTTTCCATGTCGGGCAGGCGATGGATCCGGGGTATATTCGGATCGGTCCTGTCATATCCATTTCTGATATGACTATCTTCGCGGGGACACGGACTTGTGAAATATAATTTCGTGATGCTATCAATTCTGCGACTGCAAAATTATCAAGGCGGGGGGCTGAACAAGCCATGAAGATTGGCGCGTTAAAAGAAAACCATCCCGGAGAGGCGAGGGTGGCGATCACTCCGGCCTCGGCCGGGCATCTGACCAAGCTGGGTCACGAGATCTTTGTCCAGGCAGGTGCAGGCACCGGCGCGGGCTTTTCCGATGCCGATTATACCAAGGCCGATGTCACCATCTGCCAGTCGGCGTCCGAGCTGATCGGCGCGGTTGATGTGGTGGCCAAGGTCCGCCAGCCGTCCGACGGCGAAATCGACCAGATGCGCGATGGGCAGACGGTCATTTCGTTCTTCTATCCGGCGCAGAACGCGGAACTGCTGGCCAAGGCCAAGGATCAGGGTGTCACCGCGATCGCCATGGACATGGTGCCGCGCATCAGCCGCGCGCAAAAGATGGACGCTCTGTCGTCCATGGCCAATATCGCGGGCTATCGCGCGGTCATCGAGGCGGCCAACAACTTCGGGCGCTTCTTCACCGGTCAGGTGACGGCTGCGGGCAAGGTTCCGCCGGCCAAGGTTCTGGTCGTCGGTGCAGGCGTGGCGGGTCTTGCCGCCATCGGCACCGCCACCAGCCTTGGCGCGCAGGTCCATGCCTTCGACGTGCGTCCCGAGGTGTCCGAGCAGATCGAGTCCATGGGCGCGGAATTCGTTTTCCTGGAATTCGACCAGCCGACCGCGGATGGTGCCGAGACGGGTGGCTATGCCGCGCCCTCCAGCCCTGAATTCCGCGAAAAGCAGCTGGCCAAGTTCCTCGAACTGGCCCCGCAGATGGACATCGTCATCACGACCGCGCTGATCCCGGGACGCGATGCCCCGGTTCTGTGGACGGCCGACATGGTTGCGGCGATGAAGCCCGGCAGCGTCATCGTCGATCTGGCCGCCGAAAAGGGCGGCAACTGCGAATTGACGGTGATGGACGAACGCATCGTGTCCGACAACGGCGTGGTGATCGTCGGCTATACCGATTTCCCGTCGCGGATGGGGGCGCAGGCGTCCGAGCTTTACGGCAACAACGTCCGCCACTTCATCGCCGACCTGACCCCCAAGAAGGACGGCGTCATCGACCATAACATGGAAGATGACGTCATCCGTGGGGCGACGGTCGCACGCGACCACGATGTGACCTGGCCGCCACCCCCGCCCAAGGTCGCAGCCATTGCGGCGCAAAAGCCCAAGGAAAAGAAGAAGGAGCCGACCCCCGAGGAGCGCCGCGCCGCCGAGGCCGCCGCCTTCAAGGCCGACACCCGCCAACAGGTCGGTATCCTGGTCGGCGGCGGTCTGCTGCTGCTGCTGATCGGACTTGTCGCGCCTGTCAGCTTCATGTCGCATTTCATCGTCTTCGTGCTGGCCTGCTTCATCGGTTTCCGCGTGATCTGGAACGTCGCCCATTCGCTGCACACGCCGCTGATGGCCATCACCAACGCGATCAGTTCGATCATCATCCTGGGCGCGCTGATGCAGATCGGGTCCGGGTCCTGGTGGGTCGTTCTGCTGGGTGCGCTGGCCGTGCTGATGGCGGGCATCAACATCTTTGGTGGCTTCATGGTCACCCGGCGCATGCTTGCCATGTTCCAGAAGTCGTAAGGAGAGGGTGATGGAATACGGATTCACCACCGCGGCCTATGTGGTCGCCTCGGTCCTGTTCATCCTGTCGCTTGGCGGGCTGTCGGGACAGGAAAGCGCGAAACGTGCCATCTGGTACGGGATCGCAGGCATGGCGCTGGCCGTGCTCGCAACGCTGTTCGGCCCCGGGGCCGGAAACTGGCTGCTGTCGGTCATCATGATCGCCAGCGGCGGCACCATCGGCTGGATCGTGGCCAAGCGCGTGCAGATGACCGAAATGCCCCAGCTGGTCGCGGCCATGCACAGCCTTGTGGGCCTGGCTGCCGTCTTTGTCGGCTTCAATGCCCAGATCGAACTGGGCCGCGTCATGCGCGCCCGCGCCCAGGGTCTGGAGGAGGTCTTCCACGGCTTTGCCGCCGTGCTGGCCGACAAGACCTCGGCCGAGATCGCCATGCTGAAGATCGAGGTCTTCCTTGGCATCTTCATCGGTGCCGTGACCTTCACGGGTTCGGTCGTGGCCTTCGCCAAGCTGTCGGGACGCGTCGATGGCAAGCCCAAGAAGCTGCCGGGCGGCCACATGCTGAATGCGGGCGCGCTGGCGCTGGCGGTGCTGTTCGGCATCCTCTATTTCACGGGGTTTGGCGCGGGCGTCTTCTGGCTGATCCTGATCACGCTTCTGGCCTTCTTCATCGGCTATCACCTGATCATGGGTATCGGCGGCGCCGACATGCCGGTCGTGGTGTCGATGCTGAACAGCTATTCCGGTTGGGCGGCTGCGGCCATCGGCTTTACACTTGGCAATGACCTGCTGATCGTGACCGGTGCGCTGGTCGGTTCGTCGGGCGCGATCCTGTCCTATATCATGTGCAAGGCGATGAACCGTCACTTTGTCAGCGTGATCCTGGGCGGCTTTGGCGGCGAAACCGGACCTGCGGCTGAAATCGAGGGCGAACAGATCGCCATCGACGCGGATGGTGTCGCATCGGCCCTGAACGAGGCTGACAGTGTCGTCATCGTCCCGGGTTACGGCATGGCCGTGGCGCAGGCGCAGGGTGCCGTCAGCGAACTGACACGCAAACTGCGTGCGGCGGGCAAGAACGTGCGCTTTGCGATACACCCCGTGGCGGGGCGTCTGCCAGGCCACATGAACGTGCTGCTGGCCGAAGCCAAGGTGCCCTATGACATCGTGCTGGAAATGGATGAGATCAACGAGGACTTCCCCTCGACCGATGTCGTCATAATCATCGGCAGCAATGACATCGTGAACCCTGCGGCCCAGGACGATCCGAACAGCCCCATCGCCGGGATGCCCGTTCTGGAAGTCTGGAAAGCCAAGCAGGTCTTCGTCAGCAAACGTGGTCAAGGCACCGGCTATTCCGGCATCGAAAACCCGCTGTTCTTCAAGGACAACACGCGGATGTTCTATGGCGATGCCAAGGACAGCATCAACAAGCTGCTGCCGCTGGTCAACTGATACAACGTGGCGCGGCGGCACAGGTCGCCGCGCCATTCCCCGACTGCCTGCGGTACAGGCAGACAATTCCCCATAGTTTCCGAATTCTGTTTCTTTCCTAATGGGAAAGACGATCACGCGAATGTGCTTGCGACCGCGCGGCATAGCACGCTGTCATGTCGACAAAACTTGAAACGGGGAGCCATCATGACATCGACCGACACGCAGCCCAAGACCTCGGCCCTTTACAACGAGGATCTGGCCCCCGTTCCCGCCGATAAACGCCACTGGGGCGGCTTCGAAATCTTCAACGTCTGGAACAACGATATTCAGAGCCTCTTCGGCTATACTTTGGCGGCATCCCTGTTCCTGACCTATGGGCTGAATGGCTGGCTGACCTTTGCCGCGATCATTCTGGCGGGCGTCATCGTGATGTTTCTGGTCAACCTGTCGGGGCGGCCTTCGGTCCGATACGGCATTCCCTATGCGGTGATGGCGCGGGCCTCGATGGGGGTGCATGGCGCGCGGTTTCCGGCACTGGCGCGGGGTATAGTCGGCATCTTCTGGTATGGCGTGCAGACCTATTTCGCATCGACCGCGGTGGCGCTGGCCCTTCGCGCCGTCTTCGGCATCGAGGTGCTTGCCGAAGATGGAGCAGGGACCTTCCTTGGCATGGCGGGCGTCGACTGGCTGGCATATCTGATCGTCGCGGCCTTTCAGATCGGGCTGTTCCTGATGGGGATCGAATGGGTCGGACGCTTCCTGAACTGGGCCGGACCCTTCGTCTATGCCGTGATGATCGCGCTGGCGCTGATGATCTGGTGGAAAGCCGGCAACGGCATCTGGTCCGAGATCGGCGTCATCTTTCAGGGTGACGGGGGCGGCAATACGCTGTCGGGCTTTTTCGCTGTCGTCGGCGTCATGGTCGCCTATTTCGCGGCGGTGGTCATCAATTTCGGCGATTTTTCGCGCTTCGTGAAGACCGAGGCCCAGATGCGGGCCGGAAACTTCTGGGGCCTGCCGGTGTCGATGGCGTTCTTTTCGCTGATCGCGCTGTTCATCACGGCAGGTGCGGTGGTTCTTTACGGCGAGCGTCTGACCGACCCGACCGAGATCGTCGCCCGCGTTGACAACCTGGCGCTGACGCTGATCGCCGCCGTAACCTTCTTTGCCGCGACCGTCGGCATCAATCTGGTCGCGAATTTCATTCCTGCCGCCTATGACATCGCCAACATGGCACCTGCACGGATCAACGCCAAGGCGGGTGGGCTGATCGCGGCAGGGATCGCCTTCTTCATCGGTGCGCTCTGGGTCGCCTTCATCTCGGCCATCGGGATCGCGGGCTTTGTCGAGACAGTCGGGGCGCTGCTGGCGCCGCTCTATGGCATCCTGATCGCCGACTACTATCTGGTGCAAAAGCGCGAACTTGATATCGACGCGCTGTTCTCCGAAAGCCCTACTGGAAGGTACTATTACGGCAACGGCTGGAACGGGCGCGCCATCGTTGCATTGGCCCTGGCAGCGCTGTTTTCGGTCGGGACGGTCTGGATGCCCGCTCTGCAATCTTTGTCGGGGTTCGGCTGGTTGATCGGTGCATTCCTTGGCGGGCTGTTGTACGTGATCCTGAGCAAACGCCCCTGACAGGAGATTACGCGTGGATCCGGCACTGGAACATCCCTTGCGCTATGCCTTGGTGAATGAACTTCACGCCAGACCCTCGCCGCGCTTGACGGCACCTGCAACGGCGGCCTTCGTGGCTTTCAAGGAAACCAAGGATGCCGCCAATCGCGACCATGGCAAGGATGCCGATCACCTTGCCCTGCTGGTATCCAGACATGGCGGGCCGCGGCCTGATCGTGATGACAGCCATTATCAGGGACAACTGGGCCGGCATGACCTCAAGTGGGAAAGCCACGCGGAATTCGTCACATACATGGCGATGACGCCGGGTCTGCCGATCCGGCCTTTCGACCCCTCGGCTGCGGCGATCTTTTCGAACGAATGGCAGGAAAAAGCGCCGGGCAAGCGTGTTGCAGCGGTGCTGGTTCAGATCGATTGGCTGCCCGAAGACCCGACCGAGGCGCTGGATCGTCTGTCCGGTTGGTTTGCGCATGACAGCATGGCGGCGGTCTGGGTGCTGGACGAAACTGCACTGGTTGCAGGCGACTTCCGCATCGACGCGGATGGATGGATGCGCTTTGCGGTCTTCGTGCGACCGGGCACCTCTGACGGGCGGATCGGGCGGATTGTCCACCGGCTGCTGGAACTGGAAACCTATCGCGCGATGTCGATGCTGGGCATGGTTCGCGCGCGCAAGCTGGGTCAGCGCCTGAATGAGCTGGAGCCCCGGCTGAGCGCCATCCTTGAAGCCATGACCGACGACGAACGCCAGCCCGAACAGATGCTGCATGAACTGTTAGCGGTGTCCACGCAGCTTGAGGCTGAGGCGGTCCAGCATTCGTTCCGCTTCGGCGCGACCTCGGCCTATGCGGCGATCGTCAGCGACCGGATCGAGGCGCTGCGCGAAACCCGTTTCATGGACCGCCAGATGATGACCGAATTCATGCGTCGTCGATATCAGCCGGCCATGCGGACCACGAAATCCATCGAGTTGCGTCTGAGCAAGATGATGGAGCGCGCCGCCCGCGCCGCCGAACTGCTGCGCACCCGTGTCGACGTCGAGCGCAGCGCGCAAAATCAAAAAATCATGTCGCGCATGGACCGCCGCGCCGACCTGCAATTGCGGTTGCAGCACACGGTCGAGGGGCTGTCGGTCGTCGCCATCAGCTATTACGCGGTCGGCCTGCTGGGGCATGCACTTTACCCGGTGGCGGAACTGCTGGATGTGCCAAAGACCTATCTGGTGGCGGGCCTGACGCCGGTGACCGTGGCGCTGGTCTGGCTATCCATGCGCCGCATCCATCGCAGGCTGCACCGGGATGAACAGGATCATTTGTGACTTGATGGTACGTCGCGGCCATCACATAAACTGCGTCGAACCTCCGTCGAAAGGACATCCCATGCGTATCATCCTGACCCTTGCCTCGCTTCTGGCACTGGCCGCCTGCAACGTTCCGCTTGTCCCCTTGATCTGAGGTCTGAACCATGACCAACACATTGAAAATGCTGGGACTTGCCAAATGCTCGACCTGCCAGAAGGCCAAGGCGCAGCTTGAGGATCATGGGTGGACCGTTGACTTCCGCGATGTCCAGCAGCAGCCCCTGTCCGATCAGGAACGTCGTGATCTGGCCGGTGAATTTGGTGAAAAGATCATCAACCGCGCCAGTCTGACCTGGCGCGGCATGTCCGAGGACGAACGTACGGCGGAACCGACCGACATGATGGGCGACAAGCCGAGCGTGATGAAACGTCCTGCCATCATCGCGGGCGATTTGCGTCTGCTGGGGTGGACTGCGAACGTCAAGCGCGCGCTGGACGTTCCGGCCTGAACCACAGCACGGGGCAGGGGCGTTTCAGCCCTTGCGGCTAGCCAGCGATGCGATCAGCGGACGGATGCCGTTCAGGTCATAGCCGGCCTTTTCAGCAGTCTGCATGATTTCGTCTTCCGGCAGCTTGCCAGCCTGCGTCAGGGCCCACAGAACGCTGCAACGATTGCCCGACCGGCAATAGGCGATTACCGGCCCTTGGCCAGCCGTGGCCGCCGCAAAATCCGAGATCAGCTGCGGCGTGACCTGACCGGGATGGAACGGCAGATACCGATAGCTCATCCCCGCATCGGCTGCGGCCTTGGCCATCACGTCATGGTCCAGATCAGGGCCGACCTCATCGTCGGGACGGTTATTGACCAGCACCTTGAAACCCGCGTCGGCAAGGGCAGGGATGTCCTCGGGCAGGATCTGAGGCGAAACGGCAAGAGTGGCGCTTAGCTGACGCAGATCCATAACAACGGCCCTTTCAAGACTTAAAGATATGTCCGGAACTGCCGGTCTTTTGCCCTTGTTGTCAAGTCCGTGCCCCCTGAAGGCCAGATTGTTGCGCGAAATTCAGGCGGTCGCCGCAGCCAGGACCAGACCGGGCAATTCATCGAAGTGATCGAACGCCTCGCTGTGGGGTAGTTCAGAGACCGGGGACTTTCGATAGCCGCCCGTAAACAGCATCAGCGGGATGGGAACAGCGGCCGCACATTCGGCATCATATTCACTGTCGCCGACAAAAATGGCGCGGGGATTATCGTCGGACACACCCATCTGATGCATCGCCAGACGCAGAGGCGCCGGATCGGGTTTTTTCTGCGGCAGCGTGTCCCCACCGACGACTGTCCGCATCAGGGTATCAAGTTCAAAATGCCGCAGAACGCCAAGCGCCGGCTGCAGCGGTTTGTTGGTGCAGATCCCAAGCGGATGGCCCGCATCGGACAATTTCTGCAAGGCCTCCCACACGCCGGGATACATCCGGGTCAGGTCATGCGCTTCCTCATACCCTTGCATGAAGCTTGTCATCATCGCGGATTTTTTAGCTGGATCAATGTCTTGCGCTGCAACAATTCGTGTCCAGAGAATGTCCACGCCGCCACCGATAAAGCTGCGAACCTGCGTTAACGTCAAAGGCGGCAAAGCGAAAAGCGTCATCACGTTATTCACGCAGCCATGAATATCCGGGGCGCTATCAACCAAAGTGCCGTCAAGGTCGAAGATGATCGGGCAGGGCGCGTTTGCTGTCATTTTTCTTCCATTTGCGCGAACATAGTACGGATGCCATTTGATATGCAAAGCATTCGCCAGTTAAAGCATCGATTAAGAAATCATAGCTTACAACGGCCAAACCACGCTCCGCTAGCCTTACCAAGCGATTGCAATCGACTTGCAGCATCATAACTAAGAAAGTTGCACACGCGTTCGACACTGCACGGACGCGCGAGATGCTGATTTATCGCCATGAAGGTGGAAGAAACAAAGTCCTTTTTAATTTCAGTTTGACCCTGTGCCCATTGTCCGACTGTCGATACCTTCAGATGCCAGCAATCGAAATTGCTATAACTCTGCTATCTGGGCTCACCATATGTTAAGCATCGCGTCCAACGTGGTTCAAAATCAAACGGAAAAATTAGTGTTTACTTAGCATAAACATCACCAAGGTGCTATTGGCGCTTCTGTTATCCTACGCGCCACAACGCGTTTTACAGCTGTCCGCAAGTGCGAAACTCTTCCAGACGCTGGTCGAGATATTATAATGGGCGAAATTTTTTATAGCGACACCTAATCTTTCAATGCTGAAAGCCGACAGTTAAATTTCGGCGTTCAGATGGGTGGCGCTATGAATTATCAAGAAGTGTATATGACACATAATACAGATTATTGAATATTGGTATTATAGTCGCAAAGCTAAGATGTCACTTATGTGTAATTCGGGAATGTCACTCTCCTTGCCGAAGATAGCAAGCTGGAAGAGCGGACGTGGGATGGATGATGATGAGCGAGCGCGACTTCCAGCGGATTGAGGTGTTGGCGCAAGTCGATGATGGACGGGTAAGTGTCGATAACGGTGCGAACCTGTCTGGCGTGACCGGACGCCAGATGTTTCGGTTGCTCAAGACCTACCGCTTTTGGGGCGGCGCCGGCATTCTGCACATGGCGCGCGGCAAGGCGCCGAACAACCAGATCCATGCCGCCAAGCGCCATTTGGCGTTAGCTCTGGTCAAGGAAAACTATGAGGATTTCGGCCCGACGCTGGCGGCCGAGATGCTGGCGGAACATCACGGGTTCAGGGTCATGCGTGAGACATTGCGCAAATGGATGCACGCCGCCGGGATCTGGTTATCTGGCAAGCAGCGCCGCACGTTCCAGCAGCCCAGATTACGCAGGGAATGCTCTGGCGAGCTGATCCAGATCGACGGGTCGGATCAGCGGTGGTTCGCGGATCGCGCCGATCCCTGCACCCTGCTCGTCTTCATCGACGATGCGACCAGCATGTTGATGGAATTGCGGTTCGTTCCCTCGGAAATTGAAGCTTTGGAAAACTACTTGCTCAAGCATGGCCGCCCCGTGGCGTTTTACAGCGACAAACACACGGTCTTTCGGGTTGCGAAGCCGAACCAACACATGACGGGCATGACCCGGTTTGGCCGAGACCTGGCGGAGTTGCACATCGAGATCCTGCGCGCCAACAACTCTCAGACCAAGGGCCGCGTAGAGCGCGCCAACCGCACGCTGCAGGATCGGTTGGTCAAGGAGCTGCATCTCGCAGGCGTATCCTCAGTCGAAGACGGAAACGTCTTATTTCAGGACATCATCAAGCACTACAACGCCAAATCCCCAAAGGCCCCGGCCCGGTCGGACAATCTGCACCGGGCTTTGAACATTGCCCCTGACCGGCTGAGCGAAGTCTTCTGCCTGCGCGACAAACGCCATGTGACTAAAGATCTGATGCTCAGATACGACCGCAAACGGATCAAGCTGGAAGTGAACGATCTGACCGCGATCTCGCCGGGACATATGTCGATGTCCACGAGCTCCCGCAAAACCGACAGGAGGTCATCCAACGGTAACAGCAACTACTTGCGCAGCGCTACTGCCACAGCTTGTTGCGCGGGCGTGAGCGTTGTCTGAAGCCGGTGCTCAGTATGGCTGCGGTCATGGACGCTGTACCGGCTCCGCCACCCTCCAGGCCGGCTCCATGCTTGCTTGGATCGCGGCCCGTATTTTCGGTGTCGTTGCTGCCTGCTTGCGAAGAGAAATCAGAATCCTCGCCTCCCGCCCCGAAGCTCGCCCAGGATCGATCTTGCCACGAAGAGCGCGGTCCGACGAGGGTCTCTATGATCATCCGGGATGAGAACAGCTAGTTACCGAAATTCGGTGATCATAGCCCCATCAATCGGCCGTCAGCCCTGAGATCGCAAAATAGCTTAGACATGGGTTCCTGACCGTTGGCTTCAGACTTCTGGCGCCTCCACGACGGCATCGTCGCGGATGGTGCGTGACCGACCAGCCTCGTGCGGGCGGGTCACAAGGCGGGCGCCTTGCCGACGTGTCAGCCAGCACCAGCACCAGTTCAGATAGACCGACAGACGATTGCGGAAGCTGACCAGCAGTCCCAGGTGCACGATGGACCAGATCAGCCACGCCACAAAGCCTTTCAGCTTGACCGTGCCGAAATCGGCAACGGCCTTGGACCGTCCGATTACGGCCATCGATCCCCAGTTGCGATAGCGGAAAGGCTTGCCTTCGGGGCGGCCTTCGATGCGGTTGCGGATCAGCTTGGCGACGTAGCGGCCCTGCTGTTTCGCCACCGGTGCAAGACCCGGCAGCAGCGATCCGTCGGGTTGGCGGAAAGAGGCCACGTCGCCGATGGCGAAGACATCCTGCATGCCCGGCACGGCACAATCCGGCCCGACGACGATGGCCCCGTTGCGGGCCATCTCGGCCCCGATCCATTCACCGGACTTGCGTGCCTTGGTTCCGGCGCACCAGATTACGCAGGCGCAATCGATCCAGTCGTCCCCGGCCTGCAATCCCTCGGTCGTGATGTCGCGCACGGGGGTGTCCAGCACGACCTCGACGCCGTGGCGTTCGAGGGCCCTAAGGGCGTATGCAGATTGTTTGGGCGTGAAGGTTCCCAGGATCTTGGGACCGGCCTCGATCAGTTTGATACGGATTTCATCGGCGCGGATGTGGCGGAATTGGCCTGCGGACGACCGCGTCAGTTCAGCGATCGAACCGGCCATCTCGACCCCGGTCGGGCCACCACCAACGACGGCAAAGGTCAGCAGACGGCGACGTTCGGCCTCATCGGTCATGTGTTCGGCAGCTTCGAGGCTGCTCAGCAGCTTTTCACGGACCCTCAGCGCATCATCCAGCGTCTTGAGCACTGGCGCCACATCCGCCCATTCGTCGTGCCCAAAGAAGCTGTAGTCCGCACCCGCAGCAAGGACCAGAAAATCATAGGGGATCCCCTGCCCCGTGTCGGTCATCACCTGACGCGTCGCAGTATCGACGTCTGTCACTTCGGCCATCAGCACGGTGACATTGTCGGCCTTCAGGACCGAACGCGTCGTTTCCGCAATATCGGCAGGCGACAGTGCCGCGGTGGCGACCTGATACAGCAGCGGCTGGAACAGGTGGTGGTTGGTCTTGTCGATCAGGGTCACGTCATGCCCCGAGTTTTCCAGACCCTTGGCCGCTTCCAATCCGCCGAACCCCGCACCCACGATAACGATTTGCTTGCGTTGACCCATTGGACCCTCATCTTCTTCGGCATTGACTAAGCGTGTTGCGTTACGCCCATCGCAAGGCATTGTAAAAGAACGCTATTGTGATTGCTCAAACGGCGGGCAAAATGGCCCGACACAGGAAATCACCGCAAAATCGTCGGGAAGAAATGGTAGCCCGTGACAGATTCGAACTGCCGACCGACCCGGTGTAAACGGGACGCTCTACCACTGAGCTAACGGGCCATACAGGATTGCTTTTGCCACCATCATCGCGAATGATCAATGACCGAAAACGCATTTTTGCGCGGCTGTTACTTCAGCGGGTGAAGCTGGCCCCCGGACAGATGTAGGACGATCCCCTGCTGCATAAAATTCGGGCCGATCGTGTCGAAATTCCACCCCGTACCAAGGGCGATCAGCATCGCCAGTGTCACGCCATGGGTCACCAGAATGGTCGGTTCTTGGATGTCATGCAGAAACGACAGGCACCGCCCGCGCAGCGCGGCCAGACCTTCGCCACCGGGGCAGTGATCGTACCAAGCCAGATTGCCCGCTTCGAACAACCAGGGATGTTGCGCGCGCAGTTCAGCAGCATTCCGACCGGCGAAATCGCCGATGCCGATCTCGGACAGGCGCGGGTCGTTGTGCCATGCGCGGCCCTTGAAGACGATCGCTGCGGTTTGTGCCGCCCTGCCCTGCGGGCTGCTGATGCGGATGGCATCGATGTCGCGAACCAGCTGCGCCTGCTGGCGCGCCTGAGCCACGCCGGTAGCCGTAAGGTCCGAGTCCAGCGCGCCCTGCAACCGCCCGGCAGCATTCCAATGCGTCTGTCCATGGCGCATCAGATACAGATCAGGCAGCATCATCATACCGACGCTGCGACCATATTCACGGCTAAGGAAATTGGAGCGGGTGAAGGGAATCGAACCCTCGTCGTAAGCTTGGGAAGCTTCTGCTCTACCATTGAGCTACACCCGCCTTGGCATTGCGGTAACCCAACCTCTGTGCGTCGTCAAGAAGCACCGGTCACCGCAGCCCCATCTCGGCCAGCGCTGCCGCGATCGATGGGGGCAGCGCCTCCTCGGCCTGGCGCCCTTTCGGCAGATCGGTGGGGGCATCTTCGGGCTTCAGATAGCGCCATCCCTGAAAGGCACGGCGCGGGATCGCGGCCACGCGGATCAGGTCCCGGTCCAGCACAAGGCCACAACGGCGAATGCCGTCCTGACCGATGACCTCATCCAGCGACAATATCCGCTGACGCGCCAGCATGACGCCCTTGAAGACCCAGAAGATCGACCCACCATCCAGCAGTTCTTCTTCACGCTTGGGCCACATGCGGGTCACATGCATCGCTGGCGATTTGCCAAAACGCTGCTTCTGCCAGGCGGCCAGATCGTCGGGCCCTTCGGCGCCGACGCAAAGTTTCATCAGGTGAAGTTTCGCGTCCATGACGATCAGTTAGTATCCCCGACCGCCCAACTCAAGGGACCGAATGCAAGGCGGACAACGTGGTCGCGCCCATGAAAAAGGGCCGCATCGAAATGCGGCCCCTGATACGTCTCAGATGTGACGGATCACAGCTGGTCCAGCGCCTCGACGGCCTTTTCTAGCTCTTCCTTGGTCACGGTCTTGGTCGAGGTATCGGCCTTTTCCGCAATGTGATCGACGACCTTGTCTTCGAAGATCGGTGCGCGCAGCTGCTGCTGAGCCTGCTGGTTCTGCTGGATGAACTCGAAGAAGGCACGTTCCTGACCGGGGTACTGACGGGCAGCCTGCATGACAGCCTGGGTCATTTCCTGATCGTTCACAGTGATTTCAGCCTTCTGGCCGATTTCTGCCAGCAGCAGGCCAAGGCGAACGCGGCGTTCGGCCAAGGTCTTGTGCTCTTCCGTGGTCTCGATCTCGGGGTGGTTGTGATCGTGAACCTCGGGGTTCTCTTCGTGCCACAGCTGGTGGGCGATCTGCGAAGCTTCGGCATCGACCAGCGAGGCCGGCAACTCGAACTTCACTTTCTCGTCCAGCTGGTCCAGCAGGCCGCGCTTCATTACCGCGCGGGCTGCACCGGCGTATTCGGCTTCCAGACGCTCGGCGATCTGCTTCTTCAGACCATCAAGGTCTTCGGCACCGAATTTCGTTGCCAGCTCGTCGTTGATCTCGGCGTCGACCGGGGCTTTGACGGCCTTGATCTTGCATTCGAAGGTCGCGTCCTTGCCGGCCAGATGGGCGGCGCCGTATTCTTCGGGGAACTTGACTTCGACCTTGACGTCTTCATCGACCTTCACGCCGACCAGCTGGTCTTCGAAACCGGGGATGAAGCTGTTCGAACCCAGAACCAACGGGTAATCTTCGGCTTCGCCGCCTTCGAACGCTTCGCCGTCGACGAAGCCCTTGAAGTCGATGGTCACCTGATCGCCGCTTTTGGCTTTGGTGTTCTTCTTGCGGTCCTCGAAGGCCTGCGACGATTTCGCCAGGCTTTCCAGCGCTTCGGTCACGGCAGCTTCTTCAGCCGGAACCGTCAGCTTTTCCAGCTTCAGGGTCGATAGGTCGACCTCGGGGATCTCGGGCAGGTTTTCATAGGAAACGTTGACGACGACATCATCGCCCTCTTTCCAGTTTTCGCCATCGGCCATTTCAACCTTGGGCTGGACCGCCGGACGGTCGCCCGAGGTTTCCAGGTGATCGCGCAGCGCGCCATCGATGGCTTCCTGCATGGCGTCGCCCAGGACGCGCGGGCCGAACTGCTTCTTCAGCATGGCCATCGGGACCTTGCCCTTGCGGAAGCCCTTCACTTCGACTTCGGGCTGGGCTTCTTTCAGCTTCGCATCGACGGCGGCGGCCAGTTCGGCGGCGGGCAGCGTGAACTGATACCCACGCTTCAGGCCGTCGTTCAGGGTTTCCTTGACGTTCATCATCGTCCTCATAGCAAGAAGGGCCACCGATAAGGCGGCGGCCGGAAAATTTCGCCTGTTCTAATCTTCGTGCAGTTCGCCTGCAAGCAGATAGCGGGGGTGCTGGAATATAGCCCGCTTGCCGGTCTATGTTGCGCGCGAAACTGCCGCCACAGGAGCGATGCACATGACCCAACACACCACCGACTCGCCCGAGCCGCGCCTGACCTCGCTTGCACATGGCGGCGGATGCGGCTGCAAGATCGCGCCCGGCGTACTGTCCGGCCTGCTGCGGGGCAGCGCCGCTCTGCCCGTCCCGCCCGAACTGCTGGTCGGGATCGAGACATCCGACGATGCGGCCGTATACCAGCTGAACGACCATCAGGCGCTGGTCGCCACCACCGACTTCTTCATGCCGGTCGTCGATGATCCGTTCCATTTCGGCCAGATCGCGGCGACCAATGCGATCAGCGACGTCTACGCCATGGGCGCGACACCCATTCTGGCGCTGGCCGTGGTCGGCATGCCGATCAACACAATTTCGCATGAGACCATCGCCAAGGTTCTGGATGGCGGCGCCGACATCTGCCGACAGGCGGGCATTCCCATCGCGGGCGGCCATACCATCGATTCGGTCGAGCCGATCTATGGCCTTGTCGCCTTGGGCCTGATCGATCCGGCCAAACTGAAGAAGAACGCCGACGCGCAGACCGGTGATTTGCTGGTGATGGGCAAGCCCCTTGGCGTGGGCGTGATGTCGGCGGCGCTGAAGAAGGGTCAGCTGGACGATGCCGGTTATGCCCGGATGATCCAGGTGACGACCCAGCTGAACCGCCCCGGCCCCGATCTGGCCGCGATTCCCGGCGTTCATGCCATGACGGATGTCACCGGCTTCGGCCTGGGTGGTCATGCTTTGGAAATGGCGCGCGGGTCGGGTTGCGATCTGCACATCGACTGGAATGCGGTACCCAAGCTGGCGGACATTCAGGCGATGATCGATGCCGGTCATGTCACGGGCGCGTCGGGCCGCAACTGGGACAGCTATGGCAAGGGGGTTGCCTTGCCTGACGGGTTCGACGCGGGCGCGCGGGCGCTTTTGACCGATCCACAGACCAGCGGCGGACTGCTGGTTGCCTGCAGCCCCGATGCGCTGGATCAGGTGACGGCCTGCTTTGCCGACCACGGCTTTGGCGATGCAACTGTCATCGGCAAGGTCGGACAGGCCAATAGCGCCCCGCGCGTGGTGATCGGTTAGAACCGCAGACCCAGATCGAACGAGGCACCTTCGCCACCGAACCCGAAACTGGCTGCGCCAAAGCTGATCCCAATCAGCGACCCGGCCAGCACTTGCGCGGGCGTATGTTCGCCCGCGTGGACACGGCTTGCGGCTGCCAGCCCTGCCGCACCATAGGCCGCCGCGCCCAGCCCCGGATCGTCAAAGCACTTGCTGGCCAGATCCGCCGCACCGAAGCCCGCCGCTGCCGAATGCCCCGACGGGAACCCGCGCCCCAGCCCCGAAGGCCGCATCCCGATATCGCTGCCGTCGAAGACAGCCTTCAGACCCAGCACGATAACCGCTTGCGCGGCACCACGGATGGCGAAATCCTCGAAGCGGCCCTGATCGGCCGCGCAGACCGCCGCAGCCAGAGGCAGCCCGTATTTCATCGATGTACCGAACTCCTCGAACGGATCGGCGGTGGCCGGCGTAGCCAGCATGACCGCCGTGACGATTGCAGCAAAGCGCGTCATCTATTGCTGAAGGCTCTGCAGGTAATCGGCCAGCGCCACCACACGTGCCGGCGTCGCCACCGCATCGCCCGAGCCGTCGTCGAACATCACGACCGGCCCTTTGCGCAATTCCTCGAAGATCGGCATATGCGCCTCACTTCGGCCCATGGTGTTGCCGATCAGCTGGCCCATGACGCGGGCCTTGGGAAAGACGCCCTCGTTCTGGCTGGACAACAGCGTCAGATCGGGCGGTGCGGGCGTCATGCCCACGGCGGCAGGACCGTTGCCGCGCCCTGCCGGACCGTGACAGGCTGCGCAATTCTCGGCGTAGTCGCGCGCCGCCCCCGAGGTCCGCTGTTCCGGCGCGCAAGCCGCCACCAGCAAAGCCAACCCCGTGCCACCTGCCAAAATCGTCAATATATCGCGCATCCTGCCCCCGCTGCGTCAACTTGTCGAACAAGCATGCAACGCCCGGAATATCCGCGCAATGGCGATCAGCTGCTTGCCAGTCGAACCACGCGGTCCATCCGGTCGGCCAAGGCGTGGTTATGCGTGGCGATCAGCGCCGAGAGCCCCGTTTCACGCACCAGCGACATCAAAACGTCAAACACCCGATCCGAGGTTTCTGGGTCCAGATTTCCCGTCGGTTCGTCCGCCAGCAACAAGGACGGCCCGTTGGCCAGCGCCCGACAGAAGGCCACCCGCTGCTGTTCGCCCCCCGACATCTGCGCGGGTCGATGTGCGGCGCGATGCGACAGCCCAACGTGGCCCAGCAACATGTCGGCCCGCGCCGCCGCATCACGCGCCGAGACACCATTCGCCAGCTGCGGCAGGATGATGTTTTCCGCCGCGCTGAATTCCGGCAGCAGGTGGTGGAACTGATAAATAAAACCCAATTCCTGCCGCCGCGCTTCGGTTCGGTCGCGATCCGGCAGACCGGTCATGTCGCGCCCGTTCAGCAGAACCTGCCCAGTGTCGGGCGTATCCAGCAACCCCGCAATATGCAGCAGCGTCGATTTCCCCGCACCGGATGGCGCGACCAACGCCACGACCTCGCCCCGCGCGACGGTCAGATCCAGCCCGTCCAGAACGGCAACAGGTGCGGGACCGGACTTGTCGTAGGTCTTGCCGACAGCCTTCAGGTTCAACACATCATTCATAGCGCAGCGCCTCGACCGGGTTCATGCGTGCAGCACGGCGCGCAGGGAAGATGGTGACGATGAAGGACAGCGTCAGCGACAGACCGACCGCGCGCAGGATATCCCACGCCCGCAATTCTGCCGGCAGGCGATAGATGCCGCGCACCTCGGGCTGCCACGCGCCGCCGTTAGTCAGGCCGTTCAGCGCCGCCATGATGTTGTCGACGTTCAGCGCCAGTAACACGCCCAGAATAACGCCCGCGATGGTGCCGATGATGCCGGTGAAGGCACCGCACAGGAAGAAGACCCGCAGAACCGACCCCTCGGTCAGGCCCATGGTCCGCAGGATACCGATGTCGCGGCCCTTGTTCTTGACCAGCATGATCAAGCCGCTGGTGATGTTCATCGAGGCGATCAGCACCAGCACCGACAGGATGACGAACATGACGTCATCCTCCATATCCAATGCTGACAGGAACGACCCAGAGGCGTCGCGCCAGCTCCAGACCTGCGCGCCCTCGCCCATGGCCCGCATCAGCGGCAGCGCCCATTGATCGACGTTTTCAGGGTTGTCAACAAAGACCTCGATCTCATCCGCGACGCCTTCGCGGTTGAAATAACTCTGCGCCTCGGCGATGGGCATATAGATGCGCGTCCGGTCGATGTCATAGCGACCGGCGCTGAAAATGAACGTCACTTCGTATGCGCTGACGCGCGGCGTGGTGCCGAATGCGGTCCGTGCGCCTTCCGGCGCGATCAGGCGGATCTTGTCGCCCAAGCCCACGTTCAATTCGCGTGCAATGCCCTGTCCGATGGCAATGCCCTTGTCGAAATTTGCCAGATCACCCTGCGAGGTTTCCGGATCGACGATCCGCGGCATCGCCTGCAGGTCATCCGCGGAAACACCGAATACCTCGGCCACATTGTTGCTGTCGTTGGCGGATGCCATGACCTGCCCCTTGACGATCGCCGCCGCACGCGTGACCCCCGGGATCTGGGCTAACTTTGCCGCGGCATCCTCATAATCGTCGATCTTGCCGGGCACGACATAGACGTCGTCGGTATATTCGTTGGTGACCTGCCTGGGCGCCATATAGACGGTGGTATGCGCATTCGCCCCAAGGATCGTATCCACGAACTCGGCCCTGAAACCGGCGCGCACGGCCAGCGTGGCGATCAGCGCCATCACCCCAAGCGCAACGCCGATCAGGCTGATCCAGGTCATGACGCTGACCCCGCCCTCGGCCCGGCGCGCGCGCAAATAACGCCACGCGATCATGAATTCGAAACGCGAAAAAGGTCTGGGGCTGGACATGATCTAAGCCTGCTGGAAATCCGCGCAGACCCTGACCCCGTGACCGTCAAAGATCAAGCCGACAATGGCGTGAGGATTTCTCGGTTGTGCAAATACCCAACTTGCGACGGCCGATCCCAAGTGTCACATATCGGCCCATGGCAAAGAACTCCTCTGCATTCACATGCACCGCCTGCGGTGCCGCCCACAAGAAATGGGCCGGACGCTGCGAATCCTGCGGTGCCTGGAACACCATCATCGAAGAGGCCCCCCTGTCCCAGGGCCCCGGTCGCGGCCTTGGTGCGCACAAAGGCCGCGCGGTGCCTCTGTCGGGCCTGTCCACCACCGAACCACCCCCGCCCCGCTGCCTGTCGGGGCTAGAGGAGATGGACCGCGTGCTGGGTGGCGGTCTTGTTCCAGGGTCCGCGCTGCTGGTCGGCGGCGATCCGGGCATCGGCAAATCGACCCTGCTGCTGCAGGCGGCTGCCGCCTTTTCGATGCGTGGCCTGAACGCCATCTATTTCAGCGGTGAAGAAGCCAGCGCACAGGTCCGCATGCGCGCCGTTCGTCTGGGTCTGGCCGAGGCTCCGATGCGCCTTGGCGCCGAAACCAACCTGCGCGACATCCTGACGACGCTGGACGCCGAACGCCCTGACGTGGTGGTGATCGATTCCATCCAGACGCTGTGGTCCGACACGGTCGAGGCCGCGCCGGGCAGCGTGGCGCAGGTCCGCGCTGCAGCGCACGAACTGGTCACCTTCGCCAAGCGCCGCGGCGTGGCGGTCATTCTGGTCGGCCATGTCACCAAGGAAGGCCAGATCGCCGGTCCCCGCGTGGTCGAGCACATGGTCGATACCGTCATCTATTTCGAGGGCGAGCGTGGCCACCAGTTCCGCATCCTGCGCAGCGTCAAGAACCGCTTCGGCCCCTCGGGGGAAATCGGCGTGTTCGAGATGACCGGCGCGGGTCTGGCCGAGGTGTCGAACCCCTCGGCGCTGTTTTTGTCCGAACGCGGGCAACCCATCGCGGGCAGCGCGGTCTTTGCAGGTATCGAAGGCACCCGCCCCGTCCTGACCGAGGTTCAGGCCCTTGTCGCCCCATCCACCCTCGCCAGCCCGCGCCGCACGGTGGTGGGTTTGGATAGCGGACGCGTCAGCACCATCCTTGCGGTGCTGGAAGCGCGCTGCGGCATTCCCTTTGCGGGACTTGATGTCTTCCTGAACGTCGCGGGCGGCATGAAGGTCGTCGAACCCGCCGCCGATCTGGCCATCGCGGGCGCGCTTTTGTCGGCGCGCGAAGACAGCCCACTGCCCCCCGAAGCGGTTCTTTTCGGCGAAATCAGCCTGTCGGGCGCATTGCGCCCTGTCGCTCAGGCGGAAAACAGGTTGAAAGAAGCGCGGAAACTTGGTTTTTCACAAGCGATTTTGCCGGACGGCCAGAAGGTCGAGGGCAGTGACGATAAAAAAGGCGGTATGACGTTGAAGCGCGTTACCGACCTGACGGGATTTGTGGGTGACATTTTCGGCGCCGGCTGAAGCACCTGTATTACATGAACAACCGGCGCAAGGGGCAGGTCAATGGACGGATTTACGATCATCGATGCGGTGGTGGCAGGTGTCATCATCCTTTCGGCAATTCTTGCGTGGTCGCGCGGCTTCGTTCGCGAATCGCTGGCGATCCTGGGATGGATCGGAGCGGCAATCCTTGCCTTCCTGTTCGCGCCGACCGTGCGTCCGATGATCGCCCAGATCCCCGTGCTGGACCGTTTCATGGGCGACAGTTGCGAACTGGCAACGATTGCCGCCTTCGCCGTGGTCTTCGCGCTGGCACTGGTGGTGTTTTCCATCGTCACGCCACTGTTTTCATCGGTCGTCCAGCGCTCGGCAGTGGGCGGCATCGATCAGGGCATCGGGTTTCTGTTCGGCGTGGCGCGTGGCGTGCTGTTGGTGGCGATCGCTTTCATCGTCTATGACCGCGTGATGACCAGCCAGTCGGTCGCGATGGTCGAAAATTCGCGCTCGGCGCAGGTCTTCGAACGCATGCGCACGCAGATGGACGAACAGATCCCCGCAGATGCGCCGGGCTGGATCGTGAACCGCTATGAACAGATGGTCATGGCCTGCACCGCCAGCGGCGAAACGGTCAGCCCCGCTGCGACCAACTAAGGCACCCCGCCTGTTTGCGACAGTCGAATGACGAAAAAGCGCCCTCGCTCGTTTGCGGGGGCGTGACTTTATGCGGCACGGGGACTACATAGCCCCCATATGCCCCCAGACCTCAGGACGTGCCCATGAAACCCTTCCTGGCCCATCCGTTCGATTCGGACCGACTGCATGAAGAATGCGGAGTATTCGGTGTGATCGGCGTGGCCGATGCCTCCAATTTCGTGGCTCTTGGATTGCACGCCCTGCAACATCGGGGCCAAGAGGCAGGCGGCATCGTCGCCCATGATCCCGAACACGGGTTCAACAGCGCCCATCGCTTCGGCTATGTCCGCGACAACTTCACCAAGCCGGAACTGATGGCCACGCTCCCCGGTTCACTGGCCATCGGCCATGTGCGTTATTCGACCGCCGGAACCAAGGCCGCGACCGCCATCCGCGACGTGCAGCCATTCTTCGGCGAGTTTCACATGGGCGGCTCGGCCATCGCCCATAACGGCAATATCACCAATGCCGCCGCCCTGCGCCGCGAACTGATCGAGCGTGGCAGCATCTTCCAGTCCAGCAGCGACAGCGAATGCATCATTCACCTGATGGCGCGTTCGATCCAGCGCAACATTCCCGAACGGATGAAGGATGCCCTTCGCCGCATCGAAGGCGCGTTCAGCGTCATCGCCATGACCCGCACCAAGCTGATGGGCGTGCGCGATCCCTTGGGCGTCCGCCCGCTGGTTCTGGGTCGCGTGGGCGAGGATGGCTATATCCTGTCGTCCGAAACCTGTGCGCTGGACATCATCGGCGCCGAATTCATCCGCGAGATCGAGCCGGGCGAGATGGTGGTGATTTCAAAGGGCAAGATCGAAAGCTCGCGTCCTTTCGGGCCGTCGACGGGACGGTTCTGCATCTTCGAACATGTCTATTTCTCGCGCCCCGATTCGATCATCGGCGGGCGTTCCGTCTATGAGACCCGCCGCCAGATCGGTGTGGAACTGGCCCGCGAAGCCCCGGTCGAGGCTGATCTGGTCTGCCCCGTTCCCGACAGCGGCACCCCCGCCGCCATCGGTTATGCGCAGGAATTGGGCATTCCCTACGGCATGGGGATCATCCGCAACCAGTATATGGGCCGGACCTTCATCGAGCCGTCCGAGCAGATCCGAAATATGGGCGTGCGTCTGAAACTGAACGTCAATCGTGCGCTGATTGCCGGCAAGCGGGTGGTTCTGGTCGACGACAGCGTCGTGCGCGGCACCACCAGCCGCAAGATCAAGGACATGATCCTGGACGCAGGCGCGGCCGAGGTTCACTTCCGCATCGCCTCGCCCCCGACTGCCTGGCCGTGCTTCTATGGCGTTGACACGCCCGACCGTGACAAGCTGTTGGCCGCAAACATGACGCCCGAGGAAATGCGCAAATGGATCGGCGTTGACAGCCTGTCCTTCGTGTCACTGGACGGTCTTTATCGCGCCGTGGGCGAGGCCGAGGGGCGCAATAACAAATGCCCGCAATATTGCGACGCCTGTTTCTCGGGTGACTATCCGGTCGCGCCGTTCGACCAGCTGGAGCGTGGCTTCCAGATGAAGCCGGGTTCGGAAACGGACGTTCAGGCCGCGGAATGAACGCAAAGGGGCGCCGTTTGGCGCCCCTTTTCACATGATGATCGCCTCCAGCGGATCATAGATGGCGGCATTTTGCCCCCAGACCGCATCGGCCAAACCGTCCGGCTTGTGCCGCAACTGCGCCAGCTGATCGCGCGTCACCCATTTGAACCTGTTCACCACCCGATCGGGGTCTTCCAGCGTGATAGCGTCCGAACCGGTCAAGGTCGCCCGGAAATGCAGCTCGACCTGATGAAAACTGCCGCGCGGGTCATGGAATTCATTGACCAGGATCGGAACACCGATCTGCACCGACAGCCCGGTTTCCTCGGACACTTCGCGTTGGAGATTCTGAGGCAGCGATTGCGCGGGTTCGACCCCGCCGCCAGGCAGACACCATAGATCGGATTTCTGCCCCGGATAGGCATTCACCATCAGCAGCCGGTCATTGTGAAGAATGGCGGCGCGAACCGCCAACCTTGGGCGCGTTGGCCTCATGCGGTGATCCGATTGACATGGCCCATCTTGCGACCCGGACGCGGCTCGCCCTTGCCATAAAGATGCACCTGCACGCCCGGCGTCGCCAGCAGCTCGGGGACGCGGTCCATATCATCGCCGATCAGGTTCTCCATCACCACATCGGCGTAACGCTTGCCGTCACCCAAGGGAAGGCCTGCGACGGCGCGGATGTGCTGTTCAAACTGATCGACGGCACAGCCAGCCTGCGTCCAGTGACCGGAATTATGGACCCGCGGCGCGATCTCGTTCACAATCAGGCCATCGGGCGTCACGAACAGCTCGACCCCCATGACGCCGACGTAATCCAACGCGTTGGCAATGCGCGCGGCGCAAAGCACCGCATCGGTCGTGACGCGCGCATGAAGGCCACAGGGAACCGTCGTCGTGTGCAGGATGCCATCCTGATGGACATTCAGGCCGGGGTCGAAGGCCGCGACCTGACCGTCGGTGCCGCGCGCGATGATGACGCTGATCTCGGCGGTGAAATCGACGAAGCCTTCCAGAACCGAGGGAGCCCCGGTCCATTCCGCCGGACCGTCACCGATCCGCACCTGACCCTTGCCGTCATAACCCATGCGGCGGGTCTTCAGGATCGACGGCCGACCGATCTGGTCTATCGCCCCGGCCAGAGCATCCTCATTGGGGACATCGGCAAAGGGGGCCGTGGTCAAGCCGATCTCGTTCAGGAAGGTCTTTTCCGTCACCCGATCCTGAGACACCGAAAGCGCCTTGCGATTAGGATGAAGAGGGCAGATTTTCTCCAGCAGATCCAATGCCGAAGTCGGGACATTCTCGAATTCGTAGGTGATGACGTTCAACGGATTCCGCAAAGGTTTGCAGCGCGTCCTGGTCGTCATAGGGGGCATGGGTCACCCGCCATGCCACGTCAGCCGCCGGCGAGGTGCCGGGTTCATAGATATGGCAACGGATGCCAAGACGGCTGGCGGCCACGGACAGCATCCGGCCCAGTTGGCCGCCGCCCAGAATGCCGATGGTGCGGACATCACTCATCGCGCGGCTCCTGCGGGATCGAGGCCGACAGCGCCTCGCGCCAGTCGTCCAAGCGCTGCGCCAGATCGGGATCGCTGATGGCCAGAATGCCTGCCGCCATCAGGCCTGCATTCGCAGCACCGGCTGCACCGATGGCCATGGTTGCCACGGGGTAACCCTTGGGCATCTGCAAGATGGAATAAAGACTGTCCACGCCCGACAGCGCCTTGGTCTGGACCGGCACGCCGATCACCGGAACACGCGTCTTGGACGCCATCATGCCCGGCAGATGCGCGGCCCCGCCCGCCCCTGCAATGATGACCTTCAGCCCGCGATCAACTGCCGTCTTGCCGTAATCCCACAGCCGGTCAGGCGTGCGATGGGCACTGACGATCTTGGCTTCGTACGGAATTTGCAGCTGGTCCAGAATGGCCGCAGCCTCGCGCATGGTAGGCCAGTCCGACTGGCTGCCCATGATAATTCCCACCGGTGTTTCCATCGCTTGCCCCCAAGTTTTTGCTGGCTATCGCATAGCGCGCCACGGGGCCGGTCGCAATCAGGCGATGATGTCGGGCGTCAGTTCATCCTCCAGCCGGGCGATGCGGTCCTTCAGCGACAGTTTCTGCTTTTTCAACCGTTGCAGCGCAAGCGAGGGCGACAGCTGCTGCCCGTGAAGGGCGGCGATCGCCTCGTCCAGATCGCGGTGCTCGCAGCGCAGCGCTTCAAGGCGCGCGCGGCAGATGTCGTCATGGTTCATGGAGTGCTGGATATTCATCTGACCGAAGGTGCCGTTGTTTTCCTTCTTATAGCCGCAAATGCCGTTCATGTTAACAAAATCATGCACCCGTGGGTCGTGTTTCGGCGCGTCATTCCGGTCCCTTGGCGCGAAGTTCTTGCAAGATGGCCCATGGGTTCACATATTGCACCCAAGGCCACGGTCGCCGAAGATCGGGACATGGGGCCGGCACAGTCGCTTGAAAGCAAAGGGCTGAGATGACGAAAATTTCGCTGGGGTCGCACCCCTACCTGCTGGGTTTCGACCAATTGGAGCGCTTGGCCGAACGCGCCGCCAAGGGCGGTGAGGGATATCCTCCCTATAACATCGAACACATGGCACCCGACGGCTTCAGGATCACGCTGGCCGTTGCAGGGTTCCGCGAAGAGGATCTGGGTGTCACCACCGAGGATCGCCAGTTGGTGATCCGTGGCCGCATGCCCGAGACCGAGGAAGACCGCGTTTTCCTGCATCGTGGCATCGCCGCAAGGGCCTTCCAGCGCAGTTTCGTGCTGGCCGACGGGGTCGAGGTCATCTCGGCTGCGATGGAAAACGGCCTTCTTCACGTCGATCTGCGCCGGGTTCAGCCCGAACAGGTCGTCCAGACCATTCCGATCAGCCGCAAGTAAGGGGATCACCATGGATACCAAATTCGATTTCGGCGACAGCCAACTGGCGCAAACCGTCTATGTCCGGAAGGTCGCGACCAGTTCCTTGCCGCAGGACGTTCAGGACAAGCTGGATGGTGTCAGCGCCATGTATGCCGTCCATGACGTCGAGGGCGAGCGTCTGGCCTTGGTTCGCGACCGCAACCTGGCCTTTACGATCGCCCGCCAGAATGAGCTTCAGCCCGTCAGCGTTCATTGAACCTGACATAGGCGAACGCCCCTCCGTCGGGCGACCAGCAGGGCACGTTCATCGTGCCCTGCCCACCATGCAGGTCCAGCAGTTTCCGCCGATTGCTGCCGTCAGGGTCCATGGCATGGATCTGAACCGACATGTCCGCAGGGTGCCCTTCGGTCCCCGGCGGATAGACCAGATAGATCACGTAACGCCCACACGGCGACGGATGCGGAAACCAGTTTACGTTTTCATCGCGAAACACCGGCATGGCGTGGCTTCCATCCCGCCGTATCCGCCATATCTGGGCATGCCCCGTCGCGTCACTATTGTACCAAATGAACTCTCCACAGGGTGAAAAGTCCGGACCGTCATGATGAGCGGTGTCGGGTGTCAGGACCGTCTCGGTTCCTGTTTCCAGATCATATGTGGCAATGCGCACCACACGGTCGCCACCCTGGACACAGGCATATGTCAGCAAACTGCCATGCGCCCCGTGCCACCAACTGGGTCTTGGCAAACCGACGGGGTGACATTCCTGCCCGTCGAACAGATGCATCCCCGCGCCGGTCCCATCATGGGCGGAAAACACAATCCGCCCATCAGCAAGCAGGCCGTGGTCGTTGTTGCAACGTTCGTTTGACCCCGTCTGAATTGGGGTCAGCCCGGTTTCATCCGCCCGGAGAAGGCGTCCACCACTGTTGACCAGAAACCAGCCGTCGGGGTGCCAGTTCGGCGCCTCGAAGACTTGATCACTTCGACAAATAACGCGGACAAGGCCGGACGCCATGTCGAAGACCTCAAGCGATGATCGCCACATCCTTATGCTGCCACCAACCGTTCACGACGGCGCAGGACGATGCCGCGTGTCAGCAGGATCAGCAGGATCGCGGAAAAGACGACGACCTGATAGGTCAGCGCGTAATGCATCGCGCCTGCATAATCGCCCTGCCCGTCCTGAAGCTGAACGAAGAACATGCTGGAGGCAATGGCGATGCCGATGGCCGCGCCCACTTGCTGGAACGCCTGCATGCCACCGGTTGCAGCCCCGGCGATATGACCGGGAACGCTGCGCAGGACCATCTGGAACATTGGCGAAATCGCCAGTCCCATGCCCAGTCCGTTCAAGGCCAACGGCAGCGACAGTGTCGTCAGCTGCAGCTGCGCGGGCGGGTTTCCGGCGACATGGCGCAGATAAAGCATGCCCACGACCATCAACCCCGCCCCCACGGCGATGCGGGTGGTCAGCAGGCGCGTGCCGAAACGACCGGTGATCCAGCTGCCCAGCATGATGCCCAATGGGAAGGGCGCGGTCGCCAGACCCGATTGCAGCGGACTGAAGCCGAAGCCTGTCTGGAAATAGATCGCAAGGATCAGGAACAACCCCGGAATGGCCGAAAAATGCAGCAAGACGATGATGATGCCGGACATGAAGCCACCGTCCTTCATCAACTGCGCGGGCAACAGCTGTTCCCTTCCGGCGTCGGCAAGGCTGAACTGACGGCGCACGAACATGATGCCCGTCGGCACCGACAGGCCCAGCAGCGCCAGACACCACAGCGGCCAACCCAGCAGCGGCCCCTCGACCATGGGCAGGACGATCAGCGTGATCGTCAGCGCGAACAGCAGAACGCCCCACCAGTCGATCGCCAAGGTACGCGACGACGAAAGCCGCGGGATCAGCTTCAACCCGCCAAGGACGACCAGTGCCCCCACAGGCAGGTTGACCAGGAAGATCGGACGCCAGCCCAGACCATAGATGTCTGCCGTGATCAGCACGCCCCCCAGCAGCGGCCCCATGACCGCGCCAAGGCTGACGATGACACCCGCCAGTGCAAAGGCCTTGGCCTTTTCCTCGGGGGCGAAGATGACATGCATGATCGCCATGACCTGCGGCACCATCATGGCCCCGCCGATGCCCTGCAGGGCACGCGACCCGATCAGCACATCGATACTGGGCGCCAATCCGCAAAAGACCGAGGCGATCGTGAAGACCGTGACACCTGTCACGAACAGACGCTTGCGCCCCAGCTTGTCCCCGAACCGACCGCAGGGCAGCAGCCCCGCCGCAAACGCCAGCACATAGGCCGCCGAGACCCATTCGATCTGCGTTTCGCTGGCCGACAGGTCGCGCTGGATCGAGGGCAGGCCCACGTTCACGATGCTGACGTCGATCAGGTTCATGAAGTTGCCCATCAGCAGCAGGACGGCTGTGACCCAAGGGTTGATCCCGGGCTTGGTTTCTTGACTGCTTTGCATGGGATCCTCATGGGGCGGGTTGCTGACGAACCGTGACGGGGCGGAATGGTTCCGAATGCGAAACGGCCCCGGTGTCGCACCGGGGCCGATCCATCATCTGCGGGTCGATCAGCTGAGGCCGATCAGGCCCATGGCTTCCAGCTTCAGCAGGACCTGATGGGCCGCGCCGTTGACGTCGATATCGGTGGTGTTGACGGTCAGTTCAGCCTTGGTGGGTTCTTCATAGGGATCGGAAATACCGGTGAATTCCTTGATCTTGCCTTCGCGCGCCAGCTTGTAGAGGCCCTTGCGGTCGCGGCGTTCGCATTCTTCCAGCGGGGTCGAGATATGGATCTCGACGAAGGCACCGCCAGCTTCGACCATCTCACGCACAGCGCGACGGGTCGCGGTATAGGGCGCGATGGGCGCACAGATCGCGATGCCACCGTTCTTGGTTATTTCCGAGGCAACATAGCCGATGCGCTTGATGTTGATGTCGCGGTGTTCCTTGCTGAAGCCCAGCTCGGACGACAGATGCTTGCGGACGACATCACCGTCCAGCAGCGACACGGGACGGCCACCCATCTCCATCAGTTTGACCATCAAGGCGTTCGCGACGGTCGATTTGCCCGAACCCGACAGGCCGGTGAAGAATACCGTGAAGCCCTGTTGGGCACGCGGGGGCGAAGTGCGGCGCAGCTGCTGGACAACCTCGGGGAAGCTGAACCACTCCGGAATGTCCAGACCTTCACGCAGACGGCGACGCAGTTCGGTGCCGCTGATGTTCAGGACGGTCACGCCTTCTTCGATCTCGTCGGCCGGTTCGTACTGGGCGCGTTCCTGCACATAGACCATGTGCTTGAAGTTGACCATGGTGACGCCGATTTCGTCTTCGTATTTGCGGAACAGGTCCTGCGCGTCATAGGGACCGTAGAAATCGTCGCCGGCGCTGTTCTTGCCGGGGCCGGCGTGGTCGCGGCCGACGATGAAGTGCGTCACGCCGTGGTTGGCGCGGATCAGACCGTGCCAGACGGCTTCGCGCGGACCAGCCATACGCATGGCAAGGTTCAACAGCGACAGGTTGGTCGTGGCGGCCGGATATTTGTCCAGCACCGCTTCATAGCAACGAACGCGGGTGAAGTGGTTGACGTCGCCCGGCTTGGTCATGCCGACAACCGGATGGATCAGCAGGTTGGCCTGTGCTTCGCGTGCGGCGCGGAAGGTCAGTTCCTGATGCGCGCGGTGCAGCGGGTTGCGCGTCTGGAAGGCCACGACACGGTTCCAGCCCAGCTTCTTGAAGAAGGTGCGCAGTTCGTTCGGCGTATTGCGACGGGCGCGGAAATCGTAATGCGTCGGGGTCTGCAGACCCTTGACCGGACCGCCCAGATAAACCGGACCTGCCGAATTGTGCAAATAGTTCACAGCCGGATGGGCCAGATCGTCTGCACCGAAGACCTTTTCCGCTTCCAACGCTTTGTTCGGGACCCATTTGTCGGTCACCGACATCACGGCCAGAATGACGCCTTCCTGATCGCGCAGTGCGATGTCGGTGCCCGGCTCCAGCCCTTCGGCGAACTTCTCGGACACGTCCAGGTTGATCGGCATCGGCCACAGCGCGCCCGAGGTCAGACGCATGTCGTTGACGACGCCGTCATAGTCGGCCTCGGTCAAAAAGCCTTTCAGCGGGTTGAAGCCGCCGTTCATCAGCAGCTCAAGGTCGCAGATCTGACGCGGGGTCAAGTCCCAGCTGGGCATGTTGCCAGCTTCGTCCTTCAGGGCTGCGGCAGCATCGGCCGAGACGTAAAGCTCGGGGATCGGGGTCTGGTTCGGATTGGTCATGTGCGAAACCTGGTGATTACATGAGACAAATGACCACGCAGACCCCTTGGGATCGCGTGACTTGAGACGGGCATACAAGTGTTGAAAGCGATATTCAAGTCTGGGAAAACGCTTTTGTCGCTGTGACGGCGGCTCCTTGCAACACATGGTTGAAATGCAACAGGGCAGAGACGGTCTTACCGTCCCTGCCCCGCAATTTCGTTCACAATTATAGTGGCTTAAACTGTTCCGACAACCAGCTGCTCGGGGGCGACCTCTACCCCTTCCTCGGCTGCCAGGAAGTGTTCGGCGTCCAATGCGGCCATGCAACCCATGCCCGCGCTGGTCACGGCCTGACGATAGATGTGGTCGGTCAGATCGCCTGCGGCAAAGACGCCGGGGATCGAGGTGCGGGTGCTGCCAGCCTCGACCTTGACGTAACCGCCGTTGTGCAATTCCAGCTGATCCGTGACCAGCTCGCTGGCAGGCGCGTGGCCGATCGCCACGAAGACGCCATCCGCCGCGATCTGGCGCGTGCTGTCATCGACGGTCGAGCGAAGGGTCGCACCGGTGACGCCCATCGGGGTATCGACGCCCGTCACCTCGTCCAGCTGGTGATTCCAGATCACCTCGACCTTAGGGTGGTTCAACAAGCGATGCTGCAAGATCTTTTCGGCGCGCAAACTGTCACGACGGTGAACCAGCGTCACCTTGCTGGCGAATTTCGTCAGGAACAGCGCCTCTTCGACGGCAGTATTGCCACCGCCGACCACCACGACCTCGCGGTTGCGATAGAAGAAGCCGTCACAGGTGGCGCAGGCGCTGACGCCGAAGCCCTTGAACTTTTCTTCCGACGGCAGACCCAGCCAACGCGCCTGCGCACCGGTTGCCAGAATGACGGCATCGGCGGTCACGACGCGACCGCTGTCGCAGGTGGCGGTGAAGGGGCGGCTTTGCAGGTCCAGCGATGTGACCATGTCGGTCACAATCTCGGCACCCATGGCGCGGGCATGGGCCTCCATCTTGACCATCAGCTCGGGGCCCTGGATCTCGGTTTCGCCGGGCCAGTTTTCCACTTCGGTGGTGATGGTCAGCTGGCCGCCGGGCTGCATGCCCTGGATCAACATCGGCTCAAGCATGGCCCGCGATGCATAGACAGCAGCGGTATAGCCGGCCGGACCCGATCCGACGATCAAAAGTTTCACATGCGTGCGTTCGGTCATCTTGCGCCCCAATCTTGGTTTGTGCATGAGGTAGTCGCTTCGAAGCCCGACTGCAACGCATCCCGGCACCTATGCAATCCCAGAAAGATTGTTGCGCATTTGCGGCCTGCATTGTAGTTTCCGGTAACGCCAAGACCCTGTTAAAGAAAGACCACCATGGCCGGCGCCAAACTTGACGACATCGACCGTAAGATCCTGGCCGAATTGCAGGCCGATGGCCGGATGACCAATGTGGAATTGGCCCGCCGCGTCGGGATCTCGGCACCGCCCTGCCTGCGCCGCGTCCGCACGCTGGAGGAGCTTGGCTATATCCGCGGCTATCACGCCGATATCGACGCCCGCGAACTGGGGTTCGAGGTTCAGGTCTTTGCCATGGTGCGCCTGAATTCGCAATCCGAACGCGACCTTTCCGCCTTCGAGGCGCTGGTTCAGGACTGGCCGCTGGTCCGCGAATGCCACATGCTGAACGGAGAGATCGATTTTATCCTGAAGTGCGTCTCGCCCGATCTGTCAACCTTCCAGCGCTTCCTGACGAATGCCCTGACCGCTGCACCGAATGTCGCTTCGGTCAAGACGTCACTGGTGATCCGCGGTGCCAAGGATGAACCCTCAGTTCCTTTCGAGATCGTCGAGGAACGCATCCGCGAGGCTGGCTGACCAAAGAAACCCGATCGCCGTGGCCGACGTTCCCTGCCCCATACGCAAAGGAGCGAACCCAATGGCACATATTTTTATCGTCGGCGGCGCGGGCCAGATCGCCCGCCACATGACCCCGCAGTTGATCGCGAATGGCAACCGCGTCAGCTCGCTCTATCGTCATGACGAACAGCACGACCAATTGGCCGATCTTGGCGCCACGCCCGTCAAGGGTGATCTGACACAGATAAGCGTGCAGGACATGGCTGCGATGTTGGATGACGTTGAAACCGTCGTCTTCGCCGCCGGTGCCGGTGGTGCGGGACAGGAGCTGACCAAGGCGGTCGATGGCGAGGGTTTCGAAAAAACCGTTGCAGCTGCCAAGGAAGCGGGCGTCAAGCGCATCTATCTGACCTCGGTCTT
Organism: Paracoccus sp. R86501; assembly: GCF_042466435.1. Lineage (NCBI taxonomy): Bacteria > Pseudomonadati > Pseudomonadota > Alphaproteobacteria > Rhodobacterales > Paracoccaceae > Paracoccus > Paracoccus sp. R86501. Next base: position 1,303,024 of record NZ_JAXHPZ010000001.1, read on the forward strand.
CCCCGAGGCGGGTCGCACTGCCGATCTGGGCGAAGGGTTCGAAAATTACATGCGCATCAAAAAGACGGCAGACGTTCATCTTGTCCGCAGTGGGCTGGAGTTCGTCATCATCCGCCCGGGCACCCTTGGCGATGACGCGCCGACCGGCAAGGTCTCGGCCGGATTGGCAGTCCCATACGGCACCATCCAGCGCGCCGATGTCGCCAACTTCATGGCCGAAACGATTGCCACGCCACAGATCGTTAATACGATCATCGAACTGGCCCCCGGCGACGATGCAATCCCCGTCGCAGTCAGCGCCTTGGCGTGAAGTCGCGGTTGGTCAGCGTGCAATCGCGCTGATCAACCGCCCATAATCCACCTGACCTTCATGCGTCGCCCGGCGATAGCTGAAGAACTTGGCCGGATCGGAATAAGTGCAATGGCGTGACCATTCCGCCTCGACCCCTGCCTCGCGCAAGCGCATCAGACCGAATGCGGGCAGGTCGAACATCGGCTTGCCCTTGGGGCCGCCACTGAAAAAGCGATCGAAATCGGGGTCTTCGGCCAGGAAGTTATCCATGAAGTCATCGCCGACCTCATAGGCGCGCTGACTGATGCTGGGTCCGATCACGGCCTTGATGCTTTGCGCGCCAAGGGCATGCATCGCCTGAACCGTTGCTTCGATCACGCCCCCCAAAGCACCGCGCCAGCCCGCGTGACACGCGCCGATGACGCCCATATCGGGATCAGCCAACAGGATAGGTTGGCAGTCCGCCGTCAGCACGGCCAAGGCGACATCGTCGCGGGCCGTCACGATGCCGTCAGCGCAAATATCACGGGTAATGGCGATGTCGTCGTCCAGATCAAGCGTGACGACATCAGGCGAATGCACTTGTTTGACGGTCGCCAGGCACGCCGGCTTGACCCCCATGGCCGTCGCGACGCGTGCGCGGTTCAGTTCGACCATGTCACGTTGGTCGGTGGACCTGCGACCGCAGTTCAAGCCGGCGAACAGCCCCGATGACGCGCCGCCCTTGCGCGTGAAAAAGCCGTGCCGGACGTCGGACAACAGCGGGTGGGTCAGTATTTCAAGTGTCGTCTGCATGAATCTCCAGCGCCTCGAAGCCGGGAACGGGGGAAGCCCCTTTCGGCCAAATGGCGATTGCCTTGAACAGGTGACCCATTTCCGCGGGGTCGGTCAAGCGCGCAAGCGCAGCCATCGCGCCAGCATCGCCGGCTTGGGCCAATTTGCAGGCACGCGCCTCGGCCCCAAGCGACAGCAGCCAATCACCTTGGTGCAACGGACGCGACACGACGGCACCCGCCCGCAGCGCGGCGGCGGCAAGGGGGGCGAAATCGACATGGGCGGTCAGGTCGGCAAGGCCCGGATTGGCGAGGGGATCTTCGGGGACATGGTTGCGAAGCGCCTGAAACGTATCGCCAACGCCGTTCCATCCGCCGTAATCGATGATGATCGCAGCACCGCCATGCGCCGTGATCTTGCGAGAAATCGCTTCGGTCGAGGCGACGGCCTCGGCGCAATCCTCGACCACGTCGCCGGGCTTGCCTTCGCGCGGATAGGGCACCACCTGCCCCAGCCCCATCTGCAGTTCACCGACCGGCGACAGCCCGACCATGCGTTCACGCCAGCCGTCTTCGGTCATCTGGTACTGACGGATCGGCAGGGCGTCCGCGAACTCATTCGCGATCAAGAACAAGGGGTTGTCGGGCAGTTGTTCAAGTGCATCCAGATGGCGGGGCGAACCCAAACGCTCGGCTTGGACCTTGCGCAGAAAGGGCGACGCCTCGATCAGGCAGACCTGCGCGGCATCGCGCATGCCGGGGACAACGGTGATGGCGCGCAGCATATCGGCCATCAGGGTGCCACGCCCGGGGCCCGGCTCGGCCAAGGTAAAGGGGGCAAGACGCCCCTGATCCATCCAGGCCTGCGCCAGCGCCAGACCGCAAAACTCGCCGAACATCTGGTGGATCTCGGGGGCGGTGATGAAATCACCGGCCTGCCCGAAGGGATCGCGGGTCGCGTAATATCCGTAGCGGCTGTCCAGCAGGCAGATCTGCATATAATCCGCCAGCGTGATCGGCCCCGTCGCACGGATGCGGGCAGCGATGATGCGGGCCAGCGGCGTCATGCGGTCCGGTCCATCGCCGGGCGTAGGGCTGCACGCAGGATCAGCGCCAGCCCGATCACCAGCATCGGCAGCGACAGCACCTGCCCCATGGTAAGCCCGATGAGAGGTCCGCCCACGACATGCCCGAGCGGATTGTCGGGGGTGATGAACTGGGCGTCCGCGACCCTGAAGAGTTCGACGAAAATGCGGGCAAGTGCATAGCCTGTCAGGAAAATTCCGAACTGCAGGCCGGGGCGGCGCAGGGCTCCCATGCGCAGCGCGACCAGCAGGATCAGCCCCAGCAGCAACCCCTCAAGGCCAGCCTCATACAGCTGGCTGGGATGGCGGGCGCAGATGCCGGTGACGCCCTCGCAGGTCTGGGCGGCTTGTCCTGGGAAGGCCACGCCCCATGGCATATCGGTCGGACGGCCCCACAGTTCGGCGTTGATGAAATTCGCGATGCGCCCGAAGAACAGGCCGACCGGTGCCACGACTGCCATCGCATCGGCCAGACGCAGCGCGGGAATGGCGTTCAGGCAGCAATAGATGGCGGTGGCCACGATAACGCCTGCAAAACCACCGTGGAAGCTCATCCCGCCCTGCCAGACCTTGATGATCTCAGCTGGGTTGGCAAGGTAGTAGGCCGGTTCATAGAACAGCACGAAGCCAAGTCGGCCACCCAGAATGACCCCAAGGATGACCCAAGTCAGCAGGTCATCCACCTTTTCGGCATGCATCGGCGCACGGTCGCCCCAGATGGCGGGGCGGCGCATCATCAGCGCGATCAGCTGCCAGCCGATGATCAGGCCCGCCAGATAGGCCAGCGCATACCAGCGCAGCGACAGGGAAAGACTGCCGATGTTGATCGTGAAGATCTCGGGGGCGATATCTGGGAAGGGGATCATGGTGCCTCGGGCTTGCGATTGGCGCGCACGCTAGTCAGCAAACCGCCCGTGTCAACATTGAACCCCGGCGCCGCCCGGACCATATAGGGATCGACCAAGCTTGAAGGACAGGCAGACATGAGCACCGACAACCGTTTCTTCGACGACATCTCGAAAATGATGACCAACGCGATGGGCGTCGCCCAAGGCGCCCGGTCCGAGGCCGAGAACGCCATGAAAGGCTGGGTTGACCGCTGGCTGGCCGACCGCGATTTCGTCACGCGCGAGGAATTCGAGGCCGTCCGCGAAATGGCCATCAAGGCCCGCACCGAAAACGCCGAGCTGAAGGCGCGTCTGGATGCGATGGACGCCACTCGTCAGGGCGACTGAACCTCGATCGTGCGCGCCAGCGTGCCGCTGCGATCGTACAGCAGCACCTGTGCGTCATCGGTGACCACCACGATCCAGTCGGGCGCGAATGTCACGGCCTGCACCTGAACATTGTCCGGCAGCTTGATATTGCCGGGCAATTCGGGCAGCACGGGCTGACCCAATCGCATCCACAGCATCGCGACCACCGCGACCATCCCCAATCCCATCACCAGCGTCAGCCCGGTGACAAGCGTCTTCAGGAACCGCAGTTCCGGAACCGCTTTCGCCGCTGCCTTCCAATCGGTATCATCTTCCGCCATGTCGAACCTTATCGTGATCATCCAGGCCAACCCGCCCGAACGGCTTGATAAGGCGCTTGCGCTTGCCGTGCCAGAGGAAGCCGCCCTTTCCCGGTCGCGCCTGTCGCGAATGATCGCGGATGGCGATGTCACCGGACCCGAAGGCGTGGTGCGCGACGGCAAGGCCAAGGTGTCCGAAGGGCAGGAATACCACATTACCCTTGCCCCGCCCGAATCCGTCGAGACCCTGCCCGAAGCCATTCCCCTGAACATCGTCTATGAAGACGATGACCTGATCGTGATCGACAAGGCGGCGGGCATGGTGGTGCATCCCGCGCCCGGATCGCCGTCGGGGACGCTGGTCAACGCGTTGCTGGCCCATTGCGGCGAAACGCTGTCGGGCATCGGGGGCGAAAAGCGCCCGGGCATCGTGCATCGGATCGACAAGGATACGTCGGGTCTGCTGGTGGTCGCCAAATCGGACCGCGCCCATCACGGTCTGGCAGCCCAGTTCGAAGCGCATACGGCGCAGCGGCGCTATCTGGCGCTGGCGCATGGCATCATCGACCCCGCCGATCCCCGCCTGCGCGGCACCCCCGGCATCAGCTTTGAAGACGGGCTGGTGATGAAGATCACCTCGCGCCTGTCGCGACACCCGACCGATCGCCAGCGTCAGGCGGTCTATTTCGACAAGGGCCGCCATGCCGTCACCCGCGCCAAACTGTTGGAGCGTTTCGGCACCCCGCCTTCGGCCATGCTGGTCGAATGCCGGCTGGAAACCGGTCGCACGCATCAGATCCGCGTGCATATGACCCATGCTGGGCTGGGGCTGGTCGGTGATCCCGTCTATGGCGGTGCGCGCAAGGCATCGGCCAAGGCCCTTGGCGGGGCAGCGGCACTGGTGCAGGCGTTTTCGCGTCAGGCCCTGCACGCGGCGCATCTGGGGTTCGATCATCCGATCACCGGCGAACATATGGCGTTCGACAGCCCCCTGCCCGATGACATGCAGCAGGTTCTTGATGCCTTGCGTCAGACGGCCACTTGACGGGAACGTGACCGATACACAGGTTACATTCCCCGCATCGGGGCGCACACTGACCCGGTGATCAGGCGATCCACGGCGCGGCTGCGTCATTCTGTCCGGAACCTGCGGCCGTAAAGTCGCGTTCGTCGATCTCTGCGAAAGGCAAACATCATGGCGACATACGGCAACCTTCCGGCACCCAGTCCCGAACAGGGGATGAACCGCTATCTGCAAGAGATCCGCAAGTTTCCGCTTCTGGAACCGGAAGAGGAATACATGCTGGCCAAGGCATGGGCGGACCATGAAGACAGTGAGGCGGCCCACCGCATGGTGACCAGTCACCTGCGTCTGGCGGCCAAGATCGCCATGGGCTATCGCGGTTACGGTCTGCCGCAGGCCGAAGTGATCAGCGAAGCCAACGTCGGCCTGATGCAGGCGGTCAAGCGCTTCGACCCGGAACGCGGGTTCCGTCTGGCGACATATGCCATGTGGTGGATCCGTGCCTCGATCCAGGAATACATCCTGCGGTCGTGGTCTTTGGTCAAGATGGGCACGACCAGCGCGCAGAAAAAGCTGTTCTTCAACCTTCGCAAAGCCAAATCCAAGATCGGCGCGCTGGAAGAAGGCGATCTGCGGCCCGAAAACGTCGCGCAGATCGCGACCGAACTGAACGTGACCGAAAAAGAGGTCGTTGACATGAATCGCCGCCTGTCGGGCAGCGATGCGTCGCTGAACGCTCAGGTCGGATCGGGTGACGGTGAATCTTCGGCGCAATGGCAGGACTGGCTGGAAGACACCGACGCCAATCAAGCCGAAGCCTATGCCGAGACCGAGGAACTGGACACGCGTCGTCAGATGCTAATGTCGGCGATGGACGTGCTGAACGACCGCGAACGCGATATCCTTATGGAGCGTCGCTTGCGTGATGATCCGATGACGCTGGAGGATTTGTCCGGGCGTTACGACGTGTCACGTGAACGCATCCGCCAGATCGAGGTGCGTGCCTTTGAAAAGCTGCAGGACCGGATGCGCGTTCTGGCCCGCGAAAAAGGCATGAAGATCAGCGAAGACGCCGAATAATCACGCGGCGCCGCATTGACGCGATGCGGCGCTGCTTTATGGTCGGGCAAGCCATTGCCACGACTTCGAAAGCGTCCCCCAGCCATGACAGCGTTGACCGAATTTCGACGTCTCGAGGCGCAGGGATCCTGGAAGGAATCCCCGACGGCGGAACCACGCGAAGTCGTCGTTTCTATCGGAGAGGCGACCCTGACGCTGATGGACCCGCGCAGCGACCGCCCGCTGTCGCATTGGTCCCTGCCCGCCGTCGTGCGTCTGAATCCGGGCAAATTGCCTGCGCGATACACCCCGACATCCGACACTCCCGATGAAACCGTCGAGATCGACGACCAGCTGATGGTCGACGGCATCGAACGCGTGCAGACCGCCATCGCCCGTCATCGGGTCAAACCAGGGCGGTTGCGTGGCGTACTGACCGGCTTGGTGCTGCTGGGATTGGCCGGAGCCTTCGTGATGTGGCTGCCGGATGCCTTGGTCCGTCACGCTGCCAAGATCGCGCCGCCCGCGCAGCTGCGCACCATCGGCAAAGCCGTACTGGCTGATCTGGAACAAGGCACCGGTCCCATCTGCCACCGCAATTCGGGCCAGCAGGTCTTGAACTGGATCACGCCACGCCTGTTGGATCGCAAGGCCTTGGTACAGGTCGTGCCCGGCCCGCTGAATGGCGCGCTGCGCTTGCCGGGCGACATGTATCTGCTGGGCAGCGACCTGCTGGTGTCGACAACCGGGCCAGAGGCCGCCGCGGGGCATCTGATTGCTGCAGAAATCGCACAGGACGAACATCAGGTCACGCTCCAGGCGCTTGAATACGCAGGGGCGATCGCATCGTTGCGACTGATGACGCTTGGGACGCTGCCGCGCAATGCGCTGGTCGGTTACGGCGAACAACTGCTGGACCAGCCACTGATCCGCCCCGATGTCACAGCCCTGCCTGCAGCCTTCAAGGAACACGACCTGTTAACCGAGCCTTATGCCCGTTCGATCGATCCGACGGGGGCATCCGTCCTGCCGCTGATCGACAACGATCCGATGCGCGGGGCAACTGGCGTGCGGCCTTTGCTGACCGATGAGCAATGGCTGGCCCTGCAGCAGATCTGCGCGGGCTGACCCCTGACGACGAAACCCGTCAGACGAATTGTTCGCGCAGCAGGCGTTCGTCCAACCCGTGACCGTTGTCGAACATCAGCCGGTGACGGATATCGGATGCGCTGCGAATCTCGACCCGGGTGACATGGCGGAAGGACCGGCTGTCGGCATCGGCCATGACGGGGCGGCGTTCGGGATTCATCACCTCGATCACCACTTCGGCTGATTTGGGCAACAGCGCGCCGCGCCAGCGACGGGGCCGGAAGGGGGCGATGGCGGTCAGGGCCAGAACCTCGGACCCGATGGGCAGGATGGGGCCGTGGGCGGAGTAGTTATAGGCGGTCGACCCGGCGGGCGTGCTGACCAAGGCGCCGTCGCAGACCAGTTCCTCCATCCGCATGCGGCCATCGACATGGATGCGCAGCTTGGCGGCCTGCGGGCCTTCGCGCAGCAAGCTGACCTCATTGATGGCCAGCGCCTCGTGGCAGGTGCCATTGGCGCAGGTGGCGCGCATCCGCAGCGGGTTGATGACGGCCTCTTCGGCCGCAGACAGGCGTTCGGGCAGATCTTCGGCGGCATAGCTGTTCATCAGGAAACCGACCGTGCCGCGATTCATGCCATAGACCGGCATGTCGCGCCCCTGCATCGCATGCAGCGTCTGCAGCATGAAGCCGTCACCGCCCAATGCCACCACGACCTGCGCCTGATCCAGCGGCGTATCGCCGTACCGAGCGGTCAGTTCGGCATGTGCCGCGCGGGCCGGTTCGGCCTGGCTGGCGGTAAAGTGAATGCGTGCCGTCATAAGGCGGTCGTTCCCCCGTGTCAGGCGCGCAGCATTGACCGCAGCCGCGCGGATGACAAGCCCCGCCCGAAAGCGCCCCCGAATGGCCCTGCGTCGCAAGGACCCGGTTGCGGGTCGTTTTGTCACTTTCCGCAACCATATTGTTACGTTAGAAGGCCTCATCCTCTGCCGCCTCAGCCATAAAAGGACGCGAGACCGATGAACGCCCCCACCCGCGACAACGGCTTTTTCACCGAAACCTTGGCCAGCCGTGACCCCGACATCGCCAAGGCCATCACCCAGGAACTGGGTCGCCAGCGCGACGAGATCGAGCTGATCGCCTCGGAGAACATCGTCAGCCAGGCCGTCCTCGAGGCGCAGGGTTCCGTCCTGACCAACAAATACGCCGAAGGCTATCCGGGCAAACGCTATTACGGCGGCTGCCAATATGTGGATATCGCCGAAAACCTGGCGATCGAACGCGCCAAGGCGCTGTTCGGCTGCGAATATGCAAACGTCCAGCCCAATTCCGGCAGCCAGATGAACCAGGCCGTCTTCCTGGCGCTGCTGCAGCCGGGCGATACCTTCATGGGTCTGGACCTGAATTCGGGCGGTCACCTGACCCATGGTTCGCCGGTCAACATGTCGGGCAAATGGTTCAACGTCGTCAGCTATGGCGTGCGTCAGCAGGACCAGATGCTGGACATGGACGCGATCGCCGAAAGCGCCCGCCAGCACAAGCCCAAGCTGATCATCGCCGGCGGCACCGCCTATAGCCGCACCTGGGATTGGGCGGCCTTCCGCAAGATCGCGGATGAAGTCGGCGCCTATCTGATGGTGGACATGGCCCATATCGCGGGTCTGGTCGCGGGTGGTCAGCACCCCTCGCCCATCGGTCATGCGCATGTCGTCACCTCGACCACGCATAAATCTCTGCGCGGTCCGCGCGGTGGTCTGATCCTGACCAACGACGCCGACATCGCCAAGAAGGTCAACAGCGCCGTCTTCCCCGGTCTTCAGGGTGGCCCGCTGATGCATGTCATCGCCGCCAAGGCGGTCGCCTTCGGCGAGGCACTGCGCCCCGAGTTCAAGACCTATGCAGCCCAGGTCGTGAAGAACGCGCAGGCCATGGCGGATGAGCTGATGAAGGGTGGCATCGACATCGTGTCGGGCGGCACCGACAACCACCTGTGTCTGGCCGACCTGCGTCCCAAGGGCGTGACCGGCAAGGCAACCGAAGCGGCCTTGGGCCGCGCGCATATCACCTGCAACAAGAACGGCGTGCCGTTCGATCCGGAAAAGCCTTTCGTCACGTCGGGCATCCGTCTGGGTGCGCCCGCAGGCACCACGCGCGGCTTTGCCGAGGCCGAGTTCCGCCAGATTGCCCGCTGGATCGTCGAGGTCGTCGACGGCCTTGCCGCCAATGGCGAGGAAGGCAATGCCGAGGTCGAGGCCAAGATCCGGGACGAAGTGTCCCAACTGTGCGGCCGCTTCCCGCTCTACGCCGGTATGTGATCGGCCAAGGCCACCAACATTCGGGAACCCCCGTCGCGCATGTCGCGGCGGGGGTTTTTCTTTGCGTTCAGGTCATCCAGGCAGGTTTGCGTTTGTCGAAAAACGCGGCAATGCCTTCGGGGGCCTCGGACCCTTCCCAGACAGCGACCAGCCGGTCGATGCTGTCGTTAATGACCGCATCGTCGATGCGCATCCCAAGCGCGCGACATTGTGCCTTGGCCGCCGCCACCGCGCCGGGGGCCGCTTGCAGATAAGGGGCGATCTCGGCCTCGATCGCGGCATCCAGATCGTCGGCGGGCACGCAGCGGGCGGCAAGGTTCAGATCGACAGCCTCGGGCGCGCCGAACAGCCGGGCTGAAAAAAACACCCGCCGGGCGCGGTCCTCGCCCATGCGGGCCAGCACATAGGGACCGATGGTGGCGGGGATCAGGCCCAGCTTGACCTCGGTCAGGCCAAAGCGCGCGGTATCGGCGGCAATCGCCACATCCGCCACCGCCATCATGCCAACGCCGCCACCAAAGGCATTGCCATGCACCCGTGCGATCAACGGTTTGGGCAGCAGGTTCAGCGATTGCAGCATCGTGGCCAGCACCCGCGCGCCCGCCCGACGCGTTTCGGCATCCGCCGTCATCTGCGCCTTCATCCAAGCCAGATCGCCGCCGGCGCAGAAACTGGCGCCCTCGGCCGCCAGCACCACGACACGCACGGCCGGATCGGCACCAAGTGTCGTGCAGGCCTCGATGATCTCATCCATCATCTGGTGCGACAGGGCGTTGTGCTTGTCCGGACGCGTCAGCCACAGGGTGGCGACGCCGCGGGCGTCGGTCTCGATGCGGATCGTCTCAGGCATGGGTCCCCTCCCGCAGGGTGCGTGCGAATGTAGCGGCGCGTTCGACGGCCTGCATGTCCAGCCCGTGGTCGAACCCGCAATCCGTCAGGAAGCCCGCCAGCGTTTCGGTTGCCACATTGCCCGCAGCCCCGGGGGCGTAGGGGCAACCGCCAAGCCCACCCACCGCGGCATCAAAGACCCGAAGACCCCGCGCCAGACTGGCATCGACATTTTCAAGCGCCCGTCCGCCGGTGTCGTGATAATGGCCCGCCAGCCGGTCGGCGGGCATTTCATCCAGAACCGCGCCCAGCATGGCGTCGATGGTCTCGGGCCGTCCTTGACCGATCGTGTCGCCAAGGCTGATTTCATAGCAGCCCATGTCGCGCAGGGCGGCCACGACGCGGGCGACATTGTCGGGCGGCGTCGCGCCGTCGAAGGGACAATCGGTGACCATGCTGACATAACCCCGCACCGGCAGACCGTCAGCGCGTGCCTCGGCGGCCACGGGGCGGAAGCGTTCAAGGCTTTCTTCGACCGAGACGTTCAGATTGGCGCGGCTGAAGCCTTCGGAGGCACTGGCAAAGATTGCCACTTCGGACACGCGGGCGGCATGTGCCGCCTGATAGCCCTTGATGTTCGGGGTCAGCGCCGCATAGCGCACACCGGCCTTGCGCGCGATCCCGGCCATGACCTGCGCCGCATCGCCCATCTGCGGGACCCATTTGGGGCTGACGAAGCTTGTCGCCTCGATCCGCCGGAACCCTGCCTGCGACAGCAGATCGATCAGCGCGATCTTGTCGGCGGTGGGGATCATCCGCTTTTCGTTCTGCAGCCCGTCGCGGGGACCCATTTCAAAGATCTCGACCTGCGGCATCATTCCGGCACCTCGTCCAGCCGGATCAGGGCCGCGCCCGCCTCGACCTGATCGCCCTCGGCGGCCATAACCTCGGCCACGATGCCGTCGCGGGCGGCCAGCAGGCTGTGTTCCATCTTCATCGCCTCGAGGACACATAGGCGGTCACCGGTGCGGACCTGCTGGCCTTGGGCGACATGCACCGCCTTGACCAGTCCCGGCATGGGCGAACGCGTCAGCCCGTCGCCGCCATCATCCGCAGCCTTGCGTGCCAGCGGGTCCAGCGCCGTCAGATGCACCGTGCCCGCGCCAAAGACGCTGACCCCTGCATCATGGAGGACCACGCGATGGCGGCACAAGTTACCATCCACCCACCAGCGGTCGCCCTGCCAGCGCACATCCAGATCGGTGCCATCGACGCCGACCACCGCATGGCCCGGCCCCATGACCTTCAGAACCGCCTGCCCGCCGTCCCACGCGATGGTGCGACGCAGGGGCTGCCACAGCGTCATGCCGCCAAGGGTTTCAGGTTCCGACAGTCCCGCCAGACCGATCACCCCAAGCGCGACGGCTGCCTGATCAGGCGTTGCGGTGGCGGTCAGGGCCGCAAGGTCACGTTCGATCAGACCGGTATCGACAAGGCCCGCACCAAAGCCATCATGCCGCGTCAGCGCGATCAGGAAATCGAGGTTCGTGACAGATCCCGCGACATCGGTATCCACCAGCGCCCGTTCTAGCGACCGCAGCGCGACGGCGCGGGTCGTCCCCCAGGTCACGACCTTGGCGATCATCGGGTCATACCAGGGCGAGATCACATCCCCCTGCCGCACCCCGGTTTCGATCCGCGCGCCATCGGGAAAGCCCAGATGCGCCAGACGACCCGTGGCGGGCAGGAAGCCCGCAGGCACATCCTCGGCATAGAGGCGCGCCTCGAAGGCATGGCCGGTGATGGTCAGGTCCTGCTGCCGGGCGGGCAGGTCTTCACCGCTGGCGACGCGCAGCTGCCATTCGACCAGATCGATGCCGGTGATCGCCTCGGTCACGGGGTGTTCGACCTGCAGGCGGGTGTTCATCTCCATGAACCAGAAGCGGTCGGGGCGCAGGCCGTCGCTGCCGTTGACGATGAATTCGATGGTGCCAGCGCCGGAATATCCGATCGCCTCGGCGGCGCGGACGGCGGCATCGCCCATGGCCTGACGCATCTCGGCGGTCATGCCGGGGGCGGGCGCTTCCTCGATCACCTTCTGGTGGCGGCGTTGCAGCGAACAGTCGCGTTCGAACAGATGGACCGCGCGGGTGCCGTCGCCGAAGACCTGAACCTCGATATGGCGTGGTTGCAGGACGTATTTCTCGATCAGCACGTCGGGATTGCCGAAGGCCGTCTGCGCCTCGGATCGGGCGGACTCCAACGCGTCGGCGAAGTTGGCGGGGTCATCGACACGGCGCATGCCCTTGCCGCCTCCGCCTGCGACGGCCTTGATCAGCACAGGATAGCAGATGTCGCCAGCCATGGCCGCCAGATGCCCCGCGTCCTGATTGTCACCGTGATAGCCGGGCACGACCGGCACGCCCGCCTTTTCCATCAACGCCTTGGCCGCATCCTTCAGGCCCATCGCGCGGATCGCATCGCCCGACGGCCCGATGAAGACCAGCCCCGCCGCCTGCACCTGATCCACGAAGCCGGGGTTTTCAGACAAGAAGCCATAGCCCGGATGGATCGCCTTGGCCCCCGTCTCCAGCGCCGCCGCGATGATGGCATCGCCGCGAAGATAGCTGTCGGCGGGCGCGGGCCCGCCCAGATGCACGGCCTGATCGGCCATCTGCACATGGCGGGCCGTGCGGTCGGCGTCGGAATAGACCGCCACCGTAGCCACCCCCATGCGACGGCAGGTGTCGATCACGCGGCAGGCGATCTCTCCGCGGTTGGCGATCAGGATCTTGTCGAACATCGGCGACCTTTCGTGTCAAAGCTTGGCAGTCGGCATCACATGCGGAAAAGACCGAAGCGCGTCGGTTCAATCGGGGCGTTCAAGCTGGCGCGCAGCGACAGGGCCAGCACCTGCCGCGATTTGCGCGGATCGATGATCCCGTCATCCCACAGCCGCGCCGAAGCATAGAGCGGGTGGGACTGGCGGTCGAACATCTCGACCGTGGGGCGTTTGAAGGCGGCTTCCTCCTCGGGGGACCAGGTGCCGCCCTTGCGTTCGATGCCGTCGCGGCGGACGGTGGCCAGAACGCCAGCGGCCTGTTCGCCGCCCATGACGCTGATGCGGCTGTTGGGCCAAGACCACAGGAAGCGCGGCGAATAGGCGCGGCCCGACATGCCATAGTTGCCCGCGCCGAAGCTGCCGCCGACCAGCATGGTGATCTTGGGGACATTCGTCGTGGCGACGGCGGTGACCATCTTGGCACCGTGGCGGGCGATGCCTTCGTTTTCATATTTGCGGCCGACCATGAAGCCGGTGATGTTCTGCAGGAAGACCAGCGGGATGTTGCGCTGGCTGCAGAGTTCGATGAAATGCGCGCCCTTTTGGGCGGCTTCGCTGAAGAGGACGCCGTTGTTGGCGACGATGCCGACGGGGCAGCCCTCGACATGGGCAAAGCCCGTGACCAGCGTTTCGCCAAAGCGTGCCTTGAATTCGTCGAAGCGGCTGCCGTCGACGATGCGGGCGATCACCTCGCGGATGTCATAGGGGGTGCGCAGATCTGCGGGGACGACGCCGAACAATTCGTCGGGGTCGTATGCGGGGGCTTCGGGGCTTTGCCACAAGACCGTCTCGGGGCGGCGGCGGTTCAGGTTGGCGATGGCGCGGCGGGCCTGCGCCAAGGCGTGGGCGTCATCCTCGGCCAGGTAGTCGGCGACACCGGACAGGCGGGTGTGGACATCGCCGCCGCCCAGATCCTCGGCGGTGACGACCTCGCCGGTGGCCGCCTTGACCAGGGGGGGGCCTGCCAGAAAGATGGTGCCCTGATCGCGCACGATGATGGTGACATCCGACATGGCGGGCACATAGGCGCCACCCGCCGTGCAGGACCCCATGACGACCGCGATCTGGGGAATGCCCGCTGCGCTCATCCTGGCCTGGTTATAGAAGATGCGGCCAAAGTGGTCGCGGTCGGGAAAGACCTCATCCTGGTTGGGCAGGTTCGCGCCACCGCTGTCGACCAGATAGACGCAGGGCAGATGGCAATCCTGCGCGATCTCCTGCGCGCGAAGGTGCTTCTTGACCGTCATCGGGTAATAGGTGCCGCCCTTGACCGTCGCGTCATTGGCCACGACCATCACCTCCTGCCCGTGCACGCGTCCGATGCCCGCGATGACGCCCGCGCCGGGGGCCGCGCCGTCATACATGTCATGGGCTGCCGTCGCACCGATTTCCAGAAACGGACTGCCGGGGTCCAGCAGGTTCGCCACGCGTTCGCGCGGGGGCATCTTGCCGCGACCGACGTGGCGTTCCACCGCCGCCGCACCACCGCCCGCGGCGGCATGATCGGCAGCGGCGCGCACTGTGTCCAGCAGGTCCAGATGCGCCTGCCGGTTGGCGCGGAACTGGTCGGATGAGGGCAGGGCCTGACTGGACAGTTTCATACGGAGCTCTCTGACTGGGGGCATTCGGTTTCCGACAGCGCGCGCAGTTCGCGGCGCAGGACCTTGCCGGTGACGGTCATCGGCAGGCTGTCGAGAAACGCGATCTCGCGCGGATAGGAATGGGCGGCGGATTGGCGGCGGGCGTGGTCGCGCAACTCGTGCGCCATGTCGTCGTCGGGGGCGAAACCGGGGCGCAGCACGACATAGGCCTTGACGACCTGCGTGCGCAGCGGGTCGGGCTTGCCGATGACGCCCACTTGGGCCACGGCGGGATGGCGCAGCAGGCAATCCTCGATCTCGGAGGGGCCGATGCGGTAACCGGCGGATGTGATCACGTCGTCGTCGCGGCCGACAAAGCGGATGTGGCCGTCGCGGATGACACCCTTGTCGCCGGTCACCAGCCAGTCGCCGCGAAACTTTTCGGCGGTGGCATCGGGGCGGTTCCAATATTCCAGCATCATGCTGGCGGCCCCGCGGCGAATGGCAATGTCACCATCCTGACCGTCCGGCAGAGGGTTGCCGGCATCGTCGATCACCGCGACCTCGAACCCCGGCACCGCCTTGCCGATGGCGCCGGGCTGGGCCGCGAACATCTGCCCCGACCCCGAGGCGACCATGTTGCATTCGGTCTGGCCATAAAATTCGTTGATCTGCAGGCCGAAGGCACCCTGCCCCCAGTCCAGCATCGGCGCGCCAAGCGTCTCGCCGCCCGAGGCGACGCTGCGCAGGCCCGGAATGCCGATGTCGGCGGCCTTCAGCATCTTCAGCGCGGTCGGCGGGAAGAAGATGTTGCGGATCTTGCAGTCGGCAACCAGCTGCGCCACGGCGGCGGGGTCGAATTTCGGCATCCGCGCCGCGACGACCGGCACCCCAAGCGCCAGCGCGGGCATGGCTACGTCGAACAGCCCGCCGATCCAGGCCCAATCCGCGGGCGTCCAGATGACGTCACCCGGCTGGCCCAGCAGATCATGGCTGACCTCGACCCCCGGCAGGTGCCCGGTCAGCACGCGGTGGCCGTGCAGCGCACCCTTGGGCGCCCCCGTCGTCCCCGAGGTATAGATGATGACCGCCGGATCATCCGGCCCCGTCGCCCGCGTGTCGAAAGGCCCCGCGTCATCCAGACCCTCTTCGGGGACGATGACCCGCAGATGCGGGAAGTCGCGCAGCATGTCGCGGCCCTCCGCATCGGCGATGACGGTGCGGATGCCTGCATCGTCCAGACGCAGGGCCAGCGCCTCGGGGCCGAACAGCTTGAACAGCGGGACCGAGATCGCCGCCGATTTCCAGACCGCCAGATGCGCCGCCGCCGTCCACGACGATTGCGTCCGCAGCACGCCGACGCGTTCGCCGCGCGGCACCGCCAGCGCATGCGCCAGCCGGTCGGTCATTTCGTCCAGCTGCCCGAAGGTGACGGGGTGCGGGCTGCCGTCATGGTCGATAATCGCGACCGCTGCCGCATCATGGGCCAGGCATTGGTCGGCCATGTTCAGCCGCGCAGGCAGATCCCACCGAAAGTCCCGTCGCAAGGCGTCATGGTCGGTGTGGGTCAGCATGCGCATGGCTCAGCGCCCCTCATCCAGATAGGCGTTCAGCCAGATGTACTGCCGGGCGGTCTGGATCATCATGCAGCGCGTGCCCGCCGGACCCGCCCCCGTGCCGCCACCCCAACGGCTGCCTTCATAGGAACAGGCGGCGTCGCGGAAGGCGATCCAGTCGCGCTGCATCTGCTGCAGCAAGGGGGCCTGTTTCGGGGCGGCTGATCCAAGATCGGCCATCTCGTCGTCCATGGCCTTGGATTGCGCCATCAGCTTAGCATAGGCACCGTTCAGCAGCCCGTCCCAACGGTCCAGTTCCCGTGCGGTGCAGTAATTCATGCCGACGGTGCTGTAACCGCCATCAGTTTCGATACAGGCATCGGCGGCCTTGCCCGCACAGGACAGGGGAGCATCTGTCCTCTCGGTCAGACAGGCATCGACCAGCACCCCGTCGAAGGTGGGCTTGCCGTCCTGCGCCATTGCGGGTCCGGCCAAGGCCACCGCCAGAACCAGCGCGGCGCGCATCAGACCAGGCCCATCAGTTCGCGACCGATCAGCATGCGGCGGATCTCACTGGTGCCGGCGCCGATCTCCATCAGCTTGGCGTCGCGGAACAGACGACTGACGACGCTGTCGTTCAGGAAGCCCGCGCCACCCATGGCCTGAACCGCCTGATGCGCCTGCACCATCGCCTGTTCGCTGGCGTAAAGCACCGCGCCCGCCGCATCCTGCCGCGTGACGGTCCCCTTGTCGCAGGCCCGCGCGACCTCATAGACATAAGCGCGCGAGGTGTTCAGCGCGACATACATATCGGCGATCTTGCCCTGCATCAGCTGGAACGACCCGATGGCTTGGCCGAACTGTTTGCGTTCGGTCACATAGGGCATCACCTGATCCAGACAGGCCGCCATGATACCGGTGCCGATGCCCGACAGGACCACGCGTTCGTAATCCAGCCCCGACATCAGCACCCGAACGCCCCGGCCCTCCTCGCCCAGGACGTTCCCGAACGGGATCTCGACATTGTCGAAGATCAACTCGCCCGTGTTCGATCCACGCATCCCCAGCTTGTCGAAATGCGGGCTGGTAGTGAAACCCGCCATGCCGCGTTCGACGATGAATGCCGTGATGCCCTTGCTGCCCGCATCCGGGTCGGTCTTGGCATAGACGACCAGCGTATCGGCATCGGGCGCATTGGTGATCCAGTATTTGCTGCCGTTCAGCACATAGCGGTCGTTCTTCTTTTCCGCCCGCAGCTTCATGCCGACGACATCGCTGCCCGCGCCCTCCTCGGACATGGCAAGCGCGCCGACATGTTCGCCGCTGCACAGCTTGGGCAGGTATTTCGCGCGCTGTGCGTCGGTGCCGTTCAGCTTGATCTGGTTCACGCACAGATTCGAATGCGCGCCATAGGACAGGCTGACGGATGCGCTGGCGCGGGCAATTTCCTCGACCGCGATGACATGGGCCAGATAGCTCATGCCAGACCCGCCCCATTCTTCGGAAACGGTGACGCCCAGCAGGCCCAGATCGCCCATTTCGGTCCAAAGTTCGTTCGGGAAAGCATTGTCGCGATCGACCTGACCCGCGATGGGGGCGATGCGGTCCTGCGCCCAACGATGCACCATCTCGCGCAGCGCGTTCACATCCTCGCCCAGATCGAATTCCATGCCCTTGTTGAACATCGCGATCCCCCCTCCCCGGTTATTGAACGCTTGTTCATTTCCTTTACCGCAGCGCCCTGCCCTGCGTCAAGACAGCCTGCGCCCAAGCGCCCGCTTGCGTCAATCGGGGTCTTGCCCTGCGCGCCACGCCGCGTCACTAAACCGCCAGATCAACGCCCACGGGGTTGCCCATGCGTCTTTCCATCCTGCGTCACGCCCCTGCCCTGACCGAAGGTCGGCTGGCCGGTCGCCGCGACGTGCCCGCCGATTGCAGCGACTGCGATGCCTTGGCGCGCGTCAGGGCGCGGATCAGCGTGCCGGAGCAGATCATCTGCAGCCCGGCGCTGCGCTGTCGGCAGACGGCGACGGCCTTGGGGCTGGCATGGGACCGCACCGACCCGGCGCTGTGGGAACAAGACTTCGGCGCGTGGGAGGGTATGCCCTTCGACGCCCTACCCGACCTTGGCCCGCTTGATACCACGCAACTGGCCCGCCACCGCCCGCCGGATGGCGAAAGCTTCGCAGACCTTTGTGCACGCGTTACCCCGGCCCTGCGCGCGCTGCACCGTGATACATTGGTCGTGGCCCATGCAGGCACGGCGCGGGCTTCGCTGTCGATGGTCGCGGGGGATGGGGCGCTGTCCTTCGCCGTCGCGCCGCTTTCGCTGACCGTGCTGCATCGGCACGGCGATCAATGGTCGGTCGAGGCTACCAACCTTCCCATCTTCGAAAGCTGACCCCATGGCATCTGTCGCCCTGATCGCCTTGTTGCTGGATACGATGATCGGCTGGCCCGCCTGGCTGTTCCGGCGCATCGGTCACCCCGTCACATGGCTGGGCAGGCTGATCACAACGCTGGACCAGCGCATGAACCGCGGAGGCTGGCGGCGCGCCAAGGGGGGCATGGCAGTAGTGCTGGTGGTCACTGCGGCGGTGGTTCCGGCGTTGCTGATGCAGGCGGTGCTTGGGCCTTGGGCAGCGGTTCTGGCCTGGCCGCTGGTGGCGGCGCGGTCACTGGACGATCACCTGCGCGCGGTGGTCCGCCCTTTGCTGGCAGGCGACATTCCCGGTGCGCGGCAGGCGGTCGCCATGATCGTCGGCCGCGATGTCAGCCGCGCCGACGAGGCCGCCATCAGCCGCGCTGCCTTGGAAAGTCTGGCGGAAAATGCCAGCGACGGCGTGATTGCGCCGCTGTTCTGGGCGGCAGTGGCGGGTTTGCCGGGGATCGCCGCCTACAAGGCGATCAACACGCTGGATTCGATGATCGGCCACCGCACTCCGCGACACGAAGCGTTCGGAAATGTCGCGGCGCGGCTGGACGATGTCGCGAACCTGATCCCCGCGCGGCTGACCGCGATGCTGATCGCGGCGGCGGGTTGGTCCCGCGCCGCCATTGGCTGTGCGTGGCGGGATGCGCCGGGGCACCGTTCCCCCAACGCAGGCTGGCCCGAAGGTGCGATGGCCGGTGCGCTTGGCGTGCGGCTGTCCGGTCCGCGGGCCTATGGCGACCGCATCAGCCCCGAGCCTTGGCTGAACGGCCCTGCCCCCGACCCGACAGCGCATGACCTGCAGGCGGGCATCACGCTTTATCGTCGGGCGGTCGCGGTTGGCGGGGCTGTGCTGTTGCTGATGGTGGTGATCGGGGCCTAGATCTGCCGGACGTTGACGGTCTGGTTGCGCAATTCGGCCATGCTGGTCGTGGTCAGGAAGGCCGCATCGGCAGCGTCACGGCCCACCGCGACGATCGCCATGTTGTCGGCTTGCGCCATGCCTGTCGGATCGACCAGATGCCAGGCGCCGTCCAGATAGACCTCGACCACGGCATGGAAATCGGGCGGCGTCACCGAAGGGGCATAGACGCTGGCAAAGCGCGTCGGGATCTGCGACGCGCGGCACAGCGAGATCATCAGATGTGCATAGTCACGGCACACCCCCTGACGGTCCAGGAAGGTATCGGCCGACGTCGTGTCACCATTGCTGGCCCCTGCGACATAGCTAAGGTTTTCCTCGACCCAATCGCGCAGGGCGGCGACACGCGCACCGCCGGTCAGCCCGTCGAAATGCGTGTTGATGAAGTTCACGAAGCGATCCACCGGGCAATAGACCGAAGGCAGAAGATAGCGCAGCGCATCGCCGGGCATGTCCTCGACCTCGACCTGCGACAGGCTCGGTAGATCGGGACGCGGGCGGGTGACATCGACCTTGGCGGTGTATTTGCAGTACAAACGGTCGCTGGCCCGCACGATCAGCCGTTCGCCGATGCCTTCTTCGGCAGGGACGCGGGCGGTGCGTTCGGGATTGCCAAGGTCCATTTCGCTGTGAACGATGTCCTGACCCATGGCGCCCGCGGCCTCGATCACCAAAAGCGCCGTTCCGGGCGCTTGCAGGGCGTAATCAAGAAGGACATCGATCTGCATCCGCATGGGCGGGCTCCTGCTGAAAAAGGGAAGAAACGGGCGCTGGCAATAACGCCTGTGTCCGCGGTGTCAATCGTTCTGAACCGATAAGGTTCCCCGCAACGGGCCTCAGGAAAACCCCACCGAGGTCGCATCCAGCTGGATATCGACATCAAAGGACGCACCGCCCGCCGGGGATGCCCCGTATGTCAGCGCGCCGCCCATCTGCTGGGCATAGATCTGGCAGATCTGCATCCCCAGACCATCGACGCTGTCAACATCGAAATCGGCGGGCAGGCCCGGACCGTCATCCATCACCCGCAGCATCAGTCGGTCCCCCTGCGCCGAAACATCGACCCAGACCGTCGTGCGCCGATCCTTGCCACCATGCTTGATGGCGTTGCCGATCAGCTCGGCCAGCAATTGCCCGATGGCGGCGGCCTGCGACGGGTTCACCCGGACCGAGGCCTGCACGTGGTTCGTGAACTCGACATGCGCGTTCAGCGCCTGTCCCAGGTCCTGCGTCAGCGCGGAAACGTAATCGGTCAGCGTCACAAAGCCTGATTCCGGGTCCAGATGCAGCTGTTCATGGACACGCGACAGGGTGGTGATGCGGTTTGCAGCGTCCCCGATCAACGGGCCCGCATCGACATCGGCGTGGATCCGGGCCTGCATCCGCAGCAACGCGATCACCGCCGAAAAGCTGTTCTTCACGCGGTGGTCGATTTCCCCCAGCAGCACCTTCTGGCGGGCCAGTGCGGCATCCTTCAGCACGACCTCGGCTTTCAGCAGCATCGCCTGTTCGCGCAGCTGTTCGCGTGCGGTGACGATGTCGGTCACATCCCGCGAACAGGCCAGTATGCGCGTTACCTCGCCATTCGCCAAGCGCACCGGCGAAACGGTCACGTCCCACCAGCGCGGCGTGCCCTTGGCGGTTGGGCAGAAGGCCTCGAACCGGCGGGTGCGGCCGGCGCGGGCCTCGGCCATGGCATCGGCCAGCGCGTCATGGCTTTCCTGCGGCCACATCACCGGCCAGACGGCGCCTTGGACCTGCGCGAAATCATCGATTTCCATCGCGCACATGCCGTTGCTGTTCATGAAGCTGAGCCTGCCGTCCATCTCCAGCAGCTTGATGCAATCGGGCGAGCTGTCCAGAACCGACAGGGTAAAGCCCTGTTCGGCGCCATCCAGCAAATCCAATGCGGCAAGATTGTCGTCGGGGATGGACATGGCGTCGATATCACCTCACGTGATGGGGGTTGGGCGGCGTAGGGATCTTGCTTGGCACTGTCAAACCATGACCCGCGGTGTCAAGGCGAAACGGGTGCCTGACGGGTCGGCGCGCGGCGTCAGACGCCCAAGGGTTGCAACTGTGCAAGGTCCTTCGCCTGCCCCGACAGGCCGGGCGTCAAAGGCAGCAGATCGGCCTGCAGCGCGTGATAGATGTCGGGCTTGCCTTGGAACTGGGTCATCACCGGCTGGTTGTCCGGCCCCAGTTCGTGATGCCACCCGCCGTGGCGTGCATCGACCATGTGCTGCCCGGCAAACTGCCACAGCTTGCGATACCAGCCGTCGAATTCGGACGTCGGCTGCACCTTCAGCAGGGCGGCAAGCGCGCCGATCGCCTCGGTCACCGGCCACCAGTACCGCGCGGCATTGTCGACACCTCCGTCGCGGTTCAACGTATAGACCAGCCCGCCAAGGTCGTCGCTCCAGGCATCCGACAGTCCCCTGCGCACCAGCGCGGTAGCCTGCGCGACCGCGTCGCCCGTCGGACGGCCCGCAAGGTCCCACCACTGCAACAACAGGCGTGCCATCTCGAAGCTGTGGCCCGGGGTGGTGCCCGCAGGACGGAACATCGGGTTGCCGGAATAGGCATGGTCGGGTCGCCAATCCGCGTCGTAATGTTCGGGAATGCGCCAATCGTTGCCAGCCGCCTGCCCCGCGATGAAGAACCGCAGGATACCGCCTGC
This sequence comes from Paracoccus sp. R86501, assembly GCF_042466435.1. Taxonomy (NCBI): domain Bacteria; kingdom Pseudomonadati; phylum Pseudomonadota; class Alphaproteobacteria; order Rhodobacterales; family Paracoccaceae; genus Paracoccus; species Paracoccus sp. R86501. The sequence goes on from NZ_JAXHPZ010000001.1 coordinate 1,325,015, forward strand.
ACGGGTCAGGTATTCGCCATCACCCGTGGCTTCATGGGCGGCCAGCAATGCCTCGACCCCGTGCATATTCGCGTTCATGCCGCGATAGGTCGAAAACGCCTGCCAATCGCAGGTGAATTCGTCACGGAACAGCCCCGCCTGTGCGTCCCAGAAATGGCGGTCCAGAACCAGCGTGATGTCGTCCAGCAGGCGATCGGCATCCGGATGCACCGCCATCTTGGCGCTGGAGGCCGCCAGCAGCACGAAGACATGTCCATAGGCCAGCTTGATCCCGTTGACCGGCCCATCACCAGTCACCGACCACAGATATCCGCCGTGATCGCGGTCGCGGTGGCCGTTCCACAGGAAATCCATGCCCTGATCGATGATCCCCGCCCGATCCGGTCGGCCCGCCATCTGCGCCAGCGCATAGGAATGCACCAGCCGCGTCGTGCTGTGCAATTCCTGCAGATCGGCGGGCAGAGGCTGCCCCGCAGGGTCCAATCCATGAAACCCGCCGCCTGCCCGCGGGCTGGCATCGAACAGGTTCAGGGCGCGTCGGGCATCTTCGGCCAGAAAAGCACGGTGATCGGGGTCGTCCAGCAAGGTCGCGGTCATGGTCGTTCCTTCAGCGTTTGCGCAGCGCATCGGCCAATGCCGATCCAAAGGCCCCCTGCGATTGCGCGGGGCCAGCCGAAGTCACCGGCTTTCCACGCGGCTTGTCGTTCTGGCGTTTGTCGTTCTGGCGTTTGTCGGGCTGGCGTTTTTCGGGGGCGGGCTGACCGGCGTTATCCTTGCGCATGGTCAGACCGATACGCTTGCGGGGAACGTCCACCTCGGTCACGCGGACGCGGACGACATCGCCTGCCTTGACGACCTCATGCGGGTCCTTGACGAAGCGGTCGGCCAGTTGGCTGACATGGACCAAGCCGTCCTGATGCACGCCGATATCGACAAAGGCACCGAATGCCGCGACGTTGGTCACCGTCCCCTCCAGCGACATGCCGGGACGCAGATCCTTGATGTCCTCGATGCCATCGGCAAAGCTGGCGGTGACGAAACCGGGTCGTGGGTCGCGTCCGGGCTTTTCCAGTTCCGACAGAATGTCACGCACGGTCGGCAGGCCGAAATCATCGGTCACGAACTCTTGCGCGCGGACCGATTTCAGCGTCGCGCTGTCACCCATCAGGGCGCGCAGGTCGCGTCCGCAGGCGGCCACGATCTTGCGGGCGACGCCATAAGCCTCGGGGTGGACGGCGGAGGCGTCCAGCGGTTCGCTTCCCTGCACACGCAGGAAGCCCGCGCTTTGCTGGAAAGCCTTGGGACCAAGCCCTGCGACCTTTTTCAGCGCGGCGCGTGAAGGGAAGGCCCCCGTCGCATCGCGATGCGCCACGATGGCCTGCGCCAATGACGGCCCCAGCCCCGCGACATGCGCCAGCAGCGGGGCAGACGCCGTGTTCAGATCGACACCGACGGCGTTCACGGCGTCCTCGACCACAGCTTCGAGGCTTTTTGCCAGTTGCCGCTGATCCACATCGTGCTGGTATTGACCCACGCCGATGGATTGTGCGGGGACCTTGACCAATTCGGCCAGCGGGTCCTGCAAACGCCGCGCGATGGACACCGCACCACGGATCGACACGTCCAGATCGGGAAATTCCTTCGCCGCCAGTTCCGAGGCCGAATAGACCGAGGCACCGGCTTCGGACACGATCACCTTGGTCGGCGCTTTGTTGCCCTTCGGCAGGCGCTTGATGACATCCGCCACCAGACGTTCGCTTTCGCGGCTGGCCGTGCCATTGCCGATGGCGATCAGATCGATGCCATGTTTCGCAATCAGCGACATCAGGGTCGCCTCGGCCCCGCGCAGGTCGTTCTTAGGCTGGAAGGGATAGATGGTGGCCGTATCGACCAGCTTGCCGGTCGCGTCGATTACCGCGATCTTGCAGCCGGTGCGGATGCCCGGATCGATGCCAAGTGTGGTCCGCGCCCCCGCAGGTGCCGCCAGCAGCAGATCACGCAGGTTGCGGGCAAAGACGCGGATTGCCTCGTCATGGGCGCGTTTGCGCAGATCGGTCAGCAGGTCGATATACATGGTGTTCGACAGGCGCACCCGCCAGGCCCAGCCCGCCACGCCACGCAGCCAATCGGCCCCCGGCCCCGCCGCCAGCGGTCCCAGCCCCCGCGCGACGATGCCTTCGGCCCGTGCAACGCCGGTTTCGGGTTCGGGCGAGATGTCGATGGTGACGATGTCTTCCTTGGCGGCGCGCAGGATCGCCAGCGCGCGGTGGCCCGGAATATCGGCCCATTTTTCACGATGGTCGAAATAGTCGCTGAACTTGGCGCCGGCTTCTTCTTTGCCCTTGGCGACGCGGGCGGCGATGAAGGCATCGCGCTGCATAAAATCGCGCAGGCTACCCAGAACCTGCGCGTTTTCGGCCAGTTCCTCGACCAGAATATCGCGCGCACCGTCCAACGCGTCTTTCGGCGTCGCGACCTCATCGGTGACGAAACCGGGGGCCAGCTTGGCAGGGTCGCGGGCGGGGTCGGCCATGATCTGGCGCAGCAGCGGCTCCAGCCCCTTTTCGCGGGCGATCATCGCCTTGGTGCGGCGCTTGGGTTTGAAGGGCAGATAGATGTCCTCCAACGCCGATTTGGTGTCGGCCTGCGTAATGGCGCGCGCCAGATCATCGGTCAGCTTGCCCTGATCACGGATCGACCCAAGGATGGATGCTCGCCGCGCCTCCATCTCGCGCAGATAGGACAGGCGTTCGGACAGGGTGCGCAGCTGGGTGTCGTCCAGACCGCCCGTCACCTCTTTGCGGTAACGCGCGACGAAGGGAACCGTCGCGCCCCCGTCCAGCAGTTCGGCGGCGGCCACCACCTGCTTGGGGTCGGCGGCAATTTCGGTGGCGATCTGGCGGGCAATGCGAAGCGCGGTGTCCATGGCGGAACCTTTCGTCGTGTTCTTTGACCGCCGTTCTAGCCCTTTGCCTCGTCCCCGCCAAGCGGCGCATCCACCTGCAGTTCCGGCAGGCGCAAAACCTCGGCGGCGGTGGCCTTGCCCTTGGCGCTGTCGCGGACGACCTGACGCAAGGCGGCGGACCGTTTCAGCAGACGCCGGAAGCCGGTTTCATCTAGCGCCAGCAGGCTGGTCGGTGTGATGGCGCGAACCTCGGCGCGGCGAATGCGGCTGGTCAGCACGCCCATCTGGCCGAACATGTCGCCGCGACCCAAACGCGTCGTCTGCCCCGCCACCAGCTGTTCGACAGCACCCGAGGCCACGAAATAGACCGTCCGCGCGGGCGTATCCTTGCGCGTGATCACATGGCCCGCGTTGATGTAACGGGTGCGGACTTCCTTGCTGAGCCGTTTCAATTCAGCATCGTCCAGATCGGCGAACAGCGGGAACTGGCGGACCAATTCGTTCTTGCGCAGGGCAAGGTCCAGCTTGGGCCGCGTTTCAGAGCGGTTCCTGCGCTGATCCAGATCATTCATCAGCTGCGTGTGCACTTCGGCCCCGATCAGGCCGTCGTCGCGCATGGTATGATATTCGCGCTCCTCCAACCGCAGGGCGGTGCGGCGGATGAAGCGACGCTCCAACTCCTCGGCATAGCCGGGGTATTGCAGGCGCAGGCCTTCCAGCGCAGTCTCGACGGCCTCGATCCGGCGGTTCAGCAATTCGTGCAACAGTTCAGCCACGCGGCGGCCATGGATGCGGCGGATGCGACGGTCAATAAAGCCGTGAAGGTCTTTCAGGATCAACCGCTTGGCCAGCAACATCTCGAAGCGGTCTGCGGTCATGCCGGCCAAGGGTCCGGGGACGCCAAAGCGGTTGCGCAGGATGGCGGCCATGCGGAAGGTCGGGCCGTATCCAAGGCTGCTGCGAGAGGCACGCTGATAGCCGGTCCGCCCGCTGCTACGCGCCCCTTCGATCAGGCGGTTGACGTCGAACAGCGCCTGTTCCGACAGCCGCGCCGAAATGGCACGTTCGCGGAAGCGCTGCAGGATGACCTCCCTTTCGTGGCCGGCAAGCGCGATCAGGCCAAGAGTGATGCGGTCGCGGTCAAGGATCTCGGCGGTATCCTCGGCCTCGGCGCGTTCGACGGCGGCGTCCAGTCGGGCGGCGAAACGCTTGGCCTCGGAGCGGACGGTGTCGCGGGTCAGATCATAGTTCTCGGTTGCCTGCGCCACGCCTTCGCGCACCGACTGCAGGGCGACGGCCACGACCTGATTGGACAGCGCCCGGTCCAGCGGCGACAGCTTGTCCAGACCCAGCAGGCTGATAACCCCACGCAGCGTCGTCCCCTGCACAATCAGCGTGAAGAGGGTAAAGCCCGTGGCCAGAATGCCGACCAGACGCTTGGTTTCGACCGGCACGCGCAGGCTTTCGGTGACCGCCAGCGCCAGCGCCAGCGTGACCGCCCCGCGCAGGCCGCCCCACATGATGGCGATGCGGTAAGGCCGCTGGATCTTGGGCGACAAGCCAAGCGCGGTCAGCAGCGGCAGCACCCCGAACAGGATGATCGCGCGGGCCAGAAAGGCCGCCAGAATAACCACCAGAACCAGCGCCAGATCGGTCAGGCGCACATCCCCCAGCAGACGCGGGATCAGCAGGGCGGCAAGAATAAAGATCATTGCGCCGGCCCAATGCGCCAATAGGCCCCAGACCTCCCGCAGGTTGACCCAGAAGGCGGGGGCCAGACGGCCCGGCCCCATGAAGTTCAGCGTCAGGCCCGCGGCCACGACGCCGATGACGCCGGACGCGCCCAGCAGCTGTTCCGCGCCGATATAGGCCAGATAGGGCACCGCGACCGAGACGGAAATCTGCGCCGTCTCGAACCGCGAAAACAGACCCATCAGCATCAACGCAACCCGCGCTGACAGCCAACCCGACAGGATGCCGCCAAGGATCAGGCCGGGGAACTTGCCGAAAGCCTCGGCTAGGCTGGGGTTCGGGACGCCCAGCATGACATAGCTCATGAACAGGCCGAACAGCGCAATGGCGGCGGCGTCGTTCAGCAGGCTTTCGCCTTCGATGATGCGGGCAAGACGCTTGGGGGCCGACAGCGACCGGAAGATGCTGACCACCGCCGAAGGGTCCGTGGTCGACACGATCGAGCCAAGCAGCAGACAGACCATCAACGGCAGCCCGCTGATCCACGACAGCGTATAGCCGATGGTCAGCGTCGCCACGACCACCGCCACCACGGCCAGCGTCAGGATCGGCACCCAATCATCCAGCATGCGCCTGATGTTCATCTCCAGCGTGGCCTGGAAGATCAACGTCGGCAGGAAGACATAAAGGAAGACGCTGGACCGAATCGGAAGCGCCAGAATGCCCTGCGCCAGCGGGTTGAAGGCATTCGTCAGCTCGGTGTTCAGCAGGAAGATCGCGCCACCCCCGATCAGCGTTCCGACCGCCGCCAACATCACGCTGAAAGGTAACGACAGCCGCGCCGCCAATGGCTCGGCCACGGCGATCAGCAGGAACAGGAAGGCGGTGAATGAAGTCAGAAGCACGATATCCATACCCTTGGAATAGTGCCAGATGTCGTCGTTGGAAAGCCCGCCGCACGCCATATCTGGCATGCACACTGTCCTGTGACGTCGAATTCAGCGATCGCCGGGGACGGTGCTTGAATTGCCTTGGCGCAGCACACACCTGTCGTTGCCACGGGTCAGAAGACCCGAACGATCAACAAGACCCATGGAAAGGAGGACGCCATGTCCTCGATGTTCGAACCCCTGACGCTTGGTGCGGTGACGCTGAAGAACCGGCTGGTGATGGCCCCCCTGACGCGCAGCCGCTCGGGCGAGCAGCGCATTCCCAACGCGATGATGGCGGAATATTACGCGCAACGTTCGGGTGCTGGGATGATCCTGTCCGAAGCGACCAGCGTCATGGCCATGGGTGTCGGCTATGAGGCCACCCCCGGCATCTGGAACCAGGCGCAAGTCGAAGGCTGGTCCAAGGTGACCAAGGCCGTCCATGAACGCGACGGGCTGATCTTCCTGCAGCTGTGGCATGTGGGTCGCATTTCGCACCCCGATCTGCTGGGCGGCGAAACCCCGGTCGCGCCATCCGCGATCCAGCCCGAAGGTCACGTGAGCCTGCTGCGGCCCAAGCGGCCCTATGTCACCCCCCGCGCGCTGGACATCGATGAGATCCCCGCCATCGTCGAGGCCTATCGCCAAGGTGCCGAAAACGCCCGCCGCGCCGGTTTCGACGGGGTCGAGATCCACGCCGCGAACGGCTATCTGATCGACCAGTTCCTGCAGGACAGCAGCAACACCCGCGACGACGCCTATGGCGGCTCGATCGAAAACCGCACGCGTCTGCTGGATGAAATTACCGATGCGGTGATCAGCGTCTGGGGTGCGGACCGGGTCGGCGTCCATCTGGCACCGCGCGGCGACGGACACAGCATGGGCGACAGCGACCCCAAGGCGCTGTTCACCCATGTCGCGCGTCAGCTGGGTCGCAAGGGCGTGGCCTTCATCTGTCTGCGCGAACATCTGGCCGACGACAGCCTGATGGGTGATATCCGCACCGCCTTCAACGGTCCGGTCATCGCCAACGAGGGTCTGACCAAAGAGGTCGCCGAAAAGTTGCTGGCCGAGGACAAGGCCGATGCCGTGGCCTTCGGTCGCGATTTTATCGCCACGCCCGACTTGCCTGAACGGTTCCGCCGGAACATCCCGTTGAACGACCATGACAATTCCACCTTCTATGCGGGCGGGGCCGAGGGCTATACCGATTATCCCATCCGTACGGGCGTTGCCGCGGAATAAGACGCATCAAATGCTGAACAAAGGAAAGGCCGGGCAATCGCCCGGCCTTTTCGGTTCCAAAGGATCGGCAGTGATCACATACGGTCGCGGCTGCTGTCGTTGACGCGGCCACCACTGGGGAAGGAGGACACCGACACCGTGTCATTGGCCATCAGGTTGCGGTCGTCCAGTTCACGTGCGTTGAACAGGTCACCGGCACGGCGATCGACCTGAGACATCTGCACCTGGCGGAAGTTGTTCATTTCGGGCTTTTCCTTCATGTCCATCGACCCTGCGGCGGCGGGGATGGTGGCAAGGGCGGTCATGGCGGCTGCGATCATGGCAAAACGGGTCATATCAAGTCTCCTGATTGGGGTTAAATTCATCGTCTGGTAATTGCAGTTACGTGGCCCGCGCCCTGTTTGTTGCAGGCATCACGTCAGCGTGATGCATTTTCCTTGCCCGCCATGAAAAAAGGCGGCCCCGGGGGACCGCCTTTTCTGTTCTGCAGACCGCGTGGGATCAGCAGCTGTAATACATCTGGTATTCGACCGGATGCGGGGTGTGTTCGTAGGCGTAAACCTCTTCCCACTTGAGGGCCATGTAGCCTTCCAGCTGATCGCGGGTGAAGACGTCACCGGCCAGCAGGAAGTCCATATCCTTGTCCAGCTCCTCCAGCGCTTCGCGTAGCGAACCGCAGACGGTCGGGATTTCGGCCAGCTCTTCCGGCGGCAGATCGTAGAGATCCTTGTCGGAAGCAGCGCCCGGATCGATCTTGTTCTTGATGCCGTCAAGGCCGGCCATCAGCAGTGCTGCGAAGCACAGATAGGGGTTCGCGGCCGGATCGGGGAAACGAGCCTCGACGCGCTTTGCTTTCGGCGATTCCGTCCACGGAATACGAACGCAGCCCGAGCGGTTGCGTGCCGAATACGCGCGCAGAACCGGGGCTTCGAAGCCGGGGATCAGGCGCTTGTAGCTGTTGGTCGAGGGGTTCGTCAGGGCGTTCAGCGCCTTGGCATGCTTCAGGATACCACCGATGAACCACAGGGCTTCCTGGCTTAGGTCAGCATATTTGTCGCCTGCGAACAGCGGCTTGCCGTCTTTCCAGATCGACATGTTCACATGCATCCCCGACCCGTTGTCGCCCTTCATGGGCTTGGGCATGAACGTGGCCGACTTGCCATAGGCATGGGCGACGTTGTGGATGATGTATTTGTACTTCTGGATGTTGTCGGCCTGTTCGGTCAGCTGACCGAAGATCAAGCCCAGCTCGTGCTGCGCGCTGGCAACCTCGTGGTGGTGCTTGTCGACCTTCATGCCCATGCGCTTCATCGTCGTCAGCATTTCGCTGCGGATGTCCTGCGAGGCGTCGGTCGGGTTGACCGGGAAATAGCCGCCCTTATGGCCGGCGCGGTGACCCGTGTTGCCCATTTCATATTCGGTGTCGGTGTTCCATGCGGCGTCGGAAGCGTCGATCTGGAACGCGACCTTCTGCGGCGTCACGGAATAACGCACGTCGTCGAACAGGAAGAATTCGGCTTCCGGCCCGAAGTAGGCGGTGTCACCGATGCCCGAGGACTTCAGATAGGCCTCGGCCTTTTCCGCGGTTCCGCGCGGGTCGCGGCTGTAGGGTTCGCCGGTGTCGGGTTCGACCACGTTGCAATGCACGCAGAGCGTCTTTTCGGCATAGAACGGATCGATATAGACCGAAGCCGGGTCCAGGATCAGCTTCATGTCGGACTGATCGATCGACTTCCAGCCCGCGATCGAGCTGCCGTCGAACATGAAGCCTTCCTCGAAGAAGTCTTCATCAACCAGATCGCGATCCAGCGTCACGTGCTGAAGCTTGCCCTTGGGATCGGTGAAACGAACGTCGACATAGGCGACATCTTCGTCTTCGATCAGCTTCAAGACATCCTTGATTTTCATCTCTTCCCTTTCTTCGTGGTAACGGCCCGGCGGCATTGAGGCCGGGCCGAGAGATCTGACGTTTACGTTCCGCGATCAGACCGCGTCGTCACCGGTTTCACCAGTGCGAATGCGAATGGCCTGTTCGACCGGCAGAACGAAAATCTTGCCATCGCCGATTTTCTCGGTGCGGGCTGCGCCCACGATCGCTTCGACGGCGGCCTCGACCTGGTCGTCGGGCAGCACCATCTCGATCTTCACCTTGGGCAGGAAATCGACAACGTATTCAGCGCCGCGATACAGTTCGGTATGCCCCTTTTGCCGGCCGAAACCCTTGACTTCGGTGACAGAGAGCCCCTGAACACCGACTTCCTGCAGGGCTTCCTTCACATCGTCCAGCTTGAACGGCTTGATGATCGCCTCGATCTTCTTCATCGCTCTAGATCCTTCCTCGCGGCTTGCCTGCAGTCTGATTGGCGCGTTTGTTGGATGGCGTAAATGCAGCAGGATGATCTTGGAAGGCCGGAAACGGTTTGTCACGGGGTACTGCACATAATATCAGCAACAAGATTAAAATACAGGCAAAAGCAATGCTGCATGGCACTGAAATTCTGACCTCCGCCCAAATGCGCGCCACCGAAGCCGCAGCCATCGCCAGTGGCACCGTCACAGACGCCCGGTTGATGGAACGCGCGGGCCGCACCGTCGCGGACCAGATTCGGCTGCGCTGGCCGGAGCCGGGGCGTGCGACTGTACTTTGCGGACCGGGCAACAATGGCGGCGACGGCTATGTGATCGCACACCATCTGCATCGGGCGGGCTGGCAGGTGTCGGTTTCGGGGATGCGCGGCAAAGCGGCAGGCGCCGCAGGAGATGCTGCCGAACGGTGGCTGCAATCGGGGCCGATCCGTCCGTTGCAGACGGTCACGACCCTTCCCGATCAGGGCGTCATCGTCGATGCCATATTCGGGACGGGCCTGACCCGCGCACCCGTCGGCGATCTGGCGCGCATCCTGCGTCTGCTGTCCAAGGTTGATCTGCGCGACCGGATCGTGGCGGTCGATTGCCCAAGCGGACTGTGCCTCGATACCGGGACGTTTCTGGGGGATGGTGCGCAGGCCGGGCTGACCGTCGCCTTCGACAGCCCCAAGCCCGGTCATCTGATCGCAGACGGCCCGACCGCCTGCGGCAAACTGGTCGTGGCCGACATCGGGCTGAAGGATTGGCGTCAAGGCGACCCGGCAGGCGTGCGCACCACCGCCCCACTGGATGCCACCACGGGACGCTGGCTGGCCAAGCTGCATGGCAAGGGGCATAAGTTCGCCCATGGCTCGGCGCTGGTCATCGCGGGCGGTCCGGGCAGCGGAGGCGCGGCGCGCCTTTCCGCCCGCGCCGCGCTGCGGACCGGGGCGGGACTGGTCACGATCTGCCCCACCCTCTATGCCATGCCCGAACATGCTGGCCCGCCCGATGCCCTGATGCGCAGGCCCGTGGACGGCTCTGCCGATCTGGAACGTCTGCTACAGGACGATCGCATCGGGGGCGTCTGCCTTGGGCCGGGCTGTGGCGTGTCCCGCGCACAGTCCTTGCTGAAGCCGCTGCTGGCCAGTGGACGCCCTGCGATGCTGGACGCGGATGCTATCACCGCACTGGCCCAGGACAGTGCCCCTGCCCTGCATGCTCATTGCGTCCTGACCCCGCATATGGGCGAATTCGCCCGCATCCAGCCCGATCTGGCCGACAGTCTAAGCGGCAAGGATGGTCAGCCTGCCATCTCCAAACTGGATGCCGCACGTCAGGCGGCGCAGCGGATGAATGCCGTGATCGTGCTGAAAGGGCCCGATACCGTCATCGCCGCACCCACCGGGGCCGTGCGGGTCCATTCGGCCTATGACATCCCGTGGCTGGCCACCGCGGGCGCCGGGGACGTGCTGTCGGGCATCATCACCGGCCTTCTGGCCCGCGGCCTTCCCGCCTTCGAGGCCGCCTGCATGGGCGTCACCCTGCATGCCAGCGCGGCGCGGCGCTTTGGCCCCGGCCTGATTGCGGATGACCTGCCCGACCAGCTGCCCGGTGTCATTCGCGACCTGATCGATTGAGGCGATGGCGATGGCGATGGCGATGGCGATGAAAGTTCGCTTATCTTGCCCCGTCCAGGGTGTTGCGCAGCCGTGGCGTCAACCGCCGCAGAACCACAAGGCCCAATGTCGTCACGACGGCGGCGATGATCCAGATGGGCAGACCGGCAACGCCGACGGTATTCAGCCGGATGTCGCCCGACAGCAGGCTGGCCACGGCAAAGATCGCCAGAGGGTGATAGAGATAAATCCCAAGGCTTTCGCGCCGCCCAAATTCGGCCAGCCAGACAGGGGTCACGTCGCGCACCGACAACGCAATCCCCAACAGCCCGGCCGCAACCGGCAGCGTTCCGAAAAACAGCTGGACATCCGCAGGTCGGGCGCCAAGCGATCGCAGCCAAACCGCCTCGACCACGGTCAGAAGGATGCCCCCGGTGAACAGCAGGACGGACGTCTTGCGCAGATTGCGCACACCGTGCAGCCACCCGCCGATGCAGACAGCGGGAATGCCGGACAACTCTCGCAGCGCGATGACCGCATCATAGCGCCGTCCGGTTATGACATTGAAATAATTGATCGTGACACAAGCCAAGACGATCAGAAACGAAACCGCGAACAAGGATCTGCGCGACTTGTCATTACCATAGGTATGGACCACCAAAAGGGCGATCATCAGTGCAGTCAGATACCAAAGATGCCCATAGCTGCCCCTCAGCAGCGTCTCAAGGTTGATGCCATCGCCACCGGATGTTGCCACGAGGATCGGAGCGAAAATGACGCCCGCCACGACGAAAACCCTAAGGGGAACGGCAAGCCTGTCGATCGTTACCCCCCCCGCCCCCGAGGAGATAATAGCCTGTCAGCATGAAGAAAAATGGCACGCACCAGCGAAAGCTGCTTCTGATCAGATCGCTTCCTGTTTGGGATAATTCCGGAAATGGCCCTACGTGCAGGGCAATGACCCCGATTGCTGCAATAAGTCGAAGCACGTCGATATTGCCGTTGCGCGGACCACTGCGCGGGATCGCACTGCGTGGGGTATTGGCAACCATGGTACTGACTCCTTGAACAGTCGCCCTTATACGCAGCCACGAAATGCCGGCAATATGGCGTGGCAGGCGGACTATCACCGGGTTTCAGCAACGGCCTGAACGACCTTCGAGGTCGCCAGAATTCCAGCTGATGCCGCAGTATTCACGGCGCTACATGACACCGGATTGCGCACGATCGCCCTAAACAGACTGGACCGCCATACGACATGGCCGATATACTTGTTTAGTATCGGTCATGTTTGGCAGACGAAGACATTGATGTTCTACGCCGCTGCGATTGCGATCTGATTGTCAGCTAAACTGACAGCCTCCGGAATGGATGCAGGTTTAGATTTTCCCCGAACAAACCGGCCCCTTAGTCAGGTTGCAAGAGGATTGCCCTTCAAAGCCATGAAACGGGACTGGAAATTTTTCCTGTATCGATGAGCAGGTCGAGGGTCTCGAAGCTCTCGTCATGGCCTGTGATCCCTTTCATCGGCAGGGCTGCAGCGCGATGAAAAAAAAGTCTCGCACGGGACATATAAAACTGCGCTTGCGGTAATCGTCGGTGTAAATACCGAGGGTGGTGACAAGTGACATTCGGGGGCGATATTTCGGTCAACTAAACAGCGCGCCTTTAGTGGACCCGAAATCGCGGCGCTCACGTATTTTTCCGCTAGCGGCGTTAGAAACTCTGTGTTAGGGCGTCCAAAGCACTGTGATAGTTGACTAAAGCAGGCGCGTGCGGGTGTGGCGGAACTGGTAGACGCACCAGATTTAGGTTCTGGCGCCTATGGCGTGGGGGTTCGAGTCCCTTCACCCGCACCACTTTTCCTTCAGCTTTCGGCGACAGCAGCTTTTTAAGCAGCATGACCAAGGCATACCGATGCATTGGCGCATCGATTTGCTATTCCCGAAGCACTGAACTCCATCATGACAGGGTTTCCGCATCGTCGTCCGAAACAGCAACGGGACGCGAGCATCGAATGGGCCGAAGACCGCGTGTTGTTCACCTGCGGCTGCACTTTTGCGACTTCACATCACAACCCCGCGCGCCTCAGCTGTTTTCAGCAGTCGTGATCACGTTCAGTTCGCGCAGCTGATCCGGCGTCAGGATGTTGATCTCATCCGGAGGGGTGCGCAGCGCGAGGGGCATCAGCCGCAGATCGACGCCCATCTGGTCCAGATACTCCATCACGCTGGCCTGCGCGCGCTGGACGTCGGCGACGGCCATGAAGGCCGGCAGGATGGTGTTCTTGCCGAAATAATGCTGATGCACACCCACGACGCCTCCCTTCTGGACGCGCCGCGGATCGCCGCCGGCCAGCACATAGGGACAGGCAGACAGACAGACGGCGCCGTCCTGAATCGTCGTCGAAAATCCCAGTGACCGGATGCTGCGACCGATCGCCAAGGCGTCCGACACCGAGCCGCCCGAACTGTCCAGCGCCACCTGCGTCGCCTGCGGGCGGGACTGTTCAAGCCAGGCGACGAAGCGGTCGCCGTCGCCCGGCGCGATCTGGCCGGTGATGGTGATCAGGTCGTCGGCCTCGGTAAACTCCAGCTGATCGGGCATGGGGCGCATCGCGGGTGCGCCCGGCTTTGCGGGGTCCGACGGTCGCAGGTCGGGACGATATGGGCGCACGCTTGGCCCGTCGGTCGATGGCGCGAACAGCCCCGGCGCGGCGGTTCCCGGATTGCGCATCATATCGATCCCGACGATGGCAGCGCCCATCAGCACCTGCGATACCAGCACGGCCCGGATGACCTTTTGTGGCGAGGAGAACACCCCCACCTCAGCTTTCCCCGGGACGCGAAGGATCGTCGCGCAGGGGCGGCATGGCATCGGCGCGATGCAACAGATCCTGGGCTGCAAGCGCGGCACGCAACTCTCCGACGGTCATGCGGTCATCGCTGTGACCCTCACCCCGGCCCGACCGGATGGCGGCCTGCACGACCATGATGATGAAGACCAAGACCGCAGGCAGCAGGTCGATCGAGATCGCCCCCGCCCATGCCGGCACGAAATTGCCCGCATAGGCGATGACCGCATCGGCGGCCGACATGGGGGTATAGAGCGCCTCGTCCGGGGCGGGCAGTGCGATCACCGCGCCTGCGGCGTCGTTCAGGGTCTGGGCGCGTTGGGCCACCAAGCTCAGCACCGAATTGATGGTGCTGGACTGCCCTGCCCGCATTTCGGCGGTTGAACCGTCCAGTTCAGGCAACACGACGGCATCGGCCAGATCCTGCGCCGCGCGCGACACAAGGGGCGCGGGGTTCAGTTGGCGCAACTGGGTGATCAGGCCCGCCAGTTCGACCGCATCCTCGGAAAAGCGGACGGTGCGGTCCTCCAGCGGGCTCGGCTCGACCGAGATGCCGCGCATCTGCGACAGGATCGTGTTGCCTTGGCTGAAGGTGGTCTCTATGGGGTCGGCGGCCTGATCCAGCTGCGCCTCCAGCGCCTGCAGTTCGGCGCTTTTCTGGGTCAGGACGCGAAAGACAGCGCCGCGACCGGAAAAGCCCGACAGGGTGCCGCCGGCCTCTTGTTCCGACAGGTCCTGGAAGGATTGCCGGACCCGGGCGACATCGCGCGACAGCGATTGCCCCGCCACGGCATTGGCATGCGCGCGTTCCAGCGACGTCTGATAATGCTGCACCGTGGTCGCCATATGCGTCTCGACCGCCGCACCCCCGGCAAGTGCGGCCGCGTTCAGCCATGACGACATCGCCACGATCGCAACCGACCCAAGCGCCATCGTCAGCAGCAGACCCACCCGTGACGCCGCCGAACGGACCGCGGGCAGCAGACGCAGCAAATACGACCAGAAGACGAAAATGCCGACCGATACCGCGATGGAATAGGCCAGCGCCGCAAAGGTCGTCCACATGCCCGGATCGTCCAAGAGCGTCCGCACCCCTAGATAGGTATAGATGCCCGAGGCAGCCGACAGCACGCCAAGCGCCGTCGAGGTAAAGCTGTCCAGCCAGTCCAGATGGCGTTCCAGTTCGCGGGCATAGCGATCACCGGCGCGATCAGGTTGAGGGCTTGGGGATGGCATGCGCGCTCCGATGCTTGGGGTTCGCGATCAGATAAGCGCAAATTCGCCGGGGTCTCATCCCCCTGACGCTCACTTCTGCGTCAGACGGCCTGATCGCGGGCATGGATCGTGACGCCTTCCAGGATCACCTGATCACCACCCGGGCGGGTCAGCGACAGCCGTTCGCGGTCAAGAACGCGGATCGTGCCACGCTGGATGGCCACGACGCCTTCCGACCGCAATTGCGCCAGCGTCCGGTTCACGGTCTGGCGCGAACAACCTGCAAAGCCCGCAAGTTCGTTCTGGCTGATCTGGACGGTCGGGCTCTGATCGCTGGTCATGCCCAGCAGGTGGATGCGGATGCGATCCTCGGCGGCATAGAACATCGCCACCGATTGCTGGCGATTGTCGCGCGTCAGGCGGTCGTGAAAAATGCCTGCGAAATTCGACAGGATCAGGTCGGCGGGCATATGTTTCAGCACAAGGCCCGCGTCGAACAGCATGACGGTCGTATCGGGCAGCGTCGTGCAGGTGGCCGCGCAGGTCAGACCCGAGAATTGCTCGACTTCGCCCAGAACCTCTCCGGCGCGGGCCAGATGGGCAAGGATACGGTTGCCGTTGACGTCGATGAAGCTGACCTCGATCCGGCCGCGCAGGATCAAATACCCCCAACGCGCGGGTTCCCCCTGTCGCAGGATCTCGGTCGGTCGTTGCAGGTGCTGGATCGAGGTTTCGGACATCAGCTGCGCCATCTGCTGGCGCGTCAGACCCTTGAACAGGGCCGGAGAAGCGGCCTCCAGCTGGTCAAGCCATGCGGAGATGTCCTGAATGCGCCGCCCGACCGGGACGGGCGACGCCAAATCATGTTGTTTGACCGCCTCGCTCAAGCGTGGCCCCCTGTCGTAAACCGTGCTGCTGCAACTATAGCCTGAATGCATGCATACAATGCAAGCTGTTGCCACAACGTTCGGTCCGACAGGACGTCAAGACCCGCACCGATCGGGGCCTAAAAACAGGTACGGGAGACAAATCGCAAACATCCCGATCGGTGCTATACCCTTGTATAGCGCCACTAACCTATCGAGTGTCAGCTAGGCGACATTCCGCCACATTTGTGAACGAATGGTTAACGAAAACTTGCCGAAATTGCCCGAACTGTCGGGATGAACGGCAACAGTTTTATGATTTGCACCGATTTGATCCCAATTGGTAGCATTTTTCGGCGAATCCTCCAAGCCCTTCGATCAGTTGTCGTCCCCCGCGACCACGGCATCGCCCCATGGCGACATGACCTCGGTACAGCCCTGGTTGCGATCACCGTCGCGCATGACGCCCGCGGGACAGGCAAAGGCATAGGGCAGAACATTCCGCCGCGTGGTGCGCAGGTCGTGGTCACGGGAAAGGCTGTCCAGAATGTCCTGTGGAAAGGCCTCATCCGCAATGACATGCGGTCCGCCTGACACGTCGATCCGGGGGTGGTGGAAGGCCTGTTCAAGATCCATGCCAAAATCGGTAACATAAGATGCCAGCTGCGACACCGCCGAGACGATCTTGCGCCCGCCGGAGGCGCCCAAGGCAAAGCGCCGCGCGCCCTGTTGGCCCAGCATCGGGCAGACGTTCATCAGACACGCCTTGCCCGGCGCCAGCGAATTCGGCCGCCCCTGCACCGGATCAAACCACATGATGCCGTTGTTCATCAGGAAACCGGTCGAGGGCGACACCACGCGGCTGCCAAAGATCGACAGCAGTGTCTGCGTATGCGCCACCATGTTGCCAGCCGCATCCACAACCGAGAAATGCGTCGTGCATCCCGGTGCGGCGGGGCTTTCGCCATCATCGCCCATGCCCGCCAGCCGTGCGCGATAGGCATCACGCAGCGCCGTCGCATAGGCCGGAACCGCCGTCGCCATATCCGGCAGCGACAGGTCCTGCAGGCGCCGCATGACATCGGCGAATGTCGGACCCGCAGTCAGTCCGGGCAGGACGTAGAACAGCGCATCGCGATAAGGCACCGCCAGCGGGTCGTGGAAGGCGGCGCGGTATTCACGCAGGTCGCGATGGCGCAGCGATCCGCCCTTGTCGGCGACATCCGCGGCCATGGCAGCGCCCAGATCACCGTCATAAAGCGCCCGCGCGCCATCTTGCGCCAGCACCTGCAGGCTGTCGGCCATGCGGGCCTGATCCAGCCGCTTCTCGGCCAGCGCTGTCCAGCCGGACCCCTTGGGCCACTGTCCGTCATCCAGAAACAGCGCCGCGGCATCGGCATCC
Organism: Paracoccus sp. R86501; assembly: GCF_042466435.1. NCBI lineage: Bacteria > Pseudomonadati > Pseudomonadota > Alphaproteobacteria > Rhodobacterales > Paracoccaceae > Paracoccus > Paracoccus sp. R86501. The sequence continues at coordinate 1,342,091 of NZ_JAXHPZ010000001.1, forward strand.
TTGGCCAGTTCGCGGGTGGTGCTGGCGATCATCAGGGCGGCATACCAATCGACCAGCATCCCTTTTTGGGCATGTTCGATGGCAGGCTGCAGCAGTTCAACCCAAGGGATGCGGCCCCATCGGTCATGCGCCTGCCCCAGCCCGTCCACCACGCCGGGCACGGCGATGGCCGTCGCGCCCTGCACGTTGCGATCATCCTCGACGTGTTCCCAAGGAAACAGATCACCCGCAACGCCCCGGCCGCTCAGCGGAAAGTCACGCGCATCCAGCCCCTGCGGCGACCGCATGCCGAAGTTCAACGCATGGGCAGTTCCGGTGTCGGCACGCCAATGCATCGCGGCACCGCCCCCGGCAGGGCCGCTCATCCATGGCTCGAGAACCCCGATGACAAAGGAACAGGCCACGGCGGCATCAACCGCATCGCCCCCTGCCCGCAAGACCTGCGCCCCCGCCTGCGCGGCCTGCTTGTGCTGGGCCGCGACCACGCCATGTTCGGTGCGGATGACGGTCTTGCGCACCTGTTGGCTGTCGGAAAACGCGCTGCCTGCCGCCGCACCGAACGCCATTCCGGATCAGTTCCAGGACATGGTGGTAAAGCGCAGGACCTCATCGGCGGTGGGGGTATAGGCGACCTCGTTCGTGAAGACATAGTTGGTGTTATAGCTGAACATCGGCGCCCAATAAGCCTCATCCGCGATCCGCTTCAGCGCCTTGGAGTAATTCTCCTTGCGGACCTCGGGGTCTACCGAACCGTCGGCCAGCGTCAACCATTCCAGCAGCTGGTCGTCGCGGGCATCATCCAGCGCGCCATGCTTGAAGAATTCGCTGACCATGGCCGAGGCGTCATTGATCGAATAGCTGCCCCAGGTCTGGAACGACAAGGGCACATCGCCCTTCATGTTCAATTCGCGCAGCGCCGAATATTGCAGCATCTTGAAGTCGGTCTTGATGCCCACGGCATTCAGATAGCTGGCGATGGCCTCGGCGTATTCGCGGTCGCGATAGGCATAGAACTCGGTGGTGAAGCCATCGGGATAGCCGGCCTCGGCCAGCAGTGCCCGCGCCTTTTCAGGGTCATAGTCATAGGAGGTCACATCCTGATCGCAGCCGAACTGGCTGGGATAGCAGGCGGTATCCACGACCTTGCTTTGCCCTTTCAGCAGCGCACCGACCAGATCCTGACGGTTGATCGCATGGTTGACGGCCTGACGCACCTTGAGGTCGGTGAACGGATTGCCCTCGGTCCCCGAACGTCCGGCAGCATCCATCGCCAGATAGCCGATGCGCATGGTGGATTCATTGGCAACGGTGAACTGGTCCATCATCCCCAGCTTTTCGGCCTGATCGGTCGGCACCTGCCAGATCAGGTCCAGCGTGCCGGAAAACAGTTCGGCCATCTGCGTGTTCACGTCGGGAATGGTGCGGATATCGACATTCGCAATCTCGGGCCGACCCTTGGGGCCGTCGAAGTAATCGTCGTTGCGCGCCAGAACGAAATGCTGGCCGGGCGTCACCTCGGTCACCTTGTAGGGCCCGGTGCCGACCGGCTTCAGTCCCATCCCCGACGGGCCGACCTCGGCGTAATACTGGTCGGGATAGATCGACACGGGACCGGCCAGATATTCGATGGCAGCCGGAAATTTGTCCTTCAGCAGAATGCGGACGGTGTAATCGTCGATCTTTTCGGCCGATTTTATCCAGTTCACGTTGCGTTGGGTTTTGACGCCATTCGCCTCATCGGCGACGAAGTTGACGGTATAGACCACGTCATCGGCGTTGAACGGTTCGCCGTTGTGGAAAGTCACGCCTTCGCGCAGCTTGAATTCCAGCGTGGTGTCGTCGATCCATTCCCAGCTGGTCGCAAGGTTGCCCTTGAACTCATTGGTCTGCGGGTCCTGATAGATCAGCCCGTCCCAGACAGCCCGCTGCATCACCACACCTTCGCGGGACGAATTGAAATAGCTGTTGACGTTTTCCAGTTCCTTGGTGAAGGCGACCGACAAGGTATCGCTAGCCTTGTCGGCATAGGCCGCGCCTGCCGTCGTGGCGGCAAGCAGGGCAAGGGCTGTCGTGCGCAGGAATGCAGTCTTCATCGGTCAACTCCCTGTTGGGGTCTGTGGCCCGGTCTATGCGGGCCCTCATGCGTGTATTACAGTTCAATACAGCTTATCGTTATATGAACAGATAAGCGCATCAGCCCGTGATGCGTCAAGCGTTTCATCAGATGCCGCCCACCCGTCAGGCATTTAGTTGACTATTATACTAAAGAATATTATTCCGGCCACAGCCAGCACCAGCCAGCCTCATGACGTCACTGCGGCACGCGCCGCACGAAACCCACCGAGGCTGCAATGCTGTATTCCGACCCCTGCGATTCTGACGATTCCGAACGTCTGGCCGATCTGGCCAGTCTGCGTGCGCTGCTGATCTGCGCCATCCGGGAACTGGGGTTGGACCACGAGGACATCGCGACGCCGCAGGGTCGGCTGCAGATTGGCTTGCATCAGGACATGGCCACCGGGCTGGGCCGCCTGCGGATGCTGACGCTGTACGGCTCGGCGGGCGCGCGCACCATCGATGCGGGCCATGCGTTGTCGCTTATGCTGGGTTGGCTGGCGCAGAACCACGGCGCGGCGGCAGATCAGCTGATCGCGCGCATCACCAACAGCCGCGACCGGATCGCCGCGATGCTGCCCGCCCGCATGGCGGACCCGCAGGCCACGCCGGACTTCCTGACGGCAGAACAGGCGCTGCTGTTCGGCCATTGGATGCACCCCTGCCCCAAGGCGCTGACCGGCATGACCCCGCCCGAGGAACGCGCCATGACCCCCGACTGGCACGGGCAACTGCGGCTGCATGCGCTGTCGGTCCGCGAAGAACTGATCGAAGCAACCGATCACGACATCGCCCGCGACCTGCCCGGCATGCAGGCAGCCGCGGGTCCCGGTCGCATCATCCTGCCCGCGCATCCGCTGACCTGGGACCGCGCCTGGCAAGACCCGCAGATCGCAGAGCTTCTGGCGCGGGGCGACATCATCGATCTGGGGCCGGTGGGGGATGCCTGGTGGGCGACTTCATCTGTCCGGACGTTGTGGCGCGCGGATTGCCGGTGGCAGATCAAGGTCTCGCTGCCGGTGACGATCACCAATTCGCAGCGGGTGAACAAACGCCACGAACTGCTTGCGGGCGCGGCCATGTCGCAGCGCATCGCGTCGCTTATGTCGCGCTTTGGTCCCATGCGGCTGATCGGCGATCCGCATTGGATGACCCTGCGCCTGCCGGGCCGTCGCGAATCCGGGCTGGAGGTTATCTTCCGCGACAATCCCTGGCGGGGCGGCAAGGTGCTGCAGGTGGCGGGGCTGGTGGCCGAGCCTCTGCCCGGGCGCGCATCGCTTCTGGCGCAGGTGATGGCAGGGCATGACGCGGGGCGCTGGTTCGACGCCTATCTGGCCTGCGCGGTGGCGCCCCTGGTCCGCATGTATGACGCCACCGGCATCGCGGTCGAGGCGCATCAGCAGAATGCCCTGCTTGACCTGTCCCACGGCCTGCCGCGCCGCTGCGACATCCGCGACAACCAGGGCTTCTATGTGGCCGAGCCGATGGCCGACGATGAACTGCGCGCCATCCCGCAGCTGGTTTATCCCCGGTCCGAGGCCGAGGATGCGCTTGGCTATACCCTGATCGTCAACCAGGTCTTCGGCGTCATCCACCGCATGGCACTGGACGGCATCATGCCCGAGGCCGACGCCCTCCACCGGCTGGCCGTGCATTTGCGGGGGCTGTGCGATCTGCCGGGGCATGGCGGGCGGCTGGCGCATCGCTGGCTGCGCGATGCGGCGTTGCCGGCCAAGGGCAACATGCTGACCCAGCTGGGCGGCACGGACGAGCTGCTGATCCCCGGCGAACGTGCGCCGATGATCCGCGTGCCGAACCCGCTGCCCCATTACGCGGGGGTGCTTGCCGATGTCGCCTGAAGCCCGCACCCTGCGCCAGACCATCGAAGCGCTGGCCTTCGAGGGCATCCTGACGCCCCACACTGGCGGCTGGACCCTTGGCGGGCTGCAAATCCTTGCGCCCCATCGGGTGCAGATGACGGGCCGCGTCCGGCTGTTGGGCGATCCGCTGGATGGTCGGGGGCATCCGCTGAGCCTGGACCATCTGGAACAGGCGCTGCGACAGGCGGGCCATGATCCGACGGCCCTGCTGAACGCCGCCCGGCGCAGCGCGCATTTCCTGCGCGCTGCAGGAACCCCGCCCAAGGGTCGCGCGAACCTGCGCGCCCTGCCGCTGGAGGCCGCGCTGTCCGAAGGCCACCCCTATCACCCCGGCTTCAAGGCCCGCATCGGGTTTTCGGATGCCGACAACGCCGCCTATGCGCCCGAGTTCGGCGCGCCGATCCGTCCGCTTTGGCTGGAGGTCAACCCCGCGCTGATCACCCGCAGCGGCACCGATGTCGCCGCAGGTTTCGCCAAGGCGGGCGCGATGCCCGTCCACCCGTGGCAATGGGCGCGGCTGCGCGATGATCCGCAGGTCCGCCAATGGCTGGATCAGGGCCGCATCCGGGTGCTGGACCACCACGGCCCCGACATGCAGGCCACGGCATCGCTGCGCACGCTGGCCGACCGGGACGGCGGCGACCACCTGAAGCTGGCGCTTGGGGTCGGGGTCACATCCTCGGTCCGCGATCTGGTGCCTTGGTCGGTGGGCGTTGCGCCCGCGATCTCGGGGTGGCTGATGCGGGTGGTGGAGAGCGATCCGGCGCTGGCGGGTCTGACCATCCTGCCCGAACATGGCGCGGCCATCGTCGGGCGCGACCTGATCGGCGGGCGGCTTGCCGCCATCCGCCGCAGCCCGCCGCCGGAAGATGCCATACCGCTGTCGATGCTGTCCCTGCGCGACCCCGATGGCCGGGCAGTCATCGCGCCCTGGCTGGAACGCCACGGGGCGCGGGCCTGGGTCACGCAACTTCTGGCCGTGCTGCGCCCTGTCTGGCACCTGATGACCCATCACGGCATCGCGCTGGAGGCGCACGGCCAGAACATGCTGATCCGGCAGGACGACGGCTGGCCGACGGGTCTCGTTGCCCGCGATTTCAGCGAAAGCCTGGAATACGTCCCGCATCTGCTGGCCCGTCCCGACATGATCCCGGACCTTGCCGCGATCGAGCCTGCGATGGCCGACGCCCCCGACGGCACATACCACCGCATGGGTGCCGCCACCGGTCTGCGCGATCTGGTGATGGATTGCCTTGTGACGCATGTGCTGTCCGATCTGTCGGACCTGCTGCACCGCGACGGCACCCTTCCCGAGGCCGACTTCTGGGCCATGGCCCGCCACGTCCTGCGCCCTGCGCCGGACTTTGGCACCGACCTTGCCACCTATCCCGCCGAAAGCCTTGCCGCGCGCCTGCTGGGCGTGACGGCGACCCATCCTGCCCCCAACCCGCTGAGGACTGCTGAACCGATGGCCGATCTCTTTTATCTGGACGACCGTATCGTGGACCCGAACGATCCCGCCCTGCCCGATCTGATGCATGGCCGCGACCCCGAACGCAGCCGGATCGCGCTGCATATGTCGAACAAGGCCACCTGCCTGTCGCAGATCCTGCGGCTGCGGGATGCGGGGGCGTCCTGCTTTCCGATCCATCCCGAAACGCCCGCAGATCAAGGGCGGCAGCTGGCCCTGCGTGCGGGGTGCGATGCCATCGCCGATGACGCAGGCATCACCGATCTGGGGCAGGATGCGCCCCATGTTCCCGGTGGCGTGCTGATCCAGACCAGCAGCGGCACCACCGGCACCCCCAAGGTCATCGCCCGCAGCTGGGCCGCCATCCAGACCGAGATCGAGGCCTATATCGCCGCCTTCCCGCAGGCCGCCGAGATGACGCCGGTCATCGCGGCGCCGATCACCCATTCCTATGGGCTGATCGCGGGGGTGATGGTGGCGCAGGCCCGCGGGCATCGGCCCGTGGTTCTGGACAGCGCCAACCCCAAGGCCATCCTGCGCCATTTGAAATCCATCGACCGACCCCTGCTTTATGCCGCGCCGCCGCTGCTGCACATCCTGTCCCGCTTTGCAGGCAAGGGCGGGCTGCATGGGGTGATGTCGTCAGGGACGGTGCTGCCGCAGGGGTGGTTCGACGACATCCGGGACGCCTGCGACCATCTGTTCCAGCAATACGGCTGTTCCGAGGCCGGCTGCGTCGCCATTGCCGCCGCCCCTGTCAGCCCGCAGGACATGGGGCACCCTCTGCCGCATGTGCGGATCACGGCGGGACAGGACAGCCCCGGTCCGGTGGTCATCCAAGGCGCGGGCGATGACATCGCCACCGGCGATCTGGGCATCATCGACGACCGTGGCCACCTGATCTATGCGGGCCGCGCAGCCGAGGTGATCGACGTGGCCGGGGTCAATGTCTATCCCGACCAGATCGAGGCCGCCGCGATGGCCCTGCCCGCCGTCCGCGACGCTGTGGCCTTCGCCATCCCCGATCCGACCGCCACGCAGCGTCCGGCGCTGGCCTTCGTCGGCGACATCACCCCCGAGGCACTGGATGCCCATCTGGCCGCGGCCCTCTCGCCCCGCCAGCGTCCCGCCCGTCTGATCCCGATGGACCGGCTGCCGCGCGGCGCGAACGGCAAGATCGCCCGCCGCGATCTGGCTGCAACCCTGACCGAGGTGCCCGCATGAACCAGCCCGCTACCATCGCCACGCCCGAAGCCGTCCTGACCACCATCCAGGGCATCCTTGCAGGCCCGATGGCCAACCCCCGCATGGCCGCCTTCGGCCCCGAGGCGCGTCTTGGACACGATCTGGGGCTGGATTCCGTCGCCCTGATGACGCTGATGCTGCATCTGGACGAAGCCGGAATCGAGATGGCCGAGGATACCTTCGACCGCGCCCCCGGCATGACGGTCCTGGCGCTGGCACAGGTCTTGGCAGGCGTCGCCCCGCCCGAGGAAGAGCCGCTGGACATCAAGGTTCATTGCGTCGTCAGCTGTCTGTCGCAGGCGCTGAAGGACAAGGGCGGCATCGATCACCGACCGCTCTATATCGGGCTGTGGGATGGGCAGGTGATCGTCGATGACCGGATGCGCCTGTCCTATCACGCGCAGGACATCGACCACGGCTTCTATCTGGACTGGGCGCAGCGGCTGTTCGGGCTGCGTGTGACGCGGTGGTATGACGATGCCGCCCCCAAGGCGGACAACCTGACGCGCCTTCATGATCTGCTGGCCGATTGGCGGCCCGGCACCTATGTCATGCCGATGGTGGACATGTTCCTGCTGCCGACCCGCGACAACAAGTTCGCCCAGGACCCGTTTCCGCATTACGCGCTTATCCAGCCGACCGACGATCCGGCAAACTGGCTGATGCGCGACCCCGATTTCCGGTGGGAGGGTCCGGTCCCCGCCGCCGACCTGCGCGCGGCCTTCCTGCGCGATACCGTGGCGGGGGGCTATGTCTTCGACAATGCCAATGCCCATCCCGCCAGCGACAACGGCATTCAGGCGATCTTCGCGGCGACCTTCGATCCCGATGCCGTCCCGCTGATCGAGGCGATGCGCCGGATCGTGCAGGCCCATGCCACCTTCCTGCCCCGCCCAGACCTCGAAGGCGCGCTGCGTGAACTGCCGGTCATCGCGATCCGCAAATATGCCTATGAACATGCGCTGGCGATCTTCGGCGACATCGAGGGCGCGGATTACGACGCCTTCGAGGAATGCTGCGAACGGATTGCGGCGCTGCACGGCGGGCTGAACGCCGCCCATCTGCGGGCCGTCGCCTATGCCCGTGGTGGCAGCGCCGAGGATCTGGCCCGCGTCATGGCCGATCTGGACGCACTGGCTACGCTGGAACGCGGCATCAAGGCCACGGTGGCCGAATGGCACGCCCGCTGGCAGGACGGCCTATGATGCGGGTCCACGCCTGTTCCGTCGCACTGCGGCATACGTCGATTTCGGCGCAGGATCTGGCGCGGCAGGTGCTGGGCGCGGGCTTCGACGGGGTCGAGATCTGGGCGCCGCATGCCGAACGCATGGCCGATGATTGGGCGGCCCTGCCGCTGCGCCCGAACGTGCCGATGCTGTCGGGCTATCTGCCGTTGGGCACCCCTGCCTTCTCCCGCGATCAGGCACGACGGCTGGTCGCGCTGACGGCCCGCTGGAAGGCCCCGCGCCTGCGGCTGTTCGCAGGCGGCCTCGGGTCGGGCAGTACGGGTATCGATGACCATTGCGCCATCCTGCGTGATCTGCGCGTGGTGGCTGATATGGCGCAGAACCACGGCATCCGCATCGCGATCGAGACGCACCCCGGCACGTTGGCAGACAGCCTGCCCGCCACGCTGGCTCTGATGCATCAGCTGGACCACCCCGCCATCGGGTTGAACGTCGATATCCTGCATGTCTGGGAAGGCGGCGCAGATCCGATAGCAGCCCTGCCCGCGCTGGCGCCCTATCTGCTGCACCTGCATCTGAAAAGCGTAACAGGCCGCGATCGGCTTGGGGTCTTCGCGCCGGACAACATCCACGACCCGCAAGGCAGCCGCGACGGCATCTGTCCGCTGTTCGACGGCGTGCTGGATTACGATGCCATTTTGCGTGCCCTGCCCGATGATGCCGATGTCTCGCTGGAATGGTTCGGACCGGCGCCGATGGCGGTGATGCGGGCGGATTTGGCGCGGATCAGGCAAAGACTGGCCCGCAAGGCCGCCTGACAGGACAAAGGGGCCCGGCGCATTGCCGGGCCCCTTTTCATTGCATGGTGTCGATCAGAAGCGCACTTGCGCCGACAGGCCGATGCTGCGGCCCGCTTCTTTCTGGCCCAGCACATCCTCGAAATCGCCGCCATAGCTGGCACGGTCGATGTAATCGCGGTCGAAGAGGTTGTTGACCTCGGCCCGCAGGGTCAGGTTGTCGTATTGCGCGGGTTCATATTCGGCAAAGACATCGACCACGGTATAGCCCGGCCAATCGCTGGAGGCATCGACCCCCACGCCGTCTTCGTCCAGCGTGTGCTGGATGACGCCGCCCAGATCCAGACCGGCCATGACCTGATGGCGCGCCTCCAGCGTCAGGATGCGGCCCGGCACGGTGCCGAGGTCCAGCAGGTCATAAGTGGTCGCATCGCCGCCATCGACCTGCACATCGGTATCGCTGTAGCGCAGGGTGGCATAGCCGCCGACCCAATCCTGACGCGCCGACAGGCGGAAGCCCTTGGATTCGACGTCATGCACGGCCAGCTTCTTACGGGCGTCGTTCAGTCGGGTGCGGAACAGCTCTGCCCCCAGGGTGGTATCGCCGGTGGTCCATTCGGCCCCCAAGACGACGTTCTGCGCACGGGTGTGGCGCAGGTCGTCATAGGCATCCGCCGTTTCATATGCCTCATAGAGGTCATAGACCGCAGCCAGCGGCGTCCCGCCAAAGACGGTCGAATAGCCGGCGTTCAGGGCCAGCGCATCGGTGGCGTGCCAAGTGACGGCGGCATTGGCGCTGGCGCCTTCGGTGTCGACGGACTGACCGCCCGCGCCGGTGAAGCGGTTCCAGTCATAGCGCAGACCGGCGCTGTAATCGAACTGGCCATGCGTGCCGCGTGCCTGCGCGAAGGCACCGGTATTGGTCACATCCTCGCGGAAGTTGCCGGCATCACCGCGGAAGATGCCTTCATAGGTCGCCTTGCTGCGCGCGTGGTCCAGACCTGCGGTAATGTCCATCGTGCCAAGGGCAAAGTGGTTCTGTGCCTTGATGGTCAGCGTGTCGGCATCGCCCTTGTTGTAATCGTCGGCATAGCTGCCGTCGGTGTTCAGGTCATAGGTGTCCAGATCGCTGCGGGACTGAGTGACGACGAATTCAGGATCGAACAGCCCGTCTGCCGACAGACGGCGCAGGTTCAGGGTCTGCGTCGTCTGCTTCAGCGCATAGCGGCGCGCCTCATTCGTGCGACCGACCAACCCGCCAAGGTTTGCGCGATAGGGGCGCAGCGCGTCGTCCTGCACCTGAAGGGCGCCGAACTCGGCACGCCAGTCGCCCATCTCGGCGCCCAGCTTCAAGGCATAGCTGTTCAGATCCGCGCCGGTGTGATCGACATTGTCGCCCGCGCCGTCTTCATAATCATTGCCGGTGGCGCGCTTGGCGTAGACCAGCGCATCGACCGGCCCCTGACGGCCATAAAGCGTCACCGACCCCTCGGTCGTATCGCCGTTCGAGGCATAGCCGGTGGTCACCTGACCGCCATAGGTCTGGCCGTCCTCCAGCATGTCCAGCGCGGATTTCGTCTCGTATGCGATGCTGCCCGCCAAGGCGCCAAAGCCCGCATCCGCCGGGGCCACGCCTGCATCGACGCGCGCAGCCTTCAGCAGGCCGGGATCGATGACATTGGTGCCTGTGTGGTGGAACATGCGGTTGTTCTGGGCCGCGCCGTCGACGGTGACGGCCAGCTGCTGCTGGTCGATGCCGTTGACGAAGACCCGTTCGGTCAGCGCCATGCCACCGCCGACGATGACACTGGGTTCGGCGCGGAAGATGTCCTTCATGCTGCCGTTGCGCGCATCGTCCAGCTGATCGGCGGATACGGCGACCTGGCTTGCGGCAGCCGCGTCGGCCTGCAGCACGATCGGCTTGAGCAATACGGGATCGGTCGCGGTCTGGGCGGATGCGATTGCGGGAAGAAAGGCAGTGCCAAGCAAAAGCGCTGCCATGCTGTGTCTGGGCATGGGTCGTCTCCATCGGATGCGATAACGGCTGGCGATGGCGACGATGCGCGCGGGCTTGCTGATACGGGCGTTCTAGTGCCAATGCCCCCCTGTGTTAAGCGCATTTTCGCAGATTGCCGTTTTTGCACAGGCACGGGCGATCAGCGGTGCAGATCGGTCACGGAAGGCCCACCCGCGGCACAGCGCGAAGGAGATCGCCGCAGCCACCGTGGTCAACACCATCAAAGCCAGCATCGCGGGCAGTTCGGTCAGCCGCAGCAGCGCCAGCAGCACCCCCTGATTGACCCCGAAACCCAGCATCGCCACCCAGCCAAAGCGCCACAGCGCCGCGACCGGATCGACGTGCTGACGACCAAAGGAAAAGCTGATGTGGCCAAGGAAGCTGACGGCAAAGGCGATGGCAAAGGCCACGCAATTGGCGACCAGCGCCGCCCGGCCCGATTGGATCAGCATGGTGCCGATCAGCATGTGGACCATGGTGGCAAGCCCGCCCACCGCACCAAAGCGCAGGATCTGGCCGATCATGGCCTGATGTCCGAAGACGCGCGACGTTCCTCGGCGACGATATAGCCGGGGCGACCCTTCACTTCGGTGAAGACGCGCGCAAGGTATTCGCCCAGAATGCCCACCGACAGCAGTTGGACCCCTCCCAGCAGCGATACCGCCACCACGACCGAGGCCCAGCCCGGAACCTCGATCCCGAAGACCATCGTGCGGATGGCGATCCAGATCCCGAAGACGATCGAGGCCAGTGCGACCGTCATCCCCACCCCCGTCCAGACCCGCAGCGGCCAGGCAGTGAACGAGGTCAGCCCCGTCAGCCCCAGCTTCAGCAAGCCGCGAAATCCGAACTTGCTGCGCCCGCTGTGGCGCGGCTGCAGCGCGATGGGGACCGCCTTGGTGCGGAAACCGACCCAGCCATAGAGGCCTTTCATGAAGCGGTTGCGTTCAGGCAGCGCACAAAGCGCATCGACGACCTTGCGGTCCATCAGCCTGAAATCGCGGGCATCGGCGGGAATGGGGGTCTCGGCGCCCATGTTCAGCAACCGATAGAAGGCCTTGGTGAACAGCCGCTTGGCCGGGCTTTCGTCATCACGGTGGGCACGGACGGCATAGACCATCTCGTATCCGTCGGCGCGGTGGCGCAGCATCGTTTCCAGATGGGTCAGGGGTTCCTGCAGATCGGCGTCCAGGATCACCACGGCGGCACCTTCGGCGGCCTGCAATCCGGCCATGATCGCCTGTTCCTTGCCGAAGTTGCGCGACAGGCGCAGCACCCGCAGCGGCAGGGCATTGGCAAGGGCGGATGCCTCGGCCCAGGTGCCATCGCTGCTGCCGTCATCGACGACGATCACCTCGAAGCTGGGCACAAGGCGGGTCGCTTCGGCACAGACCTGGCGGATCGTCTGGGTGATGTTGCCGGCCTCGTTGAAGGCGGGGATCACGAAGGACAGATCGGGGCGCAGACCCGGAGCGCCAGGGAAGTCGGTCAGTTCAAGCGTCTGGGCAAGATCCTTCATCACAGATCAGCTCCTGCAGGGGTTTCGATGAACAGCACGCGCCGTCCGAATTCTCCGATGCGGCGGAAGTCCGGCCCCAACAACGGCGCCAGCCGGGCCTCGGCCGTGGTCGGGATGGCGACGGCATCGCGGGTGTCATTGGTGGCAAGCCCGCCCAGCGCGGCGCCATCGGTGTCGAAATGCGCCCGGCCTGCGGTATAAAAATCGGCCGCGAAACTGCGGCGTCCGGTGAATGTCAGCGCAACGTCCGGGTCAACGGTACGGGCGGCGGCAACCAGTTCGCGCTGGGTGTTCAGCTTCATCACCTGCGGTGCAAAGATGCTGAGCGCAGCGATCAGCCCGAAGACCAGCGGCACGATGCCCAGCGCCGGAAGAACCGCCATGCGTGCCACCCGCCCGCTGTCGGGACGCGCATCCGCCCAGAGCGAAACCAGCAGGATTGCCAGCGCAGGCATGGCAGGCAGCGCATAGGCCGACAGGATGTTGGCGGCGGGCGTGAACAGGATCACCGGCGCCAGCACCCACATCAGCAGATAGCCGTGCCAGCCGTTGCCATCCTGTCGCCACGTCCGGGCCACGGCCCCGGCACGGGGCAGCAGGGCCAGCGCGAACAGCGTCCACGGCAGGAAGGTCCCGACCAGATACAGCCAGATCATCCCCTTGGGACGCGCATGACCCGAGCCATAGAGATCCCCTTGCCAATCGGACACCAGGAAGCGCTGGACATGTTCGCCGATGATGAAATAGCGCAGGAAGCCGGGGGTCTTGATCTCGGCCGCGATGTACCACGGCAGGGTCAGCGCGCAGAAGACCGCCAGCCCCGCTCCCCATGGCAGACGACCCAGCATGCGCCAGCGTCCGCCCAGCGCCAGCCAGGGGACCAGCGCCAGCTCGGTGATGACGATGACCAGCGGCCCTTTGGCCAGCATGCCGATAGCCAGCCCCACGAAAGCGGCAATCCCCCAGCGCCGGGCGTTCGTCCCCCCGGTGATGGCGTTATAGAAGCCGACCATCGTCATCACCGTTCCCAGCAACATGGGAACATCCGTCATGACGAAGGCCGAGGCGCCGAAGAACATCCCTGAAGTCGCCAGAACCGCCACCGCCAGCAGTGCCTGATCGCGCCCCTTATGCCGGGCGACGAAGCCGTGGACCAGCGCCAGGATGCCCAGCGCGGTCGCCAGGATCAGCACGCGTGCACCAAAGCCGTTTACCCCGAAGACCTGCATCCCCAGCGCCGACAGCCATGTATGCAGCGGCGGCTTGCCCCAGAAGGGAACGCCATAGTCGAACTGGGGCGTGATCCAGTCGCCCGTCTCGACCATGATGCGGGCGATCTCGGCATAGCGGGCCTCGGTCGTATCCACAAAGGGCAGCCAGAACATCCCCAGCACCCGCAGACCCAGCGCAATTGCCAGCAGCCCCCATATGACCGCCCTGTCCCCCGCACGCAGGGCAAGACGCCCCTTGGGCAAGGGGGCCGCCCCGATCGCCATGAAATCTGTCGCTGTCACCGGTCCATCCTTTGTTGATCCCGGTCCTAGGCCCCATGTGGTCGCCCCAAGATGGTCGCTTCTATACGGATCGGTAATCTTTCGGGCGATGGTGCCCCCCCTTGGGACGGGTTATGATCGCCCCGACCAAGATGGGGCGATCCGCATGCATGTACTTGTCGTTGAAGATGACGCCGAAACGGCAGACTACATCTGTTCCAGCCTACGGGCGCTTGGGCATGTCACGGACCTTGCGACGGATGGCAAGGCCGGCTTCCTTCTGGGGCTGGACGGCAATTTCGACGTGATGGTGGTGGACCGCATGCTGCCGGGGCTGGACGGGCTGGCGATGGTCAAGGCGATCCGCGCCTCGGGGGTGGATACCCCGGTGCTGTTCCTCAGCGCCCTCGGGGGGTTGGACGACCGCGTCACGGGGCTGGAGGCCGGGGCCGACGACTATCTGGTCAAGCCCTTCGCCTTTTCCGAACTGTCCGCCCGCCTGACCGCCCTTGCGCGTCGTCCCCCCATACAGGCGGAACAGACGCGGCTGACGGTGGGCGACCTGACTGTCGATCTGCTGAAGCACAGCGTTACCCGTGCAGGTGAGGATATCCCCCTGCAACCGCGCGAATTCCGCCTGCTGAGCGTGCTGATGAAGAACGCCGACCGCGTCGTTACCCGTACCATGCTGCTGGAAGATGTCTGGGATTTCCACTTCGACCCGCAGACGAATGTGGTCGAGACCCATATCAGCCGCCTGCGCAACAAGATCGACAAACCGTTTGATGCCCCCCTGATCCATACGGTCCGCGGCGCGGGATACAGCATCCATGTCTGACAGCGCACGGCCCAGCGGCATCTTCAGCCTGCGAACCTCTCTGCGGTTATCGCTGCAATTCGCGTTTCTCTATTCGATCCTCTCGGCACTGGTCTTTGTCATGGCCTATTGGTTCACCGACTACGAGGTCGGGGGATGGGTCCGTGACCAGATGCACGGTGACGCGAAATCCCTATCGCGCATCTGGCAAAACGAAGGCGACACCGGTCTGATCGGCAGCGTGGACGCCCTCTCCAAGGTCAGCTTCGAGACATCGCGCATCTATCAGCTGCGCGACGCCGACGGCGTGGTCGTGGCGGGCAATGTCGCCGGGGTCTTTGATGACGATCTGCCCCTGCGGCTTGATGCCGATACCCTGATGCTGGGCGATCATCTGCATGACGAAGTCGGCATCTACTGGATGCGTCACGATCAAATCGGCCCCTATCGGCTGGTGCAGGGCACGGGCGATCACATGGTCGGCGAACTGCTGGAGGCGCTGAGCGGCGCGTTGGTGGCGGGTTATCTGCTGGTGATCGCACTTGGGTTGATCGTCGGCATCCGCGTCGGGCGCATCACCGAAGGCCGCATCACCGCCATATCCGCGACGCTGGAACAGGTATCGGCCGGTCAGCTGGATGCCCGCATTCCCGACGCCCATCTGGCGCGCGACGACGTGTCCCGCGTGGGGGCCGAGGTGAACCGCATGCTGGATCAGGTCAAGGCGCTGGTGGAAAGCCAGGAACAAATCTCGAACGATATCGCCCATGACATGCGCACGCCCCTGCAGCGCCTTCGCCAGCGGCTGGAAGCCATCGTCATCGACCCGAGCGACGCCGCCCCCCGCGCCGAAGCCGCCCTTGCCCAGACCGAGGAGATCATCGCCACCTTCAACGCCCTGCTGCGCATCGCCCAGATCCGCGCCGACAATCGCCACGCGCGGATGGAGCAGGTCGATCTGAACCAGGTGGCCGAGCTGATCATGGATGCCTATGCCCCGTCCGCAGAAGATCAGGGCCAGCGGCTGCTGACCGATCTGTCGGCCACACCCGCGATCGTGCATGGCGACCGTGGGCTGTTGGTGCAGCTGATGTCGAACCTGGTGGAGAACGCCATCCGCCACTGTCCCCCTGGCACCACCATCACCCTGCAGACCCGCAGCACCGATGAGGCGGTCGAACTGCGGGTGCGCGACGATGGGCCGGGCATTCCCGCCGATCAGCGCGATCAGGTCTTCCGTCGCTTCTATCGCGGCGATCAGAGCCGCCATACCCCGGGCAACGGGCTGGGGCTGGCGCTGGTCAAGGCGATCACCGACATGCATGACGCATCCGTCACGGTCGGCGACAATGCCCCCGGCGCCGATATCGTCGTCAGCTTCCCCCTGCGCGGTTAGCGTCAGAAGGTGGGCTCAGAAGGTTGGCGGCGTGCAGGCGCTGACCAGTACGCATTTCTCGGGTCCGACCTGACGGAAGCGGTGCGGGGCGCGGCTGTCGAAGTAATAGGCGTCCCCCGGTCCCAGAACCTTGCGCTGCGGGCCGACCGTCACCTCAACACGACCCGACAGGACGATACCGCTTTCCTCGCCGGCGTGGCCGTACATGACGCGGCCCGTGTCGGCCCCGATGTCATAGGTTTCATAGAGCATCATCAGCGCCCGCCCGAAAAGGTTCGCACCCACCTGCCGCAGCGACAGCTTGCCCTTGCCGATCTCGGTCAGATCGGCGGCGGAATAGAAGCTGACCTGCTCGGGGTCCGGTTCGAAGGCAAAGAACTCGGACATGCTGATCGGGATGCCATCAAGCACCCGCCGCAGCGCCCCGACAGATGGGTTCATTTTGCCGGATTCGATCAGCGATATGGTGGAATTTGGCACCCCCGTCAGCTTGGCCAGCGCACGTTGGGAATGTCCGGCCCGTTCGCGGATGAATCGCAGACGCAGTCCCAGTTCGATTTCCGGGGGCAAAGCGTTAGTGTCGTTCATGATCCACCTACGTTTCAAACTGCATGGAATGATTACAGCATATTGACAGATCAAAGAAACAGACTTTCGTAAAAAACCAAACGTCTTATCTTGCCCTTCATCGTCAACCACCCTTGGACAGGACCCGAACGATGAAGAACGCAGAGATTGCAAAACGGCGCGACGCGGCCATCTCGAACGGGGTGGGCATGCAGACGCAGATCTATGTCGAACGCGCTCTGGGGTCCGAGGTCTGGGACGTCGAGGGCAACCGCTTCATCGATTTCGCCGCAGGCATCGCGGTGGTGAACACCGGCCATTGCCACCCTCGCATCATCGAGGCGGTGACAAAGCAGGCGCAGGCCTTCACCCATACCTGCCATCAGGTCCTGCCCTATGAGAACTATATCCACCTGGCCGAACGCCTGAACGATCTGGTGCCGGGCGATTTCGCCAAGAAGACGGTGTTTGTCACCACCGGTGCCGAGGCCGTCGAAAACGCCATCAAGGTCGCCCGTGCCGCCACCGGCCGCCCCGCCGTCATCGCCTTTGGCGGTGCCTTCCACGGCCGGACCTTCATGGGCATGAGCCTGACGGGCAAGGTCGCGCCCTACAAGAAGAACTTCGGCGCGATGATGCCCGACGTCTATCACGTGCCCTTCCCGATCGATCTGCACGGCACCTCGGTCGCGGATACGATGGATGCGCTGCACAAGCTGTTCAAGGCCGATCTGGACCCCGACCGCGTTGCCGCCATCATCATCGAACCCGTGCAGGGCGAAGGCGGCTTCTATCCCGCCCCTGCCGAACTGATGCGCGATCTACGCAAGCTGTGCGACGACCACGGCATCCTGATGATCGCGGATGAAATCCAGACCGGTTTCGCCCGCACGGGCCGCATGTTCGCGATGGAAAACTATGACGTCGTCCCCGACATCACCACCATGGCCAAGGGCCTTGCGGGCGGTCTGCCGCTGGCCGCGCTAACCGGACGGGCCGAGATCATGGATGCCGCCCAGCCCGGCGGCCTTGGCGGCACCTATGGCGGCAACCCGCTTGGCATCGCTGCATCCCACGCCGTTCTGGACGTGATCGAGGACGAGGACCTGTGCAACCGCGCCAACACTCTTGGCTCGCGCCTGAAGCAGCGGCTTGAATCGATCCGCGCCCGCGTGCCCGAAATGGTCGATGTGCGCGGCCCCGGCTTCATGGTCGCCGCCGAGTTCAACACCGCCGACGGCAAGGCCCCCAACCCCGACATGGTCAACGCCATCCGCGCCGAGGCCCTGCGCCGCGGCCTGGTCCTGCTGACCTGCGGCGTTTATGGCAACGTGATCCGTTTCCTTGCGCCGCTGACCATCCCCGACGACATCTTCGCCGAGGCCCTGGACATCCTCGAGGCGTCGATCGACGCCGTGAAAGGCAAGTAAGATGAATATCGCAACTTCCCCCAAGCCCCTGACGCTGAAGGATCCCTCGCTGCTGGAAACGCGCGGGCTGATCGACGGCCAGTGGGTCGATGGCGCGGCGCGTTTCGCCGTGCATGATCCGGCGACCGGCGATCTGATCGCCCATGTCGCCGATCTGACCACCGCTGACACGACGACGGCCGTCGATGCCGCCTATCGCGCCGGTCCCGATTGGGCCGCGCTGACGGGCAAGGAACGCTCGGCCATCATGCGCCGCTGGCACGACCTGATCGTGGAAAATGCCGACGATCTGGCCACCATCCTGACCGCCGAAATGGGCAAGCCCTGGCCCGAGGCGCGCGGAGAGATCCTCTATGGCGCGTCCTTCATCGAATGGTTCGCCGAAGAGGCCAAGCGCATCTATGGCGACGTCATTCCCGGCCATCAGCGCGACACGCGCATCATGGTCCTGAAGCAGCCCATCGGCGTTGTGGGCGCCATCACGCCCTGGAACTTCCCGAACGCCATGATCGCCCGCAAGGTCGCGCCCGCGCTGGCCGCCGGCTGCACCTTTGTGGGGCGGCCCGCCGATCTGACGCCGCTGTCGGCCATGGCCATGGCGGTCTTGGGCGAACGGGCGGGCATTCCGGCGGGGGTGCTGAACATCATCCCCTCGACCGATGCAGCGGGTGTGGGGCAGGAACTCTGCGCCAATCCCAAGGTCGCCAAGATCACCTTCACCGGATCGACCCGCGTCGGCAAGATCCTGATGGAGCAGAGCGCCGGCACCATCAAGAAACTGTCGCTGGAGCTGGGCGGCAATGCCCCCTTCATCGTCTTCGACGACGCCGATCTGGATGCGGCGGTGGAAGGCGCGATGATCGCCAAGTTCCGGAACAACGGCCAGACCTGTGTCTGTGCCAACCGCATCTATGTGCAGGCCGGGGTCTATGACGCCTTTGCCGAAAAGCTGACGGCGGCGGTCAAGGCGTTGAAGGTCGGCAACGGGTTTGACGACGGCGTCACCACCGGCCCGCTGATCAATGATGCGGCCATCGCCAAGGTCGAAAGCCATATCGCCGATGCGCAGGGCAATGGCGCGACGGTGCTGACCGGCGGCAAGCGGTCCGATCTGGGCGGGTCGTTCTTCCAGCCCACCGTAATCCGCGACGTGACCCGCGACATGCTTGTCTGCCACGAGGAAACCTTCGGTCCACTGGCGGCCCTGATCCGCTTCGACACCGAGGCCGAGGCCGTCGAGATGGCCAACGACAGCGAATTCGGGCTGGCGGCCTATTTCTACAGCCGCGATCTGAACCGCGTCTGGCGCGTGTCCGAGCGTCTGGAAAGCGGCATGGTCGGGGTCAACACCGGCCTCATCTCGACCGAGGTGGCGCCCTTCGGCGGCATCAAGCAATCGGGCCTGGGCCGCGAGGGGTCGAAATACGGGATCGAGGATTACCTCGAGATCAAGAACATCTGCCTTGGCGGCATCGGCTGAGGACAGGTTTCGCCGCGCCCGGTGACGCGCGCGGCGGATCGATCAGGCCATCGCGGCTTCGGCCTCGGCCACCGCCAGATCGGCCAGCTGCATGATCGCCTCGCGCGTGTCGGCCACGGCGATGAAGCGACCGTTGTGGCAGAACTTGGCACCCTTGACGCCCGAGGCTTCCTCCAACGCCTCATCGGTCAGACCGGCCCATGCGGCGGGCAGATCGGCGCGCAGGTCGAAACCGTCCTCGGCCAGACGGATGCCGGTCAGGGTCCAGCCGTCTGAACGCGGCGTCGCCACGAACAGCAGGTGATCGGCCCCAGCCTTCAGCACCGCCGAGCGGAAGGGCATGCCCATCGGCAGCTCCAGCACCTTGCCGTCGCCTGCGGCCTCAATCGCTGCCATCACCATGGATTCCGCACGCAGCTTGGAGGCCTTGCGTTGGATGCGCGCCTCGACAAAGGCACGGGCGACGGTCAGGGCGGCATGGAAGGCACGGTCATCGGCGTCGGGCGACTGGTCGTCGAAGACCGGCTTGAGGCTTTCCAGCAGCGCGGGCAGCGTCAGATCCGACAGCATCGGCCCTGCGGTGGATGTGGCCAGCACGCCATTGTTGACCAGGTCGATGGGCAGCACGAAGCCCTGATCGAAGGACCGGAAGACATCGGCGCGGTGATCCTCGGGGATGTCCAGCGCGGCAAGATAGTCCATCCCGAAATGACGCCAGACCAACCCGAACGAGCTGAGCGGCTGGCCATCCTCGCGCAGGGGCGCATCGGGCTGATGGTGGTCGAAGATATTGCGGTCGGCGTCGTAATCGCGACCCACGTCATAGATGACGCGCCCCTCGGCGGGGGTCGTCAGATCGCGGTCGCGGGTGCGGATCAGCGTCGCATCGGGCGACAGGCGGGTCAGGATGACGCTGGACAGCAGTTCATCGGCATGGAACGCGCCGGAATGGGTGACAAGCAGGGTGAAGGCCATGAAACGGGTCTTTCGGATAAGGCGCGGCGCGCGTGAAAACGGCATCGCCGCCCGAACCTGCTGGTCCGGACGGCGTTTGAAGGGGTCTTAGCGCAAAACCGCGGGTAACCTCAATCAGGCAGGCTGATAGCCACCCGATGCCCGGATCAGGTGACGGGTGTATTCCTGTTCGCCCGCGCCACTGCGCAGCGCATCGACCGACATCACCTCGACGATGCGACCGTGCTGCATGACCGCCAAGCGGTCGCACATATGCCCCACCACCGACAGATCGTGGCTGACCATCACATAGGTCAGCCCGTGTTCGCCCCGCAAATCGGCCAGCAGGTTCAGGATTTCCGCCTGAACGCTGACATCCAGCGCGCTGGTCGGTTCATCCAGCAGCAACAGACGGGGTTCGGCAGCCAGCGCCCGAGCAATGGCCACGCGCTGGCGTTGCCCGCCCGACAGCTGGTGCGGATAGCGGAAACGGAAGCCCTTGCCCAAACCGACATCATCCAGCAGCTTGGTGATCCGCTTATCGATGCTGTCCATCCCCTGCAGCCGCAGGGTTTCCGCCAGAACCGCATCGACGGAGTGGCGCGGATGCAGGCTGGCATAGGGATCCTGAAACACCATCTGCACGGTCTTGAAGAACGCACGGCCGCGGCGGTCGGTTCTCACCGCCTTGCCATCCACGGTGATTTCGCCCGACCATGTCGGGATCAGCCCCGCAATCGCGCGCAGAATGGTCGATTTCCCCGAACCGGATTCCCCGACCAGACCAAAGCTTTCACCCGAAGTCACGTTGAATTCGACGTTTTTGACCGCATCGACGCGGTCGGGCACAAGCCCGAACCAGACGTTCAGATTTTCGACGTTCAGCATGGCTTACAACCCTCCGGGCAGGTCGGTATCGGCATGGGGCATCAGGGTTTCCCCGTCGCGCCAGCTGTCCTGACGTTGCAGGACCGGCAGGCGTTCCACCGGCGCCTCCAACCGCGGCAGGCTGGACAGCAGGCCGCGGGTATAGGGGTGCTGCGCGTTATGCAGGTCCTTGGCCGCCAGCGTTTCCACGATGCGCCCCGCATACATGATCAGCACGCGGTCGCAGAATTGCGCCACAAGGTTCAGGTCGTGGCTGACGAAAATCAGCCCCATGCCGCGATCACGCACCAGACGATCCATGATGTTCAACACCTCGGTCCGGACAGACACATCCAAGGCGCTGGTCGGTTCGTCGGCGATCAGGATGCGCGGATCGGGGGCCAGCATCATGGCGATCATGATGCGCTGGCCCATGCCGCCCGACACCTCGTGCGGATAGGCGTTCATCACACGTTCGGGGTCGCGGATCTGCACGGCCTCCAACATCTCCAGCGCCTTTTGACGGGCGGCTTCGCGGGGGGCCTTGGCGTGCAGGCGATACGCCTCGATGATTTGCTGGCCGACGGTCATCACGGGGTTCAGGCTGAACTTGGGGTCCTGCATGACCATGCTGATCCGCCCGCCACGGATTTTGCGCATCTGACGGTCGGAGAGGTTGAGGATCGTTTCCCCCTCCAGCGTCATCGACGTCGCGGTGACCTGTCCGGGCGGACGGACCAGCCCCAGAATGGCGCGGCCTGTCATGGATTTGCCGCTGCCGGATTCGCCCACCACGCCCAGACGTTCGCGGCCCAGATCGAAGCTGACCCCGCGCACGGCCTGAAAGCTGCCCTGACGGGTCGGGAAGGTGACGCGCAGATCGCGCACGGAAAGAAGCGGAGCGTCGGTCATGACTTGTCTCCTTTCGGGTCAAGGACGTCACGCAACCCGTCGCCCAGCAGGTTGAACGCAATCGAGACGGTGAAGATCGCCAAACCCGGCATGGCCGCAACCCACCAGAAATCAAGGATATAGGTGCGACCATCCGAAATCATCGCCCCCCATTCCGGCATTGGGGGCTGTGCCCCAAGGCCAAGGAAGCCAAGACCCGCCGCCGACAGGATGATCCCCGCCATGTCCAACGCCACCCGCACGATCAGCGAACTGACGCAAAGCGGCCAGATATGACCGATCAGCAGCCGCAGCCGTCCTGCGCCCTGCAGGCGGGCAGCGGCGATGAAATCGGCGTGGCGGATGGTCAGGGTTTCCGCCCGCGCGAGGCGCGCATAGGGTGGCCATGCCGTCAGTGCCAGCGCCAGAACCGCGTTGCCGATGCTGGGGCCAAGGGCCGCGACAAAGGCCAGCGCAAGGATCAGCTTGGGGAAGGCCAGAAAGATGTCGGTGATCCGCATCAGCACCTGATCGACCCAGCCACCGGCAAAGCCCGCGACCGTGCCGATGAACAACCCGATGATCGGCGCTATCAGCGCGACGGTGCCGACAATGAACAGGGTGATCCGCGACCCGTGGATCAGGCGGGACATGATATCGCGCCCCAACCCATCGGTGCCCAGCCAATGCGCGGCAGATGGCGGTTGCAAACGCGACCCCAGATCCTGCGCATAGGGGTTCTGCGGCGCGATCCACGGCGCAAAGATCGCCATGCCGATCAGCAGCACCAGAATGATCAGCCCGACCATCGCCAGCTTGTTCGCACGAAAGGTCAGCCAGCCTTGATAGATGGCCCCAAGGCGGGCCTGCCTGCGGGTCTGGGGGGCGTCGGACAGCAGCCAGTCGCGGCGGGATATGGTGTTGCTCATTTCGACCTCGGGTCAAGGACGCGGTACAGCAGGTCGCTGAACAGGTTCAGAACGACGAAACAGACGCCGACGACGACGGTGCCGCCAAGGACCGCGTTCATGTCGCCCGACAAAAGGCCGCGTGTGATGTATTGGCCAAGACCGGGCCAGCTGAAGATGATCTCGGTCAGGACGGACCCTTCCAGCAGCGAACCGAAGGACAGCGCGATGACCGTGGTCAGGGGTATGGCGATGTTGCGGAAGGCGTGACGCCAGATGACCGCGTTTTCCGACATGCCCTTGACGCGGGCGGTGATGACATATTCCGCCGACAGCTGTTCCAGCATGAAGCTGCGGGTCATGCGGCTGATATAGGCAAGGCTGTAATATCCCAGCAGACTGGCTGGCAGGATGATGTGGCTGAAGGCATCGCGGAAGGCCGCCCAGTCACGGGCCAGCAGGCTGTCCACCAGGATCATGCCGGTAACGCTTGGCACCATGCCGTCATAGATGATGCCCTGACGGCCCGGTCCCCCGACCCAGCCAAGGATACCATAGAAGATCAGCAGGCCCATCAGCCCCAGCCAGAAGATCGGCATCGAATATCCGACCAGCGCCACGACGCGGGCGACCTGATCGATGATGCCACCCTTGCGCGCGGCGGCGATCACGCCAAGCGGCACACCGATAAAGATGCCGATCAGCGTACCAAGGGTCGCCAGTTCGAAGGTGGCGGGAAAGACGCGTTTGATGTCGGCGCTGACCAGCTGGCCGGTCGAGATCGAGCGCCCGAAATCGCCCGTCAGCACGTCGCCGATATAGCCGATGAACTGCACGACCAGCGGGCGATCCAGCCCCATGGCGATATAGGCGGCGTCATATTGCGCCTGCGTGGCGCGGTCGCCGACGACCTTCAGCACGGGGTCGATGGGCATGACGCGGCCGATGATAAAGGTGACCAGCAGCAGGCCCAGCAGGGTCAGGGTCAGCGACAGAACGGTGCCCGCAATGCTGCGGGCACGCCGCCTGCGGATGGCGCTGCGATGCGAGGGGTCGGGACGGCTTGCGCCGGGGGTGTTGCCCCCGGCGCCCGTGTTTTCGGTCATGGCCAAGGGTTATTCGCCCTTCGTCACCTGACGGTAGATGACCGAGGTCACCGCGCCGCCGCTGAACCAGTCCTGCACATTGTCCTGCAGACCCGCCTGTTCGATGCGCTGGAACAGCGGGATGATCGGAGCCTCGGCCTGATATTGCGCTTGGATGTCCTTGTACATCTGGGCGCGCTTGTCGGCGTCCTGTTCCAGTGTGGCCGCCACGGTCGCCTCGTTCATGTCCTCGGGGACGGCATAAGCGTTGCGCCATGCCAGCAGGCCGACGGCCTTGGCCTCGTCACTGTTGTCGGGGTTGAAGGCAAAGGTCGCGGCGTTGGTGTTGGGGTCGGAATAGTCGGGGCCCCATTCACCGATAAAGATCGGCACTTCGCGCGCACGATAGGCGTCCAGCACCTGCGCACCGGTCATCTGTTCGATTTCCAGCGTCAGACCGACCTGCGCCATCGACGCCTGCAAGGTTTGCGCAACATCGATATATTCGCGCAGGTCGCGGACGCGGGTGGTGATGGTGCCGCCGTCGATCCCGGCGTCAGACAGGATCTGCTTGGCCTTTTCGACGTCATAGGTCCATGGCTGGTCTTCCAGCACGCCAAGATAGCCAAGCGGCAGGAAGGCCTGATGGGTGGTGAACTGACCTTTCAGGAAGCTGCCGGTGATGCCTTCGTAATCGACCAGATATTTCATCGCCTCGATCACGGCGGGGTTGGACAGCAGTTCGTCCTTCTGGTTCAGGCCCATGTACATCATGCGGCCGCGGGGTTCGTCCTGAACCTTGACCCCATCGACCGAGCCGATGCTTTCCACATCCGTCGGCGTCAGGTTGCGGGCCACATCGATGTCGCCCTGTTCCAGCAGCAAACGCTGCGCGCTGGATTCGGCGACGTTGCGCACGATCACCCGCTTCATCGCGGGCGCGCCCTGCCAATAGTCTTCGTATGCGGCCAGCTGCACGGCCTCATTCGGGCGCCATGCGGCAAGGGTATAGGCGCCTGACCCGGCTTCGTTCGTGTTCAGCCAGCCATTGCCCATGTCGCCGTCCTGTTCATTGGCAAGGACGGTTTCCTTGTCGATGATGCTGGCGATATTGGCGGTCAGACAGTTCAGCACGAAGGACGGCGCATAGGGCTTGTCCAGCGTCAGCGTCAGCGTCTTGTCGTCAAAGGCGATCATCTCGTCGGCATTGTCGGCGGTAAAGCCGAACTGCGTCAGGATGAAGGCGGGCGTCTTGTCCAGCTTGACCGCACGGCGCAGCGAAAAGGCCGCATCCTCGGCGCGGACGGGGTTGCCCGAATGGAACATCACGCCGTCGCGCATGGTGAAGGTGATGGACAAGCCGTCCTCGGACACCTCCCAGCTTTCGGCAAGGCTGGGCTTGAAGCCTGCGTCCATGTCCAGCGGATCGAAGTCAACCAGCCGGTCATAGGTGTTGTTGTTCACGTCATTGCCCGAGAACTCGAAGGTCTGGGCGGGATCAAGGCTGATGATGTCGTCGATGGTATGCGCAACGACCAGCGTATCGGCGGGCGTTTCGGCATAGGCGGCGGACGACAGTGCAAGGGCGGATGCCAGCAGCACGGCGCGCGTGGTCAGTTTCAATGTCATGATGGTTTCCCTGAAGGTCGTGTTTCCGTCCCGCTTTCCGCGGGCTTCATGACGTGCAGGTTGGCGCAAGGCCGTGATCCTTGCAAGTGCCCTGCACGATCCGAAGGCACTGTCGCAGACTTTGCAGCGCACAACCCTGAATTGTGCAGACATAGCGGACCTTCGGCGGCGAAATCGGTCGGAAAAACGTCGAAGAGCCTGTCGAAAATCTTGATCCGAAAATGCGTCTGACCCAACATGGCATGGTTAACCATGCCTGTCCGCACGTTAAAATGTCTGCCCAAATCAGGAAGGTACGCATATGACGCTGGTCATCGTCGATCCCGCCACGGTTGAACTGGAACATCTTGCAGCCGTCGATGTGAAATTCTCGGGGGCGCATATCGGCGGGGGGATATATTTCAGCGCCAACCACAACCCTGCCCCCGGAGGAGGCAGCAATGCCATCCCTCAGCGCAGCCTTGATGATCAGGTCGAACAGCACAAGACCAACGAATTCGAATTCACCCTGCGCGGCGGCACCGCCCCCTGGAACGACTATCGCGACGACACCGACGGCAATGGCACGCCCGATTTCGTCAAGGCCGGTTTCGATATCGGGTTGCAGGTGGGCCAACGGTTGGGATCGACCGGCCAGTTCTATGACGGCCCCGCCGCGCCGCTGCTGATCGCCAATGATCCGAACGATCTGGTGGGGACCGTCACGATCACCGGCTATCCTTCGGCGGATGTCTCGCTGAATGGTCAGGACGGGGTGCTGCATCAGACCAGCGGCGATCTGCTGCCGGGCGGCTATACCGAACAGATCGTCGGCGGCGATATCGGCGGCTTCTTCACCATCCTCGGCGCCGAGGCGGTCGGCGGCATGAGCGGATCGGGCAATTTTCTGGATTTCGATCCCGATGGCGACGGCCAGTCGGACACCTTTCTGATCGGCGCCGTGGCCCGCAGCGGGTCGCTGACGCAGCCGTCGGGCGAAACGCTGTCGCTGGTGCAATCGACCTCGTTTTCGCCGCATTATCAGGATCTGGCCCAGACCATTCAGGCGCTGTCCGGCGGCAATATCCGCGATGCCGATGATTTCCCGCGCATGACCATGCTGTCGGCGCAGACGCTTGGGGCCACGGCCACCACCGTTCAGGGCCAGTTCTTCCACGAGGATATCTATGGCAGCGTCAATGACGATACGCTGCTGGGTGGGGATGGCGACGATTACCTGTCGGGCGCAGGCGGTGACGATCTGCTGGAGGGCGGCACCGGCAACGACACGCTGCAGGGCGACAGCGGTCAGGACACCCTGACGGGCGGCACGGGTGCGGATGTGTTTCGCATCCAGACCGGGGGTCAGGCCACCATCACCGATTTCAGCGAAGCCGAGAGCGATGTCATCGACCTCAGCCCGCATTTCAAGACGCTGGACGATGTCATCGACGCCGCCACCGAATATGCGGATGGTTCGATGATGATCGCCCTGCCGTCAGAGGCCGGCGGTGGCAGCGTCATGTTGATGGACATGGGCATCGCCGATCTGACCGCCATCAACATCAACGTGGTCTGCTTCTGCGCGGGAACGATGATCCTGACACCGCAGGGGCCGCGCCCGATCCAGACGCTGCGTGTCGGCGATGCCGTCACCACCCGCGATGGGCCCAAGCCGTTGCGGGCGATCCACAGACGCATGCTGGGCGCGCAAGAGGTCGCGTTGCGCCCGAACCTCTGGCCGGTACGGATCGCGGCGGGCAGTCTGGGGTCGGGGGTGCCCGCGCAGGATCTGATCGTATCGCCCCAGCACCGCATTCTGATCGACAGCCCCATCGCCCGGCGCATGACGGGCGACGCGACGCTGATCCCGGCCAAGGCGTTGTTGGCAATTAGGGGCGTCCAGCAACCGCAGCCATGCGGCCCGGTGACCTATCTGCATCTGGTGTTCGATGGCCATCAGGTGGTCCAAGCCAACGGTTGCTGGTCCGAGAGCTTCTATCCCGGAAGGCAGGCGATGAACTGCCTGCCCGGCCCGTTGCAGCATGAATACGCGATGATCTTCCGGACCGACGAAAGCCGCCGCTCTGCGCATCGTCTGACCCAAGGCGCCAAGGCCGAACGGATGGTCGCCCGCCATATGGCCAACAACCGCGCGATGCAATCCCGCCTCTAAGGCCAGGATGCGAAGGTCGAACCCGGGTTCTGCGGACCAAGGTCGCGCCGCTGCCGGTTGGGGGAATGCCCTGTCATCCGCTTGTAGAAGCGGCTGAAATAGGCCGGGTCCGAGAAACCAAGGTTTTCGGCGATGTCGGCGATCTGCATGCTGGAATTCGTCAACAGCACATTCGCCTCTTGGATGATGCGGGCGTGGATCAGCGCCAACGGTGCCCGTTCTGTGGTCTTGCGCAGGATGGCGCTAAGGCGTTCGGGCGTGATCTGCAGCTCCTCGGCATAGCGGGCGATGGGCCATTGCGCGCGCAGGTTCTTTTCCACCATCTGCAGAAAGCGCGTTGCGATCATCCGGTCGGATGTCTGCGCCGATTGGTCCAGGGGTCGCGTCAGCCGCCAGATATCGATACAGAGTATCGCCGTCAGGTGACGCACGACATCCAGATGGCCGGGTTGTTCGGATTCGATTTCCGTGCGCAGTCGGTCAAGGCTGCGGTGAAAGCGGTCGGCGTCCTTCGGCTCCAACCGGGCGGATACGAAGGGCAGCACGACGATGGAACGCAGGCTGTCGGCCATCGGTCCGACCGCGATGGCCTGCGCCAGACCGACCTCGGACAGGGACAGGATCATCCCGCGGGTACCTGCCTGCATGGTGATCGCCGTGCCGGCGTCCGCGGGCAGCCAGATCATGCAGGGCGCCTCGAAGGGCACCGGCCCTGACGGCAGATGCACCATGCCCTGCCCTGCCCGCAAGGAAATCGCCCGATGCCGCCGGTCGCGGAACGACCGGGCGCCCGAGGTCAGCTGGCTCTGGATCGGCAGCACCGCGACGTCTGGCGATACGGCCGTGCCATTCAGTTCGGAGTTGTTGATCATGACCTCAAATCGTCCCAGTGCTGTGCCTGTCTCAGATCGACCCATGCGTCGCGAAACGAACCCGCGCTGACTGCGCAGGAATCGCATCACGACCATGCCGAATTGCCGATCGCCCCCAATGCCCCCCGTGCGACCGCCCGTCCGTTGTCGGGGAATCGCTATCCGAGATTACTAATATGTATGTACCAAATCAATCTAGCGCCCTTTGACGAGGGGAACGCTTAATAAAAAGGCAATCACGTCTGATATCACGCCGGGGCGGCGGTTGGCGATTGCCATTTCCGACAGGTTGCCCAGAACCTGTCGAAATGCAAAGGCTGTTGAAGATCACCATCGTCGAAAGCGATCCGGCGCGGGCGGCGCTGATCGAGGAAAGCCTGTCGCGGGCGGGCCAGTACCGGCTGAACACGGTGTCCGACATGACGCGGCTGACGGCATCGATCGTGGCGGACAACCCTGATATCGTATTGATAGATCTGGACAATCCCTCACGCGATGCGCTCGAGGCGCTGACGCTGGCCTCGGCACCGCTGGAGCGCCCCGTGGCGCTGTTCGTCGATCAGAGCGACGACAATCTGACCCGCATCGCCATCGAGGCCGGGGTGTCGGCCTATGTGGTGGACGGGCTGCGGGCCGACCGGTTGAAACCGATCATCGACGCCGCCGTCGCACGCTTCAACATGTTCCGCCGGATGCGGGTCGAACTGGCCGCCACCAAGCGCGCACTTGAGGAACGCAAGGTCATCGACCGCGCCAAGGGCATCCTGATGAAGGCACGCGGCATCGATGAAGAGCAGGCCTATGCCATGCTGCGCCGTGCCGCCATGGATCAGGGCCGCAAGGTCATCGACGTGGCCGAGGCGCTGGTCAGCACCGCGGGGCTGCTGTCATGACCACCACCCTTCCCGCGGGTTTCCTGCCGCTGATCGACGCCGCCCCGCTGATCGTCGCCGCTGAAATGGGCTTCGACCGGGCCGAGGGCATCGCACTGGACCTGCGCCGCGCCCATTCGTGGTCGGCGCTGCGTGACATGGTGCTGTTCGGCCAGGTCAGCGCCGCGCAGATGCTGTCGCCCATGCCGGTGGCCAGTGCGCTTGGGTTGGCGGGCGCGGGCGCGCCGCTTGCCGCCATTTCGGTTCTGTCGTGCAACGGCGAGGTGATCGGCGTCAACAACGCCATGGCCGCCCGGATGCGCGATGCGGGCCATGGATTTGCAATGGACGACCCCCATGCGGCAGGGCGCGCGCTGATCGCCGCCGCGCGGGGGCCGCTGCGGATCGCGGTGCCCTTCCCGTTCTCGATGCACGCCGAGTTGCTGTATCACTGGCTGACGGCGCTTGGGCTGCCGGCGCCCGCCTCGGTCGATATCCGCACGGTACCGCCCCCCTTGATGGCGGCGGGTCTGGCCGCGGGCGAACTGGACGCCTTTTGCGTGGGCGAGCCTTGGGGTTCGGTCGCGGTCGAGGAAGGCGTCGCATCGCTGCTGCTGCCCGGCAGTGCCATCTGGTCGGGCGCGCCCGAAAAGGTGCTGGGCGTGCGCGCCGATCTGGCCGATACGAACCCCGAACCCCTGCGCGCCACCATCCGCGCGCTGTGGCACGCCGGCCAATGGCTGTGCGATCCGCAAAGCCGTACGACCGCCTGCGCCCTGCTGTCGGGCAGCCGCTATCTGGATGTCCCCGCCGAGATCATCGATCGCGCCCTGTCGGGGCAGATGACCATCTCGGGTCGGGGCGAAGGCCGCCATGTGCCGCAATTCGTCGATTTCGGCTGTCCCGCCCCGCGCCCCGAACATGCCGCCTGGATCGGTGAGCGACTGGCCGCGCGACTTGGACTGGACAGGACAGGCGCACGCCAAAGCGCGATGACGACCTATCGCA
This sequence comes from Paracoccus sp. R86501, assembly GCF_042466435.1. Classification (NCBI taxonomy): domain Bacteria; kingdom Pseudomonadati; phylum Pseudomonadota; class Alphaproteobacteria; order Rhodobacterales; family Paracoccaceae; genus Paracoccus; species Paracoccus sp. R86501. The sequence continues at coordinate 1,372,746 of NZ_JAXHPZ010000001.1, forward strand.
CGGCATTGCACGACGATGCCCTGCAGGCAATTCCCGGCTATTCCCCGCCCGTGATGCCCCCGGACCGTTTCTTTGATGGTCAAGAATTAGGCCGATTGCCGCAGGATTGATCCAATCTGGCGCAACCGAGCGCATCGGATGCATTTCCGGGACCAGCCGCGGGGAACGGTCTTGATGACGGCCCGCCAACGCGTCTTGATGGTTAACAGGCAGACAATGGCGTCCGCCTGACACCATTCCCAAAGTCCGGGTCTACCCGAGCAAAGCCGCTCGACCCTTCGTGCCACTGCACGAGGCTGGTCGTCGGCTATTTTTCGTTTGTCCGGACGCATCTGTCGTCCTCGGATCACCACAGGGACCTTCACCATGAAACGACTTGCAATCGGCCTTCTGGCATCGACCATCCTGGGCGGCCCCGCCATGGCCCAGATGCTGGACCTTGAAAAGGACGAGCTGACCCTCGGCTTCATCAAGCTGACCGACATGGCGCCCTTGGCCGTCGCCTATGAGAACGGCTATTTCCTGGACGAAGGGCTGTTCGTCACGCTGGAAGCGCAGGCCAACTGGAAGGTGCTGCTGGACGGTGTCATCGGCGGGCAGCTTGATGGGGCGCATATGCTGGCGGGACAGCCTCTGGCCGCTACCATCGGCTATGGCACCAAGGCCCATATCGTCACGCCGTTTTCCATGGATCTGAACGGCAACGGGATCACCGTCTCAAACGAGATCTGGTCGCAGATGAAGCCCAACATCCCCACCGATGCCGACGGCAGGCCGCAGCACCCGATCAGCGCATCGGCGCTGGCGCCGGTGGTCGACAGCCTGAAGGCGCAGGGCAAGCCCTTCAACATGGGCATGGTCTTCCCGGTCTCGACCCATAATTACGAACTGCGGTACTGGCTGGCGGCGGGCGGGCTGAACCCCGGCTTCTATTCGCCCGACGACACCTCGGGTCAGATCGGGGCGGACGTGATGCTGTCGGTCACTCCGCCGCCGCAGATGCCCGCCACCATGGAGGCCGGGACCATCGACGGCTATGCCGTGGGCGAGCCGTGGAACCAGCAGGCCGTCGTCAAGGGCATCGGCGTGCCGGTCATCACCGATTACGAGCTGTGGAAGAACAACCCCGAAAAGGTCTTCGGCATCACCGAGCAGTTCGCCCGCGACAATCCCAACACCACCATCGCGCTGACCAAGGCGCTGATCCGCGCCGCGATCTGGCTGGATCAGGACGACAACGCCAACCGCGAAGACGCCGTCAACATGCTGTCGCGCCCCGAATACGTGGGCGCCGATCGCGCTGTGATCGCGGCTTCGATGACGGGGACCTTCGAATACGAAAAGGGCGATATCCGCGACGTTCCGGACTTCAACGTCTTCTTTCGCCATGACGCGACCTATCCCTTCTATTCGGATGCGGTCTGGTATCTGACCCAGATGCGCCGTTGGGGGCAGATTGCCGAACCCAAGGACGACGCCTGGTTCGATGAAACCGCGCGGTCGGTCTATCGCCCTGACCTGTACCTGCAGGCCGCCCGCATGCTGGTGGACGAGGGTCTGGCGTCCGAAACCGATTTCCCGTGGGACAGCGACGGCTACAAGGCGCCGACCCCGGCGGGCGATATCATCGACGGCATTCCCTATGACGGCAAGGCGCCCAACGCCTATCTGGACAGCCTGCCGATCGGCCTGAAATCCGGCGATGCCGCAAACGGATGACCCCCACGGGCCGCCCCCCGGCCCGTTCCCCGAAAACGCCATACCGCCATTCCGGAGAGCGTCATGACCGCTGTCGATCCCATCACCGCAACCACCCCGCCGCGCGCATCCCGCCGCACGGTCTGGTTCACCCGCATCAACAAGGCCGATCCGTGGTTTTCGGTCCTGGGGCTGGGCTGGATCACCCCGATGATCAAGGCCGCCGCGGGGGACGACCCGCGTGGCCAGATGAAAGAGGTCTGGCGACTGCTGGGCGTGCCATTGCTGTCGATCGTGATCTTCCTGACGCTGTGGTCGGCACTGGCGCCGCGCGTCGTCACCTCGCTTGGGGCGATCCCCGGTCCCGTCGCCGTCTGGCAAGAGGCCCGCGGCCTGCACGAGGACGCCAGCCAGAAATGGGACAAGCAGGCGCGCTTTCAGGAACGTCTTGACCTGCGCAACCAGAAGCTGGTCGAGGCCGGTCGCGCCGCCGAGGTCAAGGATATCGCCTATACCGGGTCGCCAACCTATTACGGGCAGATATGGACCTCGATCCAGACAGTGTTCTTCGGGTTCCTGATAGCCTCGGCCATCGCCATCCCGCTTGGCATCGCGGCAGGCCTCTCGCCCACCGCCAATGCCGCGCTGAACCCGCTGATCCAGATCTTCAAGCCCGTGTCCCCGCTGGCGTGGCTGCCGATCGTGACCATGGTGGTCAGCGCGGTCTATGCCACCAATGACGGGCTGTTTTCCAAGTCGTTCCTGGTTTCCGCCATCACCGTGACGCTGTGTTCTCTTTGGCCGACGCTGATCAACACCGCGCTTGGCGTGGCATCCATCGACCGCGATCTGGTCAGCGTCAGCCGCGTGCTGAAGATGGGCACCTATGCCAAGATCACCAAGCTGGTGCTGCCATCCGCCCTGCCCTTGATCTTTACCGGGCTGCGCCTGTCACTGGGTGTGGGCTGGATGGTTCTGATCGCGGCGGAAATGCTGGCCCAGAACCCCGGCCTTGGCAAATTCGTATGGGACGAGTTCCAGAACGGATCATCGCAATCGCTGGCACGCATCATCGTGGCGGTGCTGACCATCGGCATCATCGGCTTCCTGCTGGACCGGGTGATGTTCGCGCTGCAGTCCTTCTTCACCTTCTCGGCGCAGCGGTGATCGACATGAGCATCCTGCAATTCCGCAATATCGGCAAGAGTCTGGGTCAGGGCGCCGAACGCCGCCAGATCCTGCATGACATCGATCTGGACGTGGCCGAGGGAGAGTTCGTAGCCATCCTGGGCTTCTCCGGCACCGGCAAATCCACCCTGATGAACTTGGTCGCCGGGCTGACCCTGCCCGACACCGGCAGCCTGACCTTCCGCGGCAAGCCCATCACCGGCCCCGGACCCGACCGCGGGCTGGTCTTCCAAAGCTACAGCCTGATGCCGTGGCTGACGGTGCGCGGCAACGTCATGCTGGCGGTCGATGCAGTGCACGGCAGGCTGACCCGCGCCGAACGGACCGCCAAGGCCGCTCACTATATCGCCATGGTCGGCCTGCCCCATGCGGCGCAGCGCTATCCATCGGAACTGTCGGGCGGGATGCGCCAGCGCGTCGCTGTCGCCCGCGCCTTGGCGATGGAGCCGGACCTGCTGTTGCTGGACGAACCGCTGTCGGCGCTGGATGCGCTGACCCGCGCCAATCTGGCCGATGAGATCCTGGATATATGGGAAGCCGACAAGAAGACCTGCATCCTGATCACCAATGACGTCAACGAAGCGATCCTGCTGGCCGACCGCATCATCGTGCTGAACCCCGATGGCACGCTGGCCGATCCGGTCCGGGTGAACATTCCCCGCCCCCGAAACCGCGATGCGATGAACCACAACGCGGGCTTCAAGCAGCTGCGCGCCAGGGTCACGCAATACCTGATGGATGTGGGCTTTGCCGCAAAGGCCCCCGAAACGCGCGGCCTGCCCGATGTCACGCCGCTGCACCAGATGATCCCGGCCGCCGTCCGCGAAGCGCGCGAAGGCATGCAGGACCGGCGCTTTCTGGAATTTTCGCAGCTGCACAAGGTCTATCCCACGCCCAAGGGCCCGCTGACGGTGGTCGAGGATTTCAACCTGCGCATCAATCAGGGCGAATTCATCAGCCTGATCGGCCATTCCGGCTGCGGGAAATCGACGGTGTTGACCATGGCCGCGGGGCTGAACGCCATCTCGAAGGGGGCGATCACGCTGGACGGGCAACACGTGCTGGGCGCCGATCCGGAACGCGCGGTGGTCTTCCAGTCGCCGAACCTGTTCCCCTGGCTGACGGCACGCGAAAACGTCGCCATCGGCGTGGACAAGGTCTATCCCCGCGCCAGCCAGGCCGAACGGCAGGATGTCGTCGACTATTATCTTGAACGGGTGGGTCTGGCCGATGCGATGGACCGGGGCGCGCAATCCATGTCGAACGGGATGAAGCAGCGCGTCGGCATCGCCCGCGCCTTTGCCCTGTCGCCCAAGCTGCTGCTGCTGGACGAACCCTTCGGCATGCTGGACAGCCTGACCCGTTGGGAACTGCAAGAGGTCCTGATGGAGGTCTGGTCGCGCACCAGGGTCACCGCGATCTGCGTCACCCATGACGTCAACGAGGCGATCCTGCTGGCCGACCGCGTCGTGATGATGACCAACGGCCCGCAGGCCACCATCGGTCGCATCACCGATGTGAACCTGCCCCGCCCACGCAGCCGCAAGGCGCTGCTGGCCCATCCGGATTACTATCACTATCGCCAAGAGGTTCTTGATTTCCTGACGGAATACGAACACGGCGCCAAACCCAAAACCATAGCTGCGGAGTAAGCCATGACCAGAAACCTGATCGTCATCGGGGCCGGTATGGCCTCGGGCCGGATACTGGAGCACCTGTTCCAGGATCAGCCCGGCGCATGGAACGTCACCCTGTTCAACGCCGAGCCGCGCGGCAATTATAACCGGCTGATGCTGTCGCCGGTGCTGTCGGGCGACAAGACCTATGCCCAGATCGTCACGCATGACGACGACTGGTATGCCGCGCATGGCGTCACCTGCCGCTTTGGCGAACGGGTTCTGCGCATCGACCGCGACCGCGCCGTGGTGGTGGGGGAAAAGGGCGAACTGCCCTATGATCGGCTGGTGATCGCGACGGGGTCAAACCCCTTCATGATCCCGCTGCCGGGTCACGATCTGCAGGGGGTCATCCCCTATCGGGATCTGGACGACACCGAACGGATGATGGAACTGGGCGCCCGCCCCGGATCGCGGGCCGTGGTGATCGGCGGCGGCCTGCTGGGGCTGGAAGCTGCGGCGGGCATGGCGGCGCGCGGCGTCGATGTCACCGTCGTTCACGTCATGGGCCACCTGATGGAACGTCAGCTGGACGAAGCCGCCGGATACCTGCTGAAGAAAGCGCTGGAGGCCAAGGGCATCACCGTCCTGACGCAGGCCAATTCGTCGCAAATTCTGGGCGCGGATGGCCATGTCACCGGCCTGCAGCTGGATGATGGCCGCGTGATCCCCTGCGATCTGCTGGTCATGGCCGTGGGCATCCGCCCCAATGTGGCCCTTGCGCGCGATGCGGGTCTGGCGGTCGGGCGTGGCATCCATGTTAACGACGCGATGGTCACCTCGGATGAACGGGTTCTGGCGCTTGGCGAATGTGTCGAACATCAGGGCGCCGTTTTCGGTCTGGTCGCCCCGCTTTACGATCAGGCCAGGGTCGCCGCCGATACGCTGGCCGACACCCCCGCCGCCTTTGCCCCCAAGGAGGTCGCCACCAAGTTGAAGGTCACCGGATGCGATCTGTTCAGCGCCGGCGATTTCGCCGATGCCGATGGCCGCGAGGACATCATCTTCCGCGACCCGGCACGCGGCATCTACAAGCGGCTGGTGCTTGAGGAAGGCCGCCTGATCGGTGCCGTCATGTATGGCGACACCGCCGATGGCGCGTGGTTCCACGGGCTGATCAAGGACCGCAGCGACGTGTCGCAGATGCGCGATACGCTGATCTTCGGTCCGGCTTTTCAGGGGGGTGCCCAATCGGACCCTATGGCAGCCGTTGCAGCCTTACCGGATGACGCAGAGATCTGCGGCTGCAACGGCATCTGCAAATCGACCATCGTCAACGCCATCAGGGGCGGCGCCGGAACCCTGTCCGAGGTCCGCGACCAGACCAAGGCCAGCGCGTCCTGCGGCAGCTGCACGGGACTTGTCGAACAGGTCATGGCGATGACCCTTGGCGACAGTTTTCAGGTCCAGACCGTCAAGCCGATGTGCGGCTGCACGGCTCTGACGCATATGGATGTCCGCCGCCTCATCAAGTCGCAGGAACTGAAATCCATGGCCGCCGTCATGCAGGAATGCGGGTGGGACACATCCTGCGGCTGCGCATCCTGCCGTCCGGCACTGAACTATTACCTGCTGTGCGACTGGCCGGGCGAGTATCAGGACGATGATCAAAGCCGCTTCGTCAACGAACGCATGCATTCCAACATCCAGAAGGACGGCACCTATTCGGTCGTGCCACGCATGTGGGGCGGCATCACCAATGCCCGCGAATTGCGCGCCATCGCCGATGCCGCCGACAAATACGATGTCCAGACCGTCAAGGTGACGGGCGGTCAGCGCATCGACCTGCTGGGCGTCAAGAAACAGGACCTGCCCGACATCTGGGCCGATCTGAACGCCGCCGGCATGGTCAGCGGCCAAGCCTATGCCAAGGGCTTACGGACAGTGAAGACCTGCGTGGGGACCGACCACTGCCGCTTTGGCACGCAGGACAGCACCGGCCTTGGCATCCGCATGGAAAAGGCGCTGTGGGGGTCCTGGACGCCCGCCAAGGTCAAGATGGCGGTCTCGGGCTGTCCGCGCAACTGTGCCGAAAGCACCTGCAAGGATGTGGGCGTGATCTGCGTCGATTCCGGCTATGTCATCCATATCGGCGGGGCGGCGGGGCTGCATATTCAGGGCACCGTGGTGATGTGCACCGTCAGGACCGAGGACGAGGTGATGGAATACACCGCCGCCACCGTCCAGCTGTACCGCGAGGAAGCCGCTTATCTTCAGCGCATGTACAAATGGCTGGACGCGGTGGGGCTGGATCACATCGTCGAACGCGTGGTGACGGATGCCGACAGCCGCAAGGCGCTGGCCGACCGCTTCTACTATGCCCAGCAGTTCATGCAGCAGGACCCTTGGGCCGAACGCACCAAGCCCCGCTATCGCGAGCTGTATTCCCCCCTTGCCGACCTGACACTGGAGGCTGCGGAATGACCGACTGGACCGATATCGGCGCCTTGGACGCCATTCCCGAACGCGGGGCGCGCGTGGTGCGCACCCATCTGGGCTGCGTCGCGATCTTCCGCACCGTGGACGATCAGGTCTTTGCCATCGACGACAGTTGCCCCCACAAGGGCGGCCCCCTGTCCGAGGGCATCGTGCACGGACGCTCGGTCACCTGCCCGCTGCACGGGATGGTGCTGCGGCTGGACACCGGTCTGGCGCAGGGTGCCGACACGGGATCGGTGGCCACCTATCCCGTCCGGGTCGAGGGAGGACGCATCCTGCTGGACACCCAAAGGTTGCGTCGGGGGCAGGTCGCATGAGGGACGAACTTGCCCCCGAGGTCCGCACCACCTGCGCCTATTGCGGTGTGGGCTGCGGGATCCTTGCGCGCCCCGACGGCATGGGCGGGGCCGAGGTGCGCGGCGACCCCGACCATCCCGCGAATTTTGGCAGGCTGTGTTCCAAGGGGACCGCCCTTGGCCAGACCCTGTCGCTGGACGACCGCCTGCTGGCCCCGCGCATTCACGGCAAGGACAGCGATTGGGACAGCGCGCTGGACCTAGTGGCCGACCGCTTTTCGCAGGCCATCGCCACGCATGGACCGGATTCGGTCGCCTTCTATGTCTCGGGGCAGTTGCTGACCGAGGACTACTATGTCGCCAACAAGCTGATGAAAGGCTTCATCGGGTCTGCAAACATCGACACGAATTCCCGGCTGTGCATGGCCTCGACCGTCGCAGGGCACAAACGTGCCTTCGGTTCGGACACGGTCCCCGGCACCTATGAGGATCTGGATCAGGCCGATCTTGCCGTGCTGGTCGGCAGCAATCTGGCATGGTGCCATCCGGTGCTGTACCAGCGTCTGGCCGCCGCCAAGGAAGCGCGCCCCGATATGCGCGTCGTCGTCATCGACCCGCGCCGCACCGCCACCTGTGATCTGGCCGACATGCATCTGGCGCTGCAACCGGGCAGCGACGTGGCGCTGTTCAACCATCTACTGGCGGCCATCGACCGTGCGGGTGCGCTGGATGGCGATTTTCTGACCCATGTTACGGGGCTGCAGGACACGCTGGATGCGGCGCATGCGCAGGACAGCACCGTCACCGGACTGTCGGCGCAGCAGCTGTCGGATTTCTGCGACCTGTGGGTTTCGACGCCGAAGGTGGTGACGGTCTTCAGCCAAGGGGTGAACCAGTCGTCATCGGGGACCGACAAGGTCAATGCCATCATCAACTGCCATCTTGCCACGGGCCGGATCGGCAGGCCGGGGGCGGGTCCGTTCTCGGTCACGGGCCAGCCCAATGCGATGGGCGGGCGCGAGGTCGGCGGGCTGTCGAACGCGCTGGCCTGCCATCTTGATCTGGAAAACCCCGATCACCGCGACAGTGTCCGCACCTTCTGGAACGCGCCGACCATGGCCGAACGCCCCGGTCTTAAAGCGGTCGACATGTTCCGCCAGGTCCGCGAAGGCCGCATCAAGGCGCTGTGGATCATCTGCACCAACCCCGCCGTCAGCATGCCCGATGCCGACATGGTCCGCGACGCCATCGCGGGCTGCGATTTCACCGTCGTCAGCGACCTGAGCGCTAATACCGATACCGCACGGCTGGCGCATGTGTTGCTGCCCGCCACGGGTTGGGGCGAAAAAGAGGGCACGGTCACGAACTCGGACCGGACGATCAGCCGCCAGCGCGCCTTTCTGCCCCCGCCCGGTCAGGCACGCCCCGATTGGGACATCATCTGCCGGATCGGGCAACGCATGGGTTGGCAAGAGGCCTTTGACTTCGACAGCGCGGCGCAGGTATTCGACGAACACGCACGGCTGTCAAAGGTCGCGGTCGGCCACGGGTCGGATTTCGACATCACGGGGCTGATCGGCATCGGGACAGGCTATGACACGCTGGCGCCGACACGTTGGCCGGTCGATCTGCAGCGCAGCCGCGAACGAATGTTTGCCGACGGCCAATTCCAGACGCCCGATGGCAAGGCGCGGATGATCCCCGTGACCGAGCGCCCACCGGCGCAGGCCACCGATGATGCGCGACCCTTCCGTTTGAACACCGGACGCATCCGCGATCAGTGGCACAGCATGACCCGCACCGCCAAGGCGCCGCGCCTGAACCAGCATCTGGCCGAGCCTTTCCTTGAAATGAACCCGCATGATGCTGCCGAACACAGCATCGCGCCCGCGTCGCTTATCCACGTCAGCGCCTCCACCGGCAGTTGCGTACTGCGTGCCCTGATCACGGAACGCCTGCCGCGCGGGCAGGTCTTCGCCCCGATTCATTGGAGCGCCGAGACCGCCCCCCTTGGACGTGTCGCGGCACTTGTGCCCTCGGTCGTCGATCCGATCTCGGGCCAACCCGAAAGCAAGGGCGCGGCGGTGGCGATTGCGCCCTGGCCCGCCCGGTGGTTCGGGTTTGCCGTCAGCACCGGTGCGATCACCCCAGATTGCCGATACTGGGCGCGCAGCCGCGTCACCCATGGCTGGCGGGCCGAGCTGGCATGCATCGCCCCGCCGCGCTGCCCCGAAACTTTCGCCCGCCGCATCCTGTCCCTGCCCGACGCGCCCTGCCAGACCTTCACCGACAGCGCCACGGGCATCACGCGCATCGCTTTCGTTGCAGACGGCATGCTGCTGGCGGCCCTGTTCACCGCCCCCCATCCGGTCGTAGTGTCGAGAACCCACCTTGCCGCGCAACTGGGCCGGCCAAGTCCCGTCCCCCTTTCGGGTCGTCCGGCCAAGGACATGCCCGACCCCGGCCCGATCATCTGCGCGTGCCTTGGCGTCGGGCGAAACACGATCACCGAGGCGATCCGAAGCGGCAAGGCAGACAGCGTTCCCCTGATCGGCACCTGCACCGGAGCGGGCACCAACTGCGGCGCCTGCCGCCCCGACCTGGCAGCCATTCTGGCAAGCACCTTTGCGCCGACATGATACGGGAAGTGAAGGCGTCTGCCGACGACGAAAAGCGTCCAGAAAACGGCAGACGAAAGTCGGCGGCGCGCGCGAACTTACTTAACAAAAACAGGGTAATGGCGGAGACGAAGGGATTCGAACCCTCGAGACCCTTTCGGGCCTGCGCCCTTAGCAGGGGCGTGCCTTCGACCACTCGGCCACATCTCCGCTGATCCGTATATGGATGTCGTCAGGGGGTGACAAGGGCATTTTTGGCATAATCTCAATCTCTTTCGTCTGATTTTCCAATGCTCATGCCGCAGCGCGTCGTCGGGTCAGTCGCGGCGCGTTACGGCGACCGATTTCACGATGGCAAAGACGGGCCGCCCGGGGTTCAGCGCCAGCGCGGTGGCGGATCTGGCGGTGACCCGGGCCAGCAGATGGTCCTGACCGACCGACAGCTGCACCAGAACATCAGGCCCCGTTCCCGGCATTACGGTTCGCACCGTGGCTGGCAGGACGTTCAGCGCCGAGATGCCCTGCGGCGCGGTCAGCGACAGCATCACGTCCTGCGCATGGATGCGCAGCCGCAGCAGATGGCCGGGCGCGGCCGAGACCTGCGGCACCAGCAGCTGCCCCAAAGGGGTCGAGAGCCGCGTCAGCCCGTCGTCGTCATGCGCCTCGACCCGCGCGGAGAGGACCGAGCCCGCCTGTTCCGCCCCCAGGTGCCCGGCGGTTTCGGGGTCCGACATCAGCTGCCCCAACGGCCCCGCACGCATCACCTTGCCATCCTGCAGGATGACCAGCGTGGTGGCCAGACGGGCGACTTCGGACATGGCATGGCTGACATAAAGGATCGGGATGCGGGTTTGGTCACGCAAACGCTCCAGATAGGGCAGGATCTCGGATTTGCGCGCGTCGTCCAGTGCCGCCAGCGGTTCATCCATCAGCAGCATCCGCGGACGCGACAGCAGCGCGCGACCGATGGCGACGCGTTGTTTTTCGCCCCCCGACAGCGCGCCGGGGCGTCGATCCAGCAGATCGCCGATCCCCAGCAGCGCCACGACATCATCAAAAATGATCCGATCGGCATGACGTGCGAACCAGCGCCCGTACAGCAGGTTCTGCCTGACGCTAAGGTGCGGGAAAAGGCGGCTGTCCTGAAAGACATAGCCCAATCCGCGCCGGTGCGGTGGCAGAAAGCGGCCCGTTTCGCTGTTCGCCAGATCGCGCCCGTCCAGCGTGATCCGCCCGGCATCGGGTCGCAAAAGCCCTGCGACGGCGTTGATAACCGATGTTTTGCCCGACCCCGACCTGCCGAACAAAGCCGTCACGCCAGCCTGCGCCTGAAAATCGACATCCAGCGTAAACCCCGCGAAACGGTGTCGAAGCGCGACCGAGAGGGTCATGTCCCTGCGATCCTTTTGGCGATGGCCCGCGACACCCATTCAGACAGCAGCAGTGCGATCATGGCGATGGCGACGGCGATGGCCACAAGACGCAGGGCCGAAGCCTCGCCCCCCGGGACCTGAAGAAAGGAATAGATGGCCGAGGGCAGGGTCTGGGTCTGGCCGGGGATGTTGCTGACGAAGGTGATGGTGGCGCCGAATTCGCCCATCGCCTTGGCGAAGGCCAGAATGGCGCCCGCGATAATGCCGGGCAAGATCAGCGGCAACGTCACGGTCAGGAACACCCAGACGCGATTGGCACCAAGTGTGCCCGCCACTTGCTCCAGCCGGGGATCGACGGCTTCGATCGCCAAGCGGATGGCGCGGACCATCAGCGGAAAGGCCATGATCGCCGCGGCCAGCGCCGCCCCCGTCCAGCGAAACGCCAGCACGATGCCGCAACAATCGTCCAGAAATCCGCCGATCGGACCGCGCCTTCCGAAGCCAGCCAGCAGCAGGTATCCCGTGACCACGGGCGGCAGGATCAGCGGCAGATGCACCAGCCCGTTCAACAGTTGTTTGCCCCAGAACTGGCCACGCGCCAGCAGATAGGCGACCATGATCCCGAACGGCAGGCTGAGCATGGTGGCCCAAAGCGACACCTTCAGCGACAGCGCCACGGCCTGCCATTCCTGCGGTGTCAGACCGAAGGTCTCATTCATCCCGGTCGATCAGGGTAAAGCCCTGACCCGCAAAGACCTGCCCCGCATCGCGGCCCATCAGATAATCCAAAAATCCCTGCGCCTGCGGATGGCGGCTGTCCGCCACAAGCGCTGCGGGATAGGTGATAGGGTCGTGGCTGTCGTCGGGGAAATGTCCGATGACGGCGACCTCCGGCTCGGCTGCGGCATCGGTGGCATAGACCACGCCAAGGGGCGCCTCCTGACTGGCAACCAACGCCAGGGCAGCGCGGACGTTGTCCGCCTGTGCGACATTGCCCGAAACGCCCTCCCACAGTCCCAGCGACGAAAGCGCCTGCTTGCCATAGACGCCCGCCGGCACGGAATCGACCAGCGCCATCGCCAGCTTGCCCTGCCCCAGCAGCCCCGGCAGATCAAAGCCCGGACCCAGATCGACCGGTTGATCCCCCTGCCCGCCGATCAGCACCAGATCGTTGCCCAGCAGATCGATACGGCTGTCGGGTGCGATCAGGTCCTGATCCTGCAGCAGATCCATCCAGTCCACCGCTGCCGAGATAAAGATATCCGCCGGTGCCCCCTGCTGGATCTGCTTGGCCAGCGCCGAACTGCCGGCATAGGATACGACCACCTGATCCTGCGCGGTCGCGTTCCACTCGTCGGCGATCCGGTCCAGCGCGGTCTTGAGGCTGGCTGCCGCGAAGACGGTGATCTGTTCGGCATGAAGCGGCGCGGCAAACGCCAAGGCCATGACGACCCCGACGGTCAGTTTCGTGGTAAGGGGCATCGGCAATCCTTCGGGCGTTATGTTCCGGTGACTATAACACTCGATGACGCGCCGGGTTGCAACGCCTTCCCGTCCGGAACCGGCGTTCACGCAACCGTGTTGAGGTCATGGCATCCTGACCTTTTCTGACGCCCATGGCGGTCGAAATCAGTGGGTGTCGAATGATTGCGTTACATATCCATGAGGTTTAACAGGCCCGCAGGTTCGGCATGCAACGGTACATCATCGCGGCGTGATCCGGACCTTTTCTGATTTTCATGAATCGCATCCGGCACCCCTCCTCCTCTTTTCGTGCCCGATGCCGATATGGACAAAAAAGGAAGATCATCATGATGATCTCATTCATGTCCTGCATCCTTGGATTGCTTGGTTTGGCGCTGGCCGTTGGCGGCACGAAACTGGCAATGCTGGGAGGCAGTCTTTACTATGTCATCACGGGGGTCGCGCTGCTGGTCACCGCCCTGCTGATGTTCCGTCGCAAGGCGGCCGCGCTGTGGCTCTATGCGGCCATCGTCGTGGGAACCCTGGCCTGGGCGGTCTGGGAAGTCGGCTTCGACTGGTGGCAGCTGGCCCCGCGTGGCGGCATCCTTGTGTTGATCGCGCTGATCCTGTGCCTGCCGGTCTTCCGCCGCGGCCTGGGCGAACGCTCCGAGGTCGGTGCGCCCCGCGCGGCATCGGTCCTGCCGGTGGCCGCCGCATCCGTCGTGTCGATCCTGGTTGCGGGTTATTCGCTGTTCCAGGAACCCAGCCGCATCATCGGCGAACTGCCGACGGAAAAGCTGACCACCGAAGCCAATACCGGCAACCCCATGGAAGACGGCGAATGGCATCAGTACGGTCGCAGCAACTATGGCCAACGCTGGTCGCCGCTGGAACAGATCACGCCCACCAATGTGGCCGATCTGGAACCCGCGTGGGAATACCAGACGGGCGACGTCAAGCGCCCAGACGACGTGGGCGAGACCACCTATCAGGTCACCCCGCTGAAGGTCGGCGAAAGCCTCTATGTCTGCACGCCGCATAACATCGCCATCTCGATCGATGCTAAGACCGGCAAGGAAAACTGGCGCTTCGACGCGAATTCGGGGATGAACCCGGATCGCCAGCACCAGACCTGCCGCGGTGTCACCTATTGGCAATCCCCCGAAGTCACGCCCGCAGCCGCCACCCCGACGGCGCAGGACGATCCGGCAACCGAAGATCAGGCCCCGGCTGATCAGCCGCAGGACGACCAGCCGCAGGACGACACTGCGCAGCGTGCGGCGATTGCAGCCGAATGCCCGCGTCGCGTCTATCTGCCCACGGCGGATGCGCGGCTGATCGCGCTGAATGCCGATACCGGCGAGGTCTGTTCGTCCTTTGCCGATGACGGCACGCTGCATCTGGAACAAGGGATGGAGTACAACCCCGAGGGCTACTATTACTCGACCTCGCCCCCGGTTGCGGTCGATGGCAAGCTGATCATCGGTGGCGCCGTCAACGACAACTTCTCGACCAAATCGCAGTCGGGCGTCATCCGCGCCTTCGACATCGATACGGGCGAACTGCTGTGGAACTGGGACAGCGGCAATCCCGAAGACACCACCCCCATCGATATCGAAGGTGGCGAGCGCTATACGACCAATTCGCCCAACAGCTGGTCGGTGTTTTCCGCCGATGAGGAGCTGGGCCTTGTCTATATCCCCACCGGCAACCAGGTGCCCGACCAGCTGGGCATGAACCGCACCCCGGAAGTCGAGGCGCGTTCCTCGGCCATCGTGGCGCTGGACATCGGCACCGGTCAGGAACAGTGGATCCGCCAGACCGTGCATCACGACCTGTGGGACATGGACGTGCCCGCGCAGCCGGTGCTGATCGACCTGACGCGCGACGGCCAGACCGTTCCCGCGCTTGTCGGCCCCACCAAGCAGGGCGACATCTGGATTCTGGATCGCCGCACCGGCGAACCGCTGAGCCCGCGCGACGAACTGCCTGCCGCACCCAGCAAGATCCCGGGCGAGAATGCCGCCCCCACGCAGCCTATCTCGGCGTTGACCTTCCGCCCCGACCGCCTGACGGGTGCGAACATGTGGGGTGGCACGATGATCGACCAGATGATGTGCCGCATCCAGTTCCAGGGTCTGGACTACGAAGGGCAGTACACGCCGCCTTCGTTGAACGGGACAATCGTCTATCCGGGCAACTTCGGGACGTTCAACTGGGGTTCGGTCGCCGTCGATCCGGAACGTCAGGTGATGTTCGGCATGCCGACCTATCTGCCCTTTACCTCGCGGCTGGTTCCGGCCAGCGAAATCCCCCCGAAGGGAGCGGATGAAAAGGCCAGCGAACAGGGTTTGAACCGCAACGAGGGTGCCGATTACGGCGTCTTCATGGGTCCCTTCCTCAGCCCGCTTGGCGTGCCTTGCACCGCGCCGCCCTGGGGCTTTGTCGCCGGTGCCGATCTGAACAGCGAAAGCGTCGTCTGGAAGCACAAGAACGGCACGATCCGCGACATGACGCCCCTGCCCCTCAAGGTTAAGTTGGGCGTGCCTGGCATCGGTGGTCCGATGATCACCCGTGGCGGCGTCGCCTTCCTTGGCGCGGCGGTGGACGATTATCTGCGTGCCTATGACCTGACGACCGGCGATCAGCTGTGGGAAACCCGCCTGCCCGCTGGCGGTCAGTCCACGCCGATGACCTATGAACAGGATGGCGAACAATATGTCGTCATCGTGGCCGGTGGTCACGGTTCGGTCGGCACCAAGCCGGGCGATTACATCATGGCCTACAAGCTGCCCTGATTGCCCCGCACTGAGAACCTGAAATGCCCGGTCGAAAGACCGGGCATTTTTCATGTTCGCCCCTGTCAGATGATGCCTTCCAGCCAGTCCAGAAAAACGGCCAGCCGCCGCAGGCCCGAACTGCGCGTCAGATACAGCGCGGTGACATCCAAGGGGTCGGCCAGCAGGTCGTCTGTAAACAAGGGGACCAGCCGACCCGCCTTCAGATCCTCGGCGACCATGAACTGCGAAAAGCGCGCCACGCCCATGCCGCCCAGCACCAGTTGGCGCACGGCCTCGCCATTGCCCGCCGTGACGGCGGTGCGCAGGATGACTGGCTCGGGAAGACCGCGAAAGCGCAGGGTATTGATGTGATCGGGGGCCTGAAACCGCACCTGTTCCAGCCGGGCCAGATCGGCGGGCGTCTCGGGCCAGCCCATGCGGTCCAGATAGGCGGGCGCCGCCACCAGCCGCCAAGGGGCGCGCCCCAGCCTGCGCCGCAGCATGGCACTGTCGGGCAGCGGGCCGAAGCGGATCGCGACATCGGCATGGGCGCCGATCAGATCAACCGGGGTGTCGGTCATCTCCAGCGTCAGATCGACCTGCGGATAGGCCCGGCGGAACTGCTCAAGGCGCGGTGCCAGCACGTGCAGCACGAAGGGTACCGGCGCGTTCACCCGCAACGGCCCCTGCGGGCTGCGGCTGTTCGACGCCAGCTCGGCCAGGGCTTCGGTGCGTTCCAGGATGTCGCGCGCGGCCTCCAGCAGGTCGCGGCCCTCGGGGGTCATCTCGATCAGCCGCGTCGTGCGGCGCAGCAGGGCAACGCCCAGCTACCCTTCCAGCCGCGTCACCGTCCGGCTGAGCGTCGATGGCGCCACCCCAAGCCGCCGCCCCGCCTCGGCAAAGCCGCCGTCCTGAACTACGGCGACGAAGGCGGCAAGATCGCGTGTCTGGGGCAATTCGTGCATCTGGCGCAATGATCCTTTGCCAAGCTGTCCGTTCACGCAAAAGCCTAGCGCTGCCATCTGGGGCGGGAAAGTGAAAACCCACAGGAGTTTCCCATGCCCCTTGCCCTTCTGGCGCTGACCATCAGCGCCTTTGCCGTCGGCACGACCGAGTTCGTGATCGTCGGTCTGTTGCCCACAATCGCCGTAGATCTGGGTGTCACGCTGCCGTCGGCGGGACTGCTGGTCAGCCTCTATGCGCTTGGCGTGACCATTGGCGCGCCCATCCTGACCGCACTGGCCGGAGCCATGCCCCGCAAGCGGCTGCTGCTGATGCTGCTGGTGCTTTTCATCGCCGGTAACGCCTTCGCGGCTTTCGCGCCCGGCTACGACAGCCTGATCATTGCACGGTTCCTGACCGGATTGGCCCATGGCGTCTTCTTCGCCATCGCATCGACCATCGCCACCAGCCTTGTGGCGCGTGACAAGGAAAGCTCGGCTATCGCGCTGGTGTTTCTTGGACTGACGGTGGCACTGGTCACCGGCGTGCCCTTGGGGACTTGGATCGGCCAAAGCTTCGGCTGGCAGGCGACCTTCCTTGGCGTCGTCGGGCTGGGTCTGATCGGACTGATCGCCTCGGCTCTGCTGATCCCCGGCGATCTGAGCCAAGGGGTCGCGCCGGGTCTAAAGGCACAGCTGCGCGTCCTGACCTCGCCCCGCCTGCTGCTGGTCTATCTGATCACCGCCATTGGATACGGCGGCAACTTCATCGCCTTCACCTATCTGGCCCCGATGCTGACCCAAGTAACCGGGTTCGGCGCAGGGGCGGTCAGTCTGGTGATCCTGCTCTATGGTGCCTCGGTCGCGGTGGGCAATGTGGTCGGCGGCAAGCTGGCCGATCGCATGGGCGCGGTGCCCGCACTGACGGTGATCTTCGTCGGGTTGACCGCAGTGCTGCTGGCACTGGGCCTGACCCTGACATCGCCCATAGCTGCTATCATCGTCATCGCGGTCTGGGGCGGCTTCGCCTTTGCCAATGTGCCGCCATTGCAGGCCTATACCGTGCAGATCGCGCGGCAGGTCGCGCCGGACGCGGTCGATGTCGCCTCGGGGCTGAATATCGGAGCCTTCAATCTGGGCATCGCCTTCGGGGCATGGGCGGGTGGCATCGCGGTCCAGACCGTCGGCTTGGGCGCGACGCCCTTCCTTGCAGCAGGGGTCGTGGCGGTCGCGGTGCTGCTGATCCGGCTGGCAGGACAGCTTGACCACGCGGCACATCCCCTGGCGGCGGAATGACCGCCCGTCGATCAAAGCATTGCCCTGCCAACATATGGCAGGGCAATCGGGTCAGCTGAACAGCATGCCGCCGTTGATATCGATATTGACGCCGGTCATGAAGGCGCTGTCGTCCGAGGCAAGGAACGCCACCGCATTGGCGATATCATCGGGGACGCCCTGACGCTTGACAGGGGCTGCGGCCTCGAACCCGCGACGGGCCTGATCCGGCGTGAAGATATTGTGGAAATCGGTATCGACCATGCCGGGGCACAGCCCGTTGACGCGTATATCGGGGCCCAGCTCCTTGGCCAGACTGCGCGTCAGGGTCATCACCGCCCCCTTGGAGGCCGCATAGGCAGCCGATCCCGCCCCGCCACCATCGCGTGCGGCCTGGCTGGCGATGTTGACGATGGCACCCTTGTCCATCTGCGCCACGGCGGCCTTGGTCATCAAAAAGACGCTGGTCAGGTTCAGTTCCATGACCTTGTTCCAATGCGTCATATCCATCTCGCGCAGCGAATTGCGCGCCACCAGACCGCCCGAATTGTTCACCAGCACATGCAGTCCGCCGAAGGTATCGACCGCAGTCTGCACCAGCTTGTCAACCTGCGCCGGATCCGTCAGGTCACCCTGAACGGCAACGGCGTTGCCGCCTGCGCCCTTAATCTGCGCCACGACCTTTTCGGCACCCTCCGCCGAGGCGTGATAGTTGATGACGACATTGGCACCCTCGGCGGCCAGCTTGATGGCGCAGGCCGCGCCGATGTCACGCCCACCCCCGGTCACGATCGCGGTTTGTCCCTGAAGTCGCATGTTGCTTCCTTTTCAATTCGTGGCGTCGGGATCACGACGGGCGGCATCCCGACCGGACCCACCCGTCGGTCCGGATGTGAATATGTGCCAGTTTACCCCCATCGTCAATTCTTGTATCCAAGTTAGTATCCCAGACGGCCGACACTTCGGACCCCGTGCATTCCCCCAGCCCGATGATTGACTGGCAGTACGTCCCACAAGCAGACTATAACACCCCCACCCGGAGGAACGCGCATGATCAAGATGACCACCCAGACCCAGGACAAGCGCGGCATCGTCGATGAGATCGTCGATTTCCTCTATGCCGAGATCACGTCCCTGCGCATGCTGCCGGGCACGCGCATTTCGGAACCCGATATTGCCGAACGCTTTGGTGTGTCCCGCCAACCTGTCCGCGACGCCTTCCGCCGCCTCGAGGCGATGGAGTTGATCCTTGTCCGGCCCAAGAAGGCCACCGAAGTTCGCAAATTCTCGGCGCTGGCGATAGAGAAAAGCCGCTTCGTCCGCGCCGCGGTCGAGGCTGCCGCCCTGCGGGAAGCTGCGAAGAAATGCGGGAAAGCCGATGGTTATCAGTTGGATGCCTGCATCGCCATGCAACACAAGGCCCTAGTCCAGAACGATCACATCGGCTTTGGCGATCTTGATTACGATTTTCACGACCAGATCTGCAGGATCGGCTGTGTGCCCTATGCCTTCGACGTGATCCGTGCGGAAAAGGCCAAAGTCGATCGACTGTGCATTCTGGGTCTGGCCAAGGAACGGCGCATGCCGGAGCTGATTGCCGACCACGAGGCCATCGCCACCGCGATCAAGGCGAACGACCCCGAAGCGGCCGCCAGCGCCGGGATGCTGCACCTGTCGCGCCTTGACGAAACCATCGCCGCCATTCGCGTGAACAGCGCCGCCTATTTCGAAGACGACCGTTCCTGACGAAATATGCCGGAACTGCCAGAATGGGCACCCCGAACTGACCCGTCACGAATCATCTTGTATCCAAGATTAAACGCCACCATGCTGTTCCCCAGCTTCGGACGTTTGAGGAGACGCCCGGCCGTTGTCATTCAGGGAGGAACCGCATGACCATGCTCGCTCGTATCACCCGCACCACCGCCATCGTCGCCTTGTCCGCAGGGCTTGCCACGGCCGCTTCGGCGCAGAACCTGCGCGGCTGGAACATCCATGTCGAAGATTACCCCGTGTCGATCGCGATGGAATCCTTCGTTAACGAGATCAACGAAAAGACCGGCGGCGAAGTCACGGGCAAGGTCTTCCACAACGGTGTCTTGGGCGATCAGCCCGATGCCATCCAGCAGATACGCCTTGGCGCGCTGGACTTTGGTGAATTCAGCCTTGGGCCGATGGGGCCTGTCGTGCCCGAAACCAACGTCGTCTCCCTGCCCTTCATCTTTGCCTCGGTCCCCGAGATGTACCGCCTGATGGACGGCGAGGTCGGTGATGCCATCGGTGCCGGCATGGAGGCCAAGGGCATCAAGGCGCTTGGCTGGTATGCCGCCGGGGCGCGCAGTTTCTACAACTCGGTCCGCCCGATCAACACGCCTGCCGATGTCGAGGGCCTGAAGATGCGCGTCATGTCGAACGATCTTTTCGTCAACATGATCTCGGCGATGGACGGCAATGCCACCCCCATGGCCTTTGCCGAGGTCTATCAGTCACTGAAGACCGGCGTCGTTGACGGGGCAGAAAACAACCCGCCCAGCTATGAATCGACCAACCATTACGAGGTCGCCAAGTATCTGTCGCTGACCGAACACCTGATCATTCCCGAATGCCTGTGCATGTCGCTGAAGACCTGGGACAAGCTAAGCCCGGAACATCAGGACATCGTCATGGCCGCGGGCCGCGCCAGCGCCGATCATCAGCGCGAACTCTGGGCCGAACGCGAGGCTGCCAGTCTGGAAACCGTCAAGGCGGGCGGCACCGAGGTGAACACCGTCAACGACAAGGCCCCCTTCCAGCAGGCCATGGCCCCCGTCTATGACACGTTCCTGCAGGCGAACCCGGATCTGTCCGAACTGGTCGATCTGATCCGCAACGCCCAGTAAGGCCACAAGGGGGCCGCGCCGCGCGGTCCCCGCCTTTCGAAAGACCCGATGATGACAAACGAACCGATCCTCTATCGGCGGATCGAACAGGGCCTGAACCTTGTTCGGATGCTGTGCATGGGCGTGGCCTCGGTGGCCCTGGTCGTGCTGATCGTGACCTTCGGCTGGCTGGTGTTCGGCCGCTATGTGCTGAACGTGACGCCCACCTGGGTCGAACAGTTGGCGCTGCTGCTGATCTGCTATATCGCCTTTCTGGGTGCCGCCGCAGGCGTGCGCGAAGACACCCATATCGGCGTGACGCTGTTTCGCGACATGCTGCCCGTGACGCTGCAGAAGCTGGTGATGATCGGGATCGACATCGTGCTGGCGGGGTTCGGCGTGCTGATCCTGTTGGCCGGACTGCAGCTGATGGCCTTCGGAATGGATACCGTACTGCCGATGCTGGGCCTGCCCGAGGCCGTCCGCACGGCCGCGATCACCAGCCTCGGTGGTCTGATGGTGCTGTTCGCGGGCCTGCGCGGCGTTCTGCGTATCTGGCGTTTCGGGGCATGGTCGCCCTTGGACGATCCGCTTGATCAAGAGGTGATCTGATGGGACTGGCGCTTCTTCTTGGCATCTTTGCCTTCGGTGTCGTCGTCGGCATGCCGGTGGCCTTCGCTATGGGCCTGGCAGCCGCCTCGGCCTTCGCCTTCGAAGGTTTTCCCGCCGTCATCACCTTCCAGCGGGCTACCGCAGGCGTGTCGGTCTTTTCACTGCTGGCGATCCCCTTCTTCATCTTCGCGGGCGAGATCATGCTGCACGGCGGTATCGCCCGGCGTCTTGTCCGGCTGGCCTCGGCGCTGGTCGGGCACCTGAAGGGCGGGCTGGCGATGGTCAACATCTTCTCGTCAATGCTGTTCGGTGGGATATCGGGGTCAGCCGTGGCCGACATCTCGGCCTTGGGGTCACTTCTAGTGCCGGTGATGAAGGAACGCGGCTATCGCCCCGATTTCGCGGTGAACGTCACGGTCACCAGTTCGATCGCTGGCATCGTCATCCCGCCCAGCCACAACATGATCATCTATGCCGTTGCGGCGGGGGGCGGGATCTCGATTTCGGGTCTGTTTCTGGCGGGTGTCGTGCCCGGCATGCTGATGTGCATCTGCCTGGCGGTTGCGGCCTATATCATGTCGATCAAGCACAACTATCCGTCCGAGCCCTTCCCCGGCTGGAAAGCCGTCGGCCATTCCGCCATCGACGCCATGCCCGGTTTCATGACGGCGGTGATCATCGTCGGCGGCACCCTGTCGGGGATCTTCACCGTCACCGAATCCGGCGCGTTCGGCGCGATCTATGCACTGTTGTTGACGGTGTTCTATTACCGAAGCCTGACCTTCAAGGCCTTCCTGCAGGCGGTCACCGGCGCAGTCCGGACCACGGCGATGGTGATGATCCTGATCGCATTCGCCAGTTCCTTCGCCTATCTTCTGGCGCTGTATCAGGTGCCCGAACAGCTTTCGAACCTGCTGGTCACCATCTCGGATAATCCGATCATCATCCTGCTGATGATCAACGTGATCCTGCTGCTGCTGGGGATGATCATGGACATGGCGGCGCTGATCCTGATCTGCACGCCGATCTTCCTGCCCATCGCCAAGGGGCTTGGCATGGACCCGACGCAGTTCGGCATCATGCTGCTGATCAACCTCGGCATCGGGCTATGCACGCCGCCCGTGGGCACCTGCCTCTTCGTCGGCTGCGCGGTCGGCCGCATCAAGATGGAGCAGGCGCTGAAGTCGATCTGGCCCTTCTACTTGGCGATCTTCGTCGCGCTGATGCTGGTGACCTATGTCCCCGCCGTCTCGCTGTGGTTGCCGTCGGTGCTGCTGGACTGAGGCAGGCGGCCGATCTCGGCGGCGAGGTCCTGGCACAGATCGTGCATGCGCTGCGGATCGGTCTCGCGCTGCGCCTGCACCTTCAGCCCGAAGATATAGGTCTGGACGCGGTGGGCCAGCCGCGCGGTATCGACGGACGCCGGCAGTTCGCCCTTGTCCTGCGCCGCACGCAGCGCCGAACCGATCACCTGTTCGACCCGGTCCAGATGCGCGGTGATAAAGCTGCGCAGATCGCCCTCCTGCGGCACTTCCAGCAGTGATTTCACCAGCATGCAGGCCGTCGAGGGGCGGTTGCAGGGCGCCAGATCCGCCAGCCCTTCAAGATGTCGTTGCAATGCCGCAAGGGGCGACGGGCTGGTCTCGATCATCGCCTGCATCTCGGCGGTCATGCGACCGGCATAGCGATCCAGCGTGGCGCGAAACAACGCCTCCTTGCTGTGGAAGGCTGCATAGATCGAACCGGGCTTCATCGCCAGCACCCCCTCCAGATCCTTCAGCGAGGTGGCGTGATAGCCCTTCGCCCAGAACAGGGTCATCGCCGCTTCCAGTGCGGCTTCGCGGTCATATGAAGCGGTGCGTGCCATACCCCGATTTAAAGCGCGATGGGACAAAGGTGCAATGGTATCACGAAAAGTTTGAGCGATCGCTCAAATTACGCCTTGAGCAATCGCTCAAGAATGGCCAGATTGGGCGCATCACCAAAGGAAAGGCCACATGATGTCCAAATTCGAACGTCTCGACGAAAGCAATGCCCCCGCCGCCGCAGTGCCGCTGATCGAAAAGTCCAAGGCCGCTTTCGGTCGCCTGCCCGGCCTGCACGCCGTCATGGCCCAAGCGCCGTCGCTGCTGGACGGATACCAGGTGCTACACCGTCTGTTTGCCGAGGAAACCTCGTTCGACGCCGATGAAAAGACCGTGGTCTGGCAGTCGATCAACGTTTATCACCAGTGCCACTATTGCGTTCCGGCCCATACCGGCATCGCCAAGATGATGAAGGTGGACGACCAGATCACCAACGCCCTGCGCGATGAGACGCCGCTGCCCACCGACAAGCTGGAAGCCCTTCGGACCTTCACGCTGAAGATGGCAGACAGCCGCGGCAACCCGACCGAGGCCGATCTGAACGCCTTCTATGCGGCCGGCTACGGCGAGCGGCAGGTGCTGGAAATCGTGCTGGGCCTGGCCCAGAAGGTCATGAGCAATTATACCAACCACCTTGCCGAGACGCCGGTGGATGCACCGATGCAGCAATTCGCCTGGACCCCCAAGGCCGATCGCTGATCGGGACCAAAGTCTTAAGTGTTAACACGGCGGCGGGGCATGGCCCTGCCGCTTTTTCACGGGCGACGCAGGTAACGACCCACGCCCCATTGCAAAAAACGGCCCCGGGGGTTCACCCCGAGGCCGTTCCAGATCGCGATCAAGGCGATGCTGTCTGATGTTCAGCTCAGCCGCACTTCGAATGGCCGCAGCTGGGGCAGGTCATGCAGCCTTCGACCATCCGCATGCCGAACTGGCCGCAGCTGGGGCAGGACGGACCGCGCGGAGCCTCGCCCACGGCCATGACTTCGGCCTTGGGGTCGGTCTTCAGGCCCAGACCTTCGCCAGCCAGGAAGCCGGTTTCGATCAGGTGACGTTCGATCACGCCGCCGATGGCCGCCAGGATCGAGGGCACATAGCGACCCTGCATCCATGCACCACCGCGCGGATCGAAGACGGCCTTCAGCTCTTCGACCACGAAGGACACATCGCCACCGCGACGGAAGACGGCCGACACCATGCGCGTCAGTGCGACGGTCCAGGCGTAATGCTCCATGTTCTTCGAGTTGATGAAGATCTCGAACGGGCGACGGTTGTTGGCCTGAACGATGTCGTTGATCGTGATATAGATCGCGTGTTCCGACCCCGGCCACTTCAGCTTGTAGGTCGCGCCTTCCAACGCGGCGGGACGGTCCAGCGGCTCGGTCAGATAGACGACATCGGCGCCGGTATCGGCCTCGGGGGCCTCTTCGGTCTTTTCGCTGACCGACAGGACCGAACCCGTGACGTCGTTCGGACGATAGGTCGTGCAGCCCTTGCAGCCCAGATCCCAAGCCGACATGTAGACGTCCTTGAATTCTTCGAAGCTGATATCCTCGGGGCAGTTGATAGTCTTGGAAATCGAGCTGTTGACCCATTCCTGCGCGGCCGCCTGCATGGCGACGTGATCCTTGGGGGCCAGGGTCTGGGCGTTCACGAAGTAATCGGGCAGTTCGGCATCACCCTTCAGGTCGCGCCACATCTGGACGGCGTAATCGACGACCTCTTCCTCGGTCCGCGAGCCGTCCTTCTGCAGGACCTTGCGGGTATAGGCATAGGCGAAGACCGGCTCGATCCCCGAGGAGACGTTGCCTGCATAGAGGCTGATGGTGCCGGTCGGCGCGATCGAGGTCAGCAGCGCGTTGCGGATGCCATGCTTGGCGATGGCGTCGCGGACGTCCTTGTCCATCTTGGACATGAAGCCCGAGGCCAGATACTTCTTCGCGTCGAACAGCGGGAACGCGCCCTTTTCCTTGGCCAGATCCACGGACGCCAGATAGGCGGAACGTGCGATCGCCTTCATCCAGACGCCGGTCTGTGCGACGGCATCCTCGGCGCCGTAACGCAGGCCCAGCATCAGCAGCGCGTCGGCCAGACCGGTGACGCCCAGACCGATGCGGCGCTTGTTGCGGGCTTCTTCGGCCTGCGCGTCCAGCGGGAATTTCGACGCATCGACGACGTTGTCCATCATGCGGATCGCGGTGCGGACCAGATCGTCCAGCGCCTCGGGGTCCATCTGGGCCGCGTCGGTGAAGGGATCGGTGACCAGACGCGCCAGATTGATCGAACCCAGCAGACATGCGCCATAGGGCGGCAGCGGCTGTTCCCCACAAGGGTTGGTCGCGCAGATCGTCTCGACATAGTTCAGGTTGTTCGACTTGTTGATGCGGTCGATGAAGATGACGCCCGGCTCGGCATAGTCATAGGTCGCCTTCATGATCCGATTCCACAGGTCCAGTGCCTGAACCGTGCGGTACACCTTGCCGTCGAACTTCAGTTCCCACGGCGCATCGGCGCGCACGGCATCCATGAAGTCGTCGGTGACCAGAACCGACAGGTTGAACATGCGCAGACGGGCGCTGTCCTGCTTGGCCTCGATGAAATGCTCGACGTCGGGGTGATCGCAACGCATCGTGGCCATCATGGCCCCGCGGCGCGAACCTGCCGACATGATGGTCCGGCACATCGCGTCCCAAACATCCATGAAGGACAGCGGACCGCTGGCGTCGGCCGCCACGCCCTTGACTGCCGCGCCGCGCGGACGGACCGTGCTGAAGTCATAACCGATACCGCCACCCTGCTGCATGGTCAGCGCGGCTTCCTTCAGCATGTCGAAAATGCCCGACATGCTGTCCGGAATCGTGCCCATGACAAAGCAGTTGAACAGCGTGACCGAACGACCCGTTCCGGCACCTGCCAGAATGCGGCCAGCGGGCAGATACTTGAAGTCCTCCAGCGCCGAGAAGAACTTGTCTTCCCACTTCGCCGGTTCTTTTTCCACGCGCGCCAGATCGCGCGCGACGCGACGCCAACTGTCCTCGACCGAGCCGTCGACCGCCTGCCCATCGGCGTCTTTCATCCGGTACTTCATATCCCAGATCTGTTCGGCGATCGGCGCGGCAAAGCGGGTCATCGGGGCATCCTTTGATGTTCGAGTGTATATTTGCACTACATATGGTAGTATTTGGAAGGTCTTTAGACCCGAGATTTAGCGAACTCAACAGCAGAGATCGGTTGACAAGCTAAGTTTTTTTAACGCCCGCCACGCACTGCTTCTTCAGCCTTGGCAGATAAGGATTTTCGCGTTTCGCCCGCCACCGGAATCGAATCACACAATTGCACGATCACCGATCCCTGCCGCTTGACTGCAAGCACGTTCAGCAGATGCGACCCCAGATCCATGTCTGCCCACCAGCCATAGAATCGCGGATCCTCGCCTTCAGGCGCGCGATATATCGCGGTCATCGGCTGGATGGCCAGATCCCTTGGCAGATCGTCGGCAAGGAAGCCCTGAAACAGCGTCGCCTTGAAGGGCAGCACCCGCTGACCGTCCGACGAGGTGCCTTCGGGAAAGAACAACAGCCGATGACCGGCCCGCACCCGTGCGGCAAATTCGCCCGCCTGCTGACGGGCCAGACGCGGGTCGCGGATGACGAAATGCGTGTTCGTCACGCGCGTCAGGATGTTGATGCCGGGCCAGCTGGCAACCTCGGACTTGCTGACGAAGAACACCGGCATGGCGGCATTCATCACCAAAATATCCAACCAGCTGGAGTGATTGGCCACGATCGCTCCCGGCCCGCGCATGGGTTGGCCCCGGCGCGACCAGCGGATGCCAAAACAGATCAGGACAAGGCGGCAGACCATCTGCACATGCGGGCCGGTCCAGGGGCGGCGCATGCCGTGGATCAATCGCTCAACCCCGCGCAGGGGCAGCAGGACGATCACCCCAACCAGCAGCACCAGCACGGCGGGCAGGATCCGGCGCAGGACGCGCGCCCACGCGCGCAGCCCCTGCGGTCCGGGCAAGGGTCGGGGCGGACTGTCGCGCCAGGTCGCCTGCGTCATGACGCCTGCCGACGGCTTTCATAGAACTGTTTGTGGCGCGGTGACATCAACGAGGTATCCATCATCAGGAACACATCGGTGGTGTTGAAGGCGCGATCGACGAAGGCACCCTCGCCCACCAGGCCGCCGACCCGCAGATAGGCCTTGATCAGCGCCGGCATGCCGACCATCGCCTCGCGGCGGTCCAGTCGGTCCGGAGCGATCAGGTTCATATCGACGAAACCGGAAGGCTGCGCACGGGCGCGCAGATCGGGCGGCGCAAGGTGATTGTGGTGCAGCCAGCTGAGCGAGGGCGCCAGCATCGGCACGTCGGTGCCGTGAAAGCTGGCGACGCCGAACAGGATTTCGCTCTTCTTCTCCAGCACGTAATCGGACAGTGCGTTCCACATCAGGAACATGGCCGAACCACCGCGATAATCGGCGTGGACACAGGACCGGCCCAGCTCCAACAACGGGCGGCCGCTGTCGCGCAGGGGCGTCAAGTCGTATTCAGTATCGCAATAGAAGCGGCCAAAGTCCTGCGCCTGATCGCTGGTCAGCAGACGATAGACGCCGACGACGTGATCCAGATCCTCTTCGCTGCGGCGGGTATCGACCAGACAGAGGTGATCCACGACCGGATCGAACTCGTCCCGCTCCAGCCGGGCGTCGTGATCGACCATCGGACCGGTGCCGCCAAGTTCCTCGACGAAGACGCGATAACGCAGGCGTTGTGCGGCCAGCAGGTCCCGCGAGGTTTCCGCAAGACGTATCTGGAAGAAGGACGGTTCGGCGCGGTTCACGGGGCCTCGGCTCTCATAGGGTTGCGCCTGTCTAGGAAACGCGGGGCATCATTGCAACATGGCAGCCCATCGATCACACCCGAAGGCAAGGTTACGCTTGCGTCACGCAACCCAAGGTTGCAGGGTTTCCCCATGAGACAAGATCAGATCCCGCTGAACCGCACGATGTCCAACTGGACGCGCTTGCCGTCGATCACCTGCTTGCCGGCTTCGGCAAAGTTGACGGTGATGCGGTCGCCGATGCGGGACTGGACCTGCCCCTCGCCCCATTCGGGTGCGCCGGGGTGACGCACGATCATGCCGGGTTCCAGTATTTCATTCACCAGGACAACTCCTTCAGATACAAGGAAGATAGACAATCATGACGGTCGATACAACGCGGATCGCTGCGGGCGATCTGGCCGCCTTGCTGGGTTCGCGCCTTTGCCACGACCTGGTGTCACCTTTGGGGGCCATCGGAAACGGGGTCGAACTGCTTGAGATGTCGCCGGATTTCCCCGACATCGCCCGATCCCCGGAAATGCGCCTGATCGCCGAGGCCGTCGCTGCCGCACGGTCGCGCATTCAGGGCTATCGCATGGCATTCGGCATGGCGTCGGGTGATCAGCGCATCCCCCGCGCCGAACTGTCGCGCTTGCTGGACGGGGTGGCCGCGCAAGGTCGCCTGACCATCACGCTGGACGCCGAGGGCGATTTCGCCCGAACCGAGATCAGGCTGGTCATGCTGGCGCTGATGTGTCTGGAAAGCGCGATGCCTTGGGGCGGGCGCGTGATGGTGCTGCGCAATGCGCCCGGCTGGCGGCTGGTGGCCGATTGCGACCGCGCGCGGCTGGACCCCGATCTGTGGGCATGGCTGGACGGTGGTTCGGCCCGCACCCCCGCCGCATCCGAGGTGCATTTCGCCATGCTGGCCGAGGCCGCGCATTCCGCAGGCAAACGCCTGACCCATGAATTCGACGACAAGGGCGGCGAGATCAGCTTTTGATCCCGCCGCGCCGCGTCAATCGCGGATCGTGCCGTCACCGGTGACCAGATATTTGAAGCTGGTCAGCTGTTCGGCCCCAACCGGCCCGCGGGCATGCATCTTGCCCGTGGCGATGCCGATTTCGGCGCCCATGCCGAATTCCGCCCCATCCGCAAACTGGGTCGAGGCGTTGCGCATCAGGATCGCGCTGTCGAGACCCGCGAAAAAGCGTCCCGCCACCGCATCATCCTTCGTCAGGATCGATTCGGTGTGCTGGCTGCCGTATTGGCGGATATGGGCAATGGCCCCATCGACCCCGTCCACCAGCTTGGCGGCGATGATCATGTCCAGAAACTCGCGCCCGAGATCATCGGGCTTGGCGGGCACGGTACCAGGGATCTGCGCCAATTCACCTTCGGCACGGACCTCGACGCCTGCTTTCAGCAGATCCTCGATCAGCACGGCGCCGTGGGCTGCATAGAACGCACGGTCGATCAGCAGGCATTCCGCCGATCCGCAAATGCCGGTGCGGCGGGTCTTGGCGTTCAGCACCACGCGACGCGCCTTTTCCAGATCGGCGGCGCCATCGGCATAGACGTGACAGATACCTTCCAGATGCGCAAACACCGGCACACGGGCTTCGCGCTGAACCAGACCGACCAGCCCCTTGCCACCACGCGGGATGATCACATCGATCAGCCCCTGCGCGCCCAGCATGGCGCTGACAGCCGCGCGGTCGCGCGTGGGCACCATCTGGATCGCCGCCTCGGGCAGACCGGCCGCGCGTAGCCCCTCGACCATGCAGGCATGGATTGCCGTGCTAGAGTTCAGGCTTTCGGACCCGCCGCGCAAGATGACCGCATTGCCGGATTTCAGCGCCAGCGCCCCCGCATCCGCCGTCACGTTCGGACGGCTTTCATAGATGACGCCGATGACGCCGATGGGCGTGCGCACCCGCTGGATATGCAGCCCCGAGGGCCGGTCCCATTCGGTGATCACCTGCCCCACCGGATCATCCTGTGCGGCCACGTCGCGCAAACCCTGGGCAATCGCCTGCAGACGCGCGGGGTCCAGCCGCAGCCGGTCCATCATCGCGTCGCTGAGGCCCTTGTCGCGGCCAAACTGCAGGTCCTGTTCGTTGGCTGCCAGAATCGTGTCGGTGTTGGCAATGACGGCATCGGCGGCGGCCAGCAGCGCAGCGCGCTTGGCTGGTGCAGGTGCCTGAGCCAGTTCGACCGCAGCCTTGCGGGCCGCCGTGCCAAGACCGTCGATCAGTTGCTGCGCCTGTGCCATGTCAGTCATCATCATCCCCCTGCGCGATCGCGCGTGAAAACCATGCAGCCCGAAAGCTGCACCCCCGCGGGGGTGGTCTTCCAAGCGGTCTATCGTGACTTTGGGGAAAGGTGAAGAAATGGCGCGGTTGACGGGGCTCGAACCCGCGACCCCCGGCGTGACAGGCCGGTACTCTAACCAACTGAGCTACAACCGCGCATATCTTCGGACGACAAATGAGTTGTGGCGCGGTTGACGGGGCTCGAACCCGCGACCCCCGGCGTGACAGGCCGGTACTCTAACCAACTGAGCTACAACCGCCCAACTCATTCACTCCAGCGTTCGTCCTCTGGAGTAAGGCGGTGTCTACTGACAGCGGGCGACCCCGTCAAGGCCGCCCGTGAAGTTTTTCTGAAATATCCGTAATTATTTTGAAGACGTTGATATTTCGAAAGGAATTGTCGAATTATTCGCTGGCTTCATGTTCCGGCAGCGCTTCGATCTCGTCCGAAGGCGTTGCGATATAGGCGTGCAGTTCGCCGTCCCCGTCCTTCTGGAACGACAGATCGGCCAGCGGCAGGGCGACGTCCTTTTCGCCAAGCCCCAAGAAACCACCGACACCGATGATCGCCGCCTGGTTTTCCGCGTCGAACATCGAGATCTCGCCGACCTCTTCATCGTCCGAGCTATAGACCGGCGTGCCGTCCATGCCTTCGGCCATCACCTCATCCGCATCGACCAAGGTGCTGCCTTCGCGCAGAGCAATCGCATTGACGCTGGCCTCGACCTCGCCCGAGCTGGGGGCGACATCCGCAGCGGCCTGATCGGCAGCAGCTTCATCGCTGGCTTCGGGGTCGACTGCTTCGGTTTTCATCGGTTCGTCGGCGGCGGCGTCATCACCCTCGGGCTCGTTCGCCATCGGATCGGCAGCAGGCATTGCTTCGGTCGGTTCGGTCTGCGCCTCGGTGGCGGTTTCCGCATCACCGCCTTGGACAGGCGCGGTCATGTCGTCGCCGGTTTCGACTTCGGCGGCTTCTTCGGCTTCAGGGGCCTCACCCATCTGGTCCTTGGCTTCGTCTTCGGCAGGCTCATCACCTGCTTCTGCCTGCGGCTCATCAGCGGCCGGTTCCTCGGCTATTTCTTCAGCAGGCTGCTCGTCGGCCTCGGCCTCGGGCTGTCCGTCAGTCGGGGCTTCTTCGGCCATTGGTTCGTCCGCGGCGTCATCCTCGGCAGCGACCGGTTCGGCTGCGGCTTCCTCATCAGCACCTGCCTCATCTGCGGCAGGCTGATCTACGGGGGCTTCTTCAGCCGCAGATTCTTCGGCCGTTGCGTCTTCGGTTGCGGGCTCGGTTGACTCGGCCTCACCCGTTTCGGCACCCATCCGCTCGACCTTGAGTTCGGCAGTCTCGGGGGCGTTGATTGTGACATCGGCTTCGGCTTCGGTCACCTCAGCCTGCATTTCTTCTCCGTCAGGGCCCATGATCTTGGGGGCGCAGTTCTCGACGGTCACTTCCGGGGGGGCTTGCGTGACGGTGACGGTCGGCTCTCCGCCCTCTTCATCGGGCATGGTCACGGTCACGGTGGGTGGCGTCTGCGTCACGGTAACGGCGGGGGCACATTGCTCGACGGTCATCGCGCCCTGTTCGGCGCCCTCCTCGGAGTCCTGCGCGAATGCGGGGCCGCTCAGCAGTGCGACGGCGGCGGCGGTTCCCAACAGATGTCTGACCATCATATCCTCCTTGATGATACGGGTGCCCGAAGGCATTCCCGTCCCAACCGCCAAGGATCGGCAAGGGTTCCTTATCTTGGGTGGCTGATGCGCCCGCCGCAGACCGGTGCCGGTGCGCCCGTCGTCATCGGACCCGAGACAGGCAGCCCCCGCATCACCCGGACCGCCATCCAGCCGAAGGCCTGCGCCTCCAGCATGTCCCCATCCAGACCGATGGTTTCAACCGGTCGGACCGGGATGCCCAGATCGTGGTTCAGCGCGGCCATCATGGCGACATTATGGCGCCCGCCGCCGCAGACCAGCACCTGCGAACAGCCGCGCGGCAGCCATTGCATGCCCGATGCCACCGACCCCGACATGGCCGCCACCAGCGTCGCTGCGGCATCTGCGACCTCAAGCGACCTGACCGCATCGGCCAGCCCCGCGAATTGGTCGCGATCCAGCGATTTTGGCGCAGGTCGTGCGAAATAGGGATGCGCCAGAAAATCGGCCAGAATTGCGCGGTCCGCCTGACCGCTGGTGGCCAATGCGCCGCCTTCGTCCCGCGTCCGGTGCAGACGTTCGCGCATCAGGTCGTTCAGCGGCGCATTCGCGGGACCAGTATCGAAGGCCACGCAGGCGCTGTCCAGATGCGGCGCGGACGCCGTCGGATCGACCCAACTGATATTGCCGACACCACCAAGGTTCAGAAACGCTACGGGCGCCGCGGGCAGATGCCCCTGCCCCACCGCCCATTCCGCGCAGGCCCAATGGAAGAAAGGCACCAGCGGCGCGCCTTCGCCCCCCTGACGGACATCTTCGCTGCGGAAATCCCAGACTACGGGACGGTCGATGGCGCGGGCCAGTTCAACACCGCTGCCGGCCTGATGTGTGCCGCGGCCGCGCGGATCATGCGCCAGCGTCTGCCCGTGAAAGCCTACGACCTGCGCCTGCGGAAAGCGGCGCGCCAGATCGGCGTGGCTGTCCTGCACCAGACGCGCGGCTTCCGGCACGCAGGGCGCGTCCTGCCACGACCCAAGCGCCGCGTGCAGGACGGCGGCCTCGTTGTCGGAAAACGCGCGGAAGGCGCTGTCGCCGAAGCCGCCGATCTTTTCGCCGTCCGTTTCGATCATCGCCGCGTTGACCCCGTCAAGCGAGGTTCCCGACATCATCCCCAAAGCCCGGATCATCGCGCCTTTTCCTTTATTGCCGCAGCCTGTATATCGCGAGCGTTCAAAAGGATGAAGCCCATGACCTATCAGCCCAAATCCGACTTCCTGCGCGTGATGACCGAGCGCGGCTATCTGGCCGATTGCACGGATTACGAGGCTTTGGACAAGGCACTGCTTGCCGGGCCGGTCACCGCCTATATCGGCTATGACGCGACGGCAGCCAGCCTGCATGTCGGCCACCTGCTGAATGTCATGATGCTGCGCTGGTTCCAGAAGACCGGCAACCGACCCATCACCCTGATGGGGGGCGGCACCACCAAGGTCGGCGATCCGTCCTTCCGCAGCGACGAACGCCCGCTGCTGGACGATGCTGCGATCCAGTCGAACATCGACGGGATGCAGCAGGTCTTTGCCCGCTATCTGGATTACGGCCATGACGGCGCGCAGATGCTGAACAACGCCGAATGGCTGGACGGGCTGAACTATCTGACCTTCCTGCGCGACATCGGGCGGCATTTCAGCGTCAACCGGATGCTGTCCTTCGAATCCGTGAAATCCCGTCTGGACCGCGAACAGTCGCTGTCCTTCCTGGAATTCAACTATATGATTCTGCAGGCCTACGACTTCCTGGAACTGAACCGCCGTTATGGCTGTCAGTTGCAGATGGGCGGGTCGGACCAATGGGGCAACATCATCAACGGCATCGACCTGACGCGGCGTGTGGACGACAAGCCGCTGTTCGGGCTGACCTCGCCCCTGCTGGCGACCAGCGACGGCCGCAAGATGGGCAAGTCGCAGGGCGGCGCGGTCTGGCTGAACGGCGCGATGCTGTCGCCCTATGAATTCTGGCAGTTCTGGCGCAACACCACCGATGCCGACGTGGGGCGTTTCCTTAAGCTTTACACCGAACTGCCGGTAGACGAATGCGACCGCCTTGGCGCGTTGCAGGGGTCGCAGATCAACGACGCCAAGATCCTGCTGGCGAATGAGGTCACGACCCTGCTGCATGGCGCCGATGCCGCCGCCAGCGCCGAAGCGACCGCCCGTCAGGTCTTTGAACAGGGCGGTGCCGGTGGCGACCTCGAGGTGGCGCTGCTGCCCGCCGGAACCGCCACCGATGGCCTGACGGTCATTCAGGCGCTGGTGCAATCGGGCATCGTCGGATCGGGCAAGGAGGCCAAGCGCCTGATCGCCGAAGGTGGTCTGCGCATGGACAACGAAGCCGTTACCGATCCCCAGACCACGGTGCAGGCCGCGGCGCTGGAAGCGGGCATCAAGGTGTCCGTCGGGAAGAAGAAGCACCGCATGCTGCGTCTGGAAGCCCCTGCAAATTGACGTAAACTTGACAGATCCACCGCTTTGACCCTGCGTCAGAGCGGTGGTCTTTTGACCGATCAATCAATATCTGATGTCCGGGGCAGGAAAACCCAACCCTAGGATACGGAATCATGACCAAGACCCAACAGAAGCCGCTGAGCATCGAAGACCGCAAGCGCAGCATCGAAGCCGAAGCCGTTTTGGAACAGATGTACGGATACTATGTCCGTGAAGAAGCGCCGCGCTATGTCGTCAGCGAACTGGACGCCCGCAAGGCCGCCTGATCGCAGGCCGCCATCGTGACGACCAAGGGGCCCCACGGGGCCCCTTCGCATGTCGGCGCATCTTCGCCCATCGCGAAATGCCAAAGTTAACGTGATCGCCCAGCATGTTGCGCAAGCACCGCCAGGGGCGTTCATGGCGGCAATCTGAAGATGGATGAACACGATGAAATTTCGCACCAATATGATCGCCGCGCTGTCGACGATCGCCATGATCGCCGCCACCCCTGCACTGGCCGACAAGAAGCATGACGATCACGGAGAGAAACGCCCGGTTCACAGCCAGGGCCATAAGGACAAAGACGACAACGGCCGTCATCTGGCACTGGGTCACGACAAGGCCAAGCACCGCGATGCGGACCATGACCGTGACCGTGACCACAAGCGCGGCCGCGACCGCGACGGTGCCCACCGCATGCGCGTCGGCGACCGCTTTTCCGACAGCGGGTTCGAGCGCGTCCGCGACCCCGGATCGCTTGGGTTGGAGCGGAACCGCGGATGGGACTATTACCGCAAGGGCTCCGATGTCTATCGCGTGGACAGCAATACGCAAAGAATTCTGGCAATCACCAACATGCTGAACATTTTCGGCGGCTGAGACCACGCGTATTGCTTTTTGTCTATCGCCGGAACGGCTTGGCCCCCAATGTCATTGTCAGACAGGATGAGGACATGGGGGTATCATGCAGGATCGGTTCTGGGGGCCCGAATTCTCGGATGGTGAATGGCTGATCAGGCTTTGGGCCGCCACGGCGGATCGGGTGCAGGTCGTTCTGGACGGCACGGCGCATCCGATGACGCGAACGGCCCAAGGTCTGTGGACCGCCAACGTCAAGGCCGCACCAGGCAGCAGCTATCTGTTCGATGTTGACGGCGTCCGGATGCCCGACCCCGCCAGCAGGCTGCAATCGGGGGGCGTTGACGATGCCTCGGTGCTGACCCTTCCCGACAGTCACGAATGGCGCTGCGATTGGCAGGGCCGCCCTTGGCCCGAGGCCGTCATCTATGAATTGCACATCGGCACCTTCACCCCGCAGGGGACGTTTGCCGCCGCTCAGGCCAAGCTGGTACAGTTGGCCGACATGGGCTTTACCGCGATCCAATTGATGCCCGTCGGGCAGTTCGCCGGCGATCGCGGATGGGGATATGACGGCGTGCTGCCCTTTGCCCCGCATCCGGTTTACGGGACACCCGGCGATCTGAAGCGGCTGATCGATGCGGCGCATGACTGCGGTTTGATGGTCATGCTGGATCTGGTGATGAACCATTTTGGTCCCACCGGCGCGTGGATCCACCACAGCTCACCCGATTTCTTCGATGCGGGGCGCAAGACGCCTTGGGGGCCTGCCATCGATTTCGGACAGCCTGCCGTGCGCAGCTTCTGGACGGATTGTGCCCTGCACTGGCTGCGCGAATACCGCTTTGACGGACTGCGTCTGGATGCCGTGCATCAGATCCAAGGGCCGGGGGCGGATGGTTTCATGGCCAATCTGGCCCGTCAGGTGCAAAGCCTGTCCCCCCGCCGCCATCTGGTGACCGAGGATGAGCGCAACACCCCCGACCTGCGGCAGATGGGCTATGACGCCAGTTGGAACGATGATTTCCACCACGCCGTCCATGTGGCACTGACGGGCGAGGATGACAGCTATTACGCCAGCTTCGCCGCCGACCCGATCGATGATCTGGCCACCGCCCTGCGCCGCGGCCATATCGAGGAAGGCCAGCCCCGGCCCCCCGCCACTCCGCGCGGTGCGCCCTGCGACCATCTGCCGGTCACCGCCTTCGTCAATGCCATCCAGACGCACGACCAGATCGGCAACCGCGCATTTGGCGACAGGCTGATCACGCTGGCGGACCCATGTGCGGTGGCCGCCGCCTATGCCCTGCTGCTGGTGTCGCCCTATGTCCCGATGGTCTTCATGGGCGAAGAGCGCGGCGAGACCGCGCCCTTCCAGTTCTTCGCGGATTTTCAGGGCGATCTTGCGCAAGCGGTACGTGACGGGCGCGCATCCGAATTTGCAGGCATCGCGGCCTTGGGACAATCGGTCCCCGATCCGCTGTCCCCCGCGACCTTTCAGGCATCGAAGCTGGGCTGGCGCGATGACGACACGGCGCGGTCTTGGGTCGAACTGACCCGCAAGGCGCTGCGCTTTCGTGCCGACCACATCGTGCCGCTGATCAAATCGCCCCGATTGCAGGCGACCGTGACCCGCCCTGCCCCCGGCCTGATCCGGGCCGAATGGCAGTTCCAGACCGGAACGCTGGCCTTGTCGCTGGCTTTCGGTCAACCTGATCCGAACCCGATCCCCGATGCGAATTTCCGCGCGGGCCATCCACAAGCCGATTTCGCGCTGACAGCAAAGGCTATTCACCATGACGCCAAGTATTCCGACCGCCACCTATCGCGTGCAACTGCGTGACGGTCTGGACTTCGACGCATTAGAATCGCGGCTTGGCTATATCGCGCAACTGGGCATATCGCATCTGTATCTGTCGCCGATCTTCACGGCAGGCAGTGGATCCACCCATGGATATGACATCACCGACCCGTCGCAAATCGATCCGGTGCTGGGCGGTCTTGACAGCTTCCGCGCGCTGGCGAAATCGGCGCACGACATGGGGCTTGGGATCATTCTGGACATCGTGCCGAACCACACGGCGTTCTCGACCGAAAACCCATGGCTGGCAGATGTGCTGCGGCGCGGTCCCTCCAGCCGTTACGCGCCGCATTTCGATATCGATTGGCAGGCGGGGCCGCTGGTCTTGCCGTGGTTGCCCGAACCGTTCGAAAAAATGCTGGCCGATGGGGCTTTCAGCAT
Source organism: Paracoccus sp. R86501 (assembly GCF_042466435.1). NCBI lineage: Bacteria > Pseudomonadati > Pseudomonadota > Alphaproteobacteria > Rhodobacterales > Paracoccaceae > Paracoccus > Paracoccus sp. R86501. The sequence goes on from NZ_JAXHPZ010000001.1 coordinate 1,410,209, forward strand.
CTCGGACGGCATGTGGCGCATGGGCGATCTGGCGATCCCGCTGGCCGAGGACACCGAGGATTGCGACCTGCGGGCTGTGCATCAGGCCCAGCATTGGCGGTTGGTCCACAGCGATCTGGACCGCGACGGCATCACCCACCGACGCTTCTTCAACGTCACCGGCCTGATCGGCATGCGGGTCGAGGATCCGCGCGTCTTCACCGAGACCCATGCGCTGATCTTCGATCTGGTGCGTCAGGGGTTGGTACAGGGGCTGCGTGTCGATCACATCGACGGGCTGGTCGATCCGGCGGGTTATCTGCAACATCTGGCCCAGGAACTGCCCGACACGCCGATCTGGGTGGAAAAGATCCTGGTCCGCGACGAAACCCTGCCAGATGCCTGGCCCACCGCTGGCACCACCGGCTATGAGGCCGCGCGCCTGATTGCCCGGATGCTGACCGATGGCGATGGTCTGCAAAATCTGGACGACAGTTGGCGCCGCGTCACCGGCAACGACCACAGCTTTCATGCGGAACTGACACAATCCAAGACCGACATTCTGGACAACGAACTGGCGGCCGAGCGTCGGCAACTGGCCGATATGGCCGCCGATGCCTGCGTTGGCTCGACCATGGCGCAACCCGGCCCCGAATCGCTGCGCGAGGCGGTGACCGCCCTGCTGATCGCGATGCCCCGTTATCGCAGCTATGTCTTCGACGGGCAGGCCTCGGATGATGATCGCGCATTGATCGCGCAGGTGGCGGATCAGGCGGCGCAGGGTCTGCGGTCGGACACGGTGCTGCGCATGCTGCAGGCAATCATCTGCGCCCCCGACTTCGAGGCGCAGCATGCTTTCGTCACCCGCTTCCAGCAGGTGTCGGGCGCGCTGTTGGCCAAATCCCAGGAAGATACCGCAGGCTTCCGCTGGACGCGTTTTCTGGCCGCGAATGAGGTCGGCGCCGAACCCGATGAAGCCACGGTCATCGCGTCCGAAGCGACGCGTTTTCTGGCATCTGCCAGTCCGTCGGGGATGGTCCTGACCTCGACCCATGACACCAAACGATCCGAGGATTCGCGCATGCGTCTGGTGGCCATCAGCCACCTGCCGCAGGACTTCGACGCCTTGCTGGCAGATGCCGCCAAGCTACCTTGTGCGTCGCATGTCACCCCGGATTGGCAGTGGTACCTGCTGCAGTCGGCGCTTGCGATCCACGGTGCCGAAGACGCAGGCGACCGCCTTGCCCAGCATATGGAAAAGGCCATGCGCGAGGCCAAGCTGACCAGCTTCTGGACCAATCCCGACGAAAATGCCGAAGCAGCAGCAGCAGCCTTTGGCCATGCGGTCATCGACCGTTGGCAGGCCCGGCCCCCCAAACCGCTGCAACGGCTGATCGCCCGCGCGCAGTCGCTGTCGCTGTCGCAGCTGCTGTTCAAGATGGTGATGCCGGGCTTTCCCGATATCTATCGCGGGTCCGAGGATCAGTTCCTTGCCCTGACCGACCCCGACAATCGCCGCGCCGTCAATTGGGATCACTTGGCGGCCCTGCCCCAAGGTGCAGATTTTGGCGCGACCAAGGCCCGCTGGACACGCGATCTGCTGCAACTGCGCCATCAGGAAACACGGTTCCTGCAACGGGCCGATGCTCAGGTTCAGATCACCTCGGGGAGGGTGGCGATCACGCGCGATCTGGGCGGACGTTGTCTCTTGGCGCAATGGTCGGGCGACGTTACTGCCGACCTTTCGGGCCAGCAGATCATGTCGTTCAGGGCGGACGACGGGTCGCAGGTCGGACTGGCCTGGATGCAATCGTGACTTGCGGCCATTAACATATGACAACCGCAGGAACGCAGTCTGCGGATCGGTGTTTTAAGGATATCCGGATGCGATCTTCCGCAAGGAAATCGGGTCCGCTTTCCACCCCGATCCAAGGATTCCTGCCGTGTCCTCATTGCCACAAAACCGCGATTTCAACGCGTCTCAGGTAACCCAGAACTGCGCCACGATCCTGCTTGCCGGAGGCAAGGGCACGCGGCTGCACGATCTGACCGCCACCGACAGCAAACCCGCCGTCCCCTTCGCAGGGCGCAACCGTATCATCGATTTCGCGATGGCCAATGCGGTCCGATCGGGCATCAGCCAGTTGCTGGTGGCCACGCAATACGCCCCCCAGACGCTGCATGATTATCTGCCCGCGCGGTGGGGTCAGCATTTTAAACGCGGCGGCTTGCAACTGCGAGACGGTCAGGGCCGCTATCTGGGAACAGCGGATGCCTTGCGCCACAATTGGAACCAGATCGCCGACGGCCCCTCGGACGAAATCTTGGTGCTGGCCGCCGATCACGTCTATGACATGGATTACGCGGCACTTGTCGCCCAGCATCGCCGGACGGGTGCCGTCGCCACGGTGGCGGTCGATGTCGTGCCGCTGTCGCAGGCCAGTGCCTTCGGCGTGATGCAGGCGGATGCGCAGGGGCAGATCACATCATTTCTGGAAAAACCCGCCCAACCGCCCGCGATGCATGGCGATCCGCGGCGGGCATTGGTGTCGATGGGCGTCTATGTCCTGTCGCGGCTCTGGTTGCGCGACGTGCTGTTCCACAGCCACCCGCAGGCGATGGATTTCGGCCATGACGTCATTCCGCTGGCTGTCGAACAGGGCGGCGCGGCGGTCTATAAGCTGCCTGCCGGACCTGATGGCCAGACCTATTGGCGCGACGTCGGCACCTTGGACGCGCTGCGATTGGCACAGCTGGATTTCGTTCATGGCACCCCCGCCCGTCTGCCCCGTCAGGGCGCGGTCGCGGATTGGCATCTGGGCAAGGGCAGCATCGCGATGATGGGGGCGGTTGTTTCGCACAGTGCGGATTTGACGAACACGATCGTGGCGCAGGGCTGCTATGTCCCCCCGGGGCTTGTCACCGGTCAGGATGCCGAGGAGGATGCGACATGGTTCACCCGCACCGCGTCTGGCACCGTGCTTATTACGCAGGCAATGCTGGACCGACGTGCGGTCATGCGGATCCCGCGCAGCCGGATGCGCGTTGCCCCCTCGTTCGACCACCCGGGCTTCAGACGTTCGTCCCCTTTGAAAGACAAGCACCATGCGTGACATGACCACCCCGCCCCTTTTCGACCCGACCCTGGCGCGGTCCGACATCCTGGGGGCGGAGTTTCTGGGCGAGGGCACGAATTTCGCGCTCTTTTCCGAAAACGCGACCCAGGTCGAGCTGTGCCTGTTCGACGAAACCGGTCAGAACGAAATGCACCGTCTGACCCTGCCCTTGATGGAGGGCGGCATCTGGTACGGATATCTGCCCGACATCTTGCCGGGGCAGGTCTATGGTTATCGCGTCCATGGGCCCTATGCGCCCGAACAGGGCCACCGCTTCAACCACCACAAGCTGCTGCTGGACCCCTATGCCCGCGAATTGCGCGGTGAGATCATCTGGGACGACGCACTGCACGGATACACCATCGGCCAGGATGACCTCTCCTTCGACGAACGCGACAGTGCGCCCTTCATGCCCAAGGCCGTGGTCGTGGACAGCCAGTTCGATTGGGACAGCGACCGCGCCCTGCGTACGCCCTGGCCCGAAACCGTCATCTACGAAGCCCACGTCAAGGGCATGACCCAGCTGCATCCCGATGTGCCGCAGGATCTGCGCGGCAGTATCAAGGGACTGGCCTCGGACGCGGTGATCGATCACCTGAAACGGATCGGCGTCACCACGATCGAGCTGTTGCCCATCCACGCCTTTGCCAACGACCGCTTCCTGACGGAAAAGGATCTGTCGAACTATTGGGGTTATTCAACGCTGTCTTTCTTTGCCCCCCATGCGCCCTATCTGCAGACCGGGCAGATCAAAGAAGTCAAAGAGGCCATCCGCCGCTTCCACAAGGCAGGATTGGAGGTCATTCTGGACGTGGTCTTCAACCACACCTGCGAAGGCAACGAATTGGGCCAGACGCTGTCGTTCCGCGGCATCGACAACGCATCCTATTACCTACTGTCGCCCGATGACAAACGCCATGGCTTCGACACCACCGGCACCGGCAACACGCTGAACCTGTCGCACCCGATGGTGCTGCGCATGGTCATGGACAGCCTGCGCTACTGGGTCGAGGCGATGCATGTCGACGGTTTCCGCTTTGATCTGGCCTCGACCCTGGGCCGCGAGGGTTACGGTTTTGAACGCGACGGGTCATTCTTTAACGCCATCCGTCAGGACCCCGTGCTGTCCGGCATCAAGCTGATCGCCGAACCTTGGGACATTGGCGACGGCGGTTATCAGGTCGGCGGCTATCGCTGGCCGTTCCGCGAATGGAACGACAAGTTCCGCGACGACACCCGTGCCTTCTGGCGCCGTGATCCGGGCCTGCTGCCGGTGATGTCGGAGCGGTTCTCGGGATCGCCCGTACAGTTCAACCACAGCCAGCGACCTGCGACCTCCAGCGTGAACTTCGTGGCGGCGCACGACGGTTTCACCTTGTGGGATACCGTCAGCTATAACGACAAGCACAATGACGCCAATGGCGAGGGTGGTCGGGATGGCCACGATCATAATCTGTCCGACAATATGGGCGCCGAAGGTCCAAGCGACGATCCGATGGTCGAAACTGCCCGCATCCGCCGCACCCGCGCCATGCTGGCCACGGTGATCCTGTCGCAGGGCGTCCCGATGATCCTGGCAGGCGACGAGATGGGCAATACCCAAGGCGGCAACAACAACGCCTATTGCCAGGACAATTCGATATCGTGGCTGGATTGGGACAATGCCCGGCCACAGATCACCACGGCCGTGCAGGCGCTGACGGCCTTCCGCGAACAGAACTGTCTGGCGCAGGCGCGCTTTGCCCTGCCCCCCGATCAGCCGCATCCCGACCATCCGATCACCTGCTGGCTGCACCCGCGCGGCGATGAGATGACGCAGGACGACTGGTCCGACGATGGTCTGTGCTGCATGGGCATGCTGCTGAAGGGCAGCGGTCCCGATGATGTGCTGATCGTGGTGAATGCCGGGGACGACGCGGAATTCGCCCTGCCCGATGGCAACTGGACGATGCAGATCGATACGGCCAGCGATGATGTGGCGTGCGATGTGGCGGCATCGGGGGTCGTGCCGGTGCCGTGGCAATCGGTGCTGGCTTTCACGCGCCCCGCCGAATGACCTGATGCGCCGCCCCTCGGGGGCGGCGTTTTCACTACAGGCTGACCAGATGGTTGTCCCACGCCAGATCATGCACCGCCGCGTGTTCCGGACAGATCACCCCACCCATGCCATCGGTGAATGCCAAGCCGTCGCCCGATCTGGCGACGCCGCAGACATCCATGCGGCGCATGATCGTCGGGGCATCATCGGCATCGGCATCGAAGATGTGCGCCGCCCCGCCGCGCGGACCGGTGATCGCCACCTGCATCCCGTTGCCCGAAAAGGACACCGACCCGGCATAGCCCTGCAGCGCGCGTTGATCCGCCTCGCTCGCCGTCAGCAGGCGCGGGGATTGACCCGCCTTGTGCAGCATTAGCAAGGGGATCACGCGGTCCGGGTCGCCCTCCCACTGCAGGGCGGCGGCGACCATGCCATCCTTGCGCGCCGAAATATGGCGGATCGAGGCCCGCGCCATGTCGGCCCCCAGCGTCACCGTTTCGGTGATCCTGCCATCATTGATATAGACCAAACTGGGGTGCATGTCGTTCAGGTTCAGCTTGTCGCGGTCGCTGTCGGGATGGGTGCGGATGCCGCCATTGGCCACCACCAGCGTTTCGGTGCCCGGCAGGCGGAAAACCTCATGCGGGCCGATGCCGCCGGTCGGGATCTCGGCCAGGCGGGCATAGCCCCGACGCGCGTCCCAGATGCCAAGGACGCCTGCGCCGGTGGCATAGTCGTTCTCGGTCGTAACCAGCACATCACCGCCCTGCAGATAGGCGCCGTGACCATAGAAATGCCGCCCCTGTGGCAATTCCAGCCGCTGAACGACCCGCCCGCTGGCGCAATCTAGAACCAGCGCAAAAGTGCCGGGACGGCGGGCAAAGGCCACGGCCTCAGCGCGGACCGGATGGGCGGCGGCGGCATGGCCACGGTCGGGCAGATCGACGCGAAAGGCGATCTGCGCCGTCGAGGTCAACCCGCAGAGCGCATAGCGGCCTGCGCTGTCCTTGGCCGCCGCCAGAAACGACGGGTTGCCCAGATCGGCCCAGCTGGCCGCCGGGATCAGCGCCCCCGCCCCCGAGGCCGCGATGCTGGCCAGAAAACTGCGCCGGCTGACCATCAGTCGCCATCCGCCGCGTTGAAGCCCGCCTGAATGCCAAGCGCGTCGCCCAGCTCAGCCTGCGTATGGGTGATCGCCTCGCCGATGCTAGTCTGGATGGCCTCGATGCGGAAACGGGCAGCGGGGTCATCGACATCCGCCAGCGAAGGATCACCCGCGCGGCCCGCCTGATCCTGCGCACGCGCAAGGGCGGCGTCGGTCTGCGAGTTGGGGCCAAGGGCGGCAGCCATCTGGCGCAGGCCCGCGATCTGCGCGCGGATCATCGGCAGCGATTGTTCCGAACGGCGCAGCTCGGCGCGCAAGGGACGCGGTTCGTCGAAGCTGCCCAAGGGCCGACCGATACGCTGGTCGGACAGATGTTCAAGCCCCGCCATCAGCGCCGTGAACAGCGCCTGATCGACCTCGGCGTCTGTCAGAAAGCGGGTATTGCCCGCCTGCCCCGGATGCCGCATCTGATCGGCAAAATCATCATGCCAGCCATCACGGATCTGACCCGCCGTCGCCGCCAGATCGTCGGCCAAGGCTACCGTCAGGTCACAAGGTTGGGCGTCATCGTCGAAGATCTGGCGTTCCAGCGCACCCAAGCCCCGCGCGGCCACGGATGCCTTGGCCATTGCTTCGGGCGTCAGCGCATCGGCGCCCTGCGCCTGCAACAGCCGCAACCCGCGGGCTGTCGCATCGCGGTCGTCGGGCCAGAACAGCACCGCCCGCGAGCGCCCCTGATCCTGAATCGGCCCCATCTCAAGATGCGAGATCGCGGCCCATGCCTGCGCGGTTTCGGCGAATGCGGTCTTGAGCGCGGGCAGGTTGCATTCGGCGTCGGAGAGGGCATCGGAGGCATCGGCAAAGCGGTCGACGCCCGGCAGGATATAGCTGTCGATCACATCCCCCGCATCGGCATGGGCCGCCGACGCCAGTGCGGGCGCGGCAAGACAGATCAGGGCAAGGGTGCGGATCATCACAGGGACTCCAGGAATGCGATCAGGGCGGCGCGGTCTTCGGCGGGCAGTTCGACAAAGCCGTCGCGGGATGCGCGGCCTTCGCCATCATGCCACAGGATGGCTTCGGTCAGCGACCGTGCGCGACCGTCGTGCAGGTAATTGGCATGGCCCGAGACCTGCTCGGTCATGCCGATCCCCCAAAGGGGCGCCGTCCGCCATTCCGACCCTGAGGCCTGCCCTGCGGGCAGCCCGTCGTCCAACCCCGACCCCATGTCGTGCAGCAGGAAATCGGAATAGGGCCAGATCAGCTGGAAGCTCTGTTCTTCGCGGTCCTTCAGACGGTGTGTGACGAAGGACGGGCGGTGACAGGCGGTGCAGCCGGTCTGCTGGAACAGCTGCTTGCCGCGCAGGACCTGAGGGTCATCGACATCGGCCCGCGCGGGCACACCCAGATTGCGGCTGTAGAAGGTCACCAGGTCCAGACTGTCGCCCGACACCTCCAACCCGTCCTGTTCGGGGCTTAGGCCATCGGGCGCATTGCGGCATTCGACCTGCGCCGTGGTGCAATCGCCCCAGGGTTCGGGATGCAGCGGCGATGCGATGCCGATGTCGTTGTGGAAGGCGTCGGCCGCCTGCTGACGCAGCGTGGGCGTGCTGGCGCGAACACCGAAGCGGCCCAGCATCGGCTGCTGGAATTCCGGCGACCAGATGATGTTGGCGCGGCCGCTGATCCCGTTGCCATCGGCGTCATCGGGGTCGGCCAGCGCGATGATATCCTGCGCAGGGATTGCCTCGACCAGCCCCAACCCGATCATCTGCGGCGCGACGCGCGGGCTGATGCGGGTTGCGGGGTCCAGCGGGCCATAGCCCAGATCCTGCAGCGACCATTCGGGGCGGCGCAGGGTCACCGTTTCCCCGCCCGGCAGATCGAAGCTGTCGGCATCGCGCCATTCGACCTGCACGCGGCCTTCGGCGGGGATGCCCGCGACCGACAGATCGGAAAACTGGTGGCCGTAGACCGCATCGCCTTCGGTCGAGATATAGTCGCGCAGCGCTTTCAGGTCCGCCGGTCCTACCTCGGTCGGAATGCCAAGCCGCACCACCAGGCTGCCGGCATCGTCATCGGGACCGGCAGGCGGATGCCCGCGACCATCCTTGACGTGGCAGTCCTGACAGGCGCGGGTGTTGAACAGCGGCCCCAGCCCGTCGGAGGCGATGGTCGAGGCAGGCGGCGTCACCCAGATGCGTTCGAACAGCCCATTGCCGATGTTGAACCGCGCATCTTGCTGAAACGTCAGGTTCTTCTGCGGCATGCTGAAGGCCTGCGGATCGCCGCGGCGGCGCACGGTCCCCGCACCGCCCTGATTGGCCTCAAAGGGGGCGGGTTTGTCGAAGTCGGTGGTGGGACGCGTAACGGCCTGAACCCGCGCAGTCTCGGCAGCGGTGCGGGGCTGGATCGCCAGATGCGGATCGGACACCTGCGCATGGGCGATGCCCGACAGCAGCAGCGCCATGCAGGTGGCGATCAGGCCCGGACGGGCGGAACGGCTGGTCATCATCGAAACCTCTGGTCGGCCCGGCGGCACATGCTGCCGGGCCGGATGCGTCTTATTGGAACACGGCTTCCGGATCGTCCAGACTGTCCGAGCCTTCGAAGGCGATGGCGTCACGGCCCAGCACGGCCACCGCACGTTCGATATCGCGGGTCTGGGCGATCAGCCCGTCGATGGCGTCCTGGATCAGCTGGCCACCCGCCTCGTTCCCCGGATCCAGCATCATGTCATAGCGCAGGCCTGCTTCGGCGGCGGTCTTCAGACGTACCATCTGGAACTGCGTATGATCCAGCGATGCGGCCAGCGCGTCGGCGACATCCGCGTCCTTCTCTGCCACCAGATCATGCAGCGAGGCCCCTTGGGTCACCTGACCGTCGATACCGGTATAGCTGCCAAGATAGATGTTGCGCACGCCCAGGGCGTCATAGAAGTGGTCGTTGTGGGTGTTGTCGGAAAAGCAGGAATGCTCTTCCTCGGGGTCGTTCAGCATCAGGCCCAGCTGCATCCGCTGGCCTGCCTGTTCGCCATAGGACAGGCTGCCCATGCCGGTCAGGATGCGGTTCACGCCGTCCTTATCTTGCATGATACTGGCGCGCGCCTCGCCCTCGGGCGCCCATGCCGCAGCCATCACTTCAAGGTCCGAAACCAGCAGATCGGTCGCCGCCGTCAGATAGGCGCCCCGCCGGTCGCAATTATCGTTGGTGCAATCCTCGCCCTTGGCGAAATCGGTCCAGGGACGCTGACCCGCCGTCGCGTCATAGGGTCCAAGGTCCTGCCCCCACAGCAGGAATTCGATGGCGTGATAGCCGGTGGCGACATTCGCCTCGGCACCATTTGCCGAATGCAGGGTGTTTTCCAGCAGGTCGGGCGTGATTTCGGTCGCGTCGATGGTCTGACCCGAGATCGACAGCTGCGGGTTGGCGATCACGTTCAGCCCCGCCGCCGGATTTTCGTCATAGCCTTCCGTGGGCGCCGAGCCTGCCGCATCGACGTAATCGATCAGCCCCTCGTCCAGCGGCCAGGCGTTCACCTTACCCTCCCATTCGTTGACGATGGGGTTGCCGAAGCGATAGACCTCAGTCTGCTGATAGGGAACGCGCGCCGCCAGCCAGGCATCCCGCGCCATCTGCAGGTTCTGCGCCGAAGGGTCCTGTACCAGCGTCTGAACCGCCTGCTGCAACTGCTTGGCCGTCGTCAGGCTGTCGCCATAGGAGGCGGCGGCGATGTCGGCATAGGTCGCAAGAACCTCGGATTCTTCGACTGCATGGGCGGCGGTCGCGGTCAGGACGCAGAGGGCGGTGGTCGTCAAAAGGCGCATGGGAACTCCGGCGGGGCTGATGGACGGGCTTTTGCCGACATCTGACCAAAACTGTCGGGAAATGCAAGCTGGATGTAGGTTGTCCCCGCGTCAGCGGCATGCCACGTGACAAGGAACATGCAGTTGCGTTATCGTTATCATCTGGATCACAGAATGCGGGATCGCAATGACAGCTTCGACGGACAGCGTAACAAACATCGCCTTTCTGGGCACCGGGCTGATGGGCGCACCGATGGCCCGCAGGCTGGCCGCCGCGGGATATCGGGTGTCCGTCTGGAACCGGACCCCCGAACGCGCCGCCCCGCTGGCTGATGTCGCGCAGATCGCCGCCACCCCTACCGAAGCCTTGCGCAACGCCGATGCGGTCATCGCCATGCTGAGGGACGGCCCCGCCACGCTTGCGGTGCTGGGGGATGTGATGGCCGATATTCCGGCGGGCGCGGTCGTGGTGGACATGGGCTCGGTCGATCCACAGACGGATTGCACGCTGGCCGAACAGGCGGGCGCGGCAGGCGTCGGCTTTCTGGACGCCCCCGTGTCGGGCGGCGTCGTCGGGGCCGAGGCCGGGACGCTGTCGATCTTCGTGGGTGGAGACGCGTCACTGGCCGAACGTCTGGCGCCGGTTTTTGCTGCCCTTGGCCGCGCGACGCATATGGGACCGGTCGGCGCGGGACAGGCCACCAAGCTGGCCAACCAGCTGATCGTCGCCACCACCATCGGCGCCGTGGCCGAGGGGCTGCGGCTGGCGCAAGCAGCGGGATGCGATCCGGCCACCGTCCGCGCCGCGCTGAAGGGCGGTTTTGCCGACAGCCGCATTCTGGAATTGCATGGTGACCGCATGGTGCGGGGTGATTTCGTCCCGGGCGGTCGGTCCGCATCGCAGCTGAAAGATGTGGTCAACGCGCTGGATCTGGCCGACCGCCATCAGCTGCGCCTGCCCTTGGCGCGCACGGTTGCCGGGGCCTTCGACGATCTGGTGCGCAACCATCAGGGGGCCGATCTGGATCACTCGGCCTATTACCTGTGGCTTGGAACGCAGCAGCGCCCCACGGGCGGCGTGACCCGCAGCGCCATCTTCCAAGGCCGTATTCTGCCGGGACAGGAGGATGCGTTTTACCGCGCGGTCGATCGGCACATGGTGCCCGCATGGCGACAGATGCTGCATGCGCAGGCGGTGCGCGTCTATCGCCCCCTCCAGTCCGAGCCGGGGTCGGAAAGCGTCTTTCTTGTGCAGCAGATCGATTACCCCTCGCATGCCGCCATGGCCGAGGCTTTGGCATCGCCGCGCAGGCAGGCCGCGATGGAGGCGATGCAGATCATCCGCCCGTTGTACGAAGGCTTCCACCATCACATCATCTATGAAAGCGTATCGGATCAGTGATTGCAGGGGGCCGCTGAAGGCCCCCCGCCGGGATCAGTTGAAGACGATCTGCGCCTTGATCGCCTGACTGCGGTCGCCCGCGATCTGGAAGGCCGCGACGGCGTCGTTCAGCGCAAAGCTGTGCGTGATGAAGGGGCTGACGTCGATCAGGCCCTTGCGCATCAGGCTGACACCGGTGGCAAATTCCTTGTGGAAGCGGAACGAGCCCTTTAGCGCCAGTTCCTTGGCCGTCATCGCCTGCACCGGCAGGGTCATATCGCCGCCCAAGCCCAGCTGCATGATCGTGCCGCCCGGACGCATCGCAGGGATCGCCCCCGCCAAGGCCGGTGCCGCGCCGGAACATTCGTAAAGCAGATCGAAGCTGCCTTTGTCGTCGGCATAGGCATCAAGCGCGGCGCGGTCGGTGCCGGTGTTCAGCACCACATCCGCCCCCGCCTTACGCGCCATCTGCAGGGCGAAATCGCCCAGATCGGTGGCGACGATCAGATCGGCCCCTGCCCGGCGCGCGGCCAGAATGCACAGGATGCCGATGGGACCGCAGCCGGTGACCAGCACCGATTTGCCCAGCATCGGACCCGCACGGCGGGTGGCGTGCAGGCAGACGGCCAGCGGCTCGGCCATGGCTGCCTGCGCAGGCGTCAGCCCGTCGGCGGGCACGCATTGCGCGGCATCCGCCACCAGCAGTTCTCGGAACGCGCCCTGGATATGCGGGAAGGGCATGGCCGAGCCATAGAACCGCATGTTCAGGCAATGGTTGAACATCGCCTGGTCGCAGAACTTGCAGCTGCCGCAGGGCCGCGAGGGCGAGACGGCGACCAGCTGGCCCTTGGACAGGCCGGTAACGCCCTCGCCCAAGGCCTCGACGTGACCGGACACTTCATGGCCCAAAACCATCGGCTCTTTCAGGCGCACGGTGCCGAAACCGCCGTGGTTGTAGTAATGCAGGTCCGACCCGCAGATCCCGCCCGCCGCCATGCGGATCAGGACCTGACCGGGACCGGGGTTTTCGACCGGCTGTTCGTCGATGCGCAGATCGCGCGCGTCATGGATGACGATGGCTTTCATGATGCCCTCACAAAACCGGCGTGGGCAGGTCGCTGCCTGCGAAATATGCCGTCAGGTTGTCGCGGACCAGCTGGCCCATCGCCTTGCGGGTCTCGATGGTGCCCGAGGCGTGGTGCGGTTGCAGCAGCACGTTCTGCAGCTCAAGGAAGCGCGGGTCCAGCGCCGGCTCGCCTTCAAACACGTCCAGCGCGGCAGAGCCGAGACGACCGTCGCCAAGGGCTGCGATCAGCGCCTCTTCGTCAATGTTGGACGCGCGCGAGATGTTGATAATCATGCCCTCGGGGCCGACAGCCTCGATCACGTCATTGCCGACGATGTGACGGGTGGCGGCGGATGCGGCCAGCGTCACGAACAGGAAATCGGCATGTTTCGCCAGTTCCACCGGATCGGCGATGAAGGTCCAATCCTTGGCGTAATCCTTGGCCGAAACGTCGCTATAGGCGATATCCATGCCAAAGCCCGCCAGACGGGTCGCGACCTCGAAGCCGATGCGACCCAGACCCAGAACGCCCGCCTTGCGACCGAAGACGCGACGCTTCAGCGGATATAGACCCTTGCTGGCCCAATTGCCGCTGCGCACCCATTCCTCGGCGCCGACCATGCCGCGCGACAGGGTCAGCATCATCGCCACACCCAGATCGGCCACATCGCCGGTCAGAACGTCGGGCGTATTGGTGACGCGGATGCCCTTTTCACGGCAGGCCTCCAGATCGACCGCATCATAGCCGACCCCATAGACCGAGATGACCTTCAGCTGCGGGCAGGCCTCGATCATGGCGCGATCGGCACCCAGTTCGCCGCGCGTGGCGATGCCCTGAACATCGGGGCCGACCTTGGCAAGGAAGGCGGCCTTGTCGTCGGCCTCGAAGTAGCGATGCACGGTGAAGGCCGCGTCCAGCGGGACCTGATCCCATTCCGGATACGGACCGACCTGCAGAATGACGGGCTTGGACATTTGGCATTCCTCACTTGACTTGCTTGTTATCGATAACATATTCATGACCAAACCCAATGTCGAGCATAAATCCGAAAGGCCATCACATGAGCATCCAACTGTTTGATCTGACCGGAAAACGGGCCCTGATCACGGGATCTTCGCAAGGGATCGGGATCGCATTGGCCAAGGGTCTGGCCGATGCCGGGGCCGAAATCGTGCTGAACGGCCGCGATGCGGGCAAGCTGGCCAAGGCCGCTGCGGTTCTGCGCGATGCGGGTGCCACGGTGCACGAACTGGCCTTCGACGTCACCGATCACGCCGCCGTCCGCGCCGCCGTCGATGCGTTCGAGGCTGACACCGGCCCCATCGACATCCTGATCAACAACGCCGGCATGCAGCACCGCAGCCCGCTGGAAGACTTCCCCGCCGATGCCTTCGAGCGTCTTTTGCAGACCAACATCGCCTCGGTCTTCCACGTCGGGCAGGCCTGCGCACGCCACATGATCGCACGCGGAGCGGGCAAAATCGTCAACATCTGCTCGGTCCAGACGGCCTTGGCGCGTCCGGGCATCGCGCCCTATACCGCCACCAAGGGCGCGGTCGCGAACCTGACCAAGGGCATGGCCACCGATTGGGCGCGCCACGGCCTGCAGTGCAACGGCCTTGCCCCCGGCTATTTCGAAACGCCGCTAAACCAGGCGCTGGTCGATGATCCGGAATTCACCGCTTGGCTGGCCAAGCGCACCCCCGCAGGTCGTTGGGGCAAGGTCGAGGAACTGGTCGGCACCGCAATCTTCCTTTCCTCGGCGGCATCGTCCTTCGTGAACGGCACCACCGTCTTCGTCGATGGCGGCATCAGCGCGTCGCTGTAACACCCCGTAACTCTGGGAGGAGGAACCACATGACCCTGAAGATCGCCCTGATCGGCGCCGGTGCCATGGGGGGTGCCATCGGCGCCCGCCTGGTCGAAACCGGCCAGCACCTGACCGTCTTTGACCTGAACAAGGATGCCGTGAAGGCCCTGACCGACAAGGGCGCCCATGCCGCCGCCAGCGCGGCCGAAGCGGCGGCGGCGTCCGATTATGTCATTACCAGCCTCAATTCGCCCAAGATCGTCCGCGCGGCAGTCTTTGGTGCCGATGGCGTGGCGCAGGGTGCGAAACCCGGCACGCTGATCATCGACATGTCCTCGATCGATCCGGCGGCGACGCGGGAACTGGCGCAGATGGCCAGCGAACAGGGTCTTCGGTGGGTGGACAGCCCGCTGTCTGGCGGCGCACCCAAAGCTGCGACGGGCAACCTGACCCTGATGTGCGGCGGACCGGATGCCGATGTGACTGAGGCGAAGACCGTCCTGTCACATGTCGCCAGCAACATCACCCGCATGGGCGATCATGGCGCGGGTCAGACCACCAAGCTGATCAACCAAGTGCTGTGCGGATTGAACTTCATGGCCGTGGCCGAGGCGACCCAGCTGGCGCTGGATGCGGGTGTCGATGCCGAAATGATCCCCGTCGCGCTGAAGGGCGGGCGTGCCGACAGTGCCATCCTGCAGGAATACATGCCGCGCTTTGCTACCAAGGATTACCGCCGCACCGGTCGCATCGACAATATGGTCAAGGACCTGAACGGCGCGCAGGATCTGGCGCGACAGACCAATACCTCGATGCCGATGACGGCGCTTTGCACGGAAATCCACCGGATGCTGACCGCAGCCGGTCTGGGCGGCGAGGATCAGGCGGCCCTGATGGAATATTTCCGCGGTCCCGATAAGGAACAGTTCGAATGATCACCCGCTATGCCCTGTTCGAGGGTCAGGTCAAACCCAGCCAGACCGAGGCTTTCCGCCGCGCCGTCACCGAAAGGCTGGTCCCCGTCTGGACCACCTTCCCCGGCCATTCCGAGGTTCGCGTCATGTTCGGCGAGGAACGCGACGAAGGCGCGCCGGAATTCCCGTTGATCCTTGCGATCAGCTATCCCGACCGCGCGGCCATGGGGTTGGCGCTGGACAGCGATGCCCGCATCCGGTCACGCGACATCACAGGCGACATCGTGGCGCAATATTTCGACGGGCGCATCCATCACCATGTGACCGAGGCGGCGGATTATCCCGCCCCGGCAACGGCTTGACCCGTTAACGTTACCAGCGGATAATCCGCATGCCCGCGCGGACGGGTCGCTGAGCGAGGTGCAGATGACCCAACGCCCCATCACCATGAAGGACGTCGCCCGCGCCGCGGGCGTCTCGGTCATGACGGTCAGCCGGGCCTTCAAGACCGACAGCTCGGTCAGCCCCGACACCCGCGATCACATCCGCAAGGTGGCCGAGGATCTGGGCTATGTGCTGGACAGCACCGCCGCGAACCTGCGATCGCAGCGCAGCGACTTCGTGGCGGTGACCATCCCGTCGCTGAACAACGCCAACTTTGCCGATACCGTCAGCGCCATGTCGGACGTGCTGGGCAAGGCCGGGATGCAGATCCTGCTGGGCCACACGAATTACGACATCCACGAAGAGGAACGCCTGATCGCGCAGTTCCTGCAGCGCCGCCCCGCTGCGATGGTCGTCACGGGCGGGCGCCATACCGACCGGACCCGCAAATTGCTGTCGAACGCCGGCATCCCCGTGGTCGAGACTTGGGACCTGCCCCCCGACCCCATCGGTCATGTCGTAGGCTTTTCCAACGCGCGGGCGATGGACCCGCTGGTGGCGCATCTTCAGGCGACGGGGCGGCAGCGCATCGCCTTTGTCGGCGGCGATGCCGATGGCGATACGCGCGGCACCGACAGGCGCATGGGCTTCATCCGCGCGATGGAGGCGCGGGGTCTGGACCCCACCCGCCTGATCCGCGCGGGTCAGGTGCCGATCTCGATGAAGGAAGGTGCTGCCGCCATGGCGCGCCTGCTGGCGGATCTGCCCGACACCGATGCCGTGATCTGCGTGTCGGACCTGTCGGCCTTTGGTGCGCTGTCGGAATGTGCGCGTCGCGGGGTCGATGTGCCGGGCGATATCGCCATTGCGGGCTTTGGCGCCTACGAGATCGCAGGCATCGCCCATCCCACCATCACCACCATGAACCCCCATCCCCGCCGCATCGGCACCCGCACCGCCGATCTGTTGCTGATGACCATGAACGGCGATGCCCAGGGCGAGACCCTGCGGTTCGAGATCGCGCCCGAGTTCGTTCCCGGCGGCTCGACCAGCTGACCGTCAAGACGCAGAAAGGCCCGGTTGCAACCGGGCCTTTCTTCATCGGATCAATGGCTTACTTGGCCGATGCTTCTTCAATGGCCGTCACCATCGCATCGCCGTTTTCGCTGATGAAGTTGTCCCAGACCGGCTTCACGACCTCCTGAAAAGCGGCGGCGTCAACATCGGTGTTGACCTCCATCCCGTCGGCTTCCAGATCGGCGATCATCTGCGCTTCGCTGTCGATGGACATCTGGCGCTGCATATCGGTGGCCTCTTTGGCGACGTCCATGATGATCTGGCGCTGCTCCTCGGTCAGGCCGTTGAACTTGTTCAGGTTCATGGCGACGGCCAGCGGCGCATAGGCGTGCTGGGTCAGCGACAGGTATTTCTGCACCTCGTAGAACTTGAAGGACAGGGTCACGCCGATCGGGTGATCCTGGCTGTTAACGACGCCGGTTTCCAACGCGGTATAGAGCTCGGCCACGGGGATCTGCTGGGGCTGCGCTTCCAGCAGCTGGAACATGTCGTTCAGCGCCTTCGAGGAATTGACCCGCATCCGCAGACCCTTGACGTCATCCGGCGTGCGGATCGGGCCGCGGCTGTTGGTCATGTTACGATAGCCGTTCTCGGGGAAGGCCAGACCCTTCAGGCCATGATCCTCGAAGCTGGTCAGGACGCCTTGGCCAACCTCGCCGTCCAGAACGGCATAGGCGGTTTCGCGGTCGGGGAACATGAAAGGCAGGGTGAAGGCCGCCGATTCCGGCATCAACCCCGAGAAGTTGTTCAACCCGACCATGACGATATCGATGATGCCCGAGCGTGCGCCGTCGATCATGGCGTTGTCGTTGCCCAGCTGTCCCTGCGGGAAGATCTGGACGGTGACATCGCCGTTGGTGCGTTCAGCGACCTGTTCGGCAAAGAAGGTGGACAGGTTCTGCTGCAGGTCGGTTTCCGGCGCGGCATGGGCCATGCGCAGGGTCTCGGCCACGGCGGGCAGCGCGGTCAGGGCCAGCGCGGACGCCATGCACAGCGATTTGACCAAGGTTTTCATGTGTTTTCCTCCCACAAGTTTATCCGATGAAGAATTCCATAGGCACGGTGATCAGCTGCGGGACGGCGACGAAAGCCACCAGCAGCAGCAGATAGGCGACGATGAAGGGCCAGGCGCCACGGATGGCTGTCAACATTTTGACCTGACCCACACCGCAGACCACGTTCAGCACGTTACCCACCGGCGGCGTGATCAACCCGATCGAACAGTTGATGACGAACATCAGCCCGAAATAGACCGGATCGATGCCCGCCGCCTTGGCCACCGGCAACAGCAGCGGCACAAGGATCAGGATGGTCGGCGACAGGTCCATCACCATGCCGACACACAGCACGATCAGCATGATGACGGCCATCAACAGGCGCGGCTGGTCGATCAGCGGTTGCAGCAGCGTGACCAGTTGCTGGGGCAGTTGGGCGACGGTGATCAGCCATGCGGCGACGATCGCGCAGCCGACAAGGAACATGACCATGGCGGTCGCACGGCCCGAATTGATCAGCACGCGCAGGAAAACCGGCCATTTCAGTTCACGATAGATGACGCTGGACACGAAGATCGCATAGACGGCGGCGACCACGGCGGCCTCGGTCGGGGTGAAGACGCCGAAGCGGATGCCGCCCACGATGATGACCGGCAGCAGCAGCGCCCAGAAACCGGACCGCAGGCCGGCCCAACGTTCGGCGGCACTGGCCTTGGGCAGGGCCTCGACGTCCTCGTTGCGGATGATCAGGCTCCAGACGACCATCAAGGTCGCGCCCATCATCAGGCCCGGCGCGATGCCGCCCAGAAACAGGTTCTTGATCGAGATGTTGCCCGCGACGCCCACAAGGATCAGCGGCAGTGACGGCGGGATGACCGGCGCGATGATGCCGCCCGACGCCAGCAGGCCGACCGAAGCGCCCTCGGGGTAATTCCCCTTGCGCATCATCGGATAGAGGATCGAGACCAGCGCCGCCGCATCGGCAACCGCCGACCCCGACAGACCCGCCATCAGGATTGCCGTCATAATTGCGACATAGCCCAACCCGCCCTTGCGGTGCCCGATCATCGCCGTGGCAAGCCGCACGATCCGCGTGGACAACCCGCCCGAGGACATCACCTCGCCCGCGACGATGAAGAAGGGGATCGCCAGCAGCGGGAAGCTGTCGACGCCGTTGATCAGGTTCTGCGCAAGGATGTCGGCGCTGAACAGGCCCATCTGCAACATCAGCGCCATGGCGGCCAGCAGCAGCGCGAAGGCCACGGGCAGGCCCAGCAGGATCGATCCGATCAGGACGCCCAGGAAAAGCAGCAGGATCATGCGTGAAAATCTCCGGCATGGGTGTCTTGGGCGTCATCGTCCAGCAGCGCATCGGGCAGGAAGACCCGCACGGCGCCGATGAAGACCATCAGGGCGGCGGATACGGTCCCGGCCAGATAGAACAGCGCCGAAGGCAGCCCCGTGATCTGCGAGATGTTGTTCCAATTGGCGTTCATCTGCTTGAACGAGCCCATGAACAGCATGACCATCGAGATGACGACGACCAGAT
Organism: Paracoccus sp. R86501; assembly: GCF_042466435.1. Lineage (NCBI taxonomy): Bacteria > Pseudomonadati > Pseudomonadota > Alphaproteobacteria > Rhodobacterales > Paracoccaceae > Paracoccus > Paracoccus sp. R86501. Next base: position 1,429,430 of record NZ_JAXHPZ010000001.1, read on the forward strand.
AGGCCAACCGCCGCAGCAGGGGCACCAGACGGGGCATCAGCACCTCGGAAAATTCGGCGATCGCCAGATGCTCGTTGCGGCGCAGCAGTACCGCGGCACCCAGCATCACCAGCCAGACCAACCCCAAACGCGACAGCTCGACCGCCTCGCGCAGGCCCGACGACAGGCCATAGCGCAGCACGACATTGGCAAAGACCAGCACGATCATCAGCAAGAGGATGATCGCCATGACATAATCGACGACCCTCCACAGCAAACGCCAGAACTTCATGATCGCGTCCCCCTCCAAGGCAGTGCCATGATTTCGCGGGCCTGCGCCCGGCATTCCGGAAAAGTTATCGATAACATCGGCGTCGTGCAAGCTTTTATTGATCGCATCATAATGTCGCGCGATGGTTGTGCCCTTGATGGTGCCCGCGCGGGCGTTAAGCTGCGCGAAATGCAATTTGGGGGAACAGCATGGAATTCATGGCACGCGCGACGGCCATCGTCGGCGGCACGATGGTGGCACTACGCCGCTTTGGCGCACCCAAGACGCAAGCGATGGGCCAGACGCCCCAGATCCCCGAGGCGCGCAAGCAGGGGATCATGACGCTGAAAATGCCAACAGCGCAGGGCTGGGCACCGGGGCATGTGCCGACGGCGGCGCCGGGTCTGAAGGTCAACGCCTTCGCCTCGGGTCTGGACCACCCCCGTTGGATCGAAGTGCTGCCGAACGGCGATGTGCTGGTAGCGGAATCCAAGGAGCAGGCCGGCCCCGCCAAGACGCTGTTCGACATGGCAGCGCAGGCTACGATGCGCCGCGCCCGTGCCATCGGCATCAGCGCCAACCGCATCAGCCTGTGGCGCGACGAAGATGGCGACGGCGTGGCCGAGGTCCGCAAGACCTTCGCGGAAAACCAGAACCAACCCTTCGGCATGGCGCTGATTGGCGACACCTTCTATGTCGGCAACACGGATGGGATCGTGGCCTTTCCCTATCGCGATGGTGACACCAGCCTGACCGGTCCGGGGCGCAAGCTGGTCGATTTCAAGCCCTCGGGGCATTGGACGCGCAGCTTGCTAGTGTCACCCGACGGGATGCTCATCTATGCGGGTGTCGGGTCGCTCAGCAATATCGGCGACAAGGGGATGGAGGCCGAGGAAGGCCGTGCCGCCATCTGGGAACTGGATGTCGCTACGGAAAAGGCGCGCATCTTCGCCTCGGGCCTGCGCAATGCCGTGGGGATGGCGTGGGAGCCGGTGACGGGCACGTTGTGGACGGTGGTCAACGAACGCGACGGGCTGGGGGATGAAACGCCGCCGGATTACCTGACCTCGGTCAAGCGGGACGGTTTCTATGGTTGGCCCTATTGCTATTGGGGGCAGACGGTCGATGACCGCGTGCCGCAGGATGCCGCCAAGGTCGCATCCGCCATCACGCCCGATTACGCGCTTGGGGGGCATACGGCGTCGCTTGGCCTTTGCTGGATGCCCGAAGGCACCCTGCCCGGCTTTCCCGACGGCATGGTCATCGGCCAGCACGGGTCGTGGAACCGTTCGACCCTCAGCGGCTACAAGCTGATCTTCGTGCCTTTCAAGGACGGCAAGCCCTGCGGTGCGCCGCGCGACATCCTGTGGGGCTTTCTGTCCGATGACGAAAAGGTCGCCTATGGCCGCCCGGTCGGCGTCGCCATCGGCCCCGACGGCAAGTCGCTGCTGATGGCCGATGACGTGGGCGACATCATCTGGCGCGTGACAGCTGCCTAAGCATCACGCCGCGAGCCGCGATCAATCGCGGTTCGCGGCAATCGCCAGACCGTCGGCCACGGCGGTGAAGACTTCGGAGAAACTGTGGCGGGCATCGGGAAAGATCGCCTTCATCTGGTCCGAGACCATCGTCATCAGGCTGGACCCGCCGACATAGATCACCTGTCCGACCTGATCGGCCCGCAACCCTGCCATCTGCAGCGTCACCTGCGCGCCTTCGGACAGCTGTTCCCCATGCCGCGCCAGGCTGTCGGCCATGCCTTGCGCGGTCAGCGGTGCCGACAGGCCGCGCTGGATCGCGTCCAGCATGATACGCGGATCATCCTGCAACCCGTTGGCGGCAATTTTGCCGCGTTCAGTGGCAAAGGCCAGTTCGTGGCCCAGCTCATCCTCCAGCACGGTGGCAAGGCGGGACAGCTTTTCCTGCTCCTGCGCCAGACGGACCATCTCGGCGACCATGCGCGTGTTCTGCGGGGTATAGACGAAGGCGATCTTTTCCCAGGTCGCAAGGTCGTTATAGATCGCGTTCGGCGTGGGCGAGGTCCCCGCCCCCATGACCTTGCGCAGCTCGGTTCCCTTGCCCAGCAGCGGCATCACCCAGTCGATATTGATGGCGCGGTCGAAATCCGTCCCGCCGATCCGCACGCCGTGATTGGCCAGAATTTCCACGCCGTCCGGCCCCGACCTGAACAGCGAAAAATCCGACGTGCCGCCGCCCACGTCCACGATCAGCCCCACGTCGCCCGACCGGTCCAGCGCACCGCTGGCAATGGCGGCGGCCTGAGGTTCGGGCATGAAATCGACCTCGGTAAAACCGGCGGCCAGATAGCAGGCGCGCAGATCCGTCTCGGCCTGCGCCTCGCGCGGATCATTCTGACCGTGAAAGACCACGGGGCGACCCGACAGAACGCGGTCGAAGGTCAGGCCGGTCTCGGCCTCGGCGCGGGTTTTGATCTGGTTCAGAAAACGGGCGATGATATCGACGAAGGTCACGCGCTCATGCAGGATCTGGCGCTTTTCATGCATCAGGCTGGTGCCCAGCACACGTTTCAGCGCACGCATGAAACGACCCTCGGTCCCATCCAGCAGCGCCTGATTGGCCGGTTCGCCGATCAGCGTGCGACGGTTTTCATGATCGAAGAAGAAGGTCGTCGGCATGGTCGTCTGACCCGGTGCCATCGGGATCATACGTGGCTTGCCATCGACCAGATAGGCCGCAGCCGAATTCGAGGTACCGAAATCTATGCCGATCGCATGTGCCATGACCACGCCCTGTCTCTGAAGGAATGGCGGCTTTAGGCAGGGCACCAAGGGTTGTCAAGCAAGGGAAACCCCGGATGCCGCAGACCGCAGCAGCCGGGGGAAAACATCGCGATCAGCCCGCGCGATAGTTGGGCGATTCCCGCGTGATCTGCACGTCGTGGACGTGGCTTTCCTTCAGTCCGGCGCCGGTGATGCGGACGAATTCGCAACCCTTTCGCATCTCGGGGACGGTGGCGCAGCCGGTATAGCCCATGGCTGCACGCAGGCCGCCGACCAGCTGGTGGATGACAGTGCCCGCCGGACCCTTGTAGGGGACCTGACCTTCGATGCCCTCGGGGACCAGCTTGTCGGATGCCGCGTCCTTCTGGAAGTAGCGGTCAGCCGATCCGCGCGCCATGGCGCCAAGCGACCCCATCCCGCGATAGGATTTGAAGCTGCGGCCCTGATACAGGATCACCTCGCCCGGGCTTTCGTCGGTGCCGGCGATGGCGCTGCCGACCATGGCGCAGCTTGCGCCCGCCGCGATGGCCTTGGCGAAATCGCCCGAGAACTTGATGCCGCCATCCGCGATAATCGGGATGTCGCCCGCCGCCGATGCGGTATCCATGATCGCCGTCAGCTGCGGAACGCCCACGCCCGCGACGATGCGGGTGGTGCAAATGCTGCCAGGACCGATGCCGACCTTGATGGCATCGGCACCCGCGCCGATCAGCGCGCGGACGGCCTCGGCGGTGGCGACGTTACCCGCGACGATCTGCACGTCACCGGCCACGACCTTCAGACGTTCGACCGCACGGGCAACGCCTGCGGAATGGCCATGCGCGGTATCGATGACCACCATGTCCACGCCCGCCTCGATCAACGCCATGCTGCGTTCGAAGCCTTCATCGCCGACGGTCGATGCGGCGGCCACGCGCAGGCGGCCCATGTCGTCCTTGCAGGCCAGCGGGTTCAGGACGGCCTTTTCGGTATCCTTCAGCGTCAGCAGGCCGGTCAGTTTGCCTTCGGCATCGGTGATCAGCAGCTTTTCGATGCGGCGGGCCTTCATCAGGCTGATCGCCTCGGCGCGGTCGGCGGGTTCGCGCAGGATGGCAAGGTTCTTGTCGGACATCATCGCGCGCACGGGGGTGCGGGCGTCATTGGCAAAGCGCATGTCGCGGTTCGTCACGATGCCCAGCACGCGGCCCTTGTCGTCCACAACCGGGAAACCGGTGACGTTATAGCGGTCCTGAAACGCCTTGGCATCGGCCAGCGTCTGGTCCGGCGTCAGGGTGATCGGGTTGTAGACGATGCCGGATTCGAACCGCTTGACCCGGCTGACTTCCGCGGCCTGTTGTTCGGTGGTCAGGTTGCGGTGGATGACGCCGATGCCACCTGCCTGCGCCATCGCAATGGCCATCCGGCTTTCCGTGACCGTATCCATCGCCGACGACAAAAGCGGGATGTTCATCCGGATGGATTTGGTGACATTCGTGGTCACGTCTGCGGTCGACGGCATCACCGTCGAGGCGGCCGGAACCAGAAGAACGTCGTCGAATGTGAGAGCCTCACGAATCTGCATGGGGGTGTCCTTGCGGCAATTTCGTTTGGCAGTTTCCACTTTCATGCGCAGCCGCTTTTGTCCAGCCCGCATAAGCATCAATCTGCGTTGCCGAACTGCCACCGTGCCGATCCCTGCAATGACGCGTACGTCACGTCAGTTGATCGCGCTAATTGATTCGTAATCATCGTGTCGTAAGGTCGAATCGGGTCAACGTACCCTCAAGGGAGGATAGAATGAAAATCGCGTCATCCGGAATTGCAATTCTGATGCTCAGTGCATCCCAGCTGGTCGCAGGCGGCATCGAACGTGCGCCGCAATCGCTGAACGCCCTCTTCGAGGAGGGGAACTATGCCGAACTCAGCTTCGGCGGCGTCAACCCCACGGTCGAGGGCACCGATGTCGCCGGCTTCGACACCGGCGACGTGGCCCAAGGCTACGGCTTTACCGGACTGGCCTACAAGCACCAGTTCACGCCGGAGTTTTCAGGCGCGATCATCATCGAACAACCGTTCGGTGCAGACATCCTCTATCCGTCGGCGACGGATGGCGGTTCGCCCGTGTTGGGAGGCACGATGGCGAAGGTCGACAGCACCACCTTCACGGCACTGGGCCGCTACAAGATGCCGAACAACTTCTCGGTCCACGGCGGTATCCGCGGATCGCGCGCCGATGGGCAGGTGACGTTGAACGGCTTGGCCTATGGTCCGGTCAGCGGTTATAACGTCGATCTGGACAGCGATACCGGCATCGGTTGGGTCGCAGGCGCAGCTTGGGAAAAGCCCGAGATCGCAGCGCGTGTTTCGTTGACCTACAATTCGGAAATCGAACATGAATTCGGCACCACGGAAAGCGGCCCGCTGGTCGATCCCGATGGCCCCGGCCCGATCCCCGCGGTGCCGCTGCTGAACGGCAGTTCGACCACCACCGTCAACACGCCTGAAAGCTGGAACCTAGAATTCCAGACCGGCGTCGCCGCTGATACGCTGGTCTTCGGCTCGGTCCGTTGGGTCAACTGGAGCGAGTTCCGCGTTGATCCCGCGAACTTCGTGACCGTCACCGGTGGCGGTCTGGTCGATCTGGAAGACACCACTACCTATACCTTGGGCGTGGGACGCAAGTTCACGGAAAACTGGTCGGGCTCGGCTGCCTTCACCTATGAAAAGGGTGGCGACGATCTGGTTTCCCCGCTGGCACCGACGAACGGTCGCAAGGGCATCACGCTGGCCGCGATCTATACGCAGGGGCCGATGAAGATCTCGACCGGGATCAACTATACCAAGTTGGGTGACGCGATGCCCGAGACCGGCACGCCGGATACCGAACGCGCCAGCATGGAAGGCAACCACGCATGGGGTGCGGGCGTCCGCATCGGCTACAGCTTCTGAAGCCCGTGACATGACGCGAACGGCCCCCTCCGCAAGGACGGGGCCGTTTTTCGTTCGGCCTCGGGCGGGGGTCTTTCCCTTCGGCCACGCGCGGTTTAGCAAGGCCTTGCGCAGACAAGGGACGGCAGATGATCTATCGCAGTGCAGAGGCTTGGCGGACGGCCGCATCGAAACGGATCGTGCTGTTCGGGATGTCGGGACTGGGCAAGACCTATCTTGCCTCGATGCTGCGCGACACGGACGAATGGTTCCACTATTCCGTCGATTACCGCATCGGCACGCGCTACATGGGCGAATATATCGCCGACAACTTCAAGCGCGAGGCGATGAAGGTCCCGTTCCTGCGCGACCTGTTGATGTCGGACAGCGTCCATATCTCCAGCAACATCACCTTCGACAATCTGGCACCGCTGTTGACCTATCTGGGCAAGCCCGGCAGCCCCAGCCGTGGTGGCCTGCCGTTCGAGGATTACTGCCGCCGCCAGAACCAGCACCGCCGCGCCGAGATCGCGTCCCTGCTGGACACGCGCCATTTCCTTGAACGCGCGCAGGACATCTATGGCACGCCGCATTTCATCTGCGACACCGGCGGTTCCATCTGCGAAGTGGTTGACCCCGACGATCCGCAGGACCCGGTGATCGAGGCCCTGTCGCGCGATTTTCTGATGGTCTGGATCAAGGGCAGCGACGCCCATACCGCCGAACTGGTGCGGCGCTTCGACCGCGCGCCCAAGCCGATGTATTACCAGCCGCAGTTCTTGGAAAAGGCATGGGTCGCCTATCGCGTTGAAAAGGGGCTGGAGGAGGAACAGGTCAATCCTGACGACTTCATCCGCTGGACCTATGCCCGCGCGCTGGCCCATCGTCAGCCCCGCTACGAAGCGATGGCCAAACGCGGCGTGACCGTTCTGGCCGAGGAAGTCGCCCAGATCCGCAACCCCAAGGATTTCGACGACCTGATCGCCAAGGCCATTTCGCGCAAGGAAGCCTGATATGCCCATCACCCTGAACGAGAACCTGCCCGCCTATCGCATCCTGTCCAAGGAAGGCGTGATGGTGATGTCTCCGGGGCGGGCGGCGACGCAGGATATCCGTCCCCTGCGGATCGGGCTGTTGAACCTGATGCCGAAAAAGATCCAGACCGAGAACCAGTTCGCCCGCGTCATCGGCGCGACCCCCCTGCAGATCGACTTCCAGCTGATCCGCATGTCCGACCACGAAAGCCGCAATACCGCCGCCGACCATATGGAAAGCTTCTATCGCCCCTTCCGCGAGGTCGAGGCCACGGGCGAGAAATTCGACGGCCTTGTCATCACCGGCGCCCCGATCGAGCATCTGCCCTTCGATCAGGTCACCTATTGGGATGAGCTGACCCGCGTCTTCGAATGGACCCGGACCCATGTGCATTCGACCTTCGGCGTCTGCTGGGGCGGCATGGCGATGGCATGGTATTTCCACGGGCTGCCCAAGCATATCCTGCCCGCCAAGGCCTTCGGCTGCTTCGCGCATCAGAACCTTGAACCCTCGTCGCATTACCTGCGCGGTTTCGCCGATGAGGTGCTGGTCCCCGTCAGCCGCTGGACCGAGGTGCGGCAGGAAGATGTTGACGCCCGCCCCGACCTGACGACCCTGCTGGCCAGCCCCGATGTCGGGCCCTGCCTGCTGTCGGATGCCAAGCGCCGGGGGCTCTATGTGTTCAACCATTTCGAATATGACAGCACGACGCTGAAGGATGAATTCGACCGCGACGTGCAGGCCGGAAAGCCGGTCACCGTCCCGGCCAATTACTTCCCGCAGGACGACCCCGCCCGCGCGCCGCTGAACCGCTGGCGCAGCCACGCGCATCTGCTCTACGGTAACTGGATCAACGAGATCTACCAGACGACCATGTACGACATGGCCCGTATCGGAGAGGGATGACCATGACCGCACCGAACCTGCCCTATGTCGGTCAGATCACCGACTATCTGGAAAACAAAGCGCCCAAATCGGTTCGCAAGCAGATCGCCGAGGCGGACAAGAACGACATCATGGACGCGGATTTCCCCTATCGCGACATGATGGAAAAGGATGATTACAACGACCGGATGGAAAAGCTGCAGTTGCAGCTGATCCGGATGATGTATGACACCATCGCCACCGGCAAGCGCATCGTCGTCTTGTTCGAGGGGCGCGATGCCGCAGGCAAGGGCGGCACCATCGAACGCGTGCGCGAGAATCTGAACCCGCGGTCTTCCTATGTCGTCGCCCTGCCCAAACCCTCCGAGCGTGAGGCGGGCCAATGGTATTTCCAGCGCTATGTTCGACCATCTGCCCGCCGCGGGCGAATTGGCGCTGTTCGATCGCAGCTGGTATAATCGCGGTGTCGTGGAACGCGTCTTCGGCTTTTCCACCGACCTGCAGCGCAACGCCTTCTTCCGCCAATTGCCCAGCTTCGAACAGATGCTGGTCGATGACGGCGTGATCCTGGTCAAGCTGTGGCTGAATGTCGGGCGCGCCGAACAGCTGCGCCGTTTTCTGGACCGCGAACAGGACCCGTTGAAGCAATGGAAGCTAAGCGGCATCGACGTTCAGGGGTTGGCGAAATGGGATGAATATTCCACCGCCATTCGCGACACGCTGAACCTGTCGCATTCCCCCATCGCGCCTTGGACGGTCATCCGGTCGGACGACAAGAAACGCGCACGGGTGGCCGCGATCCAGACGATCTTGCATGCGGTGGACTACGTGGGCAAGGATGTCGATGTGATCGGCGCGGTCGATCCGCGGATCGCGGGCGGACCGGACCTGCTGCGCGACTGATCCTCTTGGCCTTTGACGGGGGCCATGCCAGAACCTTTTCGAAGGATCATCTGGGAGGATATCATGGATCTGTCGAACAGCCGCGCCATCGTCACGGGCGGCGCATCCGGCCTTGGCGCCGCCACCGCCGCGCATTTCCGCAAGATGGGCGCAGAGGTCACCGTGCTGGATCTGGACCACGCGGGCCAGGCTGCGGCCACCGCGATGGGCGCGGGCTTCGCGCAGACCGATGTGACAGATGAGGCCAGCGTGGCCGCCGCGCTGGACCATGCGGTCGGTCTGATGGGCGGCATCGACATCTGCGTGAATTGCGCCGGTATCGCGACGGGTGAAAAGACACTTGGCCGCGATGGCCCGCACCGCCTTGCCAGCTTTCGCCGCACCATCGAGATCAACCTGATCGGCAGCTTCAACGTCCTGCGGATGGCTGCCGAACGGATGGCGCTGAACGACCGACCTGACAACGGGGTCATCGTGAACACCGCCTCGATCGCGGCTTTCGACGGGCAGAAGGGTCAGGCCGCCTATGCAGCCTCCAAGGCGGGCATCGCGGGCATGACGCTGCCCTTGGCGCGCGATCTGGCAGGTCAGCGCATTCGCGTCTGCGCCATCGCGCCGGGTATCTTCGGCACGCCCATGCTGAAGGGACTGCCCCAGGACGTGCAGGACAGCCTTGCTGCGGAAGTCACCTTCCCGAAACGTCTTGGCGACCCCGATGAATACGCCCGCATGGCCGCCTTCATCGTCGAAAGCGATTATCTGAACGGCGAGGTGATCCGGCTGGATGGCGCGCTGCGCATGCGTTGACCACCAAGCCCCCCGTCTTGCGCGAAACGCTTGCGCGGGCGGGGGGCGACGGCTAGCGTTCGTGCAGAACAGATGAACCGAAAGGCCAGTTTTCATGCGCTTGCTGACCACCACCATCCTGGCCGCGGCGGCCCTGCCCGCCTACGCCGCCGACAGCCAGTTCACCGTCTTTGACTGGGCCGGGTTCGAGGAACCCTCGATCTTCCAGGGCTATCTGGACAAGCACGGCGACAGCCCGACCTTCGCCTTCTTCGGCGACGACGATGAGGCATTCCAGAAGGTCGCATCCGGTTTTCGTGCCGATGTCGTTCACCCCTGCAGCCAGATGGTCAGCAAATATCGCGACGCTGGCCTGATCGAGCCTTGGGACACCGCCAAGATCCCGAAATTCGACAAGATCGACGAAAAATTTCTAGATTCCGAGGTGTTCCGCGACGATCAGGGCGTCTGGTTCATCCCGACCGATTGGGGCGCCACCGCCATCGCCTATAACAGCGACACCGTTCCGCCCGAAGATGTCGCATCGCTCGAGGTGTTCCTCGACCCGAAATATCAGGGCCGCACCTCGCTGCCCGACAGTTCGGACGATGTCTGGGCGCTGGCCTATCTGGCGACCGGCACGACCGACTGGACCGATGTAAGCGACGAACAGTTCGACGCCGCTGCCGAATGGCTGCGCAAGGCGCATCAGAACGTCGCCGCCTATTGGGCCGATCCGTCGGAACAGGCGCAGCTGATGGCATCGGGCGCGGTGGACGTGGCGTGGTCATGGAATGACGGCGTGGTCTATCTACAGGAAGATAATTATCCGGTGGGCTTCCAGCGCGAGGCGAAGGAAGGGTCGTCGACCTTCTTTTGCGGCTTCGTGAACGTCAAGGACGGGCCGGGCGACGAAGAACGCGCCTATGATTTCATCAACGCATGGCTGGAACCATCGGCCGGTCAGGCGCTGCTGGACACCATTGGCTATGGCCATACCTCGACCGAGGCGATGGAGACGATCAAGGACGAACCCGCCGTCGCCGAGGGTCTGGCCGAGATTGACGTGCCGGTGCTGGCACAGACCCCCAACGATCCGCAGCAACGCCAGAAACAGCTGGCCGAGTTCGAAAAGATCAAGGCCGGCTTCTAAGCGGCCCCGACCGGCAGCAGGTCACCTTGTTGCCGGTCGAACTTGAACTGATTTCATTATCTTATCGAAAACTATGAATTTGCCGCCATGCCGCCAGGGGTCTATAGAACAGACTTCTGATGAAAGGCGCGATCATGTCCGGCAAGCTTCCCCAATCCGATGCCTTCGCGGTTCTGAACAAGGCCGCCTCCGAACGCATTCTGATCATGGATGGCGCGATGGGCACGCAGATCCAGTCCCTTGGCCTGGCCGAGGATGACTATACCGGCCACGGATCGGGCCATGCCTGCCGCCACCATTCCGATCATCCCCAGCAGGGCAACAACGACCTGCTGATCCTGACCCAGCCCGAGGCGGTCGAGGAGATCCATTTCAACTATGCCATGGCAGGCGCGGATATCGTTGAAACCAATACGTTTTCCGCGACGACCATCGCGCAGGCCGACTATGGCCTGCAGGAGGCCGTCCACGACCTGAACGTCGAGGGCGCCCGCGTTGTCCGCCGCGCGCTGGATCGTGCGACCGCCATCGACGGCAAGGCGCGCTTTGTCGCGGGCGCGATCGGGCCGACCAACCGCACGGCCTCGATCAGCCCCGATGTGAACGACCCCGGCTATCGCGCCGTGACCTTTGATGATCTGCGCGTCGCCTATCTGCAGCAGGCCAAGGGCCTGATCGCAGGCGGCTCGGACATTCTGCTGATCGAGACGATCTTCGACACCCTGAACGCCAAAGCTGCCATCTTTGCCTGCATTCAGGCAATGGAGGAACATGGCCGCGCCCTGCCGATGATGATCTCCGGCACGATCACCGATGCCTCGGGGCGCACGCTGTCGGGGCAGACGCCGACGGCCTTCTGGCACTCGGTCCGGCACGCGCGACCTTGGACCGTGGGGCTGAACTGCGCGCTTGGCGCCAACGCCATGCGCCCGCATCTGGCCGAACTGTCCGGCGTGGCCGACACGCTGATCTGCGCCTATCCCAATGCCGGTCTGCCGAACGCCTTTGGTCAATATGACGAAGACCCCGACGACATGGCCCCCCAGATCGCCGATTTCGCCCGCGAAGGGCTGGTCAACGTCGTCGGCGGCTGCTGTGGCACGACCCCCGACCATATCCGCGCCATCGCCGAAACCGTTGCCGGTTTCGCCCCCAGAAAGGTGCCCGCCTATGTCTGATCGCATGCTTCGCCTGTCCGGTCTGGAACCGTTTGTCCTGACCCCCGACATCCCCTTCGTGAACGTGGGCGAGCGCACGAACGTCACCGGCAGCGCGCGTTTCCGCAAGCTGGTCAAGAACCGCGACTATGCAACCGCGCTGGAGGTTGCCCGCGATCAGGTCGAGAACGGCGCGCAGATCATCGACATCAACATGGACGAAGGCTTGATCGATTCAAAAGCCGCCATGGTCGAATATCTGAACCTGCTGGCCGCCGAACCCGACATCGCCCGCGTGCCGGTCATGATCGACAGCTCCAAATGGGAGGTGATCGAGGCGGGCCTGCAATGCGTTCAGGGCAAGCCGGTCGTGAACTCGATCAGCATGAAAGAGGGCGAAGATCAGTTCCGCCATCAGGCGCGGTTGTGCCTAGCCTATGGCGCAGCAGTTGTCGTGATGGCCTTCGACGAACAGGGTCAGGCCGATACGGCGGCGCGCAAGATCCAGATCTGCGAACGTGCATACCGCATTCTGGTCGATGAGGTCGGCTTCCCGCCCGAGGACATCATCTTCGACCCGAACGTCTTTGCCGTGGCCACGGGCATCGAGGAACACAACAACTACGGCGTCGATTTCATCGAAGCCACCCGCTGGATCCGCCAGAACCTGCCGCACGCGCATGTGTCGGGCGGCGTGTCCAACCTGTCCTTCAGCTTCCGCGGCAACGAACCCGTGCGCGAGGCGATGCACGCCGTCTTCCTGTACCACGCCATCCAGGCGGGGATGGATATGGGCATCGTCAATGCGGGTCAGCTGGCGGTCTATGACCAGATCGACACCGACTTGCGCGAAGCCTGCGAAGACGTCGTCCTGAACCGCCGCGACGACGCGACCGACCGCCTGCTGGAGGTGGCCGAACGTTACCGCGGCGAGGCAGGCGCCAAGGCCCGCGAAAAAGACCTGACCTGGCGCGAATGGTCCATCGAAAAGCGTCTGGAACACGCGCTGGTCAATGGCATCACCGAATATGTCGATGCCGACACCGAGGAAGCCCGCCTTCAGGCCGAACGCCCGCTGCATGTCATCGAAGGTCCGCTGATGGCGGGTATGAACGTCGTCGGCGACCTGTTCGGCGCGGGCAAGATGTTCCTGCCGCAGGTGGTCAAATCGGCCCGCGTGATGAAACAGGCCGTCGCCGTCCTTCTGCCCTATATGGAGGAGGAAAAGCGCCTGAACGGCGGGACCGAACGTCAGACCGCCGGCAAGATCCTGATGGCGACCGTCAAGGGCGACGTCCATGATATCGGCAAGAACATCGTCGGCGTCGTTCTCGCCTGCAACAATTACGAGGTGATCGACCTTGGCGTGATGGTCCCCGCCCAGAAAATTCTGGAAGTGGCCAAGGCCGAGAATGTCGATGTCATCGGGCTGTCGGGTCTGATCACCCCGTCGCTGGACGAAATGGTCCATGTCGCCAGTGAAATGCAGCGCGAGGGTTTCAATATCCCGCTGCTGATCGGCGGGGCAACGACCTCGAAGATCCATACGGCGGTCAAGGTCGCGCCGCGCTATGTCGCGGGACAGGCGGTCTATGTCACCGATGCCAGCCGCGCGGTTGGCGTGGTGTCCGAGCTTCTCAGCCCTGAACGGCAGGGCGCCTATGTCGATGCGATCCGGGACGAATATACTCAGGTGGCCGAAAAGCACGAACGCGCCGAGGCCGCGAAAAGCCGCCTGCCCCTCGCCACTGCCCGCGCCAATGCGCTGCAGATCGATTGGTCGGCCTATACCCCCGTCGCGCCGCAATTCACCGGCACGCGCATCATCGATGACTGGGATCTGGCCGAAATCGCCCGCTATATCGACTGGACCCCCTTCTTCCAGACGTGGGAGCTGAAGGGCGTCTATCCCCGCATTCTGGACGACGAAAAGCAGGGCGAGGCGGCGCGCACCTTGTTGGCCGAAGCGCAGGAGATGCTGGCGAAGATCATCGACGGCAAATGGTTCAAGCCGCGCGCCGTCGTGGGCTTCTGGCCTGCCAATGCGGTGGACGACGACATCCGCCTGTTTACCGGTGCGGATCGGGAACAGGAACTGGCCACGCTGCACATGCTGCGCCAGCAGGTGACCAAGCGCAACGGTCGCCCGAATGTCTCGCTGTCGGATTTCGTCGCGCCCACGGGGGCGGATCACGTCGGCGGTTTCGTCGTCACCGCGGGCCCCGAGGAAGCGGCCATTGCTGCCGACTATGAGAAGGCGGGTGACGATTATTCCTCGATCATGGTCAAGGCCCTGGCCGACCGCATTGCCGAGGCCATGGCTGAAATGCTGCATGAACGCGTCCGAAAGGAGTATTGGGGCTATGGCACGGATGAGACCTATGAGCCCGAGGAGCTAATCGCGGAGCCATACGCGGGCATCCGCCCGGCGCCGGGCTATCCTGCACAGCCCGATCACACCGAAAAACTGACCCTGTTCCGCCTGCTGGACGCCGAGGCCGCGACCGGTGTGACGCTGACGGAAAGCATGGCGATGTGGCCGGGATCATCGGTCTCGGGGCTCTATATCGGGCATCCCGACAGCTATTATTTCGGTGTTGCCAAGATCGAAGAGGATCAGGCCCGCGATTACGCCGCCCGCAAAGGCATGTCGTTGGAGGAGGTCGAGCGTTGGCTGGCCCCCGTCCTGAACTATACCAAGCGCCAGAAGGCAGCCGACGCGGCATGAAAAAACCCGCGTCCCTTTCGGGGCGCGGGCTTTCCTGGATCAGGCGCCAAGCTGGTCCAGATCGGCGCGCATCATCGTCCGACCCAATATATGATCGGCGGCCTTTTCGCCGGTCATGATCGACGGACCGTTCAGGTTTCCGTTGGTGATCCGCGGGAAGATCGAGCTGTTGACGACGCGCAGCCCTTCGACCCCGATCACGCGCAGTTCGGGATCGACCACGGCCATGTCGTCATCTGCCGCACCCATCCGGCAGGAACCGCAGGGGTGATAGGCCAATTCCGCATGTTCGCGGATGAAGTCGTCGATCTGCTGATCGGTCTGGACATCATCACCGGGCTGGATCTCATCGCCCCGAAATTCCGCGAAGGCAGGCTGGTCGAAGATCTTGCGCGTGTGGCGGACACAGGCGCGGAACTCCTCCCAATCGCTGTCTTGCGACATGTAGTTGAAGTGGATCTTGGGTGCCGCATTGGGATCGCCGCTGGCCAGCCGGATGGTGCCGCGTGACGCCGAACGCATCGGCCCGACATGTGCCTGGAAGCCGTGGCCCGATGCCGCCGCCTTGCCGTCATAACGCACGGCCAGGGGCAGGAAGTGGTACTGGATGTCGGGATAAGCCTTGGTGTCATCCGATTTGATGAAACCGCAGCTTTCGAACTGGTTCGACGCGCCCAGACCGGTCTTCTGCAACAGCCATTCCACACCCACGCGGCTTTTGCCCAGAAGGTTGTAATAGCTGTAGAGGGTGATCGGCTTCAGCGATTTATACTGCATATAGACCTCGAGGTGGTCCTGCAGGTTTTCCCCAACACCCGGACGATCGACCAGCGGCGTGATACCGTGTTCGCGCAGGTGATCCGCCGGGCCGATGCCCGACACCATCAGCAGCTTCGGCGAATTGATCGAGCTGGCCGAGATGATGACCTCACGCTTGGCCTCGACCTGCGTGATCTGGCCTTTCTGTTCCAACTCAACACCATAGGCACGCTTTCCTTCGAAAAGAACACGCCGTGCCAAGCCGCGAACGACGGTCAGCAGGCCGGTTTTCTTGGCGGGGCGCAGATAGGCATTGGCGGTGGACCAGCGGCGGCCCTTCCAGATGGTCGCCTCCATCGGGCCGAAGCCCTCTTGCTGTTCGCCGTTGTAGTCATCGGTGCGCGGCCAGCCAGCCTGTTCGCCGGCCTTGATGAAGGTGTTGAACAGTGGGTTCTTGCGCTTGCCGCGTGACACATGCATCGGGCCGCTGTCGCCGCGCCAGGGCGAGGTCTGGTCGCCCGAGGGATCGCCGTGCCAGGTTTCCATCCGCTTGAAATAGGGCAGCACGTCGGCATAGTTCCAGCCGGTCGCGCCGCTGTCTTCCCAATGTTGGTAATCCAGAGGGTTGCCCCGCACGAAGACCATCCCGTTGATCGAGGACGACCCGCCCAGCACTTTGCCACGCGGTGTGGCAAGGCTGCGACCGCCCAGATGCTCTTCGGGTTCGGACGAAAAGCCCCAGTCGTAACGCGCCATGTTCATCGGATAGGACAGCGCGCCCGGCATCTGGATGAAGGGCCCGATGTCGCTGCCGCCGAATTCGATCAGGGTGACACTGCGCCCTGCCTCGGTCAGGCGATAGGCCAGCGCGCAACCAGCGCTGCCGGCCCCGATGATGACGTAATCTGCGGGCGCTGCCGCATTCGTGTTCTCAGTACGGGGCATCGACGCCTCCCATTCCGACATAGACCGATTTCAGCTGCGAATAATGCTCGATCGCAGCGGCGGAGTTTTCACGACCCAGACCCGAGTTCTTGACGCCGCCGAAGGGCATCTCGACCGGGGTCAAGTTGTAGGTGTTGATCCAGCAGGTGCCCGCCTCGAGGCCTGCGACGACGCGATGGGCGCGGGTCAGGTCCTGCGTGAAGACGCCCGCAGCCAGCCCGAAGCCGGTGCCATTGGCGCGGCGCACGGCCTCTTCCTCGTCGAAGAAGGACAGGGTCGTCATCACCGGGCCGAAGATCTCGTCGGTGGCGATGGTCATGTCGTCGGTCGCATCGGCAAAGACGGTGGGCGGGATGAACGCACCCTCGCCCGGACCGCCGCAGACCAGACGCGCACCGGCGGCCTGACCCGAGGCGATGGCTTCACGGATTTTCGCGGCCTGCGTAGGGTTGATGATCGGGCCGTGGTTGGTGTCGGGGTCCATCGGGTCGCCCATCTTGATCGCCTTCACGCGTTCGGCCAAGCGCTCTAGGAACGGGGTCTTGATGCCTTCCTGCAGGAAGACGCGCGTGCCGTTCGAACAGATCTGACCCGAGCTGTAGAAGTTCGCCAGGATCGCCGCGCTGACGGCATCTTCAAGGTTCGCATCATCGAAAACGATCAGGGGTGATTTGCCACCCAACTCCATCGTGACGTGGCGCATGCCTTCGGCTGCGGCGGCATAGACCTTGCGGCCGGTCGGCACCGAACCCGTCAGCGAGACCTTTTCGACGTTGGGGTCGGTGACCAATGCGGCACCGACTTCGCCACGGCCCTGCACGACGTTGAAAACGCCTGCGGGCATACCAGCCTCGATGAAGATTTCCGCCAGTTTCAAGGCACCTAGCGGCGTTTCCTCGGAAGGTTTGAAGACCATGGTGTTCCCCATGACCAGTGCCGGCGCGGCCTTCCAGCAGGCGATCTGGCTAGGATAGTTCCATGCGCCGATGCCTGCGCAGACGCCAAGCGCCTCGCGGCGGGTATAGGCCCAATCGGCGCCAAGCGGGATGTACTGGCCGGTCAACGTCGCAGCCAGACCCGCGAAATATTCCAGCGCAGCAGCGCCCGAGGGCCAATCCGCGACCTCGGTTTCTTGGATCGGCTTGCCGGTGTCCAGCGTCTCGATCCGGGCCAGTTCGTCGTTGCGTTCCATGATGATGGCGGCGGCACGACCCAGAATGCGGCCACGCTCGACCGGGGCCATGGCGGCCCATGCGGGCTGCGCTTCCTTGGCGACGCGGCAGGCTTCGGCCACCTGATCGGTCGATGCTTCATGCAGCGTCGCGATGGTTTCGCCGGTATAGGCATAATGGACGGGCAATTCCTTACCCTGTCCCTCGACATGTTTGCCGTTGATGAACAGGCTGGCGGTCGGTTGGGCGTTCAGGCTCATGCTAGCGCCTCCTCAAGATAAGACATGATGGTGTTTTCGGCATCGGTCGCATCGGTCGGCCCCGGTGTCAGGACCGCCCGCAGATAGACGCCGTCGATCAGCGCACCAAGGGTATCGGCGGTGCGTTCGGGATGGTCGGTCAGGCCCCGCAGCGCCACGATCAGGTTTGACCGAAGCCGCTGGTGGTAGACCCGCAACAAGCGACCCGCATCCTTGTTGACGAAGGAAAGTGCGTAAAAGTTAAGCCATGCACTGACCGTTTCGCGCTGGAAGTTCTGGGGCGCGAAGCTGGCCTTGACGATGCCGTCCAGACGACCGCGCGCCCCGCGACCCGGCAGGACATCGCGCACGGATTGCCCGTAAGTCCTTAGGATATAACGCATTGCAGCCAAGAATATCTTTTCCTTGGACCCGAAGTAGTGATGGGCAAGGGCGGGCGACATGCCGGCACGGCGGGCGATTTGCGCCACCGTCACATCCAGCGATCCGGCCATTCCCACCTCGAAAATGGCAGCGTTGATCAACGCTGCTTTTCGGATAGGCTCGGCTCCAAGTTTTGGCATGACTGCACCTGCGTTCGGAAGAAATTTGTTGCTTTACGTGCCCTATGTAACGTTAATTGACTAACCAATCAAGAACAGGGAGCCTAAAATGACCCTCACCCGTATCATCGCGACTGTTGCCCTCGGGGCCTCGATCGCCGGAACGGCCGCTGCAGCGGAACCCGAAGCCTGCGGCGAGATCGTCTTTTCGGACGTCGGCTGGTCGGACATCACGGCGACGACGGCGCTGACTAGCACGGTCCTGCAGGCGCTTGGCTATGAGACCGAAACCCGCATCCTGTCGGTGCCGGTGACCTATACCGCCATGGCGACGGATGATGTCAACGTCTTTCTCGGCAACTGGATGCCCACGATGGAGGCCGATATCGCCCCCTATCGCGACGAAGGCACCGTCAACACCGTGCGCACCAACCTGACCGGCGCCAAATACACCTTGGCTACCAATAAGGCGGGCGCCGATCTGGGCATCAATGATTTCAGCAAGATCGTCGAACATAAGGATGCCCTGGACGGCAAGATCTATGGCATCGAACCCGGCAATGACGGCAATCGCCTTCTGCTGGAAATGGTCGCGGGTGACCAGTTCGGCATGGGCACCTTTGAGATCGTCGAATCCAGCGAACAGGGCATGCTGGCGCAGGTCCAACGGGCCAGCAACAGCGGCGATCCGGTCGTCTTTCTTGGCTGGGAACCCCACCCGATGAACGCCCAGTTCGAGATGACCTATCTGACCGGCGGCGACGACATCTTCGGCCCTGATCTTGGCGGTGCCGAAGTGCGCACCAACACCCGCGCCGGCTATGTCGAGGAATGCCCGAATGTGGGCAAGCTGCTGCAGAACCTGGAATTCACCCTGGCCATGGAAAACGAGGTCATGGCCAAGATCCTGAACGACGGTCAGGACCCGATGGACGCGGCCAAGGAATGGCTGCAGGCCAATCCGGATGCTGCGACGCCGTGGCTGGCCGATGTCACCACGCTGGACGGCAACGACCCGCAGGCCGCGCTGAGCGCCGCGCTGGAAGGCTGACGACGGGGCGCGGATCTGTCATGGGTCCGCGCCACAACCACCGACATCCAAGGGGACCAGAATGGAACAGCTGACCGATTGGGTCACGGACAACAAGATCCCGGTGGGAAAGACCGCCAAGACGATATTCGACTGGCTGAATGCCAATGCCTCGGGGGTATTCAATACGATTTCGGACGTGATGGATTGGCTGATCGATGCCATCCTGACCGCGCTGGAAGCCCCGCACCCCTTCCTGTTCATCGCCATCGTGGTCGCGCTGACCTGGGGCTTGCAGCGCCGGGTATCGACCTGCGTGCTGGTCGCGGCGGGTCTGCTGTTCATCCTGAACCAGGGCTATTGGGAAGAAACCCTGCAGTCGCTGACGCTGGTGCTCTCGGCCTGCATCGTCTGCATGGCAATCGGCGTACCCATCGGCATCGCCGCCGCGCATCGGCCGCGGCTCTACGCGTGGATGCGCCCGGTTCTGGACCTGATGCAGACGCTGCCGACATTCGTCTACCTGATCCCGGCCATCGTCTTCTTCGGCATTGGCATGGTGCCCGGCCTGCTGGCCACGGTGATCTTCGTGCTGCCCGCGCCGATCCGCCTGACGCAGCTGGGTATCGCATCCACACCCACCGCCCTGACCGAGGCCGCGACTGCCTTTGGTGCCACCCCGCGTCAATTGTTGTGGAAGGTCGAGCTGCCAAGCGCCCTGCCCCAGATCATGGCCGGTCTGAACCAGACCATCATGCTGTCGCTGTCGATGGTCGTCATTGCCGCGCTGGTCGGCGCATCCGGTCTGGGCGTGCCTGTCGTGCGGGCGCTGAACAGCGTGAACACCTCGCTCGGGTTCGAATCGGGCATCGTGATCGTGGTCGTCGCCATCCTTCTGGACCGCATCCTGCGCATGGAGGGCGGCAAATGACCCGCAACGCCGTCGAGTTCGAAAAGGTCTGCATCGTCTTCGGCGATGCACCCGAAACCGCCCTGCCCCTGATGGACGAAGGTCTGGAGCGCGGCCCTATCAAGGATGAAACCGGCCAGGTGCTGGGCGTCCACGACTGCACGCTGGATGTGGCCGAGGGCGAGATCCTTGTCCTGATGGGGCTGTCGGGATCGGGAAAATCCACGCTGCTGCGGGGCGTGAATGCCCTGAACGACGTCTGCCGCGGCGATGTCCGCATCCGCCAGGGCGACCGGATGGTCAGCGTCACCGGCGCAGGCAAACGGGCGCTGCGCGACATCCGCCTTCGCAATGTGGCGATGGTCTTTCAGCAGTTTGGCTTGCTGCCGTGGCGCAGCGTGCGTGAAAACGTCGGCCTCGGGTTGGAGCTTGCGGGTATTTCAGCCGCCGAACGTCATCGCCGGGTGGACGACCAGCTCAGGACCGTGGGTCTGGACGAATGGGCCGAACGCAAGGTCGGCGATCTGTCGGGCGGCATGCAGCAGCGCGTCGGCCTTGCCCGTGCCTTCGCGACCGAAGCGCCGATCCTGCTGATGGACGAACCCTTCAGTGCGCTGGACCCGCTGATCCGCGCACGTTTGCAGGATGAGCTGCTGGAACTGCAGGCCAAGACCAAGCGCACCATCATTTTCGTCAGCCATGATCTGGACGAGGCCTTCAAGCTGGGCAACCGCATCGCATTGATGGAAGGGGGCCGTATCGTCCAGATCGGCACCGCGCGCCAGATCATTGCCAATCCGGTCAATGATTACGTCGCCGATTTCGTCGCCCATATGAACCCCTTGGGCGTCCTGACCGCCGAGGATGTGGTCGAGGATGGCGATGCCGAGGGCGAACCCGTGCCTCGCGATATGCCGGTCAAGATGGTCATGGACCGTCTTGCCGAAGATGCTGCGGTTCCTGTGGCTGGCGGCGGGCGCATCACCCGCAAAGCCGTTCTGGCGCGCTTGATCGACCCGCGCGGATAAACCCAAGGCTGCTGGCCCCTCAGCTGTTCTGCAGGTCCCGGTGGTACCGGATCAGCAGCATCAGCCCGAAAGCCAGCAGCCCGAGGCTGAGACCGAAGACATAAAGATGACTGACGTATTCCCCGACATAACTGGGATAGAACGACCGTCGCATCTGACCGACGACATGCACCAGCGGGTTCCACCACAACCAGTCCTGATAGGGCTGCGGGATGGTGTCAAAGACGAAGAAGATGCAGGACAGCAGGAACAATGGCCGCATCAGAATACCCCAAAGGGGCTGCCACCAACTGAAGGCCTCGATCAAGAAGCAGTTCATTGCGCCGACCGCAGAAGCCAACGTGATCGCCATCACCATTCCCAGTGCGATACCCAAGACCTGAGGGTCCGTTCGGGTATCAAGGATGGTGTAGATACCGGCAAAGACGATGGTCAACACCATGATATGGGTGATCGTGTTGAAGGCCATGCGTGCCAGCAAGGCATCCATGAAGGTCACCGCCGGATAGGCCAACAGGGACTTGGAATACCGCACCGATCCCGCCACCTTGCCTGAAACGTCCAGATAGCACATGAAGGGCACGACCCCCGTCGCGTAGAAGATCGCGAAATTCGTGCCGATCGGTGGTGTTCTGAACCCAACCGAAAAGATCAGCGTCAACAGGATGATACCGCCCACCGGTTCGGCAATCGCCCAGAAATAGCCGCCGGATGCACGCCCGTGGCT
Source organism: Paracoccus sp. R86501 (assembly GCF_042466435.1). NCBI lineage: Bacteria > Pseudomonadati > Pseudomonadota > Alphaproteobacteria > Rhodobacterales > Paracoccaceae > Paracoccus > Paracoccus sp. R86501. The sequence goes on from NZ_JAXHPZ010000001.1 coordinate 1,451,369, forward strand.
CGTCTGCATCTCACGCAGGACCAGCGCGCCAATGGCGCGCAGGCTGGCGAAGCTGCGGTGTTGACGAACCTCGCGCAAGGTGCGGTTGGTTTTGACCTCGGCGCGCTGAGGCAGGGGGGCGGGACTGTTATCTTGGAACGTGTCTTGCATGGATCCGCGCCCGGGGCGCCTTTCGCTGATCACCGCCCCCGTCTTGGGGATCAGTGCTGGAACTGTCCTCAAGGCTTATGTATGAGAGCCGGGAAGAGTTCAACATGACAGGCGGGGTAAGCGCATGTCCGCCCAAGACGATAAATCCGGATCCAGCATGCCGGAACACACCCCAAAAAGCGATGCCGCACAGGCCGAAACACCTGCGAAGGTGGCTGCGGGTCCCGCCGGCCCGAACCGCCTTCGCAAAACGGGGGCAAAGAAAACTGCCGGTGGCAAGATGGGTGGCGGCCGCATGGGGCCAGGCAAGGGCGGCTTTGCTGGCGGCCCCGGTCAACGCGGCAACGCAGGCGGTCCCGGCAAAGGTCCGATGAAACAGCGGATCCAAGCAGCCCTTGATCAGCCCGTTCTGCCGCCCGCCAGCCCGGCCACCTTGGAAAAGCGCCATTTCGGGTTGGTCATCAGCTTCGTTCTGCTGGTGATCCTGCCGACCTTTTTGGCGGGCTTTTATCTTTATACGCGGGCGGCGGATCAATACGCCTCCTATGTCGGGTTCTCGGTCCGCAGCGAGACAGCCCCCAGCCCCACGGATGTACTGGGCGGTTTGGGGTCTCTGGCCGGGATCAGCTCCAGTTCGACCTCGGACACGGATATTCTGTATAAATTCATCCAGAGCCGCGATCTGGTCGAGCGCGTGAACAACCGGCTGGATCTGCGCGAAATCTGGTCCAAGGCTTCTGACGATCCGATCTTCAGCTATCGCGGTGGCAGCGCGTTGGAGGATCTGGCCGACGAATGGGAACGCAAGGTCCGCATCTATTACGACAACGGCATGATCGATCTGCGCATTCTGGCTTTCGAAGCCCAGGACGCCCAGGACATCGCCACGGCGATCCTGGATGAGGGCGGCACCCTGATCAATGAGTTGAACGACATCGCGCGCGAAGATGCGCTTCGCTATGCCCGAACCGAATTGGACCGCGCACAGGGTCTACTGAAGACCGCCCGTCAGAATGTCACCGAATTCCGCAATCGCTATCAGCTGGTCGATCCGACCGCCGATGTCCAAAGCCAGATCGGCGTGGTGACGTCCTTGCAGCAACAGCTGGCCGAGCAGCTGGTATCATTGGGCATGCTGAAATCGAACGCGCAACCGGATGATCCGCGGATCAGCCAGACCGACCTGCGCGTCAAGGTCATCCGCGAACAGATCAATGCCGAACGCCAGAAGTTCAGCTCGGACAGCGAAGACATTGCCTTGACCGACGTCGTCGGCCAATACGAGACCTTGGCCGTCGATCGCCAGTTCGCCGAAACCAGCTATACTGCGGCACTGGCCGCTTTCGAGTCCGCACGCGCCGAGGCTGTTCGCCAATCGCGCTATATCGCGTCCTATATCCGCCCGACCCTAGCGCAAGAACCCGAATTTCCCCAGCGCAGTCAGTTGTTGCTGATCATTGCAGGCTTCCTGGCCGTGGCATGGGTGATCGGGGCGCTTGTCTTCTATAGCCTGCGCGACCGTCGATGATCCACCTGCAGAACATCTGCAAAAGCTATACGCTGAACGGTCGCCGCAAGGTGGTCGCCGACGACATCACGGCAACCTTTCCGTCGGGCACTTCCGTGGCGTTGCTGGGGCGCAACGGGGCGGGGAAATCATCGCTGCTGCGGATGATTTCGGGGGCGATGCTGCCCAGCAGTGGCAAGATTCTGTCGACCGGCACGATTAGCTGGCCGGTGGGTTTTTCGGGGTCATTCAATGGCGAACTGACCGGCGAACAGAACTGTCGCTTTGTCGCGCGTGTCTATGGCGTCGATACCCGGCAGCTGCTGGCCTTCGTCGAGGATTTCGCCGAACTGGGCGATCACTTCCATCTGCCGATCCGCAGCTATTCTTCCGGCATGAAATCGCGGCTGGCCTTCGGCCTGTCGATGGCGGTGCCTTTCGACACCTATCTGGTGGACGAGGTGTCCGCCGTTGGCGATGCTGCCTTCAAGGCCAAATCGAACCGCGTCTTCAACGAACGCATGTCGCGGTCGGGGGCAGTGGTGGTTTCGCATTCGATGGGGATGCTGCGCGCGACCTGTCATGCGGGCGCGGTGCTGGAAGGAGGCAAGCTGACCTTCTTTCCAGATCTGGAAGAGGCGATCGCGCTGCATATGGAAAACATGCAGCGCGGTCAGCAGGCCTAGCCCAGAAAAGCCTTCAGGTCATCCAGCAAGCGGTCGGCATGGGTCGCGGTCAACCCGTGCGGGGCGCCTTCGTATTCGATCAGCTTGGCGGATGGCACCATCTTTGCGACCCGATGCGCCGTCGCTTCGATCGGGACAGTCTTGTCGCCAGTGCCGTGGACGACCAAGGTCGGCACCTTGATGCTGTCCATATCGGCGGTAAAATCCGTCATCCCGAAAGCTGTGACGCAATCCAGCGTCGCCTTGGGGCTGGCCATCAGCGCCATACCCTGCGCCCAATCCAGCTGGGCATCGCTGACGCCACCTTCGGGGGTGCCTTGGCCGAAGAAGTCCTTGAAGAAATCGGCCAGAAAACCCGGGCGGTCATCACGCAAAGCTTGTCGCATCTGGCCGAACAGATCGGCAGGGGCGCCCTTGGGGTTGGCTTCGGATTTCAGCATCCCCGGCGCAACCGAAGACACGAAAACCGCCTTGGCGACGTTCCGGCCCGCGTGGCGCGACATATACCGTGCAACTTCCCCGCCACCCATCGAAAAGCCGACGACGGTTGCATCGGTCAACTCCAGCGTCTGGATGACGGTGGCCAGATCGTCGGACATGGTGTCATAGTCATACCCCGCAAAGGGTTGATCCGACCTCCCGAAACCGCGCCGATCATAACTGATGACGCGGTATCCAGCCTCGGCCAGGCCGAGGGCTTGGGTTTCCCAGCTGTCGGCATTCAGAGGCCAGCCGTGGATCAGGACGACAGGCGCACCCTGCCCCCAGTCCTTGACGTAAATTTCGGTACCGTCGTTTGCGGTGATCATGGGCATTCTGTCGTCCCTTTCATCAAATGAAACTTGCGGGACAAACGTCGGGCGGCGACTGCGGGTTCGCACGCCGCCCTTCAGGATATCGTGCGTTACTGGACCTTGACCCAGTTCTGGCTTTTGCACAGCAGGCCACCCGCGACGCAGCCCGACAGGCTCATCTGCGTGCCCGAGACGCTGGCCTTGCCCGCATAGACCTTGTCGTTCGACGGGCGCCAGACCTGCCCCTGATACTTGCCACCGCCTTGGGGTGCCATGTCGATGACGATCTGGCGGCCGACGTTCGGGGATTTGTATTCCTGCGTGCCTTTGAAGGCGCGGGTGATGGTGCCGCAGAAGGCACCGCCGCAGGGCGCGATGGTAACATGGGCAAAGGCGCCGCCGTCGGGCTGGGTCTGCCAGATGCCCTCGATGGGGTCGGCGGCGGCGGCGGTGGCACCAAGGGCCAAAACGGCTGCCAGAATGATGTGACGCATGATTTCTCCTCCTCAGGATGGCCGATGTTGTGCGGGCCTTGGCGCATCTGGCAAGCATGACGTCAGGTCCGGGTCTTTACGTCACGCACCGCCCCGTGGCAAAGAACGCCCAACCATATCCGCGGAAGGCCAGCGACATGATCCTCTATCCCGCCATCGACCTGAAAGACGGCAATTGCGTGCGCCTGCTGCGCGGCGACATGGAGGCGGCGACCGTCTTCGGCAGCAACCCCGCAGCACAGGCCCGCGCCTTTCAGGACGCCGGTGCCGAATGGCTGCATCTGGTCGATCTGAACGGCGCGTTCGAGGGCAAGCCGGTCAACGCCGCCGCCGTCGAGGCGATCCTGGCCGCCACCGATATCCCCACCCAACTGGGCGGCGGCATCCGCGACATGGCCACCATCGAAAGCTGGCTGGACCGCGGACTGACCCGCGTCATCCTGGGCACCGTCGCGGTGGAAAACCCCGATCTGGTGCATGAGGCCGCGCAGGCCTTCCCCGGTCGCATTGCGGTCGGCATCGATGCTCGCGCGGGCCGGGTAGCAACCCGTGGCTGGGCGACGGAAACCGACGTCATGGCCACTGATCTGGCGCAGCGTTTCCAAGACGCGGGCGTGGCGGCAATCATCTATACCGACATCGACCGCGACGGCGCGATGGGCGGCCCGAACGTTCAGGCGACCGAGGCTTTGGCCCGCGCCGTCAACATCCCCGTCATCGCATCTGGCGGCGTGTCCTCGATGTCCGATCTGCGTGCGCTGGCCGATACGCAGGTGATCGCGGGCGCGATTTCGGGGCGGGCGCTTTACGACGGCGCGCTGGATCTGACGCAGGCGCTAGCGGCGCTGAAATAAGCTGCTCTGGCTGCGGCGGCGATTTGGCATTAGAAGATGCACGAAACGCCGCCGCAGCCAAGGCGGCCCCAAGGAAAAGGTCATGCGATGCTGAAGACGCGCATCATTCCCTGCCTTGATGTGGCCGATGGCCGCGTCGTCAAGGGCGTCAACTTCGTGGACCTGCGCGATGCCGGCGATCCTGTCGAGGCCGCGCGCGCCTATGACGCCGCCGGCGCCGACGAAATCTGTTTTCTGGATATCCACGCAACCCATGAAAACCGTGGCACCATGTTCGATCTGGTCACCCGCACGGCGGAACAATGTTTCGTGCCGCTGACCGTGGGCGGCGGTGTGCGCACCCATAACGACGTGCGCGCGCTGTTGCTGGCGGGGGCCGATAAGGTCAGCTTCAATTCCGCCGCCGTGGCCGACCCCGATGTGGTTGCCGCCGCCGCCGACCGTTTCGGCAGCCAGTGCATTGTCGTGGCCATTGACGCCAAGACCGTTGCGGATGGCCGGTGGGAAATATTCACCCATGGCGGTCGCAAATCCACTGGCATCGATGCCGTGGAATTCGCTCGTCTGGTCGAATCGAAAGGTGCCGGGGAAATTCTGCTGACCAGCATGGATCGGGACGGGACGCGGTCGGGCTTCAACCTGCCGCTGACGCGCGCCATCGCCGATGCGGTGAATGTCCCCGTCATCGCATCGGGCGGGGTCGGCACGCTGGACCATCTGGTCGAGGGCGTGACCGAGGGTCATGCCAGCGCCGTTCTGGCGGCATCCATTTTCCACTTCGGCACCCATACCGTTGCCGAGGCCAAGGCCCATATGGCCGCGGCCGGCATCCCCATGAGGCTGACATGACCCCCCTGCAGCGCCTTGCCGCCACCATCGAATCGCGCAAATCGGCAGACCCCGACAGCAGCTGGACCGCGAAGCTGCTGGCCAAGGGCCCCGAAAAATGCGCCGAGAAATTCGGTGAGGAATCGATCGAGGCCATCATCGAAGCCGTCAAGGGCGACCGCGCGCGTCTGACATCCGAAGCCGCAGACGTGGTGTTTCACCTGCTTGTGATGCTGGCTGCGCGTGATGTCACGCTGGAAGATGTCGAAGCGGAACTGGCAAGACGCGAAGGAACCTCGGGTTTGACCGAAAAAGCGGCGCGCGGCCCCGCGACCCCCGGCTAGGCGGTCAAACCGCGCCCAAATCCGCACCAAGGGGTTGAAACCCTTCCCCTTGACCAACCACAAGGGCTATAAGCCCCGCAATCGCCGCGCGTGACGCGGCCTGACCAAAACACGGCAGAGGACGGCATGAGCAACAATTCCAACAACGGCAAGCACCACGAAGGCGATGTGGCTTTCATCCAGTCGCTGGCCCAACTGCTGAACGAAAGCGAACTGAACGAGATCTCGGTCAAGCGCGAATACGGCGAACATGACCGTCTGACCGTCAGCCTGACCAAGCAGGGCAAGCAGGTCGTCTATGCCGCGGCCCCCCAGCAGTCGGCCCCCGCAGCGCCCCAGGCCGCAGCGCCCGCCGCCTCGGCACCTGCCGCCCCCGCAGCGCCGGCCAACGAAGATCCGGCCAGCCTGCCGGGCGTCGTGACCTCGCCCATGGTGGGCACGGCCTATCTGGCCGCCGAACCCGGCGCCTCGGCCTTCGTGCAGGTCGGCCAGCAGGTCGCCGAGGGCGAGACGCTGATGATCGTGGAAGCCATGAAGACCATGAACCACATCCCCTCGCCGCGTGCCGGCACCGTCAAGCGCATCCTGATCGACGACGGCAGCCCGGTCGAATTCGGCGCGCCCCTGATGATCGTCGAGTGAGGCAGATCCCCATGTTCGACAAGATCCTCATCGCCAACCGCGGCGAGATCGCGCTTCGCGTGATCCGCGCCTGCCGAGAGATGGGCATCGCATCCGTTGCGGTCCATTCCACCGCCGATACCGACGCCATGCATGTGCGCATGGCCGACGAATCGGTCTGCATCGGCCCACCGTCGTCCACCAACAGCTATCTGTCGATGCCCGCGCTGATTTCCGCCTGCGAAATCACCGGCGCGCAGGCGATCCACCCCGGCTACGGTTTCCTGTCGGAAAACGCCGGTTTCGTGCAGATGCTGGAAGATCACGACATCACCTTCATCGGCCCCCGCGCGGAACACATCCGCATCATGGGCGACAAGATCACCGCCAAGGACACGATGAAGGCGCTTGGCGTCCCTTGCGTTCCTGGCAGCGAAGGCGGCGTGAACGACGTGGAAGACGCCAAGCGCGTCGCGGCTGAAATCGGCTATCCGGTCATCATCAAGGCGACCGCCGGTGGCGGTGGACGCGGCATGAAGGTGGCGGAAAACGAGACCGGTCTGGAGGTCGCCTTCCGCACCGCCCGTTCGGAAGCCAAGGCCGCCTTCGGCAACCCCGACGTCTATATCGAAAAATACCTGCAACGCCCCCGCCACATCGAGATCCAGGTCTTTGGCGATGGCAAGGGCCGCGCCGTGCATTTGGGCGAACGCGACTGTTCGCTGCAGCGCCGCCACCAGAAGGTGCTGGAAGAGGCGCCGGGTCCGTCCATCACGCAGGAACAGCGCGACCGGATCGGGGCCATCTGCGCCGACGCCGTCGCCAAGATCGGTTATGCCGGTGCCGGCACGATCGAATTCCTGTTCGAGGATGGCGAGTTCTATTTCATCGAGATGAATACCCGTCTTCAGGTCGAACATCCGGTGACCGAGGCTATCTTCGGCGTGGACCTTGTCCGCCAGCAGATCCGCGTCGCCGCCGGTTTGCCGATGGAGTTCCATCAGGAAGACCTGGTCATCAACGGCCACTCGATCGAGGTGCGGATCAACGCAGAGAAAGTCCCCGGATTTTCACCCTGCCCGGGCAAGATCACCCAGTATCACGCCCCCGGCGGTCTGGGCGTTCGGATGGATTCGGCGCTTTATCAGGGCTATTCGATCCCGCCCTATTACGACAGCTTGATCGGCAAGCTGATCGTGCATGGTCGCGACCGCGATGAGGCACTGGCTCGTCTGTCGCGCGCCTTGGGCGAATTGATCGTCGATGGCGTCGATACCACCGTGCCGCTTTTCGATGCCTTGCTGCAGGAACCTGATATCCTGTCGGGCAACTACTCGATCCACTGGCTAGAACGCTGGCTGGCCCAGCACTTCGGCTGAGACTTTGGTGCTGACGCCCTCGCAACTGCTGACCGGCTATGCGCGCGGCGTCTTCCCCATGGCCGAAAGCGCCGACGATGATCGGCTTTACTGGTTCGACCCCCCCATGCGGGGGGTCCTTCCCATCGGCGGGGTCTATGCGTCGCGGTCGCTGCTGCGCGACCTTCGCCGCGGTGGCTGGTCTGCACATCTGGACAGCGATTTCGACCGGATCGTCGCCATCTGCGGTGACCGCGACACGACATGGATCAACGCTCCACTGGCGAGGCTGTATGGCCAGTTGCATCGTGGCGGGCATGCCCACGCCATTGAAATCCGCCATGATGGCAGTTTTGCGGGCGGATTGTTCGGGGTGACCCTGGGGGCCGCATTCTTTGGTGAATCCATGGTTTCGGCGCGAACGAACGGATCCAAGATGGCGCTGCTCTGGGCCTCCGATCATTTGGCCCGCTGCGGTTTTACCCTGTTCGACACGCAGTTCCTGACCCCGCATCTTGCGCGGATGGGCGGGACCGAGATCGGACGTGAAACCTATCAGAAGCGGCTGTCACTTGCATTGAAGCGGGTTGCTGATTTCACAGCACATGAACCGCGGTCGGCAGATCAGCTTTGGCAGGACATGACCCAGACATCGTAGCGCGCGTCATCCAGCGCCGAAAGGGCCGGAGAGCTGGCGATCATCCACCCTGCAAAAGATGTCGTATTCTGCCGCAGATCGGTGATGGTCATCTGCGCATAAGCGTCCGAACTGGGGTCGCCGGACGGATAGCGGCATTCAACGACGCGGACTTCCAATCGGCCATAGCGGACAGCATCCCCGACAGGCACCACCAGATCGGTCGTTCGGCCTGAGACCTTGTCCAATCCACGCAACATGGCCGCACTGCCCTGCTGGGTGTCCTGTGCAACCGCAGGACCTGCCAGCGCGATGATGCAAAGAAGGGGTCTGATCACGGTGCCACCTCGGGTTCGCTGCCGGCCTGGCTGTCCACGAATTTCATCATCAACTGCAGCAGACTTACAGCACCTTGGACATCTTCGATCTCATCGCCGGGGGCCAGGTTGTCCATGCTTCCGCCGGGTTGCAGCTGAATATACGCACCGCCAAGCAGGCCATCCGACTGGATCAGCGCGGCACTGTCGGCGGGCAGCACGACGTCATCCGGAATCTGAAAGACGGCATCGGCCAGATAGGTCTGCGGGTTCAATTGGATGTCACTGACACGACCGATCTTGACGCCCGCTAGCCGGATCTCGGTACCGACACTGACACCGTCAACGTCTGGAAAAGATGCGGTCACGTGATAGCCATTACTGGTGGACCACTTGCCCTGTCCGGCCCAGGCCAGAAAACCGACCGCGACCGCAAGGACCAAGGCACCTGCGATCAGCTCGGCCCGGGCTTCGGTCGCTGAAGTCGTCATTTATTCAGGCTGCCAAGCATCATAGTCGCTGCGGGCGATCGGGTGCACGCGGCTCAGCGAGCCTGCGGGGACATAGGCCTCGGTCGTGCCGGTCAGGTTCGCCTGATGCGGCTTTTCCCAAGCCTTGTGCGGAACGGGCACCTCGGTCGGAGGCTCGTTCCACGTGTGGTGCAACCAGCCGTGCCACTCAGGGCTGACCCGGCTCGCCTCGGCTTCACCATTATAGATGACCCAACGACGCTTGCCGTCCTTGTTCTCGTAGAAGATGTTGCCGTTGCCGTCCTCGCCCACCTTGACGCCATTCCGCCAAGTCCAGAACTGGGTGTTGAGCGTCTGGCTGTTCCACCAGGTCAGAAAGCGCAAGGGATAGGACATCGACAGGACCTCACCGATCAGAATTGCTTGACGATATGCACCGAAAGACGCCCAAGGTCCAGCCTTGGTGCGCCTCGGGGCAGCCCGCCGGGGTTACCCGGCCGAGGCGCTTTCCTTCTTGGGATCGGCGTGGATCAGCAGCGGCTTGGCGGATGCCATTTCAACGGCTTCCTCATTGACCACGACCTCTTCGACGCTATCCATACCGGGCAGTTCGAACATCGTTTCCAGCAGGATTTCCTCAAGGATCGACCGCAGACCGCGTGCACCGGTCTTGCGCTTGATGGCGCGGCCGGCAATTGCCGTCAGCGCATCCTCGGTGAAGGTCAGCTGAACCCCTTCCAGATCGAACAGACGCTGGTATTGCTTGATAAGCGCGTTTTTCGGCTTGGTCAGGATGATGATCAGCGCTTCTTCATCCAGATCGGTCAGCGTCGCAATGACCGGCAGACGGCCCACGAACTCCGGAATCAGACCGAACTTCAGCAGATCTTCGGGTTCGAGTTCCTTGAAGGTCTCGCCGACACCTTGATCGGTGTTTTCCTTCACGGCAGCGCCGAAGCCCATCGCCGTGCCCTTGTTCCTCTGCTGGATGATGCGATCCAGACCGGCGAATGCGCCGCCGCAGATGAACAGAATGTTGGTCGTGTCAACCTGCAGGAATTCCTGCTGGGGATGCTTGCGGCCACCCTGCGGCGGAACGCTGGCAACAGTGCCTTCCATGATCTTCAGCAAAGCCTGCTGGACACCTTCGCCCGAAACGTCGCGGGTGATCGAGGGGTTGTCCGACTTGCGGGTGATCTTGTCGACTTCATCGATATAGACGATACCGCGCTGCGCACGTTCGACATTGTATTCGCTGGACTGCAGCAGCTTCAGGATGATGTTTTCGACATCCTCACCGACATAGCCGGCCTCGGTCAGCGTTGTGGCGTCCGCCATTGTAAAGGGCACGTCCAGAATGCGGGCCAGCGTCTGCGCAAGCAGCGTCTTGCCGCAACCGGTCGGGCCGATCAGCAGGATGTTCGATTTGGCCAGCTCGATATCGGTCTTGGACCCGTGGTTCAAGCGCTTGTAGTGGTTATGCACGGCAACTGACAGAACCCGCTTGGCGTGTTCCTGACCGATGACATAGTCGTCCAGCACGCCGCAGATTTCGCGCGGGGTCGGAACGCCTTCGCCGGTCTTCAGGCCGTTGGTCTTGGTCTCTTCGCGAATGATGTCCATGCAAAGTTCGACGCATTCGTCGCAGATGAACACGGTCGGCCCTGCAATCAGCTTGCGGACCTCGTGCTGGCTCTTGCCGCAAAAGCTGCAATAGAGCGTGTTCTTGCTGTCGTTGCCGGACTGGTTGGCCATCGTCCACTTCCTTCATTGCCGCCGATGCGCTTTGGCAGGCGGGCGACGTCGGAGGTTCCGCGCGCCGCGTCTTCGGATTGCCCGCGCCGGTCTGGGCCGGCACGGGTATTTGTCGTCAGTTTAAGGACGAGGCTTGCCCGTCACAATCCCAAACTGCCTTATTTCTTTTCAGGCTCGGCCTTGCCGCGGGGCGCCACGACCTCGTCGATCAAGCCCCAGTCCTTGGCTTCCTCGGGCGACATGAAGCGGTCACGCTCAAGCGCGGCTTCGACTTCGTCCAGCGGGCGGCCGGTGTGGTTGACATAGATCTCGTTAAGGCGGCGCTTCAGCTTTTCGGTTTCGCGCGCATGGATCAGGATGTCGGTCGCCTGACCCTGATAGCCGCCCGAAGGCTGGTGGACCATCACGCGGCTGTTGGGCAGCGAGTAACGCAGACCCTTTTCACCGGCAGCCAGCAGCAGCGACCCCATCGATGCCGCCTGCCCCACGACCAGCGTCGAGACGCGCGGGCGGATATACTGCATCGTGTCATAGATCGACAGGCCCGAGGTGACGACGCCACCGGGGCTGTTGATATACATGCTGATGTCTTTGTTGGGGTTTTCGGCCTCAAGGAACAGCAGCTGCGCGCAGATCAGCGTCAACATGCCGTCATGGACCGGACCCGAAACGAAAATGATCCGCTCCTTCAGCAGACGCGAGAAGATGTCATAGGCACGTTCCCCCCGCGACGTCTGTTCGACCACCATGGGCACAAGGGTGTTCATGTAGAATTCTGCCGGATCGCTCATCTTCAGTCCTTCTTTGGTCCCTGTCCCCGCAATTCGACCGGGTACTCGAACCCGTGTTAGACGCGATAGGTTGACAGAGTCTTAGTAACCGGCAAGGTCAGCCGCAAGGGATGGAACGAAATTCGACCTGTGCAATTGCCGCAGGCCGCCACAGGAGACGCGTGTGAAACTGATCGTGGGGCTGGGCAATCCCGGCACGAAATATGCAGCCAATCGTCACAATATCGGCTTCATGGCCCTTGATCGCATGGCCGAGGACCATGGTTTCACCCCCTGGAAGTCCCGCTTCCAGTCGCTGACCGCCGATGGGCGCTTGGGTGAAACGCGCGTCACGCTGTTAAAGCCGCAGACCTTCATGAACCTTTCGGGCCAATCCGTGGGCGAGGCGATGCGCTATCTGAAGCTGACCCCCGATGACGTAATCGTCCTGCACGACGAGTTGGACCTGGCGCCCGGCAAATGCCGCGTCAAGCAGGGTGGCGGTCATGCGGGCCACAACGGCCTGCGGTCGATCCACCAGCATATCGGCGCGGAATACGGGCGCGTCAGGCTGGGGATCGGGCATCCTGGCCATAAGGATCGCGTCGCGGGCTATGTCCTGTCGGATTTTGCCAAGGCCGAACAGGAGTGGCTGGACGACCTGATGCGCGGCATCTCGGACGGGGCGGCGTCGCTGGCGGCGGGTGATGGCGGCAGGTTCCAGAACGCCGTCGCGGCGCGGGTGAACCCTGCACGCAACAGTGGCACCGAAGGCCCCGCCAAACCGGCCGAACCCCCCGCCCCCCGCAAACCCGAACGCGCGGCCCCTGCCCCGACCGCATTTGCCGACAAGCTGAAGTCCCTGACCGACCGCTTCAAATGACGGTGCGGGCGGCCTTTCTGGATCAGGCGCAATCCTGCCGCCAGCTGGGATCGCCCCTGACCGCCGCGACTTGCGAGGCCTTCGCCCGCATTGTGGACCCCTCGCAGGGGGCTGTGGCGCAGCATATTCTGAACTGGCCCGGCGATCCCCGCAGTAGGGCGGATTCAGTGCCGCTGCGGCTTTGCGGGGCGCTGCACGCGCTGGTGCTGACCGGGGCTGATGCCCGGCTGGCGCAGACCTATGCCAATCGGGATGTGCCCGATGACCTGCTGATCGACGCGCTGCAGCGCCATGCCGATCATATCCTGCACTGGCTGGCCAGTCCGCCACAAACCAACGAAGTCGCCCGCGCCGCGCCCTTGATCGCAGCCGCCCGCTTTCTTGGCGAACTGGCACCGCAGAACATCCATCTGCGCGAACTGGGTGCCTCGGCGGGGCTGAACCTGAACTTCGACCGCTATCACTTTGGTCCCTGCGACGACGGTGTTGCCCTGACGCCCGACTGGCAGGGCGACATGCCCGATGGTCGTTTCGACATCGTCAGCCGCCGTGGGGTGGACCTGAACCCGCTGGACCCTGATCGCGACGGGTTGCGGCTGATGGCTTATTGCTGGGCCGATCAGACCGCCCGCCTTGCCCGCCTGAGGGCCGCGCTGGAACTGGCAATGACAGATCCACCGCATGTGGAACGGGGCGACGCGGGTGAATGGCTGACCGATCAGCTGTGGACCCCGGTCGAGGGAACGCTTCTGGTCTTTCACACCATCGCCGCACAATACTTCCCGCCCGCCACAGGTGCTGCATGCGCCGCTGCGTTGACGATGGCCGGCGCGAATGCAACGCCAGACCGGCCCATCGCGCATCTGCAGATGGAGGCAGACGGCGGCGAAGGTGCGGGGCTGACATTGACGCTGTGGGATGGGCAGCGCCGCGACTGGTCGCTCGGGCGGGCCGATTTCCACGGGCGGTGGGTTCGCTGGTCGCCCGAACGGATCTGAACGAAAGCGGGCTTTCGCAAATCTGGTCCCGGCCTTAGGCTGTCCGAAAAGGAAGGTGTGCGCGTGGAACCATCACTGAACGTCCTTGGGCAGGAACTTCAACCCTGCTCGACCAGTCCGACGACCGGATTTTACCGCAACGGCTGCTGCGATACCGGCCCCGAGGATCAGGGCAGCCACACCGTCTGCGTGATCCTGACCGATGAATTCCTAGCCATGTCGCGCTATCTGGGCAACGACCTGACGACGCCACGACCCGAGTTCGGCTTTCCGGGGCTGAAGGCCGGCGACCGCTGGTGTCTCTGCGCCAGTCGCTTTCTGCAGGCGGCGCAGGAATTCGCGGCGCCTAGGGTGGTGCTGAATTCGACCCACCAGCGCGCCCTTGATGTCATCCCGTTGGAACTGTTGAAACGTCATGCGGAAACCGGCACGCCTTGACGCCGCGATCATCGCGGCCACGCTGATCGCCACGCAGGCGACGGCGTTTCAGCCCGACATGTCCGCCGACATCCGGCCCGACGATGCCCTGCGACTCGAACGTCTGGATCAGGTTGCAGGCCTGACCCTGCGGCGGGCGATGGCAATTGCGGATAAGGCGGACCTTGGTGTCCTGACGCAGGGCCTGTCGGGTGCGCCCCTGCCCTTGGGCGAGGCGACCTCGGTCCTGCCCGGCGATTGGACCTGCCGGATGCTCAAGATGGGGCGCGATCTGCCGCTGGTGGTCTATTCACCCTTCACCTGTCGCATCACCCAAAACGGAGACTTCGACAAGCTGACCGGATCGCAACGCAGCACCGGACGGATCGGGGTGATCGACGATGATCTGATCTATCTGGGAACGGCCTATGTCGCGGGGGATACGCCAGCCGATTACGCCGATCTTCCCGAACAGGTGGACCCGACGGCCATGCCGCAGGTCGTTCCCGATGTCGGAATGGTCGAGGTGACCTCCCCCGATACGGCCCGCATCCTGATGCCCCTGCCGCATCTTGAATCCGACCTGAACATCCTGCTGCTAAGCCGTTGAAAAATGGGGCCGAAGCCCCCTGTTCCTCAGGTGTTGATTTCGACGCCCAGATGTTTGGCGACGGTGAAGATATCCTTATCCCCACGACCGCACATGTTCATCACGATGATATGGTCGGCGGGCAGATCGGGTGCGATCTTGATGACATGGGCCAGGGCGTGGCTGGGTTCCAGCGCCGGAATGATGCCTTCCTGCGCACAGCACATCTGGAAGGCCGCAAGGGCTTCGTCATCGGTGATGCTGACATATTCGGCGCGACCCATGTCCTTCAGCCAGGCATGCTCGGGCCCGATGCCCGGATAGTCCAAACCTGCGCTGATCGAGTGCCCTTCAAGGATCTGCCCGTCATCGTCCTGCAACAGATAGGTGCGGTTGCCATGCAGCACTCCCGCACGACCGCCCGAGAGGCTGGCGCAATGCTCCATCCGGTCGTCGACGCCCTTGCCACCGGCTTCGACGCCGATGATGCCGACCTCCTTGTCGTCGAGGAAGGGATAGAACAGCCCCATCGCGTTCGACCCGCCACCGATGGCCGCCACCAAAGTGTCGGGCAAACGGCCTTCGCGCGGCATGATCTGTTCGCGGACCTCCTTGCCGATGATCGACTGGAAATCGCGGACCATCGCCGGATAGGGATGCGGACCGGCAACGGTGCCGATGCAGTAGAAGGTGTCGCGGACATTGGTCACCCAATCGCGCAGCGCATCGTTCATCGCATCTTTCAGCGTGCCGCGACCGCTGGTGACCGGCACCACCTCGGCACCCAGCAGGCGCATGCGGAAGACGTTCGGGGCCTGACGCTCGACATCATGCGCGCCCATATAGACGATGCACTTCAGACCGAAGCGCGCGCAGACGGTCGCCGTCGCCACCCCATGCTGCCCCGCGCCGGTTTCCGCGATGATCCGGGTCTTGCCCATGCGGATCGCCAGCAGGATCTGGCCCAGCACGTTGTTGATCTTATGCGCGCCGGTGTGGTTCAGCTCATCCCGCTTCATATAGATCTTCGCGCCGCCAAGATGTTCGGTCAGGCGTTCGGCGTAATACAGCGGCGAGGGCCTGCCGACGTAATGCGTCCACAGGTCGTCCATCTGCGCGGCAAAGGCCGGATCGACCTTGGCGCGTTCGTATTCGGCCTCCAGCTCCAGGATCAGCGGCATCAGCGTTTCACTGACGAAACGGCCGCCATAGATGCCGAAGCGGCCCTGATCATCGGGTCCGGTCTTGAAGCTGTTCAGCAGATCGTCGGCCATAGCGTGCGCCTTCGCAATTGGTTGGGACATGTTCGCACCGTCTTAGCGGTGAATGGGCGCGGGGTGAAGCCCAAGCGGCGCCATCCCCTGCGCCCCTCAGTCGCGGTCGCCCTGCCGCTGTCCGTCGGCACCGATCCACCAGCAAATGACGCGACTGTCCTGCAGCGTTCGCGCATCGTCGTCGGTCGGGGCGCCAAACCCACGATGGGCCGTCAGCCCGGCGATGGTCACCTGCCCCATCACGCCGTGACCCAGTTGCGCGGTGGCGACCTTGTCGATCAGCTGAGGCGTGATCTCGTCCGGCGTCGCACAGGTCGGGTCGGCGATGATGGCGGCAAGGCGGTCGCGGCGGGCGTCATCTTCGTCCAGCAGCCGCCGGACCGCGGCGCGGAAGGCAGTTTCGGTTTCGATATAGGCGGCAAGCGTCGGCAGTTTCTTGGCGGCGGGCTTTTTCAGCTTGATGCGCCCCTGCTGGTAAAGCGCCATCAGCAGCCGCGCCCCAATGGGCGAGGTCAAGGCAACCTGTCCGTCAAAAAAGGCCAGATCCTTATCATCGGGCGTCAGGCGAAGATTGCCCGCGCGGCCTTCATGCGCTGCCTTGCGCAGGGCCGCCAGCGCCGGGGTGCGATGAACGTCTGGGATCATCTCGACCACGGAGAGTGCCGGTTTCATCAGCTCTCGAATGCCCCAAAGCATGATGCCCTCATTTGGTTTCTGCGGTGCGTTTCTGCGGTGCGATTGTCACGGATGCGGGGCCAGATGGCCGCCCGGCAGATCCGAAAGTGGTCGGGGCGAGAGGATTCGAACCTCCGACCTACGGTACCCAAAACCGTCGCGCTACCAGGCTGCGCTACGCCCCGACAGCTTTGCTTTAGACGATTGATGCGGCGGTGAAAAGGCCTAGCTGCAGGGAAATTCAGCCGCGTCCTGATCAAGTGCCGGATGCGCCAGCGCCTGCCCGTCGGCCAGCCCCAGACGGGCCGCCTCGCCGCCTGCAATTTCAAGCACCATCAGACGGTCAGGATGCGGATCGCCGATCAACGCGCCCGGCACCGGGGTTTCGTCCAACGGGCGGGCGTTCGGGTGGATATGGCGAATCACGCCGCTGGCATCCAGAAACACCATGTCCAACGGCACCAGCGTGTTGCGCATCCAGAAGCTGACGCGCTGCGGTTGTTCATAGATGAACAGCATCCCCGTCCCCGGCGGCACATCCTTGCGATACATCAACCCCTGCGCGCGCGATTCGGGGGTATCGACGACTTCGATGTCAAAGGACAGAACCTGCTGATCATTCAGACGAATCAAAGCCAGATCGGCCGCGCAACTGCCCTGTGCCCAGGCCGTCTGCCCCCCACAAAGCAGGGTGGCAAAGGCAATTGCCGCAAGCCTATTCAGCAACATGGGCAAGGAATTCGGCGTCTTGCATGTCTTCGCGGATGTCGGCCTTGAGTTCCTGCGTGGTTGAAGGAACGGCGTTATCCCAGGATGCCACCTGGGCGGCCATCAGACCGCGCGGACCTTCGATGACGCGCAGACAAATCGCCTCGCCGATTGCAAGGTCTGCAAAACCGGAATGGCGGACAACCTCGATATGTATAAATACATCCTCAGGATGTCCGAAGATGTTTGCAAACCCGAAGCCCTTGCTTTTGTCGAACCACTTCACCCGTGCCGGTCGAAGCGGCAGGCTGTCCATATGTTCGATGACTTCGGGGTCCAGATCGGCGATCGGCGGCAGACCATCCGTCACAGGCGGTTCGATCGAAACGACCTCGGCGGCTTGGGTGCCACGTTTGGTGGCCTGGACCAGCACGACGACGCGGGACTGATCCGCGACCGAACTGCGTCCGAAATTGCGCAAGACATTAGCGTGCAGAAGAATGTCTTCTCCACCACTGTCGTTCACGATGAAACCATAGCCCTTGGTCGCGTCGAACCACTTTACCAGTCCGGTTACGAGCGTCAGGCCAGAATCTTCAGTCATCGTCTGCAATTTCCACGAAATGCCAATTTGAGCGGACATTAGGACCGCCTTAATCGGACTACAACAAAATACCACCACCCGGGCAGAGCGACCAACCAAGTTCCTTCATCTTGGCCGATGCATCACATTCGTCAAGCTTACGGTGCCAAACGCGTGACTTTCCAGCGACCTTCCGCCTGTCTGGCCCAGACAAAGCGGTCGTGCAGCCGAAATGCGCCATCGGCCCAGAACTCGATCTGGGTCGGACTGATTCGGAAACCACCCCAGAACGGCGGGCGGTCGGGGGTGGTACCATGCTTCAATGACACTTTTGCGACAGTCGCCACCAGCGCCGCACGATTTTCCAGGGGCTGCGACTGTGGTGATGCCCAAGCGCCCAGTCTGCTCTTCAATGCGCGGCTGTTGTAATAGGCGTCGGCCTGCGGTCCCTCTTCGCGGGTGACGGTGCCGCGCACCCGGATCTGACGGCGCAGTGACTTCCAGTGCATCACGAATGACGCCTTGCCCGTCGCGCTGAGCTGACGGCCCTTGGCACTGTCGTAATTGGTATAGAAGACGAAGGATCCGTCCTGCGCCTGCCCGTCGATGTCCTTCAGCAGGACCATCCGCGTATCGGGCATGCCATCAACGTCGACCGTCAACAGCGCGATGGCGTTGGGATCGTTGATCTCGCTCTCTTGCGCTTCGGCAAGCCATGCGCGGGTGATGTCAAAAGGGTCATCCCCCGCAAAGATTCCGGTCCGATCTGTCATCATCCGTTCCTTGTGCTTGATGCGGCAGGGTAAACGGCATAATCACCGCTGGAACGGTTGAAAGCGCGAGGGACGGGACATGTCAAGCGAGCAGAGGTCAGGCCTGATGGCCGGCAAGCGCGGTCTGATCATGGGATTGGCCAATGACAAGTCGATTGCCTGGGGCATCGCGAAGGCATTGGCGGCCGAGGGTGCCGAACTGGCATTCAGCTATCAGGGCGAGTCGCTGAAGAAGCGCGTCAACCCGCTGGCAGCCCAGCTTGGCTCGGATATGGTGCTGCCCTGCGACGTGTCGAACGGCGAATCCATCGACCAGTTGTTCGGCGATCTGGCCGCGCAATGGGACAAGCTGGACTTCATCGTCCACGCAATCGGCTTTTCCGACAAGGAACAGCTGCGCGGGCGCTATGCTGAAACCACGCGCGACAACTTCCTGATGACGATGGATATTTCCGTCTATTCCTTCACCGCCGTTGCCCGTCGGGCTGCTGCGATGATGACGGATGGCGGTTCGATGCTGACGCTGACCTATTACGGTGCCGAACGCGTCATGCCGCATTACAACGTCATGGGTGTCGCCAAGGCCGCGCTGGAAGCATCGGTCCGCTACCTGGCCGAGGATTTCGGCAAGGACAACATCCGTGTCAACGCCATCAGCGCCGGTCCGATCAAGACGCTGGCCGCATCGGGCATCGGCGACTTCCGCTATATCATGAAGTGGAACGAACTGAATTCGCCCTTGCGTCGCAATGTCACGCAGGAGGACGTCGGAAATTCCGCGCTGTACCTGCTGTCGCGCCTTGGTGCCGGCGTCACCGGTGAAACGCATCATGTCGATGCGGGCTATCACGTCGTGGGCATGAAGGCCGTCGACGCGCCCGACATCGCCACCGTCAAAAAAGACTGACGACGCGAAGGGGCGGCCGGGCATGATCACCATCTCGGCCGACCAGCTTGGCATTTTCGTGGCGACGCTGTCGCTGGCGATCCTCTCCCCCGGCCCCGGCGTCATCGCGATCAGCCAAGGCACCTTCGCCCATGGCCGCCGCAATGCCATGCCCTATGGCTGGGGTCTGGCGATCGGTGCCTCGGTCTGGTGCCTGTTCGCGCTGCTGGGGCTGACGGTGATCTTCCGCCTCATGCCATGGACGCTGACGCTGATGCGGCTGGCGGGGGGCTCTATCTGCTGTGGATCGCGGCCAAGATGTGGCGCCACGCGGCCGATCCCATGCCCGACGGCGCATCGGCCAAGGGCAGGCCCGGTCTTTTTTCGGGAATGGTGCTGAACCTGTCGAACCCCAAGCCGGCGCTTTTCTATTCGGCAGTGTTGCTGTCGATCTTCCCGGCCGCGCTAAGCATCGCCGACAGGGGGACAATCTATCTGACAGCCTTGTCGGTCGAGCTGTTATTCTATACCGCACTGGCCTGTTTGATGGCGCTGCCGTGGTTGCGGGACCGTTATCTTGCCACGAAGTTCTGGATCGACCGCGGGGCGGGCCTGGCAATCGCATTGCTGGGCATGTCGCTGGTTCTGAATCCCTGAGGAAGGAAAAAGACGCATGACGGATCGTCTGCCCCACGAAAAAGGTTTTCACATCAGCTGGGACCAGCTGCACCGCGACGCCCGCGCCTTGGCCTGGCGGATGGAGGAACAGGAATGGCGCGCCGTTCTGGCCGTCACCCGTGGCGGCCTGGTCCCCGCGATGATCGTCGCGCGTGAGCTGGACATCCGCACGATCGACACGATCAGCGTGAAGTCGTATCACAAGCAGGAACAATCGGGGCTGACGGTGCTGAAGAAGCCCGATCCCGAACTGATGGGCGATGGCGACGGCATTCTGGTCGTCGACGATCTGGTCGACAGCGGACGCACGCTGGAACTGATCCGCGAGATGTATCCCAAGGCGCATATGGCCACCGTCTATGCCAAGCCCAAGGGCAAGCCGATGGTGAACAGCTATGTCACCGAGGTCAGCCAGGATACCTGGATCTATTTCCCTTGGGACATGGCCCTGCAATACGTCCAGCCGTTCCGCGGCGAAGACTAAAAGTTCCATCACAAAGACTTGCATGTCCGCTCCCCGTCGAACCCGTTTCGGCGGGGAACCTCTTTCCTGATCTGCGCATTGTGCATTCAATCGCGGGATGCAGAGGCAGCCCGCAAATGGAAAACCAGGAGGACACTATGCGTAATCTTCTTTTGACCACCGCCATTGCCCTGCCGATGACCTTCGGCGCCGCTTTCGCACAGGAAGCCGAACCGGCTACCGATCCCGCGATGGAGCAGACCGAAACCGCGCCGATGGAAACCGAAGGCACGGATACGATGGCTGATCCCGCAGCCGACCCTGCGATGGAAAACGCCGATGCAGACGAAGCAGCTGCCGCTGCCTCGGCCGCCGAAAAAGTCGAACAGCAGCAGGCCGAAAACGAATGGCGCGTTGATTGGATCACCGGCACCTCGGTCACCTCGCCCGAGGGTGAAAGCATCGGTGACATCAACGATCTGATCGTTGACAGCGAAACCGGTGAGATGAAGGCAGCCATCATTGGCGTCGGCGGCTTCCTGGGCATGGGTGAAAAGCAAATCGCCCTGCCGTGGACCGATCTGACCGTGAACTCCGACGCACAGGAAATCACCACCGATCTGACCACTGAAGAAGCGGATGCCGCTCCGGAATACGTCTTCCGTGACCGCGAAGCTGCTGCAGGCGACATGGCTGCCGAAGGTGATATGGCCACTGACCCTGCCGCGACCGACACGATGGCAACCGAACCCGCCGCCGAGCCGATGGCTGAAGAAGGCATGGCCGAAGGCGTGCCGGTGGCAACCGAGAACGCCATGGAAGCCGAACACGGTGACGACCACATGGATACCGATATGGACGGTGACATGGATGGCGATGCAGCCACCGACATGGAAACCGAAGAAGAAACCGCACCCGCGAATTAATCGGTTTACCGGCTTCACGCCATTGCAGACTGAAAAAGGCGGCCTTTCGGGGCCGCCTTTCTTCATACGCTTTTCAACCGGAAGCTGTTCAGGAATTGCCGCGAACGAACTGCGCAGCGGCTTCGGCGGCGCGTTGCAGGGCGCGGCTTTTGTTCATCGTTTCTTCGAACTCGGCCTCGGGGTCGCTGTCATAGACGACGCCGCCGCCAGCCTGGATATACAGCGCCTGATCCTTGACCACGCCGGTCCGCAGCGCGATGCACATGTCCATTTCACCGTTTGCTGCGAAATATCCGACCGCACCGCCATAGACGCCGCGCTTTTCCGGCTCCAATTCGTCGATGATCTCCATGGCGCGGACTTTGGGCGCACCGGACACCGTGCCCGCCGGCAGGCCAGCCAACAGCGCCGACAAGGCATCCTCACCATCGCGCAATTCGCCAACCACGTTCGACACGATATGCATCACGTGGCTGTAGCGCTCGATCACGAATTTCTCGGTCGGTCGAACGGTGCCGGGCTTGGCGACGCGACCCACATCGTTGCGCCCCAGATCCAGCAGCATCAGATGCTCGGCCAGTTCCTTCTGGTCGCCCAGCAGATCGGCCTCCAACGCGCGATCCTGCGCTTCGTCGGCGCCACGCGGGCGGGTGCCTGCGATGGGACGGATCGTCACTTCACCGTCGCGCAGGCGCACCAGAATTTCAGGACTGGCCCCGACGATCTGGAAGCTGCCCATGTTCAGGAAGAACATAAAGGGCGACGGGTTGGTGCGGCGCAGACTGCGATAGAGCGCAAAGGGCGGCAGCGGGAAATCCAGCCGCCAACGTTGGCTGGGAACAACCTGGAAGATGTCGCCCGCGCGGATGTATTCCTTGGCCTTTTCGACCGCTGCCAGATAATCCGGCTTGGCGAAGTTGGAAACCGGCGCGCCGATCTGCATGTCGTCGCCCAAGGCGCGCGGCTCGGTCGGTTGGCGGTCCAATGACCGCAGCGCATCCATGACCCGTTCGGCGGCCCGCGCATAGGCAGCGCGGGCGTTGTCATTGCCGTCGTGCCACGCGGGCGCGCAAAGCGTCACCTCGCCCTTGACGCCGTCCAGCACCGCCACGACCGAGGGGCGCATCATCATCGCGTCCGGCGTATCCAAGGGATCGGGGTTCACATCCGGCAGATCCTCGACCAGCCGGATCATGTCGTATCCCAGATAGCCGAACAGACCGGCGGCGACGGGCGGCACGCCCTCGGGCATGGTCTCGATCCGGCTTTCGGCGATCAGGGCGCGAAGGCTGTCCAGCGCGGGGCGCGGATCGTCCTGATAATCTTCGGTGAAGCGTGCTTGCCGGTTGATCCGCGCCTTGCCATTGCGGCATTCCCAGACCAGATCAGGCTTCATGCCCACGATAGAGTAGCGACCGCGAACCTCGCCCCCTGTCACGGATTCCAGCATGAAGCTCTGCGGCGCGGCCTCGGCCAGCTTCAGCATCAGGCTGACGGGCGTATCAAGATCGGCGGCCAGCCGGATGGTCACCAGCTGGTTGTGGCCCGCGGCCCATTGGGCCTGAAAGGCGTCGAAGTCGGGCGTCAGCTGCATTACTGAACCTGCGCGTTGATGGCGTTGATGGCCTGCTGGTTGATCTGCACCTTGGAATTGCGCTGCACGTGGCGGGCGTAATAATCGAAGATGTCACCCTGCAGGGACTGGTTCAGGCGCGATTGCACCGTGTTGACGATCTGCACCGCATCATCGGTTGACAGATCCGCGTCCGAGATCTGGTCCAGCCGCAGTACGAAGACCCGGTCGCCCGCATCGACGACGCCGACATCGCCCGGCTCGGCCATGGTGAAGGCCTGAGACAGGATCTGCGGCGGCAGGCCACGCATGTAGTCGCTGCGCGACATGTCGGTTTCGCTGTTCCATTCGACGGCGGCGGTTTCTTCGGGCGCTTCGGCCTGCGGTTCCGCATCGGCCCCGGGCGAGGTCTTGGCAACCGCGGCCAGACGCTGTTCGGACGCCAGATCCAGCAGACGACGTTGCAGTTCGGCCTGTTTCCAATCGGCCAGAACGTCGTCCTGAACCTCATCGAAGGGCTTCAGCGTCGGCGGCACGATTTCGTCCAGACGCATGGCAAAGACGCCACCATCGGCCAGTTCGTACAACTGCGGGAAATCGCTGGCGGTGATATCGGCGGCGCGTTCGCGGAAGGCCTCGTATCCGGCGATGCTGCCTTCTTCGGGGTTGCCCTCGGCGGTCCAATCCACCTGCCCCAGCTTCAGATCGGTTTCATCTGCCAGTTCCTCCAGCGTGGCACCGCCGGCCAGCAGGTCTTCGTAATCGGGCGCGCGGTCCTGGATCTGACGCGCGGCGCGGCTGAGGGCCGCTTCGCCGCGCAGATCGTCGCGTGCGTCCTCGAACGAGATATCGACCGGATCAAGGATCGCATTCACGGAAAACAGCGCAGGTCCAAGGTCGGTCTGCACCGGGCCCACGACGCCGGGCTGTTCGGCGGCAAAGACGGCATCGGCGGCCTGCCCCAGCTCAGTGCGCGCAACTTCACCCAAGTCGATGTCGTCCAGCGTCAGGCCGCGATCGATGACGAAAGCCTCGAAGGGTTTGTCGCCCGCGTCGATCTGGTCACGCGCGGCCTGTGCATCGGCTTCGGTGGGGAAAACAAGGCGGCCGACCATCCGACGCTCGGGGCGCTGGAACTGGTCGATGTTTCGGTCATAGACGTCGCGCAGGGCAGCATCGTCCAGCTCGACTTCGCCCGACAGCATGTCGGGATTGATCCAGGCATAGCTGATCTTGCGGGTCTCGGGCGCGGTAAAGCGATCGCCGTTTGCCTCGTGCCAGGCCTTCAGAGCCGCCTCGTCGGGATCGGCGATGGGCTGGGCCAGATCATCCTCGGTCAGCTCGCGCCATGCGAAATCGCGAGTTTGCAGCAGCCAGCGCGAGGTCTGGTCGACCATCGGCGCAGGGGCCGTGACGCCATTGGCGACAGCGCGCTGCAGGATCAGGCGGGATTCATCATTGCGCACGGTGCCTTCGAAATCCGCTTCGGTCAGGCGTTCGCGGCGCAGGATCTCGGAATAGGCGGTGCGGTCGAACTTGCCGTTGGGGCCTTGGAAGGCGCCGGCCTGCATGATCGTCTGCGCGACCTTTTCGTCACCAACCGACACGCCGATACGGCGCGCCTGTTCGGCAAGGGCGGCAGCGCCGATCAACTGGCCCTGAACCATTGCGGGCAAACCCATCTGCTGGGCCTGCGCCATGGTGATCTGCTGGCCGGTCTGCTGCGACAGGCTACGCATCTCGTTCTGCAGGGCGCGGGCGTATTCATCCGCAGTGATCTTGGTATCCCCGACCGAGCCGACCTCGGTCGTGCCCCCCGAAAAGCTGGTGACGCCAAAGCCCCCCAGCCCCAGGATCATCAGACCCAGAAGGATCCAGACGATGGTCGATTTGCCCTTGGTTCGCAGCTGTGACATGGCGCGGCCTTCCTCGTGGTCGTGTCTTGACCGTCTTTAGGACGCCGCGCCCCGCGCCACAAGTGGATCAGGCCTGCAGCTGCGCCAGCCGGCGTGCCAATTCCGCAATCCCGTCGGCATCGACATTGGCAAAGGCCAACCGCAGGTGCCGCCGACCCGAAGCATCGTCATCCGGGGTGAACATCGTTCCGGGCAGCGCCAGCACGCCGATCTGCGCCACCATCCGTCGCGCCAGATCGACCGAGCTTTCGTCGAACGGATGTTCCACCCAAGCGAAATAGGCGCCCGCACTTTTCAGCCTCCATCCCGACAGATCGGCCAGGGCGGTTTGCGTGGCATGGCGGCGGGCCAGGATCTCGGCCCGTTCACCGGCCAGCCAGTCGTCCAGATTGGCCAGCCCCCAGACCGCCCCCACCTGCCCAAGCTGCGCCGGGGAAATCGCCACCGTATCCAGAAACTTCTCGACCTGCGCCAGACGTTCATGGCCCGCGACCAACGCACCCACGCGATGTCCCGTCAGGCGATAGGCCTTGGAAAAGCTGTACAGCTGGATCAGCGTATCGTCCCAATCGGGCCGCTGGAACAGGTCGTGGGGCGCGCCCGTGCGGCTGTCGAAATCGCGATAGGTTTCGTCCACGACCAGCGCGATGCCATGGCTCTGCGCCAGATCAAAGAACCGCCCCACCAGATCGGCCGGATATTCCGCGCCCGACGGGTTGTTCGGCGTCACCAGCACGATGGCACGGGTCCGCGGCGTGATCAGGGCGCGGGCATGTTCGGGATCGGGCAGCATGGCATCGCCGCAGGGCAAGGGGACCGTCTGCACGCCCGACATGTCCAGCCACATCTTGTGATTGAAGTACCAGGGCGTCGGCACGATCACCTGATCGCCCGCCCCGGCCAGCGTCGCCATTGCAGCACAGAACGCCTGATTGCAGCCTTGGGTGATCGCCACATTCCCGCCCGTCAACGTTCCGCCATAGGCTGCGGAAAATCGCGCCGCCACCGCGTCGCGCAGGTCCGAATTGCCCAGAACCGGCCCATAGAGATGCGCCTCGGGGCGGTTCAGGGCGGCTTCGGCGATGGCCTGGCGCAAGCCAAGGGGCGGTGCATCGACGGGGGCGGCCTGACTGACGTTGATCAGAGGGCGGTCGGGCGCAAATGTCACGCCCTCCAGCCAGCGGCGGGCCTCCATCACGGGCGGGGCGAATGTGGCGGCCAAGGCAGGGTTGATCAAGGTCATCTCAGTTGCGTTCCATCTTGCGCAGATCGGTCAGATCGGGGGGGAGCGACAGGTCCAGCCCGGGTGCGGGCATGGCCGGGGCGGGATCGGGCAGTGCGTCTTGGGCATCGGGAATGGCCGCAAGGCTGGGCAGGCTGTCCTGCGGAGCGTCAACCGCCAGCCCCGGCAGGCTGCGCGACATCGGCGCATCGGCGGCAACCCCCGGCAGCTGCAGCTCGGGTGCGGCATCGGCGGGCGCGGGTTGGCTCTGAGCCGGAATCCGGTCGCCCGCCAGCGCATCGGGCCGGGCGTTGTCGTCGGTCACGGGGCGTGGGGCGGGTTCGGCCACGGGGGCGGTCACGGCCACCGGCTCGGACGCGCGGTCGCTGTCGGTGGGGCGGATCGGTGTCGGCGCGCGGGGTGCGACATCACCCGCCCGCCCGAATTCGGACCCCACCGGCAGATCCATCCGCCCTGACGGGGTTGCCCCGTCATCAGGAACGGTAAGAACGGGCGCCGTGCCGTCAGGCTGCGGCAAGGGCGCCAACAGCGACAGGCCCGCCAATGCCACCGCACCCAGCAGTGCGCCATGAACCGCGCCTGTCAGAATTCCCCGTGCCATCTGCCCCTCATGTCCTTCGCGGCGCCATCGCGCCATTTTGATCGCCCGGTCTTGACCCTCGGGCGCGCTTTGCCCCATCTATAGCGGACGCTCTCGCGGGGGGAAACCGCCCCCATTCACCGCCGCCCAGACTAATCCCAGACCATTGCCCGACCCGCGACGATACATGTTTCCTGACGACAAGGTGCCAAGCCGATGATCCTTTTGATCGACAATTACGACAGCTTCACCTGGAACCTGGTCCACTATATGGGCGAGGCCGGCGCCGAGGTGACCGTGCGCCGCAACGACCAGCTGACCGTGGACGACGCGCTGGCCCTGAACCCCGAAGGCATCGTGATCTCGCCCGGTCCATGCGACCCCGATCAGGCGGGCATCTGTCTGGAGCTGATCAAGGCAGCCGCTGATCGTGGCATTCCGTTGCTGGGCGTCTGTCTGGGCCATCAGGCGATCGGTCAGGCCTTTGGTGGCAAGATCGTGCGCGCCACCCGCATCCTGCATGGCAAGGTCGATGCGATTAGCCATGACGGCACGGGGGTCTTTGCAGAGCTCCCCTCGCCCATGAACGCCACGCGCTATCATTCGCTGACGGTTCAGCCCGAAAGCCTGCCCGATTGCCTGCGGGTGACGGCGACATCCGATGACGGCACCATCATGGGGCTGATCCACCGCGATCTGCAAATTGAGGGTGTCCAGTTCCACCCCGAATCCATCGCATCGGAAAACGGGCACGAGATGATCCGCACCTTCCTGTCCCGCTGCGCGAAAGCCGAGGCTGCCGCATGACCGACATCCGCCCGCTGATCGGGATCGCAGCCACCCGCCCCTTGACCGGCCCCGAGGCCGAAACCGCCTTCTCGGCCCTGTTCGACGGTGCCGCGACCCCCGCCCAGATCGGCGGTCTGCTGATGGCGCTGCGGGTACGGGGTGAGACGGTGCAGGAAATTGCCGCTGCCGCCCGCGCCATGCGCAACCGCATGAACCGTGTGACAGCACCTGCGGGTGCCATGGACATCGTCGGCACCGGCGGCGACGGCAAGGGCACGCTGAACATCTCGACCGCGACGGCATTCGTCGTGGCTGGGGCTGGCGTGCCGGTGGCCAAGCATGGCAACCGCAACCTGTCGTCGAAATCCGGCGCGGCAGATGCTCTGGTCAAGATGGGCATCAACGTCATGGGCGGCCCCGCCGTGGCGCAGCAGGCGATCAATCAGGCGGGCATCTGCTTCATGATGGCACCGATGCATCATCCCGCCATGCGCCATGTCGGCCCGCCGCGCACCGAGCTTGGCACAAGAACCGTCTTCAACCTTCTGGGACCGTTGACAAATCCGGCATCGGTGCGTCGCCAGCTGACCGGTGCCTTCAGCGCCGAATGGATCCGTCCCATGGCCGAGGTCCTGCGCGATCTGGGATCAGATGCCGCATGGCTGGTCCATGGCGGCGACGGCACGGATGAGCTGAGCATCGCCGAGGAAAGCCATGTCGCCGCCCTGAAGGACGGTCAGATCAGCGAATTCACCATCACGCCCGAAGACGCGGGCCTGCCCCGCCATCCCTTCGTCAACATCATCGGTGGCGAACCCGAACAGAACGCCGCCGCCTTCCGCGCCCTGCTTGAAGGCCAGACGGGTGCCTATCGTGATGCGGTGCTGCTCAATTCGGCGGCCGCGCTGCTGGTGGCAGGCAAGGTGAACGACCTGCGCGACGGCGCGCGCATGGCCGCGGAATCCATCGACAGCGGCACGGCCAAGGCCCGCCTGGTGGCGCTGTCGCAAGTGACCGGCCCGCCCGAGGCATGACACCCCCCGACGCATGGTCCGACCTGCCGTTCTTCGCGAAAGAATGGCCCGCCATCCGCGACCGGTTGGCGAATCAGGAATGGCTGCCGGGGTCCGATCGGGTCTTTGCCGCGTTGCAGGCGACCACGCCTGGACAGACCCGCGTGGTGATCCTGGGACAGGACCCCTATCCCACCCCCGGTCATGCGAATGGGCTGGCGTTTTCCGTGACGCCCGAAACGCCTCTGCCGCGCTCCCTGCGCAACATCTATGCCGAGCTGCGCGATGACATCGGCACCACACCGGCCACCGGTGATCTGTCGGGCTGGGCGCGTCAGGGCGTGTTGCTGCTGAACAGCGCGCTCAGCGTCTTGCCGGGTCAGGCTGGCGTCCACGCGAAATGGGGCTGGCACCATCTGGCGCGTCAGGCTGTGGCGGCGGCACAGGATCACGGATCACTGGCCTTTCTGCTGTGGGGCAATCACGCGCAAAAGACGCTGGCCGATCTGGCGCGCCCGCAGGACCTGGTGATCGCCACGGCCCATCCCTCGCCGCTGTCGGCACGGCGCGGCTTCTTCGGCAGCCGCCCCTTCAGCCGTGTCAACGACTGGCTGGCCGCGAATGGCCGCACGCCCATCGACTGGACCGCATAGGTCCCCTTCCCTCGACCCACAGGCAGCGTTAGAACCGGACCCATGGATATTCTCGAAAAGATCAAGACCTACAAGCTGGACGAAATCGCAGCCGCCAAGGCTGCACGTCCGCTGGCCGATGTCGAGGCCGCAGCCCGCGCCGCCTCGGCCCCCCGTGGTTTTGCCCGCGCGCTGGATGCGGCTGCCGAACATGGCCCCGCGCTGATCGCCGAGATCAAGAAGGCCAGCCCCTCGAAAGGCTTGATCCGGCCCGATTTCGCGCCCGCCGAATTGGCCCGCGCCTATCAGGCCGGAGGTGCGGCCTGCCTGTCGGTTCTGACAGACGGCCCCAGCTTTCAGGGCGCGCCCGAGTTTCTGACCACCGCCCGCGACGCCTGCGACCTGCCCGCGCTGCGCAAGGACTTCATGCATGACACCTATCAGGTGGCCGAGGCGCGCGCTTGGGGTGCTGATTGCATCCTGATCATCATGGCATCGGTCGATGACGCCTTGGCCGCCGAACTGGAAGACGCCGCGACCCATTGGGGCATGGACGCCCTGATCGAGGTCCACAATGCCGAAGAACTGGACCGCGCCCTGCGTCTGAAATCGCCGATGATCGGGATTAACAACCGCAATCTCAAGACCTTCGAGGTCACACTTGATGTGACGCGCGAACTGGCACCGCGCATTCCTTCCGACCGCCATGTTGTCTGCGAAAGCGGTTTGTTCACCCCCGCCGATCTTGGTCAGATGATGCTGGTCGGCGCGCGCCGCTTCCTGATCGGCGAATGCATGATGCGTCAGGATGATGTCACCGCTGCGACCCGCGCCATTCTGGATGTACCCGCATGACCCTGACGCATTTCGACGCCGCAGGTCAGGCGCATATGGTCGATGTCTCGGCCAAGGAAGAAACCGCCCGTGAAGCGGTGGCAACCGGTTGCGTCATCATGACCGCCGAAACGCTGGCGCTGGCCAAGGGCGGTGCGGCCAAGGGTGACGTGCTGGGCGTGGCGCGGCTGGCGGGGATCATGGGGGCAAAACGCACCGCCGATCTGATCCCGCTGTGCCATCCGTTGCCCATTGCCAAGGTCGCGCTGGAACTGACGCCCGACGACACGCTGCCCGGCATCCGCGTCACCGCCACCGTCCGCACGACAGGCCGCACCGGCGTCGAGATGGAGGCCCTGACCGCTGTCAGCACCGCCTGCCTGACCATCTATGACATGCTGAAGGCCGCCGAAAAATCGATGCAGATCACCGACATTCGCCTGCTGCGAAAAGAGGGCGGGAAATCCGGTCTCTATGAGGCGCAACCATGATCCCCGTCCCCGAGGCCCTGGCCCGCGTTCTGGCGCTGGCAAACGCGCCCGAGCCGGAAACCGTGCCCTTGGCGCAGGCGCATGGTCGCGCGCTGTTGCAACCTGCCATATCGCGCCTGACGCAGCCGCCGTTCGATGCCTCGGCAATGGATGGCTATGCGATGCGGGCAGCGGATATGGGCCGCGCGATGCAGGTGATCGGCACGGCAGCGGCGGGGCATCCATGGCAGGGTCAGGCCAAGGCCGGTCATGCGATCCGCATCTTTACCGGCGCCCCGGTTCCGGCGGGCTTCGATCATGTCGAACTGCAGGAAAATATCGCCCGTGACGGTGACATGATCCGGGTCGAGACACGCTCTTCGGGCAGCAATATCCGCGCCA
This sequence comes from Paracoccus sp. R86501, assembly GCF_042466435.1. Lineage (NCBI taxonomy): Bacteria > Pseudomonadati > Pseudomonadota > Alphaproteobacteria > Rhodobacterales > Paracoccaceae > Paracoccus > Paracoccus sp. R86501. Next base: position 1,482,259 of record NZ_JAXHPZ010000001.1, read on the forward strand.
AAGGCAACGACTTTGCCGTGGGTGACCAGATCGCACCGGGGCGCCTGCTGACGGCCGCAGACATCGGCCTGTTGGCCGCGATGAACCTGCCAAAGGTCGTCGTCGCCAAGCGTCCCGTGGTGGCCGTTCTGGCCGGTGGCGACGAATTGCTGCCGCCCGGCAGCGATCCACAGCCGGGTCAGATCATCAGTTCGAACGATCTGGCAATTGCCGCAATGGTGACGCAGGCGGGCGGCATCCCCCGCATCCTGCCGATCGCCCGCGATACCGACCAGAGCCTGCGGGACAGCTTTGCCGCTGCCGCGGATACCGACCTGATTGTCACCATCGGTGGGGCCTCGGTGGGTGATCACGATCTGATCGGAAAGATCGCGACCGAGCTGGGGTTGGATCGCGCGTTCTACAAGATCGCGATGCGGCCCGGCAAGCCGCTGATGGCTGGACGGCTGGCGAATTCCGCGATGCTAGGCCTGCCGGGAAATCCTGTATCGGCAATGACTTGCGGCTTGCTGTTCATGCAACCGTTGATCAGGGCCATGCAGGGTCTTCCGACCGATATCCGCACCGGCCATGCCCGCCTTGGCTGCGCCATGCGACCGGAAGGACCGCGTCAGCACTATCTTCGTGCACGTCTTGATTGGACGGGCGGCAACCCGGTCATAACGCCGTTCACCGATCAGGATTCCGCGCGACTGTCGTTGATGTCACAGGCCGACGCGCTGTTGGTCCGGCCCGCACATGACCCCGCCCGCGAGGTCGATGAGATGATGGAGTACATCCCCCTTGGTCTCTGACAATTAACTGTTTTTTCATCTTCATTGCGCCAACTGATTGACGTGATTCGGGCCATCGGCTAGAACATTAACGGAACATATCGATGAGGCTGGGCCATGTTGACAAAAAAGCAGATCCAACTGCTGGAATTCATCCAGAAACGAATGGTTCGTGATGGCGTACCGCCGTCATTCGATGAAATGAAGGATGCGCTGGATTTGCGCTCCAAGTCCGGCATCCACCGCCTTGTGACCGCGCTGGAAGAACGGGGCTTCATTCGCCGCCTCCCGCACCGCGCCCGTGCGTTGGAGGTCTTGCGCCTGCCCGACGCTTTGGCGCATCTGGCCAATGCTGCCGAACCCGAAGCAAAGCCGGCCTTCACGCCCCGCGTCATTTCGAACACGCGTCCTTCCAGGCCGCGCGGTGCGATGACCGTCGTGGACAGTCCGGCGGTGCAGCTGCCGCTGATGGGTCGGATCGCCGCAGGCGTCCCGATCGAGGCGATTTCGGAAGTGTCGCATCACATCGCGGTTCCGGGCACCATGCTGGCGGGCCGCGAACACCATTACGCGCTTGAGGTCACGGGCAATTCGATGATCGACGCCGGAATAAACGATGGCGACGTGGTGGTGATCCGCGAACAGGATACGGCTGAAACCGGCGACATCATCGTGGCGCTGGTCGACGACCAAGAGGCCACCTTGAAGCGGTATCGCCGCAAGGGAGCCATGATCGCGCTTGAGGCAGCCAATCCGGCCTATGAAACCCGTTTGCTGCCCGAAGATCGCGTCCGCATCCAAGGCCGTCTGGTCGGCCTGATCCGCAGCTATTGAAACATGAACGGGCGCGCAAACCGCGCGCCCGTCGCAAACTGCTGCGGCATGACCGCGCAACCTGCCGACATTACAAGGTCATGAACCCAGGGCCGCCGCGCTCCAGCAGTTCATTGGCCAGATCGGTTCCCATGGCGGGTCCATCGCCAAGACTGCCGTCGCGCATACCGCTGACAACAGCGCTGCCATCCGGCCGCAATATCTCTCCACGCAGGGTCAAGCGGTCGCCGATGATTTCGGCCAGACCTGCGATCGGCGTCTGGCATGAGCCATCCAACCGCGCCAAGAAGGCCCGCTCGGCTGCGACACGCAAACCCGTCTGAAGATCATGCAAGGGGGTCAGCATCTCGGCAAGCCGGACGTCATCCTTGCGCCGTTCGACGCCAATCGCGCCCTGCGCGACCGCGGGCAGCATTTCGGCGGGATCGATACCGCCTTGCGCCACATGCGTCATCCCCAGACGACAAAGCCCCGCCATGGCCAAGAAGGTCGCAACCGCGACGCCATCATCCAGTTTCTTCAAGCGGGTCTGCACGTTACCGCGAAACTCGACCAAGTTCAGGTCGGGCCGACGGTGGGCCAACTGCGCGCGGCGGCGCAAGCTGGACGACCCGACAGTCACTCCAAGCGGCAGATCCGAGATCGAGCCGAAATGCGGACTGACAAAGGCATCGCGGACATCCTCGCGCGGCAGCAGGCAGTCGATGATCAGACCATCGGGCTGCAGGGTCGGCATGTCCTTCATCGAATGCACCGCAATGTCGATTTCGCCCTGCGTCAGGGCTTCCTCGATCTCGCGGGTGAAAAGGCCCTTTCCGCCGATCTCTTTCAGGGGGCGATCCGTAATGCGGTCGCCGGTCGTCTTGATAACGACGATTTCGAAGGCATCGGCAGGCAAGCCGTGCGCAGCCATCAGGCGATCACGGGTTTCATGGGCCTGGGCCAAAGCAAGGACCGATCCGCGGGTGCCGATCTTGAGGGGGCGGGAGGTGTCGGGCATCTGTGTCATGGCGCATGGATAGCTGCCGGGCGCGTGCTTGACAACGTCTGTCGCCTCGCCTTCAAGGGGCGCAGGAGGCCATATGACCAAACTTCTGCTGCGTGCCCTGGCGGGCGAGACTTTGCCGACCCCCCCGATCTGGATGATGCGCCAGGCTGGCCGCTATCTGCCGGAATATCGTGCGACGCGCGCCAAGGCGGGTGATTTCCTGTCGCTATGCTACAACCCCGAACTGGCGGCTGAAGTGACTCTGCAGCCGATCCGGCGTTTCGGCTTCGACGCCTCGATCCTGTTTGCGGATATTCTGCTGGTGCCTCAGGCACTTGGGGCGGATCTGTGGTTCGTGACGGGCGAAGGCCCGCGCCTGTTGAACGATCACCTCGGCGCAGGAATTCGCGCAGTTGAAATCGGCGGATCAGATCCATGAACGGCTGGCACCGATCTATGAGACCGTGCGCATCCTGTCGCAGGAGCTGCCGCGCGAAACGACGCTGATCGGCTTTGCCGGCGCGCCTTGGACGGTGGCGACCTATATGATTGCCGGTCGCGGCACCAAGGATCAGGGTCCGGCCCATGCCTTCAAGGCCGCCGATCGTGAAACCTTCAGCGCGTTGATCGACCTGATCACCGAAGCGACCATCCTCTATCTGTCGGCGCAGATCGATGCCGGGGCCGAGGTCGTCAAGCTGTTCGACAGCTGGGCGGGCAGCCTGAAAGGTCAGGACTTCGACGATTTCGCGCTGGCCCCTGCCAAACGCATCATCAGCGCGTTGAAAGAACGCCATCCCGGCGTGCCGGTCATTGCTTTCCCGCGTGAAGCCGGCGACCGCTATATCGGATTTGCCAAGGCGACCGGTGCCGATTGCGTCGCGCTGGACAATTCGATCTCGGCGGAATGGGCAGCGGAACATGTCCAGGTTGACGGTTGCGTTCAGGGCAATCTGGCCCCGGGCCATATGGTCACGGGCGGACCCGAACTGGTGGCGGATGCACAGCGCATCACGCGCACCTTGCGGGGTGGCCCGCATGTGTTCAACCTTGGCCACGGGATCACGCCCGATGCGGACCCCGACAATGTCGCCCGCATGATCGAGGCCGTCCGCACCGCCTAGCGCGGCATGGCACCGGCATAGCCGGTGCGCCGCAGTTCAGACAAGGCCTCGACCAGCTTTTGCCGGTCGGGGAACGGTCCGGCCATGATGACCCGCATGCCCTTGGCCTTTTCGGTCATGCGGGTCTGCGCGACCGGATAGCCGCGTCCGGACAGCGCCCGCAGCACGATCAGTGCATTTTCGCCATCCTGAAACGCCCCAACCTGAATATAACGTGCCGATGCGGGGATCATTTCCGCCATCGGCTTGGGCGGCTTGGCGGGTGCCGGTCGGCGCGCGACGATGGCACTGGCAGCCCTTGCAGTCTCAGCTCTCGGCGACGTCTTTTCGACAGGAGCTGTTCGGACTGCGGCAGGTTTGGCCTGCGCGGCCTTGGGCGTCTTGACCTGCATGCCTGGACACAGCCCAAGCGCTGCACCGGGGGCTGCCGCATCGCCCGCGTGATATCCAAGCCGTTCGCAGAGTTCGTCGGCAGGTTTGATCGACGCGGCCTGCTTGACGACAGGGGCCACCTTCAGCGCGTCCGTCAATGTCGTCTGCAGCGGGTCGGGATGGCGGGCAGGCTCTGCGGGACGGCGGGTTTCCGGCTGTGCAGGATCGGCGGCCCATTCGCCGGGTCGCAGCTGATGGGTCAATTGCTCCATCAGCAGGTTTTCGGCGTCGGGCGTTGCAGGCACTGACAAACTGCGCGCCTGACCGATGCTGGGTGGAAAGCCACAAAGCGGCTGCCCTGCCCCATCGGTTCGCGCTGACCAGACGCCCCCTTCGCGCCGAAAGACGCAACCGGCACCGTCGATATATTGCGAGCCCGCGAAATCGCCCGGCGGCGCGGGGTTCGGCGCGGCCATCGCCGTACCGACCGTCATCATCATCGCCGCCAACCAATGTTCAAACCGCATCTGCCATCCACTTTCCGCTTTGGCCCCAAGCTAGGGCCAAAGCGTGAAACGGCAGTTAACGGGCGGGCCTTATTTGGTGCCGAACATCCGGTCACCGGCATCGCCCAGACCCGGCACGATATAGCCGTGATCATCCAGCTTTTCGTCCAGAGCGGCGGTGAAGATCGGCACGTCGGGATGTGCCTGACGCATGCGTTCAACACCTTCGGGGGCCGCCAACAGGCACAGGAAACGCAGGTTCTTGGCACCGCGCGCCTTCAGCATGTCGATCGCCTCGACCGAGGAATTGCCGGTGGCCAGCATCGGATCGACCACGATGGTCATGCGGGCGTCCAGCTCTTTGGGAACCTTGCAGTAATATTCGACCGGCTTCAGCGTTTCGGGGTCGCGGTAGAGCCCCACGAAACCGACGCGCGCCCCCGGGATCAACTCCAGAATGCCGTCCAGCAGGCCGTTTCCAGCCCGCAGGATGGAAATCAGCGCCAGCTTCTTGCCCTCCAGCGTGGGGGCCTCCATCTCGCACATGGGGGTCTGGATGGTCATCGTGGTCAGTTCCAGTTCCCGCGTGACCTCATAGGCCAGCAGCAGGCTGATCTCGCGCAGCAGGCGGCGGAAACCGGCGGTCGAGACCTGTTCCTGGCGCATGATCGACAGCTTGTGCTGGATCAGGGGGTGATCGACGACGGTCAGATGGGGCATCAGGCGAATTCCTTTTTCAGGCGGTCTTTGGTGGCGGTGTCGCAGAAGGCAGCCTCGGCGGCCCAGAGGTTAATCTGTCGGAACTCGGTATCGCCCCAGCCAAAGACCGATGCAAGCCGGTCGTATTCGTCGCGTATGGTCGTGTGGAAGAAGGGCGGATCGTCGGTGGACACGGTGACCCGCACACCCGCATCGGCCAGACGAACGATAGGGTGCTTGTCCCACGACGGATAAACCCCAAGCGCGATGTTCGATCCGGGGCAGACCTCAAGCGTGATTTCCTGTTCGGCCAGATCGCGGACCAGCTGCGGGTCCTCGATCGCCTGCACGCCGTGGCCGATGCGCGTGCAGCCCAGATCCAGCGCCTGACGCACACTGTCCGGCCCGCCCCATTCACCTGCGTGGCAGGTCAGGCCCAGCCCCGCTTCACGCACGCAATCGAAGCTCCAAGCAAAATCGGTGGCCTTGTGGACCTGTTCCGCCCCGCCCATGCCGAAGCCGGTGATCCAGCCGCCGCCCGCGTCGAAGGCGGTTTCCGCCGCGCAGAGGGCCGAGAGTTTCGCGTGATCCGGCCCCATGTGGCGGATGGCGGTGACGATGCCGCGGCTGTCGATGCCCATGGCGCGGCCCTTGTCGGCCACCTCGGTCATGGCGGCCAGGTAATCGCGCCATGCCGACAGATCGCCTCCGCCGCAAAATTCGGGCGAGACGAACAGCTCGGTATAGATCACGCCCTCCTCGGCGCAGCGTTCCAGCACCTCGGCCAGCAGGCGGGCGTAATCGCGCGGCGTGGTCAGAACGGCGGTCGCGGCCTCGTAGCAGCGCAGGAAGCCCGGGAAGTCGTCATAAGCATAGGCGCCGCGTTCGTCGAAGACGCCGCTTAGGTCGGTGCGCTTTTCCTTGGCGACGGCGCGGATGAAATCGGGCGGTGCCGCGCCTTCCAGATGCAGGTGCAGTTCGATCTTCTTCATAGAAAGCTTTGTCCGTGCTTGGGGGCTGCAAGCCCCAGATGTTCCATGACCGAGGCCCCGATGTCGGCAAAGCCCACCTGCCCCACCGAACGCGTCCCCGCGCCATGCACCAGCACCGGCACGCGTTCGCGGGTGTGATCTGTCCCGCGCCACGTTGGATCGTTGCCGTGATCGGCGGTGAAGATCGCCAGATCGCCCGGCCCAAGCGTCGCAAGGAACCGCCCCGCGACCGTGTCGAACCATTCCAATTGCGCGGCATAGCCTTCCACGTCGCGCCGGTGGCCGAAGTTCGTGTCGAATTCGACAAAATTGGCAAAGGTCAGGCTGCCGTCCGCGGCTTCCCCCCCGAGGCGGACCAGATGCTCGCCCAGATCGGCGTCGGATTTGCCCTTGTGCAGATGCTTGATGCCGCGATGGCTGAAGATGTCGCCGATCTTGCCGATGGCATGGGTGTCGCGGCCCGCCTCGGCGGCGGTGTCCAGAATGGTCTGGGCTGGCGGTGCGATGGCGAAATCACGGCGGTTCGGGGTGCGCTTGAAGCTGCCCGGCTGGCCCAGAAATGGCCGCGCGATGACCCGCCCCACCCGCATCTTGTGCAGCATGGGCGCCAGATCGTGGCAGAGGTCGATCAGCCGGTCCAGCCCGAAGACATCCTCATGCGCGGCGATCTGCAACACGCTATCAACCGAGGTATAGCAGATGGGCCAGCCTGTCTGCAGATGCTCGGGGCCGAAATCGTCGATCACCTGCGTCCCCGAGGCGTGGCAATTGGCCAGAATGCCGCCCGTCCCCGCCAGCTCGCAGATGCGGGCCGTGACCTCGGGGGGGAAGGCGGGGGTGGTGTCGGGGAAGTAATGCCAGTCCCACGGCACCGGAACACCCGCGATTTCCCAATGACCTGAAGGGGTATCCTTACCGCGCGACACCTCGGTCGCGGCACCCCACAGGCCCTGCGGTTCGACCATCAGCCCCGGCGCCTCCTGCCCCGAGGCCAGCTTGACCGCCTGCCCCAGCCCAAGACCCGCCAGATGCGGCATCGTCAGCGGGCGGGCCTGCGCGATATGCCCGACGGTATTGGCGCCGGTATCGGGCTGGCCATCGTTGAAATATTGATCGGCGTCAGGCGCTCCGCCGATGCCGACGCTGTCCATGACGATCAGGAAGGCGCGGGTCATGCGGTGATCCTTTCGCGGATCAGGGGGCCGGAGTGGCCGTCATCCCCAAGGTGATAGGCCGACTGCACGGCGGCGATTGCGACCTGTGCGGCGGTATCATCGGCGGCATGAACGAAGGCAAGCGGGCGGTCGGGGCCAACATCGTCGCCCAGCTTGGCCAGACGGTCCAGACCGACACGCGGGTCGATGGGATCGCCCGCGCGCACGCGTCCGCCGCCAAGGGCCACAACGGCATGGCCAAGCGCCGTTACGTCGATCCGGGCGATGCGTCCGGCAGGTGCGGGAACGGGACGGATGACCGGCGCGACGGCCAGATGCGCGGCGGGGCGCTGCATCAGGTCGGTCGGGCCGCCCTGTGCGGCCACCATGCGGCCAAAGACCTCGGCGGCGGCGCCGCTGTCCAGCGTTCCCGCCAGCCCTTCGGTTGATTGTCCGGCAAGGTCCAGGCATTCCTGTGCCAAGGCCAGCGTCAGCTCGCGCAGCGCGCCCTGTTCGCCCTGCAGCACGCGGATCGCTTCGGCAACCTCCAGCGCGTTGCCGGCGCTGCGGGCCAAGGGTTGGTCCATGTCGGTGATCATGGCCGATGTCCGGCAGCCCGCGCCATTGGCGGTATCGACCAAGGCACGCGCCAGACGGGGCGCGCTGTCGGGCTTTTTCATGATTGCCCCCGACCCCGCCTTGACGTCCAGCACCAGCGCATCCAGCCCCGCCGCCAGCTTCTTCGACAGGATCGAGGCGGTGATCAGGTCGATCAACTCGACCGTCCCCGATTCGTCGCGGATCGCGTAGAGCCGCTTGTCCGCGGGCGCGACATCACCCGTGGCCGAGACGATGGCACAGCCGATCTGACGCACGATCCGGGCGAAATTCTGCTGGCTCTGATCGCAAAGGAACCCCGGGATCGCCTCCAGCTTGTCCAGCGTGCCGCCCGTATGGCCAAGACCGCGCCCCGAGACCATCGGCACGAAGACGCCCCGCGCGGCCAACAGCGGCGCCAGCACAAGGCTGACCGTATCGCCGATGCCGCCGGTCGAATGCTTGTCAACCACCGGCCCCGACAGATCCCATTGCAGCACCTGCCCGCTGTCGCGCATGGCGCGGGTCAGGGCGACGCGGCCTTCGGGGCCAACGCCCTTGGTCAGGACGGCCATGGCGAATGCCCCGGCCTGCGCCTCGCTGACCGAGCCATCGGCCAGACCCTGCGCGATCAGCGCCGCGCCGGGCCCGTCCAGTCCGCGACCGTCGCGGATGGCTGCAATGACAGGACGCGGGTCGGTCATGATGCGTTCGTCATATGACCGGCGTCGAAACGACCCGGCAGCAGATCGCCCACCGTGGTTTCCATCCGGCCGCCATCCGTGGTGGCCAAGACTACCGGCACATCGGCATCGGCGAATTCGGCCAGTTTCTGCCGACATCCGCCGCAGGGGGGCACGGGGCTGGGGCTGTCGGCGATGACGGCCACCTCGACCAGACGGGTTTCGCCTGCCGCGACCATGGCGGCAATCGCCCCGGCCTCGGCGCAGGTGCCTTCCGGATAGGCGACGTTTTCGACATTGCAGCCGCTATAGACGACCCCCGAGGCCGAACGGATCGCCGCCCCCACCTTGAACTTCGAATAGGGCGCATAGGCATTTTCACGCACATCGCGCGCAGCGTTCATCAAAGACATCGGTCCGTCCTTATCAAATCATTGCCGCCAATTTGCGCGTCCCTGCGGATCAGCGCAAGCAGGCCGTCCCGTCGCGCATGTCGAACGCCATGCACAAGCCCGCTGTTCCCCGTGCGCGATATCGTTTAACGGTAAACCAATTCCGAAACCGGAGGGGCAGAATGGAAGACCGCAGGCAGGACAGCGCGCGCCAGGCAGCACTGGATTATCATGAATTTCCGCGACCCGGTAAGCTGGAGATCCGCGCCACGAAACCGATGGCGAACGGCCGCGACCTGTCCCGCGCCTATTCGCCCGGGGTGGCCGAAGCCTGCCTCGAGATCCAGGCCGACCCATCGGCTGCGGCCCGCTATACCACCAAGGGAAATTTGGTGGCCGTCATCTCGAACGGGACGGCGGTGCTGGGCCTTGGCAACATCGGGGCGCTGGCATCCAAGCCGGTGATGGAGGGCAAGGCGGTCCTGTTCAAGAAATTCGCCGACATCGACTGCTTCGACATCGAGGTGAACGAACCCGACCCCGTCAAGCTGGCCGAGATCGTCTGCGCGCTGGAACCGACCTTCGGCGCCGTGAACCTGGAAGACATCAAGGCGCCCGACTGCTTTGTCGTCGAAAAGCTGTGCCGCGAACGGATGAACATCCCCGTCTTCCACGACGACCAGCATGGCACGGCCATCGTCGTCGGTGCCGCCGCCACCAACGCGTTGCGCATCGCCGGCAAGCGGTTCGAGGATATCAAGATCGTGTCCACCGGCGGCGGGGCCGCGGGCATCGCCTGTCTGGACATGCTGCTGAAGCTGGGCGTCAAACGTGAAAACGTCTGGCTGTGCGACATCCACGGGCTGGTCTATGAAGGCCGGACCGAGGATATGAACCCGCAGAAGGCCGCCTATGCGCAGGCCTCGGACAAGCGGGCCCTGGGTGATGTGATCGACGGGGCCGACCTGTTCCTCGGCCTGTCGGGTCCGGGCGTGCTGAAGCCGGAAATGGTCGCCCGCATGGCCGATCAGCCGATCATCTTCGCGCTGGCCAACCCCAACCCGGAAATCGACCCCGATGCCGCACGCGCCGTGAAACCGGGTGCCATCATCGCCACCGGGCGCAGCGACTACCCCAATCAGGTCAACAACGTGTTGTGCTTCCCCTTCATCTTCCGCGGTGCGCTGGATGTGGGTGCGACGACCATCAACGACGAGATGAAGATCGCCTGCATCGAGGGCATCGCCGCCCTTGCCCGCGCCACCACCGCAGCCGAGGCTGCCGCCGCCTATCGCGGTGAGACGCTGACCTTCGGGCCGGATTACCTGATTCCCAAGCCCTTCGACCCGCGTCTGGTCGGCGTCGTCAGTTCCGCCGTGGCCAAGGCCGCGATGGAGACCGGCGTCGCGGCCCGCCCGCTTGAGGACCTTGAGGCTTACAAGCTGAAGCTGGACGGTTCGGTCTTCAAATCGGCCATGATCATGCGCCCGGTCTTCGAAGCCGCAGCCACCACCGAACGCCGCATCGTCTTTGCCGAGGGCGAGGATGAGCGCGTGCTGCGCGCCGCCAACGCCATGCTGGAGGAAACCACCGACGTCCCGATCCTGATCGGTCGTCCCGAGGTCATCGCCATGCGTGCCGAACGTGCGGGCCTGCCGATCCGGCCCGATGTCGATTTCCAGATCGTGAACCCGGAGAACGATCCGCGTTACCGCGATTACTGGGAAACCTATCATGGGCTGATGGCCCGTCGCGGCGTCAGCCCCGACATCGCCCGCGCCATCATGCGCACCAACACCACGGCCATCGGCGCGGTGATGGTGCATCGCAACGAAGCCGACAGCCTGATCTGCGGCACCTTCGGTCAATACAGCTGGCACCTTGAATATGTCCGCCAGATCCTGGCGCGCGACGGTCTGCATCCCACGGGCGCGCTGTCGATGATCATCCTTGAAGAGGGCCCGCTGTTCATTGCCGATACCCAGTGCCACAACGACCCCACGCCGCATCAGGTGATGGAGGCCGTGATGGGCGCCGCCCGCCACGTCCGCCGCTTTGGTCTGGCCCCCAAGATCGCGCTGTGCAGCCATTCGCAATTCGGCAACACCGACAGCTATTCGGGCCGCAAGATGCGCGAAGCCTTGGAGATGCTGGACGCACGCGAACCTGACTTCATGTATGACGGCGAAATGCATGTCAACGCGGCACTGGACCCCGAACTGCGCGAACGGATCTTCCCGAACTCGCGTCTGGAAGGCGTCGCCAACGTGCTGGTCTTTGCCGGAACCGATGCGGCATCGGGCGTGCGCAACGCGCTGAAGATGCGCGCGGCCGGTCTGGAAGTCGGTCCGATCCTGATGGGCATGGGCAACCGCGCCCATATCGTCACGCCATCCATCACCACGCGCGGCCTGCTGAACATGAGCGTTCTGGCGGGCACGCCGGTCAACCACTACGGCTGAACCCGACCCGGACGCGCGAATCACTTTCGCGCGCCCGGGTTTTGCAAAGGCACAGGCCGGGCAAAGTACCAGACGCCCCCGCCTTTGGGTTTGCAAACTGCCGCCTGCCCTGCGGGACGGATTTTGCAGAACCGCCACCGCGTCATGCGCTAACATGCTTGCCTGCGCCCCCCCGATCCGCGCAACACTGCTGCAGCGGACTTGTGGAGGGGGAAGCATGGCGTATCAGGACATCTATGCAGGCTGGCAATCGGACCCCGAGGGGTTCTGGATGGAGGCCAGCCGCGCCATCGACTGGACCCACCCGCCTAGCCGCGCCTTCTTCGATCAGGGACCGGCAGGGGAGTGGTTTTCGGACGGGATGGTGAACACCTGCTGGAACGCAATCGATCGCCATGTTCAGGCGGGGCACGGCGACCGGCTGGCCGTCATCCACGACAGCGCCATGACCGGCAAGGTCGAGCGGCTGACCTATGCCCAGCTGCAGGATCAGGTCGCGCGGCTGGCCGGGGTGCTGGCGGCGCATGGGGTCGGCAAGGGCGATCGGGTCATCATCTATATGCCGATGATCCCGCAGGCACTGCAGGCGATGCTGGCCTGCGCCCGCATTGGGGCCATCCACTCGGTCGTGTTCGGCGGCTTTGCCGCGCATGAGCTGGCCGTGCGGATCGACGACGCCCGCCCCAAGGCCATCCTTGCGGCGTCCTGCGGGTTGGAGCCGAACCGCGTCGTGCCCTACAAACCGCTGATGGATCAGGCGCTGGAGGAGGCCGCGCATAAGCCCACACTGTGTCTTGTCCACCAACGCCCCGAATGCACGGCTGCCATGACCGAAGGCCGTGATCTGGACTGGGACGAGGCCATCGCCACCGCCACACCCGCCGATTGCGTTCCGGTCGAGGGCAACCACCCAGCCTACATCCTCTATACCTCGGGGACGACGGGTCAGCCCAAGGGCGTGGTGCGCCATACCGCGGGCCATCTGGTGGCCCTGGCCTGGAGCGTGCCGCATATCTATGACATCGGGCCGGGGGACGTGTTCTTCGTGGCGTCTGACGTCGGTTGGGTCGTGGGCCACAGCTATATCGTCTATGGCCCGCTGATCGCCGGTGCCACCACCGTCATCTTCGAGGGCAAGCCCGTCGGCACCCCCGATGCGGGCACCTTCTGGAGGATCATTGCGGATCACGGCGTCAAAAGCTTCTTCACCGCCCCCACCGCCATCCGTGCCGTCAAGCGCGACGACCCTGATGGCGCGCTGATTGGGCAACACGACCTGTCCAGCCTGAAGGCGCTGTTCCTTGCCGGTGAACGCGCCGATCCCGATACGATCACATGGGCCGAAGATCGCCTGAACATCCCCGTCATCGACCACTGGTGGCAGACCGAGACCGGCTGGCCCATCGCCGCCAACCCGCTTGGCGCGGGCCTGCTGCCGATCCGCAAGGGCAGCCCCTCGGTCCCCATGCCGGGCTATCACATCGATGTGCTGGATGAGGCGGGCCACCCCGTCGCGCCGGGCACCCTGGGCGCCATCGCGCTGCGCCTGCCCTTGCCGCCGGGCACGCTGCCGACGCTGTGGAACGCCGAGGCGCGCTTCCGCAAGGCCTATCTGGACCACTTCCCCGGCTATTACGAAACCGGCGATGCGGGCTATGTCGATGAGGATGGCTATGTCTTCATCATGGCCCGCACCGATGATGTCATCAACGTCGCGGGCCATCGCCTGTCCACCGGCGCGATGGAGGAGGTGCTGTCATCCCATCCCGCCGTTGCCGAATGCGCCGTGATCGGGGTGGTCAACACGCTGAAGGGTCAGGCTCCGGTGGGTCTGCTGTGCCTGAAGAAGGGCGTCACGACCCCGCCGGATCAGGTCGTCTCGCAGGTGGTGGCATTGGTCCGCGACCGCATCGGCCCCGTCGCAGCCTTCAAGACCGCCTGCGTGGTCGATCGCCTGCCCAAGACGCGATCGGGGAAGATCCTGCGCGCCACCATGGCCAAGATCGCCGATGGAGAGGAGGTCAAGACCCCCGCCACCATCGACGACCCCGCCATCCTAGATGAGATCAGGACCGCATTGGCCGGCGTCGGCTATCCCTGCGAACGCTAGCGATCAGTCGATCTGCGCACCAAGCCGGGTCATCAGCGGCACGAAATCGGGGAAGGAGGTGGTGATCGGATTGCCGTCGTCGATCTGCACGGGGTTTTCCGTCGCCAGACCCAGCACCATGAAGGACATGGCGATGCGGTGATCCAGATGGGTCACCGCCGTCCCGCCCCCCTTGACGGTGGGTGCGCCATGGACAGTCATGCTGTCCTGGGTTTCCTCGACCCGGACGCCGTTCACCTCCAGCCCGCGGGCCATGGCGTCGATGCGGTCGCTTTCCTTGACGCGCAGTTCCGCTACGCCGTTCATCACGGTGGTGCCCTCGGCGAAGGATGCGATGACCGAAAGGATGGGGAATTCGTCGATCATGCTGGCGGCGCGTTCGGCAGGAACCGAGACGCCCTTCAGCGGGCCGTGGCGCACGACCAGATCGGCGACGGGTTCGCCACCTTCCTCGCGGGTGTTTTCGAAGGTGATGTCGGCGCCCATTTCCAGCAGCGTGACGTAAAGACCGTCGCGCGTGGGGTTGCGGCTGACGCCCGGCACGCGGATCTCGCTGCCCGGCACGATCAGCGCGGCGGCCACGGGGAAAGCCGCACTGGAGGGGTCGCGCGGCACGGCAACGGGCTGGGCGCGCAATTCGGGACGGCCCTTCAGGGTGATCTTATGGCCGTCTTCGGTCGTTTCCGAGGTGATTTCCGCACCGAAGCCCGCCAGCATCCGTTCCGAATGATCGCGCGTCGGTTCGGATTCGATGACGACGGTATCGCCGGGGACGTTCAGTCCGGCCAGCAGGATTGCCGATTTGATCTGCGCGCTGGCGACCGGCGTGCGATAGGTCAGCGGCACGGGGTCGGCCGCGCCACGGATGGTGATCGGCAGGCGGTCGCCTTCGCGGGCGGTGATCTGCGCACCCAGCTGTGCCAGCGGCACGGTCACACGCGCCATGGGGCGGCGCGACAGGCTAGCGTCGCCTGTGAAGGTCGCGGTGATGTCGGTCGTGGCCATCGCGCCCATGATCAGCCGCACGCCGGTGCCGGAATTGCCGCAATCGATCACCCCCTCGGGCGAGCGGAAGCCGCCGACGCCGACGCCATGCACGCTCCAATCGCCGGGGCCGTGCTGGGTGACCTCGGCCCCGAAGGCGCGCATGGCCTTGGCGGTGTCCAGCACATCCTCGCCCTCCAGGAGGCCGGTGATGCGGGTTTCGCCCACGGCCATGGCACCAAGGATCAGCGCGCGGTGGCTGATCGACTTGTCGCCGGGCACCGTCGCCTGACCCGTCAGGGGGCCGCTGCGGCGAGAGGTCATCGGACGGGCTGGGGCGGAATGCGACATGGGTTACCTCGTGATTTTGCGGGCCTTTTACCGTGACCGCGACCCCGCTTCCACCATCTTCTTGAGGCTTTGCCCGCGCGGCCCTAGTAAGGAGACCAGAAAACAGGAGAATTTCATGCAGGAACTGGACCAGCTGCGCGCCTTGGCCAATCCCGAACTGGCCGAACGCATCGCCGCACGTCACAAGACCGGCCGCCCGACGCTTGGCCTGACCCCTGCCCAGATCGAGACCGCCGTCACCGGCTGGCGCGACGATCTGGACGTCGACGGTCGTGTGGCGCTGGCCCGCGACCTGTGGGACAGCAACATCCACGAGGCGCGTCTGGCCGCAGCCCGCCTGCTGGTGCAGGCCCGCATCCGCCCCGATGATGCGGTCTGGGATCTGATCTGCGAATGGGCGCCCCAGTTGGACGCCCCCGAGGTTACTGATGCGGTGATGGTCGCAGGCAGCAAGCGTCTGGTCGCCGACCCCGCCCGCATGGAGGAGATGCTTGATTGGGCGCAATCCTCGAACCCGTTCCAGCGGCGCGCGGTGCTGATGGGCACCCTGCCCTGGGCCAAGATGAACAACCCCAAGCCCGCCGATCTGGAAATCCGCGAACGCGTGCTGGAATGGGCCGCCCATCTGGCCGACGACAGCAACGGCGCCGTGCGTCAGGCGATCGAGACCTGGCTGCGCGATCTGGCCAAACGTGCGCCCGAACGCGTCGCCGAGTGGCGCAAGGATCGCGAACAGGTCGTCGCCGCCGCCAGACAGGACGAAGCCGAACGGGCGGCGGAAACCGCGGCCCGGGCCGAGCCCGCCGAAGCGGACCCGGTCAGCGACACGGAAGACGATCAGGACTTGTAGACGTCCAGCGTCGGCAGATCGGTCAGCGAGATGCCCAGCAGTTGCAGCGCAGGCAGGGAAACCTGGCTGCCGCTGCCGCCACCGGTCAGCGGGATCAGCTCGACCTTGGCGGATTTGCCATTGGCGGGGTTCACGATGCGCCCCATGGCGCGGGCCGTGACCAGCGGCGTCTTGATCCAGAACCCACCTTCGGATGGGTTGCCAAGCGATCCCACCGTCGATCCCAGCTTGGTCTCGGCGCTGGCCTCGGGCGCTTTGGAGGCGGCTTCGCGCTGTTCCTTGGTGGTGGTGTCCAGCTGCGCGGGTGTCGCGCGGGCCGCAGGACGCGGGGCGGGTGCGCGGGTAATCGCGGTCGCCGCCGCCACCTGTTCAGCCGTCACGGTCTTGGTCGGTTCGATTTCGGGGCGAGCTTCGGTCTTGGTCGTCTGGCTGCATCCGGCCAGTGCCAGACCCACTCCCATCGTCACGGCAAGGGGTGTCATGCGCATCGGCTTCTCCTGCGATTATATGTCGAGGCAGTTTAGGCACGACAAAAACGAAAGGTCCACTGGAAGTCCCGTGATCCAGCCCATTGTGAGCGGGCCTTCGCATACCTAGATTGCAGCCATGGAAACGCACGCCCCCCTGATCGACCCCTTCGCCCGCCCCATCAATTACCTGCGGGTCTCGGTCACCGACCGTTGCGATTTCCGCTGCGTCTATTGCATGGCCGAACACATGCAGTTCCTGCCCAAGGCCGAACTGCTGACGCTGGAAGAACTGGACCGTCTTTGCACGGCCTTCGTGGGGCTTGGCGTGCGCAAGCTGCGCATCACCGGCGGAGAGCCGCTGGTCCGTCGCGGCATCATGACCTTCTTCCGCAACGTGTCGCGGCACCTTGGAAACGGGCTGGACGAACTGACCCTGACCACCAATGGCAGCCAACTGGCCCGTCACGCCGCCGAGCTTTACGACTGCGGCGTTCGGCGCGTGAACGTGTCGCTGGACACGCTCGACGCTGACAAATTCGCCAAGATCACGCGTTGGGGTCGCCTGCAGCAGGTGTTGGACGGCATCAAGGCGGCCAAGGATGCGGGCCTCAAGGTCAAGATCAACGCCGTCGCGCTGAAGGGCTTCAATGACGTCGAGCTGTTCCATCTGGTCGAATGGTGCGGCCAGGAAGGTCACGACCTGACCTTCATCGAAGTCATGCCCATGGGCGATCTGGGCAATGAGGATCGTCTGGACCAATACTGGCCCCTGTCGGACCTGCGCGATCAGCTGGCCGAGCGTTTCACCCTGCTGGATCTGGCCGAGCGCTCGGGCGGCCCTGCCCGCTATGTCAAGCTGGCGGAAACCGGTCAGAAGATCGGCTTCATCACGCCCATGACCCATAATTTCTGCGAAAGCTGCAATCGCGTGCGCGTGACCTGCACGGGCGAATTGTTCATGTGTCTGGGTCAGGAAGACAATGCCGACCT
The DNA here is from genome assembly GCF_042466435.1 of Paracoccus sp. R86501. Lineage (NCBI taxonomy): Bacteria > Pseudomonadati > Pseudomonadota > Alphaproteobacteria > Rhodobacterales > Paracoccaceae > Paracoccus > Paracoccus sp. R86501. The sequence continues at coordinate 1,499,590 of NZ_JAXHPZ010000001.1, forward strand.
GCGCGCACCCTTGCGGGCCCATTCGGACGATACCGTTCTGCGCAATGAAATTCGCGCGGCCATCGCCCGCAAGCCCAAAGGCCATGACTTCGACTATTCCCGCCAGAAGGTCGAAGGCCAGATGACCCGCCACATGAGCCATACGGGCGGGTAACACCCTTCAGTCGTGCTGGAATATTCTCGGGGGGTCCGGGGGGCGAAGCGCCCCCGGTCGTCGCGGGACGCAGTTACTCGGCCGCCTCCGCCGCAGCTTCGGCTTCCAGCTTTTCCGCGCGCGCCTCGACCAGTTCGACGATGTGATCGACCATCTTGTCATTCGACAGCTTGTGGCTCTGGCGCCCCGCCATATAGATCATGCCGCTGCCCGCACCACCGCCGGTGAAACCCAGATCGGTCATAAGCGCCTCACCCGGACCGTTCACCACGCAGCCGATGATCGACAAACTCATCGGGGTCTTGATATGTTCCAGCCGCTTTTCAAGCGCCTCGACGGTCTTGATCACGTCGAAACCCTGACGCGCGCAGCTTGGGCAGGAAATGATCTGCACGCCGCGGGTGCGCAGGCCAAGCGATTTCAGGATTTCGAAGCCAACCTTGACCTCCTCGACCGGATCGGCCGAGAGGCTGACGCGGATCGTATCGCCGATGCCGGCCCATAGCAGGTTGCCCAGACCAACCGCCGATTTGACCGTGCCGCCGACAAAGCCACCGGCCTCGGTGATGCCCAGATGGATCGGCGCATCGGTCGCGTCGGCCAGCTGCTGATAGGCGGCGGCGGCCAGAAACACGTCACTGGCCTTCACGCTGATCTTGAATTCGTGGAAGTCGTTATCCTGCAGCAGCTTGATATGGTCCATGCCGCTTTCGACCATCGCGTCGGGGCAAGGCTCGCCGTATTTTTCCAGCAGATGGCGTTCCAGTGACCCGGCGTTCACCCCGATCCGGATAGAGCATCCATGATCGCGCGCGGCCTTGATCACCTCGCGGACGCGGTCGGCGCTGCCGATATTGCCGGGGTTGATCCGCAGGCAGGCGGCACCCGCCTCGGCGGCCTCGATCGCGCGCTTATAATGGAAGTGGATGTCGGCGACGATCGGCACGGGGCTTTCGCGGCAGATCTCGCGCAGCGCGTGGGTGGTTTCCTGATCCGGGGCGCTGATGCGGACGATATCGGCGCCGGCATCGGCGGCGCGGATCACCTGATCCAGCGTGGCCCGCACGTCATGGCCGTCGGTATTGGTCATCGTCTGCACGCTGATCGGCGCGTCGCCACCCACGGGCACGTTGCCGACCATGATCTGACGGGATTTCCGACGCTCGATATTGCGCCAGGGACGGATCGGGTTCAGCGACATCTGCAAGCCTCCGGGGGACGGGTTGCCCCTCAGATATGCCATGCAGGGCGCGACGACAACCGTTCCGCCCCGATCACCTTGTCGGGATCACCCCGCAGGGACCGACAGCGCGGTCAGCACCGTTCCCAGACAGCCGCGCGGCAGCATCACCAGCATCTTGCCCTGAATGTGCAGCGACACCAGCCCCGTCGCCCGGTTCGAGGTCCCGACACGTCCCCCCGGCGCAAAATCGATGTCGTCGATCGGCCATTCCAGCCCGCTGCTGGTGCCCCGCGCCGGTCCCATCGGGTAAAGCGATACCCGCGTCCCCGGCATCAACGGCAGCGTTAGCCGCGGCGGTGCCACAAAGATCACATCATCCGAGGCGATCATGATGACCCGCCCCACATCCTGCGCCACCAGCGCCGTCAACGCCGCCAGCGTGTGGTCCAGCCGCAAACCCGCGAAGCCCACCGCCATGACGACGGGGGCCTGGATGCGGGTCAGGCATTTTACGAAATCGGTGCTGTCCTGTTCGCTGACGTGCAGCAGACGGTCGGGCGGCACCGCAGCCCGTCCGCGATCCGAGACGCTGTCCAGATCGCCGATCACCCAATCGGGCATGCGCCCCAGTTCCAGCGCGCGATCGGCACCCCCATCCGCCGCGATCAGCAGCGGCGCGACGGTGGTCGCCAGCGCAAGATCGGCGCGTGTCACCTGACCGCCACCGATGACGGTGACGCCCCTGTCGCTGATGATCGGGCGAGCGACGGGGCCTGCGGTCATTCCTCGCGGCCGACGCCGCGGAAGACCTTTTTGAAGGGCAGCGCCCAGAGGATGCCAAGCCCGACATAGATCGCGACCTCGACCAGAATGTGCTGGCGGCCAAAGCGGGTATCCAGCCAGTTCATCAGCGTGACGGCGACGACCACGTAAAGCGGCATCAGCACCAGCAGGACAAGAAGCGCCAGACGTTTGCGGGTCTTGAGGTTCATCGCGGTCATTCCTTTGCAGGGGGCACCGTGACCGGCACCCCCGAAGCGGGGATCAATCCTCGAACGGGTCGGTCACCAGAATGGTGTCATCGCGTTCGGGGCTGGTTAACAGCATGGCCACGGGGCAATGGATCAGTTCTTCCACCCGGCGGACATATTTGATGGCAGCGGCAGGCAGATCGGCCCAGCTGCGCGCACCTTGCGTGGATTCCTGCCAGCCGTCCATCTCTTCATAGATGGGGGTGACTTTGGCCTGAAGCGCCGCCGCCGTCGGCAGGTAATCGTATGTCACGCCATCGATCTCATAGCCGACGCAGATCTTCAGCGTCTTGAAACCGTCCAGCACGTCCAGCTTGGTCAGCGCGATGCCGTTGACGCCGCTGATGGCGCAGGTCTGGCGCACCAGAACCGCATCGAACCAGCCGCAGCGACGCTTGCGCCCCGTCACGGTGCCGAATTCATGGCCACGTTCGCCAAGGCGCTGACCGTCGGCGTCGTCCAGTTCGGTCGGGAACGGACCTTCGCCGACGCGGGTGGTATAGGCCTTGACGATGCCCAGCACGAAATCGATCGCGCCCGGACCCATGCCGGTGCCCGATGCCGCCGCACCCGACGTCGTGGTCGAGCTGGTGACATAGGGATAGGTGCCGAAGTCGATGTCCAGCAGGCTGCCCTGCGCGCCTTCGAACAGGATGCGCTTGCCTGCCTTGCGGGCGTCGGCCATGATTTTCCAGACCGGCTGCGCATAGGGCAGCAGCTTGGGCGCGATCTCCAGAAGCTTGGCTTTCAGATCGGCGCGGTCGATGGCCTCGGCACCCAGACCGGTGCGCAGCGCGTCGTGATGCGCCAGCAGGCGGTCGATGCGGTCGTCCAGCGTCTTTTCGTCGCCCAGATCGGCCAGACGGATGGCACGACGGCCAACCTTGTCCTCATATGCCGGACCGATGCCGCGACCGGTGGTGCCGATCTTGGCCTTGCCTGCGGCTTCTTCGCGCAGCTTGTCCAGGTCCTGATGCAGCGGCAGGATCAGCGGGGTGTTTTCCGCGATGATCAGGTTCTCGGTGCTGATCTTGACGCCCTGCGCCGCCAGCTTGTCGATTTCCGCGAACAGCGACCACGGGTCCAGAACCACGCCGTTGCCGATGACGGCCAGCTTGTCCTCGCGCACGATGCCTGATGGCAGCAGCGACAGCTTGAAGACCTTCCCGTCGATCACCAGCGTGTGGCCGGCATTATGGCCGCCCTGGAATCGCGCGATCACATCTGCGCGTTCAGACAGCCAGTTGACGATCTTGCCCTTGCCCTCGTCGCCCCATTGCGCTCCGACAACCACAACATTGGCCATGGACGATCCTTCCGTTTTCCGAAATCTTTTCGGCTTGGACTTAGCGCATCACCCCGCAATGGGGAAGCCGCGATTTCAATCCGCGCTCAGTAATGCGGGGGCGGCTGGTCGGCTACGGCCACGCTGCCATCGCCTTGCGACTGGCGTTCGGCCTCGGCGCGCATCAGCATATCAAGGCGGCGCGTCAGGCGGGTGATGTCCTGATCCTGACGTGCGATCACCTCGGAGAGGTCGTCGGTGACGCGGGTCAGATAGGCCAAAGCTTCCTCAAGTTCGGTGATACGGTCGTCGGGCTTCTTGTCCATGTCGGTTCCTTCCGTTAAGTCGGCGCTTGGATTTGGCCCCGTAAAGGCACAGGAACCATGGCAAAAGATCAAAAGAAGCAGCCCCGGCCCAAGGCCGAGACGCCCAAGGGCTTTCGCGACTATTTCGGCGCGGATGTCACCGAACGCAAGCAGATGCTGGACCGCATCGCCGCGATCTATCATCGCCATGGCTTTGATCCGCTGGAAACCAGCGCGGTCGAAACGGTGGATGCCTTGGGCAAGTTCCTGCCCGATGTGGACCGCCCGAATGCCGGCGTCTTCGCCTGGCAGGAAGAGGCTGTCCCCGGTGGCGGCACCGCTGGCGACTGGCTGGCGCTGCGTTATGACCTGACAGCACCCTTGGCGCGCGTTGCGGCGCAGTTCCGCAACGACCTGCCCAGCCCGTATCGCCGCTATGCGATGGGACCGGTCTGGCGCAACGAAAAGCCGGGCCCGGGCCGTTTCCGCCAGTTCTATCAATGCGATGCCGATACCGTGGGCAGCGCATCCGTCGCAGCGGACGCCGAGATTTGCGCCATGCTGGCCGACGCGCTGGAGGCTGTCGGCATTGCGCGTGGCGATTTCATGGTCCGCATCAACAACCGCAAGGTTCTGAACGGCGTCCTTGAGGCCGCATCGGTCAGCGCCGATCAGTCCGATGATGTCCTGCGCACCATCGACAAGTTCGACAAGGTCGGCCGCGATGGCGTTCTGTCCTTGCTGACCACGGGTCGGCGCGATGACAGTGGCGCACAGATCGACGGCGTCGGTCTGACCGCGGAACAGGCGGCCCCCGTGCTGGCCTTCCTGACCTCGAAGGGTGACGACAACGCCGCGACGCTGGCCAACCTGCGCGCCGCCGTGGGGGCATCGGAAATCGGTGCCGAGGGCGTGGATGAACTGACGCAGATCGCCGACATGCTGGCCGCGATGGGCGTCGCCGAAGACCGCGCCGTCATCGACCCGTCCGTCGTACGCGGCCTCGGCTATTACACCGGCCCCGTCTTCGAAGCCGAGCTGACCTTTGAAATCCTCGATGAAAAGGGCCGCAAGCGTCAGTTCGGATCGGTCGCGGGCGGCGGTCGCTATGACGGGTTGGTCGAGCGTTTCACCGGCCAGAAGGTCCCTGCCACCGGTGTCAGCATCGGCGTCGACCGCCTGCTGGCTGCCCTGCGTGCCAAGGGTCTGGCGGGCGAAACCGATATCGGACCCGTGGTCGTGACCGTCATGGACCGCGACCGCATGTCGGATTACCAATCCATGGCCGCCGATCTGCGCTCCGCAGGCATCCGCGCCGAGGTCTATCTGGGCAACCCCAAGAACTTCGGCAACCAGCTGAAATATGCCGACAAGCGTGGCGCCCCCGTCGCCATTATTCAGGGCGGGAATGAGGCCGAGCGCGGCGTCGTACAGGTCAAGGACCTGATCCTCGGCGCCAAGATCGCCCCCGAGGCGACCTTGGACGAATGGAAATCCCAGCCCGCCCAGACCGAGGTGTCCCGCGCCGATCTGGTCGCCGAAGTGCGGCGGATCCTCGGATGATCGGCAAGCGCGACAAGCAGATCGTCGGCCAGCGGCTGCTGGCGGCGTTCCGCGATGCGGGTGCGGCAGAGATCGCGCCCGACATCCTGCTGCCCGCCGAAAGCCTGCTGGACCTCTATGGCGAGGATATCCGCGCCCGCGCCTATGTCACCGCCGACCCCATCCGCGGCGAGATGATGCTGCGTCCCGACTTCACCGTTCCGGTGGTGCAGGCACATATGGAAAACGGCGCCGAGCCCGCGCGATACTGCTATCTGGGTGAGGTGTTCCGCAAGCAGGACATGGGCGACACCCGCCCCGCCAATCCGCGCGACAACGAATACCTTCAGGCGGGGTTCGAGCTGTTCAGCCGCGACCCCGATGCCGATGCCGAACTGTTCGCGCTGTTCCACGGGCTGGTCGCCCCCTATGGGCTGACCGCGCATATGGGCGACATGGGGCTGCTGCTGGATGCGGTCGCCGGTCTGCCCCTGACGCAGGATCGCGCCGATGCGCTGTCGCATCACATCTGGCGTCCGGGGCGCTTCGACCGCCTACTGGCGCGTTTTTCATCCCCCACACCCATGCGCCAGTTCCACGACACGGACAGCGCGTGGGCCGGAATGCGGACGCAGGATGAGATGACCCGCCGCATCGCCCGCCTTCAGGCCGATGCAGCCGTCGCTCCCCTGCCCGCCGTCTGGACCGAGCGCCTGACGCGCTTGTTCGACCTGCGTGCCCCCGCGCAGCAGGCCCTGCCCGCGCTGCATGAACTGGCCGCCGACATGCCCGCCATCGCGCCCGCCGTGGCGCGCATCGCCACGCGGATGCAGGCCATCGCCGATCGCGGCATCGATCTGGAGGGCATCATTTTTGATGCCAGCCACGGCCGCACGACGCTGGAATATTACGACGGTTTCACCTTCAGCTTCGTGGCTGATCGCGACGGCTGGCCGGCCATCGCCTCGGGCGGTCGCTATGACGCGCTGACCCGCGTGCTGGGCAAGGGCCGTGAAATCCCCGCCGTGGGTGGCATCATCCGCCCCGGCCTGATCGCCGAATTGGAGGCCTGCGCATGATCCGCCTTGGCGTGCCGTCCAAAGGGCGGCTGATGGAACAGACTTTCGACTGGTTCGCGGAACGCGGCGTGACCCTGTCGCGCAGCGGCTCGGACCGTGAATATGCCGGTCGGGTGGACGGCGTAGACGGCGTTTCGCTGGTGTTGCTGTCGGCGGGCGAGATCCCGCGCGAACTGGCCGCAGGCCGGATCGAGATGGGCGTCACCGGCACCGATCTGGTGCATGAAAAGCTGGCCGGCTGGAAATCCGATCTGGTCGAGCTGGCACCGATGGGCTTCGGCCATGCCGATTTGATCATCGCGGTTCCCGACGCTTGGCGCGATTGTCAGGACCTGGACGATTTCGCTGCCGTCGCCCGCGATTTCCGCGCCGAACACGGCTTCCGCCTGCGCATCGCGACCAAATATCACCGCCTTGTCCGCGCCTTTCTGGCCCAGCACGAGGTAGCCGATTACCAGCTTGTCGACAGCCAGGGCGCGACCGAAGGCACCGTCGCCAATCTGACCGCCGAGGCGATCGCCGACATCACTTCGTCCGGGGCGACGCTGCAGGCGAACAACCTGCGCATCCTTGAGGCAGATCCGATCCTGCGGTCGCAGGCGACGCTATTCGCCAACCGCGCCGCGCAAGGCCCGCAGATGTCGGCGTTCCTGACGCAGCTGGGCCTGACCGCCTAAAACAGGATCGCCGCCGATACGGCGGCGATCAGCAGCCCCGCCCCCAGTTGCATGACGCCCGGCAGCCACTGCCCGGCGCGTGCAAGAGGGCCGCTCTGCGGAAAGAGCGCAAAGCTGCCTTGCCGCGCCCAGACCGCCAAACCCGCCACCGCCAGCGTGACCGAGGCCGTCCCCAGCCCCATCGCCAGCGTTCCCAGAACCCCCGCGCCGAAGATCTGCATCCGCCATGTCAGGATCAGCAGGAACAGCGCCCCCGTGCAGGGCCGCGCCGCGATGCCGGCGATCAGCAGGATCGCATCGCGCCACGACCGCGTCTGCGCGGCCTGCTGCGGGGTCGGACCGTGCGCATGGCCGCAGCCGCAATCGGGGCCGTGGTCGTGGTGGTGATGATGCGCGGGCCGCGCCATCAGCATCCGCGCCCCGCGCCACGCCAGCCACAGTCCGATCAGGGCGATCAGCGCTGTGCTGAGGGTGGCCATGTGATCCTCGGTCAGGTCGGTCAGCGCCTCGCGCGTCAGGTTCAGGAAGGTGATGCCGCCCCAGACCAGCGCGATGGCCGTGCCCGCCTGTGCCAATGATGACAGCACCGACAGCAGCGCCAGCCGACCCATCGGCACCTGCGTGCCGAAACCATAGCTGCCGATGACCAGCTTGCCATGCCCCGGACCGACCGCATGCAGAAACCCGTAACCGAAGCAGACGCCCATCAACCCCAGAAGCGCCCCCGGCTGACCGGATCGCAAGGCCCGCAGCGATCCCGCCATCAGGTTCTGCGCCTGACGCTGCTGCAGGGCGGCCCAGTTCTGGACGCCCTCGAAGCCGCCTGCGAACCACAGGGCCGCAAGGATCAGCGCGACGGCCAGCCCCGTCAGGGTGATCGCGCGGATGGGGGTGACGCTCATCCCTCGGCCTCGCAGGTGATCTGCACCTGATCGGCGCCGACGTTGCCGATGTCGACGGCCAGCATCTCGGCCTCGGCGCTGCCGTCATCGGCCAAGGCTGCCTCAACCGCCGCGTCATAGGCCTTGGCGGCGGCTGCGGGGTCGCCCGTCTGCCGCTCCATCCGGCACAGGGCGCGGCCGGTGATCACGGGGGCCGATGGCATGCTGAACTGGACGTAATATTCGGGGTCGTAGACCTGGATCATCAGCGGGATGTCACCCTTCAGCGGTTCCTCCAGCGTCCTGATATGGGTCGAGATCAACTGCCCGTCCTGATAGCGCGCGGTGAAATCCCTGCCCGGCCCCATCGCGACTGGCTGACCCTGGGCCGTCAGGAACAGGCGTCCGTCGAAGCCCGGCTCCCAATCGGCGTCGAAGCCTTGCAGCTGGCGCATTTCCTCCGAGGTCAAGACGCCGTCTCCATCGGGGTCCAGCCCCAGATCCTCGATGATCAGCAGCGAATAGAAGGCGTCGTAGGCCCATTCGACCTGTACCTGCCGCAGGTCCCCATTGGCATAGCTCAGTTCAAGCCCCGCATCGATGAAGACATGCGGATGGGCGTTCGCGGCCAAAGGCGCCAGCGACAGGGCGAGGAACAGCAGGGACAGGCGGGCGGTCATGGGACGGGCACCTTGTTGCGACAGGTCACGCCTTGGTTACGGCGCGGCGGGCGTTTGTGCAAATCACCGATGCGCATATCGGCAATCTGCCGCAGGACTGCACCGGAACCCGATCGCTTGCGTGTCTGTTGGCACGGGAACGCGAAAGGATCACCAATGCCGACATCGAAACCGCTGCTGCTGGGACTTGCGGCGGCGCTGCTGCTGGGCGGATGTGCCGCCATCGTCAACAAGCGCGCCACCGCCCGCGAAACCGCATTCGAGGCGCAGTTCCCGCCCACCGGCCAGCTGCTGCAGGTGAACGGCACGACGGTCCATGCGGATGTGCGCGGCAGCGGCCCCGACCTGGTGCTGATCCATGGCGCAAGCGGCAACACCCGCGATTTCACCTTCGATCTGGTGGACCGGCTGACGGATCATTACCGCGTCATCGCCTTCGACCGCCCCGGCCTTGGCTGGACCGACCCCATCGGCGACCAGACCGACAACCCGCTGGCACAGGCCGATCTGCTGCGGGCGGCGGCAAAGCAGCTGGACGTCAAGAACCCCATCGTGCTGGGTCACAGTTATGGGGGCGCCGTGACGATGGGCTGGGCGCTGCGCGATCCGTCGGGACCTGCCGCGCTGGTGCTGGTGTCCGGCGCGACCTATCCCTGGCCCGGAGAGCTGAGCCGCTGGTACGATTTTATGAACAGCAGCCTTGGCGAACATACCGCCGTGCCGCTGATCACCGCCTTTGCGCCGGAAAGCCGCGTGGATGACATCGTGGCGGGCATCTTTGCACCGCAAGACCCACCCAAGGGCTATGTCGATTATATCGGTGCGGGCCTGTCGGCGCGGCGGGAAAGCCTGATCGCGAATTCCGAACAGGTCGGCAATCTGAAACCCTATCTGGCCGCCATGGCACCGAACTACCCCGAACTGACCATGCCGATCGAGATCGTCCATGGCGATGCCGACGTCACCGTTTATCTGGACGTCCATTCGGGGCGCATGGCGCGCGAATTGCCCAACGCCCATCTGACGGTGCTGCCGGGCATCGGGCATATGCCGCATCACGCCGATCCGCAGGCCATCGTCGATGCCATCGACCGGGCGGCCCGCCGTGCAGGGGTCCGCTGAGGGGCCTTGCGTGCTGCCGCCGGAACCTCCACCTTGTGGTGAAATCAAAGGGGGCATCATGCTGACCATTCACGGCGTCGCGCGGTCGCGCGCCTCGCGCATCATCTGGCTGTGCCACGAATTGGGCCTGCCGTTTTTGCACCGGCCCGTCGTTCAGGCCTATCGTCTGGCCGATGCCAGTGCGGCCAACGCTCCCACCAATACCCGCAGCGCCGATTTTCTGGCGCTGTCGCCCGCAGGTGCAGTGCCGGTGCTGCAGGACGGCGATCTGACGCTGTCTGAATCCATGGCCTGCACGCTGTACCTGGCGCGCAAGCATGGTGGCCCCATCGGCCCGCAGGATGCCGCCGAAGACGCGCTGATGATGCAGTGGTCCTTCTATGCCGCCACCAGCATCGAGCCGGACGCGCTGACGATTCTGTTCCTGCACAACCGCGGCAATCTGCAATCGGCCGAGGACACGGGACTGGTCGCCGAAGCCGCGACCCGGCTGGTCCGCCCGCTGAAGGTCGTCGAACAGCAGCTGGCGACCCACGGCCATCTGGTCGGCGACCGCTTCACCGTGGCCGATCTGAACATGGCCGAGGTTTTGCGCTATGCTCAGGGCCATGACGAACTGATGTCGCAATTCCCCGCGATCCGCGACTGGCTGACCGCCTGTCAGCAGCGGCAGGGATTTGTGGCGATGTCGGCCGCACGGGACGCCGAAGCCGCCTGATCGCGCCGCAATCGGTGGTGGCGGGCGCGCAAGGGACCACAAGCCCTTGCCGCCCGCCCCTCGGGCATGAGATAACCGCCCCGAACACGCGACGAAACGAGCATACCCGATGGCCGATGATCTTCTCTCCGGTGGCGACAACACCGACAGCTATTCCGCATCCTCGATCGAGGTCCTCGAGGGATTGGAGCCTGTCCGCAAACGCCCCGGCATGTATATCGGCGGCACGGATGAACGCGCCCTGCACCACCTTGTGGCCGAAATCCTCGACAACTCGATGGATGAGGCCGTGGCAGGACACGCCAGCCGCATCGAGATCGAGCTGCTGGCCGATCACAGCGTCGTCGTGCGCGACAACGGGCGCGGCATCCCCATCGACCCGCACCCCAAGTTCCCCGGCAAATCCGCGCTGGAAGTGATCCTGTGCACCTTGCACGCGGGTGGCAAGTTTTCGGGTGATACCTATGAAACCTCGGGCGGTTTGCACGGGGTTGGCGCATCGGTCGTCAACGCCCTGTCGGACCTGATGGTCGTTCAGGTCGCACGCAACAAGGAATTGTTCGAACAGCGTTTTTCGCGCGGTATCCCCGAAGGCCCCGTTGCCAAGATCGGTGCCGCCCCGAACCGCCGCGGCACAACCGTGACTTTCCACGCCGATGAACAGATCTTCGGCCATCACCGCTTCAAGCCCGCGCGGCTGATGAAGATGGTGAAATCCAAGGCCTATCTGTTCAGCGGCGTCGAAATCCGCTGGAAGACCGAGATCGACGATGGCGAGACCCCGCGCGAGGCGACCTTCCATTTCCCCGGCGGTCTGGCCGATTACCTGCAGGAAACCCTGACGGGTGCCACGACCTATGCCGAACGCCCCTTCGCGGGCAGCATCGACTTCAAGCGCTTCAACGCGCCCGGCAAGGTCGATTGGGCCATCAACTGGACCCCGGCCCGCGACGGCTTCATCCAGTCCTATTGCAACACCGTCCCCACCCCCGAAGGCGGCACGCACGAAGCCGGCTTCTGGTCGGCCATCCTGAAGGGCGTGCGCGCCTATGGTGAACGGGTCAACAACAAGAAAGCCGCCAATATCACGCGCGAAGATCTGCTGACGGGTGGCTGCGCGCTGGTCAGCTGCTTTATCCGCGAACCGGAATTCGTGGGTCAGACCAAGGACCGCCTTGCCACGGTCGAGGCCGCGCGTCTGGTCGAAAACGCCGTGCGTGACCATTTCGATAACTGGTTGGCATCGGACACGAAATCGGCCGGCGCGATTCTGGACTTCCTGATCCTGCGGGCCGATGAACGCCTGCGCCGCCGTCAGGAAAAGGAAACTGCCCGCAAGACGGCCACCAAAAAGCTGCGCCTGCCCGGCAAGCTGGTTGATTGCAGTGCCACCAACCGCGAAGGCACCGAGCTGTTCATCGTCGAGGGTGACAGCGCCGGCGGCAGCGCCAAAATGGCGCGCGACCGCACAAAACAGGCGTTGCTGCCCCTGCGCGGCAAGATCCTGAACGTGCTGGGCGCGGCGTCGTCCAAGATGGGCGCAAACCAGGAAATCAACGATCTGTGTCAGGCACTTGGCGTCACCATGGGCACCAAGTTCAACGTCGAGGATCTGCGCTACGACAAGATCATCATCATGACCGATGCGGATGTCGATGGCGCGCATATCGCCAGCCTGCTGATGACGTTCTTTTTCACGCAGATGCGCCCGATGATCGATCGCGGCCATCTGTATCTGGCCTGCCCGCCGCTCTATCGTCTGACGCAGGGGGCGCATCGCGTCTATGTCTCGGACGATGCCGAAAAGGAACGGATGATGGCCAAGGGTCTGGGCGGCCGCGGCAAGATCGACATGCAGCGCTTCAAGGGCCTGGGCGAGATGGACGCCAAGGACCTGAAGGACACCACCATGAACCCCGCCACCCGCAAGCTGATCCGCGTCAGCATCGACGACGACGAGGGCGGGGAAACCGGCGATCTGGTCGAACGCCTGATGGGCAAGAAGCCCGAGCTGCGTTTCCAGTACATTCAGGAAAACGCGCAATTCGTGGAAGAGCTGGACGTCTAATCCTTCGGGGTGCGCAGCCAGTCGGGATAGATGTCCTGCAGATCGGGCAGGTTTTCGCCATAGGGCGTCGCGAGGTAGGCTTCTCTCCACTCATCCAGTTTCTGCGCGTAAACGGTGTTGCCGAACACCAACGCGCGCAGAAACTGAAGTTCATGATGGACATTGGGCAGCCAGCCGCTCAGTCCCATATCGAACTCGTTCACGTATATCTTGCTCAACAGGTCGTACATGCCGTCCAAGGCCGATTTGATCTGCCGCATGCTGACCCAGCCAACCTGCGCACCCTCCCTGAGGGCTGCGCTATCGGCATGGGCAATATGCATGTTGCGTCGGTCACGAAGTGGCGCAGCATCCGCCCGCAAGACCTCCAGCGCGGCGTCATATTCGCCTTTCCGATCCGGCATCGGCAGTAATTCTATCAGAAATGCAAAGGTCAGGTTCTTGGAGGGTTTTCGTGCAGGCCCCGCCGGATCCAGCAGCCGGCAGATGCCAAGCACGATCACATCGAACAGGGCATCCTGAACGACCTTGGCGACAGGGCCGGAGGCCGTGTTCAGCACCTCGATCCGACGCTCATCGCCGTAGAGGCCCGAGTAGATCCGTTCCTGATGTTTCAACTGGGCCAACTGCACATGGCAATAGCTGCCAACGGCCATGGCGGCCTCTGGCCCGGTCAACTCATCTAGATGCTCCCACGGGCGGTCCATATTGCCCTAGGTCCATTTCGCCAAGGGCGGCAGGCTCATCAAGACGGCGTCGGGGTTGTGGCCGGTTTCCAGGCCGAACTTGGTGCCCCGGTCATAGACCAGATTGTATTCGGCATAGAGGCCGCGGTGGATCAGCTGCGTATCCTTGTCGGCGTCGGTCCAATCGGTGGTCATGCGCGACCGGACCAGCGGCAGGAAGGCGGGCAGGAAGGCCTCGCCCACGGCGCGGGTGAAGTCGAAATCGGCCTGCCAGTCGCCGGTGTTCAGATCGTCGTAGAAAATGCCGCCGACGCCGCGCGCCCGGCCGCGATGGGGGATGAAGAAATATTCGTCCGCCCAGGCCTTGAAGCGGTCATAGTAATCCGACCCATGGGCATCGCAGGCATCGCGCAGGGTGTCGTGGAAATGGGCGGTATCTTCGGGGTATTCGATGCAGGGGTTCAGGTCCGATCCGCCGCCGAACCACATGGCGCCGGGGGTCCAGAACATGCGGGTGTTCATATGGACGGCAGGCGCATGGGGGTTCTGCATATGGGCCACAAGGCTGATGCCGCTGGCCCAGAAGCGGGGGTCGGTCTCCATTCCCGGCACGCCGCGGGCGGTCATGGCGGCCTGTGCGCGGGGGGCAAGAGTGCCGTGAACCTCGGACCAGTTGACGCCGACCTTTTCAAAGACCCGGCCACCGCGCATCACCGACATCAGGCCACCGCCTCCGTCGTTGTCGCGGGTTGTGGGGGTGACCTCGAACCGGCCAGGGGAGGTCGTGCCCTGCCCCTCATCCTCCAGCGTCTCGAACGCGGTCACGATCCGGTCGCGAAGTTCCTTGAACCAGTCGGCGGCCTGGCGGCGCTGTTCATCCATGTCGGGCCTCATATGTGATTTGCAAAGCCATGCGCGGCGCGGCTAGCATGTCGCACCTGCTGTAATGAGAGCGCCGATGCCCCGCAACACCACCCTTGCCCTGATGATGGCCTTGCCCCTGACACTGGCGGCCTGCGCCACCCCGCAGGAACGCTGCATTTCGCGCAATACCGACGAATACCGCACCGTCAGCCGCCTGTTGGCGCAGGTCGAGGGCAATTTGTCGCGGGGTTATGCCTGGCAGGAACGGCAGGTCGTGCGGACGCGGCCAACGCAATGCCAGCGGGTCTATCGTGACAAGAACGGTCAGCAGCATGTGACGACCTATACCTGCTGGCGCGATTACGTGGATCAGGAACGCTATCGCGTTCCCATCGATCCGGCCGCCGAACAGCGCAAGCGCGACGGTCTGGTGCAGCGGCAGGAGGCGCTGGCGACGCGTGCCAAGGCAGCGGTGGACGCCTGTCGCTCCGCCTATCCCGACGAAGCCTAAAGGATCTGGGCCGTCACGGGGTCGGCCAGACTGCGGCCACCATCGACGGTCAGGATCTGGCCTGTCACGAAACGGGCGCCATCGCTGACAAGGTAATGCACGGCTTCGGCCAGTTCATCGGCTGGTGCAATCCGCCCCATCGGCGTGCCCGCGATGATCTGGGCGCGCTTTTCGGGGTCGTCTTTCAATGCGCATTGCAATTCATGCGACATCAGGCTGCTGAAGCTGACGCCGTTGACGCGAATGCGATGCGGTGCCAGTGCCAAGGCCAGCCCGCGTGTCGCCTGTTCCTGCGCCGCGCAAGCGATGGAATAGCCAAGCATCGTCGGGATAGGACGCCGCGCTGCCAAGGTCGAGATATTGACGATGGCCCCCGTTTGCGCGGTCGGGCCTTCGCCCTCGGCCTGCTTGATCATGCGCTTGGCGACCATCTGCGACAGGCGCAGACCGGACAGCATGTTCTGACGCAGCATTTCCTCAAGTTGATCCATGTCGGTGTCCAGCGGATCGCTGTCGCGAACGAAACGGTGGCCATTGACCAGAATATCGACCCGATCGAACGCATCAAGTGTGGCCGACAACAAGTTGGCCATGCACAGTTTTTCCGACATGTTTCCAGCAAAGCGACGCACCTGCGTCTGTTCGCCGTCGTAATCGGAAATCACCGAATTCAGCGCCGCTTCGTCATTGTCCGCGAACATGACCGAGGCGCCGCGTTCGGCCAAATGGCGGGCAATCGCCAGACCGACGCCGCGCGCGGCGCCGGTCACGATGGCGACCTTGCCCTGGACGGACATGCTCATTTGCGGCGACCCTTGGCGGGGGATCCCTTGGGCGATGCGCTGCCCTTGCCTGCAGCCGTCGCCTCGATGATCTTGAAGCGGGTATCGCCGCCGATCTCATGGACCTGACCGAAGTGCTGGGCCAGAACGGCCTCATAGGGCAGGTGCCGGTTGGCGACCATCCACAGCTTGCCCGCGCCGGTCAGCAGACGCGCCGCGCTGGCGATGAAGGCTGCGCCCAGCTTGGGGTCGGCCTGACGCCCTTCGTGGAAGGGCGGGTTCATGACGATGCCGTTCACCGGATCGGGCAGGCGGAAATCACGCGCATCCGCCCAATGGAACTTGGCGCGCGGATCGGTGACGTTGCGGCGTGCGGATTCGATGGCGGCGTGGTCTGCCTCGACCAGATGCAGCACCTCGACGCCCTTGCGGGTCAGCACCTGCGCCGAAAGCCAGCCCCAGCCTGCGCCCAGATCGATCATGCGGGTCGGCAGCTTGTCTGGCAGATGATCGGCCAGCATCTGCGATCCGGCATCGATGCCATCGGCGGAAAACACGCCCGGAAGCGTGGTGAAGCCGGGGGCGACCTCGGTCGCGCGGCTGGCCCAATCGGCGGGCAGCCAGTCACCTTCCGGCAGCGTCACCCGGAAGATCTTGCCATGCGCCTTGCTGTGCACATCGGTGACGGGGGCCAGCTTGCGCAATTCCTTCAACAGCGAATCCACGCCGTCGGTTTTTTGCCCGTTGACCCACAGCGCCGCGCCGGGGGCCAGCCGTCCGGCGGCATCGGCGATACGCGCACGTGATGCGGCCTTGGCGCGGGGCAGACGGACAACGGCGGTGTCGAAGCGGCCTTCGGTTTCGACCGCGACGCGATATCCGCGGGTGGCCAGACCGTCGTGGTCAGGGAAATTGCCCTGCAGGATCAGCAGGTGTTCGGGGTCCAGCGGCGACAGGTCGTCTGCGGCTGCGGCGCCAACAAACAGCACTTCGCCTTCCGGCGGGCCGTCCGGAAAGACCAGATCCAGTCGTGATTGGGTCACGCGATTACTCTTTTTCCATGGTGCATTGCAGCGGGTGCTGCTGGCGGCGCGCCAGTTCCATCACCTGGGCGACCTTGGTTTCGGCCACCTCGTGGGAAAATACGCCGACAACCGCGACGCCCTTGCGATGCACGGTCAGCATGATCTCGATGGCTTGGGCATGTGTCAGATGGAACAGGCGTTCCAGCACATGCACCACGAATTCCATCGGTGTGAAGTCGTCGTTCAGCAGCAGCACCTTGTACATCGGCGGACGCTGCGAACGTGTCCGCGGCTTGACCGCCAGATCGGACTGATCATCGGGTTTTTCGGGATCGTTCATCCAATGCGTCATCGTGGCTAAGGTCATCCCTTGGGTGCTGCAACGAAAGGTTGCCCGGCGGGCCGGGCGGTGCATTGGCGAAATATAGCGCAAAGCGTCCGGGATGAAAGCCCCCCTGCCCGCATCCGTGATGTGCAAAGGCCGCCACGGGCCCGGCAAGGCGTAACAAAATTAAACGAATGCACGGTTTCCGGAATAAAATCTCCGTGCTATTATCGTTTGATTAACGACGGACATGCGACAAACGACATGTCCGCTTGAGGCAGAAAGACAGCGACAGTGACCCGAATCCTTACCGCATTCCGGCTGTGGAGCCATGCCCTGCTTGCCGTGCTGGTGCTTGGCCTTCCGGCAGCCGCAGCCCCGTTCGCCGCTTATGTCATGGATGCCCGCACGGGGCAGCCCATCTACAAGCAAAACTCCGACACAAAGCTGCATCCGGCGTCCCTGACCAAGATGATGACGCTGTATCTGGCCTTTACCGCCATCGAAAGCGGTCAGGTCCGGCTGGATTCGAAGTTCACCATTTCGTCGAACGCGGCAGCAGAACCGCCGTCAAAGCTGGGCCTGCGCGCCGGTCAGCAGATCGAACTGCGCTATCTGATCCGTGCCGCGGCGATCAAATCCGCCAATGATGCGGCCACGGCGATCGGCGAAGGCATCGCAGGCTCCGAGGAGGCATTCGCACAGCGCATGACCCAGATGGCCCGCGCGCTTGGGATGAACAACACCCAGTTTCGCAATGCCAACGGCCTGACGCAGGACGGGCATTATTCCAGCGCCCACGACATGAGCGAACTTGGCCGCCATCTGTTTTACGACTTCCCCCAGTATTACAACCTGTTCTCGCGCCGTTCGGCGGATGCGGGAATTGCACAGGTCGCCTCGACCAACCGCCGTTTTCTGGATGCCTATCAAGGCGCCGACGGGATCAAGACCGGCTATACGCGGGCTGCGGGCTTCAACCTGACGGCTTCGGCGCAGCGCGGCAACAAGCGCCTCATCGCGACCGTCTTCGGCGGCACATCGACGGCGCACCGCAATCAGGTGATGGCGGAACTGCTGGACAGTAGCTTTACCCGCATCCCCGACCGCGTCCGTGAAGTGCGCCCGGCCCGTCCGCGCCTTGTGGCGCAGGCCACGCCGACCCGCCGTGCCAAGGTCGCGCCGACGCCCGCCGCAACCCGTCCCGAACCGCAGCGTCTGGTGCTGCAGGCCTCGCCGCCGCCATCGACCCGCCCGACGGCGGCTGCATCGACGCTGGCCGCCGCAAGTCCGGCGATGAACCTGACCGAGGCGCTGCAGAAGGCGACCGCCGGGGCATCGGCCCCCAAGACCGTCCTTGCCAGCAGCCCGCGCCCCAAGGCCCGTCCCGGCAGCCGCAACCAGGCGATCGAGCAGGCCGTCGCCAATGCCGTCGCATCCGATGATGCGCCCTCGGCCAGCCTTGCCCAGCCCGTTCTTGCGGCATCCAAGCGTCCGGTCCGTTCGCCACGCCGCAGCGCCAGCACTGCCGATGTGATCAGCACTGCCCCCACGCCAGCCCCCGCACCCGTTCAGCAGGCCTCGGCCGAGGATATGCAGCTGGACAGCTCGCATGCGCCCAAGCCCCGCTCGGAAACCGTGATCCTTGCCGCGATGGGCGAAGGCGACCGCACGCCGACCGAAGAGCTCGAGGTTGTGCGCCGTCCCTCCGACAGCGGTCGCAACTGGGGCATCTCTCTGGGGATGTACCGTTCCAAGGTCGAAGCCGAACAGCGTCTGGTCAGCATGGCCCTGCAGGATGGCAGCATCTTCGGCGGCGCCCGCCGCGACGTTGCCAACACCAACCGCGGGTTTGAACCGCGCTTCAGCAATCTGGCCAAGGGGACTGCCCAGCTGGCGTGTGATCGCCTGCACAGCCGTTCGCAGGAATGCACCGTCGTCGCCAACTGAGCGCGTTTCGATATCCGGTATGAAAACGGCCCCGGCAGCAATGCCGGGGCCGTTTTCATTCAGCGGGGTTCTGTCCCATGATCAGGAGCTGAACAGGAAGTGCAGGACATCGCCGTCCTTGACCTCATAGGTCTTGCCTTCGACGCGCAGCTTGCCAGCCTCTTTGGCACCGGCTTCGCCCTTGCCCGCGACGTAATCGTCATAGGCGACGGTCTCGCTGCGGATGAAGCCCTTTTCGAAATCCCCGTGGATGACACCGGCGGCCTGAGGCGCCAAGGTGCCCTTGGTGATGGTCCAGGCACGCGCTTCCTTGGGGCCGACGGTGAAATAGGTCTGCAGGCCCAACAGGTTATAGCCCGCGCGGATCAGTCGATCCAGACCGGCTTCCTCGAGGCCCATCTCGCCCAGGAACATCTCGGCCTCTTCGGCGTCCAGCTGGCTGATCTCTTCCTCGATCTTGGCCGAGATCACCACGTGACCGGCGCCTTGCGCCTCGGCCATCTGGCGAACCTTTTCGGATTGGGCATTGCCTTCCGCGGCTTCGCTTTCCGACACGTTGCAGACATAGAGCACCGGCTTGGCGGTCAGCAGCTGCAGCATGTTCCATGCCTTCAGATCGTCTTCATCGACCGTGATGGTGCGCGCGGGCTTGCCGTCTTCCAGAACCGCCAGCGCCTGCTTCAGCAAGCGCTCCTGCGCCGCCGCTTCCTTGTCGCCGCCCTTCAGCTTGCGCGCGATATTGGCCAGACGACGTTCGATCGATTCCATGTCCGAGATCATCAGCTCGGTCTCGATGATCTCGGCATCGGCAACAGGATCGACGCGATCCTCGACGTGGGTGACGTCGCCATCCTCGAAGCAGCGCAGGACATGGGCGATGGCATCGGTTTCGCGGATATTGGCCAGGAACTGGTTGCCCAGACCTTCACCCTTGCTGGCGCCCTTCACCAGACCCGCGATGTCCACGAAGGTCATCCGCGTCGGAATGATCTGCTTGCTGCCCGCGATTTCGGCCAATGTATCAAGGCGACGGTCGGGGACCGCGACCTCGCCGACGTTCGGCTCGATCGTGCAGAACGGAAAATTGGCGGCCTGCGCGGCGGCAGTGCGCGTCAAAGCGTTGAACAGCGTGGACTTGCCGACATTCGGCAGCCCGACAATCCCCATGCGAAAGCCCATGACAGCACCCTTCTGCGTTTTGAATTTCGGCGTCTGTTACGCGTCCCGGCCCTGCAAGTCCAGCCCGCGGCGCATTGCACCCACCCGCCAAGGCGGCTAGGTCTGGTGGAAAGACGTGCGGGGGCAGACATGACCAGAATCGACGACAGATTTGCAGCGCTGAAGGCCGAGGGCAAGAAAGCCTTCGTGGCCTACATGATGGCATCGGACCCCGATGACGAGACCGCGCTGGAGATCATGCGCGGAATGCCGGCGGCCGGCGTTGACATCATCGAACTGGGCATGCCCTTCACCGACCCGATGGCCGATGGTGGCACCATCCAGGCGGCGGGTCAGCGTGCCTTGGCCCAAGGCGGCAGCGTCACGCGCACCCTGAACATCCTGCGCCGTTTCCGCGAAGAGGACGATACGACTCCGGTCGTCCTGATGGGCTATTACAATCCGATCTATGCGCGGCCGGGCGGCGTGACGCAGTTCCTGACGGATGCGACCAGGGCGGGCGTCAACGGGCTGATCATCGTCGATCTTCCCCCCGAGGAAGACGACGAATTGTGCCTGCCCGCATCCGATGCAGGCCTGAACTTCATCCGGCTGGCGACGCCCACGACCGATGACAAGCGCCTGCCCGCGGTCGTCGCGAATACCTCGGGGTTTGTCTATTACGTCAGCGTCACAGGCATCACCGGCGGCGCTGCGGCAAATGCCGCCGATGTCGCCCCCGAGGTCGCCCGCATCCGCGCCGCCGCCAAGCTGCCGGTGGTCGTCGGCTTCGGCATCTCGACCCCTGATGCCGCGCAGGAAATCGCCAGCGTCGCGGATGGCTGCGTCGTGGGCAGCGCCATCGTCAAGCAGATCGGCGAAGGTCGCCCCGTCCCCGAGATCCTCGATTTCATCCGCAGCCTTGCCGAAGGCTGCCACCGGGGATGACGGCGGTTCTGCGTGACGCGACCCCGGCCGATGCGCCGGGGATCGCCGCGATCTGGAACCCGATCATCCGTGACACGGTCATCACCTTCTGGCCCACCGAACGCGGCCTGCCCGAGATCACACAGATGATCCGCGACCGGCAATCCGCCGGCCACGCATTTCTGGTGGCGGACGATCAGGGGCGCATCGCGGGGTTTGCCACCTATGCCCAGTTTCGCGGCGGCGCGGGCTATGCCCACAGCATGGAACACAGCGTTTCGATCGCACCCGAACAACACGGCACGGGGTTGGGTCGCCGGATGATGGCCGCCATCCATGATCACGCACGCGAACGCGGGCATCGCATCATGGTGGCTGGCATCACCGGCTCGAACCGGGGATCGATCGAATTTCACCGGCGCTTGGGCTATGTCGAAAACGGGCGCATCCCCAATGCGGGCGTCAAGTTCGGCCAGTTTCACGACCTGGTGATGATGTCCTTCGACCTTGGCGCCCCGGTGACCACGAACGCGTGACATCGCGCCCCTATCGCCCCGCCGGATAAGCCGCTAAACTTGATCCATGGAATGTTGCGCAACACCCGAGGCCTGTCATGGCCCCTGCCCCGAACTGCCGAAGCCCCGCAGCTTCTGGCAGCGGATCGGCGACAGGATGGCCGCCTTTCTGGGCAGCGCGCGTGCCGCAGTTCCACCTGAACGCTCGGTCGCCTTCACCATCGCGGTGATCGCACTCGGGGCCAAGCTGGCTAAGGTCGATGGCCGCGTCGACCGATCCGAAGTCGCCGCCTTCCGCCGCGTTTTCGTCATCCCCCGGTCCGAGGAAAAGAACGCCGCGCGCGTTTTCGATCTGGCACGTCAGGATGTTGCCGGTTTCGATGCTTGGGCACGGCGCATCGCATCCATGTTTCAGCCGGGTGATCCGGTGCTGTTCGATGTGATGGAAGGGTTGCTGATCATCGCGCTGGCCGATGGCGATCTGCATGAGGCCGAAATCATCTTCCTTGATGAAGTCGCCCGCATCTTTGGCCTGACCGCCGCGCATATGGCGGAAATCCGGCGTCGCCATGACCCGAAATCCAGCTGCCCGCCCTGCGATCTGTTGGGGGTCGGACCCGACACGCCCTTGCCCGAGGCGCGCAAGAAATGGCGTCAGCTGATCCGCGAATCCCACCCCGACCGCGCTATCGGCCGTGGCCTGCCCCCCGAGGCGGTCCGCCTGGCCGAAGCACGCACGCGTCGTTTGAACGAAGCTTGGGACAAGTTCCGCGCCATGCACGACCCTGCCCACCAGCAGGGCGCGGCGTGACGTCGGGGGTTGCCGCAAGGACGCGCCGGCCCCATCTTTCCCACATGACACGTTTACCCGCCTTGGCACTTGCCGCCATCATCGCAGCCGCCCCCGCATCCGCGCAGGATGACGACGCGGGCAGTCTGTTCCAGCGCGGTTTCGACATGATGCTGCGCAACCTGATGGATGATGCGGCCCCGCAGATCGACGATCTGTCGTTGACGTTGGACCGCATGGCCCCGGTCCTGCAGGATCTGGCGGTACTGGTGGATGACCTGCGGAATTATCACGCGCCGACGCGGCAGGAAAACGGCGATATCATCATCCGTCGCCGCGATGATGCACCTCCGCCGCCCCCTTTGGGCGACAGCTTCGATGGATTGACCGATGAACCGCCCAAACGTGAATTTCCCATCGATCCCGACGCCCCGCAGATCCCGCTTTAGGTCAAATTCGCATCCGTGATCAGGCGGCGGTGACGACGCGCCTGCTGTTGGACGTCCTGAAACGTGGTGATCCCCATGGCCTGCAGCGCCTGAACCAACTGCAGGAATGCCTGCGCGGTGGCGGCTGTATCGCCCATGGCCGTATGGCGGTCCTGCGGCGGGATCGTGATGCCAAGGCGGGCGGTCAATGCATCCAAGCTGTGTTCCTCGGACTGTCCCCAGACCATGGCAGACAGCAGCACGGTATCTAGGACGCGATTGTCGAAATGCGCACCCGTCTGCCCTGCCGCGCGGCGCAGGAACCCCATGTCAAAGGGCGCATTAAGTGCCACCAGCACATCATCGCCGCAAAAATGCCGGAATGCCGTCAGTGCCGCCGTCAGATCGGGCGCATCCCGCACCATCGCATCGGTGATCCCGTGGATCGCGGTCGAGGATGGGGGGATCGGCCTGCCCGGATTGACCAAAGTCTCGAACCGTTCACCGGTCAGGCGACCGCGAGCCAGACGCAAACCGGCGATCTGGACGATGACATCACGGTCGGTCAGCCCGGTGGTTTCGGTATCGAAAACCACACAGGTCAGATCCTCCAATCGCCCAGAAGCCACCCCCCGCGTCGCCAGCGCAAAGTCATAGGTCACGCCACTGTCCTGCGGCACCTGTTGCGCCAAGGTCAGCGGCATGACCAGACGGGCGCGGTCTCCATCTGCCTCGGCCCAGATGCCGGTGCCGTGCCGTGCCAGGATCTGCTCCGCGGTCGTTTCGGGATGCGCGTCATCCGGCGCAAGGCTTAGCCATCGTTCAAGCCGGTCCATCGCCATAGGGGCGCCTTGCCACGTCAACGCGACGCGCGCCTGACCATCGTGATCGGGTCGAAGGTCGATGCGGGCGTCGTGCCCCTGCACTTGCAACTGCCCGGACAGCATATGCAGCAATGCGTTCACCTGCGCCGCATCGGCTTGAAAAACGACCGGCGGCAGGTCGGGGGCGGTGGGCAGCCCTGCCGCGATCTCGGTCAGGGTGGCGGTCGATGCGGGCGCGTCGCTGGCCATGATCTGCGACAAGGTGCGGGTGGTGCGGGCCAGCCCCTGCCCTTCGGCGCGGATGGCCTGCGCAAGTGCGGGCGGGATCGGACCGTCCAGCGCGTCCAGCATCGGCACCAGCGCCGAGGCATGGCGGCGCAGCGCTTCCAGCGTGTCGCGGGGCGCAGGGCGGTTGACGTGGCGGTCGCGCAGAATCAGCAACTGGCCTTCCGGCATCTGGCGCAATCGGCACGCCAGACGCAGCCCTTGGGTCGTCAGGCAGGCCAGATCGGTCGCCGGTGCCCCGGCCCGCAACCGCATCTGCGCGGCATCCAAGGCTCCGGTCCGCAGATGGCCCGACAGGGGCCGATCCAGCGCCAGCCCCGGCAGAAAGCCCGCCGCGCTGGCGTTATAGAACATCACCCGCCCTGCGGCATCGGTCATCACCGCCCCCGCGCCAAAATCGGCCAGGATCGCTTCGAGACTGGATTTCTCGGACTGCTGTTCGGCGGCATGGACGGCGATGGCCTGCTGCAGCGCCCGGTCGGCATCCGCGCGCGCACGCGCAGCATCGCGGGCGGCGGGACCCAGATCGCCAAGGTGGCGGGCCGTGTCGTCAGGTGCCTGACCGGTCCGCAGCGCGCCCGCCAGACGTTCCAGCGGTCGCGCAAGATGCTGGTCGAACAGAAACCACAGCGCCGTCACCGCCCCCACCACGCCGAACACTGCGATCATCATCGCCTGGATCAGCGGGTCCGACGACCCATCGTCACCCCGCGCCAGAACCACCAGTGCCAGCGCTGCGACGATCAGCAGGCAGACCGCCAGCCCGGCAAACAGCGCAAGAATGCGCAGCCGCAGGGACGGCGCGCCCCTCATGCCTGCAAAAGCCGGCGCATCTCGTCGCGCAGCTCGGACAGTTCGAAGGGTTTGGCGATAAAGCCGTCGGCACCAAGCGCCAGCCCCTTGCGACGCTCGACCACCGACCCGCGGGCGGTCATCATCAGGACGCGAATGCCATTGAGCGACGGATCGGCGCGGATTTCCTGCACGATCTGATACCCCGAGATGTCAGGCAGCATCACGTCCAGCAACACCAGATCGGGGCGGTGCGCGCGGATGTAGTCCAGTGCGCCGCCGCCCGTGGCCAGCCGCGTGTGGCGATGCCCGTCACGCGTCAGCAGGAAATCCAGCGCGACGGCGATATTGTCTTCATCCTCGATGACCAGAATGTCAGCCATGGGCGGGGCCGTCGCAGACGGCGGCATAGGCCGGATCGTCGGATTGCGCTGCCGTCCAGTCGCCGCGTGCGGGTCTGATGCGCTGGCCCTGACAATCGAAGTCCTGCGGGACGATCACCGTCTGCCCGCGCCGTTCGACCAGCATGATCTGCGCGCGTCTGGTGCCGTCATCCCCATCGCTGACCGACGCGGGATCAAGCGCCGCGAAACGCGTGGCAACCGGCGCCAGATAGGTCCAGGGCGCCCAAGGCTGCTTGTCACGCCCGACCAGCAGGATCAGCGCATCCTGCGGCAGCTGGTTCACCGCGCGCCCGTACCATCCGTAATCGTTCCAGACCGAATAGACGACCATCGACAGCCCGATCCCCGCCGGCAACAGCCACGGCGCGGGCGACAGGCCGATCCTCCGGACCGCATGCATGCCCGCATAAAGCACCGCCGCAGCCCCGATCCCCACGGCGATGACGCCCAGCAGGTCAGTTCCGATCCCGTTCATCCCAGCATTCCCTTTCCATGTCCCACCGCCGATTGCATCCAGCGGACCACGACGAAGGCGTCGCGCAGGTGGCTGCGCCCCAGATCCGGCAGATCCGAGGGCGACAGATAGTTGTCCGGCTTGCGACCGGCCCTGATTAGATGCGCCTGGTTTTCCAACCGCGTCGTCTGGATCATGTCATAGGCGGCAATCAGATCGCGCCCGCCGCTGGCCGAGATGACGCCGCGCGCCTCGGCATCCTCAAGCCGGGCGCGGGTGTTCACCGCCGCCAACCGTCCTTGCAGCGCATAAACACGGGCCAGATCGGCGACGGGCACCACACCGTTGTGCTTCATGTCGATATGATCGCGGTGTTCGCCCGAACGGATGGTGGCAAAGCGGCCGATCAACCCAAGGGGCGGGCGATGCTTCAGTGAATTGGCCACCATATGCGCCACGAAAATGGAATTCTGCGAAGCCTGCGCCAAGGTCCGGGACTGCAACCCCTCTAACAAGTGCGTGTCGCCGCCGATGGCGCGCAGGTCGAACATGACCGAGGCCAGCATCTGCGCCTCGGGCGAGGGATGGGTGATCCAATCGTCGAAATAGCCCTGCCAGACCTGCAGCGGCTGACGCCAGCGCGGGTTGGTGGCCATCATCTCGCCGGGGCAATAGACATAGCCGCAGGCGTTCAGCCCGTCGCAGACCATATGCGCCAGATCGCGGAACCAGGGGTGATCGGGATCGGCGCCTTCTGCCAGGATCAGGCAGTTGTCCTGATCGCTGACGCCGGTCTGTTCCTGCCGCCCCTGCGACCCGCAGGCAGCCCAGAGGAACGGCGCGGGTGGCGGGCCAAGCCGCACCTGCGCCAGTTCCAGCAGGCGGCGCGTCACGGCATCGGCGATATCGGTGATCATGCGGGTGATGATTTCATGCCGCTGGCTGGCCTGCACCATTTGCACCAACAGCTGCGGGATACGCGCGGTGACCTTGGCCATCTGCGCGGCATCATCGGCCAGCGTGATCTCTCGGATCAGGCCGGGGGCCGAGATCGACTGCGCCCGCGTCAGGTCGGTCTGGCTGATCATGCCGATGAACCGACCGTCGCGCACCACCGGCAGATGCCCGACGCGGCGTTCGACCATGATGTTCAGCACGTCATGCCCAAGCGCGGTCGGCGCCAGCGTCACCGGATCGGGCGTCATGATCTGGGACACCGGCTGGCGCATGTCGCGCCCCTCGGCCACGACGCGGTTGGACATGTCGCGGATGGTGACCAGCCCGATCAGACGGGCACCTTCGGTGATGCCGATGCTGCTGATGCGGGCGTCGCGCATCATGCGGGCGGCCTCGATGATGGGGGTGTCGGGGGGGCAGCTGATCGGGTCGGCCGACAACAGGTCCGACACCCGCAATGTCGCGACATCGGTGCCGCGGGTGCCCGAACGGTCGAAGAAGCGGGCAAAGACGCGGTGGCGGGCGATCAGCGCCTTCAGCGGCTCGGCCGGCAGCATCAGCACCTG
Source organism: Paracoccus sp. R86501 (assembly GCF_042466435.1). NCBI lineage: Bacteria > Pseudomonadati > Pseudomonadota > Alphaproteobacteria > Rhodobacterales > Paracoccaceae > Paracoccus > Paracoccus sp. R86501. The sequence continues at coordinate 1,526,558 of NZ_JAXHPZ010000001.1, forward strand.
CGTGGCGTCGATGGCATGGGCCGATGTCACCGCCACACCGTCGCGCAGCAGCCCGCGTTCGCCGAACGAATTGCGCGGCCCCAGACGGGACACGCTGTCGCCATTGCGGTCGGTGACGCTTACCGATCCTTCGCGGATCAGGTAAAGACCCGGCAGGCGTTCCCCGATGCGATAGATCTGGGCTCCGGCATCATAGGTCCTGAGGCTGAAAAAGCTGGCGGCACGCGTCAGCTCATCCCGACCCAGGCTGTCATAGGGGTGAACGGTGGCGATGAAATCGACGATGTCCTGTGTCATCACCCTTGGACCTTTTGCGGTTGGGATGCCGCGCCCCCCGAAAAGGGGCGCGGCTTTGTCATCAATGCGCGACGGCATCGCCCGATCCGCGCGGAACGCGGATCGATTCGACCAGCTCCTGCACGTGGGCCGGGGGCTTTTCGGTGGCTTGCGACACCAGATAGGCGACCACGAAGTTGATCAGCGCACCAACGGTCCCGAAGGATGCGGGCGAGATGCCGAACAGCCAGTTCGCTGCCGTATCCTCCAGCATGTTGGTGCCGCCGATGAACAGCCAACCCTTGTAGGTGAAGATGTACAGCAGAGTCGAGATGATCCCCGCCAGCATCCCCGCAATCGCGCCTTCCTTGGTGATGGTCTTCGAGAAAATGCCCATCATCAGCACCGGGAAGATCGAGCTGGCCGCAAGGCCGAAGGCCAGTGCCACGGTCTGCGCCGCAAAGCCCGGCGGGTTCAGACCAAGGATCGTCGCGACCAGAATGGACAGCGCCATCGACACACGCGCAGCCATCAGTTCGCCTTTTTCACTGATGTTCGGACGCAGCGTGCCCTTGATCAGATCGTGGCTGACAGCACCCGAGATTGCCAGCAACAGACCCGCAGCCGTGGACAGTGCGGCAGCCAGACCACCGGCGGCAACCACCGCGATCACCCAACCGGGAAGGTTCGCGATTTCAGGGTTGGCCAGCACCATGATGTCGTTGTTCACGGTGACCAGTTCATTGCCCTGCAGGTTCTGTTCGTCGATGGTGGCGGCCAGCGGACCCTCGGCCGCAGCCGAGTTGTCGTAATACTGGATCAGGCCGTCGCCGTTCTTGTCTTCCCAGTTCAGAAGACCGGTGACCTGCCAGTTGCGCATCCACGCCTTGTCGGCATCGTTTTCGATGCTGTCCAGCGACACGGCGGGCTGGCTGTAGGTATCGCCCGTGCGTGCACCCGGCCACATGGTCGCGGTCAGGTTAAAGCGCGACATCGAACCCACGGCAGGTGCCACGGTATAGAGCAGCGCGATGAAGACCAGCGCCCAGCCTGCCGATTTGCGGGCGTCCGACACCTTGGGCACCGTGAAGAAGCGGATGATGACATGCGGCAGACCCGCCGTGCCGATCATCAGCGCCATGGTGAACAGCACCATGTCCAGCGTGGACTTGTGATGCGCGGTGTATTCGCGGAAGCCCAGATCCGTCACCACCTGATCCAGCTTGGACAGGAAGGCGACGCCCGACCCCTGGTGGGTGCCGAACAGACCCAGCTGCGGCAGGAAGTTCCCCGTCAGCTGCAGCGAGATGAAGATCGCCGGGATGGTATAGGCGGTGATCAGCACGATATATTGCGCCACCTGCGTATAGGTGATGCCCTTCATGCCGCCCAGAACCGCATAACAGAAGACCAGCGCGGCGCCGATCCACAGACCGGTCGAGTTTGACACTTCAAGGTAGCGCGAGAACGTCACCCCGACGCCCGTCATCTGGCCGATCACATAGGTGATCGACACAATCAGCAGGCAGATCACCCCGATGATGCGCGCGGTCGGAGAATAGAAGCGGTCGCCGATGAACTCCGGCACGGTGAACTTGCCGAATTTCCGCAGGTAGGGTGCCAGCAGCAGCGCCAGCAGCACGTAACCACCCGTCCACCCCATCAGGTAGGTCGAGTTGTCATAGCCGGTAAAGGCGATCAGCCCGGCCATCGAGATGAAGGACGCAGCCGACATCCAGTCGGCTGCCGTCGCCATGCCGTTCATGACCGGGCTGACGCCGCGGTTTGCGGCATAGAATTCAGCCGTGGACTTGGCACGGCAATAGATCGCAATGCCGATATACAGCGCGAATGACGCGCCGATAAACAGCAGGTTAAGGGTAAACTGGCTCATGTCCGCATCCTCACTCGTCCACGCCGTATTCGGCATCCAGCTTGTTCATGCGTGCGGCATAGAAAAAGATCAGCACGATGAAACACAGGATCGAACCCTGCTGCGCAAACCAGAAACCCAGGTCCGTTCCTCCGACGGGTATGGATTTCAGCAGCGGGCGGAAGATGATCGCGGCGCCATATGACACCAGCGCCCAGACGGCGATGCAGCCATAGATGATGCGAAGATTAGCCTGCCAATAGGCATTCGAAGATTGTCTGTCACTCATGTCCCTTAGGTCCTCCCTGTTCAGACATGTCGATCCGCCTTGGCCTTTTGATGCTGCCCTGTGCCTGGCGGGACGACCGGGGCAGTCTTGCGGGGCGGCGCGTGGCACCACCCCTGCCGATCTCAGCCGCGGTTCATGCGGCTTTCGATCAATTCCTCGACGACCTCGGGTTCCGCCAGGGTCGAGATGTCGCCCAGGGCCCCATAGTCGTTTTCCGCAATCTTGCGCAGGATGCGGCGCATGATCTTGCCGGACCGGGTCTTGGGCAGACCGGGCGCCCATTGGATCAGGTCGGGCTTGGCGATGGGGCCGATTTCCGTGCGCACCCAACGTTCCAGATCGGCGCGCAATTCGTCCGACGGCTCGATCCCGTTCATCAGCGTGACATAGGCATAGATGCCTTGCCCCTTGACCTGATGCGGGTATCCCACGACCGCAGCTTCGGCGACCTTTTCATGGGCGACAAGGGCGGATTCGACCTCGGCGGTGCCCATGCGGTGGCCGCTGACGTTGATGACGTCGTCGACGCGACCGGTGATCCAGTAATAACCGTCCTCATCCCGGCGGCAGCCGTCGCCGGTGAAGTAATAGCCGGGATACTGCTGGAAATAGGTTTCCATGAAGCGCTGGTGATCACCCCAGACGGTCCGCATCTGGCCGGGCCAGCTGTCCGCGATGCACAACACGCCCTCGGCCGGATTGCCCTCGATGCGTTCCGCGCTGGAGGGGTCAAGAATTTCAGGCTTGATGCCGAAGAAAGGCACCGTGGCCGAACCGGGCTTGGTTTCCGTCGCGCCGGGCAGCGGCGTGATCAGATGCCCGCCGGTTTCGGTCTGCCACCATGTATCGACAATCGGGCAGCGGCCTTGGCCGACATGATCGTTGTACCAGTTCCACGCTTCGGGGTTGATGGGCTCGCCCACCGTGCCAAGAATGCGCAGGCTGGACAGATCGTGTCCCTTGACGAAGTCCGGCCCCTTGCCCATCAGCGCGCGAATGGCCGTGGGCGCGGTATAGAATTGCGTGACCTTGTGCTTTTCGCAGACCTGCCAGAAGCGGCTGGCGTCGGGGTAGGTCGGCACGCCCTCGAACATCACGGTCGTGGCGCCATTGGCCAGCGGGCCATAGACGATATAGCTGTGCCCTGTCACCCAGCCCACATCCGCCGTGCACCAGAAGACGTCGCCGTCGTGATAGTCGAAGGTGTACTGATGCGTCATCGCGGCATAGACCAGATAGCCGCCGGTGGTATGCACGACCCCCTTCGGCTTGCCCGTCAACCCCGAGGTGTACAGCACGAACAGCGGGTCTTCCGCGTTCATCGGGCGCGGCGGGCAATCGGGGCTGACCTGCTTCATCTGCGCTTTGACGTCAACGTCACGGTCATCGATCCAGGTCGTCTGGTCGCCGGTGTGCTTGACAACCAGACAGCGCACCTTGTCCGAGCAATGCAGCAGCGCCGCATCGGCGTTGGATTTCAGGTTAGTCCGGCGTCCGCCACGCGGCGCGGTATCGGCGGTGATGACGACCTTGGCGCCGGAATCATTGATGCGATTGGCCAGCGCATCGGGCGAGAACCCCGCAAAAACGATCGAATGGATCGCCCCGATCCGCGCGCAGGCCAGCATCGCATAGGCGGCTTCGGGGATCATCGGCATATAGATGACCACCCGGTCGCCGCGCATGATGCCCTGGCTTAGCAGCACGTTGGCAAAGCGGTTCACGCTATCGGACAGCTGCGCGTAGGTGATGTGCTGGGCAGGCGTTTCGGGATCATCGGGCTCGAATATGATCGCGGTCTGGTCGGCACGCGTGGGCAGATGGCGGTCGACGCAGTTCACGCAGGCGTTCAGAACGCCGTCTTCGTACCATTTGATATCGACCTGACCAAAGGTGAAATCGGTGTTCTTGACCTTGGTATAAGGCTCGATCCAATCCAGCCGCTTGCCTTCGTGGCCCCAGAAGGCCTCGGGGTCGGCGATTGATTCGGCATAGCGGCGCGCATAGTCGGCGGGTCCGACATGCGCGTTTTCCAAGCCTGCCGGAATCGCGTGTTTCTGAATGTTATCAGCGCTCATGACATCCCCTCCTCTCAGCCATGTGGCAGCGGGATGCACATCCGTCCCCCGATGCGCCCAGCTGCGTTCCAAGAATGTTAATCACAAAAGCGCTAAAAAGTTAACCTATTTTTTTTACTGGATTTTTTTGTAAATATATTCACAAATTGATTGCTCGTTTTGTGAAAAATTCACAAAAAAAGCGCCGATCATATGACCGACGCCGTCTTCATTTGTTTGGGCATGCAACCCTATTGCGGACGATCCATCCTGACATAGACGCAGACGCGCCCCTTCAGCGGTTGCGCCCAACTAAGGCGGATCTGGCGACGGGCGCTGCCCACTTCGAACTGGACGTTCGGGCTGGCATCGACGCGGGTGTTGTCATTGGTCTGCAACGCCGATTCAGCCACCACCGATTGCACCGATTTCGCCCAGCCCTGGAACGGCAGCCCCGTGATGTTGTTGGTCGTCCAGTTCGCGCCGGGATTGTTCTGCGACACCTGAATCATCAGCGGGTTGGCGACATAGGTGTTCACGCCGTTGAAGGTATTGGCCTGAAACTGCAGGTTCCGCATGTTGTTGTAGTTCAGATCCGCGATCGAGGTATCGACCCGGTCGATCCGCTCGACATTGCCGTAAAGCGCCTTGAAGACGTTGCCGACGACGTTCAGCCCTTGGATGAAATGCCCGCTGCCATAGGGTTTGACGGTAATCCAGGTGAACCAGGACGCGGTGTTGGAACACAGGAAGGTATTCCCGGTCAGCGTCAGCCCGCCAAAGCTGAATTCATCGTTGTTGAAGACCGGATAGGCGCTGTGTTCGTTCGTCCATTCGATCGAGGCATTGTCGATGTAATTACCGCTGACCGTCGTCTGCACGTTGGGCTGGGTCAGCACCAAGCCCGCGTATCGCAGCCCCTGCCCCGAACCGTCGCCTTGGAACCAATGGTTGCCCGAAATGATGTGGCCGCCCCCGTTCGCCACCATGAAATGGGCGAAGCGGACAAAGCGGTTGTTGCGGATCTTGATGTCATTGGCATTGACGTTGATCGCCACGGTGGTGCGCTGTTGGGCCGGCAGCTCCATGTCGTTGGACAGGAACTGGCAGTTGTCGACCAGCAGATCCTGACATCCGCGCCCGATCGAGGTGATGCCGCGATCCAGCGGGCGGGTGAAATAGCAATCCTTGATCTGGATCATCTCGCCCTTGGCCGACAGCATGATGCCGCTGGCAATGCCTTCGCAGCCGAAGTCGATATCGACAAAATTCAGACGGTCCAGCTGACGGACGCCCGAAAAGTCGAACAGGTACCGATAGCGCTCGAAGGAATAGGTGCGGGTGGCAGCGCCACCATACAGCGGTTGCGACAGCGTCAGCGTGCCTTGGCTGATGTTGCGGGCATTGACGTACACCTCGCGGCCGACGCCGCTGCCGATGACGCGGCTGCCGACCTCGATCTGGGCGACATTGGCGACATTGGTCAGCTGCATCGGGTTCGTCGGTTTATAGGTCGCGACGCTGGTCCAGCGGCCGGTGTTCCAAGCCGGTCCCGCCTTGGCCTGGATGCCGCCATTGCGGATCAGGCGGCGGTTGGAGAAGCCGTCCAGATCGGGGGCGAATTTGTCCAGCATCAGCGGCTCGTCCAGATCGACCCGGCGACCGCAAAGGTCCAGCGACAGGTGATCGGTATATCCCAGCAGCGCCTGGATGGCTTTTTTCATCCCAAGCGTCTCGTCGCCGAAGGCATCGGCATAGGTCGGGAAATCGAAGCTTTTCAGGAAGGCCACCCGCGTCGAGGTCGGCGTGCTGATCCGCCCCTTGAAGCGGATGGGGCTGTCGATGGACAGATCGCCCGAGATGAAGAAATTCCCGTCCGGCACCACCACCCAGCCCCCGTCGCTGGCCCGGTCGGCGGCAACGAAAGCGTCGCGGTCGTTGGTGACACCATCGCCGACGGCGCCGAAGTCCCGCACATCGACCCAATCCAGCAGCGACGGCACGAAGGCCGCGGTGATATCGTCGATCCGCATGGATTCCACGCGGAAAACGCCGCCGTTCGCACCGACCAGATCCAGCCCGAAATGGCCAAACACCGGAGCAGTGCCCCACGCCATGTCCACGCCCTTGCGCGACCCGATGCCGACGATGGCGCTGACCTCGATGATCTCGCCGTAATTGCGCATGGCGGTGGTCGGGCCGACCTCGATCAATCCGTTGACGTGGTTGCGCTGCCCGTCACCCGCCCATCCGGCGATCCGGGCACTGGCCAGCGCCCCCGCCACCGCCTTGACCCGCGCTGAAACGCGCAGATAGACGCCGGGGATCATCGGGGTTTCGCCCATAAAGCGCAGGCTGGTGGTGGTCTGCTGCTTGATCACCTCGAAGCAGGCGCCGAAGTCCTGATCTGCAGGTACGACCGAAGCGTTGCCCGCCTGATCCCAGGTGGGACTGCCCGAGGTGCCATCCGTCCGCGACCAGACGCCCAGACCCGCGCGAAAGTCCGAAGGCGTCAGCAACAGCCCGTTCGTGATCGCAATATTCATCCGCTATCCCCTTGTGTCGGCATGACGGCCGGACAGGAAACGGTCCGGCATGATGCGCACAGAAATAGTTGAAGAAGTGTTAACGCGGATTGAACGGGGCGTGCGCCGCAACGGCCAGCGACGCAACGGCGGGCATGAAAAAGGGGGCCGAAGCCCCCCTGATCCTCAGTCTTTCTTCGTCAGCTCACCGGCCAAGGCGGCCTCGATCAGCTTGCGGGTTTCGTCGATGCCGTAAAGCGCGATGAAACCGCCGAAGCGCGGCCCCTGATCGGCACCCAACAGCACCTGATAAAGCGCCGAGAACCACGTCCGCAGCGGCTCGAACCCGTGTTCCTTGCCGATGGCGAAGACCATGGATTGCAGCGCTTCGGCATCGGCAGGCTGATCCCATGCGGCCAGACGACCGGCCAGATCCTCCATCGCGCGACGCTCGACCTCGGTCGGGTCGCGGAAGGTCCGCGTAGGTGCCACGAAATCGGCAAAATACCGCAGCGCAAAGCCTGCCGCCGCATCCAGACCCGGATGTGTTTCGGGCGTGGCTTCCGGCGCATAGCGCTGGATAAAGCCCCACAGACCATCCTTGCCGGTCTGACCGGCAACCGAGGCCAGGTTCAGTAGCATCTGGAACGGCACGACCATATCGGACGCCGGAACATCGCCGCCGTGGATGTGCCAGACGGGGTTCGCCAACTGCTGTTCGGGCGTCTGGTCGGGATAGGCGCGCAGCTGCTGATGATATTCGTCGACCGCCTTGGGGATGACGTCGAAATACATGCGCTTGGCCGTCTTGGGCTTCAGATACATGAAATAGGACAGGCTCTCGGTCGAGGCATAGGTCAGCCATTCGTCGATCGACAAGCCGTTGCCTTTGGACTTGCTGATCTTCTGCCCGTCCTGATCCAGGAACAGTTCATAAGTGAAATGCTCGGGCTTGCGTCCACCAAGGATTTCGCAAATGCGGTCATAGATCGGCGTATTGGTGCTGTGATCCTTTCCGTACATCTCGAAATCGACGTCCAGCGCGGCCCAACGGGCACCGAAATCGGGCTTCCATTGCAGCTTTACCTGACCGCCGGTGACCGGCAGGGTCATCTCGTCGCCGTCTTCATCGTCGAAGGTGATGGTGCCGGCCTTGGCGTCAACATTCTTGATCGGAACGTACAGAACCCGACCCGTCTTGGGGCTGATCGGCAGGAAGCAGCTATAGCTCTGCTGGCGTTCCTCGCGCAGGCTTGCCAGCATGACTTCCATGATCTGGTCATACTTCTCGGCGGCACGCAGCAGCGTTTCGTCGAATTTGCCCGACTTATAATATTCAGTCGCGCTGACGAACTCATAGTCGAAGCCGAAGGTATCAAGGAAGCGACGCAGCATGGCGTTGTTATGCGCGCCAAAGCTGTCGAACTTGCCGAAGGGATCTGGAACCGAGGTCAGCGGCATCTGCAGGCTTTCGCGCAGCTTGTCCTGATCGGGCACGTTTTCGGGAACCTTGCGCATCCCGTCCATGTCGTCCGAGAAGCAGACGAGTCGTGTCGGGATATCGCTGATCAGCTGGAAGGCGCGGCGGATCATCGTCGTGCGCGCGACCTCGCCGAAGGTGCCGATATGGGGCAGGCCGGACGGGCCATAGCCGGTCTCGAACAGGACGTAACCCTTTTCAGGCGCCTTCTTTTCATAACGTTTCAGCACCCGGCGCGCCTCTTCGAACGGCCAGGCCTTCGATTGCATTGCGGCTTCGCGCAAGGTGGTCATGATATCTTCTCCTGCTGAGGGTCCGGAACGCTTATTGAAAGCGCGCGGCATCGTCAATAATCTGCGCCCGACCTATCAGGAGATCCTCATGACCATCGACCTGCCTTCCCTGTCGCCCTGTGACGCGCTTGTCGCGGTGATGGTGGCCGTCTCGGCGTCGGACAGCACGATCCGGACGTCCGAACTGGTGGCGATCCAGCGCATGGTGGACCACGCCCCGGTCTTCGCATCCTATGACGAAGACCGCATCCGCGCCGTCAGCCAGACGGTGATGACCCTGTTCGACGAAGAAGACGGGCTGGACGCGATGTTCGGCCTGATCTGCGACGCCCTGCCCGAAAAGCTGTATGAGACCGCCTATGCGCTGGCCTGCGACGTGGGGGCGGCAGACGGGCGGCTTTATGACGGCGAAATCGTCATGCTGGCCGAAATCCGCGACCAGCTGAACATCTCGCGGCTGCATGCCGCCGCGATCGAGTTGTCGGCGCGGGTCCGTCACATCACCTTGTGATCCCCCAGCCGTTCGGCAAAGGCGCCGATCAGGTCGCGCTGCAATGACTTGGCGGCATGGGTCCAGGTGCTGACCCCTGCAGGCAGCCCTGCCCCTTGCTGGCATCCCGGCGCGGCGGATCGGTGCAGAAGATCGCAAAGCTGCCCTGCCGCCCGTCGGGGGCGGTGACATAGCCGGCCAGGTTCGACACGAAGTTCAACGTGCCGGTCTTGGCCGCGACCCGGTGGCGGATCGAGGCGTCACGCCCCAGATCCGCCGTCAGCGGGTCGGATTTCAGCAGCGGCTGCAGGTTCAGATCCCGCCCCGGCCCATTCAGCACCCGCACCATCCCGAAGGCCGAGATCAGACTGTCCGACGACAGCCCTGAATGATCCGCCAGCCGCATTCCGCGTCCGACATTGCCCAGCCAGGCACGCATGGCCTGCGCCGAAGCAGCAAGATCTGGCGCCCCGCTGGCATGCAGACCGATCGTTTCAGCGGTCAAATTGGTGGAATACTTCAGCATGTCGCGGATGATCACATCCAGCGTCGGGCTGTCATGCGATGCGACGACCTGCCCGTCAGGCAGCTGGTCGATTACCTCGGGGGTGGGCAGAACGACGCCTTGCGCCCGGCAGAGGGTCTGGAAAACGTCGCCCGCATAAAGCTCGGGCAGGCGCACGGGCAGCCACCGACTGCCCGTGCGCCCCAGGGCCGCGCGGGAAACGGTCCAATATTCCCGTTCCTCGTCGTGACGATAGCTGAACAAGCTGGACTGCGACGCAGGTGCTGCCGTGACGGTATAGGCACGCGGCGAATGCCGGGCGGCACGTGCCTCCATCTGCAGTTGATAGTCGACGCCCACCCGGCGCCATCCCAGGTGCACCCGGTTGAAGTTCAGGATCAACCCCGACACCGAGGGGTTGTAGGACAGGTAATCCGCCTGCTGATCCGTGATCTGAGGCATCTGCGGCAGCGCACCGCCCCAAACGGCAAAACGCGCCGGACGGTCCATCCCCGATCCCGCCACCTGCTTGGCCAGCATTGCCAGATCATCCGTCGTCAGGACCGGATCGCCGCCACCGGCAAGGATCAGCGTATCGCCCGACCGTATGATCCGTGTCCGGAAGCGGTGGGAAGGCCCAAGGCGGTCCAGCGCGAAAAGCGCCGTCAGGACCTTCATCGTGCTGGCAGGCGCAACCGGCAGTGCGGCGCGGCCAAGCGACAGCACCTCGCCCCGGGCATCGGTCAGCGCAAAGCCAACCTGTCCGGGCAGGCCCAAGCGGGCGATCAGATCGCGGGGTTCAGGCGCAGGCCGCAGGGGTGGCCGTTGATCCAGCCCGTGCCCCATCGCGCGTCCCGACATCAATCCGGCGGCAAATCCCGAGGCCAGAAACCCCCGGCGAGAGAAAGTCATGATGCATCCTTCTGGCGAATCGCGGTCGAGGACAGCCCCGACATCGGCAAATTCAGAAAGGCCCACGCGGGGGCCTGTGCGCGGGCAATCTGCGCCGCACGGAATTCGGGAAATTGGTAGGGCTGCAAGATCTGCGCTGCCACGGATCGTCGTGCCGCAAGCCGGCTGCCGGGCCGCGCCATGACGGCCATCGGCACGGTCTGCGCGATCTGCCGCCAGCGGTCCCAATGGTGGAACTGGACCAGATTGTCCGACCCCATCAGCCAGACGAAACGCACCCCCGGATAATGCGACACCAGTGCCTGCAGGGTATCGGCCGTCTTGCGCAGGCCAAGCCGCGCTTCGATATCGGTGATGATGATACGGGGGTCATGGATCAGCTGCCGGGCGGTCTGCATGCGCTGTCGGATAGGCGCGGGCCCGCGCGTCTTCAGCGGGTTTCCGGGGCTGACAAGCCACCAGACGCGATCCAGCCCAAGGCGGCGCAGGGCGACCTTGCTGATCAGGACATGACCGTCATGGGCAGGGTCGAAGGACCCCCCCAGCAGGCCGATCGTCTGCCCGGGCAATGCTATGGGAAAACCGGTCTTCATGGCATTCGCTTAGCCGATCGTCGCGGCCAAGCCAACGCCCTGATGGGTCTGTGGATGCCCCGCCGGTCAGGGGGCATCCGCAACGGGCTTACTTCACGACGATGCGACCGTCGGTATAGGGTTCGTATCCACCATCCTGCGCACCAAGGTAATCCGCCACGACCTCGGCCAGATCGGGTCCGAAGTCATAGACGTTCTGCCCCTTCTGCGCAAAGGTCGCATAGCCGTCGCCGCCCCCGCGCATATAGTTGTTGGTCGTGACGCCATAGGTCGCCGCGGCGTCGATGGGTGCCCATTCGCCGTCTGCCTGCACCATGACATCGCTGATGCGCGCACCGACCTCGGATGCCGGATCGACGGTGTATTTCAAACCCGAGACCTGCGCGAAGCGACCGGCCATTTCCTCGTACTGGCTGGCACCGTTTTCAAGCGCCTCGACGATGTCGGCCCCGGTCAGCTGGAATGTGGCCAGCGTGTTCTGGAAGGGAAGGACGGTATAGACCTCACCCATCGTCACCTCGCCCTCGTCGATCGAGGCACGAAGGCCGCCGCCGTTCTGGATGGCGATGGTGACGCCCTGATCCTTGACCCGGTCCAGCATGGCATCGGCCACCAGGTTGCCCATCTCGCATTCGCGGACGCGGCAAACCTCGCGGCTGCCCTCGATGGTGGCGGTGCTGGAGGCGACGATCTTTTCGCGCAGCTCGGCGATGGGTTTGGCCATTTCCGCGACACGGGCGGCAATGGCTTCATCTTCCGGGACGGTGTTGTCCAGCAGGATGGGGGCGCCTTCGGCCTTGGTCAGCTGACCAGCGTCGTCAAAGGTCAGCTTCAGATGGCCAAGATACTTGCTATAGGCATAGGCCTGAACCACCGGCACCTGCACGCCATCTGCCCCGTCGATCATGGTCGGATAAGCGCCCATGGCCCCCTCCATATCGCCCAGAAGCGTGTGCGAGTGACCACCGACGACCGCATCCAGACCCGGCACGGCGGCGGCAAGCTCTTGGTCGCGCAGATAGCCGACATGGGTCAGGGCGATGATCTTGTCAACACCCTGGTCAGTCAGCTCCTGCACGGCTGCCTTGAGACCTTCGACTTCATCCTGAAAGATCACATCGGAACCGGGAGAGGATGTTTCGACCGTATCTGTCGCCAGCGCCGAGATGATACCGATCTTCTGGTCGCCCACCTCAAGCACCGTGTGCTTTCCAACCTTGCCCGACAGCACCTTGGACTGCGACACGTCCAGATTGCTTGAGATGACGGGGAATTCGACGCCATCGGTCAGCACCGCCAGCCCCTCGGGGCCATCGTCGAATTCGTGGTTGCCCACCGCCATCGCATCATAGCCGATGGCCGTCATGAACTCGACGACATCCTTGCCCTTATAGGTAGAATAGAACAGCGACCCCTGATACTGGTCGCCTGCATCCAGCACGACCACATTGCCGCCATCCGCGGTGATCTGGTCGCGCAATTCATTGATCTTGGTCGCGATGCGCGCCACGCCGCCAAAGCATTCGCCTGCCTCCAGCGTTTCGGCGTCGCAGGTGCTGTCGTACTTGTTGACCGGCTCGATCCGGCTGTGGACATCATTGGTGTGGAGGATGTCCAACACCATCTCGGCGTTGGCGGTCCCGGCGAACAGCGCAAGTGCCGAGGCGGCAGCAAGAAGACGACGTGTCATGCATGATTCCCTTTGTGGCCCAATATGGCGGCTGCATCAGATTGGCGCGGCGGATCATGCAGGTCAAACTTTCCCGCGCGGCATCGACCGCCAAGATCACATCTTGACCCGGTGCTTATCGGAACGGCAAATACACCCATGCTGATATACAAGGTTTTCCGCGCGCCCGAATGGGCCCAGATGCAACGCGACGGCCAAACGGCCGGTGCGCCCGTCGATCTTGCCGACGGTTATATTCACTTTTCCACCGCCGCGCAGTTGCGCGTGACGTTGGCCAAGCATTTCGGGGGGGAAAGCGATCTGACCCTGCTGGCCTGCGATCCGCAGGCGCTGGTCGATGATCTGCGGTGGGAACCTTCGCGCGGTGGCGACTTGTTCCCGCATCTCTACCGCGAATTGCGGCAGACGGATGTCCTGTGGGCCCGCACCATAGAAGGTACTGGCGACAATCATAACATCGGGGATCTGGAATGAGTGTGGTTGAAAAGCTGGGCTTGGCGGCCCTGCATCGCATGGACCCCGAAACAGCCCACGACCTGTCGATCAAGGCCCTGGCTGCGGGTGTTGCGCCCCTGCACGGCGGGCCTGTCACCTCGGACCGCCTGCGGATGCAGCTGGCGGGAATGGAGTTGCCGAATCCCGTGGGTCTGGCGGCGGGATACGACAAGAACGGTCGCGCCATCGGGGCACTGATGAAGTCGGGCTTTGGTTTTATCGAAATTGGCGCAGCGACACCGAAACCGCAGCCCGGCAATCCGAAACCGCGTCTGTTCCGGCTGACTGATCAGCAGGCCATCATCAACCGTTTTGGCTTCAACAACGAAGGGGCCGAGGCAATCGGTCAGCGCTTGGCCGCCCGTCCCGCCGGTATTCCGGTCGGGCTGAACCTTGGCGCGAACAAGGACAGCGAAGACCGGGCCGAGGATTTTGCCAAGGTGGTCCGCACCGCCGGATCTTTCGCAGACTTCGTTACGGTCAACGTCTCTTCGCCAAACACGGAACGTTTGCGCGATCTTCAGGGTGCGGACGCCTTGGCCGCGCTGCTGGATCGCGTCCTGTCGGCACGAAACGGGCTGGGCAACCGTCCACCGGTCTTCGTCAAGATCGCCCCCGATCTGTCCGACGCCGAGGTTTCGGAAATTGCCTCGGTCGCGCTTAACGCTGGCCTGGACGGGATCATCGCCACCAATACGACACTGACCCGCGACGGGATCGACGGCCCTCATGCATCACAAGCCGGTGGTCTATCGGGCCGCCCGTTGTTTGCAAAATCGACCCGCGTGCTTGCCCAGCTGCATAAGGCGACCGACGGACAGATCCCCCTGATCGGTGTCGGCGGGATCGCCAGTCTTGACGATTTGTGGGAAAAACTGCGGGCTGGCGCCTCGGCGGTGCAGATCTATTCGGCGATGATCTATCAAGGCCTGTCGATCGCACCGCGGCTGGCGCAGGGACTGGACGACCGCTTGGCGCAGCGTGGCATGACGATGACCGAAGTCTGCGGCAGCGGTGTCCGCGACTGGCTCTGATCAGCCGAAGTCCTGAACCCCCAGCAGCTGGTTCATGCTGTGCGAGGGTTCGGAACACCCTGCGTCCCCAATGACGCGCGCGGGTACGCCCGCCACGGTCTTGCAGGGGGGAACCTCGTGCAGGACCACGGACCCCGCGGCGATGCGCGAATGATGCCCGATGCGGATGTTGCCCAGAACCTTGGCACCCGCCCCGATCAACACCCCATCGCCGATCTTGGGATGACGGTCGCCGTCTTCCTTGCCGGTCCCGCCAAGCGTGACCGAATGCAGCATCGACACATCGTTACCGACCGTTGCCGTTTCACCGATGACGATGGAATGGGCGTGGTCAATCATCACTCCGGTTCCGATCTTGGCCTGCGGATGGATGTCGACGCCAAAGCACTCCGAGCATCGCATCTGTACGAAATATGCCATATCGGCACGACCGTTCGAATACAGCCAATGCGCCATCCGATAGGCCTGCAGCGCCTGGAACCCCTTGAAGAACAGGACCGGCTGCAACAGGCGGTGCGTCGCGGGGTCGCGGTCATAGACGGCCATCAGATCGGCCCGGGCGGCATCGGCCAGTTCAGGTGCTTCGGAATAGGCCTGATCGGCAATCTCTCGCAGGATCTGCTCGCTCATCTCGCCCGAGGCCAGCTTGAGCGAAAAACGAAACGCCAGTGCCGCTTCCAGATTGGGATGGTGCAGCAATCCCGCGTGGATCAGCGAGCCAAGCAAAGGCTCGTTGGCGACGGCCTCGCGGGCTTCGTCGCGCAACTGTGCCCAGATGGCGTCACGGTCCATCGTGACTGGGATCTTCTCTGCATGCAGCATGTTCATATCGGGCCCGCCAGATCTCTTGTCATCCAGTCATAAACCAGATTTGCGACAGGGAAAAGCCGGGCGGGCCCAAGGCGTCACACGGGCAGGCGCAGTTCCCACCAATGAACGGCCAATCTGATGCGGCCACCGGTAAAATCACCACCCTCGGCCGAAAGCAGCAGCGGCTCGGGCTGGTAATAGGTCATCGGGCTGCCCAGCATTCCCCGTGCCCATGAGCCTTCGTCTTTGCCAAGCCCCTGACCAAAGCGGTTGGTCGCGCCATTCGTGCCGATGCGCCAACTGGACAGATTGCCGGTGATCGGCTGAACCACGCGTGCAACGGCACCGATGACCATCGCGCCCGACGGAATGAAAACATCCGTCACCACCTGGGCACCCGGGATCAGATCGACCTCGGCCTCGGCCAGTCCGGCGACCAACCCAGAACCGAACGCACCCAAGTTCTGCGCCCCCGCGACCCAGACCGTCCCGTCGCAGATCGCGACAACGCCCCGATCCGCGACAAAAGCCTGCATCCCACGTGCCGCGGCGACATAAACCCACCCCTCGTTCGAGGCGATTGCCACCTGTCCCGCATGCCCCGCCCAATTACCTTGGGGCTGCGCGGGGACGGCCCAACACTGACCGTCGATGGCGACCTCTGGCGGAGTCGCGACCGAGGTGCTTTGCAGAACCATGTTCACCATACCGTCAAGGCGCATCAGTGCTTCGTTGACGGTGACATGCTTTTGCGCCTGTGCCGGTTGCAGCAGGGACATCTGCAAACGCGTGGTTTCATTGGACATCGAAATCTCTCCTTGCGAATGGGCCGCGACCGAAGGTGCGCGACATTTGACAGACCCGGACCGTCAGCTGACCGGGCTTGATCTGAACCCACACCAGATCCGGCAACGTCAGCTGGGGACTGTCTGTCTGTGTCTCCAGAACCGTCCGACCTCCCTGTTCAAGCTGCACCAGATAGCTTTCGGCATCCTCGCCCAGGGGGATGTCGACACCGTCCCAGCCATCGCTCTCGATCCTTCCGCGACGTACCCATGACAGCTGTCGCCCTTCCAGCCGCAGATGACATGGGGAATAGGGCCGCAGCCCCACCCCGGGTGCCACCGTCCGGCGGCTGCGATAGCTTGCGTCATCGACGCTGCGCAGCGCGGGACCGATCCGCCAGAACCGTTCCTGACCGCGCGCCGAAGGTGGCAGGTCAACCTGCTTGGGCGCCCCGTCCAGCAGGACCACCAGACTGCCCTTGGGCCAGACGTCGGGCATGATCGCATCTGTGCCCGCCTGACCGCGCAGACGGTTGCTGATCTGCCAGACATTCGGCGCGATCAGCTCGGCCTTGGCGAACTGGATCACCTCCCAGCCGTCGATGGAACCGTCGCCGATCGCCAGTGCATTCGCCCCCGACAACAATGCCCGTTCGGTCACCGACTTCAGCGGGTCATTGGTCAGCCGCAATTGCAGGGGCGCACCGCGATCGATGATGCCGGGACGCGCCCGCACCAGCGGCGTCAGTGTCCGTCCGATCATGGCACGACGATCCAGCAGCAGGTTGGTGTCGAACCCACCCTCGTCATCGACCGAGGAATAGGCTGCGACCGTGCCGGGCCAAGGATAGGCCGCCACGGCCAGATGGGGCGCATAGGGCACCTCATCCCCGCGCAGCAATGGCAGATCCAGAAAGACCGGATGAACCGGCGTCGGCGGCGAATACCGCCCTATGCCCCCCTGTTCCTGATAGCTTAGCTGCGGCGTATAAAGGCCGGGGTCGATGCGCACGGCATCCACCGTGATCGCCCCTGCCCGTTCGATGCGGTCGATCCGCCAGCGTTGCGGCTCTTGCCCCGGCATGCGGGACAGGATCACGTCGCCCGTCCCCAGTGCCGACATGGACGGCGCCAACGCAAAGCGCGCGGTGTCGCGTGCCACTTCGGCCTCGGCGATCCAACGGTCCGCGATGGCGCGACCCTCGGGTCGGGTCAGGGCCATGGCGAATTCACTGTCGGACACCGCCTGACGGGCATCGTCCGACAATGCGGATTCCGCCGTCGCCACTGCGTAATCGCCTCCGGCCGCCACATGGCTCAGCCGGATGCGCCCGGTCATGGCACTGTCGGCCAGTCGCGTTGTTTCAAAACCGGTGACTTCGCCAGCGATGGCAAGATCATCGGCACCGATCTGGGCCTTGATCAGACCGTCACGCGCCATGAACCTGATCTGCCCATCACGCTCGACCGCATCGAAGCCATGGGCCAGCATCAACGGCTGCAAGGCGGCGCGTGCGGATTTACTGCCTTGCAAGGCATAGCCGCGCACCACGCCCGATATCGCGCTGACGTCGAAATCCGTGACCCCCGCCATCCGGCAGAGGTCGCCGACGACGGCACGCAAGGTAACCGCCCCCGCGCGACCGTTCAGCCAATGGCCGCGATCCCAGGCCGGACCGTCCGACCACAGGTCGTCACGCCCCGGAAAAGCCGGATAGGGCCGTGCGTCCCAGCACCAGACATGTGCGCGATCAGTGTCAAGCATGGCCATGCCATCGCCATTGCGGGGGTTGTTGGCGGCATCGTTCCAGAAAGCCATCGAGGCCTCGACATAGGCCGCCTGTATCGCATCATTGCGAACACCGTTCGAATAATACGGCAGCATGCTTTCGGAACTCATGGCATCCAGAAACTTGTTCGGCTGATTGGTCGCCTTGTCCAGCGCCGCGCAGCCAAGTTCCGTGAACCAGATCGGTTTGGACCCCGGCACCCATGCCGTCGCCTGCTTCTGCCGCACACCCTGCGGCCGGTTGTAGTGCAGGTTCTGCCACCAGCCTGCCAGATCCTTGTAGCGCCAGACCCAAGGCTCGTCATAGGTCCCGTCGGTGATCGGCTTACGGATCTGGGCATCGCGGTCGGCATCACTGGCGTAATACCAGTCATAGCCTTCGCCCCCGGCAACATTCGACTTCAGATAGTCGATATTGTCGATCCGGCCCCAATGCGCGTCCAGATGATCATCCCCGTCGCGCCAGTCCGACAACGGCATGTAGTTGTCGATGCCGATGAAATCGATGTTCGGATCGGCCCACAGCGGATCGAGATGGAAGAACAGCTCTCCCTCGCCCGTGTGATGGCCGAAATATTCCGACCAATCCGAGGCATAGCCGATCTTGACATCCGGCCCCAGAATCGCACGGACATCTGCCGCCAGCTTCCGCAATGCTTCAACTGCAGGATAGCTGTTCTGCGGCCCACGGATGCGGGTCATGGCGACCATCTCGGACCCGATCAGGAAAGCATCGGTGTTGCCTGCGATGGCGCAAAGATGGGCATAATGCAGGATGAAGCGGCGATAGGACCATTCCTCGGGCCCTGAATAGATCACAGCCTCCCCAAAGTGGCGAAAATCGTCAGGTCCCGCCGTGCCAAAGAAATTTACCACCTGATCGACGGCGGCCTGCGTCAGATCCTGCGTGCCGGACCGCCCCGGCGCGATATCGGTCGTGATGCGGCCACGCCACGGCATCACGGGCTGCTCATCCCCGCCATAAGGGTCGGGCAACCCGTTTCCGGCAAGCTGCTCCATCAGGATGAACGGATAGAAGATCGCCTTGCGCCCCGAAGCAGACAGCGCGCGCAGCCCCTCGATCACCGATTTATCGGCAGGCGTTCCGCCATAGATGGGGCGCCCGTCCTTGCGCGCCACCTCCTCGGCGGTCGCACGGCTGATCCCCCCGGCGTGCCAAGGCATTTCGTCGCCATCGACCTCCTTGAATTCGACCTTCGGCCGGACCTCGCACTCGCCGATCCGCAGATCGCTGCCGAACCAGGAAACCACCATGGAAACCGAGCCCACATTCGGCAGCTCACGACCCAGGACATCTAGCGAGGCCGAGAAATCGGTCCCGCCCATGGGCGTGTTCACGTTGAAACTGCGGCTTTCGCCCAGATCCTCGCCGGTCGTGACAGGGGTCGTCGCCAGCGAATATTCACCCGTCCCCGGGATCAGGGCCACGGCCCGGACATCGTGGCACAACCCCGATCCGTCACGGGCCGGGCATGTCACCTCGAAGCTCAGCTGCGGCATGCGGTTGCCCCAGCGTTCCAGCGATAGGTTCTCCAGCACGACATAGGCCACTCCGCGATAGGCCGGGGCGCCCTCGCCTTCATGTGCCGCGATGACCGGATCGGGCATCTGCCCCTCGCCGCCGCGATAGACACGCATGTTCAGATCTTCTGCGGCGATTTCTTCACCATCGGCCCAGACACGACCGACGCTCAGGATGCGACCTTCGCACAGTGCCAACGCCAGAGACAGGCGATAGCTGATCTGCGTGACCTGAGGCTTGGGTGCACCCTTGCCGCCACCGCTTTCCGACCGCGTCATCTCCTCCATGGGCGAGGCCCAGATCACATGCCCCGGCAACCGCATCTGGCCCCAGACACGCGGGATGGCGATGCCCTCGCCGGCGGTCTGGATACGCAGACGGTCGATGCGACCCGTTTCGACCGCCTTGGCACCTCCGCCCAGCAGGCGCTGATCAATAACGCGGCCTGCAATGGCGCCGGCCGCACGGCCCAGAACTGCGCCCGACAGGCCAAGCACGGCTCCGCCAAACCCCGCGCCAAGCGATGCACCCACCGCTGACAGGACAATCGTGGCCATAAGGGCCTCCTTTGTTGGAATAGGTCAGGGAAAGCGGAACCGCGCGACGACGCGTGACCTCCAAGGTCGCGTCAGCGGGCTTTCGATGACCCCATGATAGGTATAGGCGTGCAGAAAGCGCGCCTCGGCACCGGCCTGCGACAGGATGCCAAGGTGCTTGGCAATCGCGCCTTGCCGCATGCGAAACAGCAGCACCTGACCGATCTGCCAGTCGTCACGATCGAGGACGGGCAGCAGATGACGCATTGCGGCGTCCTGCAAAACTTCGGTCCCTCCGCATTCTGCCCAGTCCGCGGTATAGGCGGGTGTCACCTCGGGTTCGGCCCCGTGGATCTGACGCCAGACACCCCGGATCAAGCCAAGGCAGTCTGCGCCGCACCCCATGACGCTGGCCTGATGAACATAGGGCGTCCCCAGCCATTCGCGCGCCGCATTCACCACTGCCTCACCCACGACGTGACCCTGTCTGCGGGGCCATCAGCCAATCTTCGGGCGGCAGATGCGGAAAGCCCCGGAAGTTCAGGAAATTGTCGAACTTCAGCCGGCATGTCATGGCCGCCTTGTCGCATCCTGCGGTCAGCTTCACCCGGTTGCCCGGAACCGGCGGAATGGGCAGCGCTGCCCACAATTCGATCGTGCGACTGCCGTCTTCATGGGCGGTATCATTCTTGATGACGGCGCGAAGGCCCTCGGCATCGCCGTCGACGACCAGCAGCTGTCCCTGTTCAAACCAGTCGCCGGCAAAGCGTGGGAAAGTGGCAAAGGTGAAGACGCGCCCATCCTGCACGTGTTGCACCAAGGGCTGCGTGGACAGAACCTCGCTGTCCAGGTTCACCCTGCAGGCACCGTCCCCCAGTCGCGCCGCGCAACGCGGATGATAGACCCGGCCTTGCGGCGCATTCAGCCGGTCGGACAATCCGCGCAATTCGGCGCGGAAGGCTCCATTGGCGCGCGTCACTTCACCCAATGTTCCGCTGAAGACCAGGTCCCGCCGCGACACGTCGGACCAATCGATGTTCCACATCTTCAGCTCTGCATCGTCCCAACGACCGGCCATCAGGTCGCGTTCGGTGATGGCGTCATCGTCCAAAGCGCCGGAAACTTCGGTATTGTCCACCCCAAGGCCGGTCGCTTGCGCAATTGCCTGCGCCGTCAGACCTACATCAGGCCGATAGGTGGTGCCGCCGAAGGACAGCGACGTGTCGTGATCGGTAAAGCCAAGGGTCAGGCCGTCACTGCGCCGGACCGACCAGGCCCGCGCGATTGTCGTTGTCGTCATAGCCGCACCTCGATGACAGGAATATCCGGGACCTGTCCCGCCTGGAACGAAGCGACCGACACCGCGATACGATCCGTATCAAAGCGCACCGGAACGTCGAATTCGTACCCGGCCGAGACCTCGGCCCCCGTTTCAGGCGCTTCATCGAAGATGATGATGCCCGTCGCATGATCCACCTGATAGTTGGTGCCGACGAAGACCTCAGCACCCCCGATCCCGGCGCGTACGGTGTTCAGCACCGGCTTGGTGATCGGCCGATGATAGACGGTCCCACCCGAACGATAGCCCTTGGTCAGCTGGAACCTGCGGGTCTGGCCGTCGCCCGTCCCGATCACCTGATCGCTGAAGATCGGCGCAACCGAGGGAAGGCAGCTTTTGTGATCCGACCAGTCCTTCCAGCGGAACCCATGCAGCTGACCAGCCCGAGCCTCGAAAAATGCGATGACAGCGCTCAGATCGTCCAGCGAACGCAGCCCCATACCGGCGTCAAAACGGCGGCGGGCGTGTGCCCAGGGCGTGTTGCGTTGCTCGAACCCGTTGGCCATCGAAACGATCTCGGTCCGCCGCTCGGGCCCCCCGATGGCGCCGAACGACAGGCCTGCGGGAAATCTCACCTCATGGAATGCCATGTTCCTACCTCGTTTCAGCTGTTGCGGTCGCCGCGTGCAAGCACGCGCGACATCTGGGCGGCGATCTGCGACTGGCTGCGCTGAAAGCCCGCGACGTCCGGTGTCTGGATGTTGAACGTCATGTTCACCGCCCCGCCGCCACCCGCCGCCGCAACGCCCAGCTTGCCATCGGCACCGCGCTGCAGCGGCATGATGGCCTCGGGGCCCGCCTCACCCATCAAGCCGGTTCCGCCACGCATCGGAAAGGCCGTGGGACCGCTGGCGATGCCGCCGACCGCCGTGCTGCGGCCTTGGGAGAACGCACCGCCCTTGGCAAAAGGCGTCATGGCCTGCCCGAAACTGCCGCCACCCAAGACCGAGGCCATCCCCCCGGCCAATGAACCTGCCAGCGCGCTTTCCACCGGCTTCATCGCAATGGAATAGACCGTATCTGCCAGCGATTGCCCGATGGACTTCAGCGCATCCGACAACTTGCCGCCATCCAGTACCAATCCGTCGATGGCGCGCCCCAATCCACGCTCCAGCCCGGACGACAGCGTCGTCACCTCGCGTGAGGTGAACAGCATCGACTGGCGCAATCGGCCAAGTTCCTTTTCGAATTCGCTGGTCATCTGGGCGTTTCGGCCCAGATCCTCCTCCAGCAGGTCCAACGAGGACCCCACGTCGTCATTCAGCGCCATCCGACACCCCATCCGGTTGCGCCGACACGTCCCTCTGCACGGGCATGTCGGGAAATTTCGTCAACAGATCTGCCAAGCGATCACGTGTCATGCGGGCAGGTGCCGGTTCGACGCCCAGCATCAGCGCCAGCTCGGAGGGCGTCAGTTGCCAGAACTGGTCGGGCATCAGCCGCAGATCACGCATTCCAGCCCGCATCAGGCCCGGCCAATCCAGCGTCGAACCGGCCGTCATGCGACGTCCCGGAATGCCAGCGCGATCAGCTGCGCGGCGGCGCGGGCGCCCGCCAGCGGCCCACCCTCGATCTGCTGATCCAGCAGATCATCCGCGGTCCCTTGCCAGCCGCCGCCCTGCAGCCCCGCCACCAGAACGGCAACGATATCACCACTAGCGAAACGCCCCTCCTCCAAACGCCGGACCAGATCGGCCAAGCTGTCTTCGGCCAGTTGCGCTTCCAGCAATGCCAATGCGCCAAGGGTCAGCCTCGCGACATGCGTCTGCCCGTCCAGGACGACGGCGACCTCTCCTCTCATGGGATTGGCCATCACATCGCCTCGAACAGCAGCACGCCCGCCGACGCCATCGAGATCTCATAGGTCGCTTCGCCGTCATGGGTGCCCGCGTAGTCCAGCGATGTGATCTGGAAAGGCCCGGACACCTGGCCAAAATCGGGAATGACGATCTGGAACTGCGGCAGTTCACCGTCGAAGAAGACCTGCCGTGCACGACCGTCGCTGGCCTCGTCACGGAAGACCCCCGACCCCGAAACCGAGGCGCTGCGAACGCCCGCTCCGCCCAACAGCTCGCGCCAGCCGCCTTCGCTTTCCATGCTGGTCACGTCGATGGTTTCGGCGTTGAACGACAGGCGCGTGGCGCGAAGGCCCGCCACCGTCTCGAACGATCCATCGCCCAGCATATCCATCTTGATCAGAAGGTCGCGTCCATTCTGTACTGCCATGATCCTGTCTCCTCAGATCTGATCGATGCGCGCGCGGAAGGTCAGATCGACCTGACGGGCGGCACCGTTTTTCAACCGACGCGCCGAAGCGCGCAGAAACTGCAAACCCGCCAGCTGCCCACGCGACAGCTGCAGCGGAACATCCTCGAGCGCATCGGCCACGGCCACGGCCGCAGCCTTGACTGCCCCGAACCCCGCGCCATCGCTGCCCGACATCACCGAGATGATGAAATCATGTCGCGACCCACGTGCCGTCGCATCGCTAAGGTCCCGCACATCCTCGGACCCAAGCGAGACATGCACCCCGCTTGGTGCCTCGACCGGCATGGCGTCGAAAATTGCGTCGCCTACCAGATCGGCCAATGCCGGGTAGGCACGCAGGTGTTGATAGACTGCCGCCTGAAGGGCGACGCCTGCTCCGTAACTCATGTGGGATTCTCCTCTCGGGCATGACAGGTCAGAAAGGCCCCTAATGGGTCGCGCTCGGCCACGGCCTCGATCAGGAACAGGCGGTCGCCCATGCGAAAACGCTGCCCTGCCTTGGGCCGCCGCGTGTCGCCGACCGGGGCTGCCCGAACGGTGATGCGCCACCGCACAGCACTGATCGCGCCGTCTTCGCGCCCCGAGCTTGCGTCCATCTGTGCCCACAGCAAACCAAGCCGCCGCCATGTCGTGGCATAACCGCCCAAGCCGTCGGCAACACGATCAGGCTGTTCAAGCGCCAGTTGCGTCGTCAGGTTCGGCTCGGCCATCAGCGCCACCCCTGGTTGCCGCGTCCGGCCAATGTCCTGACCGCGCGCCATTTCTCGATCAGCGCGCTGACACCGAATGGCAGCGCCTGGCGCAAGCCGTCCTGGCTGCGGTCATCGTAATATCGCGCCGCCAGCAGGATCACCGCCTGCGCCAGATCGGCGGGCACCTGCGCCCAGCTGTCGCCGAAACCTGCGACGAAGCTGACCGTCACGCTGCCCCGGCGCGGCACATGCGGCAGCACCACACCCGTAGGCAGCACGACCGGCCGCTGGCTGTCCGGCACCAGCCGCCAGCCCTCGGGGGCAAGCGATGTGATCGTGCCGTTGCCATCGTCGATCTCGATCTTCTCGACCGAATGCACCGGCGCCAGCGGCAGCGATTGCCCCAGCCTGTCGCGCCAGTCGTCCAGCTGCATCCGGAAGCGCCGCTTCAGCAGCACCTTACCTGTCCTCGCTTCGATCGTTGCAATCGCCGCGCGCAGAAACCCGGTCAGCGCTGCCGTTTCCGCAGCATCGTCAGGCCCTTCAAAGCCCGAGGCCAACCGCAAATGGCCGCGCAGCGCCGCGACGGGCAATGCCTCTGCCGCTGGCGCCGTTTCCTCTATCAGCATCATCTTGCGAACCTCCTGTCCTGCCGTCCGCACATCTCCACCAGGACACATCCCCCAGGCCGGGGGATGATCCGTCTTCAAAGGTTCACGAAAGAAAAGGGACGCGCCCGAACACCGGCCATCAGCACGCGCGGACAGTTGCTTCACCGGTATGACCGGCGACGCGCGCGCCCCTCTCCCCTCACCTGTTCCCCAAGGGGATCAGGTGAACTGCAGCAGCTTGACAGCGCGGAAATCGGTCACGCCGCCGCCGACACGCTTGGTGGCATAGAACAGGACATGCGGCTTGGCGCTGAAGGGATCGCGCAGCACGCGCAGGTCGGGACGTTCGACGATGGTATAGGCCGCGTGGAAATCGCCGAAGGCCACCGATTTCGAGTTCGCGGCGATATCGGGCATGTCCTCGCTGATCAGCACCGGATAGCCCAACAGCTGCGGCACCTGACCGACGCTCAGCGCATCGCTCCACAGGAAGCGACCGTCGGCGTCCTTCATCTTGCGGATGCGGGCCGCCGTCTTGGAATTCATCACGAAGGATGCATTCGCACGATATTTCGCGCCCAGGCCATAGATCAGGTCGATCAGGCAGTCAGCCTGATTGGTGGCGGCGAAATCGCCCGCCTTGCCGGTCAGCACGGTGCCGATCTGGTTATCACCCGCCGCCGCATTCAGCGTGGTCGGATAGGACAGGAACCCCTTGGGCTTGTCAACGCCATCGCCGCTGACAAAGGCCGCGGCCTCGGAACGTGCGAACTTGTCGGCGATACGCTCGGCCAGCCAGCCCTCGACGTCGAAGGCCGCATCATCCAGCAGACGCTGGCTGGCCTTGGGCATGGCTGAAAGTTCATGCACCGGAATGGAAATCCGCTCGATCCCGCCAGCCGCACCTTCGACGGCGGCCGCTTCCGTGGCCCAACCGGCACCCATGTCGCCCTTGTTGACCAGCACCTCATAGGCGGCGCTCTCGATGGTCACGACATTGGCCAGACGGCGCATTGAGGAACCGCCCAGCAGAACCTGCTGAACCGATGCCGCCACCGTGGGCGCGGCCAGGAAACTGCCGTCGCTGGCGACCGTCAGGCCCTTTTCCTCGATGGCCAGACCGCGCAGGCCGTCATCGTCACCGCTGCGCAGATATGCGTTGAACGCCTTTTGATGGGGCACCTCGACCTCGGCGGTTGCCGAAAGGGGGGCGCGGCCACGCAGGGCAGTTTTGCGATCGATCATGGTCATACGGTGTTCCTGTGCATTGAGTTTGGTCTGGATGTCTTCACGAAAGCCCTTGAGTTCATCGACGAACCCCATCATGGCCCCGCGCAGATCGGCAGGCATGTCGCCGCCGCCCGCGGCTTTCACCTCGGTCATGGTCTTCTCCTCGTCATGATGATCAGGGCGCGGCCGCCCCTTTTGCCGGACCGGGCCGCTTGGGGCAGGGTCCGAACCTGAACGGGAGGCGCGTCAGACGCGCATCCCAGAAACCTGTCAGCCGCGCAGCGCGTCGGCGGCGGCTGTGAAAAGGGCTGCGACCTCGCGCAGGTCGTCGGCGTCCTTGCGGCCGACCTTCGCCTCGGGCAGCATCGGGAAGGTCACCAAGGACACCTCCCACAGCTCGACCTCGGTCAGGACGCGGGCGCCCTTCTGGTTGCGCTCGGCGCGGATGGTGCGATAGCCGATCGACAGCCCGTCGATCGCGCCCGCCTGGATCAGTGCAGCCGCCTCGCGCGCCTGCGCCACCTCGGGCAGCAACCGGCCTTTGACCCACAAACCCGCATCGTCTTCGCGGATCTCGTCCCAGACACCGATGGGACGGGTGGGATCGTGCTGCCACAGCATCCGCACCTTGTCGCCTTTGCCTGCCAGCCGCGCCAGTGACGCCGAGAACGCCCCCTTCGCGACCGCATCACCACCCTGATCGGTCAGGCCGAACAGGCTGGCATAGCCTTCGATCACCTGTCCGTCGGACAGCACGGGCGCACCGCCCGCGAATTTCACTTCCAGCCCTGGAACCATCCTTCAGCCTCCTCTTGGTGCATAATCCAAAATCCCCTGAACGGCCTGCGTCAGGATCACGGCAACGACGCCATAGACGGTCATCCACAACCGCCGCTCCAGCCCCTCGATCATGGCCTCGATCCGTTCCAGCCGGCGCTCGACCTGCCCGAACTGCAGCGCCATGATCCGTTCCTGCGCGTCGATCCGCTGATCCTGCCAGAGGCTCTCGCTGACGAAACGCGAGCCCTCCATCCGATCAGGCCCCATCCATGGGCGGCAGACCCAGCAGGCTGCGCTTCTCCGCATCGGTCAGGAAATCCGCCGCCGCGATCCGTGCCCACTGCTGGTTGCGATCCTCGGCCAGCGCCGGGATCTGGTCGGGGTCGGGCCGCAGTTCCAACTCCTCGCCCAGATGCTCGGACAGCCACCATGCGACCGATGCCGCCACCCGCGTCGCCAAAGGCAACACCGTTAGGCGATAGAACGCCCGATGCGCCTCGGCGTAATTGGCATAGGTCGCATCGCCAGGTATCCCCAGCAGCATGGGCGGCACGCCAAAAGCCAAGGCGATTTCGCGCGCCGCCGACAGCTTGGTTTCGTGGAACTCCATATCACTGGGGCTGAACCCCATCGGGCGCCAGTCCAGTCCACCCTCCAGCAGCATGGGCCGACCGGCGTTGCGCGCGCCTTGGTGGTTCATCTCGATCTCGCCGACCAGTCGATCATATTGATCCGCGCTCAGAGTGCCCTGCCCGTCCATCCCCTTATAGATGATGGCCCCGCTTGGCCGCGCCGCATTGTCCAGCAATGCCTTCGACCAGGCCGAGGCGCTGTTGTGGACATCGAACGCCACCGCCGCCGCCTGCATCGGCGACAGACCGTAATGGTCATCCACCGGATGAAAACTCTTGATGTGGCAGATCGGATCGGGGCTGCCCGTCATGTCGAACCGGTGCTTGCGCCCGCCCACCGCATATTCATAGGCCACCGGCCAGCCATCCGCGCCGGGCACAATCGTCATCCGGTCTGCCCGCAACACATGCAGTTCTTCAGGCAGACCGGCGTCATTCAAGCCGACGGCCTCAAGATAGCCATTGCCCGACAGCAGCATCTGCCCGAACAGCGCCTCCATCAACTCGGCCCGACCCTGCCCCGGATTGGGACGGCGCAGCAGGTCGATCACCGGGTGAACCTCGAACCGCTGGTCACGGTTTGCGCAGATCAGCGGCACCGCCGCCGCCGCCTCGGCGATCAGCTTGACCGAGCGGAAGCCCACCGGATTGCCGACGAACCCACCGCGCGTCAGGCTGCCCGTATCGCGCGCCGACCAGACCGTCCGCCCCGCACCGCTGGCAAAGGCCACGACCCGACCCGTGGCACTCGCCTTTCTCTCAGGCACGGTCTGGGGCTTGCCCTCCCGTGAAAACATCCGAAACGCCATCTTCGCCTCCGTCGTTTGACATGAAAAAGGGCCGACCCGCAGGTCAGCCCCCTTTTCCTCGTTCGATTTCCCGCGGCCGTTCCGTTAAAGCCGCCGCATCTGCGGACGCCGCCAGCTTGCTGCCGGTTCAATCATCAGCTCGTGCATCGCCCAGACCATCGCATCCAGCCGGTCCGGACTGCCGCGCCCTTCAAAGCCGCGAACCGTCATCTGACACATCTGATTTTCCAACGGTCCCAGACTACCCTGCCGCGCATGCTTGATGCGCCCCTGCTCATAGAGCGCGGCCACAGGCTCGGCCCGCAGCCCCTTGCCCCGCGACGCCCGCAGCGCCTTGAAAGGCACCAAGGGATCGATCTGCCGGATCACGCTTTCCACCATGTCGCCGCCTTGGTTGACCTCGGCGACCAGACGCTCGGCCCCGTGCCGGTCCATGGCTGCAATCGCCGCTTTGGCCCAATCCGAAGGCCCGCCCCTGACGCTCGCATCCTCCAGCACATAGGCCCGCCAGTCGCGCGGCTCGCCCTGCGCCACCACACCCGCCACGATGATCCCGCATTCGTCGCTGGACTTTCCGTTCGTCACCGAAGGATCGACCGCCACGACGATCCGGTCCAGCTTGGGCAGCTGATCGACCCGCGCGCCCTCCACCATGGCGGTGGTCCACAGCGCGCCTTCGATATCGTCCAGCAGCACGCCGTCCAGCTCCTGCCGCCCCAACCGCGTCCCGCCATAACGGCTTTGAACCTCGGCCAGAAAACTCTCGGCCAGATAGGCGCGGTTCGCATCGGTCGGCGCATGGGTCACAACCGTCGAGGCGTTACCCAAGAGCCGCTTCAGCACACCCACGTTGCGCGGTGTCGTCGTGATCACCTGCTGCGGATGCGAGCCAAGCCGCAGCGCGAATTGCAGCATGTCCCAAACATCCTCGGCCTTCTTCCACTTGGCCAACTCATCGACCCAGGCCGCGTCGAACTGCGGGCCGCGCAGCGCCTCGGGCTCATGCGCGGAATAGACCGTCGCCGTTGCCCCATTGGCCCAGACCAGCCTGCGCCGCCCGGCCTCCCAAGTGGGACGGCGATCGGGGGGCGAACAGGCCAGGATGCCGCTTTCGCCAAAGATCATCACCTCGCGGACCTGATCGAAGGTTTCCCCGACCAAGGCCACGCGATGACATTTCCCCGCTGCATCGGCAGTCGGCCCTTCGACCATCTGCCGCACCCATTCGGAACCGGCGCGGGTTTTCCCCGCGCCGCGCCCCCCCATGATCACCCAGCTTTTCCAGTCGCCCGCAGGGGGCAACTGGTGGGGCAAGGCCCAGAATTCGAACAGCCAGGGAAGGCTGCCCAAGGCGTTTTCCGAAAGCCCGCCAAGGAAGGCTTCAACCTCCTCCGGCCCGGCGGAGGCAAGCCAGGCGGCGCCCGATCTCATCTCGCGCTGCGTCAAGGTCAAGGCAGCCTTCGGCGACCCCGCCCGCGATCTCTCTGCGAAGTTTGTCAACCTTGTTCCTTTCCGCCATCAGCAGCTGGACCGCCTCGCGGGCGGTCTTCGCGGTATCCATGGCCTTCTTCAGCTTGGCGGGATCGATGTCCCCCGATTTTGCCGCCACAAGCTCGGCCTGATGCCCCCGAAGGTCCTTGACGTAATCCCAGAACAGCCACCGCAGGACCGAAAGCTCGTCCTCGTCGGCGGTGATCTCGGGAAACCGCAGCTCTGCCTTTTCCGGCAGAGATCCGGCCACGAAAGGACCTTCGAGGGTCTTGCCCTCGCACCATTCCATATCATTCATGCAAACTGTCCCGCCCCGTGTCCTGTCCGCACGAGCCGAAAGACGAAAAAAGCGGCCCAAGGTTTCCCTTGGCCGCTTGCCCATCTCTCCCAGCATGTAAAAGTTCTACCTTAGGCCGTTCGCAAAGTCAATTCATAAACCCAAGGTTGTGCCGCCGCATTGCATAGTCTTTTAAAAACAGTTACTTAACCGCGCAACACCCGCTGCGCACGCAGCGCAACACATATGGTTTTACGCGGCAACATCACCCGTTGCCGCCGCAACAAAATCCGCGACAAGCTGCAATTCCTTAACCCCCGGTGCCAATTCCACGCCCGAACTGACGTCGACAACCGGCGCGCCCGTCAGCCGAACAGCCTCGGCGACATTTTCAGGCGTGAGGCCACCCGCCAGCATCCACGGACGCAACCAGTGCCGCCCGACCAGCAGCCGCCAATCAAAGGCCAACCCGTTACCACCGGGCAGATCCGCACCTTTCGGCGGCTTGGCATCCACCAGCAGCATATCAGCAACCAACCCATAGTCCGTCAGCGCCGGCAGATCATCCGGTCCGCTAATTCCTACGGCTTTCATCACCGGCAGTCCGGTCAGCACCTTGACCTCGGTCACGCGCTCCGGAGTTTCCGAACCATGCAGCTGAATGATGTCCAGCGGCACCTTCGACAGGACTTCCTGCAGCAGGGTGTCATCCGGATTCACGAACAACCCGACCTGCGCAACCCCGACCGGGACCAGTTTTGACAACTCAGCCGCCATTTCGGCTGTCACCGCACGCGGCGACTTCGGGAAAAACACGAAGCCGACGAAACGCACTCCGGCTTCGACGGCTGCATGGACATGTGAGGGCTGGCTCAGCCCGCAGATCTTGACATCAGCCACGGCTCAGCGAGCCGCCGGCAACTGTGCCCGCCCCGAGGCAGGACGCTTGGCCGCAGGCTGATCCAGAATTGCCAGAACATCATCACGCGGTGCCGCGTGGTTTTCACGCAGCTGCCCGACTTCATTTTCAAGTTGAACGACCTTGCGATCACGCTGACGAGCCACTTTGCGGATCTTGGCTTCGCGCATCCATTCCCAGACCAACCCCGCCAGCATCCCAAAGGCGAACGCCACAAAGATCACCAGGAACAGCGGCACCGCCACCGACCAGGTTCCGCCCAAGAATTGACCAAGGTTCGCCGGGAACAGCGACAAGGTCACCACCTGACGGTTCGCCAAGGCGACGGCAACAAGAATAAGGGCCAACAAAGCCACGAAGATCAGACGGATAAAGCGCATGGGCGGTGTCCCTTGAATTGTCCCGCCCGGTCCGACCAGGCTTGTCCCCTTTTACGACGCTCAGGCGTCGCCGTTCAACCTGTCACGCAACAGCTTGCCGGTCTTGAAGAAGGGAACATGCTTCTCCTCGACCTCGACGGCCTCGCCGGTGCGGGGGTTGCGCCCCACCCGACTGTCACGCTGCTTGACCGAAAATGCACCGAAGCCCCGCAATTCGACCCGGTCGCCCCGTGCCATCGCGTCAATCACTTCTTCAAATACAGTATTCACGATCCGCTCGACATCACGACGGAACAAATGCGGGTTCTCGTCAGAAATCATCTGGATCAGTTCGGAACGGATCATACCTTCCCCCAAATAGATGCGTTCTTCACGCCGCATGGCGCCCGGAACCGCATAGAGGGTCATCGCCCCCGTCAGCCCGCTCAACGCGACACAGAAGTCACTGGTTTCATAGCGTTGCCAGCTTTATCCCATTGGCGCAAGGCGGATGACAATGGCGCATGCATATCAGGCATAAAAAAGCCCGCCCCGGACGAACCGGGGCGGGCAATCATTCAACCGTCAGGCTGGATCAGTTCTTGCTGCCCAAAGCGGCGCCAAGAATGTCACCCAGCGACGCGCCCGAATCCGAGCTGCCATAGGTGTCGATCGCTTCTTTTTCTTCAGCGATCTCACGTGCCTTGATCGACAGACCCAGACGACGGGTCTTGGTGTCGACGTTGGTCACGCGTGCGTTGACCTTGTCACCGACCTGGAAGCGCTCGGGGCGCTGGTCCTGGCGGTCACGGGCCAGATCGCTGCGGCGGATGAACGACTTGACGCCGTTATACTCGACCTCGATGCCACCCTCTTCGATCGCGGTGATCTCGGCGGTGATGATCGAGCCGCGCTTCACGCCGTCCACAGCTTCCGCCATGCCTTCGTTCTCAAGCGACTTGATCGACAGCGAGATACGCTCTTTCTCGACGTCCACGTCCTGAACGACTGCCTTGACGACGTCGCCCTTGCGGAAGTCCTGAATGGCGTCTTCGCCACGTGCATCCCAGCTGATGTCCGACAGGTGAACCATGCCGTCGATGTCGCCGTCCAGACCAACGAACAGACCGAATTCGGTGATGTTCTTGACTTCGCCTTCGATGACGGTGCCGGTCGGGTGGGTTTCGGCAAAGACTTCCCACGGGTTGCGCATGGTCTGCTTCAGACCCAGCGAAACGCGACGCTTGGCTTCGTCGATCTCCAGAACCATCACTTCGACTTCCTGCGAGGTCGAGACGATTTTGCCAGGATGGACGTTCTTCTTGGTCCAGCTCATTTCCGAAACGTGGACCAGACCTTCGACACCAGCTTCCAATTCGACGAAGGCGCCGTAATCGGTGATGTTGGTTACGCGACCCTGATGGACCAACTCGATCGGGAACTTGTCCGCAACGGTATCCCACGGATCCGCCTGCAGCTGCTTCATGCCAAGGCTGATACGGTGGCTGTCCTTGTTGATCTTGATGACCTGGACCTTGACGGTCTCGCCGATCGCCAGGATCTCGGACGGGTGGTTGACGCGACGCCATGCCATGTCGGTGACGTGCAGCAGGCCGTCAACGCCACCCAGATCGACGAAGGCGCCGTATTCGGTGATGTTCTTGACCACGCCGTCAACCGTCTGACCTTCGGTCAAGTTGGCGATGACTTCTGCGCGCTGTTCGGCACGCGATTCTTCAAGGATGGCGCGGCGCGACACAACGATGTTGCCACGGCGACGATCCATTTTCAGAATCTGGAACGGCTGCTTCAGACCCATCAGCGGGCCGGCGTCGCGCACGGGGCGGACATCGACCTGCGAACCGGGAAGGAACGCAACAGCGCCGCCCAGATCGACCGTGAAGCCGCCTTTGACGCGGCCGAAGATGGCGCCTTCGACACGCTCTTCGTCGCCATAGGCTTTTTCCAGGCGATCCCAGGCTTCCTCGCGGCGGGCCTTTTCACGGCTGATGCTAGCTTCGCCACGGGCGTTCTCGACGCGGTCCAGATAGACCTCGACTTCGTCGCCGACGCTCAGGTTGGCGTCTTCACCGGGGTTTGCGAATTCTTTAAGATCGACGCGGCCTTCCATCTTGTAGCCGACGTCGATGATGGCCTGGCCTGCCTCGATGGCAATGACGCGGCCTTTGACAACCGAACCTTCGTCCGGGGTGTCGATCTCGAGGCTTTCGTTCAGAAGGGCCTCGAACTCCTCCATAGTCGCTTTAGCGCACATGCGTGTTCAGTATCCTTTGTGTGTCTTTTACTGGCCTGACGGTTGGCTCCGCCGGTCTTTATGATGTCGGCCCGGACAACGACAAAGGGTCGAGGCAAATGCCCGACCCGTCTGTAAGCGGCCTGTTCTGACCATGTCGCCCGTTTGACTGCGCCTGCTATAAGCGGGTTTTACGCGAAACTCAACGCTTAAACGCGCCGCCACGGCCCGTTTGCCCGGCTATAGGTGGCAATCACCGGCTCTTCGAAGGCATTCACCCCCATGTGCGACACATGGTGTTCGACGTGCAACTCGGTCCCCTCGACGATCAGCAGCGCGAATTCATTCTTGGCATCGCTCAGCCTTGCACATAGCGCCGTGCCCCCCTGAACCTGCAGGATGCGCGGCCAGCGTTTGGTCGCCATGACCTTGTCCACGGCCCAGCGATGCAGATGCCCGCTGAGGACAACATGCACCCCTGCCTCCTGCAGCCGGTCCATGGCCTCCTCGGCGCGGCGGGCGGGCTGCTTGTCGATGCCGGGCAGCTGCTGCATCGGATGGTGCAACGCCACGACATTGGTGGCGGCGGGATCTATGCCCCCGATCACGCGCCCGATCTCTCCGCGCCGGATCTTGCCGCGCTGCCAGGAATAGGGATCGGCGCTGTTCAGCGCAAAGACCCGCGCCTGCCCCACCTGCGCCGTCGGCGTCAGATCGGGGCCGAAGTATTCGCGAAACCCCGCAAAGGGCCAGAACAGCCGCGCGATGGGGTTCAGCAGCGGCACGTCGTGATTGCCCGGCATCAGCATGACCGGCGCGCTGATCCGCGACAGAAAGTCCTGCGCCAGCTGCATCTGTGCCGGCAACCCGCGATGCGTGATGTCACCGGATACGACGACGATGTCGGGCCGCAACGCCTCGATCCGGTTCAGCAGAGGTCCGATCAACTCGCTGCGGTGAAAGCCGAAATGCAGGTCGCTCAGATGCAGGATCCGGGTCATGCGCGACCCTCGGTATCGGCGGTCTTGTTGCGCCCGTCGGCGGGCAGCAGTACCTTCAACGCTCCGTGCCGCACCTTCAAATCAAAGGGACTGCGCAGCAGCGTCTTTTCCCCGTCATGCGCCACCAGCTGCCGCGTCTTGGGCGTCCGCATCTGCAGCCGATCCGTCAGGATCAGGTCAAAATCGCTGTCCTTGGCGCTGTGCCCCATGGCCAATCGCAGGGCCGATCGCATCAGCGGCAAGGGCTGACGCGCCTTGGCGATAAGAACGGCGAACTTGCCATCACGGATGGCATCCGCGCCCTCCAATCCGAAACTGTCCAGCTGATAGGCACTGCGCGCGACAAACACCAAGGCGCTGGTGAACTCACGGTCCTGCCCATCCACATGCGCCACCAACTGCATCGGACGCCGCAGCCGCCGCAGCGCCACCAGCACCGACCAATAGGCCGCAATCCGAGACCGCCCCCAACGTTTGTAAATCCCTTCGCGGGTCTTCAGGATCTGGGGATAGGCACCAAGGCTGACGTTGTTCAGGAACACCAGTTCATTGATGTCCCCCACATCCGTGGCATCGACACGCCCATCCAGTAGGGTGTCCAGCGCGTCGTCGATATCCTCACCCACGCCCAGATCGCGGGCGAAATAATTGAAAGTCCCGCCGGGCAGCACGCCCATCACCACATCGGACCCTGCCAGTGCCGCGGCGACCGCCGATTGCGTGCCGTCGCCCCCCGCCGCGATGACCAGATCAAAGCCCTCGGACGCGACCTGACGCGCCAGACCCGGCAGGTCCGATCCCTTGCGGCTTTGACGCAGCTGATATTCGCCACAGGACGGGGCCAGCCGCCTTTCCAGTTGATCGACCAGCTGGCGATGCTTCTTTTTCCCCGAACTGCGGTTCATGACCACGCAGACCTTGGCGTGGCCAAGATCGAAAGCGTCCGAATTCTGCTGCATGAAATGCCTGTCCCCGGCCCGTTGGTATATCAGTCACCAGCGCAACACCGGATGACGGGCAAGGGTTGCATCGCGCCCCTAAAGTCGGTCAGCCGCTGCGATGACCGATGGCTTCAGCCCGCCGCCGCCCGTTTCCAGATAGGTCAGCAGCTGCGCCCGCATCCGTGGTTCCCAATAATCCTTCAGATGCGCAGCGATCTTGTCGGCGGCGTCCCCGGGCTGGGTGTCGAAGAAGGTGGCGATCTGGTTGGCCATCATGACCATCTTTTCAGGCGACATCGGACACCTTGGCGTTCAGCCGTTCGGGGTGAGAGAAAAGGTCAAAGCCCTCGCCGCGCGCAAAGGCCGCAACGGTGATGCCCGCGCCTTCGGCCAGTTGCAGCGCATGTGCGGTGGGCGCGGACACCGCAATCAGGATACCGGCACCGGCAATGGCGCATTTCTGCACCATCTCGACCGACACACGGCTGGTCAGCACGAACGCCCCCTGCCCGGC
This sequence comes from Paracoccus sp. R86501, assembly GCF_042466435.1. Taxonomy (NCBI): domain Bacteria; kingdom Pseudomonadati; phylum Pseudomonadota; class Alphaproteobacteria; order Rhodobacterales; family Paracoccaceae; genus Paracoccus; species Paracoccus sp. R86501. The sequence goes on from NZ_JAXHPZ010000001.1 coordinate 1,562,650, forward strand.
ATCAACGCCCTGCCGCGCCATCGCGCCGATCAGCTTGTCCAGCGCATTGTGGCGGCCCACATCCTCGCGCGCCAGGACGATGCCCTGATCCGGGATCAGGAAACCTGCCGCATGAACGGCGCGGGTCTGGTCGTGCAAGGGTTGCCAGTCACGCAACAGATCGGTGGCCCGCGCCACCTGCGCGCCATCTATCACCGGCCCCACGCCCGACAGATCGGGCAGCGACCGCGTCGCCTGATCCAGACTGTCGATGCCGCACAGACCGCACCCCACCGGCCCCGCCATGAAACGGCGACGCGCGGCCAAAGCCTCGGCCCGGTCTTCGGTCAGCCACATCTGCGCCTCGACCCCGCGCGGGTGGTCCATGATCTGCACCGACGCAATCTGCGCCGCATCCGTGACAATCCCTTCGGTCAGCGAAAACCCCACCGCGAAATCGTCCAGATCGGCGGGCGATGCCATCATCACCGCCTGCGTCGTCCCGCCATAGACCATCGCCACCGGCGTTTCCTGCGCCAGAACGCGCCGCACCGGCGTGACGCTGCCGGTGCGGTGATGTGTGGCGTCCACAGGATGGACGGGGGGTGGCAAGGGCATGGTTTACTCCGCGGCTGGCATGATCCGCCGTGACCGTTCGGCCTGCTCGTTATAGCTGGTCTGCCATTCCGACGGACCGTTCGAGGGGCTGACCTGCACGGCGGTGACCTTGTATTCCGGACAGTTCGTCGCCCAATCCGAAAAATCGGTCGTCACCACATTAGCCTGCGTCACCGGATGGTGGAAGGTGGTATAGACCACCCCCGGCGAAACCCGATCCGTCAGCATCGCCCGCAAGGTGGTCTCACCCGCCCGCGACGCCAGCCTGATCCAGTCGCCATCCACCACCCCGCGGGTTTCCGCATCATGAGGGTGGATCTCCAACACGTCTTCCTCGTGCCAGATGCTGTTGGGCGTCCGCCGTGTCTGCGCGCCGACGTTATATTGCGACAGGATACGCCCCGTCGTCAGCAACAGCGGGAAACGCGGGCCGGTGCGTTCATCGGTCGCGATATATTCGGTGATGATGAAATGCCCCTTGCCCGCAACACCGGACATGAAGCCGTCGATATGCATCAACGGCGTTCCCACCGGCGCATCGGCATTGCAGGGCCATTGCACGCTGCCCTGCGTTTCCAACAGCTCATAGCTGACACCGGCGAAGCTGGGTGTGGTGGCCGCGATTTCATCCATGATCTGGCTGGGGTGGGTATAGTGCCAACCCGCCCCCATCGCATTGGCCAGCATCTGCGTGACTTCCCAATCCTCATAGCCGTTCTTGGGGGCCATGACCTTGCGCACGCGGTTGATGCGGCGTTCGGCATTGGTGAAGGTGCCGTCCTTTTCCAGGAAGGACGATCCCGGCAGGAAGACATGGGCGTAATTGGCCGTCTCGTTCAGGAACAGGTCATGGACGATCACGCATTCCATCGCCCGCAGACCCGCCGCGACGTGATGGGTGTCGGGGTCCGATTGCAGGATATCCTCACCCTGACAATAGAGCCCCTTGAAGGTCCCCTCGACCGCCGCATCCAGCATGTTGGGGATGCGCAAGCCTGGTTCGGGGTCGATCTCCACGCCCCATGCGTTTTCGAAGATCGCGCGAACGTCTGGCAGCTTGACATGGCGGTATCCCGGCAGCTCATGCGGGAATGACCCCATATCACATGACCCCTGCACGTTATTCTGGCCACGCAACGGGTTCACACCCACACCGGGCCGCCCGACATTGCCGGTCAGCATCGCAAGGTTCGCAATCGCCATCACGGTTGTGGACCCTTGGCTGTGTTCCGTCACGCCCAGCCCGTAATAGATCGCGCCATTGCCACCCTTGGCAAATAACCGCGCCGCGGCGTGCAGATCGGCGGCAGAAACGCCTGTGACCATCTCGACCGCTTCGGGTGAATGGCGCGCATTGCTGATGAATTCGGCGTAATGCTGAAATTCATCCCAGTCACAGCGGTCACGGATAAAGCCTTCGTCCATCAACCCTTCGGTCACGATCACATGCGCCATCGCGCTGATCAACGCCACATTGGTCCCCGGACGCAGCGGCAGGTGATGCTGCGCCTCGATATGCGCCGAACGCACCATATCGGTCCTGCGCGGATCGACCACGATCAGTTTGGCCCCCTGACGCAGACGCTTTTTCAGACGGCTGGCAAAGACCGGATGCCCGTCGGTCGGGTTCGCCCCGATGATCAGCACCACATCGGTCTGCTCAACGCTGTCAAAATCCTGCGTGCCGGCGGATGTGCCGAATGTCTTGCCCAGACCATAACCCGTGGGTGAATGGCATACCCGCGCGCAGGTATCGGTGTTGTTATTGCCAAACACCGCGCGGGTCAGCTTCTGGACCAAATAGGTTTCCTCATTCGTGCAGCGGCTGGATGTAATCACCCCTGTGGACCGCCGCCCGTGGCGCTTCTGGATGCCGCGCATACGGTCGGCGGCAAAAGCCAGCGCCTCGTCCCAGCCAACCTCGCGCCATGGCTCTTCGATGCTGTCGCGGATCATCGGGTTCAGGATGCGGTCCTGATGCGCGGCATAGCCATAGGCAAAGCGGCCCTTGACGCAGCTATGGCCACGGTTCGCCTTGCCGTTTTTCCACGGCACCATGCGGACCAATTGGTCGCCGTTCATTTCGGCCTTGAAACTGCACCCGACCCCGCAATAGGCGCAGGTGGTGATGACCGACCGCGTCGGCGTGCCCAGCTCGGCCACCGATTTTTCCTGCAAAGTCGCCGTAGGACATGCCTGCACACAGGCGCCACAGCTGACGCAATCGCTGGTCATGAAGCTGTCGGTCGCCATGCCCGCGCTGACGCGGCTGTCGAAACCGCGCCCCTCGATGGTCAGGGCGAAAGTGCCCTGCACCTCCTCGCAGGCCCGCACGCAGCGCGAACAGACGATGCATTTGCTGGGATCATAGGTGAAATAGGGGTTGCTGTCGTCCTTGGGGATATATTGCGGATTGCCCGGCCCTTCGCGCAGCCGCGCCTCGGACTGGCTGCGGGCGCCGACGCCCTTGGGGTCGAAATGGTTGGCACCGGGGGTATAGCGCATGTCGCGCAGCCCCACCTGCCCCGCAGCATCCTGCAATTCGCAATCGCCATTGGCCGAACAGGTCAGACAATCCAGCGGGTGGTCGCTGATATACAGCTCCATCACGCCGCGGCGGATCTTCTGGACCTTGCCGGTCTGGGTCCGCACCACCATACCTTCGGCCACTGGCGTCGTGCAGGATGCAGGCGTGCCACGACGGCCTTCGATTTCGACGATACACAAGCGGCAGGACCCGAACGCCTCCAGATTATCACTGGCGCACAGCTTGGGGACGGTAATGCCGGCCAGCATCGCGGAGCGCATGACGGATGTGCCTTCGGGGACCGTGACCTCGAAACCGTCGACGGTCAGGCTGACCGGCGCACCTTGGCGTGCGGGGGTGCCTAGATCGCGTTCGTCACCGGGCGCAAACTGGGGAATGATGAAATCTTTCATTCGGCGGCCTCCTTGGCGGTGGCGAAATCGTCGGGGAATTGGGTCAGGGCGGACATGACCGGGAACGGCGTAAAGCCGCCAAGCGCGCAGAGCGACCCGTCCTTCATCACCTCGCAGAGGTCCGTCAGCAGATCGGCAGCAGCGGCATCGCCCGCCGCGATCCGGTCGATGGTTTCGACCCCGCGCACGGCACCGACCCGACAGGGGGTGCATTTTCCGCAGCTTTCGACGGCGCAGAACTCCATCGCGAAACGAGCCATCTGCAGCATGTCAGTGGTGTCATCGAAGACCACCAGACCGGCATGGCCGATCAGCCCGCCGTTCTTGTCGAACTCCTCGTATCCCATCGGCGTGTCGAATTTCGACACGGGCATATAGGCCCCCAAAGGCCCGCCAACCTGCACCGCTTTGACCGGCCTGCCACTGGCCGTGCCGCCGCCGATGTCGTTGACGACCTCGTCCAAGGACACACCAAAGCCGGTTTCAAATAGCCCGCCGCGCCGGACATTTCCCGCGATCTGCAAGGTCACGGTGCCGCGCGACCGGCCCAGACCGAAATCGGCATAATGCTGCGCGCCGCGTTCCATGATGACCGGCACAGTGGCCAGACTGATGACGTTGTTGACGACGGTGGGCTTACCCAGAAACCCTTCCAACGCGGGCAAGGGCGGCTTGGCGCGCACGACGCCGCGCTTGCCCTCGAGGCTGTTCAGCAGGCTGGTTTCCTCGCCGCAGACATAGGCGCCTGCGCCGACGCGGATCTGCATATCGAAGGCCCGTCCACTGCCCAACACATCGCTCCCCAGCACGCCACGCTTGCGGGCAATGTCCACCGCTGCGTTCATCACAGCAATCGCGTCCGGGTATTCCGACCGCATATAGACATAGCCCTGAACCGCACCCACGGCCAGACCGGCGATCGCCATCCCCTCGATCAAGGTGAAGGGATCGCCCTCCATGATCATGCGGTCGGCGAAGGTGCCACTGTCGCCTTCGTCGGCGTTGCAGACGATGTATTTGCGGTCGGCAGGGGCATCATGGACGGTCTTCCACTTGATGCCGGTCGGAAAGCCCGCACCGCCCCGTCCGCGAAGGCCACTGTCGGTGACCTCGGCCACAATTTCGGCGCCGATCATGCCGATGGCGCGGCGCAGGCCGACCAAGCCGCCATGCGCCTGATAATCGTCCAGATCCAGCGGGTCGATGACGCCACAGCGCGCGAATGTCAGGCGGGTCTGGCGGGCGAAGAAGGGGATATCCTCGACCCGGCCAAGGCTCTCCAGCGTGCCGTCCAGCAGCGCCGCGACATCGTCGGGCGTCACCGGACCGTAGGCCACGCGCCCGTCACCACGATCGATCTCGACCAAGGGTTCCAGCCAGACCATCCCGCGCGATCCGTTGCGAATGATGCGCACGTCGGGGCCGACCTGCGCGGCGATGGCATCAGCGACTTCGTCTGCACCCAGCGCCTTAGCGGCGCTGTCCATGGGGACCCAGATCTTCATGCGCCCACCTGCGTCATCAGCCGTTCCATCCGTGCATCGTCAACGCGCCCGATCACGCGATTGTCCAGCATCACGGCAGGCCCGCAGGCGCACATCCCAAGGCAATAGACCGGTTCCACGGTCACCGCGCCATCGCGGGTTGTGCCGTGCCAATCGACGCCCAGACGGTCCAGCATCCGCTGCGCCATGGCATTGCCGCCCACCGACTGACAGGCCTCGGCCCGACAGATTTTCAGCGTGTGACGGCCCGCGGGATGATCGCGGAAATCGTGGTAAAAGCTGATGACGCCATGCACCTCGGCGGCACCAAGGTTCAGCAGATCGGCCAGCACCGGCACGGCGGCCTGCGGCACATGCCCCCATTCGGCCTGAATGGCATGCAACATCGGCAGCATCGGCCCCTCCAGCCCCAGCATCGGGGTCACAAGGTCGCGGATATCGTCGGGGGCTGGCGCTTGGTCAAGCATGGCTGGCCTTTCAAAGGTCTTGGGCCGCCAGCAGACACCTTGGTCATTCACAAATCAATATCGCTATTCCGTCAAACGATAGAGGTTATCTATCGACCGCCATCCGCCGCGCCTCGGTCAGCAGCGCCTGCAGGACGGGGGTATGCGGTTCACGCCACGGCGCGATCAGGCCAACGGCGTGTCCGGTGGCCGGACCCTCCATTTCCACCAGCCGCAGGGGTTTGCCTTGGGTCAGAAAGCCCGCGATGTCCTGCGGCAGGATCGTCAGCCACCCCCCCGCCAGCACCTGCGAGACCAGCACCACGGTCGAATTCGACTCGACCATCGCCACAGGCGTCACCCCCGCCTCGGCCAGACGTCGGTTGATGATGCGGCGGTTCTGCATGTCGGGCGTCAGCAGGCACAGCCGCTGCCCGTCCAGCGCGCCCCAAGGCACCGGACCGCCCTGCGCCAGCGGATGCCCTTCGGGGGCGATCAGGGCATAGCGTTCCTCATAGAGCGGCACGGCGCTGACCTTACCCAGCGGTTCATTGTCCAGATAGCTGATGCCCGCATCGACCTGCAGATCGTCGATCATCTGCAATATCTCGGTCGAGGCGCGCGACAGAATGGTAAAGCCGACCTTGGGATGCGCATCTCCGAAGCGCGCCGCGATCCGTGCGGCCCATGTCAGCGCGGTGGGCACCACGGCAATGCGCAACTGGCCCGACAGCCCGTGACGCACGGCGCGCATTTCATCACGCAGCTGGCGGGTGTCGCCGACGATGCGCCGCGCCCAGACCAGCGCCGACTGCCCCTCGGGCGTCAGACCGCCATAGCGCGAGCCGCGAAAGATCAGCAAGACACCCAGCTGCGCCTCGAGCTGCTTGATGCCTGCCGACAGCGTCGGCTGCGTGATGCCCAGTGACGTCGCCGCCCGTCCGAAATGACCTTCCTTGGCCACGGCCAGGAACATCTCCAGCTTGTCGATCATGGCGCCCCCTTTGTCGGGCATAAGGGCCGATGGGGCGGGGCGGGGTCAAGCACTTGCGCATGGGGATCGCAGCGGGCAGACCTGAAGGATGGCGAATATCATCCTGATCCACGGGGCTTGGCATGGCGGCTGGTGCTGGAAAGCGACGGCGGAGGCCTTGCGCGACATGGGGCACCGCGTCGCCTGCCCCGACCTGCCCGATGCGCCAAAGACCACGCTGGCCGATTGCGTGGCCGCCCTGCCCACGATGGCGCGGCCCCTTGTTGTTGGACACTCGATGGGCGGCATGGTGGCCGAGGCGATGACCGCCCCCGCATCAGCGCTGCTGCACCTGTGTTCCTATCTGCCGCTGGCGGGCGACAGCCTTGCGACGCTGGACCGCCTGCTGCCAGCCCCGCCCCGCCACTGGCCGCGCGATGATCTTGGACGGCTGATCCTGCCCGCCGACCAGGCGCGGCAGATGATGTATCACGACTGCCATGACGCGCCGGTCCACGCCCTTCGCCCGCAGCCCGTGGGCCCGATGCGGGACCTGCTGGCCCAGCGCCGCCGGATTACCCGCCACTATGTCATCTGCGAAAACGACCGCGCCATTCCACCTGCCCTGCAACGCGCCATGATCGACCGCGCGGGCGTCGATCATCTCCATCACCGCCCTTGGGGGCATTCGCCATTCCTGTCCGACCCCGCAGGTCTGGCGCGGCTGATCGACAGCATCGCCTAGGGCTGGATCAACGCCGCACGCCATTCCGACAGCAACCCCGCCCGCCGCAGACGGTCGTCATAGACCAGCAGCCCCGCATCCAGCCGGATCGGGCGCAGCTGCGGCACCGGAGGCTCGCCCGTGCCGGCGATCAGCGCGACCCCTGCGCTGTCGGCGATCAAGCGTTGTGCGGAGTCCGACAGCAGATAGGTCAGCAGGTCCTGCGCCCCCTGCGGATCGGGCGCATTCACCGGCACAAGGGCGGACCTGACGATGGCGAAGGTGTAATCCTCGAAGGCCAGCTGGACCAGATCGGGATCGTCGGGGCGGAAGCGCGCGGCATAGCTGGCCACCACGTTATAGGCGATGGCGATGCGCCCCTCGCGCAGTTCGGTGATCATCTGGCCCGAACAACAGAACAGCCGCGCGTTCAGACGACCCATCACCTCGGCCAGACGCCAGAACCCGTCGGATACCTGATCGTCCTGCGCGATCAGGAAATAGCCCACGCCGGACACCTGCGGATCATAGGCGGCGATGCGGTCCTGAAACCGCTCGGGGTTTTCACGCAGCAGGGCGATCAGGTCGCGCCGGGTCCGGGGCACCGGCAGATCGCCCAAGGCCTGGCGCGAGGCCAGCGTCACCACCGGCTCCAGCGCGATGCCCCACAGCTGGTCGCGCCACCGCGCCCAATCGGGCAGCCCCGCTGCCACGGGCGTCACTGATGCAGCAAAGCCGTCATTGGCCAGTTTCATCTGCAGGTCCATCGCAGATGAGATCACCAGATCGAATCGCGCGTCTTCTTCATGGATAGCGGCATAGATTTCGGTCGAGGATGCCTGCACATAGCGGATGCTGCGCCCCGGATTGCGCTCGACGTAATCCTGCAGGACCGGCGCAAAGGCCGCCAGATCGGTCACGGATAGCACCTGTATCTGCGGGGCGTCCTCGGGGCCGAAGACGCGCTGATCCTCGGATTGCCAAGCGGCGGCTGGCCCTGCCAGCGCACAGGTTACGGCAACGGCAAATGCAGCAAGGCGCATGTTCCCCCCTTTTCACCGGGTTTCAGCTGAAAGCGGCCGCGATGGGCATGGGCAACCTCGGTCACGATGGTCAGTCCCAGCCCCGATCCGCCGGTATCCCCGACATTTGCCCCGCGCCGGAACCGCCCGATCAGCTGCGCGGGATCATCCGACAAGCCCCGCCCGTCGTCCTTGACGGCCAGCGTGGCCTCGGTCCCCGTGCAGGTCAGTGTCAGATCGACATAGCCTTCGGGGGCTGCGTATTTGATGGCATTGTCCAGCAGGTTGCGCAGGGCGATCTCCAGCATGCGTTCGTCCCCTTGGATGATGCAGGGGGCGATTTCATGGGTCACGCGGATGTCGCGCATCTCGGCGATGGGGTCGATGGCACGCAGGACGGCGCGGGACAGTGCCGCCAGATCGACCTGCGCGGCGGCATATTGATCGGTGCGATACATCACCATCGCATGATCCAGGATCTGGTTCGCGGACCGGCTGCTTTCACCGATGGCGCGCACCATGCGGCGCAGGCGGATGCGGGTTGCCTCGTCGCTGGTTTCGGCAAGGGCCAGTTCCGCCTCGGCGCGGACCAGCGACAAAGGCGTTCGGATGCGGTGGGCGGCCTCGAAGATGAAGGTCTCGGCCAGTTCCAGCGCGGCGCGCAGGCGTGCGATCAGCCCGTTCAGCGCCCGCAGCAGGGGCGCCAGTTCGCGCGGGGTGGCGTGGCGCACGGGGCGCAGGTCGCGCGGCCCGCGACGACCCATGACATCGGCCAGCGTGCGGATCGGCTGCAACACAGCCTGCGCCGCCAGCAGCGCCACGGGCAGCGCCAGCAGCATGAAGCCCAGGGCGGCCCAGGCCGCACTGCGTGCCGTGTCCCGCGCGATCGCCGCCTGCCCCAGCCGCGTCTGGCCCAAGGTGACCGTCACCGGCTGCAGCCGGTTCTGGATCAGCATCATCCGCCCGACCGAGGCCAGCCGCAGCCGCGCGCCGCGGTAATCGGCACTATAAAAGACCGGGGCCATATCGGTGGCGGGGGTCGGCGGCGGGGGTAAATCCTCGTATCCCGTCACGCCCTGCCCCGCGACCGTCAGCAGATAGAAGATGCGTTCGTCCCCCATCGCCCCCAGCATCGAAAAGGTCGCATAGGGTAGGTCCAGCTCCAACCCCTCGTTGACGCTGCGGATGCCTTCGGTGATGGCGGTGACGGCGGCCCCCAGCACCGCATCCTGCGAGGCCCGCGATGCGCGATCCGCGACCCAGCCCACCACCAGAAACAGCCCCAGCACCAGCACCGCCGACAGGACCAGAAACTGCCAGACCAGCCGCCGGCGCAAGGATACGATCCGCGCGGGATCGAACAGGCGCATCATTCGGGGATCAGGCGATAGCCGACGCCGCGCAGCGTTTCCAGCCGCGCCCCCGATCCGTCCAGCTTCTTGCGCAGGCGGCCGACATAGACCTCGATGGCGTTGTCGCTGACCTCCTCGTCGAAGGAAAACAGCCGGTCGATCAGATGCGCCTTGGAATAGGCCTGACCGGGGCGCGACAGCAGGATCTCCAGCAGGCGCAGCTCTCGGGCGCGGAGTTCGCGAATGTCGCCGCCGACGGTCAGGGTCGCGCCAAGCTGGTCGAAGATGAAGCCCGCGAAATGCCGTCTGCTGTCCACCGCCCCGTCGCGGCGGCGCAGAACGGCGCGGCAGCGGGCCTGCAATTCGCCGAAATCGAAGGGCTTGGTGATATAATCGTCAGCACCCTGATCCAGCGTCATCACCCGATCGCTGACCGAGGCCGAGGCCGTCATCATGATCACCGGCGTATCCCGCCGCGCCGCCCTTTCGCGCACCAGAAAATCGCGCCCGTCGCCATCTGGCAGCGAAATGTCCAGCAAGATCAGATCGTAAGGCGCGGTTCCCAGAAAATGGCTGGCATCGGCCAGCGTCGCCGCATGGTCCACGCCATGCCCCTCCAGCGTCAGCCGCGAGGCGACGGCCTTGGCAAGATCCTCGCTGTCTTCGACCAGAAGAAAACGCATCGGCACAACTTTCGGGCAGTTGGTGACAGGTTCGTGTCAGCTTTTCAGCAAAACCTGAACCCCGCAAGCCCGCCCAAAAGCAGGCGGGCCAGTCTGGGAGGACAGCATGAAAAATTGGACCCGTGCGGCAACCGCCGCGCTGATGATGACCGTCGCAGCCCCGGCCATGGCCGAGGAATGCATCGCCCCCGCCAACCCCGGCGGTGGCTGGGACTTCACCTGCCGCCAGATCGGCCGGATCATGACCGAACTGGGACTGGTGCCGAACATGGTGCAGGTCACGAACCTTGCCGGTGCCGGTGGCGGCGTGGCCTATACGCAGGTCGTGGGCAAGCGCGGCAGCGATGCCGATCTGTTCGTAGCGGCATCCTCGGCCACGACAACGCGTCTGGCGCAGGATGCATTCGCCGGCGCGACCGCCGATCAGGTGCGTTGGGTCGGTTCGATCGGTGGCGATCCCGGCGTGATCGTGGTGGCCAAGGACAGCCCCTATCAGAACCTGAACGACCTGATCGACGCGGTGAAGGCCGATCCGTCGCAGGTGGCCTTTGCAGGCGGTTCTGCCGTGGGCGGTTTCGACCACCTCAAGGTGCTGATGACGCTGGACAAGGCGGGCTTCGATGACGCCAAATCGGTCAAATACATCGGTCTGGACGGTGGCGCGGATGCGATCACCCAGACGGTCGGCGGCTTTGCACAGGCCATGACCGGCGACATGTCGGAAATCACCGGCTTCATCAAATCGGGCGACGTGCGCCCCGTGGCCGTCCTGTCCGAGCAACGCGTCGCAGGGTTCGAGGACGTCCCCACCGCCAAGGAACAGGGCGTCGATATCGTCGCCATGAACTGGCGCGGCATCTATGTCCCCAAGGACATCAGCGATGAAGACTATCAGAAGTGGGTCAACATGCTGGGCAAGGTCGCCGAATCCGACCAATGGCAGACGGTGATGACCGAAAACGGTCTGGCCCCCTATACCGTCCTTGGCGCCGACTTCGAGACCTTCGTCTCGGACAACATCGCCGAGATCCAGCAGGTCTCGAAAGAGATCGGGATTCTTCAATGATCAAGGGTGACCGCATCTTCGGAGCGTTCATGATGGTCGTGGCGTTGGGGTATATCCTCAACGCCCGCGGCATCCAGACCAGCTTCATGTCCGATCCGGTCGGCCCGCGCCTGTTCCCCTATCTGGTCGGCGCGGTCGTGATGATCGCGGCGCTGGTCATGGTCCTGCGCCCCGACCCCGACGATGAATGGCCCGCAGGGCCCATGGTCGCGCAGCTGGCTTTGGCGCTGGCGGTGCTGGCGGGCTATGCCTATGCCATCTCGCCGCTTGGCTTCCTGATCCCGACGGCCATCGCCTCGGGCGTTCTGAGCTGGCAGATCGGCGGCAATCCGCGGCGGGCAGTGCTGGCCGGGATCGGCCTGTCGATCGGGTTGTTCGTATTGTTCCGCGTGTTGCTGGGACTGGGCCTGAAGGGCCTGCCCGCCGGAATGGGGTTCTGAAACAATGGATACTTTAGCAAATCTGGCGATGGGGATGTCCATCGCCCTGACGCCCTATACCCTGGTGCTGGCGGTGATCGGGTGCTTTGTCGGCACGATCATCGGTGCGCTGCCGGGTCTTGGGCCGTCGAACGGGGTGGCGCTGCTGATCCCGATCTCGTTTTCCATGGGGCTGGACGCCGTGTCGGCATTGGTCCTGCTGACTTCGGTCTATTACGGAGCGATGTACGGCGGGCGGATCAGTTCGATCCTGCTGAACATTCCGGGCGATGAACCGGCGATGATGACCACGCTGGACGGCTATCCCATGGCCCGCCAAGGCAAGGCCGCCGAGGCGCTGGTCGTGTCCGGCGTCGCATCCTTCGTGGGTGCGCTTCTGGCGACCGTCGGCCTGATGATCTTTGCGCCCTATCTGGCCCGCGTCGCCTATCAATTCGGGCCTGCGGAATATTTCGCGCTTTATATGCTGGCCTTCTGCACACTTGGCGGGATCGGGTTAACCAATCAGGCCAAGGCGGCCATGTCCGCGGCCATCGGTCTGGGTATCGCCATGATCGGCATGGACAAGACCACCGGCATGCCGCGCTTTACCTTCGGCGAATTACACCTGATGGACGGCGTCGATTTCCTTGTTGCCATCGTCGGCCTGTTCGCCGTGGCCGAGATCTTCCACTTCATCGAAAGCCATGGCCGCGACAGCGCCATCGGCGTCAAGCTGGGCAAGATTTTGGTTCCGTGGAAGATGCTGAAGCAGACAAGCGGCGCGATGCTGCGCGGCACGGGCATCGGCTTTGTCGCGGGCGTCCTGCCCGGTGCGGGCGCATCGCTGGGGTCATTTCTGGCCTATATGGCGGAAAAATCCGTCGCCAAAGACAAGGACAGCTTCGGCAAGGGCAACCCTAAGGGCGTCGCCGCCCCCGAGGCCGGCAACAACGCTGCCGCCGGTGGCGCGCTGGTGCCGATGCTGACGCTTGGCGTGCCGGGTTCGGGCACCACCGCCGTCCTGCTGGCGCTGCTGCTGACGCTGAACATCACGCCCGGTCCGCTGCTGTTCGCCGAGCGTCCGGAAATCGTCTGGTCGCTGATCGCGTCCTTGCTGATCGCCAACGTCGTGTTGCTGGTGATGAACGTGCCGATGGTCAAGATCTTCGTCCGCATTCTGTCGGTGCCCGCTTGGGTGTTGTTGCCGGGCGTCACGATGATCGCCTTTGTCGGGATCTATTCGCTGACTGGTTCGTCCTTCGACATGCTGATGATGGTCGGTTTCGGCGTCCTGGGCTATGTCATGCGCAAGCTGGGCATGCCGACCGTTCCGGTGATCCTTGGCATCCTGCTGGGCAACGCGATGGAGGATAACCTGCGCCGCGCCATGGTCCTGTCGAACGGCGACTGGCAGTATCTGTTCAGCTTCTCCGATCGCGATCGGCTTGTGGACGGCGGCGGTTCTGGGCTTTGTTGCGCCGATCTTCCTGCGCCGGTTGCTGAAGAAACCGCCGATGCCCGAAACCGACCCCACCCTGAACGAGGATTGACATGACAACACGCGTTCTGGTGCCCTCGGGCGTCCTGGGGCTGGGCTTTGACCGCGCCGCCTTGGCCAAAGGCGTCGCCATGTCCCCTGACATCATCTGCATCGACGGAGGGTCCACAGACAGTGGGCCCTTCAGCCTCGGCGCGGGGCTGTCCAAATATTCCCGCGCCGCCACCAAATCCGAATGGCGCAGCCTGATGCAGGCGCGTGCCGAACTGGGCGTGCCCTTGGTCATCGGCACGGCGGGCACCTGCGGCACCGACACCACGGTGGACTGGATGTTCGACATCACCACCGAACTGGCCAGCGAACTGGGCCAGTCGCTGACCGTGGTCCGCATCTATTCCGACCAACCCGCCGAGCGTGTCGCCACCGCCCATGCCGCGGGCCGCGTCACCCCCCTGACCCCCGCCCCCGATTTCACGCTGGATGGCCTGACCAATATCGTGGCCCTCGCCGGTGTCGAACAGATGCAGGCGGCGCTGGCGACGGGGGCCGATATCGTCATTGCGGGCCGCACGACCGACACCGCCACCATCGCCGCCCTTCCCCTTGCGCGGGGCGATGCGGCGGGGGCGGCTTGGCATGGTGCCAAGATCGCGGAATGCGGGGCGTTGTGTTCGACGAACCCGACCTCGGGCGTGATCATGGTCGATTTCGACGACACGGGCTTTACCGTCCAGCCGCTGGCGGATGGGGCGTTCTGCACGCCGCATTCGGTGTCGGCGCATATGCTGTATGAAAATTCGGACCCGTTTTGTCTGTATGAACCGGGCGGATATCTGGACGTGACCGGCGCACGCTATACCGCGCTGGATGCCCGCCGCGTCCGGGTCGAGGGGTCGAAATGGGTCCCCGGCCCCTATACCGTGAAACTGGAGGGCGCGCGCATCGCCGGTTACCAGACCACCATCATCGCCGTGCTGCGCAACGCTCATTACGTCGAAAACGCCCAAGCCTGGGTGGACCGTCTGACCGGTTTCCTGCACGCCGAGATCGCCACCCGCATGGGGCTGTCGCAGGATGACTATGATATCCAGTTCCGCCTGATGGGCGTCGACGCGACCCTTGGCACCTTGGAGAACCGCAAAGGCAATCCGGTCGAGGTCGGCGTCCTTGGCATCGTCACCGCCCGCGATCAAGCGCAGGCGTCCGAAATCGGCAAGCTGATCAATCCCTTCGTCCTGCATTACCCGCTGACCGACGACGAGGAACTGCCGACCTTCGCCTTCCCCTATTCCCCCGCCACCACCGATCGCGGCGCGCTTTACGAATTCGCGCTGAACCATGTGATGGCGCTGGATGATCCCATGTCGGCCTTCCGCCTGACCGTGACTAAGGTGACCCCATGACCCTTGGCGATCTTGTCCTGAAAGTGCGGTCCAAGAATGCCGGACCGTTCTGGGTGACCATCGATATTTTTTGCGACAAGCCTGACGTCTTTGACCGGCTGACCGCGCAGTTGCAGACCGATGACGTGGCGCGGCTTTACGGGGTGTCACCCGACGGGCTGAAACGCTTCGACATCCCCGATCTGCGTGTCATCAAATTCAGCCTGCCGCGACCCGTCGTGCAGGGATCGGTCCATGACCGCGACATGCACGGCGCCCAATACGCCGCCCTGCTGGAAGAGCTTGCCCTTGACTAGACCACGCATCCTGACCTTCGGTGCGGGCCTTGCGGGGGCCGCGCTGTTTCTTCTGCTGGGCCTGCCGCTGCCGTGGTTGCTGGGGCCGATGCTGGGTTGTCTGATCGTGGCGCTGAGCGGCGCACGCATGCAGGGCGCGGGCCAGTTCGGCATCTTCATGCGGACCTTTCTGGGCGTCGCGGTGGGCGCATCCATCACGCCGCAAGTGCTGTCGGGCCTGCCCGAGATTGCCGGTTCGCTGGCCATGGTGCCGCTGTTCATCGGGTTGATTGCCATGGTGGGTTACCCGCTGCTGCGGTTTGTCTTCGGCTTCGACCACCCCACCGCATGGTATGCCGCCATGCCCGGCGGCCTTCAGGACATGCTGGTCTTCGGCGAGGAGGCTGGTGGCGACATCCGCGCCCTGTCGCTGATCCACGCAACCCGCATTCTGGTCATCGTCACCGTCGCGCCGCTGATCATGACGCTCTACTGGCAGGTCGACCTGTCCCAGCCCCCCGGCGCGCCGATGTCATCGCTGCCGTGGTGGCAGATCGCGTTGATGATGGTGGCCGGCATCGTCGGCTGGAAGGGCGGCGAACGGCTGGGCCTGTTCGGCGCATCCATCCTTGGGCCGATGATCCTGACCGCCGCACTGTCGCTGTCCGGCATCATCCAGAGCCGCCCGCCAGCCGAGATCATCCAAGCCGCACAATTCTTCATCGGCATCGCCGTCGGGGCGAAATACGCAGGGATAACCGCCCGCGAATTGCGCGTCGATGTAACGGCGGGGCTGGTCTATGCGGTGATCCTTGCAATCATCAGCCTGATCTTCCTAGAGGCGATCCACCTGATGCATCTGGCCCCCGCGCTGGACGCCTTCCTGGCCTTTCTGCCCGGTGGTCAGGCTGAGATGGTCATCATCGCCATCATCGCAGGCGCCGATCTGGCCTATGTCGTCAGCCATCACATCCTGCGGATCCTGATCGTGATCCTGCTGGCACCGATCGTGTCGCGGCTGTTCGGCGGGCGGGGGCGCTAGGCCCCCACCACGGCGATCACGGCGGCGCAATCGCCGGTCTGGATCAAGCCGGGGAAATGCCGCGCAGCGATCACCCCGTCGCGGTTGGCGGTGATGACCACGGGTTCCACCCCGGTGCGGTCTGGTGCCCAGATCTGCGCGATGGGCTGGCCCGCCGTCACCGCATCGCCCAGATCGGCCAATGGCTGCATCAGCCCGTCGCGGGTGGCAAAGTGGAAACAGTCGTCCCCCGGCATGTCCAGCCAAACGCTGTCCACCTGCGGAACCTCGCCCGCCAGAATGCCCGCATGACGCAACAGGTTGCGCGCCCCGTCGATGGCGATCTGCGCGCTGCGGGCAGTGGCCGTGCCCCCGCCGCCCAGTTCGGTCGTGACAAAGGTCTTGCCCTGAGTTTCGACCGAAGTGTCGAACATGCCGACCGCGTCGATCTCCAGCATCATCATCGAATAGGGCGCGCCGAAAGCCTTGACCCCCGCCACGCAGGCCGCCTGTTGGGACTTGTCGTCCAGATAATGAGCCGCCGCATAGGGCAGGAAATCCAGCGTCTTGCCGCCCGAATGATAGTCCAGCACGACATCCGCCAAAGGCACCAGCACGTCGTTGAAATAACTGGCGATCTTCTGGCTGACGCTGCCTTTCGGGTCGCCGGGAAAAGCACGGTTCAGGTTCACCTGATCGATCGGGCTGACCCGCGTGCCCGCCCGGAACGCCGGATAGTTCATATAGGGCGCGATGATGACGCGCCCCGTGATGTCGGCAGGGTCCAGATCCCATGCCAGCTGTTGCAATGCGATGGGGCCTTCGTATTCATCGCCATGATTGCCCCCCGTCAGCAGCGCCGTCGGACCTTTGCCATTGGCGATGACGGTGATGGGGATCATTACACTGCCCCATGCGCTGTCGTTGCGGCTGTAAGGCAGGCGCAGGAAGCCGTGATGCTTGCCCATGCCGTCCAGCGGGATGGTTGGAACGATGGGATGCGTCATGTCTTGACCAGCATGCGGCGCGGGATGTTGCAGAACAGTTCCGGTTCACGTTCGGTGATGACGATGGATTCCGTCGTCTCGTATCCCCAGTTGTCCATCCACAGACCGGTCATGAAGTGGAAGGTCATGCCGGGCTTCAGTTCCGTGCGGTCACCACGACGCAGCGACATGGTGCGTTCGCCCCAGTCGGGCGGATAGGACAGGCCGATCGGGTAACCGGTGCGGTTGTCCTTGACGATGCCGTAACGGTCCAGAACCGTGAAGAAGGCATTGGCGATATCTTCACAGGTGTTGCCCGCGGTGGCGGCGGAAAGACCAGCCTCCATCCCCTCCAGCACGGCTTTTTCGGCGTCCAGCATCTCCTGCGGCGGGGTGCCAAGGAAGATCGTGCGCGACAGCGGCACATGATAGCGCTGATAGCAGCCGGCGATTTCGAAGAAGGTGCCCTCGTCCAGCTTCATCGGCTGGTCGTCCCAAGTCAGATGGGGCGCGGCGGCGTCGGGACCCGAGGGCAGCAGCGGCACGATGGCTGGATAATCGCCGCCATGCTGGGACCATTCGTCATAGCGCAGCCCCGCGTCATAGATTTCCGCCACCAGATCGCATTTGCGCATGCCGACCTCGATCCGGTCGGCGATGCGGCGGTGCATGCGTTCGACGATGCGCGCGGCCTTGCGCATATAGGCCAGCTCCTTGGGCGTCTTGATCGCGCGCTGCCAGTTCACCAGCCCCGTGGCATCAAGGATCTGCGCATCCGGCAGGCCCGCGCACAGGCGCTGATGGGCCTTGGCGGTGTACCAATAGTTGTCCATCTCGACGCCGATAAAGCCGGTGTGCCAGCCGCGGTCGGCCAACTGCGCCCACAGATAATCCATCGGGTGACGGTCGACCGATTGGACGTAGTGGTCGGGATAGCCGATGATGTGGTCATCGCTCATCCAGACGGTGCGCAGGGCGCCTTGAGCATCCTGCCCGCGTCCGAACCAGATCGGCGCGCCGGTCGGGCCGACGATCACGCATTGGTGGACATAGAACGACCAGCCGTCATAGCCGGTCAGCCACGCCATGTTGGACGGGTCGCTGACGATCAGCATGTCCAGCCCCAGCTTTTCCATGCTGGCGCGGGTCTTGCGCAAACGCTCCTCGTATTCCGCGGTCGAGAAGCGTTCCGGTGTCCTTTGCAGTTCTGGCATTCACGTGTCTTTCGAAAACGCGGCAAGCGCGTGGGTGGCAATCGCGGTATCCTGCGCGCCGGTGCCGGTCAGATCGCAGATGGTGATCTGATGGGCGTCGGTGCGGCCGGGATGGGTTTGGGCGATGATCTGTCCCAGCTCGGGGACGCGGGCATCGACGTCATAGGTTTTCGCCTCGAATGCGGCGCGCAATTCGCCCATCAGGCGGGTCTGGCTGGCGCGGTCGGCGACATAGAGATCGGCACGGTCCAGACAATGCGGGTCCAGCTCGTTCTTTCCGGGCTGGTCGCTGCCCATGGCGGTCACATGCATGCCGGGGCGCAACCATGCGGCGCGGAAGATCGGTTCGGTCGCCGGGGTGGTGGTGACGACGATATCGGCAAAACCCGCCGCCTCGGCCGGATCGGCGGTGGCATGGACGCGCAGATCGGGGCTGTCCAGTTCGGCGGCCAGCGCCTGCGCGCGGGCGGCGTCGCGTGCCCAAATGACCGCACGGTCGATGGGACGCACCAACCGCAGCGCCTGCAGCTGCAACCGCGCCTGCAGGCCCGCGCCAAAGATCGCAGCACGGGTGGCATCGGCCCGCGCCAGATGGCGCGCGGCCACGCCCCCCGCCGCCGCCGTGCGGATATCGGTCAGATAGCCGTTGTCCAGCAGCACCGCCCGCACCCGCCCCGTCTGCGCATCCAGCACTGCCATCATGCCGCTGGTCGAGGGCAGCCCGCGCGCCGGGTTGTCGAAGAAGCCCGGCGATATCTTGACCGCGAAGCCCGCCAGCCCCGGCACATAGGCGGTCTTGATGTCCACCTCTCCGTTGACGTCGGGCAGATGCATGGACAGGACCGGCGGCATGACGACGCCGCCTTCGGCCAGACCGCGAAAGGCCTGTTCCACGATATCAATGATGGTCCGGTCCAGATGGATGCGCTGGCGCAGCTGCTGTTCGGTCAGGACCAGAATATCCGTCATGGGGTGCCCTTCATGATCTCGGCGTGGCGGAGAGGGTCGATGTTTTCGCCCGACAGGATCAGCACTAGCGGACCGTAATCGGCGCGCAACCGACCCGACAGGACGGCGCCCGCACCCACGGCGGCGGCGCCTTCGATCATATGGCCGTCGCGGGCCAGATGGCGGAGACCATCGGCGATCTGATCCTCGGTCAGCAGGATAAGATCGTCCATCAGGTCGCGGACCATCGCGAAGGTCAGGCGGTTCTTCAGCCCGATGCCACCGCCAAGGCTGTCGGCCAGCGTCGGCAGTTCGGGGATCTCGATGGGGTGGCCGACATCGAGGCTGGCGGCCATGGCCGCGCCACGCTCCATGCTGATGCCCACGATGCGGATGTCGGGGCGCAGCGCCTTGGCCGCCGCCGCGACACCGGCCAGCAGACCGCCACCCGAGAGGGGAATGGCGATGGTGGCGGCATCGGGGATCTGGTCCAGAATTTCCAGCCCAAGGGTGCCCTGCCCCGCGATGACATCGGAATGATCGAAGGGCGGAATCAGGGCGAAACCTTCGTCGCGTTGCAGGCGGATCGCTTCCAGAAACGCCTCGTCCTGGCTGTCGCCGATGATGCGGGCCTCGGCGCCCAGTTCGGTGATGGCGTCCAGCTTGTTCTGCGGCACAAGGCGCGACATGCAGATGATGGCAGGGATGCCCTTGGCCCGCGCCGCATGGGCCAGCGCCCGCCCGTGGTTTCCGGTCGAGGCCGTCGTGACCCCGGCGACCTTCCCCACACGCGCGACCGCATTGGTCGCCCCGCGCAGCTTGAAGGCCCCTGTCGCCTGCCGGTATTCGCATTTCAGCCAGACCGGCCCGCCCGCAATCTGCGACAGCGATGCCGAAGGCTGGAACGGCGTGATCCGTACCTGATCGCCGATCCGGTCGCGGGCCGCCATGATGTCGTCCAGCGTCACCACGTCCGGCACCGGAACAATGCCCCCGGCCCTGCGGCGGGGATCTGCGCCTGATCCAGCATCGCCCAGAACAGCGACTGGTTCGAGGTGACAACGGGCTTGCCCAAGGCGGCCTCGATCCGGTCGATCAGACCGACAGCGGGCAACGCGGTGCAGGACATGAACAGCGCCTGCGCGTCGGGATGATCGCTGGCCAGCGCCATCTGCATGATCGCGTCAGCCTCCAGCACCGCCATGTCACGGTCGTCGGCATGGTTCATCGAACTGCGGCGCACCACGTCGATGCCGTGTTCCTGAAAATAGTCGCCCACCAGATCGGTCGTCGCCGCCAAATAGGGCGTCATCAGCGCCAGCCGCGTCACCCCAAGCGCCGCAAACCCGCGCAGCGCGGCGGATGTCGGCGTCACCAGCGGCGCGCGGTCGCCGACCAAATCACCGATCCCCGGCCCCAGCACCGCCGAAGCGGACGTGCAGCCGAACCCGATGGCCGCCAGATCGACCCCCGGCACCAACAGATCCGCCGCCGCCCGCAGGCGGGGGCCGGTGTTGCGCAGGTTCTCCTCGGTCGTGGGGTTGTCGAAGGCGATGCGGGTCACATGCAGCTGCGTCCCCCATGGCATCAGGCGCGCGGCGTCGCCCTCGATCGTCATGTCGGTGGCAAGGGCCACCAGACCGAAACGGCGCAATGCCATCATGCACCCCCTTTGGCGAAGGCCAGATCACGCAGGAACAGGGCGATCTGCGGGAAGAAGATCATCGCCACGGCCACTGACAGCAGGATCGCGATGAAGGGTGGCGTGCCGCGGATCACGTCAAGATAGGGACGCTTGAAGACCGCGATGGCCGTGAAGATATCGCAGCCGAAGGGAGGTGTGGCACTGCCGATGGCCACCTGCAGGGTAATGATCGTGCCGACCAGCACCGGGTCCAGACCAACCGATTGCACCACCGGTGAAAAGATCGGCACAAGGATCAGGATGACCACGATCGGGTCGACGAACATGCAGCCGATGAAGAAGGCGATCGAGATCGTGAACAGCACCCCGTAAGGCCCCATCCCGTCGATGCCGATCCCGCCAAGGATCGCCTGCGGGATCTGTGCAAAGCTGATGACATAGCTGAAGGCCGTGCCCGCACCGACCAGAATGAAGACGACCGCGGTGATCAGGCCGGTGGATTTGGCGGTGGCGTAAAGCTGCTTCAGGCTCAACTCGCGAAAGACGACCAACTCCAGCAGCAGGGCGTAAAGCACGCAGGCGGCCGCGGCTTCGGTCGGTGAAAAGACGCCACCATAGATGCCGCCGATGATGATGACCGGAAAGCCTAGGGGCCACAGCGCGCGGCGCACGGCGCGGAAGCGCTCGGGCCATGTGGCCGGTTCCTCGGTCGGGACGTTGTGGCGAACGGCATAGATATAGGCATAGATCGAGAACAGCAGAAGGATCAGCAGCCCCGGCCCGATACCCGCGATGAACAGTTCCGAAATCGAGGTGCCCGACACGACGCCATAGATGATCATGCCGATCGAGGGCGGGATCAGGAAGGCGATGTCGGATGCGTTGATGATCAGGGCCAGCGAAAAGCTGTCGCTGTAGCCCGCCTTCAGCAGGCGCGGGCGCAGCGGCCCGCCGACGGCGACCACCGTGGCTTGCGTGGACCCCGACACCGCGCCGAACATCGTGCAGGCACCGGCGGTCGAAATGGCCAAGCCGCCTTTGACATGGCCCAGAAAGGCCATGACCAGATCGATCAGACGTTCCGCCGATTGGCCGCGTGTCATCAGATCGGCGGCAAAGATGAACATCGGCACGGCCACAAGGCTGGCGGGCTGGATGCCCGCGATGACCTGCTGGACCAGCGTCTCCAATTGGCCTAGCCCGCCGAACAGCCCCACGAAACCGACCATCGATCCGATGATCAGCGGAACCATCATCGGGAAACCCAACAGAAGAAGGACGACCATGGTCCCAAGAATTGCTGCTGTCATTGATCCTGGGCCTTTTCATCCATAGCGTCGGAGGGGGCGTCGGAATATCCGTCGCGCGTGCTTGTGGACAGCCAGATGCCCGGGTCGGTGATGTTCTTCAGGGCCGTCAGAACATACTGCAGGCCGGTCAGGAAAAAGCCCAAGGGCGCCCAGACCAGTATCCACCAGTTGGGGATCTGCAGCGCGGGCAGCACCCTGCCGCGCCCTGCCTGCGTGATAACATAGGTCAGCGCGAACCACGCCAGCAGCAGCATCAGCGCGCCGGTCAGACCCGCGATCAGCGCCATGGCGATCTTGCGGCCCTTGGGCGGCAGCGCGTCGAAAAAGGCCGACATGCGGATGTGCCGCCCGTGGCGTGCGGCATAGGAAATGCCCGAGAAGGTGATCAGCACGATCAGCGCCTGGTTCACCTCTTCCGAGAAATAGAGGGATTGTCCAAAGACATAGCGGCCCACCACATTGGCGACCGTGTTCAGGGCCATCAGCAGCACGCCGAGGGCCAGCAGGATCGCCTCGATCCGCGCGATGGCGGCATCGACATGGCCCAAGGGGCCGGGCAGTCCGGAATCATATTGTGAATTGTCGATATCGTCGTCAAGCACCGGCATTTCGGCTGCGGCCAGAACGTCGGGATCCGGTTCGGGGGGGGTCGTCTTGGCCTGCATGGCTGCTTGTCCTGCCGATAAACCGCGTTGGGTCGTCAAAAGCGGTCCGGCCCCGCAACGGGGGCCGGAACGGTGGCGCGGGTCTTATTTGGCGCCTGCGGCTTCAAGATCGGCCTTCATCTGGTCCAGCAGTTCCTGCGCGCGCGGACCACCGATTTCCAGGAAGGTCTCCTCGACCTGACCGGCGGTGTCGCGGAAAGGTGCACGCTGTTCTTCGGACAGTTCGGTCACGGTGATCTCGGGCTTGGCTTCCTTGATCATTTCCAACGACTTGTCGGTCAAACCTTGCTGATATTCGATGATGGTGTCGAATGCCGTCGCGGCGGCATCGCGAACCACTTTCTGATCCTCTTCCGACAGGCCGTCGAAGAATTCCTGATTGGCCATCAGCGCCGTGGTGAAGTTGTTGTGGCCAAGGCGCGTGATGTAATCGGTGACCTCATACATGCGTGTGGATTCGATGAAGAAGGCCGGGTTTTCCTGACCGTCGATGATGCCAGTCTGCAGACCGCCATAAACCTCGCCCCATGGCAGCGGGGTGGGCGTCGCGCCGAAGGCCTTGTAGCTTTCGACCAGCAGCGGGTTGGTCATGACGCGGACCTTGACGTCGCCCAAATCGTCGGGACCTTCGACGGGCTCTTTGGTGGTCAGCATGACCTCGCCCTCGGGGTACATCTTCAGCAGTTCCAGACCCTGTTCGGCATAAAGCTCGGGGAAGATCTCGTTGATGGCCTTGCTGTCGCGGAAGAAGGTCGCCAGCGTTTCTTCATCCTGAGGCAGCAGATAGGGCACGAAGAAGACCTGCGCTTCGGGGATCAGCGATCCGGTAAAGCCGGGCGACTGGTTCACGAACTGCAGAATGCCAGATTGGGTCTGCTCCATGATGTTGTCGCTTTCGCCAAGCGTGCCGAAGGGGAACAGCTGGACCTCATGGTCGGAATTGGCCTCGACCTCTTCCTTGAATTTCTGGGCATAGACGCCCTGAACCTCGTCCAGCGCCTCTTCGAACGCATAGCGCCATGTATCGGCCATGGCGGCGCCGCTTCCCAGAACAAGGGCTGCAATGCTGGCGGTCGTCAATGTCTTGATGGTCATGGTACCTCCTGTGGTGGACAATCGTGGGCCAACGGCCCCGCTGCCTCAAAGTTGCAGGATTCGGGCTAATTTGCCCCACCTGGCTTGCGCCGAGAGTTCGGCTCAAGCGATTTCCAAGTCAATTTCTATATTAAATCATGACAATTCCGGGCCGGGGTGTCAAACCGGCTGCCCGTCGATCGTGCCTTGGGCGAAGGAACCGCCGGGCAGGATTGCACAAATCTGTCGCAGCGCGCGGTCCAATTCGTCGCTGGTCGCCCCCCCGACCGAGATGCGCAGCCCCGGCCCGGATGGCAGCACCGCAAAGCCCGACCCCGGCGCCACGGCCACCTGTCGCGCCAGCGCCGCGGCGACCACCGCAGCCTCATCCGTGCCCGCCGGAAGCGGCAAAAAGCGGTGCAACCCGTGCTGAAAGCCCTGCGCCATCGGTCCCAGACTGCGCTGCATCATCCGGTTGCGTGCCGCCAGTTCGACCCGCTGCGCCGACAGCAGCGCATCGGCGGTGCCGCCGGCGATCCAGTCCTGCGCGATCTCGGCCATCAGGGGCGTCGCCATCCAGTTCATCGACAGATGGCGGTTCAGCGCGGCCTCTGCCCAATTTTCAGGCATTGCAAGAAAGCCAAGGCGCAGACCCGGCGACAGGCATTTGGACAGCCCGGTGAAATAGAAGCTGCGGTCCGGCGCGATGCTGGCGATGGGGGCGGGTCGGCGCAGGGGTATGGGACCGGTCGGATCGCTTTCCAGGATCATCAGACCGGCGGTGGCTGCGGCCTCGGCCAGTTCGGCGCGGCGGTCGCGGTCGATGATGCGGGCAAAGGGGCCGCCGCCTGCCGGCAACAGAAAGACCGCCTTCATCCGCCCCCCCGATGCCGCGGCGGCGGCGATCAGCGCGTCCGGATCCATGCCGCGATCGTCGCCCGCGATCCCGCGCAGCCGCAGATGCAAATGCTTGGCCGCAGGCTTGAGCGTGTGGCAGGTCGAGCTTTCAGTCGCGATGATGTCGCCCGGCTGCGCCACCGTCATCAGCGCCACGAACATCGCGGGCGTCGTGCCGTTGGTGATCAGGATGCGCTGCGCCGGCACCACCATACCGCAGCGCGCCAGCCAGCCCGCCGCCATCCCGCCATAAAGCGACATGGTTTGGCGCGGGCGGAACGACAGCATCACGGGGTCCGGCAGCCGGTCGGCCAGCCGGATCAGGCTGTCGCGCCACGCCTCAGCGATGGCGGGCAGGCGCACCGGCGTCATCATCGACAGATCGATCGGCGGATGCTGGGTCGGCGCGCGGAACCACGGCACCTCGATGGTGTCGCGCGGGCCCGACCTGACAAAGCTGCCGCGCCCCACCTCGCCCGAGATCAGGTCGGCGCGGATCAGTTCCTCATACGCGCGGCTGACGGTCTGAACGCTGACGCCCAATTGCCATGCCAGATCACGGTGCGGCGGCAGCCGCTGTCCGGGTTGCAGGCTGCCCGCATCGATGGCGGCGGCGATGCCCTGTGCCAGACTGCGATATGCGGGGCGGGTAATGTCTTGTTTTCTAAGTGGCCAATGGGACATGGATGCAGGATTGCCGTCCCGGCGCCACTTGTCCAGATTGACAATCGCCAAAGGCGCGGAAAGAACCGTCCCATGACCCCAGCACGCCCTGAACTGCGCCTTGATGACCGCGACATCGCAATCCTTGCGGTGCTGTCGCGCGAAGGCCGCATTGCCAAGACCGCCCTTGCCGCGCGGGTGAACCTGTCGCCCACGCCCTGCTGGGACCGGATGCAGCGGTTGGAAAAGGCCGGGCTGATCCGCGGATATCGCGCCGATATCAGCCTTGCGGCCCTTGGCAAGCATGTGCAGGTCTTCGTGACGGTGGAACTGGACAGCCACCGCGCCGAAAGCTTCCAGACCTTCGAACGCGTGATCGCGCGGATGGATCAGGTGACCGGCTGCTGGGCCATCGGCGGCGGCTATGATTACCTGATGCAGGTGGTGGCCAGCGATGTCGCGGCGTTTCAGGACATGATGGACGGGCTGCTGGAAAGTCGCGCGGGTGTGCGGCGTTATTTCAGCTATATCGTGACCAAGCCGGTCAAGGACATGCCCCCCGCCACCGCCCTGCTGCCGTAACCGGAGGAAATCCTCTGGCACGGCATCGCTGGCGCGAGGAATCCTCTGCCCTGCCCCTGATCTTCAGGGAAATCACCTACGCGGTCCACGTCACATTGGCGCCAAGCCAAGGAGGTGCGCCATGTTTGACGATCAAAGCCGACTGTCCGAACGTCTTGACGATGCGGGACTGCTGCCTGCCGCGGGCGATTTCCCCGCCGAAGGACGTCTGGCCGTGCGTGACCCCGCCACCGGCGATCTGGTGGCGCAGGTCGCCATCAGCGATGCGAACGGCGCGAAGGCCGCCGTCGATGCCGCCCAGGCCGCCTTTGCCGATTGGTCCGCCACCCTGCCCCAGGACCGCGCCGCGATCCTGCATCGCTGGCACGGGCTGATCCTGGCCGCCAAGGAAGACCTGTCGCGCATCATGGTCGCCGAACAGGGCAAACCTATCAGCGAAGCACGAGGCGAGATCGACTATGCCGCCAGCTTCGTGCAGTTCTATGCCGAGGAAGCCCTGCGCCCCAACATCGAAGGCGTCACCAGCCATCTGGCCGATGCGGAAATGGAACTGTGGCGCGAACCCGTGGGCGTCGCCGCCCTCATCACGCCGTGGAACTTCCCCTGCGCCATGATCACCCGCAAGGCCGCCGCCGCATTAGGCGCGGGCTGCACGGTGGTCATCCACCCATCCGCCGAAACGCCGCTTTCGGCGCTGGCGCTGGCGGTGCTGGCTGAACGGGCCGGTTTCCCCGCAGGTGTCGTCAACACCATCATCGGCGATGCCGCGACCATCGTTGGCGAATGGACCGCCGACAAACGCGTGCGGGCGCTGTCCTTTACGGGTTCCACCGAAGTTGGCCGATTGCTCTATCGTCAATCCGCCGACACCGTGAAGCGTCTGGTGATGGAGCTTGGCGGACACGCCCCCTTCATCGTTTTCCCAAGCGCCGATCTGGACCGCGCCGTGACCGAGGCCGTGAAGGCCAAGTTCGCCACATCCGGGCAGGACTGCCTTGGGGCGAACCGGTTCTATATTCACCGCGACGTTTATGATGATTTCTGCGCGCGTTTCACCAAAGCCACGCAGGCTTTGACCATGGGTCACGGCATGGATGACCCCGATATCGGCCCGCTGATCCATGACCGCCAGATCGACAAGCAGGTGGCCCATGTGCAGGACGCCCTGTCCAAGGGGGCGCGGCTTCTGTGCGGGGGCAAGGTCGATGACGATCTGGGGCCGCTGTTCTTCCAGCCGACCGTGCTGGCCGATGTCACCGACGAAGCGGCGATCATGCATGAAGAAACCTTTGGGCCCGTCGCCGCCCTGTCGGTCTTCGACACCGAGGAGGAAGTCATCGAACGCGCCAATGCCTCTGAATACGGGCTGGTGGCATATGTCCACAGCCAGGACCCGCGGCGGATCTATCGCCTGACGCGGGCGTTGCAATACGGCATGGTCGCCGTGAACCGCACCAAGGTCACGGGCGCGCCGATCCCCTTCGGGGGAATGAAGCAATCCGGTCTGGGCCGCGAAGGCGCCCGTCAGGGCCTCGAGGCCTTTACCGAGATCAAATATGTCTGCCGCGACTGGGGATGAAAGGAAATCCGATATGCTGACCAATGATGAACTGGCCAAATGGGACCGCGAGAGCTTTTTCCACCCCTCGACCCATCTGGGGCAATTCGAACGCGGCGAGGCCCCCCAACGCATCATCACCGGTGGTGAGGGCGTCTTCATTCAGGACCGCGACGGCAACCGCCTGCTGGACGGTTTCGCGGGGCTTTACTGCGTGAACGTCGGCTATGGCCGCACGCAGATTTCCGAAGCCATCGCCAAGCAGGCGCATGAGCTGGCCTATTATCACGCCTATGCCGGGCACGGGTCGGAAACCTCGATTACGCTGGCGAAGATGGTCATGGACCGCGCCCCCGAAGGCATGGCCCGCGTCTATTTCGGCCTTGGCGGATCGGATGCGAATGAAACCAACATCAAGCTGGTTTGGTATTACAACAACATCCTTGGCCGCCCGAAGAAGAAGAAGATCATCAGCCGCTGGCGCGGGTACCACGGATCGGGTCTGGTCACCGGTTCGCTGACGGGGCTGGAGCTGTTCCACAAGAAGTTCGACCTGCCGCTGGAGCATGTGATCCACACCGAGGCGCCCTATTACTTCCGCCGCCCCGATGCGTCGATGTCCGAGGGCGATTTCGTCGGCTATTGCGTTGACAAGCTGGAGGCGCTGATCGAGGCTGAGGGTGCCGACAACATCGCTGCCTTCATCGGTGAACCCGTTCTGGGCACCGGCGGCATCGTTCCGCCCCCCGCGGGTTATTGGCAGGCGATTCAAAAGGTTCTGGACAAGCACGACATCCTGCTGATCGCGGATGAGGTCGTCACCGGCTTCGGTCGTCTGGGCACGATGTTCGGCTCCGACCATTACGGCATGAAGCCCGACCTGATCACCAGCGCAAAGGGTCTGACCAGCGCCTATGCGCCCCTGTCGGCATCGATCGTCGGGCAGAAGATGTGGGACGTGCTGTCGCGCGGCACCGACGAAAACGGCGTGCTGGGCCACGGCTGGACCTATTCAGCGCACCCCATCGGGGCGGCGGCGGGCGTTGCCAACCTGAAGCTGATCGACGAGCTGGGCCTGGTCGAGAACGCCGGCAAGACCGGCGCCTATCTGAACCAGCGCATGCAAGCGGCCATCGGCGATCACGCCCATGTCGGCGAGGTTCGCGGCGAAGGCATGTTGTGCGCGGTGGAACTGGTCGCGGATCGCGACAACCGCAAATTCTTTGACCCGTCCGAAGGCAAAGGCGCCAAAGTCGTGGCCGCCATGCTGAAGCGCGGCGTCATCGCCCGTGCCATGCCCCAAGGCGACATCCTGGGCTTTGCCCCGCCCCTGTGCCTGACCGAAGCCGAGGCCGATCAGATCGTCAACGTCACCACCGAGGCGCTTGCCGAAGTGCTGGGCTGATCTGCGTCCCGCGACGGCAGGGGGATTTGGCATCCCCCGGACCCCCTGCCCTCGCGCCCTTGTGGCGTCAGTTGGTCAGATCGTGGCGGGTATCGATATCGATCAGCAGGTCGGGCGCATGCACGAAGGCGTCCTGCGGCAGATCACGCAAAAGGCGGCCAGCGCCTTGGTCGCCTTTGAGCGTTGCAAGTGCAGGCAGCTTAGACCGCGGAAAGCAGGCGGGGGGAAGCGCGGTCGATCCGTCGTGACTGGCAGCGATGGCATCGTCCCGCGCCAATTTCAGCACGGCATCCAGATGCGCGGTCGTGACAAGGGGCATGTCGGCAAGCGCGATCAACAGACGGTCAGGGTCGCCGACGGCGGCCAATCCGGCCCGCAAACTGTCCGATTGCTGACCCTGTTCGATCCGGATGATGCGAAAGCCCTGCAGATGTGCTGCGACGGCGTCGTTGGTGACGACGGCAACGCGATCGTCCAGATCAGCGGCGCGCATGGCATCGGCGGCATATGACACCAGAGGCCGCCCGCGATATCCGGCCAGCAGCTTGTCTTCGGGTCCGAAACGTCGGGATGCGCCCGCGGCCAACAGCAGGCCGGTGCGGATCATCCGAAACGGACCTCGTATTCCGAAAGAACCTCGGTCAGGGTCGATGCGGCGATCAAGCGCGGATCGCGGCCCCGTGCAACAACGCCGATGGGGCCACGCATCCGGTCCAGATCTTCGGGCGCGACCCCCTCCAGCGTCAGGGACTGCAGGCGGGCGTTCTGCGCACGTCGCGACCCCAAGGCACCGACGTAGAAGGCCTCGGATGCCAGCGCACGTTTCAAGGCGGGCATTTCCCGGTCATGATCGTGGAACAGGGTGACAACGGCGCTATGGGCATCGGGTTTGGCTTCGGTCCCCAAGGTCGGGAAGCCCAAGGCGGCGACCAGCTGGGTCAGGGCCATCGCCTCATCGCCCTCACCGTGGATCTGGAAGGCGGGCGGCGGCGGCAGGGTCAGCTGGAAGCCCTCTCCCTGTGCATCACGCTGCGGCTTGCCGGTCTGCAGATCGACGTGCCAATGCCCCGTGCGCCGCCGGATCCGGTCGTCCCAGATCGAGGACAGCCAATCGGCACAGGGCGCATGGATCAGTGCGATCCTGACCTGCCCACCGCAGGGCAGCGGCAGATCAATCGGCCCCCCCTCGCCATATGTCAGATGGGTCACAGGCTCGGTCCGGTCCAGATGCGCGGCGATATCGGCATCGATGCAGCCCGCGCCAAGGCGTCCCACGCGTGCCCCATCCGGCCACAGGGCCATCATCGCGCCCGGCCGCCGCGGGAACCCGCCCTTGGCGTCTATCAGCATCGCCAGCGACCCGCCGGGGCGGGCCAGCAGCGATTTCACGGGGCAGTCGGCGGCGGCTGAGACAGGCAGGGTCATCGTCATGGTCGTAATCCGGATGCGGGGAACAGACAAGGCAACGCTGCCCGCCCGTGATCGGATGCAACAAAAGCACCGCCGCAAGCATTTTCAACCGGCCCCTGCCTGCAGATGCGAAAAGGGCCGCGATCCTTGCGGACGCGACCCATTTCGAAACGGTCTGAAAAGCAGATCTTACTTGATCTTGCCTTCCTTGTATTCGACATGCTGACGAACGACGGGATCGTACTTACGCACGGTCATTTTTTCCGTCATCGTGCGGGCGTTCTTCTTGGTCACGTAGAAGTGGCCAGTGCCGGCGGTCGAGTTCAGCCGGATCTTGATGGTGGTCGGCTTCGCCATGTGTATCGCTCCTGCTTCGGGGCAATCGCGCGCCGCAAACCCCGTGGAATTCTTAATGAAGCCGCCTTTTATCCGTCACCACGCCAGAGTCAACCGGCAAAGCGCGAAAAACATCAACGCAGGCCCGAACCGCGCCTGATAGACGCAGAAAAACGGGCACCCATGTTCAAACGCATGGCCCTGTGGCACACTGCGCGCTGGAATGCGGCCAAGGACTGCCTTTGCCCCAGGATCACCGCACAGAGGATAAAGACATGCGTGAATTGCGCTTGAACGGAAAGACCGTCAAGGTCGAGGCCGAAGACGGCACCCCTCTGTTGTGGGTGATCCGCGACGAACTGAAACTGACCGGCACGAAGTTCGGCTGCGGCGTGGCGGCCTGCGGGGCCTGCACCGTGCATCTGGACGGCGAACCGACCCGGTCCTGCCAGACCTATGTCGAGGATCTGGACGGGGTCGAGATCACCACCATCGAGGCCATGTCCGACGATAAGGTCGGCGCTGCCGTGCAGCAGGCCTGGACGGAACTGGACGTCGTGCAATGCGGCTACTGCCAGTCGGGCCAGATCATGTCCGCCGTGGGCCTGCTGGCCAGCAACCTCAAGCCGACGGCTGAAGAAATCGACACGCATATGTGGGGCAATGCCTGCCGCTGTGCCACCTATCAACGCATCCGCGCGGGCGTCCAGCGCGCCGCCGAAATTCTGGAGGCGTAAGATGACCATCCGCATGACCCGTCGCGGCTTTATCGCCACGGCCGCAGCCGCCGCTGCTGTCCTGTATGTCGGCATTCGCCCGAATGGCGCGCTGGCCGCCAGCAGCGACGCCACCGCGCTGAACCCCTTTGTCCGCATCGACGCCGATGGCCGCGTCACGGCCATCATCAAGCATTTCGAGATGGGCCAAGGCCCCTCGACCGGTTTGACCACGCTGATCGCCGAAGAACTGGGCGTGACGATGGACCAGATCGGCTTCGAATTCGCGCCCTCGGACCCGCAGGTCTATAACAATCTTGCCTTTGGCCCGATGCAGGGCACGGGCGGCTCGACCGCCATGGCCAACAGCTTTCTGCAATACCGCAATGCCGGCGCCGCCGCGCGTCAGGTATTGATCGACGCCGCCGCCGCCGAATGGGGCGTCGATGCGGCTGGCTTGAACATCGTGGACGGGCAGATCACCGGTGACGGCAAATCCGCCCCCATCGCCGATTTCGTCGCCGCCGCCGGCGCCCTGCCCGCCCCTGCCGAACCGCGCCTGCGAACACCCGACGAATGGCGGCTGATCGGCAAGGAAGGCGCGGTCAAGCGCAAGGACACCCCCGCCAAGATCAACGGCACGGCGCAATTCGCGATGGACATGCAGCTGGACAGCCAGCTGGTCGTCGTCATCGCCCACGCACCCCGCATGGGGGCCACGGTGGCGTCGGTGGATACCAGCGGTGCGGATGGCATGACCGGTTTTGCGATGGCCAAGGCCCTGCCCGATAATTCCGGCGTGGCGGTTTTTGCCAACACCACATGGCAGGCCATTCAGGCGCGCGACGCGATCACGGTCGAATGGGACAATTCGGCGGCGGAAATGCGGTCCTCGGACCAGATCCGCGACGAATTGATCGCCGCCGTCGATGGCGCCAGCACATGGGCCCCAATGGGCGATCAGGCGCAGGTCGCCGCCGCCGTGGACGGGGCGGCAAAGGTCATCGACCAGACCTTCTATTTCCCGCTGCTGGCCCATGCCCCGATGGAGCCGCTGACCTGCACCATCGAACCGACCGCCGACGGCGGCGTCATCCTGCACGACGGGTCGCAGTTCCCGACATTCGGCCATATGACGCTGGCGCAGGTGCTGGACCTGCCGATGGAGAAGGTCGCCATCCGCACGGTCA
This sequence comes from Paracoccus sp. R86501, assembly GCF_042466435.1. Lineage (NCBI taxonomy): Bacteria > Pseudomonadati > Pseudomonadota > Alphaproteobacteria > Rhodobacterales > Paracoccaceae > Paracoccus > Paracoccus sp. R86501. Next base: position 1,595,176 of record NZ_JAXHPZ010000001.1, read on the forward strand.
TGGCGGGCGGGTCCTTCGGGCGGCGCGCCAACGGCACCTCGGACTATAACCGCGAATGTGCGATGGCGTTTTCGCTGACCGACCGCAGCCGTCCGGTGAAACTGGTCTGGACCCGCGAAGACGACATCAAGGGTGGATACTATCGTCCCGCCTTTGCCCACCGCGTTCGCGTCGGTCTAGACGATCAGGGCGGCATCATCGGTTGGGATCACCGCATCGCGGGCCAGTCGATCATGAAAGACACCGCGATGGAGCAGATGGCCGTCAAGAACGGCGTCAACAATTCCTCGGTCGAGGGGGTGGCGGATACGCCCTATGCCGTGCCGTCGATGTCGGTCGGCCTGTCGGATGTCGAAAAGGCCACCAGCGTCTTGTGGTGGCGGTCGGTGGGCCATTCCCACACGGCCTATGTCATGGAAAGCATGATGGACATGATTGCGCAGGAAACCGGGACCGATGCGCTGGCGCTGCGTCTGTCGATGCTGCCCGGCGAAACGCCCGAACAGACCCGCATGGCGGGTGTCCTGCAGCGCGTGGCGGATATGGCCGACTGGTCCAACGCCGGCGATCGTGCGCTTGGGCTGGCGGTGCATCATTCCTTCGGCAGCTTCGTCGCGGAAATCGCGCAGGTGTCTGGCGGCAAGGACGCACCCGTCAAGATCGAGCGCGTCTTCTGCGCCGTCGATTGCGGCATCGCGGTCAATCCCGACGTGATCCGCGCCCAGATGGAAGGCGGCATCGGCTTTGGCATGGGCCATGCCATGCGCAACCAGATCACCCTGACCGAGGGCGAGGTCGATCAGTTCAACTTCCCCGATTACGAACCGCTGCGCATTTCCGACATCGGCGCGATGGAGGTTCAGGTCATCGCCTCGGGCGAGGCACCGACAGGTGTGGGTGAACCGGGCGTGCCGCCCGCAGGTCCGGCACTGGCCAACGCCATCGCCCGCGCAGGCGGTCCGCGCGTCACCGAACTGCCGATGATGACGCAGGTCGATTTCGTCTGATTGCAACGGCCCGACGCCGCGCGCGTCGGGCCATCTAACCCGCGGCGCGGGTCCGGTCGGGCAGTTGCAGCAGGCGCGGCGGTTCGATCACATGGCCGGTGACCTGGTTCCGCCCGGTCCGCTTGCCTTGATACAGCATCGCATCCGCGGTCGAGATCCACAGTTCCATCGACAGATCTGAGGCGCTGCGCCCCGTGGCGACGCCGACGCTGATGGTGACGACCGGGCTGACGCCCGACCCCTTGTGGGGGATGCCCAGATCCTCGATCCCCTGCCGGATCTGTTCGGCGACCTCAAGCGCGCCGTCATGGTCGGTGCGTGGCAGGATGCAGGCGAATTCCTCGCCGCCATAGCGCAGACAGACGTCATCGCTGCGCCGCATGGCGTCACGCAGGGCATGGGCCACCCGGCGCAGGCAGCTGTCGCCTTCAAGATGACCGTAAAGGTCGTTGAACTGCTTGAAGAAATCGATATCCAGCATGATGAAGGACAGCCATTCGCCCTGCACCGACAGGCGATGCAGCTGCGATTGCAACAATTCCTCCAGCAGGCGGCGGTTGCCAAGACCGGTCAGCGCATCGGTTGTCGCCAGCGCCGACAGCTGATCGCGCATCCGCTTCAGCTCGATGTGGTTGCCGACGCGGCTGCGCAGCTTGATCGGCTGGATGGGCTTGGTGACGTAATCGACGGCGCCCGCCTCGAAGCCGCGTTCCTCGTCCTCGGGTTCGTCGAGGCCGGTGGTGAAGATCACCGGGATCGCACAAAGAACCGCGTCCTGCTTCAGCAGGCGACAGACGGCATGGCCGTCCATTTCCGGCATGACGATGTCCAGCAGGATCAGGTCCGGTCGTGCGTCCATCGCCACCTGCAGCGCGTCGCGACCGGACCTGGCAAAGCAGATCTCATAGTCGTCCTCCAGCACGGCGGCCATCATTTCGATGTTGGCGATCTCGTCGTCGACGATCATGATGACGGGTCGGCTCATGTCGCGGCCCCCTTGTTGTCGTTGCGGGGATCGGGCTGCATCTGGTCCAGCAGCAGAGCGGCGCGGGTGTAATCCAGCTGCGACAGCGCGACCATCAGCGGATGATCGGCACGTGCCTCGGCGGTCAGGCCAAGCGCGTCGGCCAGCGCGTGAAAACCGCTGCGCGCGGACAGGCTGCTGCGGCGGATTTGCTCGCGCAGCGCCGCGATGGCAGGTTCGGTGTTCGCCGTGACAGCGGCCGGCGGCATCGGCACGGGCGCAACATGCGGCGCATCAAGGCTGCGGGCGGCGGCGATCGCCGGGGTCAGCGCCTGCGAAAGCTGCGCGATCAGGTCGGGAACCCCGGCCGCATCGCCGCGATTCAGCGCCGCTTCGATCCGGCCCGCAATATCGGGAATACCCGTCAGGCCAAGGGAGCCGGCCACGCTTTTCAGCGTATGCGCGCAGATGCTGGCCTCATCGGGGGCACCGCGATCGATCATGTCGCGCATGCAGGCGCCGATGCCGTCATAGGTGCGGCCGAATTCGACGATCAGACGCCGCAGCAGCGCCGCCTTGCCGTTCATCCGGTGCAGCGCGGCGGCCAGATCGAAGGGCGGCAGGCTGTCGGGCAGATCGCCTGTAACCGGTTTCGGCAGGGCCACGAGTTTGGGCTTTTCGACCGGTGCAACGGCGGGCAGCCATTTCGTCAGCGTCGCGATCAGCAGCGCCGGATCGATGGGTTTCGACAGGTGGTCGTTCATCCCGGCCCCCAGACACCGCTGGCGTTCCTCGTCATAGGCGTGGGCGGTCAGGGCGATGATCGGCAGCTTGGTCGCGCCGATCGTCTGGCGGATGCGGCGCGTCGCCTCGACCCCGTCCATATGGGGCATCTGCACGTCCATCAGCACCGCTGCATAGCTGTTTGTCCGGTCCAGCACCATCTGGCAGGCCATGATGCCATCGCTGGCGACATCGACCTGCAGGCCGGCATCGGACAGCAGTTCTGTCGCGATTTCCTGATTGATGGGGTTGTCCTCGACCAGCAGCACCCGGTGCCCCTGCAGCCCGCCCGGCAGCGCCGGCAGGGGCGCCTGCACCGCCGATGACATCACCTGCCCCGTGGTGCCGGGGAACAGCTGGTTCAGCGTCTCAAGCAGGTAATGCGGGTCCAACGGCTTGCGCAGCACGCCGCTGATGGCTTGGCGGTCTTCGTCCAGAATCATGTCGTCGATGCAATAGGCGGTCACCATCAGCGTGATCGGCATCAGGGACAGCCGCGTGCTGTTGCGCATGGCGCGCACGGTCTGCAACCCGTCCATACCGGGCATCTTCCAGTCCAGCAGCACCAGATCATAGGGACGTCCGGCCACGGCTTCGCGCTCCAGCAGGGCCAGCGCCTCGGGGCCCGAAGACACCAGATCGCCCGTCAGCCTCCAACGGTTCAGCAGTTCCTGGATGATGTCGCGCGATGCGGGGTTGTCGTCGGCCACAAGGATGCGCAGCGCGCGCAGGGCCGCATGGGGATGCGCCACCGCCTGCGCTTGGGCCGAGGCCAGCAGCCACACCCGGAAGGTGAAGACGCTGCCGATGTCGGGCATGCTGTTCAACGGTAATCGCGCCGCCCATCTGTTCGACGATCTGCCGACAGATCGCCAGTCCCAGCCCCGTCCCGCCAAAGCGGCGCGTGGTCGAACTGTCGGCCTGGGTGAAGGATGCGAACAGCTTTTGCTGCTGTTCGGGCGTCATGCCGATGCCGCTGTCGCTGACGGCGCATTCGATGCAGATGCGGTCGCCGTCGCGTTCCGCCAGCCGCACGGCGATCGAGACACGGCCTTCCTCGGTGAACTTTATGGCGTTGTTCAGCAGGTTCAGGATCACCTGGTTCAGACGCAGCTCATCGCCCACGACCAGCACCGGAACTTCGTCCGCGATGCGCATGCGGATGGTCAGATTGCGGGCATGGGCGCTTTCGGCGACCAGCTGCACCTGCCCAGAGATAGCCGCCCGCAGGTCGAAATCGCGTGCTTCCAGTTCAAGGTTCCCGGATTCGTTCTTGGAAAAATCAAGGATGTCGTTGATCTGACGCAGCAGCGATACGCCCGCGCTGTTCAGCTTGGTCACGTGATCGCGCTGGCGTGGCTGCAGGTCGCTGCGCTGCAACAGGTGGCTGAAGCCCAAAATCGCGTTGATGGGCGTGCGGATTTCATGGCTGACATTAGCTAGGAACATGCTTTTGGTCCGGATAAATTCCTCGGCCACGCGGTTGCGTTCTTCCAGCGCCAGGCTGCGGGCGACCAGCTCGTCGCTCATGACGCGGATGCGGGCAAAGGCGGTGCGGACCTTGTCGGTGACCCAGATCAGCACCGACATCTGAAACAGCACGATGGTCGCATGCAGAAGGACGCGGGCCAGATTACCCTCGCCCGGGAAGACGGCGACGGGCAGGACATACAGCAGCAGCAGGTGATGGATGGCGATGCCCGTGGCCGACAGGACCAGCGCGCTGCGGTCGAACCAGGCGATGTTCAGCGCCATGACCGCAAAGAAATACATATGCATGTCCATCTGCCAGGGATGGCCCGCGAAAAGCACCAGCAGAAACGCCGGCTCCCCGATCAGCGCGATGCCCGCCAGGTTGCGCGAGATGCGAACGTTGCCAAAGCGCCGCCACGTCAGGTGATACAGCGCCGCCAGCGACCCGCCCGAGGCCACGGCAAGCCATACCGGCATGACGCCGTTCCATGCCGCCGCCGCCGCCAGCACGGGCACATGCGCCCACAGCAGCCAGACAAGCATGCCGCCAAAGCGTTCGCGCAGGATCTGGATTTCATCGGTCACGGGCGCACCCCCCGATCATCGGTAAAGCACCCCAGCAGCCGTGACGACGGCAGCACCGCCCAGGCCCCCTGCGCCTTCATTGCGCTGCGGAAATCCGGGTCATCGGATGCGGCGATGGCGATGCCCGGCAGACCGCCCAGGCCCACTACGCCGCCGCCCGCACGATAAACAAGGTCGGTCAGCTGTCCGCCCCCTGCCCCCGGTGCCAGCACCAGATATTGGCCCTGAACCGGGGATGCGACCAGCGTCGCCACAGCCAGCGCCACGATCCCCGCCAGCAGCAGCGCCAGCGCGGGTGCGAAATCAATCCAGCTTGCGGGCGCTTCGCCCATCGGGCCCGTCGCGTACCCGTTGCGTATATCCGACATGTCACGTCCCTGATGCTGCCTTATGTGCAGTCTAGTTCAGGGGACTGTCTGATGTCTTAACGCGCGCCCTTTCCAAGGCCACTGAACGCTGACGTTTCAATTCAAATGCCAGCTAACCAAGGGTCGCCAAGGGGCCTCAGCCGATGGGATAGACCCGCGACCGCCCCGCCTGTCCCTGCGACAGCTGCGCGGCAAGTGGCGCGTCGCGGAAACCGCTGCGGGCGTGACGGCGCAGGTTCACGCCCACCAGCGCCATCAGCACGCGCGCATCGCTGGCGGCGATCAGGCGTTCGGCCGAAAGGCGGGCCAGATGGCGTGGCGTGCGTCCCCATGTCGAAACCAGCAGCGTCCGCGCGGTCATCACCGCCAGTTGCAGCGTCACCCCCGATGCCAGCGCGGCGGGCGCGTCGAAGATGACGACGCTGTCGCTGTAGCTGCCGTGATCCAGCAGCGACCGGATGCGGTCCTCCAGCGGCGTGGTCGGTGCTGCGCCCATGTCGTCCAGCCGGACCAGCCGCAGCATGGTGCCGTCGTCCTTGGGGGCGTGCTGGGCCGGTTCCGGCAGGCCCGCGGCGGGGTGGCAATCGACCACCAGAACGCGCCGTCCCATGCCGTTCAACCCAAGCGCCAGCGCCGAGGCGGTCGCGGTCGCATCGCCTTCGCGGCCCGCGGGGCAGACCAGAATGCTTAATGGAACGGTCCCGCGCGATTGCGACTGGATCATCACCAGCATCGACCGAAGGGCATTGGAAAACGGATGCTCCGGGCTGGTGCGGATCAGGCGGGTCAGGTTGCGCGCCTCGCGCTTGCGCAGGCGGGGCAGCATGCCGACGGGCACGGTATCGCCGGTCAGGCGCAGCTGGTCGCCGCTGCGGGTGCTGCGGTCCAGCAGTTCCGACAGACCCACGGCCATCAGCGCGGCAAAGCCTGCCAGCACGATCGTCAACGCCAGATAGACCTTGCGCCCGCGTCCCTGCGGGCCCAGTGGCGGCGTGGCGGGCGAGAGGACCTCGACCTTGATGGCGGGGATGTCGGCATCCTCGCGCAGGGCGCGCTGCTGGTGTTGCAGGCGAGCCAGGGCCTCGGCCTCGGCTGCGACGCTGCGCAGCATGTCGGCCAGCTCCAGCTCGGCGACGTTGCGTTGCGACAGCCCGCCCTGCGCCTGTTCCAGCTGCGCCTGTACCGCGTCCATGTCGGTCTGGTTCGCCTCGAGCGCCGCCCGGACCGAGGTGCCATAGACCTCGGCCCCGCGCCTGATCTGGTCGCGGGTGGTGGCGATGCGTTCCTCGGTCAGGTCGATGCCGCCGTATTGCGTGCCGTATTTCGCCTGCCGTTCGGCCAGCGCGTGCTGCTGTTCCTGCAACCCGTCGCGCAGGGCGGTCAGGTTTTCGGGTTCCCCCGGCAGCGGCACCAACGGCATGCGGTCGGTGTCGGGGATCATCGCCAGCGTCGCCGTCAGCGATGCATGCTGCTGTTCCAGCTGATCACGCCGAGAGGTCAGCGCAATGACCGTCTGGCTGCTGGCCGAGCCGCCGGGTGTCGCCGTCAGCCGGTTGCGCCGCTGAAATTCGCGGGCGCGCGCCAGTTCGTCGTCATAGGCCTGCTGTTGCTGGACGATGCGCGGGCGCAGCCAGTCCAGCCGGGTCTGCAGCTGATCGCGCTGCAGGTCGTTGCGCTGGTCGATATAGGTCTGGACCGTCAGGTTGGCGACATCGGCGGCGCGCTGCGGATCGCCTGCCATGAAGGCCAGCGCGACGACATCGGGCGCCCCTTCGCGCCGCACCCCCAGACGCGATGCAAAGGCGTTCAGCCGCTGCTGCGTGCGGTCCACGACCTTGGGCGCCTCGGGCGGCGGCGATCCGATCCATCCGCGCAGCTGCGTGACGATGCGGGACGCAAGGCCCGGCTGTGCGGGCGCCAGTTCGGGCATCTGCGGCAGGTCCAGCCGGTCGATCACCGCCTGGATGTTCTGCCGCGAGGTCATGCGCTCCAGCTCGGTCTCCAGGTTGAAGTCGCTGGCCTCGTCGCGGGGCAGGTAATCGGGCTGGGTCATGATCAGCCGGGTACTGGCCACATATTCCTTGGGCATCGCCATGATCAGCGGCACGGACGCCGCCGTCAGCCCGATGGTGATGGCCGCGATGGGCAGGATGCGCCGCCGGATCAGCCCGAAGAGCGCGGTCCATTCGATGGCGACCCCGTCCCCCTGATCCTGTGCCGCGGCCTGTCGCGCGCGGGCCCCTTCGGTTCTGATGCGGGTGGGAAACTGGTCGTTCATGCCATCTCTCGCTTGGAAAGGGGTGGGGCGACAAGGTCGTCGTGCAGGTCCGACAGGCGGTCGACATAGCCGCCGATCTCCATCCGGGACAGGAACAATGCCCGCCCCGCATCGGCCAGCCGCTGCCGCAGCGCCGGGTCCGCGATCAGCTGCGCCAGCGCATCGGCCAAGGCGTCCGCATCGCCGACGGGGACGAAGAGGCAGGTCCGGTCGTGGGTCAGCACTTCGTCATGGGCGCCGACGCGGGTGGTGACGACGGCCATGCGATGGGCCAGCCCCTCGATCACGGCCATGGCCATGCCCTCGGCATGCGAGGGCAGCACAAGGATATCACCGGCGTTGCAAAGGGCGCGGGCGCGGGTCTGGTCGATCCAGCCGGGGATCTGCACGCGATCGGACAGCCCAAGTTCCGCCACCTGCGCGCGGATGTCGTTCAGCGGGCCATCACCGGCAAGCGTCGCGGTCCATGGCACATCCCGCATCTGCGCCAGCGCCGACAGCAGTTCCGGCACGCCCTTGCGCGCGCCCAGCTGGCCCAGAAAGACGATGCGGCAGGGATCGCCCGACGGCGCCCGTGCCAAGGGACGCGGGTCGGGCACGCAGTTTCGCAGCACCGTGATGCGATCCGGCGTGACGCCCAGCAAGTCGCGCACCGTGGCCTGATCACGCCCGCCCAGCACGATGACGCGCTGAGCCCGGCGGAACATGCGGCGGATGGCGGCCCGTTGCCATTCAGGGCGGCGGGCCAAGTCGGCGGCATAATCAAAGTCGTGCAGGTGCAGCACATGCCCCTGCCCCAACAGCCGGGCGACCCGCGCCAGAATCAGCTTGCGCGCGGTGCTGCCCCGCCCCGCGACATGCAGGTGCTGCAGCCGGTCGCGACCCGCGATCCTGTCGCCGATCATGGCCAGAACCGCCCCCGCCAGCATCAGCCCCGACCGCAGGGGCCGGAACCGCAGGCCGCGGGTGTCCTGAACCCGGTGGCGATGCGGCGCGGGATCGGCCTCGATGACATAGCCCGCCAGCCGCCCGATGCCGCCACCATGTTCGCGCCCCCCCGCGATATGGTGGCGCACGATGCAGGGGCTGCGACCCTGTCCGGGCTGGTCTGAGCGGGTCATCTGGTCATCCTGTCGCGTTGGGCTTGTTCCCCAGTGTGGGCCTGCGCCGCGCGAACTCAATCTGGCCGCCTGATACGGGGGGCATCCGTTCGGTCAAGGGCATGACCCCTTTGGCGGATGCGGTCGTAAAGGGCCACCATCTGTGCACCCACGCGGTCGGGGCGCACGGGGCCGTCGGCCCATGCGGCGGCCCCCTGCGCCAGACGTTCGCGCAGGTCGGGATCGTCGTGCATCAGGGCGATGGCATCGGCCAGCGCCGCGGGGTCGCGCGGCGGCACGACCAGTCCGGCCCCGGCGGCGCGGACGGTGCTGCCCAATTCGCCGACATCGGTGACGACGACCGGCTTGCCGAAGGTCGCCGCGATCATCAGCACCCCGCTTTGCGAGGCCTCGGAATAGGGCAGCACCACCACGTCGCAGTCGTGAAACAGCCGCGACGCCTGTTCGTCGGGGATGAACCCGTGGTGGATCAGGTAGCGCGCCGGATCGCCCATCAGGTCGCGCAGATCGTTCGGATCATCGCCCCGCCCCGCCAGCACCAGTTGCAGATCGGGGATGCGGTCGCCCAGCAGGGCCTCGGCCCGCAGCAGGTCGTCGACCCCCTTATAGGCGAACATCCGGCCAAACAGCAGCACCCGCAGCCCCGGACGTGGCGGCAGCGCAGGCAGATCGCGCGCAGCATCCGCATAGCGGGTGATGGTGGGATGGGGCACGACGTGCACCCGCGCGGGCGGCTTGCCGAAGCGTTGCGCCGCAGCATCGCGCAGGCCCGCCCCGTGGACCAGCAGGTCGTCCGATTGCCGCGCCATCATCCGTGCGCCCCAATCAGGCAGTTGCAGCGTCTCTCGGTCGCCCGGATGGGGGGTGACATCATGCACCGTGGTGATCAGAGGCGCGTGACGACGCAGCAGCGGCGCGATGGCATTCAGCCAGACGGTCGTATTGCTGAGGACATGGATGACATCGGGCCGAGCCCGCCGCACAAGCCGCATCATCCGGCCCAGCAGGGCAAGGTTGCGCAGCGACCGCGTGCGGGGCCAATCCATCAGTTGCAGATCGACCGCCGGGTCCAGCCAACGTTCCAGCCCCCGATACAGCCGCGCAGGCGCGATCAGCGTCACCTGCGCGTGGGCGGCCAGCCCGTTGGCGCAGGCGATGGTGTGATCGACGGGACCGGGGGCGATCAGCAGGACCCTCATGCCGGATCGACCGTCTGGCGCAGGCGCAGGGTGCGCAGCGCGTCCCGCCCCCGGCGCAGCACATGCGGTTCGCCCGCAAAGCGCAGCCCGCGCAGGAACAGGCGCGCCCGCTCGGCCGGGCCAAGCGGGCGCAGGCGCGATGCCGCGACGCGGTGGGGGAAATGATCGGCCATATCCAGCTGCCAGCCCAGATCGCGGGCGGTCAGAAAGGCGTTCAGCTCTTCGACGGTGGCTTCCCAATGGGCCATGCGACGGCGCAGCATCGGCGCATCGTCGCTGGCGCGGTGCCACGTATTGTTATGGATGCGGTATCCGCCCAGCACCTGCGGCAGGGCCGCCACCGGAAAGACGAAGGGGATCGCGCCGACCAGCCAGGCATCGGCGGAGATGCGGAACCGTGCGGGGATCACGCCGACGCAATTCCAGGCCTCGCGCCGGACCGAGATGGCCGAGGTCATCGGAAACGGCCAGACCCCCGCCGATCGCGCCATGCGCGGGGCGACATCGCCTTGGCACAGGCTGCGCGGGATCGGCGGGCCAAGGGGCGCATCGTCGTTCCCCGTCGGCTGCAGCCGGTGATAGACCAGCCCCAGTTCCGGCTGTCGGGCAAAGGTCCGGGCGATGGTCGCCAGCTTGCCCGGCATGAACCAGTCGTCGGCGTCCAGAAAGCACAGGATCGCCCCCCGGCTGGCCGCGACCGCCGCGTTCATCGCCGCCGCCTGCCCTTGGTTGCGTTGAAAAACTGCGCGCACCGCGTGACCGTAGTCCGCGATCACCTGCCGGGAATTGTCGGTCGAGCCGTCATCGACGACGATCACCTCGAAGCTGACGCCCTGCTGGGACAGCGCGCTGTCGATGGCCCGCGCGACATAGCGGCCATAGTTGTAATTGTTGATCAACACGCTGATTTCCGGTGCTGGCATCGGCTTCTCCGGCTTGGAAAACATGAGGGGTGCGGGAACAGGGTCCGCCACAGGCCTGCCTGAAACCCTAAGCGACGGGGGGCCTGCCGCGACAGCGGTCCAAATGGCGCCGCGACGGCGCCTGCGGCACCTCCGAAAGGTGAAGGGGCGGTGGGGGTGGTGCCACTTTGGGCCATGGGGATGGCCGATGGTGACCAGTGCGGCAGGCTTGGCCGCGGCGCTAGTCTGGGGCCATCGCCCGTCCCCCATCCGGGGCGGGCCTGCAACCCCGGGGCCCGCCATGACCGCAGCGACCGATCATCCCAGCCATTTTACCGACCACGGGTTCGCACGACATCACCCCGCACGACTGGCCGGGCTGGCCCCGCAGCTGGCGGTCTGGGTGACGCTGGTGATCCTGTCGGGGGCGCTGCTGCCGCTGCTGGCGACATCGGGGGCGGTGCTGGACGACAGGGCGCGGTCGCTGCTGCGCCTCAGCGTGCTGCCGATCTATGCCACGACGATGATCCTGGCGCTGCGCCACGCACAGGCGGTGGCCAGGTCGATCCTGCGCAGCGCGCCGCTGCTGGCGCTGGTCGGCCTGCAGTTCGCATCGGTGCTGTGGTCGATCAGTCCCTCGATCAGTCTGCGCCGGGCGGTGGCGCTGGCGATCACGCTGCTGTTGTCGCATGTGCTGGCGGTGGTCTTCACGCCGCGCCAGCTGCTGTGGCTAGTGGCCAGCGCGCTTGGCACCTGCATGCTGGCCAGCCTTGCGATGATGGGGCTGTCGCCGTCGCTGGCCTTCGTTCCCGATGAGGGCGTGCTGCGGGGCATCTATCAGAACAAGAACGTCCTGGGCTGGGGGGCGGGCATCGCCACCGTGGCGGGGGTCATTCTGGCCTGCGACCGGGGCGGCGACCGGCGCAAGGCGGGGGCGATGATCGCCGTGGTCTCGGCGGCTTGTCTGGTGATGTCGCAATCCTCGACGGGGCTGCTGGCGGCGGCGGGGGCGCTGATCGTGGCGGGGTTTCTGGTGCTGCTGGGGCGGGCGCGCGGGCTGGGACGGGTGCTGCTGCTGGTGGGTTTCATGGTGGCTGCGGGGATGACGCTGATCTTTCTGGGCCTGCTGCTGGTTCCCCTGCTGGAGGCTTTGGGCAAGGACGCCACCCTGACAGGCCGCGTGCCCATGTGGCATCTGATCGACGCCCGCATCGCCGACCGGCTGTGGCTGGGCCACGGCTATCAGGTCTTCTGGACCATGGGCAACCAGGAGGCCTGGGTGATCTGGGGCCAGATCGGCTGGCTCAGCCCGCATGCCCACAGCGGATACCGCGACATCCTGCTGGGGACGGGACTGGCAGGCGCGGCTCTGACGGCATGGACCATCCTGCGGGCCGTGCGTGGCGGCGCGCGGCTGTCGCTGCTGCGGTCGGGCCAGGGTTGGCTGTGGCCCAGCGTCTTCATGGCGCAGATCCTGATCCTGAACCTGACCGAGAGCACCCTTCTGGCGCAGAACGACCTGCAGTGGACGCTGATGGGCACGATGATCGCCCTGACGGCCAACCACGGTCGCCGAACCTGACACGGCTATGCGCCGGGTCAGGTGGTATCTACGCCTTTGGGACAGGGTCCGACCAAAGGGTTACCCCCCTGCCGCCCCGAAGGACGCTTTTGTCGGCACCCCCTGCCCCACGCGGCCCGAACGGCCAAGTATCTGCGCAACCCGCGCAGGCTTAGTTTCGGACCTGACGATCAACCCAAACGGGGGCGCAACATGACGACCGACCACGTCCGGCAAGACCCGGTGAAGACCACGAACGTCCTTGGACTGCGCGTCGCCGCGCTGACCCGCAAGGGCGCCGTTTCGCGGATTCTGGCGGATGTGCGGGACGGGCGACGCGGATATGTCTGCGTGTCCGGCGCCCATAGCGTCATCGAATGCCGCACCGACCCGGATCTGGCACGCATCCACAACCAAGCCACGTTGACGGTGGCCGACGGGATGCCGCTGGTCTGGGCGCTGCGCGGCGACGGCCACAAGGACGCCGAGCGTATCTATGGCCCCGACCTGATGCTGTCGGTCATCGATGCCAGCCAAGACAGCGGCATCGGGCATTTCCTCTACGGCACCACGCCCGAGGTGCTGGACCAGCTGCAGGCGAACCTGCAGCGCCGCTTTCCCGGCGCGCATGTCGTGGGCAGCTTCGCGCCCCCCTTCCGCCCCCTGACCGCGGATGAGGAAACCGACATCGCCCGCATGATCGACGACAGCGGCGCGGGCATCGTCTGGGTCGGCATCGGCTGTCCCAAGCAGGAGCGCTGGATGGCGCGGATGCGCGACCGGCTGCAGGCGCCGATGCTGATCGGCGTCGGCGCGGCCTTCGATTTCCACGCCAAGGGCAAGCTGCAGGCACCCGCCGTCATGCAGCGCAATGGTCTGGAATGGTTGTTCCGCCTGGTGACCGAGCCGCGACGGTTGTGGCGACGCTATGCCCGCACCGTGCCCGCCTATCTGCTGTTGCGCGGATTGCAACGCAGCGGCCTGCGCCGTTTTCCCGTCGCCCATGACCCCGATCACATGCCCCACAGGATGCAGCCATGATCAGTTCGGACAGATTGCAGGGAACTCCGGTCACGGCCTTCGGACCCGAAGGCGACCGCAGGACACGCGCCGCCCTGTCGCGCAATGCCGGCATGGTCCTGACCGAAACCGTCGTTCTGATGTTGGCCATGCAGATCACGTCGGGATTTGCGCCCGCATCCGCACTGATGCCCGCCGCGATCACGCTGCTGGTAGTGCGGCTGATGATGGGGCTGGTGCCCGGGCGCGGATTGCACCCCCATGAGATCATGCGCCGCAGCGTCGCCGCCGTGCCGATCGCGGCGGGCATCTGCATCATGCTGCCCGCGCTGCAGGGCGAAACGCATCACGCCGTGGCCATCGCGCTGTTCCTGCTGGTGGCGTTGGTGCTGCAATATCCGGCGCGGATGGTGGCGCTGGCGCTGTTGCACCGGGCGGGGCTGTGGACGATCAACGCCCATGTCATCGCCGACCCTGATATCTCGCCGCTGATCGAGACCTTCTTCCGCCGCAACTGGCGCTATGGGTTGATGCCCGACGCCAGCCGTCCGGCCTCGGTCGCGCTGGTGGCCGATGATGCGCTGGCCCGCCCCGAGGCGCTGCCCGCCAGCTATGCCCAGGTCTTCGTGCTGGCCGATACGCCGCAGCTGCGCATCTCGGGGCTGCATGCCGCGAACGCGGGCGGCGCCATCGGTCTGCGGGTCAAGCATCTGCGCCCCGGCATTGGCGCCGACTGGTTGAAGCGCGCCATGGATCTGGCCATCGCCGTGCCGATGATGGTGATCGCGCTGCCCTTCATTGCGCTGGCCGCCCTTGCCATCTGGATCGTCGATCCCGGCCCCGTCTTCTATGCCCAACCGCGCGAAGGGCTGAACGGCCGCGTCCTGAAGGTGCTGAAACTGCGTACGATGTATCGCGACGCCGAAACCCGGCTGCAGGATCTGCTGCAGACCGACCCCGCCGCCCGCGCGGAATGGGCCACCCATTTCAAGCTGAAGAAGGACCCCCGCGTCCTGCCCTTCATCGGCTGCTTCCTGCGCCGGTCCAGCATAGACGAGCTGCCGCAGCTGCTGAACGTCATCATGGGCGGCATGAGCGTCGTCGGACCCCGTCCCTTCCCCGAATACCACCTGGCCGCCATGCGCCCCGAGTTCCGCCGCAAGCGTTGCAGCGTGCCGCCGGGCATCACCGGGCTGTGGCAGATCTCGGAACGCAGCCAGGCCGACATCGCCCAGCAGGAACAGCTGGACGCCTTCTACATCGACAACCGCTCGGTCTGGCTGGACCTGTCGATCCTGTTGCGCACCCTGCCCGCCGTCATTCTGGGGCGCGGCGCCTGCTGACACCAATCCCACGTTTCTGGAAAGGACACGCCATGTTTCGAAGCAAACGCATTCTTGTCACCGGGGGCGCAGGGTTCCTTGGGTCGTTCCTCTGCGACAGTCTGCTGGCCGACGGCCACGAGGTGATCTGTCTGGACAACTTCCACACCGGGTCGCGCACCAACGTCCAGCATCTGCACGGCCACCCCCGGTTCGAGATCATGCGTCACGACGTGACCGTCCCCATCCACGCCGAGGTTGACGAGATCTTCAACCTGGCCTGCCCCGCATCGCCCGTGCATTACCAGACCGACCCGGTGCAGACCGTTAAGACCAACGTCCACGGCGCCATCAACGTGCTGGAACTGGCGCGGCGGCTGAAGGCGCGGATCTTCCAGGCCTCGACCAGCGAGGTCTATGGCAATCCGCTGGTCCATCCGCAGGTGGAAAGCTATGCGGGCAATGTGAACCCCATCGGCCATCGCGCCTGCTATGACGAAGGCAAGCGCTGTGCGGAAACGCTGTTCTTCGATTACCATCGCCAATACGGGGTCAAGATCCGGGTCGCCCGCATCTTCAACACCTATGGCCCGCGGATGCTGCCCGACGACGGGCGGGTCGTGTCGAACTTTATCGTGCAGGCGCTGCGCGGCGATCCGATCACCATCTATGGCGAAGGCCAGCAGACGCGGTCCTTCTGCTTCGTTGACGACCTGATCCGCGGGTTCCGCGCGCTGATGGATGCGCCCGACGACGTGCTGCTGCCGATCAACCTTGGCAACCCGTCGGAATTCACCATCCGCCAGCTGGCCGAACTGGTGATCGAGATGACCGGATCGCGGTCGCGCATCGTCTTCAACCCGCTGCCGCAGGATGACCCGCAACAGCGCAAGCCCGACATCTCGCGCGCGGCGGAACAGTTGGGATGGCAACCTGCGGTGTCCCTGCGCGAGGGGCTGACCCAGACCGTCGCCTATTTCGACCAGATGCTGTCGCAGCGGGTGCACAGCCATGTCGCGGCCTCGGTGCCGGTGCAGAACGGCGCGCGGATGCTGGTGAACGGCTTTGCGGCCAGCCGGGGTCTGGCGTGAAACTGCTTGTCTTCGCCCACCGGTTGGATCTGGGCGGGACACAGGCCCACGCCATCGAGATGGCCGCGCGTCTGCGCGACCGGCATGGATATCAGATCGTCTTCCATGCCGGCGCAGGCCCGTTGCAACAGATGATGGACGACCACCGGCTGCCGCTGGTGGTATCGCCCGACGCCCGCTTCCAGCCATCTCTGGCACGGATGCGGGTGCTGCGCGAACTGGTGGCGCGCGAAAAGCCCGACCTGATCCACGCATGGGATGCCTGGCAGGGGATCGAGGCCTTTTGCGCCGTCCACATGACCATGCAGGTGCCGCTGATCATCAGCGACATGGGCATGACGCTGTCGCATATGCTGCCGCGTCAGGTCACGACGACCTTCGGCGTGCTGGCCGTCCAGCAGCAGGCCCAGCAGCAAGGCTGGCAGAGATCTGCCCATCTGCCGCTGCCGCTTGATCTGAACCGCAATGCGCCTGATGCGATCGACCGGCAGCAGGCGCGCGATGTCATGAGGGTGGGTCGGGACGACCTGCTGATCGTGGCCATGGCCCGTCTGACCCACAGCATGAAGGCGGAATCGCTGCTGCACATGATCGAATGCCTGCGCCGTCTGGGGCGTCAGCTGCCGCTGCGGTTGGCGATCGTCGGGGATGGCGGTGCGCGCGCCGAGCTGCAGCATATGGCCACCCGTGCCAACCGCGAATTGGGCCGCAAGGCGATCAGCCTGCCCGGCGCGATGACCGATCCGCGACCCGCCTATGCGGCGGCGGATATGGTCATCGGGATGGGGGCCTCGGCGCTGCGGGGGATGGCCTTCGGCAAGCCGGTGATCGTGACCGGAGACCTGGCCTTCGCGCGCCTGTTCGATCCCGGCACCGCCGAGTGGTTCACCGCCAACGGGCTGCACGGGGTGGGCGACGATGACGACGGCTACGCGATGCAGCGGCTGATCGTGCAGTTGGCCACCGACCCGCAGCTGCGCGACAGGCTGGGCCGCTTCGGGCGTGACCATGTCACCCGCCACCACGATCTGGACCGCCTGTCGGATGATTTCGCTGCGCTGTGCCGCACGGCGCGCGATGTGCCGCCGCAGCCGACTGTCGGCGGCGCGATGCGTTCGGCGGTGATCTATCTGCGCGAACGTCGCTTTCGGGCGTCCTGCTTCCGGGGCCTTGGCGAAACCTGATCCGACCGCCCATGAAAAAACCCCGACGCCGGTGGGCATCGGGGCTTCGTCACCGTTCCAGCGACCTTAATGCGCCGTGGAACCGTCCTTGTCGCCCGTGCCGATCAGGCTGTTCAGACGCTGCGCCGCCTGCGTGCGGTTGGTCGCGTTGACCTTGCGCATGATGTTGCGGATGTGAACCTTGACGGTGCTTTCACACAGGTTCAGCTCATAGGCGATGGTCTTGTTTGCGGCGCCCCGCTGCAAGGCACGGGCGACGGCCAACTGGCGTTCGGTGAAGTGATCCTCGGAATCATCGGTGCTGTGCTGGTTGGCGGCCAGCGCCTTGCTGAGCGTCACCAGACTGCTGCGCGGCAGATAGGTGCCGCCCGAATGGACGATGCGGATGGCCTCGACCACATCGGCGAATTTGCCGTCCGGCGGCACGAACCCCGCCGCCCCGCAGGCGATGGCCGCCAGCATGGATTCCAGATCGGTCTGATCGGCCAGGATGATCACGCGGCAGGCCCCCGCCATGCCGATGACACCGTTGACCTCGGCCGCCGTGCGTTCATCCAGCAGCGACCCATTGCCGATGTTATATAGGATAACCTGATTGTCGCCTTCGACGTGACCTGCGCGCCACGCCTCGATCGAGGCGTGGCTTTCGATCACCGCGCCTGCGCGATACGCCTCGAGGCAGTGGACGAAGCAGTCGCGCGCCAAGGGACGCGGATCGACCACCACCACCTGCGGCTGAACCTGCGCCGTCCAGGCCCTGTCGCCTGTCTGTCGCTTTGACGCATCCGGAACTGGCGGATTTTCATCATTGGCTGAATACCGATGCAACATTTAAAAAATACCCCACGATTACTGGCAACAGCATTAGGTAAGTAAGAATATCCAATGCGTCACGATTTACCCCGGCAAGAATTGCCCGCCGCCCCCCGGCTTTGTACGCAAACATTCAAGAATATGATAAAAAAGAATTTTAGCGTACAAAGCCAGGGTTTGGCCCCCTCGCAATCCAGAATTTACAGGCTGGGCCATATGTCCAATATGATTACGATCAAGTTTACCTACCCGAAAGTGTAAATAAGACTTGGCTTTCGGCAATAATCCGCCAATATTTGAAAACACGAATATAAAACCGACCGGCAATTCGCGCTATGGTTGTTTTAATTAACATTAGATAACTAAATAAGATACATCCCGATACAACCGGAGAACGCCATGACAGCGCGGCCACGAATCATATGCCTGGGGTATTCGGGAAACGCGCTCGAGATGTTCGAACATCTGGACAGCGCCTTTCGGGTGATGGCCTTTTTGGACGACAATCCCGACCTTGCCGGACACAGCTTTCAGGGGGTTCCGGTCCTACCGATGTCAGCACTGGACCGCTTTGCGGATGCGCAGGTGGTCGTGACCTATGGATCGCAGCGCAGCATCGGGGTGCGGGCGGCGAATGTGGCACGTTTGGGGATATCGCGCGACCGCTTTGCCACGGTGGTGCATCCGGCGGCGCATGTGTCGGGCTTTGCGCAGATCGGCGCGGGGACGATGATCTTCCCCGGCGCGGTGGTCACCTTTAATGCGTGCATCGGCGACCACTGCATGATCCTGCCGGGCAGCGTGGTGCATCACGACGTTCAGCTGGGCGATCATGTGCTGGTCGGATCGAACGTCACCATCGCGGGACATTGCCGGGTGGATCAGGGCTGCTATCTGGGCAGCGCCAGTTCTTTCCGGAACGGCGTGCGGGTCGGGGCGGGATCGGTGATCGGCATGGCCGCGAATGTCATCGGGGACGTGCCGCCGGGATCGGTGATGATCGGCAATCCGGCACGCCCCCTGAAGCCGCGCTGATCAGGCCAGCGCGCGGGCCTGCACTTTCTGGGCGGAAAGCGCATTGGCCAGCGCCTCGACGACGGTGTCCAGCTGGTCAAAGCTCATCTGCGCGAACAGCGGCAACAGGACGCTGCCGTCGCGCGCCCTTTCCGAGCGTGACAGGTCATGGGGCAGCGGAATGTCGGCGCAGGCCTCTTCCAGATGCATGCACATGATACCGCGACGCGTGGCGACCCCGGCCTGCAGCATGTGCTGCATCAGGGCCAGCTGATCGACGCCCCCGTCCAGACGGACGGCATAGCTTTGCCAGTTCGACTGCATCCCCGCCGGTTCATGCGGCACCGTGACCCCCGGCATGTCGGCCAGCATCCGGTGATAGCGTGCGGCCAGCGCGCGGCGCGACTGGATGATCTTGGGCAGGCGCTGCAGCTGCTGCAGCCCGATCGCTGCCTGGATATCGGTCATGCGGTAATTGAAGCCGGGGACTGGATAGGCTTCGAAGATGACGCTGTTGCTGGCGTGGCGCTGCGTGTCGCTGACCGACATGCCGTGCTGGCGCCACAGGCGGAAGGCCGCGTCCAGATCGGGCTGGTCGGTGGTCAGCATCCCGCCTTCGCCGGTGCTGATGACCTTGCGCGGGTGGAAAGAAAAACAGACGACGTCGCCGATGGGCCTGCCGATGGGCCGCCATTCGTGATCCAACCGGATCGAGGATCCGGCGGCGCAGGCGGCATCCTCGACCACGCGCAGATCGTGGGCGCGGGCGATGGCCATGATGGCGGCCATGTCGCAGGGCATGCCGATCTGATGCACACAAAGGATCGCGCGGGTCCGATGGGTGATGGCCGGGACGATGGCGTTGGGGTCGATGTTATAGCCGTCCTCCTCGATGTTGACGAAGACGGGCGTGGCGCCGCATTGGCGGATGGCGTTGGCACCGGCGATGAAGGAATGGCTGACGGTGATGACCTCATCGCCCGGCTCGACGCCCACGGCCAGCAGCGCCAGATGCAGCGCCGTGGTGCAGTTCGAGACCGCGCAGGCATGGGCCGCGCCGGTCAGCTGGGCGAATTCCCGTTCAAGGGCGGCAACCTGCGGCCCCTGCGACACCCAGCCCGACAGCACGGCAGCGGCGGCGGCATCGGCCTCGGGGGGGCCCATCAGGGGCATGGCGATGGGGATCATTGCGCGACCTCGTGCAGGCTGGTTTCGGAGGCCCACCAGTTGACCAGATCGCGCAGGCCGGTGGCGACGGGGATGGTGGCGGTAAAGCCCAGATCCCGCGTGGCCGCCGCGGTGCAGGCCAGACGGCGCGGCACCGGGTTGACCGAGCGTTCGGGCGCGAACTCCGGCGTCAGGTCGGGGCGGCCCATGGCGTCCGACAGCATCGCCGCCAGTTGCAGCAGCGAGGTTTCCGTCCCGCAACCGACGTTATAGACCGCATCGGTCGCATCCGACATCGCCGCCAGCACGTTGGCGCGGGCCACGTCGCGCACGTCGATCATGTCCATGGTCTGCATCCCGTCGCCAAAGATGATCGGCGGCTGACCGGCGGCGATGCGTTCCATCCAGCGGACCATCACCTCGGTATAGCGGCCATGCAGGTCCATGCGCGGGCCATAGACGTTGAAATAGCGCAGGGCGACATAGTTCAGCCCCTCCATGTCGTTTAGCGACCGCAGCAGGCCCTCGCCCATGGTCTTGGCCGCGCCATAGAGCGTGCGGTTGCCATAGGGCGGTTCGGCCTCAGTCGTCGGGAAGCTGGACGCCATGCCATAGACCGAGGCCGAGGATGCCATCACCACCTTCTGCACGCGATGCTTCACGCAAAGCTGCAGCAGGTCGAAGGTGGCGTTCACCATTACCTCCATCGCCAGGTCGGGTTCGGCGGCGCAATGGGTGATGCGCAGCGCGGCCTGATGGAAGACGATGTCGCTTTCTGCGACCAGACGCTCCATCAGGACATGGTCGCGGATGTCGCCGGTGACGATGCGCAGGCGCGGATCGGTGATGGCGTCGGACAGGTTCTCGGCCCGTCCGCGGATCAGGTTGTCGACCGCGACGACCTGCCCGCAGCCCTGTGCCAGCAGCGCATCGATGATATGGGACCCGACAAAGCCGAAGCCGCCGGTGACAAGAATGCGCTTGCCCGCAAGAACCTGGGTCATGGTGTTGCCTTTCAGGCGCGCAGGGCCACGGGGGCCGCGACAGCTTCGTTGACGGCGGCGATCACGGTTTGCACCTGATCGGCGTCCATATGCGGATGGATGGGCAGCGACATGGTGGCGTCGCAGAAAGCCTCGGCCACGGGGAAATCGCCGCGGCGATAGCCGAGGTCGGCGTGACAGGGCTGCAGGTGGACCGGCACCGGATAGTGGATGTTGGTGGGCACGCCCGCCTGCTTCAGCTGGGCCATCACCGCATCGCGCGCGGGCGTGGCGATGGCATAGACGTGGCAGACGTGATCGGCGCCAAAGGGTCCGGCGGCGCGCGGGATGCTGGGGTCCAGCCCCGCGTCATAGGCGTTGGCGACATCGCGGCGCGCGGCGTTCCACGCGTCCAGATGCGGCAGCTTGACGCCCAGAACGGCCCCCTGCACCGCATCCATGCGATAGTTGAAGCCCTTGAGGACGTGGTTGTATTTGCCCTGCTGGCCCCAATCGCGCAGACAGCGCAGGCGGGCGGCCAAAGCGTCGTCGCTGGTCACCACCGCGCCGCCTTCGCCGCAGGCCCCAAGGTTCTTGCCCGGATAGAAGCTGAAGCACCCCATGTCGCCGAAGCTGCCCGCAGCGCCGTCGCGGCGGGCGCCATGGGCCTGGGCCGCGTCCTCGATCACGGTCAGCCCGTGGGCCTGTGCGATGGCGTTGATCGCCGTCATGTCGGCCAGCCGCCCATGCAGATGGACCGGCATGATGGCGCGGGTGCGCGGCGTGATGGCGGCGCTGATGGCTTCGGGGTCCATGCACCAAGTGACCGGGTCGATATCGACCAGCACCGGCGTCGCCCCGGCATAGGTGATGGCCGCGACGGTCGCCACGAAGGTTGCGGGAACGGTGATCACCTCGTCCCCCGGACCGATGCCCGCGGCGACCAGCGCCAGATGCAGGGCGGCGGTGCCGGTGCTGACGGCGATGGCGTGGCGCGTGCCGCAATAGCGGGCGAAGGCCTCCTCGAACCGTTCGACGGGTTCGCCAAGGACATAGCTGCCGCCGCGCAGGGCGGTCAGGACGGCGTCCTCAAGCTGGGGGGCGATCTGGTCGTATTGGGTGCGCAGGTCAAGAAACTGGATCATGACGCTTCCTTCAGAGTAACAAGGTTGACGGGGAAACCGCGCATTCCGCAGGACTGGCTGGCGGCGGCCAGCATCTCGACCACGCGCAACCCGCTGGCGCCATCGGTCAGGGGCATGGTGCCCGCATTGATGCAGCGGATGAATTCCTCGGCCTCGGTGACAAGGGCCTCCTTGGTGGACAGCGCCGGCGCGCGCATGTCGCCCGACCGGTACGAGATCATCTGCTGATAGGCATCGACCGAAGCATCCGCCCCGCAGTCATAGATCTTGACCTTTTCGCTGGTCTGCATGTCGTCATAGATGATCATCTTGCGGCTGCCGCCGATCAGCGTCTGGCGGATCTTGACGGGGGCCAGCCAGTTGACGTTCAGATGCGCCATCGCCCCGTTTTCGTAATAGACCGACAGATGCGCCATGTTTTCCGGCCGCCCCTGCAGGAAGCCCGCGGCACTGGCGGAAATGGCGACGGGGGTGGATTTCATCAGACGTTCCATGATGGCGAAATCATGGACGGCCAGATCCCAGATGACGTTCACGTCGCGCTGGAACAGCCCCAGGTTCACCCGCGTCGAGTCATAGTAGTAGACGTCGCCGATCTCTCCGGATTCGATGACCTTGGCGATGGTCTGGACCGCGCCGGTATAGACGAAGGTGTGGTCCACCATCAGCACGACATTGCGACGTGCGGCCTCGGCGATCATGGTGCGGGCGCGGTCGGGGGTTTCGGCCATGGGCTTTTCGACCAGCACATGCTTGCCCCGCCGCAGCGCATCCATCGACATGTCGAAATGCGTGCTGACCGGCGTGGCGATCATCACCGCATCGATGTTGGGATCGGCGATCATATCCGCGATCGAGGTGGTCAGCCGCGCGCCGGGATGCGCCAGCGCCGCACGTTCCAGCGCCTTGGGCGACATATCGGCGATCATCTCCAGCCGGGCGTCCTTCATGCCCGACACGGCGCGCGCCAGGTTGGGTCCCCAATAGCCATAGCCTGCAAGTCCAAGCCGGATCATGACGCCACCTCGCTTGCTGTCATGCGTGAAACTTCGGACGGGACCGCGGTGCGCGACCGGATGTCGCCGGTCACGCGGGCGGGCACGCCCACGACGATGGCATAGGGCGGCACGTCCTGCGTCACGACCGCCCCCGCCCCGATCAGGGCGCTTTCCCCGATGGTGATGCCGCACAGGATGGTGGCGTTCGACCCGATGGCGGCCCCGCGCTTGACCAGCGTGCGCAGCAGGTGCCAGTCGTCGGCGCCCTTCAGCGATCCGTCGGGGTTGGTGCTGGCGGGCAGCAGGTCATTGGTGAACATCACGCCGTGACCGACGAAGACATGTTCCTCCAGCTCGACCCCTTCGCAAAGGAAGGCATGGGACGAGATCTTGCACCGGTCCCCGACCCTGCATCCGCGCTGGATTTCAACGAACGGCCCGATGCTGGACTGGTTGCCGACCTGGCAGCCGTAAAGATTCACAAGCTCGGGACAGGGTATCCTGACATCCGCGGCAAGTTCGCAATCTGTGATGGGCATGCAAACGCCTCCTGAAGCAAGCGGCACCCAAAACGGTTGGCCGCAGATCACGCTACTGCGGAACCATCACGGAACCAGTTCGCACTAGGTGGAATGCCCGCCGCTGCGGATGCGCCCTTAGGCCCGCAAGGGGCGTCCATATCCCCCCGTGGTTGCAAGGGCCGCATGCGGGGACGGCGCAGTCTACGACCTTTGTCTTTCGGACTGTCCGAAAGTATATGTTCAACAGTCGGAGCCCTGTGCGAATGCCCGTTCCGGATGTATCCGGCGGGGTGAAGGCCCTGCGGCAATGTTCTGGATTGTCATAAAATTCTTACATTCCGCCCGAAAACACCGCCCGGCGTCATATCACAACCTTTGATTGTGACGCCGGTATCTGACCGATCAATCAAGGAAGCGGGGACGCTTGCCGACTGATCTGGATCAGTGTCCAATATGTACATTCATGGCTGGATCAGGGTCGCGGGGCCGTGCTGCTGGGGATGGTCCCGTGATCTGGCCCGTGGTCTGGATGCACATTCGCACCTGATGTCGCTGCAAGATCGGCACTGGGCGCAGGGGCGTTCATTGGTCTATACATATGCGCATTAATCAGTTCTATTTCAGGTACGATACATGGCAGCCGCCGAAAACAAGACCACTTTGGAACAGCTGCGGCGCATCCGCGGGATCGACGTCAACACGTCGGAAAGGCTGGCGCTTTTCCGGCGCAAGATGATCACTGTCGAGGCTGGCGACACCATCATATTCGAGGGACAGGAAAAGCGGCGCGGCTATTTCCTGTGTTCGGGCTGGGCGTCCTCGGTCCGGCATCTGATCGACGGCAGCGACCAGATCCTGGACGTGCGCATCCCCGGCGATTTCATCGGCATCTCGGACATGCGGCTGAAGTACGCCCCCCACGCCACCGAGGCCATCACCCGGGTCGAGCTGGCGCCCATCAGCTATCGCGCGCTGCTGTCCATGAGCGCGGGCGCCGGGCGTCTGGCCGAGGCGATCCTGTTCTCGATCAATTGCGACATGGCGATCACCAGCGAACATCTGGTCAGCGTCGCCAGGCGCAATCCGCAGGTCCGCACCGCGCATTTCCTGCTGGAGCTGTCCGAGCGTCTGACCCGTGTCGGTCTGGACGACCCCGACAGTTTCCACTGCCCGCTGTCGCAATATCTGCTGGCCGATGTGCTGGGCCTGACGGCGGTCCATCTGAACCGCACCCTGCGCCAGCTGCGCGAACGCGGCTTCGTCAGCTTCAAAAGCGCGACCGTCGATATCCACGACCGCCCCGGCATGATCGAATTCGCGGGCTTCGACCCGACCTATCTGCATCAGGCCCCAAGCCGCAGCGCCATTTCGGACTGCAAGGCGGTGGGCCGGTCATCGGATGGAAACGGGCATTTCCGCGCGAATTAAGGCTGGCCTCGGCCACCACTCAAGGTACGTCAGATGCGTGAACACGCCCACCCCCTGCCCGACCCGACCGACAGCCGTGCCCATCTGCAGGCGGCGGGCTTTGCCCTGTGGCCAGGGGTGATGGGCGCGGGCCGGATCATGCAGCTGCGCCATCTGGTCGAACAGCATTTCGAACGCGCAGGTCGCGCGCGGCTTGGCGGCAAGCTGCAATCGCGCGCGTTGGATCATGTGCGCGGGCTGTTGCAGGCCACGCTGACGCCCGAGTTGGCGGCCGTCATGGCCGCGCATGTGGCGGGAACGCCGCTGCTGACCGGGGATTGCACCGTCACCATGAACACGCGGGCCGGGTGGCGGCGCGATGCCCTGACCGGCGCGGCGATGGATACCGCCGCATTGAGCGACCCGGATTTCGCGGTCTTCAGGCTGGCGATCTTTTTGCAGGACCAGACGGGCAAAGGCCTCCAGCTGCGGCCCGGATCGCATCTGGACGTGCAGGGCAACGACATCGCGCCAAGCCGCGTGCCGATGGCGGCGGGCGATGTGATCGTCCTTGATACGCGGCTGGATCACGCCGATCATCCGCCCGCCGCCGGCATGGTGGCCCTGCGATGCCTGTCGAAACCCGCGGGCCCGCTGCTGCGCCGCGACGCCGATGATGTGCTGACCGGCTGGCGCAGCGCCTCGCGCGGCGCTCGCCAGAACCGCATCGCCCTGTTCCTGACCTTCGGGACGGACAACCGCTGGACGCGTGCCTATGAACGGGCGGGACGCGACCGGCACGGGCCGCCCGCCGTCATCGACGGACATACCAGCAATCTGCTTGACGGGCTGGGTCTGGACATCATCCAGCCGGATCAAGGGGCGGCGGGGTCGAACTCATAGGCGCCCATGTCGATGCGGCCCCTGACCCGCGGCCCGCCCGCCAGATCACGCGCCCCCGCCGGTCTTGTGCCACGCCCGGCATCGATGGCCGCCGATCCGCGCTGCAACTGGAACCGACGTTGTGCCGGGTCCATGAACATCGGCGATTTCCCTTTGATGTTGCCATCGCGCGGGCGGAATGCGGCACCGTTCCACAAGATCACCGGCCGCGGCCCGCCATGCGCCAGATTGGCCACCGCCCGCACGGAAGCATGCGCAAGGCTGAAGGCCGTGTTGTCGGCATTCGCGCGCGGATTGGCGACGGCGATGTTGTTCTGCACGACGGCCCCTGCCGCAGTCGCGGTGATGGTGATCTCTCCGCGTTCGGTGCCGGGGTTCAGCGGGTCCAGGTTGTTGTGCCAGGCGGTGTTGTTGCGGACCGTGACATTGTCGCTTTGGAAGACCTGGATGCCCTTGCCGCCGTTGCGATAGACCAGGTTGTCCTCGACCAGCGTGGGAAAGCGATAGGGTGGATGACCTGTGCCCAGATTGCGCAGCCAGTCGATGATGATGCCATTGCCGTCGGTATGCGGTGCGGGCACGGTGGTGGTCATGTTGTCATGGCTGATGTTGCGCCGGATGATCGTCCGAAAGCCCCGGTCGCGCGTATCCCCCACCAGATCGATGTTCGACGCGACCGAGATGCCGCTGGTCTGATAACCGTTCGTGGCGGCATTGCGGAAGGTGCGGTTGTTCTCAATGGTCTGGAACTCGGAGAGGTAGAAGGATATCCCGCTGCCACCGCTGTCATGGACGGTGTTGCCGCGCACATGGACGTGGTGGATCCGTTCCCCGTCAATCCCGTGCCCGGTCCCGCCCACGACGTCGAACCCCTGCACCGTGACGTAATTGGCCCTGACATTGACGGTGCTATAGGTGCCGCGCGGCGGCCTGATCCGCGCGCCCGATCGCTGCAGTGACCGCAGGGTGACATGACTCCCCGGCGTGCCACCCTGCCGGATGAACAGCCGCTCGACATAGGTGCCGGGGTGGACAAGGATGGTGTCCCCCGCCCCGTGGGGCGCAGCGAGTGCCTGCCCGATGGTCGTGAAAGGCTGGGCGGCGGTGCCATTCCCCGCCCCGCCCCCCTTTGCGACATGGATGACCCGCGCCTGCGCCATCGGCGCCCACAGCAGGCACATCACCACAATGATCAACAGCCGCATCACCCCTCCTCGGGTCGGGGCGCATAGAATTGCGCGATGGTCGTGCGGGCGCGGTGATCGGCGTCGAACTGGCGGGCGCGGTCCTGCGCCCCCTGCCGCAGCCGTGCCATCCGCGCCGGATCCTCCAGCATCGCAGCGCAGGCCGCCGACAGGCGTTCGGCCAGCCGATCCGCGTCCAGATCGCCGCAGGGCACCACCGCGCCGCAGCTGTCGTTGACCGCGATCCCCGGCCCGCCCAGATCCAGACAGACGACGGGCAAGGCTGCGGACAGGGCCTCGCCGATGACATGGGGGCCGCTGTCGTGCAGGCTGGGGAACAGGAACAGGTCGTGGGCGGCATAAAGCGCGGCCATCCGGTTGCCCGGCACCTGCCCCGCGAAATCGACCGCAGCCTCTAGCCCCAGCCTGCGGACCTGATCGCGCAGGGTGTCAGCCTCGGGGCCGGTGCCGGCGATGGTCAGGCTGACCTCGGGCAGATGGGTGCGCAGATGGGCCAGCGCCATGATCGCCAGATGCGCGCCCTTCCAGTATTCCAGCCGCCCGACGAACAGCAGCGCGGGCTGGCCGCCGATGCGCGTCACCATGCCGGCCGGTGTGGGCGCAAGGATGTCGGCCACGACATGGGTGCGGGGCCGGTGGCGGGGCGGGACAAGGGCCGCGGTTTCGGGGTCGGTGACCAGAATGGCATCGGCGCGGCGCAGGCAGGACCGCACCATCGGATCGATGCGGCTGATCGCGTTGATCATATCGCGCAGCCTTTCGCGCCGCTGCCCCCCTTGCGGAAAGGACGGGCGCAGGGCCTTGGGGGCAGTCGCACCGCCACCGACGGGGCCGAAGACGAAGCGCGGCCCCAACCCGCCAAGGAACGAGGGCCAGCGCAGCACCGTCCATGTCACATGGTGGATCACATCGAAATCCTGATCCCGCAGCATCCGGCGCACCCGGCTGCGGGCAGTCATCTGCCACGCCATGTAGTGCTGGCGGATATGGCGCGCCTCGGCATAGCCCGGTCCGGGCCAGCGCGGCACGTCGTGAAAGACGAAGCGCAGGTTCGCGGGCGGGGGATGATCGGCGCAATGGGCCTCGATCACGGCGCGATGGTGGCTGCCGCAGGTCAGGACGGTCACGTCGCATCCCTGCCGTGCAAGGGCATTGGCAAACAGCCAGCCCTTCCCCGGCTCGGACCCTGCATTGGGTTCGCAGGCATAGGCGGAAAGAAGCACCCTCATGTGATCTGGGTCCGGGTTGGGATCATTACCCCGACAGATCAGCCCGAACGGCAGGCGTCAGCAACACCACCCTGTGGATGGGGGATGCATCAGTTTGGTCATGCCCCATGGGTCGCGCTGTCGAAGACGGTCTGGAACCCGCCCCAGAACATGCGCATCCCGTCGAAGGGCATTTCGGGCATCGGCTTGCCCTGTGCTTCTTCGTGCATGGTCTGGAAGGCCGCGTCGCAGGTCGCGCGGTCGGGCCATTGCACCCAGCTGAAGACGATCACCTCACCCTCCTTGGCATGGGTAGCGCGATAGAAATCGGTGCGCTTGCCGTGGGGGACATCCTGCCCCCAGCATTCGACCGAACCAACGGCGCCAAGACGGTGGAACATCTGCCAACCCTCTTGCGCCATGGCCAGATAGTCCTCGCGCTTGTCGGCCGGAACCGCCGCGACAAAGCCCTGGACGTAATCCGAAGGCGTCCCCGTGCCGCTGGTCAGGATCGGCTCGAACCCGCCCGACACCATGCGACCGCCGTCGAAGGGCATCTTGGACAGGTTCTGCATCTCGGGGTCGTCGGGCAGGTTCTGCCAGCAAGCGTCCGCGGTGGCGCGATCGGGCCATTCGATCCAGGAAAAGGTCACGGTCTCGTTTTCGGCCGCATCGACGGCACCGTCGAAATCGGTCTGCTTGCCCTTGGGCAGATCGACGCCCCAGCAATCGACCATGCGCAGCGCGCCATGCTTGCGAAACAGCTGCCACAGCTGTTCGACATGGGCCAGGTATTCATCCCTTGCGTCCGTGGGCACGGGGGCAAGGGCACCGTTGATATAGGTCATCTGACGTCTCCTGCTGGGATGGAATCATCTGTTGCTCAAGGCTGATTGCGCCCTCAGACTGAGCCTGTTAGTAGTAAAAAACAACCAAAAGAGACCGGCGTGACGAAACAGGCGAAAAACCACCCATCCGTGCCGCGCGTCAGGTATGACGAGGGCTGTCTTGGCGCCCATGCGCTGAACCTTGTAGGCGACCGATGGGCACTGCTGGTCGTGCGCGAGCTGGTCTTCGCCACCAAACGCTTCGGGGCGATCCGTGCCGGACTGCCGGGGGTGACGGCCAGCGTGCTGACGGGACGCCTTTCCCAGCTGGAGCAGGCGGGGGTCGTCACCCACGACGCGCAGGCGGGAACCTATGGGCTGACGGATGCGGGGCATGGGTTGCTGCCGGTGTTGCAGGCGCTGTGCCGATGGGCGCTGACGGTGCCGGGGCATGATCCGCGGCGGTTCATCAGCCCCTCGGCGCTGATGATCTCGATGGGGGTGACGCTGCGGGCGGGGCCGGATGCAAGCGCCGGTTTCGATTTCGGCCCCGAGGCGTTCCAGATGTACCTGCAATCGGGCGCGCTGCGAACGACCGCAGTGCAGGACCCGCAGGCGCCCTTTGTGCTGCGGGGGACCGGCAACGCCATGGCGGCGGCGGTCTATGGGCCGCAGCCGCTGGCGGCGCTGGTCGCATCGGGGGTGGTGCAGGCGACGGGCGATCTGGACCGCGCGCAGAGGTTCATCGACCAGTTCAGCCTGCAGCCGCGCGACTGACGGTCATTCGGCGGGATGGGTCGCGGGACCGCGCGGGCGGGCGATCATCCGCCAGACGGCCATGATCTCGGACCTTATCGGGTGGTCGGTCAGCATGATCCCCGCCAGCCAGCCGATCGCGGCCCCCGCAACCGCCACCGCCGTCTGCCCCATGCCCAGATCAAAGCCCCGACCCGACGTCGCGATGACCGCCAGCGGCAGCACGGCGGTCGCCGCCGTCACCCCGATGCTGCGCAGCGATGCGACCCACAGCTGGCCGAATTCCAGCCCGATGGCCCGGCGGATGAACAGCAGCGCCACGAACATCTGGAATGGCGCGATGACCAGCAGGCTGGCCGCCACCGCCGTCAGCCCCATCTGCGCCGCCACGATGATCGCCAGGACCGAGGGCGGCAGGCAGATCAGACTGGCCCAGAAGGTGTCGCGGATGCGCCCCACGCTGACCAGCAGCGGGAAGGTCATGAAGGCCGGGGCCAGCGCCATGGTCGCGGTGGCGATGATACGGACCAGCGGCGGGGTCTCGCTCCATTGGGCGCCCAGCAGGATGGCGACGACCGGATTGGCCAGCAGCGCCAGCATCATCAGCGTCGGCCACTGGATGGCCGACATCAGCGCATGCCCGCGCAGATAGCTGACGCGCAGATCGCCCCCCTGCCGCGAATGCATCGCCATTGCGGGCAGCACGACAGGCTGCAGCGCCGAGACCAGCGCCCGGTCGGGCAGCTGGCAGACGGTCACCGCGCGGGCATAGATGCCCACCGCATCGACGCCCAGCATGCGACCCAGGGCCAGACGGGGCAGCATCTCGTAGGCCATGTTCAGCACCGTCACCGAAGATGACACTGCCCCGAAGGACAGGATGCGGCGCGCACCCTGCAGGGACGGGCGAAAGACCCAGAACTCGGGTCGCAGCAACATGGCGCCCGACGCCAGCACCGCGCCCGCCGCGACGATCCCCCAGACATAGCTGACCGGCCCCCAGCCCATCGCTCCCAACGTGATGGTGACGCCCGCGTTGACCAGCGCCATGGCGACGTTCAGCACCGCCAGCCGGGTGAACGACAGGTCGCGCTGCATCAGCGCCAGCAGCGGCCCGCCAAAGGGCGCGATCACGAAGGACAGCGAGGCGATGACCAGCAGCCGCCCCACCTGCGGTTCGTGAAAGAACCCCGCGATCACATCCGATGCCGCCACCATCGCCCCCGCCAGCGACAGCGAGATCAGCAGCGTGATCGTGAAGACCGTTCGCACCGTCTGGGGCGCCAGCGTCTTTTCCTGCACGATGAAGATGCCGGTGCCGAACAGGCGCAGGTTCTCCAGCAGCAGGATGACGGTGCTGGCCAGCAGATAGATGCCGGTCTCGGCCGGGGTCAGGATGCGCGACATGGCGGCCAGCGTGACGACGCTGATGACCTGGGTGGCGTATTTATCCGCGACCGAGGCAATGACGCTGCGGCGGATGACGCTCATGCGCGGGGTGTCGCTGTCTCAGGGGGCACGGCGCAGGCTCCTTCGAAGGGTGGTGCCAAGCCATGCGGGGATCAGCGCGCGCAGCGGACTGCCCGACAGATCGCGCCTGGCGGCAATGCGGATCAGGTGGCGGATGCGCCAGCCGGGGGGCGCGGCCTTCAGGACCAGCTGGGTCGCGCGCGACACGCGGATTGTGTCCGACCCCCCCATGCCGACGGGATCGTCGAAGACGAAGGGGATGAACAGGTCCAGATCGCCTATCCCCTGCAGGGGGGCCAGATCGCCGGAATTGCGCGGCAAGGCCTCGGCCTGGCGATAGAGGTCGTGCAGCTGGTTGCGCCAGCCCGTTCCGGTGTTGCCGGCGGTGATCTGCGCCTGCGTCTGCGTGCCAAGGCTGCGGCGATGCGTGGCGTCCTGAACCAGCGCGGCGATGGTCCTGCGCAGTTCCGCGACCGAATGCGTGGTCACCATCACCCCGTCCAGCCCCGGCGAATCCGCCGCCATCACGCCGCAATCGGGTCCATAGGCCGCGCGGGTCACCAGCGGCAGCCCCTGCATCCCGGCCTCCAGCAGCGAGGTGATGGAAACGAAGGGGAAGGCATCCAGATAGATGTCCGCCGCATCCAGATAAGGTTGGGTTTGCGTCGTTTCGCCGATCAGATGCACCTGCCCCGGCACCTGCGCGATGCTGTCCGCCCAGGCGGGCATCGGACCCGGCCCGACGACGACCATATGCATCTGCAGGTTGTCGCGCAGCACCGGCAGCAGCGCCTGCACGAAGTTGTCGCCGCCGATGTCGCGGAACTTGACGGCTCGCGCGATGGTCAGCACCACCACCGCATCGGTCGGGATCCCCAAGGTCTGACGCGCCGCCTGTCGCGACATCTGACGGGGCTTGGCGCCAAGGCACAGCGGGATCAGCGCGCTGCGTTCGGGCGTCACGCCGCGCCGGTCGATGCCCAGTTGCCGCCCGCTGTGCCGCGTGTTCACGATCATGTCGACCACGCCCGCACCCAGCCAGAACTGGTGATCGCCGTGGTTGACCATCATGCTGGGCGGGCGGTTGACCAGACCGGCCAGCGCGATCATCGGCACCACATCCATGTTGTGGACATGCAGCACCACGATGTCGGCCCGTGCCATCAGCGCCTGCAGCCCGCGCGCCCATCGCAGCAGCCCCCCCGGCCGCGCGTTCAGGCAAGTGACCGAGCCCCGCGCGTCCTGCACCGCATCGGCGACATCCTGCGGCAGCGGGCAATGCTGGCCAGTCAGGGCCAGCGAATGGACGTTGCGCGGATCGTTGCGGATCCAATGGGCGACCATGCGGGCGTGGCCGCCGATGCCGTAGAGCTCGGTCGCGACATGCAGGATGCGTCGGGGGGCGCCCTCGTCGCGGGGCGGTCGGCAGGGGCGGTCGTCATGCAGCGCCTGCTGGCCAAGCTGGCGCAGCGTCGCCTCGATCCGCGGGTCGGTGAACTGGCCGGTGTGCCACAGGACGGCGTAATTCGCCGCCGCCTGCAGGGCCGCCGTTGCCTGCCCATGACGGCGCCGTTCCAACAGCAGGCGGGCGCGGTCAAGCAGACGGTCGTATTCCGCACGCCGCTGCGCGATGATGGCGGGACCTTGTCGGCGCCAGGTCGCCAGAATGGGTTCGGGGTCGCCACTCATGACGATCCCTGCCGTGATGATTGCCCGCCAAAGGGCCGCAGCCGCGCGGCCAGCCAAGCCAGCCGCAGGCGGGCAACGCTGCGGCGGCGCACCGGCCAACCGATCTGGCGGCGGATCTGCATGCGTTCATCGGCAGGCAGCGACCGGAACCACGCAAAGGGCCGGTCGGTGACCGACAGCGGTTTGCCGCCCTCGGGCATGGCCTCGCCCATGCGCAGGTAATCGGACTCGTAGGGGGTGCGATAGCAGACGGTGGGCGTGACCTGATGGGCGTGATCGAGCCGCGCGCCCAGGATCGTCTGCCAATAGATCGTGTTGACGATATCGGCCAGCCCGCGCGGGATCAGCCCCCAACGCGCCACCAGGGGCGCAGCCGCCCGGGTCAGGAAATAGCAGCTGGTGTTGACATGGGTGCGCCCGTCGTTCTTGTCGTCGTCGAACATGAAGGTCCCGTCGAAGCGGTGCATGGACCGGCTGGCCGTGCAGACCGCCGCCCCCGTAGCCAGATGCAGGTCGATCATCCGTTCCAGATGGTCGGGCTGGAACCAGTTGTCGGCGTCCAGAAAGGCCACCGCATCGAAGCCGTGATTGAAGGCGCTGATCGCGCCCAGCACGCGCGGGATGTTGCCGCCGTCGCGGTGACCGTCGGGCAGCGTCATGTGGCGGGCCTCCCAATCGGCGACGATCGGGTTGGGAAAGCCGTCCGCGACCAGGATATGGCTGCAGGGAACGCTTTGCGCCCGCACGCTGTCATGGCAGATGCGCAGGACGGCGTCGGTTTCCTTGTAATATGGTGTCACCACCGCGATCCGCATAAGCCCGACGTCCTGCTGCTGCCTCTGACCCGACGCTAGCAGAGGGTGGCTCGGCGCAGTCTCTGTCTTTATGGCGAAACGGCGCGCCGATAGATCAATCCCCCTGCCCGAAAGGCGTAGGTCCGGCATCACCCCGCACAGATCGCCCGCCGGTGGCCGGGTTCGGGAACCAGCCGTCCCTTGTCCAGCACCATCCGGCCTTGGGCGAATGCGTGGCGCAGATGTTCCGCCTCGGCCTCTTGCCGGTGGGGGTTGTCGATGCGCTGGCTGACGATCATGGCAGGCGTGCCGGTGGCGTCCAGGATCAGCGTCGCCCCGCCCTTGTGGCGCATGACCCCCTGCCCGGTCGGGATGTCACAGGTCTGGGTGATCTCGGCGATGATGGAAAAGTCGATGAACCCCCCCGGCCCCACCCGCAGCGTCGGCCTGATAGATGTCACCTGCGGCGCCGACAGACTGTCCGCCCCCTTGACCGCCGCCCGCAGTCCCAGCTGATGCGCCAGCCGGGGATCGTCGTCGATGGCAAGGGCCAAGGCGCTGGCCTGACGGCGGATTTCCTGCGCCGACAGCGGGAACGCCGGGCTGATGTGATAGCGCAGCTGGGACAGCGCCAAGCCGGGGATGGGGTGGACGGGAACCTCGGGCGGGCCCCATGCCAGCGCCGATTCCGAGGGCACGTCGATCCCCTGTGGATAGATGCCACGGCGGCGGAAGGCCTGGATCAGCTCTTCGCGATAGCCGCAGTCGTCCTGCGGGGCCAACAGCCGGTCGGCGGTGATCAGCGCCCGCAGGTAATCGGCAAAAAGGATCGCGGCGGGCGGGCAATAATCCAGCGCACGGATGCAGATGGACAGAAAATGCCCCGCCGTGCGCGACGCGATGTGCTGGACCTGTTCCTGCAGATAGCGCCCGACCGCGCTGCCCGAAGGTGCCGCCAGCGCCATCAGCGGCCCGATGCGGCGGTCCAGCGCATGCAGGAAGGCCTCGAAAATGGCCGAGGACAGCAGGCCGCCGCGATCATGGGGCGCATCGGGGGCGTCGTCATAGCGCGGCAGGCCCTCGGACCCTGCGCCCGCCTCGGTCCAGGCGATGTCCAGCGTGCGCAGCCCCGACCGGCGCACCAGCCGCCCCAGCTCCGGCGCAAGGCTGACCAAGGACGCGCCGCGCAGGAAATCCATCCCCGACCCCGCCAGCAGGTGCGACAGATACCCGGGGCGGGCAAAGCGCGACAGCAGCGCCACGATATCGGCCATCGCTTCGTGGAAGGCGAAGACATCGGGGTTCACCGGCATGTCGTAATCGGGCCGCAGCCCGTCGATCAGGGCGTGGGTAACCTCATGCGCGGTGACGTCGCTGGACAGTGCCGTGAACCGCAGCAGCCGCCGGTCGGCATGGTCGCTGTCGGGCCCCGCGGGGCTGTAGCCGAAGCTGACTGCGCCCGCGTCGCGGTCGTAACAGGCGTTCAGCGCGTTCTGGCCAAAGGGCATCAGCCGCAGCGGCGGATGGTGATCCTGCCGCCAGAAGGCCCATGCGACGGGACGGCCAAGCGCGCTGCGAAACGCTTCATAGGTGGCCATGGCGGTGAAATAGACGTTGCGGCAGTGGGTTTCGTCGCACCCTTGGTCGAAGGTGAAATCATCGGGTCCGGGCCGGTCCAGATCGGGCCTGCTGCGCGACACGCCGCTGGCGCAATCGGTGGCATCGACGGTGAACAGCCGCCCCTGCGGACCCGGCGACAACGGTTCGTAAGGCACCGCCATCTGCGACAGGCCGCCGTCGCGGGTGCGGATCGACCCATCCACCGTGAAGACCTGCCCCCGCCGCCAACGCGCCGGCAGGTTGCCTTTCAGCGGATAGCAGGCGCGGGTGACGCCCGCCTCGCGCGTGATGCTGGGGGCGATGGTCAGGCGGGGCAGCGGCTGCATCGCCTAGACCAGCGGAAAGTTGTGATCCATCCGCGCAGGGTCGCAATAGACCCCCGGCGTCTGGTTGTTGCCCACCGTCAGGGCGTTGATCCTTGCCCGGAACTGGGCGTTGGTCATCGCGCCGGGGTTGCCTGCCAGCATGTCGCGGACCGCCCGCGAAAAGACGCCCATCACCGGCGATCCGTTTTCCTGCGCGGTCTGGATTGCGGACGATGCGCTGTAGAGCACATGGTTCGACCCTTCGTAGCCCGTCCCGCGCGTACCCGTCGGCGGCATGGTAAAGGACCGGCCATGCGGCACGTAATGCGCCTTGCGCAGCGTGCCCAGACTGCGCGGGCGGCCCGACATGGCCAGACGCGTCGCGGTGCCCGAATGGCAGCTGTCCAGAAAGACATGCATCTGCGCTGCCGGGTTCAGGGCCTGCAGCAGGGTGTGGATCTGGTCGTCGATCAGGGCGTGATCCAGCTGCGCATCAATGCCGATGCTGTTGTTCGAGGCGACGATGGCCTGATCGCGGGCCATGTCGCCATCGTCATTGTCGGTGCCGAATTCGGGCATCACCTCCATCCCGTGGCCGGAATAATGCCAGATCAGGCTGTCACCCGCCCGCCCGCGCGCCACGAAGTCGCGCAGATGCGCCACCAGCGCATCGCGATGCGTCCGTTCGGGGCCGGTGATCTGCGTGACCTGATAGCCGCGCTGTTCCAACAGATCGCGCCAACTGTCGGAATCGCGCCCGCAGCCCTGCAACCGCGCCGAGCCAGCATAATGGTCGATGCCGATGGTCAGCGCGATCCGCGCGGGCTGATGCGCCGTCGCGGGCGGATTGTTGACCCGGTCTGCCGCGGTCGGCGCGGCTGCCGCAGGCTGGTCCATCAGGGCCAGATACTGGCGCAGATCATCGGGCAACTGCGGCAGCATGTCATCGCCCCCGCGCACACTGCGGGCACCTTCCGGGAAGGGCGTGATCCGCGCGTCATGCCCCGGGCCGCGGATGAAGCGCATCACCGACCACATGGTGGCGGCATCATTGTCGAAACCGCCGTGGCTGGTCGCGGATGACCGCAGCCGTTGCGGCGTTCCGTTGGGCGACGGGGAAAAGACCAGCGCCTCTCGGGTGACTCCATTGACCCATTCGGCCAGCCCGGTGACCAGCGCCGTGTCGCCCAGCAGGTCGCGTTGCAGCCCGGAAACCGGCGTCGGGCGGGACGGCTCGAACCCGAAGGCCACCAAATACAGCAGCGACTTGCCATAGATGCCGACGACGTTGTCGTCGCGCTCGGCGGTGTCGGTCATGGTATAGATTCGATGGCGCAGCGTCGCGCCCCCTGCCGCCAGACCCGACCGGTAAAGCGCCGTGGTCGCTGCCGGAGCCAGCGTCTGCAGGCTTTGCGCCGGACAGCCTGCCTGCCGCAGCACCGGCAACAGGTGCAGCAGCACGATGGACCCCGCGCTGTGCCCCACCAGATCGATGGGCGCGTCCGGTCCGAAGACCCGCCCCAGTTCGCGCGCCAGCAGGGTCAGCCCGTGGCGATCACCGGGGGCGGAACATTGCCGCGCGCTGTTCTTCATGGTGCCCCAGATGCCGCGCCCGAACATCTGCACCAACCCCTCGATCGCGGCGTCGCGGATGCCGCCAAGGTCGAAGCCGCGGGTGTCGCGCCGGCCGAACTGTTGCGCGATCATCTGCCAGATCACCGAGAGCGCGTCGCTTTCCCAGATGCAGAAGACCGGATAGACGTCGTTCTCCAGCCACCAGGCCGCGGTGCTGCGGGCGTATTCCAGGGCCAGTCCCTCGCTGACCAGACCGCCGTGGGCATAGATCACCAGCCGCCGCCCGCTGCCCTGATCGATCCAGTCCCGCGCCCGATCCGCGATGGCCGCCACATCCGAGGCGTCGGTCTGGAACGCCCCGTCCCGCGACAATTCGCCAAAGCGCATGTTGACGACGTGATGCTTCAGATCGACCGTGCCACCCCGCGATGATGCCACGGGCGCGGGCGTCACGTCGCGCCGCAAGGGGGCGGCCACGGGTCGGTTCGCGGCCAGCCAGCGCAGGTGGTCGTCGATCACATCGGAACGGATGCGGCGATCGTCGTGGCGGCTGTCGTCGGCCATCAACTGTTTGAAGGCGGCCTCGACGCTGTCGCGATCAAAGACGGGGGCCAGATCGGCTGGCCATTCCATGTCCCGGCGGGCGATCAGAGGTGGCGTGCTTCGGCTGCGTCCGGTGCTGTCCTGCAACCCCGCCAGCAGTGCGACCAGCGTTCCGCGAACCGCCTCGGTGTCATCGGGGTGACAGGGGCAGATCAGCACCCGCACCATCGCCTGACCGTCACGGGCGCCACAATCGGGATGGCGCAGCATTGCAGCCCAGCCCTGCGGGAATATCACCAGATGCGGCAATTGGCGGCCATCGTCAAAACCCTGCCTTTCAACTTCGGACAGAATTTCGAATATCGCATTCATTTCGCCCGCATTATCAGCAAGCTGTTCGAAATTCCCGATGCGATCCAGCGACAGATGCATATCCACCTGCACCTGCAGGCTGTCGGCATCCACGAATGGCGCGGCGCGGGCAAAGAAGGCGGCGATTTCGGCCGGATTACGAAAGATGGGACCGACGGCGGACATTTCCATATTACCCCCCACGGCGCAACGCGCCATATAAGACATACCAATTACGTTAACGATGCTGACATATATCCTGATATATTTTCCATCATAATATAACCAAGATCAATTTTATATATAAAATATATATCCAATTAACTTGCGCGAATCCTGATCATCAGCGAACTTAATTGAATATCGCACCCTTGATTGGGGGCTGAGAGTGGGGGCCGGGTTATGTTCAGAGTATGCATGTTCGTGGTGGTGATCTGGGCTGGTCTGGGGGCGATGTCAGCCCAAGCCGCTGAAACCGGGACGGGCTTTTGCGACCTGTCACCCGGCGACTTCAGCCAGTTGCATGCCGATGACACCCGCGCCCGCCGCGTCGTTTGCGCCGAGGTGGGGGCGCTGGACCAGATGCTGGTCTATAACCGCTTTGGGTCGCACAACCCCTTCGGCATGATCTTCGCCCTGATGCGCGACCTGGTGCCCGCCTCGCTGCCGGTGCCCGAGGACATCCTGGCCGCCTGCGCCGATGACATCGGCACCCATGCCCGCCGCGACGATCTGACCGCCGGACGGGTGCGCCTGCACGATTGCAAGCGGCCCCGCCCGTTGACCTTGCGCGCGAACGTGGGTGATGTGCTGCACGTGCGGGTGCATAATCTGCTGCGCTTCGACGATGCGCAGGGCCGGCCCGATTATTCGCAGACCTTCTGCCGACAACAGGGCGAGGACCGCGTCACCGGCGATCACGGCATCCGCGACCTGGTGTCCCAAGGCACGCGTCAGGGGTCCGAGGGCAGCTATACCGATGCACTGGTTCAGGCGCTCTGTTCCGCCGACAGCGCGGCGCAGGATGCCGAACTGGGGTCCGAGCCGTCGGATTGGCCACGCACGCGGGGGATTTCCTTCGTGATCGACGGGCTGCGCCCGCTGCAGGATCCGCGCACGGGCAAGGTTGACGACATCTGCATGGGGCTGGGCCAGCTGGCACCGGATGACGCGCCGGTCGATTGCTTCTGGCACGCCGAACGCGAGGGGCCGTATTTCATCAACTCGGTCGCCGCCCCTTCGGGGGGAGAGGGCGACGGCGGTTCGCTGACGCATGGGCTGTTCGGCAGCCTGACGGTCGAGCCTCAGGCCGCGGACCGGCCCGCGACCGAGTGGTATGTCAGCCAGACCTCGCGCGCGGGGATGGATGCGGCATGGGCGCCGAACCCGGACAGCGACCAGCCCCACGACCGCGCCAGCCCGCTGGCCTATGACGCCCGCCAGCAGGTCGATGGCGAGACCCTGCCGGTCCTGAACATCTTGGCCCCTCTTGGCGGTGCCCGCCACGAGATCGTGCACAACACGATGAACGCCATCGTCGCCGAGGACGGAAAAGCCGCCTTCCGCGAATTCTCGGTCGTCTTCCACGATGAGCTGAAGACCTTCTATACCCGCAACTTCGAGGAATTGGAGCGCTTCCCCCAGCTGGCCGGTGTCAGCGACGGCTTTGCCATCAACTATGGCGCCAGCGGTCTGGGGGCGATGATCCTGGCCAACCGCAAGGGCATCGGACCCGCAGCCGACTGCATGGAATGTCTATACGAGGAGTTCTTCCTGGAAAGCTGGGTCAACGGCGATCCGGCCCTGCTGGAGGTCTATGCCGACGACCCATCGAACGTGCATCATTCCTATCTGAACGATCCGATCGTCTTCCGGAACTTCCACGCGGGGCCGAAGGAGACCCATGTCTTCCACCTGCATGCGCACCAGTGGTTCGGCGGCAATGACGAAGGGCGCGGCGCCTATCTGGACAGCCAGACGGTCGCCCCGCGGCAGGGCTTTTCCTATCGCATCTATCACGGCGGGCTGTCGAATTACCGCCCCCCCGAAGGTGCCGATGCGCCCGCCCCCGGTCAGGGGTGGTGGGAAAGCCTGGGGTCCGGAAACCGCAACCGGACGGTGGGGGATTCGATCTTTCACTGCCACCTCTATCCGCATTTCGCCCAAGGCATGTGGGAGCTGTGGCGCGTCCATGACGTCTTCGAAGACGGATCGCGGCGGCTGCCCGACGGGCAGGCCGAACCGGGGCTGTCGACCGAACTGCTGGACCGCGATCCCGAAGGTCGCCTGACCGCCATCAAGCCGCGCCAGGGATCGGTCGATGCCGACGGTCGCTTCGTCGCCGATGCGGATGGCACCCCCATTCCCGCCATCGTCCCCCTGCCCGATCGCGCGGCGCCGCTGCTGCCGACATATGTCGATGACGACGGCACGGTGACGGCGGCGCAGGCCGTTCCCGGCTATCCCTTCTTTGTCGCGGGTCAGGCCGGACATCGCGCGCCGCAGGCCCCCATGGACATCGCCGAAACCGATGGCATCACGGGTGGCGGGCTGCGCCGCCATGTCGTAACGGGCGGGTCCGAACGCAAGCTGGGCATCACCGTCCCCACCGCTGACATGGCCATCGCCGCGCTGACCGACATGGCCACCCGCCGCCGGGTCGAGGATCTGCTGTATCGCACCACGGCCAAGATGCTGGCGCTTGGGGATTTTTCAGGCCATCTGGCCAAGGCCTCGATCCGGCTGCTGGAGAGCGACGGCCAGCCGCTGGAACGCGGTGCAATGGCCTTCCACCACAACGGCCAGCTGCCCGATGGCGACCCGTTGGTCCTGCGCGACGCCTATGGCCGCGACAGCAGCTATGACGCTACGCGCGGCGGCTATGTCAGCGCAGCACCCGGCGATCCGCTGGCCGATACGCCCGCGATGCGATTTGCGGTGAACGGCGCGCCGCCCAAGCCCGGTGCGCCCTTCGCCGACCCCTGCGGAGCGCCCGACGCCTATGCTGGGCGCGATCCGGACGATCCCGACAGCGGCCATCCGACGGCGGCGATGGCCCTGCGCGGCGACCCCTTCGACCCCGACCGGCAGGATTTCGTCCCCGATCCGGCGGTGACGGGGTTCCGGCGCTATGCGGCCTCGGCGGTGCAGGTCGATATCGTGACGAACAAGGCGGGCTGGCACGATCCGCAGGGTCGCATCAACGTGCTGACCAGCCAGTCCGACCGCTACAAGAACCTTGGCCCCAGTGCCCGCGAAGAGCCCTTCTTCTTCCGCGCCTTTTCCGGCGAATGCATCCAGTTCCGCCACACCAACGAACTGCCCAAGGAGCTGGAGCTGGACGATTTCCAGGTCCAGACGCCCACCGACACCATCGGGCAGCACATCCACCTGGTCAAATTCGACGTCACCTCGGCGGATGGGTCGGGCAACGGCTGGAACTATGAGGACGGCACCTTCGCCGCCGACGAACTGGCCACGCGGCTGTGCGCATGGGCCGAAACCGGCGATCCGCAGGCGCAGGCGATCCTGACCGATCTGGCGGACCGCGTACGCGCCACGCTGGCCACGGACGGCGGCGACCTGCCGGATCTGGCGGCGGACGCGTCCTTCTGCGAATGGGAGCCGGTGGCCGCGCATCGCATCTGGAACCTGGAACGCAGCCGCTTTCCCTATCTGTTCCAGACCACCATCCAGCGCTGGTTCGCCGATCCGATCCTGTCGGTCGAAAACCCCGAGGACCCGGATGACCCCGCCGCCATGGCCGACCGGACCATGCGCACGGTGTTTTCGCACGACCACTTCGGGCCATCCTCGATCCAGCAGCACGGGTTCTATTCCGCGCTTGTGGTCGAACCGGCGGGGAAGGAAGTCTGCAACGGCCGCGCCGATGGGGATGGCGATTGCATGACCACCGACGCGACCGAGGTGGTCGAGGGCGGAACGGATGGCATCGGCACGCATAAGGTCGTCACCGGCGGTCCTGATGACGAGTTGCATCCCGATTACCGCGAATATGCGCTGGCGATCGCGGATTTCGCGCTGCTCTATGACCCGACGGACGGGGATGGCGACGATATCGCGGCGGCGGCGGGGGAACTGCCGTCCGGCGCGATGCTGGCCGCATCCGAGCCCATCGACGCCCCCAGCCCCAAGGGTCTGGCCAAGCTGGTCTGCGAGGCCCAGCACCGCAACGCCACCGACCCCGAGGGCGCCTTGGAAAACCGTTGCGCCGCCCATGTCGCCCGCGACACCATCGACGGCACGCTGCAGGTGGTCGAAGGGCATGACGCGCCCCCCGCCATGGTCGCCCGCGACCTGATCGAGGACCCCGAGGTTCCCGCCCTGCGCCGCCACATGGCGCTGGTCCGCTATCGCGCGGGCTATGGCCAGGGAATGGCGCGTCCGGTGAATGCGCCCGCGCGCCCCGAAAGCATCTCGGTCGATCACCATGATCCCTATCTGGTGAACTATCGCGGCGAGCCGGTGCCCCTGCGCATCGGCCAGACCGCCGAAACCCTGACCCCCATCGCCATGACCGAGGAGGATCAGGACCCCCGCACCGCCTTCGACTGCTTCCTGGCGCGCCAGCCCGACATCGTGCTGCAATTCCTGCGCCGGGGTCAGGCGGGTCCGACCGCCGCCGCCGCCGATGCCCCACCCGTTCCGGGCCTTGAGGTTCCCGAAGACGCCGCGCTGGATGCCTCGATGGTCGCGGCGGCATCGGCGCTGGATTGTTCGATCGACAGCCAATCCGCCGATCCGCGCGGGAACATGTCCCATGTCTATCGGTCCGAGTTCACCGCGCCGGAACTGCAACCCGCCGATGCGCCCGCCGCCGAACCGGCACCTGCCGATGGCAGCGCCGATGCGGCCACCCTGCGCAACCGCGGCCACGGCGATCCCGCCACGCCGCTGCTGGAGACCTATTCCGACGAACGCGTGCAGATCCGGCTGATCCAGGGCGCCCAAGAGGTCCAGCACACCTTCACGCTGGAGGGTCTGCAATGGCGCCGCCAGATCGACCAGCGCTATCCCGCGACCTCGGATGAGCTGGCCGACGATCTGGAGCATGTGACCTGGGCGCAGGGTTGCCGGACCCGCGCGCGCGGCAGCATCGCCCGCCAGCACGACCGCTGGCGTCGGGGCATGCTGCGCGACAGCGACGACGGCGCCTTCTGGGGCGATCATTCGCGGCTGGTGGCGCTGTGCGACAACGTCGAGTCCTTTGTCGCCGCGCAAGAGGTCGGCATCTCGGAACACTTCGAGATCCCGGCGGCCCCCAGCAAGCATTCATCCCAGTTCCGCGTGCAGAGCGACACGACAGGCGACAGGCCGACGGCGGTGCTGGACTATATGTTCCACTTCGGATCG
Source organism: Paracoccus sp. R86501 (assembly GCF_042466435.1). NCBI lineage: Bacteria > Pseudomonadati > Pseudomonadota > Alphaproteobacteria > Rhodobacterales > Paracoccaceae > Paracoccus > Paracoccus sp. R86501. The sequence goes on from NZ_JAXHPZ010000001.1 coordinate 1,638,701, forward strand.
CTGGATGCCATCTGGAACGGGGCCTGGGGTCTGATGCGCGTCTATGACAACCCCCAGTCCCGCGACGAGACATTGCGGGTCGAGGATGCCGCCGCCTGCGACCCGGCCAGCGACGACTGCGTGATCCGCACGGCCCTGCGCCCCCTTCCCGAAACCGCCGATGCCACGGGCGCCGGACGCGGGCAGATCGACGTGCGCCAAGGGATGGATTGCCCGATGAACGCACCGCGTATCCGGGCATTTGCCGTGGCTATGCCGCTGCCGCAGGGACAGCGCTATGCCTCCTGGGCGGACGGCTATCGCGACCCGAACGGCCTCGCGCTGATCCATGTCCCCGAGGCGCTGGTGGCCCCCTGGCTGGCGGAGGGCGTGCCGATGGACAAGGTGCAGGACCTGCGCGCCGCGGCGCTGGCGCATTTCCGCGACCAGCCGATGGTGATCCGCGCCAATGCGGGCGATTGCCTGTCGCTGTCGATCGTGAACGCCATGGCGCCAGAGGCCGACCAGCCTTGCGGCCACGCCCCGAACGGCATCCCCGGCCCCGTCGCCGATTGCCTGGGCGATGCGCCCATGCCGCGCATCGTCAAGCTGAACCTTGAACCGGACTGGACCGAGGCCGACCCCGAAACCGGCATCCAGCGTCAGGCCGACAGGGTGGACATACGACCCTCGGCGCGGATCGCCTTCACCACGGCGCTGTCGATGCTGACCCGCGGAGGAGAGGCGCATCTGCCCTTCGGCGTGAACCGCACCACATCGGTCGCGCCGGGACAGGTGCATCGGGCCGATTACTACATGGGGCTGCTGCGCGTTAACTGGCGGCTGATCGACCATCTGATGGCCAGCACCGATCCCGATTTCGGGTCGAACCCCGTCAGCAACGCGCTGCAGAACTGCGGTCGGCTGAACATTGCCACAGACCCCATCGAAGGCAGCACCGCATCCGCGATCGACACCGCGCGGCAGATCCTACGGGGCGATGATCCGGACTATTACGTCATGACCATGAAGGACCCCGAACCGCGCGAACCAAGCGCAGGCCAGTTCCCCATCCACATTCTGGGATCGACCTATTGGGGGCATGTCCAGCAACGCGAACGCATTGCCCGCCCCCTGCCCCCCGGCACGCTGGAGAACGCCGCACAGATGACGGTCGATTGTGCCGTCGCCCTGCTGGATGAAAAGGGGTTGGGGGCCAGCATCGCGGGGCAGCCCGCATCCCACCCCGACCCCGATGCGGCAGCGCTGAGCGCCATCCCCTATGCCTTCGGGGCGGTGCCGTTGAAGCCGATGGGCGATCTGTTCAACCATCTGCCGCATGGGCTGTTCGGGTCGCTGGTGGTGGAACCGCAGGGCGCGACCTATGACGGGCGGTCGGCGCTGAACGGCGGGTCGGGCGAATATCTGCCCGCAGGTCCGGGCTTCCGCGGCAAGGCCCATCGCGGGCGGGGCGACAACACCCTTGTCAGCTTCAAAGACGCCGATGGCACCGAACGCAGCATCCGCGAATTCGTGCTGTTCTATCAGGACGGGCTGAACCTGTGGGACAGCCGGCCGGGGGCACGGCGTCTGGCCATCGACAGCCCGGCGGACGGGCCTTTCCTGCCGATCGTGGAAAACTGCATCGTCTGCGACGACAGCTATGATCTGGGAGAAAAGGCCGTCAGCTATCTGTCGCCCGCCTTCAATCGCAGGCTGCGCAGCCCTTCGGGTCAGGGGCCGGGGTCCGACAGCGACCTGAACGCCGAAGTCTTCCCCGCCGATTTCCGGTCGCAGAGGGACAGCCTGACCTCGAATTCGCTGCGGCTCTGGGCACTTCCGGGCGAAGAGGTTCTGATCCGCGTCATCCATCCCGGCGGGCGCGCGAGGCAGCGGGCCTTCGTCACCGTCGGCAACGACTATGACGACCTGGTGCCGGGCTTCGGTTTCCCGCATTCGGCGCTGCTGGCGCCGGGCAAGGCGATCTCGGCGGCATTCGCGGCGCCGGTGCGGTCGGGTTGCTATCTGTGGGCCGACGGGCCGCGCCAGATCGAGGCTTCGGGCGCATGGGGCGTTCTGGACGTGCTGGACGACACGGGGGCGACATCATGCGGCTTTCACGACTGATCGCGGGGGTGGTGCTGTCGGTGGCCGCCGCGCAAGCCCCGGCGCAGGGGCTTGATCCGGGCTTTGACGGCGGTGCGCGGGTCCAGATCACCCTTGCCGATCTAGACGATCAGCCGCTGGCCCGGCCCGTGGCCGGCACGCCCTTCCGCATCCTTGTCCGGCTGCGCGATCCGGCCAGCGAACGCCCGGTGACGGACGAACACCTCAGCGGCTGGATCCGCCCGGTCGAGCGGTCGAACGGTGAGTGCCGCGATGCCGCCCGCGCCAACACGCTGGCGGGCGACAGCCTGCCGCGCGGCACCACCGATCTGGGGCGGTCGCTTTACGGGGTGCGCCATGACGACGGGACGGTCTCGATCGTGGATTGGGAACATTCGCTGGCCTCGGCCAACATGCTGGCAATGGTGCGGATGCCGCAGATGCCCACGGCCATCACCGCCCTGCCCGATGATTTCGGCTTTGTGCTGGCCGATGACGCAGGCGCGCGCTTTGCGCTGGATGCGGCGGCAGGGACCCAACCGCGCGCCCTGCCCGATATCGGCGGGACCGGCGCGATGCTGGTCACGCCCGATGGCTGGATGGCGCAGGGGGATCGGCTGATCGATCCCGATAGGGCGTCGTTCACCCTGCCCGCCCCGGTGCTGGCCCTGCGCCCCGCCCTGTTCGATGCCGATCTGGGCCGCTTCATGGGCGTGGCCGTTCTGACGCAGGGCGGCACGGGGTTCGTCGCGGATGGCGCGGGACTTTCGCCCCCCGTGCAGGGTCCGCCGGATGCCACCGACATCGCGCATCTGCCCGATGCCCGGGCGATGTTCTTTACCGACGGCAGCGACCGGCTGAGCGTCGTCTATGGCGCCGACCGCCGCATCACCGCGCCCCTGCCCGCCCCCGCCGATCGCATATCGGCGTCACCCGAAGGCGATCTGGCGCTTGCATGGTCGCAGCAGTCCTCGGCGCTGTCGGTCGTGGATGTGGCGACGGGACAGGTGGTGCAGGCAGTGCATCTGAACCGCGCGCCGCTTGATCAGCCCCTGCGCGACATCGCCTTTGCCGAAGGGGCCGCCTTCCTTGCCCTGCGGGACCTAGATTTCGTCGTGGTGCTGGATCTGGAGCAGGCGCGCCGTGGTGCGCCAGCCGCCGCACGTCCCGTGCGGATCGGCCCCAAGGTCGCGGACATGCCGCCCGATGCGGGGCCCTTCCTGATCCAGACCACCCGCGGCCATGCCAGCCAGACGGTGCTGGCGCTGCATCCGGGCCTGTCCACCGCCTTTCCCGTCAAGCGCGACAGCGGCAATGCCACCGCGCCGATGAACGGTTTTCGCATCCGCGGCGCCCGCCCCCTTGGCATGGCGGAACTGTCGGCCGGCCTGACCGAGACCGCCCCCGGCGATTACCGTGCGGCCACGGTCCTTGCGCAGGGCGGCCCGCATGAGCTGATCGTCTCGGCGGGTCCGGGACGATTCACGGCCTGCCTGCAGATCGAGGTTCAGGGCCCGGTGCAATCGCAGATGGTGCTGCAACTGACCGTCCACGACGGCGGCCCAATGCAGGACGGGCGCGCCATCGACCTGCAACTGCTGGACCGTCGCGGAACGGCGCAAAGCTGGCCCGCGCGCATGCCGCTGATCCTGCAATCGCTGCAGACGGGATGGCGCGAACAGGTGCTGGCGCAGCCGATGCCCGATGGCGGCCACCGCGCCATCGTGGCCAGCCTGCCGCAGGGGATCATCAGCGTCGCGCTGGACCAGTCCCTGCCCCGCGGACTTGCCATCAACCCCACCACGCTTGAGGTGACGCCATGATCCGCAGCCTTGCCCTGATCCTTACGACAGCCATTCCGGCCGCCGCACAGCCCCCCACGGTCATGACGCAATCCGCCACGGGCCTGCCCGATGCGCCCGTGACCGATCAGTTCGGCAACCGCATGCGGTTTCGCGATGCGGTGGGCGACCAGATCTTTGTGCTGAATTTCACCTATACCCGCTGCCCCGAACTTTGCGGGATGGCCGATCTGTATCTGACCGACATCGACGAAAGGCGGGACGAGCTGGACCGCCCCGTCCGGCTGGTCACCCTGACGCTGGACCCCGCGCGCGACCGCCCCGACGATCTGCTGGAACGCCATCGCGACTTCGGCAGCCCCCGCGACTGGCTGCGCCTGACCGGAGAGCCGTCGCAGATCCTGCCCCTGTTGCGCAGGCTGGGCGCATGGGACGGCGGCCCGCTCGAGGATCACAAGCTGTTCGTCATCGTGGGCGACGGCCATGGCCGCCACATGACCCGGCTGGAGGCCGATCCCTGGCTGCCCGAGCGTATCTTCCAGATCGCCTCGGATCTGGCTCAGCATGGCAAATGAGGGCGCGGGCCGCGCTGATATGGCTGATGCTGTCCTGCGCCGCGCAGGCCGATCCGGCAGTCGATCGCGGCCGCGCCATCTATGCGGGCGATCCGGGGACAGGCCTGCAGGTCCAGGTGGGCCAACGCCTGCGTCCCGCGCGCGGCATATCCTGCGCGGGCTGCCACGGCCATGACGCCCAAGGCGGCGCCGAGGTCCAATCCGGCCCCGCCATCGACTGGCCCGCGCTTGAGGCCCAAGGCTATACGCCGGCTTCATTCGCACGCGCGCTGACGCAGGGGATCGCGCCCGATGGCAGGACGCTTGGCGGGGCCATGCCGCGCCTTGCCTTCGCCAGCCCGCATGATGCCGCGGCGCTTGTGGCGTTTCTGACGCAAATCAGCGCTGAACAGCGCAAAGGCATCACTCCGCAGGCCGTGACCTTCCAACGCCCGCCCCCTGAGTTTGCGCTGGCACCCTTCTGGCAGGCGTTCGAAGCGCAGATCGCTGCCCTTGCCCCGCAAGGCGTCTTCGGCCGCCAAATACGCCTTTCGATTGACCCCGGCTTCGCGCGCATCGGTGCCTTGCGCCCCGCCCCCGCCGATGGTCAGCCCAGCCTTTTTCCCCTGCACCCGCTGATCGGAGACGAAGACCCCGCCACCACCCGTGGCGCCTTTGCCAGTCTTTCCGCCCAAGTGCAGGCGATGGCGGCGCGGCATCCGCAACTGGCCGTACTGGCCCCACCCACAACCCGGATGCGGCTGGCGGATGCCCTGCCCGATGGCCGGATCGCCGTGATCGGCACGGATGCCCTGCCGGTGGACAGACCCGTCATGATGCTGGGTGCAGACCAGTTGGCTAAAATGCCACCCGGTGCGGATATCCTGACAACACTGGACGATCTGGCCCTGACCCCGCCCGCCCCGGGGCGCTGCGTACAGGCAACCGATCCCCGCCCCGCCGATACCGCAACGGATGGTGCCATGGCGCAATATGGCCGTGTCGCCGCAACAGCTTTGATCGAGGCGCTGCGCCTTTGTCAGGCCGATTGCACCCGCGCGGGGTTGATGCGCGCCTTTGATCGCGTGGAACTGCAACCGCCCGATTGGCCTGCGCTGGACTATGCCGACCATCCCCTGACCGGCACCGATCAGGTGCGCATCATCAAGCTGTGCGACCCCGTCCCGCGCCCCTGAACTACCCTTGCGGGTGATTGCGCGCTGGCACAGGGGGCCTGTCCGGATTACATCGGAAAGGTGGCGGGATCATCCGAAGGACACGACATGGCATTGCAGTTCACCCTGAAATTTCTGGCGATCGGGCTGGTCTGGATCATGGCAGCCGTCGTTGCGGTGGTAACCGCGCTGCCGTTCTGGGACAGCAACATCTGGTGGATCAGGGCGCTGGACTTTCCGCGGCTGCAGATCGCGATCGCGGCAGCGGTGGTCATGGTGGCGGGACTGTTCATGCCCGGCGCATCGCGCATCGCCGTGCCGGTGTTGATGGCGGCGGCGCTGTGCTATCAAGTGGCGCGGATCTTTCCCTACACCGTCTTTGCCAGCCCCGAACTGGAACTGGCCGCCGAAGGGCCGGACCAGCTGCGCGTGCTGTCAACCAATGTGCTGATGGAAAACGACCGCCACGACCTGATGCTGGAACGCATCCGTCAGTACGATCCCGACATCCTGCTGCTGATGGAAACCGATCAGGCCTGGCTGGACGCCATGGAGCCGGCCCTGACCAATTACACCACCGTCGTCCGCCAGCCGCAGGACAATTACTATGGGATGATCTTTGCGACGCGCCTGACCGCCTCCGAGGCCCGGATCGTTCATTTGACCGATGACCAGACGCCGTCGCTTTTTGCCAAGCTGACCTCGTCCGAGGGGCGCAAGTTCCGCTTCGTGGGCCTGCATCCCCGCCCGCCCGTTCCGGGCGAAGATACCGAAAAACGCGACCGCCAGATCTATTACGCGGCCAAATTCGCATCGTCATCCGACGAACCGCTGGTCGTGGCCGGAGATTTCAACGACGTTGCCTGGTCCGACACCTCTCGCAGTTTCAAGCATGTCGGGCAATACCTCGACCCGCGGATCGGTCGGGGCATGTACGCCAGCTTTGACGCCAACCGCTGGTGGCTGCGCTTTCCCATCGACCAGCTTTACGTAACCGAGGGCATCGCCGTGACCTCGCTGCAGCGGTTGGACCCTATCGGATCGGACCACTTCCCGATGGCCGCCACATTGAACATGGACCCCGAGGTCGCCGAGCGCCTGAACATTACCCCCGCACCCATTTCCGACGACGAACAGCGCCTGATCGACAAGGCCGTCGCAGAGATGCGGGATGAACTGGGACATGAGGAATTTTAAAAGCTCATATGAGACTACAGGAGGTACCCAGCATCAGGGATTGGCCCGTAGAATTGCCAATCCCCCCCATAGATTGTAGTCTCAGATCTTAAATATCACGCCGCGCATGTAGTTCCCTCTGTATCAACTAGAATGCGATCCAATGGAAACCAACAACCATATACCGACAGGGTCAGGTCTATAAATCCGCCGCATTTGATAATATTTCATTCCAAACATCATACGATGCGTTGTTTGCGGCACTATAGGGGGCAAAAGCATCAATTACCCCGATGAGAATATTGTCACCATACCTATAAACCGATCCGGGTTTCCGGTCAGGGTCTAACTCAACGTACAACAACCTTCCCGGCCCGCGCTCGGATATTGCGGCGCCGATGTTGCCCAGATCAGCCCGCGAAATTCCCTCATTACGCTTGTATACGAAAGTTTTCTCACCGCTTGAGAGCAACGAGTTCAGCTTGTCACGCAGATAGAAAACCTTCCCAGATTCTTCTATCCATATTTTTTTCCGCTCTTCCAAATCGGAAATGTCAAAATTTCCATCAGTGGAATACATTCTAGTATGAAACGCCAATCCAGACCCATTATCTTTGACCATTCTTGGAGCCGAAGGAAACAGATTCTCGAATTTATATATCGATTCAAAGCTATTTCTTATACATTCAGCCAGCGCTTGAGGTGGGCTAATCGCCCATCGTAACAAACCACCCGGTTCGACGCCCGCATGGCGCTGAACGAAGCCGAATTCACAGTTACTGCCTAAACTCTCAAAATCAATTAGGCGATTTACATCAGAAGGAATTTCATGCATGCCTAAGCCTATTTCCTAAAATACTAGCGACGGAATCGATGTCGAGATCTTCGTTGAGAAAATCAAATATCTCCTTCACGTATGAAGGCCCTTCTGCGTATCTTTCGTATTCGACCGTAAAACAAGAATCACTAAAATCTTTTGAGAATTGAGCATACAAACGATCAGCCGATGCTATCATTTCCAACACATCGCTTTGACTTCTGTTCTTCCACCATGCAGATTTCGCTACATCCCCCGCAGTGCGTGTCTGAAATATGAACTTAGACTTCGGGAAGGTGAATTTTATAAACCTAAGAAATTTAGGGAAAAAGACCCGATCCTCATGCCATCTGATTTCCTTAAACCCCGAAACCCTAGTTTCTTTATTTGGCCTTAATATTTCGGATACGAACTTATCGGCTATTGAACATCTAAAGGAGTTAGGGTTGACCAGCTCGGCTCCGTACCAAGGATCACCGCTGGTACCAATGATATCACGCAAGAATTCTTTTTGTTCCTGCTTGCTTTTATTAATATCTTCTCTACGCCATATAAAATTTTCCCAGGTTGAAGTAACTGTCGCAGCTCTTGCGAGGTGATATAAAATATTGCCGTTCTCACCTCTAATTTGGTACCCTGGGATGGAATTCAATAGCTTCTGGGTTAGCGTGGATCCAGAACGCCCATATGTTACAACAAACACATAACCATCTTGAGGGGCGTGGAGAGCCGGGTAAAGATTTGCTTGCATTTTTATTCCTCTCAGGGCTGTTCCGGCCCCGCCTCCATCATCGCCGCAAGACGCGCCATCACCGGTGCGACGGCACTATCCCAATCGCGCCCCTGCATATCCTGACGCGCCTGTGTCGACAGTCTGTACAGCAGTTTCCGGTCACTTGCCATTCGTCTCAAGGCCTTGACGGCTTCGATCACGGTATCGTCCTGCGACAGGACAACGCCATTTTGCCAATGGTTTACCACTTCCGAAACGGCACCGGCGTCGGTTGCGACCGGCACCACCCCCGAACGCATCGCTTCGAGGATGGTCAGAGGCAGGCCTTCGAAATACGAGGGCAGAATGAAGACGTCGGCCCATTCGAGCGCTTTGGCCAGGTCCTCGGGGTTGGTCAGCGCGGGCTCGATCATGCGATGGATGCGTGAAGGAAGCCGAGCGCCGTTGCCGGCCACCACTTGCTTGCCAATCAGGCGCCATTGCACTGATGGAATTTCTGTCTGTGACAGGTTGACGATCCCGATTAGGCGTTCAAGGCCTTTCTGCTGATCAAGACGGCCCAGATATATGACCTTCAAGCCTTCATATGCCCCAACGCTGCCATGACGTGCGTTGATGGCGTCCTTAGATGTGTCGGAAAGTTCGAAGCCGGGCGCGTTCAGGACAGGGACGATCTTTTCCTCTGGGACGCCCATGGCATGGCACCAATCGGCAAGCTGTTGGGAACAGGGCATGAAAAGGTCATAGGCATGTTCGAAAGCCAGTCCTAGATAGGTGTTGCCGACCAGACGCTTGAACGGGCTGTGATCATTCAGGTGCAGCGACAGGCCAGTCTTGACGCCGAACTTGCGCAGACGCCCCATAAGACCTGAAATCGCGCCGCCGTGGAAATTGATGACCACATCGAGCCAAGCCAACATCGCCGTTGCGTCCCGTTGGTCGCCATGGCGGGACCAGTCGGAGACGTCCGTGCCGATATAGCTTGAACTTGCCCCGCCCCATGTCGCGAAATTCCGATCCGCCAAGAAAGTCACGCTCTCGAAAGCATCGTGCCATTCGGCGCTAAACTGGCAGCCATCTGAATCGATAATAAAGAGATGCGGACGCCATCCGGCACGTTTCATCGCGCGGGCGGTGTTCAGCGCGACCCGTTCAACGCCACCGAACTCTACAAGCGGAAGGACGAAGCCTACGTCCTTGGCCTTAGCCGAAACACGGGGATAAGCAGCGTTGGCAAGGGTCGGGATCCGTGTGATCTCATGCGTGCGGGACCGCCAAGGGATGTCGGGGCGACGCCAGTCCCAGTTCATGTCAAGCGAACCGCGCATGGGCGACGCGCGGAATTGCGAACAAAGTGCGACGAAATCATGCGCCGCGGCCTGATACGGCGTCTGGCCGTCAGGGAAGAACTGGTAGTTCAGCTGATAGCCGATGGAGAGGGTCGGCACTGCGCAAGGCCGCGCAGCAACCCCGGCCGCCCAATTGATCGAACTGTCGCGGACGATCTCGGTCATGACCCCGGGTCTGACCATCAGGATGGCAGCATTCAATTCACGTCCGCCGTGGACGTCTTCCTCGATCCAGGAGAGGCGTTCCGCCTCTTGTGGTTGCAATTCCACTGCGACGAAGGGCTTTTGCGCCAGTTGACGCTCCATTGTCCACAACAGTCCATGCAGAAGCTTGGCCGACGTCAGCTGCGCAAGTACGGCAGAATGCGTGACCACCAGGATGGGCGGACAGTGATGGTGCGTGTTGTCGGTCTGCGTCCGCCACCACATCGTTTCGAACTCTGCCACCGAGATGCGTCTCTGCTCACTCAGGTCGGGATCGGTGGTCAGCAGGACCTCATCACAGTCGCTGAGATATAGTGCATAACGAGGTGCCTCGACCTGCTCCAGCTGTGCCAGGCCACGTGGGCTGAAGATTGCCTTGTGCTTCTTGCGCATCGCGCTGCGAATGGCTTCGGCGTCGCGTTCAGAATCGGCCAACATCGATTCAGCGCGCTTGCGGTACAGAAACCCGAAATTCTCGAGGTTCTTCCCACGAAAGCCCGCCTCTGCTGCCGTTAGAAAGAAATCCCAGTCCTCGAAGCCGGACATGAAAGTGATATCGAAAAAGACCCCCGCCTCGAAGACCTTGCGGCGGATAAGGCTGCCCGCCTCACAGATGTTCATGGCTGTATGGACCAGCAGTGAGTAGTCGCCACCATAATCGCCGGCCCATTGGAGTCCGAACATGTCGATATTCGGATAGATCCAGTCCGCTGCAGGATCGTCGTGCAAAGCCTGCAGCGCGTTGTTTAACGCATCGGGACGCAGCCGGTTGTCGGCATCCAGCATATAGATAGCCTCGACCGACGGCCAAGCATTCATGGCATGGCGGATGCCGTGGTTCCGGGCGTCGCTTAGCCCGCCATTGGGCTTGCGCAGATAGATGATGCGGTCGGGGTATGCCATGGCATAGTCACGGCAGACACGATCCGTTTCGTGATGAGGGCAACCGTCATTCACCAGAACGATCGCGATCTGCGCAGCGCCGCGCTGTTCCAGGACGCTGTCAATTGCTTCCGACAACAGAACAGAGTGGCGGTAGATCGGCACCACCACGGCGATCTCGGGCGAGGTCACCGCTGCGGAAGAATGCGGCATAGGCGAGGGTGCATTGTCGAGCATGTTGATCACCCCCTTAGAACTGCAGTGTCAGATTGGCAAATGTCGACCAACCATATGCGTTGTTATGAACACCTTCGGGCAGACGGGTCAGCAGGTAGACATCACAGGGCACGTCCAACGGATCGGGAAGGACCAGATGTACCTGACCATCCTCCAAGGGCGTCATGCGCACCCATTCGGACATCAGTCGGGATTCGAAATTAGGCAGATCACCCGACTGGTGGGGCCGATCCGCAGGCGGCGCCAAGGCGATGCGGTATTCGATATTGTCCGCGCCGCCGTGGTACGTCTTGATATCGGCATAGATGTGCCGGGCCCCGGGCAAGGCTACCCCGGACAGGATGCCGCCTGCGGTCCGGTCCTCCAGCACGTGGACCAGCAATGCGGAACTGTCGGGTTGCAGTTCCATGGTCCGGGTCAGGTTGTTCAGATCACGCGCCATCGTCAGGGTCTCACCCAGCACGCGACGCAGACGGTTGCGACCCCCGATGGGCAGGATAGCGGTCGCAGCCAAAGGCGCACTGGCCCCTGCGATCCACCGCCAGACCTGCAAGGCCGGTACGTTTGCGCTTCGCCGGTCGTCCAGCAATGGCTGGAATCGTTCCTCGGGATGCTGGAAAGAGGCAGCCATACGGACCGAACCAGTCCCCTGATAGGCCACGCGCAGCAAAACCGTCACCGCATCCGACCCCAACGCCCGCTCCATCGAGAGCCGCAGCCAACCCTGTGAAAGGGATTGGGCCGGAACCTCCCAGATTGCAAGGGTCTGACCACTGTCCGGGCTTGAAAGGCTGACGTGCAGTACCCCATCGGCGGGCGCGGTTTCATTGGCAATATAAAGCGAGACATCACTGAGGCCGATGCTGGTTGCGGGCAATCGCTGAACCAACTGCATACCGCCGTTCAAAACGATCGGAGGCTGGGCGGCAACAGGCGACAGCGTGATGTCCAGAATCCGCTTTTGCGACACATTGCGATAAAGGAAAGCCTCCAGATCGCGAAATCCGGCTTGGGTCTCTTCATGCTGACGACGAAGGATACCCAGTTCGCGCATGAACCGCGCCGAACGCACCGCCGAGGCTCCGCGTTCAGCGGTTATATGGGCGACCAGCCACTCGAGAATCGAAACTCGCAGTTTGGCGGCATCCGCCATGGCCGTAGTCAAAACCTCGGGTGCCGGGGCGCCCGTTGCTTTCTGCCACACATCGCTTAGTTTCTGAAGTTCATCGGCACCTTCAGCGGATAGCGCCAGGCATCCGGTTGTCCGGATAGCTACGGTTTCAAAGCTGAGCCTGTTGCCATCTTCATCTTTGAAATCAAGTTCATCACCAGAGCCGCAACTGGCAATAAGTGTGATCGGCAGATTCAAGGCCTGCACCTCTGCCAACTCGGAAGATGAAACCACAAGGCTTGCGACTGCGGCACTGCCTGCCAGACCGGGCGACTGGGTTTCCTGACTTTGAGTGGGCGCGAGTTGGAGGGTCATAACTATACCATCAATTGTGCAATTCTCGCCAATCAGATGCGATATTTAGGCACAAGAGGCAATGCCTTCCCCCGTCCAGCCGACATTATCCAGCCATCTGTGCAAACTTGGGCACCCCTGCAACATCCGTGCAAATCGCTTCCGCATAGTAGACATGAACCCTTCGGCCCGGCACCAGACAGCGACCTGACCTAGGCCGACAAAGGGCATTGGCAGCCTGTGTTGGACAGGATCGCAATATCATGGGCCAGCAAGATTCTTTCGGGTTAGGACCAATCCTGAACCGTAGTTTTCAACAGCTGGCATTCAGTTCCGGGCCTAACCCGCGCGTCGCAGCGTGGCCGAGGGCAGTTCTCCGAACAGTTTGCGGTAATCCTGGGAAAAGCGGCCGAAGTGCCAAAAGCCTGCCTTGGTCGCGGCCTCGGTGACCGTGTCGCCGTCCAGAATGCTGGCGCGGGCCGTGTTCAGTCGCAGGGCGCGCATATAGTCCGACGGCCCCAGCCCGACCTGCTTTTGCAGCGCATATTGTAAGGTGCGACGGCTGACGCCCAGCGCCTCGCAGGCATCACGGATGGTGGGCGGCTGATCGCGGTCGGGCTCGGTCGCGATGCGCTGCAGATCGTCAACCAGATCGGCGGTGCGCGGAATCCGGGCGGCTGGCGCGGGGGTGGCCAGCGCCTCGGCCAGCAGGGGCATGATGTCGTTGACCTCGGCCATGCCCGCCATCAGGTCGCGCATCACCTGCCCCAACCTGACAAACAGCGCAGGCGGCAGGTCCAGCAGATGGGCGCGTTGCAGACGGGCGGCGACCGCCTGAACCTCGGGTACGTCCAGATGCGCGTAAAGGGCCGCGCGGGGAATGACGATTCCCATGATGTCCAGATCCGAGGGTGTATGGAACTGAAAACCCTCTTGCCCGGAGAAAACATGCAGCTGATGCCCGCCGCAGGCCGATCCGCAGAACCGCGCCGGGCCCTTGATGGCCACCGGGATCCCCACGGCCAGCACGTCGGCCCCCACGATACCGCCCTGCAGCAGGCTGCGGCTGGTCACTTCGCGGAACAGATAGGCGTCGGGCAGATGCGCCTCGGACAGCATGCCGGAAAAGGCACCGCGCGACAGCTGGGCATAGCGCTGGTTCCAGCCAGCCAGCAGGGTGGATTGTTCCTCGACGGTGGTGGTGTGCCGCAGACGCGCGGGACGCTGTTCCACATGCATTGACTGATCCTGCCATGATCCGTTTGCGCCACCTGCCGCCCATCGCCCCCGTGGCGCAAGCACGGGACACGGCAGGCACTGCGCCAAAAGCCGCCCCTGCCCATGAAAGCGGCATCTGCAATCACCATGCCCGCATCCACAGCGCCTGCAAAGCCCTGCAAACGTCGGCTTTGCCGAAATCGGATAGCGGCCCGCCCGCGATTCGCGCCAGCCATGGGGGGACACCACAGAACATGACGCCAAAGGCGCAATCCTGACAGGAAGGGAAACGGCAATGACGCAAACACAAGGCGGGGGTCAGCCGCAGCTGGCAAAGACCCTCTCGACCGTGCAGCTTTGGGGGATCGCCGTCGGGCTGGTCATCTCGGGCGAGTATTTCGGCTGGAGCTATGGCTGGGGATCGGCCGGCACGCTGGGCTTCATCATCACCGCGCTCTTCGTGGCGATGATGTACACCACCTTCATCTTCAGCTTCACCGAGCTGACCAGCGCCATCCCCCATGCGGGCGGCCCCTTCGCCTATGCCCGCGCGGGCCTGGGTGAGACCGGCGCCTATTTTGCCGGCATGGCGACGCTGATCGAATTCGTCTTTGCGCCCCCGGCCATCGCGCTGGCCATCGGCGCCTATCTGAACATCCAGTTCCCCGGCCTCGACCCCAAGGTCGCCGCGGTGGGTGCCTATGTAGTTTTCATGGCGCTGAACATCGTCGGCGTCGCCTTTGCCGCCACCTTCGAGCTGGTCGTCACGCTGATCGCCATCTTCGAACTGCTGGTCTTTATGGGCGTCGTAGCACCGGGCTTCCGCATGTCGAACCTGACGGCGGGCGGCTGGTCCGGGCAGGACGCCTTCACCTGGGGTGCCATCCCTGGCATGTTCGCGGCCATCCCCTTTGCCATCTGGTTCTTCCTTGCGATCGAGGGCGTGGCCATGGCCGCCGAAGAGGCCAAGGACCCCAAGCGATCCATCCCGCGCGCCTATATCGCGGGCATTCTGACGCTGGTCGCGCTGGCGATGGGCGTGATGGTCTTCGCCGCAGGTGCGGGTGACTGGACGCAGCTGGCCAACATCAACGACCCGCTGCCGCAGGCGATGCGCTATATCGTCGGCGACAGCAGCGGATGGCTGCACATGCTGGTCTGGCTGGGGCTGTTCGGGCTGGTGGCATCGTTCCACGGCATTATCCTGGGCTATTCGCGCCAGATCTTCGCGCTGGCCCGCGCCGGATACCTGCCGCCCGCGCTGGCGGCCATCCATCCGCGCTTCAAGACGCCCCACAGGGCCATTCTGGCGGGCGGCGTTGTCGGCATCATCGCCATCTTCAGCGACAGCTTCATCACCATCGGCGGCCAGCCCCTGACGGCGAATATCGTGACCATGGCGGTCTTCGGCGCAATCGTGATGTATATCCTCAGCATGGCCAGCCTGTTCCGGCTGCGCCGCACGCAGCCTGACATGCCGCGCAGCTATGTCACGCCCTTCTATCCGGTCTTTCCGGCCTTCGCGATGGGCGCTGCCATCATCTGCCTGATTGCCATGACCTATTACAACTTCACGGTTGCGGTCATCTTCGTGGCGATCATGCTGCTGGGATACGTCTACTTCCGCATGACGCGCAGCCAGCGCAATGCCGCCGCCATGCCGCAGGTCGGCTGAGGCCACGGGTCGGGGCGGTGATCGCCCCGACCCTTCCGCAAGACCAAGGGGGGGCATGATGCCAAGCTATTCACACACCATCGGTGGCCAGACATGGCGGTTCGACACGCTGGCCCAGTTGATGGCCAAGGCCACGCCCGAACGCTCGGGCGACAGGCTGGCGGGCATCGCCGCCATCGATGCCGAGGAACGCGCCGCGGCCCAGCTGGCGCTGGCCGACCTGCCCTTGGCGGCCTTTCTGCACGATGCCGTCGTCCCTTATGAGGATGACGAGATCACCCGCCTGATCATCGACACCCATGATACCCGCGCCTTCGCCCCCGTGGCCCATCTGACCGTAGGCGGGTTTCGCGACTGGCTGTTGTCGGATGCCACCGACGGCGCGGCGCTGGCGGCGCTGACCCCCGGCCTGACGCCGGAAATGGTCGCTGCCACCAGCAAGATCTGCCGAAATCAGGACCTGATCCTGATCGCGCGCAAGGTCCGCGTGACGACGCGTTTCCGCAATACGCTTGGCCTGCCGGGGCGGTTGTCAACGCGGCTGCAACCCAATCACCCCACGGATGATCCGGCGGGGATCGCGGCATCCATTCTTGACGGGCTGATGTTCGGCAATGGCGATGCGGTCATCGGCATCAACCCGGCCTCGGACTCCCTGCCCGCTGCCACCCGCCTGCTGCATATGCTGGACGAGGTGATCGCAAGGTACGACATCCCCACGCAATCCTGCGTGTTGACCCATGTGACCAATTCGATCGAGCTGATCCGCCGCGACGTGCCCGTGGATATCGTGTTCCAATCCGTCGCAGGTACGCAAGCCGCCAACAGCAGCTTCGGCATCGACCTGGCCCTGCTGGCCGAGGGACGCGCCGCCGCCCTGTCCCAAGGGCGCGGCACGCTTGGCGACAACGTGATGTATCTGGAGACCGGCCAAGGGTCCGCGCTGTCGGCCAATGCCCATCACGGCGTCGATCAACAGACGCTGGAGGCCCGTGCCTATGCCGTCGCCCGCACCTGCAAGCCCTTGCTGGTCAACAGCGTCGTGGGCTTCATCGGGCCTGAATACCTGTACGATGGTCGCCAGATCATCCGCGCGGGCCTCGAGGATCATTTCTGCGGCAAGCTGCTGGGCCTACCGATGGGCTGCGACATCTGCTATACCAACCACGCCGAGGCCGATCAGGACGACATGGACAACCTGCTGACCCTGCTGGGCGTTGCGGGCATCACCTTCATCATGGGCATTCCAGGGTCCGACGACGTGATGCTGAACTATCAGACGACCTCGTTCCACGACGCGCTTTATGCCCGCAAGGTATTGGGCCTGCGCCCTGCCCCCGAATTCGAGGCATGGCTGCAGCAGACCGGCATCTTCGACGACCAAGGCCGCATGGCAGACCAGTTGCCGCAGGTCTTCCGCCAAGCGATCACGGGTGCCGCATGACCAAGACCGACGTTTCCGCCACGCCCTGGACGGCCCTGCGCGGCCTGACGCCCGCCCGCATCGCCCTTGGCCGCGCGGGCGGCAGCCTGCCCACCGCGCCGCACCTGGAATTCCAACTGGCCCATGCCCGCGCCCGCAAGGCCGTGCATCTGGGGCTGGACGTCCCTGCCCTGCAAGCCGATCTGGCGGGACTGGATCTGCCGATGCAGACCGTCGCCAGTGCCGCCGCCGACCGTGCAACCTATCTGCAGCGCCCCGATCTGGGGCGGCAACTGGACGAAGCATCGCGCGATACCCTCACGGGTCCCGATGGCGACTGCGATCTGGCCATCGTCATCGCGGACGGGTTGTCGGCCTTGGCGATCCAATCCAACGCGTCGCCATTTCTGGCGCTGGTCGTGCCGATGCTGACGCGGATGGGCCTGACCTTGGGCCCGCTGACCATCGCCACACAGGCCCGCGTGGCCATCGGTGACGCAATCGGCGCGGCCCTTGGGGCGCGGATGGCGCTGGTGCTGATCGGCGAACGCCCGGGCCTCAGTTCGCCCGACAGCATGGGCCTCTATCTGACCCACACCCCCCGGCCGGGCCGAACGGACGAAGCCCGCAACTGCATCTCGAACGTCAGGGCGGCGGGGCTGTCCTATCCCGAGGCCGCGCAGAAGCTGATCTTCCTGATCACCCAGGCTCGCAAACTGGGGCTGACCGGCATTCATCTGAAAGATGAAGCCGAACCGCTGGCCACCACCGCCCCACGTCGAAATTTCCTGATCGAATAGATTGAAATGCCGCCGCGCTTTACGGCGCGGCGTCCAGTTCAAGATCGGGCGAAAAATGGCTGTTGGCCAATCGATTGTCGGAAAATTGCTTCGTTGCCGTCGCAGCAAATGCAAAAAGCGCGTGACCCATCTGGATCCGCGTGGCATCATCATAACGATATCAGATAAAGTGGCAGCCCGTAGGGGAATCGAACCCCTCTTTCCAGGTTGAAAACCTGGCGTCCTAACCGATAGACGAACGGGCCACTCTGTGTCGCTGCCAGTAGTGCTTGGCTGCGTTGAAGCGGTGTTTAGGCAAAGCGTTCGGGGCGTGCAAGCACAAAAAACACCTTTCGACGAAAAAACTTCGAAAAACCGAAAAATCCCAATAAACCCTGCGATAATAAGGCGTAACGGTGCAGCTGCTTCCGGGCGTGCCGGCCTACGTCGTGATTCCTGACCAGAATCATGCGCCCCCACCGCGGACGAATGCGCTCCTTATCCCCATGCGGCAGCTTGCGGCCTTTCGCGCGGGGTTGTAGACCCGCGCCCAACGAAAGGAGACGTCATGTCGATCACCGAGGACGAGGCCCGCAAGGTCGCCCATCTGGCGCGCATCGCGGTCGATGACGCCCAACTGCCGGCGCTGGCGCGCGAGCTGAGCGGCATCCTGCACTTCATGGAACAGCTGAACGAGGTCGATGTCGAAGGCATCGAACCGATGACCGGCGTCACGCCCATGCGCCTGAAGCGGCGCGAGGATGTCGTGACCACGGGCGGCATGCCCGAACGCATCCTGTCCAATGCGCCCGACGCGCGCGAAGGCTTCTTTGCCGTCCCGAAGGTGGTGGAATGACCGATCTGAACAAACTCACCATCGCCGATGCCCGCGACGCGCTGGCCAAGGGCGATGTCACCTCGGTCGAGCTGACTGACGCCTGCCTGACCGCCATCGAAGGATCGGGCGCGCTGAATGCATTCGTGCATCGGACCCCCGATATGGCGCGCGACATGGCACGCGCCGCCGATGCTCGCCTGAAGGCAGGCGATGGCGTGGCGCTGACCGGCATCCCCTTGGGCATCAAGGACGTCTTCTGCGTGAAAGGCGTCCCCGGTCAGGCCGCCAGCAACATCCTGAAAGGGTTCATCCCCGAATATGAATCCACCGTGACGCAGAACCTGTGGAACGCGGGCGCGGTGATGCTGGGCAAGCTGAACCAGGACGAATTCGCAATGGGTTCGACCAACGAATCCAGCAGCTATGGCCCTGCCGTGAACCCCTGGCGTCTGGCCGACGGCACGCAGTTGACGCCGGGCGGTTCGTCTGGCGGATCGGCGGCGGCTGTTGCGGCGGATCTGTGCCTTGGCGCGACCGGCACCGACACGGGCGGGTCCATCCGCCAACCTGCGGCATTCACCGGCACGGTGGGTCTGAAGCCCACCTATGGCCGCGTCAGCCGTTGGGGCGTGATCGCCTATGCCTCCAGCCTTGATCAGGCGGGGCCAATGACGAAATCGGTCCGCGACGCCGCGATCATGCTGGGTGCGATGGCATCGACAGATCCGCAGGATTCGACCAGCGCTGACATTCCAGTGCCGGATTTCGAAGCCGCCCTGACCGGAGACATCCGTGGCAAGCGCATCGGCATTCCTCGCGAATACCGGATGGAGGGCATGCCGCCCGAAATCGACGCCTTGTGGAAACAGGGCGCCGAGATGCTGCGCGATGCCGGTGCCGAAATTGTCAACATCAGCCTGCCGCATACGAAATACGCCCTGCCCGCCTATTACGTCATCGCCCCCGCCGAGGCATCGTCCAATCTGGCGCGCTATGACGGGGTGCGCTACGGCCACCGTGCAAAGCTAGGTGCGGGCGACGGGATCGACGATCTCTATGCCAAGACCCGCGCCGAGGGTTTCGGCCCCGAGGTTCAGCGCCGCATCATGATCGGCACCTATGTGCTGTCGGCGGGCTTCTATGACGCCTATTACAACCGCGCCCGCAAGGTCCGCGCGTTGATCAAGCGCGACTTCGACAACGTCTTTGCCGATGGCATCGACGCGATCCTGGCACCCGCCACGCCGTCCTCGGCCTTCCCGCTTGGGTCGGTCGACAAGGGTGATCCGGTGCAGATGTATCTGAACGACGTCTTCACGGTGACGCTGAACCTTGCCGGTCTTCCCGGCATCTCGGTTCCGGTCGGGCGCGACAGCAAGGGCCTGCCCCTTGGTCTGCAGATGTTCGGTCGTCCGTTTGGCGAGGCAGAATTGCTGAACCAGGCGCTGGTGCTGGAACAGGCCGCAGGATTTGTGGCCAAGCCGGATCGCTGGTGGTAACGTCCGTCTGTAACCTGGTATTCGGAGGCGTGATGCGCGGCTGGTTGATCTTATCTGTGCTGGCCGTCGCCGGCTGTGGTGAACACCGGGGCTGGAACCCGAACTATCAGTTCGGGGACAACGCCTATGGCAAATATCGCACCGCACGCGAGGCGGCACTGGTTGCGGGCAGCGCGCCCGAGATGACCATTCCGGTCGCGCGCCCCTTCTACAGCCCGACGCCCGCCAAGATCGCAGGTCAGGATCCGGTGCCGGTGCCGGTCACCATGGGTCTGCCCGCCACGAAGCCCGCCGTGAAGCCCGCTCTGCGGCGCGACCCCGACGCGCCGATCCCGATCGTGTCGCCGGACATGATGCCCTGATCCGATGGACGGTCCCAGCCCGAACCACGGCGACCGTCGCGGCCAGAGGCCTAGGCTGATCGTCCTGCATTACACCGGCATGGCGGATGCGGCCTCGGCCCGCGCCCGCCTGTCCGATCCGGTGGCCGAGGTCAGCGCCCATTGGCTGATTTACGAAGATGGGTTCGCCGACATGCTGGTCGCCGAAGACCGACGCGCGTGGCATGCCGGTGACGGCAGCTGGCAGGGTCAGGCCGATGTGAATTCCCGCAGCATCGGCATCGAGATCGCCAACCCCGGCGACCGCCCCTTTGCCGCCCGCCAGATGGACACGCTGGAAAACCTGCTGGGCCGCATCATGAGCCGCTGGCAGATCGGTCCCGAAGGCGTCATCGCCCATTCCGATATGTCGCCGGGTCGCAAGGTCGATCCCGGCCCGCGTTTCGATTGGGAACGTTTGGCGCGTCAGGGACTGGCAATATGGCCGACGGGCCGCCGCGGCCCCGACCTGACCCTTCATGACTGCCTGACCCGCATCGGTTATCCCGATGTCGAACCGGCCAAACGGCTGGCCGCTTTCCGCCTGCGGTTCCGGCCCTGGGCACAGGGTCCAGAAAGCGACGAAGACCGTCGCGTCGCGTCCAGCCTGCTGCCGGTTTAATCCACCATTGACGCCGTAATATATCCCCGCCATACCGACCGCGCGCGGAGGGCTGGATGACCGCGGCAGGGCAACCTGTCGAGGAAAGTCCGGACTCCATGAGGTAATGGTGCCGGGTAACGCCCGGCGGGGGCAACCCCAGGGATAGCGCCACAGAGAACAGACCGCCCATGTCCGCATGGGTAAGGGTGAAACGGTGAGGTAAGAGCTCACCGGGGGGCTGGTAACAGCGCCCGCATGGCAAGCCCCACCAGGAGCAATGCCGAATAGGGATCGCGCGCGGCGCAAGCCGCAGGGCCACCTTGCCCCAGCAGATCCGGGTAGGCAGCTAGATCCGTCCGGTAACGGACGGACCAGAGGAATGGTCATCCAGCCGCGCAAGCGGTGGACAAAATCCGGCTTACAGGCCCTCCGCGCGTCTTCAGGTCTTTTTCTTCTTGTCGGTTTCGGCGCGTGCTTCGGTGGCCTTGGCGATGGCGTTCGTGGCTTCGTCCTGCATCTTCTGTGCGAAACCGACCATCTGGGCCGCATAGGCTTCGGACCAGGCCGCGAAATCGCCGCCCTTCATCTTGCTGGCCGAGGTGCGCATTTCCTCGCCGCGGGCCTTCATGGCGGCGAACTGCTCTTCCCACGACTTCTGCATGGTTTCCCACTGCGTCCGCGCCTGATCGCCCGCCTGATCGAAGTATTCCTTCATCTGGCGCTGCATCTGTTCCTGACGCTCGGCCGCCAAGTCCTGCCATTTCTTGATGCCCGCCATCATGTCGTCGTTGCGGGCGGTCATTTCCGATTGCCAGTTGGCCGAGCGTTCCTCGAACTTGCGGGCGTTTTCGGCCAGGCTGGAAAACATGTCGGACAGTTTCATGCGTGTTCCTCCATCAGCGATGGGCCAATGAAAACGGCCCCCGGTCGCAAGCCTGCGTCCGGGGGCCGTTTTTGTCAAATGCCGATGCCGCTTACTGGTCGGTCTGCACCGGGCTATCGGTCGGCAGGCCGCGCGACCGTTCGATCTCGCGCCAGCGGGCGACGGCGGCATTATGTTCGTCCAGCGTGCGCGAGAACTGGTGCCCGCCCGATCCGTCCGCAACGAAATAGATGTAATCCGTCTCGTCGGGGTTCAGCGCCGCGTTGATCGCCGCGCGACCGGGGTTGGCGATGGGCGTCGGCGGCAGCCCGTCGATGCGATAGGTGTTATAGGGCGTGTCGGCGTTCAGTTCCGACCGGCGCAACCCGCGGTCCAGAATGCCCTGCCCGTTCGTCACGCCATAGATCACCGTCGGGTCGGTCTGCAGCCGCATGCTTTGACGCAGGCGGTTCACAAAGACGCTGGCCACCTGCGGACGTTCGCCCGCAACCCCAGTCTCCTTTTCCACGATCGACGCCATGATCAGGGCCTCTTCTGGGCTGTCATAGGGCAGACCGAAGGGACGCGCCTCCCATTCGGCGGCCAGAATATCGGCCTGACGCTTGGCCATATCGGCCAGAATGGCGTTCCGGTCGGCACCCTTCTTCAACAGATAGGTGTCGGGGGCCAGGCTGCCTTCGGCCGGGATGTCGCCCACGTCACCGGTCAGGAAGCTGGCTGCGTTCAGCGCCTGCACGACCTGCCAGCTGGTGACGCCTTCGGCCATGACCAGCGACAGACGCACGTCAGCCTGTTCTTCGGCGTCGGCGATGACCTGCGGACGTTCCTCGGCGCCGGGAACATAGCGGGCCATTTCCTCATAGGCGCCCGTTTCGGCGTTCATGTCGCGCATCAGCACGGTATTTTCACGCACGCCAACGCGGACCAGCACCTCGGTCCCGCAGGTGGAGGGACCACCCGCCGTGACGGTGCCGACGATGTCTTCCATGCTGGCGTTCGGCTGCATCAGAAAGCTGCCGAACTTCAGGTCGCGCGACTTGCCAAGGTAATCCGCACCGGCCCGGAAGATATAGGCGTTCGAGATCGCGCCCTGTTCAGCCAAGCGGTTGCTGACCGCGTTCAGACTGGCACCCGGCGCGATCTGCACGCACTGCGCAACATCGCTTGGTCCGGGACCGCTGAACTCCGACTTGCCCCAGGCGATCAACCCCGCCAGGGCCACCAGCAGAACGATCGCCAGCGTCAGGAAATTCGAGGCGATGTTGCGCCAGATCATTCCGGCGCCTTCCCCAGCACCAGGCTGGCGTTGGTGCCGCCAAAGCCGAAGCTGTTGGACAGCACGACTTCCAGCTTGCGACGCACGGCGGCATTGGCGGCCAGGTCCAGCTTGGGCGTCACGGCGGGATTGTCGAGGTTAATAGTCGGCGGGCAGATCTGGTCACGCAGGGCCAGCACGCAGAAGATCGCCTCGACCGCGCCGGCGGCCCCCAGCAGGTGGCCGATGCTGGATTTGGTCGAGGACATCACCGCGTTCGAGGCATGGTCGCCCAACAGACGCTCGACCGCGCCCAGTTCGATGGTGTCGGCCATGGTGCTGGTGCCATGCGCGTTGATGTAATCGATCTGCGACGGCTCGACCTTGGCCGAACGCAGCGCCGCCTGCATGGCACGGAAACCGCCGTCGCCATCTTCCGACGGGGCGGTGATGTGATAGGCGTCGCCCGACATGCCGTAACCCAGCACTTCGGCATAGATCTTGGCGCCACGCGCCTTGGCGTGTTCGTATTCCTCAAGAACGACGACGCCCGCGCCTTCGCCCATGACGAAACCGTCGCGGTCGGCATCATAGGGGCGGCTGGCGTTCTGGGGATCATCCTCATGCTTGGTCAACAATGCCTTGCAGGCGTTGAAGCCTGCGATGCCGATCTCGCTGATCGGGCTTTCGGCGCCACCGGCCAGCATCACGTCGGCATCGCCCAGCATGATCATCCGGGCCGCATCGCCAATGGCATGCGCGCCCGTCGAACAAGCCGTCACCGGCGCGTGGTTCGGACCCTTGAAGCCATAGCGGATCGACACCTGACCCGAGATCAGGTTGATCAGCGCGCCGGGGATGAAGAAGGGCGACACACGCTTGGGACCGCGTTCCTTGATCAGCACCGCCGTTTCGGCGATCGAGCTGAGACCGCCGATGCCCGACCCGATCATCACGCCGGTGCGCAGACGGTCTTCCTCGTCGTCGGGCATCCAACCTGCATCGGTCACGGCCTGATGGGCCGCCGCTACGCCATACAGGATGAAATCATCGACCTTGCGACGGTCCTTGGGGGCCATCCAGTCGTCGGGGTTGAAGGTGCCGTCCCTGCCGTCACCCAAGGGGATCTCGCAGGCGTATTTCGTCACCACGTCCTTGGCGTCAAAGCGCGTGATCGGTCCCGCGCCCGATTTTCCGGCCAGAATCCGCTCCCAGGTCGCTTCCACGCCCGAGGCCAGCGGCGTGACCATTCCCAATCCGGTGACAACAACCCTGCGCATCGGCATTTCCTTCAGCTTTTCGCAAATTTCCAACCTGATACACGCGCCGCGCCAGCCGCGCAACGGCACGAAGCCGAGATCGGCCGATGCGGCTGCGTGCAACGGTCACGGGGGGTGCGGGGGGCCGGCCCCCCGCCCGTCGCGGGACGCAATCTCAGATCAGCCCTTCGGCCCTGAACCGGGCGGTGATGTCGGCCTCGGGGCGCGCGCCGACATGGGCGATGATTTCCGCAGCTGCAATGCAGCCCATGCGACCCGCGACGGCCAGCGGCCGCCCCGTTGCCAGACCATAGATCAGACCGGCAGCGAATTGGTCGCCCGCCCCCGTCGCATCCACCGGCACCACCTTGTGGACCGGGGCGGTCACACGCTCTCCGTTGCGGATCAGGATCGCATCCTCGCCCGAACAGGTGCAGATCACCGTCCCGCAATCGGCAGCGGCAAGGCGCAGCGCCTCCTCCAGATCCTCGACCTGATAGAGCGAGGTCCATTCGTGGATGTTGCCGATCACGTAATCCATCGGGCCTGCGACCAGCTTGCGGAAATCCTCGCGGTGGCGGTCGACACAGAAGGGATCGGACAGCGCGATGCCCGCCTGCCCGCCCGCATCATGGCAAGCCTTCGCGGCCTTCAGGAAGGCGTCCTTGCCCTTCGGTTTGTCAAACAGATAGCCCTCAAGGAACAGCCAGCCTGCGCCCTGAAAGACCGAAGGGTTCACATCCTCGGGGGCCAGTTCGGCGGAAATGCCCAGATAGGTATTCATCGAGCGCTCGCCATCCGGCGTTACCATGATCATGCTGCGCGACGTCGGCAGCTGATCCCCCCCACCGGCGGGTTGACGAAGACCGTGCCCGCCGCCTCGGTCTGCTCGGCATAGGACAGCCCAATCGCGTCATCGGCCACCCGCCCGATGAAGGCGGTCTTGAGGCCCAGCTTGCCGATCCCCGCCAGCGTGTTCGCGACCGAACCGCCCGGGATCAGCCGTGCCCGCGCGCCGCTGCCCAGTTGACCCTCGGCCGCCATCAACTCGTTCGAGCGGTCCAGATCGACCAGCTGCATGATGCCCTTCTGGATGCCAAGCGCCGCCAGGCGATCCTCGGCCACGGGGGCGATCACATCCATCACGGCATTGCCGATCCCGATCACATAGGGGGTGGTCATTGGGTCTTCTCCTCATAGGGGCACAGATCGGCGATCGGGCAGATCGCGCAGCGGGGCCGTCGGGCCTGACAGATATAGCGCCCATGCAGGATCAGCCAGTGATGCGCATGGACCTGGAAACGGGCGGGGACATGGTCCTCGATGGCGCGCTCGACCTCATCGACATCGCGGCCGGGGGCCAGCCGCGTGCGATTGCCGACGCGGAAGATATGCGTATCGACCGCCTGCGCAGGATGGCCGAAGGCACAGGACAGCACCACATTGGCGGTCTTGCGACCCACGCCCGGCAGGCTCATCAAGGCGGCGCGGCTGTCGGGGACCTGGCTGCCGAACTGATCGACCAGTATCCGCGACAGGGCGATGACGTTCTTGGCCTTCTGCCGGAACAGACCGATGGTCTTGATATGCTCGGTCACGCCTTCCAGCCCCAAGGCCAGCATCTTTTCCGGCGTATCGGCGACGGCGAACAATCCACGCGTCGCCTTGTTGACCCCCACGTCGGTCGCCTGCGCCGACAGCGCAACCGCCACCACCAAGGTGAAAGGGTTCACATATTCCAGCTCGGTCCGCGGTTCGGGATCGGCCTTTTGCAGCCGCGCGAATATCGCGACCTGATCGGCAAAGGGCAATGCGGCAGGGGGTTTCTTGGGATTGGCCATGGGACAAGCTTTTGACCGCCCCGCCCCGCCAATGCAAGCGCGCGCAGCCACCCACGCGCTGCTGTCCTGAATGTGACGAAATTTCAGGGCATTCAACGAAACAGTGACTTTCTTTCGCGCCGGAACTGCGACAGCGTGCCACGCGTTAGCTGCGTATCCCGGAATCGGGAACGCCATCAGAACACCCGCGCACCGGCGTCACCCGCATGGTCGCGCAGTCAGAGGAAAGGGAGCCCGATGAAACTCCGCACAACGTCCGTCCTTGCCGTCTCCAGCCTGCTGGTCCTTGGGGCCTGCGCCGATACCGGCATGATGGGCACCACCGGCGGTGACAACACCCGCACCAAGCAGGGTGCCTTGGCCGGTGCCGCCGTCGGCGCACTTTACGGCGCGACCCGCGACGACGACAGCAACAATCAGGGCCGTGACGCAGCGCGCGGTGCCATCCTTGGCGCGGCAGCAGGTGCGGTTGCCGGCAATATTCTGGACCGTCAGGCCGCAGCGTTGAAGTCGTCGATTTCGAACCCGAACGTACAGATCGTCAACCACGGCTCGTATCTGCAGGTCGTCCTGCCCGAGGGCATCCTGTTCGCCACTGACAGTGCCGCCGTGTCCGGTCCTGCGCAAAGCGATCTCTACGCCGTCGCGCGCAACCTGAACCAATATCCGAACAGCCGTGTCGAGGTTATCGGCCATACCGACAACACCGGTGCTGCAGCCTACAATCAGGACCTGTCGCAGCGCCGCGCGCAATCGGTCGCGGGCATTCTGGCCGCCGCCGGCGTGTCGCAAAGCCGCCTTGCCGCCACGGGCCGTGGTTTGACTCAGCCGGTCGCCTCGAACGACACCGTTTCGGGTCGTGCACAGAACCGCCGGGTCGAGATCATCATTCGTCCGACCCAATAATCGGGCGGTCGATAATCGTGTTGAAAGGCCGGGCGGCATCGCCCGGCCTTTTTCATTGGCCGCGATCGGATATGAAAAAGCCCCCGACGCGCAGGTGTCGGGGGCTTTCATCAATGATCGACAGTATTGGTTCAGTTCAGGCGGCGGGCCACGTCTTCGATGGCATCGTCGATCCCGGCCGAGCGCTGACCTGCGTTCACCTGACGGATCAGGATTTCCGAGGCTGCCGCGACGGCGGTCTGAACGGCGCGGTCACGAACGGCGCGAACCGCATCGTTTTCGGCGCTGGTGATCTGATCCTGCGCGCCCTGAAGGCGACGCTCGATCGAGGCGGCCAGATCTTCCTTGGCCTTGGCAGCCTGTGCCTCGGCCTCGCGCTTGGCGCTGGCGACAATCTGGTCAGCCTGCGTTTTCACTTCGCGCTGGCGACGCTCGTAGCTGGCATAGATTTCCTGCGCTTCTTCACGCAGGCGACGTGCCTCGTCCAGATCGTTGCGGATGCCGTCGGCACGCTTGTCCAGCAGGCCGCCCAGCAAAGCGGGGACCTTAAAATAGACCAGCACGCCGATGAACACGATAAACGCGATCAGGACGATGAAGTTCGTGTTGCCAAGCGAGAAGAACGGACCGGTCGCTGCGGCAGCAGGACCCGCCGTCACTGCAGCAGCAGCGGCGATTGCGAACAAACGGGTCATTGCACAGCCCCTTTCATGCGGTCGTCCACGGCAGCCGAGACAGCAGCATCATCGGCATTGCCACCAAAGCTGGCGACCAGCTGGGCCGTGACATCGCGGGCGACTTCACGCGCGCTGACATCGGCCGATGCGCGGATTTCGCGGATGCGGGTCTCGGATTCGGCGGTACGTGCCGAAATCTCGGCGTCGGCCTTGGCGATGGCGGCATCCAGCTCGGTCTGGATCTCGGCACGGTTCTGCGCGACGATGGCTTGGGCTTCGCTGCGTGCGTCGGCCAATGCCTTGTCGTAAGCTGCTTCAGCCTCTTGGGCTTTCTGCTTGAATTCTTCTGCGGCCATCAGATCGCCGGTCACGGCACCCTGACGATCCGACAGGACCGACGCGATGCGCGGCAAAGCGATCCGCGACAGCACCAGATAAAGGACCACCAAGGTGACGACCAACCAGAAGATCTGGTTGCCGAAGGTGGCGATATCCAGCTGCGGAAGGCCCGCGGCTTCGGTGGCATGGCCCGCTGCATCGACCCCGTGGGTCGCGGCATCGGCGCCGTGGGCTGCTTCGTCGTGAACGACGACGCCCTCAGTGGTTTCGACCGCGGTGTGGGCGGCCTCTTGCAACAGGCTGAACATATCCTACCCCATGGCCTTGAATATCACGAAGGGGTGGGGGTTGCCCCCACCCCGCCGCAAGGATGGCGATGGATCAGACCGCGAACATCAGCAGAAGCGCGACGAGGAACGAGAAGATCCCCAGTGCTTCGGCGAATGCCATGCCGATGAACAGCGTGGCGGTCTGGCCGGCAGCAGCCGACGGATTGCGCAGAGCGCCTGCCAGGAAGTTGCCGGCAACATTGCCCACACCTAGAGCAGCCATGCCCATGCCGAATGCGGTCAGGCCGACGCCGATGTACTGGCCCAGTTCTCCGATATTGCCTTCCATGGTATTTCTCCTTGCGGTTGGAAGTTTAGCTTTGACTTGTGGAAGCGGTCTCGGAATGACACCGCCCGGGGGCCGCAGCCCGTCACCTTAGTGCGACGGGTGCAGCGCATCCTTGAGGTACACGCAGGTCAGGATGGTAAAGACATAGGCCTGAACGAAGGCGACGAGCACCTCGAAGGCATACATCCCGACAACCGCGATGATTGCGACGGGGGCAACAGCGGCAATCGCTGCAAAACCCGCAAAAACTTTGATAACCGCGTGACCTGCGATCATGTTGCCTGCCAAACGAATGGACAGGGACAGCGGACGCACGAAGTAGCTGATGACTTCGATCACGGCCAGGATCGGACGCACGGCCAGCGGTGCCGAGCGGACCCAGAACAGATCCAGGAAATGCGTGCCGTTCTTGATGAAGCCGATCGCCGTCACGCCCAGGAAAACAGCCATCGCCAGCACGCCGGTGACGGCGATATGCGAGGTGACCGTGAAGGCCATCGGCAGCAGACCCAGCAGGTTGGCGAAGACCACGAACATGAACAGCGTCAGGACATAGGGGAAGTAACGCAGACCGTCCTTGCCCGAGATGTCTTCGATCATCTTGTAGACCAGACCATAGGCCATTTCGGCCATCGACTGCGCGCGGTTCGGCACGATGGCGCGGCCACGGGTGCCCAGCACCAGAAGCGCGATCGCGGCAAGCGCGGTCAGCGCCAGCCACAGCGTCACGTTCGTCGGGGTGTACCAGTGAACTTCGCCAGCACCGAACAGGGGCTTGACGATGAACTGGTCCATAGGGTGGAATTCAAGGCCGCCGCCAGTCGCTTCCGTCGCCACGATCAATCCCTCTCGTCACTGCCCGGCTGGTCGCCGGATTTCCTGTCAAGCTCGGCTGCGGTGCGCATCATGGATTTGACGCCGGCCGCAAGACCGAGAAAAATAAAGATGACCATCAAGAAGGGCTTGGTGCCCAACAGATAATCCAACCCGTAACCGACCGCGAAACCCAGCCCGAGGCCGGTCACGAATTCGATCACCATCCGCCAGGCAAGATTGGCCTGTTCGTATTTCCCCATCGGATTTGGACCCGACGGCTTGGGCGCTTTCGCAGCCAGCTTGGCTTCCAATGCGGCCAGACGTTCGGCATCCGCCGCCCTGTCCTTGTCGCCTTGGGGCCCGCTGGCCATGTTTCACGCCCTCGTGTTCGTTGGGCGTTGTCTAGGGGCAAGGGCCGCCCAAGTCAAGCACGCGCAACATTATTTCAAAACATTGTAATCATTGGATTAACTGCAGGACTGGAATCTTTCGCACGGGTTGCATTCCCGATCACGCCCCGACATTATTCAACCGCCCGGTTAAGCATCACCCGCCCCGCGCATTCCAGACAGACAGGCGATCCGATGACCAACCTGCCCCAGGCCAACCGGCTGGACCTGATCTTTGCCGCCCTGGCCGACCCGACGCGGCGCCGCGTCTTGTCGATGCTACTGGAGGACGACATGGCGGTCAGCGACGTGGCCGCGCCCTTCGATACCAGCCTCGCTTCGATCTCGAAGCACCTTGCAGTGCTTGCAGCCGCCGGTCTGATCCGGCAAGAGCGGCGCGGCAGGATCACATGGTGCAAGCTGGACCCCGACGGGATGCGCGGCGCCTCGGTCTGGATGCAGGGTTTCGGGCAGTTCGACCCGATCGACCTGGATGATTTCGAACGGTTCCTAGAAACCGAGCTGAGGGATAACGATGACCGACAAGCACCCTGATATCCTGTGCATCGGCGCGATGCTGTGGGATGTGATCGGACGCGCGCCGCGCCGCATGGCCCAAGGCGCCGATGTGCCCGGTCGCATCAGCCACATCCCCGGCGGTGTCGCGCTGAATGTCGCCGTCGCGCTGGCGCGTTGGGGTCTGACCCCCGCCGTGCTGTCCGCCGTTGGCCGCGATCCGGAAGGCGAGGCACTGACGGCGCAGGCCGCGCGTCTTGGCGTGCGCACCGACTGGCTGACCCGCGACAGCGGCTTGCCGACCGACTGCTATATGGGCATCGAGGACAGCGAAGGCCTGATCGCCGCCATCGCCGACGCCCACAGTCTGGAAGCCGCTGGCGACACCATCCTTTCGCCCTTGGCCGACGCGCTGGCCAATTGGACCGGCCCCGTCGTTCTGGACGGCAATCTGACCGAGGATCTGCTGGCCACCATGTCGCGCGACCCGCGTCTGGCCGGTGCCGATCTGCGCGTCGTGCCCGCCAGCCCTGGCAAGGCCGAACGGCTGGAACCTCTGATCGCCGCCCGCCGCGGCTGCTTCTATCTGAATAGGCTCGAGGCCGAGATCCTGGCCGGACGCGCCTGCCCCGACGCCGCCACCGCCGCGCAGGCCGTGGTGGCCCGTGGCGCCGCCCGCGTGCTGGTCACCGACGGCCCCCACAGCGCGGCGGACGCGATGGCGAACGGTCCCACGCTGGTCGTGACCCCGCCGCGCGTCACCGTGGCCCGCGTGACCGGCGCCGGCGATTGTTTCCTTGCCGCCCATCTGGCGGCCGAATTGAAGAACCAGCCGCGCGATGCGGCTTTGCGTCAGGCGGTCCAGGCCGCCGCCGCACATGTCTCTGGAAAGGACGTTCCGTGACCACCATGACCGATGCCCCCATGACCTTCGCCCCCGAAGTGGCCGAGGCGCTGAAAGCCGGACGCCCTGTCGTGGCGCTGGAATTGACCATCATCACCCATGGGATGCCTTGGCCGCAGAACCTGGAGATGGCACAGAAGGTCGAGGATACCATCCGCGAAGGCGGTGCCACCCCCGCCACCATCGCGGTCATGAACGGCCAGATCCACATTGGCCTGACGACCGAGGCGCTGACCGCGCTTGCGCAGACGCCCTCGGATCAGGCCATGAAGCTGAGCCGCGCCGATCTGGCCGTCTGTCTGGCCAATGGCCGCACGGGTGCCACGACCGTTGCCGCGACGATGATCTGCGCCGAACTGGCGGGCATCAAGGTCTTCGCCACCGGCGGCATCGGCGGCGTGCATCGCGGGGCGGAACTCAGCTTCGATATCTCGGCTGACTTGCAGGAACTGGGCCAGACGGCCGTGACCGTTGTTGCGGCCGGTGCCAAGGCCATTCTTGACCTGCCGAAAACATGGGAAGTGCTGGAAACGCTTGGCGTTCCGGTCATCGCCTATGGTCAGGACGAATTGCCGGCCTTCTGGTCGCGCGCTTCGGGCATCAAGGCACCGCTGCGGATGGACAGCGCCACTGACATCGCGGCTGCGGCTGCGATGCGCGCGCGCTTGGGCGTCAAAGGTGGCCAGCTGGTCTGCAACCCGATCCCGGTCGAACATGAAATCACCCGCGACGTGATCATGCCCGCCATCGAACAGGCCCTGTCGGAAGCCGAGGCGCAGAAGATCGCCGCCAAGCAGGTCACGCCGTTCCTGCTGCAGCGCATCTTCGAGCTGACCGAGGGACGCTCGCTGGCCTCGAACATCGAACTGGTCCTGAACAACGCGCGTCTGGCCGCGGCCATCGCACGGGCCATGGTCTAATCAAAGGAAACGGCGGGGAACAATTGCGACAGATCGAAACTGTCGCTGACGTTCAGCTTGTCGGCATGATCGGTCAGGAACCGATCCGCCGCCACCTGCCCCGCCGTCTTCATCGTGGCCAGCATCCCCGGTCCGGGCATCAACTTGGTCCGGGCCGTCAGATCATTCATCAGCGCGTCGTCATCGATCAGATGCACCAGCACGTTCTTCATGCCGGAGGATTCGACGCGCCCCTCGGCAAACAGCCGCTTGACGAAATTCACCGCCCGCAGCTGCCCCATCAGGGATGAATTGAAGCTGATCTCGTTCACGCGGTCGGCGATTTCGACCGGAGTGCGGGGCAGCACGTCGCGCATCAGCGGGTTCAGCGCGACGATCAGCAGATCGCGTGGGTAACGCGCACCATACATCGGAAACAGCGCCGGGTTGGCCGCATAGCCACCGTCCCAATAGGCCTCGATCTGGCCGGTCTCGGGGTCGGGGATCTCGACTGCCTGAAACAGGGTCGGCAGGCAGGCGGAGGCCATCACTGCATCGGGCGTCGCATGCTGCCCCGTGAAGACCCGCACACGTCCGGTCCGGACATTGGTTGCGGCAATGAACAAGGCCGGACCGTTCGGGCAGGCAAAATCCGGATAGGGCAATTCGCGCAGCAGCGGCCCAAGCGGGTTGTTGTACAGCGGGCCATAGTCGTAGGGGCTGAAAATCCGCGTCAGATTGTCCAGCCATGCGGCGGGCGACACCATCTGCGTCCAGCGCTGCACCCCGCGTGGCATGGGCATCAGCGACTGCATCCAGCGGATGACGCGATTATCGCTCATTTCGCCGACCTGCGTCCAGAGGGCGTCCAGGTTGCGCCGCGCCGCCTCGCGGCCCGCGCGACCGGAATGCGCGCCCAGACCCGCCTTCAGCGCCGCCCCGTTCAGCGCCCCCGCCGAGGCCCCGCTGACCGCCGCGATATCCAGCCAATGTTCGTCCAGCAGGCGGTCCAGAACGCCCCAGGTAAAGGCGCCATGCGCCCCGCCGCCCTGCAGTGCCAGATTGATGCTCTTGTCATCCATGACGGTAATCCGATCCTCAGCAATACCCCTCGGGGCCGACGGACATCGCGCCGCCGTATCGTGGCCCATGCGCCCATCCCGCGGGAAGCACCGTTTCGATCTGCTCCATCTGTCCGGCGGTCAGGGTCAGATCGGCCCCGCGCGCCAGCTGACGCCAATGGGCGATGTCGCGCGACCCCGGCAGCGCGATGATGTGCGGGGCGCGGGCCAGCACCCATGCGATGGCCAGACTGGCAGGGCTTTCGCCCATGTCGCGGGCCAGATCGGCGAAGGACCGCAGGCGGGTCAGGTTATGCGCCCAGTTGTCGGGCTGAAAGCGCGGCATGGTGGCGCGCAGATCGCCCGGCGCGAAATTTGCGGGATCAGGCGGCGTATCGGCAAAGACGCCGCGCCCGACGGGTGAAAAGGCGACCATCGCTGCGCCGTGGCGGGCGCAAGCATCGGTCAGGCCAAGTTCCGGCTGACGCGTCCACAGCGAATATTCCGACTGCACCGCCGCCACCGGCCCCACCGCAGCCGCACGTTCCAGCGTCGAGGGCGCAATTTCCGACAGACCGATCGCGCCGATCTTGCCCTGATCGCGCAGGCGCAGCAGGGTCTGCATCGTCTCCTCGATCGGGTGGTCGGCCTGACGGCGATGCACGTAATACAGATCGACCCGCTCGACCTGCATGCGCTTCAGGGATGCCTCCAGCGTGCGGGTCAGATAGTGGTCGGTGTTGTCGAAAGGATGATCCGGCTGGCGGGTGATGCCGCCCTTGGTGGCCAAGGTCACGCGGTCGCCATGGGTCTTCAGGAAACGCGCCAGCAGTTCCTCGGCCCCGCCGGACCCATAGACATCGGAGGTGTCGATGTGGTCAATCCCCATATCCACGCATTCCGCCATGCAGCGCAGGCTGGTGTCGGGATCGGCGGGACCATAGGTGCCAAGGAAATTCATCGTGCCAAGCGCGACCGCGCCCACCATCGGGCCGCCCTGCCCCAATTGCCGCTTTTGGATCATGCACGCCCCCGAAATGAAAAGGGCACCCGAAAGGGTGCCCTGTTGGATCAGTCGTCGCCCTGCGCCTCGGCGCGGGATTTGCCGGCCACATCAAGGGCCAGCGTGGCGGCCATGAAGCGGTCCAGATCGCCGTCCAGCGTGCCTTGGGTGTCGCTGGTCTCCTCACCCGTGCGCAGGTCTTTGACCATTTGATAGGGGTGTAGGACATAGGACCGGATCTGGTTTCCCCACCCCGCATCGCCCTTGGCGGCGTGCTGGGCGTTGATCTCGGCATTCCGCTTGTCCAGCTCCATCTGGTAAAGACGCGCCTTCAGCGCCGCCATGGCGTTGGCGCGGTTCTGGTGCTGGGACTTTTCGGAACTGGTCACGACGATGTTCGTGGGAAGGTGGGTGATCCGCACCGCCGAGTCGGTGGTGTTGACGTGCTGACCGCCCGCGCCCGAAGACCGATAGGTGTCGATGCGGATGTCGCGGTCGGGGATATCGATCTCGATGTTTTCGTCGACGACCGGATAGACCCAGATGCTGCTGAAGCTGGTATGACGACGCGCGGCGCTGTCATAGGGGCTGATGCGGACCAACCGGTGCACGCCCGATTCCGATTTCAGCCAGCCATAGGCATTATGGCCGGTGATCTTATAGGCGGCGCTGCGGATGCCGGCCTCATCGCCGCCGGTTTCGGACAGCAATTCGACCTCATAGCCCTTCTTTTCGGCCCAACGCACATACATGCGCGCCAGCATGGACGCCCAGTCACAGCTTTCGGTGCCGCCCGCACCTGCGTTGACTTCAAGGAAGGTGTCGTTGGCGTCGGCCTCGCCGTTCAGCAGGGCCTCCAGTTCCTTTTGGGCGGCCAGAGTGGCCAGCGCCTTCAGGTTCGCTTCGGATTCGGCGACCAGATCGGCGTCGCCTTCCATTTCGGCCAGTTCGACCATTTCGGCATTGGCAGACAGATCGCCCTCGATCCGGCGATAGGTGTCGATGGCATCGGACAGCGACTGACGGTCGCGCATCAGCTTTTGCGCGCGGGCCGGGTCGGACCACAGATCGCCATCCTCGATCATGGCGTTCATCTCTTCCAGTCGATGGGGCGCGGTCTGCCAGTCAAGGCGCTGGCCCAGCAGGGTCAGCGAACGACGGATGGCCTCGATGGTGGACTGCGTTTCGGCGCGCATATGCGGGCTCCCTTCGGTCTGGCGTCAGGTCCGGGGTGATAACGCGGCGGGCGGCCTTGGGCAAGACCACCCGCCGCCGCGATCAGTAAAGACCGCCCGAGGACATGGACCCGAAATCGGCCCGCTTGGGGATCACCCGCTTCTGGCCGGTCGAGGTGGTGATCGAGGTCGCGGCCGCGGCCCCCGCCTCCCACGGCAGGATGACGTTGTTGTCGCCAAAGCCCGACACGACATAGGGTGTCATCCAGTCGGGGTCGGTGCCGTCGCGGAAATATTCCGAAATGACGTTCGGCCCGGTCGCATCATCGGCCAGCCGCTGGCCGGTCACGCGGTCGATCTTGACCCAATAGCCACCCGGCGGAACCTTGAATTCCGTGCCGCCGAACTTGCGGACCGCGTCGCGCATGAAGGCGTTGAAGACCGGCACGCACAGCGTCCCGCCATAGGCGCGGTTGCCAAGGCTGCGCGGCTGGTCGAAACCGATATAGCAGCCCGCGACGATATTGCTGGAATAGCCGATGAACCACACGTCCTTGGCGTCGTTCGTGGTGCCGGTCTTGCCCGCGATCGGCACAGGCAGGTTCACGCCCTTGCCCGAGCCGCGCTTGACCACACCCTCCATCATCGAGGTCAGCTGATAGGCCGTGACCGCATCCATCACCCGTTCGCGGTTGTTGTCGATGACCGGACCCTGCCCCACGGGCAAAGGCTGCATGCCGCAGGTTTCGCAGACCCGCTGGTCGTGGCGATAGACGGTGCGCCCGCGGCGATCCTGCACGCGGTCGACCAGCGTGGGTTCGACCCTTTCGCCGCCGTTGGCGAACATCGCATAGGCGGCGACCATCTTGAACAGCGTGGTTTCCTGCGCGCCAAGGGCGTTAGCAAGGAAGGGGCGCAGCTTGTCATACACGCCGAAATCCTCGGCATAGCGGGCGACCTGATCCATGCCGATATCGTCGGCGATGCGGATGGTCATCAGGTTGCGCGACTGTTCGATGCCGGTGCGCAAAGGCGTCGGCCCGTAATGCTGACCCGAGCTGTTCTTGGGTTCCCACAGCCCCTGCGGCGTGTTCACGCGGATGGGTTCATCGACCACGATGGTGGCGGGGGTATAGTTGTTGTCCAGCGCCGCGGCATAGACGAAGGGTTTGAAGGACGACCCCGGCTGGCGCTGCGCCTGCGTGGCCCGGTTGAAGACCGAACTTTGATAGGAAAAGCCGCCCTGCATCGCCAGCACGCGCCCGGTGTTCACGTCCATCGCCATGAAGCCGCCCTCGACCTGCGGGATCTGCCGCAGGGTCCAGCGGATGAAGCTGCCGTCGCTGTCGCTGGTCATGGCACGGACCAGCACCACATCGCCCACGTCCAACAGATCGGCGGCGACCTGTGCGCGGGGGCCAAGGCTGCCGTCGGCATTGCGCTTGCGGGCCCATTGGACGTCCTTGGCGGTGATCCAATGACCGTCGGCGTCTTCCTCGATGCCCTCGATGCCGATGCGGGCGTCGCTGCTGCCCATTTCCAGCACGACGGCGGGGTGCCATCCGGCGATGTCGCGCGGCAGGCGCAGGTCCCACAGCGCGCCGCGCCACGCGACCTGATCGGTCAGCGCCTCGGGGGGCAGGACCTCGCCGGTGCCGCGCCAGATGCCCAAGCCGCGGTCGTATTGTTCCAACGCCTCCTGCAGGGCGGTGGCGGCTTCGGTCTGCAGGTCGGGATCGACGGTGGCGCGGATGGTCATGCCGCCGCCGAAGAATTCGTCCTGACCGAATTCGCGGCTCAACTGCCGGCGGATTTCATCGGTGAAGTAATCGCGGTTGGGCAGCTGGTTCTGGAAGGACTTGAAGTCGCCGTTCTGGACCGAGCGCAACGGCAGCTTGGCCTCGGCCTCATAGGTGGCCTCGTCGATATAGCCGTTCTGCCACATCTCGCGCAGGACATAGTTGCGGCGTTCGGTGACACGTTCCTTGGCGCGCACCGGGTGATAGCGACCCGGCGCCTGCGGCATGGATGCCAGCATCGCGGCCTCATGCGGGGCCAGTTCGGTCAGCGACTTGTTGAAATAGGTCTGCGAGGCGGCGGCGACGCCAAAGCTGTTCTGGCCCAAGAAAATCTCGTTCAGATACAGTTCCAGGATCTGGTCCTTGGACAGCGTCTGTTCCAGCCGCGAGGCCAGGATCAGTTCCTTGACCTTGCGTTCGACGCTGCGGTC
This sequence comes from Paracoccus sp. R86501, assembly GCF_042466435.1. Lineage (NCBI taxonomy): Bacteria > Pseudomonadati > Pseudomonadota > Alphaproteobacteria > Rhodobacterales > Paracoccaceae > Paracoccus > Paracoccus sp. R86501. Next base: position 1,676,367 of record NZ_JAXHPZ010000001.1, read on the forward strand.
GCTGGACAGCAGAAAGTTCTTCATCACCTGCTGGGTGATGGTCGATGCGCCGCGCACCTGCGAACCGCCACTGGCCGCCGCCTGATAGGCCGCCCCCAGGATGCCGCGCAGGTCATAGCCCGGGTGGCTGAAGAAATTTTTGTCCTCGGCGCTGACGAAGGCCTGCTTGACCAGATCGGGAATTTCATCGATCGGCACGAAGATGCGGCGTTCATCGGCAAACTCATCGATCAGCTGACCTTCGGCGGAATAGATGCGGCTGATGGTCTTGGGCGAATATTGCGCCAGCGTTTCATGGCTGGGCAGATCGCGCGAATAGACCCAAAAGATCCCGCCCAAGGTCAGGGCAATGAAGAAGCTGGCGGTCACGAACCAGGAAAAGATCGCTCCGATGAATGAAAGTATGGCTCGCAGCACGTCATGTCGCCTTTTCGGATTTTCAGGGCCAGTCTATAACGGCACCTGCCCCCACGGTCAAAGCAACACTGGGTGTGTCACTTGCGCAGCAGGGCACCACGGGCGGCTTCGTCGTGCCACCAGCCAAGGGTCGCCTCGGTGACGGCGCGGACCATGCGGGCGCGCCATATCGGATCGGACATCTTCGACAGGTCGTTCCGATCCGAGATGAACCCCAGTTCCAGCAGGACCGAGGTGATGTCGGGCGACTTCAGCACCGAAAATGCCGCCCCCTGCACGGGCCGCCCGTGCAGCCCGATCCCCATCAGCGCCATGCGCGAAATCAGCTGGCGGGCATAGGCCTCGGACCGGGGCTGGGTGTCGGTGCGGGCGAAATCCATCAGCGCATGGGCCAGCGCGTCATCCTGCCCCGACAGGTCCATCCCCAGCAGCAGGTCGTCGCGTTCATGCCGCGCGGCCAGCTGGCGGGCGGCACGTTCATCGGCGGAATTGCTCCAGACATAGACGGTGGCGCCTGCCGCCTGCCCCTTGGGCAGGGCGTCGGCGTGCAGGGAAATCATCAGATGCGACCCCGCCTGCCGCGCCACCGTCATGCGGTCTTCCAGCGCGACAAAGCTGTCCTTGTCGCGGGTCATGTTGACCGTGACGCCCTTTTCGGTCAACGCATCACGCAATTCGCGCGCGAAGGTCAGCACCAGTTCGGCCTCGGTGGTGGCACCGGCCTGCGCGCCGGGATCGAAGCCGCCGTGGCCGGGGTCCAGCGTGACGACCAGCCCCTCGCCGCGGATGGGCGTATCGGACAGCAGGGCCGGATCGGGCAGGTTGCGCAGCGCCGCCGCAGCCGAGGGACGCGGGCTGAAATCCTGGGGCGAGACGGGCCACAGCGCGACGTTCAACCGCGCCTGCGCGCCGCGGGTGTCCATGCCGGCGCTGGCCACGCGATAGGGACCGGGCAGTTCCAGCACGATACGCGACCAGCCGCGCTGGAAGCTGCCGCTGCGGATGGCGTGCAGCAGCTCATTCCCGAAGATCGCGCCAAAGTCCTGCCCGACCATATTCGTGCCCTTCAGGTCGATCACCAGCCGCGCAGGATCGCCGACCAGAAAGACCCGATAGGGCACGGCCTGATCGATCGCCAGCGACAGGTCCAGCGCACGCGGCCCGAAGACGCGCTGCCACCACCCCGCATCGCGCTGCGTCAGCGAGGATGCGCCCAGATCGATGCGCGCCGGACCCTGCGCCAGCGCGGGCGGCGCAATGGCAAGCATCAGGAACAGAAGGGCCGCGCGCAGGATCATCGGCGGGCCATATACTCGGTCAGGCGGCGCAGGCCCTCGGCGATGTCGGCGGTCGCGCGGGCATAGGAAAAGCGCAGCGTCTGCCCCCCGCGCACCGGGTCGAAGTCCAGCCCCGGCGTGACGGCGACGCCTGCGTGTTTCAGAATTTCGGCGGCCAGCGCGACCGAGTCATCGGTCAGATGCGACACATCGGCATAGACATAGAAGGCGCCCTCGGGCGGGGCGATGCGGTCGAAGCCCGCCTTGGGCAGTTCCTGCAGCATCAGGCGGCGGTTCTCGGCATAGACGGCCAGATTGGCCTCGGCCTCATCGGTGCAATCCAGCGCAGCCAGCGCGGCGATCTGGCTGGCATGGGGCGGACAGATGAACATGTTCTGCGCCAGACGTTCCACGGTGCGGACCTGTTCGGGCGGCACGACCATCCAGCCGATCCGCCAGCCGGTCATGGAAAAGTATTTGCTGAAAGAGTTTACGACGAAAACCTCATTCGTCACCTCAAGCGCGGAATGGCAGCGGTCGCCATAGGACAGCCCGTGATAGATCTCGTCCGAGATGACGGCCACGCCCTTCGCCTGCGCCGCATCGGTCAGGGCGCGCAGTTCCGGCACACTGAGAACCGTGCCCGACGGATTGCCGGGCGATGCCAGGATCAGCCCCTGCACGCCGTCCGGAATGTCGTCCGGACGCGGCTGATAGCGGTCTTCGGCACGGGTCTGGATGCCCACGGGTTCCAGCGACATCGCCTTGAGGATCTGGCGATAGCTGGGATAGCCGGGGAACCCCATCGCGACCCTGTCTCCCGCATCGAACAGCGCCGAGAACGCCAGCAGGAACGCCCCGCTGCTGCCCGAGGTGACGACGACGCGACCGGGGTCCAGATCGACCCCGTACCAGCGCCGGTACAGATCTGCGATGCCCTGACGCAACGCCGGCAGCCCAAGTGCCGAGGTATATCCAAGCGGCTGGTCCAGCGCCGCCGCCAAGGCACGACGCGCGCCTTCGGGGGCGGGGGTGCCGGGCTGGCCGACCTCCATGTGGATGATGTGGCGGCCCTGCGCTTCGGCGCGTTGGGCCGCCTCCATCACGTCCATCACGATGAAGGGGTCAACCTGACCGCGGGTGGAATGTCGCATTGTGCTGCCCCTTGTGTCCTGTCTTGCGGCCCGGTGATAGCGCGGGCCGACCCGACCATCCAGCCTTTTGCGGTCCCTGCGACCGTCACGCAGCCTTGTTCGGGGGTATTCTTGCCATCGCCGGACACCCGGTCCAAGCTGCCGCAAAGAAAAACCGAAGGGTTCCCACCATGAAACGCCTGATCGCCGCGCTGCTGCTTGGCGCGTCCCCCCTGCTGACCGGCCCCGCCATGGCCTTCGACATCGGTGCCATGACCGATGCCGAAAAAACCGACTTTGGTGCCGCGGTGCGTGAATACCTGATGGCCAATCCGCAGGTGCTAATCGAATCGATCAACGAGTTGGAAAGCCGTCAGGCCGAACAGGCCGCCGAGAACGACGTGGATCTTGTCGCCCAGAACCACGACGCGATCTTCGATGACGGTCACAGCTGGGTCGGCGGCAATCCCGATGGCGATCTGACCATGGTCGAATTCATGGATTATCGCTGCGGCGTTTGTCGCCAGTTCAATAAAGAGGTCGTCGATGCCGTCGAGGATGACGGCAATATCCGTCTGATCATCAAGGAATTTCCGATCCTTGGTCAGGACAGCGAGGCTTCCAGCCGCTTTGCCATCGCCGTCAAGCAGATCGCGGGCGACGACGCCTATAAGGCCGCCCATGACGCGCTGATCACCCTGCGCAGCCCCGCCAACGAAGAGGCTCTGCGCAAGCTGGCCGACCAGATCGACGTGGATGCCGACAAGGTCATCGCCCAGATGACCTCGGATGAGGTGACGCAGGTGTTGGTCAGCAACCGCGAGTTGGGCGAGACCATGGCAATCCAGGGCACGCCGACCTTCATCATCGGCGACCAGATGCTGCGCGGCGTGCCGCGTGCAGGCATCGCCGGCAGCATCGATCAGGTTCGCGACGCGATGTGACACGGCCGCCCCGCCCATTTGGCGGGGCATGCGCCGGTCAGTCTGCGCTGCTGCGGGAATAGACGTCTTCGTAGCGGATGATGTCGTCCTCGCCCAGATAGCTGCCGGTCTGGACCTCGATCAGGACCATCGGTACCTTGCCCGGGTTCTCCATCCGGTGGACGGCGCCCAGGGGGACATAGATCGACTGGTTTTCCGTCACCAGCGTGACGTTTTCATCCACCGTGACCCGCGCCGTGCCCGACACCACGATCCAATGTTCGGACCGATGGACATGGCTTTGCAGCGACAGCGCCGCGCCGGGTTTCACAACGATGCGCTTGACCTGGAAGCGGTCGGCAAGGGCCAGCGTCTCGAACCAGCCCCAGGGGCGGTGATCGCGGGGGAAGGCCTGCGCCTGCTTGGCGCCCTTTTCCTTCAGCGCGGTCACGGCCATGCGCACGTCCTGCGCACGTGACTTGTCGGCCACCAGCACCGCATCCGAGGTCGCCACCACCATCACGTCCGACAGCCCGATGCCCACGACCTGCAGATCGTCGCTGTCAGAGCGCAGCAGCACGTCGCGGCAATCGATCGCGGTCGAATTGCGGTCCGTGACCACGCCCAGATCCGAGGGCGCATGGCCCAGAGCCTCGCGCCAGACGGCGTCCCAGCCCCCAAGGTCCGACCAGCGTTCCGAAAAGCGCACGACGCTGAGGTTGTCGGCCTTTTCCATCACCGCATAGTCGATGGATTCGTCGCGCAGCCCCTGCCAGGGCGTCTTGGCCAGCCGCAGGAAGCCCAGGTCCATCTGCGCCTGATCCAGCGCCGCCTGCACGGGTTCGATGTAATCGGCGGCGTGGTCGCGGAAGGCCTGGATCATGGCGCGGGCGCTGAACAGGAAGATGCCCGCGTTCCACAGGTAGTTCCCGGCCTCGACCATCTGCGCGGCGCGTTCGGCATCGGGCTTTTCGACAAAGCGCGCCAGCGGTTGCGGTCCCGCGCCGGTCGAGGCCAGCTCGAGATAGCCATAGCCGGTTTCGGGGCGATCGGGGGTGATGCCGAAGGTGACGATGCGACCCTGCTGCGCGGCCGCGGCACCATCGCGGACGGCCGCGACAAAGGCCTCGACGTTCGGGATGACGTGATCCGAGGGTGCGACCAGCACCAGACCCTCGGGGTCATTGGCCGCGACCATCATCGCGGCGGCAAGGATGGCAGGCGCGGTGTTGCGGCCCGCGGGCTCGATCATGATCTGGCCGGGCTGGATGGCGGCCTGTTCCAGCTGCTCGGCGACAATGAAGCGGAAATCGCTGTTGGTCATCACCACCGGATCGTTGAAATCCGGCCCCGACAGGCGGCGTGCGCTGGCCTGGAACAGCGTCTCGTCCCCGATCAGCTGGGCGAACTGCTTGGGAAAGCTCTTGCGCGACACCGGCCAAAGCCGAGTCCCCGAACCGCCCGCCATCAGAACAGGTGTAATCTTGGTCATCGCGACCCCCTTGGCGCCAAGCGCCCCTTGTCGTTGCGCCGGTCCACGGGGGCCGACGATATCGGCGCAGTGAAGGACAAACCCCGCACCCGCGTCAAGACGGCCCCGCGTCCCGCTGTTCCCAGCCTAACGCCAAGTCGTTGCCCGCAAAAGAGTATCCGTGACCGGTCGCGCAGACTTCAGGATGTGCCGCCTGTCCATCCGCATGTGCCACAACGGCAGGATGCCCCCTCTTGCCGGATGCTGTCGTGACCGCAAGCGGCGCAATATTGCGGTGCCACCTGCAGGGCGGTCTGCCCATGCATGCGCGCGGCACCCCCCTGCAGCACCATCAGTTCCTGCGGCAGGCGCTTGCGCAGATAGCCGGCGCTGCTGATCTGGCGCAGCATCGTCAGCGGCTGGATGGCGGGATCGGCCTTGGGGGCCTCGCCCTCGCGCTCACCCTCGCCCAGATCGTCGAAGCTGGCGCCCGTGGGTTTCACATGAGCCAGATCGGTGCGGTCCAGATAGCTGACGGCCAGTTCGCGGAAGACGTAATCCAGGATCGAGGTCGCATTCTTGATGCTGTCGTTGCCCTGCACCGTGCCTGCCGGTTCGAAGCGGGTGAAGGTGAAGGCATCGACGAATTCCTCCAGCGGCACGCCGTATTGCAGGCCGACCGAGACCGCGATGGCGAAATTGTTCATCATCGCGCGGAAGCCCGCGCCTTCCTTGTGCATGTCGATGAAGATCTCACCCAGATTGCCATCGTCGTATTCGCCGGTCCGCAGATAGACCTTATGCCCGCCGACGCTGGCCTTCTGTGTGTACCCCTTGCGGCGCAAGGGCAGCTTCTCGCGCTGAGAGCGGATTTCCTTGACGATGATCCGCTCGACAATGCGCTCGGCCATGATGCTGGCACGCTGGCGGGGCTGGGCGTCGATGACCGCCTGCAGATCCTCATCCTCGCCGAACAGCGAGCGCGCGACGGGTTGCGAAAGGCGCGATCCGTCGCGGTGGATGGCGCTGCATTTCAGGCCTTGGGTCCAGGCCGCGTCATGCACCGCCAGCGTGTCGGCGATGCTGGCCGCGTTCGGCAGTTGCAGCACCTTGGCGATCCCACCCGACAGGAAGCCCTGTATCGCCGCCATCATCCGCAACTGGCCGTCCACCGACAGTTGGCGCGTGCCGCAGGGGCTGGCGCAGTCAAAGACCGGCAGATCCTGCGGGCGCAGATCGGGGGCGTCCTCGATCGTCATGGTGCCGCAGACATGGTCGTTCGCCGCCTCGATCTGCGCCTGCGAAAAGCCCAGATGCGCCAGCAGGTCAAAGCCCGGATCGGCCAGCAGATCGGCCCCGATGCCCAAGGTGCCGCGGCAGAAGTCCCGCCCCAAAGTCCATTGGTTGAAGACGAAGCGGATGTTGAAGGCGCCCGCCAGCGCGGCCTCGATCCGATCCAGCTGCGACGGACCGAAACCCTTGGCAGCCAGCGCCTGGTGACCGATCGTAGGACAGCCGACCAAGGTGCCATGGCCCGTGGCATGGGCCGCAATGCGGGCGATCTGACCGTCGTCATAGCCAAGCGCCGCCAAACCCTGCGGGATCGCGGGGTTGATGACCTTGGCGGGGCTTTGGCCGTGGCCGACCTTGAACCTGACCTGCGCGTGATCGGGGTCCAGCCCTCGGGTATCGCAATCAAGACCCAAAGCCATCTGCGCATCGCCTGCCAGCAGGCTGGCCTGTGCATTGCGGAACCCATGCGCCCGACCAAGATCAAGGGCCATGTCCCACGCCTGCCGGGCCTGGGCGACCAGCGCCTGATCGGGACAGGCATCCGCGTCCAGCGGCACCGGCGGCCTGTTCAGCCCGACGTAATCGCCTGAGCCATGCGCCGCCGCGTGGTGGTTGGCGATGACCCGCAGCATATCAGCGGCGTTGCGCGCATGCCCCGCAAAGGCTCCCACCCGCGCCGCCATCCGGGCGCTGGTGGCATAGGCGGTGCCGGTCATCAGCGCGGTGATCGCCGCACCGATTGCACGCCCCTGATCGCTGTCATAGCCCAGCCCCATCCGCATCAGCAGGCTGCCCAGACCCGCATATCCCAGCCCCAGGGGGCGGAAATGGAAGCTGCGTTGCGCAATACGGGCCGTGGGGAATTGCGCCATCGCGACCGAAATCTCGGACGTCAGGGTCATCAGGCGGGTGGCATGGGCAAAGCCTTCGGCGTCGAAGGCGCCATCGCTCAGGAAGGCCGGCAGGCTCAGCGTGGCGGTGATGCAGGCGGTGTCGTCAAGGAACAGATATTCGCCCGCGGCACTGCTGCCCCGGATCGGGCCATCCTGCGGGCAACTGTGCCATGCATTGATCGTGTCGTCGAATTGCACCGAAGGATCGGCGCTGGCCCATGCGGCATTGCCGATCTGCGCCCAGAGTTCGGCGGCATCAACGGTCTGCGCGATCCCGCCATCGGTCCGGCGCAGCAGCGCCCAAGGGGCCTCCTGCTGAACCGCCCGCAAAAAGGCATCGCTGACGCGGACCGCGTTGTCGCTGTTCTGACCCGAGATGCTGGCATAGCCCGCCCCGTCCCAATCGGTATCGAAACCGGGGAACTGGATGCTGGTGAAGCCCTGCTGACCATATTGCAGCACGCGAAGGATCATGCCCTCGGGGATCATCGCGTCGCGCGCATCGCGCATGGCCTGCGTCAGCGCGGGATTTCCCGCTGGATCGGCGCCCCCGCCCGCGACCGCCGCAAGGATCGCGTTCAGGTGCCGCTGATGCAGATGCGCCCCCGCGATCATGCTGGAGAGCTTGTTCTCCTCCTCCAGCTTCCAGTCGATGAAATCGCCGACCTCGGGGTGGTCGATGTCGCAGATCGCCATTCTGGCACTGCGCCGCTTGTGGCCGCCGGGCTTGATCGCCCCTGCCACACGATCGCCGATGCGCAGGAAATCCATCAGCCCGCTAGAGGAGCCGCCCCGCGACAGGGCCTCATCCGCGCCGCGCAGATCGCTGAAGTTCGTGCCGCTGCCGCTGGCCTGCTTGAACAGCCGCGCCTCGCGCTGCCACAGGTCCATGATGCCGCCGTCCTCCAGCAGGTCGTCACTGACCGACTGGATAAAGCAGCCATGCGGGCGGGGGTGGCAGGCCTCGGCGCGGACCGGCGTGCCCGTGGCCGGAGCGACCCGGAAGCCCTGCGGCCCGCTGGCGATGCCATAGGCCCAATGCAGCCCCGTCATCTGCCATTGTTCCAGCGAGGGCGCCGCCATCTGGCGGGCCAGCATCGCGCGCGTCTCGTTCATGTAGACGCGGGCGTCATCCGGACTGTCGAAATAGCCGCCCTTCCACCCCCAATAGGCCCAGGCCCCCGCGATGCGGTCAAAGACCTGCCGCGCGTCGGTTTCCGCGCCAAAGCGCTGTTCGGCGGGCAGGTCCTGAAGGGCGGCCAGATCGGCCTCGTGTCGCCACAGGAAGTCGGGCACGCCCTCTTCGGGGATGGGCCTGACGATGGCAGGGACACCTGCGTGATGGAAATACGACTGCGCCATGACCTCGGTCGCGATCTGGCTGAAGGCGGCGGGCACCGTGACAGGGTCGCCCGGCTGTTCAACCTCGATGTCGTCCATATCAGGCGCGCGGGCCACCATGCGGGTGACAAAGGCGATATCGCCAAAGGCCCCGTCACGGGATTGGTGGAAACGACCTTCGATCTGCATGTCAGCGCGTCCTGTACTTGCCTGCCTTGGACCGCGCGACGCGTGACGACCGCCCGGTGGCCGCACGCGTGAAACCCGTGCCGCCGGTCATCCGTAGTCCTTGGGATATGCGCCCTTCGCCCACATCCTGTGCCGCTGCGGCATATCGCGTCAGGTTGCCGCCGGCCCCAAAGGGGTGCAACGCATTTATTTCCGCGAAACCATGGGTTTATACGTTGACAGGCCGCCCGTATCCACCGGCGGGGATTCGTGCACAGGGAAGCGCCGATTTTCGATGGCAATCACCGAGCAATGCCGAAAAATCCTGTGATGTCAGTCGGCTGCATGGAGCTGTCCCGCAGATATCCACAGGCTTGCCCGGCTGTCATCCCCAGCTTGCCAACAGGGGGTGCCCAAATGCCACGCGGTGCCGATTTCAGCGCAGGAAAGTCAGGGTTTCGCGGTCGGTGACGATCAGATCCAGCGGTTGGTCGTAATCCTCGGCGGGAATGGCGGGCAGTTCCTGACAGGCAAAGGCAATGCCGATGGCCGTCACCGGCCCCGATTCGCGTAGGACCTGCAAGCTCCGGTCATAGAAACCGCCGCCATAGCCAAGGCGGTTGCCCTGCCTGTCAAAGCCCGCCAGCGGCACGATCAGCACCTGCGGGGTCAGTTCCGGCGCGTCCGGCGCGGGGTGCGAGGTGCCGAAAGGCCCCACCTGCAGCGGTTGGTCCCGCCATGCGCGAAAGACCAGCGGGCGGTCCTTGCCTGTCACCACGGGCAGGCACAGCGGGCCGTCATGGGCGGCCATGGCGGCACGGGGATCGACCTCATCGCGCATCGGCCAGTATCCGGCCAGAACCGCCGCCGCATGGGGGGCAAGCGCCGCGATCAGGTTGCGGTCCAGCGCCGCCTGATCGCCCCCCAGCCCGCGCGCCTGCAAGGCCATTCGCCGCAATGCCGCCTTATCGGTCACAACAGGACCGTCGAGGCCAGCCCGAGGAAGGCCATGAAGCCGATCACATCGGTCATCATCGTGACGAAGGTCCCCGAGGCCAGCGCCGGGTCCGCCCCCAGCTTGTTCAGCGCCAGTGGCACGAGAATGCCCGCCAGCGCCGCCACCATCAGGTTGATGACCATGGCCATGCCGATCACCGCCGCCAGCCAGGGGTCCTGGAACCACAGGAAGGTGATGGCCGCCATGATCGCGCCAAAGACCAGCCCGTTGATCAGGCCCACGGCCATTTCACGCCGCACGACCCGCAGCGCGTTCGAGGACGACAGGTCGCGCGTCGCCAGACCCCGCACCGCGACGGTCAGCGTCTGCGTCCCTGCATTGCCCCCCATCGAGGCCACGATCGGCATCAGCACCGCCAGCGCCACCAGCTGGGAAATCGCGCCCTCGAAGAAGGCGATGACGGCGGCGGCGGCAAGGGCCGTCGGGATGTTGGTGGCCAGCCACGGCACGCGTTGGCGCACTGTCTGGCGCACGCTGTCCGAGATGCTGGATTCGTCGCCCACACCTGCCAGACGCAGGATGTCCTCTTCGTGTTCCTCGTCCAGAACGGCCATGGCATCGTCGATGGTGATGACGCCGACCAGCCGGTCGTCGCTGTCTACGACAGGCGCCGAGATCAGGTGATACTGGTTGAAGATATAGGCGACATCGGCTTCCTCGGCATAGGCGCTGATGGTGCGGAAGCTGTCTTCGGCCATATCGCGCAGCACGGCATCGCGACGCGACGCCAGCAGGCGGCCAAGCGTGACATAGCCGATGGGGTGGCGGCGCGGATCGACCAGAATGATGTGATAGAACTGCTCGGGCAGCCATTCCTCGCGGCGCATGAAGTCGATGGCCTCGCCGACGGTCCAATGCTCGGGGGCGGTGACGACTTCGGATTGCATCAGGCGACCGGCGGAATATTCCGGATAGGCCAGCGACTGGCGGACGGCGGCCTGATCGCTGTCGTCCAGCGCCGACAGGATGGCATCGCGGTCGGTGTCGTCCAGATCCTCGACCAGATCGACGACATCATCGCTGTCCATTTCGCGAACGGCATCGGCCAGAACGTGGCGAGGCAGCAGCTCCAGCACCTCTTCGCGGATGGATTCGTCGATTTCGGACAGGATCTCGCCGTCGATCTCGGCGCCATACAGCTCGAGGAACAGGCGCCGGCGCGCGGGGGCCAGCTGTTCGATGATGTCGGCAATGTCGGCGCCGTGCAGCTTTTCCAGCAGCGCGTTCAGGGCGGGCTGATCGCCCTGATCCAGAACATCGTCCAGCCGCCCCAGGAATTCGGGGCTGGTGACGTAATCCTCGTCCCCATGATCTGGCCCTTGGTCGGGGTTCGGGGTCTGATCGATCTGCAGGCGGTCGTGGTCGGTCATGCGGCCCCTCTGTCGGATATGGTCTTGCGTGGTGGTGGCGGGTCAGCCCGCCAGCAGGGCCAGCGCGGCCGCGTGCAGTTCGGGCGTGGCGGCGGCAATCACCTGTCCGCCCTGCGCCGCGGGTCCGCCCTGCCAGTCGGTGACGATGCCCCCCGCCGCCTGAACGACGGCCAGCGGCCCCGCGATGTCATAGGATTGCAGTCCGGCCTCGATCACCAGATCGATCTGACCAAGCGCCAGCAGCGCATAGGCATAGCAGTCCAGCCCATAGCGCGTCAGCCGCACCTGATCGGCCACGCGGCGGAAGGCCTGCGCCTCGGACGGGGTGCCGACCTCGGGGAAGGTGGTCATCAGGGTCGCGCCCTCCAGCGCCACGCCGCCGCGCACCTTCAGGGGACGGCTGCCATGCGGGCCAGTCAGCTGGGCGCGGCCCAACCCGCCCTCGAATCTTTCGCCGGTATAGGGCTGGTCGATCAGGCCATAGATCACGTCCTGCCCGTCCGACACCCCGATCAGCACGCCCCAGCTGACGGTGCCGCTGATGAAGGCGCGCGTGCCGTCGATGGGGTCCAGGATCCATGTCAGGCCGCTGGTGCCGGCAGCATGTCCGAATTCCTCGCCCAGAATGGCGTCATCGGGGCGCTGGCGTGCCAGAACCGCGCGCATCGACTGTTCGGCGTCGCGGTCGGCCTGCGTCACGGGGTCGAAATCGGCGGGGCGCTTGTTGTCGGCGACCAGATCGTCGCTGCGGAACAGGGGCAGGATCGCCTTGCGGGCGGCATCTGCCATGTCATGCGCGGTTCGAATGATCTGCGATGCGTCCTGCATGATGGTCCCCTGTCGCCGGTTGACGCAGGTGTAACCCGAATGCGGCGCAGGGGCCAGACGCGAACGGGGCACGGCCCGTCGGTCACGACACTTGCGTGAATTGGAAAGGTCGCCCCGCATTCATCATGCGGCGCGACCTGTTCTCACTCCGGTGTCACCCGGTTCAGGCGGCGTCCGACAGGACGCGGGCCAGTTCGAAGATCTGCCGACGCTGTGCTTCCGGCATTGCGTAATATGCACGCACCAGTTGCAAAGCTTCCTTGTCGGCGAACATGTCGCCCTCGACGATCTGCGACATGGCCCCTTCGTGCAGCCCTTCGAAGAAGAAGCTGACCGGAACATCCACCGCATGGGCAATATCCCACAGACGCGAAGCGGAAACACGGTTCATCCCGGTTTCATACTTCTGGATCTGCTGGAACTTGATACCGACCTTATCGGCCAGTTGCTGCTGAGTCATTCCGATCATCCAGCGGCGATGGCGGATACGCTTACCAACATGAACATCAACACTATGCTTCATCGCTAACCTCGCTCAATCTACAGAGGTGGTACGACGAGAAGGCACAATTCTACAGTGTCTTCTTGGTTAACGGGCCCGATCTTGACCAAAAAGACAGGTCTGTGACAGCCTTCGGGACGTGCCGGACCGGATGGTTGGGCTAACCTGAGCGTCAATGCCGCCATACGCGCGCCTTCCCGGGAGAAAACATGATTCGCCAAGCCCAAATTCTTGCCCTCGGTCAGGGGCCTTCCATCACTACCGGTCCGCCCCCCGTCGCCGGTCCGGGGCAGGTCTTGGTGCGGATGGGGGCCGCAGCCCTGAATTTCGCGGATTTGCTCAAGGCGCAAGGGACCTATCAGGAACCGCAGGACCCGCCGTTCGTCCCCGGACTGGAGGGCGCAGGTACCGTGATCGAGGCCCCCGAGGGGTCGGGACTGGTCGCGGGCACCCGCGTCGTCGTGTCCTGCCCCGGCACCATGGCCCAGATCGTGGCCACCGGTCCCGACACCCTGCAAGCCATTCCCGACAGCATGACCCTTGAACAGGCCGCTGGCTTTCAGGTGGCTTATGGGACAAGTCATCTAGCCCTGACCGGGCCCGGTTCGTTAACGAAGGGTCAGACTTTGGTCGTTCTTGGCGCCGCCGGAGGGGTGGGTCTGACCGCCATCGAAATCGGTGCCGCGCTTGGCGCGCATGTCATCGGCGTGGCCCGCGGGGCCGACCGTTTGCAGACCGTCAGAGCCGCTGGCGCCCATCAGGTGATCGACAGCGCCGACTGTCCCGACCTGCGTCAGGCCCTGCGCGACATGGGTGGCGCCGATGTCGTCTATGACCCCGTCGGGGACGCCCCCGGTGCCGCCGCCTTCCGCGCCCTGCGCCCCAAAGGCCGCCATCTGATCATCGGTTTCGCGGGCGGAAAACCCCCTGAACTGCCCCTGAACCACGCCTTGGTGAAAAACATCTCTATCCACGGTTTCTACTGGGGCGGGTATCGAAAACAGGACCCCGCCGCTCTGCGCGCCAGCATGCAGGCACTGTTCCAACTGTTCGATCAGGGTCTGCTGAACCCGGTCATGGGCAAGGTGCTGCCCTTGGATCGCATTCAGGAAGGTTATGATCTGCTGCGTGAGAGGCGGGCTGTCGGAAAGGTCATCATAACCCTGTAATTGCGCCCATCCGTCGCATGCACGGCATTGAAAAAAATCGCCGGACAACCGATATTCAAGGTCACAAGGGGTCCGTCCCCGATTGCCTCACAGAGGAGAGTTCGATGGCAGATTTTAACACTTATCGCACCGCGCAGGGTGTCGGCACCCGCCGTGCGGTGGTCGATGAAGGCCTGCGGGCCTACATGAGCAAGGTTTACGGGCTGATGGCGGTCGGCATGGGTGTTACCGCCGTGGCCGCTTTCGGCATTTCGACGGCTGCTGTCACGGCTGATGGCCAGCTGACGGGACTGGGTGCCGCGATCTATACCTCGCCGCTTAAATGGGTGATCATGTTCGCCCCGTTGCTGATGGTCTTTGCCTTCGGCGCGGCGATGAACCGCCTGTCGGTCGGCGCGGCCACTGGTCTGTTCTATGCCTTCGCCGCCCTGATGGGGCTGTCGATCAGCTCGATCTTCCTGGTCTATACTTCGGTGTCGATCGTGCAGACCTTCCTGGTCACGGCCATCGCCTTCGCGGGCCTGTCGCTTTGGGGATATACCACCAAGAAGGACATCTCGGGTTGGGGCAGCTTCCTGATCATGGGCGTGATCGGCCTGATCGTCGCCTCGATCGTGAACATCTTCCTGCAATCCTCGGCGATGCAATTCGCGATCTCGGGTCTGGGCGTGCTGATCTTCGCGGGTCTGACGGCCTATGACACGCAGAACATCAAGAACACCTATCTGCAGATGGCGGGTTCGGATGCGGACTTCATCGGAAAATCGGCCATCATGGGCGCCCTGCAGCTGTATCTGGACTTCCTGAACCTGTTCATGTTCCTGCTGTCCTTCATGGGCAACCGCGAATAATCGCAGGCCACATCACGACACAAGAAGGCCCCGCCGGAATTCCGGCGGGGCCTTTTTCATGCGCTTCAGGCGGCGTTGGCCGATGGCAGATCGGACATCACCTCGGCGGCGATCTCGAAGCTGCGCAGGCGGGCCTTATGGTCGTGGATCTGGCCGGTCAGGATCACCTCATCGGGGCGATGCTTCTGCAGCAGAGCGGCCATCTGGTCGTGCACTTCGTTGCGCCCGCCGACGGCGCTGATCCGCAGGGCACGATCGACCCCCTGCCTGACCGAGGCGCCGATTTCCGCATCAATGTCACGCACGGGACGCGGCAGCTTGCCGGGCTGGCCGGTCCGCAGACGGGCGAAAGCCAGCTGCATGGTGGTGCGCAGATAGGCAGCCTCGCCGGGATCATCAGCCGCAAAGATATTCGCGGCCATTACGACATAGGGCTTCTGCCCCCAAGGCGAAGGCCGGAACCTTTCGCGATAGATCGCAAGGGCGCGCTCCATGTCATCGGGCGCGAAATGACTGGCAAAGGCATAGGGCAGGCCTAGATGCGCGGCCAACTGAGCGCCGAAGGTGCTACTGCCCAGAATCCAGACGGGCACATGCGTGCCTTCGCCCGGAATTGCGCGGACGGCGGCATCGGGACGTTCGTTGCCGAAATACTCCAGCAGTTCGACCACATCCTGCGGGAAGGTATCCGCGCTTGGATCGCGGCGCAGGGCGCGAATCACCGCGCCATCACCCCCGGGCGCGCGGCCAAGGCCAAGGTCGATGCGGTCGGGAAAGGCCGTGGCCAGCGTCCCGAAAGCTTCGGCCACGGTCAGCGGCGCGTGGTTGGGCAGCATGATGCCGCCCGCGCCGACCCGGATACGGCTGGTCGCCTGCGCCACCAGCCCGATCAGGACGGCGGTCGCGGCGCTGGCAATGCCCGGCATGTTGTGATGTTCCGCCAGCCAAAAGCGGCGATAACCCCATTCCTCGGCGTGTTGCGCAAGGTCGATGGTGTTGCGAATGGCATCCTGCGCGGTGCTGCCCTCGGGGACAGGCGACAGGTCCAGAAGCGAATATGGGATGTGCTGTGTCATGTGCAGGATTTAATCGCGCGCACGGGTTTTGCAATGCCCCGGATGCACGATATGCAATTCCCGCATGGCATCGGTTCAGGGGACGCGGACGCCCCCTGAATCCGATCAGGCCATCTTGCGCAGATAGGTCCAGGTCGGCACCCGTGCATCGCGTGCCACCGACCAGCTTTCGGCGTCGCCCAGATAGACGAAGCCGCAATTGGTCAGCACGCGGGCCGAGCCGGCATTGTCCTGAAACGCCTCGGCGAACAGGGTGCGCGCGCCATGCGGATTGGCCGCGACCAGCGCCGCGACGGCCTCGGTCGCGAAACCGGTGTTCCAGAAGCCCGCGCCGATCCAGAAGCCCAGTTCGGACTGGTCACCCTCCATCCGGGTCAACGACACGACGCCCAGCAGTTCGGAGAGCTTGTTCTGCGACCCGTCGATCGCCCAGACATCCTCGCCTCGGTCGGCGGCCAATGCACGGGCGACGAAGCTTTCCGAGGCGCCATGCGGCAGCGGATGCGGAATGGCGCGCGTGCCTTGGGCCACGCGTTTATCGGCGGTGTAATGCGCGATCATGCCCGCATCCGAAGGACGCAAGGGGCGCAGGGTAAATCGCGCGGTTGGAATGATCGCCTGGCTCAATTGCGTCGGATCATTCGCCTTGAGGTCATCCAGACGGGTGCCCTCTCTCATCGGTGCAGACATTACCATGTTCCCTCCCCCGGAAACTGGCTGGAAATCGGAATGATTAAACAGCTGGGGGGACCGGCTTGCGCCGATCCCCCCTTTTAACATCGGAATGTTACGCTTGGGTTACTCGGCAGCCTCGACCGTCGCGGGGACGATCGAAATGAAGGTGCGCCCTTTCAGGCCCTTCTTGAAGCTGACGTGACCATCGGTCAGCGCGAACAGGGTGTGATCCTTGCCCATGCCGACGTTCACGCCCGGCCACCAGGTGGTGCCGCGCTGACGTGCGATGATGTTGCCCGCGATGGCCGCTTGGCCACCGAACAGTTTGACGCCAAGACGGCGACCGGCCGAATCGCGACCGTTGCGCGATGAACCGCCTGCTTTTTTATGTGCCATGGGTTGTTCTCCTTAGGCTTCAGCTGCGTCGGCAACCTTGGTGCGTGCACCAATTGCTGCTTTGACACCGGTTTTGTCCGCGCCTTTTTCAAGCACATCGGTCACACGCAGCAGCGTCAGCTGCTGGCGGTGGCCACGGGTCCGCTGCGAGCTGTGCTTGCGGCGACGCTTGACGAAGGTGATGACCTTGTCAGCCTTGATCTGATCGATCACTTCGGCCTGAACGCAGGCACCTTCGATCATGGGCGCACCCAGGGTCGAGCCGACCATCAGAATGTCATTGAACTGGACTTTGTCGCCAGCTGCAGCATTCAGCTTTTCAACGCGCAGGACGTCACCCGCCTGCACCTTGTACTGCTTGCCGCCAGTTTTCAGAACCGCGAACATCGCTTCTTATCCCTTATCAACCGCATCCTGTGGTCCCGACCCTTGGGCCGAAGTTCATGGGTTTCCCCACCGTCGGACAGCGCACCCATCGAAGGGTGTTATTGAAAACAATCAACCGGCCAAGGGCAGATGCCCGGCCGGTGCGTGCCAATTGGCCCATCGCACCGGCAAAGTCAACCCTTGCGAAAAGCACCGCGACCTGCGAACGGCAGGAACCTTGGGGGCCCGGCGGCGCTTGTGCCCTGCCACGAACCAACCGGAAGTCCGATGCAACGCTTCACCTGTCCCGCCTGCGGGACCCGCGCTTATTTCCACAACATGACCTGCACCTGCGGCGAACAGCTGCACTATGACCCCCATGCCCGCGCCATGGTCGTCGATGCCGTTCCCTGCAGCAACCGCCAGACCATCGCCTGCAACTGGTCCACGGGGTCGCAGGGCACCCGCTGCATGTCCTGCGCGATGTCGCATGTCGTGCCGGTGCTGCATGTGGGCGACAACCTGCATCTGCTGTCGGCGACCGAACGCGCCAAGCGGTGGGTGCTGGCGAATTTGGCGCAATGGGACTGGTTCAACGACAATGACGCCGGTCGCCGCCCGCATTTCCAGATGCTGTCGGAAAATACCGGCGGTCGCGCCCAGCAGATCATCATGGGTCATGCCGCGGGCGAGATCACTATCAACGTCACCGAGGCCGATGAGCTGATCCGCCTGAAGCGTCAGCTGGATCTGGGCGAACAGTACCGGTCGATGGTCGGGCACTTCCGCCACGAGATCGCGCATTTCCTGTTCGACCGGCTGGCCCGCTCACCCGATTTCCAGCCTGCCTTCCGCGAGTTGTTCGGCGACGAACGGCAGGATTACGGCGCTGCGCTCAAGCGTCACTATGCCGATCCGCGTGATCCGGGGCGTGACTATATCACCGGCTATGCCACCGCCCACCCGCATGAGGATTGGGCCGAGACGGTCGCGCATCTGCTGCATCTGGTGGATTTCGCCGACAGCTTCGTCAGCGCGGGCCTGTCGATGTCCAGCGTCCCCGAGGGTTTCAGCCCCTATCAGGAAACCGACACGCCTCGCCTGCTGTCCGTCGCCGCCGAGATTGCCATCGCGGTGAATGACATCAACCGCGCGCTGGACAACCCGGACCTCTATCCCTTCGTGCTGACCGGGCCGGTCCGCACCAAGATCGCCTTCGCGCACGACTGGCTGCGCGATCACATCGACCGCGGGGCTTAACCCGCGGCCTTTTCTTCCAGTGCCAGCCACTCTTCTTCGGCATCGGCCAAGGCGGCCTGACGTTCGCTCAGCGCAAGGCTGGCCTTTTCGAACTTGGCCGGTGCCTTGGTGAAGAGTTCCGGGTCAGACATGAACTCGGTCAGCTTGGCGATCTCGGCCTCGAGGCGTGACAGAACCGAAGGCAGCTCCTCGAGGCGGTGCTTTTCGGTAAAGGTCAGCCCTTCGCGCGGCGTTTCCGCTGCGGGTTTGGCCGGTGTCGCCGTCCCCGTCGCCTGACGCGCGGCTGGTGCGGCCAATACAGGTTCGGGCTGCTGACGCTGGTTCTGGTAATCGCTCCAACCGCCGGCATAGACGGTCGCGCGGCCATCACCCTCCATCGCGACGGTGGTGTCGGCGACGCGGTCGATGAAGTCACGATCGTGGCTGACCAGCATGACGGTGCCGTCGTATTCGCCCAGCAGATCCTGCAACAGGTCAAGCGTTTCCACGTCCAGATCGTTGGTCGGTTCGTCCATCACCAGCAGGTTCGAGGGTTTGGCCATCAGCTTGGCCAGCAACAGACGCGCCTTTTCACCACCCGACAAGCTGCGCACGGGCGCACGCGCCTGACCGTCGTCGAACAGGAAGTCCTTCAGATAGGCCACGACATGCTTGGGCACGCCCCGCACCATGACCTGATCGGCACGGCCCGACACGCTCATGTCCGGGTCGCCCGTTAGGGATTCCCACAGGGTCTGATTGGGGTTCAGCGCCGCGCGGGCCTGATCGAACACCGCGATTTCCAGATTGGTGCCCAAGGTCACCGTGCCTTCGTCGGGCGCGATCTCTCCGGTCAGCATCTTGATCAGCGTCGTCTTGCCGGCACCGTTCGGGCCGACGAAGGCGATGCGATCGCCGCGCTGGATGCGCAGATCGAAGGGCGCCAGGATCACCCGATCGCCGAAGGTCTTGGAAATGCCCTGCACCTCGACCACCTTCTTGCCGCTGGTCGGACCTGAATTCCAGCGCCATGGCGGCGGTGCCCTGACGGCGGATCTGGCTACTGCGTTCACTGCGCAGATCGGCCAGAGCGCGCACACGGCCCTGGTTGCGCTTGCGACGTGCGCTGATGCCTTCGACGGCCCAACGGGCCTCGGCCTTGATCTTGCGGTCCAGCTTGTGGCGCGCGTCGTCTTCGGCGGCCCAGGTGGCTTCGCGCCAATCCTCGAAGCCCTCGAAGCCGCGTTCCTGACGGCGGACCTGACCGCGGTCGATCCACAGCGTCGCCTTGGTCAGGCGGCGCAAAAAGGCACGGTCGTGGCTGATCAGCACGAAGGCCGCACGGGTCTGCGACAGATGTTCTTCCAGCCAGCCGATAGCCTGAATGTCCAAGTGGTTCGTCGGTTCGTCCAGCAGCATCAGTTCGGGCGCACGCGCCAGCAGGCGCGCAAGCGCCGCGCGGCGACGTTCGCCGCCCGATGCGGTGTCGACGGGGCGGTCGGGGTCGAACTTCAACCCTTCCGCGGCCATGTCGACCAGATAGCCTTCGCTGTCGTCCAACCCGTCACGCGCGAAATCGCCAAGCGTGGCAAAGCCCGACAGATCGGGATCCTGTTCCATATAGCCGGTCGAGACGCCGGCCGACAGAACGACCTCGCCCTTGTCGGCTTCGACAAAGCCCGCCATGACCTTCATCAGGGTGGATTTGCCCGAGCCGTTGCGCCCGACCAGCGCGACGCGGTCGCCGGGCTGGACGTTCAGGGACAGGCCGTCGAAAACGGGATCGCCGCCATAGGTCAGCGAGATATCGGATAGTTGAAGAAGGGGTGCTCTTGCCATCCCTGCGCCCTAGCGCGCCGCCCGTGCGCGGTCAATGGACCCCGTGCGCGCGACGCTGCGAAAGGCGGGTTGCCGCAGCGCAAATTCTTGACAGCTTTGGTAGGACATCATATCCGCGACCCCATAACACGATGACAGGAGCTTACATGCGTCACCTGATCCTTGCCTCGCTGCTTGGCGCCACCGCCATGCCTGCACTGGCCGAAGAAGTGAACGTCTATTCCCATCGCCAGCCCGAACTGATCCAGCCGCTGTTCGATGCCTTCACCAAGGAAACCGGCATCACCGTCAACACCGCCTTTGTCAACAAGGGCATGGTCGAACGTCTGCAGGCCGAGGGCGACCGTTCCCCCGCCGATCTGGTCCTGACCGTCGATGTCGCCCGCTTGGGCGAGGTCAAGGACGCCGGCGTGACCCAGCCCGTCGAAGACGAGATGCTGGACGTCATCCCCGCCGATCTGCGCGACAAGGACAACCAGTGGTTCGCCCTGACGACCCGCGCCCGCATCGTCTATGCCCATAACGAGCGTGTCGCCGATGGCGATGTGACCACCTATGAGGATCTGGCCGATCCCAAGTGGAAGGGTCGCATCTGCACCCGTAGCTTCACCAACGATTACAACGTTGCGCTGACCGCGGCCTTCCTGGCCCACCACGGCGAGGAAGAGACCCTGACCTGGCTGCAGGGCATCAAGGACAATCTGGCCAAGCGTCCCGAAGGCGGCGACCGCGATCAGGTGAAATCCATCTGGGCCGGCGAATGCGACATCAGCCTTGGCAACACCTATTACATGGGTGCGATGCTGAAGGATGACGAACAGAAGGAATGGGCCGAATCCGTGCGCATCGTCTTCCCGACCTTCGAGGATGGCGGCACCCATGTGAACGTGTCCGGCGTGGCGATGACCAAGGCCGCCCCGAACCGCGATGCGGCGCTGAAGCTGATGGAGTTTCTGGTCAGCGACGAAGCCCAGCACATCTATGCCGAGACCAACAACGAGTTCCCGGTCAAGGACGGCGTCAACAAATCCGAGCTGGTGGCAAGCTGGGGTGAATTCACCCCCGACGACCTGCCGCTGTCGGAAATCTCGGCGCTGCGCCCCAAGGCGCTGGACCTGATCGAGCAGGTCAATCTGGACGGCTGATCCGCAACAGTTTCATCCAAGTCCCGAAAGGCGCAGGCATATTGCTTGCGCCTTTTGTCATGCTGGCGCAATCATCTGCACGATAAGCAAATCAGGAGGATGGATTGGCGCAGAAGATCATCATCGACACGGACCCCGGTCAGGACGACGCCGTGGCCATCCTGCTTGCCTTGGCATCGCCAGAACTGCAGGTTCTGGGCATCACGGCCGTCGCGGGCAACGTGCCGTTGGACCTGACGCAGGTGAACGCCCGCAAGATCATCGAACTGGCAGGGCGTCCCGACATTCCCGTCTTTGCAGGCTGCGACCGGCCCCTGTCACGCGATCTGGTCACCGCCGAACATGTGCATGGCAAGACCGGCCTGGACGGCATCGCCCTGCCCGATCCGACCGTGCCGCTTCAGGACATGCATGCCGTCGATTTCATCATTCAGACACTACGCAAGGAACCGTCGGGCAGCATTACGCTGGTCCCCATCGGCCCCCTGACCAACATCGCCGAGGCCTTCCGCCGTGCGCCTGACATCATCGGTCGCGTGCAACAGATCGTCCTGATGGGCGGGGCCTATTTCGAGGTGGGCAACATCACCCCCGCCGCCGAATTCAACATCTATGTCGATCCCGAAGCCGCAGCCGAGGTCTTTGACGCGGGCGTGCCGCTGGTGGTCCTGCCGCTGGACGTGACGCATTCGGCGCTAACGTCGCGTGAATGGGTCGATGGCATGGCCGCACTGCCCGGACGCTGCGGACCTGCCGTCGCAGGCTGGACCGATTTCTTCGAACGGTTCGACAAGGAAAAATACGGCAGCCTCGGCGCGCCCCTGCACGACCCCTGCACCATCGCCTGGCTGCTGCGCCCCGACCTGTTCAAGGGGCGCCACATCAACGTTCAGATCGAGACCGAGGGCCGTTACACCACTGGCATGACCGTCGCCGACTGGTGGCGTGTGACCGACCGGGAACCCAACGCGCTGTTCCTGCGGCAGGTCAACCGCGACGGTCTATTCGACCTACTGGCCGAGCGGATCGCCCGCCTGCCCTGAACCTTCGGCCTCTGCCTCCTGCGGCAGGGGCACCGCGCCCTTACCGTCGCCCAATTCGTCGTTCAGCTGGGTGATCAGGTCCTGCGTCACATCGATGGCGTCCAGCGACACGAACAGCGTGCGGCGGTCCAGCACCGCCACCGCGCCGTGTTCCTGCATGATCTGACCCATGATCGGCAACGCCGCGCGGAAGAAGGCGCTGCGATCGGCCTCGGCCCAGGAATTCAGCTGCTGCACGGCCTGCGCGCGTTCGCGGCGGACTTCGGTGGCGCGCAGATCAAAGCTCTCGGCCAGTTTGCGGAATTCGGCGGGCGGTAGGGTGCCGCGCTGTTCGGTCAGCCGGGTTTCTTCCGACGACAGCAGCTTGGTCAGACGCTCGTTCTCGGCGGTGATGATGTCGCCTTCGGCCTCCAACTGGGCCTGCGCGCGCATGCCCCAATCCGACGACAGATACAGCACATCCTGATCCAGTGTCAGGATCGGGGCGTTGACCGCCTGTTCGGACGTGCCGGGCGTGGTGATGGTGCTGCTAGGCAAGGGCGGTGTCGGTTGCGCGGGGTCCGATCCGGGCATCTGCGGCGTCACCTCGGGCTGTTGGGCCATGCCCGACATCGGCGAAAGGGCGGCCAGGATCATCCCGGCCGCCCCCATCATGCGCAATCTTGCGATCATCCCGGTCATCAGAACCGGGTCTGGATGGTCAGGTCGAAGTTCTGTTCTTCGTCGTAATCTTCCTGTTGCAACGCTTTCGAGAAGTTGAAGCGCAGCGGACCGATGGGCGTGGTCCAGAAGATCGAGGCACCCACGGCGGCGCGGACATACATGTCGTCATCGACCTCGGCGTCATTGGTGCCAGCCGTGTTATCCAGCCCCCAAAGCGAGCCGACGTCCGCGAACAGACCGCCGGTGATGCCGTATTCCTCGGGCAGGCCGATAGGGAATTGTGCTTCGGCGCGCGCCGCCCAGTAATAGTTGCCGCCGATAGCATCCTGGTTTTCCGCCGCCAGATCGCGCGGGCCATAGCCGTTGCTTTCAAAGCCGCGGATGCGGTTGCCGGTGCGGAAGCGGTCGAGAATCCAGGTCGAATAATCGCCGTAAGTATAGATGGCGCCGGCCTCGACTTCGCCGCGCAGGGTCACTTCCTCACGCCAGGCGGTGCTTTCGACACCCGCCAGGGCCGTCGTCGTCACCGTCTTGGTGTCGCCGCCCGCGCCTGCGAAGTCCTGCGAGAAGCGGAACCGATAGGCCGTCAGCGGGTCCAGACCCGTGCGGCGCGAGTCCCAGGAATAGGTATAGCCAAGCGCCGAGGTGACGCGCGACCCTTCCTCGTTCTGCAGCAGGATCGAGCTTTCGTCGGTGACGTCGCGCAGGGTATCCTTGGCGATCTTGTAGCGCAGCTCGATCCGGCCATTCTGCGAGATCGGGAATTCGATCGACGGCTGGATCTGGATCGAGCGGGTGTCGTAATCCGAATTCAGGCTGTCCGTTTCATTGTAATTCGCGCTGAAGCCGAACCGCAGGTCGCGGCCAAGGAAGAACGGCTCGGCGAAGGTGATCCCCGCCGCACGATCGCCGCTGGCCGTCGAGATCTGCAGGCCGACCTGCTGGCCGCGGCCAAGGAAGTTGTCCTCGGTCACGGATGCGTTCAGGCCGACGCCCGAGTTCACGCCATAGGACGCACCGAAGGACAGCGAACCGGTCGGCTGTTCCTCGACGGCGACGCCGACAATGACCTGATCGGGGCCGCTGCCCTGACGCGTTTCCACCTGCGCATCGGCGAAATAGCCAAGCGCGCGGACGCGTTCGGCGGAATTGCGGATCTCGCGCGGGTTGAAGGGGTCGCCCTCGACCGTGTTGAACTGGCGACGGATCACCTCGTCCAGCGTGGTCGTGTTGCCTTCGATGTCGATGCGTTCGACAAAGATACGCTCGCCACGGGTCAACGCAAAGGTCAGGTCCAGCGTCTGGTTCGAGGGGTTGCGCGTGACGCGCGGCTCGATGTTGACGAAGTTCAGGCCCTGCTGGATCGCGATGGTCTCCATGCGGCGGATGGTCGTGTCGATGACCGAGGGGTTATAGACCGCCCCCCGTTCGACCCGGTTCTGTTCGGCAAAGGCCGCCGCATCGACGCCCGGGATCTCGGACACGGTGTTGACCTGACCAAAGCGGTAACGCGGGCCTTCGCTGATGTTGAAGGTGATGAAGAAGGCATCGCGTTCGCGCGCAATTTCCGGCGCCACGGCCTGCACCTTGAAATCGGCATAGCCGCGCGACCGATAGTAATCGGTCAGCAGCTGCTGATCCAGCGGGATGCGTTCGGGGGCAAAGGTGTCGCGGCGGATGAAGGTGCGCAGGATGCCCGCCTGCTTGGTCTGCAGGACGTTGCGCAGGCGGCGGTCGGAAAAGGCGCGGTTGCCGGTAAAGCTGATCCGCTCGATCTCGGTGACGTCGCCTTCCTTGATCTCGAAGACCAGATCGACGCGGTTGCCGCTGCGGCGGATGATGCGCGGATCGACGCGCGCGGCCAGACGGCCTTCGGTCGCATAGATCTGGGCGATGGTCTGCGCGTCCTGAATGGCCTGGCTGGGCTTATAGACGCGGCGCGACTTGCTGCCCACGATCTCGGCCAGACGGTCGTCCTTCAGCTTGCGGTTGCCTTCGAAGGAAATGCGGTTGATCGTGGGATATTCGCTGACCGTGACGACAAGGCGGTTGCCTTGGGGGGTCAGTTCGACGGTTTCGAACAGACCCGATCCCTGAAGGCGCTGAAGGGCGTCGTTGACCTGACCGGGCGAGACATCGCGCCCCTGCGGCAGGTTCAGGAACGACAGGACGGTCGCGGTTTCGACCTGACTGTTGCCCTGAATGGTGATGTCGTTGAACACAAGCGCCATTGCGGACGCCGGCATCAGACCCGCAGGCACCGTGATCGCCAAGGCCGTCATCAGCGCCACCGCGCCCTTGCCCAGTTTCCGTGTCATCGAAGCCCCTCTTTTCAGCCTTCACGCGCCCGTCGCGGGCTTGTCGTTTTGCCCTATCGTGTAGCCCTTTCGACAGGGGGCTGTCAAAAGCGCATCGCGGGTCAGGGGCAGAAAAGATCGTTGGTCAGGCCGAAAATCATCAGTCCCAGCACCAGCGCCATGCCCACGGTCGTCAGAAGGTTCAGCGCCCGATCCGAGGGGGGACGGCCGCTGATCGCCTCATAGGCATAGAAAACCAGGTGCCCGCCATCCAGCACCGGGATGGGCAGCAGGTTCAGAAAGCCGATGGCCGCAGACAGCACCGCGATCCACCACAGGAAGTTCGCGCCCCCCGCACTGGCCGCCTGCCCCGTGCTTTCGGCAATGCTGATCGCGCCGCCCAGATTGCAGCTGCCGATCTGACCCGAGATCATCGCCCACATCCCCGTCAGCGACGACACGATGATCCCCCAGGTCTGGGCGACGCCAAGGCCGATCGCCTCGATCGGGCCGGCGCGGCGCATTTCGGGGGAAAAGAAGCTGTTGCCGCCGGTCACGCCGATCAGCCAGCGCTGTTCATAGCCGCCAGCCTCGGCGGGCAGGTCCGACAGTTTCGGACGCAGCGTGACCTGAATGGGGTCGCTGCCCGCGCGCCAGATATCCAACGCCAGCGGATCGCCCTTGGCCGCCTCGACCGCATCGCGCATCTGGGTAAAGCGTGTGACCGGCTGGCCGTCGATGGCCGTGACCACGTCACCGGCCCGCAGCCCGGCATCGGCCGCCGCGCTGCCCGGCGCCACGCCCGAGACCCGCGCGGGCATCGGATCCGGGCCTGCGACGGTCATCTGCTGGCCGTCGCGTTCCACGCGCCAATCTTGCTGGGCGGCAAGGGGCAGGTCCTGCGCGGCACGCCCGACATCGCCCCAGTTCTCCAGCGGGATGTCCCCCACGGCCAACAGCCTGTCACCCGGCAGCAGTTGGTTGGTGATGGCGGGCGGCGCTTCGGAGACCTGACCCAACCGCAGATCGGCGGTCGGCAGGCCTTGAAACAGCGCAAAGCCACCAAAGATCAGGATCGACAGGATGAAGTTGAAGACCGGTCCCGCCAGCAGGGTTGCAAAACGTCCCCACAGAGGCGCGCCCTGCAATGTCTGCCGCCGCAGCGCCGGATCGACGGTGCGCCCCGGCCCCGCGCTCGCGGCATTGTCGTCGCCCAGAAAGCGGACGTAACCACCCAAGGGCAGCGCCGCGACCTGCCAGACGGTGCCGCGCTTGTCCACGCGCGATGCGATGCGCGGGCCGAAGCCGACCGAGAACACCTCGGCCCGGATGCCGGACCAGCGGCCCACGATATAGTGGCCGTATTCATGCACCGTCACGATGACGGCCAATGCCACCACGAAGGATGCCAGCGTCCACAGGGTGTTGCCTGCGCCAAGGATCAGATCGGTCATGCGGCGGCCTCTTGTCGTGCAAGCGCGTCCCAGTGCAGAACCGTTTGCAGGGTGTCGGGGTCATCGCCAAAGCCCGCCTGCGCCGACAGGCTGTCCAGCGTGGCTTCGACCCGGGGGGACATGTCGGTAAAGCGGATGCGTCCGGCGATGAAATCGTCCAGCGCCTGTTCCTTGGCGGCGTTGAAGACCGCACCGGCGGCTCCGCCCGCGGCCATCACCTCGCGCGCAAGGCGCAGGGCGGGCCAGCGGATTTCGTCGGGCGCGCGGAAGGTCAGGCTGCCCGCGCGGGCCAGATCCAGCGGCGGCACCGGCAGCGCGCGGCGTTCGGGCCAATGCAGCGCGTAACCGATGGCGTGGCGCATGTCGGGCGCGCCCAAATGCGCGATGCTGCCGCCGTCGATATGGTTGACGATGGCATGGATGATGGATTCGGGATGGACCAGCACATTGATCTGCTCTGGGGCGAGGCCGAAGAATTCCTTGGCCTCGATCACCTCCATCGCCTTGTTGAACATGGATGCACTGTCGATGGTGATGCGCTGCCCCATCGCCCAGTTCGGATGGGTCGAGGCCTGCGCCACCGTCGCCGCCGCCAGCCGTTCCAGCGGCCAGTCGCGGAAAGCGCCGCCCGAAGCGGTGATGGTCACATCCTTGACACTGTCGAGGCTTTCGCCGCCAAGCGCCTGAAACAGCGCGGAATGTTCGCTGTCCACCGGCAGGATCGTCGCGCCGCTGACCTGACCCGTCCGGCGCAGCAGACCGCCCGCGCAGACCAGCGATTCCTTGTTGGCCAGCGCCAGCACGCCACCCTGCGCCAGCGCGGTCAGCCCCGGTGCCAGCCCGGCTGATCCGACGATGGCCGACAGAACCCAATCGGCGGGCATGGCAGCAGCCTCGGTCAGCGCAGCCTCGCCCGCAGCGGCGCGGACATCGCTGCCTGCCAAGGCCGCGCGCAGGTCCTCCAGCAGTTCGGGATGGGCGGTGACGGCAACCTCGGCGCGCAGGTCACGGGCCATCTGCGCCAGCCGTTCGATATTGCGCCCCCCGGTCAGCGCCACGACCTGATAATCATCCACCCCGCCGCCGCGACGGATCAGGTCCACGCCGTTCGCCCCGACCGAGCCGGTCGCGCCAAAAATGGAAATGCGTCGCATCGGTCAGTTCACCACGGGCAGGCTGGTCAGGAACCCGATCAGCATGGTCGCCAGAACGGCGCCCGTCACTGCGTCAAAACGATCCATGAAGCCGCCATGCCCCGGGATCAGGTTGCTGCTGTCCTTGACCCCCGCGCGCCGCTTCAGCCAGCTTTCGGCAATATCGCCCATCTGGCCGGCAAAACAGACCAGCGGCGAAACCCAGATCAGCGTCGCGTTCCCCTGGCCCGTCGCCCAGAGGATGATGCCCAGAAGGCAGGCGCCAATCCAGCCGGCGATGGTGCCGGACCAGGTCTTCTTGGGGCTGAGGGCTGGCCAGAACTTGGGGCCGCCGATAATGCGTCCAAAGAAATATCCCGCCGTGTCCGAGATGATGATCACCCCCATCAGCCACAGCACGAAGTTCAGGCCAAAGCTTTCGCGGAAGACCACCAGCTCATAGGCGACCAGCATGATGGCAATACCGAAGATGGCATAGGTGCCGCGGTCGCGACGGGCCGCCCCCGGCAGTCCCAGCAGGATCGGCACCAGCAGCGCAAGCCAGGCCCATGATCCAAAAGAGGTCAGCGCCACCGCCTGAGACACCCCTGCGATGGCCGCCAGCGCCACGGGGCGACTGCGGCCGAACAAGGTGACGTGGCGTGCCGGATATTTCCAGCCGGTCATCGCCGCCAGTTCCCAGAAGGTGATGGCGGAAATCACCGCCATGCCAAGACGCAACCACAGTCCCTGTGCCACGGCCAGCAGCACGCCGATCGCCAGCAGCACCAATGTCGAGGCGATGCGCCGGGACAGATCGCCCCAACGCCCGCCCGCTTTGCTGCCAGCCCCGCCCGTCATACGCCCCCGAAACGCCGGTCGCGCATGCCGAAGCGATCTAGGATGGTCGCCAGATGATCGGGGGTAAAGTCAGGCCACAGCGTCGGCGTGAATTCATATTCGGCATAGGCCGCCTGCCACGGCAGGAAATTCGACGTGCGCGTTTCCCCCGAGGTGCGGATGACCAGATCCGGGTCCGGCTGATCGGCGGTGTCCATGCAGTCGGCCAGATCGCTTTCCGACGGCTGCGTGATTTCACCCTGCGCGATCTTATTCGCCAGACGGCTCGAGGCGCGCAGGATTTCGTCCCGCCCGCCATAGTTGATCGCCACGGTCAGGTTCAGCCGCGTGTTGCCGGCGGTGCGGGCCTCGATCGCGGTCATCAGCGCCTGCAGCTTGGGGTCCAGCCGGTCGCGACCGCCGATAAAGCGCATGCGCACCCCTTCGGCGGACATGCCCACGGCTTCGCGTTCGATATAACGGCGGAAGATCTTCATCAGACCCAGCACCTCTTCGGTCGAACGCTTCCAGTTCTCGGTCGAGAAGGCATAGATGGTCAGCCAGTCAACGCCAAGGTCGGGACAGGCACGCACGATCTGCTTGACGCGTTCGGCGCCGCGACGGTGGCCGACCAGCCGCGGCCAGCCTCGTTCCGTGGCCCAACGACCGTTGCCATCCATGATGATGGCCACATGCCGCGGCCGCCCCTGACCACCCGATGCCACTGCTGCTTCCCTTGCCGCTGCCATTCAGCTCAAACCTGCATGATTTCGGCCTGCTTGGCCTCAAGCGCTTCGTTCAACGGATGCGATCATGCGATCGGTCAGGGCCTGGATCTCGGTTTCCCAGAACTTCTGGTCATCCTCGGGCATGCCGTTCGACTTGCCCTTCTTGACCTTGTCCATGCCGTCGCGGCGCACATTGCGCATCGAGACGCGGGCGCTTTCGGCATATTGGGCTGCGACCTTGGTCAGCTCGCGGCGGCGTTCCTCGTTCAGCTCGGGGATCGGCAGCATGATGATGGTGCCGTTCAGCTGCGGGTTGATGCCAAGGCCGCTTTCACGAAGCGCCTTTTCCACCTTGCCGACCATACCCTTGTCCCAGACGTTGATGGTGACCATGCGCGGCTCGGGGACGTTGACGGTGCCAAGCTGGTTGACGGGGGTCATCTGGCCATAGGCCTCGACCTGGACGGGATCGATCATCGACGCCGATGCACGGCCCGTGCGCAGACTGGCGAATTCGCTGCGCAGGCTGTCCATCGCGCCCTTCATCCGGCGTTCCAGATCGTCAATATCGATTTCGATGTCCTCGGCCATGTGGGACTGCCTCTACGTTTGGATTTTGTTTGCTTGTAACTGCATTGCCGGGGGTTGGCAAAGCCTTTGCCCAACCTTGCGGCAGGGCGCGGCGGGTGTCAGCCCGGCGGCCCGTCAGGCGGGTTCTGCTGGCGGGCCAGCATCTCCTCGATGGCGGTCAGGCGGGCCAGCATCTGGTCGCGGTAAGCCTCGGTGGCGGCGGTTTCTTCCTCTTGGTGGGCTTCCTGCATCGAATTCACGATCAGGCCGACCACTAGGTTCATCACCGCGAAGGTCGTCACCAGAATGAAGGGAATGAAGAACAGCCATGCATGCGGGAACTGCTCCATCACCGGGCGAACGATGCCCATCGACCAGCTTTCCAGCGTCATGATCTGGAACAGCGAATAGGCCGAATTGCCCAGATCCCCGAACCATTCGGGGAAGCTGCCGGAAAACAGCTTGGTCGCCATCACCGCGAAAATATAGAAGATGATCCCCATCAGCAGGAAGACGCTGGCCATGCCGGGCAGCGCGGACAGGAACCCCTCGACCACGCGGCGCAGGCGCGGCGTGACCGACACGATCCGCAGCAGGCGCAGGATGCGCAGCGCGCGCAGGACGGACAGGCCTTGGGTGGCGGGCATCAGGGCGATGCCGACCACCACTAGGTCAAAGATGTTCCAGCCGTCGCGGAAAAAGGCGAAACGGCGCGCGAACAGCTTGGCCGCGATTTCCGCCACGAAGATGGCAAGACACAGCCCGTCTAGAAAGATGATCAACGGTCCCACCCGTGCCATCACAGTCCCCGAGGTTTCCAGCCCCAGGATAACGGCGTTGAACAGGATGACCCCCATGATGAAAGCCTGACCCGAGGGGCCATTGACGATGCGGTCAACCCGCGCGCGCAGGCTCATGATGTCAGTTGTGAACGCGGGTATAGGTGCCGCGGCCTTCCAGAATCGTGCGGAAGCCCCCCAGCTGGTCCAGCGAGAAGACGATGATCGGCAGCTTGTTGTCGCGGGCCAGTGCGATGGCTGATGCGTCCATCACGCCCAGATGCTTTTGCAGCACCTCGTCATAGCTGACGTTTTCATAACGCTTGGCGTCGGCGTGCTTGACCGGGTCCTTGTCATAGACGCCATCGACCTTGGTGCCCTTGAAGATCGCCTCGCAGTTCATTTCGCTGGCGCGCAGGGTCGCTGCGGTATCGGTGGTGAAATAGGGGTTGCCGGTGCCTGCCGCAAAGATCACGATCCGCTTCTTTTCCAAGTGGCGGATGGCGCGGCGGCGGATATAGGGCTCGCAGACCTCATCCATGCGGATGGCGCTGATGACGCGGCAATGCAGGCCCTCGGCCTCCAAAGACGCCTGCATGGCCAGCGCGTTCATCACGGTCGCCAGCATGCCCATGTAATCGGCAGTGGTGCGTTCCATACCCTGCGCGCTGCCCTGCAGACCGCGGAAGATGTTGCCGCCGCCGATCACCATGCAGACCTCGACGCCCATGGCCTGAACGGTGGCGACTTCGTTGGCGATGCGGGCGACGGTGGGCGGATGCAGGCCATAGCCTTGATCGCCCATCAGGGCCTCGCCCGAGATCTTCAGCATCACACGGCCATATTGCTTCGGTGTCTCGGTGGTCATTTGGGGCTCCTGTCGCCGGGTCGCTTTCATCGCGCCGTTAAATGTCGCAAAAGACCCGCAGGATCAACTGTCCGGATAGCCAATGCTGAAACTTGACCTGACACAGATCGACGGCTCGCGCCACCTGCTGATCGCAGGACCGACCGCCAGCGGCAAATCGGCGCTGGCAATGGCGGTCGCGCAGGCACAGGGCGGGCTGATCGTGAACGCCGATGCGCTGCAGGTCTGGTCCTGCTGGCGCGTGCTGACGGCGCGACCGTCAGTGGAGGACGAACAGGCCGCGCCCCATGCGCTATACGGCCATGTGACGCCGGACCAAACCTATTCGGTCGGCGACTGGCTGCGGCAGGTGGGCGAATTGCTGGGCCAGCGGCTGATCATCGTCGGCGGCACGGGGCTGTATCTGTCGGCGCTGACCCGCGGGCTGGCCGACATCCCCGCAACGCCCCATGCCATCCGCGCCGAGGCCGACGCCCGCCTGCTGCAGCCCGGCGGGCTGGCAGGGCTGATCGCCGATCTGGATGCCACCACCCGCGCGCAGATCGACCTGAAGAACCCCGTTCGCGTCCAGCGCGCATGGGAGGTTCTGCAGGCGACCGGACGCGGCATCGCGGTATGGCAGGCCAACACCCCCCCGCCCCTGATCGCGCCGGAAGACTGCCAGCGCATCGTGATCACCTCGGACCGCAACTGGCTGGCCGACCGCATCGCACGGCGCTTCCGCATCATGCTGGACGACGGGGCCTTGGACGAAGTGCGCGCCATGCTGCCGCAATGGGACCCTGCCCGCCAATGGGCCAAGGCCATCGGCGCACCCGATCTGGTCGCGCATCTGCAAGGCGGTCCCGATCTGGCACAGGCGACAGGGCTGGCCATCATCGCCACGCGGCAATACGCCAAGTCGCAGCGCATCTGGTTCCGGAACCGGATGAAGGACTGGCAGCTGTGGCAAGCAAGCCACGAAGGTGTGCATCCCGCCCACATCGGGTGAAACCGAATGCATGGTTGTTGAGTTCTGCTTCAGATAGGCGATAATCCGCTTATCCTGAATGCAGGGATGCTGAACGATGTCGCTTTGGGAACGCACGGGCTGGACGGGGGGATTCCCGTTTTCGCAAACCAACCTTCGACCGGTGGGTCGCGGGCGGGTCGATGCCATTGATGTGACCGCCGCCACCGTCCCCGAGGCCGGAACCGCCCCCATCCGCCATCGCTCTTGGCTGCGTCAGGGCGCGCCCACCGGCAGGATCGTCGTGCCGGACGCGCTGAGCATCCGGGTCGGACCGATGACCCGCCGCCACGCACCGCGCAAGGCCAGTCTGCGCCTCTTTCCCTTGGGCGGCTTCGTCTGGGGCAGCCAGAGCCACCCCGTCCGTCCGCGCACCCGCCCCGATCATACGCTGATCTGGGTGACCGGCGGGACCATGCGGCTGGATCTGCCGCGTCAGACGGTGCTGCTGGGGGCGGGTGACGTGCGCTATGTCCCGTCGGGCACCGCCTTTGCCGCCACGCCGCAGGAGGGTGCCGAGGGCCATGTCCTGACCATCTCGCCCGAACTGACGTCCGAGGTCGATCCCGCCCTGCCGACGCAGATGACCGCGGGCAGCGTCGGCCAATCGGGTGCCGCTTTGCTGGTCAACCTGCAGGAACTGGTACGCGAGGCGACGAACAGCCCCGACCGCAAGGCGCTGACCTGCCATCTGAACCTGCTGTCGCTGCGCCTGTCGCGGCTGGACCCCGAACGCCAACCGCATGCGCCCCGCAGCACGCCCACCGCCGACCGCCCTCTGGTGGACCGCTTCGTCACGCTTGCCGATCAGCAGCTTGGATCGTGGCAGACGCTGGCCGACATGGCGCAGCAGCTGGACGCGACGCTGACCCAGCTGGACCGCGCCTGCATCGAGGCCAAGGGCCGTCGCGCCGTGGAACTGCTGCATGAATTGCGGTTGGAGCGTGCGGCCGAGATGTTGCATCACACCGACCGCCCCATCGGGCGGATCGCGCTGGATCTGGGCTATGCCAGCCAGACGCATATGACCCGCGCCTTCGTCACGGCCACGGGCCGCACGCCCGAGACCTTTCGCATCCAGATGCGTCAGTTGTCGTCGTCGCCACCCGCATCGGCCTGAATGCCGCGACCGTGGAAGCCGGTCGCCACGACGAATTTCTCGGACGAATCACTACGGCTGGCCGGCGGCTTGACGTTCACGACCTTGTCGAAGTTCTTCTTCAGCATGGTCTGCATGTCGGTTTCTGCACCACCTGCCAGAACCTTGGCGACGAATGTCCCCCCCGGTTCCAGCACGTCGAAGGCTAGCTGGGCCGCAGCCTCGACCAGCGCGACGATTCGGATGTGATCGGTGCCCTTGTGGCCCGAGGCTGACGCCGCCATGTCCGACATCACCACATCGGCAGGTCCACCCAGCCAGCCCTTGACCAGATCGTCGGCGCCTTCCGACAGGAAATCCAGCACATGGATTTCAGCGCCCGCGATGGGATCGACCTCTTGCAGGTCCAGCCCCAGCACGCGCCCCACGGCCTTGCCCGACTTTTCGCCAAGCGCATTCACCCGCGCCACGGCAATCTGGCACCAGCCGCCGGGCGCACAGCCCAGATCGACGACGCGTGCGCCGGGAACAAGGAAGCGATACTTGTCGTCCAGTTCCAGAATCTTGTAGGCAGCCCGCCCGCGATATCCTTCGCGACGGGCCCGCACGACATAGGGGTCGTTCAACTGCCGTTCCAGCCACAGCTTGCTGGACATCTTGCGGCCCTTGGCGGTCTTTACTCGGACCTTGAGGTCACGTGCGCCGCGACCGCTGGTCTTGCCTGCCCGGCTGATAGGTTGTTTTGTCATTAGGCCACTCCGTTCAGTCCGTCAGGCGTCAGCACCCCATCGCGCACCATCTGGGCATAAAGCAACCCCTCTCGCAGGCCGCGATCGGCAACCGACAGCTTATTCGTCGGCCAGACGCGCATCAATGTCTGCAAGATGGCCGCGCCCGACATGATCAGTGCCTGACGTTCGCGCCCGATACGCGGGTCGGACCGCCGCCCGTCAGGGCCCAGCTGCAGATAGGAATGGATCACGCGGTCGATCTGGTCGCTGGTCATTTCCAGCCCGTTAACCTTGGTCCGGTCATAGCGGCGCAGGTTCAGGAAGCTGGCCGCCACGGTCGTCACCGTCCCCGAGGTGCCGATGATCTGGAACCCCTCGTCGGGCGAGCCATCCGCATAGGGGCTGAAGTTGGCCAGCGCCTCCTCGAAGAACCACGACATCAGGGCGAACCGGCCCTGATCGTCCTGAACGTCCACGAACTGATCGCGCAGGGTCGCCACGCCCAGGGGCACGCTGATCCAATCGACCACGCGCGCACCGCCGGGCTGCGGATTGCCGAAGCCTTCGGACAGCCGCATGATCGCGCGGGGGCGTTCCTTGGGTTCCACGTCTTCCAGATCGATCCAGACCAGTTCCGTCGATCCGCCGCCGATATCGACGACCATCAGCGTTTCGGTCTTATGGCTGACCAGCGGCGCGCAGGAAATCACGGCAAGACGTGCCTCTTCCTCGGCGCCGATCACCTCGACCGGCAGCCCGGTCTCGCGCCGGATCGACCGCATGAAGTCGCGGCTGTTGCGCGCGCGACGGCATGCTTCTGTGGCCACAAGGCGCATGTTCTGCACCTTGTGTTGATCCAGCTTGCGCTTGCAGACCTGCAGCGCATGGACCGTGCGCGCCATCGAACTGCGGGACAGCCGTCCCGAAGCTTCCAGCCCGTGACCAAGCTGCACAGGCTTGGAAAAGCTGTCGATGACCTGGAACTGACTGCCCGTCGGACGGGCGATCAGCATCCGGCACGAATTTGTGCCAAGGTCGAGGGCTGCATAGAGCGCCCCTTCCTCGGGTTTCAGGGTGCCTGACGGCTCTACCGTTTTTCTCGGGAACGCGTCTGCACCCGCAGGACGCTTGGGCGTCATGTTACGCCCTCCGATGACAAGTTAATCAAAAGGTAACGTGCCGGGGGGACCCAATCAAGAGCCAGCGGCCCCCTTGCGTGAATTGGTTGCCGCAGGGTCACTTCGCGATCACCCGAAAGCGCCGTCGGAAACCGCACGCGAACCTGCGGGATATGGCTGCATCAGGTCACGGCAAATGGCATCGCCATGTCGCAGGGGTGCTTGACGACCGGCGGAGGCTTCGTCAATCAGGTCCGATGATCGACCTGCGCCCCGTAGCCCATCCGATTGGCAAGATCGTCTTTGCATTGGGCGGGTTCATGCTTGCCCCGATGATGATCGATTTGTGGAATGGCGACCCGCATTGGCTGGTCTTTCTGGAATGCTCCATCATCACCACGGTCTGCGGGCTGCTGACGGTGGTGGCCACGCGGGGCGAACAGAAGACGCTGAAGATCCAGCAGGCCTTCCTGCTGACATCGGGCATCTGGGTGACGCTGCCGATTTTCGGGGCCCTGCCCTTCATTCTGGGCGCCCCCCACGCCAGCATCGTCGACGCCTATTTCGAGGCGATGTCGGGCGTCACCACCACCGGCACCACCGCATTCCCCAAGCTGGACGGCCTGCCCGACGGCACGCATCTGTGGCGCGCGCTGCTGCAATGGATCGGCGGTCTTGGGATCGTCGTGGTGGCAATGGTCTTTCTGCCGGTCATGAAGGTCGGCGGCATGCAGTTCTTCCGGTCCGAGGGTTTCGACACCCTCGGCAAGGTCCTGCCCCGCGCCGGAGAGATCGCGACCGAGATGACCATGGTCTATCTGGCAATGACTGGGGCTTGCGCGGTGACCTTCATGCTGCTGGGGATGAACGGCTTTGACGCGGTGATCCATGCGCTGACGACCTGTTCGACGGGCGGTTTTTCGAATTACGACGCCAGCATGGGGACCTATCTCGGGGGGCCGGAATGGGCGGCCTCGGTCTTCATGGTGATGGCTTCGGTGCCCTTCATCCGGTTGGTTCAGGCGCTGCGGGGCAATTACGTCCCGCTGTGGCAGGACAAGCAGGTGCGGACCTATCTGCGCTGGATCTGCTATGTCTGCGCGATCATCATGATCTATCGCCTGGTCTATATGGAACAGGACAACAACCTGCCCGAGATGCTGCGCGAGACCGTCTTCAACACCATATCCGTCTTTTCGGGCACGGGCTTCGCCTCGACCGACATGTCGGCATGGGGGCATCTGCCGCTGGCGCTGCTGATCATCGTGGGGCTGATCGGCGGCTGCACCGGATCGACGGGCTGCTCGGTCAAGATCTTCCGCTATCTGGTCCTGCTCGAGGCCGTGCGCGCCCAGATCAGGCGGATGCATTCGCCTCACCGCGTCTATCCGCTGCGCTATGAAGGTCAGCCGCTGGACAAGGGCATCATCGATTCGGTCATGGCGTTCTTCACGCTGTTCATGCTGACCTTCGGCCTGCTGATCGTCGGGCTGGCGCTGACCGGCCTGCATCCGCGGACCGCGCTGACCGCCGCATGGACGGCCATCGCCAACATCGGCCCGCTGTGGGGCCCCGAGGTGACGCAGAACGGGTCCATCGTCGATTTCCCCGCTGCGGCCAAATGGCTGATGATCCTGGGCATGTATCTGGGCCGGCTGGAGCTGGTGTCCGTGCTGGTCCTGCTGATGCCCAGGTTCTGGCGGCCCTGATCAGGGCGTTGCAGCAGGCTCGCCCGGCAGGGCTGCGGGGGCCATGTCCTCGTTATGGCCGGGGGCCTTGCGGGTCAGGCTGTCGCTGATCTCGGCCAGAATGCGGGCCTGATCCTGCTGGTCGGCGGTTGGCCAGATCAGCACGAAACCCTCGGCCCGGCCATCACGGACCCAACCTTCCGCCGCACCGATGTGATCGTCGTTTTCCCCGCGCAGGATGACATGGCCGCGCTGCACGTCGCGTTCGGGCTGCGGGACCCAGCCAAGCGCCGTCACCAGCCCCGCAAGGTCCAGCAGCTCCTGCTGGCCGCCGGGCTGGCTGAACAGGATCATCGCCGCACCCGACCCGTCCTTGGGCCCATAGATCGACAGCGCCCGTTCCGAGCGGTCGAATTGCAGCGCCCCCATCGGCGCCATCACCGACAGCCCCGTCGCCTCGTCGTCCAGCTGCGCCAGCCCCATGTCGTCGCGCCATTCGGCACGGCGTTCCTCCAGCAGTCGCATGGCAGCGCCCGGATCGGTCGAGGCGCGCGCCGACAGGATCTCGGCCTGAATGGCTCCTTGGGTCTTGGGACCGTCGCGCCCGTCGATCTGGCCGTCGTAATGCCCCGCCCACCGCAAGGCACGCTGCACCTGATCCAGCGGAGGCATCGGTTCAGGGTCGCCCGTCGCACCCAGTGCGGGTTCCTTGCCTTCATCCAGCGCCTGCCCCAGATCGGCGGCCTGCGTCACCAGCGCGTCACGCGGGATCAGCTTGCCGGACTTCAGCACCGGCAGCCAATCGCGGGCGACCTCATCGGCCACGGGGCCAAGGGCAACGGTGAACCAGCCGTTCGGCAGTTCCCACAGACCGGCACCGGGGAATTCCTTGCGGTTGCGGGTCAGCGCTTCATCGGCCTCGGCCCGGTCCTGAAAGGATTCCAGTTGCAGATAGCTGCCTTGCGGCGCCGGTTCGCTGACGGGTTCGGCAACTGGCTCGGCGGCGGTGTCATCAGCCTCGACCTCGGGCTGCGCCGGGGCGTCATCGGCCTCGGGCGCGTCGCCAAGCGGCGTCAGTTCCGTTCCGGCCGCCGGTTCGGTCACAAAGGCATCGCCGGGCACAACACCCTTGGCCTTCAGATCCGCCAGCCGCGCCAAGGCTGCCTCGCGGTCCATCGGCCCAAGCGCGATCCCCGTCCAACCGCCCTTCAATGGCAGCGTCACCACGTCGTCGAATTGTTCCGCCCAGCCCGCCGCGGTTGTCGCCGCGACGTCGGGGGCGCGCTTCGCTTCCAGCCGGATCAGCGCATCCTGCGCCATCGCCGCGCCGGGCAGCGCCGCCGCCAGAACCATTACCGCCAACTGCCGCATCGCAGCCTCCTTGAATGTCTTTGCCGTTGCGGGGGTCGTCCCGCCTGCGGGCCTTTATTGACCCTGTTCCTTCCCGCGCCTAGAAGACGCGAAAGCCTCGCCCGATCTACGCAAAAGGATGGCCCGATGACCAGCCCCAACCGACCCCGCAGCTTCCAGGAGATCATCCTGCGCCTGCAGACCTATTGGGCGACCAAGGGATGCGCGATCCTGCAGCCCTACGACATGGAGGTCGGCGCCGGCACCTTCCACCCCGCCACGACCCTGCGCGCGCTTGGCGGCAAGTCCTGGGCCGCGGCCTATGTCCAGCCCTCGCGCCGCCCGACCGACGGGCGCTACGGCGAAAACCCCAACCGTCTGCAGCATTATTATCAGTATCAGGTCATCATCAAACCCAGCCCGCCCGACCTGCAGGAACTGTATCTGGGCAGCCTGCGTGCGATCGGTCTGGACCCGATGGTCCATGATGTCCGCTTCGTGGAGGATGACTGGGAATCCCCCACCCTCGGCGCATGGGGCCTTGGATGGGAGGTCTGGTGCGACGGGATGGAGGTCAGCCAGTTCACCTATTTCCAGCAGGTCGGCGGGCATGACTGCAAACCGGTCTCGGGCGAATTGACCTATGGGCTGGAGCGTCTGGCCATGTATGTGCTGGGCGTCGAACATGTCATGGACATGCCCTTCAACGACCCTGACAGCCCCACGCCCCTGTCCTATGGCGACATCTTCCGCCAAACCGAACAGGAATATTCGCGCTGGAACTTCGATCAGGCCGATACCGAAATGCTGTTCCAGCACTTCAAGGACGCCGAGGCCGAATGCGCCCGCATCCTTGGCGCTGCCGAAACCGACAGCGCCGGTCGCCGCATTCCGATGGCGCATCCCGCCTATGATCAGGCGATCAAGGCCAGCCATCTGTTCAATCTGCTGGACGCCCGCGGCGTGATTTCCGTGACCGAACGTCAGGCATACATCGGGCGCGTGCGGGCGCTGGCCAAGGGTTGCGCCGACCTGTTCCTGACCACCGAAGCGGGCGGTGCCACCGCATGAACTGGGGCAAGGTCGCAGCCGCATCCATCGCGCTGGCCGCCATCGCGGCGGGCGCCGGCATGTGGTATGCGCAGGAATACGGCTATTACGACAGCATCGACCCTGAAGGTCCCGACGCCCGCATCGATATCACCACCAGTGCTGGCGTCACTGCGCTGGCGCTAACGGATTTCGAAGGCATCGACGCAGACAGCTCGCCCCTGCGCTGGCGTGCTTGTGCGGTGGCCACCGATATGCCCGCCGATGCACAGCCCTTTGACGACCCCACCCCCCTGATCGCCCCCGGCTGGTTCGACTGTTTCGACGCCCAGCAGATCGGTGGCGATCTGGAATCCGGTGCCGCCCGCGGTGTCCTGTCACAGGCCGAAATCCGGCCCGATGTGGACCGCGTGCTGGCCGTCTATCCCGACGGCCGCGTCTTTGGCTGGCACCAATATAACGACAAAACCCCGGAACGCGGAGTGATGGACTGATGGCCGACCTGCTGATCGAGCTTTTCTCGGAAGAAATTCCCGCCCGCATGCAGGCGCGTGCCCGTGCGGATCTGAAACGTCTGGTAACGGATGGTCTGGTTCAGGCCGGACTGACCTATGCCAGCGCCGGTGCCTTCAGCACCCCGCGTCGCCTGACGCTGACCGTGGAAGGGCTGAACGACCACAGCCCCACCACGCGCGAAGAACGCAAAGGCCCCCGCACCGACGCCCCCGAAAAGGCGCTGGACGGCTTCCTTCGGTCCACCGGTCTGACCCGCGACCAACTGGAAGCGCGCGACGATAAAAAGGGTCAGGTCTGGTTCGCCACGATCACCAAAGAAGGCCGCCCCGCCGCCGATATCGTCGCTGAGGTGCTGGAGGATGCGATCCGCAACTTCCCTTGGCCCAAATCCATGCGTTGGGGTGCGGGATCGCTGCGTTGGGTCCGCCCGCTGCATTCGATCCTGTGCATCCTCTCGGATGAGGCTGGCGCCAACACCGTCGATCTGACCGTCAACGGCATCACCGCAGGCAACACCACCCGCGGCCACCGCTTCATGGCCCCCGATGCGTTTACCGTCAGCAATTTCGACGATTACGCCGCGAAACTCCGCCGCTCCCGCGTCATGCTGGACGCCGAGGAACGCGAAGCCGAAATCCGTCAGCAATGCGACAACCTGACCTTTGCCCGCGGCTGGACCGTCGTTCCCGATGACGCCCTGCTCTCCGAGGTGGCGGGCCTTGTCGAATGGCCCGTGGCCCTGATGGGCGTGATCGAGGATCGCTTTCTGGACCTCCCCCCAGAGGTTCTGCAAACCTCGATGAAGGAGCACCAGAAGTTCTTCTCGACCCTGAACCCCAAGACCGGCCGGATCGAGGGCTTCATCACCGTCGCCAATATCGAAACGCCCGATGACGGCGCGACCATCCTTGCCGGCAATCAGCGCGTTCTGGCCGCCCGCCTATCCGACGCCGCCTTCTTTTACGAAAACGACCTGCGCGAGGCCAATTCTGGCATGACCGCATGGGCCGACGGCCTGAATTCGGTGACTTTCCACAACAAGCTGGGGTCGCAATCCGACCGCGTTGCTCGCATCGCGGCCTTGGCGCGTGAAATCGCCCCACTGGTCGGCGCTGACCCCAATCAGGCCGAACAGGCCGCGCGTCTGGCCAAACTGGACCTGCGCTCCGCCATGGTTGGCGAATTTCCCGAACTGCAAGGCACGATGGGCCGCTACTACGCCCTCGCCGCTGGTCATGACACCGCCATTGCCGACGCCGCCCGCGACCACTATTCTCCGCTTGGCCCGTCAGACGAGGTTCCCACCGCCCCCGTTTCCGTTGCCGTAGCACTGGCCGATAAACTGGACACGCTGACCGGCTTCTGGGCCATCGACGAAAAGCCGACAGGGTCCAAAGACCCCTTCGCGCTTCGTCGTTCGGCCTTGGGTGTGATCCGTTTGATCATGGAAAATAGCGTTCAAAGCGGGCTAACTAACCTCTTTGAACGCCTTTTCGCAGCACGCCGGGTATTGACACGTGATACCGACCTAAACGAAAACACTGCGTTAATTAGCGCAGGGGTCCAAGGCGTTATTCAGCCTGAAGACACTGAAGTCGCTTTACAACTTCTCTCTTTCCTTCACGACCGCCTCAAGGTCTATCTCCGCGACCAAGGCATCCGCCATGACATCATCGACGCCGTACTGGCGCAGGACGGAAACGATGATCTGGTGCAGGTCGTCAACCGCGCCACGGCGTTGAACGCGATGCTGACGACAACCGATGGGCAGAACCTGACCCAAGGCCTGAAACGCGCCAGCAACATCTTGACACAGGCCGAGGAAAAGGACGGCGTCGAATACAGCTTTGGCGCAGATCACAAGTTTGCAGAAACCGACGAAGAACGCGGCCTGTTCACGGCCCTCGACACCGCCGAACCGGCCATCAAGACGGCGATGAAAAACGAAGATTTCCCCGCCGCCATGACCGCCATCGCAGCCCTTCGCGCACCCATCGACGCTTTCTTCGAGGCCGTGCAGGTCAACACCGACAGCCAGATCGTCCGCCGCAACCGCCTCAATTTGCTATCGCGCATCCGCGAAGCGGGTCGCCAGATCGCGGATTTCACCCGCATCGAAGGCTGATCCCCCTCAACACCAAAAGAAAAGGGCCAGAGGCATAAACCTCTGGCCCTTCTCGGTTGTGCAAATACCCTCGGGGGTCCGGGGGCAGACAGCCCCCCGGTCGCTGCCATCAGGCCGAACGCTCGACCATCATGTGCTTGATCGAGGCAATCGCCTTCGCAGGGTTCAGACCCTTCGGGCAGGTGTTGGTGCAGTTCATGATCGTGTGGCAGCGATACAGCTTGAAGGGATCTTCCAGCTCGTCCAGACGCTCGCCCGTCGCTTCGTCGCGGCTGTCGATGATCCAGCGATAGGCGTGCAGCAGCGCGGCCGGGCCAAGATAGCGATCGCCGTTCCACCAATAGGACGGGCAAGCCGTCGAACAGGAAGCACAGAGGATGCATTCGTAAAGACCGTCCAGCTTCTTGCGGTCCTCAATCGACTGCTTCCATTCCTTACCGGGCGTCGGCGATTTGGTCTGCAGATAGGGGTTCACCGAGGCGTGCTGCGCATAGAAATGCGTCAGGTCGGGGATCAGGTCCTTGACCACCGGCATATGCGGCAGCGGATAGATCGCGACATCGCCCGCGACCTCGTCGATGCCATAGATGCAGGCAAGGTGGTTACCCCCGTCGATGACCATCGCGCAGGACCCGCAGATGCCCTCGCGGCAGGACCGGCGGAAGGACAGCGTCGGGTCGATCTCGTTCTTGATCTTAATCAGCGCGTCCAGCATCATCGGGCCGCATTTGTCCAGATCGACGAAATAGGTGTCCAGACGCGGGTTTTCACCGTTTTCCGGGTCCCACCGATAGATTTTGAACTTCTTGACGTTGGTCGCGCCCTCGGGCTTGGGCCAGGTCTTGCCAACGCGGATCTGGCTGTTCTTGGGTAGCGTGAACTGGACCATTGGGTGCTCCTTTCAGAGAGTGCCTTCGGACGGCATGTCAGCCGTGAACAGGAATTGCGAACGCGTCACCAGGTTGACGACCCGATCCCGCGCATGAGGGTTAAGCGCCAGCCCGTTGAGCCGGCGAAGAAATTCGGTCGAGCCGTCGTTCAGACGCTCCATCGCGCGCG
This sequence comes from Paracoccus sp. R86501, assembly GCF_042466435.1. NCBI lineage: Bacteria > Pseudomonadati > Pseudomonadota > Alphaproteobacteria > Rhodobacterales > Paracoccaceae > Paracoccus > Paracoccus sp. R86501. The sequence continues at coordinate 1,719,877 of NZ_JAXHPZ010000001.1, forward strand.
ATTGCAGCGGCGCCAGGGCGGCGATGCAATCGGGCGTCAGTCCCGCCATCGTCAGCAACTGCTGACCCGGGCGGTCGGGGTCGGTTTCGGCCTCCAGCGAAAGGCGGGTGACGCGGTCGGCGCCCAATTGCTTGGCCAGACGCCGTTCCAGATAACCCCAGCCCGGCAGGTCGTCGGTCTGCGCCATAAAGGCCGCGCGGGTGTCGGTATATCCGTCGGTCCGCACCGCCTGCGCCCAGACCGAGGGCTTCCACGCCTGCATCCGGCGGGTATAGAACGCGAAGCGCGTGTCAAATCCGCGCGTCTGCGCAATATTGTCCAGCTGCTGCAGTATCTGCGGCAGGGCCGGATAAAGACGCGTTTCGCCACCATTGCCCGGCATCGCGCCGGCCAGATTCTCGTGGCTGATCAACACCGTCTGCGGACCATCCTGCAAGGTATCCAAAACATCGTTAAAGGCGGCCTTCAGCGCCTTGTGGCGGTCGCCGCTGTTGCCCAGACTGGCAGCAATGGCCGCGCGACCCAAGGGTCGCATCGGCGTGCCTTCCTCGGGCGTGCGGACGATCAGACTGTCCGACAGCGCCGCGGCGTTCAGCTTGAGGAAACGCTGCAAAGATGTCGTGCCGGTTTTCTGCACACCGAAGTGCAGCACCAACCGACGCCCTGCCCCGTCCTGTCCCATCAGGCGCGCCCCTGCCAGCCGGGTTGATCGGCCAGCCCGCGCTGCGGCATCTGGCCCGACCGACGCATCACGCAGCGGTCGAAGACCTGCGCGGGATCGCGTCCGGCGATATAGTCACCGCTGATCTGCATGCCGATCCGGCCGAAACTTTGTGTTCCGCCCGAACCTGTTCCGATGCCCACCGTCACGTCGGTGCGTGGCGCGCGGGCCAGATCGGCATCACGCAGGCAAACCCTCTCGGCCTGATCCACGGGGATCGGACCACAGGCCGACAGCGCCGCCAGCAGCGGAACCAAGGCCCAAGGGGTTGCCCGCCTGTTCATGCCATCAGGCCGAACGTGCAGCCGAAGCGATACACTGCGTCGTTGCCGGACGCGACACGATCGACGCAACACTGTCGGCCGTTCCGCTGGCACCGGCGCGCGACATCTGGGCGATGTCGATCATCTCGGCGGTGGTGGCGTTGTTGACGACGCAATCGGTATAGGGCGCGACATTGACGCCCGGCAGCCGCTTCTGCATCTCGGAATTGACGACGCTGCGGGCGACCTGACGCGAGGCGGCGTCCAGAACCGTCGGCGTTGCCGGCGTGGTGACGGGCGCCGACGGAACGGCGGGACCCGCCACGGGGACCGGTGCAACGCAACCGGCCAGCGTGACGGCAGACAGGCCGATGGCCGCGATAAGATTGAAACGCATCAGTAAACCCTTTTCTTCGGAGCGATCTTGTTCATGTCGATGCCGCCCTGTTCCGTGGTGGTCAGCGGATCAAGATGGACGGGACGATAGTCCAGTTTAACCTTGTTCCCGTCGATCCGTGCAAGCGAATGCTTGCGCCAGGTGGCGTCATCCCGCTCGGGGTAGTCTTCGTGGGCATGCGCCCCGCGGCTTTCCTTGCGCGCCTCGGCCGCGACGATGGTCGCAAGCGCGTTGGGCATCAGGTTGGTCAGCTCCAGCGTTTCCATCAGGTCGGTGTTCCAGATCAGACCGCGATCCGTGACCTTGATGTCGTCCATCTTAGCGGCGATGGCCTCCATCTTCTCGACGCCCTCGGCCAGGGTCTTGTCGGTGCGGAAGACGGCGGCATCGGCCTGCATGGTGCGCTGCATCTGGTCGCGCAGTTCCGCAGTCGAAATCGAGCCGTCCGCATAACGCAGCGCATCGAAGCGGGCCAAAGCCTTGTCCACCTGCGACTGGTCGGTCGAGGGGATGGGGCTTTCGCGGTCGATCACATCGCCGGCGCGGATGGCCGCGGCACGACCGAAGACCACCAGATCGATCAGGCTGTTCGAGCCAAGGCGGTTCGCGCCATGGACCGATGCACAGCCAGCCTCGCCCACGGCCATCAGGCCGGGGAAGGTCGCGTCGGGGTTTTCTTCCGTGGGCGCAAGCACTTCGCCCCAATAGTTCGTCGGAATACCGCCCATGTTGTAATGCACGGTCGGAATCACCGGGATCGGCTGCTTGGTGACATCGACACCGGCAAAGATCTTGGCCGATTCACTGATGCCCGGCAGACGCTCGGCCAGGCTTTCCGGCGGCAGGTGCATCAGGTTCAGGAAGATGTGGTCCTGTTCGCCGCCGACGCCGCGACCCTCGCGGATCTCCATCGTCATGCAGCGGCTGACGACGTCGCGGCTGGCAAGGTCCTTATAGGTCGGCGCATAGCGTTCCATGAAACGCTCGCCCTCGGAGTTGGTCAGGTAACCGCCTTCGCCGCGCGCGCCTTCGGTGATCAGACAGCCCGAACCATAGATGCCGGTCGGGTGGAACTGCACGAACTCCATGTCCTGCAAGGCCAGACCCGCGCGGGCCACCATGCCGCCACCATCGCCGGTGCAGGTATGGGCGCTGGTCGCGCTGAAGTATGCACGGCCATAACCGCCCGTTGCCAGCACCACCATCTTGGCATTGAAGACATGCATGGTGCCATCGTCCAGCTTCCAGCAGACGACGCCGGTGCAGCGACCATCGGTGATGATCAGGTCCAGCGCGAAATATTCAATGAAGAATTCCGCGTTATGCTTCAGCGACTGGCCATAGAGCGTGTGCAGAATGGCGTGGCCGGTGCGGTCGGCGGCGGCGCAGGTGCGCTGCACCGGGGGGCCTTCGCCGAATTCGGTAGTGTGACCGCCGAAAGGACGCTGATAGATGCGGCCATCTTCGGTGCGGCTGAACGGAACGCCGTAATGTTCCAACTCGTAAACGGCCTTGGGGGCCTCGCGCGCCAGATATTCCATGGCGTCCGTGTCGCCCAGCCAGTCCGACCCCTTGACGGTGTCGTACATGTGCCATTGCCAGTTGTCGGGGCCCATGTTGGACAGCGACGCGGCGATGCCGCCCTGTGCGGCCACGGTATGCGAACGGGTCGGGAAGACCTTGGTCACGCAAGCGGTGCGCAGACCCTGTTCGGCCATGCCAAGCGTCGCGCGAAGACCGGCACCACCGGCGCCCACCACGACGACGTCGTAATCATGCGTTTGGATTTCGTATGCAGCCATGTCGTCCTCAGATCGCGGGGGTGGTGAAGGCCATCTTTGCCAGCGCAAAGATGGCGGCGGCGATGACGCCCCACCCGAAGATGTTCGCGGCGATGATCGCCATCTTGTTGGCCGAGCCATAGACGTAGTCGTCGATCATGATCCGCGTGCCCTTGATGAAGTGGATCATGCCCACGACAATGAACAATGCGGTAATGATGCCGGGGAACGGACGACCGAAATGGGCCGCGACCGCGTCCTGCGGCAGGCCGATGGCGCCGCCGACGGCAATCATGAACAGCGGCGTCAGGATGACCAGCGCATAGCTGCTGACGGTCATCTGCCAGTGATGTGCGGTACCGGCGCGGGCCGAACCCAGACCTGCGGCCGCCTTGCGTGGGGTGATATAGCGCATGATGTCCCTCGCCTCAGCTGATGAAGAAGATGATCAGGCTAAGCAGCGTCAACGCGACCGAACCGATGATGATTGCCCAGGAAGCCTTGTTGGCCTCGTCGATTTCCAGGCCAAGACCCTGGTCGTAGAACAGGTGGCGGACGCCGGACAACGCGTGGAACCACAGGGCCCAGGTCGATGCCGTCAGGATGATGAAGCCCAGCCAGGACCGCACCAGCCAATCGGCTGCACCAAAGGCGCCGGGGCTGCTGACGGCGGCGACCAGCCACCAGACCAGCAGCAGGATGCCCGCGACCAGCGCGTGGCCGGTGATGCGCGTCAGGATGGACGTGATTGCCGGCAACGGCAGACGATAGACCTGAAGGTGGGGGGAAAGCGGCCGGTTACCCCGGTTCACGTCGGCCATGGTCGGCCCTCCTATGTCGGTTCTGGCTTGTCCCGTCGCAGGTGCCCAAGGACTGACATGGGCTGGCCGCGCGGGCTGGCGATTGGCGCCTTTATTGATTGCGATACTGTCACCTGTCACGAACAGATGCCACCCCGCGCGATGAAATGCCGCGGATTTCCGCCTTTGTGATCACACTTGTGATGCGTGTGATCACAGGCACACCCCGCGGCATGCAGGTCAGTGGACTGAATCGCCGTTGGTGGGCATCAGCGCCCAGTAATCCAGATCCAGCAGCACCTCGGGGGCGTATTTTCCATCTGGTCCGCGCAGGGGGAATTGGCTGCTGTCGCCCTTGGTTGCGACCAGTCTCAGGCGGATTGCACCGACGCCGGGGGCATCGGTCTCGGCCTTGTCCAGCACTTCGGACCACGCGCGGATAGTATCGCCCGCAAAACATGGGTTGGCATGGGCGCCGCCGTTCAGCGCCACGATCATCTGCGCATTGGCCAAGCCGTTGAAGGACAACGCCCGCGCCATGCTGATGACATGCCCGCCATAGATCAGGCGGCGGCCGTCTTCGCGGTGGGTGGCGTCGAAATGCACCTTGGCGGTGTTCTGCCACAGGCGGGTGGCCAGCATATGCTCGGCCTCTTCGACGGTGACGCCATCGACGTGGTCAATGCGTTCGCCGATGGCGTAATCGCCCCAGCAATGCGGTTCGCCCGCAAGGCTGAAGTCATAGTCGCTAAAGTCCAACGCTTCGGGGATGACCAGATCGGCTGCCGCCACGGCGTCGGGCAGATCGGGGACGACGGTTTCCGGCGCGGGGCTGCCCGGGTTGCGCTTGCGCACCATGACCCAACGCACGAATTCCAGCACCGGCTCGTCCACCTGATTCAGGCCGCGCGTCCGCACCCAGACCACGCCCGATTGCCCGTTCGAGTTCTGCTTCAGCCCGATCACTTGGCTTTCCGCCCGCAGCGTGTCGCCCGGCCAGACCGGTTGCAGCCAGCGCCCGTCGGCATAGCCGAGGTTCGCCACCGCGTTCAGGCTGATGTCGGGGACGGTCTTGCCAAAGACTGTGTGGAAGGCCAGCAGATCGTCCAGCGGGCTGCCATCCAGCCCCGCCGCAATCGCGAACTCGTCCGAGGAATAGAGCGCGTGCCGCATGGGATACAGCGCGTGATAGAGCGCACGTTCCCCCTCGGCCAAGGTGCGGGGGACAGCATGGCGGATGACCTGCCCCAAGGTGTAATCCCCGAAGAAGCGGCCCGAATTGGTCTTGGTCATTGCTGCCCCAGCTTCATGTCGGGATGGTAATCGGTCACGACCTCTTTGGTGACGGCCTGACCGCAACGCATGACGCCGCGCGCCGCGTCAAAGGCCATCGAGGGATCGCCCTGCAATTGCCAGCCCTTGGACAAAGCCTCGGAGACACGGTGGCAGAACTGCGAGGTGTCATCCTCGGTGATGAAACGATAGATGGTGGGCATCATGCACCTCCGAAGGGGTTGGGGCCGACAAGGCCGTGGATCGCGCCAAGGACCAGCAGCACGATGACCGCGCCAGCCAATGCCATCAGTTCTTTCTTCATGGGGAAGGGACCGGTCGGGCGGACCCAGGCCGATGCGCGGTTGATGACCTGCATCTCGACGAAGGCCCAGACCAGCAGCCCGCCGAACAGGATGAACGAGGGCGTGTCGCCATTGACCAGCAGATGCGCGACGGCCCAAAGCGCAAAGCCCCACAGCATCGGGTGGCGGGTATAGGCGGTCACGCGGGTCTTCATGCCATGCGCCGCGAACAGGTAGATCGAGACCAGCATCAGCAGGTTGTTGATGCCCACCATCGGCGCGCTGCGGCCCCAGAAGAAGGCGCCATCGGCCATGCGATAGCCGACGATCATCAGGATCACCGACAGGACCAGCAGCCCTGCAACAATCTGGCGGCCCTTGCCACCCATGGCGGCACGTTGCGCGGGTGCGGCGCGTTTATACAGATGGGCGGCCCACCACAGGGCGACACCAAGGATCAGGATCAGCATCTGGCTTCCTCTTGCTGGAATGCGTTTTGCCGCACCTTGCGCCTATTGCGCCATGGCCGCAATCGCCTGCGCCCGATCCAGCGTGTCGCGGGCGGTGGCGACATGCAGGTTCTCGACGATCTTGCCGTCGACGACGGCGACGCCCTTGCCCTGGGCGGTGGCCTGATCGAAAGCCTCGATCTGGCGGCGGGCAAGGTCGATTTCCGCATCCGTCGGGGCGAAGGCGTCATTGGCGATGGCCAGCTGGGCGGGGTGGATCAGCGTCTTGCCGTCGAAGCCCATGTCGCGGCCCTGATCGCATTCGGCGCGCAGCCCGTCCTCATCCTTGAAGGCGTTGAAGACCCCATCGACGATCACCACGCCATGCGCCTTGGCCGCCAGAAGGCACAGCCCCAGCCCCGCCATCATCGGCAGGCGGTCGGCGCGAAAACGGGTGCCCAGATCCTTGGCCAGATCGTTGGTGCCCATCACCATGCCCTGCAGGCGCGGATGGGCGGCGATGGCGGCCGCGTTCAGCATGCCCAAGGGCGTCTCCATCATCGCCCAGAGGGGGGTGTCGGGGATCAGTTCGGCCACGGCATCCAGATTGGCGGGGCTGTCCACCTTGGGGATCAACACCGCATCCACCATCCCCGCCAGATCGCCCGCAGAGGCCAGCGCGTCATCCCTGCCCCATTCGGTCGCCAGCGCATTGATCCGCAGGATGCGCGCACGCGGGCCGTAATCTTCCGCCAGCGCCTGTTTCAACGCATCACGGGCGGCGGCCTTCTGGTCGGGGGCGACCGCATCCTCGAGGTCGAAGATGATGGCGTCGGCGGGCAAGGCGCGGGCCTTCTCCATCGCGCGGGCGTTGGCGGCGGGGATATACAGGACAGAGCGGTAAGGGCGGGCCATGGCATCCTCTGGGTAACAATGTTGCGTCACGCTGCAATTATACACCACAAATGGCAAGCAAAAATACGCTGCACTGCGGCATCAGCCCGCCAGCGCTTGCCAGATCAGCCGCGCCGAGACGATCAGCAGCCCCCATGTTATCAGGCGATAGAACAGCAAGGCCGGGATGATCCGCACCAGCCGCAGCCCCACCCAGACCGCCACCAGCGACACGGGGATCAGCGCCGCCGCCGTCGCCAGATTGGCCGCCGACAGCTGCCCTAGCAGCGCATAGGGGATCAGCTTGACCCAATTGCCGATGGCAAAGAACCATGTCGTCGTCCCCGCATAGACCAGCGGCGACAGGCGCAAGGGTTGGGCATAGACCTGCCACAGCGGCGCGCCCGCATGGCTGACGAAACTGGTATAGCCCGCAAGCCCGCCCCAGAAGCTGCCCGCGGCATAGGTCGGGCGTCGCGGGGCCTTGTCCAGCTGCGGCCGGATCAGCGCATTCAGCGCAAAGCCCAGCCCGATGACGCCCACGATCAACGTCACCCCCCAGACCGGCACGATCGATGCCGTTGCCCAACCGATGCAGATCCCTGCAAGCGCACCGGGCAATGACCGGACCAGCACGCTGCGGTCGAAGTTGCGCCGGAATGCGATCAGCCCCCCAAGATCGGAAATGACATAGACCGGCAGCAACAGCCCCGCCGCTTGCACCGGCGACATCACCAGCGACATCAGGGGGACCGAGATGATTCCCACCATCGCCAGCCCGCCCTTCGACAGTCCCACCGCCGTCGCCGCCACCACGGCCAGAATCCAGCCCGTCACCGTCAGCTCCAGCATTCCACGCCCCCCCTTGCATGATGTGCAAGCCTTGGCGCGCCGGGCCACGGATGGCAAGTGTTAGCCCAATCAACGCCGCAGCGCAGCACGTCACACTTGCGATTCATTGCGCAACGGCTTAACCACCACGCAACATTCCATAATGTATTCGGAGGTTATCCATGGCCCGACCCAAAATCGCACTGATCGGTGCGGGGCAGATTGGCGGCACGCTGGCCCATCTGGCCGCGATGAAGGAACTTGGTGATGTCATCATGTTCGACATCTCGGAAGGCACGCCGCAGGGCAAGGCCCTGGACATCGCCCAATCCGGTCCGTCGGAAGGTTTCGACGCCCGCATGAAGGGCACCAACGATTATGCCGACATCGCAGGCGCAGACGTTTGCATCGTCACCGCCGGCGTTCCCCGCAAGCCGGGCATGAGCCGTGACGACCTTTTGGGCATCAACCTCAAGGTCATGAAAGCCGTCGGTGAGGGCATTGCCAAGCACGCCCCCGACGCCTTCGTCATCTGCATCACCAACCCGCTGGACGCCATGGTCTGGGCGCTGCGCGAATTCAGCGGCCTGCCCCATAACAAAGTCTGTGGCATGGCCGGCGTGCTGGATTCGGCCCGCTTCCGCCACTTCCTGTCGCTGGAATTCGATGTGTCCATGAAGGACGTCACCGCCTTCGTTCTGGGCGGCCACGGCGACACCATGGTTCCGCTGACCCGTTATTCGACCGTCGCGGGCATCCCGCTGCCGGATCTGGTCAAGATGGGCTGGACCACGCAGGAAAAACTAGACGCCATCGTTCAGCGCACCCGTGATGGCGGCGCGGAAATCGTCGGCATGCTGAAGACCGGCAGCGCCTTCTATGCGCCCGCGACCAGCGCCATCGAGATGGCCGAGGCTTACCTGAAAGACCAGAAGCGCGTTCTGCCCTGTGCAGCGCATGTGACCGGCGCATACGGCCTTGACGGCATGTATGTCGGCGTTCCGACCGTGATCGGTGCCAAGGGTGTCGAGAAGGTCATCGAGATCGCCATGGACAAGGACGAACAGGCCATGTTCGACAAGTTAACCGACGCCGTCAAAGGTCTGGTCGCGGCTTGCAAGGGCATCGACGCCTCGCTGGCGTGATCGCCTGACGCTTGCAGCTTTCGGAACGGCGCGCCATGGTTGGCGCGCCGTTTCCATTTCGGGACCCCGTCCGATGCGCCATCTGCTTGCCGTTCTGACATTGATCGCGGGCCCTGCCCTTGCCGATGACAACACCACCTCGGGGATGATCGCACGCGACGGGATCACTGCGACCGCGCGGGCGCTGGCGGGGCAGCCAGCCTCGGCTGACCGGGATATGGCGCTGTCGGCGGTCACCTTCCTTGGCGCAGTGCAGACGGCATTCCAGACGCGTTGGCAGGTCGGAGCGACCGAGCCCTTGGTGCCACTGCCGATCCTTGGCGCGGCGCTGCCTGCCAACCCCGATCCCCAGCCCATGACGGCGGATATCGTCACGACGCTGATGACCGACCTGTCAGAGGCGATGCAGGCCACCCGCGATCATCTGCCTGACGATGATGCGGCGCTGGTGCTGGATCTGGACGACCTTTGGCTGGATGTGGACGGCGATGACACCCGCGGGTCGTCCGAGTCGCTGGCGCAGATGGCAGGTCTGCCCCTGCCCGAAGGCCCGCGCATCATCCGCTTCGACCGCGCCGATGTCGAATGGCTGCGCGCCTATACCCATCTGATCCAATCCGTCGCCACGCTGACGCTGGCCTTCGACCCCGCCCCGGCTCTGGCCGATCACATCGCATTGCAACAGGAACTGACGCGTCAGTTCGCGCAACCGCCGGGGCAGATGGCGCGGGCGCCCAGCATGCAGATGCAGGCGCAGGCCATCGGTCCCTTCATCGACCGCATCGCCGTGGTGCTGCAGACCTTGCGCCATCAGCCCGACCCCAACCTGACGCAGCAGGCCCGCGACCACATGCGTCAGATGATCGCCGCCAACCGCGCCTTCTGGACGCTGGTCGCGCAGGAAGGCGACGATGATCGCGAATGGATCCCGAACGACGGCCAGCACGCCGCACTGGGCTTCGATCTGCCGCAGGGAACCGGCCCGCAGTGGATGGCCCTGCTGGAAGAGGTCGATCAGGCTCTGCAAGGCAAGATGCTGGTCCCCTTCTGGCGCTTCGCTCCGGGCTTTGGGGTGGACATCGCCCAATGGCTGCAGGACCCGCAGCCTGTCGATGTCACCGCCTGGGTGCAAGGCACCGCCGCCCTGCCCTATGCCCGCCCGGGATTGACCGTGGGGGGCGACAGCTGGGATGGCTTTGTCCAGATGTTCGGCGGGCGGGCTGGTCTTTACATGCTGCTGCTGAACTGAATCGGATGCTGATGCCTCCGAATCAAGCGGGGTGCGCCGCGCGACCCGCGCTTTGTGATCACACGTTGAATTGGTGTGATCACATCAGGCAGGAACCCGCTGGTTTTTGGTATTTTACGGGAAAATCGTTTTAGTGGTGCCCCGAGGTATGCAACAACACCGCCAAATCTGTCGAACCGAATGAGGGGGTCGAGATGAACATCCACGAATACCAGGCCAAGGCGCTGCTGCGTCAATACGGCGCGCCCGTCAGCGAAGGTCGCATCGTGACCAAGGCCGACGAAGCCAAATCCGCCGCAGGCGAGATGGACGGCCCGCTTTGGGTTGTGAAAGCCCAGATCCACGCAGGTGGACGCGGCAAGGGCCATTTCATGGAAGCCGAAGCTGGCGAAAAGGGCGGCGTTCGTCTGGCCAAATCGGTCACCGAAGCTGAAGAGCTGACCCGCCAGATGCTGGGCCGCACGCTGGTCACGCACCAGACTGGTCCCGCAGGCAAGCAGGTCAACCGCATCTATATCGAAGACGGTTCGGACATTGCCCGCGAACTGTATCTGGCGCTGCTGGTCGATCGTCAGACCAGCCGCGTGTCGTTTGTCGCCTCGACCGAGGGTGGCATGGACATCGAGGAAGTCGCCGCCAACACCCCCGAGAAGATCGTGACGTTCAGCGTCGATCCCGCCTCGGGTCTGTCGGATTTCCACGGTCGTCGCGTCGCTTTCGCCCTGGGCCTTGAAGGCCAGCAGGTCAAGCAATGCGTGGCACTGGTCAAGAACCTGTATCGCCTGTTCATCGACAAGGACATGGAGATGCTGGAGATCAACCCGCTGATCGTGACGCCCGAAGGCAACATCAAGTGCCTGGACGCCAAGATGGGCTTCGACAACAACGCGCTCTATCGCCAGTCCGACATCATGGCGCTGCGCGACGAGACCGAAGAAGACGCGAAGGAACTGGCAGCTTCCAAGTTCGACCTGAATTACATCGCGCTGGACGGCGAAATCGGCTGCATGGTCAACGGTGCCGGTCTGGCCATGGCCACCATGGACATCATCAAGCTGAAGGGCGCCGAGCCTGCCAACTTCCTTGATGTCGGCGGCGGCGCGACCAAGGAAAAGGTCACCGAGGCCTTCAAGATCATCACCAGCGACCAGAACGTCAAAGGCATCTTGGTCAACATCTTCGGCGGCATCATGCGCTGCGACATCATCGCGGAAGGCATCATCGCCGCCGTGAAGGAAGTCGGCCTGCAGGTTCCGCTGGTCGTCCGTCTGGAAGGCACGAACGTCGAACTGGGCAAAGAGATCATCGCCAACAGCGGCCTGAACGTGATCGCGGCCGACGATCTGTCGGATGCGGCCGAAAAGATCGTGAAAGCGGTCAAGGGCTGAGCCTGATCTTCTGGCCGCGCCCCCGCCGGCGCGGCTTCCAGAAACATCGGTGCGCCAAGTCGCACCCCTACGCAAGGAGGCCATGATGGCCGTTCTCGTTGACAAGAATACCAAAGTCATCTGCCAGGGGATCACCGGATCCCAGGGCACCTTCCACACCGAACAGGCGATCGCCTATGGCACCAAGATGGTCGGTGGCGTCACGCCGGGCAAAGGTGGCAAGGATCACCTGGGCATGCCCGTGTTCGATTCCGTCCACGAAGCCGTGGCCGTGACCGGCGCGAATGCAAGCGTGATCTATGTCCCGCCCCCGTTCGCGGCGGATTCGATCCTGGAAGCCATTGATGCGGAAGTGCCGCTGATCGTCGCGATCACCGAAGGCATTCCGGTTCTGGACATGATGCGCGTCAAGCGCGCCCTGATGAATAGCAAGTCGCGCCTGATCGGCCCGAACTGCCCGGGCATCATGACGCCGGACGAATGCAAGATCGGCATCATGCCGGGCAGCATCTTCCGTCGTGGTTCGGTCGGCGTCGTGTCGCGTTCGGGCACCCTGACCTATGAGGCCGTCAAGCAGACGTCCGACGTGGGTCTGGGCCAGTCCTCGGCTGTCGGCATCGGCGGCGACCCCATCAAGGGCATGGAGCACATCGACGTGCTGCAGATGTTCCTGGACGATGATGAGACCGAATCCATCATCATGATCGGCGAAATCGGCGGTTCCGCCGAGGAAGAAGCCGCCGAATTCCTGGCCGAGCAGAAGCGCAAGGGCAAGTGGAAGCCGACCGCAGGCTTCATCGCAGGTCGCACCGCACCTCCGGGCCGTCGCATGGGCCATGCCGGTGCGATCGTTTCGGGCGGCAAGGGCGACGCGGAATCGAAGATCGAGGCCATGAAGAAGGCCGGGATCGTCGTCGCCGACAGCCCCGCCGGTCTGGGCGAAGCCGTTCTGAAGGCGATCAAGGCCTGATGATTTGACTGTCCGCCCCCCGGACATGAGTATGGGGGGCGGATGGCATGAAGGGGAAGGACCGTGACAGTGACCGGAGAGCGCGCCACCGAGCCGCAGCCGAACCAGGTGCAGATGGCATCGGGTCGCGGCGTTCCCATGTCGCTGATCGCCCTTCTGACCCTTGCTGCCTGCGGTGATCGCATGACCGGGGACATCCTGCCCGGTGGCATTCCTGCCCGTACCGATCTGCATCAGGCAAGCGGCCTTCCGCCAGCCTCGGTCCGGACGGTGGCCCGCAGGGATTTCGGTTGGCGGGTGATCTATCAGCCCTCGGCCGCGCCCGCGAATGCCGAAAGCCAGGCCGCGGTGGCACTGTGCGGTTTGGAACGACGCGCGCCGCTGCGCATTGTCCACCAGCCCCGCATCGATCCCTTCGCCGACCCCGGCGCCCGAATTTTTGATATCCACTGTGCCTGACGAACTGTGCCTGACAATCCTGCCTGACACCGCCATTTCCCTCTCCTTGCCCTGAACGGGGACCAGCATGACCGACCAGCCGAAAAATTCCGATTTCCACGATTCCTCGTTTCTGCAGGGCCATAACGCGGCCTATGTGGAACATCTTTACGGCCAGTGGGCCAAGGACCCGGCAGCGGTCGATCAGGCGTGGGATGCATTCTTCCGCGAACTGGGCGACGCCGAAGCCGACGCCGTCCGCGAGGCCGAAGGTGCCAGCTGGAAGCGCGCCGACTGGCCGCCCGTCCCGCAGGATGACACCACCGCAGCGCTGACCGGCGAATGGCCCAGTGCCTCCAAGGGTGATGCCGATGCCGCGATCAAGAAGATCGCCGCCAAGGCCGAGGAAAAGGGCGTCAAGCTGACGACCGACCAGATGCGTCAGGCAGTTCTGGACAGCATCCGCGCGCTGATGCTGATCCGCGCCTTCCGGATCCGTGGCCATCTGCACGCCAAGCTGGACCCGCTTGGTCTGCGCGACGTGCCCGATCACGGCGAGTTGAAGCCCTCGACCTATGGGTTCGGTCCCGAGGACATGGATCGCCCGATCTTCATCGACAACGTGCTGGGCCTGGAAGTCGCGTCTATCCGCCAGATCGCGGATCTGATGACGCGCACCTATTGCGGCACCTTCGCGCTGCAGTACATGCACATCTCGAACCCCGAAGAAGCAGCCTGGCTGAAAGAACGCATCGAGGGTTACGGCAAGGAAATCGCCTTCACCCGCGAAGGCCGCCGCGCCATCCTGAACAAGCTGGTCGAGGCCGAGGGCTTCGAGAAGTTCCTGCATGTCAAATACATGGGCACCAAGCGCTTCGGTCTGGACGGCGGTGAAGCGCTGATCCCCGCGATGGAGCAGATCATCAAGCGTGGCGGCGCCCTGGGCGTCAAGGACATCGTGGTTGGCATGCCCCACCGCGGCCGCCTGTCGGTTCTGGCGAACGTGCTGTCCAAGCCCTATCGCGCCATCTTCCACGAATTCCAGGGCGGCAGCTTCAAGCCCGAGGATGTCGATGGTTCGGGTGACGTGAAATATCACCTCGGTGCCTCCAGCGACCGCGAATTCGACGGCAACACCGTCCACCTTTCGCTGACCGCAAACCCCAGCCACCTAGAGGCTGTGAACCCCGTCGTGCTGGGCAAGGCGCGTGCCAAGACCGACCAGATGGGCGACCGCAAGGACCGCACCTCGGTCCTGCCGATCCTGCTGCACGGCGATGCGGCATTCGCCGGTCAGGGCGTCGTGGCCGAATGCCTGCAGCTGTCGGGCATCCGTGGTCACCGCACCGGCGGCACCATGCATATCGTGGTGAACAACCAGATCGGTTTCACCACCGCACCGCATTTCAGCCGCACCTCGCCCTATCCGACGGATATCGCGCTGATGGTCGAAGCGCCGATTTTCCACGTGAACGGCGACGATCCCGAGGCCGTGGTCCATGCCGCCAAGGTCGCAACCGAATTCCGCCAGAAGTTCCGCAAGGACGTGGTCCTGGACATCTTCTGCTATCGCCGCTTCGGTCACAACGAAGGCGACGAACCGATGTTCACCAACCCGGCGATGTACAACAGCATCAAGGGTCACAAGACGACGCTGCAGCTGTACACCGAACGTCTGGTCGCCGACGGGCTGATCCCCGAAGGCGAGATCGAGGACATGAAGAGCGCGTTCCAGGCGCATCTGAACGAAGAGTTCGAGATCGGCAAGAACTACAAGCCGAACAAGGCCGATTGGCTGGACGGCAAATGGACCGGCCTGTCGCGCGAAGGTGCGGAATATGTCGCGGGTGAAACCGGCATCTCGCCCGAGGTGATGACTCAGGTCGGCCGCGCGTTGACCACTGTTCCCGAAGGCATGAACCTGCACAAGACCGTGGGCCGTCTGCTGGAAGGCAAGAAGCAGATGCTGGAAACCGGCGAAGGCTTCGATTGGTCCACCGCCGAGGCGTTGGCCTTCGGGTCGCTGGTTACGGAAGGTCACGGCGTTCGTCTGGCCGGACAGGACAGCACCCGTGGCACCTTCAGCCACCGCCACTCGGCCTTTACCGACCAGAAGACCGAAGCGCGTTACTATCCGCTGAACAACATCACCGAAGATCAGGCACGCTACGAAGTCATCGACTCGATGCTGTCGGAATATGCGGTGCTGGGCTTTGAATACGGCTATTCGCTGGCCGAACCGAACAGCCTGGTCATGTGGGAAGCGCAGTTCGGCGATTTCGCCAATGGCGCGCAGATCATGTTCGACCAGTTCATCAGCTCGGGCGAAAAGAAGTGGCTGCGGATGTCCGGTCTGGTCATGCTGCTGCCGCATGGCTTCGAAGGTCAGGGTCCCGAACACAGCTCGGCCCGCTTGGAACGCTTCCTGCAGGGTTGTGCGGAGGACAACTGGATCGTCGCGAACTGCACGACGCCGGCCAACTATTTCCACATCCTGCGCCGCCAGATCCACCGTGGCTTCCGCAAGCCGCTGGTTCTGATGACGCCGAAATCGCTGCTGCGCCATCCGCTGGCCGTCAGCAAGGCCGAGGACTTCCAGACGGGTTCGACTTTCCACCGTGTGCTGTGGGACGATGCGCAACGCGGTCTGTCGCCCACCAAGCTGGTCGAGGACGATCAGATCAAGCGGGTCGTCGTCTGTTCGGGCAAGGTCTATTACGACCTGCTGAAACAGCGCGACGAGGCTGGCATCACCGACGTCTATCTGCTGCGTCTTGAACAGTTCTATCCGTTCCCCGCGCAGGCGATGATCAAGGAACTGGGTCGCTTCAAGCAGGCCGAAGTTGTCTGGTGTCAGGAAGAGCCCAAGAACCAGGGCGGCTGGACCTTCGTCGAGCCCTATCTGGAATGGGTGCTGGAACGCCTTGGCGCCAAGCATTCGCGCGCCCGTTATGCCGGTCGCAATGCTGCCGCCTCGGTCGCGACGGGCCTTGCGTCGCGCCACAAAGCTGAACAAGAGGCGCTGGTCGCCGAAGCACTGAACCTTGAAGGATGATCCGATGACAACCGAAGTCCGCGTACCCGCACTGGGCGAATCCGTCACCGAGGCCACCATCGCCACTTGGTTCAAGAAGCCCGGCGACCGCGTCGAGATGGACGAGATGCTGTGCGAGTTGGAGACCGACAAGGTCACGGTCGAGGTGCCCAGCCCCTCGGCCGGGGTTCTGGCGGAAATCGTCGCAGCCGAGGGTGAAACCGTCGGCCCCGACGCCCTGCTGGCCCAGATCGACGAGGCCGGCACTGCCACCGCGCCCGCCAAAGCCAAGACCGAAGACGCCAAACCTGCTGAAAAATCCGAAGGACAAGACAAAATGACCGGCAAATCCGTGGACGTGATGGTTCCGTCCCTGGGCGAAAGCGTGACCGAGGCCACCGTCGCCACCTGGTTCAAGAAGCCCGGCGACAGCGTCGAGATGGACGAGATGCTGTGCGAACTGGAGACCGACAAGGTCTCGGTCGAGGTTCCGGCACCCGCTGCGGGCGTTCTGGCTGAAATCTTGGCCGAAGAAGGCGCGACCGTCGATGCCAAGGCGCGTCTGGCCGTGATCACCGAAGGTGCCGCAGGCAATGCCAGCGGACCTGCGACCGCTCAGGAAACCGTGCTGAAGAACGCCGGTCCCGAAGAAACGCGCCCGCGTTCGGACGTCGAGGATGCGCCTTCGGCCAAGAAGGCCATGGCCGAAAAAGGCGTCAGCCGTGATCAGGTTCAAGGTTCGGGCCGCGACGGTCGCGTGATGAAGGAAGACGTGGCCAAGGCATCCGCCGCCCCCGCCGCAGCACCGCGCGCCGCATCCCCCGCTAGCGACGCCGACCGCGAAGAGCGCGTCAAGATGACCCGCCTGCGCCAGACCATCGCCCGCCGTCTGAAGGACGCGCAGAACACCGCCGCGATGCTGACGACCTATAACGAAGCCGACATGTCCGGCGTCATGCAGTTGCGCAACGAATACAAGGACGCCTTCGAAAAGAAGCACAAGGTCAAGCTGGGCTTCATGTCCTTCTTCGTGAAGGCCTGCTGCCACGCCTTGAAGGAAGTCCCCGAGGTCAACGCCGAGATCGACGGCACCGACATCGTCTATAAGAACTTCGTCCACATGGGCGTCGCTGTCGGCACCCCCACGGGTCTGGTCGTTCCGGTCGTTCGCGACGCCGATCAGAAAAGCTTTGCCGACATCGAAAAGGAAATCGGCGCGCTTGGTCTGAAGGGCCGTGACGGCAAGCTGACCATGGCCGAAATGCAGGGTGGCACCTTCACCATCTCGAACGGTGGCGTCTATGGTTCGCTGATGTCCTCGCCCATTCTGAACCCTCCGCAGTCGGGCATTCTGGGCATGCACAAGATCCAGGAACGGCCGATGGTCGTCGGCGGTGAAATCGTCATCCGCCCGATGATGTATCTGGCGCTGTCCTATGACCACCGCGTCGTGGACGGCAAGGGCGCCGTGACCTTCTTGGTCCGCGTCAAGGAAGCCTTGGAAGATCCCCGTCGCCTGCTGATGGATCTGTAATCCGACCTTCGGGGGCCGTGGCGACATGGCCCCCGTTTCATATGCCGAATGGGACGACAGTCAGCGGACCCCTGCACCATGATCCTGCGTTCCTGTCATCCGCCTGTTCTGTTTTCCGCACATCGCGGCGGGATGTGCCCCCTTAGACCGGAGCATGGATCATGCAGCTGATCGTTCGCTATACCCATCAGGACGCCACCGCCTTCCGGACGGCTTTTGATGCCGATGCCGAGGATCGGGGCCGCAACGGCCTGTCTCTGCTGCAGCTTTGGCGCGAAGACGACGGGCATTCCTGGGCGCTGTTTCAGGTCAGCGACGCCAAATCGGCGCGCGACTATCTGTCCGGCGCGGCCAAGGTCTTTGAAACGCAGGCCGGCGTGACCGCATCGACCCCCCATTTTCTGGAGACCGTCTGACCATGTCCACCGAAATCACCGTTCTGGCCTTGGCAGGCCTGTTGCAGACGGTCCAGTTCGCCACCTATTCCGTGATGGCGCAGCGCCAGATCGGGTCGAAGGTCGCCATGAGCCCGCGCGACAATATGTTGACCCAATTAAAGGGCACGGCGGGACGCCTGCAGCGCGCCTTCAACAACCACTTCGAAGGGTTGATCATGTTCACCCTTGCGGTGGTCGTGGTCACCATGGGCGGGGCGGCATCCGGTTTCACCGCCCTTTGCGCCTGGATCTATCTTCTGGCCCGCATCGCCTATGTTCCGGCCTATGTGCTGGGCTGGGTGCCGGGCCGCTCGATTATCTGGATGATCGGCTTCGCAGCGACGGTCCTGATGATCATCGCGGGACTTGTGTCGTCATCCGTCTAGAAATATCCCGCAGGCGTCCGGGGCTGCGCAAAGTCTCCGCCCTGCGGTCCGAATGAAAGGAATTCCTATGTATGATCTGATCGTGATCGGTTCTGGCCCCGGTGGCTATGTCTGCGCCATTCGGGCCGCACAGCTGGGCCTGAAAGTCGCCTGCGTCGAGGGCCGCGAGACCTTGGGCGGCACCTGCCTGAACGTCGGCTGCATTCCGTCCAAGGCCCTGCTGCACGCCAGCCACATGCTGTACGAAAGCCACGAGAATTTTGCCAAGATGGGCCTGATGAACGCCAAGGTCAACGTCGATTGGACGACGATGCAGGGCTACAAGCAGGAAACCGTCAACGGCAACACCAAGGGCATCGAGTTCCTGTTCAAGAAGAACAAGATCGACTGGATCAAGGGCTGGGCGCAGATCGAAGCCCCCGGCAAGGTCAAGGTCGGCGACACGGTCCACGAAGCCAAGAACATCGTCATCGCCACCGGCTCGGTCCCTTCGGAACTGAAGGGCGTTACGGTCGACAATGCGGGCGGCGTGATCGTCAACAGCACCGGCGCGCTGACCCTGCCGAACATCCCGAAATCGATGGTCGTCATCGGTGCGGGCGTCATCGGGCTGGAGCTTGGCTCGGTCTATTCGCGCCTTGGGGCGGATGTGACGGTCGTTGAATATCTGGACGTGATCACCCCCGGCATGGACGCCGAGGTGCAAAAGCAGTTCCAGAAGATGCTGACCAAGCAAGGCCTGAAGTTCGTGATGGGCGCCGCCGTAAAGGGCGCTGAAGTGGCGGGCGGCAAGGCCAAGGTGACCTATGCGCTGAAGAAGGATGACAGCGAACAGGTGATCGAGGCCGATTGCGTGCTGGTCGCCACCGGTCGCCGTCCGACGGTTGACGGGCTGGGTCTGGATGCGCTTGGCGTCAAGATGACCGACCGAGGTCAGGTCGCCATCGACGACCATTGGGCGACCAACGTCAAGGGCATCTATGCCATTGGCGACGCGGTGCCCGGCCTGATGCTGGCCCATAAGGCCGAAGATGAGGGCATGGCCGTCGCCGAGGTGATCGCTGGCAAGCATGGCCATGTGAACTACGACGTGATCCCCGGCGTCATCTATACCACCCCCGAGGTCGCCAGCGTCGGCCTGACCGAAGAGGCCGCCAAGGAAGGCGGTCGCAAGGTCAAAATCGGCAAGTTCCCCTTCATGGGCAACGCCCGCGCCAAGGCGATGATGCAGGCCGACGGCTTCGTCAAGCTGGTGGTCGATTCCGAAACAGACCGCATTCTGGGCTGCCACATCATCGGCCCGTCGGCGGGCGATCTGATCCACGAGGTCTGTGTGGCAATGGAATTCGGCGCCTCGGCCGAGGATCTGGCACTGACCTGCCATGCCCACCCGACCGTGTCCGAAGCCGTGCGTGAAGCGGCCTTGGCGTGCGGCGGCGGCGCGATCCATGTCTGACGCCCTTGCGGCGCAGGATGGCGATCGTTGCACATCCATGATGGGACGGCGTCTTGCCGTCCTGTCGCTGCTGGCGCTTGCTGCCTGCGGCGGGGGCAGTGCAAAGGCACCCGCCGGTCTGCGCCAGAACGGGCTTTACCCCAATGAAACGCCCTATTTGCGTCAACGCATCAATTTCTGGGCGCGCCATTACGGCGTGCCCTCAGCGCTGGTGCAACGGGTCGTATTGCGGGAATCGCAGCATCGTCCTAGCGCGCGCAACGGTCCCTATTACGGGCTGATGCAGATCGTGCCGCAGACGGCCCGGACGATGGGCTATCGCGGTCCCGATGCGGGGCTGCTGGATGCCGATACCAACCTGCGCTACGGCGTCAAATACCTGCGCGGCGCATGGATGGTTGCTGACGGCGACCCGGATGAGGCCATCGGCTGGTATGCGCGCGGCTACTACTATGAAGCCAAGCGCAAGGGTCTGCTGAAACGGACCGGCCTTCGCAGCTGAACGAACAAGGGCCCCATCGGGGCCCTTTCAATTCGGCGATCAGCCGCCAGCGATGATCCGCACATAGTTGCGGGTTTCGCGATAGGGCGGGATGCCGCCATATTTCTGCACTGCCCCCGGCCCCGCATTATAGGCCGCCAGCGCAAGGTTCCAGTTGCCGAACTGGTTGTACATCATTCGCAGATAACGCGCCCCGCCGTTCAGGTTCTGCACCGGATCGGCCGCGTTCACACCCAACTTGGCGGCCGTCCCCGGCATCAGCTGCGCCAGACCCATGGCACCCTTGTGCGACTTGGCGTTGGGGTTCCAGCCCGATTCCTGCTGGACCAGCCGCAAGAACAGATCCTCGGGGATGCCGTTTTTCTGGGCCGCCGCGCGCGCATGCGGCAAATAGGCCGTCCGGCGTCCGGTATAGCGCGGGATGCGGACGGTTTCCTCGGGGACCAGAGCGTTGCTTTTGGAACCGCCCGGCTGCAGACGTGCGGATTGCTGGTATTGAGTTGACAGCCGCGAATCCATCAGGCGGGTCTGTCGGGCGAATTGATCGGCGCGGGATTTGGAGGAACTGCCGGACAGGCGCAGTCCCTCGGCCATGGCGGGCACCGCGGTTGCACTGATCAGTGCCACGCAAAGTGCCGCTGTCACAGAATGTCTGATCCGCATGTATCGGCCCCTCGTTGGTGTCGGCTTTGACTATTGCCGGTTTTGGCGACAATCATACACAAAAATCCGGCAGGTGCCACCATCCTTGCCGTGCCCGCACCGACCCCTTGGGCGGCATCCCGCCTTGGGACGGGCAGGCGAACCGCTTGCAGGCGACGGTCGCCCTGCGATAGACCCCTTTGAACCCATAGAGACATCACCAAGGAATTCCGTCATGGCAGGCAGCGTCAACAAGGTCATCCTGATCGGCAATCTGGGCCGCGACCCGGAAATCCGCAGTTTCCAGAACGGCGGCAAGGTCGCCAATCTGCGCATCGCCACATCCGAACAGTGGAAGGACCGCACCTCCGGCGAGCGCCGCGAACGGACCGAATGGCACACCGTGTCGATCATGTCCGAAGGTCTGGTGAACGTGGTCGAGCGTTTCCTGAAAAAAGGCAGCAAGGTCTATATCGAAGGCCAGCTGGAAACCCGCAAATGGCAGGACCAGTCCGGCGCCGACAAATACAGCACCGAGATCGTGCTGCGCGGCTTCAACGGCACCCTGCAGATGCTTGACGGTCGCGGCGAAGGCGGCGGCGGTGGCATGGGTGGCGGCAGCATGGGCGGCGGCGGTCGTGACCAGGGCGGCTATGACAGCTATGGCTCGGGCCCGTCGGGCGGGTCGCAGGGCGGTGGATCGCAGGGCGGTGGACGTCCCGATTACGACGACGAGATCCCCTTCTGATCCACGCCACCACGGCGATTCGCTTTTGACAGGGCGGCCCCAAGGGGTCGCCCTTCGTTATGCGCTCGGATGCAAATATTGCCACTTGCCGGGTCACGGCGCATGACAATTGCGCGACAGGGGCCGCGCCTTTGCAAATGATCCTGCGCTTGCATCTGGCCACGCAAGGCGCTTTCTGATCGGCAATCTTCACGCAGATCCACCCGAAAAGGCACCGCCGATGGCACTGACACTTACGGATATGACCGCCCCCGAAGGCTTTGAACAGTTGGTTCTGGCAGAGGACCCCGAGGTCGGTCTGCGGGCGCTGATCTGCGTGCATTCCACCGTTCTTGGCCCTGCGGCGGGCGGCTGCCGGATGTGGCCCTATGCCGATGATGCGGCGGCCATCCATGACGTCACGCGGCTGGCACGCGGCATGACCTACAAGAATGCCATGGCCGATCTGGGGCTGGGCGGCGGCAAATCGGTCATCATCGGCGACGCGCGTCACGACAAGACACCCCAGTTGATGCAGGCCTTTGGTCGGGCGGTCGATACGCTGGCCGGACGGTATTACACCGCCGAGGATGTCGGCATCTCGCCCCTGGACATGGCGCATGCGGCCAGCCAGACGCCCTATGCGGTGGGGTTGTCGGGCGCGTCCGGCGATCCGTCCCCTTGGACCGCCGAGGGTGTCTTCCGTTGCCTCAAGGTCGGTGCGTCGCATGTGTTCGGCACCGAGGATCTGACCGGCCGCCGCGTGCTGGTGCAGGGGCTTGGCCACGTCGGCATGTCTTTGGCCGAAAAACTGCACGCCGCTGGCGCGCGCCTGATCGTGTCCGACATCAACCAAGCGGCGCTGGACGACGCGCAGGCACGGCTTGGCGCAACGGTCTGTGCCACCGATCAGGTCTTTGATCAGCCAATGGATATCTTCGCCCCCTGCGCCTTGGGTGGGGTGTTGACGCCGGAAACCGCCGCGCAACTGCAGGCGCGTCTGGTCTGCGGTGCGGCAAACAACCAGTTGGCCGATGATTCCGTGGCCCAGATCCTGGCCGATCGCCAGATCACCTATCTGCCCGATTATGTGGTGAACGCCGGTGGCATCATCAGCGTCGCAAGCGAAATCCACGCCAAACCCGATGCCTGGCGTCTGGAGCGCCTGATCGCCATCGCGGGCCGCGTGGACCAGATGCTGACACGCGCCCGTGCCGAAGATCAGCTGATCCCGCAGATCGCCGACCGCATGGTCCTCGACATGCTGAACGGCCGCAAGGCCGCCTGAGCCGACACCGGTGGCGGAACCGGACGGCAAGGCCGTCCAGCGCCGTCGTTCCCCTCGATGGGGGACGGCGGCGCTTGCCTGTTCAGATCAGCGCGCGTCTTTCAGGACCTGCGCTAAGGGACCGGCCTGAACCGCGTCGCTGACAAAGGCGTCACCGATGCCACGTGCCAGCACGAAGCGCAGCTGGCCGTCCACGACCTTCTTATCCTGCCCCATCAGGTCGATCAGCGCCGCATCACCCGGCAGATCGCCCGGAATGTCCGACAGCCGCGCGGGCATGCCCATGGCCCGCAGATGCTCTAGCACGCGACTCGGGTCTTCTTGGCTGCACAGCCCCATCCGCGCCGACAGATCGAAAGCCAAGGCGCAGCCGATCGCCACGCCCTCACCATGCAGCAACCGGTCGGAATATCCGGTCGCTTGTTCCAGCGCATGCCCGAAGGTATGGCCAAGGTTCAACAAAGCGCGCTCGCCCTGTTCGGTTTCGTCGCGGGTCACGATACCCGCCTTCATGGCCACTGAATGGGCCACCGCATGCTGGCGCACTTCAGGGTCGTCACGCAGCAAGGTTGCATTCGTTTCCAGCCAGCCGAAGAAATCCGCATCGCCCAGCAGGCCGTATTTCACGACCTCGCCATAGCCCGCCAGAAAATCGCGGTCTTTCAGCGTTTCCAGCACCGAAATATCGGCCAGTACCAGCGAGGGCTGGTGAAAGGCGCCGATCAGGTTCTTGCCCTGCGCGCTGTTGATGCCGGTCTTGCCGCCCACGCTGCTGTCCACCTGCGCCAGAAGCGAGGTCGGCAACTGCACGAAGCGCACGCCCCGCCGCAGGATCGCCGCCGCAAAGCCCACCAGATCGCCGATGACGCCGCCGCCCAAGGCCAGCACGACATCGCGACGCTCGACCTTCTGTTCCAGCAGCCATTCGACGCAGCGGGTCAGATGCGGCCAGCTTTTCGTGGCCTCGCCCGCGGGCAGGATCAGCGCTTCATACGCGATGCCCTCGACCTTCAGAGCGGCCTTCAGCGGTTCCAGATGCAGGGCGGCGACGTTTTCATCGGTGACGATGACGACGCGGGGACGCGCCAGCAGGGGCGCGATCTCGGCCCCTGCGCGGCCGATCAGCCCGGTGCCGATCCGCACGTCGTAGGCGCGATCGCCAAGGGGGACATGGACGGTGACAGGCTGGGTCATGGCGTATCCTCGATCAGGGTGGGGTCGGCGGCGCGCAGCTGCGTGATCAGCCGGTCGGTCGAGGTTTCGATGCTGTCGCCCGATCGCGACAGGAATTCGACCTCAGCCTGCGCATAAAGCGGGCTGCGTTCGGCCAGCAGGCGCAGCAGCGTGCCCTTGGGGTTGGCGGTTTTCAGCAGGGGCCGGGTGCTGCGTTGGCGAACGCGGTTCCACAACACCTCGGGCGAGCAGTTCAGCCAGACCGAGATGCCCCGCGCCGCCACGGCTGCCCGGTTCTCGGCGCGCAGCCAGGCGCCCCCGCCGGTCGAGATGACCCCCGGCCGCCCCGCCAGCAGCCGCGCCAGCACCTGACCTTCGCGGTCGCGGAAGAAGCTTTCGCCGTCGCGCGCGAAGATTTCGCTGATGGACATGGCGGCGGCGGATTCGATCTCGGCATCGGAATCGGTGAAGGGCACCCGCAACCGTCGGGCCAGTTCGGTCCCCACCGCCGTCTTTCCGGCCCCCATCATTCCGATCAGCACGATATGGCGCGTAATCCGCTTGGTCATTCCAACCCCCGTCAATCGGGTGACTGAATGACGTGATCTTTCGGAAATTGCCATATATATTCGGGACAAGCCGGCGTAGAACCGGCCCGAGCCAAATAAAACACGGTCGAGCAAAGGCGAATTCGATGCGGAAGATCAAGATACTGGTGGTGCTGATTCTGGCGGGGCTGATCGGCCTTGCGGGTTACGCCTACCTGGGCAACATGGACCCGAACCGGACCGAAACCCGCACCCAGCTGCAACTGGGCGCGGAAGATGGCACGGCCGAGCCTGCCGCCGATTCTGCCGGTGAGTGACCCCGGCCCTGCTCCGCGCCGCCTCCTGGCGCTGCTGCTGACCGGCTGCCTGATGGCGCAGCCGCTGGCGGCGCAGCAGCCGCTCTCGGCCAGCGACTGGCTGTCGGGCAGCGTGCGCGGGCCTCAGCGCGAAAGCTCGGCTTGGCGACCCGGCGATGGCAGCAGGCGCCCTGACCGTAAGGGCCAGCCAAGCCGTCGCGCGGTCGCCGAAAGCGGCGCGGTCGGCCCCGTGCAGGTCACGCGGCTGGATCAGACCAACCCCGACCATACCGGCACCCAAAGCGCGCATCGCGCCGGTCTACCCCATGATCTGTGGCAGGGCAGCGATCCCGCCGCCTTGGCCCAGCAGGTGCTGACCACCCCCGCCCGCCTGCCCGCCATGCAGGGCCTGATGCGGCGCATCCTGACCGCCCAGCTGACGCCGCCAGAATGGACGCCGGAACAGGCGACCGAAGGCGCGCGCGGCACGTCGGGGCAGCTGTTCCTGGCACGTGTCGACCGATTGCTGGACATGGGCGCGCTGCAACCGGCGCAAAGCCTGCTGGCCGCCGCCGGTCCGGGCGAACCCGAAATCTTTCGCCGTATGTTCGACATCGCCCTGCTGGAGGGCGACGAATCGCGGGCCTGCGCCATCATGGACGGCACCCCGGGCATCGCACCCAGCTTCGCGGCGCGGATCTTCTGTCTGGCGCAGACCGGCGATTGGGCCGCCGCCGCCGTCAGCCTGCACGGCGCCGAGGCGCTTGGCCTGATCGACGAACGCCGCGCGGTCCTGCTGACGCATTTTCTGGACGATGCCTTCGTCAACGGCGAACAGATGCTGGACCCGTCCGAGCGGATGACCCCGATCGAATTCCGCATCCACGAGGCGATTGGCCAACCCCTGCCCACCACGCCGCTGCCGGTGGCCTTCGCGCAATCGGACCTGCGGCTGAACAGCGGCTTCAAGGCGCGTGTCGAGGCAGCCGAGCGTCTGGTCCGCGCCGGTGCGCTGTCGCATCAACAGCTGCGCAGCATCTATTCCGAACAGCGGCCCGCGGCCTCGGGCGGGGTCTGGGAACGCGCAGGCGTGATGCGCACGCTGGAGGCGGCGCTGGCCAGCGGCGATCTGCGGCAGGCCCTGCCCCGCGCCTTCGACGAATTCCGCCGTGCCGATATGACCGACCTGCTGGCCGGCATGATCGCGCAGGATCTGCCCGACAGCGAAGACGCCGAAACCGCCCGCATCACTGCGCTGCTGCAGGCGTGGCAGGGGTTGCGCCCGCTGCCCGAAGGGGTCGAACCGCTGGAGGCCCTGCCCGTCCCCGATGCCCCCATCACCGCCAAAGGCGAGGCCTTGATGACCGCCATGACCGATATCGACGCGGCATTGGAAGGCGATCTGGCCCGCGCCGCGCGGGGCGTGGCAATGATGCGCGCCTTTGGGTTGACGCAGGACGCCGATCTGGTTGCCGCCCAGATCGCACTGCTGCCCGAAATCTCGGAGGACGCGGGATGAGCGATCACCGCGCCATTTCCGACTTTCTGGACGCGCAGGCGGCCGAGGCCGGGGCCGCGCGCAACACCCTGCTGGCCTATGGCCGCGACCTGCGCGACCTGTCGGACTGGCTGGCCAATCGCCGCCTGTCGCTGGCCAATCTGACCCGTGATCAGGTCGAGGATTACCTGACCCACTGCGATGCCCAGGGCCTGTCGCGCGCCACCCGTGCCCGCCGCCTGTCGGCCATCCGCCAGTTCACCCGCTTTGCCCTTGAGGAGGGGTGGCGCACCGATGATCCGGCCTTGCGCATTGCGGGCCCGGGACGCGCCAAGCGCCTGCCCAAGACGCTGGACCGCGCCGAGGTCGAGGCGCTTCTGGACGCCGCGGGCCGCATCGGCCGCACCCAGACCGACCGTGCCCGGAACGTCTGCCTGATCGAACTGCTCTACGCGACCGGTCTGCGCGCGACCGAACTGGTGTCCCTGCCCGTGGCGGGTTGTCGCGGCGATCCGGCGGTGCTGGTCGTCAAGGGCAAGGGCGGCAAGGACCGGATGGTGCCGCTTAGCACCCCTGCCCGCGCGGCTTTGCGCGAATGGATCGTCCTGCGCGATGCGGCGCCCCATGGCAGTTCGCTGCACCGGATGCTGCAGGGACCCGGCGCACGCTGGCTGTTCCCCGCCATCGGCGCCGAGGGTCACATGCCCCGTCAGAGCCTGTCGCGCTTGTTGGGCAATATGGCCATCGAGGCGGGCATCCCCCCCGCGCGTGTCACGCCGCATGTCATCCGCCATGCCTTTGCGACCCATCTGCTGGAAGGCGGCGCCGATCTGCGCAGCATCCAGATGCTGCTGGGCCACGCCGATCTTGGCACGACCGAGATCTATACCCATGTGCTGGACGCGCGCATGCGCGATCTTGTTCTGAACCATCACCCGTTGGCGCACGTTGCCAGCGAATGCCGCAAGACCGGCGATCCCTCAACCTGATCTGGACCCATGGACGATCCTTCAAGTACTTTCGACGCCGCACTCTGGCTGACCTCTGCCGCCATCATCGTGCTTCTGGCGATGTCGGCCTTCTTTTCCGGCTCGGAAACCGCGCTGACGGCTGCCAGCCGCGCCAAGCTGCGGTCCCGCGCCGATAAGGGCGACACCGGCGCGCAGGCGGCCATCGCGGTGTCATCGGACAGCGAACGCCTGATCGGCGCCATCCTGCTGGGCAACAACGTCGTCAACATCCTATCGGCAAGCCTTGCTACCGCGCTGTTCACCCGCATTCTGGGCGGCAGTGGCGTTGCCATCGCCACCATCGTGATGACGGTGCTGGTGCTGATCTTCTCGGAAGTGATGCCCAAGACCTATGCGATTTCGGCGCCTGAAAAGGTCGCCAGCCTTGTAGCGCGTCCCATCCGCCTGATCACCGTGATCCTGTCGCCCATCGTCACCGTGGTGCGTCTGATCGTGCGCGGAATGCTGAGCATCTTCGGGCTGAAGACCGATCCCACGTCGCATATGTTCTCGGTCGAGGAGGAAATCGCCGGTGCGCTGTCGATCGGCCATGCCGCAGGCGCCGTGCACAAGGAAGACCGCGACCGCCTGCTGGGCGCGCTGGATCTGGGCAACCGCACCGTCGAGGAGATCATGCTTCACCGAAGCGAGATCCAGATGATCGACGCCGATCTGCCGCCGGAAAAGATCCTGGACACCATTCTGGCCAGCCCGCACACCCGCCTGCCCGTCTATCGCGATGAACGCGAGAACGTCGTGGGCGTGGTCCATGCCAAGGATCTGCTGCGCGCCGTGAACCGTGCCGTACGCGAAGCAGGCGATCCGACGGCGGCGGCACGTTTCGACATCATGTCGGTCGTGATGTCGCCCTATTTCGTGCCGGAAACCAGCGCGCTGGACGAACAGATGCGCGAATTCCTCAAGCGCCGGACGCATTTCGCGCTGGTCGTGGATGAATATGGCAGCCTGCGTGGTCTGATCACGCTGGAGGACATCCTTGAGGAAATCGTCGGTGAGATCGCCGATGAACACGACACCGAGGCCGACCAGACCCTGAAACCCAACGCACAGGGCGATTATCTGGTCGAAGGCGGCATGACCATCCGCGACCTGAACCGCCAGCTGGACTGGACCCTGCCCGACGAAGAGGCGAACACCGTCGCCGGTCTGGTCATCCATATGGCGCAGTCGATTCCCGAACAGGGTCAGGTCTTCTCGTTCCACGGCTATCGCTTCGAGGTCGTGACCCGACGTGAAAATCGTATCACCCGCCTGCGTATCCGGCCATTGGTCGGTCCGCGCGGGGCTGAAACTTAGGCCCCGCAGGTGTCCGTGCGGCTTGCAACCGCGCGGCTTCACCCCTAACACAAACCCATCATTTTCAGCCGCAAGGGATCGTCATGGACATTGCTGCCCGCCGCACCGCCAACCCCGACCACTGGAATCTGGCCAGCGCGATCCGCGTTCTGTCCATGGACGCGGTCGAGGCCGCCAATTCCGGCCACCCCGGCATGCCCATGGGCATGGCTGATGTCGCCACGGTCCTGTTCAAGAACCACCTGAAGTTCGACGCCTCGGCGCCGCATTGGTTCGACCGCGACCGTTTCATTCTGTCGGCGGGCCACGGCTCGATGCTGATCTATTCGTTGCTGCATCTGACCGGTTACGAACAGATGACGCTGGATCAGGTCCGCAACTTCCGTCAGATGGGCGCGATCACTGCGGGTCACCCCGAATACGGCCATGTCGAGGGCGTGGAAACGACGACCGGCCCCTTGGGTCAGGGCATCGCCACCGCCGTCGGTTTCGCCATCGCGGAAGAGGCCCTGCGCGCCGAATACGGCGATTCCCTCTGCGACCACCGCACTTGGGTCATCGCCGGTGACGGCTGCCTGATGGAGGGCATCAGCCACGAGGCGATCGCCTTGGCCGGACACCAGAAGCTGGGCCGCCTGATCGTCATGTGGGACAACAACGACATCACCATCGACGGTCGTGTCAGCCTGTCGGATTCGACCGATCAGCACGCACGCTTTGCCGCCGCCGGCTGGCGCGTCCTGTCCTGCGACGGCCATGACGCTGCCGATATCGACCGCGCCCTGACCGAGGCCGCCAAGGACGACGGTCGCCCGGTTCTGGTCGATTGCAAGACGATCATCGGTTTCGGTTCGCCCAACAAGGCCGACACCAACAAGGCGCATGGTTCGCCCCTTGGCAAAGACGAGATCACCGCGACCCGCGCCGCCTATGGCTGGGACGCCGAGCCGTTCCAGATCCCCGATGCGATCATGACCGAATGGCGCAAGATCGGCCAGCAGGGTTCGGATGCCCGCAAGGCCTGGAACGACCGCGTCGATGCGCTGTCTGCCGACCACCGCGAGGAATTCGCCCGCCGCATCGGCACCGACACGAACCCGCAAATGGAAAAGATCATCGCCGACTTCAAGGCGAAGACGCTTGAGGAAAAGCCGAAACTGGCAACCCGCAAATCCAGCGAGAACGTACTGGGTGTGCTGAACGCCGGCATGCCGGAAAACTTTGGCGGTTCGGCTGACCTGACCGGTTCGAACAACACCAAGACCAGCGAACAGGGCGTCTTCAGCGCCGAAGACCGCATGGGCCGTTACCTGCATTACGGCATCCGCGAACACGGCATGGCGGCCGCGATGAACGGCATCTGGCTGCATGGCGGCTTCCGCCCCTATGGCGGCACCTTCATGACCTTTACCGATTATGCCCGTGGCGCGATGCGTCTGTCGGCACTGATGGGTGTGCCGGTCGTCTATGTCATGACCCATGACAGCATCGGCCTTGGCGAAGACGGCCCGACCCACCAGCCGGTGGAACATCTGGCCATCTGCCGCGCGACGCCGAACACGCTGGTTCTGCGCCCTTGCGACCAGATCGAGACCGCCGAAGCCTGGGAAATTGCGCTGTCGCAGGACAGCACGCCCTCGGTCATGGCGCTGTCGCGTCAGAACCTGCCGACGCTGCGTCAGGATGGTGGTGAAAATCTGTCCGCCAAGGGCGCCTATATCCTGCGCGAAGCCGTTGGTGGCACGCCCAAGGTCGTCCTGATGGCCACCGGCTCCGAGGTGGAAATCGCTGTTGCTGCCCGCGACGAACTGGAAGATGCTGGCATTCCGACCCGCGTGGTTTCGGTCCCGTCGATGGAATTGTTCCGCGACCAGCCCGCCGCCTATCGCGAGGAGGTGCTGCCCGCGCAGACCGTTCGTGTCGCCATCGAAGCGGCCGTTCGCCAGCCTTGGGATTGGCTGCTGCTGGGTGAACGCGGTCAGGAGGGCAAGTCGGCCTTCGTCGGCATGGAAGGTTTCGGCGCATCGGGTCCCGCACCCGAGCTGTACAAGCACTTCGGCATCACCGCCGAAAACGTTGTCGAGCACGTCAAAGGCATGCTGTGATACCACTTTCCGCCTCCGGCGGGGGTATTTGGACAACCAAGAAGTTCGCGCTTCTTCGTTGTCCGGATGCCCATGATCCTTCACGCTGATGCGCGTGCTAGCGCGCGCATTTGCGCTGATGGGTCGCGAAAGGGACGGATTGCGGCACCCGCGATCCGACCATGCGCGGGGCATCGCGCTGCTGCTGGCGGCCATCCTCGGCTTCACGCTGATGGATGCGACCGCCAAGCATCTGACCCAGACCTATCACCCTGCCCAAGTTATCTGGATGCGCTTTGTCGGCAATTTGCTGATCTTCGCGGCGATCTTCCGGCACCACATGGTGCCCCTGATGCGCACCCGTCAGCCGGTGATGCAGCTGGGACGGGCCTTGATGCAGCTTGGCTCGGTCGGGCTGTTCTTTACGTCCTTGCAATACATCGGTCTGGCCGAAGCGACGGCAATCATGGACCTGAACCCGGTACTGATTACGCTTGGCGCCGCGCTGTTTCTAGGCGAAGCCATCGGCCCGCGGCGCATCGCCGGGATCGCGGTCGCCTTGGTCGGTGCGCTGATCATCATCCGGCCCGGGTTGGGTGTTTTTCAACCGGCGGCCCTGCTGCCCTTGGCGGGTGCTTTCACCTTCGCGGCCGGCGCGCTTCTGACGCGGATCGTGCGGTCGGATTCGGTCGCGACATCGGTCATGTGGTCGGCTGTCGTCGGCACCACCATCACCAGTCTGATCGTCCCGTTCTTCTGGCAGCCGATCGCCACGGGCGACATCTGGGCGTTTGTTCTGCTGGGCATCTTCGGCACCGCTAGCCAATATCTGCTGGTACGCGCCTTCAGCGCGGCCGAGGCGGGGATCCTGGCGCCCTTCGGCTATACCGGGCTGATCTGGGCCGGTGTCTGGGGCTGGCTGTTCTTCGGTCAGCTGCCCGATGGCTGGACGATTACGGGGGCAGTGATTATCGTGACCGCCGGTCTCTATGTCTGGTCCCGCGAGGCCCGTATCACAAAGGAGGCGTGATGCCGGACGACAAACCCTCGGTGGTGGATCGTGCAGGAAACGCGGCCTTTCTGGCCATCATGGGGCTGGCGCGCGCTCTGCCCTATGAACGTCGCATTCCGGCGATTGGCTGGGTGTTTTCACATCTGATCGCGCCCGTGGCCGGCTGGCGGCGGCGCATCCGCGACAACCTGCGCCTTGCCCGCCCCGACCTGTCCGACGCCGAGGTCGAGGACCTAGTCCGCCGCGTTCCCGACAACGCCGGTCGGTCGCTGGCCGAGATCTATTCCGGCGACCAATTCACCACCCGCATCCGCGACGCCGACCCGCTGGAGGGGCCGGGGCTGTCCGACCTAGAAGCTGCCTTCGACAGCGGGCGCCCGGTCATTCTGGGCTGTGCGCATTTCGGAAATTACGACGCGATGCGGGCGGCCCTGTCCGGTCGCGGGTGGCCGGTCGGCGCGCTTTACCGTCCGATGAACAACGAAGCCTTCAACCGCCATTACGTCCCCGCCATTACTGCAATCGCCGAGCCGGTCTTTCCCCGTGGTCGTTCGGGGTTGGCGGCGATGTTGCGGTTTCTGCGTGGTGGTGGCTGGTTGGCGCTTGGGTTCGACCAGTTCGCCCATGACGGGGCCGAGCTGCGGTTCTTCGACCTGCCCTCGCGGACGGTGCTGACACCTGCCGAGCTTGCGAAGCGATACGAGGCTCTGCTGATCCCCATCGCCGCGATCCGTCAGCCCGATGGCCTCAGTTTTCGCGTTCACGTCGGCGCACCCATCGAACACGACGAACCGCGCCAGATGATGCAGGCGCTGAACGACGATCTGGAACAATTGGTCCGGCAGCATATGGACCAATGGTTCTGGATACATCGCCGCTGGAAGCGTTGAATTGAAAAAGGCCCGGGGTTTTCCCCGGGCCTTTTCGTCAACCCTGATCGGTGATCAGACGGCCTTGGCGGCCAGATCGGCAGCGGCGCCTTCGCGGCGGGCGCGCAGTTCCTCGGCCACCAAGAAGGCCAGCTCCAGCGACTGGCTGGCGTTCAGGCGCGGATCGCAGGCGGTGTGATAGCGGTCCGACAGATCTTCATCGGTGACGGCGCGGACGCCGCCGGTGCATTCGGTCACATCCTTGCCGGTCATCTCGAAGTGCACGCCGCCGGGGATGGTGCCCTCGGCCTTGTGGACGCCGAAGAATTCTCGGACCTCGCGCAGGATCGAATCGAAGGCGCGGGTCTTGTAGCCGGTCGAGGATTTGATGACGTTGCCGTGCATCGGGTCACAGGACCAGACGACATTCGCGCCCTCTTCTTTCACGGCCTGAACCAGGCGCGGCAGGTGGTCGCCGACCTTGCCGGCGCCAAAGCGTGCGATCAGGGTCAGACGGCCCGCCTCGTTTTCGGGGTTCAGCTTGGCCATCAGCACCTTCAGATCGTCCGCCGTGGTCGAGGGACCACATTTCAGACCGATCGGGTTCTGGACGCCACGGGCAAACTCGACATGCGCACCATCGGGCTGACGGGTGCGATCGCCGATCCAGATCATGTGACCCGACCCCGCCACCGGCAGACCCGATGTCGAATCGACGCGCGCCAGTGCCTCTTCGTATTCCAGCAGTAGCGCTTCGTGGCTGGTGTAGAAATCGACTTTGGACAGCTGATGTGCCGTGTCGGAATTGACGCCTGCCGCCTGCATGAAGGCCATCGCATCGCCGATGCGGCCCGCAATTTCACGATACTTTGCAGCCTCGGGGCCGCCGACGAAATCGGCGATCCAGCTTTGGACGCGGTGCATGTCGGCAAAACCGCCGGTGCTGAAGGCACGCAGCAGGTTCAGCGACGCCGCAGCCTGGGTATAGGCCGACAGCATCCGCTGCGGGTCGGGAATGCGGGCTTCGGGCGTGAAGTCGAAACCGTTGATGATGTCGCCGCGATAGCTGGGCAGCTCGGTCTCGCCGATGGTCTCGGTGGGGGCGCTGCGCGGCTTGGCGAATTGGCCTGCCATGCGGCCGACCTTGACCACGGGCATCTGCGCGCCCCAAGTCAGCACGACGGCCATCTGCAGGATCACCTTGAAGGTGTCGCGCAGGTTGTCGGCGCTGAATTCGCCAAAGCTTTCAGCACAATCGCCACCCTGCAACAGGAAGCCACGTCCGGCACCGACATCGGCCAGCTGGGACTTCAGACGGCGCGCTTCGCCGGCAAAGACCAGCGGAGGATAGCGGCGCAGCTGCGATTCCACGGCCTCCAGTGCCACGGGATCCAGATAATCGGGCATCTGGACGCGCGGATAGGCGCGCCAGCCGGCCTTGTCCCAGCTTTGGGTGGCGGCGGTCTTGCGGATATCCTGCGTCATGTCCTGCGCTCCTTGGAAAAATTGTCGGATTTGTATAGTCGCAATGCCGGGTCAGGGAAAGACCCTGCCGCGCAGTTCAGCAGCCTTTCCCCCGATGGCGCGCGAACGCTTGCCGCGGCGACAAATCCCTGTTTGGGTGATCGGCGAAAACCATGCAAAGACAATCCGATGGCATCCGACAAACCGCGCCGCTTCACCTTCCTGCTGCTGGACCGTTTCACCATGCTGCCTTTCACGGCCGCGATCGAGCCGTTGCGACTGGCCAACCGCGCCGCGGGGGCGGCCCTCTACGACTGGCGGCTGGTGGGCGCGCGGGGCGACATGTCGGTCTGTTCCAATGGCGCGCGGGTCGTGCTGGATGGCGGGCTTGAGGCTGACGCCCCGCCGCCGGGCCGCGATGAGGTCGTCATCGTCTGCGGCGGCACGGAAATCGCGCGCGAAGCGACGCGGCCCGTGATGGCGTGGCTGCGCAGGCAGGCGCGTGGTGGGGCCGCCATGGGCGCGGTCTGCACCGGCGCATGGATTCTGGCCGAGGCGGGCCTGCTGGATGGGCGCAAGGCCACGATCCATTGGGAAAACCACGATGGTTTCGCCGAAGCCTTCCCCGAGGTCGATCTGTTCCGTTCGGTCTTCGTGCATGACGGCAACCGGCTGACGGCGGCGGGCGGGACCAGTTCTATCGACCTGATCCTGCATCTGATCGCCGAAGCGCATGGCGATGCCCTTGCCGCCGATGTGGCCGACCAGATGCTGCACACCGCCATCCGCACCGAACAGGACCGCCAGCGGCTGTCGATCCCGACCCGCATCGGTGTGCGCCATCCCCGCCTCGCCGCCGTCATCGCGCGGATGGAGGCGAACCTGGAAGACCCGATCAGCCCGGCGCAGCTGGCTTTGGATGCGGGCATGTCTACCCGCCAGCTGGAGCGGCTGTTCCGGCGATACCTGAACCGCAGCCCCAAGCGATACTATATGGAAACGCGTCTGGCTCGTGCCCGCAACCTGCTGATGCAGACCGAAATGTCGATCATCGAGATCGCGCTGGCATCGGGCTTTTCCAGCCCGTCGCATTTTTCGAAATGCTACCGCGCGCAATATGGCAGCACGCCATATCGCGAACGGGGTACATCATCGGCGCCTGCGGTCTAGGTCAGGACAGCCCGACCAGAGCGCGGGCAAAGTCCTGCGCGTCGAAGGCATCCAGATCGTCGATCTGTTCACCCACGCCGATGGCATGGATCGGCAGGCCGAAGCGGTCGGCCAGCGCCACCAGCACGCCACCACGCGCCGTCCCGTCCAGCTTGGTCATCACCAGCCCCGAAACATCGGCCAGCTTGCGGAAGGTCTCGACCTGGTTCAGCGCGTTCTGGCCGGTCGTGGCGTCCAGCACCAGCAGGGTATTATGCGGTGCTTCGGGGTCCTTCTTGCGGATGACGCGGACGATCTTGGCCAGCTCCTCCATCAGGTCCTGACGGTTCTGCAGGCGCCCGGCGGTGTCGATCATCAGAAGGTCGGCACCATCGGCCTCGGCCTTGGTCATCGCGTCCCATGCAAGGCTGGCGGGGTCGCTGCCCTGCGGCGCGACCATCACCGGCACACCCGCGCGGTCGCCCCAGACCTGCAGCTGTTCAACCGCCGCGGCGCGGAAGGTATCGCCCGCCGCAATCACGACCGATTTGCCCGCCGCGCGGAACTGGCTGGCCAGCTTGCCGATGGTGGTGGTCTTGCCCGCACCGTTGACGCCCACGACCAGCACCACCTGCGGCTTCTTGGCATAGATCGGCAAAGGGCGTGCCACGGGGGCAAGTATGCGGGCAACTTCGGTGGCCAGCAGCTCTTTCAGTTCGGTTGAAGAAACGCGGCGGCCCATGCGGCCTTCGGCGATGTTGGCGCTGACCCGAAGGGCGGTTTCCACGCCCAGATCGGCCTGCACCAGCATGTCTTCAAGGTCCTCCAGCATCGCGTCGTCCAGCGCGCGGCGGGGTTCCTCGGGCTGCTGGGTCTTGCCGAACAGACGACCGACAAGGCCAGGTGTCGTGCTGGGCGTCGGTGTCGGTGTAGGGACGGGTGCGGGGGTCTGTTCGACCAGGTTTTCGACCGGCGCGGCGGCGGGTGCCGCGGGCGCGGGTGCTTCGGCGACAATGTTGTCCAGATCCGAGCTGATCTTCGTCGAAGACCTGCCAAGTCGTTCGCGCAGTTTCGAGAAAAACGCCATGATCGGCCCCCTGTTTTTGCGGGGCCGACCCTAGCTGTTCGGACGGCAAAGGAAAAGCCGTCAACTTGCTGCGCAGCGTGGCGTGTCAGCCGCGTCCGGCAACGATCAGCGATGCCAGATTCAGCGTCGAGGGGTCATGCCCCGGTGCGTCCTGCCCCTTCAACAAGGGTTCGACTTTCAGCGCCAGCTCCTTGCCCAGTTCGACGCCCCATTGGTCAAAGCTGTTGATGCCCAGAATGACGCCTTCGACAAAGACGCGATGCTCGTAAAGCGCCACGATCTGGCCAAGGACATAGGGCGTCAGCTTATCGATCAACAGCGTCGTCGAGGGGCGGTTGCCCGGGAAGACGCGGTGACGTGCCTGACGTTCCAATTCATCGCCGGTCAGGCCCTTGGCCTGCATCAGGGCACGGGCCTCGTCCAGCGAACGGCCCCGCATCAGTGCCTCGGACTGCGCAAGGCAGTTCGCGGCCAGCAGGATATGGTGATGGGCCAATTCGGGTTCATGGCCATTGGCGGCCAGAATGAATTCGCATGGCACCGGCGTCGTGCCCTGATGGATCAACTGGTAAAACGCATGCTGGCCGTTGGTGCCGGGCTCGCCCCAGACCACGGGACCCGAGACGACCTCCAGATCGCTGCCATTCATGGCCACGCGCTTGCCGTTCAATTCCATCTCCAGTTGCTGCAGATAGGCAGGCAGACGCAACAGGCGGTTGTCATAGGGCAGCACCGCGCGGGTCGGATAGCCGCAGATCTGATGGTTCCAGATGCCGACCAGCGCCAGCATCACCGGCAGGTTTTCGGCCAAGGGCGCATTGCGGAAATGGCTGTCCATCGCCGAGCCGCCCGCAAGAAACTGGTCAAAGCCTTCGTCGCCGATGGCCAGCATCAGCGACAGGCCGATCGGACCCCAGACGGAATAGCGACCGCCGACCCAGTCCTCGAAGCCGAAGACGCGTTCGGCCGAAATGCCGAAATCGGCGGCTTTGGCGGCGGCGGTCGACAGGGCCACGAATTGCGCGCCCGGTTCGTCGACCGATACCGCCATCCAGTCGCGGGCGGTCTTGGCGTTGGTCATGGTTTCAATGGTGGTGAAGGTCTTCGAGGCCACGATCACCAGCGTCGTCGTCGGGTCCAGA
Organism: Paracoccus sp. R86501; assembly: GCF_042466435.1. NCBI lineage: Bacteria > Pseudomonadati > Pseudomonadota > Alphaproteobacteria > Rhodobacterales > Paracoccaceae > Paracoccus > Paracoccus sp. R86501. The sequence goes on from NZ_JAXHPZ010000001.1 coordinate 1,757,435, forward strand.
CCCTTCAGCGTGTCGGCGATATCGGCGCCATCGACGTTGCTGACGAAATGCGCGCGCGGCCCGTCGTGATAGGGGGCCAGCGCCAGCACCGCCATATAGGGGCCAAGGTCCGACCCGCCGATGCCGATATTCACAATATCGGTGATCTTGCCGCCCTGCCCCGTGAAAGCACCCGAGCGGACATCGCGCGAAAAGGCGGTCATGCGGGCATGGGTATCGCGCACCGCTGGCATCACGTCCTTGCCGTTGACCGTGACGCTGCCCGTCAGGTTGCGCAATGCGGTGTGCAGCACGGCACGGTCTTCGGTTTCATTGATGCGTTCGCCGGCAAACATCGCGTCGCGGCGTTCGGCCACATTGGCGTTGCGGGCCAGATCCAGCAGCAGATCGCGGGCCTTGGCGTCGATGCTGGTCTTGGACCAGTCGAACACCAGACCATCGGCACTGGTGCAGAACCCGGTCGCGCGGCCGGCGTCATCGGCGAAAAGCGCCTCGATGCGCAGCTTGCCCTGCGACTGGCGGTGGGATTTCAGAAGGGTCCAGCTGTCGGACATCACGATAATCCTTTGTTCATTCGGCCCAATGGACGGTGGCGGCATCAAGGAAGGCCCGGATCGGCGCCTCGATCGGCGAAAGCTTCATGGCGCGTTCCAGGGCCTCGCGCTTTTCGGGGCCCATGATCAGCACATGGATGTTGATCGCATCGGCCAGGATCGGGCGCGTCAGGGTGATGCGCGGTTCCTCGGCGCCGTCGGCGCGGATGGGCATGACGGGGGGCGCGTCGGCGGCCATCGCAGCCTCAAGGTGGTCGGCGCCGGGGAACAGGCTGGCGGTATGCATGTCATTGCCCATCCCCAGCAGCGCCACGGTCAACGGCAGATGCGGCTTCAGCCGCTGCGCCAGACCGTCGGTCGCCAGATCGGGCGAAGCATCGCCCGTATAGAGGTCGATGTAATCGGCGGCGGCGGCCTTGTCCTTCAGCAGGTGACGACGCAGCAACCGGCTGTTCGAGCGTTTGTGGTCGCCGTCAACCCAACGTTCGTCGCCCAGAACCACGGTGACGCGACCCCAGTCCAGATCGGCCCCCGACAGCGTTTCAAAAACCGGCGCGGGCGAGGTCCCGCCCGGCACGCACAGCGTCGCGCTGTCATTGTTGCGCAGATGCTGGGTTAGCTGTGCCGACAGCCGGTCCGCCAGCGACAGGGCCAGCATCTCGCGGTCGGGATATTCCTTGAACTCCATGCTCATGAGCGGATCTCCCTCCAGCGGCGGTTGTCGCGGTGCATCAGGCGCAGCGCCTCCTCGGGTCCCGAGGAGCCCAAGTCATAGGGTTCCGGCTTGCGCTTGCTGTCGTCCCACGCGCTGATGATGGGATCGGTCCAGGCCCATGCAGCCTCGACCTCGTCCCCGCGCATGAACAGCGTCTGGTTGCCACGGATCACGTCCATGATCAGGCGCTCATAGGCGTCGGGCATCTCGGCCCCGTCGGGACCAAGCGCGTCGGCAAAGGACATGTCCAGCGGCACCTGCACCAGACGCATTCCGCCCGGCCCTGGTTCCTTGATCATGACCTTCATGTTCATGCCTTCGTTCGGCTGCAGGCGGATGACCAGTTCGTTGGCCTTGGGCGCGCCGCTGTCGTCAAAGATCGAATGCGGCGGTTCCTTGAAGGTGATGGCGATTTCGCTGGTCCGCGCGCGTAGCTTCTTGCCGGTACGCAGGTAGAAGGGCGTGCCCTGCCAGCGCCAGTTCGAGATGCGAACCTTCATCGCGACATAGCTTTCGGTGCGCGAATTGGGGTCCTCGGAATCCTCGACATAGCCGGTGGAGTCTTCGTCGCCCTGATACTGACCGCGCACGATATCGGCGGGTTCGACCGGCTGCAGCGCGCGGATCACCTTCAGCTTTTCGTCACGAACGGCGTCGGGGTCGAAGTGATAGGGCGGCTCCATCGCGATCAGACACAAAAGCTGCATCATGTGGTTCTGGACCATGTCGCGGATTGCGCCGGACTTGTCGTAATAGCTGCCGCGACCGGCCACGCCCACGGTTTCGGCAACCGTGATCTGAACGTGGTCGATGAACTGGGCGTTCCACAAGGGTTCGAACAGAATATTGGCGAAACGGACGGCCATCAGGTTCTGGACGGTTTCCTTGCCAAGATAATGGTCGATCCGATAGATCTGCTGTTCCTGGAAATGCTTGGCAAGCGTGTCGTTCAGCGCGCGGGCGCTGGCCAGATCACGACCAAAAGGCTTTTCCACCACGATACGGCTGTCATCGTCGGCGATGCCATGACCGGCCAGACGTTCCGCGATATCGCCGAACAGCGCCGGTGCGACCGAGAAGTAGAAGGCATGGACGGCACCGGGGCGCATGCGTCCCTTGAGTTCCTTCCAGCCACCTTCGCCGCGCGCATCGATCGCGACATAGCCCAGCAGTTCAAGGAATTGCGCCAGCTGCGGATCGTCTTCGGACACCTTGGCGAATTCGCAGATCGCCTTGGACGCCTCGGCGCGGAAGCCGTCATCGTCCTGTTCGGTCCGTGCGGCACCGATGATGCGACTGGTGGTCGGGAACTGCCCGGCCTTGAAGCGCCGGTAAAGCCCCGGCAAAATCTTGCGATGCGCCAGGTCGCCCGTAGCGCCAAAAATCACGAGGTCGAAGTCTTCGACCGGAATGACACGCGAGACCATGCTGTCCTCCTTATGGGTGGCTTCCGCCATAACTCTTGTTAGCGATAACGGCAACGGCGTTCAACCGCCCACTGCCTTGGCAAGTCGCGGCAGCCTGCCACGTTTCAACATCTGAACGGGGGTCATGTCACCCCCCATTGCAACGGCCTTGTCGCAGGCCGCGCGAACGGCGCGGGTGACGGATGCGGGATCGTCGCGGAGCAGATCCAGCAGGAAGGCATCGGGGTGGATGGCCCGCAGCCCCAGCCCCGCCATCAGGCGTTGCGGAAAATCACGCAGATTGGCGGTGACGATCAGTGACGCCCGCCCTGCCAGCGCGGCCTCGGCCACATGGCGGTCGGCGGGGTCGGGAAAATTCAGGTCGATGGCCGCCTGCCCGTCATCGGGCAGGATTGCATCCGGAAAGCGCAGACGCAGCATGGCGATCTCGGCCCCCGCGACCGCCCCTGCATCGTCACCGATGCGCAGGGCGGCACGACGCCATTCCTCCAAGATACGTTCGGACCACAATGCCGTGAACCGCCCGTCCTGCGCCAGATCGCACAGGATCTCGCGCAGGATTGTGGGGAACAGGACATTGGCGTCCAGAACGGCGCGCATCAATCCAGCCGGAAGAACAGCGACTTGAGGTAGCCGGTTTCCGCCAGTTGCGGCAGCGTCGGATGGTCGGGACCGGCCTGACCCGAATGAATCAGCACGCTGCGACGCCCGCCGCGACCAATGCCGCGCGCGCTGGAGTTGCGGAAGGCGGTCAGATCGGCTGCATGCGAACAGCTGCACAGCCCCAAATAGCCGCCCGGCGACACCAGCGGCGCGGCAAGCTTGGCCACCCGTTCATACGCGCGCAGACCGGCATCCAGCGCCGATTTCGAGGGCGCGAAGGCAGGCGGATCGCAGATGACGACATCGAACTGGCGACCCTGTTCGGCCAGCGTCTCCAGCGCCTTGAAGGCGTCCGACTGCATGGTCTCGAAACGATCGGTCGCGCCCATCGCCTCGGCCCCGCCCTGCGCCAGCTTCAGCGCCGGGGCGCTGCCATCGACGGCCAGCGCATGGGTCGCACCGGCAGCCAGAGCCGCCAGACCGAAGCCGCCGACATGGCTGAAGACGTCCAGCACGGTCGCGCCCTTGGACAGGCGTTGCGCGAAGGCGTGGTTCGGGCGCTGGTCATAGAACAGGCCGGTCTTCTGACCGCCCATCATGTCGGCCAGATAGATCGCATCGTTCATCGACACCTGCACCGGCGCGTCGGGCGCATCGCCGCGCAGCACGTCCATGCGTTCGGCCAGACCTTCCAGACCGCGCGCGCGGCCCTGCCCGTTGGCGATGACGGTCTTGACGCCCACGACCTCGATCAGGGCATCGGCGATCTCTTCGGCCATATTGTCGGACCATGCGGCGTTGGGCTGCATGACGACGGCATCGCCAAAGCGGTCGACGATCAGACCCGGCAGGCCGTCGGCCTCGGCGTGGATCAGACGATAGAAGGGCTGATCGTAAAGCCGGCTGCGCATTTCCAAGGCACGGGTCAGCTTGGCACGCAACCACGCACCGTCGATCTGCGCGTCGGGATCAAGGTCCATGACCCGCCCGATGATCTTGGACACGGGGTTCACGGTCACCAGACCCAAGGGGCGGCGTTCGGCATCCTCGAGGACGGCAAAGCCGCCTGCCGGAAGGGCCTTGGTGCGGCGATCCAGCACGGCCTCATCGGCAAAGACCCATGGGAATCCGTGACGGATGGCCTGGGGTTTCGATTTCGGACGCAAGCGGATGACGGGCAGATCATTCATTGGAAAAATCCTTTCGCGGGTGATCTGACACGGGACCACCCGTCGCACAAGCCGCGGCGACCTGCCGATACGGCGAAATCGCGCGAATTTGCGGCAGATCCTGCATGATATGCACAGGCAGTGGTTGAACCGTTAACGCTAACGGACTATAGTCGGTGCAAATGAACAGGAGGCCCGCCATGACCCTTCACGCCACCATCGACCGGGTGACAGACCGCATCCGCGAACGCTCGGTCAAGTCCCGCACGGCCTATCTGGCAAAGATCGCCCGCGCCGCACAGGAAGGCCCTGCCCGCGCGCATCTGTCCTGCGGCAACCAGGCCCACGCCTATGCCGCCATGGCCGACAAGAACGACATGGCCACGACGCGCAAGCCCAACATCGGCATCGTTTCCGCCTATAACGACATGCTGTCGGCGCATCAGCCCTTCGAACATTACCCCGCGATGATCCGCAGCGCGGGCCATGCGGCAGGTGCGACGGTTCAGGTCGCAGGCGGCGTGCCCGCCATGTGCGACGGCGTCACCCAAGGTCGCCCGGGGATGGAGCTGTCGCTGTTTTCGCGCGACGTCATCGCGCTGTCGGCAGGCGTTGCCCTGTCGCACGACTGTTTCGATTCGGCGATGTATCTGGGCGTTTGCGACAAGATCGTGCCGGGCCTGATCATCGCGGCCGCGACCTTTGGTCATATCCCGGCGGTTTTCGTGCCCGCGGGACCGATGCCCTCGGGTCTGCCCAACGACGAAAAATCCAAGGTCCGCCAGCAGTTCGCCACCGGCGAGGTCGGGCGCGAGGAACTGATGAAGGCCGAGATGGCCAGCTATCATTCGGCGGGCACCTGCACCTTCTATGGCACCGCAAATACCAACCAGATGCTGATGGAGTTCATGGGCCTGCACCTGCCCGGTTCCAGCTTCGTGAACCCCAACACGCCCCTGCGTGAGGCGCTGACCGTCGCCGCCGTCGAACGCGCTGCCGCAATCACCAATCTGGGCAATGAATACATGCCCGCGGGTCAGGTGCTGGACGAACGCGCCTTTGTGAACGGCATCGTCGGTCTGATGGCGACCGGTGGTTCCACCAACCTTGTGCTGCATCTGCCCGCCATGGCGCGCGCCGCCGGCGTCCTGCTGGACATCGAGGATTTCCACGACCTGTCGGAAAACGTGCCGCTGATGGCGCGGGTCTATCCCAACGGTCTGGCCGACGTGAACCACTTCCACGCCGCCGGCGGTCTTGGCTATATGATTGGCCAGCTGCTGGAGGGTGGCCTGCTGCATCCCGACGTCAAGACGATCAACGGCACGGGTTTGGACGGCTATACCGCCGAACCCAAGCTAGACGGTGCCCGCGTGCGTTGGGAAGCCGGTGCCAAGGATTCGCTGAACGACCGCATCCTGCGCCCCGCCTCGGACCCCTTTGCCAAGACCGGCGGGCTGAAGCAGCTTCAGGGCAATCTGGGTCGCGGGGTCATCAAGATCAGCGCCGTCGCCCCCGAACGTCACGTGATCGAGGCGAAGGCCCGTGTCTTCTCGGATCAGGAATTGGTCAAGACCGCCTTCCGCGCCGGTGAATTCACCGAAGACACCATCGTCATCGTCCGCTTCCAAGGACCGCGCGCCAATGGCATGCCGGAACTGCATTCGCTGACGCCGACGCTGGCAGTGCTGCAGGATCGCGGGTTGAAGGTCGCGCTGGTCACCGACGGGCGCATGTCGGGCGCTTCGGGCAAGGTGCCCGCCGCTATCCACGTCTCGCCCGAGGCGGCGATGGGTGGTCCGCTGGCCCGCGTTCAGGACGGTGATCTGGTGCGGCTGGATGCGGCATCGGGAAGGCTGGAATGCCTGGCGCCCGATTTCGACAGCCGCGAACCCGTGGCATTCGACGACTCGGACAGCCGCGAAGGTCTGGGACGCGAGATGTTCGCCGCCTTCCGCGCGGTGGCCGGTCCTGCGACCGAAGGCGCCGGCGTCGTAGTCTGATAAGCGACGGCACCGGCGGGCACCCCATGGGGCCTGCCGGTGCCGAAATTTTTGTCAGGCGGCGGCCGCGACCTCGCAGACGACGCGACGCAGGTAGCCTGCAAAATCGGCGGCGACATGGCGCGCCGGACCATCCGCGACATAGACGTTCAGCCATGTCGGGGGCAGCGGCGGCAACGTCCCGCCATGATCCACCACCTCGAGCCCGGGCTGAGAGATGCCGCGCGGCAGCAGCGTCACCCCAAGGTCCGCTGCCGCCAGCACGCGCCAGGTTTCGCTGCCGCCATCGCTGACGACCTGCAGCCATTCGATCCCCGCCTGATCCAGAGCCGCCATCCCCACAGGGTGATAGGCGCAATGCGCACTGTCGGCGACCGGCAGGGGACGCTGGCGCCAAGCCTCGCCGCCCACCGCGCCGAACCAGGCCAGATCGACCTTGGCCAGATGGATCGCCCCCGGAGGCGCGTCGAATTCGGTCGTCAGGATCACGTCATGTTCGCCGCGCTTCATCTGGATGCGCAAATCCTTGCTGCGGGCGTGGTTCATCACCAGTTCGACCCGCGGCTGGTCCTGCCGAAAGGCCCGCACCGTCTGCGCCACCTTGGTGAACAGCCAGTCGGTCGTCAGCCCGACCCGCAGGCGCGTGGCAGGCTGCACGCCGGTAAAGCGCGACAGGATCGCATCGTTCAAGGCCACCAGCTTGCGGCTTTCGCCCAGCAGGTCCAGCGCCAGATCCGACAACACCACGCCGCGCCCCGCCTTGGTCAGCATGGGCCGCCCGAACAGATCCTCAAGGCGCTTCATCTGCATCGACAGCGCGCTTTGCGTCATGTTCAGCGATTCGGCGGCACGGGTCACGGTGCCGTATTCTGCCACGGCCTGCAGCGACCGCAGCGTCGAGATGTCCAGATTCCGCATCACCGCACCGACCTTTCACAAATCTTGATGACATCCATCAAAACCATTCGTTGTCGGAATAAAAAAACCGGTGCTATTGATCAAGACGCAAGATCGTAAACTTGCAATGCATCACCATCGGTGATGTGTCTGATCAACGGAGCTGAACCATGTCGACCACATCCCTTGCCCGCGTCGTCACCGGCCATGGCATCATCCCGCGCACCCGCTGGTTGGAGCGGTTGCTGACCATGTTCGACGTCCGCCGCACGCGCATCGATCTGTCGCGACTGACGGATGCCCAATTGGATGATATCGGTCTGACACGCGATGCGGTCGAACAGGAACTGGCCCGCGCGGCATGGGACATCCCCGCCGGTTGGCGGGCCCGGCGTTAATCCTGCAGTTTGGGACCGAAGCGTTCCAGCATCTTGCGTTCGATCTGGTCGCGGGTCTGACGATAGGCGGCCAGCCGCGCCTCGCGCCCCTCGGCCAGGCCCGTCGGGTCCATGATCGGCCAGTATTCGATGTCCAGATGAGCGTGGCGGGTCATCTCCAACGCCATGCGCTGGCTGGCGGGCGACAATGCGATGATCAGGTCGAACTGGCCCAGATCATCGCCCCAATCCTGCATTTCCTCGAAGCTGCGGCTGCGGTGATTGGCCAGCGGGATGCCGACCTCGTCGCAGACGGCGATGGCGAAACCGTTGACATCCATGTCGTTCTTGACGCCCGCCGACTGGACATAGGCGGCATGGCCATAGAACTTCTTCATCATCCCTTCGGCCATGGGCGAACGGATGGCATTATGGTCGCAGCAGAACAGAACCGATGAGGGAAACGTGTCCTGCGCCATGATCTCAGCTTTGCGGGATCAGGGCGCAGATCAGGGTGAACAGACGCCGGGCCGTGTCGATATCCAGCGTGGCCTTGCCCTCCAGTCGTTCCTGCAGGGTGCGCGCGCCTTCGTTGTGGATGCCGCGCCGGGCCATGTCGATCGCCTCGATCTGGGCGGGGGGCAGGCGTTTCACGGCTTCGAAATAGCTTTGGCAGATCTGGAAGTAATCCTTGACCACCTGCCGGAACGGCCCAAGCGACAGGTGGAATTCGGCCACCTTGTCGCCGCCTTCCGAATCCACGTCAAAAACCAGTCTGCCTTCGCGGATGCACAGTTCCAGCACGAAGGGACCTTCGGGCGCATCGCCACCGTCGCGGCCCGGCACGGCAAAGCTGTTGTCCTCGATCAGGTCAAAAATCGCGACGCGGCGTTCCTGCTCCATTTCGGGGGTGGCAGGCGCGATGGCGCTGTCGTCGATCTCGATCCGGGTAATGCGGCTCATTCGCGCGGCCTTTCGTTCAACGTCCCCAACCGAGCCTGAACCGAAGCGCCATGCGCCTGCAAGCCCTCGGATGCGGCCAGACGCACGGCAGCGGGGCCGATCGCAGCCAATGCCCCCGGCGTCAGGCGGGCCATCGTGGTGCGTTTCAGGAAATCCATCACCGACAGGCCGGAACTGAACCGCGCCGAACGCGCGGTGGGCAGCACGTGATTCGGGCCGCTGACGTAATCACCAACGGCTTCGGGCGTATGCGCGCCAAGGAAGATCGCGCCAGCATGGATGCAGCGATCGGCCAGACTTTCGGGATCGGCCACACACAGCTCGAGGTGTTCTGGGGCGATGCGGTTCGACAGCATGGCTGCCTGTTCCAGATCATCGACGACGATCAACGTACCGTAGTCGCGCCAGCTCGCCCCCGCGATGGCGGCGCGATCCAGCGTCGGGATGATGCGCTCGACCTCGGATGCGACGGCGCGGGCCATGGCAGGATCGGTGGTGATCAGGATCGACTGCGCATCGGCGTCATGTTCGGCCTGCGCCAGCAGATCCCAAGCCAGCCATTCCGGGTTCTGTTCGCCATCCGCGATGACCAGAACCTCGGACGGGCCCGCAATCATGTCGATGCCCACGCGGCCAAAGACCTGACGTTTGGCGGCCGCCACAAAGGCGTTGCCGGGCCCGGTGATCTTATCCACCGGCGCCATCGTGTCGGTGCCATAGGCCATCGCGGCCACGGCCTGCGCGCCGCCGATGCGATAGATCTCATCCACGCCGGACAATTGCGCGGCCAGCAGGACCAACGGGTTGATCACCCCGTCCGGCGTCGGCACGCAGATGACCAGACGTTCCACGCCCGCAACACGCGCCGGGATCGCGTTCATTAACACGCTGGATGGATAGGCCGCCTGCCCGCCCGGCACGTAAAGCCCCGCCGCCGAGACCGCCGACCAGCGCCAGCCCAGGGTCGCGCCCTCGGGGTCGGTCCAGCTGGCGTCTTCGGGCATCTGGCGGGCGTGATAGGCGCGGATGCGTTCGGCGGCCAAGGCCAGCGCGGCGCGATCCTCGGGCGAAACCCGCGCCACCTGTTCCTCGATCTCGGCGGGGGTGAAGCGCAGGGTTTCGGGCGTCAGGTCCAGCCGGTCAAAGCGGGATGTCAGTTCGCAAAGCGCCGCATCGCCGCGATGGCGCACATCGGCGATGATATTGGCGACGGTGGTGTTGACGTTGACCGAATCCTCGCGCTTGGCGTTCAGCATGCGCTGGAAGCCCTGTTCGAAATCTGCGTCCGTGATGTTCAGCGTGACCGGCATGTTCTTCGTTCCTTGCAGCCTTGCGGCTTTCTTCGGCCCGTCACTCGGGGTGACTGGGCGCCTTCCCCGAGACGGCACGATAGGGTCGCGTCACGTCCCGCAGGTCCAGGTTGATGCATTCGACCTCGGCGACGATGGTGCCGTCGCCCGCAAAGTCCAGCGACAGGTGTCCGGTTCCATCCTCGCCCGCGGTCCAGCTGATCGCCAGCAGCGACAGGACGGTGTCGGCATCGCGGTCTACGCCGTCGCTGATCAGCCGCATGACATCGTTGACGACCAGCAGCGACTGGACGCGTTCGAAATCGCGCCCCTCGGTCCGGGCGGCGTCGGCGTCTTCCCACCGGAAGCGGTTCAGCAGCAGTGCCAGACGGCGTGCCTTGGGGTCGTGACTGATCTTGGTCGCGGGCAGGATCGCATCCTGCGCCAGCGACGAGAGGATGCGCAGATCGACCTCATCCTCGGCCTTCAGGGTCAGGGGACGGGGGTCGGCATCGCTGAAACGTGCATCCTCGGCCATGATCACTCCTCTTTGACGCGTTCGATATGGGCACCGACGCCGCGCAGCTTGCGCACGACATGTTCATAGCCGCGATCAAGGTGATAGACGCGGCTGACGGTGGTCTGACCTTCGGCGGCCATCCCTGCCAGAATCAGGCTGACCGAGGCGCGCAGATCGGTCGCCATCACCGGCGCACCGCGCAGTTTTTCGACGCCGGTGACGGTCGCGTGGCCGCCGTGAACCTCGATCTGCGCACCCATGCGGATCAGTTCGGGGGCGTGCATGAAGCGGTTTTCGAAGATGGTTTCCTCCAGCACGCTGGTGCCCTCGGCGGTGCACATCATTGCCATGAACTGGGCCTGAAGGTCGGTCGGGAAACCGGGGAAAGGCTCGGTCGTGACGTTGACAGCCTTCAGGCGACCGTTCTTGCGGCTGACCTTCAAACCGCGCGACGTTTCTTCGACGCTGACGCCGGCTTCGTCCAGCTTTTCACAGAATGCCGACAGCAGGTCGATGCGACCGCCCAGCAATTCAACCTCGCCGCCGCACATGGCGGGGGCCAGCATATAGGTGCCCAGTTCGATCCGGTCGGTGACGACGGGATGGGTCGCGCCATGCAGGCTGTTGACGCCCTGAATGGTGATGGTGCTGGTGCCCTCGCCCTCGATCTGGGCGCCCATGCGACGCAGGCATTGCGCCAGATCGACGATCTCGGGTTCGCGGGCGGCGTTTTTCAGCACGGTGGTGCCGCGTGCCAGCGTCGAGGCCAGCAGCGCGTTTTCCGTCGCGCCCACGGATACGATGGGGAATTCGAAGACCGCACCCTTCAGACCGCCCGCAGGCGCCTTGGCATGGACATAGCCATCGCGCAAATCCAGCGTCGCACCCAAAGCCTCCAGCGCGCGCAAATGCAGGTCCACGGGACGCGCACCGATGGCGCAACCGCCGGGCAATGACACCTCGGCCACGCCATCACGGGCCAGCATCGGGCCCAGCACCAAGATCGAGGCGCGCATCTTGCGCACGATGTCGTATTCGGCGCGGTGGCTGGTCATATCGTGGCTAGACAGCGCCAGAACCTGGCCATCCTGCAGGCTGGTCGCCTCGGCGCCCAGGCTTTGCAGCAGCTCGGTCATGGTGCGGATGTCGGACAGGCGCGGCGCATTGGTCAGCGTCAGCGGCTGATCGGTCAGCAGCGTGGCGGGCATCAGCGTCAGGCAGGCGTTCTTTGCGCCGGCAATGGGGATTTCCCCTTTCAGGGGGCCGTTACCCTCTACGATGATCTGATCCATCAGCTGTCGTCCTTGCCTGTCTTGTCGGCCGGTTCAATGGCGGCCTTGTTATCGGGTTCCGGACCGTCCGCACGCGCCCTTGCCTGCGCCTTGCGGCGTGCCAGATTCGCGCGCAACGCCTGTCGCAGGCGATCATCGCGGCTTTCCGGGGCAGATTTGTCTTTGCGTCGATCCGTCATGGTTCATCTGTTAGCGCCCGCCAGCGTCGCAGTCCAGCAAACGCACGACCGACCGCGCGGCAATCGGCAAAATCTGGAAAAAATTCGAAAATGCTCTTGCAGCCATCTGGGGCATTGGTTAAACGCCCCTCCAACGATGCTGTGGTAGCTCAGTGGTAGAGCACACCCTTGGTAAGGGTGAGGTCGAGAGTTCAATCCTCTCTCACAGCACCAGTTTTTCCTAAAAGACTGATGTGCCCGCAGCCGTGCTTTTTGCGCGGCTTTTTCATGTGCTTATGCAATATGCCATGAAAAAACAGGCCGGTTTCCCGGCCCGCGTCTGATTGATGGTGCGTGACTTAATCCGCGCGACCCTTGGCCAATGCGGCGGGTGTCAGCATCTTGCGCTGCCACAGGAACAGCGCGACGGCGACGACCAGACCGGCGACATCGCTGACCCACCCGACCGAGATCATGGAAAGTGCCGCAACGATCAGCACGATGCGCATCCATCCGGCGGCATGGCCGAAGAAGTATCCGATGACCCCCGCCGACAGCAGGAACATGCCCAGCAGCGCCGTCAGGGTCGCGTGGATGATGTCCAGCGTTTCGCCCTGCATCAGAAGTTCATGCGAGCTGAAGAACATGAAGGGCACGATGAAGGCGGCCAGACCCAGCTTGAAAGCCTCGACTGAGGTCTTCATCGGGTCGGACCCCGCAAGCCCCGCCCCAGCATAGGCGGCCAGCGCGACGGGCGGTGTAATGGCCGACATGACCGCATAGTAAAAGACGAAGAAATGCGCGACCAGCACCGGCACGCCCAGCTGGATCAGGCCCGGTGCCACGACCGCCGCGGCCACCGCATAGGCCGCCGTCGTCGGCATCCCCATGCCAAGGATGATCGAGATGCACATCGCAAAGAACATCGCCAGCAGCTGGTTCTGATCCGCAATCGTCAGTAGCAGCGCCGAAAAGCGTGCCCCCACACCCGTCAGCGCGATGACGCCCACGATGACACCGGCGGCGGCGCAGACAGCGACCATCTGGATTGACATCTTGGCGCCCATATCCAGCGCCTTGAAGATCTGGCGCGGCCCCATCTTATGCGGGGTCAGCCAGCTGACCATCGCGGCGGCGGCCATGCCCATGGCCCCTGCCCTGATGACGGAATAGCCGGCGAACAGCGTATAGATCAGGATGATGATCGGCAGGAACAGATAGACCTGCTTGACCAGATCGCCGAACCGCGGCAGTTCCGACCGCGGCAGGCCCTTCATGTCCAGCTTCAACGCCTGAAGATCGACCATGAAATAGACGGACACGAAATACAGCAGCGCCGGAATGATCGCGGCGATGACGATGTCGGTATAGGGAATGCCCGTCACCTCGGCCATGATGAAGGCGCCCGCGCCCATGATCGGCGGCAGGATCTGCCCGCCCGATGACGCCGTCGCCTCGATCGCGGCAGAGGTCTTGGGCGAATAGCCGACCTTCTTCATCAGCGGAATGGTCAGCGACCCTGTGGACACCACGTTGCCCGCCGATGTGCCGTTGATCATGCCCATCAGGCCGGATGCAAAGACCGCGACCTTGGCCGGACCGCCGCGCGCCTGACCCGCGCAGGCAAAGGCGAAGTTGACGAAATAATCACCGACCTTCGACGCCTGAAGGAAGGCGGCAAAGACGATGAACAGGATGATATAGGTCGAGCTGACGGCAATCGGATCGCCCAGCACGCCTTGGTCGGTAAAGATATAGGTGAAGAACCGCGTGGCCGTGTAACCGCGATGGTTCAGGAAACCGGGCAGCCAAGGCCCAAGGAAGCTGTAGGCGATGAAGACGCCGACAATGCCGACCAATGCCAGCCCCGTCAGGCGGCGCGTCAGTTCCAGGATCAGCATGACACCGGTGACGGCCGCCCACAGATCACCCGGCTGCGCCATGCCCGTGCCCGCCCGCATCCGCAGCGCGCCGACCACGAACAGGATATAGCCCAGCACCGCGACCGAGGCGAAACACAGCAACAGATCGCCCGCATAGATGCGGCTGCGGTCCCGCGACGAAAACCGCCAGCCCGCCAAGATGGCCGCCACCGTACCGATGGCCAGCGGCAGACCATAGGTCGCGAAGCCGAAGGCCGGCGGACGCGCGACGCCTGCCACCCACCACGCCAGCCAGGCATAGGCGATGATGACAAACCCATAGCCGATGCCAAGCGCACCGACGCCCAGCAGCGCCAGTTCCACCGGACCACGCTTGGTGGCCGCTTCGGTTTCGCTTGTCTGGGTCAGGGCCGAATAGGTCAGGAAGCCGATGACCAACCCGCCGCAGACGTGGATCATGCGGTACGCCCATGTCTCCAGCGGATAGACGACCATGACGAACAGGTGAAAGACGGTATAGGCGGCGCAAAGAACGGCGATGATCAGACCCGCGCGCGCACGGGCGTCGCGCTGGTTGGGGGCCATCGGTTCATCATCGACGCCTTGCGCGATGACGGGACCGTTCTGTGCCGCATGGGCATCAGGTGCGGACATGGGGAACCTCGGTCGGGGCAAAGCTCGGGGCGAACTGCGTGGTCAAGCCAGCGCGTTCGGTCCGAACTGAAATCAGGGGAATGCCCCAATGCCGCGCGGGCATCGGGGCGGCGGGCATCAGCCGCGCAGGTCGTCGGGGATTTCGATCCCCTTTTCATCGAAGTACTTCACCGCGCCGGGGTGGAACGGCAGGAAGGTGTTCTTGTCGGCGTTTTCCGGCAGGGTTTCGGCGGACGTCGCGTGGATCTGCATCATCGCCTCGTTGTCCTCCATCACCAGCTTGGTGATTTCATAGGCCAGACTTTCGGGCATATCCTGATGCGCGATGGCAAAGTTCCACATCGCGACCGTGCCGTGCCCTTCGGGGAAGCCCTGATACATGCCGCCCGCGACTTCATATGCGGCGACCTCGGGCATGGCCTCCAGGATCTTGCCGCGCTGTTCTTCGGTGAAGCCGAAGATGTTGACGTCGTTTTCAGCGGCGATCTGCGCAAAGGCGGAAATCGGCACGCCGGCGGCAAAGGCGAATGCGTCGATCAGACCATCCTTGACCTGACCGGTGGCGTCATTGGCCCCCGAATAGCTGATCGTCGCATCGACACCCAGCACGTCGAAGAAGCGCGGCCAATAGGTGGCAGCCGTGCCGCCAGCCGGACCGACCGATACGCGCTTGCCGGACATGTCGGTGACATCAGCCACGCCCGAGGATTTCAGCGCCACAGCCTCGAACGGGGTCTGATACATCGGGAACAGCGCGCGCATCGAGGCATGCTCGACCCCCGGTGCCAGTTCGCTGTTGCCCGACCACGCCTCATAGGCGGGGCCCATGGTGACCAGACCGATCTGGTGATCGCCGGTTTCGACCAGCGTTGCGTTCTGCACCGGACCGCCCGTCACCTCGGCCGAGGCATTGACGTCCAGACGCTGCGTGATCAGGCCTGCAAGACCGGTGCCATAGATGAAATAGGTGCCGCCCTGGCTGGCCGTACCGATCGTCAGGCTGGACGGCCAGTCAGAGCGGTCCTCTTGTGCAAAGGCGGGCTGCATGGTCAGGGCAGTGGTGGCCGCAAGGGCGGCTGCTGTCAGGAAACGCATCGAAATCCTCCCAGATTCTTGGCGAATGGCCGGGGGTGCGCCGCCCGGCCAGAAAAGCGTGCCACCAGCTAGCGACGGCCATGCCCTTGATGCAATGCCGCTATGCGTTCTGCGCAGAAGAAAACCGGGCAAAGGCCGCTGCGATGGGTGGAAACGGTAACATCGCGCGCCCGTGATGGGTGGATATCCCCCCAGTCATGCGTCGCCATCGACGTAATGCGTCTTGTCGATCCGGTATTTCTGCATCTTTTCGTAAAGCGATTTGCGCGACAGCCCCAGTGATTCATAGACCGGCTTCAGCCGCCCTCCATGCGCCGCCAGCGTCGCCACGATCACATCGCGTTCGAACATGGCGACGCGGTGGGCCAGCCGCATCTGGTCGGGGCTGCGATCCTCGGCGGGTTGCAGGGCGATGCCAAGCGCGTGGCGGTCGGCAGCGTTGCGCAATTCGCGGACGTTGCCGGGCCATGGGCGCTCGACGATCTCGGCCAGCAGGTTCGGGGCGATGGCCACGGGCGGGCGGCGGTGACGGGCGGCGGCTTCCTGCACCAGCTTGATGAACAGCAGCTGGATATCCTCGCGCCGGGCCGACAGGGGCGGCACGTTCAGCGTCACCACGTTCAGACGATACAGAAGGTCGGCACGAAAACGACCCCGCGCAACCTCATCGGCCAAGGGTTGGCGTGACGTCGCGATGAAACGCACGTCCAGCACGCGGTCCTCGTTCGCACCAAGGGGGGAAATCACGCGGTCCTGCACCACGCGCAGCAACTTGCCCTGCACGTCCAAGGGCATCGACCCGATTTCATCCAGCAGAATGGTACCGCCGCGGGCATGTTCGAACTTGCCGTATCGCGGGCGCAGGGCACCAGGAAAAGCGCCGGCTTCGTGGCCGAACAGTTCGGATTCGATCAGCGCGGCGGGCAGCGCGGCGCAGTCGATGGCGATGAACGGCTTGCCCGCGCGGGGCGACAGGTCGTGCAGGGCGCGGGCAACGACCTCCTTTCCGACGCCGGTTTCGCCTTCGATCAGCACATCGGCCTCGGTCGGGCCGATGGTGCGAAGGCGGCGGCGCAGGTCGATCATGGCGTTCGACCGCCCCACCAGCCGCGTTTCCAGATCATCCACCTGCCCCGCCGCCGCCCGCAGCACGCGGTTTTCCAAGACGACCCGGCGATAGCCCATGGCGCGGGCGGCAATTTCCGCCAGTTGCTGACCGTCAAAGGGCTTTTCGACAAAATCATAGGCCCCCTCGCGCATCGCCCGAACCGCCAGCTGGATGTCGCCATGCCCAGTGACCAAGATCACCGGAATATCCGAATCGATGTCGCGGATGCGGCGCATCAGGGTCATGCCGTCCATGCCGGGCATGCGGATGTCGGTGATGACCACGCCGGCAAAGCCGAAGCCCACGCGGTCCAGCGCGGCCTGCGGGTCGGCGACATCCTCGACCTGGAACCCCTCCAGATCCAGCGATTGCGCGGTCAACAGGCGCATGTCGTCTTCGTCGTCGATCAGCAGGATGCGGCCCGATGTCATGGCAATTCCTCTTCAAGACGTGGCAGGTCAATCACGAAACAGGCCCCCTGCCCGTCACGCCGCAGACGCAATTCGCCCCCGAAATCCTTGATGATGTTGAACGAGATCGACAACCCCAACCCAAGTCCGCTGCCAACCCCCTTGGTGGAAAAGAACGGATCGAAGACGCGGTCGTCCAGACCTTCGGGAACACCGGGGCCATTGTCGCGCACGGTCAGGATCACCCGCCCGTCCGTTTCCTGCGCCGTGATGTCGATGCGGGCATCGGCGCGGTCGTCCAAGGCGTCCAGCGCGTTCGACAGCAGGTTCACGATCACCTGCTGAAAGCGCACCGGCCCCGCCATGACCCGCAAAGGATGCGGCGGCAGGTTCAGGTTCAGCGCCACCTGCCGCTTGCCGATGCGCCAGGCGATGACCTCCAACGCGTCGCGCATGACGTCGTGCAGGTCCACGGGGCGCAATTGCGCGTTCGGCTTGCGGGCAAAGTTGCGCAGGGTGCGGCCAATTTCCGTCATGCGGTCGGTCAGCGACAGGATGCGGGCCAGATTGGCGCGGGTGTCCTCGGGACGGTCGCGGTCCAGATAGGTGACGGCGTTGGCCGCGAAATTGCGGACGGCCCCAAGCGGCTGGTTCAATTCATGCGACAGCGCCGCCGACATCTGGCCAAGAGCCGCCAGCTTGGCCGATTGCACCAAGTGGCGTTGGGTGCGGCGCAGTTCATCCTCGGTCGCGCGGCGTTCGGTAATTTCGGCAGTCAAGCGGTCGTTCAGTTGGGCCAATTCGCGGGTACGGGCGTTGACGCGGCCCTCCAGTTGCGCCTGCGCCTCGGCTTGGATCGACAGGCGTTCGCGCAGACGGGCCCGGCGCTGGACCCAGGCCATCAGGCCCGCCAGCACCGCACCCACGATCAGCAGCGCCGCGACGGTGCCCTGCAGTGCCTGCCGGCGGGCGGGGGCCGTGTCCATCAGCACCTGCACCCGCCAGCCCGCCTCGGGCATGGTTTCCGAAACCGAGACGAATTCGCGGCGGTCGTCATCGGCCTCCAGCCGCAGCATCTGGTGACCCGCCACCTGCCCCATGCGCTGCAGTGGCAGCATGTCCAGCGGTTCGTCGTCATAGCGCCGGGTGGCCGCGATCCGCGTTCGGGCCTGTGCCCCCAAGGGTCCAAGGGACCGGAACTGCCAGTCGCGGCGGCTGGCCAGAAAGACGATGCCCTCGCTGTCGGTCACGATCATCTCGTATTCGGCGGCGCGCCAGCTATCCTCGATCGCGTCAACATCGACCTTCAGCGCCAGAACGCCAAGAATGCGCCCGCGGTCGCGCACCGGCGCCGCAAAATAATAGCCCCGCTTGCCCGAGGTCGTGCCAAGCGCGAAGAACCGCCCCCGCCCGCCCGCCAGCGCCTGCGTGAAATAGGGCCGATACGCGAAGCTTTGCCCTAGGAAGCTGAGATCGCGGTCGAAATTGCTGGCCGCCACCGTCACCCCGTCGGCATCCATGACATAGGCATCCGACAGCCCCATCAGCCGCGTCACATGCCGCAGATAAAGGTTCGCCGCAGCCATCTTGGCGGGGGCCGCATCGGTATCAAGCACATCCGACAGCACCGGCGCACGTGCCAGCAGGTCGGGCAGGCGTTCGTGCCGGGCCAGTTCCCCCCGCAGCCCCGAAACCGCCAGCCGCAGGATGTTTTCGCCCTGCGGGATGGTCGCCTTGATGTGCTGACCGGCCAGCCAGCTGCCGCCCTGCACCAGCAGCGCCCATGCCAGGATCAGCGCCAGTCCCAGCGCTGCAAGCCTGCGCCTGCCCAGCCATGTCGCGGCCTGCTGCATGATCCCCCCAATCCGCGATTGTCGCCCCGGCCATCTTTGTGCGGGCGGGGTGGCGGGGCAAGCCCCCGGCTGCCGATGGCATCCGGTACCGTGTCTTGCCATGGGGGGCCGCGCGTGGAAAACCTGATCGGGATCAGAAAGGCCGCATCATGACCCAGACCACGACCCTGCCCGACCTGCTGGACCGCCTGACCAATCTGACGAATTCCGGCGAACGCCATCTTGTCGCGTTGGCGGGTCCTCCGGGTGCGGGGAAAAGCCACGTGTCGGATGCGCTCGCGGCGGGGTTGCAGGCGCGGGTGCCGGGGCGGTCGGCGATCCTGCCGATGGACGGCTATCACCTGGACGACGGGCTGCTGTCGGCGCGGGGCGATCTGGCGCGCAAGGGGGCGCCGCATACCTTCGATCTGGACGGCTTCGGCGTGATGCTGGACCGGCTGGCCGCCGACGACGGTCGCAAGGTGCTGGTCCCGGTCTTCGATCGCGCGCTTGAGATTTCCCGCGCCGCCGCGCGCGAGATCGATCCCGCCGCCCGGCTGATCGTGGTCGAGGGCAACTATCTGCTGCTGGATCATCCGGGCTGGCGCGATCTGGCGCGGCATTTCACCCTGACGGTATTCCTGCAGGTGCCGCAGGATATCCTGCGCGACCGTCTGCTGGCGCGCTGGCAGGACTTGCCGCCCGATGTCGCCCTGCAGAAGGTCGAGGCAAACGATCTGCCCAACATGCGCCTTGTCTGCGCCGAAAGCCGTCCCGCCGATCTGGTTCTGCCGAACATCTGAAGGCGCGCATGACAAAGGCCGCCCCCGCAAGGGGACGGCCCGCTGTCTGTCACCAAAGGGCGATCAGCGTGCGATTTCGCGCACGACCTCGCCTTCGGGGGTCAGGTGCAGCATGACCTCTTCGCCGTCGGGGTTGGTCGCGGTCACGGCCGCACCCGGACCGGCACGGCGGATGTCGCCGAGGTCGGTATAGCCCGCATCGGTCAGGGCCGAGGTCACGGCCTTGGTGTCCAGCTGGGGCGCTTCGGCACGATCGCCGCCCTTCATGCCGTGATCGCCATCACGCGGACCGCGGGCATGATCGCCGCCCTTGCCGCCATGCTTGCCACTCCGGTCGCCATGATCGCCGCGCTTGCCATGTTCGCCACGCTTGCCGTGATCGCCACGTTCCCCGTGGTCGCCACGCTTGCCATGCATCCGGCCCCCTTCTCGGTCACCGTCACCGCGGCCAAAGCGCAGCAGGTTGCCGTCCATGTCGAACTGGGCGCGCAGGTCCTGCCCTTCGGCGTCCTCGCCACCGATCATGACGCTATCCTTGCCGGACATGACGTGGTCGATGACCGAGAACTGGCCGGCGATGTCGGAATCGCGCACCGTCTGCGGCAGCAGCCCGTCGATCAGGTCCTGCGGCACAGCGGTGTCATCGGTCGCGATGCCCGTCAGCTTGCCCGAGGCGTCGAACATCAGGTGCAGATCCTCGCCGTCCTTGTCTTCGCCCTTCAGGCCCAGCATCTCGCCGCGGCTGTGCAGACCTTCGATCTTGGCCAGCATGTCGAAGGCCTCGGCGTCGCGGACGGCTGCGGGAACGGCGGCCTCGAGCACGGGGGCGGGAAGGACGCCGTCGTCGGCCTCGATCATCACCAGCTTGCCGTCCTTGTCGAAACGCGCCTCGATCTCGGTGCCATCGGCCATCTTGCCTTCATAGCGGGTCTGACCGTCGCGGCCCTTGCGGGTTTCCATGTCCTGCAGATCCAGACCCTGCAGCATGTCGGGCGCCTGGCTGGTGGTGGCGGCCTCTTGTGCCGAGGCGCTGGTGGCCATCGTCAGCATGGGGGCGCCGGCAACCAATGCGATCAGTGCAGCCGAGGATGCGAGTTTGCTCAGGTTCATGTCAGTCTCCTATCGTCTTCTTCTGACCGGGTGTTCCGGTCTTGGACGAATCACGTCTATCAAAGGGTGGCCGAACGAAACGCCAATGCGCCATTTGGTTTCCATTTCGCTTTTCACGTTCATAATCGACCCATGATACGCGCCCTGTCCCTTGTGATTCTGACCGCCCTGCCGGTGGCCACCCTGCCCATGCCGGGCGGGGCGCAGGAGATGCCGCCCTTTGCATCGATGCCCGCTCCGGCAGATTTCCGCCCCATGCCGACCCGGCAGGTGGTGCGGCGGGTGACCGCGCGCTATGCGGGGCGTCCGATCGCGATCGAACTGGTCCCGCCCTTTCCGCCCGAACGGGACATGGATGTGCAGCTGGTCTATCGGGTGCGCCTGCTGACCGAAGGCCGCGACCTGCTGGACATCCGACTGGATGCCCGCGACGGACGTTTTCTGGAGGTCGCGGGCCACGGGCAACTGCAGGCCAGACGTCCGGCCGGACAAAGATAAGGATACCACCCCATGCGCGCTTTGATCGTCGAGGATGACCCGACGCTGGCCGAACAGCTGTCGCAGGCGCTGATCGCCGCGGGCTTTGTCACCGATATCGCCCATGACGGCGAACAGGGCGAATTTCTTGGCGCGACCGAAACCTATGACGTCGCCATCCTTGATCTGGGGCTGCCGACCCTGTCGGGCATCGAGGTTCTGACCCGCTGGCGCGATCAGGGCGTGGCGATGCCGGTGCTGATCCTGACGGCGCGGGGCGACTGGACCGACAAGGTTGCGGGGTTCCGCGCAGGTGCCGACGATTACGCCGTCAAACCCTTCCGGCTGGAGGAGGTGCTGCTGCGCGCGCAGGTCCTGATCCGCCGCGCTGCCGGTCATG
This sequence comes from Paracoccus sp. R86501, assembly GCF_042466435.1. NCBI lineage: Bacteria > Pseudomonadati > Pseudomonadota > Alphaproteobacteria > Rhodobacterales > Paracoccaceae > Paracoccus > Paracoccus sp. R86501. The sequence goes on from NZ_JAXHPZ010000001.1 coordinate 1,779,174, forward strand.
CACGTCCGGTCATTCAGGCGGGCAAGCTGCAGCTGGACAGCCAGCTGGGCGTCATCACCCATGACGGATCGCCCCTCAAGCTGACGGCCTTCGAGGCGCGCATCCTGACCTATCTGATCCACCACCACGACCGCATCGTCAGCCGCACCGAACTGTCCGATCACCTCTATGAGGCCGAGACCGACCGTGACTTCAAATCCATCGAGGTGGTCATCGGCCGCCTGCGCAAGAAGGTCGGCGAGGGCGTCATCCAGACCCGCCGTGGCGAGGGTTACGTTCTGCGGACCGCGGCGTGATCCGCTCGATCCGGGGGCGGCTGCTGGTTCTTGCGGCGGTCTGGCTCTGCGCGGCGCTGCTGGGGGCCTTCCTGCTGATCTCCTCGCTACTGCGCGATTTCGTCACCGACCGTTTCGACGCCGAGGCCGCCGCCATCGCCGACAGCCTGATCGGGCAGTTGCAGGTGCAGGACGGGACGGTCACGTTGGACGACACCCCCGTGGACGCGCGCTTCCTGTTGCCGTTTTCGGGCTGGTACTGGCAGGTCGATGCCGGTGACAGGCTGGTTGACCGGTCCCTGTCGCTGCTGGACGGGCGGCTGTCGGGACCTGCGGGCGATTTCACCGGGCGTGCGGGCCGCGACAGCGACGGTGCGGGCCTGCGGACCCTGCGCCGCGAAGTGACCCTGCCCGACAGCGACGCCCCCATCGCCATCACGGTCACCGCCCCCCTGTCCCAGATCCGCGACAGCCTGCGCCATATCATCCGCCCCCTTGCGGTCGCGCTGGCGGTGCTGGGGCTGGGGCTTGCGGCGGCCAGCGTCATCCAGGTGACGGCGGGGCTGAAAAGCCTGATGCGCCTGCGGGTCGATCTGGCTCGCGTTCGGGCGGGCGACGCGCCACGCCTTGCCCTGCCCGACGTCACCGAGCTGCGCCCTCTGGCCGCCGAGATCAACGCCGCGCTGGACCAGAACGCCGTCCTGCTGACGCGGTCCCGTCAGCATCTGGGGAACCTTGCCCATTCGCTGAAGACCCCGCTGGCGGCACTTTCGAACGACCTGCCCGCCGATCATGCGGGACAGGCGCTGATCGCCCGCATGGACCGGCTGATCGGCTGGCACCTGCGCCGCGCGCGGCAACAGGGCGGGCGTGTGCTGGGCCAGCAGACGCCCATCGCGCCGGTGATCGACGACATCCTGCTGGTGCTGCGCTGGCCCATGCAGGACAAGGGGATGACAGCGCAAGTTGACTGCCCGCCCGATGCCGCCTTCCCCGCCGAACGTCAGGATCTGGAAGAGATCGTCGGCAACCTCTGCGAAAACGCCGTCAAATGGGGCCGCAGCCACCTGCGGATTAGCGTGACGACGGGGGCGACACTGCGTCTGGTTGTGCAGGACGACGGCCCCGGCCTTGCCCCCGATCAGGCGCCCAAGGCCTTGGCGCGCGGTGGCCGGCTGGACGAACAGGGGCCATCGGGCGCCGGCCTGGGATTGGCCATCGTGGCGGATCTGGCAGCCTTGCATGGCGGCGAACTGCTGCTGGAACGGTCGGAACTGGGCGGACTTGCCGCCGTGGTGACCTTGCCTGCCTGAAATATCCGCAATCCTTGCGCTGTCAAATTTTACCATTTGATAAAAAATCAGACCTGTGCCAGCCTGATTCTACCAATAGGTGAGCCAGGAGACGAAAATGTCCCAAGCAAGACTGTCGCCCGGTGTCGTGCCGGGTTGACTGACCCCCGAACAGATGGCCGCGAATTTTACCGATGTCGCGCCGCCTCTGGACCGGCACGAGGCGCATGTCGCCGCCGACCGCTGTTATTTCTGCTATGATGCGCCCTGCATCACGGCCTGCCCGACCTCGATCGATATTCCGCTGTTCATCCGGCAGATCGCGACCGATACGCCCGATGCCGCCGCCATGACGATCTTTCACGCCAACATCCTTGGCGGCATGTGCGCCCGCGTCTGCCCCACCGAAAACCTATGCGAAGGCGCCTGCGTCCGTGAAATGGCCGAGGGCAAACCGGTCGAGATCGGCGCGCTGCAGCGCTATGCCACCGACGGGTTGATGGCGCAGGAGGGTCACCCCTTTATCCGCGCCGAAGCCACCGGCAAGCGCATTGCCGTCGTCGGCGCAGGCCCCGCAGGTCTGGCCGCAGCCCACCGTCTGGCCGCCAAGGGCCATGACGTCACCATCTTCGAGGCACGCCCCAAATCCGGGGGTCTGAACGAATACGGCATCGCCAGCTATAAATCCGTCGATAACTTTGCACAGGCCGAGGTTGACTGGCTGATGGGCATCGGCGGCATCACCGTCCAGCACGGTCAGGCCTTGGGCCAGCAGATCACGCTGGAAACCCTGCAGGCCGATTACGACGCCGTGTTCCTTGGCATGGGTCTGGGCGGCGTCAACGCGCTGCGCACGACGGGCGAAGACCGCGACCATATCACCGATGCGGTCAGCTTCATCCGCGACTTGCGGCAGGCCAGCGACCTGACCACCCTGCCCGTCGGGCGCGATGTGGTGGTGATCGGTGGCGGTATGACGGCGGTCGATGCGGCCGTGCAGGCGAAACTGCTGGGCGCGGAAAACGTGTCCATCGTCTATCGCAGGGGTCAGGATCGCATGGGGGCCAGTCGGCATGAACAGGACCACGCCACCGCATCCGGTGTGCGCCTGATCTGCAACGCAGCGCCCGTGGCGATCCATGGCAACGGTGCCGTGGCGGAAATCGAGTTCTGCTATACCGCGAATGGCCCCGACGGGCTGACCATGACCGACGACCGCTTCCGTCTGAAGGCCGATCAGGTGTTCCGCGCCATCGGCCAACGACTGGACGGCACCCCTGATGCGATGCAGCTGGAGGGCGGCAAGATCGCCATCACCGGCCCCGGTCGCACCAGCATCGACGGTGTCTGGGCGGGCGGCGATTGTGCGGCGGGTGGCGACGATCTGACGGTGACCGCCGTGGCCGAAGGCCGCGATGCCGCCGAAGATATCGACGCCCATCTGACCGGTCGCCCCGTCAGCATCCCGGGCTGAGGCCCATCCCATTCGCGCATGAAAAAGGACGCTGAACATGGCAGATCTGCGCAGTAATTTCATCGGGATCAAATCCCCGAATCCGTTCTGGCTGGCCTCGGCGCCGCCCACCGACAAGGAATACAACGTCCGCCGCGCCTTCCAAGCTGGTTGGGGCGGTGTCGTCTGGAAGACCCTAGGCTCCGAAGGCCCGCCCGTCGTCAACGTCAACGGTCCCCGCTATGGCGTGATCCACGGTGCCGACCGCCGCGTCCTGGGCATCAACAACATCGAACTGATCACCGACCGCCCGCTGGAGGTGAACCTGCGCGAGATCAAATCGGTCAAGCGCGACTATCCTGACCGTGCGCTGATCATTTCGCTGATGGTGCCCTGCGATGAGGAAAGCTGGCGCGACATCCTGCACAAGATCGAGGATACCGGCGCCGACGGGGTCGAGCTGAACTTCGGCTGCCCGCACGGCATGGCCGAACGCGGCATGGGCGCCGCCGTGGGTCAGGTCCCGGAATATATCGAGATGGTCACGCGTTGGGTGAAAAAGCACAGCCGCATGCCCTGCATCGTCAAGCTGACCCCGAACATCAGCGACGTGACCAAACCCGCCGAGGCCGCCAAGCGCGGTGGCGCGGATGCGGTCAGCCTGATCAACACGGTGAACTCGATCACCTCGGTCGATCTGGACCTGTTCGCACCCCAGCCGACCATCGACGGCAAGGGCAGCCATGGCGGCTATTGCGGTCCGGCGGTCAAGCCGATCGCGCTGAACATGGTTGCCGAAATTGCCCGCAATCCCGAAACCGCAGGTCTGCCGATCAGCGGCATCGGTGGCGTGACGACATGGCGCGACGCGGCTGAATTCATGGCGCTTGGGGCGGGCAACGTGCAGGTCTGCACGGCGGCGATGACCTATGGCTTCAAGGTCGTGCAGGAAATGATCAGCGGGATGCACGACTATCTGGACAGCCGCGACATGCGGATGTCGGATCTGATCGGCCGTGCCGTGCCGAACGTCACCGACTGGCAGCATCTGAACCTGAACTATGTCACCAAGGCGGTGATCAATCAGGATGACTGCATCAGCTGCGGTCGCTGCTATGCCGCCTGCGAGGACACCAGCCACCAGGCCATCGCCATGAGCTCGGACCGCGTCTTCAGCGTGATCGAGGAGGAATGCGTCGCCTGCAATCTGTGCGTCGATGTCTGCCCCGTCGAGGATTGCATCACCATGCGCGAACTGGAGGTGGGCGAGATGGACAAGCGCACCGGCATCCCACGCGGCGAATACGCCAATTGGACGACCCATCCGAACAACCCGATGGCCACTCAGGCTGCCGAATAAAGGAAGGGGGGCAAATCGCCCCCCTTTTTCACAGCCCGTAGATGCCTTGGAACTTGTCTTCCAGATAGGACAGCAACGGTTCGGGGCTGATCGGCTGGCGCGAGGCTTCTTCGATCAGCTGCGCGGGCGGCAGCAGGCCACCATGGCGCTGGACATTTTCACGCAGCCATTCGGTGCCCTGCGAGGCATCGCCCTGCGCCAGACCTTCGTCCAGATCCGGCACATCGTCCCGCATCGCCTGATTCAGACAGCCCGCATAGACATTGCCCAAGGCATAGGTCGGGAAATAGCCGAACAGGCCCACCGACCAATGGACATCCTGCAGAACGCCATTGGCAGGCCGGTCCACGGCCACGCCGAAATCGCGCAGGAAGCGGCTGTTCCACGCCTCGACCAGATCATTGGTGTCCAGCCGCCCCGAGATCAGGTCGCGCTCCAGATCGAACCGCAGCATGACGTGCAGGTTATACTGGACCTCATCGGATTCTGTGCGGATGTAGCCCGGCGTCACGCGGTTCACGGTGGCATGGAAGGCATCGGCATCGGCGATGTTCAGCCCGTCGAAAGCATGCGACATGCGGTCGAACAGCCAGCCGGTGAAGGCACGCCCCCGCCCCATCTGGTTTTCATAGATGCGGCTCTGGCTCTCATGCACACCCATCGACACGCCGCGCCCCAAGGGCGTGAAGGCGTAATCGGGGTCGATCCCCTGTTCATAGCTGGAATGCCCGACCTCGTGGATCGTGGAATAGAGGCAGTTGAACGGGTCCGTTTCCACGACACGCGTGGTGATCCGGCTGTCCTGCCAACGACCGCTGCTGAAGGGATGGACCGCCAGATCCATACGGCCCCGCGTCCAGTCGTATCCGAAGGCACTGGCGCAGGCGCGCGACAGGCGCATCTGGGTTTCCTGCGGGAAATGCCCCGACAGGGCCTGCGGCTGGCGTTCGGACCCCAGCACGTCGTCGCGCAGCGCGACCAGACGCGGGCGCATCTGGTCAAACAGGCTGGCCAGACGCGCGCCGGTCATGCCGGGCTCGTAATCCTCCAACAGCGCATCATACAGATCGCCGGAATCAGCCAGCGCGGCAGCTTCCTCGCGCTTCAGCATCAGGACCTGATCCAGTGTCGGCAGGAAATCGGCAGGTGCGTCCTTGGCCCGCGCATCCGCCCAGATGCCTTGGGCCAGCGATGTCAGCCGCGCCAGTTCGGACGCCAGCCGCGCCGGAATGCGGTTGGTGCGCGCGTAATCGCGGGCGATCAGATCGACGGCGCGCTGGTCGGACGGCGTCACGGGTTCAGCCGCGTCCAGCCATTCGCCGATGCGCGGATCGGTGCGGCGTTCGTGCAGCACCTCCTCCATCGCGCCCATCTCCTCGGCGCGCTGTTCGGTGGCGCCGCGGGGCATCACGGTTTCCTGGTCCCAGCCCAGCCGTTCCGCGACCGAGGACAGCGCCTCGGTCTGGCGCTGGAAGGCAATCAGATCGTCAAGCGCGCTCATCGCAGGGTCCCCCTGATGGATGTTTCAATCGGATAGCGGGCATGGTGCCGCGCCCGCAAGATCAGCGAAAACAGCACCACGGCCCCGATCTGGTGCGACAGCGCCAGATCCAGCGGCGAGGCATGGATGACGTTCATGATACCCAAGCCCACCTGCGCGGCAACCGCCACGATCATCACCGTAAAGGCACCGCGCGTCACCTTATGCGGCGATTTGCGCGACCGCATCCAGACGACCACGGCGAAGATCGCCACCAGATAGCCCATCATGCGGTGGATGAACTGCACCAGCGCCGGGTTTTCGAAGAAATTGCGCCAGCCCAACGTGCCGTCCCAGATGGCCGATGGAATCCATTCCCCGCCCATGGTCGGCCAGCCGGTATAGGTCCGGCCCGCGTCGATGCCCGCGACCAGCGCGCCGATCAGGATCTGTAGGAAGGCCATGTGCAGCAGGCCGGTGGACATGCCGAACAGCTTGGCCTCGCCGGCGCGGCGGGCGCGGATCAGTTCGGCCTCGGACCGCGACAGCTGCAGCGCGTACCATGCGATCAGGCCCAGGATGACGAAGGCGATGCCTAGATGGGTGGCCAGGCGGTACGAGGCCACACGGGTCATCCCCTCGACCAGACCCGAACTGACCATCCACCAGCCGATTGCGCCCTGCACCCCGCCAAGCGCGCCCACGGCCAGCAGGCGCGGCTTCCAGCCGGCAGGAATGCGGCCCGTCGCCCAGAAGAACAGGAAGCCCACGGCCCAGACCAGCCCGATCAGGCGTCCCAACAGGCGGTGCGACCATTCCCACAAATAGATATACTGGAAATCGCCAAGCGACATGCCGGCGTTGACCTCGGTATATTGCGGGATCTGCTTATAGGCCTCGAACTCGGACTGCCAATCGGCATGGTTCAGGGGCGGCAGGGTGCCGGTGACGGGGGCCCATTCGGTGATCGACAGGCCCGATCCGGTCAGGCGGGTCGCGCCGCCAAGCGCGATCATCGCCAGCACCATCGCGAACAGCACCATCAGCCACAGCCGGATCGCGCGACGCGCACCTTTAGGGCGGGCGTCGATCATGCCGGTGGTCTGGACGGGGCGGCTGGCAGAGGTGTCCGAGACTTCCTCGAAGACGGGGCGCTTGGCCATCGCTTGGCTCCTTTGCGTCGGGCAGAGGTTAGGGGGTGCCTATCGGCGGGTCAATTGGCGCAGGACGCCATGCAGCATCCGCACGTCGCCGCGCGTCAGGTTCAGTCGCGACCACATGTTGCGCATGTTCAGGCGCATGGATGCGGCCTTGGTTTCGGGGAAAAAGAACCCGGCATCCGACAGCTGTTCGTCATAGTGATCGCCAAGACGCTCGATCTCGACGCGGTCGGCGATGTCCTGCGCGTCGCTGCGGCGCAGATGCGGATGCGGTTCGGGCGGCAGGATGTCGCGGCCGTATTCATACCCCATCAGCAGCACCGCCTGCGCCAGGTTCAGCGACGGAAATTCCGGGTTCACCGGCACCGTGACGATGGCATTGGCGCGCGCGATATCATCGTTTTCCAGACCCGTGCGTTCGGGACCAAAGATGATGGCGCTGCGACCTTCGTGGTTGCGCGCCTGTTCCATGGCGGTGGCGGGCGTGTGGACGGGCTTGGTCAGCTCGCGCCCGCGGGCGGTGGTGGCATAGGCATAGTCGATGCCCTCCATCGCCTGCGCCAGTGTCGGATAGACCTTGGCCTGATCCAGCACCCGGGCTGCTGCCCCCGAGGCCATCGCGACGGCCTTGGGATTGGGCCAGCCGTCGCGCGGTTCGACCAGCCGCATCTCGGAAAAGCCGAAATTCAGCATGGCACGCGCGGCTGCGCCTATATTTTCACCCATTTGCGGGCGAACCAGAATAATGACAGGATGACGTTCGATTTGCATGATCTGGCAAATAGTCCGTCTGGCGGCGCGCGGCAAGCTGCGCTATCTGCGACACAAAGGAGACACGCCATGACCGATGCCTCGCAATTGTACCTGATGACCCCTGCCGGCGCGCAGGCCCACGCCCTTGGCCCGATGCTGGCCGAAGTGATGGATCGTTTCGCGCCATCCTGCCTGCGCATCCGCGGCGGCGGTGAGGAAGACGAACTGGGCCGTCTGGCCGACATGGCGCGCGAAATCGCCCATGCGCGCGACGTGGCCGTGGTGATCGACGACCACGTCAAGCTGGCCCTGCGCCACGGGCTGGACGGTGTGCATCTGAACGACGGGTCGCGCAGCGTGCGTTATGCCCGCAAGGAACTGGGCGAGGATGCGATCGTCGGCGCCTTCTGCGGTGCCTCGCGCCACGAAGGGATGAATGCAGCCGAAGCGGGCGCCGACTATGTGTCCTTCGGTCCCATCGGGGAATCCGCGCTCTACAAGAACGAAGTCGTCGATCTGGAACTGTTCCAGTGGTGGTCGGAAATGATCGAGGTTCCGGTCGTGGCCGAGGGCGCGATCACCCGCGACCTGATCGCCCAGCTGTCGCCGATCAGTGATTTCATCGCGCTCGGCCCCGAACTGTGGACACAAGACGACCCCATCGCGGCCCTGTCGCAGCTGTGGGGATAAGACGCAAAGGGGGCTGCTAGCTGCCGCGCAGACGGCTTTCGAACAGCAGCCCCTCCTCATCCAGGATCGGATGCGCGACCGAGATGAAATGCGCGTTGATGCGCTTCAGATCACGCAGGATGTCCAGATGCACCGATGACGTCTCGCGCGTTTCGCGCACGCCTTCGCGCAGCCGGATCAGATGTCGCTGGGACGACTGGCGTTCCAGATTCCTGATCTCGACCTTCAACCCCATCAGGCGGCGGGCCAGTTCGCTGTCGCGCGTCATGAAGACGGTCTGCGCCAGACGCAGCACTTCGAAGGTCTGCAGGAACATGCTGTCCAGTTCCTGATAACCCTCGTCGGAGAAACGCAGCTGCAGCCCGACCTTCTTGCGGACCTGCACGGCCAGCCCCCGGTCGATGATGTCGCCCACATGTTCCAGATTGATAACATAGTCCAGAATGTTGATTGTATGGCGGCGTTCGGCCTCGGTCGCGCCACGCCCCAAGCGTGATAGATAGGTCTTGACTTGCTGCTGCCGCAGATCGACGCGGCTTTCCAGCGTGACGACCTCCTCCAATGGGGCCGAGTTGCTTTTGCGGAAGGCCACGCGGGTCTGTTCCAGCATGCGTTCGATCACGTCGCCGATGTCCAGTGCCTGTCGGCTGGCCCCGGCCAGTGCCATCTGTGGGGTCTCCAACGCGGCTTCATCCAGCCATTGCGGAGCGTTTTCGCCTTGCGGTTCCTGATCGGGCAACAGCTTGCGCAAGGTCAGCGTCAGCGGGCGCGCCAAGGGCCAGACCAGCGCCGCCAGCAGCAGGTTGAACCCCAGATGCGCCATGACCGCCAGCCCCGCATAGGGCATCCCCGTCAGCGCCTGCCCCGCCAGCCCCGCAAATGGCAACGCCAGCAGCGAACCACCCGTCCGCACAGCCAGATTGCCGATCGTCAGACGGCGCGTCGCCGCCTTGGACCGCAGGGTGGCCAGCACGGGCGGTACGGCACCACCGATATTGGCCCCCAGCACCATCACCACCGCCAACCCCGGCGGCAGATCCAGCGACAGCACCAAAAGAACCGCCGCCAGCGAAGAGGAACACATGATCGCAAGCCCCGTCGCGAACAGCAGCGCCACCGGCCATGCCTGATCCAGCAGCACGATGAAGCCCGCCATCGCAGGTGCCGCGCGCAAGGGTTGCGTCGCCACCCCCAGCAGCGTCAGCGACACCAGCATCAGGCCGATCCCCATCAGCGCCCTGCCCGTCCCCGCCCATGTGGCATTGTCGCGCCGCGACATCACATAGCCCGCCAAAAGCAGGAAGGGGCTGATCGCCTCGATCCCGGCCGAAACGATCAATGCCGTCAGCGCCGTCCCGACATTCGCCCCCAGCAGCACGATTTGCGCCATCCGCCCCCGGATCATCCCCCGGTCCACGAAGGATGCCGTCAGCAGCGCCGTCGCCGTCGAGCTCTGCAGCCCAAGCGTCGCCACCAGCCCCGACAGAAATGCCCGCCAACCCGTGCGCGTGCCCAAGCCGATCGCGGTCTTCAACCGCAACCCGAAGGCCTTGGTCGCACCGTCGCGCACCAACCCCAGACCGAACAGCAGCAGCGCGACCGCACCGCCGATTTGAATGAATGCCAAGACCGAAGCCAACGCAGACCCTTTCTACCCAACCGCCATCACAAAGCGCTTGGAACACTTTGGAAAAGCTTGCCAGTTTACGTGCACAGGTCAAGCCCCAGGGTTCAGAACCCTATGTTGAAAACATGCAAAACATGACGTTAGCGGCCAGAGCGACAGCAGAGGCGTATATTTCCGAGCATCTGTGATGTTCCGTACCGACATGCCTACAGTCGTGCAAATCGTCTCGCAGCTATGCGTCGTCACAGCGCCAGCCTGCCAGAAACGACGCGACCCGAGGCATGTCATTTGAATACTGACGCGCCGATATCATCATCGGCCTGAAAGATGCTTCCAGTCCTTCATGACCGCTGGTTGGATTGTGGCGAAGCTATTCCCTAGCAGTTTTCGACCGCGGACTGACTTCCGGACGACCGGGGGTACGGTGCGGATCTATCGCGCCAAGCCGATATCGGAAAAGGGTAGCCCCCCGGACCTCGGGTCGAAAGCCACCCCACAAACCCGTCGAATACGCCAAGCCCCACCATCAAAAAGCGCAACCAGTTCGAAAACGCTTTCAGGTGCATGACGGACATAGGCATCCTGACCAACATCTTTTGCGTATTAGTCCTGCACCCGAGGAGCTATCCTTCCTTCAATCCCTGTAAAATTATCGTATTCACTGCAATATGAAAAAATTTCTCTTTCTCTCGACCCAAAAGCGGAGCTGATGAATGTCAGACGAAAATACGCTTAGCCCACCGATGACCGAGCTTGATATCAAGACCGCCGATGGCGGTTTCTACGATGGCTTTTCAACATCGGTCGCAGTGCCTGCCAAGATCATCATCTCGATCCTTGTGGTTTGGGCCATCTTCTGGCCGGTCCAGTCCGGTGCGGTGCTGAACAGCATGAACGCCGCCATCCTCGAGGTTTTTGCCTCGTGGTACATCTGGCTTGTCGCCTTCTTCGTGACGGTCAGCGTCGTTCTGGCGCTCTGGCCCTCGGCCGGTCGCCTCAATCTGGGGCTCGAGGACGAAAAGCCCGAGTTCACCTATTTCTCGTGGTTCTCGATGATGTTCGGGGCCGGTATCGGTGTCGGCATGCTGACATGGGCCGTGGCCGAGCCTGTGTCCCATTTCGGTTCCAATCCGCAGACGATCATGGGGCTGGCAACCGCCAAGACCGAGGACAACATCCGCTATGCCTATCAGTGGTCGTTCCTGCACTGGGGCTTCAGCGCTTGGGCCTGCTATGCGATCTGCGGCCTGTCGCTTGCCTTCTTCAGCTATCGCCGTGGCCTGCCGCTGACCATCCGTTCGGGCCTGACGCCGCTGTTCGGTCAGGCACTTGCCGGCATCCTTGGGCATGTCATTGATGTGGTTGCCGTCGTCGCTACCATCCTTGGCGTCGCGCAAACCTTAGGGTTCGGCGTCGACCAGTTCGTTGCCGGACTGACGCGTATCGGCATCGGTGGCATGGTGAGTGCCGAAGGTGGTGCATCCACGGCGGGTGTCATCGTCGCCTTGCTGGTCATCATGGGCCTTTCCACGCTTTCGGCTCTGTCGGGCGTCGGCAAGGGCATCAAATGGCTGTCGAACCTGAACATGGTTCTGTCGATCATTCTGCTCGGGTTCTTCATCATCTTCGGCGCGACGTGGTTCGGCTTCAACGCGATGTTCATCGGCCTTTGGGATTACATCATCGCGCTTCCGGGAATGAGCATCAACGTCTTCAAAAGTGACGGCGTCGAAGGATCCGAGGCCTCCCTGCTTGCGCAATGGCAAGGGTGGTGGCCGGTATTCTACTGGGCTTGGTGGATCGCCTTCGCGCCTTTCGTGGGTCTGTTCCTTGCACGGATCTCTCGTGGTCGGACCATCCGCGAATTCGTTCTGGGCGCGCTGATCGTACCCGCGCTGATGTGCTTCGTCTGGTTCGCATGGGCCGGTGGCACCGCCATCGATCTTGAGCTTAACGGAGGCGCAAACGGCGTGATCTATGATGCGGCAAACGGCGACAAGATATTCGCGATGACCGAGTTCATGCTGTCGCCGATCTCCGAGGCTCTCTCTTACGGCTTCACCTTGCTGATCGTTGTCCTGCTGCTGACCTTCCTTGTCACCTCGGCGGACTCGGCCGTGCTGATCGTGAATACGATCAACGCAGCGGGGGACGAAGGCCCCAAGTCGCGTCCCCACATCCTGTTCTGGGGTGCCGCGCTGGCGCTTGTGGTGGCGGGATTGCTGATCTCGGGCGGAACCTCGGCGATCCAGACGGCGATGGTGATCGGCGCACTGCCGTTCTCGATCGTCATGGCGCTGATGGCCGTGGCGCTGCTCAAGGCAATCTACAACGACACCCGTCGCGAAAAAGCGGGCGTCCCCACGACCTTCGACAATATCGAAGGCGCAACCGGCAACGGTCTTTCATCCGGTCTCTCCTCAGACTAATCCGAAAGAGGCATTTTACAGGGTCGCCGCGTCTTCGTGGCGACCCTCGCTATTTTGTAGGCGTTGATAAACCCAGATTCCCGAGATCGAAACAGTAGAACTGCACACGGCCCTTTGGTACTATATGGTTTAGGCTGAGGACCCATTAATGGGCTTGTGGCTCCACTTGCGGCGTGATTCACGCTCTCCAACTATAGGAGGGTGTAGTGAGCAATCTTTTCTGGCTAAGCGATGAGCAGATGGCACGGCTCAAGCCGTTTTTTCCGAAAAGTCATGGCCGTCCACGGGTCGATGATCGTCGCGTGTTGAGCGATTTTATTTTCATCAATCTCAATGGGCTGCGATGGAGCGATGCACCGAAGGAATACGGTTTATCCTAGACATTCTACAACTGCTGGGAGCGTTGGAGCGGGATGAGGGTGTTCGGCCGAATTTTCGAGGGGCTGGCGGCCGAAGCAGTGAAGCCGACGACTGTCATAATCGATGCGACCTACCTGAAAGCACACCGCACGGCCTCTAGCCTGCGAAGTAAAAAGGGGGATGCGGGCGCCTGATCGGCCGCACCAAGTGTGGGATGACCAACAAGCACCACGCGGTGACCGCTACGAAGGGACGCCCGATCAGGTTCTTCATGTCTGCCGGCTAGGTTGGTGATTACACTGGGGCGGCAGATCTCCTGGGAGGTCTGCCAGGTGGGCAGTGGCTACTTGCTGACCGAGGCTATGATGCCGATTGGTTCCGCGAAGCCTAGCAGGACAAGGGAATCAAGGCATGTATTCCCGGCCGCAAGGCGCGCAAGATCCCCATCAAATACGACAAGCGCCGCTACAAACGCCGCAACCGGATCGAAATCATGTTTGGCAGGCTCAAGGACTTGCGACGCGTGGCAACCCGCTACGACAGAAGCCCAAAGGTCTTCCTCTCAGCCGTCGCTCTAGCCGCTACTGTGCTGTCCTGGTTATGAGCCCTGAGACTAGGAGCCCCGGTAACGATCCGGGCCCACGACGCTGATCTGGCGCTATTCAGGGCGTATAAAACCCCGCCGCTCATCTGGGCCGACTCCCGTTTGGATCAGATGGTCAGATGCCAGCCGCGCGCTTCAGTGGCCTCGAACTCATTGCCCATCAGCAGATCGACCGTCGCGCGGGTGTCGCAGGTCATACCCTTTACCCACAATGGCTGACGACCACGTAGCGCGCCGCAGATGCGGTAGATGCGAGAGATCAGGCTGGTCTGATCCAAGGCGTTCAGGCTCAAATCAAACTCATTGAAGAACACACCATTGCCGGACTTGGTTTCCAGCGCGGCGCTCATGACCACAAACACAGACAACATGGAATATGCGACTGCGGTAAGTTTCCCGATCAAATCGGCAATGAGACGATGCCAGCCCAGATACTGTCTAAGATGGTCGAACAGTCGGTCAGCGCCGAGTGGCAGGATGTCGTTCACAACGTCAAAGTCGACAGTGACCCACTCGGATGCCAGATCGTGATGGCGATTGGCACGAAGTCTCGCAAGCTGAAGCTCGCGACCATTGATATGAAACATGAAAAATGACCCTAAAGCCGCGCATCGACGTTATGGCGCTGCGACTGATTGCTGGACAAAATGCGAGAACCGCTCCGGAAAAGCCCGGAGTTTTAGTTGCGTATGGCGCGTATGTGCAGATGATTGGTCATGTGGCTGATGATGATCAAGGACCGCAGAACTGTCAAGCAGCGATGAACCTGACCTGCCCCCCGCGAAATCCCTCACCGTAATGTAGAGTCTGCGCCAACTCTTAGGGAGCAGACACATGAGAAAGAGCCGTTTCACCGAGGCGCGGATCATCGGGATGATCAAGGAACAGGAAGCCGGCATGCCGACGGCAGAGGTGTGCCGTAGGCATGGCCTCAGCCCTGCAACGTTCTACAAGTTCAAGTCCCAGTATGGCGGGATGGAGGTGTCCGAGGCGGCCAGATTGAAATCGCTCGAAGACGAGAACGCCAAACTCAAGCGCCTGCTGGCCGATATTATGCTGGACAACGTCGTCCTAAAAGACCTGCTGGGAAAGAGCTGACGACATTGATCAAGCGGCGAGACGCGGCGCTTCGGGTGATACGGGATCATGATATCTCGCAGCGCCGAGCCTGCAGGCTGGTCGGTGTCGATCCAAAGACAGTCCGGCGAGAACGCCCGCCGGACAGTGTCGAGATCCGCAAGGAGATGCAGGAGATCGCCGGAAAGCGACGTCGGTTCGGTTATCGCCGGATCGGCGTGCTTCTAGAACGCAAGGGCATGATCATGAACCACAAGAAGCTCTACAGGATCTACCGCGAGGAAGGGCTGTCCGTGCAAAAACGACGCGGTCGCAAGCGAGCGCGTGGCACAAGAATCCCGATGCCATCGGCTGCGGGCGTCAACGCGCGCTGGTCGTTGGACTTTGTCTCCGACAGCTTCGGTGCCTCGCGGAAGTTCCGGATCCTCGCCGTGATCGACGACTGCACGCGTGAATGCCTGTGCCTTGTCGCGGACACCAGCCTGTCCGGCGCACGGGTCGTCCGGGAACTCAGTGCCCTGATCCGGCTCTACGGCAAGCCAGGCTGCATTGTCAGCGATAATGGAACCGAGTTCACCAGTCGGGCGATCCTGAAATGGGCCGACGAGAACGAGGTGTCGTGGCATTACATCGATCCGGGTAAGCCACAGCAGAACGCCTTCGTTGAAAGCTTCAACGGTAGCCTCAGGGATGAACTGCTGAACGAGGAAATCTTCGACAGCCTGGATGACGCGCGGCGCAAGCTGGCCCTGTGGCGCTACGACTATAACACGGTCAGGCCGCACTCGTCCTTGGGTAACCAGACGCCGCAGCAAGCGCGCCGTGCGCTTGAGCATTTTGAGGGCTCCGCGCCCGGCGCACTTGCGCCAGGAAGAGCAACCGAATACCCAGATCCAACCTGCAGAACTCTCGTTATGAATGAGGGACCAGCAGGGGGCAGG
Organism: Paracoccus sp. R86501; assembly: GCF_042466435.1. Taxonomy (NCBI): domain Bacteria; kingdom Pseudomonadati; phylum Pseudomonadota; class Alphaproteobacteria; order Rhodobacterales; family Paracoccaceae; genus Paracoccus; species Paracoccus sp. R86501. Next base: position 1,794,675 of record NZ_JAXHPZ010000001.1, read on the forward strand.
TCAATGTGACCCGCGCGACGATTGATCGCTGGTGTTGCACCAATCCGGAATTTCCGAAAAAAATCAAACTGGGCATTCCCGGAACGGGGAATAATCCGACCCGGTTCCTGGTTTCCGAAGTTACTACCTATCTGCGTAACATTGAGGGCAGCGAGTAAGGCGCAGCTTGTTGTGCGCTGTTGAAGCTGCATTCAAATCTTGGTTGGGGTTCTATCCCCTGACCAAGATTACTTCCCTCTTGGTCGCACAGAGCTCAGCGTAATTGTGCCATCACTGTGCCACGAACAGCCGCACGGACACGACACTCCGCACCACGCCGAGATAAAATCGAATATTTCATGTAGTTGAATGGTGCCCGGAGACGGATTTGAACTGCCGACACGCGGATTTTCAATCCTCGCATCTTTCATATTTGCATTCCTCATTTTTCTGAGCTTTCGTGCAAAGACACCGCTGCATACTTATATAAAACGCTGATTTGATTAACTTTATTTCTTAATGCAAGTGTTTATCCACACCTTAAAGGGAGCGGGACACTGCCATTGGTTCTTTATCCGTGGATAAGGTCCAGACATATATTGTGTCCCCAATGTGTCCCCGGTAGTCGTGATGGCACGGATGACGGAGCACACACATGCAACTGAAAATGACTGATGCAAATGTTAAGTCTTTCACTACAGGCGATCGCATTGACCTCGTTGACACCCTCGAGAGAGGCCTCACCTTGCGGGTCACCCCTGCTGGTATGAAGACTTGGGCAGTCCGAGGGCGCTCCAAAGATGGTGTTGCGCAAAGGGTAACGCTTGGGACTTACCCCGAGATGAAGCTGAGCATCGCACGTTTAAAGGCGGCGGACACCAAGCGTCAGCTACGCGAAACAGTCGGCCATCTCAGTCAACGCAAAAAGACTGACGACAGTGGCTTGGATGTCGCTCCAACCTTGGAGCAAATCCTGAACGAATATGAAGCTCTTATGGCGCCAAAGCGACGCATCTGGCAGAGAACAAAGACAGGCCGCCCCTGTGAGGCGTATCACCGGATTGAATCCGTGTTCGGCACCCATCTACAGACCAGAGTGACTGAGCTCAGTCTTGGCGACTTGGCTTCCTCAATGATGTCCTATGCACCGGAATCTGGCAAAAAGACGGCTAACGGACAGGTCTCGAAAGCACGAGCGTATCTTATGCCAGTATTGGACTGGTGTGTCGGTCGCAACAGGTTTGACAAGGAAGGACGAGCACGAGCAAATCGGCTTGATGTTGTCGATCTGCGCTCAACTCATGACCCCGCTTCAGAAGATCATAGCATCCGAGGAAAGCGCGAACGTGCTCTCGACCACGCTGAACTTGGGAAGATCTTGCCGCTCCTTGTGTGGCCAGCGCCGGCATGCCTCGAACTTGGACTTCACCCTGAGCAGGACACTCGCCCATTGGCACTTCGGTTCTTGTTGCTAACCTGTGCAAGACGAGAAGAGCTTGTCAGGATGAGGTGGCGAGATTTCCGCGAAGAATTTGGAACCTGGCACAAGCCTTATGTGAAAACCCATTCGGGCCCTCCTCGGCAACAAAGTCTACCGCTTTCTGATGCAGCAATAGTGCTTCTCAGAAGTTTGCCGAATTACCCAGAGAGGCGCGCCGACGATTTGGTTTTTCCTAATTCCGAAGGTGGATTTCTCGGCAACTGGCATCGGTTCACCCGTCCGATCCAGCGCGAGAGTGGGACGGGTAACTGGCATCGTCATGATCTCCGCCGAACCGGCGCCACAATCATGAAGATCCTGAAAGTGGCTCCCAGAACCATTGACGAAATTCTGGCGCATAATGCCGGCCACGACGACGACGGAACGTCCCGAGCTTTGGAGAACTACTTGATTACTGGCAACCTACTCGAGCATGTAGAAGATCCTCAAAAGGAAGCGCTTGACAGGCTTGCGGACGCTCTCGCGCTTATCGAAGGCAAGGCAACTTTGGATACTCACGACACTGCCCGTTTGCATTCAAAAGTAACAAATTCATCCTAAATTTCGCTTTCGCCAAGTCTGAGGACATGAGGCCCTGATGAGTTGAGAAAACTCCGCGGGCGAATCCAAACATAATGTGATCTGGACCTCTTCCATTTAATTGCGGCCCCCCCCAAAAAAAACGAAACCGCGAACACAAAACCGGCCTCTAAGAATACCGCGTCATAAATGAGGTGCTCGCTCGGCCTGCTACCGGGCTGGGCTGACCAATGACCGCCGACCGAGTGCGAAGCTGGGTCCGACCTATCAGCCGAGCATCTCGATCTGGATCTTCACATCGGTATTGCGACCTTCGGCGGCACGCTCAAAGGCCGCGATGCTGTCCTCGAAAGGCAAGCTGAACGAAATTAGCGGCTTCAGGTCAACCTTACCCGCCGCGATCAGTGCGATGGCCCGATCATAGACGTTGGCATATCGAAAGACTGTCTCAATCCGCAATTCCTTGGCTTGCAGGCCCACAATGTCTACCGGGACTGGGTCGACAGGCATGCCGACCAAGACGACCGTTCCGCCCGGCCGCGACAATTGCGGGACGCCCAGAATTGCGGGGGCCGCACCTGAGCATTCGAAGACCACGTCGGCGCCCCAACCCTCGGTCGCTTCCAAGATCGCCTCGGCGGCAGTCCGGTCGCGGATGTTGATCGTCTCGATGCCGGGATAGGTGCCGATGATGTCCAGCTTGGGCTGGGCCAGATCAGCCACCAGAACCTTGGCGCATCCCCCGGCCAGGGCGGCCAGCGCCGTCATCATGCCGATGGGGCCTGCGCCAAGGACCACGCCCACGTCGCCAGGCTGGATGCGCGCGCGCAATGCAGCCTGCATGCCGATCGCGAAGGGTTCGACCATCGCGCCCTCGGCGAAGGAGACGTGGTCGGGCAGCTTGTAGGTATAGGCCGCCGGATGCACCACCTGCGGCGTCAGGCAGCCATGGACGGGGGGCGTCGCCCAAAAGGTGACTGCGGGATCGACGTTGTAGATCCCCAGCTTGGCCGCGCGCGAGGCGGGGTCGGGAATGCCCGGTTCCATGCAGACGCGATCGCCCGTCTTCAGGTGATGGACCTGCGATCCGACCTCGATCACCACACCCGAAGCCTCGTGCCCCAGGACCATCGGTTCGTTCACGACGAAGGGGCCGATCTTGCCGTGGGTGTAATAATGAACGTCGGATCCGCAGACGCCAACAGTATGAACCTGGATGCGGACATCGGTCGGTCCCATGTCCATCTGCAGGGGAATATCCCGCAGCGACAGCTCTCCCTTGCGTTCCAGAACCAGCGATCTTGGCATCGTGCCTCTCCCTTGGATGCGTGACGGCAGACGCTTTGCCGACGGCCGCATACGACGACAGGCGGGGCGGGCTGTAAAGCCTCGGACTGTTTCGGGGGGTTGGAAAAGCGGCTTCGATCTTGGCGCGGCAATGACCGGGGCCACGCGCGGCGGCGGTCATTGCCCTGTTTTGCCGGGGATTGCTGCACCTGGACCGCCAAGGCGCAGCGATCCCGCAGGATCATGGCGCGGCCAAGGGAACACGGCACTTCTGACAAAAGACTATCTTTGATTGACAAATGTCGGAATCAGCCTCTACCTTGCCATTTGTCGGGTTCGTCCTGACATTTGTGTTGCCCGGGGAGGGGTGATGCCTGGAGGAGCAATCATGGAACAACCGCTGCTGGAGGCCACGGGCTTTCGCAAATCCTTCGGGGGCGTCTTTGCCCTGCGCGACGGCCGCTTCACACTGCGGCCCGGATCGGTTCACGCGCTTTGCGGCGGCAATGGCGCCGGCAAGTCCACCTTCCTGAAGATCCTGATGGGCATCCATCGCCGCGACGGCGGCACGCTGCTGCGCGACGGCAGGGCCATGAGCTTTGACAGCCCATCACAGGCCTTGGCCAACGGAATTTCGATCATCGAACAGGAACTGAGTCCGGTTCCGGCCATGACCGTGGCCGAAAACATCTATCTGGGCCGCGAGCCGGTGGGACTTTTCGGCCGCGTCCGCTTTCGTGAACTGAACCGCAAGGCGCAGGAATTGCTGGACGGGTTCCATTTCGGCATCCGCGCGGAAAGCCTGATGATGGACCTGACGGTGGCCCAGATCCAGCTGGTCGAGATCGCCAAGGCGCTGAGCTATGACGCCGAGATCATCATCATGGACGAACCGACCTCGGCCCTGGGCGAGGCCGAAGCGGACCAGCTGTTCGCGGCCATCAAGACGCTGACGGCCCGCGGCAAGGGCGTCATCTATGTCAGCCACCGCCTGTCCGAAATCTTCTCGATCTGCGACAGCTATACCGTGTTCCGCGACGGCGCCTTCGTCGAGACGGGGGCCATGGCCGACATCGACAAGGATCGCCTGATCCAGCTGGTCGTGGGCCGCCCTCTGACCGAGGAATTCATCAAGGAAAACGAACCGGGCCAGGAGGAACTGCTGTCGGTGCGCAACCTTTCCGCCGATCACGGCGTCCGCGACGTGAACTTCGCCGTCAGGTGCGGCGAGATCCTGGCGCTCTATGGTCTGATGGGATCGGGCCGGACCGAGATCTTCGACCGCCTGTTCGGTCTGTCGGACAGTGGGGGCGGCCAGATTGTCATCGAGGGCAAGCCCATCCGGATCAACACGCCCCACCAAGCGATCAGCGCCGGGCTGGCCTATGTCACGGAAGACCGCAAACATTCCGGGCTGGTGCTGACGGGGGACGTTCGCGACAACCTGTGCCTGGCCACGCTGGACCGGGTTTCGACCGGACCGCTGATGCGGGTGGCGGCCGAACGCGACGCGGCGCAACGCATGATCGAGACGCTGAACATCAAGACCGCTTCGGACAAGCTGTCGGTGTCCAGCCTGTCGGGGGGCAACCAGCAGAAGGTGGTCCTGGGCAAGTGGTTCCTGACCGAACCGCGCATCCTGCTGCTGGACGAGCCGACGCGCGGCGTCGATGTCGGCGCCAAGCGCGAGATCTATCGCGTCATGTCCGATTTCACCCGTGCCGGGGGGGCCGTCATCATGATCTCGTCCGAGACGGACGAGGTTCTGGGCATGGCGGACCGGGCGGTCGTGATGCGCGACGGTCGCGTGGCCGGTGAATTGCAGCGGGCCGAGTTGTCCGCAGAGAGATTGCTGCATCTGGCGGCCTGAAACCGCGGCGCCCCCACACGGGCGACCGCGCGGCGCAAGATGCACGAAAGGGAGGATCAAGGTGGAAAAGCAGATCGAGGCCGCAACGCCGGCCGGGGCAGGAACCGAACAATCGCGCACGATCACGTCGCGCATCGGCCCGTTGGCACAGCGTTACGGCATTCTGATCGCGCTGGTCCTGCTGTGCGTCGTGCTGGCGGTGGTGAACGAGAATTTCCTCAGCCAGCGCAACATCATCAACGTGTTGCGCCAGACCTCGATCAACGGGATTCTGGCGATCGGCATGACCTTCGTCATCCTGACGCGCGGCATCGACCTGTCGGTGGGGTCGGTGGTGGCCTTGGTGGGGGTCGTGTCGGCCAGTTTCGCCACGACCAGCACTGCGGGTGTGGCAGGATCACCCTACATGCCGCTGATCGCGGTGATGGTGGGGCTTGCAACCGGAACCGCCGTCGGCGCCGTGTCCGGCTCGGTGGTGGCCCGGTTTTCCGTCCCGGCTTTCGTGGCGACGCTTGGCATGCTGTCGGCCGCACGCGGTCTGACGCTGATCTATGCGGGCGGTCGGCCCGTGCCGGCGCTGACCGACGGCTATCGCTGGATCGGGACGGGCGATATCGCGGGCATACCCGTGCCCATCATCCTGTTCGGCCTGGTCTTCGTCCTGGCGCATTTCATCCTGACCCGGACCCGGTTCGGCCGCCATGTCTATGCCGTGGGTGGCAATCCGCACGCGGCCAAGGTCTCCGGCCTGCCGGTCCGTCGCATCCGTTTCGCCGTCTACGCCATTTCTGGGGCGCTGGCGGGGATTGCGGGGATGATCCTGGCGGCGCGGACCGGTTCGGCCCTGCCGCAGGCCGGCGTCGCCTATGAACTGGACGCCATCGCGGCCGTGGTCATCGGCGGCACCAGCCTGGCAGGCGGCATCGGTCGTGTCAGCGGCACCGTGATCGGGGCGCTGCTGATCGGTGTGATGAACAACGGGCTCGACCTGATGGGGGTCGAATCCTACTACCAGCAGGTCATCAAGGGCGGGCTGATCGTTGCCGCCGTGCTGCTGGACCGTTCGCGCAAGTCCGAGGACTGACGCCCGCCGGGCGCAGGGGCCGCGAAAAGATTGTCATAAAGGGAGGAAACCACATGACACCGAAGATGATGATGACAGCCAGCGTGTTCGCCTTGGGCCTGGGGGCCGGTGCCGTCCAGGCGCAGGACGACCCGATCAAGATCGGCATGGCCGCCTATGGCCTGAACGCCGAGTTCATGCAGCTGTGGTCGGCCGCCGGTCAGAAGCATCCCGCCGTCCAGTCGGGCATGGTCGAGCTGACGATCTTTGACGGCCGCTATGATGCGCTGGTCCAGCAGGACCAGTTCGAAACGATGATCACCCAGGGCTATGACGCGATCGTCTTTGCGCCCATGGACGTCGAGGCGGGCGCCACGGCGGTCCAGCTGGCGGTCGATGCGGGCATTCCGGTCGTGGGGTCGAACGCGCGGGTGAACAGCGACCAGCTGACATCCTATGTGGGGTCGAACGATGTCGAGGCGGGCTATCTGGAGGCCAAGGCCGTCCTGGACAAGATGAATTGCGAGGGTGATGTCGTCATCATCGAGGGCCCCATCGGCCAGTCGGGCGAAATCCAGCGCGGCGAAGGCAATGAAAAGGCCCTGGCCGAATGCCCCGACGTCAAGATCCTGGAACGCCAGACCGCCAACTGGTCGCGTGCCGAGGCGCAGAGCCTGATGGAAAACTGGCTGACCTCGCATGGCAACGACATCAAGGGCGTGATCGGCCAGAACGACGAGATGGCCCTTGGTGCCATCGAGGCGATCCGCGCCGCTGGAATGGACGTCAGTGATTTCGCCATCGCGGGCGTGGACGGCGTGACCGATGCGCTGAACGCGGTCAAGGAAGGCAGCATGGATTCCATCCTTCAGGATGGCGAGGCGCAGGCCCTGGGCGCCATCGACGTCGCCATCAAGGCCGTCCGCCCCGATTACGAGCCGATGTCCGGCATCTGGGAACAATATCCCGACATGCCGTGGAATGACGGTGCCGACGGCGAATACAACGTCCCCTGGACCCCGGTGACCGCCGAAAACGTCGATGCGCTTCTGGCCACGCGCCAGTAAGCCGGATCAGCTTCCCCGGCGCCTTTGGGTGCCGGGACCACTCACGGAATGGATATCCGGATCGTCCCTGCCGCCGCGCGACCCGCAAGGTCGCAGGGACGGTCCCGCGTCAGACAGAGGACCGCTATGGCAGCTTCATTGGACTTTTCCCTGACGGGCAGAACCGCCCTTGTGACGGGTGCCGCCTCGGGGATCGGCGCGGCCATCGCGCGGGCCTTTTCGACCAAGGGCGCGCGCGTCGCGCTGTTGGACATGAACCTGCAGGGTGCCCGCCAACTGGCCGACGACCTGCCCGGCGAGGCGCAGGCCTTTGTCTGTGACGTGACCGAGCCCGACAGCATCGCATCGGCGTTGACGGGGGCAACCGAGGCATTCGGCGGCATCGACATCCTGGTGAACTCGGCCGGGATCGTGGATCTGGCCCCGGCCGAGGATCTGTCGCCCCAGGCATGGACGCGCACCATCGACATCAACCTGACCGGCAGCTTTGCCATGGCCCAGGCCGTGGGCCGCGCCATGATCGCCGCAGGCAAGGGCGGCCGCATCATCAACCTGGCCAGCCAGGCAGGTTCGGTGGCAATCGAAGGGCATGTGGCCTATTGCGCGGCGAAATTCGGGATCCTGGGCGTCACCAAGACGCTGGCGCTGGAATGGGGCAAGCATGGCATCACGGTCAACGCGATCTCTCCGACGGTGGTGATGACCGATCTGGGCCGCAAGGCATGGGCGGGCCCCAAGGGCGACGCGATGAAGGCGCAGATCCCGGTCGGCCGCTTTGCCGAACCCGACGAGATCGCCGCAGCGGCGGTCTTTCTGGCCTCGGACGCGGCGGCGATGATCAACGGTGCCGATCTTCTGGTCGATGGCGGATATACGGTGAAATGATGGACAGCAGCGACGTGAATACCCGGACCGGCCTGGCCATGCAGCGGTTCTTCAACGATCCCGACGACATCGTCGACGAAACCGTGGCGGGCTTCGTCAAGGCGCATCGCGACCTGGTCCGCAGGGACCCGATGAACGCGCGCGTCGTGCTGTCGCGCTTTGCCCCGCAAGAAGGGCGCGTCGGCATCGTCACGGGCGGCGGCTCCGGCCACGAGCCTGCTTTCATCGGCTATGCCGGCCGCAACATGGTGGACGCCGTCGCGGTTGGAGAGTTGTTTTCCTCACCGACCGCGCAGGCCTTTGCCGATGCGATCCGCGCCGCGGATGGCGGTGCCGGGGTCGCGGTGCTCTATGGGAATTATGCCGGTGACAACATGAACGTCAAAATGGCGCGCGACATGGTGGCTGCCGACGATATCGACGTCGCACTGGTCGTGGCAAATGACGACGTCTGTTCCGCCCCGCCCGCGGAGCGCGCCAAGCGGCGCGGCGTGGCGGGCGAGATCTTCATGTGGAAGATCGGCGGCGCCCGCGCAGCATTGGGCGGCGATCTGGCGCAGGTCCAGGCGGCCGCGCAGAAGGCCATTGACGCCTGCCGTTCGGTCGGCGTGGGCCTCGGGCCCTGCACCCTGCCCGCGGTCGGTCATCCGAACTTCCAGATCGCCCCCGGCACGATGGAGGTCGGCATCGGCCATCACGGCGAACCGGGCACCCGTGTCGAGGCCCTGAAGCGCGCCGATGACATCGCCGACGACATGCTGCGGATCGTGCTGGAGGATCAGGACCTGGCCGAAGGAACCGAGGTCGCGGTGCTGGTCTCGGGCCTTGGCGCGACGCCGGTGAACGAGCTCTATGTTCTCTACGAACGGATCGAGACCGGCCTGGAGGGGGTGGGTCTGAAGGTGCATCGGGCCATCGTCGGCAATTACTTCACCTCGCTCGAGATGGTGGGGGCGACGCTGACGGTCATGGCGCTGGACGAAGAACTCAAGGAACTGCTGGACGTCGAATGCGCCGCACCGGGGATGACCATGTCGGGCAGATCTGTCCAGCCGACAGCCGCCATATCCACTCCGCGCGCCCGCCGGACCGGAACTGCCAAGGCCGAAGCTGCCACGGAACGCGCGCCCGAGGCCACTGGCGATCCGCGCCTTGACCTTCACGCGGCCTCGGGCATCGTGTCCGACCTGGCAAGCGTCATCGTGTCCAACAAGGCCTATCTGTCCGAAATCGACGGTCTGATCGGTGACGGCGACCACGGCATCAACATGGCCAAGGGCTTCGGGCGGGCCGCCGAACGCATCGACGGTCGGGACCTGTCACTGGCCGAGGCATTTTCGACGCTGTCGGACGTGTTGATGACCGAGATCGGCGGATCGATGGGGCCGCTTTACGGGTTCATGTTCCGCAACATGTCCCTGGCGATAGACGGGCGGCAGGCGGTCGATGCCGAGGGCTTCGGCGTCATGCTGCGGGCGGGCCTTCAGGGCGTCCGGACCACGGGTGCCGCCGAGCTGGGCGACAAGACGCTTGTCGACTGCCTGGTGCCGGCCATCGCCGCCTATGAGGCCGCCCTGCCCGAAGGTTTCGGCAACGCGTTGAAGGCGATGGCAGAGGCGGCCGAGAAAGGCCGCGACAGCACCATCGACATGGTCGCGCGGCTTGGCCGGGCAAGTCGCCTTGGCGAGCGTTCGCGCGGGGTTCTGGATGCGGGCGCGACCTCTTGCGCACTGATCCTGACGACGCTGGCGGGCAGCGTGACAACGCGGCTTTCCCCGGCGTGACGTTCGAAGCCGCGGCATTGCATCGCCGCGGCTTCGCGCCGATAATCGCCGCTATGCAGATGTTTACCCGACATGACCTTACCTTGCTGTTTCGCAGCCTTGCCGACCGCATGGTCGCCGAGCAGGATTATCTGGCCGAACTGGACGGCGAGATTGGCGACGCCGATCACGGCGTGGCCATGTCGGGGGGCTTTTCCGCCGCCGCCAAGGCATTGTCGGAAGGCGAGCGTGATGCGCCTGCGCTGGCCGATGGCATGCTTTTGGCCGCCCGCGCCTTGCTGAACGAGATCGGCGCGACCACGGGCCCGCTTTATGCCAGTGCCCTGATGCGTGCCGCCCAGGCATTGGGTCCCCAGGACAAAATTCCTCTGACCCGCCTGCCAGAGGTGATCGTCGCCATGTCCGAGGGAATTGCCGCGCGCGGATCCAGCAAGCCGGGTGACAAGACCATGATCGATGCCTGGGCGCCTGCCGCTCATGTCGCCCGTGCGGGCCTGGCGGCTGACCAGGAGGTTGACCGGGTTCTGGCCGATGCTGCCTCCGCCGCGGCAAAGGGCGCCGAAGCCACGCGTGCGATGATGGCATCCAAGGGTCGGGCGGCGCGTCTTGGCCCGCGTAGCTTGGGCCATGTGGATCCCGGCGCGGCATCGGCGGCCGCGCTGCTGGACAGCATGGCGCTGTGGGTTGCGGACCGATCCGGTCGGGCATCGTCATGACGAATGGACAGACGACACGGGTGGGCGGCATCGCCCGCAGTCCCTTGCGCTTTGGCGAGGACCCTCTGCTTTGGGCCGCTTGGCTTTATTACGAAGATGGCATGACCCAAGGCGACATCGCGGCGCAGATGGGTGTCTCGCGCGCCACGGTGAATGCCTATCTGGCCGATGCGCGGGCCCGGGGCATCGTCTCGATCGAGATCGACCCCGACCGCTTCCGCGCCCTCAGCATCGCGCAGCGCCTGCAGGACCATTTCAACCTGTCGGATTGCTTGGTGATCCCCTCGGAAGGTCCGGGCATTCCGTTGATGAACCGGTTGGGCACGGCAGGGGCACAGCTTTTGGCAAGGACGGCGCAATCGGGCGATACGATCGCGATTACCTGGGGACGCACGGTGCTGGCGCTGGCCGACAACGTCCGCAGCGGCGGGCTTCAGGATCTGCGCGTCGTCCAGGCGACGGGCGGAACCACCGCCAAGATCCCCTGGACGCCCGAGGCCTGCGCAACCACTCTAGCGGACGCCCTTGGCGCGCGCTGCATCCCGATATCGGCCCCTGCGATCGTCTCGTCGCCCGACATGCGGGCGCTTTTGCTGCGTGAACCGGTGGTCGCCGAACAGATGGGCGTTCTGGCCGAAGCGAACCGCATCATTCTGGGCATCTCGTCGCTGCGTCCGGAAAGCACGATCCACAGCAGCGGTTTCTTCGATGCGGTGGACGCGCAGGATTACGCGAATGCGGCGGTCGGCAGCATTGCAGGGCGGCTGATCTCGGCCACGGGCGAGGTCGTCGACGGACCGCTTGAGGGCCGCACCATCGGCATCGACTTGAACAGCCTGGGCAATATCCCCTGCCGGATCGGTGTCGCGGGCGGGATGGACAAGGTGCAGGCCATTCTGGCGGCCTTGCGCGGCAGGCTGGTCAACATCATGGTCACCGATGCCGATACGGCCCGCGCGATCCTCGCCTCCGAAGGGTGCGATATCGGCGCCCCCAAGCGCGTCGGCAAACCATCGCCCGCGCTGCCCGAGCGCATGCGGGTCAAGAAATTCCTCAATCGTTCCCAGGATGCCGTGACCGAGGCCATCGCAGGTGCCGTCCTGGCGCATGAAGGCCTGCTGGCCCCCATCGAGGGGGCGCCCCGCGCGCTGAGGGCCATGACAGGCCCCCGTCCCGGAAAGGTGGGTCTGGTCATCGGCGGAGGATCGGGACATGAGCCTGGATTCTTCGGCTATGTGGGGTCCGGTCTGGCCGATGCGGTCGCCATCGGCAATGTCTTTGCCGCCCCGCCGCCCGTCCCGATCCTGGCGGCGACGCTGGCCGCCGATGGCGGGGCCGGTGTGCTGCATATCTTCGGTAATTTTTCGGGCGACGTGATGAATTTCGAGATGGCTGCCGAGATGGCCGCCGCGCAGGGCATCCCGGTCCGCTCGGTCATCACCACTGATGACATCGCCTCGGCCCCGGTCGAGACGCGGGCCGCACGGCGTGGCGTCGCGGGAAACGTTCTCATCTTCAAGATCGCCGGGGCCGCATGCGATCGGATGTTGCCATTAGAGCGCTGTGCCGAACTGGCCGAACGGGCCACACGAAGATGCTTCACCATGGGCATCGCCCTTGAACCCGGCACATCTCTCGAGACGCGCCGCCCCAGCTTCAGGATTGGTCCCGATGAAATGGAGATCGGTGTCGGGGTGCATGGTGAACGCGGCATCGCCAGCGACAGGTTGGTCGGCGCCGATGAGGCGACGGATTTGATCGTCGATCGGATTCTGTCGGAAATGGCCCCGGCCGAGGGCGACCGTGTCGCGCTGTTGGTCAATTCGCTTGGCAGCACACCGCTGATGGAACTGTATATCATCAACCGGCGTCTCAGACAGCGGCTGCGCGCCCGCGGCGTCGTGGTCCAACGGACCCTGATCGGCCATTATTATACGTCGCTTGACATGGCAGGCATGTCGATCACTGCGATGCTGCTGGACGACGACTTGGCAAGTCTGCTGGATCATCCCTGCCATTCCCCTGCCTGGCATCAGGTTTGACGACTGTCAAGCGGTAGCCGCGCTCCCCTTCAGGGTTCTTAGCCGGGCCCGCTGACATGTTGAAGGGGGCGAAGGGTCTGGGGCGCACACCCAATCTCACAGAGATCGACATGAATGCCTGCCATAGCAATTCCTCCTAACACTTCTATTTCCTGGATCTGCTCAACTCGCTTTGTCAGCGGCCCCGGCCCCGGCCAAGGCCGATGGCGGGGTGGTGCGTGACGTCTAACCTTTGTGGCTTGACCACGCATTTCAGCCTGTCGCCGCAGTGATGCATGCAATGGAGCCTTGCGCGGGAAGCGGACCATTGCAGGAGGTCGCCGTGCCTTTAATCCTGTGATGCTCAGGCAGCTCAGTCCGCCGCACATCGCAACCTGCCCATGAAGGCCATCGCGGATCGATTGTGAGAAGCCGGGAAACCGCACAAAGTTATCATAATGGCGATTGCCCGGAAACTGATTAACCTAGCTAGCGTCCTGTGTAAAAGCCGTCAGTAACAGAAGCCTTCCACTGCCCAAGTGACACAGTTGCTAGTGAAGTGGCGGTGTCGCCAAGAAAGCTTCGGCTCTTTCAATCAGACGCTGGATTGATCTCAGGGAAAGGATCTGGCGCCTCTCTAGCGCTGCCTCGACTGCGCCGATGACTGCATCAGCGTGAACTCCCTCTCCAAACCGCTTGATGGCAATCGATCGAGCAACCATCGTTAGCTGCTGTGCAGTTGGATCCGGAACTTTGACGAGATGGCATCGATCCAGAAGCGGTTGTGGAAGTCTGCTGGCATCGTTCGTCGTCATGATCCAGCTAACTCCCCGAAGGTCGAAAGGCACCTGGTAATATGGGCAGTGCCATCGCGCCGCGGTCAGCGGTTCGATCATCGACATCAGAACTGGGATCAGACCCGGGACTGTCTTGCCTCCAGCGGTCTCGACATTCGTGGGTGCCTTGTCAACCTCATCGATGATCATCACCGGGTTTGTGGTGCGAAGAGAGATCATTCCGCTGACAAGCACACCGGCCTCCGACTTTCCCCAGATACGTTCCGATCCACATAGCGAGAATACGGCTCCCCCACTGCCACCTACGTCGAGAGTGATTGCCTGCACTCCGACCAGCTGAGCCATCGCCCGGGCCCACCAAGACTTTCCGAGTCCCGGACGCCCCTCGATGATCATCGGAGGGGCATGGAATGCAGCTGGCCCGGATGATGTTCGAACCCGCATCTCTCGCATTACGAGGGTTCCTGCGGCTGCCATCCATGGGGCTTTCTGATGAAGATCGGCAGCGATTTCGTCAGCTTGATGACTGCTGAGCGCCTTGGCTGGTCGAGCTGTTTTGGCAGCGTGCAGCAGGGCTGTCCGTTCTTCCGGCTTGATCCGGTCCGACAACACCAATGCGCCCGATTGACGTTTGTCGGCCAGCTTCTCGATTCGCTCCTTGAGCCGTCGTCGAGATGCTGTGGATAGCGTTTTTTCCAATGTTTGCTGGATACGCTGGATGCTCTCGCGATGTAGCGACCTGACAGCGATGTCATCGATTTCAACAAGGCGGATCGGGACTAGGGACATGATGATAGAACCTGAGCAGATATAACTGGGTGCCCTGGTCAAGGCATGACCAGGTTAAGCGCGGATCGAGCGTCGCGCTGGTATCTGCTGATGGTGCGGTTTGAACATCATGTCGCGAATATACGGCAGGGGCTGGAGACCGCAAGACATATGCTGCCCCTATTTCCGATACATAAGCAGAGCCTATGCAAGCACGCTTTTCCGGCCTCATCCAGGTGTAGAGGTGGCCGCAGGAATTCGGACCGGTCGTTAAGCTCTGGCGAGTGACGAAGGACTGATCCACATGACGAAACGAAAGCGTTATTCGGCGGAGTTCAAGGCAAAGGTGGCTCTTGAAGCCATTCGCGAGGAGCTGACGACACCCGCCATCGACTGAGCAGCATCTCGTAGAACTGTTCCGCCGCCGGCGATCGTCGAGAACCTGGCACGCGGACTACTCCCACGGTTCGCGTGACATCAGGCAGTGTCAATGGGACCGTGGCGATTGTGTGATGCGGTCCCGCGGGCAGCGCCATGCGCGGCAGCGCGGCCACCCCCAGCCCGGCCTCGACCAGACCAAGCGAAGTGGACAGGTGCTGCACCTCGAAGAACGGGCGGGGCCTGACATTCGCCTTCGCCAGCGCCAGGTCCATGATCAGGCGGTTGCCGCTGGACCGACCCACGGTGACGAACCGATGATCGGCCAGCTCCTCCCAGCTGACCGAGGGCCGCCCGGCCAGCACGTGGTCGCGTCGGCAGGCCAGCAGGAACGGCTCTTCGATCAGCGGGTCGAAGGCCACTTCGGGATCGTCCGCGCCCAGCAGAGTGATGCCGAAATCGACCTCCCGGTTCAGGACGCTTTGCAGAACTTCGTTGGCGCCCGCATCCAGGATGCGAAACCGGATCGCGGGAAATTCGGCGGAAAATGCGCTGATGACATCGGGCAGAAAGTAATAGGCCGCCGTGGGGATGCAGGCGATGCTGACCAGCCCCGATCGGCGTTCCGCAATCTCGCGCACGGACATCAGCGAAGTTTCCAGATCGTCCAGCAGGCGCCGCGCCCGGGGCAGGAAATCACGGCCCACTGCCGTCAGCGACACGCGGCGGGTGGTCCGTTCCAGCAGGGGCACGCCCAGGGTCGTCTCCAGCTTCTGGATGCGGCGGGTCAGGGCGGGCTGCGACAGGTGGATGCTGTCGGCGGCGGCGCGAAAGCTTTGCATCTCGGCGGTGGCCACGAAGGCGCGCAGGTCTTCCAGATCGATATTCATGTTTCTGACGCAATAATCATTCCGATCATTGCATTTCACACATTCCGGCATCTCTGGCAAGCCTGTGCCCAAGACGTGGGCACTTGCCCCTGACAGTCCGAGAAGGCCAAGATCATGCAAAAAATTCCCTGCGTCCTGATGCGCGGCGGCACCTCGCGCGGGCCGTTTTTCCTGTCCAGCGATCTGCCGGACGATGTTGCGGCGCGGGATGCGATGCTGATCTCGGCGATGGGATCGGGGCATCCGTTGCAGATCGACGGGATCGGCGGCGGCAATCCCCTGACCAGCAAGGTGGCCATCGTGGGCCGCAGCACTCGTAACGACGCGGATGTCGCTTACCTATTTGCACAGGTGAATGTCGACCGCGCGCTGGTCGATACCGCGCCCAATTGCGGCAACATGCTGGCGGCGGTCGGTCCCTTTGCCATCGAACAGGGGCTGATCCCGGCCAGCGATCCCGAAACGCGGCTGACGATCTTCAACGTCAACACCGGCAAGCGGATCGAGGCGATCGTGCAGACCCCCGGCGGCGCGGTCGATTACGAAGGCGACACCGCCATCGCGGGCGTGCCCGGCACGGCGGCCCCGGTGCGAATGGCGTTCCTGGATGCGGCAGGGTCCAAGACGGGCAGGCTGCTGCCGACGGGGTCGGCCGCCGATGTGATCGACGGCGTCGAGGTCACGCTGTTCGACATGGCCGTCGCGGCGATGCTGCTGGACGCCCGTGGCCTTGGCAAGACTGGCTGCGAAACGCCGGCTGAACTGGACGCCGACGGCGCTTTCCTGCAGGGTCTGGAGCGGTTGCGCCAGGAGGCGGGGCGGCGCATGGGCCTGGGGGACGTGTCGCAGATGGTCATCCCCAAGCCGATCCTGCTTGCACCGCCTGCGGGTGACGGCACGATCACTGCACGCTATTTCATGCCCCATTCCTGCCATACGGCGGTGGCGATCACCGGCGCAGTCTGCATCGCCTCGGCCTGCTGCACCCCCGGAACCGTGGCCCATCGCCTGGCGCGGCTGCCGCAGCCGGATGCCGACGGTCGGCGGCGGCTGGTCATCGAACATCCCTCGGGGCAGACACCGGTCGAGATCGAGCAGGACCCCGTCACCGGCATCGTTAAACGCGCCATGGTGATCCGGACCGCCAGGCGGCTGTTCGACGGCTTTGTCCATGTGCGCGATCAGGTCGCCTGAGCGCCCCGACATCAGACCATCCAAGGAGGAGACCCAGATGAGACACCTGACCCACCCCCTGCGGGCCGCGCTGCTGAGCGCCGTGGCCGCATTTTCCTTGCCCCAGACCCTGCTGGCGCAGGATTTTTCCGGCGAGACCGTCGAATGGACCATTCCCTTCGGCGTCGGCGGCGGCACAGATGTCTGGGCGCGCTTCTTCGCGCCGCAGCTGTCCCAAGCCCTGCCGGGGCAGCCGAATGTCGTTGTGCTGAACGTGCCCGGCGGCGGGTCGATCACCGGCGCGAACCAGTTCGCCAGCCGCGCCACCGATGACGGGTTGTCGATCCTGGGCACGTCGGCCTCGACCCAATATCCCGCGATCCTGGGCGATCCGCGGGTGCGCTATGACTATGCCGACTGGACGGCGGTTCTGGCATCGCCCACTGGCGGCGTCGTCTATGCCGATCCGATATACGACGTCACCGGCCCCGAAGGTCTGGAGACCCTCAAGGCCGAAGAGATCCGCTTCGCCAGCCAGGGCGCGACTGCGCTGGAGATGCCGGTGCTGCTGGCGCTGAAGATGATGGGGCTGAACATCCGTCCGGTCTTTGGCATGGAAAGCCGCGGCGCGGGTCGCCTGGCCTTTGAACGCGGCGAGGCCGGGATCGATTTCCAGACCAGTTCCGCCTATCTCAACAGCGTCGCGCCGCTGGTTGACAGTGGCAAGGCCGTGCCGCTGTTCTCGATGGGCGCGGTCGATGCCAAAGGCAACGTGACCCGCGATCCGTCCTTCCCGGACCTGCCGACCTTCGTCGAGTTCTATACCGACGCGATGGGCGCGGCCCCCGAGGGTGAGGCCTTCGAGGCCTGGAAGGCGCTGATGATCGCCGGCTATTCCCTGCAGAAGATGGTGGTCCTGCCCAAGGACGCCCCGGCCGAGGTCATCGCCACCTATGCCGACGCCGCCCGCCAGATCGTCGAGGCGCCTGATTTCCGCGAACGCGCCGGAGAGGAGATCGGCGTCTATGACCAGCTGGTCGGCGACGAGGCCGATGCCGCGCTGCAGGCCGCGCTGACCGTCGATCCGGCCATCCGCGAATTCCTGACGACCTGGCTGTCCGAGGATTACGGCGTCCGGTTCTGACCGACCGGCGGGGCCGCCTGGCCCCGCCGCAATGCAAGTGGGGGGAGAAAACCACGATGTTCGATATTGCCCTTTCGGCACTGGGCCAAGTCATGTCTGCCGGACACCTGACCTTCCTGGTCGTAGGCGTCTTGGTGGGCCTGATCGTGGGCATCCTGCCCGGACTGGGCGGCATTGCCGGGATGTCGATCCTGCTGCCGTTCCTTTACGGGATGGAGCCGACCGCCGCCTTGGGGATGCTGATCGGCATGGTTGCCGTCATTCCCACCGGCGACACCTTCACATCCGTCATGATGGGGATCCCCGGGTCCAGCGCCAGCCAAGCCACCGTGCTGGACGGGTTCCCCATGGCCAAGCGCGGAGAGGCGGCCCGCGCCCTGTCGGCCGCCTTCACCAGTTCGCTGATCGGGGGTCTGATCGGGGCTTTGGTCCTGTCGGTCGCCATCGTCATGGCTCGGCCGCTGGTCCTGTCCTTTTCCTCGGCCGAGCTGTTCATGCTGACGCTGTTCGGCCTGTCCATGGTGGCCGTCCTGTCGGGGCGCAGCCTGACCAAGGGGATCGCCGCCGCGGGCTTGGGGCTGGTCATCGGCACGATCGGCACCGCGCCGGCCACCGGCGAGGCGCGCATGACCCTGGGCATCGACTATCTCTATGACGGGGTGCCCCTGGTCGTCGTGGC
The DNA here is from genome assembly GCF_042466435.1 of Paracoccus sp. R86501. Lineage (NCBI taxonomy): Bacteria > Pseudomonadati > Pseudomonadota > Alphaproteobacteria > Rhodobacterales > Paracoccaceae > Paracoccus > Paracoccus sp. R86501. The sequence continues at coordinate 1,813,196 of NZ_JAXHPZ010000001.1, forward strand.
CATGGGACTCTTTGCCATTCCCGAAATCATCGACCTGCTGAAGCGCGGCACGGCCATTTCCGACAGCACTCCCCTGGGCGGCGGCTGGATGAAAGGCGTGCGCGATGTGCTGGGCCATCCCTGGCTGGTCGCGCGCTGCGCCAGCCTCGGCTGCGTCATCGGCGCGCTGCCGGGTCTGGGCGGGGCGGTGGTCGACTGGATCGCCTACAGCCATGTCGTCCAGACCAGCAAGGATCGCAGCCGGTTCGGCAAGGGTGACGTGCGCGGCGTCATCGCCCCTGAGAGCGCCAACAACGCCTGCCAGGGCGGGGCGCTGGTGCCCACTTTGCTGTTCGGCGTGCCCGGGTCGGGGTCGATGGCGGTGTTTCTGGGCGGCATGGTCCTGTTGGGCATCCAGCCCGGCGTGACCATGGTCGAGACGCGGCTGGACCTGACCTACACGATCATCTGGTCGCTGGCCCTGGCCAACGTGGTCGGCGCGGGCCTTTGCGTGCTGATGGCCCGGCAGGTGGCGCGTCTGACGCAGGTGCCCTTTGTCTATCTGGCGCCCTTCATGGTGATGATTGCCATGTTCGCGGCCTTTCAGGCCTCGCGGTCGATGGCGGATCTGGTGGCGCTGATCATCATGGGCGCCGTCGGCATCTACATGCGCCGGTTCGGCTGGCCGCGGCCCGCGCTGCTGATCGGGTTCGTGCTGGCACCGGGGGCCGAGGGCTATCTCTACCAGGCCGTGCAGTTCTATGGTTCGGACTGGCTGCTGCGCCCGGGCGTCATCATCATCGCGCTGATCACCGTCGTGTCAGTCTTTCTGGGCTTGCGCTACGGTGCGGAGGTCTCCAGCGAGGGGGCAAGCGACATAGCCGACCAGAACACCCGGGGCCGTCAGATGGCCTTTGCCGGGATTTTGGTCGCCGCGGCTGCCTTCTGCTTGGCGGAAAGCATCGGCCTAAGCTTCCTGGGTATGGTTTTTCCATTGACCATCGGCATCTTGGCCTTGGCCGGAGCCTTGGGTGTTGTCTTCTGCATCCGCCTCGGCCGAGTGGCAGAGATCCACGATGACGATGCCAGCGCGGCAGTATCGGGAACTTGGTCCGGCCGTGAAATGTATTTGGCGGTGTTTGCCGCTCTGGTCGGACTGGTCTGGCTGATCGGCTTTGTGCCCGCCATGGCAGTGTTTTTCCCGGCCTTTCTGATTATCGCCGGCAAGGCTCCTCCGCTGCAGGCGACCCTTCTGACGATCGGTGCTGTCGGGTTCATCAGCGGAATCACCTGGGCAATGACTCTGCGATTGCCCGGTGGCATCATCTCGCCGCTGCTGTTCTAGCTTTCCGTCCAAAGGCTCGTAAGGCGGCCATTCTCGATGGCCGCCTTTGTTCGTCGGTGCCTTGCTCATCAAAGAAGGCGAGACAAGGGCAGCATAGACAGGACTTATGCCCATATAGCAAATTCAGTCACAACTTTCAAAAATGAGACTTCGCTGCGGAGCGGTCGAGCGGCAGCTTATGGTTGTATTCCTATGGAGGTTAAGATGTTCCGTCCCCCTTTATGGGCCGACCCCACTTGCTGCACCTGCATTCGCCGCGGGAGTGGCGAATGTAGGTGATGCGGGACAAACCAGACCTCCGCCGCAGGCGCGTCAATGTCCGGTTTGGTGCAGTCCTTCCAAAAACGGTCGTTTTTGGGAAGATCGGTGCGGATGCAGCTGCGTCGGTAACGAACCCAAAATCACGTAAACCAAGCATGTGCTCTAGTGCGCAGATTCTGCCAATTTCCGAATTTCTGAATGAGGGATGGAAGGGACAAAGTTCCCATCGCGGCCCGCCATGTCGCTGTTGGCAATCAGACTGTTCAGGATGGCTTCTTCTGTTGATTGCACCACGGCCTCGAAGAACGGGTCCAGATGTTCATCGGGGATCATTGTCAGGTTGAGCAACAGTTTGGGCGCACAGGAATTTGAAACAGTATTTGCCGTAGAGAATGCAATGAAGATGTCGCCGGAGCCGTGGCGTGCAAAGCCTCCTGTATTGCCCACGCCAAGTGTTGCACGGCGTGCCAGTCTCTTGAGCTGATGCGGCAGGAGCGGGGCATCGGTTGCAATGACCACAATGATCGAACTCAGGTCCGGATCGGGAGAATTTTGAACCACCTTCGGGTCCGTCAGTCTTTGGCCGATAGAGTGTCCCAAAATTCGAAGGTCGTTCCGGCTCCCGAAGTTTGCCTGAACGAAGGTGCCTACAGTGTAGTCTGTTTCGTCAAAATCTACGATGCGGGAGGCGGTGCCAGAACCGGCCTTGAAGCCGAAACATTTCATGCCTGTCCCTCCGCCAACGCTTCCTTCTTCGATTAAGCCTGAGACTGCACTGTTTATTGCTTGTCGGACGTGTTCCTGTGTGACGTGAAAGCCATTTATGTCATTTAGAAAGCCATCGTAAGTTTCAGCAGCAACAGGCAGAGCAAAGCCATCGGAAAAGTGGTCAGGGAATCGTTCGGCGGCCCATTGGATTGTTGCGTCCCTTGCCACACCACAGGAGTGGGTATTCGTGATGGTAATTGGTAGCGAGAACTTCCCAACCTCTTCAATAAAGTGGGACCCCGTTAGCTCTCCATTCCCGTTCAGGCTAAACAAACCCGCCATGACAGGTGCACACAACTGATCCAAAGGCCGTGGCAGAATGGCTGTAACACCTGTCCGGACAGGCCCTTTGCCGACCACGAGTTTTCCATCACCTTCAACGATTGTGGTGTATCCTACCGATACCCCCTGAACGTCTGTAATACTGTTAAGTCTACCGGTGGCACCCGGAAATTGAAGGCCAAGAGACGCTGCTCTCGGTTTTCCGAACGGGATGTTGGTTGTATTGATACCTTGTCGCTCTGCCATTGTTTCAAACCGTTTCACGATATTATCTTAGTCTTAAGCTACTTGAATGAAGTTTGGATGCAACGTCAGCTGTCGCCGCAATGCGGATTTTCCGACCGCTCAACAAACCCTCGTTTTAGCTCATTCGCAAACGTCCTCGTTTTGCGCTGCCAAAAACCCCGTTCAAAACCCAAGTGGTTGTTGAACGTTTTTGCCTTCACCGTGATGGCAGACATTAGCCGCAGTGCAGAAAATCGGTAAGGAGGGCTCAAAGCGGACCTTCGCCGCGGATTGATGGTATGGTGGGGCGTCGGCGCAGTGCCGAAGACGTGGCGGGACCGGTGGAGCGGAGGAACCGTCATGCCTACTGCCAACCTACCAGCAATCCGCGCCTGCCGTCCCGCTTGGAACAAGGGGCGCATCGTCGGCCAGAAACGTCCGCTGCAGCCGAAGCATGTCTGGGCGATCCGGGTCCGCCTCGAGATCGCGGGGCGGACTCGCGAGCTGGCGCTCTTCAACCTCGCCATCGACAGCAAATTGCGTGGCTGCGACTTGGTGCGCCTCAAGGTCACCGACGTCTATGCGGCGGGCCAGGTAAAGCACCGCGCCTCGATCGTTCAAAGCAAGACACGGCGGCCGGTCAGCTTCGAGATCACCGAAGGGACCCGGAAAGCAATCGGAGCATGGCTTGAAGCGCCGCTGATGGTCGGATCAGAACATCTCTGGCCCGGACAGTTCCATGAGCGGCGGCACATCTCGACACGCCAGTATGCTCGCCTCGTCCGAGACTGGGTAACATCCATCGGCCTTGAGCCGAGCGCGTATGGCACCCATTCCATGCGGCGCACGAAAGTCGCGCAAATATACCGAAAGACCGGCAATCTGCGGGCAGTGCAACTCCTCCTCGAGCACACGAAGATGGACAGCACGGTGCGTTACCTGGGCGTAGAGTTGGAAGATGCGCTCGCGATTGCAGAGGCGGTGGAAATCTGAACCGGGCGGGCCGGCTGTCGCGGCCGGCCCAGAGCTGCCGCTCGATGCTTGGCTGGCGCTGCCTTGCAGCTTCCCCAAACTGGACGTTCGTGCTTGGCGCAGCGCGATTGTCCAAGAACAGTCTGCTATGCGGGACCTTCCGGTCATTCGCTGCGTTTGCACTGCTCATCCGGGAACACAACCTTAAGCTGGTAGTGAACTGAAGCGTGCTTACCCTAGATGTCGCATCGCAGGTGCGGCGGTCGGATGTAGCGGACATTCACGTTCGACTTACAAACCATCGGATGGCAGCGCTCGGAGCATGCTTGCTGGCAAATATGCTGAGGGTATGAAAGCACGCTCTGAGCAATTGACGGTGATGGCCTTGCTGAGTTTCAATTGACCTGCCGGCCGTTTCCGACCATGACTTGCGGCGATGGTTCCCGGGCGGCCAAGGTCCGACTGGGTGAAAAGGGAACGTGGTGCGGTGTAGCCATCAGGCGCCAAATCCACGACTGCCCCCGCAACTGTAAGCGGTGAGCCGACCCCATGATGCCACTGGCGCCGATGCGCCGGGAAGGCGGGGAAGGCCGCGATCCGCGAGTCAGGAGACCTGCCATCATGACCGAAACGAACCCGGGCGGGGTGTCCCGGAGAAAGACCGCATGCGCCGCAACCCGGCAATGATCGAGCGTAACCGCAAGACGCGGCAGTCCCCGGGCCATGCCCAAGGGTCTTCCGATGCGCCTTCTTCAACCCCGTCCTTCGCATGATGAAGGACGACAATGAACAAACTGACCTTGACCGCGCTTTTTGCAATGGCAGCACCCGCCGCCATCGCCGCGCCGACCGAATACCCCCTGACCATCGATAATTGCGGACATGCGCTGACTTTCCCAGAGCGTCCCGACAACGTCGTCTCGATCGGCCAGGCCACGACGGAGATCCTCTACGCTTTGGGGCAGGCCGACCGCATGGCGGGGACGTCGCTGTGGTTCAATGCGGTGCTGCCGCAATTCGAAAATGTGGACGCCGGCGTCGAACGGATCAGCGACAACATGCCCAGTTTTGAAGGGGTGGTCGCCAAGCGCCCCGGTTTCGTGCCGACCATGTTCGAATGGATGATCGGTGAACAGGGCGCCGTAGGCACGCGCCAGCAATTTGCTGATCTGGGCATTCCGGCTTATGTCATGCCCACCGATTGCGAAGGCAAGGACAACCTCGTGGGCGCGGACGGAACCTGCTTGGCGCCATTCGACATCCAGACCCTATGGGATAGCATCGACCAGATGGCTCAGCTGATGGATGCGCAGGACACCGGCGATGCGTTGATCGCTGACCTCAAGGCCCGCGAGACTGCCGTTGTTGAGCGTGCGGCGGCGATGAACCTACCGGACGCCTCGGCCGCGGTCTGGTTCTCTTCGGCCGATCTTGAGCTTGATCCCTATATGGCCGGGGCCATGGGAATTCCTGCATGGATGCTGGAGAGGTTGGGCCTGCGCAACGTCGTCACTTCGGACGAGGAATGGCCGACCGTGGGGTGGGAGACCATCGCCCGCGCAGACCCGTCCGTCATCGTGATCGCACGTATGGACCGTCGCCGCTTTTCGGCCGACGACGTCGAGGAAAAGCTTCGCTTCCTGAAGTCCGACCCCGTGACCAGTCAGATGTCCGCCGTCAAGGAAGACCGCATCGTCATCCTTGACGCGGAGGCGATGCACTCCAGCATCCGTCTGATCGACGGGCTCGAGGTGCTGGCCGAGGGCATGGACGGGCTGTCCCGGTGAGCGGCCATGTCGACGTGGCCGCGATCCGGCGGCCACGGGCACCGGGGTGGGTCTGGGCGGCGGCGCTGATCGTGGCGGCGCCGCTCATCGGCGCGGCCTTGGGTGAGACACCGATCCCCAATGCGACGGTCTGGCAGGCGCTGGCCAACCAGCTTTTCGGTGCCGGCTATCCGGTGGACCCCATCGACCAGGGGATCATCTGGTCCTACCGGCTGCCGCGCGCGTTGGTTGCGGGGGCCTGCGGGGCGGGTCTGGCGATCTCTGGGCTTGTCCTGCAGACATTGCTGCGCAACGCCTTGGCCGATCCCTACCTGCTGGGCATCTCGGCCGGAGCCTCGACAGGCGCAGTGCTGGTCGCCGTGGCCGGGCTGGGCGCGGCCTTTCTGCCAATGTCGGCAGGTGCCCTGCTGGGCGCGCTGGCCGCATTCGCGCTGGTCGTAGGGCTGGCGCGGTTGTCGGGCGGTGGACCGAGCGCACGCGGAGCGGCGCAGATCGTTCTGGCCGGTATTGCAGGATCACAGCTGTTCAACGCGTTGACCAGCTTCATCATCGCCCGCTCGGCCAGTGCCGAGCAGGCGCGGGGCATCATGTTCTGGTTGCTGGGCAACCTGTCGGGCGTCCGATGGGACGATGTCTGGCTGGCAATCACCGCGGTGCTGGTCGCCGTGGGCGCAGCGCTGTGGCACACCCGGGCGCTCGACGCCTTCACCTTCGGCACGGAGTCCGCGGCCTCGCTCGGCGTGCCGGTGCGGCGGGTGCAGGGCGTCCTGATCCTTGCGACGGCGACTGCGACGGCGGTTCTGGTCTCGATCACCGGGGCTATCGGCTTTGTGGGGCTGGTGGTGCCGCATGCGGCGCGGTTCCTTGTCGGAAGCAGGCACGCGCGTCTGGTGCCAGTCTCGGCGCTGATCGGGATGGTCTTCCTGATCGCCGCCGACGTGATTGCGCGCATGCTGGTTCCAGGCCAGACCCTGCCCATCGGCGTAGTGACGGCGCTTGTCGGCGCACCGGCCTTCGCCATCATCCTGATCCGAGCGAGGTCCGTGCCATGACGCTGGAGGCCCAAGACCTATGCCGCTGCCTTCGCGGCCGCGATCTGCTGCGCGGCATCAGCCTGACGGTCGCGCCCGGCGAGGTGCTGGGTCTCATCGGCCCCAACGGCTCGGGCAAGTCCACCCTTCTGCGTCTTTTGGTAGGACTGGTGAGGCCGGACCGGGGTCGCATTCTGCTGGACGGTCAGCCGATGGCGGCGATGCCGCAACGACAGATTGCAAAACAGATCGCGCTGGTCGCACAAAGCGCCGAGACTTCGGATCGCATCAGCGTCCGCGATGCGGTCGCCCTTGGCCGCACGCCATGGCTTGACGCGCTGAGCCCGTGGTCGGCCCAGGATGACGCCCATGTCGCCCATGCCCTGCGGCGTGTCGATCTGGGCCATCTGGCTGATCGAGACTGGTCCACGCTGTCGGGAGGCGAGCGTCAGCGGGCCCACATCGCCCGCGCTCTGGCACAGGACCCGCGGATCCTGCTGCTGGACGAGCCGACCAACCATCTCGACATCCGCCACCAGCTGACGATCCTTGATCTGGTCGCCAGCCTCGGCGTTTCGGTCGTGATCGCGCTGCACGATCTGAACCAGGCGATGCGCTGCGACCGGCTGGCCGTGCTGCAGGATGGCCGGCTGCAGGCGCTCGGGCCGCCGGCAGATGTTCTTGACCCCGCGCTTCTGCAGCGCGTCTTCGGGGTCCGCGCCAGCGCCCTTGTAGATGCGCAGGACGGAAGCCGCGTCATGCGCTTCCTCCCTTCCTGATGACACGGAGTGATACCATGCGAACCACCTTCTTCACCGCCACGCTTCTGGCACTACTTCCCGGCATCGCACTATCCGAGACCTACGAGGTCAAAATGCTGAACCGGGGCGAGACCGGCAGCATGGTCTACGAGCCTGACTTCCTTGCATTGCAGCCCGGCGACACGATCCGCTTCATCGCCACGCATCCCAGCCATAACGCGGTCAGCATCCCAGAGATTTGGCCCGAGGCCGCGCCGCAGGTGAAGGGGCAGATCAACAAGGAGATCGAGGTACCCTTCGAAGCGCTTGGCATCTACGGTATCAAATGCAGCCCGCACTATACCATGGGCATGGTGATGCTGGTCCAAGTGGGCGATGGCGATCTGGACGAGTCCATCATAGCAACTTCGCTGCCGGACATGGTGCAGGAGCGACTGACGGACATCGTGGAAAGAAATCGCGGTAGTTGAGCTTTTTAATTAGCAGGACGAACGGCGGCTTCTGCATGAGATGCGTAGGCCGTTTCTGGTGCGGTGCAACCTCTGCGTTTGCTGCATCCGCGAATGGAATGGCTTGCCGCAGTGTGAACCAATGTCGCTCATGGGCTCTTCACGTCAACCGACCGCCCCTTGGTTGAGGCACGGGGGCCCGGCGGCCTCAAATCGGCACACTCGGCCCATTGCTACTACTCGACCCTGGCACAAGATACTGCGGTGCGGCCCGTCATTGCTGCCATTCATACAGCATGCAGCCTTTTTCCGTCGTGCTGCAGCAGCGCAGACAAACAAGCCCCTAAGCCGCACTAACTGACGATGCATAGTTGTTCTGGATGCGGTATCAGATCGACCCGAGGTAATACCCGATGGCCTCCGCCAATTCCGTCTCCTCATAGCCAAAATGAGAACGTATGACTTCTTCAAGTTTTTGGTAAGTGGTCGCGGCATCGACGAAGTTCGCCTCGCACGGATCTTCCATCAGCGCGTCCGCAGCGCTACCAAGGCGTATGATCAACTCGTGGACCACCTCGTGCTCTGACAGCAGTTTAGCAACGACCTCTCGAAACATGCCTCCCCCTGCCGCCTCGATCCGGGGGAACATATCGGATCCTTCTATGTCGTGATGGAATTTGAGCACTTGGCACTCGCGCCCACAGAGATTTCCGAACGCCCGCAAATTCTCCGCCATATCGAGTGAAAGTATGATCTGCCTCAGGTTCTCGGGAGGAGCGTCTCCCGCCTCTATCCGAGCCAAAACCGCTGCAATCTGGGCCATCTCAATCAGATAATGACGGTGGATGGCCGCCAGCTGTTGACCTTGGCGGCGGTGCATGTCTGTCGCTGCCGGAACCCTCGGTGCTATGGGCCGCGAGAACTCGTCAAGTGTCAGGTCGTTCAGTGAATGTGTTGAAAGGTCCATCATGCTTGGCATGAAAGCCTCTGCCTGTGCCAAGTCAAGAGCGTCGATCCAACGACGCAGGCATTGGTCTTTCCGATACAATCTGAATTAACCCTGTGTTGCCGTTCGCCCGACAACATCGTCGCCGCAATGCGCACGTAAAAGCTGCCATTGCCTTCAAGTGTTCAATGTTTTTGGCGTCGAGACTGGGACAGCTAAACATAGCTCCACGTTGACGGGTTCACAGCAAAAATAGTCGGCTCCACAGAGCATGTCCGTGCTCGGTTTACGGCAGAAATTTATAACCAGACCAACCGGACGCGCTCTCTCTCGATGAACGTTCCGGGGGCAACCTTGCCCCGCGCGGCCGAGAATGCATCGGTGGACTTCACATGAACAAAATGGAAGCCGACATTGCGATTAAGGCGCGCGCGAGAGAGTAGCCAGATTATGCCGATTTGCGGGCGACGGTCCGGTTGCCGGCATAGATCAGCCCCAGTGCTCCCAGCAGCAAAGCGATGGCTCCGGCACGGCTCGCGTCGATCGCCATGACCTCGTTCCCCAGCCAGCCGAAATGGTCGATGACGATGCTCATGGACAGTTGCCCCGCGATCACTGCGACGGTTGCCGCAGCAATCCCCAGCAGAGGCACCGCGACGACCATTACCACGATGTAGACGACTCCAAAGAAGGCCCCCGTCAGCTGCCATCTTGGCGCATCGAGAAGCGTGGCGGTCTGGGCCGGCTCGACGAAGAGGACCAGCCCGAGGCACAGGACCGCCCCCACGAAGAAGGTGAGCCAGGCAGTGGGCACCAGCCCGGCCTCGGACCCGAGGCGACCGTTGACCGAGGATTGCACGGCAAGCGCGACCCCTCCGGCGAGTGCGGCGAGAACGACGAGCATCATAAAATGTCTGCCTTCAAGTTCATGAGGACGAGGGCGGCGGCGATCAGGCCGAGCGCCCCCATGCGATAGAAATCAATGCGTCGCCCAGCACTGCCGAGCCAGCCGAAGTGGTCGATCAGGAGCGAACCGCCAATCTGGCCGGCGAGCACCGCGACCATTGTCGTGCCGACCCCGATCACCGGCGTGGCCAGCGTCAGGGCCACCACATAGATGGGGCCCATTACGCCGCCGGTCAGCTGCCACCGGGGCTGGCGAAAGACGCGGCCGAGATCCACGCCCGGCACGAAGATTAGCGCGAGGGTCAGGATCAGCGTCCCCACTAGGAAGATCGACAGGGCGGCAGAATAGTGCCCTACGGTCTCTCCCAAGGGGCCGAGCAGTCCGGCCTCGAAGGCCAGGCCGGTCCCAGCGAGGAAAGTGGCGATAAGAGTAGCGATTTGCTTCATGGGCATTTCCTTGATGCGAAGGCACTGCATATATTAGGGAAGCTAGGGACAACAATTCTGACAAATGACAAATGATAATTGCCGAATGAACAAAGATATCTCGCTTCTGGCCCTGCGGCTTTTTATCGATGTCGCCGCGGCGGGCAGCTTCACGGCCGCCGGCAGGCGACACGATCTTCCCGCCTCGTCGGTGTCCCGCCATATGGCGCGTCTGGAGGGGACGCTCGGTCAGCGCCTGCTCCACCGCTCTACCCGATCGGTCCGACTAAGCGACCAGGGCGCGACCTTCCTCGATGAGGTCACAGCGGTCATCGAGGCGCTCGACCGTGCTACCGACAATCTCCGGGGCGGGCGCTTGGCTCCCCGTGGGCTGCTAAGGGTTAATGCACCCGTGGCCTTCGGCAGGCTCCACGTCGCGCCCTTCCTACATGGGCTACAGGCCGCCCACCCGGAGCTGGAAATCGAACTCGACCTGACGGATGCGCTGGTCGATCCCGTGTCCGACGGCGCTGACGTAGTGCTGCGGATCGGAGAGGCACCCGACAGCGCCATGCTTGCCCGCAAGCTGGCCGATCAGCGGCATCTGGTTCTGGGAGCGCCCGAGTATTTGGCGCGGCGGGGTATCCCGCGCACACCTGAAGATCTCGGTGCGCATGACTGCCTTCAATATCGCTCGCGCCAAGGCACCCAAGCGTGGTGTTTCTCCCGGGGGCCGGGGCCCTTCACGCACCAAACCGTGGGGGGCAACCTGCGCAGCAACGACGCCACCGCGCTAGTCCAAGCCTCGCTAGCGGGCCAAGGGCTTATCCTGTTCCCGACATGGCTCGTTCGAGAGCACCTGCGTGCAGGCCGTCTGTTACCCGTTCTCGAGGATTGGAGAGCGCAGGAAGGGACGGACGCACGGGCCATCCGCTTCCTGTTCCCCGAGGGGCGCATGCGATCAGCCAAGGTCTTGGCTTTCGTCGAGCATCTGATCGACCGCATTGGAACTCCGCCTTACTGGGATCGCGAGATTTAAACTGGAAGTGATCCGCGCAGAACGAAGCGTATGCCAGAACGGGTAGGCCCGCACATGCACCCGCGTGGCCAAGCGCGGCGTGGTCTGAAATCACCTAAACGTCACCGTCTCATAGCCGTTCCCGGCCCAGACCGGACCTTCGCCAGGATCACTGCTGCCGTAGTGCGGCTTCCCCAAACCGGACTTTCACAGGACCACGCAGCATCGTCCAAGATCCAGAAGCTCCGCAGTGCGGGCAATGGGTGAATTCGCTGCGCCAAGCACGAAGGTCCGCTTCAGTTCGGCATGTATTGTGGTAACGTACCAAATGGGTTTGAAGTCGAGGTCGAATGAGAGATTCAGGCTACTACCGATCATCGGGGTTCACTCCCTACTGGTTCGCTCATGTGATCTTCAATGTCGTGCGCCAAGAAAGCGCATTCGCGCGAAATCTTGAAGAACTTTTCGGCGACATGCGGGCATCGAGCCTGTGCAACCCGTTCCCGCGCTTCTCCAACCTTCATGCGTTCATTGAGGACGTCACTACCGACATTCTGCTTGAAGGCATTGGGACAGGACGAGATGAGGACTACCAGATTCTCAAGGACTTCCTGAAACCTGCAGGACTGCCAACAGATACGCTTAAGGTTATCGAAGAGTGGGGGCTGGCCGAGATGTGGGGCGAACCTCTTTGGGTGTCCGCACATGAGAGCCTTGTCGAGGAGGTGTTCCACATCCTCTTTCGGGACGTGGTGCTTCTATCCTGGTTCAACCAGCTTACCTCGAACTAAATCATCAGCTTTGGGGAGTATGCGGACGGAACCGATACACGGTTCACGAAGCGTGGCAGGCTGAAGCGTCAGCATGTCCCTCAGATCATAAAGAACGCAATTTTCCACCGAGATGGAGGTGAATGCCGGTCCTGCAGGCGATCACTGGATCGGATCGTGAACCCCGAGGTAACGGAACGCTACGACCATATCATCCCGCTTGCTGAGGGTGGAGCGAACGACGTGACCAATCTTCAGCTACTTTGCGATGGATGCAACAGCTCAAAATCAAGCCGTTTGGACCCGGTTTCGCCGGACTACTTTCGGGCTTACCCACTTGGCGCCTCAAACTATCTGAGTGACGCCACTCCGCCGCGGCACGGAGTTCTAGCTGCTTCGCAGGAGCACCAGATGCGCAGCGACGCCAGGTATTCAAGTCCCAGACTGGCAGTCGCTCAGCGGCCCTAGCTTCCATTCGAGGGTTGTACCGAGAGACGCGATGCTGTGTTTGCATTGCTGACCGTAGCAGGCGTGGGACTATACGGGCGCAGGCAATTATTTCAGTCGTAGCGTCCCAAGAATTTTCATATAGATGTGCGTAACGAGATAGCCGTCATAACTAATGGTGTCAAATGACAGGGAATATTATCTTGTGGGCGGAGGGCGAAATTTGACAACGGAACAGGTCAGCATTTGCCCAGCATGCGCCAAACATCCCGAAGTTGCAACTTTAGTAGCAAGCGATCTGAAGGAGGGTATCTGCGGCGCGTGTGGGACGCATGGATATGTATTTGATCCAGAAAAGTTCGAACTCCTACGGAACCTCATCAGAGCGCTGATACGGTTTCACTTCAGCGAAGATGATTACAATCCTCACTGGGGTGGCACTTCGATAGACGAGGTCTTGCTTGGTCAAGAGAATCCTATACTCGAAGTTGCTACGTGCGACGATTACCAAGACGACTTAATTCACCGCATCACTTGGGAAGGCGAAATCTACCCAGACTATGATAAGGGGATTTGCTTGTTTGCTGGCGGCGACCAGTTAGGAGGACGGGGTATCCAGTTTTCGATTCCCGAAACACCCAGCTCCGAACTACAAACTATTGCGCAGCGACTTGAGCGTGAGAACTTTCATGCGGTTGAAGCTGCGATGAAAGAGGTCCTCGCTCAAATCAAAGATGACATCGAAGTGACGGTGCAGGCCGGGACGCTTTGGTATCGGGGACGAATTGGTGTCGAAGAGAGGTCAGTCCACGTTGGATGGCGCAGTGTTAATCATGTCGCCACCCCTTATAAAGGGCCTGCCATTAGCGCATTGCCACCGCCGCAGGCGTCTGCCGGTCGGACGAACCGGCAGGGTGTTTCTGTTCTATATGTTGCTTCTGAAGTGGAAACGGCTCTTGCCGAAATTCGGCCGCACCCGAGTCACTTTATCTCGGTCGGCGGATTCCGGCCTCGTAAAGAACTCCGTGTCGCACGCTTCGACGTTGCTATTGGCCCTTTCTCTTCATCGGATGCTCGGCTGGATATCTTTGCACTTATCCATAATATTGATTCACTATTGGGTGCGCCCATAATTCCAGAGGAGCGGCACCGATATTCCATCACACAACTTCTGTCAGATGTCCTGATACGAAATGGCTTCGAGGGTGTAATATACCGTAGCTCGGTAGGAAACGGTATTAACCTCTGTGCCTTTGATCCGGATACCTTTGATTTTGATGAAAGTGCATCTGCAGTGATGAAGGTGGACGATTTGCACTACCAATTTTCGAGCGTTGACACCTCAACGCCATCATAACCTCATTTCTGATCACACGTGCAACCGAAGGAGACCGCGATAGAGTTGAACTCTTGAGGGCACCGTTGACCCATGACATCGCCTCTACTCACAGCCGCCGTTATTGCAAGGTGCAGCGAAAGTCCGGAAACCGCCCTTTGTGACGGCTCAGGCGCCGGCCGTGCTGCGCCGGCGACGAGTGTCTGCTGCTGTGCCGTGAGCCCTTCGGTTCGCCGGGCCGCCGTCAGTGCGCTCCCCGCACTTCTCCTCGGGTCAGGCGTCCGTTAAACTTCGCCGATGCCGAATGGCCGCTTTCGTGTCTCGAGCCCGCTAGTTCGCTGCACTGTCGAAAGGCGGCGACCTGCTTCCCAGCGAATCGTTGTTTATAAGTCGGCTTTGTTCAGATCTTGGTCTTCGTTTGACCGGACAGCATATTCCCTTGATGTCAGGCAGGCGGCATCAATCGGTCGGTTACCACCATACCGATCTTTTATAGCATTCACCGTAGCCCCAAGCTCATGAGGGTCCGCGACAAAGCAAAGCCTTCACTTTAGTCGGCAGCCGACGGTGACCAGAGGCATAGATCTCGACCCCCAAGGAAGTAAGAAACGAATTCCTGGCACACATTGTGAACCGCACTTCCACTGGTCAATAGAATAATCTTCGCGGCACCGCATAATTTAAGAAATGTGGGGTTCAGCCGTCGCTTACGGACTGCCGTCCCAGCCTACGCTACAAAATCGTTCGCACCAAATTTCACTCTTCATGATTTGCCAGCTTATAGCGCGACCAGATGAGTGTCGCCGATATCCGTCAGAGCCACTGAAGCAGGCGGATCGCCGATAATCTTTATTGGGGACGGGGTTTCGCTGGTAGGGCGCAAGTGAACTCGGCCCCTGCGGGCGGGATCAGGGATAGGCACCGCTGACAAAAGACGTTGCGTATAGGGGTGGCGCGGGTTGCCAAATACTTGATCGCGTGTGCCCATTTCGACAATCTGCCCAAGATACATAACTGCCAACCGGTCCACGACATTTTCTACGACGGCCATATCGTGGCTGATGAACAGATAGGAAACACCCGATTCAGCCTTCAGCTCGGCCAACAGTTCGAGCACCTTTGCCTGCACCGAAACGTCCAGCGCCGACACGCTTTCGTCGCAGATGATCAGCCTAGGTCGCAGTGCCAGCGCACGCGCCACGCAAATGCGCTGTCTTTGCCCGCCTGAAAACTCATGGGGATAACGTTCCATCTGGTCTTCCGTCAGGCCGACGCGACGGAACAACTCACGGGTCTGAGCAAGGCGTTCTGCACCTGTCCCGATGCCGTGGATCACTAAAGGTTCAGCCACGGCATCGCCAACCTTCATCCGCGGGTCCAATGCTGCCATCGGATCCTGAAAGACCAACTGGACGTCGCGGCAGATATCCTTGCGCCCCCGAGGCGACAGATCGGACAATAGATTGCCCCCAACCTCGATCTGGCCTTGATGGGGGACAAGACCGGCCAAAGCCTTTGCAACCGTGGATTTGCCGCATCCGCTTTCGCCGACCAAGCCGAAGGTTTCACCGGGCCGAATGTCAAAACTGATATTCTGGACCGCATGCACGCGATGCGTCGGGCGACCCAAAATATTTGCTCCGATGTCGAAATGCACCGTGGCATTCTCCAGACGCGCAACGGGCACCTGCGCTGCCGGAGGCGTCGCAGTGCCCCGCTTGGCGCCATCGCCAAGACGCGGAACCGCGGCCAGGAGGTCACGGGTATAGGGTGCCTTCGGCGTTGCGAAAACCTGCGTGGTGGTGCCCTCTTCCACCATTCGTCCGGCCTGCATGACAACCACACGATCTGCGGTTTCCGCCACGACCCCCATATCATGGGTGATCAGGATGATCGCCATACCGGTTTCGCGCTGCAAATCGCGCAGCAGGTCCAAAACCTCGCGCTGGACAGTTACATCCAGCGCGGTCGTGGGTTCGTCGGCAATCAGCAAGGCCGGCCGCAGCGCCAGCGCCATGGCAATCATCACACGCTGCCGCATCCCCCCCGACAGTTCATGCGGATACTGGCCCATGCGACGGTCAGGTTCCGATATGCGAACCTTGCTCAACGCGGCGACGGCCGCCACACGGGCCTGTTTGCGCGACACATCCTCATGCGAGCGGATTGCTTCGACCAGTTGCGTGCCGATGGTCTGGACCGGATTCAGCGATGTCATCGGTTCCTGAAAGATCATCGCGACCCTGGAACCGCGCAAAGGGCGCATTTGTGCTTCGGACAAGCAGGCCAGATCGGTTCCTTCCAGCAGCATCCGACCGCCGCTGACCGCCACGTTATTGGGCAAAAGCCCCATGAGCGCCAATGAGGTGATGGATTTCCCCGAACCGCTTTCACCGGCAATTGCAAGCGTTTCCCCTGCCCGGAGATCGAAGCCGATATTCGTGACCAAAGGGCGCATCACACCTCGGTCACGGACGGACACCGTCAACCCCTGCACCGACAACAGCGGGGCAGCCTCAGTCTTATCCGCCGATGTCATTCGAAAACCGAACGCGGGAAATAGAACGACACCACCCAATTGGGCATATCGACGATCTCTGATATCCGCAGATCACCGCAGGTCGAAACCAACATATAGGCATCGACCGCCGCCATACCGTGTTGCGCACAAAGCAGATCGACCATCTGTTCCACGGCCTGCCTTGCGCCGGTCATCAGATCGGGGCCGATGCCGGTCGTCACCTCGTATCCTTTGGCATCCAGATGGTGCGTGACGGGACCGGGCGTGGTGAAGCGCGGCATTTTCAGGTTTGCGCCTTTGACCAGATCCAGCGTCAAGGTCACATCCATCGGGCTTTCGATGGCGGTTCCGCAAACCTCTCCGTCGCCTTGGGCGGCGTGGGTATCGCCAACCGAAAACAGCGCGCCCGCGACCTCGACCGGCAGATAGAGCACGGTGCCCTTGGCCAGATCACGGATGTCCAGATTGCCCCCCGTGCGGCGCGGAGGCACGATAGAATGCGCCCCCGGTTCGGCCTGTGCCACCCCGATGGTGCCGGTAAACGGCTTCAGTGCCACCTTGCCGTGTTCGCCCCAAAGAGCAGGTGCCATGGTGTCGGCATCGTATTTCCAGATGGTCAGGGCCGGATCGGTGAATTGATCCGCCAACAGGCCAAATCCCGGAATGTTCGCGGTCCAGCCCCATGCGGTTCCTTCCTGACGGCGCGGAGCGAAATCGCCCAATGTCACCTTCAGCGCATCGCCGGGCTCCGCGCCATCGACATAGATCGGGCCGGACACAGGGTTGATCTTGCCGAAATCCAGCGCCGTGACATCTGCCACGGTGCTTGACGGGCCAAGCTGGCCCGCCGATGAATCCATACAGTTGAACAGGATCGTCGATCCCGGTGCGACCGTTGCGGCAGGGGCAATCGAGTTGTCCCAACCGAAATGGTGCTGCGCGCCGTGGATCGTATAGTCGCAGTGTTTGCACATGGGAATTACTCGGTCACGAAGACATAATCATAGTTGACGGGGATTGAGACCGGATCGACGTAAAGCGCATCTGCGCCCCCCATGCGTTCCGATTTCATGGTGTATCGCTGTTCGTTGAAGACGGGGACCCAAGGTGCCTCGGCCATCACCTGCTGATAGACCTGCGACCACAACTCCAGACGCGCCGGATCGGCGGGGTCAGTAAAGCTGTCGGCATCGGTGGCCATGGCATCAATGCCTTCGTCACAGAATTTGGACCAGTTCCAGCCGCCACCACCCGCGCCCGCACAGCCCAAGATCGGACCGTAGAAGTTCGAGGGATCGGGGAAATCGGCGATCCATGCCATGCCACCGGACCAGATCATCGGAGCCTCGCCTCCGCCGCCAGCCTCGATCACGTTGGCCTGGGCCAGACTGCGGATTTCGACATCGACACCAATCGTCTTCAGGTCCTGCTGGATGGCCTGTGCGATGCGCGGGTTGGGATCGGTGTTCATGACGTAAAGCTGGGTGGTAAATCCGTCTTCCAACCCTGCCTCGGCCAGCTTGGCCTTGGCTGCCTCGACGTCATAGGCAAAGCCGTCGAACCCTTGGCTATATCCGGGCATGGATGGCGGCAGCGGTTGGTTTGCGGCAACTGCGCGACCGTTGATGATCTGGATGATGCGGTCCTTGTTGATCGCCATATTGACGGCTTCGCGGACCGGCAGCTTGTCAAAGGGTTCCTGACCAACATTCAGAGTGATGTATCCGGTGTGCAGCTGACCGCCTTCGACGACACGCGCGGCCTGATCGGGGTCTGCCATCACCTCTTGGAACTTGGCGGGCGGGATACCGTCGCCGGGCACGTCAACCTCGCCCTGTTGCAGACGCAAAAGCGCGACGATGGGCTCCTGCCCCACTTCGAAGGTGATGCCATCCAGATAGGGCACCCCGTCGCGCCAGTATTCGGCGTTCTTTTCGAACACCAGCCGCTGACCGATAGTCCAGTCGCCCAGCTTGAATGCCCCCGTTCCGACTGGATGCTTCCCGAAGTCGGCGCCGAATTCGTCAACAGCTTCTTTTGGCACCACCGAGGCAAAGTTCAGCGCCATAACATGCAGGAAGGTCGCATCGGGGCGCGACAGGGTGATCCGGATGGTTTGCAGATCGACCACCTCGACGCCTGTCAGGTCTTCGGCCTCGCCCGTCGAAATGGCATCGAACCCCTTGATCGATGCAAAGAAACCAGCCCCCGGTGATTGCGTGGCAGGGTTGGTGACCCGATCCAGCGAATATTTGACGTCTTCGGCGGTCATCTCGCGGCCGTTGTGGAAAGTGACGCCCTTGCGAAGGGTAAAGGTGAAGACTGTCCCGTCGTCCGAGACGTCATAGCTTTCGGCCAAACCAGGGCGCAATTCTGTCGTCCCCGGAACATAATCCATCAGACCGTCGAACAGCGATTTGATCATCGACCAGTTCTGCCAATCGTAGCCGATGGCAGGGTCCAGCGTCGCGACGTCGTCCTTGTAGGTGATAGTGATCATACCACCGGACACTGCGGCGGGATCGGCGGTGTATTCCTGCGCCACGGCTGGCAGCGCCAATGCGGCAAGCAACGCGGAAGAGCAAAGCAGTTTTTTCATGTCATGTTTTCCTGCTGGTTTCAGTCGGTCTCACCGCATCTTGATGCGCGGATCTATGAAGGGGGTGGCGATATCCGCCAGCAGGTTGCCCAGCACGATGGCCGTGGCCGATACCATCGTAACCCCCATGATAATCGGAATATCAACGCGCTGGATGGCCTGCCATGCTAGCTGCCCGATGCCCGGCCATCCAAAAACACTTTCGACGACGACCATGCCGCCCATGAAAATGCCGATGTCTATGCCGATCATGGCGATGATCGGAAGAATGGCATTGGGCAGGGCATGGCGGAACAGAATACGCCTGCGGGTCAGGCCCTTGGCGCGGGCGGTGCGGATGTAATCCTGGCGCAGCACCTCGATCATGGATGACCGCATCATGCGCGAATACCAGCCCGACCCCATGATCCCCAAGGTTATCGCCGGCAGCACCAAATGCGCGGCGGTGCCATAGCCGCCGATCGGGAACCACCCCAATTGGACTGCAAAGACATAAAGCAGCAACAGACCGACGACGAACTGCGGGGCGGATACGGCAACAAAGCTAGTGACCATCAGACCCTGATCCAGCGGACGACCGCGCCACAATGCGGCGATCACGCCCAAGGTCAGCCCAATCAGCAATTCGCAAAGAATGCCGCCCGCCATCAGCAACAGCGATGCCGGCAACCGCGATGCGATAAGCGAGGCGACCTCGGTCTTTTGCAGGTAACTGCGGCCCATGTCCCCTTGGATCAATCCGCCTAGATAGCGCCCGTATTGCACCAGCAAGGGTTGATCCAGCCCAAGTTGCTGACGGATGTTTTCGACAGTCTGAGACGTAGCTGACCGTCCGGCGATCTGGCGCACCGGATCGGCAGGCAGCACGTAAAGCAGCATGAAGGTGATGAAGCTGACACCAAGCAGGATCAAAGCCGCCTGTATCACCCGGCGAAGCAGATAGCCGGCCATCAGTCGCGCCCTCTCTGGGTTGGATCCAGAACTTCGCGCAGCGCGTCACCCACGAGGTTGAATGCAAGGGCCAGCAGCAGGATCGCGGCGCCAGGTATAAACACCAGCCAAGGCGCGGCTTGGAAATAGGTCTGGTTCTCGAAGATGATGTTGCCCCAACTTGGGGTCGGCGGTTGCATACCCACACCCAGAAAACTGAGTGTGGCCTCAAGCAGCACGGTGACGCTGATCCCCAGCGTGCCCCAGACAATCAGTGTCGGCACCAGATGCGGCAGGATATGCCTGAACAGGATACGTGATTGCGATGCCCCCAGAGTGCGTTCGGCGGCGATGAATTCACGTTCGGCCAAGCTGGTGGTTTCGGTATAGACGACGCGCGCCGTTTGGACCCAGTTCACCAAGGCGATAACCATTGCCACGATCCAAAGCGATGGCTGAAATATCGCCGCCAGGCAGATCGCCAGCAACAACGCGGGGAAGGCCATCATCAGATCGGTGAAGCGCATCAGGATCGCCCCGACCCAACCGCGCAGAAAACCTGCCGTCAGCCCTACCAATGTGCCGATCATCAGCGCAGCACCATTGGCCACCACTCCGATGATCAAGGATGTCCGGGCACCGTAGAGCATCCGGCTGAACAGATCGCGCCCCAACAGATCGGTGCCCATCAGGAACTGTGCATTCGGTGGCATGGGGGCACCTTGCAGGGTCAGCCCCTCGAACAGCTGTTCATCGGGGCTGTATCTGACAATCCACGGCGCCAGCATGGCGCTGCCGACCACCACGACGATGATGACCAACCCGAAGACGGCCATCTTGCGCCGCAGCAAACGCCGCACAAGGCCAGCGACCGCCGGCGGGGCCTGGGGGATATGGGTGCTATCGGCCATTTTCCGGCTCCTGCGTGTGGGGGGCGGCATCGGCCACGATACGTTCGGCAGCCTCTTCGAAGCTGACGCGCCAGGCCATCGCCATGGCACGCAGCTGGTTATAGGCGGCATCTTCGGATTTCCCGCGTGCAGCCAGCATTGTCACCGCACGCACGACGGTCTGGCGCTGCCCCAGACGGCGGCGCAGGCTTTCGATGCTATCGGCCATTTCGGCTCGTGCATCAAATGTCGCGCGCGCGATCAACAGTGCCGAATAGACACCGCCTGTTCCGACAGGTTTTAATATCTGAGCGTCGGCACCGAAGTTCATCAGCCATTCGATCCGGCCCGGCGCCTCGGATCCGACCAGCGCAATGGCTGGCATAGGTGCTCGACCGATTTCCCAGGGAAACTGATCGTCATGGGCGGTATCGACATCCAGAAAAAGGTAATCAGCCTGCCGTGCGGAAACCGGAAGCTCCGGCCAGCAACATTCCACCTGCAGACCGATTGCGTTCAATTGCCGGGTCAGCGCGGCGACCGTCGGATGCGGCCTATGCAGGATCACCGCAGTCGCTCCGCCAAGATCGGGAATTTGCAGGCGGCGGGTCATGTCACAACCCGCAGGATAGGCTGCGCGGCCTCGCGGGGTTGGGTCAGATAGGGATCTCCATTCATCGGATCCAGTCTTCGCAAGGGCTGAAATACGCCATCCCGGATCTGGGCGATCACTACGGGCAGGCGGGTGTGATGTGTCAGGGGGCTGATGCCCATCCCTTGCGCCACCGGACTGGCCAGAAGTTCGGGCAGAGGCAGCCTTTCGGCGCCGGAGCGATGGGACAGCAATCGTGCCAGCATCATGACGGAACAATGGGCGACAGCCTCGAGTGACGATCCGAAATCAGGGCCGCTTTTTTGGTTTCGCGATAGTCGGGGCATGCCACGGAACCAAGGGCCTGCAGCAATGACACCTTCTGCGGCGGGTCCGATGGCGGGCAGTTCGCATTCGGTCAGGTTGCAGGAAAGGACCGGGCAATGACCGTCAGCAAAGAAGGGGTCGCGCGCCCGCAGCTTGGTCATTTCTGCCAGAAAAGCGTATTGAGAAGGTCCGATCAGCTGGTTCAGAACGAAATCGGGGCGCAGTTCGGCGATCTCTTCGACCATCCGCATCACATCGGTTGACCCCAACGGCAAGTAGCGTTCGCCCAGAACCATGCCCCCTGCCCTTGCGCCGATCTCTCGGGCCAGACGGTTCATTTCCCAGCCCCAGATATAGTTCGATCCGGTCAGATAGGCCCGGGTGCCATATTGGGAAAAAGCGTAATCCAGCAGAGGCACCAGATGCTGGTTCGGGCAGGCATGGGTATAGACGATGCGGTCGGACGTCTCGAAGCCTTCGTGCGGAACGGGATACCACAGCGCGCCGTCCATCCGTTCCAGCGACGGAATGATCTCCTTCCTGCTCCATGATGTCGTGCAGCCGATGATATGCCGGGCATCGCTGTGGCGCAGGATGTCCTCACATAGTGGAGCATAGGCATCCACGTTTCCTTCGGGATCACGTTCGACGGGTCGGAACACGAAGTCATGGACAGGATCGGCGTTGACCTGTTCGACAGCCTTCAGCGCACCGTCGCGGCTGGCCCGGCCCAGAAGGCTATAGGTTCCCGTGCTGGAAAACAGGATTCCAAGATCGATCTGACGCTTCAAAACCGCTCCTCAAAACGAAAAAAGCCCCGCAATCCCAATACACCTGTCGGTGCAAATCGGGATCGCGAGGCTTGATTGCCGGCTATGTTCGCCTCAAGCATCGGACGGCGCCGCATCTTCTGTCAAGAAAAAGGCTGGCAACGCACAACCAAGGCTATTTTCCTGCCTAGATTTACGGCAGACTTCGACGATCAGACCCCCTGCACAAAGATCATTGCCAAACCTGCGAACAATCCGGCGGCAGTATAGACCGGGTTTCGCAGACCGATCAGTGCATAGGACATGACAACGCACCCGCCACCGACCAATCCGGCTGAAAGCAGTGCCGAAACAGGCGCATCGGTCAGCCGGATCAGATCCGGACGCGCGATCATGCCCAAGGGGATCAGATAGAGGCCGATGCCCAAGGACATCGCGGTGAACGCCACCCGCAACCAATTCTCCTGCGCCATGCCAGCTGCAATGAAGACCGCGCCGCAAACCGGCGGCGTGATGGTCGACAGCAGCGCAAACCAGAAAACGAACAGATGCGCCTGCAGCGGCTCCAACCCGAGGGCGGTCAGGGCGGGTCCGGCAACGGATACGCAGATGACATAGGCAGCGGTGGTCGGAACTTCCATGCCCAGCACAAGGCATGCAAGACCGGTCAACAGCAACGACGGCCACAGTCGTCCATCCGACGCCGAGAGGATCAGCGACGTGATCTTGACCCCCAACCCCGTCATCGCCAGCACACCGGTGATAATCGAGGCGCAGAGGATGATCGCCGCAATCAGCGAAACCTGCCGGGCAGAGTTGATGACTGCAGCCTCGACCCGTCGGGCGGCGCGCAACAGGTCAAATCGCAGATCCGCGCCGGTCAACAGCAGGAATGCTCCCGAAACGATGGCAAGCGCCGCGGCATATTGCGGCGTGTAACCGGCCCAGAACATCGCCCCCAGAAGCACCGTGAAAGGCACCATGAAAAAGGCGGAAGTGACCAACACTTCCGATGCTGACGGCTGTTGATCGGCGGGCAGTCCCCGCAGGTCGTAGCGTCGCGCATAGGCATCGATCCCGAACCACACGACAACAAAGTAAAGCAGCGCCGGCAGGATCGCGGCAGCGATGATCTGGGTATAGGGCGTGCCCGTCAGCTCGACCATGACAAAGGCGCCCGCCCCCATCAGCGGTGGCATGATCTGCCCACCCGATGATGCCACGGCCTCGACGGCCCCGGCAATGCGGCGCGGGTATCCCAGCCGGATCATTGCAGGGATCGTCACCGCCCCCGTCGAGGCGACATTTGCCGATGCCGACCCTGAAATCGATCCGAACAAGGCCGACGCGATGACCGAGACCTTGCCCGCGCCACCGCGCAGACGGCCCGCTGCGGCGGACGCAAGGTTCATGAACCCCTGCCCTGCTTCCCCTGCGTTCAGGACCGCGCCGAAAATCACGAAGATTGCCACGACACCGACCGAAACACCGGTCAGCTGACCGAAAATTCCGCCCTCGGCCAAGGTCATCGTGCCTATCAGACTGGCTGCCGGAAGCGGCGCATGTCCGAACTCGCCGGGGATATATTGCCCGAATGCAGCATAGAGAAGGGCAATCGCCGCGACGGTGGGCAGAGGCCAGCCAATCGCACGGCGCGCAGCCTCAAGGACCGCCAACAGCAGAACCGCCCCCACAGCATATTGGAAGCCGCTTTCGACGAAGCCGTATTGATCAGCCAGCGTTTCGGCGTTCCATGCCACCCAGACCGAGGCAGCAATCGCCAGCACCGCCAGAACGCCACCGAAGATCATTTCCAGGCGTGTATTGCGCTCATCCGTAAAGATGAAAATCCACGGCAGGATCAGCGCAACATGCAGGGGACGCGCGACGAGGTTCGGCACAAGGCCGGAAAAGATCAGCCCCAGATGGAAGGCGACAAGCAAAATCGCGGCGGACAGTAGAACTGTCCGCCGCGCCTTGGAGACGACAATTTGCTTCATTCCGCGACAGCCACGCCCGCTTCTTCGTAATAACGCGCGGCACCCGGATGCAGTGCGGACAGCGCCGCAACCTGATCAGGCGTCACGCCCTTCCACCAGGGCGCGTTGCCGGCCATCTTTTCGCGTTGCATCCAGAACGCCTTGGTCAGCTGATATGCCGTGTCATCGTCCATCGCCGTCGTCGTAAAAGCCACCACCGGCAAGCCTGTGGTCGTGATATCACCCGCCTGCCCCGGATAGACATCCGCAGGAATGACAACCCTTGCCTGACCCGTTTGCGCGATCTGGTCGTCGGTCATCGACAAAAGGCGCACCGGCTGACTGGCCGCCGCTTCGATAACGTTGGGGGCAGGAAAGCTGCCTGCGGTGACAAAACCGTCGATCTGTCCGTTTTTCAGCGCATCGACCGCATTCGACAGTTCAGCATCGGCGATGGTGACCTTGTCCGTCATACCGAACAGGTCCAGATATTTCTCACCTTCGGTCGCGCCAAAGCTGCCTTTGCCCAAGAGGATATTTTGCCCTTCCAGCGCATCGAGGGAGGTCGCCCCTTCGGCGCCAGCAAGGACGAAATGCATGGTCAGCGACGGGATGGGAAACAGCGACCGGACTTCGCTGAACTGCGGGCTGCTTTTACCGTCGAAGGGGCCGCTGCCCTCTTGCGATGCCTGAACCAGCGAAGGTGGCGCAGTGAAGATATAATCGGCGCCGCGGGCACGAACCTCCATGACGTTCTGGACCGAACCCTGGCTCTCCTCGACCGTCATGACCAGTTCGCCATTCGAGGCGGCCTTCACACCCTCGGCCAGTTCGACCGCCATCTGATAGTAGGAGGTGCCGGTTTTGGCCGATTTGTAGGTCAGCCGCGTCTCCGCCTGCGCTGCTCCCGCCGCCATCACAGCGGCCATTACGAACGCCGCCTCAGTCCAGCTTTTCATGTCTCATCCCCAATATTTTTCGAAGGGTCATGAACGAGGAGTAGCAGGCAACTGTCAAGGTAACCTGTCATCACCTTGATTCGGCCAAATGCTCAACATGTATTGCCGGTCGTAGGATTCAGGCTGAAGATTTGCTTCTGGGCATGCTCCTCGAAAACATCGATCGCAGAACGGTCGGTCCTGATCTTCGGGCCTTTTCATGCTCCGAAAGCACGCCTGATCAATGACCAACTTGCTTAGTCTGACATGGGCGACCAACGCGCGTTCGCACGGGTCACCGGCGCCTGCACGCAAAAAGCTCGCGAACTCTCTGCGGTATCAAACTGCTCGACTGCGCCGCCTTTTCGCAAAGCGACTTATGCGCGGATCATTGCAGACCACGAATAATAAAGAACACCAAGAAAAAGCATGACACTTGCACGTTCTGCAGATCTGACGTCTGATGGTTCAAACGGATTGAGGACGCCATGACCCATAGCCCGCTGTATCGGACGCGCATCCTGCTGACGCTAGGCAGTCTCTGTCTTGCCTTGCCGGTGACCCTGCACGCGCAGGACTATCCCCATGCCAACGAACCCATCGGCACCGTCGAGGATGTCTATAACGGTCAACTGACCCCCGATCTGGCGGTCAGCACCTTCCGCAACATTGACCGCCTGTTCCCGACCCGGACCATTCCGGCTTCCGACAGTCCCAAAGCGCTGACTGATGCGCCGGTCGATCTGCCGGGGATGGTCAGCTATAAGGTCGATGACGCGACCTATGACCTTTACGACTTCCTGTCGCTGGACAACGTTGCCGGGATGATCGTCCTGAAAGACGGAGAGGTCGTCTACGAGACTTATCAGCGGGGCAACACGCCCGACACGCGCTGGATGTCGATGTCGGTGGCCAAATCCATCACCTCGACCCTGGTTGGTGCCGCGATTGTCGATGGCCATATCAACGGGCTGGAAGACATGGTCACCGACTATGTGCCGGCGCTGGCCGGCAGCGCCTATGACGGGGTCAGCATCCGCGATATCCTTCTGATGGCCTCGGGCGTGGAATGGAACGAGACATATACCGACCCGGGGTCCGACCGTCGCGATCTGCTGCGCGCGCAGATCGAACAGCGCCCCGGCTCTGCCATGGAGGTGATGGCCGCCCTGCCCCGCGCCTATGATCCCGGCACGCATCATACCTACTCCACCGGCGAGACGCAGGTTCTGGGCGAGGTTGTCCACGGCGCCGTCGGCATGCCACTGGCGGACTATCTTGCGGAAAAGATCTGGCAGCCCTACGGGATGGAGGCAGACGCGAACTGGTGGCTGGACAGCCCTGATGGAATTGAGATCGGCGGCAGCGGCCTGTCCGCCACCCTACGTGATTTCGCCCGCTTCGGGCAGTTTTTCCTGGAGGGCGGTGAAATCGACGGCAACCCCATCCTGCCCGACGGATGGACGGAAACCGTCGGTCAGCCGCAGAAGCTGAAAAGCGGCGAGACGATCGAGTATGGCTATATGTGGTGGCCCGGCTGGACCGAACCATCCATCGCCGATGGTGCCTTCGCCGCAATCGGCATTCAGGGGCAGAACATCTATATCAACCCCGAGCGGAACATCGTGATCGCCACCCACATGGCGCAACCCAAGCCCGTAGGACGCGAACCGGTCGATCCGCTGGTTGTATTCGACGCCATTTCGGCCGCGCTGGACTGATCACCTAAGGGATAAACTTCGTGAACAGGCCTTCATGGGGCGCCTGTGAATTGGTTGTTCTTTGTTCATACCAATCAGTAGCAGATGGGCTGAATGCATTAGGCAGGAAGAAAGTTGCTTGCTCGACCGTCCCGATCATCCGCACCTACAGCGGGGCGCCGAACCTTTTCCAAAGGCGTTTGCTACTAGAAATAGACCCAGTAGTTCAGTGCTAATCTCCTCCGATGGGCATGTCCGTCTCAAGGGCCACAAGTGCATCTAAGTCGGCAATCGCGCACAGCCTCCTAAATTCGCCATTGTCGGTGGTTCGGACTTAGCTGACTCACCAAACCAAGTTTGGCGACCAGAATGATGGATTGGCTTGCCGAACTGGCGTTCGCACGTTTCGTATTAGACCGGTGCCGATCAGCGAAGTAATTGACAGAAAAATGGTCCGCCAGCCCGGCTTGAAATCTGCGATACGGGTCAGGGCGCATGAGAGCTGAGACGCTCAGAGCGTTCGCGACAGGATATTGTCACCTCTGACCTTATAAACAGTCTTGTGCTGGTCATGGCTGTGCGCCGGTTCGATTTAACCTATCCAAAAATTCTACATAGGCGAAAGTTAGTCCGCTGTAGCTTGTGAGCCTCGACGATTGCTCTAGGGCAGAAATCTCGCTCTCTAACTATATTGAACTCAATATTTTTTAGATATCTGTCAGCATTTTCTTGTCCTGGCAGAAGAGTAAACGCCGTGATTGTGATACAGAGCAACTTGGCCCACCTTTATGTAGCATCAATAATAAAATACCTCTTTTATACACCACCGCTGCCATGTTTAGATGAGAAAACGTAGTATCTTTGCTTGCATCCACTGGCTTATTTAAGAAGCAAAGTTGGCTCAACCCATATTATCGGGCAACTTCAATCATAGACGTCGGCCCGATAATATCACTACAGGCGACACCATACCATACACCGTATTATCGGGCACCCCTTGGCAACGTTGGGATGCCCGATAAAAATCTAGAAATATAGGAAAAATAATTACACACGAAGCCGCTATCTAGTCACCAAGAAGGTTATCCACATCTTCCAGCACAATCACCTGATCGACGCCTTGCCGTAGACAGCCAGGGACAACATCCATGTGTTCAGACGATGAGAAGGAGACACCGCGTCGAACTAATTCCAGACGCGGCGAATATCCGGCGTGTTTTTACTCTGCTTGAGATATTCCCTTAACGCCGCCGCAGAGGATGTCACCCCATTCAAGGGTTTGTGAAGGAGACTAGAATGAACGAATTGCGCGCAATGCCGCAGGCGGACGCAGGCATGCTCATCCCGCAGCCAGCCACACTGCCTGTGACAATTGTCACGGCGACGAGGCCTAAAGTATTGTCCAAGCAATACTCGGTAGACGCGGCGGGGCAACTCGAAAAACGTGCAGGGGGCATTCTAGTTGAAGGACACCTCGAAATCCGGAATTTAGATGGGTTGCGAGGCCTCGCGCAACTGCTGCCCACCCTCTCATCAGCGCAGGCCCTCATTTACGGGCTGCCGCGAGATTCTGCAGCCAAGCAGGTCGTGACTAAGAACCTGCTTGCCACAGGTAAAGACGTCAGTGGCAAAACGGCGCGAACGAATGCAGACTTTAGGTGGCCGAACGGTCCTGGTTTCATGATGATCGATTATGATCCAGAACCCGGCAAGGCTCCACGATCTCGAGAAGAGCTAGTCGCAGAAATCAGGGACGCCGCCCCTGGTCTTACGGACTACTCGATGCTCTGGTGGATGTCCGCATCTTCAGCGATTTGGGAAGGCGAACGAGAACTCCGCGGGGTGACTGGCCAGCGCTTATGGCTCCATGTTGCCGATGCCGCCGACATACCACGCGCTGGCAAAGTGCTTGCCGATCGCCTGTGGCTGTCGGATCATGGCACAATTCGCGTGTCCTCAAGTGGCAGTATGCTCGAGCGAACGCTGGTCGATACAACGGTATGGCAACCATCGCGTCTAGATTTTGCCGGAGGGGCAGAGTGCGTGGCACCGCTGACCCAAAAACGGGGCTGTCCTATGCTGATCACAGCAAAGCACGAAGTCGTCGATACAAAGCTCATATTCGCTGATCTTTCTGAAGCGGAACAGAGGCGTCTAGGTGACTTAAAAAAAGCGGCAAGGGTGTTGAAAGAAGCAGAGGCCAGCGAACGGCGTGCCGAGTGGGAGCGACGCCGTATGGAAAAGATGCTGCGTTCATCAGGCACGAATACGATCGACGCTCAGCAAGACAGCTTGCTCCGACAGGTATTGGAGCATGCGATCACGTTTCGAGATCTGCAGGGACAATATGTCTTAGAGGTGGAAATGGAAGGCAGCATTCTGCCAGTTACCGTCAGTCAGATTTTGGCGAACCCGGCATTGTATGACGGACGATTGTGCCAAGATCCATTAGAGCCGGAATATGATGGCGGGCGACTTGTAGGAAAGCTCTTCATAAAAAATGGCAACCCCGTTCTCCACAGCTTCGCGCGTGGAGGTGCGACGTATCGGCTCAGAAGCAGCCGGATCCCAGTTGAGTATCAAATAGGCAAGACATCGCAATTGGTTCAGGAGATCATTCAGCACTTGCAAGCCAGCTCGGCATACTATGACTACGGACAGCATCTGGCCTTGGTTGATGACGGCGGCCTCTACACGCTTTCTGAGGATTTGTTCAGATATCAGTTGGGGCTCGATTTCGTGTGCCACAAAGAGGTGCAGAGGCAGAAAGTCGAATGCGAGTTTCCGCAGGCAGTAGGGCGTCTGGTTATCGCCCAACGCGAGCGACGCAAATTGAAACCTCTGAACGGCGTGCTGACGGGACCGACAGTGCGGCCCGATGGCACAGTTCTGAAAACGCCCGGCTATGACCAAGTAACACGCCTCTATTTGGACCTCTCCTCTAAGGAGTGCCGCATTCCAGACGAGCCAAGTCTGACTGACGCTGTAGCGGCGCTCCAAACATTGATGGCGCCATTTGCCCAGTTTCCCTTTTTGGACGCCCATGCCAGAGGTGCGCATCTTTCTGCGATGTTGACAGCGGTTGTTAGGCCAACTCTCGAAACAGCCCCTGCATTTGGCTACGACGCTCCGACAGCCGGGACTGGAAAAACCCTTCTCGCATCCTGCGTCGCAGCTTTGGCTGAAGGGAAAAAGCCCGACGTATGGCCACATATTTGTCACGAAGAAGAGATACGCAAGCGCCTGTTGTCTGCTTTGGTATCAGGCGCACGCGCTATGGTATGGGACAACGTAGTCGGCGAATTTGATAGTGCCGCGATGGCAGCCCTGATGACAAGCCTAGCTTTCATAGATCGCGTCCTCGGAAAATCAGAAGCGCTCCGAATACCGAACAAGTTGCTTGTAACCGTGACCGGGAACAATTTGGTCGTCAAAGGAGATCTGATGCGGCGCATGATCATATGTCGCGTTGATGCAGGGATTGCCGAGCCCTACGCACGGACATTTGACAGCGACCCTTTGACCACCTGCATAGAACAGCGGAACGCGCTGTTGGAAGCCGCATGCACCCTGATGCTGGCTCGCTTCACACTCCAGCCTACACCTCTAGGTGCGGGACGCCTCGCTGCATTTGAAAACTGGGATACCCTCGTGAGGCAGACAGTGGTTTGGGCAGGACAAGTGCTAGCACCTGGTAGCTATGGCGACCCATTGGATCTGATCCGCGCTTCTTATGCGGACGATCAGGATACCGCATCACTGTCAGCGCTGCTCTCAGAATTACATGAGGAATGGAAAGAGGGGGAGTTCACTGCGAAGGATATCGTCGGAGGTATCTATTCATCGAACCTTAAGACCGCGATCGAAGATATTGGGGGAGAGCGGGCATTGGTCTCAGCGCGGAGCATGGGGCGCGGCAACTTCATATATCATCCTTAAAAAATAGTTGTTCTTTATTTCTCAGATCTTATAAAATTTCTTCACGACCAAAACGATGCGCTGCACCAAGATTTTTTGATTTTATAGGTTGAGATGGGCATTGCGCGTTGTTAAGAATTGCTCCTCCACCCTCAAATTTAGATTGAGGACTGAAGATCCGCTTTCCATAGTATTTTAAATATAAAATAAATTTTACCGAACTTGCCATTTGTCTCGCGGAAAAGGCAACGACAAGAAAATTATGGCATCGCGTGGCGCACTGCGCTTTTCCTAGCATCTTCCACCAGTATTGAATCAGGCAGATCTATTTTTGGCTTTTCTGGACTGAAGGCCCACAATTATTGGGTTTAACCGGAATTTTTTCAATATTTTTTGTTTTTTAGGCTAGCATACATAAAATAAATAATGCGCATCTTGGTTTTTACGGTTTAAAGGGTTTAAATATGATCATTGCTTACTTTCATGTCCTATTTTAATCGAAGCGACAAGTTGGAACACTATCCAGAAAACCCGGAAAACTCTGCCAAACCACAACCTCTCTAATCGCTCCCTTGGGCGTTGCTCTGTCTGATCTCCACCGAAAGCAGCCCTCGCGTCAATTGATAGGCCGAACTCGCAGGCGCGGTCGCAGAGGCGCCCGGGCCCACTCATGCCGATGCCCCTAGCGCTCATGCGCAACCAGTGCTGGTCATTAGACGTCGTGGAGGGCACCTTCGGGGCGTCGCGCAAGCTCAGCAGTTTTGGGATGACCGGCGAATACTGCCGCGAGAACCTGCATCAGCGACCGATCCCCGCTTCACCTACCGCGGTGAAGTCGTCGTGCGAGTGCTTGAAGAGATCTGCGCGAAGGTCGGCTACGCAAAGACGATCAGGATCGACAATGGCAGCGAATTTTTCTTCCCGCGACCTCGACCTCTGGTCCTACACAAGCGGCGTCACCTTGGACTTTTCTCGGCCATGGCAAGCCCGCCGATGATGGCTTGATCGAGGCGTTCAACAGCAAGCTCAGGTCGGAATGATTGAACGCGCACTGGTTCATGTGCCTTGCGGGCGCACAGGAGAAACTGGAGACTTGGCTTAGGCAGCAAAACGAGGACCGACCCCACAGCGCGATCGGATATAACGTCCCGATCGCCCTGCATTATCCCGGCGGCGCAGCCAGCCCGTCGCCATGGCCAAGCCGGAAAATTCCAGCATCCGGCGGTCCAAGGTCAGGAAGCAGCGCAGAAAACCGGCAGATTCTCGTTATGCACGAGGGACGATCGGGGAGTAGGTTACCCCACTTACGCGATGCCAATCGGCATGGCATGCTTTCCGTCGTGGCAGAGTTGGTCGACCTACGGCTGAACCAGCCCGAGGCATAAGTTTGCTCCTGCATCTACGAAGTAACCATCAATTCACGCCGAAATGCTGATGTTGACCAGATCCCCTTTAGCCAGTTGACGCTGCACGGGAATGCCATGGGCGATCGCCTCGATGACGATAATGCAGGTCGTGACGGGAAGGCCATAGGTGACACTGGGCACCGAAAGGACGCCTGCGCATCCATTACTGCTTGCCCGATGCCATCAATCTCTGTTGCCGTAATGCGGGGCTCCATGGCGGCTGCCATCGCAGTGCATGGTGTTCGCGACGATTCCGCCAAATCGTTATCAGGCCATCCAGTCCATCTTATTGTTTAATCACTATCGAAAATATCACATCGGCAGTAACTGCGTCCCAAAGTGTCTCCACTGGGGCACTGCTATTTCTTCATCTGCCGTCGTCAACCTTCCCGGTGCCGCGACCGAGCCAGTGGTGTCGGTTTCTCTGGTGGATCAGCGTGAATCAGAGCTGCCCATCAAATCAGTCAAGATCAGCGTAGCTCACTATCGACTGCGCATCCGGCTTCCATCACCAAAGTCCTCGCCATAGCAAACGGAAAGCTCGGTCGCATGGTCATCACAGGAGGGTTTCCAACACAAAAATCCCATTGATGGGTAAATAGTTGTGGAAAACCGTTTTGTGTCCCCCACGTGTCCCCAAGACCGATGGTTCCATCCGTCGAAATGGGGCCAAGATAGAAAACGTGACACAATTCATGGGTTTATAGTGGTGCCCGGAGACGGATTTGAACCGCCGACACGCGGATTTTCAATCCGCTGCTCTACCAACTGAGCTATCCGGGCCCCTTGTGACGCAGATTGCTGCGTCGGGTGAGGCGTATTTACGAGCGGGCGCAGGGACTGTCCAGACCCAAAACCATCTTTTTTCAATCAGATCCGTTTTCATCCGAAGACAGGTCGTCCAAGGGCGCACCGGGGATCACATAGGACCCCCGAAGCCACTTGGCCAGATCGACATCCGCGCAGCGTTTCGAACAAAACGGGCGGTATTGCGCGACGCTTTCCTTGGAACAGATCGGGCAGGCCATCATGCCTCTCCGCTGGCCGTGGCAAGACGCGCCAAGGGCACGCGATCGCGCTTGCGGTTCAATTCGTAAAGGCCCATCGCGGTCCAGCCGACCAGCGTGGTTTCGGCCCCTGCATTGCGGAAGGCAGCGCCCAGCACCTGATCCAGCGTCGCGCGGTCGCGCTTGGGCATGGGGGCGAAATCGACGACGATCTGTCCGCCAAGACCACGCAGGGCCAGTTGGCGCGGCAATTCGCGGGCCAGCGCGATGTTGACCTTCAGCCCCGCCGCCGCCGAGCTGTCGTTGCCGGTGTTCACATCCACTGCGACTAGGGCGCGGGTCTGTTCGATGAAGGCATCACCCTGCCCCTGCAGATCGATACGTGCCGAAAGAAGGGCATCGACTGCATCCAGCACGCCGCAGCGTTCGAAGCTGTCGTCACCCTCTTCGATGGCATCGGGTGCAGGTTCGGCCCAATCCATCCACGCCTGTTCCCAAGGGGTCGGCGCGTCCAGCAGCAGTTCCGGCTTGCCGGTGGTTTCGGCACAGATGCCATCCGCCAGATCCAGCAGTTCGGTAACCTCTGCCGCGATTTCCTGATCGTCGGCGGTCTCGGCGGCGCTGCGAAGGATCAACCCGTGGCTGCGATCGCCAAGCGCCTGCTGACCAAGGGCCTGCAGGTCGTCGCGGCGATCCTCGATCCTGATCTGGCGCGAAACGTTCACCCCGGGCTTGCCCGGTGTCACCAGCGCGTGGCGACCGCGGAAGATCAGACGGGTCGAGACGGGAACGGCCTTGCCATCCTCGGCGACGCCCGCGACCTGCACCAGCAGGGGCTTGCCTTCGGCCACGCCCTTGCGGTCGCGCAGATAGCCGGTCTGACCATCGGGCAGGCGCACGAAGATGCCACCCTGCCCCTTCATCAGACGGTCGGCCTCGGCGCGGCAGATCGCGCCGGGTGCCAAGGGTGCGACGGCATCGGTGGCCACCAAAAGATCGACCAGCTGGCCATCCACCATCAGGGCGGCGGCTTCTTGACCGAACAGCTGGCCCAGAACAACTTGGCGACCAATCATGAGGATGCTCCTTCAGGGCGGGGATGGATGCCGATGGCGGCCAGCAAGGCGGCGGTTTCGGACAGAGGCAGGCCGACAACGGCGGAAAACGACCCCTGGATCCACGGGATGAAGGCCGCAGCCGCCCCCTGGATCGCATAGCCGCCCGCCTTGCCCTGCCAGTCGCCCATATCAAGATATGCTTCAAGCGTCGCGGCATCCAGCGACCGCATACGCACGCGGGTTTCCACCAGACGCACAGCCAATCGGTCGCCATGACGCAGCGCCATCGATGTCAGCACGACATGCCGCCGGCCCGACAGCAAGCGCATGAAAGCGGCCGCCTCGGCACGGTCGGCAGGCTTACCCAAGATGCGACGCCCGACCACGACGGTCGTGTCGCCGGTCAGGCAGGCTTCGTCGGGGTCGATGCCAATGGTTTGTGCCTTTTCGACAGCCATGCGGCGGACATAGGCACGCGCCGCTTCCCCCGGTCGCGGTGTTTCATCGATATCGGCGGGGCGAAGCGCGTGCGGCGTAATGCCGATCTGCGCCAACAGTTCAAGTCGGCGCGGGCTTGCCGATCCCAGCACAAGCCGGGGTGGGCGCAGTTCGGCCATATCGCGGCCTCCGTTGGTGGCATCAGCCGTCGCGAACGACGGCTTACTTGAAGCGGTAATTGATCCGCCCCTTGGTCAGGTCATAGGTGTTCATTTCAACCTGAACCTTGTCGCCGGCCAGAACACGGATGCGGTTCTTGCGCATCTTTCCTGCCATATGTGCGATGATCTCATGGCCGTTTTCAAGCTCGACCCGGAATGTCGCATTAGGCAGGAGTTCTTTCACGACGCCGGGGAATTCGAGCATTTCTTCCTTGGCCATGGTCACTCCATACTTGGCATCCCGCAGGATTCGGGACCGCTGTTAGATGCGTCCGGAACGCGCGGATTTCAAGGCTAAAGCGTCAGATCAGCGGGCTTGACGCAGGATCGTTGCGTTTTCGGCCCCGTCTTGGGGGGCTGCAAGGGCGGTTCCCGGGCGGAACGGGTCGGGGCGGGCCAGATCTTCGGGCGCATCGGGCATGGGTGCGGGGCGTGCAGCAGGGGCAGTCTCGGTCGCAGGGGCGGCATCACGGTCGCGCAGGCGGATGGCGTGACAGCCCTCGGCCTCGCCGAATTTGCCGGCCGCAAGGATCTGGCCATCGGCGGTTTCAAGCCGCGCATCCGTCAGGCAGGCGCGCGGCAGTTGCAGCACGCGCCCCGGCGCCAGCGTCCGCAGTTCGGCCAGTGACACCTTTCGACGGCACAGAACGCCCACCACCTCGACCGAGGCCTGCTGCATCGGCGCCCCAAGCGAGGGTTTGGCCACCGTCACCTTGGGGGCCGCGACCGGTGCGGGCGTCGGCTGCGGTTTGGGGGCCGGCTGCTTGCGCGCCTGCGGCAGGACCAGCAGCACCTGACCATCGCGCAGGTCCGACGACCCCATTCGCAGATCGAAGGTCAGGCTGCGCAGGGGCTTGTCCTCAAGCATCAACGCAAGGGGGCGCGGGTCGTCCAGTGCCGTCAGAAAGCGGTATCCCGCGATGCCCTGAAACCCGTCCAGCCCGTCTGTTTCCGCCGCCAGTTCCGTCAGCAGCAGGTTGATGAAATCGGCGCATAGCGTGGCATCGCTGCGCGTCGGGCGGCGACGTTCCAACGGGCGGGCGGTGACGCGCCCCAAGGCCTGGATCTCGATCAGGCTGGCGACCGTCTGTGGGCATAGCGAGATCGCGCCCAGGTTTTCGCCCGGCCCCTGCAGCACGACGACCAGCGGCAGGTCCGGCAGCATTTCGGGCAGCTCGGCCAGCGTCATCACGCCTTGCGCGACCTTCACATGCGGAATGGCCAACCCATAGAGCCGTTCTGCCGTCCGACCGATGGCGGTGGCAGCCGCCTTGGCAGGCGTCGGCGGGGGCGCTGGCGGCAGGATCGGCGCACGAACGGGTTCAGCTTGGCTGCGACTGCGCAGCATCCGGCGCAGGACGCCGCCCGCCTGTTCACCCTGTTCGCCGTTGTCCGCTTCTGCACTAGTCATGTCATGTCCGAATCACGCTGTCCCCTGACGCTCAACCTGCCCGATCAGGGTTGAGAAACCGTTAAGCCGCCTCGGGCCGGGCGGGCGGTCGCTGCGGCAGCACGATGCGGAAGGCCGCGCCCCCCTGCCCCGGCAGATAGGCGATATCGCCCCCCAGATTCAGCATGATCTCGCGGCAGATCGCCAACCCCAGTCCCGCCCCGCCTGCCCGCGCGGGGTCGTTCAGCCGGGCGAATTTCTCGAAGATCAGCGACTGGCGACCGCTGTCGATGCCGCTGCCATTGTCGATCACGTCGATGACCGCCCCACCGCCCTGTGGGCGCTTGACGCGGATGGCCAGCACCGGATGCGGCGCATCGCAATATTTGCGCGCATTGCTGATAACATTGATCAGCACCTGAAGCAGCCGGTCGGCATCGGTGATCAGCCCCAGATGTTCCGATGGCAGGTCGCGGTCGATCAGAAAACCGCGTTCGGGCCGCGTGGCCGAGGCCGCCGTCACCGCCCGCGTGATCACATCGTGCAGGTTCACCACCGAAATCGTCAGCTGCGCCCGCCCGCTTTCCAGAACCGACAGGTCCAGCAAATCGTCCAGCAGCCGCGTCAGGCGGCCGGCCTCCTGGTGGATGATGCCCGCGAAACGCTGGCGGTCGGCGTCCTGCAGATCGGCGTCCATCAGGATCTCGGAAAAGGCGCGGACCGAGGTCATGGGCGTGCGCAATTCATGGCTGATCTGGCCAAGGAAGGCGTCCTTCTGCACCGACAGCGCGGTCAGCTTGTCGTTGGCCTGATGCAACTGGCGGGCGGTGCGGGCCAGCTCGGAACGGGCGGCTTCAAGCCGTTGCGTCTCCTCCTTGGCGCGCTGCGCCTCGTCGGCGACCTGCAGCAGGTCCGAGACGGTCAGCGCCACGCCCCCCGCCACCCGGTCGATCATCGCATGGGCCGTCGCCGCCCCGATGGACCCCGCCAGCCGCCGTTCCAGCCCTGTCAGGAAATCCGGCGTCAGGTCGGGCAGATAGCCGGATTTTCCCTGCGCGCGGGCCTCGGATTGGAAAAACCGCAGGGCCGCGTCGCCCCCCCAGATGCGCCGGGCCATGGCCAAGAGCGGCTCGGCGCGGTCATCGGCGCTGCGGGCGCGGCTGTGGCGCAACGGCTCGATGGCGCTGACGAAGGACAGCCCCTGAAAACGCTCGACCGGATCGGGAAAGCCGAAAATCGACACGCCCACGAAGGCCAGCGTGTTCACCGCCAGCGACAGGGCCACGGCGGCGGTCCAGGGGTCCATCCCCGGCAGCACCGGCAGATCGCCCCCCACCCCGACCGAGGGCAGAAAGACCAGCCCCATCCACAGCACGAACCCCGCCCCGATGCCCGCATAGGCCCCCTTGCGGTTCGCCCCGCGCCACAGCAAGCCGCCGACCATCGCAGGCAGCACCTGCGCCATGCCGCTGAAGGCCACCAGCCCCATCGCCGCCAGCGCTGCCGCCCCGCCCGAGGCCTGGTGATAGACCCAGCCCGCCGCGACCACCGCCAGAATCGCCAAACGCCGCGCGTTCAACACGAAGCCGCGCAGGTCGTCCATCTCCTCGCTGGCCGGGATGCGGCGCAGGGCCAGCCAGACGGGGACCAGCCAGTGGTTCGACACCATGGTCGCCACCGCGATCGCACAGACGACCACCATCGAGGTCGCCGCCGAAAAGCCGCCCAGAAAGACCAGAAGCGCCAGCATGTCCTGCCCCGCCGCCGCAGGCAGCGTCAGCACATAGAGGTCGGGGTTGGCATCCGCTGGCATCAGCTCGCGCCCCATCACGGCGATGGGCAGCACGAAGAGCGACATGGCGAACAGATAGGCAGGAAAGGCCCAGCCCGCGACGTGCAGGCGTTCCTCGTCCGCAGCCTCGACGATCAGAACCTGGAACATGCGCGGCAGGGTCAGGATGGCCGCGCCCGAGATCACGATCAGCGCCGTCCAGCGGTCGGGGCGCAGCAGCCAGCCTTCGGCCACGCGGGGGTCCAGACTGGCGCGGTTGATGCGGTTCAGCATGTCGGCGGGTCCATCGGCCAGCCCCCAGATGACGAAGACGCCAAGCGCGATGAAGGCGGCCAGCTTGACGATGGCCTCCAGCGCGATGGCGGTGACGACGCCGTGGTGGCGTTCGTCGGCGGCAAGGTTGCGCGTGCCGAACAGAATGGTGAAGACCGCCAGCCCCGCCGCCACCCACAGCGCCGTGCCGCCAAGCGCGTCCGACCCGCCCATGCCGCGCGGATCGGTGGCGAAGACCTCGAACGACAGGCGCACCGATTGAAGTTGCAGCGCGACATAGGGTGTGGCCGCGATCACCGCGATCAGGGTCACCAGCGCCGCCAGCCGGTTCGACTTGCCGAACCGCGCCGACACCAGATCCGCGACCGAGGTGACATGATGCATCCGCGCCACCCGGACCAACCGGCGCAGCCCCCACCACGCGCCGCAGAAGACGATGGTCGGACCCAGATAGATGGTCAGGAACTCCAGCCCCGAGCGCGAGGCATAGCCGACCGCCCCATAAAACGTCCATGCCGAACAATAGACCGACAGCGACAGCGTATAAACCAGCGGATGGTCCAGCCAACGCACCCGCCCCCGCGCCGCCGCACGATCCGCGGCATAGGCGACGGTGAACATCAGCGCGACATAGGCCAGACAGGCTAGAACCAGCGTTTCAAACGGCATCGTCGTGGCGCCCGCTGACAGGTTGCGCAGGGTCCTGACTGGCGCGCATGGTCGCCGCCTCGGATCGCAGCAGGGCGCGGTGCAGCAGCCAGACCGCAACGATCAGCACCGCCCATGTCCCGAAGATCCAGACCGCACCCCCCGCATAGGACAGGCTGGCGGGCGCCCACCAGACCGGCAGCAGCATCGCCAGCATCGCCAGCACCGGCAGCACCCGCGCCGCATCCCCAAGCCGTCGTCTGCGGAACGAGGCGCGTTCCAGAAACAGCGGCCGCTCGCCCGTCATGGCAGCATCCGGCGCACCATCGCGCGCAGGTCGGCATTGTCAAAGGGCTTGGACAGGATCTGATCGGCCTGCGCGGCGGCCTCGCCCACCTGCCCGCGTGCCGTCAGCATCAGCACCGGCATTCCCGCCAGCGCGGCGTCAGGGTCCGCGCGCAGATCGGCCAGCACCTCGGTCCCGGACCGGTTGGGCAGCATCAGGTCAAGGATCAGCAGGCGGGGACGATGGTGGCGGATGGCCTCGATGGCGCCCGCGCCATCACCGTGCAGGGCGACCTGCCATCCCTCGCGCGACAGGATAAAGCGCACCGCCTCGGCGATGTTGACCTCATCCTCGATCATCAGGATGTCCTGCATCCGGCCCGTTCCCCCCGTGGTCAAGACGACGGATGATGGTCCGGATCACGCGGCCATGTCAAAGGTCGCGTTGCGTGGGCCCCGTCTGCGTCGATTGCGGCACAAGGATCGAAGGTTCGCGTCGTGCCGGACAGGCCGCCCGTGAACAGATGCGGCATGCGGGGCCGATGGCCAGCGCATCGGCGGGCGCAGGACCGTCGATGGGGGTGAACAGCATGCGCGCCGTGGTCAGCAGCGGACCCGCGACGCCACGCGGCTGGCTGCGGGTGGCATGGCTGAAGGTGCGGAAACCGCGCCCGTCAGGGGTGACGACATCGCGGACCAGCGCCATCTGCGGCACCGCCAGCGCCTGATACAGCGGCAGCAGCGCGCAGCTGTCGCCCGGACGCGGCAGGGGAAAGCCAGAGGCCGCGCGGCGCAGCGTCAGCGCGCCCGAACCATCGCAGACCAACAGGCCCGCGCCCTCGTATCCGGCGGGGCGCAGATCGGCCAGCCGCCGCATCACCAGATCCAGCGGCAGGTCCAGCCGGGCGGCCAGACGCACCGGATCGGCGCGCGCCTCGGGGTTGGTGACGGCATCGGCCAGCGCCTGATCCGGCAGGATCGCGCGATCATCGGCCAGATCGGCCTGAAGCCTTGCCGCCATGCCGCGCGCCGCGTCCGATGCCAACTGGCCCGCGTCCGAGGCAGGCGCGCCCGATGCCAACCAGGCCTCGACCTCTTCCTGCGGGGTCGAGGCGGCGCCCTCGGCCTCGAAGCTGTCCAGATAGGCCACCAGCGCCTGCGCGGTCAGCGACAGGCGCTGGCTGTCTTCGTGCAGGTTGGTGTGGAACCGCCGCCGCCATTCGTCCGAAATCTCTCCGTCCTCGACCAGAATCGCAGCAGTCGAACGCACTGCCGTCACCGCAGACAGAACCTCGTGCAGGGTGGTCAGCAGATAGGGGTCCTGCGTCATGCGGTCGGACAGATCGACCAGCTGATGTTCCAGCCCCCCTGCCCGGCGCGCATGCGCGATCAGCACCTGCCCCCAGCCGGGAAAGCGGGCCAGCAGCTCGGTCACCTGATCCAGTTCGGGCGTCAGTCCCGCGGCAACGGGATGGGCGGCAGCTTCGCGCAGGGCGGCGATGCGGACCTCTTCGCGCCCCTCGGCCAGTTCCTCGGCGGGGACGTCCAATTCTTCGGCCAGACGGGCAACCAGATCGGCGCTGACAGGTCTGCGGTTATGTTCGATAAGGTTCAGATAGGCGGGCGATATTCCCACCGCCCGCGCGATATCGGCCTGCCTGCGCGACAGCGACATGCGGCGTTCGCGGATACGGGTGCCCGTCAGAACGCTTGGGGTGCCACGTTCGGTCATGCGGTCGTCAGCAGGGAAACCGGGGGCCGCGCATCACAGCGCGACATCATGCCGCCCCGCCAGATCCACGAAGAACTGCCAGGCCACGCGACCCGACCGCGACCCGCGCGTCGCCTGCCATTCGATCGCCTCGGCACGCAGCTGGTCCGCGTCGATCCGCAAACCATAGGCCGCGCAATAGCCCGCGATCATTGCCAGATAGTCGTCCTGATCGCAGGGGTGGAAGCCCAGCCACAGGCCGAAACGGTCCGACAGCGAAACCTTTTCCTCGACCGCCTCGCCGGGATGGATGGCGCTGGCGCGTTCGTTGTCGATCATGTCGCGCGGCATCAGGTGACGCCTGTTCGACGTCGCATAAAGCAGCACGTTCGAGGGCCGTCCGCTGATGCCGCCGTCCAGAATCGCCTTCAGCGATTTATACTGTGTGTCGTCATGGCTGAACGACAGGTCGTCGGCGAACAGCAGGAACTTGCGTTCGGTGGCCCGCCCCAAAATAGCCAGAAGCCGCCCCACCGAAGACAGATCCTCACGCGAGATTTCGACCAGCGACAGCGGCAGGCCCTGCGCAACGCAATCGGCATGAACTGCCTTGACCAGAGACGATTTTCCCATGCCCCGCGCGCCCCAAAGCAGCGCGTTGTTGGCGCCATATCCGCGGGCGAACTGCAAGGTATTGGCCAGCAGCGTCGTCTTGGACCGCTCGATGCCGACCAGTTGGGCCAGATCGACGCGGTCCACCACCGGCACGGGCTGCAGGCGGTCAGGGTCGGTGTGCCAGACAAAGGCGTCCGCCCTAGCGAAATC
The DNA here is from genome assembly GCF_042466435.1 of Paracoccus sp. R86501. Taxonomy (NCBI): domain Bacteria; kingdom Pseudomonadati; phylum Pseudomonadota; class Alphaproteobacteria; order Rhodobacterales; family Paracoccaceae; genus Paracoccus; species Paracoccus sp. R86501. The sequence goes on from NZ_JAXHPZ010000001.1 coordinate 1,855,123, forward strand.
GGGCGACGGAACGGGCGGCGGGGCCAGCCGTTCCAATGCATCCGCGATACGGTCCAGCGGCGGACGGGTCATGCGTCGTCCTCATCCTCGACCCACAGGCCTTGGGCGCGCAGTTCGGCTTCGCGCTTGCGCTCGATGCGGCGGACCAGATGGATCGAGACCTCGTAGAGACCATAGACCACGGTGAACAGCACCACCTGCGAAATCACGTCGGGGGGCGTTGCCACCGCCGCCAGCACAAGGATGGCCAGCACGGCATAGCGGCGGACCGATGCCAGACCGGCTGCGGAAACCAGACCCGCGCGGCCCATCAGGGTCAACAGCACCGGCAACTGGAAACTGAGCCCGAAGGACAGAATGAACTTGGTCGTCAGCGACAGATATTCGTTGACCGACCCTTGGAAGACGATGGCGGCCAGCGGGTTGTCCGTCGGAACCGCAGGTACGCCCCCCGCCCCGTCATCCGGCAGCTTCAGCGGCCCCTGCTGGAAGCCAAGGAAGAAGTCGTAAGCCATTGGCAGGATGATATAATAGGCAAATGCCGCCCCGATCAGGAACATCACCGGCGATGCGACCAGAAACGGCAGGAAGGCCGCCTTTTCGTTGCGATACAGCCCCGGCGCCACAAAGCGCCACATCTGATAGGCGATGATCGGGAAGGCCATGACGAACCCGCCCAGCAATGATATCCGCACCGCCACGAAGAAGCCTTCCTGCAGCTTCAGCAGGATCAGACCGCATTCCTGATTGCGCGTTTCCAGCGCATGGCAGATCGGCTGCGTCAGGAAGTTGTAGATGGGGTTCCAGACGGTATAGCAGATGACCATCGCCGTGATGAAGGCGACCATCGACCAGATGATCCGGGTGCGCAGCTCGGTCAGATGCTCGATCAGCGGGGCCGAGCTGTCGTCCGGATTTTCATCGGGTTGGGTCTTGCTGGCCAATTCAGTCGTCTTTCATGTCAGAGCGGCGCACGGCGTGCAGCTGACGCTGCGGCGCATCGGGTGCGGGCGCGGCCATATCTGCTGCAGGTACGGGGGTGCCCACGGCGGCATCCGGGGTCGCTGCCTGCTGGGGCGCGGGGGCCGCAGGATCGGGAACGGCTGCCTTTGGCGCGCTGTTCTGGGGGGCGGGACGCTTGGGGTCCCATTTCTCGAACTTTTCGGTCGCGCGATCCAGCGCGTCCAGTCCAAGCGATTTCTTCGAGGTCAGGTTCTTGACGTCGCGCAGCGAATTCGCCGCCTCGTCCAGACCGGACCCCTTGGCCGCATCCTCCATCGCCGAGGTAAATTCCCGGGCCATGCCACGCGCACGGGCGGTCAGACGCCCAAGCGTATGGAACAGATGCGGCAGGTCCTTGGGACCGACCACGATCAGGGCGACGACGCCGATCAACAGCAGTTCGGTCCAGCCGATGTCCAACATGTGGGACGCGCCTTTCCGGGCTTAGCTGCGGTCGGTGGTGTTCGAACCGGCCGTGGGCGTGGTGTGCGGCGTGACGTCGCGCGCGGTTTCACCAGGCACGGCACGCGGCTCGCTGCGGGGTTCGTCGGCGGCGGATTCGATTTCGTCGGTGCCTTCCTTGATGCCCTTCTTGAACGAGGTGATGCCCTTGCCGACTTCGCCCATCAGGGACGAAATCTTGCCGCGTCCGAACAGGACCAGCACGACAACCGCGATCAGAAGAAGGCCCGGAAGGCCGATGTTGTTCAGCATGACAGACTCCAATGCAGGGTGGTCCGGCCACCCGCGCCCGATATTTATGCCCATGGGCCGGGAATGCAAAGCCCTTTCGGGGCGGGTTGCAATACCGTTACATTCCGCAGGCATGATTGCGGCGCTTGGCAGCCGCCGCGCGGCAGGTGATAAGGGCGCATGGACATGGCCACCTATATCACCGCTTTCGTCACGCTGTTCGTGATCATAGACCCCATCGGTCTGGCGCCGATCTTCATCGCGCTGACGCTGGACATGGATGCCGCGCATCGTCGCCGCATCGGCTTTCGCGCGCTGTGCATCGCTGCGGTCCTGCTGACGCTGTTCGGGCTGGCGGGGGACGCGATCCTGTCGGGGATCGGCATCTCGATCTCGGCCTTCCGGATCGCGGGCGGGCTGCTGCTGTTCCTGACGGCGCTGGACATGCTGTTCGAACGCCGCACCGAACGCCGCGAGGGCAAGGCCGACGAGGACGAGGTCGCGATGGACCCCAGCCACGACCCTTCGGTCTTTCCGCTGGCCATGCCGCTGCTGGCGGGTCCAGGGGCGCTGGCCTCGATGATCCTGCTGGTCGGCCAGCGCGAGGGCGTGGCCCATGTCGTCATGGTGCATCTGGTGATGCTGTCGGTGCTGGCCATCGCCATGGTGCTGTTCATGCTGGCCACCCCGCTGGCCCGCGGGCTGGGCCGCACCGGCACGATGGTCGTCACCCGCCTGCTGGGCATGCTGCTGGCGGCTCTTTCGGTGCAATTCGTCATCGACGGGCTGCAGGGCTCGGGTCTGTTCGGATGACCCAGACCGACATCGCCCGGCTGGCCTTCTATGTCCTGCTGCTGGTGGTGATCGGCGGTGCGATGCTGTTCGAACTGTCGGGAAAAGGTGGCCGCGCACTGCGGCAGATGCTGGTCTGGGTGGTGATCTTTGCGGGCGTGGCCTTGGGGGCTGATTGGTATCTGGATGCCACCGCCCCCCGCCAGCAGGTCATGGACCAAGGCACCCGCATCAAGATCCCTGCCGGTCGCGGCGGCCATTTCCATCTGCAGGCGACGTTGAACGGCACACCGATCGACTTCATCGTCGATACCGGTGCCACGCATATCGCCCTCAGCCGTCGTGACGCGGCGGCCATTGGGCTGGACCCCGACCGGCTGCGCTTCAGCGGGGTGGCGGTCACCGCCAATGGTCGTGTCAAAACCGCCCCCGTCACCATCGAACGCCTTGCCATAGGCGAGGTCGTGGACCGCGACGTCCCTGCAGTGGTCATCGACAGCCAGTTGCAGGATTCGCTGCTGGGCATGTCCTATCTGCGCCGCTTCACCACCATCAGCTTTCAGGGCGACATGCTGATCTTGGAACGCTAGATCGCATGCGCTGCAATGTTCATTTGTATGCGCCGCCGGAACATGCCTATCCTTGGGAAAAACGGGGAAGACATGGACAATGATCCGCTTTTGGCACGGCTGCTGAATTCCGAACTGAGCGAGCTTCTGTCGATCAGCCATATCGTGCTGGCCAACAACCAGGTCACCAACCGCCATATCGAGCGTCACTATGACATGCCGGTGCAGTGCTGGTTGACGCTTTACGCCGCCGCTCTGTTTCCGGGGTTGCGCGCAAGGGACGTGATGCGGGTCTTTCCGCGCCCGCAGAATACCATCAGCCGCGCCGTGAGCCTGCTGGAAAAGCGCGGCCTGCTGGTCCAGCGCCCCTCGACCGAGGACGGGCGCGCCAAGCAGTTGTTCGCCACCCCCGAAGGGATCGCGCTGTCGCATGACATCCGAGCCTCGATCCTGCAACGCCAGTCCGAGATCTTCGACGTTCTGACCCCCGATGAACGGCAGACCCTGCTGACACTGTGCCACAAGGTCGTCTCGGGGCCCGGCCTCTATCAGTCACAGGCGATGCCCGGCAGCGGTTAGCCCGCGACGATACGCACGGGGATGCCCTTGCTGGCGGGGGTGTCGGACAGCATGTCGTGGCGGTCCAGCGGGGCCAAGGGGTTCAGTTCCGGGAAATAGCCCGCCAGACAGCCGCGCGGCAGGTCGTAGGGCACGACCCGCAGCCCCGCCACCCGCCGCGCCCCGCCATCGGGTTCGCCCAGCGTGATGCGCTGTTCGGCCCGCAGCCCCATGTCGCGCATATCCTCGGGCGACATCATCACCAGCATCCGGTCACCCTCGATCCCGCGCAGGCGGTCGGACATGCCATAGATGGTGGTGTTGAACTGGTCGTTCGACCGCAGCGTCATCAGCCGGAACACCCCGTCCACATCACCCAGCCCGGTGGCATCCAGATCGCGCGGCAGGGTGAAATTCGCCCGCCCGCTGTCGGTCTGCCATTCGCGGTCGCGTGCGGCGTTGCCGCGATAGAAGCCGCCAGATTGGGTCATCCGGTTTTCGAAGTCGTGGAACTGGTCGGGATAGGTCGCCTCGATCAGTGCGCGGATGCGGCTGTAATCGGCGGTCCAGTCCTCCCATGCCAGCTTGGGGTTCGCATCCAGCGTGGCCGCGGCAAGGCCCGCGACGATGGCGACCTCGGACTTCAGATGCGGGCTGGCCGGGGTCCGCTTGCCGATCGAGGCCATGATATGGCTGAAGCTGTCTTCGACGGTGATCTGCTGATTGGTGGCGCTCTGCATGTCCTCCTCGGCGCGGACAAGGCAAGGCAGGATCCAGGACGACTTCCCCGGCATCAGATGCGTGCGATTCAGACGTGTGGCGACATGCACCGTCAGCGGCATCTGTCCCCAGGCTTGCACCACGCGGTCCTGATCGGGCACGGCGCGCGCCAGATTGCCCCCCAGTCCGACAAATCCCTGCGCTTCGCCATCCAGCAGCGCCTGCACGAAGGCGGTGGTGTTCCAGCCCTCCTCCATCGGCGGCTCGATGTCGAACAGTTCGCGCAGCTTGTCGTTCGGGACCAGAGACGGTTTTTCGCTGATGCCGACGGTACGCTGGCCCTGCACGTTGGAATGGCCGCGCACCGGCGAACAGCCCGCGCCCTTGCGCCCGATGTTGCCACGCAGCAGCAGCAGGTTGACCAGCGCCCCGATCGCATCCGATCCGTGGACATGCTGCGTCAGCCCCATGCCATAGACGCCGATCACCGCCTTGGCCTGCGCATAGCAGACCGCAGTCCGCTGCATCTGCTGGCGGGTCAGTCCGCTGACCTTTTCCAGCCGGTCCCATGGGGTTTCGGCGACCCAATCCATCCAGCCCTGCAGACCGTGGCAATGTTCGTTCAGGAAGTCGTGGTCCAGCACGCCGCCCTGTTCATCTTCCAGCTCCAGCACATGCTTGGCGATGCCGGTCAGGGCCGCGATATCGCCGCCGGTGCGGACCTGCAGATAGCTGTCGGCGATCTCGGTGGGGGCACCGACGGTCATCTGCAGCGGGCTTTGGGGGTTTGCAAACTCCAGCAGGCCCTTTTCGCGCAGGGGGTTCATGGCGACGATATGGCAACCGCGCTTGGCGGCCTCTTGCAGGGGATGCAGCATGCGGGGGCTGTTGGTGCCGGGGTTCTGGCCGACATGCAGGATCATGTCGCAATGGTCGAAATCCTCCAGCACGCAGGTGCCGACGGGTGATCCGATCATCTGCGTTAGCCCGACCGAGGTCGTCTCGTGGCACATGTTGGAGCTGTCGGGCAGGTTCGTATGGCCATAGGACCGTGCGAACAGGGCATAAAGATAGGACGCCTCAAGCCCCGCCTTGCCGGACGCGTAGAACGTTACCTTCTTCGGGTCCATCTGACGCAATTCAGCCCCGATGGCGTCCAGCGCCTGATCCCAGGTCGTTTCGACATAGCGGTCCTGATCCGCGTCATAGCGCATCGGGTGGGTCAGCCGCCCTGCCCGCTCCAGATCGTATTCCGACCAGGTGACCAGATCGGCGACCTTGTGCTTGGTAAAGAAATCCGGTCCGCAGCGCGCCGAGGTCAGGTCCCACAGCGTCGCCTTAGCACCGTTTTCGCAGAATTCGGCACTATGGGGATGGGCAGGCTTGCCCCATGCGCAGGAACTGCACATCGTTCCGCCCGCCTTGTTCTGATGCGCCAGCGTTTCCAGCGCTCCGGGCCCCGCCCTTGCTACACGGCCCACGGCGGCCATGCCCTTGGCCGACCCCCATCCCCCGACCGGGCCGTCATATTCCGCAGGCTGGGGCAGGTTGTCATCGGTCATGGGATATCCCTCGGGTTTCGGCATGGAAAAATGGCGGCATTAAAAAGGCGGCGGGGCTTTCGCCGCGCCGCCTGAGGGTCACTTCTTGAAGGGGTCGGGCAGTTCCGCCAACAGCTTGTCCGGCGTCATCGGGAAGCTGCGCAACCGCACCCCACACGCGTTATAGATCGCGTTCGAGATGGCACCGGCGGCCCCGCAGATGCCCAGCTCGCCCACGCCCTTGGCCTGAATGGGCGAGGCGACGGGATCGCGTTCCTCGACGAAGATCACCTCCATCGGGGGAATGTCGCGATGGACGGGGACGTGGTATTCGGCCAGATCATGGTTGACCAGATGGCCATCACGTTCGTCGAAGGCCAGTTCTTCGGTCAAGGCGCTGCCGATGCCCCAGACCATGCCGCCCAAGCACTGCGAGCGTGCGGTCTTTTCGTTCAGCACGCGGCCGATCCCGAAGGCGCCCGTCATGCGGCGCAGGCGGGTTTCGCCGGTGAAGGCATTGACCGCGACCTCGACGAAGAAGGCGCCATAGGTCGCCTGCTGATGGCTGTTCGAGGTCTTGCCCGGCTTGATCCGACCGATCTTGGCAATGTCGCCGTCCAGCAGGTCGGTAACGTCGCGCGGCTCGATGCCTTCGGCCCAAGCCTTGCCGTCCTGCAGCTGAAGATCGTCGGGGCGGCACTTCAGCCGACCGGCCAGCACGGCGCGGATCGCCTCGCAGGCCCGGAAGACTGCCGAACCGGTCGAAGCCGCGCCGAAGCTGCCCCCCGACCCTGCACCCGACGGCAGGCTGCTGTCACCCAGTTCAACCGTAGTGCGGTCGATGGGCTGGCCCAGCATTTCCGCCGCGATCTGGCCAAGAATGGCATAGCTGCCGGTGCCGATATCGGTCTGGTCGCTTTGTACCAGCACCGATCCGTCGGCCCGCATCGTCACCCGCGCCTGCGCCGGCATGATCATGTTGACCCGCGCGGCCGAGGCCATGCCCATGCCGATCCACCATTCGCCTTCGCGACGCTGGCAAGGTTTCTTGGCGCGCTTGTCCCAACCAAAGGCCTTGGCGCCTTCGTCCAGCGCCTCGGCCAGCTTGCGCGAGGCATAGGGCGTGTCGTCACCCGGCACGGTCGAGGGGATGTTGCGCTTGCGCAGCTTGACCGGATCGATCTGCATCTCGCAGGCCAGTTCGTCCATCGCGGCTTCCAGCACCTGCATGCCGACAGCCTCGCCCGGGGCACGCACCGAACCTGCCGTCACGCGGCAGATACGGGCCAGCTCCACCGCCAGACGGCGGTTTTCCCCGGCATAGAGGAACTGTGTCGCCTGCACGACAGGCTCGGCAAAGCTTTCCTCTGGCAGGTTCGAGACCCAAGCCTCGTGGCCCAAGGCCGACAGGCGACCCTTTTCGTCCGCCCCCAGACGCACGCGCTGTTCGGTCTCGGACCGGCGCATGATGATCTGGAACACCTGCTGGCGGGACAGAACGACGCGCACGGGACGCCCTAGATCGCGCGCAGCCACTGCGGCAGCAATCGCATCATGCGAGATGCCCAGCTTGGACCCGAAACCGCCGCCGACATAGGGCGACATGATCTTGACGTTGCGCGAGGCGACGCCAAGGCTGTCGGAGAGTTCCTTGACGTTGTAGCGCAGCATCTGGAAGCTGCCCCACAACGTCAGCTTGTCGCCGTCCCATTCGGCGATCGAGGCATGCGGCTCGAGCGCGGCGCTGGCGTGGCCGGGCGTGGTATAGCTGACGTCGATGGTATGGGCCATCTGCGCCATAGTCGCTTCGATATCGCCGCTTTCGACGGGTTCGGACCCCGGTTCGGTTTCCTGCCCCTTGGGACTGAAGGGAACCTCGGAGGTTTCCTCGTAATCGATTTGCAGCGCCTTGGCGGCGGCAGTGGCCTGTTCAAACGTCTCGGCCACGACCAGCGCGACCGGCTGCATTGGGAAATCGACGATCTGGACATCCTGCTTGGGTGCCTCGGCAGCCATGCCCTGGGCCGCGCGGCGCAGCATGGCATCGGCGGCATAGACGCCAAGCACGCCCGGCATCGACATCACCTTGTCGCGGTGGATGGCCGTCACACGACCCTGGCTGATGGTCGCGCCGACCAGCACGCCCTCGGCACAATTGGGGCGCTGGTATTCGGCGGCATAGGTGGCCTGGCCCGCGACCTTCAGGTGGCCCTCGGGACGGTCCAGCGGCTTGCCGATCACGCCTTGGCGGGTCTGGTCCAGCATGTTGCGCTGGTCTGGGCGGTCATATGTTCCGAACATCCGTCACACTCCCGTGGCTTCGGCCAGCACGGCCGCAAGGGTGCGGCGGGCCAGAGGGATCTTGAAATCATTGGCGCCGTATCCCTGCGCGTTTTCCAGCAGCAGATCGGCGGCCTTGTCGAACAGCGCGGGCGTCGGCGTTTCGCCGGTCAGCAGCTCTTCGATGCGAGGATCGTGCCACGGTTTATGGGCCAGACTGCCGAAGGCCAGCTGGGCGTGGGCGATACGACCCTGATCCATGCGGATCACCGCAGCCACCGACAGCAGCGCAAAGGCATAGGACGCCCGGTCGCGCACCTTGCGATAGATCTGCACACCTTCGACGGGTGCGGGCAAGGTCACGCCGGTGATCACTTCACCGGGTTGCAGGACGTTTTCATGCTGCGGCGCATCGCCGGGCAGTACGTGGAAGTCGCGGACGCGAACCGTGCGGGCATCACCACGACCTGCGATGACGACCTGTGCATCCAGCGCCGAGAGCGCTACGGCCATATCGCCGGGATAGGCGGCGATGCAGGCGTCCGAGGTGCCAAGGATGGCATGGATCCGGTTGAACCCACCCTGCGCGGCGCATCCGGTGCCCGGCTCGCGCTTGTTGCAGGGCGACTGGTTGTCCATGAAATAGCCGCAGCGCGTCCGTTGGCACAGGTTGCCGCCCGTGGTTGCCTTGTTGCGCAGCTGCGGGCTGGCACCGGCCAGAATGGCCTTGGACAGCAGCGGCCAGTCCTTGCGTACGCGGATATCGGCCGCGCAGTCCGAATTGGTAACCAGCGCGCCGATGCGCAGACCGTCACCTTCCGGTTCGATCAGGTTCAAACCGATGCGGTTGATGTCCAGCAGGGCGTCGGGGGTCTCGACCTCCAGCTTCATCAGGTCCAGCAGGTTGGTGCCACCGGCGATCAGCTTGGCGTCGGATGCAACGGCATCAGGCAGATCGGTCGCGCGGGCGTAATCGAATGCCTTCATGATGCCACCTCTTTGCCCATCGCGTCCTTGATGGCGGCGATGATGTTGTCATAAGCACCACAGCGGCACAGGTTGCCGCTCATGCGTTCGCGCAGTTCGTCGTCGCTGGGGACAGGGTTCGAGGCGACGTCTTCCGTCAGCGCGCTTGGCCAGTCGGCCTTCAGCTCCTCGATCATGGCGGCGGCGGAACAGATCTGGCCGGGGGTGCAGTAACCGCACTGATAGCCGTCATGTTCGACAAAGGCCTTCTGGAGCGCCGACAGCTTTTCGGGCATGCCGATGCCTTCGATGGTGGTGATTTCGTCGCCGTCGTGCATGACGGCCAAAGACAGACATGAATTCACCCGGCGGCCATTGACGTGGACCGTACAGGCCCCGCATTGGCCGTGGTCGCAGCCCTTCTTGGTTCCCGTCATGCCCAGTTCAAGGCGCAGGAAGTCCAGAAGGCTGCGGCGCGGGTCGCCGTCGTAATCGTGATAGGTGCCGTTGACGGCGATCCTGGCTGCGGGCGTATGCGCCATGTGAGGCTCCTTGAACCGCTTTTGCTGGGTCAGGGGCAACGTGGCGCGACGCGGGGGGTTCCTTCCAATTTATGTTAAGATGCGGCTTCCCCTTCGGCACGCACGATCACCGACATGCCGGGGCGCATGCCTTCCGCCCCCTGCTGGTTGGGATCGATGGACAGACGGACAGGCAGACGCTGCGCGATCTTGGTGAAATTCCCCGTCGCATTGGTCCCCGACAACAGACTGTATTCCGATGCCGTCGCCGGCGAGAACGACTGGACCTTGCCGGTGAACCTGCGACCTTGCAGCGCATCCACGGTAAAGCTGATCGCCTGCCCTTCGGTCAGACCCGTCAGGTTGGTTTCGCGGAAGTTCGCGATCACCCAGAGGTCGGTCCCGACATGCGACACCAGCGCCGTTCCCGGCGTCACATATTGCCCCACCCGGACCGAGATCTGCCCCAGACGCCCATCGGTCGGCGCGTGGATGACGGTGTTGTCCAGATCGATGCGGGCCAGTTCCACCGCGGCCTCGGCGCTGGTGATATCGGCGCGGCGGGCATCCAGCGCGACACGGGCTGAACGGATGGTCTCGTTCTGGACGTCCAGCTGGGCGTTGGCCTGGGTCTGGGCGGCCAAGGCCTGCTGCAGCGCCAGTTGCGCCTGATCGGTCGAGGATTGCGAGGCCACGCCCCGGTCCAGCAGCTGCCCCGAACGCTCGGCCTCGGATCGTGCGGTTTCCAGCGCCGATGCCGCCGCCTCGACCGAGGCCTGATTGGCGCGGGCCGAGGCTTCGGAGGACACGATGTTCTGTTCGGCCACCTTCAGCGCCGCATTGGCGGCCTGCAGCTGCGCCTCGGCCTGCGCCAACTTCTGGCGGGGGATGCGGTCGTCGATGCGCGCGATGACGTCGCCCGCCTTGACGGTGGCGAAATCCTGCACCTCGACCGCCGCGACATAGCCCGAGACCTGCGGCGCGATCGAGGTGACCTTGCCGCGCAGATAGGCGTTCTGCGTCGTCGGCACCGAGGATTGGAACGGCGGCAGATGCCAGGCGAACAGCAGCAGCATCACCCCCGCGATCCCAAGGACCAGGGCGATGGCAGTCGGCAGAAGATTTTCTTTTTTCATGGTTTTGCCCCAGATGTTTCGGTCTCGGCCCGGCGGGCCATCAAGTCGCGCAGCAGGTGCAGCAGCAACATCGCCGCCGAGATCAGCGCGACGAAGGCGGTCAGAAGATAGGCGTCGTCATAGGCCCGCACCCAGGCCTCGGCCGATGCGGCCTGCACGATCTGGCTGGCGGCCTGCGCGGTGCGCGCGCCGCTGTCGGCGATCTGCCCGGCCAGCGATGCGGCACCACCGGCGATGGCCTGCATGGTCTGCGGATCGCTGGCGGTCAGCTGTTCCGACAGGCCCTGCATGTGGAACGCCTGCCGCTGCGTGGTGAAGGTGGAAAACAGCCCCGACCCCAGCACCCCGCCCAGGGTCTGGGTCGAGATGAAGACGATGACGAAGGACAGCAGATACTGCGGCCCCTTGGCCAGCGCGATCAGCAGGCCCGTCAGCATCGCGGGTGGAATGAACAGCATGCTGGCAAAGCTGACCAGCGATTGCGACACCACCATCTGCATCGGCCGCGTCAGGGTCGAGGACTGGCTGTCCAGCCAGGACGCGAAGGCGATGACCAGCAGCGCGACCAGATGGAACCACGCCACCCGCGTCGGGCGCATCCATGCGATGCAGGCCAGCCCGCCCATCAGGCTGGCCAGAAAGATGATGGCGAACAGCCAGGTCATCTGTTCGGGCGCGACGCCCAGCACCGCGAACATCTTGGGCGCCCCCGCTGCCTGTTCGGACAGGATCAGCCGGAACAGGAACAGTGTCGCCGTCAGGTGCAGGATGGCGGGCGATGCCAGCCAGCGGATGTCCAGCAGCGGATTCCGGCGGTTCAGCTCGACGATACCGCCAAGGGTCAGCGCGGTGATGCCCATGACCAGCAGCCAGCCGATCCACGGCATGTCGGTCCAGTAATAGATCGGCCCCATGACGAAGGCGCTGATCAGCCCGCCAAAGCCGATGGCGATCAGACCGAAACTGAGGAAATCCGTCCCCTCCATCACCTTCATGCGCGGCACGGGCCGCAATGGCAGGAAGAAGACCAACATCAGCGATACCAGCGCAAGCCCCAGTCCGGTCATGTGGACCCAGAGAAAGCCTCCGTCGCCGATCAGGAAGGGTGACACCACCCGCGCGATGGTCGTCCCGCCCAACAGGACCGTCAGCGCCAGCGGCAACCCCAGCCGCAGCTTCCACTCGGGGGCCAGACCCTCCAGCATGTAAAGGAACCCAAGCGTCGATAGCGGCGCCGCAGCAGCACCCGACAGCACCTGCACCACCACCGCCGATCGGAAATCGGTGATCCAGACCGAAGCAAAGGCCACGATCACATAGATCACGATCCCCAGCTCGGCAAAGCGGCGCAGGCCGTAATGCGTGCGCACCTTAATCAGCAGCACCGGCAGCGCAGCGCGGGGCACCGTATAGGCGATATAGAGCCAGGCCGAGGTCGCCGTCGTCACCCCCAGATCACCGGCCAAGGGCGACAGGTTCGCCACCACGAACCCCTGCTGCAACCCCTGCGACAGCGCGATGATCGTGGCCGCCAGCATATAGGCCACCGCCCACCGCAGCGTCAGCGGCGGGTGTCCCGCCGGCGCTGGTGCCGGTTGGGCGGGACCGGTCTGGGCTGGGGCGGCCTGATCGCTCATGTCCGGTCCAATTCGTGGATGTTGCGGGTGATCTGGTCCAGAACGCGCATCACCTGATCCAGATCCTGCTGGGGGATGCCCTCCAGCAGATCGCGGCGCAGGCGCATGGTGAATTCGACGATGGCGGCGTCGCGGCCCCGGTCGGTCAGGAACAGCCCGTTCTTGCGCGCATCGTCCGGCGCCGGTTCACGGCGGATGAAGCCATCGGCCACCAGCGCGTCGATCTGGCGTTTCAGCGTGGGGGATTCGATGGCCAGATCGGCGGCCAGTTGGGTCTGGGTGATGCCCTCGTTCCGGGCAAGCGTCGTCAGCGCCTTAGCCCGCGACAGCGTCAGCCCCATGTCCCGCGCCCGCCGGTCATAGCAGCGCCGCAGATCGCGCATCAGATGCAGGATCACATCCAGAATCTGATGCGGCTGGTCATCGGCGGGGCTGGGCTGAGGGGGGCGGGGCACGGGGTCTCCTGTCGCTGGTTGATTAGCCAGCTAAGAAGGTTGCCCTGCGCGGTCAACACCCGCCACCCAAGAAAATTGCACGTTATGCAATTCGCGAATGGCGGGCTTGCGTCTGGCTCAGGCGACCAGCGCCTGTTGCTGGTTCCGGCGCGCGCTGTGCTGAGCGATCATCGCGCAGATCAACAGCTGCGACATGTGATAGACCAGCACCGGCAGCACGGTCGCTCCCACCGTTTCCGGCGGGAATAGCGCCGCCGCGATCGGCAGGCCGGATGCCAAGCTTTTGGTCGATCCGCAGAAGAACAGCACCGCGCGGTCCTGCGTCGGCAGGCGGAACAGCCGCCCCGCCCCGACCATCAGCCCGAAGACGATCGCCAGAAAGACCAGCATCACCGCCACAAGCGCCAGCAGCGCCGCCGGCGGGATCGAGGCCCAGAGACCCGACACCGTGCCCGCGCTGAAGGCGGAATAGACGATCAGCAGGATCGCGCCCCGGTTGACGATCAGCGTTAGCGTCTTGCGCGATTTGACGAAATTGCCGACCCAAGGCCGCAGCACCTGCCCCGCGATGAAGGGCAGCAGGATCTGCGTGCCGATGCGCAGCACGGCATCGATGCTGACGCCGCCGTCACCGGCATGCAGGACCAGCGCCACCAGCGTCGGCGTCAGCACGACGCCGATCAGGTTCGACAGCGATGCGGCGCAGATGGCAGCGGGCACATTGCCCCCCGCCATGCTGACGAAGGCGATGGACGATTGCACCGTCGAGGGCAGCACCGACAGGAACAGCAGCCCCATCGTCACCTGCGGCCCCAGCAGATCGCCGAAGACCGCCGCCATCAGCAGCCCCACCAGCGGGAACATCACATAGGTCGCTATGAAGGTCAGCCCCTGCAGCCGCCAGTTCAGCATCCCCGCCTTGACCGAGCTGGGGTCCAGCTTGGCGCCATAGAGGAAGAACAGCAGCGCCACCGCCCAATAGGTGACATGGGACAGGGCCTCGGCGGCGATACCCTGCGCGGGCAGCAACAGCCCCAGCATGACGGTGCCCAGCAACATCAACATGTAGTTGTCGATGCCGATGCGTTTCAGAAATCGTGTCATGTCCGTCCCCTGCCCTAGTAACCCAACGCCATGCCGTCCTTGCGGCTGTCCGAGCCGCCCTCCAGCAGGCCGGCGTCGGCGTGGATGCGGATCGCCTGCGACCCGCCCATCGGCGTGGCCAGCAGGTTGATCGCATGCCCCCGCGCCGCCAGATCGTCGCGGACGTCCTGCGGGACCGTCGGTTCAAGATCCAGCCGCCCTTCGGTGGCAAAGCTGCGCGGTTCGTCCATGGCCTGCTGCAAGCCCAGCCCGCGGTCGATCACCGCCGAGAGGAATGCCGCATGGCCCGCCGCCTGATATTGCCCGCCCATCACGCCGAAGGGCATCACGACGCGGTCGCCTTGGGTGACCATGCCCGGAATGATCGTGTGCATCGGACGCTTGCCCGGAGCCACGGCATTGGGATGGCCGGGGATCAGCCGGAAGGACGCGCCCCGGTTCTGGAACAACACCCCCGTGGCGGGGTCCAGTCGGGTCGATCCGAAGGCGTGGAAGATCGAATTGATGAACGAGATCGCGTTCCCCTGCTCATCCACCACGCACAGATAGATGGTGTCCTTGTGTTCGGGTTCGTCCCACAGGGCGGGCGGCATGGCGCGGGTCATGTCGATGCGCGCCCGCAGCGCCGCGATGGCGGGTTCGGACAGCAGTTGTTCGACCAGCCCCGCGCAGTGATCGGGATCGCCCAGCAACTCGTCGCGGTGGTGATAGGCCAGCTTGGTCGCCTCGGCCTGCAGGTGGATGCGGTCGGCGGGCGACATGGCGGCAATGTCGAAGCCCTCGATGATCTTCAGGATCAGCAGTGCCGCCAGCCCCTGCCCGTTCGGCGGGCATTCGTGGATGTCGAACCCGCGATAGGACGTGCTGATTGGCTGGACCCATTCCGCACCGTCGGTGGCATCGGCGAAATCCTCTTCGCTGTGCAGCCCGCCAAGGCTGCGCAGATGCGCGACCATCTTCTGCGCCGTCGGTCCCTGATAGAAGGCCTTGGCGCCATGGGCCGCAACCTCGGACAGGCGGTCGGCCAGCAGGGGTTGTGCAAAGCGCGATCCGGCCTTGGGTGCCTTGTCGTCCGGCAGGAAGACCGCCGCGGCATGGTCGTCGCCCGCGATCAGCGCTTCGGCCTCGGCCCAATCCTGCGCAACGCGCGGCGTGATCGGAAAGCCGTTGCGGGCATGGTCGATGGCGGGGGCAAAGATCTGGTCCAGCGGCAGCGTGCCGTGATCGGCGTGCAGGCGGCACCAAGCGGCGATTGCACCGGGGACCGTCACGGCATGGGGGCTGGTCAGGGGGATGTGGTCGGTCAGACCGGCATCCTTCAGCGCCTCGATGGTGGCGGCGGCAGGTGCGCGGCCCGACCCGTTCAGCGCCTTCACCTTGCCACCTGCGGGCGCGTAAAGCGCAAAGCAGTCGCCGCCGATGCCGGTCATCAGCGGATCGACCACGGCCTGCACGGCGCTGGCCGCAATCGCCGCATCGACGGCATTGCCGCCCCGCGCCAGCATCGCCAGCCCCGCCGAGGTCGCCAGCGGATGCGAGGTCGCCACCATCGCCTTGCCCGCAAGGGTCGAGGGCCTGCGCCCGGAAAGGAAATCGAAACCGCTCATCTGAAACCTCATGGCTTTGCGCTTGCGATATGTATACATATGGGCAGGACAGAAATACAATCACCGGATGGGTTGATGACCGCCAGACGTTCCGCCGACCAGATCCACGCCGCGCTTTCTGCCCAGATCGTCAGCGGGCAGCTGCGCCCCGGCGACCCTTTGGGCGAATCCGCGCTGGCGGGTCTGTTTGCGCTGTCGCGCACCCCCGTGCGCGAGGCCTTGCAGCGCCTTGCCGCCGAAGGTCTGGTCGAACGCGGCCCCCGTCGCGCCTTTGTCGTCCGCCGCATGACCCCCGAGGCGCTGCGCGACCTTTTCGAAGCCTTGGGCGAGATCGAGGCCCTTTGCGCCGGTCTGGCTGCCCAACGCATGACCGCCATCGCCCGCGCTGAACTGGCCCAGATCATCGACCACGACAGCGGGGATCATGCCGGGTACGCCGTGCTGAACGCCCGCTTTCACGACGCCTTGCGGCTTGGGGCGGGCAATCAGGTGCTGGCCGGGATGCTTGAGGATCTGAACCGCCGCAGCATGCCTTGGCGCAACGCCCAGTTCCAGACCAGCGCCCGGCGGATGGAAAGCTCTCGCCGGGAACATCGCGCCATCCTGCAGGCCATCGTCGCACAGGACGGCGACCGGGCCGCCAGTCTGATGCGCGACCACATGGCGACATCCTTGGCGGTGGTCCTGCAGATGATCCGAACGCGCGGCTGAAACCCTGCGGGCATCGCGACGTTGCACCACTGTCCCGACCGAAAGGCCCGCCCGTGACGCCGAAATCTTCGACCCTGCAATCCGATCTGACCCTTGCCACCCGCGCCGCCCATCAGGCAGGTGATCTGTTGCTGCGGCACTGGAACGATCGCGACCGCCTGATCATCGACGAAAAGCGCCCTGGCGATTTCGTCTCGCAGGCCGATCATCAGGCCGAGGCCCTGCTGCGCGACCAGCTAATCCGCCCGGGCGACGGTTGGCTGGGCGAAGAGACCGACCAACTGCAGGGCAACCGCCGCTGGATCGTCGATCCGCTGGATGGCACCACGAACTTCCTGCGCGGGATCGAACATTGGGCGGTCTCGGTCGCGCTGGAACAGGACGGCAGGCTGGTGCTGGGCGTCGTGCATGACCCGCTGAAGTCGCAGACCTTCAGCGCCTTCGACGGCGGGCCGTTGCTGCTGAACGGTCAGCCCGTGACGCAGCCCCCGGTGCCCGAGTTCCACAACTGCCTGTTCGGAACCGGCCTGCCCTTCGGGAACATGCCGCATATTCCCGACCATGCGCAGGATCTGTGCCGGGTGCTGCCGACATCGGCGGGCGTGCGGCGCATGGGGGCGGCGGCGCTGGACCTGGCCTATGTCGCAGCGGGACGGCTGGACGGGTTCTGGGAACGCCACCTGCGGCCATGGGATATCGCCGCCGGTTTGGTCCTGCTGCGCGCCGCCAACTGCCGCGCCGAGGGTTGGACCCAGGACGCCCCGCCCGAGGAAACCGGCACCGTCATCACCGCCCGCGATCCCCATTTCGACCGCTTCGCCAAGCTGTTGCGGCAGGGCGGCTAAGCGACCCCTGATCGCGACAAAGCGCCACACAAAAGTCAATTGCCGGAACCGGGCACGATCCCCCGTCGTTCCCGTTTCCGTGACCTTGTAACTTGGATGACGGTAGATCATGCGCGCTTATGCTCCGTTCACCTTCGCAGATACAGCTGCGCAGACGACCGATCCCTTCGCACCCGACCTGTCCGAACGTGTGGCCAGAATGGTGTCCGACCTGAGGCTGGGCCTGCCTGCCGTCCTGTCGCAAGGCGCCGATCACGCGATGATTCTGCCCGTCGAGACGCTGACCGCTGCCCGATTTGCTGCGCTTTCCGGTGATCTGCAACTGGTGCTGACCGCTCATCGAGCCTTGGCGCTTGGTCTGTCTGACAACGTACCGGATGTGACGGTGATCGCATTACCGGCCCAAGCTGATCTGACATGGCTGAAAGCCGCCGCCGATCCGCGCCACGTAGGCGAAGCACCCGCGCTGTCAGGCGACACCCAAACTGCCGACGATATCCACCGTGCCGCCATCCGTCTGGTCAAACGGGCCGAGTTGGTCCCCGCTGCATTGGTCATGACGGGGACACAGGTTGCCAAAAGCATCACCCGCAATGGTCTTGATACCCTGCCTGCCGCCGAAATACTGGCTCAGCTGGATGCCGCCCGCGACATGCAGCCCGTGTCCGACGCACGCGTTCCTATGGCGGCGGCCAGCGCCGGACGGTTGCGGGTGTTTCGCGCGCCGGACGGTGGGGCCGAACATTACGCCATCCAGATCGGCACCCCCGATCCCGATCAGCCCGTTCTGGTCCGCCTGCACTCCGCCTGTTTTACCGGTGATGTTCTAGGCAGCCTGAAATGCGATTGCGGCCCCCAGTTGCAGGCCGCGCTGGCAGCAATGAATGCGGCGGGCAGCGGCGTTCTGCTGTACCTGAACCAGGAAGGCCGCGGCATCGGTCTGGCAAACAAGATGCGCGCCTATGGTCTGCAGGATCAGGGCCTGGACACGGTCGAGGCGAACCACCATCTGGGCTTTGACGATGACGAACGCGATTTTCGCATCGGTGCCAGCCTGCTGCGGCAGATGGGCATCCATCAGGTGCGGCTGATGACCAACAATCCCGCCAAGATCGCCCGTCTGACCAGCGACGGCATTTCCGTCGTCGAACGCGTGCCGCTGCAAGTCGGTCGTGGTCCTGAAAATTCCCGCTATCTGGACATCAAGGCCAGCAAATCGGGACATATGATGTGACCGAAGCCACTGCACTCTGGATTACGGGCCGCGATCAGGCCGACATTCGTGCCGCCGAGATGGGCCAAGGATCGCGGGTCGAGACCCTGTTCACCGGCATCAGCCGCGGGACCGAACGTCTGGTATCATCAGGCAAAATCCCCGCCAGCGAATACGACCGGATGCGCGCGCCGTTCCAGCAGGGTGATTTTCCGTTTCCGGTCAAATACGGATATGCCAACGTCGGCCGTGCCACCGAAGGCGCCCACGCCGGTCGCCACGTCTTCGCGCTGTTTCCCCATCAGGACATCTTCCGCCTGCCCGATGATGCGCTGATCCCGCTGCCGTCCGAGTTACCGCCGGAACGCGCGGTCTTGGCCGCCAACATGGAGACGGCGTTGAACATCCTGTGGGACAGCGGCGCGGGGGCGGGTGACCGGATCACCGTCATCGGCGCAGGTCTGGTCGGCCTGCTGGTCGCCCATCTTGCCGCACGCCTGCCGGGGGCCGAGGTGACCATCATCGATACCCAAGCCACCCGCGCCGGTATCGCCACGCAGATGGGCGCCGCTTTTGCAGCCCCCGACCAAGCCGCCGACGAACAGGATGTCGTCATCAACACCAGCGCCAGTCAGGCGGGCCTTGTGCAGGCCCTATCCCTGGCCGCACCCCAAGCCACAGTGACCGAGGCCAGCTGGCACGGCTCAACGCAGGTCGCCCTGCCTTTGGGCGGCGCGTTTCACAGCCGGCGCCTGCGGATCGTCAGTTCGCAGGTGGGGTCGGTGCCCGTCGATCGCGCCCCGCGTTGGAGCCTGCGCCGCCGTCTGACCAAGGCGCTGGACCTGCTGGCCGACGACCGGCTGGACCATCTGATTTCGGGGGAAACGCCATTCACCAAAATCGCGCCAGCCTATCCCGGTATCTTGGCCGATCCCGCCACAGTTTGCCACCGCATCGCATATTGATCCTAAGGAGCCCACATGTTCGCTGTCGAAGTCCGAGACCACATCATGATCGCCCATTCGCTGCCCTCGCCGACCTTCGGGCCGGCGCAGGGGATGCATGGCGCGACCTTCACCGTCGATGCCGCCTTCTTCGCCGAAAAGCTGGACACCGAAGGTCTGGTCGTTGACATGGGTCTTGCCACGCAGGCCCTGTCCGAGGCGCTGTCGCCCCTGCGCTATCAGAACCTGGACGAGGTTCCGGCCTTCAAAGGCAAGTTCACCACCACCGAGTTCCTCTGCCAGCAGATCTTCGACAGCCTTGCCGCTGCCGCGCGCAGCGGTCGCTTGGGCAAGCATCCGGTCAAGCGCCTGCGTGTGACCCTGCACGAAAGCCATGTCGCGCGGGCTTGGTTCGAACAGGACATCTGACATGGGGTTTTCGCCGGAATGGCTGTCACTTCGCGAACCCGTGGACCGTCAGGCCCGTGATGACGCATTGCTGCAGCGCGCCGTTCAGGCGGCAGGTCCGCAGCCGGTGATCATGGATCTGGGTTGCGGGACCGGCTCGACCCTGCGGGCGATGGCCGATCACCTGCCCTCCGGCACCCGTTGGCATCTGGTCGACAACGACCCCGCCCTGCTGCAGATCGCCCGCGATCAGGTTCGCGACGCGCAGACCCATGTGCTGGACTTGGGGCAGCTGTCCGCCCTGCCGCTGCAGGGGGTGACGCTGGTCACGGCCTCGGCGCTGCTGGATCTGATGCCCGCGACATGGGTGCAGGCGCTGGCCGAATTGCTGGCGCAGCGTGGCATCGGTTTCTATGCCGCGTTGTCTTATGATGGCATCATGCGATGGGATCCCGCCCTGCCCGCCGACCATGCGATCGGACAGGCCTTCAACAGCCACCAGCGCAGCGACAAGGGTCTGGGCCCGGCGCTTGGCCCCGAAGCGGGCGAATTCGCACAGATGGCGTGCTGCAAAGCGGGCTTCGATACAGTCATTGCGAACAGCCCGTGGCAGATCGATGCCCGACACGCGCAGATGCACGAAATGCTGGTGCAGGGGATCGCCACTGCCGCGACGGAAACAGGTGTCGCGCAGGCGGACGATTGGGCACGTGACCGGATCACCGCCGGTGGCCTGTGCACTATAGGCCATCAGGACCTGCTGGCGCTGCCGCCAAAGGATGGGAAGGGGTGAACATGGACAGCATCGACGTTTCCAGCCGCGTATGGGACCGGCTTCTGGCAATCCGCAAGGGCGTCGCATGTGCCTGCTGCGGCAGCTTTTCCCCGGCCGAGCGTGCCGCCCTGCAGATCTATGGCCCCATCGCGCGGCGTGACCTTGGGCCGATCACCATCGCGCAGGTCGGGCAATCGCTGGACGGTCGCATAGCCACCGTCAGCGGCGACGCGCGCGATGTGTCCGGGCCGGACGGTCTGGCGCATCTGCACCGGTTGCGGGCCTTGGTCGATGGCGTAGTCATCGGTGTCAGAACGGCGCTGCATGACAATCCACGCCTGACGGTCCGGCTGTGCAACGGCCACAATCCCGCGCGCATCGTCATCGACCCGCGTGGTCGCCTGCCCGACGACGCGCCGGTCCTGACGAATTGCGGGGCACGGAGGATCATCGTTCAGGCCGTTGACCGCCCCCGCCCCACCGGGGTCGAGGTCCTGCGGCTGAACGCCGAAGATGGCCGCGTCGATCCCCGCCAGATCCTCGATGGTCTTCGTGGCATGGGGTTGGGGCATCTGCTGATCGAAGGTGGCGGGCTGACCATCACAGGTTTTCTGGAGGCTGGCCTGCTGGACCTGCTACAGGTCTCGGTCGCACCGCTGATCATCGGGTCTGGGCCGCAGGGTCTAACGACGCAGACGCAGGTGCAAAGCCTGTCGCAAGCCTATCGCCCCCAGACCCGCATTTTCGGTCTGGGCAGCGACATCGTCTTCGACTGCGCCTTGGGCGCGCATGCCGTTGCGGCGCAGGAACCCGTCCACCGACAGGGTCACAGCGCCGCCTGCTGATTGCGTCTTACTTCAGGCGCGCCAAAACGCTGGCCACGATGGCACCCGAGATATTGTGCCAGACGCTGAAGATCGCCGCCGGAACCGCCGCCACCGGCGAAAAATAGGCCGTCGCCAGTGCCGCGGCCAATCCCGAATTCTGCATGCCGACCTCGATGGCGATGGCCTTGCGCCGCGCAAGGGTCAGCCCCGCCGCGCGTGCCGCAAGGAAGCCCACCAAATATCCCAGACCATTGTGCAGCACGACGACCGCCAGGATCATCAGCCCCGATTCCGCGATCGCCCCCTTTGAGGCCCCGACGACCGCCGCGACGATCAGCACGATGCCCGTGACGCTGACCAGCGGCAGCACCGGCACCGCCGTGCGCACCAGCCCCGGCACCAGCCGCTGTGCCAGGAACCCAAGCGCCAGCGGCAGCAGGACCAGCTTCAGGATCGAGACGAACATCGCACCCGCATCGACCGGCAAGTATTCGCTGGCCAGCATCAGCATCAGGAAGGGCGTGACGATGGGCGCCAGCAACGTGGTGACGCTGGTACAGGCCACCGACAGCGCCGTGTCGCCCTTGGCCAGATAGGTCATCACGTTCGAGGACGTCCCGCCGGGGCAGCAGCCGACCAGGATGACACCGGCGGCAACCTCGGGGGACATGGGGATGACGCGGGTCAGCAAAACCGCCAGCAGCGGCATAATGGCGAATTGTGACACCACGCCGATGCCCACATCGACGGGACGGCGGAAGACTTCGGCGAAATCGCGGCCCGAGATGGTCAGACCCATCCCGAACATGATGATCCCCAGCAGCGGCACGATCCAAGGCGTCAGCTGGCGGAAGGTCTGGGGCATGAAGAACCCCAGGACCGCGAACAGCAGAACCCAGACCGCAAATGTATTGCCGACAAACCGTGAAATTCGTGTCAGGATCTTCAAGTCATCCTCCTGTTGCGCATGAAAACTGCGCCATCCATTCGGCGCCGCGCTTAGCGGGGTGACGGTGCAGGTACAACCGGTGATGCCGCCTCGACCAACAAGTCGGAAAGTTTTTCCACCGTCATGTGCCCCACCCGCATCACCCGACATGACAAGACCGCGCCCCGTCATCGGGGGCGCGGCCTGTCGTGGCGCTATGGCGCCGCGGTCAGATCTGGCGTTCGGGCAGTTGGACGACCAGACCGTCCAGCGCCTCGGTGACCTTGATCTGGCAGGTCAGGCGCGACCGTTCGGGGTCGGGCTGGAAAGCAAAGTCCAGCATGTCCTCCTCCATCGGGTCGCGGGCGGGCAGCTTGTCCAGCCAGGCGGGATCGACATAGACGTGGCAGGTCGAACAGGCGCAGGCCCCGCCGCAATCGGCGTCGATGCCCGGAACGCCATTGTCGCGCGCACCCTCCATCACGGTCATGCCGGGGCGGACCTCGACGTCGTGATGGGTGCCGTTATGTTCGATGTAGGTAATCTTCGCCATGTCGCTTGTTCCCTTGTTTCATGGTCGGGTTAGCCAATCGTCACCGATTTGAAAAGGGGCAGCCCCGAAGGACCGCCCCCCTGTCGCTTCACCGCCGTGGCGTCATTCGGAGGGCTTGTCCTCATCCGACAGGGTCAGCGCCACGAACAGCGGCTCGCCCCCGCGGCGGATCAGCATCAGCACCGACTTGCGGCCCGCATCGCGTGCCTCGGCGACACGGTCCTGCAGGTCCTTGATGGTGGTGACCTTCTGCTGGTTCACATCGGTGATGACATCGCCGGGCGCCAGACCCTTGTCGGCGGCAGCGCCTTCGGGATCGACATCGGTGATGGCAATGCCCTTGGCGTCGGGCGACACGCCCAGTTCCTGCGCCATTTCCGGCGTCAGGGGCGTCAGGGACATGCCCAGCAAATCGGTCTCGGTTGGTTCATCGGATGGGGCGGGGCTGCCGCCTTCGCCCTGCGCGGTTTCGCGTCGGCCAAGCGTCACGTCGATCTGCTGCGCCTTGCCGTCGCGCACCACTTCAACCTGTACCGTATCGCCCGAGGGCGCTTCGGCCACGCGGCGCACAAGGCCGCGGGTGTCTTCGACCGTCTGACCGTCAAAGCCGATGATGACATCGCCGGTTTCCAGACCCGCATCGCGGGCCGGACCTTCGGGCACGTCCGTGATCATCGCGCCGCCTTTGGCGTCAAGGCTCATGGCTTCGGCCATTTCGGGGGTGACGTCCTGAATCATGACGCCCAGCCAACCGCGACGAGTTTCACCGAATTCGCGCAGCTGATCGACGACCTGTGACACGACGTTCGACGCCATGGAAAAGCCGATGCCGATCGAACCGCCGTTGGGCGACAGGATGGCGGTATTCACGCCAATGACTTCGCCCTTCAGGTTGAACAGCGGCCCGCCCGAGTTGCCACGGTTGATGGCGGCATCGGTCTGAAGGTAATCATCGTAGGTGCCCGAGAGTTCGCGGTTCCGCGCCGACACGATCCCCGAGCTGGCCGAGAAGCCCTGCCCCAGAGGGTTGCCCAGGGCCAGAACCCAGTCACCGACCCGTGCATTATCGCTATTGCCGAAACCGACGAAGGGGATGGCCTTCTTGCTTTCAACCTTCAGCAGGGCGACGTCGGTATTGGGGTCGGTGCCGACAACCTCGGCGGGCAGGGTTTCGCCCGAATAGAACTCGATCTCGATCTGGTCAGCGCCGTCGATGACATGGTTGTTGGTCACGATATAGCCGTCAGCCGACACCACGAACCCCGACCCAAGCGCGTTCGAGCGCTGCGGTGCGCGGGGCGATTGTCCGCCATCGGGTCCGCCCGGCCCACCAGGAAAGCCGAACTCGCGGAACAGGTCGGAAAACGGGCTGCCTTCGGGGAAAGCGGGGCCGCCACCGGTTGGCTGGGACACGACCGATGTGGTGGTGATGTTTACCACGGCAGGCGAGACCTGTTCCGTCAGATCGGCAAAGCTGCCGGGCATCACCTGCGCGGGTTCGGCGGTTGCGGCATCCATGCCAAGCGGCTGGTTCTTGTCGGCGGCATCCTGCGCCTGCTGGCTGACCTGCGGGGATACATCGTCATTGGCAGGTTCGACCTGCTGCGCGCCTGCGTAACCAAGGCCCACCGCAAGGGCCAGCGCCGATGCGGTCATCAGATGGCGCGGAAAGAGCGATTTCATGCTGAACGTCCTCATGTTTCGAAAGCAGCAGGGCAGCGCGTGACCGCGAAGCTGCGGCAGAAGTTGAACGCAAATCCATGGCAAGTTGCAAATGAACCACGCTCTCGCTTTGTGAACTGATCGTGATTTTTGTTGCAGAAGCGGGCGAAGGTTTCCCTCCGCCCGCTGTTGTCTTCCATCAATTCGCGGGGGCCGTTTCCTGCGGATCGGCATCCTCGGGGGCCGCGTCGGGCACAGGTTCGGCGGCAGGTTCCTGATCGGACACGGCTTCGGCGTCCTGATCCGCACCCTGATCCGCGGGCTGATCCTGAATCGGCGTCTCGGGGGCGACGATTTCGGATGGTTCCTGCGGCGGGGTGGCCAGACTTTCGGGAACCGGCGTCAGACGCACGCCTGCAGCCTCGCCCAAACGGTTGCCTTCGCGGTCGGTGACCTCGGGGGTGACCAGATCCTCGTCCTCGGCTTCGGCTTCGGGCTTCGGCGCGGTGACGTTCTGCGCCGAATTGCCCTTGGGCACCGGGGTCGAGGCCGGATTGGCGTTCGCGCCACCATCATTGGACAGATAGGTGAAGAACTCGCTGTCCGGCTGGATAACCATCGAGCTGTTTTCCCCGCCAAGCGCCCGCTGATAGGATGTCAGCGACCGGGTAAAGGCAAAGAATTCCGGATCGCGGCCATAGGCATCGGCATAGATGGCGTTGCGCTGTGCATCAGCCTCGCCTCGGGCAATCTCGGCGCGGCGGCTGGCTTCCGAGGTCAACTCGACTACGGTCCGGTCGGCTGCGGCGCGAACGCGCTGTGCAGCCTCGCCACCGCGAGCGATTTCGTCCGCGGCTTCACGCTGACGTTCAGCACGCATCCGGCCATAGGTGGCGTTCAGGTTCTGCTCGGGCAGGTCGGTGCGGGTCAGACGGACGTCGATGATTTCAACGCCAAGACCACCCGAATTGTCACGGGCCTCGTCGCGGATCTGGTTCATCAGCGTCGTGCGGTCGTCAGACAGCACAGTTGTTGACGGTACGGTACCCAGAACGCCACGGATGGCATCGACCACGATCGGCTGCAGACGCTGCTGTGCAGCCTGCACGCCGGCAGCACCGACAGCCTGACGGAAGCGGACGGGATCGGTGATGCGCCAGCGGGCGAATGCATCTACGACCAGACGACGATCATCCAGCGGCGTGACTTCCAGCGGGCTGGTCGGCAGGCCAAGGATACGACCGTCATATTTCACGACATTGTCGATGAAGGGCAGTTTAAAGCCCAATCCCGGCGTTTCCTGCACATCGACGACTCGGCCAAGGCGCAAAACCAGCGCCTTTTCGCGTTCGTCCACGATGAACAGCGACGATGCGGCGACGACAGCCACGACGACCAGCGCAGGAAGTGCCAGAACCGAGAGAGCTTTCTTAGCGGATGCCATCAGTTCGTCCCTCCGGAGTTGTTGGATCGCAGCTGATCCAGCGGCAGATAGGGCACGACCCCCTGCCCCGAACCGTCGTTCAGACCCTCACCGATGATGATCTTGTTGATGCCACCAAAGACTTCTTCCATCGTTTCCAGATACATCCGGCGACGGGTCACTTCGGGGGCGTTCACATATTCCTCATAGATCGAGTTGAAGCGCGCGGCCTCACCCGAGGCGTTGTTGACGGCCTGAGCGCGGTAACCTTCGGCCTGTTCCAACGTCTGCGCCGCGTCACCACGGGCCTGAGCCAGAACACGGTTGGCATAGGCGTCGGCCTCTTTCTCAAGGCGGTCGCGTTCCTGCTGGGCTGCCTGAACCTCGCGGAAGGCGTCGATGACCTCCTCGGGGGGGTCGGCTCGGTCAAGGTTGACGCGGATGACATTGATGCCCGACTGGTATTCGTCCAGCGTCGACTGCACGGCTTCGCGCAGATCGGTGGCGATGGACCCACGGTCGCGGTTCAGAATCGGCGCCAGTTCGCTGCGCGCGATGATGTCGCGCATGGCGGATTCGGCCACGGCACGGATCGTGTCGGCAGGGTCAGCCAGGTTGAACAGATACATCTCGGGGTCGCGGATGTTCCAAACGACCTGATATTCCATGTCCACGATGTTCTGGTCGCGCGTCAGCATCAGACCGGTGTCGGTCGGACCGGCACGGCCGGTGCCGATTTCCGTGGTGCGTTCGTTGGTGACGGCCACGACCTCGGCGGTGACGAAGGGCCAGGGGGCAAAGTTCAGACCCTCGGTGCCAACAGCGACGGAGCGCCCGAACAGGAACTCGACGCTCTGTTCGTTCGTCTGCACGCGATAGAAGCTGGAAAAGGCCCAGAGCGCCACGACAGCCAGACCCGCCACGGCGATCGTGGTACGGTTCAGGCCAAAATTCGGACCCGAGGGACCACGTCCGCCACCACCGGTGCCGCCGCCATTCCCGCGACCGCCCATCAGCACGCGCAGGCGTTCCTGGCCCTTCTTCATCAGTTCGTCGATCTCGGGGCGTTGGGGATCACCCTGTCCGGGACGACGCGGCCCGTTGGGGGGCTGCTTGTCGCCCCATGGACGATCGGAAGGCCGCTTGCCGCGATCCTCATCATCACCGCCGCCGTTTCCTCCGCCGCCTCCGCCCCAGGGGCCCTGATTAGCCATCCGATCGACCTTCTTTCGTTGTAAATTCCGTTACTTGAAAACTGGGGCTGGCGGGGGAAATGTCAACCCCGTCAGCCCCCTGCCACTGCGGCTTAGGGCCGCGCCCCCTAGCCGGGCACCCCGTGGTGACGCCGCGAGGGTTGGCGCATTGTCACCAGTTCCTCGGCTGCGGTTGGGTGAACGGCAATGGTGGCGTCGAATTGCGCCTTGGTCGCGCCCATGCCGATGGGGATGGCGGACAGCTGGATCATCTCGCCGGCCTCGGGGCCGAAGATATGGCAGCCAAGCACCTTGTCGGTCTTGGGATCGACCAGCAATTTCATCATCATCCGCGCATCGCTGCCCGCAAACATCGACCGCATCGGCCGGAAGACGGTGGAATAGACATCGACGGGACCGCGCAGCACGGCCTCTTCCTCGGTCAGGCCGACGCTGCCCAATTCATGCGGGCGCAGATAGACGGCGCTGGCGACGATGCTGTGATCGACGGTGCGGGGCTTGTTGCCAAAGACCGTGTCGGCAAAGCTGTGGCCTTCACGGATCGCCACCGGCGTCAGGTTGACGCGGTTGGTGACATCACCCACGGCATAGACCGAGGGCACGCTGGTCTGCGACCATTCGTCCACGATGATCGCGCCGTTGGGCTGCGTCTTGACCTGCGTATTCTCCAGACCCAGGCCCCAGCTGTAGGGGTCGCGGCCGGTGGCGAACATCACCGCGTCGAAGCGGTCGGTACTGTCGTCGTCGAAAGACACGGTGATGCCGTCCGCACCCTTGTCCAGCCGCGTCGGCGTGATGCCAAGCCGCAGGTCGATGCCCTGATGCGACAGTTGCAGCGTCGCCAGATCGCGCGCCTCGCGGTCGAAACCGCGCAGGACCGCATCGCCGCGATAGGCCTGCACGGTGTCCACACCCAATCCCGCAAGGATGGTCGCGAATTCGCAGGCGATGAAACCGCCGCCGACCAGCAGAACCCGCTTGGGCAGCTTGTCCATCAGGAACAGATCGTCCGAGATCATCGCGTGCTCTTCGCCCGGAACGCCGATCTTGGCGGGGCGGCCACCCGTGGCGATCAGGATATGCTTGGCGGTCATGCGCGTGCCATCGGCCAGTTCGACCGTGTGGTGGTCGGCCAGCTTGGCGCGCTGGTCGTGGACCTCGACGCCCGCGCGTTCCAGACCGGCGCGATAGATCAGCTCCAGCCGCGTCAGTTCGGCATCCTGCTTTTCGCGATAGATCTCCCAGCTGAAATCGCCGGTTTTGGCGTCGGGCCAGCCATAGCCCTGCATTTCGGCCTGCATGTTGCCGGCTTGGGATGCGAAGATCATCAGCTTCTTGGGCACGCAGCCACGGATGACGCAGGTGCCGCCAAGGCGGCTTTCCTCGGCCAGACCGACCTTGGCGCCATGTTCACCAGCCGCGATGCGCGCCGCACGCACACCGCCCGAGCCGCCACCGATGACGAACAGATCATAGTCGAAAGTCACGCGTTCATTCTCCTTCGTGGGCCAGCATGTCGGCGTCGATATCGGCATCGCGGGCCAGTTCCACAACCGTGCCATCGGCGCGGCCGATGATCGCAAGGTCGCAGGTGCCCAGGAACAGCCCGTGCTCGACGACGCCGGGAATGGCCGCCAATGCGCGGGCCAGACCGGCCGCGTCGGGGATGACCTGCAGATTCAGGTCCAGGATGTAATTGCCTTCATCCGTGATCAGCGCGTCGCTGCCGTCCAGCCGCTGCAGCACGTCATGGGCACCAAGGTCCAGCCCCTCCAACGCGCGGCGGATCAGCTTGCGCGTGGTTTCGAAGCCGAATTGCAGAACCTCGACCGGCAGGGGGAAGGCGCCAAGCGTCTCCACGACCTTGCCGGGATCGGCGATGACGACCATGCGGTCGCTGGCATAGGCGACGATCTTTTCGCGCAGATGCGCCGCCCCGCCGCCCTTGATCAGATGCAGATGAGGATCGACCTCATCGGCGCCGTCGATGGTCATGTCCAGCCAGCCGATCTGGTCCAGCGTCTCCACCTGCAACCCCAGTTCAGTCGCCAGATCGGCGGTCGCCTTGGATGTGGCGGCGCAGCGCAGCGTCAGACCCTCGGCCTTGACGCGTTCGGCCAGCACGCGCACCATGATGCTGGCGGTGGACCCTGTGCCCAGACCAAGGCGCATCCCGTCCTGCACCAGGGCGACGGCGGCCTTCGAGGCGGCCAGCTTGGCCGGATCGACCTGCAACGATTGCGACATGACGGTTTCCTCTTGGATGATATGGCCCGCTTATAGGTCATGGCCGCCCAAAGCGCGAGGGGGGGACGTCAGCCGCGGGCCAATCCTTCGGGCAGGATCACGGTGAAGCGGCTGCCCTCTCCGCGGGTGCTTTCGATGCGCAAGCGACCACGGTGGCGGTTCACGATATGCTTGACGATCGACAGTCCCAGACCCGTCCCGCCCTGCGCCCGCGCGCGATGCGTGTCCACCCGATAGAAGCGTTCCGTCAGGCGCGGCAGATGCTGTTCCTCGATGCCCTCGCCTTGATCGGAAATGGCAACCGCCCAGCCCGGGCCCCGCAACAACGGTTCATGCGCGATGCGGCTGACGGTGATACCGACCTCATTCCCCGCGGCGCCGTATTTGATGGCGTTCTCGATCAGGTTCTGGAAAACCTGCGTCAGCTGGTCGGGATCGCCCGGCAGGCGGATGGCATCGTCCAGCCCCTGGGCGACGACCCGCAGACCGGCTTCCTCGGCGCGCGGCGTCATCATCGCCAGAACGCCTTGCAGCAGCGATGCCAGATCGACCTGCCCCGAGGGCCTGCGCCGTTCCTCGGCCTGCACGCGGCTCAGCGACAGAAGATCGCTGATCAGCCGGCTCATGCGCCCCGCCTCGCGCTGCATGATGTCCAGAAAGCGGTCGCGGGCGCGGGCATCGTCGCGCGCAGGGCCGCGCAGCGTCTCGATGAAGCCGATCATGCCGGTCAGAGGCGTCTTCAGTTCATGGCTGACGTTGGCCACGAAATCGCGGCGCATCTGTTCGGCCTCTTCCTGGACGGATCGGTCGATGACGGCAATCGTCGCGCCCCGCCCAAGGGCCGAAGGCAGCGGCGCGACCGTCACCTCGGCCACGATGTCGCGCCCGTCAGCGGCGAATTGCGCGCGCAGGGTCACTACGCCTTCAGGCACGGTCGGCAGGGCCGGGTCGGGAACGGGCGCGGGGGCGGCATCCGGGTTCAGGACCCAATCGACGGCCTGCACGACAAAGGGCTGGCGCAGCACGGTGACAAAGGGGCGGCCGACCGGATCATTGCCGAACATCGCGACCGCCTGCTGGTTGGCCGCGACGACGCGGGCCGTCTGATCGACCGCCAGCATCGGCACCGGCACGCCGTCCAGAAACCCCGACACGCGACGCAGCGCGCCCATCAGTCCGCGGCCCTCAGCCCGTCACGGAACCGCGCCGCATTCGCGCGATAGCGCGCAGCCGAGGCCCGCAGTCCGGCGATGGCATCATCATCCAGCATGCGGATCACCTTGCCCGGCGCGCCCATGACCAAGGCGCCCGCGGGGATTTTCTTGCCCTCGGCGATCAGGGCTCCGGCGCCGATCAATGCGCCTTCGCCGATCGTGGCGCCGTTCAGGACCGTCGCCCCCATTCCGATCAGCGCGCCGTCACCGATGGTGCAACCATGCAGGATGGCGCGGTGGCCGATGGTGCAGTCGCGCCCGATGCGCAGCGGATGGCCGGGATCGGTGTGCAGGCACGACAGGTCCTGAACGTTGCTGCCCGCGCCGATGCGGATTTCTTCATTGTCGCCACGCAGGACGGCCCCGAACCAGACCGAGGCCTGATCCTCCAGCACGACATTGCCCATGATCTGCGCGTCAGGGGCCACCCAAGCCGAAGCGGCGATCTGCGGGGTGATGTCGTCCAGCGTCCAGATCATCACGCCTCCTCGGCCATCAGCTTCTTGACGAAGCCGCCAAGGCCCGCCTGCCGGTCGCGGCGCAGGCGTTCGGCAGTCAGGATGGCGCGCAGGTCGGCCTCGGTCCGGTCCAGATCGTCGTTGACCAGGACGTAATCGTATTCGGCCCAATGGCTGATCTCGTCCCGGCTCTTCAGCATGCGACCGGCGATGACCTCCTCGCTGTCCTGCCCGCGGCTGCGAAGGCGGCGTTCCAGTTCAGGCAGGGATGGCGGCAGCACGAAGATCGAAACGACATGCCCGCCAAGCGCCGAGGCGCGGATCTGCTGCCCGCCCTGCCAATCGACATCAAACAGCGTGTCGCGCCCGTCGTTCATGGCCTTTTCCACCGGCCCGCGCGGGCTGCCATAAAAGTTGCCAAAGACCTCGGCGTGTTCCAGCATCTGATCGGTTTCGACCAGCGTCTGGAACTGCTGACGCGAGCTGAAATAGTAATGCACCCCGTCGATCTCGCCTTCACGCGGGGGGCGGGTCGTCGCCGACACCGAAAAACTGAGCGTCGGATCCCAATCCATCAACCGCCGCGCCAGCGTCGATTTTCCGGCCCCCGAGGGCGAGGACAGGATGATCATCAGGCCCGTTCGGTTCATCATCTTCAAGGGTCCTTCCTTCGTGTCCCGGCGCTTTTGCACGGGGATGGCCCAAAGCGCGTCCATCGGTCAACCCCGGATCATCCGACCGTCATGCAACGGCCATCCGCAATAAAATCAGGGACATTTGAAACAGATGCAACAATCCCGCTTAACCATCCGTTCATGAAAGGACTGTGCGAATTGCCGCCTTGGGGGTATTCAAGTCATGCGGATCGGGCAGCACAGGCTATGCCCGGCAAACTGGTCAGAGGTCATCGGTGCCGGATCGCGACGATACGAAACAGACGCCCCCGGGCAATATCACGCCGCTG
Organism: Paracoccus sp. R86501; assembly: GCF_042466435.1. Taxonomy (NCBI): domain Bacteria; kingdom Pseudomonadati; phylum Pseudomonadota; class Alphaproteobacteria; order Rhodobacterales; family Paracoccaceae; genus Paracoccus; species Paracoccus sp. R86501. Next base: position 1,887,090 of record NZ_JAXHPZ010000001.1, read on the forward strand.
AATGCGGGCCGCGTCCTGCATATGCAGGACTATGAGGGCTGCAATCCGGAACGCACCCTGCGCGACATCCGCGCCTATTGGGACGGGTTGCGCAAGGGCCGCGCGGTTCCTGCCCGCACGGATGTTGACCCGCGCGGAATTGCGCGGGCGCTGGATTACGCCTTCATTCTGGAACGCATCGCACCCGGCGCGGGGCGACTGCGCCTTGCCGGACGGCATCTAATTGACCTGATGGGGATGGAGGTGCGCGGCATGCCGATCTGCGCCTTCCTGAACACCAGTTCGCGGGGCCGGTTTTCGGATGTGCTGGAAAGCGTCTTCAAGGCGCCGCAGATCGCGCATCTGACCTTGGGGGCGAAATCGGAATATGCGCGCCCCGAACTCAAGGCGCAGATGCTGCTGCTGCCGCTGCGGTCGGATCTGGGGGATGTCACGCGGGCGCTCGGCTGCCTGATTGCCGTCGGCGATGCGGGCGTGGCCCCGCGCCGCTTCGACCTGATCGAAGACGAGGTGATGCCGGTGATCGAAGGGGGGACGACCCTTGCGCCTTCGCCCTCGGCCATGGGTTTTGCCGAAGGCGCGCGCGATTTCACTCCTGCCCCGCCCGCCAAGCTGGCCGAGAGCACACCCGAGGAACGTCGCGCCATGTTCCGTGTCATCGCGCCCCGGCCACCCTCGGGCGACCAGGGGTAGGTCGTTTCAGACCGTGACGACCTTGACCGCACCATTATGGGCCGACAGCGCAATCTCGCCCGCGGCCAGCCGCAGGGCATCGTCGCCAAAGACGGTCGCCCGCCAGCCGCCAAGCGCAGGCAGATCGCGATCGCCGGTGGCGATGGCATCCAGATCGCTTGACGACGCGATCAGCTTGGGCGCAACGCCCGCCGCATCGGCCTTGGCCTTCAACAACACGCGCAGCAGGTCCGACAGCGCGGCATTGCCGGGCTTGCCGGGTTCCTCGCCCTTGGGCTGGGGCAGATCCTTGCTTTCCAGACCGGCCTTGACGGCGGCGATGATACCGGCGGCGATGTCGCCTTTGCGCGCCTCGCGCAGCAACAGACGGGACCGGCCCAGATCGCCCTCGGATTGCGGCTTGGTCGAGGCGACCTCGATCATCGCATCATCCTTGTAGACGCGACTGCGCGGAATATCGCGGGCCTGCGCATAGGATTCGCGGAACTTGGCCAGCTCACGCAGGATCGCCAGGAAACGCGGCGAATTGGTGCGGGTGCGCACCTTCAGCCAAGCTTCCTCGGGGCGGGTGATATAGGTTTCGGGGTTTTCCAGAACAGCCACTTCTTCGGCGACCCATGCCTCGCGGCCGGTCTTGGCCAGTTCGGCGGCCAGATATTCATAGATGACCCGCAGATGCGTCACATCGGCCAGCGCATAGGCCTTCTGCGCATCCGACAGCGGCCGCAGCGACCAATCGGTAAAGCGCGAGGACTTGTCGAGGTTCGCCTTGGCGATCTTGCGGACCAGCGTCTCGTATCCGACCTGTTCGCCGAAGCCGCAGACCATGGCGGCGACCTGAGTGTCGAACAGCGGCGTCGGGAAGATCTGCGCGTCGTGGAAGAAGATTTCCAGATCCTGACGGGCAGCATGGAAAACCTTGACCGTACCGGTGTGGCGGAACAGATCGTAAAGCGGCTCCAGCGACAGCCCGTCGGCCAGCGGATCGACCAGCACGGCCTCGCCGCCTTCGGCCTTGGCACCACCTGCCGGCGGCACCGCCAGCTGGATCAGGCACAGCTTGGACCAATAGGTCCGCTCGCGCAGGAACTCGGTGTTGACGGTGACATAGGGGGCGGATTTCGCGGCCTCGCAGAAGCGGGCAAGGTCTTCGGTGCGGGTGATCGTGGGGATGTCTTGGCTCATGCGGGTCTTTCAGATGCGGCGGTTCGTCCGCCTTTCAGCCAGATTTACGCCCGCCCCGAAGGTTTGGAAACCCCCGTTCGTCGCGCGGCCCTAATCCTCGGTATTGGCGGGACGCGAACGCAACGCTTCGGCCACGCCGGGTTCGCAGGCGGTGCCGGGCTTCATCGGAACGCCGGTCCGGAAGGCCGCCCGCCCGATCAGATGCGCCGCCACCGGGGCGGTCAGCAGCACGAACAGGAAGGCCGCCATGGCACGCGCCAGCACCGTCGCCTCGTCGAAGGCAAGGCCCACGGCCAGCAGGATCATCCCCACCCCAAGCGTCCCCGCCTTGGTCGAGGCATGCATCCGGTTCAGCAGGTCCGGCAGGCGCAGCACGCCAAGGCCCGCGCCAAGGCAGAAGAACCCCCCGCCCACGGTCAATGCCGCGATGATCAGATCCATGATCATGCTTCTTCCCTTTCCTTGGCCTTCTGCAGGTCGATGGATTTCAGCGTGATCCGCCGCTCCAGATAACGGGCAAGGCAGACCGTCGCCAGAAAGCCGACCAGCGCCAGCACAACGGCCACGTCCAGAAACGCCGCGCTGTCGGCCTGCAGTGCCGCCAGACCGCCAAAGGCCACCAGCTGGATCGTCATCAGGTCCAGCGCCACGATCCGGTCGGCCAGCGTCGGCCCCTTTATCAGCCGGATGGCGGCCAGGGTCACGCCCAGGATGACAAGGGCGAAGCCAAGAAGGATTGCGTCGTCAAGAAGGCTCATGGTGCTCACTCCGTTGCCTCGCGGACCCAGACCTCGAAGTGGTCGCGGATCTGTGCGCGGATCGCGTCGGGGTCGTCGCCGAACATCGCGTGGATATACAGCGTCTTGCGGTCATCCGAAACGTCCAGGCTGAGGGTGCCCGGCGTCAGCGAGATGAAATTCGCCAGCATGGTGATCTGCAGGTCGGTGGTGACGTTCAGCGGAATGGCGATCAGCGCGGGCTTGCTGTCCTGACCGGGCGTGAAGACGTCGCTGATAACCGAGAACGAGCTGACGACCAGTTCATAGATGAACATCACCACCAGCCGCGTCCAGTAATAAAGCCGCATGAAATAGCCGCGCGACGACGGGAACAGCGGCCTGACCAGCCACATCGCGGCCAGCCCCAGCAGGAAGCCGGTGATCAGACCCGACAGGGTGACCCCGCCCGTCAGTGCGACCCAAGCGAAGGCCAGGAACATGTTGATGGCAAAGAGGTTCACGGCTGCACCCCCAGAACTGTCTCAAGATAGGCGGTCGGGTCCAGCAACTGGCCGGCGGCATGTTCGGCGAACTGGACGAAAGGCTCGGGGAAGATGCCGATGACGCAGGTCATGGCGGCCAGCGTCGCGATGGGCAGCATCAGCGCCATGCGGTGTCCCATCGGAATATCCGACAGCCGCGGTTTGATCCCGTCGGGGTGGTCGGGCCAGAAGGCCGCCCCCCAGATTTTCGTCATCGAGAATATCGTCAGCAGGCCGACCGCCAGCCCAAGGCCACCGACGACCCACATGTCCAGATCCAGCGCCGCCTTGACGACGATGAACTTGGCCCAGAAGCCCGACAGCGGCGGGAAGCCCGCCAGCGAAAACGCCGGGATCAGGAACAGGAAGGCCAGCAGCGGCGCATGGGCATAAAGCCCGCCGATGCGCGACAGCTCGGTCGATCCGGCGATGCGCTTGGCGACGCCCGCCACGAAGAACAGGTTCGCCTTCACGATGATGTGGTGCACCAGATAGAAGACCGCCCCCATCAGGCCAAGCGGCGTGTAAAGCGCCAGCCCCAGGATCATGTAACCGATCTGGCTGATGATGTGGAAGGACAGGATGCGGCGGAAATCGTTCATGGCCGCGGCGCCCAGAACGCCCGTCACCATGGTGATGACCGAAAGCCACAGCAGGATCGTATGCGTAAAGCCGATGTCCTGATCGAAGATCAGCGTGAAGGCGCGGATCAGCGCATAGACCCCCACCTTGGTCAGCAGCCCCGCGAAGATCGCAGAAACCGCGACGGGCGGCGTGTGATAGGATGCGGGCAGCCAGAAGAACAGCGGGAACATCGCGGCCTTCACCCCGAAGGCCACCATGAACATCACGGCGATGGTGGTCAGCAGGCCGGTGTTTTCGACATTGCGCACGGCCAGATGCAGGTCGGCCATGTTCAGCGTGCCGGTGATGCCGTAAAGCAGGCCGATACCGGTCAGGAACATGATCGTCGAGATCAGGTTCAGCGTCACGTATTTGATGCCGCCGTCCAGCTGTTCGCGCGATCCGCCAAGGACCAGCAGGCCGAAGCTGGCGATCAGCATCACCTCGAACCAGACATAGAGGTTGAACAGATCGCCCGTCAGGAAAGCACCGCAGACGCCGACCAGCAGCACCTGCAACAGCGCGTGAAAGCCCAGCTGCTCAAGGCGGCGCGGGATTTCGGCGAAGGAATAGACCACGGTGGCAAAGCCGGTGATGGCGGTGATGACCACCATCACTGCGCTGAGGTAATCGGCGACCAGCGTGATGCCGAAGGGCGCGTCCCAATTCGACATCTGCGCCGCGATCACGCCTTGCTGCAACACGTTCGCCATCAGCAGCCCGCTGGCCAGCAACAGCGCGCCCGTACCCGCAAGGGAAATCCAGCGCCCGGCGGGCGAACGGCGGAACAGATAGGAGGCAACGGCGGTCATCATCGGAATGATGATCGGATAGACAAGAAGCCAGCTCATTTATGGGTATCCTCGGGCTCGGCCAGGCGCATTTCGTCGCTGTTGACGGTGCCAAGGGACTTGTAGGTGCGATAGACCAGCGCCAGCGCAAAGGCCAGAAGGCCGAAGCCGATGACGATGGCCGTCAGCACCAGCGCCTGCGGCAGGGCGTTGGCGACCTGTCCCTCGGGGGCATAGGCCCCTTCGGGGATCAGCGGCGGTTTGCCCGCGGTCAGGCGTCCGGCGGCAAAGATCACCAGGTTGACCGCATTCGACAGCAGAACCAGCCCGAACAGGAACCGCAGCACGTTGCGGTCCAGCATCAGATAGACGGATGTGGCAACGACGATGCCGATGGTGATTGCAAGCAACAGCTCCACGATCAGATCTCCCGTTCCAAGGCGAAGACCAGCGTCAGGATACCGCCGAAGACGGCCATGTAGACGCCGATGTCGAAGAACAGCACCGATGAGATCGGGATTCCCTTGCCGCCATCCTCGGCGAAGAGGAACAGCCACTGGCCGGTGAAGAACGGCTGGCCCATCAGACCTGCCGACAGGCCTGCAAGCCCGGCGACGCCGACACCCAGCATGGCCAGATTGGCCGGATCGACCTTCAGCGCGCGTGCTGCATCCTCGACCGAAGCCGCGAGGGCATAGAGGATGAAGGCCGTGGCCCCGATCAGCCCGCCGATGAAACCGCCGCCCGGCAAATTATGCCCGCGCAGCAGCGCATAGACTGAAAACACAAGCAGCAGGGCGACCAGCAGGCGTGTGGTCGTGGTCAGGATCAGCGACTGCATCTTATGTCTCCCTCTCGTCGTCCGGCACGGCCTTCTTGACGCCGCGCAGCAGGGCATAGGCCGCGATGGCCGCCATGGTGACCACGGTGATTTCGCCGAAGGTATCCAAGGCGCGGAAATCGACCAGGATCACGTTCACGATGTTGCGGCCATGGGCATCGGGATAGGAAGCCTTTTCGAAGAACTGCGTCAGGCGCGGATCGAAATCGCTGCCCAGAACCGAGATCATCAGGAAGGTCGTCACGACCCCCACCCCGCCTGCGATGATCGCATGTCCGGTGCGGAAGGTCTTGGACGACCGGCGCGGCAGATAGGGCAGGCGCAGCATCACAAGGCTGACCAGCACGACGACCAGAACCTCGACCAGCAGCTGGGTGATGGCCACGTCGGGGGCGCTGAAGATGATGAAGATCAGCGACACGCCGATGCCCACCACGCCCATGCCCGCCACCGCCGTCATCCGGCTGTGCGTCCAGACCACCAGAATGGACCCGACCGCGATCAGCGCCAGCACGGTCCATTGCACGGGATGCGCCTCGGCCTGCGACAGACCGGGAAGGCCGGTAAAGGCGCCCTTAACCACATAGGTACCGCCGACCATCACGATGAAGGCGCCAAAGATCACCGCCATATAGCGCTGCAGACTGCCCGTCTGGATCAGCGCCGTCTGCCATGCGGCGAAGGCCTTGAAGCCGTCCAGCAGGCGGTCCCATCCGGCATCGAAATCGATCGGATTGCGGGTCTCGATGCGGGTCAGGACACCGCGGATGCGGGTGTGGACCAGGTACATCAGCAGACCGGCCGCGAATGTCGCCAGCGACAGATAGAGCGCCATGTTGAAGCCGCCCCACAGATGCAGGTGCAGATCCTCATGCGGGCCATAGACGGCACGTGCGCCGGGGCCGACGATGTATTCGCCCAGCAAGTCCGGCATCAGGCCGAAGGTCAGCGACATCGTGCCCAGAACCAGCGGACCGGCCAGCATTTGCCACGGACCTTCATGCGCCTTGTGCGGCGTTTCGGCCAGCTGCCCGCGGAAGGGCTTCAGCGCGACGATGCCCCCCGCCACGAACATCAGCGCGCTGGCGGCAAAGGTCATTGCCGTGACCCATATCATGCCCTGATCCAGACCAAGGCTGGCCTTGTACATATATTCCTTGCCGACGAAGCCCACCAGCGGCGGGATGCCCGCCATGCTGAGCGCCGCCAGTGCGGCGGCCAGCGCGGTCAGCGGCATCGCACGGCCCAGGCCCCGCAGCACCGTCGCATCGCGCGTACCCGTCGAATGGTCCACGATGCCGATCATCAGGAACAGCGCCGCCTTGTAGAGCGAATGCACCACCAGGAACAGCATCGCCGCCGAGATCGCGTAATGCGTGCCCGCGCCGATGAACATCGTCAGCGTGCCAAGGGCCATCAGCGTCGTATAGGCCAGCACCTGCTTGATGTCCGTCTGACGCAGCGCCATGACCGAGGCGAAGACCGCCGTCACGCCGCCAAAGATGGTCAGCACCCAGAACCAGACGTCGGTGCCGCCCAGCGCGGGGTTCATGCGCGCCATCAGAAAGACGCCCGCCTTCACCATCGTGGCGCTGTGCAGATAGGCTGAAACCGGCGTCGGCGCGGCCATGGCATTGGGCAGCCAGAAGTGGAAGGGCACCTGCGCCGATTTGGTGAATGCCCCTGCCAGGAACATCAGCAGGATCGCAAGATACCAGGGATGGGCGCGGATCATCTCGCCCTGCGTCAGGATCTGGGACAGCTCATAGCTGCCGGTGATGTTGCCCAGAACGATGATGCCCGCCAGCAGGATCAGCCCCCCTGCCCCGGTGACCAGCAGCGCCTGCAAGGCCGAACGCCGCGATGCCGCCTTGTCGGCATTGAAACCGATCAGCAGGTAGGAGGAGATCGTCGTCACCTCCCAGAAGACGAAGACCGAGATCAGGTTGTCGGCCAACACCAGCCCCAGCATCCCCACCATGAAGATCAGCAGATAGCTGACAAAGCGCGGATAATGCGGGTGATCGCCCAGATATTTCGAGGAATAAAGCGTCACCGCCGTTCCGATTCCGGTGATCAGCAACGCGAAGGTCATGCTGAGCCCGTCCAGAATCACCGACAGGCGGATGCCCAGCGATGGCACCCAGTCGATGCCACGCAGGATGGGCGCCTCGGCGATCTGCGGCAGCAGACCCGCGAAATAGATGAAGAGTGCCGCCGGAAACACGATCGAGATCCAGCCAGCAGGTCCGCCCATGACACGGGGCACCTTGATATAGTCGTCAGCCATGTCTCGAACCTCTGTCGCGGCATGCAGTTGGCGCAGGGTCTTAGCACCCTTTCCGGGCGGAAAACAGACGCCCACCGCCGCTAATCGTCCTGAACATCACGAAAACGATCCGCGATCCGTGAATGATCGGACGGAAATGCACGGGCGATCGCGGGCGCGCACTTGCCGCAGGGGCAACCTTGGTTTCACAATGGCGCGCGAAAGCGGCGGTCCGCCCGTCGTGATTCGACAGACATGAAAAGGATATCCCATGCAGCACGCCAAGACGCTTATCGACACCCGGAACCCGGCCATGCAGATCGGCCTGACGCTGGCGGCGGCGGCGCTGATCGCGCTTGGCGCCAAGGTGCAGGTGCCCTTCTGGCCCGTCCCGATGACCATGCAGACGCTGGCCGTGCTGGTCATCGCGGCGGGGCTTGGGCCGCGTCTGGGGCTGGCGGCCATGGGGGCCTATATGGCGGCGGGCATCGCGGGGCTGCCGGTCTTTGCCGGATCGCCCGAACGTGGGCTGGGGCTGGCCTATCTGGCGGGACCGACGACCGGCTTCCTGATCGGCATGGCGCTGGCCATGGTCGTGACCGGCGTTCTGGCACGCGGCCGGGGCCTGGGGATGCAGGCCGTGGCGCTGATCGCCGGGACCGTCGCCATCTATGTCCCGGGGCTGATCTGGCTGTCGGGCTTCGTGCCGTCGGACAAACTGCTGGCCGTGGGCGTGGCCCCCTTCATCCTGGGCGACATGGTCAAGATCGCCTTGGGGACGATGATGCTGCAGGCCAGTCGCCGCCTTCGCGGCTGAGCCAACCCGCAACGACAACGAAGGGGGCCGCCATCGGCCCCCTTCGCGCATTCTGACCCTGCGTCATCACGGGCATTTGCGCTATCGCCACCGCTGCACGATGTGCAAGCTGTCGGGCGTCACGCAACCGTTCCCGTGAAAGGACGCGACCGACATGCCCGACAACGAACCCCTGCACGCCGACATCATCCGCCGGGTCGAGGAAAGCTTTGCCGCCCAAGGGTTGATGCAACATCTGGGCGTCGAAATCGCCTGCATCCGCCCCGGAGAGGTCACGCTGCGCATGCCCTATCGGCCGCAGCTTACCCAGCATCACGGCTTCTTCCACGCGGGTGCGACCTCGGCGCTGGCGGATACGGCAGGCGGTTTTGCCGGCTTTACGCAGTTCCCCCAGGGCAGCACCGTCCTGACCACCGAATTCAAGATGAACCTGCTGGCCCCGGCCCGCGGCGATTGGCTGCAGGCGGTGGGGCGGGTGATCAAGTCAGGCCGGACGCTGACCGTTTGCCAGTTGGACGTCCATGCCCATCACGGCGATGACCGCACCCATGTGGCGACGGGCCTGCAGACCCTAATCTGCATGCGGGACGCGGCGCCCCCTCGTGACACCACCCCCGGCTTGTCGTAGACAACCGCGAAACTGATGTGAACCGCGAAGGGTGGATTGATGGCACAGGCTAATATCGGACTGATCGGATTGGGGACCATGGGGGCGGCGCTGGCGCTGAACATCGCCGAGAAGGGCTTCCCCATCGCCGTCTGGAACCGCACCACCGAGGTGACGCGCAAGTTCCACGCAACCGCGGGCGATCTGGCCGAGAGCGTCATCCCGACCGAGACCTTGGCCGATTTCGTTGCCGCCATCACGCCCCCTCGCGCCATCGTCCTGATGGTCCCCGCAGGTCCCGCCGTCGATGCGCAGCTGGAGGCGCTGACCCCGCTGCTGGGCGCGGACGATCTGGTGATCGACGCGGGCAATGCCGATTTCCACGATACCAACCGCCGCAGCGATGCGGGCCTGCCGTTCCACTTCCTCGGCATGGGCGTCTCGGGTGGCGAAGAAGGCGCGCGTCACGGTCCGGCCATCATGGGCGGCGGCGATGCAGCGGACTGGGACCGTGTGTCCAGCGTGATGAATGCGATCGCAGCCAAGGCTGATGACGGCGAAGCCTGTGCGGCCCGCATGGGCGACGCGGGTGCCGGTCACTTCGTCAAGATGGTCCATAACGGCATCGAATACGCCGACATGCAGATGATCGCCGAGGTCTATGGCCTGATGCGCGACGGCATGGGCATGGACGCTGCTGCCATTTCCGACGTCTTCAGCGGCTGGAACGAGGGCGTGCTGTCCAGCTATCTGATCGAGATCTCGGCCAAGGTCACCGCGGCCGCTGACAAGCATACCGGCAAGGCGATGCCCGATGTCATTCTGGACCGCGCGGGCCAGAAGGGCACCGGCCGCTGGACCGCGATCGAGGCGCAGCACCTGTCCGCCCCCATCCCCGTGATCGAGGCCGCCGTGATGGCGCGCAATGTCTCGGCCCGTCTGGACGAACGCAAGGCCGGTCAGGACCGCTTCGGCGCCGCCCCCCAGCCCTGCGACTTGGACCCGAAGGCGCTGGAACAGGCGCTGATCGTCGGCAAGATCATGTGCTATGCGCAGGGCTTCACGATGATCTCGGGTGCCTCGGACCGTTTCGGCTGGACCCTGAACCTGCCCGAGATCGCCAAGGTCTGGCGCGCGGGCTGCATCATCCGGTCCTCAATGCTGAACGACATGGCTGATGCCTTGGGCGAAAACCCCGACCGCAACCTGATCATGGCGCCCTTCTTTGCCGATCTGATCGAAAAGGGCGTGCCCGCCCTGCGCCAGGTCGTGTCGCAGGGCATCGCCGCCGGACATGCGCTGCCCGCGCTGGCCTCGGGGCTGATGTGGTTCGACATGATGCGCACGGCGCGCGGCACGGCCAACATGCTGCAGGCACAGCGCGACTTCTTCGGCGCCCACGGGTTCGAGCGTCTGGACGAGGTTCAGGACGCGCATGGCCCCTGGGGCAGCAACGCCTGACCGACGATCCAGGGATCAGCCGCGCGGGCGGCTGATCTCGCCCAAGGTCAGTACGGGCGAGGCATCGATGCCCTGCGCGTTCAGCATGGCGGCCACACGCTCAAGCGCAGCCACCAGCATCGACTGTTCCCAGTCTTCCATGCTTTGGAACCCCGTGACGAAATGCTGCTGCAGCGCGTCGGGGGCATCGCGCAGCGCCTCGGCGCCACCATCCGTCAGGATCACGTGCAGCTGTCGCCGGTCGGTCACCGATCTTTCGCGCGACGTCAGACCCAGCTTGTTCAACTGATCGACCAACGCCGTCACGGTCGCTTGGCTGACACCCATCCGCCCCGCCAGCGTCGTGGGCGTGGCCCGCTTGCCCTCGGCCCCCGCAAGGATCTGCAACACGCGCAGCTTGGCAGGCGTCAAGCGGGCCGATTGCGCAAGCTCTCGTTCGTATTGTTCGGTGGCCCTCAGAATGCGTCGAAGCGCGATCAGAGCGTCATCCGTGCGGGGATAGGGCGTGGGCTGGGTCATGGGTTCCATCATGCCATTCGGGGGTGCGGCAGGGCAATGCCGATTGCTTTGTCTGCTAAATAATTTGCTTGACGAATGGGTTTCATCACGGACCCGTGTCGAAAAGCGCGAATAAGCCTTTAAATCTAAGTTACTTAGCTGAAAAGCCCCAAATATTTGCGATTCTCTTGCAACCTTAGGTGAAGTTCATTAGTTAGACCGTCGAAGCAACTGAGGACCTAGCCGCACATGCCCAAAGACATGCAAGACATCGAACGCCCCCAGCAGCTGACCCTGCGCAAGCCTGATGCAACCGATGGCGCCGCCATCTGGGATCTGGTGCGCAGCTGCAAGCCGCTGGACGAAAACTCGATGTACTGCAATCTGGTGCAGGCCGAACATTTCCGCGACACCTGCGTGCTGGCGGAGCTGGACGGGGAAGTGGTGGGCTGGATTTCGGGTCACATGATCCCGAACCAGGACGCATTGTTCGTGTGGCAGGTCGCAGTTGGCAAGAAAGCCCGTGGTTTGGGGCTGGGACGCAAGATGCTGACATATCTGGTCGGACGCAAGGAATGCGCCGACGCGACCCGCATCAATACTACAATTACGCTGGATAACGACGCATCTTGGGGTCTGTTCCGCAGCTTTGCCCGCCATGCCGGCGGTAAGCTGAGCGATGACCCCCATTTCATGCGCCACCGGCATTTCGCCGGCCATCACGCGACCGAGCATATGGTGACGATCACCCTGCCCTCGGACGCGATGCAGGCGAAAGCCGCCTAAGTTCATTCAGCTATCTAAGCAATTCAGAACGCATCTTGATGCGAAAGGATATCCTATGTCCAACGACATGATGACGACTGACACCGACAAGTCCATTTTCACCCGTCGCGAAAGCGAAGCGCGGTCCTATTGCCGGGGCATCCCGAATGTCTTCACCTCGGCCAGCGGATCGATCATGCGCGCCGAAGACGGCACCGAATACATCGATTTCCTGGCTGGCTGTTCGTCGCTGAACTATGGCCATAACGATCCCGACATGAAGGCGGCGCTGGTCGACCACATCACCAACGACGGCATCGCGCATGGTCTGGACCTGCACACCACGACCAAGGCAGACTTCCTGAACGCCTTCGAAACGCATATCCTGAAACCGCGCGACATGGATCACCGCGTGATGTTCATGGGCCCGACCGGCGCCAATGCCGTCGAAGCCGCGATGAAGATCGCCCGCAAGTCCACGGGGCGCACCAATATCGTGGCCTTCACCAACGGTTTCCACGGCGTGACCATGGGCGCGCTGGCCGCAACCGGCAACGGTTACCACCGCGGCGGCGCTGGTATGGATGCAACCGGCGTGACGCGTATGCCCTATGACGGCTATGCAGACGGACTGGACAGCGCAGCGCTGCTGGACCAGATGCTGTCGGACGCCTCGGGCGGCATCGATGCCCCTGCCGCGATCATGCTGGAGACGATCCAGGGCGAAGGTGGCCTGAACGCAGCATCGACAGAATTCGTGCAGAAGCTGGCAGATATCGCCAAGCGTCACGGCGCGTTGCTGATCCTGGACGACATTCAGGCAGGCTGCGGCCGTTCGGGCAAGTTCTTCTCGTTCGAAGATATGGGCGTGGTGCCGGATCTGGTGCCGATGGCCAAATCAATCTCGGGCTTTGGCCTGCCGCTGGCGATGGTTCTGGTGCGTCCCGAACATGACATCTTCGGACCTGCGGAACACAATGGCACCTTCCGTGGCAACACCCATGCCTTCGTGACCGCCCGTGTCGCCATCGAAAAGTTCTGGTCCGACAAGGCCTTCGAGGCCGAGCTGGCCGAAAAGGCCAAGCTGATCGAGACCCGCCTGACCGAACTGGCCGATCTGGTCCCCGGCGCCTATCTGAAGGGTCGCGGCCTAATGCGCGGCGTCGATGTCGGCACCGGTGAACTGGCAGCTGCTATCTGTGCACGTGCCTTTGAAAACGGCCTGATCATCGAAACCTCTGGCAATGAGGATCAGGTGGTCAAGGTTCTGGCCGCGCTGACCACGCCCACCGAGGTTTTCAACAGGGGCTTCGACATCCTTCTTGATGCGGCCCGCGACGTTCTTTCCACGACCAAAATTGCAGCGGAGTAATATTATGATTGTTCGCGATTTCAACAAACTCAAAGACACCGACCGTTCGGTTTCGGACGCCCAGTGGAACTCGGTCCGCATGCTGCTGGCTGATGATGGAATGGGGTTCTCGTTCCACATCACCACCCTGCACGCAGGCTCGGAACACCAGTTCCACTACAAGCATCACTTCGAAAGCGTGTTCTGCATGCAGGGCAAAGGCTCGATCACCGATCTGGGCACCGGCGAAACGCATGAAATCACGCCGGGTGTGATGTATGCGCTGAACCTGCATGACAAGCACATCCTGCGTGCTGAAGAAACGCTGGTCATGGCCTGCTGCTTCAACCCGCCGGTGACCGGGACCGAGGTTCACCGCGAAGACGGCAGCTATGCACCTGCCGCAGAAACGGCGTAAATCATGACAGACCCGAACAAAACTCACACCGTCGAAAAGATCGGTGGCACGTCGATGTCGCGGGTCCATGAATTGCGCGACACGCTGCTGATCGGCGACCGCACGGGGACCGACCTTTATGGTCGGATCTTCGTGGTCTCGGCCTTCGGTGGCATCACGAACCTGCTGCTGGAGCATAAGAAGTCGGGCAAGCCCGGCGTCTATGCAGCCTTTGCCAATGGCGACGGCGATCACGGCTGGCTGGAGGCGCTGGACCGCGTCGCCGATGCCATGATCGAGGCGCATCGCACGATCCTGACCCATCCGGGTGATCTGGAACACGCCGATGCCTTCGTGCGCGATCGCGTGCTGGGCGCCCGCAACTGCCTGATCGATTTGCAACGCCTGTGTTCCTATGGCCACTTCCGCCTGTCCGAACATATGCTGCAGACCCGCGAACTGCTGTCCGGCCTGGGCGAAGCGCATTCCGCCTTTGTCACCACGCTGATGATCCAGCGCGCTGGCGTTCAGGCGCGTTTCGTCAACCTGTCGGGTTGGCGTGACGAGGGCGAGGTAAGCCTCGACGAACGCATTACCGGTGCGATGCAGGGTGTCGATCCGCAGACGGAAATCCCGATCGTCACCGGCTATGCCCAGTGCCGCGAAGGTCTGATGCGCGAATTCGACCGCGGCTATTCCGAGGTGACATTCTCGCGGCTGGCCGCCCTGACCGGCGCGCGCGAGGCGATCATCCACAAGGAATTCCACCTGTCCTCGGCGGACCCGAACCTTGTCGGCGCGGATGCCGTCCGCAAGCTGGGCCGCACGAATTACGACGTGGCCGACCAGCTGTCGAACCTGGGGATGGAGGCGATCCACCCGAAAGCCGCCAAGACCCTGCGCCAGTCCGGCGTTCCCCTGCGCGTGACCAACGCGTTCGAGCCGCATGACCCCGGTACCCTGATCGACGACCAGCCCGCCACCGAACCGGCGGTCGAGATCGTCACCGGTCTGGATGTCTTCGCGCTGGAGCTGTTCGAACAGGATATGGTCGGTGCCAAGGGCTATGACGCCTTCATTCTGGAAGTGCTGACCCGTCACAAGGTTCGCATCGTCAGCAAGGTGTCGAACGCCAATACGATCACGCATTACGTTAACAGCAGCCTGAAGGTTCTGCGCCGCGTCGAAAAAGACCTGACGGAACGCTATCCCTCGGCGGATGTCTCGTCTCGCGCAGTCGCAATGGCCGCGGCCGTTGGTCGTGATCTGAACGGTCTGGCAGTCCTTAGCCGTGGCCTAAACGCCTTGGCCGCCGCCGATCTGGAGGCGATAGGTGCGACTCAGGGCCCGCGTCCGGTCGATGTGCAGTTCATCGTCGAACGCGACGCGCTGGCAGGCGTCATCAAGGCGTTGCACCGCGCGTTGGTCGAAGATCAGGCGCAGCCGGTCCGGAAAGCCGCCTGACACCGCAGGCAGCATCGAAACAAAGGGGGCGATCCGCAAGGGTCGCCCCTTTTTCGTGGCCGGAACAACCCCCTGCCCTCACCTGGCCCCCTTGCAGTGCCAAGGCCCCCGTCCTATATCGGTCCTGTCCGGAGCAATTCGGACTATGGACATAAACGCGCTCGTAATAAGCGGATCGGACCCGGGGGCGGTACCCGGCGGCTCCACCAAGACACCCTTCATTGGGGGCGAATGGGGCCGAAACAGGATCGACGAACGTCTAAAGGGGTTATGCTTTGTCTCGGTGAGCTACTACCGTTATCGGTGCAAAACGTACAGTTGCCAATGACAACCGTGCTCCGGTCGCTCTGGCTGCGTAAGCAGTCCGAAAGATCGAAACCTAAGCCCTTGCGCCTAGCAGCGTAAGGCGGGGCCCGCAGGAGCCTGGCAACAGAATCCTGCACCTCATTTCCCCGCATGCCCCCCTTTTCATCGACGCCCATATCCCTATGCTTGGCGCGCAAGATGAAAGGTTGAACCATGGCGCGGTCTGAATTGGATTACGGCGGAATGATGCATCGCGCGATGCAGGGGCTGATTGCCGAGGTATTGCGCAAGGTTGGCCGCGACGGCTTGCCGGGCGAACATCATTTCTTCATCACCTTCGACACCCGCGACGATGGCGTCGAGATGGCCGACTGGCTGCGCGAACGCTATCCCGAGGAAATGACCATCGTCGTCCAGAACTGGTTCGACAACCTGACCGTGGCCGACGACCATTTCACCATCACCCTGAATTTCGGCAACCAGCCCGAGCCGCTGCACATCCCCTTCGATGCGCTGCGTACCTTCGTCGATCCATCCGTCGAATTCGGCCTGCGCTTCGAAACGCAGGACGGCGATGATGATGAGGACGAGGATGAAGACGGCGACGCCGAATTCGACCTGAACGCCGAAGACGATGGCGACGATACGCCCCCGTCGGGCGGCGGCGAGGTCGTCAGCTTGGACCGCTGGCGCAAGTAGGTTCAGGGAAAAGGCCGATGACCGTGATGCATGGACTGTCGGCCTTTCCGATCACACCTGCGGACGATGACGGCACCCCGCGCGCCGATGATCTGACGCGGATCGTGGCGCGCATCGCATCGGCTGGCGTTAACAGCATCGGCGTGCTGGGGTCCACTGGCAGCTATGCCTATCTGACACCCAACCAGCGCCGCGATGTTGCCAGCATGGCCATCCAAGCTGCCGGTGACACGCCGGTCATCGTGGGTGTCGGGGCACTGCGCAGCGACGTCTCGACGATGCTGGCCCGTCATGCAGCGGATGCGGGTGCAGCGGGGCTGTTGCTGGCGCCCATGTCCTATACGCCGCTGACCGATGATGAGGTTTTTCAGCATTTCCGGACTGTAGCCGATGCCTCGGATCTGCCGATCTGCATCTACAACAACCCCTCGACCACGCATTTCACCTTTAGCATCGACCTGCTGGCGCGTCTGGCGACCCTGCCGACCGTGCAGGCGGTCAAGATGCCCCTGCCCGGCGATGGTGATTTCGCCAGCCAGATTGCTGCCCTGCAACGCGACCTGCCTGACGGCTTTACCATCGGCTATAGCGGCGATTGGGGATGTGCGGCCGCGCTGCAGCAGGGCGCCGATGCCTGGTTCAGTGTCGCAGCTGGATTGTGGCCCGAACAGGCGCTGATGCTGACCCGCGCGGCGCAGGCGGGTGATCCACAGACGTGGCAGGCGCGTTTCCAACCCATGTGGGACTTGTTTCAGGCCCATGGCAGCCTGCGTGTCGTGCATGCTGCAGCCCGTTTGATGGGACTGACAACCGCCCTGCCCCAGCGCCCGCTGCTGCCGCTGCCCGACCATGTGACGCCGCAGATCAAGGCCGCCATCGCCACTTTGGGCGGCTGAAGGCGCCAGCATACCGTTGCATACCGATTGCGAATCCGGGGCATCGCGGCTAGAACACGCATGAAAATCGTGAGGGAGCGACCCGATGACCAATATCCGTACCGAAACCGACAGCTTTGGCCCGCTGGACGTTGATGCGTCGAAATACTGGGGCGCTCAGACGCAGCGGTCCATCATCAACTTCCCCATTGGCTGGGAACGCCAGCCCGTCGCCATCATCCGCGCGCTTGGTGCCATCAAGCTGGCCGCCGCCCGCGTGAACCGCGCCAATGGCGATCTGCCTGCCGATCTGGCCGAGGCGATGGAACAGGCCGCCACCGAGGTCTTCGAGGGCAAGTTCGACGACAACTTCCCGCTGGTTGTCTGGCAGACCGGGTCCGGCACCCAATCGAACATGAACGCCAATGAGGTCATCAGCAACCGCGCGATCGAGATCATGGGCGGCGAGATGGGATCGAAAAAGCCCGTCCATCCCAACGACCATTGCAACATGGGCCAGTCCTCGAACGACACCTTCCCGACGGCGATGCATGTCGGCATCGGCATGATGGCCCGTGACGTGCTGTTGCCCGGTCTGGAAAAGCTTCATGCAGCACTGGTCGCCAAGTCGGAAGAATTCAAGGACATCATCAAGATCGGCCGCACCCATACGCAGGATGCAACGCCGCTGACGCTTGGTCAGGAATTCGGCGGCTATGCCCATCAGGTCGCCAAGGGCATCCAGCGGGTCAAAGCCTGCCTGCCCGACATCTATGAACTGGCGCAGGGCGGTACCGCGGTCGGCACCGGTCTGAACACCAAGAAGGGCTGGGACACGGCCATCGCGGCGGAAATCGCCAAGATCACCGACCTGCCCTTCGTCACCGCCCCGAACAAGTTCGAGGCACTGGCCGCCCATGACGCGATGGTCATGTTCTCGGGCGCGTTGAAGACGGTGGCTGCATCGCTGTTCAAGATCGCCAACGACATGCGCCTGCTGGGGTCTGGTCCGCGTTCGGGTCTGGGCGAGCTGATCCTGCCGGAAAACGAACCCGGATCGTCCATCATGCCGGGCAAGGTGAACCCCACCCAGGCCGAGGCGCTGACCATGGTCTGCGCCCATGTCATGGGCAATGACGCGGCCATCGGTTTCGCCGGGTCGCAGGGTCATTTCGAACTGAACGTCTATAACCCGATGATGTCCTATAACCTGATGCAGTCGATGCAGCTGCTGGGCGATGCGGCTGGCAGCTTTACCGACAATATGGTTGTCGGCACGCAGGCCAACCTGCCCCGCATCGAAAAGCTGATGAAGGAATTGCTGATGCTGGTCACGGCGCTGGCCCCCACCATCGGCTATGACAACGCCACCAAGGTCGCCAAGACCGCGCATAAGAACGGCACCACCCTGCGCGAAGAGGCGATCAACCTTGGCTTCGTCGACGGCGAGACATTCGACCGCGTGGTCCGCCCCGAGGACATGATCAGCCCCAAGGGTTGATCGCCTGACCGGGCGGGGCCATCATGGTCCCGTCCCTATTGCAAAGGCAACGCCCATGGCCCGCGTCATCAACCTGCGCACCGCCCGCAAGCAACGCGACCGCGACGCCAAGCGGGCCGAGGGTGACGCCAATGCCGCAAGACATGGCGAGGCAAAGCCCGTCGCCGATCTGCGCAAGGCCTTGGCCGAACAGGATGCCCGCAAGCTGGACGGGCATCGCAAGGATGATTGACCTGCCGCCCATGTCGCAACCGGCCAAACGGTCGGTGACCATCGACGGGCACCGCACCTCGGTTTCGCTGGAGGACCCCTTCTGGAAGGAAATCGGCGTGCAGGCCAGCGCCCGCAATATCACCCGCGCCGCGCTGATCGGACAGATCGACCATGGCCGCCCGCCTGATGTCGGTCTTGCCACGGCGTTGCGCTTGTTCGTCCTGCATTGCCTAACGAAGAAGGACTGACCTGATGCAGGAACCTGCCCGCGACCGCAGCGCCTATGCCGTCTTCCAACCCATGCAGACCCGCTGGCGGGACAACGACCAGTTCGGCCATATGTACAACGCGACCTATCTGGAGCTGTTCGACGAGGCGATGAACATGTCGCTGATCGACAAGGGTTTTCTGGACCATGCCTCGGACGGGCCGATCATGGTGGTGGTGGAAAACGGCTGCCAGTTCCTGCGCGAGGTCGCCTATCCCGACCGCCTGACCATCGGGCTGCGGGTGGCCCACATCGGCCGGACCTCGACCCGGTTCGAGATGGGGATGTTCCGCGCCGATGACCCGACGGAATTGGCGCGGTCGCATTTCGTGATGGTCACCGTCGACAACACGACGCGCCGCCCCGTCCCCATTCCGGACGAACAGCGCGCCATGCTGGAAACGATGCGCGCACCCTAACGCAGGTCGGGCAGCACGTGGTCCTTGAACTGCTTGCGCAGGGTCAGCTTGCTGATCTTGCCGGTGGCGGTCATCGGCATTTCATCGACATAGACCACATCGTCGGGAAACTGCCATTTGGCCAGATGTCGTTCCAGCGTCGTGCAGATTTCCTGCAACGTGGGGCGTGCCTCACCGGCGCATTTTACCACCATCAGCGGGCGTTCGTCCCATTTCGGATGCGGCATGGCGATCACCGCGCATTGCGCCACGCCCGGATGCGACAGCGCCAGGTTTTCCACGTCGATCGAGCTGATCCATTCCCCGCCCGACTTGATCAGGTCCTTGGCGCGATCGTGCAGAGTCAGCGTGCTGTCCGACGCGATCGAGGCGATATCACCCGTCCCGAACCAACCGTCCTTGTCGATGACCTTGGCCCCCGCCTGCGGATTGTTGTAATAGCCGGCGGCCACGGTGTTGCCCCGCACGTAAAGTTCGCCCATCGCCTCGCCGTCATGCGGCTGGCGGGTGCCGTCATCGCCGATGATCTTCATTTCGACCCCGAAGACGCGGCGGCCTTGGGTTTGCTTCAGGTCCATGCGCTGATCGAAGGGCAGTTCGCGCTGCTGGGCCGTCAGCGATCCCTGGCTGCCAAGGGGCGAGGTCTCGGTCATGCCCCAGGCGTGGTTCACGTCGATGCCCAGCTTCTCGAAGCCCTCGGTCAGGCTGCGGGGCATGGCGCTGCCGCCGACGACGATGTGGCGCAGGGCGTCGGGCTTGGCACCACGGACCTTCATCTCGGCATAAAGCCCCTGCCAAATGGTCGGCACGCCCCATGCGCTTTGCACGCCCTCGGCCTGGCACAGGTCCCACAGGCTGGCGCCGTCGAGGTTCGGCCCCGGCATGATCAGGCTGGCCCCGATCAGGGGCGCGGTGAAGGGCAGCCCCCAAGCGTTGACGTGAAACAGCGGCACCACGGGCAGAATGCGCGGCTGGATGCCCAGATCGGGCCCCAGAACCGCCGCCGTCGCCAGCGAATGCAGCATGTTGGAACGGTGGGTATAAAGCGTGCCCTTGGGATCACCCGTCGTCCCTGAAGTATAACACAGCCCCGAGGCCGTGGTTTCGGGGAAATCCGGCCATTCGCGGTCGGTGGCCCGCCCCTCCAATAGGTCTTCGTAGCATAGGGCATCAAGGGTGTTTTCCGGCATATGCGCGCGGTCGGTCATGATGACGAAACGCATCGGCGGCAGCTGGTCCTTCAGCTTTTCCAGCAGCGGCACAAAGGTCAGATCGGTGAACAGCATCCCGTCGCCCGCGTGATGGGCGATGAAGCACATTTGTTCGGGCGACAGCCGCGGATTGATCGTGTGACAGATGGCCCCGATGGCCGGAACGGCGTGATAGATTTCCAGATGGCGATGGCCGTTCCATGCCAGCGTGGCCACCCGGTCGCCCATGCCGACGCCCATATCCTGCAAGGCCAGCGACAGCTGTACGGCACGCCCCCGCGTCTGCGCCCAGCTTTGACGATGCACATCGCCCTCGACCCGGCGCGAGACGATCTCTGATCCGGGGAAGCTCTCTGCGGCGAAATCCAGCAGGCTGCTTTGCAGCAGCGGGCGGTTCATCATCATGCCATCCATGGGCGTCTCCTCCTTCGTCCTCGGGACGCATGATGGCGGGAATGACGCAGGGTGCAACCCGACAAAGCGCGGGCCGCCCATGAATGTCGCAGGGTCAATCCGATGTCAGGTCGCGCTGATGTGGGTCGAGGTCAGGTCCAGCAGTAGCCGGTCCTCCTGATCGCGGACCTCGGTGCGCACGGTGGACATTCGGCGTCCGCGTTTTACCCATCGGGCCGTGGCCGTCAGCACGCCGTCACGCCGGTTGGCCAGCAGCTGACCGTTCAGGGTCACGGCGACGGGGAAGCTATCCATGCCCTCGCGCACCTGTTCGCCGCCCAGCACCAGATTGGTGGCGATGACATCCGCGAACCACACAAGCGCGCCCGCGTGGATGGTGCCGAAGGGGTTCAGAATGCCCGACTGGACCTGCATCTCGCCTTCCGCCTCGGTATCGCTGACACCGATGATGTCGAACTGGATCTGTCCTGATAGGCTGCGCTCTGCCATGCCGGTTCTCCTTTTTCCGGGCCTTTGGGCCTGCTGGGAACCCAACGTTCCCCAAGGGCCGATCGGTCCGCCCTGCCTGCGCGAAATTGCGTCCATGGCAGGTCATTCCGGTTGCATTATCCCAGACGCGCGATCAGCGCCGAGGTGTCCCACCGGCCGCCGCCCATCTTCTGGATATCCTTGTAGAACTGATCCACCAATGCCGTCACCGGCAACGAGGCCCCGATCTGGTCCCCCGTCGCCAGACAGATCCCCAGATCCTTGCGCATCCAGTCGATGGCAAAGCCGTGTTCGAATTCGCCCTTGTCCATGGTCTGATGGCGGTTAACCATCTGCCAGCTGCCTGCGGCGCCCTGGCTGATGACCTCGACCACCTGCGACACATCAAGGCCCGCCTTCTGTGCGAAGGCCAGTGATTCCGACAGGCCCTGCACCAGACCCGCAATGGCGATCTGGTTGCACATCTTGGTCATCTGACCCGCGCCGACCTCGCCCATCAGGCGGCAAATCTTGGCATAGGCATCGATCACCGGCGCGGCGCGGTCGAAGTCATCCTGCGCGCCGCCGCACATGACCGACAGCTGACCGTTCTGCGCGCCCGCTTGCCCGCCCGAAACCGGCGCATCGACATATCCGATGCCCACCTCGGCGGCCTTTTCCGCCAGTTCGCGCGTCACCTGCGCCGAGACTGTGGTGTGATCGACAAAGACCGTGCCCTTGGACATGCCCGCGAATGCGCCATCGGGGCCAAGGCAGACCTGCCGCAGGTCGTCGTCATTGCCGACGCAGGCCATCACGAATTCGGCACCTTCGGCAGCCTCGCGGGGCGTCGGCTGGTGCCTGCCCTGATGGTCGTCCGTCCATGCAGCGGCCTTGGCCGCCGTGCGGTTGAAGACCGTCACCTCATGTCCCGCGCCCGCAAGATGCCCCGCCATCGGGTAACCCATCACGCCCAATCCCAGAAACGCCGTTCGTGCCACGCTGTCCTCCTGCCTGTCGCTATGCTGCAGATGGTCTCGGCGCGTTGAACTGGCCGCTGACCTGTCTTATGCAGCACACCATCACCCGCGCGCCCCGGGGTCAACCCGTGCCGCGCCACCCTGCCCAAGGAACCGCCCCCGCATGCTGACCATGTTCCGCTGGCTTCTCAGGCTGACTGTCGCGCTGATCGTATTGCTGGTCCTGACCGTCACCCTGATCTGGTATTTCGCCGTCCGGTCGCTGCCCGATTACGATGCATCGTATCAGGTCGAGGGCATTTCGGCCCCCGTCGAGATCGTGCGATCGACCGAGGATGTGCCGCATATCTTCGGCGAAACGGATGAGGACGTGTTCTTCGCCCTGGGGCTGGCCCATGCGCAGGACCGGCTGTTCCAGATGACGCTGCTGCGCCGCGCCGCCCAAGGGCGTCTGGCCGAGGTGCATGGCCCGCGCGCCATCGCCGCCGACGATCTGGTCCGCAGGCTGGGGCTGTATCGCAACGCGCAGGCCTCGTTGCCGTCGCAGGACGATGCGACCAAGGCGGCGCTCTCGGCCTATGCGGCGGGGGTGAACCAATGGATCCGCATCGTCAACGACGGCGCCATGGGACGCGGCGCGCCCGAGTTCTTCCTGTTCCCCGACACCATCGCCTATTGGCAGCCCGCCGATTCGCTGGCCATCCTGAAGCTGATCGCCGCCGCCAGCAGCGAGGCCGCCCAATCCGAGATCCTGCGTGCCCGCCTGTCGCTGGCATGGCCCGATCACGGCCCCGAGGTGGTGTCCGCCAATCCGCTGCCCAGCTATGCCTCGCTGTTTCCCGGCGCGCGTCTTGGAACGCCCGAACGCCGTCAGCGGGTGGATGCGGATCATCCGCTTGGCTTCCTGCGACCCGGCATGGTGCTGGGCGGCAATGCCTTTGCCGCAGCCCCCGATCGTACGGCCGCGGGCGGAACGCTGCTGGCCAATGACCTGCATGCCGGGCTGACGGCGCCGTCGCTTTATTATCTGGCACGCGTGCAGCTGTCTTCGGGCGGTATCATCGGTGCGACCATCCCCGGCATGCCGCTGGTCCTGTCGGGCCGGTCGTCCAAGCTGTCATGGGCGGTGACCCCGACCGCCATCGACGACGCCGACATCGCCATCGAAGAGGTCCAGCCGGGCAATGCCGACCGCTATCGCGGGCCTCAGGGCTGGACCAGTTTCCGCACCCGGACCGAGGTGATCCGCGTGCTGGACGCCCCTGCCCGCACCATCACGCTGCGCGACACGCAGAACGGTCCCGTGGTTCCGGCGCTGGACGGCGGACTTCGCGACGTGACGCCCATCGGGCATGTCCCGGCCCTGCGCTGGACCGGTCTGTCGCGGCAGGATGCCACCATGTCGGCGCTGATGGGCATGATGCGGTCGCAGACCCCCGATCAGGCGGCGCGTGCGCTGGCCGGAGTTGTGGCCCCCGCCATCAACGTCACGCTGGCCGATCAGGGTCATGTGTCGCACGTCATGGCGGGCGCCTTGCCCACCCGCAGCGCCGATCACCCCACGGGCGGTGCGCTGCCCAGCCCCGGCTGGCTGCCGGAAACGGCATGGCAGGGGGCGACCTCATTGGCGGGTCAGGCGCAGGAGCCCGATACCGGCGTGTCCTTCGGCACCGAAGAGGCACCCGGCGATCAGATCCGCCTGACCCGTCTTGAACGCCTGATGGACGACCGGGAGGTGCATTCCCGCGACAGCTTCATCGCCGCCCAGCTGGACGTCGTCAGCCCCGCCGCACGCCGCCTGTTGCCGCTGGTCGGGGCCGATCTGTGGTTCACCGGCGATCCCGCAGCCCCCGGCACCCCCGAACGCCAGCGCCAGGACGCGCTGTCGCTGCTGGCCGAATGGGACGGCGCCATGAGCGAGCACCTGCCCGAGCCGGTGATCTATACCGCATGGATGGCCGCGCTGCAGGACCGGCTGATCCGCGACCAGATCGGGCCGCTGACCGATGACATCACCCGCATCCAGCCCGGCTTCATCGAAGCGGTCTTCCGCAACCGCAACGGCGCCGCGCGCTGGTGCGACATCGCCCAAAGCGCCGCCACCGAGGATTGCACCACCATCGCCCGTCAGGCGCTGGACCGTGCCATTCTGGACCTGACCGAGCGTTTCGGCCCCGATGTGGCCAGCTGGCGTTGGGGCGATCTGCATCAGGCGGTCCACGTCCACCCCGGGCTTGGCGATCTGCCTGCGCTCGGCTGGATCATGAACATCCGCCAGACCATTTCGGGCGGAGATTTCACCATCGCGCAAAGCGGCCTGCTGGGGGATGGCGGCGATCCGTTCCGCGCCAACGGCGGGGCGGGCTTCCGCGGGGTCTATGATCTGGCCGATCCCGACAGTTCGGTCTTCATCGTCTCGACGGGGCAATCTGGCCACCCGTTATCACGCCATTACGACGATCTGTCGGGCCTGTGGCGGCGGGGCGAATACATCGGCATGTCGCTGGACCCCCAGCTTGCACGCGCGGCGGCGACCGGCGTGACACATCTGACCCCCAAGCAATGAACGACCGAACCTAAAACGCAAAACGGGGGGCCAAGGCCCCCCGTTCGCATTCCCGGATCCCGAAAGGATCAGAAATGGATGGCGCGTCCATAGGCGTCCAGCACCGATTCATGCATCATTTCCGACAGCGTCGGATGCGGGAAGACGGTTTCCATCAGGTCCTGTTCGGTCGTCTCAAGCTGGCGCCCGATGACATAGCCTTGGATCAGCTCCGTGACTTCGGCACCGACCATATGCGCGCCCAGCAGTTCGCCGGTCTTGGCGTCGAAGATGGTCTTGACCATACCCTCGGGCTCGCCAAGCGCGATGGCTTTGCCGTTGCCGACGAAGGGGAAACGGCCGACCTTGATATCCAGACCGGCCTCCTTGGCCTTCGCCTCGGTCAGACCCACCGAAGCGACCTGCGGGTTGCAATAGGTGCAACCGGCGATGCTGCCCGGCTTGATCGGATGCGGATGACCGCCCGCGACCAGTTCGGCCACCATGACGCCTTCGTGGCTGGCTTTATGGGCCAACCAGGGCGCGCCTGCCAGATCGCCGATGGCGTAAACACCCTCGACGCCGGTACGGCAGTATTCGTCGGTGACGACATGGGTCCGGTTGACCTTGATGCCAGCCGCTTCCAGACCCAGGCCTTCGGTATTGCCGACGATGCCGACAGCCGAGATCACGGTGTCGAATTCCATCGTTTCGGTCTTGCCGCCCGCCTCGATATGGGCGGTGACCTTGTCACCCTTGCGGTCCAGCTTCTTGACGGTCGCCTTTTCGCGGATCGTCATGCCCTGTTTGACGAACTGCTTTTTCGCGAAGGCGCTGATCTCGGCGTCTTCAACCGGCAGGACGCGGTCCATGACCTCGACCACGGTGGTATCGGCGCCAAGCGTGTTGAAGAAGCTGGCGAATTCGATGCCGATGGCACCCGAGCCGATCACCAGCAGCTTTTTCGGCATATGCGGCGGGTTCAGCGCGTGCTTGTAGTTCCAGACCAGCTTGCCATCCGGTTCCAGCCCGGGCAGTTCGCGGGCGCGTGCGCCGGTGGCCAGGATGATCGACTTGGCGGTCAGTTCCTCGGTGCCCTTGTCGGTCTTGACGGTGACCTTGCCTTTGCCGGACAGCGTCGCCTCGCCCATGATGGTCGTGACCTTGTTCTTCTTGAACAGGTGACCGATGCCGCCCGACAGTTGCTTGGCGACGCCGCGCGACCGTTTCACGACGGCAGGCAGGTCATAGCCGATCTTTTCCGCGGACAGACCGAAATCCTTTGCGCGTTCCATCAGGTGGAACACCTCGGCGCTGCGCAGCATGGCCTTCGTGGGGATACAGCCCCAGTTGAGGCAGATGCCGCCCAGATGCTCACGCTCGACGCAGGCCACCTTCAGACCAAGCTGCGCGCCGCGGATCGCGGCGACATAACCGCCCGGTCCGGCGCCAATCACCACCATATCGAAATTCTGGGCCATCATGTCCCCCGGCTGACTAAGAATAGTTCAGCGTTAAACCATTTGCCGCAAGGCGGCAAGCGGCGGGGTCAGCGGTCGTCGCGCGGGTCGTGGGCGTCCGCATCGGGAACATCATCACGGTCGGACGCATCGCTGTCCGATTGCGCCTCGTCCAGGACCGCCTCGACCGCGATGGTCGTGGCGGTGGTGCTGATGACGGCATAGCTGCCCTGTTCATCGGGGGTCAGCGCGCGGCGCTGCGTCGAACGCCAACCGGCATAGACCGTCAGGGCCAGCAGCAGAACGCCCATGTAAATCCAGTAGCCGTCCGGCCCGACTACGCCCATCAGCCAACCGGTGATGATCGGACCGCCCATCGACCCAAGGCCATAGATGAACAGCAGCCCCGCCGAGGCCGCCGCCATGTCCGACTGGTCCAGATAGTCGTTGGTATAGGCCAGCAGCAGCGCATAGATCGGGTTCGCCATGCCGCCCATTGCAGCGCCCGCGATGATCAACCCTAAGGTGCCCGGCTGCATGGCCACGACGACCAGCGACACGACGCCACCCGCCGCCGCCAGCATCAGCACCAGACGACGCCGGTCATAGCGGTCGGAAATCCAGCCGATGGGGTATTGCAGCACCAGACCGCCCGCATAGATCGCCGCCACGAAGACCGAGATCTGCGCCACTGACAGTCCGATCACCGCCCCCCAGACCGAGGACATGCCCGACAGCGATGCCAGCACGCCCCCCATCAGGAAGATCCCCACGCAGCCCAGCGGCGATGCGCGATAGAGATCGCCAAAGGACATCCGCTTGATCGTCTCGAACTGGGGGGCGGGCTGGGCCGACAGCAGGATCGGCGTGAAGGCCAGCGAGACCAGCACAGACGGAATGATGAACAGCAGATAGCCCGCAGGGTCGCCGACGTTCAGCAGCGCCTGCGCCACCACGATGCCCAGCAGCTGGACGATCATGTAGAGCGACAGCGCCTGCCCGCGGTTTTCATTGCTGGACCCGGCATTCAGCCAGCTTTCCGCCGTGACGTAGACGCCGCAGAAGCAATACCCCAGCAGAAAACGCAGCAGCGTCCAGCTGATCCAATGCGGCTCGACCGCGTAAAGCACCAGGGCTGCGGAAATCAGCGACCCCAGCGCCGCAAAGACCCGCACGTGACCGACGTTCTTGATCAGCGCCGGAACCGTCAGGCTGCCCAACAGGAAGCCGCCGTAGTAACCCGCCATGACGACCGACATCAGGAAGGTCGGAATGCCCTCGATGCCGCCGCGGATACCCAGCAGCGTTCCCTGCATGCCGTTGCCGACCATCAGCAACAGAATGCCCAGAAGCAGGGGCCATGTGGTGCGCAACACCGAAATCATCACGGGTCTCGTTCGTCAGGGGTGGGACAGGTCGAAGACGCTGCCCTATTCTGCAAAGGCCCATGATGCCAGCAGGAAAGCGACCTCAGGGGATCAGCAGCGACGCATCGCCATAGCTGAAGAAGCGATACCCCTGTCCGACCGCATGTCCATAGATCGCCTTGATTTTTTCCGGCCCCATCACGGCGGAAACCAGCATCATCAGCGTCGATTTCGGCAGGTGGAAGTTCGTCATCAGCGCATCGGTCACCCGGAAGTGATGGCCGGGATAGATGAAGATGTCGGTCGTGCCCTGAAACGGCGACACCACCCCATCCGCCGTCGCCGCCGATTCGATCAGCCGCAGCGCCGTGGTGCCGACCGGAATGACGCGGCGGCCTTCGGATTTGGCGCGCGTGATGGCGGCGGCGGCATCGGCGCTGACCTCGCCCCATTCGGCGTGCATGCGGTGAGTCGTGACGTCCTCGACCTTGACCGGCAGGAAGGTGCCCGCGCCGACGTGCAGGGTGACATGGACGAATTCCACGCCCCGCGCCCGCAGCGACGCCAGCAGTTCGTCGTCGAAATGCAGGCTGGCCGTCGGTGCCGCGACCGCGCCGCTGTTGGCGGCCCAGACCGTCTGGTAATCCTGATGATCCTGCGCGTCGGGCGCGCGCAGTGTGGCGATATAGGGCGGCAAGGGCATCGCCCCCACCTGCGCCAGCGCCGCATCGAAGGCATCGCCCGTAGCGTCGAAGACCAGCCGCAAGCCGCCATCGGCAATTTCCGCGACCGTGGCCGACAGGTCGTCGCCAAAGCGGATCACCTCGCCCTGCTGCAGCTTGCGCAGGGGCTTGGCCAAGGCGCGCCAGCCTTCGGATGCGGGTTCCAGCAGGGTGACCTCGATCTTTGCGCTGACATCGCCTTGCGCAGTGCTGCGATGGCGCGTGCCGGTCAGGCGGGCGGGGATGACCTTGGTGTCGTTCAGGACCAGCACATCCCCCGGCCCCAGGATATCGGGCAGGTCGCTGACGCGGCGGTCGGAAATGTCGTCACCCTGCGCCAACAGCAGTCGCGCCGAACTGCGCGGCTTGGCGGGCCGCGTGGCGATCAGATGCTCGGGCAGGTCGAAATCGAAATCGGAGAGTTTCATGCAGCGGCTTCTGCGACGATGCGCGCAATCCGTCAAGCACCCGTGATGACCCACCAAAAAAGTCGGACTTTACATGACCAACCAATTCGGTCAGATTACCGCCCGACAGGAGGCCCGCATGATCGTTTGCCAATGCACCGGAATTTCAGACCGCGACATCATCGCAGCCATCGACTGGATGCGCAGCGCGGACCCCGAAACGATCATCACGCCCGGCAAGATCTATCACGCCCTTGGGAAACGTGCCGATTGCGGCGGGTGCATGCCGCTGTTTCTGGACACCATGCGCGCCTGCGATAAGGTAGGGGTCGCACCGCCGATTTTGCGGGCCAGAACAGACAGCAAGAAGGAATTCCCCCATGAAGGGCGACGCCAAGGTCATCGAATATCTGAACGCCGCGCTGCGGTCTGAACTGACCGCCGTCAGCCAGTACTGGCTGCACTATCGCTTGCAGGAAGACTGGGGCTTCGGCCGTATCGCCGATAAATCCCGCGCCGAGTTGATCGAAGAGATGAATCACGCCGATCGCCTGATCAAGCGCATCATCTTCCTTGAGGGCCACCCGAACCTGCAGAAACTGGACCCGCTGCGCATCGGCCAGAACCTCAAGGAAACGCTGGAGGCCGATCTGGCCGGCGAACATGACGCACGCAACCTGTACATCGAGGCGCGCGACCATTGCGACAGCGTCGGCGATTACGTCAGCAAGATCCTGTTTGAAGAACTGATCGCGGATGAGGAAGGCCATATCGACTTCCTCGAAACCCAGCTGTCGCTGCATGACACCATCGGCGCGCAGAACTATGGCCAGCTCAACGCCAAGCCCTCGCCCGAGGCCGAATGATCTGATCGGGGGGCGCACTGCCCCCCGGCTTCATGCCAACCAATCGCGCGCCAGTTCCGGCAGATCGTCGAAATGGGCCAGTAGGGCCTCGGGGGCCAGCCGCGAAATCGCCTCGCCCTCGGGACCGAAGGCCACCAGCGCCACCTTGACGCCCGCAGCCGCAGCCGTCTTGCGGTCGGTCTCCGTGTCGCCCACCAGGAAGGACGCGGCGACCGTGCCCCCTGCCCGTTCTACCGCCGCCTGATAGGGCCGCGGATCGGGCTTTCTGACCGGCAGCGTGTCGGCCGCGATCATCGACGCGAAACGATCGCGGATGCCCAATTCGCGCAACAGGCTTTCGGCCAGTGCGCCAGGCTTATTGGTGCAGATCGCGAGCTTGAAACCGTGATCGTCCAACCGGTCCAGCGCATCCAGCACACCGGGATACAGTTTCGTATGCACCGCGATGCTGTCACCGTAATGGCCCAGCAGGCTGTGGTAATCCTGATCCTCGGCGCCCGGCGGCAGCAGGGTATCGGCAGGCATCCGGTCATACCCCGCACGCAGCATCGCCTTGCCGCCATGGAACGCGATCAGCGCATCACCGACCGGATCCAGCAGGTCACCCAAGCCCCGCGCGCGAAAACAGGTATTCGCCGCCGCGATCAGATCCCCCGAGGTATCCGCCAAAGTCCCGTCCAGATCGAAGACCACCGTGCCAGCCATGAATATCCCCCGCGAAATGTTTCGAAAACAAAGGTGACCGCGCCGGGCCTTTCCAGCGCGCCCCCACCCGATTAGAACGCCAAGGAACGAATGCAAACAGACGATGAGGGCGGAATGGCGGAAAATGCAGTAGCGGTGGTGATCCTGGCCGCAGGTCAGGGCAGCCGGATGCAGTCGGACCTTCCCAAGGTTCTGCACCGCCTTGGCGGCGTGCCCCTGTTCGGTCATGCACTGGCCGCCGCCCGCAGTCTGGAGTGCGAACAGGTGATCGTGGTCACCGGCCACGGTAGCGAGCGCGTCACCAAGGCGCTGGCCAAGCTGGACCCCGAGGCCCGCACTGTCCTGCAGGAAGAACAGCTGGGCACTGGCCATGCCGTCCGCCAGACCCTGCCCGAACTGGAGGGCTTCGAGGGCAAGGTCGTCGTCCTTTACGGAGACACCCCCTTCATCGGCGAGGAAACCCTTGCCGCCATAGCCAGCCACGGCAGCGATCTGGTGGTGCTGGGCTTCGAGGCTGCCGACCCGGGCCGTTATGGCCGCCTGATCGTCACCGACCGGGGTCTGGAACGCATTGTCGAATTCAAGGATGCGGATGCCGCCACCCGTGACATCGCGCTGTGCAATTCCGGCGTCATGGCGCTTGATGCCAGCCTGCTGCGCCAGCTGATCGGCAAGCTGTCGAACGAAAACGCCTCGGGCGAATATTACCTGACCGACCTTGTGGCGCTTGCCCGCGCCGAAGGCCGCCGCGCCGATGTCGTCATCTGCGACGAGGATGAGACCCTCGGCATCAACACCCGCGCCGAACTGGCGCAGGCCGAACGCACTTTCCAGACCCGCGCCCGCGCCCGCGCGCTGGAGGATGGCGTCACCCTGACCGATCCCGACAGCGTCTGGTTCGCGTTGGACACCTTTATCGGGCGCGACGCGATCATCGGCCCGAACGTCGTCTTCGGTCCCGGCGTGACAATCGAATCCGAGGCCGAGGTGCTGCCCTTCTGCCATCTGGAAGGCTGCCATGTGTCCTCGGGCGCAACGGTCGGCCCCTTCGCCCGCCTGCGCCCCGGTGCGGAACTGGGCGGCGATGTGCATGTTGGCAACTTCGTCGAAATCAAGAACTCGGTTCTGGATGAGGGCGTCAAGGTCGGCCACCTGACCTATCTGGGCGACGCCCATATCGGCGAGGCGACGAATATCGGCGCGGGCACCATCACCTGTAATTATGACGGCGTGTTGAAGCACCGGACCGAGATCGGCGCCCGCACCTTCATCGGCAGCGACACGATGCTGGTGGCGCCCGTGCGCGTCGGCGACGATGCCATGACCGGATCGGGGTCGGTGATCACGCAGGACGTGCCCGACGGCGCCTTGGCCATCGGTCGTGCCCGCCAAGCCAACAAGCCCGGCCTTGCAACCCGCCTGATGGCCGCCTTGCGCGCCAAGAAAGAGGCCAAGTAACATGTGCGGAATCATCGGCATTCTGGGGCTGAACGAAGTGTCGCCCCAACTGGTGGACGGTCTGCGCCGTCTGGAATATCGCGGCTATGACAGCGCGGGTGTGGCCACAGTTGACGCCAGCGGTCGTCTGGACCGCCGGCGGGCGGTGGGCAAGCTGGTCAACCTGTCCGACAAGCTGGTCCATGAACCGCTGACCGGACATTCCGGCATCGGCCACACCCGTTGGGCCACCCATGGCGCCGCGACCGAGGAAAACGCCCACCCCCACCAATCGGGCCGCGTGGCCGTCGTCCATAACGGCATCATCGAGAATTTCCGTGACCTGCGTGCCGATCTGGCCGAACTGGGCATCCAGCCGCAGTCGCAGACCGATACGGAAACCGTGGCCCTGTGGACCGCACACTGCATGGATCAGGGCATGTCGCCGGTCGAGGCCGCCCGTGCCACACTGGCCCGCCTTCAGGGCGCCTTTGCGCTGGCCTTCCTGTTCGACGGCGAGGGCGATCTGATGGTCGCCGCCCGCAAGGGCAGCCCGCTGGCCATCGGTCACGGCGCCGGGCAGATGTTTGTCGGATCGGACGCGGTGGCGCTGGCCCCCTATACCGACCGCATCACCTACCTCGAGGATGGCGACCATGCCGTCCTGACCCGCGCAGGCGCTCAGATCTTCGACGTGGACGGCAACCAGACGCAGCGCCCGCAATCGCGCATCGACGTCGGCGCCACGGCCATCGACAAGGGCGGTTATCGCCACTTCATGGCCAAAGAGGTCGCCGAGCAGCCCGTCGTCATCGGCGACGTGCTGAACCATTACGTCAAGGGCGACCGGATCGTCCTGCCCGAGGGTCTGGATTTCGCGGGCATCGACCGCATCTCACTGGTCGGTTGCGGGACG
Organism: Paracoccus sp. R86501; assembly: GCF_042466435.1. Classification (NCBI taxonomy): domain Bacteria; kingdom Pseudomonadati; phylum Pseudomonadota; class Alphaproteobacteria; order Rhodobacterales; family Paracoccaceae; genus Paracoccus; species Paracoccus sp. R86501. The sequence goes on from NZ_JAXHPZ010000001.1 coordinate 1,919,893, forward strand.
GCGCATCTGGCGGGCCATGTGGCGAAGTACTGGTTCGAGCAGCTGGCCGGCCTGCCCGTCGATATCGATGTCGCATCCGAGTTCCGCTATCGCGAGCCGCCTTTGTCGCCCAACAGCTGGTTCATCGCCATCAGCCAGTCGGGCGAGACCGCCGACACGCTGGCGGCCCTGCATTACGCCAAGCCTCATGTCAGCCAGACCATCGGGCTGGTGAACGTCGGCACCTCCGCTATCGCGCGCGACAGCGATTTCGCCCTGCCGACCCTTGCGGGGATCGAGGTCAGCGTGGCCTCCTCCAAAGCCTTCACCTGCCAGTTGGCGGTGCTGGGGGTGCTGGCGTTGAAGGCCGCGCATGACCGTGGCCGGATCGACGATGCGGGTCTGGCGGCCCATTTGCGCGACCTGCGGTCCATTCCGGGGCTGCTGAGCCAGGCCCTGCAGATGTCCGACGAATGCCGGACCCAAGCCGAATGGTTGTCCCAAGCGCGCGACGTTCTGTATCTGGGGCGCGGTTCGTTGTATCCCGTCGCGCTGGAAGGCGCGCTGAAGCTGAAGGAGCTGAGCTATATCCACGCCGAAGGCTATGCCTCGGGCGAATTGAAACATGGCCCCATCGCGCTGATCGACGGCGATGTGCCGGTCGTGGTGCTGGCGCCCTATGACGCGCTCTTCGACAAGACCATTTCCAACATGCAGGAGGTCATGGCCCGCCATGGGCAGATCCTGCTGGTGTCAGATGCGGCAGGCATCAAGGCGGCGGGCGAAGGCGTCACGGCGTCACTGACGCTGCCCACGGGCGGCGGCCTCTTCCAGCCGATGCTTTATGCGGTGCCGATGCAATATCTGGCCTATCACACCGCCGTCGCCAAAGGCACCGATGTGGACCAACCGCGAAATCTGGCGAAATCCGTCACGGTCGAATAAGCGAAAGGCCCGCCGACACGGCGGGCCTTTTTTCACGTGCGGCGGAAGGTGACGTAATGCGGGGGGCGACCCTCGCGCAGCGCCTTTTGTTCGTATCGCGTGCTGATCCAGTCGTCCCACGCCTGATCGGTATCGGCGATCATCTCGAAGCCCGCAGGGGGGACTTCCTCACGGGTCTGGCGGATATAATCGGGGATGTCGCTGGCGACGCGGAAGATGCCGCCCGGACGCATCACGCGCGCCAATGGGATCATATGTTCCGGCGTCACAAAGCGGCGGCGATGGTGACGCGCCTTGGGCCAAGGGTCGGGATACATCAGGAAGGCACGCTCGATGCAGGCATCGGGCAGCACATCCATCAGATCGCGCGCATCACCGGGATGGACGCTGACATTGGTGACGCCCGCTGCCCGGATCTTGCCCAACAGCATCGCAACGCCGTTGATGAACGGTTCGCAGCCGATGATCCCCATGTCCGGATAGGTCTTGGCCATGTGAACCATATGCTCGCCACCGCCAAAGCCGACCTCCAGCCAGATGGGGCGGTCATCGCCAAAGATCGCTTTGGGGTTGATCGGCGTGCGGTCAGGGTTTTCCTGCAGCGTCACATTGCGCGGACGCAGATCGCCAAGATCCTCGGACAGATAGCCCTTCTGGCTGTGGCGCAGGGTCTTGCCGTTCCGGCGACCGTAAAAGTTGCGGCGCGGCGGGTTCGGGTCAAAATCTGATGTGGGTTTATCGCTCATGCAGGGGCAAGTGCCGCAAGCCTGCGTTCCGGTCAAGCCCCGCCGCGCGGGGACCTTGCGGAAAAAAGGGCGCGCGGTTGCCCGCGCGCCCCGTTTGGTCAGTCGGCCGTCAGGCGGCTAATGATGACGGTGACCTCGGGCTTCTTGCCGATTTCCTCCATCGAGACCTGACGCGCGATCTTGCGGATCGCCTCGTCCATCTTGTCGTCGTTCTTCACGGTGCGCGCATCGGCGCGTTCCAGGAATTCGGCGATCTCGCCTTCAATATGACGGGCCAGATCGGTGCCGCCACGGGTGGTCTGGTTCAGACCCATCAGCTCGACCCATGCATCGGGCAGAACCTTGTCATCTTCGTCGACGATGACGCTGACCATGGCATGACCGTTCAGCGCCATGCGGATCCGGTCGCGCACGACGCCGTCCATAGCACCGATCAGGATGTTGCCATCCAGATACAGGCGTCCGGTCTGGACCTGATCGACGACGCGCAGCTTGTCGCCCGACAGCTCCATCATCTGGCCGTTGACGACAACCTCGGAACGCATGCCCTTGGCGCGGGCCAGCATCATGTGTTCGCGCAGGTGCAGGTGTTCGCCATGCATCGGGATGACAGTCTGCGGCTTGAGGATGTCGTGCATCACCTCGATGTCGGGACGGTTGGCGTGACCCGAAACGTGGTACAGACCGTCATCCGCGTCATAAACCTCGACCCCGGATTCCGAGAGCGCGTTCATGATGCGACCGACCGACTTTTCGTTGCCGGGGATGGTCTTCGAGCTGAACAGGAAGCTGTCGCCTTCCTTCAGCGACAGGCCCAGATAGCGGCCCCGCGACAGCTGCGCACTGGCGGCGCGGCGTTCGCCTTGGCTACCGGTGACGATCAGCATGACCTGGTTGCGCGGCAGCTTGGATGCTTCGTCCGGACCGATGGTTTCGGGGAAATCCGTCAGGATGCCGCTGTCGAAACCGACGCTGACCATGCGACGCATCGCGCGGCCAAGCAGGCAGACCTTGCGGCCCGAGGCGATGGCGGCATCGGCCAGCGTCTTCAGGCGCGCAATGTTGCTGGCGAAGGTCGTGGCGACCACCATGTTCTTCTGCGCGCCGACCCATTCCATGATCGGCGTGGCCAGAACGGCCTCGGACCGGCCCGGGTGGGTCGAGAAGATGTTGGTACTGTCGCAGGCCAGAACCTTGATCGGACCGTTTTCAGTCGCGACCTGTTTCCACATGACCGGATCGAAGGCATCGCCCACGACCGGGGTCACGTTGACCTTGAAGTCGCCGGTGTGCACGATACGGCCCGCGGGCGTATCGATGATCAGCCCGCTGCTTTCGGGGATCGAGTGGCTGATCGGCGCGAATTGCACCGTGAAGGGACCCACTTCGGTCTTTGCGGGGCGCACTTCGGTGATGTTCACCGCCTCGGCTGCCGGAAGACCCATCTCTTCCATCTTCAGACGCACCAGCGTGCCCGTGAAGCGGCGCGCATAGATCGGGGTCTGCAGACGTCCCCAAAGGTGCCCCAAGGCACCGATATGGTCTTCATGCCCGTGGGTCACGAAGATCGCATCAAGCCGGTCCTTGTTCTGTTCCAGCCACGTCAGATCCGGCATGATCAGGTCGATACCCGGGCTTCCGTCCATGTCACCAAAGGTAACACCCAGATCGACCAGGATCAGTCGTTCCTTGCCGGGCGCACCATAGCCATAAACATAGGCGTTCATGCCGATTTCGCCCGCGCCGCCTAGCGGCAGATAGATCAGGCGCTCAGCCATTGCCCATCTCCTTGTTGTAATCGTGAATTAGACGCAATCCATGCATCGTGAGGTCGTCTTCTATTGCATCGAACAGGTCGAAACCCTGATCGAACAGCGGCGCAAGCCCGCCGGTCGCTATTACTTTCATCGGTCGGTCACGTTCGGCGCGTATCTGGCGCACGATACCTTCGACCAATCCTACATATCCCCAGAACACGCCCGACTGTATACATGCAACCGTATTCGTGCCGATGACCTTCGCGGGCATCGTCACATCGACATGAGGCAGCGATGCCGCGCCCATGTGCAAAGCCTCCAGCGACAGGTTGACGCCGGGGGCGATGACGCCACCGATATAGGCGCCGTCCACATCGACGACATCGAAGGTCGTCGCGGTTCCGAAATCGACCACGATCAGATCGGGCCCGTGGCGGTCATAGGCGCCGACGGTATTGACCAACCGGTCGGGGCCGACGGTCGTGCCCTCATCCACGCGCGGGGGGACGCGCAGCTGGCAGTCGGGCTTGCCCACCACCAGCGGGCGCGTGTCGAAATAGCGGTTGCAGAGAACGCGCAGGTTGAAGACCACCCGCGGCGCCGTGGCACTGATGATGCAGGCGTCGATCTTCAGATCGAATTTCTGGACCGAGATCAGCGTCGAGAGCCAGACGAAATATTCATCCGCCGTCCGCCGGTGATCGGTGCGGATGCGCCAATGCGCCAGGAACTTGCCGCCGTCCCAGATCGAGAAGACCGTGTTCGTATTGCCGGTATCGATGCACAACAGCATGTCAGGACCCGCTGAAATATATGTCGGCCGCAGGGATCGCATGACGACCACGCGGGCCGGTCAGGATCAACGCGCCCGTGTCGTCGATGCCGTCGAAGCGGCCTGTGGTTTCCGTCGTGCCGGTGCGGGCAATGATGGTCTCGCCCAGCTTGGCAGCCCGCGCCATCCAGGCATTGCGGATGGGTCCGAAGCCATAGGCACGCATCTGCCCCTGCCATGCGTCGAACTGCTGCGCCAGCGCGTCCAGCATATCCTGAGCGGTGACGGTCAGACCGGTTTCGCCCAACAGGCTGACGGGACGGGTCGCTGTCGTTTCGACCTGCGCCGGATCGGGGGCCGAGGTCAGGTTGATGCCGATACCGATCGCCAGCGTCGCCACCTGCCCCGCCGCGCCCGTGCTTTCCAGCAGGATGCCCGACAGCTTGCCACCATTCAGCAGCACGTCGTTCGGCCATTTCAGCGCCACATTCAGCGACGGTCCGCAAAGGGCGCGTAGGGCGTCATGCACCGACAGCGCCGCCACGAAGGACAGACGCGCCGCATCGGCAGGACCACCCTCGGGGCGCAGAACCAGCGTTGCGGCGAAATTGCCCGGAGGGTCGGTCCACGCACGACCGCGACGGCCGCGGCCAGCCTCTTGTCGCAGTGCCAGAATCCAGGCTGACCCGTTCAGCGAAGGGGCCAGCCGGAAAGCCTCGGCATTGGTGCTGTCCACCCGGTCCAGGATGTGGCGTGCCACACCCTGAGGCCAGTTGGCCGGATCGTGGTCACTCACCCGCAATGGGGGCAACCGTGTCGTTGACCAGCGATTGCGCCGCAGTGGCCGCCGCTTCGTCGATGCCCAGCATCGTCACCGCGCCCAGCAGCAAGGCCGCCGCCGGCACAATCAGCGCGCCATATTGAACCAGACCCATGCGGCTGGTAACGGGTTCGACCTCGGCGCCGAAGAACATGTAATAGACGATACGCAGATAATAGAAGGCACCGATGACCGAGGCGATCACGCCGATCACGGCCAGCCAGCTGAGACCGCCGTCAACGGCAGCCGTCAGCACGCCGTATTTCGCAAAGAAGCCGAGGAAGGGCGGCACGCCTGCCAAGCTGAACATCAGGAACAGCACGGCAAAGCTTTTCAGCGGCTCGGTCTGGGCGAAACGGTTCAGGCTGGCCATATCGGTGACCGGCCGGCCGTCACGTTCCAGCGACAGGATGAAGGCAAAGGTGCCGACGTTCATCAGCGCATAGATCGCCATATAGAGCAGCATCGCCTGCACGCCATAGGCCGTGCCCGCAGCCAGACCGACAAGGGCAAAGCCCATATGCGCGATCGAGGAATAGGCCATCAGACGCTTGATGTTTGTCTGACCGATACCCGCGATCGAGCCCAGCAGCATCGACAGAACGGCCAGAACCGCGATGATCTGGCTCCAATCGGTGATGACATTGCCGAAGGCGTCAAAGACCAGACGGCCGATCAGCGCCATCGCCGCAACCTTGGGCGCGGTGGCAAAGAAGGCGGTCACGGGCGAAGGCGACCCTTCGTAGACGTCGGGCGTCCACATGTGGAAGGGCACTGCCGAGACCTTGAAGGCCAGACCGACCAGCAGGAAGACCAGACCAAACAGCAGACCCATCGGCATGACGTCGGCGTTCACCGCCTGAATGATCCCCGCAAAGCCGGTGGTTCCCGCAAAGCCATAAACCAGCGAAGCGCCGTAAAGCAGCAGGCCCGAGCTGAGCGCGCCCAGCACGAAATACTTCAGGCCCGCCTCGGACGACTTGACGCTTTCGCGGCGCATGGCGGCCACGACGTAAAGTGCCAGCGATTGCAGTTCCAGTCCCATGTAGAGCGACAGCAGATCACCCGCCGAGACCATCACCATCATGCCGACGGTCGCCAGCACGATCAGGATGGGATATTCGAAGCGCATCAGCCCATGGCGATCCATGTAGTCGGCGCTCATGGCCAGAACGGCAGCGCCCGACAGCAGGATCGTCACCTTGGCAAAGCGCGCAAAGGCGTCGTCGATGAACATTCCAAAGAATGCCGTCTGTTCGGGCCGGTCGGCCATACCGACGTAAAGTCCAGCCACCAGCAGGGCCAGCACGCTGGCCCAGAGGATCGGGCGAGCGATCTTGTCCTGTCCGAAATAGGCCCCCGCCATCAGCGCAGCCAGCGCATAGATGGCAAGCCAGAGTTCGGGCAGGATGGTCGAAATATCGAGCGCGTTCATCTGGCTTTCCTCAATGGCTGACGGCGGCCGAAGCCATGTCGTCGGTGGCTGCCTCTTCGGGCAGCGCGTCGTTTACATTCACCAGCATCGCCTGAACCGCAGGTCCGGTGATGTCGGTCACAAGGCGCGGATAGACGCCCAGGATCAGGGTCATGGCGATCAGTGGCGCAAAGATCCATTTTTCGCGCGGCGTCATGTCGGTGATCATCCGCAGGCTTTCCTTGATCAGCGCGCCCATCGTCACGCGGCGATAGAGCCACAGCGCATAGGCTGCCGATAGGATGACGCCGGTCGCGGCGACGAATGCCACCCAGGTGTTGGCGTGGAACGCCCCCATCAGCGTCAGGAATTCACCGACAAAGCCCGAGGTCCCCGGCAGGCCGACGTTGGCCATCGTGAAGAACATGAAGATCAGCGCATAGACCGGCATCCGGTTGACCAGCCCGCCATAGGCGTCGATCTCGCGCGTGTGCATGCGGTCGTAGATGACGCCCACGCCCAAGAACAGCGCGCCCGAAATGAAGCCATGCGACAGCATCTGGAAGATCGCGCCATCGACGCCTTGCTGGTTCGCCGCAAAGATCCCCATCGTCACGTAACCCATGTGGGCCACGGACGAATAGGCGATCAGCTTTTTCATGTCCGACTGTGCCAGCGCCACCAGCGACGTATAGACGATGGCAATCGCCGACATCCACATTACAAGCCCCTGCAACTGATCCGCAGCGACCGGGAACATCGGCAGGCTGAAGCGCAGGAAGCCATAGCCGCCCATCTTCAGCAGCACGGCGGCCAGCACGACCGAACCCGCGGTCGGTGCCTGAACGTGCGCATCAGGCAACCAGGTGTGGACCGGCCACATCGGCATCTTAACTGCGAAGCTGGCGAAGAAGGCCAGGAACAGCAGCGTCTGAACGCCACCCACGACGGTAAAGCCCAAGATGCGCGTGGTTTCAGACGGGAAGTCGAAGGCCAGCAGCTGGACGATATCGGTCGTACCCGCCATGCGTGCCATGGCGATCATCGCCACCAGCATCAGAACCGAGCCGATAAAGGTATAGAGGAAGAACTTGAACGCCGCATAGATGCGGTTGGCCCCGCCCCAGATGCCGATGATCAGGAACATCGGGATCAGGCCGGCCTCGAAGAACAGATAGAACAGGATCAGATCCAGCGCCGTGAAGACGCCGATCATCAGCCCCTCCAGCACCAGGAAGGCGATCATGTATTCCTTGACGCGGGTGTTGACCTCCCAGGTGGACAGGATCGTCAGCGGCATCAGGAAGGTCGTCAGCATCACAAAGAGGATCGAGATGCCGTCCACGCCCATCTTGTAGCGCAGGCCCATGATCCAAGCGTGGTCTTCTACGAACTGGAATCCCGTATCGGCGGCATTGAAACCCGCCAGCAGGAACAGCGACACAAGGAAGGTCGCACTGGTGGCGATCAGCGCCAGCCATTTGGCGTTCTTCTGCGCGGCGGCATCGTCGCCCCGCAGGAACAGTGCCAGGATCCCCGCCGCGACGATGGGCAGGAAGGTGATGATTGAAAGAAGGTTCGTCATGTTATTGCGCGCCCCGCAGCATCACCCAGATCAGCAAGCCTACGATGCCGATGACCATCGCGAAGGCATAATGGAACAGATAACCGGACTGAACGCGCCCGGCAAAGCGGGTCATCCGGGGAATGATTCCCATGGCGACCCCGTTGATGGCGCCGTCGATAACGGCTCCGTCACCGGCCGTCCACAGCTTGGCACCGATCCAGCGGGCCGGACGCACGAAGACGGCGTTGTAGACTTCGTCGAAATACCACTTGTTCAGCAGGAACTGATACAGACCCGGTTGCTGGGCGGCCAGTTTGGCCGGTGCGCCAGGGTTGCGGATATACATCAGCCAGGCAAGAGCCAGACCCGACAGCATCGCGATGAAGGGCGAAACCTTGACCCATGCCGGAACATTGTGCGCCTCGTGCATCACGTGGTTGTCGGGGTGCATATAGATCGCCCCCTGCCCCACGGTTGCCGGATCGACGACGGTGGCATGCTCCCCATCTTCCGGTGCGGCATGGTCGTCGGCGGCAGCGTGGTCTTCGGGTTCGGCGTGGCCAGCCTCGACCTCGCCATGGCCATCGCCATGCGCTGCAGCCACTTCGGGCATGCCGAAGAATTTCTGCACGCCTTCGGTTTCGAAGAAGCTGTTGTACCAGACCATCCCCGAGAAGATCGCCCCAAGCGCCAGAACGCCAAGGGGGATCGTCATGACGCGCGGGCTTTCATGAGCATGGTCATGCGCATGATGATCGCCGCGCGGCTTGCCGAAGAAGGTCATGAACATCAGGCGCCAGCTGTAGAAGCTGGTGAAAGCCGCCGCAATGACCAGCATCCAGAAAGCGTAACCCGAGCCGGACGCGAACGCGCTTTCGATCACGGCATCCTTCGACAGGAAACCTGCAAAACCGATATGGGTCAGTGGAATGCCGACGCCGGTGATGGCCAGCGTCCCGATCATCATTGCCCAGAAGGTCAGCGGGATCTTCTTCCGCAAGCCGCCGTAATTCCGCATGTCCTGTTCGTGATGCATCGCATGGATGACCGAACCGGCACCAAGGAACAGCATTGCCTTGAAGAAGGCATGCGTCAGCAGGTGGAACATGGCGACCGAATAGACCCCGACGCCAGCAGCCACGAACATATAGCCCAGCTGCGAACAGGTCGAATAGGCGATGACGCGCTTGATGTCGTTTTGCACCAGACCCACCGTTGCCGCAAAGAATGCGGTCGAGGCGCCGACGATCACGATGAACGCCTTGGCCTGAGGTGCGAATTCGAACAGCGGCGACATCCGGCAGACCAGGAAGACGCCGGCGGTGACCATGGTTGCGGCGTGGATCAGGGCCGACACCGGCGTCGGACCCTCCATCGCGTCGGGCAACCAGGTGTGCAGGAACAGCTGCGCCGATTTGCCCATCGCGCCGATGAACAGCAGGATTGCCAGCAGGTTCGCAGCATTCCATTCGGTCCACAGGAAGCTGATCTGGCTATCGGCCAGCATCGGCACCTGAGCGAACAATTCGTCGAACTGGATCGTGCCGGTCATCCACCACAACCCGAAGATGCCCAGCAGGAAGCCGAAGTCACCGACGCGGTTGACGATGAAGGCCTTCATGGCGGCGGCACCGGCCGACTGTTTCTTGAAGTAGAAACCGATCAGCAGATAGGACGCGACCCCCACGCCCTCCCATCCGAAGAACATCTGCAGCAGGTTGTCCGAGGTCACCAGCATCAGCATCGCAAAGGTGAAGAAGGACAGATAGGCGAAGAAGCGGGCGCGATAGGGTTCATCGTCGCCGAAGTTTTCGTCATGGGCCATATAGCCGAAGCTATAGAGGTGCACCAAGGCCGAGACCGAAGTGATCACGATCAGCATGATCGCGGTCAGGCGATCCAGACGGATGCCCCATTGGCTGGTGAAATCGCCCGAGACGATCCAATCCATGACCGGAAGATGCTGCAACTGACCATCGAAGGTCAGGAACACGATCCAGCTGAGAGCTGCCGCGGCAAAGAGGATGCCGGTGGTCAGGACCTGCGCGCCACGCTCGCCAATCAGGCGCCAGCCGAAGCCTGCGATCAGCGCGCCCAGCAGCGGTGCGAAAAGGATGAATTGCGGCATGTTCCCTTATCCCTTCATCACGTTGACATCTTCCACCGCGATCGTGCCACGGTTGCGGAAGAAGACGACCAGGATCGCCAGACCGATGGCAGCCTCGGCTGCGGCGACGGTCAGGATGAACATGGTGAAGATCTGGCCGCCAAGATCGCCCAGATGGGCCGAAAAGGCGACGAAGTTGATATTGACCGCCAGCAGCATCAGCTCGATCGACATCAGGATGACGATGACATTCTTGCGGTTCACGAAGATGCCGAAGATCCCGGCGACGAACAAGATCGCCCCCACGACAAGGTAATGTGTCAATCCGATCATCTTTTCAGTCCCTCCGGGTTCTCGCACCCGTTGAAATTCCGTTGGCCGGGGGCGCGATGCGCCCCCAACTTACAGCCCCTGACCGGGCTTGACGTCGCGCAGTTGCATCGCCTTGGCAGGATCGCGATGCATCTGGTGGATCACGTTCTGACGCTTGATGTCGCGGCGGTGACGCATCGTCAACGTGATTGCGCCGATCATGGCGACCAGCAGGATCAGACCCGAGATCTGGAACGGCAGCAGATAGCGGTCGTACATGACCGTGCCGATCAGATTGGTGTTCATCGGCGCCCCTTCGATGGGAACGGCACGCAGGGCGGCGGATTGATCGGCGCTTTCCCAGCCACCGAAGGCCACGGCCAGCTGCGCCAGCAGCACCAGCGCGATCAGACCTGCCAGCGGCAGATATCGGGCCAGCTCACCCTTCAGCTCGGCGAAATCGACGTCCAGCATCATCACGACGAAGAGGAACAGAACCGCGACCGCGCCGACATAGACGATGACCAGCAGCATGGCGACGAATTCTGCGCCCAGCAGGATGAACAGGCCCGCAGCCGACAGGAAGGCCAAGATCAGCCACAGCACCGAATGGACCGGGTTGCGCGACAGCACCACCATGAAGCCCGCGACGCAGACCGAGATGGCGAAAAGGTAAAAGGCAAAGGTCATCATTCCGGGCTGCTCCCTTCGGATTCGGTAAAGACGCCCTGGGCGATTTCCAGCGCCTTCTGCATCGCAGGGAGGCCGCCGAACATCCCCATCTGATAGATCACCTCGGCGATCTCGCGCGGGGTGGCGCCGGCTTCCATCGCGTGGCGGATGGTCAGGCGCAGCTGAGGCTCGGCCAGCGCACCCTGCACGGTCATTGCGGCAATGGTGACCAGCATCCGCGTCTTGGCATCCAGACCGTCACGGTTGAAGGTCTTGCCGAACCACATCTCCAGCATGTCCGCAGGCATGGTCGGGAACATCTTCTCGAATGCCTTGGGATTGAAATGCTCCACCGCGGGGTTGAAGGCCCGCGCCATTTCCTGCCCTTGGGACATCATCTGCTGGAACATCTTCTGGAATGCATCGGTCATCTGTAGGGCGCATCCATGGCTAGGTTGCGGGCGATTTCGGCTTCCCAACGGGCGCCGTTGTCCAGCAGCTTTTCCTTGTCATAGAACAGCTCTTCGCGGGTTTCGGTCGCGAATTCGAAGTTCGGACCTTCCACGATGGCGTCCACCGGGCATGCTTCCTGACAGAACCCGCAATAGATGCATTTGGTCATGTCGATGTCATAGCGCGTCGTGCGACGCGAGCCGTCGTCGCGCGGTTCGGCATCGATGGTAATGGCCTGCGCGGGGCAGACGGCCTCGCACAATTTGCAGGCGATGCAGCGTTCCTCGCCGTTTGGATAACGGCGCAGGGCGTGTTCACCGCGGAAACGCGGCGACAGCGGGCCCTTTTCATGCGGATAGTTCAACGTCGCCTTGGGCGCGAAGAAATAGCGCATGCCAAGACCGAAGCCCTTCAGGAAGTCCACCATCAGGAAATACTTGGTGGCGCGTGCGATGTCGAAAGCCATCAGAACTGCTCTCCTTGCTTGGGTGCGGCGAAGCGGTCGAAGGCCGCCACGTAGTCGCGCACCCTGGCGCTGTCATGGGCCTGTTCGGCCGTGTCCAGATTGTTGGCCAGGAAATGGGCGAACTCTGCCTTGTCCTGTTCGCTGGCACGGGCCAGCATGTCGGCGATCTTGTTGGAATTGGCCATGATCACATCCCTGCCCAACGGGCCCAGAAACCACCCAGAACCTCGAACCGTGCCAGGAAGGCGACGATGACGACCCAGGCCAGCGACAACGGCAGGAAGACCTTCCAACCGATCCGCATCAGCTGGTCATAGCGATAGCGCGGGACCAGCGCCTTCACCATCGCGAACATGAAGAACCAGCCGACCATCTTGATAAACATCCACAGCGCACCGTCGGGAATGCCGGGAATGGGCGACAGCCAGCCACCGAAGAACAACAGGCTGATCAGCGCGCACATCAGCCACATGGCGATGTATTCACCGGCCATGAACAGCAGATAGGGCGTCGAGGAATATTCGACCATGAAGCCCGCAACCAGTTCGGATTCTGCTTCGGGAAGGTCGAAGGGCGGGCGGTTGGTTTCGGCCAATGCGCTGATGAAGAACAGCACGACCATCGGCAGGTGGGGCAGCCAGTACCAGGACAGCAGTCCCGCGCCGCGCTGCGCCTCGACGATGGCGGTCAGGTTCATCGAGCCGGTCGAGATGATCACCCCGATGATGATCAGGCCCAGGCTGACTTCATAGGAGATCATCTGCGCCGCCGAACGAAGCGACCCCAGGAAGGGATACTTCGAGTTCGAGGCCCAGCCTCCCATGATCACGCCGTAAACCTCGAGCGAGGAGACCGCAAAGATGAACAGGATGCCGACGTTGATGTCGGCCATCACCCATCCGGGCGCGAAGGGAATCGCCACGAAGGCCAGAAGCGCCAGCATCATCGACAGGAAAGGCGCCAGGAAGAACACGAACTTGTCCGAGCCCGCTGGAATGACGATTTCCTTGACGACGAATTTCAACGCATCCGCAAAGGTCTGCAGGATGCCCCACGGGCCGACCACGTTCGGGCCGCGCCGCATCTGCACGGCCGCCCAGATCTTGCGGTCGCCATAGACCATGTAGATCAGCGACAGCATCACGAATGCGATGACCGCCAGACCCTGCGCCAGCAGGATGATCGCGATGCCCCAGGAAGATGTCCAAAAATCAGCCATGATGCCTGTTCCTCTTCCTTATGCCGCGGGGATGCCGCGCGCCTTGCATTCACGCAAGGTCTCGTTCGTTTCCATGACCCGCAGTCCCATCGGCTTGTCCTGCGACAAGATGAAGGCGGACCCGATCAGCAGCTTGCCGTTTCGTTCGGCCTGCAGGGTGCGGATGTGGCGCCCGTAAGGGGTGCCGTTGTTCTTGGCCCACCCGGCAAGCGCGCAGGTGGCATACGAAAAGGCGATATCGGCGTCCACCCCTTCGCGAAGATTTGCCGTAACCTCGACCAGATCGGTGGCGCGTCCGCGGTTCATCGGCTCGACCTTGGCGGCGATGAACTGTTCGGGCGCGATGGTCTGGGTCTCGCTCAGAGTTGGCAGGGCGGGCTGGCTGCGGGCGGCGAACGCCTCGAGCGCCTTTTCCTGCGCGGTCTTTTCCTTGGGCAGACGGGCCGCCACAAGACCGCCGAAATCAAGATCAAGGTTGGCGTTCAACACGGCCAGATCGGCCTCGCTGATGGTGAAGGCGTCCTGCCCCTCGGGGCTGTCCAGATCCATCGTCGTGACGCTGCCGTCTTCTTCCAGAATCAGGATCTCGCCCGATTTGGTCGAAATGCGTGCCCGCGTCAGCGCGCCGCTGCCGGCCTTGCTGCCCGGTGCCACGACCCGTGCGCTGACCTGTGCGGGCTTGGCCTTGGGGCGACCGTCAGCGGCATCGGCCACCGGTTGGCAGGCGGCCAAGGCCAGCGTGCCAAGCACGGCAAGGGCCGTCAGACGAATGGTTCCGGGGACATGCTTCATCGGCCTACTCCGCTGCTACTGCGGAGGCCTGCCGTGCCGCCGCCATGCGCGACAGCTCGCCCATCAGGGGCGAACAGCGCGCGATCGGGTTCGTCAGATAGAAGTCCTTGACCGGGTTCACGAAATCGGCACGGCCCAGATCCTTTTGCGGCAGGGGCTGCCAATCGCTTTCCACGACGGCACCGATCTGGCCCAGATGCGGCACGGTTTCGATCAGCTTGCGACGCAGCTGCGCGACGCTGTCCCACGGCAGGGTCTGACCCAGTTCGGCAGACAGCGCCCGCAGGATCGCCCAGTTTTCCTTGGCCTCACCCGGTGCGAAGTTCGCGCGCATGGCCAGCTGGGGACGACCTTCGGTATTCACGAACAGGCCCATTTCCTCGGTATAGCAGGCGGCGGGCAGGATGATGTCAGCGCGATGCGCCCCGCGATCACCATGGCTGCCCTGATAGATGACCGTGGCGCCGGCAGCAATTTCCACCTCATCCGCGCCAAGGTTGAAGATGACCTGTGCGCCATCGATGGCCGCATCCAGACCGCCCTGCGTCACCGCACCCGCATCCATCGCGCCGACACGGGACGCGGCGGTGTGCAGGACCATCACACGGGCATTCGTCGCTTCGGCAAGCGCCATGACGGTGGCCAAGACAGCCTCGCCATCAGCCTCGCGCAGCGCGCCCTGCCCCACGATGATCACGCCGGGTTCTTCGGCGGCGGTCGCATCGTCCAGCAGCTTGGACAGTGCTGCGCGGTCGGTGCCGGCATGGGTATAGTCGAAGGTCAGATCGACCGCCTGGCCGACCAGCGTGACATCTGCGCCACGCACCCAGTTTTTGCGGATGCGCGAATTCAGGACAGGAGCCTCTTCGCGCGGGTTCGTCCCGACCAGCAGAATCGAGGACGCGGTATCCAGATCCGCAATCGTCGCATTGCCGACATAGCCCGAACGGTTGCCCGCGGGCAGCTTGGCGCCATCGGTGCGGCACTCGACATTGCCGCCCAGACCCTCGATCAAGGTTTTCAGGCTGAACGCCGCTTCGACCGAAGCCAGATCGCCGACCAGACCGGCGACCTTCTTGCCGGTCATGGCACGCGCCGTGGCCGCAAGCGCCTCGGGCCATGTGGCCGCGCGCAGCTTGCCGTTTTCACGGATATAGGGCTTGTCCAGACGCTGGCGACGCAGACCGTCCCAGACAAAGCGCGTCTTGTCGCTGATCCATTCCTCGTTCACGTCGTCATTGTTGCGCGGCAGGATGCGCATGACTTCGCGACCCTTGGTGTCCACGCGGATCGCACTGCCAAGTGCGTCCATGACGTCGATCGTCTCGGTCTTGGTCAGTTCCCAAGGACGGGCGGTAAAGGCATAGGGCTTGCTGACCAGCGCGCCGACGGGGCAGAGGTCAATGATGTTGCCCTGCATGTTCGAGGCCAGCGTTTCGTTCAGATAGCTGGTGATCTCGCTGTCTTCGCCGCGACCGGTCTGACCCATCTGGTGGATGCCCGCGACTTCGCTGGTAAAGCGCACGCAACGGGTACAGCTGATGCAGCGCGTCATGTGGGTTTCGACCAGCGGGCCGAGGTTCAACTCCTCGGAGGCGCGCTTGGGTTCGCGATAGCGGCTGAAATCGACGCCGTAAGCCATGGCCTGATCCTGCAGATCGCATTCGCCGCCCTGGTCGCAGATCGGGCAATCCAGCGGGTGGTTGATCAGCAGGAATTCCATCACGCCTTCGCGGGCCTTCTTGACCATCGGGCTGTTGGTGCGGATCTCGGACGGGGCACCTTCAGGCCCCGGCCGCAGATCCTTGACCTGCATGGCACAGCTTGCGGCGGGCTTGGGCGGACCGCCCACGACTTCGACCAGACACATGCGGCAGTTGCCGGCGATCGACAGCCGCTCGTGATAGCAGAAGCGCGGGATCTCGATCCCGGCCTGCTCACAGGCTTGGATCAGGGTCATGTTGGGATCGACATCGATCTCGTTGCCGTCGATCTTGATTGTCCGCAAGTCGGCCATGATTTCTTCCTTACCTGGCACTCAGCAGCGATCCAGCGACCGTCTGCCGTGCGATTTCGTCCCGCCCGAGGCGGCAAAATGTTTCCGGCTGTCCATTCACGACGCCGTTTTCAACCATATAGCGGTCGGCCGCGGCATAGATGCGCTTGCGGTCGGCCTTGCTGTCCAGAAACGCGTCGATCTGATCGTCGCTGTATCCCTTGTCCGAGGCATAGCGCTTGAGCGCCCGCGCTTCGGAAAAGGCCCGGATCAGTCGGGCGTCGATGCTGGGGCAGCCCTTGCGCAGCATGTCGGCCACGCGCGCCTGCACCAGGCGGTCGTTGACATAGGCTTCGCTGGACAGCGGCTCCAGCGCGGCGGCGGGACCTGCGATCAGCGATGCGGCGATTGCCATGGCGGCAAAGATGGGACGGGTCATGAAACGCTCCTTGCGATGATGATGTGTCCCCACATAATCATCGCCGGCGCGGATGGTTCGACAAGATGCCGTGTCCCACGCGTGAGCGTTATGGCGACCCAAGCCCATCATTCCGCTGCCATCGCCCCCATGCGTCCGGTCTTCTTGGCTTTCAGGCGATCTTCGATCTCTCCGCGGAAGTTGCGGATCAGACCCTGGATCGGCCATGCAGCCGCGTCGCCAAGCGCGCAGATCGTGTGACCTTCGACCTGCTTGGTCACGTCCAGCAGCATGTCGATTTCCTCGACTTCGGCCTCGCCCGATACAAGGCGGCTCATGACGCGCATCATCCAGCCGGTGCCTTCGCGGCAGGGCGTGCACTGGCCGCAGCTCTCATGCTTGAAGAACTTGGACAGACGCCAGACGGCCTTGATGACATCAGTATCCTGATCCATCACGATCATGCAGGCGGTGCCGAAGCTGGACTTCAGATCGCGCATGCCGTCGTAATCCATGATGGCGTTTTCGCATTGCTCGGCCGTCAGGACCGGGCAGGATGCGCCACCGGGGATCACCGCTTTCAGGTTCTTCCAACCGCCGCGAACGCCGCCGCCGTGCTTTTCGATCAGCTCGCGCATCGGGATCGACATGGCTTCTTCGACCACGCAAGGCGCGTTCAGATGGCCCGTCAGGCCGAACAGCTTGATGCCCGCATTGTTCGGACGGCCAAAGCCCGCGAACCATTCCGGCCCACGACGCAGGATCGTCGGAACGACGGCAATGGATTCGACGTTGTTCACCGTCGTCGGGCAGCCGTAAAGACCGGCACCGGCAGGGAACGGCGGCTTCATCCGCGGCATGCCCTTCTTGCCTTCCAGGCTTTCCAGCAGCGCCGTTTCTTCACCGCAGATATATGCACCCGCACCATGGTGCAGATAGACGTCGAAGTCCCAACCGGAACCGGCGGCATTCGCGCCCAGCATTCCCGCGTCATAGCATTCGTCGATGGCGGCCTGCAGGGCCTCTTTCTCGCGGATGTATTCGCCGCGCAGATAGATATAGCAGGCATGCGCGTTCATCGCGAAGCTGGCGATCAGCGCACCCTCGATCAGGGTGTGCGGATCATGGCGCATGATCTCGCGGTCCTTGCAGGTCGCGGGTTCGGATTCGTCTGCGTTGATCACCAGATAGGACGGACGCCCATCCAATTCCTTGGGCATGAACGACCATTTCAGGCCCGTCGGGAAGCCAGCGCCCCCACGACCGCGAAGGCCGGATGCCTTCATCTGTTCGATGATCTTCTCACGCCCACGTCCGATGATCTCGGACGTGTTATCCCAATGGCCCCGCGATTGGGCGCCCTTCAGGCTGCGGTCACCCATCCCATAGAGGTTGGTGAAAATGCGATCCTGGTCTTTCAGCATCCGTTCCTCGATCCTCTCATCCGGGCGTCACACATTCCTGCGCCGCCAGATACGCCAGGTCACGATCAGCGACCAGACAAAAGCGCCGATGGCGGCCAGATCGGCCAGATAGGCCCATCGTCCCGCCCACTCATATTCCTGGCCAATCGCCTGAATGGCCAGCCAGACCAGCATTGCAACGGCGATCACGATCGCAACCAGCCGCATCTGCTTGGCATCCTTGTCCGCAGGCGCGGCCATCACGCAACGCCCCGGTTTTCTTTTGCCAGTTCCCTGGCCTGTCCGACCCAGTCATCACCCCGAATGCGCGCGGCTCCGCGCCCGATCCGGCTGGCGAATGCGTCGATCGTTTCCTCGTCCCAGGCCGCGATCTGGTCGAAGCGCGTCACCCCGGCCTCGTTCAAGGCCTCGGCGATCTTGACGCCCACACCCTTGATCGCCTGCAGATCGTCCGGCGTTGCATCGACCGCGACAGTCGCATCGCGGTCACCATAGATGCTGCGACCTTCGGCCATCTCCGCACGCTCGGTCGCGAACTGGGCATCACCCGAAGGCGCGATCTCTTCGGTCACTTCGGCGGCAACCTCTGGGTCGGCAAGCGCCTCGGCCATGGGCGCGGCGCCCGGCAGATCCGACGGCATTGCCGCACCCAGATCCGAAGCTTCCATCGCCTGTGTTCCCATTTCCGCCATCCAGAAGATCACCGCGCCAAGAAAAGCCGCGAAGACCAGCCCGATGAACATTGCAGCCAACCAGCCCGTTGCACCCGAAATCCCAAGCGCGAAGGTCACAAGAACGAATGTTCCCAACGCGGTCATGCGGCTCAAGCTTTGCATCGTGACGGTTACCTTTCTGCTGTTCACCGGCCCTTGGCCGTTCTGACGATCAGTCCTTCTTGCTGTCGGTCTCTTCCTGCGCCTGTGCCTCTTCGCCGCGCACGCCCGCCGGTTCACGATCCGAAACCGGACGCGCAGCCGAGCTGGCCTGCGCCTCCTGCTCGGTCACACCGGTCTTATCGGCGGGTTCACCATCGGCGGGGCGCGGTTCGTCTTCGGGGGTCATGTCGTGACCGGTCTGGTCGTCCACTGCCGCCTTGGGCTGGTCGCGGCGCCATTTGGTCAGAATCGGAACCTCGGTTCCGTCGATACGCTTCAGCGTTTCACCCAGATCAGTGGCCAACTGCACGCTGGCATTATGATCATGGCCGCCCTTGGCATCTTCCAGACTGGTCAGACCCGTCGCAGGTTCCGAGGCAAAGCGCCCGGTCTGCGATCCCGCCTGCGGAACCTCGCCCGCCGACATGCGGTCGATCAGTGCCTCAAGCGAGGTGGGCGTCAGATCCTCGTAATAATCCTTGCCGATCTGGGCCATCGGCGCGTTCGCGCAGGCACCCAGACATTCGACCTCTTCCCAGCTGAATTTGCCATCGGCCGAAGGCGTATGCGGGGTCGGCGCGATCTTGCGCTTGCAGACCTCGATCAGATCCTCGGCGCCGCAGATCATGCATGTGGTGGTACCGCAGATCTGGATATTGGCCACAGTCCCTACGGGTTGCAGTTGGAACATGAAGTAGAAGGTCGCAACCTCCAGGGCACGGATATAGGCCATGCCCAGGAATTCGGCGACATATTCGATGGCCGGACGCGACAGCCAGCCTTCCTGTTCCTGCGCACGCCACAAAAGCGGGATGATCGCCGATTGCTGGCGACCTTCCGGATATTTGGTGATCTGCGCCTGCGCCCATTCAAGGTTCGCAGGCGTGAAGGTGAAACTGTCCGGCTGGACGGGGTGAAGGCGGCGCAGCATCAGCGGTCAACCTCTCCGAACACGATGTCTTGGGTGGCGATCAAGGCCGGGACGTCGGCCAGCAGGTGGCCCTTGGACATCCAGTCCATCGATTGCAGGTGAAGGAAGCCCGGCGCGCGCAGCTTGGCGCGATAGGGTTTGTTCGACCCGTCGCTGACCAGATAGACGCCGAATTCGCCCTTGGGCGCCTCGACGGCGGCATAGACTTCACCCGCCGGAACGCGGAAGCCTTCGGTGTAGAGCTTGAAGTGGTGAATCAGGCTTTCCATGTCGCGCTTCATATCGGCGCGCTTGGGCGGCGACAGCTTGCCGCGTGCCATCACGTCGCCCGCGGGTTCGGCCCGCAGCTTGGTGATCGCCTGCTTCATGATGCTGGTCAATTCGCGCATCTCCTGCATCCGGCAGAGGAAGCGGTCATAGCAGTCGCCATTGGTGCCGACCGGGATCTTGAAGTCAAACTCGTCATAGCATTCGTAGGGCTGGCTGCGACGCAGGTCCCAAGCCATGCCCGACCCGCGGACCATGACGCCCGAGAAGCCCCAGTCCAGCGCATCCTGTTCGGAGACGATGCCGATATCGACCAGACGCTGCTTGAAGATGCGGTTTTCCGTCAGCAGGGTGTCCAGATCGTCCAGAACCTTGGGGAACTTCTCGCACCAGGCTTCGATGTCGTTCAGCAGGTCGGGCGGCAGGTCCTGATGGACGCCACCGGGACGGAAATAGGCCGCGTGCAGACGCGCGCCACAGGCCCGTTCATAGAAGATCATCAGGTCTTCGCGCGCCTCGAAACCCCAGAGGGGCGGCGTCAGCGCGCCCACGTCCAGCGCACCCGTGGTCAGACCCAGCAGGTGGTTCAGGATGCGGCCCATTTCGGAATACAGCACCCGGATCAGGCTGGCGCGACGTGGCACCACGGTGCCGGTCAGACGCTCGATCGCCATGCACCAGGCATGTTCCTGGTTCATCGGCGACACGTAATCCAGCCGATCGAAATACGGAAGGTTCTGCAGATAGGTGCGGCTTTCCATCAGCTTCTCGGTGCCGCGATGCAGCAGGCCGATATGCGGGTCGGCACGTTCCACCACCTCGCCGTCCAGCTCCAGCACCATGCGCAGCACGCCGTGCGCTGCCGGGTGCTGGGGACCGAAGTTGATGTTGAAGTTGCGGATGCGCTGTTCGCCGGTCAGCAGATCCTGGCTGCCGTCGTCATAGCTGTTGGTCCGGATATCGCCGTCCATGGCCTTACCCCTTGGTCTTTTCGTCGCCGGGAAGGACGTATTTCGCGCCCTCCCACGGAGAGAGGAAATCGAACTGGCGATATTCCTGCACCAGATTCACAGGTTCATAGATGACGCGCTTCTCGGCTTCGTCATAGCGAACCTCGACATAGCCGGTCGTCGGGAAATCCTTGCGCAGCGGATGGCCCGAAAAGCCATAGTCGGTCAGCAGACGCCGCATGTCGGGATGGCCCGTGAACAGGATGCCGAACATGTCGAAGATCTCGCGCTCGAACCAATTGGCGGCGGGGTGGATCTTGACCAGCGTCGGCAGCATCTCATCCTCGCGGATGGCCGTCTTCACGCGGATGCGGTGGTTCTGGTACATCGACAGGAAGTGCCAGACCACGTCGAAACGCTGCTGACGTTCGGGATGGTCAACGGCGGTGATGTCCACCAGGGTCGAGAAACGGCAGCTGCTGTCGCTGCGCAGGAACTCGATCAGGTCCAGGATGCCGCTGGCCGTGGCCGTCACCGTCAGTTCGCCAAAGGCGACGGTGGCGTCCACAACCTCGCCGGGGCGACGCATCTTGATGTGTTCGGCCAGCTGTTCCAGCGCGTCCATGTCGGGATAGATCGCCATCGTTACCTCACCAGCGTTCCGGTGCGCCGGATGCGGCGCTGAAGTTGCAGGATGCCGTAAAGCAGCGCTTCGGCGGTCGGCGGGCAGCCGGGGACATAGATGTCCACGGGCACGATGCGGTCGCAGCCGCGCACGACGGAATAGCTGTAGTGATAGTATCCGCCGCCATTGGCGCAGCTGCCCATGCTGATGACGTAACGCGGTTCCGGCATCTGGTCATAGACCTTGCGCAGCGCGGGGGCCATCTTGTTGGTCAGCGTGCCTGCGACGATCATCAGGTCCGACTGGCGCGGCGATGCGCGCGGTGCGGTCCCGAAGCGTTCCAAATCATAGCGCGGCATCGAGGTCTGCATCATCTCGACGGCGCAGCAGGCCAGACCGAAGGTCATCCAGTGCAGCGAACCATTGCGCGCCCAGTTGATGATGTCTTCGGTCGTGGTCAGCAGGAAGCCCTTGTCCTGCAGTTCGCTGTTCAGCGCGGCGGTCGCGACGTCGCGGTCGGACCCGGCGGTATTCGCCCCTGTCATCACGCCCATTCCAGCGCCCCCTTCTTCCATTCATAGGCAAAGCCTGCGGTCAGAACCCCCAGGAAGACCATCATAGACCAGAATGCCACATCGCTGAGGCTTTGGAAATTGACGGCCCAAGGGAAAAGGAACGCAACTTCAAGGTCGAAGATGATGAACAGGATCGACACAAGATAGAAGCGCACGTCGAACTTCATGCGCGCATCGTCGAAGGCGTTGAAGCCGCATTCATAGGCGCTGACCTTTTCGGGGTCGGGATTGCGCACGGCAATCAGAATGGCGGACAGCAACAGAAGCAGTGCAAGTGCCGACGCCATCCCCGCAAAAACGAGAATGGGCAGATAATCCTGCAAAAGGTTTTCCACGGGCTTTGATCCCCTTGTCGGTCGCGGGGATATTGGCTCACCTCGCGACGGGTTGGCTGTCTGCGGTTTAGACCCGCCAAGCATCGGGGTCAACGGCTCGGACGTGGCGATGCTGCGGCTAATCGCAGCAATCTGACCTTTAGGACACAGGCTGCCGGATTTGATGGCGGCCTTGGGCCGGACCGGGGCAAGGAAACGCAAGGCTCCCTGCCCCGGATTGATTCTATTCGATTTCGACCAGCAGATCCTTGGCGTCGATCTGTTGGCCGGGCGTCACATGGACGACCTTGATGATGCCGTCGCGGTCGGCATGCAGGCCGGTTTCCATCTTCATCGCCTCGATCGTCAGCAGCAGGTCGCCCTGGCTGACCTTGGCACCTGCGACCGCACCCACCGATGCCACAACGCCGGGCATCGGCGCGCCGACATGACCCGCATTCGCCGGATCGGCCTTGGGGCGGGCGGCGGCGGTGCCGGTGGCCTTGCGGTTGGGGATGCGGACCTGGCGGGGCTGGCCGTTCAGTTCGAAGAAGACCTTCATCTCGCCTTTTTCGTCGGTCTCGCCCAGGGTCAGCAGGCGGATCTCCAGCGTCTTGCCGGGGTCGATCTCGACGCTGATTTCCTGACCCGGCTCCATTCCGTAGAAGAAGTTGCGGGTCGGCAGGGTGCGGACGGGGCCATAGGTTTCGTGACGCGCCATATAGTCGGTGAAGACCTTGGGATACATCAGATAGCCGTTTAGATCCTCGTCATCGATGACCTTGCCATCCAGTTCTTCGGACAGTTTGGCACGCACGGCTTCCAGATCGACGGGCTCCAGATGCGCGCCGGGACGGTCGGTGAAGGGCTGCTCGCCCTTCAGGATCTTGGCTTGGATCGCCTGCGGCCAGCCGCCGGGGGGTTGGCCCAGATTGCCCCGCATCATGTTGACGACGCTGTCGGGGAAGCTGACATCGACAGCAGGGTCGATGACCTGTTCCGGCGTCAGGTTCTGCGCCACCATCATCAGCGCCATGTCACCGACCACCTTGGACGATGGCGTCACCTTGACGATATCGCCGAACATGCGGTTCACATCGGCATAGGCCTGCGCAACCTCGTGCCAGCGATCTTCCAGCCCCATCGAACGCGCCTGCGCTTTCAGGTTGGTGAACTGACCGCCCGGCATTTCATGCAGATAGACCTCGGACGCGGGGGCCTGCAGGCCGCTTTCGAAGGCGGCATAGCTTTCGCGGACCCGCTCCCAGTAATTGCTGATCGCGCGGATGTGGCCGATGTCCAGACCGGTGTCGCGGTCGGTATGGGCCAGCGCCTCGACGACCGAACCCATGGTCGGCTGGCTGGTATTGCCCGACAGCGCGTCCATGGCGCAATCGACGGCATCGACGCCTGCCTCGGCGGCGGCAAGGATGGTCGCGCCGCCCATGCCGCTGGTGTCATGCGTGTGGAAGTGGATCGGCAGGCCGACCTCCTCCTTCAAGGCCTTGATCAGCTGGGTCGCCGCGGCGGGCTTCAGCAGGCCGGCCATGTCCTTCAGACCCAGAACATGCGCGCCCGCGGCTTTCAGATCCTGCGCCGTCTTGACGTAATACTTCAGGTCGTATTTCGCCCGATCAGGGTCCAGCATGTTGCCGGTATAGCAGACCGTGCCTTCGCAAACCTTGCCCGATTCGATCACCGCATCCATGGCGACGCGCATATTCTCGACCCAGTTCAGGCTGTCGAAGACGCGGAAGACATCAACGCCGGTTTCGGCGGCCTGACGCACAAAGGATTGCACGACATTGTCGGGATAGTTGGTGTAACCCACGCCATTGCTGGCGCGCAGCAGCATCTGCGTCATCAGGTTGGGCATATGCGCACGGATGTCGCGCAACCGCTGCCACGGACATTCCTGCAAGAAGCGATAGGCCACGTCAAAGGTCGCCCCACCCCAGCATTCGACGCTGAACAGCTGCGGCAGATTGGCGGCATAGCTGGGCGCCACGCGGATCATGTCGATCGACCGCATCCGGGTGGCCAGCAGCGACTGGTGACCGTCACGCATGGTGGTGTCGGTGATCAGCAGTTGCTTCTGCGCGCCCATCCAGTCGGCAACGGCCTGCGCGCCTTGGCTTTCCAGCAACTGGCGGGTGCCAGCGGTGGGTTCGGCCACAGCGGCGGGCGCCATCGGCTGACGCGCCTGCGCGGGTGGCAGGGCACGACCGGTGGTTTCGGGATGCCCGTTGACGCTGATGTCGGCCAGATAGGTCAGGATGCGGGTCGCGCGGTCCTGACGTTTCTTGAAGGTGAAAAGCGCGTCCGTCGTGTCGATGAACTTGGTGGTATAGGTGTCATCAAGGAAGGTCGGGTGCTTCAGCAGGTTGATGACAAAATCGATGTTCGTGCTGACGCCACGCACACGGAATTCGCGCAGGGCACGGTCCATCCGCTTGATCGCCTGATCGGGGGTCTGCGCCCAGGCCGTGACCTTGACCAGCAGCGAATCGTAATAGCGCGTGATGACACCGCCCGAATAGGCCGTGCCGCCGTCCAGACGGATGCCCATGCCCGTCGCGCTGCGATAGGCGGTGATGCGGCCGTAATCGGGGATGAAGTTGTTTTGCGGGTCTTCCGTCGTCACGCGGCATTGCAGCGCATGGCCCGACAGGGTGATCTGGTCCTGACTGTCATGACCCGTGGCTGCGGCCAGCGTCGCACCTTCGGCAATCTTGATCTGGCTTTGGACGATGTCGATGCCGGTGACCTCTTCGGTCACGGTGTGTTCGACCTGAACGCGGGGGTTCACCTCGATGAAGTAGAATTTCTCATCGTCCATATCCATCAGGAATTCGACGGTGCCGGCGTTCTGGTATCCGACTGCCTGCCCGATTTTCAGCGCAAGACCGCAAACCTCGGCGCGCTGTTCTTCGGTCAGATAGGGCGCGGGGGCGCGTTCGACGACCTTCTGGTTGCGGCGCTGCACGGTGCAATCGCGTTCGAACAGGTGATACAGACCGCCATGCGTGTCGCCCAGCAACTGGACCTCGACGTGGCGGGCGCGGATGATCATCTTTTCCAGATAACCCTCGCCATTGCCAAAGGCGGCCTCGGCTTCGCGGCGGCCCTCGCGGACTTTTTCGATCAGCTCTTCGGGGTTGTTGATCGGGCGCATGCCGCGACCACCCCCGCCCCAGCTGGCCTTCAGCATCAGTGGATAGCCAACCTCGGCGGCCTCTTTCTTGATGGCGTCGAAATCTTCGCCCAGCACTTCGGTGGCAGGAATGACGGGGACGCCGGCCTTGATGGCAACATGACGGGCGCTGGCCTTGTCGCCAAGCGCGCGCATGGTTTCGGCCTTGGGACCGATGAAGGTGATGCCCGCGTCAAAGCAGGCATCGACGAATTCGGGGTTTTCGGACAATAGGCCATAGCCCGGGTGGATCGCATCGGCGCCGCATTCCTTGGCGACGCGGATAATTTCGGGAATGGACAGATAGGCCGCGACGGGTCCAAGCCCCTCGCCGATGCGATATGCCTCATCGGCCTTGAAGCGGTGCAGGCCCAGCTTGTCTTCCTCGGCATAGACAGCGACCGTGCGTTTCCCCAGCTCGTTCGCGGCGCGCATGACGCGGATCGCGATTTCCCCCCGGTTCGCGACCAGAATCTTCTCAAACATGCGAAAGCCCCCTTTGTCGATTTGGCAGCATCCTAGCGCCGCCGCACTGCAGCGCAAGTGTTAGCGTTAACTGACGTCATCGCAGAAAAATCTTCGCCGATGATTGGGGCAGGCCGCGACAGATTGCCAGCGATCCCTGCACAAGGCTTGCATGTTCCCCGAATGTTCGCAAAGTGAACTTGCTTTTCCGCTGTGCATTCATATCTGACACGCTTGGGCATCAGGGACACCGCATGGAACAGAAGTTTATCGAAGTGCGCGGCGCGCGCGAACATAACCTCAAGGGTGTCAACATGGACATCCCGCGCGACCAGCTGGTGGTGATCACCGGACTTTCGGGGTCGGGCAAGTCGTCACTGGCCTTCGACACCGTCTATGCCGAGGGGCAGCGACGCTATGTCGAAAGCCTGTCGGCCTATGCGCGGCAGTTTCTGGACATGATGGGCAAACCCGATGTCGATCACATCAGTGGTCTGTCCCCTGCCATCAGCATCGAACAGAAGACGACGTCCAAGAACCCGCGTTCGACCGTGGGCACCGTGACCGAGATCTATGACTATATGCGTTTGCTGTTCGCGCGCGCCGGAACGCCCTATTCCCCCGCGACCGGCCTGCCGATCGAGGCGCAGCAGGTGCAGGACATGGTCGACCGCATCATGGCCCTGCCCGACGGCACCCGCGCCTTTCTGCTGGCCCCCATCGTGCGCGACCGCAAAGGCGAATACCGCAAGGAGTTTCTGGAACTGCGCAAGCAGGGGTTCCAGCGCATCAAGGTCAACGGCGATTTTCACGATCTGGACGAACCGCCGACCTTGGACAAGAAGTTCCGCCACAACATCGACGTCGTCGTCAACCGCATCGTCGTGCGCGAAGGCATGGAGACGCGTCTGGCCGACAGTCTGCGCACCGCGCTGGATCTGGCCGACGGCATCGCGCATCTGGAAACCGCACCGACCGAGGGCGACCCCGAGCGCCTGACCTTCAGCGAAAAATTCGCCTGCCCCGTCAGTGGCTTCACCATCCCGGAAATCGAACCGCGGCTGTTTTCCTTTAACGCCCCATTCGGTGCCTGCCCGGTTTGCGATGGCCTTGGGGTCGAGTTGTTCTTCGACGAACGCCTGATCGTGCCGGATGCGGCGCTGTCGGTGGACAAGGGCGCCATCGGGCCTTGGGCCAAGTCGAAATCGGCCTATCTGACCCAGACCGTGAACGCGCTGGCCAAGCATTACGGTTTCGACAAGAAAACTGCGTGGAAGGATCTGCCACAGGACGCCCGTGACATGTTCCTGCACGGATCCGGCGCCGAGGAGATCAAGTTCCGCTTTGACGATGCCGGTCGCGTCTATGAGATCGCCCGCGTCTTCGAAGGTGTCATCCCGAACATGGAACGCCGCCTGCGCGAATCCGACAGCCAATGGGTCCGGGATGAGTTCGAGCGTTACCAGAACAACCGTCCCTGCGGCGCCTGCAGCGGCTATCGTCTGAAGCCCGAGGCCTTGGCGGTCAAGATCGCCGGCGATCACGTCGGCCAGGTGGTCGAACTGTCGATCAAGGATGCGCTGGCATGGATCGAGGATGCCCCGAACCACTTGTCCAAGCAGAACAATGAGATCGCCGCAGCGATCCTGAAGGAGATCCGCGAACGCCTTGGCTTCCTGGTCAATGTGGGCCTGGATTACCTGACCCTGTCGCGCGCGGCGGGCACGCTGTCGGGCGGCGAAAGCCAGCGCATCCGTCTGGCCAGCCAGATCGGCAGCGGATTGACCGGCGTGCTTTACGTGCTGGACGAACCCTCGATCGGCCTGCACCAGCGCGACAACGACCGCCTGCTGACCACGCTGATGAACCTGCGCGATCAGGGAAACTCGGTGCTGGTCGTCGAACACGATGAGGACGCGATCCGCCATGCCGATTACGTCTTCGACATGGGCCCCGGTGCGGGCGTCCACGGCGGCACGGTCGTCAGCCACGGCACGCCGGATCAGGTGGCTGCGGATCAGAACAGCCTGACGGGCCAATATCTGTCGGGCGCGCGTTCGATTGCGGTGCCCACGTCCCGTCGCAAGGGTAATGGCAAGAAGGTCACCGTTGTCAAAGCCACCGGCAACAACTTGAAAAAGGTCACAGCCGACTTTCCGCTTGGCAAATTTGTCTGCGTGACGGGTGTGTCCGGCGGCGGCAAATCGACGTTGACCATCGAGACCCTGTTCAAGACCGCCAGCCTGCGCCTGAACGGGGCGCGTCAGACCCCTGCCCCTTGCGAAACCATCAAGGGGTTGGAGCATCTGGACAAGGTCATCGACATCGACCAGCGCCCCATCGGCCGCACGCCGCGGTCGAACCCGGCGACCTATACCGGCGCCTTCACGCCGATTCGCGACTGGTTCGCCGGTCTGCCCGAATCAAAGGCGCGTGGCTATAAACCCGGTCGCTTCAGCTTCAACGTCAAGGGTGGCCGCTGCGAGGCATGTCAGGGTGACGGTGTCATCAAGATCGAGATGCACTTCCTGCCCGACGTCTATGTCGAATGCGAGACCTGCAAGGGCAAACGCTATAACCGCGAAACGCTGGAGGTGACGTTCAAAGGCCAATCCATCGCCGATGTGCTGGATATGACGGTCGAAGACGCACAGACCTTCTTTGCCGCCGTGCCGTCGATCCGCAGCAAGATGGATGCGCTGATGCAGGTGGGCCTTGGCTATATCAAGGTCGGCCAGCAGGCGACGACCCTGTCGGGTGGTGAGGCGCAGCGTGTGAAGCTGTCCAAGGAGTTGTCGCGCCAATCCACGGGCAGAACGCTGTATATCCTGGACGAGCCGACCACCGGCCTGCACTTCGAAGACGTACGCAAGCTGCTGGAAGTGCTGCACGAACTGGTCGAACAGGGCAACACGGTGGTGGTGATCGAACATAACCTCGACGTCATCAAGACCGCTGACTGGCTGATCGATATCGGCCCCGAGGGCGGCGATGGCGGCGGCTTCATCGTGGCCACCGGCACGCCAGAGGCCGTTGCCAAGGTCGAGGCCAGCCATACGGGCCGCTACCTTGGCGACATGCTGGCCTCCGCCCGCATCCGCGCCGCCGAATGACGCCGGTTTCCTGGCAACGGACCGAGGGCGCCCTGATCGTTCTGGGCGCCCTGCCCTTGGCGGTGCTGACGCAAAACGGCTGGCCGCTTTGGGTCTGGCCGCTGGTGCTGCTGGCGCCCGATCTGGGGGCTGCGGGTTATCTGGCCGGGCCGCGCGTCGGGGCATTCACCTATAACCTGATGCATCTTTACGGGGCCGGCCTGCTGCTGGCGCTGCTTGGCGTGGTATCGGGCCTGCCGGTGCTGATCGCCTTGGGCGCTGTCTGGCTGGTCCATGTCGGTGCGGATCGCGCCATGGGTTACGGGTTGAAGCAGGGGACCGGCTTTCACGACACGCATCTGGGCCGGATCGGGCAGGCAGACCGATAAAAAACGCGAAAGGGCAATTTTTCCCCTTGCAGCCCGCTGCCGCTTTCCGTAAATCACCGCTTACCGAAGGCGGGCCGGAAACGGGTCGCAGACGGAACGGAGCGGGCGTAGCTCAGGGGTAGAGCATAACCTTGCCAAGGTTAGGGTCGGGCGTTCGAATCGCCTCGCCCGCTCCAGATAAACAAAAGGCCAGATCTTCGGATCTGGCCTTTGTCATGTCAGCCCCCCGCAATTCGCTGATCTGGATCGTCGAAAAAATTACGATTATCGGGCGAAATCTTGGCCGCCCCCCTCTTGCAGGCCGCGATCGCTTTCCTTAAATCACCGCTTACCGAAGGCAGACCGGAAGCGGGATGCAGACGGAACGGAGCGGGCGTAGCTCAGGGGTAGAGCATAACCTTGCCAAGGTTAGGGTCGGGCGTTCGAATCGCCTCGCCCGCTCCAGATAACAAAAGGCCGGATCTTCGGATCCGGCCTTTGCCATTTCAGTGTTCCAGTTCAACAGATGACGGCACCCCCGAAGGGATGCCGCACCGTCGTCACCCGTCGATACGGATGCGCGCGTTTTGCGGATCGAAAGGGCTGTCCTCGGCCACAACGGCGTCGAACAGCTGGCGGAACATCCGCACCTGCAGCCTAGTGCCCGGAACGGCCAGATCGGGGCGGACATAGCCCATGCCGATCTGCTTACCAAAGCCCACCGAATACCCGCCGGAGGTCAGGCGACCCACGCGGGTGCCATTCAGAAACAGACCCTCGCGGCCCCAGGGATCGGCATCGTCGGGGCCATCGATCAACAGCGTGACGCATTGCGACCGGATACCCTTAGCCTGCATGGCGTCCTTGCCTTTGAAATCCTTGGACAGATCGACGAATCGATCCAAACCAGCCTCCAACGGGGTCGCATCGCGGCCCAGCTCGGTGCCGAAGGCGCGATAGGATTTTTCCTGCCGCAGCCAGTTCTGCGCCCGCGCACCGACCAGCTTCAGCCCAAGGGGTTCGCCCGCAGCCATCAGCTGGTCGAACAGGTGATTCTGCATCTCGATCGGGTGATGCAATTCCCAGCCCAATTCGCCCGTATAGGCCACGCGGATCGCCTGCACCGGCACCATGCCCAGTTCGATCCGGCGCGAGGATAGCCAGGGGAAGCGCTTGTTCGACAGGGCGGTTTCGGGTTCGGCATCGCGAATCAATTTCGCCAGAACCGCGCGCGACTGTGGCCCTGCGATGGCAAAGACGCCCCATTGCGTGGTCACATCCTGAATAGCGACATAGGCACCGCCCGCAGCCATAAAATCCTGTGCGGATTTGATCAGGTTGTCGGCGTCGTAATCCGTCCATGCACCGGCTGACACCAGATAGTAATCATCCTCGGCCCGCCGGACGATGGTGTATTCGGTACGGGTCGTGCCCGCCTCGGTCAGAGCATAGGTCAGGTTGATGCGACCGACCTTGGGCAGCTTGTTGGTGGTGAACCAGTCAAGGAACGCCGTCGCCCCCGGCCCTGTCACGACGTGTTTGGCGAAGGCCGTGGCATCGATCAGACCGGCGGTGTTGCGGATGGCCTCGGCCTCGGCCTTGGCATATTGCCACCAGCCGCCACGACGGAAGCTGCGGGCGTCATGGTCGAAATCGGCGGACGCATCGGCAGGGCCGAAGTAATTCGGACGCTCCCACCCGTTCACCTGTCCGAATTGCGCCCCGCGCGCAGCCTGACGGTCATAGGCGGGCGAGGTGCGCAGCGGACGTGCCGCGGTGCGTTCTTCGTCAGGGTGGTGCAGGACGAAAACGTTCTCATAGGCTTCTTCGTTCTTTTTCACCGCATATTCGGTGGTCATCCACGACCCGAAACGGCGCGGGTCCAGCGATGCCATGTCGATCTCGGCCTCGCCTTCGGTCATCAGCTGAGCAAGGTAGTGGCCAACGCCGCCCGCCGCCGTGATGCCGAAACTGAAGCCCTCGGCCAGCCACATGTTGCGCAGGCCCGGTGCGGGGCCGACCAGCGGATTGCCGTCGGGGGTATAGCAGATCGGGCCGTTGAAATCGTCCTTGAGCCCCACCGTTTCCGAAGTCGGGATCCGGTGGATCATCGCCATGTATTCCTCCTCGATCCGGTCCAGATCCAGGGGGAACAGATCGGCGCGGAAGCTGTCGGGCACGCCATAGGGGAAGCGCGCGGGCGCACCTTTCTCATAGGGGCCAAGGATCCAGCCGCCGCGTTCCTCGCGCACATACCATTTGGCATCGGCGTCGCGCAGAACGGGGTGTTCGGGGTTGCCATCGGCGCGCCATTTCAACAGCGCGGGGTCGGGTTCGGTCACGATAAACTGGTGTTCGACCGGGATCGCCGGAATGCGGATGCCCAGCAGGCGCGCGGTGCGCTGTGCGTGGTTGCCGGTGGCGGTGACGACATGTTCGGCGCGGATTTCAAAGGTCTCGCCCGACGGAATCAGGTTACCGCCCTTTTCCACCATGCGTTCGCAGGTGACGATCCACTCCGATCCAGTCCACGCATAGGCATTGACCTGGATCTTGCGTTCGATCGCACAGCCCGCCATCCGCGCGCCCTTGGCCATCGCCTGCGTGACATCGGCGGGGTTGATATAACCGTCGGTCGGGTGGAACAGCGCGCCCTTCAGATCATCGGTGCGCACCAGCGGCCAGCGGTCGCGGATCTGCGCGGGCGTCAGGAATTCATGTTCGATCCCGACGGTTTCGGCGGTGGCGGAATACAGCATGTATTCATCCATCCGCGCATCAGTCTGGGCCATCCGCAGGTTGCCGCAACGGGTGAAGCCCGCGTTCAGGCCGGTCGCCTCCTCTAGGCCCGCATAGAGCTTGACTGAATAATCGTGGATATGGCTGGTGGCATAACCCATGTTGAACAGCGGCAGCAGACCGGCGGCATGCCAGGTTGACCCCGCCGTCAGTTCATCGCGTTCGACCAGCAGCGTATCCCACCCCGCGCGCGCCAGATGCAGCGCGATGCCGCAACCGACCGCACCGCCTCCGACGACCAGAACCTTGACCTGCGACTTCATTCCCCGACTCCTGCTGGGCCTTCTTTGGCCAATTGATGCATGATCGGCGAAACGTCGCGTCAGGTCGGCCCGACCAATGCGGGCGAAAAACGACATGCCGCGGCGCGGCACTTGCCTGCCCCTGCCCCGGAAGTTAGGTTGCCCGTCACGATTTCACCGGGGGGACGACCGCAAATGCAGATCTGCCGCAGCACGCAGGCCATGCGCGACTGGCGCCGTGACGCCGGACAAGTGGTGCTGGTGCCGACCATGGGCGCGCTGCACGCGGGGCATCTGTCGCTGGTCGCCCATGCCCGCGACTGGCTGGACCGGAACGGCGGCGGGCGGGTAGTGACCTCGATCTTCGTGAACCCGACGCAATTCGGCCCGACCGAGGATCTGGCGAAATATCCCCGTGACGAAGAGGGCGATCTGGCCCTGCTGCGCGGGGCGGGCTGCGATGCAGTCTTTCTGCCGCAGGTTCCGGACATCTATCGCCCCGGCGCCCAGACCCATGTCGAGGTCGAGGATCTTGGCAGCATCCTGATGGGACAGCTGCGTCCGGGTCATTTCCGCGGCGTCGCGACGGTGGTGACCAAGCTGTTCAACATCGTCCAGCCGCAGGCCGCGACCTTTGGGGAAAAGGATTACCAACAGCTGGCCCTGATCCGGCAGATGGTCGCCGATCTGGACATTCCGGTGCAGGTCTTGCCCGTCCCCACCATGCGCGAGGCCGACGGCCTTGCCATGTCTTCGCGCAACCTGCGCCTGATGCCCGAGGATCGCGCCGCCGCGATCGTGCTGTCGCGCGCGCTGGACCAAGCGCAGGCCATGGTCGCCCAAGGCGTTAACCTGCAGGCGGTGCATGTTGCGCTGCAGGCTACGCTGGCGTCACAGCCCCGCGCCCGGACCGAAAGCATCGACATCCGCGACGCCGTCGATCTGTCCCAGCCGGACGCCATCCTGCGCCCCGTCGTCATCCTGCTGGCCGTCCGCTTTGGCGACGTCCTGCTGATCGACCAGCGCGTCGCCCACCCGTAACCGGAAGGCCAGCCCATGTCCGCCCAAGCCCCCATCAAGCGCATCACCGTTCCGCAGATCGCCGACCGCAAGGGCGGGACGCCCATCGTGTCGCTGACCGCCTATACCGCGCCGATGGCGGCGATGGTGGATGCGCATTCCGACTTCATCCTTGTGGGCGACAGCCTTGGCATGGTGATCCACGGGTTGCCCTCGACCATCGGGGTGACGTTGGACATGATGATCCTGCACGGTCAGGCCGTCATGCGCGGATCGCAGCGGGCGATGGTCGTCGTGGACATGCCCTTCGGCAGCTACGAGGAAAGCCCCCAGCAGGCCTTCCGCAACGCCGCCCGCATCATCGGCGAAACCGGCTGCGGCGCCGTCAAGCTGGAGGGTGGCACCCGCATGGCCCCGACCATCGCCTTTCTGGTCGAACGCGGCATTCCCGTCATGGGCCATGTCGGCCTGACCCCGCAATCGACGAATGTCATGGGCGGCTTCAAGACCCAAGGACGGGACGAGGCGACATGGGCGGCCCATATCCAGGACGCCGTCGATGTCGCCGATGCCGGGGCCTTCGCCGTGGTCGTGGAAGGCGTGATGGAGCCTTTGGCCGACCGCATCACCGATGCCATCAGCGTCCCCACCATTGGTATCGGCGCATCTGCGCGCTGTGACGGGCAGATTCTGGTGCTGGACGACATGCTGGGACTGTCGGGCCGCATACCGCGCTTTGTCAAAAAATTCGGCGATCTGGGCCCCCGCACCGAGGATGCCATCGCCGAATATGCCGCCGCCGTCCGCGACCGCAGCTTCCCCGGCGACGAGCAGGTCTATCGCTGAGACGGGTTCATCCGGCGTCGAAATCGGCGCTGCGGGCCAGGCGTGACAGCGCAAGCGGCACCAGCAGCAGCAGCGCCAGCCCGACATAGATCGGGCCGAGGCCGATCCGCTCGGCCAGCCAGCCGATCAGACCGGGCGCCAGCAGGATGCCGGAATAGCCCATCATCGTGACCACCGACAGCCCCATCCCCGCCGCCAACCCCGGCATGTTGCCCGCGGCCGAAAACGCGATGGGCACCATATTGGCGATGCCGATGCCCGCCAGCGCAAAGCCCGCGATGGCCACGCCCGCCGATCCCGCCAGACCCGCGACGGCAAGCCCCGCCATCGCGATCACCGCCGACAGGCGCAGCGTAATCACCGCTCCAAGGCGCTCGCGGATGCCGTCGCCCAGAAACCGCATGACCGCCATGGTCGCCGCACAGCCCGCGAACCCCCAGCCTGCCACCGCCAGCGAGCTGCCCATGTCCTGCCGCAGATGGACGGCGGCCCAATCAAGGATCGCGCCTTCGGGGATCATCGCAGTCAGGGCCATCACCCCCAGCAGATAGGGCACCGGCGATGCGGGCAGGCGCAGCGGCGTGCGCGGGGCATCCCGGGCCGGGGCGTCCTGAACCAGACGCGGCAAGGCCGCGACCAGTGCCAGCGCAAAGACGGCAAGCACGATCGCCCCATGCGCAAGTTCGCCCCAATGCTGGATCGCCATACCGCCGCCCGCCGCGCCGACGAAGGCCCCCATGCTCCAGAAGCCGTGGCAGGATGACATGATGGCGCGGCTGCGGACCCGCTCGACCACGACGGCATTGGCGTTCATCGCCACATCCATGCCGCCCAGAAATCCGCCGAACAGGAAGACCGCCGCAGCCACGGTCCAGATATCGGGCGCAAGCGAGATCAACAGCAGCAGCGGTGCCGACAGCCAAGCCGCAAGGCTGACCGCCCGCGCCGACCCGCGCCGCGCCACCATCGCGCCAAAGACCGGCATGATGCACATCGACCCCGCGCCAAGGCACAGCACGATCAGCCCCGCCACCAATTCCGAAATCTGCAACCGCGCCATCAGCGTCGGCAACTTGGGCGCCCAGCTGCCGATGGTCATGCCGTTGACGAAGAACAGCAGCGATACCGCCGCCCGAAACGACAGGCGCATCGATTAGAGCATCGAGGGCACGACAAGATCCGGCGGCCGGTGCCCGTCGGCGAATGTCTTGATGTTGATGATGACCTTTTCGCCCATCTCGGCGCGCCCTTCGACGGTGGCCGACCCCATATGCGGCAGCAGGACCACATTGGGCAGTTCACGCAGACGCGGGTTGATCTCGTGGCCGTGCTCGAAAACGTCCAGACCGGCGCCCGCGATCTCACCCGCCCGCAGCATCCGCGTCAGGGCGTTTTCGTCGATGACCTCGCCGCGCGAGGTGTTCACCACGACCGCACTTGGCTTCATCAGCTTCAGCCGTCGCGCGTTCAGCAGGTGGAAGGTCGAGGGCGTATGCGGTGCGTTCACGCTGACCACGTCCATGCGCGCCAGCATCTGGTCCAGACTTTCCCAATAGGTCGCGCCCAGCTCGGCCTCGACCTCGGGGCGCAGGCGACGGCGGTTGTGGTAATGGACCTGCATGCCGAATACGGCGGCGCGACGGGCGACGGCCTGACCGATGCGCCCCATGCCCAGAATCCCCAGCCTGCGACCACCGACGCGACCACCCAGATGCGATGTGGGCGCCCAGCCCTGCCAGCGGCCAGACTGCATCTCGGCCATGCCTTCGGGAATGCGGCGGGTGACGGCCAGGATCAGCGCCAACGTCATGTCGGCGGTATCCTCGGTCACGACGCCGGGCGTGTTGCTGACCAGGACGCCGCGCTGACGGGCCGACAGCACGTCGACATGGTCCACCCCGGCCCCGAAGTTCGCGATCAGCTTAAGCCGCTCACCCGCACGGGCCAGCATGTTGGCGTCGATCTGGTCGGTGACCGTCGGCACCAGCACGTCCACGCCCTGCATCAGCGACACCAGTTCGTCGCGCGACAGGCGGCTGTCATCGTCGCGCAGGACCACGTCGAACAGTTCCGACATCCGGGTTTCGACGGCCTCGGGCAGACGGCGTGTCACGGCCACGCGCAGCTTCTGGCGGGCAGAGGTCGGGCTGACGGACATGGGTCACCTCACTTTCTCGAAGTCGTGGCAGGGCCGCACTTCCAATGGCGGATCGCTTTTGGCAAACTGCCCGCGATGAGGGGCAGGCACAAGACCCCAGTAGGGTGCAGCACCGGACCCGGTATCGGGCAGGCTGTACCGCAAGGAAAAACAGGAACGGACAGGCGATGACATCAGTGACGGACATGGGACGGGGCGCGATGCGCGCCATCGCACTTGCGATTGTGATGGCGGCGGCGGGCCCGGCCATTGCCCAGGACAGCAGCGCCCCTGCTCTGCCCGAACAGGACGCGCAGGTGCAGCGCGGCGCGGTCACGAACCTGCCCCTGCCCCGCTACGTCAGCCTGAAGGGCAGCGAGGGCAACGCCCGCCGCGGTCCCAGCCTGTCGCACCGGATCGACTGGGTCTTCCGCCACGCGGGCATGCCGTTGCGGGTCGTTGCCGAATTCGGCCACTGGCGTCGGGTCGAGGATAAGGATGGTGCCGGAGGCTGGGTCCACTATGCCCTGCTGTCGGGCGTCCGCACCGCCCTGGTGACCGAGGATATGCTGCCCCTGCGCACCCGCCCGCATTTGGATGCCGACATGGTCGCCCGTGCTGAACTGGGCGCCATCCTGCGGCTGAACGAATGCGAACCCGACTGGTGCCGCGTCTCGGGCGGGGGTCAGCGGGGCTGGGTGCCCAAGACCTCGATCTGGGGCGTCGATGCGGGGGAACTGCGCGACTGACATCGCGACCGCCCGCGCGCCGCGTCAGCGGCGCGCCCCCGGCCCGGGCGGCAGCACGCCGACCATCGGTCGGCACACCCCGTTGCCATCACGCCAATCCGCGACCTTTCAGCAGCGCATCGACGCCCGGCATCCGCTGCCGGAACGCCATCCACAGTCGATCCGCAGGGGCCGATCCGCCGCGCGACAGGATCGTCTCCTCCAGCCTGCGGGCGGTGGCGGCATCGAAGATGTCGCCCGTCTCTTCGAAGGCGGCGAAGGCATCGGCGTCCATCACCTCGGACCACATATAGCTGTAATATCCGCTGGCATAGCTGTCGCCTGCGAAGACATGCGCGAAATGCGGCGTGGCATGGCGCATGGGAATGGCCTCGGGACCGCCCAAATCCTGCAGCACCTGTGCCTGCTTCGCCATCGCATCGGCAGGCGGCGCGCCTCGGTGGAACGCCAGATCGACCAGCGCGCTCTCCAGGTACTCCACGGTTGAGAACCCAGCATCCGCCTTGCCAGCGGCCAGCATCCGGTCGCGCAGATCGGCGGGCAGGGCCTCGCCCGTTTCATGGTGGCGGGCATGGGCGTCCAGCACGGCGGGCTGTTCCAGCCAGTGTTCGTAAAGCTGGCTGGGCAGTTCGACAAAGTCCTGCGCGACCGAGGTTCCCGAAATCGATGGCCATGTCACATTCGACAGGATGTGATGCGTGGCATGCCCGAATTCGTGGAACAGCGTATGGGCATCGTCCCATGACAGGAAGGCGGGCGCGCCATCCTTTTCGGGCGGTGTGAAGTTACAGACGTTCACCACGATGGCACGCTGCCCGCCATCCAGCTTGTGCTGGACCTGCAGCGATGAACACCAGGCCCCCGACCGTTTGGCCGGGCGGGCAAAGAAGTCGCCCATAAAGATCGCCATCAGCTTGCCATTGCGGGTGACCCGCCATGCACGCGCCATGTCGTCCCACAAAGGGGCCTGCACCGGCTGGAATTCCAGCCCGAACAGCTTGTGCGCGACGTCGAAGACCGCCCCCAGCATCGCATCCAGCGTCAGATAGGGCGCGACCTGATCGGCGTCG
This sequence comes from Paracoccus sp. R86501, assembly GCF_042466435.1. Taxonomy (NCBI): domain Bacteria; kingdom Pseudomonadati; phylum Pseudomonadota; class Alphaproteobacteria; order Rhodobacterales; family Paracoccaceae; genus Paracoccus; species Paracoccus sp. R86501. Next base: position 1,958,270 of record NZ_JAXHPZ010000001.1, read on the forward strand.
ATCTGATGGTCGCGGCGACGCAGACGTTCCGCGTAAAGACGCCAGTCCCATGCGGCCAGCCCACCGTTGACCCCATCTTCATGCAGCATCGCGGTCAGCTTGTCGGCATCCTGATCGGCGCGCGATTTGGCGGCCGTCCAGACCTGCGACAGCAGGTCCTGCACGCGGTCGGCATTTCCCGCCATCTGGGTTTCCAGCTTCCAGGACGCGAAGTCGGCATAGCCCAGCAGCTGCGCGCGTTCATGGCGCAGGGCCAGCAGCTCGGCCACCAAGGGCAGGTTGTCGGTCGCCTCGCCCCCCGCGCCGGACCCGGAACCGCGCGCGGTCCAAGCCTTGAAGGCCGTTTCCCGCAAGGCGCGGTCGCTGGCGTTCTCAAGGAAGGGCACGATCAGCGAGCGGTTTAGCGTCACCACCTGCCCCGTCATGCCGCGTTCCCTGGCCGCCGCCCGCATCGCGCGCAGCAGCCAGTCGGGCAGGCCCTGCAGGCGGTCATCGGGGATCGCCATGACGAAATCGCGCTCATCGGTCAGCACGTTCTGGGTGAATTCCGTGGTCAGCACCGCCATGCGGCTGCGGATCTGCGCCATGCGGGCGCGTGCGTCGGCATCCAGCCCCGCACCGGCACGGGTCAGATCACGCAGGGCCAGCTCGGTGATCCGGGCATCTTCGGGCGACAGGCCGGCGACATTGTCGGCCACTTTTCTGACCCGTTTGTACAACCGCGGGTCCATGCTGATCTTGCTGCCGTATTCTGCCAGCCTTGGTGCGAAATCCCGCTGCAGGGCCTGCCTTGCCGGGTTCGAATCGACCGAGGCCAAGGTGTAGAAGATGGACAGCAGCCGGTTCAGACCCTCATCCGCGGTTTCCATCGCCGCGACGGTGTTCTTGAAGGTCGCGGCATCGGGGTTGGCCGCGATCGCTTCGGCAGCAGCCTCGGCGGCGGCCAGTTGCTGGTCGAATGCGGGTGCGAAATCGCTGTCCTGGATCAGGTCGAAGCGCGGCAGTCCCTCGGGACCGGACCATTGCAGAAGCTCTGGGTTCATCGGGATCTCCTTGTTGGCGACACCCTAGAAGCGGCGCGCCACTGGTTCCAGCCCTATTGCCCGCCGCAAACCGGGCAGTCGGATCTGCGCGTCGTTCCGATCATCCGGCTTTCGCCATAAAGCCCGTCAAATATCATCATTCGTCCCCGCAGACCCTGCCCCGCGCCGGACAGATGCTTGATCGCCTCAAGTGCCATCATGCTGCCGATGACGCCGGGAAGCGCGCCGACGACGCCCGCCTCGGCGCAGGGGGCGTCGCGTTGGGGGGCGGTGGGGAACAGACAGGCCATGCAGGGGCCGCCGCGCGCGGGGTCGAACAGGGTCACCTGCCCCTCCCACTGGCCGATGGCGCCCGACAGCAGCGGCACACCGGCGGCCACGCAGGCGGCGTTGATCTCGGCGCGGCCCGAGAAACTGTCGGTGCCGTCGATGACAAGGTCATGTTCCGCGATCAGGTCACGATCATCAGCGGTGATGCGGCGGATCAGGGGGGTGACGTCCAGATGCGGGTTCAGGCGCAGCATCGCCTCGGCGGCGGCATAGGCCTTGGGCTCGCCCCGCAGATCGTCACGGAAGATCACCTGCCGTTGCAGGTTCGACAGGCTGACCGTATCGTCATCGGCCAGCGTGACATGCCCGACGCCCGCACCCGCCAGGTAGAGGCAGATGGGCGATCCCAGCCCCCCTGCCCCGACAATCAGCACGCGCGCCTGACGCAGCCGCATCTGGCCCGCGCCGCCGATTTCATGCAGCACCAGATGGCGGGCATAGCGGTCCAGTTCACCCTCCGTCATGACGTCCGTTTGCGGGGCGGGCGTATCCTCGGGCGTCGCCCGCTGCCGCAACCGCCGCAGTCCGGCGCGATAGGCAAAGACCAGCGCGACCAGCGCGCCCAGCACCAGCCAGCCGGCGGCATTGCCGCCCATGACCCGCGCGGCACCGCTGTCAGGCGCCGCCAGTTGCAGCGCCAGCATCAGCAGCCAGACGCCGCCGACCATCGCCCAGACCACCCGGCCGGGCAGCCGCGTGATGCGCGCAAAGATCAGCAGCAGCGCGATGATCCACAGGCCCAGCATCAGCCGCGCCCTCCGGTCGATCCAAAGCCGCCTGCTCCGCGGGTCGTCCGGTCAAGGCTGTCGACCACCGCAAAGCGGGCCTGAGGCGCCGGTGCCACGACCATCTGCGCAATCCTGTCGCCATGGGCCACCGTGAAGGGCTGATCGCCCAGATTGATCAGGATGACGCCCAAGGGGCCGCGATAATCGCTGTCGATGGTGCCGGGGGTGTTCAGCAGGCTGACCCCATGTTTCAGCGCCAGCCCAGAACGGGGGCGCAGCTGAACCTCCCACCCTTGGGGGATGGCCATGGCCAGGCCCGTCGGGATCAGCGCGCGGCCAAGCGGCGGCAGGGTGATTCCCGCATCACGCAGGGCATCCGGGAAATTCGCGCAAAGATCGGCCCCCGCAGCGCCCGGGCTTTGATAGGCGGGCAAGGGCAGCGCGGGGTCGGCATCGGGCAGCCGCATCAGCTGGATCTGGGGTATCTGGGTCATCTTGGGGCCACCTTGCAAAAGCAAAGGCCGCGCGGCAATCCCCACGCGGCCCCCGAATTGACACGTCGCTGCCGAATGTCAGCGCGGAGAGATCATCATCACCATCTGGCGACCTTCGAGCTTGGGCATGGATTCGACCTTGCCCAGTTCCTCGACGTCGGCGCGCACACGGTGCAGCAGTTCCAGACCAAGATCCTGGTGGGCCATCTCGCGGCCACGGAAGCGCAGGGTCACCTTGACCTTGTCGCCACCTTCCAGGAACTTCAGCACGCTGCGCATCTTGACGTCGTAGTCATGGCTGTCGGTCCCGGGACGGAACTTGATTTCCTTGACTTCAATGATCTTCTGCTTCTTGCGCGCTTCGGCTTCACGCTTCTGCTGTTCGTATTTAAATTTGCCGACATCCATGATCTTGCAGACCGGAGGGGCCGCGTTCGGCGAAATCTCGACCAGATCCAGCCCGGCGTCCTGGGCCATCTGAAGGCCGACGGCAGGCGTGACGACGCCGACGTTCTCTCCCTCAGCGCCGATCAGGCGGATTTCGGCCACGCGGATGCGGTCATTGACGCGGGGGCCGGTGTCACGGGTGGGCGGTGCATTATGCGGTTGACGGGCTATGGCGGTGCTCCTTTTATAGCCAATACGAAGGGTGACAGGAAAATAAGGGCGCAACCCCGCCGATACAACCGGAATTGACGCTATCAGCGCGCAAATGGGCATGTTTTGTGCCCGGACGCCCGTTCCTGCGGGCTTGCGCGGCTTTTCTGGCTGCGGGGGCTGTGTCATAGATGACGAAAGAACGGGGTTTTCCGGTTCAGGGGTGCGGAATGCGAAAAATATTGCCGATCGTCGTGATTCTTCTGCTGGCCGTTGCGGGGGGCTGGTACTGGATGCAGGGGCAGACCCCGGCGGCTGATCGCACGGCCATGACCGATGTGCCCGCCACGCCTGCGGGCGAAGCTGCCGTCGTGGCCGATCAGGCCGCCAATGACGCAGATGCCGCCGCTCAGGAAGCCGCCACCGACGAAAGCCAGGCCGCAGCCGATGCGGCCGCCGACGCCGCAGCCGATGCCGCAGCCATCGCCGCCGATGCCGCGGCCGAAGCTGCCCGCGCGTCGGAGGAAACCAACATCGACCCCGCCAGCGACGCCGCTCAGGCCGCCGAAGATGCAGCGCAGGCCGCCATCGACGCCGCCGATACCGCCGCCCGCGCCGCAGCCGAAAACCCCGATCCTCAAGCTGCCGCCGATGCCGCGCAGGATGCCGCCCAAGCGACCGCCGAAACCGCCGATGCCGCAGCCGTTGCCGCCCAGATCGAATCCCTGCTGACCCCGCAGGGTTTCGATGCCGCCGGCGTTCGCGACATGATCGATCAGTCCGCGATTTCCGATGCGCAGAAGGCCACGTTGCGCCGGTTGATCGAAACCGCCGGCGACAATCCGCAACTGCTGCGTGCCGCCCTGGAGCAGGTCAAGCAGGTGATGCGCTGATGACGGTGCTGCCCGTTCAGGATTTCGAAGCCTTCCTGTCCCGCAAGCCTGCCGCGCTGTCCAAGGGGCCCATCGCCATCATCCTGGTCGAAGACGATGTCGAGGTGCAGCGCACCGTCCGCCATCACCTTGAGATCGGGTTCCGCCACATCCTGCTGTTGTCGCGCATGTCGATCGATCTGCCGGACGACATGCTGCCCCGCGTCACCCAGCTGTCCTACGAGACCCTGCGCCCGGACGCCCATGTCGCGGGCGTGAATGCCATCATCAAGGCGGTGCCGCCGGGGACCTGGCTGTATTACGGCTTCAACGCGGAATTCCTGTTCTATCCCTTCAGCGAAAGCCGCACCGTCGGTGAAATGCTGGCTTTCCACACCGAAGAACGCCGCAGCGCCATGCTGACCTATGTAATCGACCTCTATGCGCCGGACCTGACGCGGACGCCGAATGCGGTCAACCCCGAGAATGCGATGTTCGACCGGACCGGATATTACGCGCTTGGTCGCAAGGGACCCGACGGGCACGACCGGCAGCGGCAGTTGGATTTCCACGGCGGCCTGCGCTGGCGCTACGAGGAATTCCTGCCCGCCGATCGCCGCCGCATCGACCGCATCGCACTGTTCCGCGCCGCGCCTGACCTGAAGGTCACCGCCGATCACCGTTTCTCGGTCGAGGAATACAATACTTACGCCTGCCCCTGGCATCACAACCTGACAGCCGCCATCGCATCCTTCCGCGTGGCCAAGGCGCTGGCGACCAATCCGGGGTCGCGCGATGTCATCCGCGACATGACCTGGCGCAACTCCCATCGCTTCGATTGGCGGGGTCAGCAGCTGATGGATCTGGGCCTGATGGAGCCGGGGCAATGGTTCTGATGGCAATTTGCTTGCCCTTGCGCCATCTTGACCCCAGATGATAGACGCTTCGGCAACCAGAAAACACGACCGGCCCAAGGGCCGAACATGGAAGGCACGATACGCATGGCGATGACCAAGACCAGCTTCGACCGCGACGATCTGCTCGCCTGCGCCCGCGGAGAGCTGTTCGGCCCCGGCAATGCGCAGCTGCCCGAACCGCCGATGTTGATGATGGATCGCATCACCGATGTGTCCGAAGACCGCGGCGAACATGGCAAGGGCCATATCGTGGCGGAATTCGACATCAACCCGGACCTGTGGTTCTTCGGCTGCCATTTCCCCGGCAACCCCATCATGCCCGGTTGCCTTGGCCTTGACGGTCTGTGGCAGCTGACCGGCTTCAACCTTGGCTGGCGTGGCTGGGAAGGCCGCGGCTATGCCTTGGGCGTCGGAGAGGTCAAGCTGACCGGCATGGTCCGCCCCGATCGCAAGATGCTGCGCTATACCGTCGATTTCACCAAGGCCGTGCAGACCCGCCGTCTGACCATGGGCGTGGCGGATGGCAAGGTGGAGGCCGACGGAGAGGTCATCTATCTGGTCAAGGACATGAAGGTGGCCCTGTCGGCCAGCTGACACCATTCACATCTAAGGAGGCCCCCATGCGACGCGTCGTCATCACCGGGCTAGGGATCGTTTCACCCATCGGCAACAACGCCGATGAGGTGACCGAAAGCTTGAAGAACAGCAAATCGGGCATCGTCTTTGCGCCGGAATACGCCGAACACGGCTTCCGCAGCCAAGTCCATGGCATGCCGCAGATCACGCTGGAAGATCACATCGACAAGCGCAACCTGCGCTTCATGGGCCCGGGTGCGGCCTATAACTTCATCGCCATGGAGCAGGCGATCAAGGACAGCGGGCTGGAAGACGGCGACGTCTCGAACCCGCGCACCGGCCTGATCATGGGCTCGGGCGGTCCTTCGACCAGCAACTTCTTCGAGGCGCATCGGATCGTCATCGAAAAAGGCGCACCCAAACGCATGGGGCCCTTCATGGTGACCCGCTGCATGTCGTCAACCAATTCGGCCTGCCTTGCGACGCCCTTCAAGATCAAGGGCGTCAACTATTCGATCACTTCGGCCTGCGCGACCTCGGCGCATTGCATCGGCAATGGTGTCGAACAGATCCAGATGGGCAAGCAGGACATCGTCTTTGCCGGCGGCGGCGAGGAATTGGACTGGACCCTGTCGTGCCTGTTCGACGCGATGGGCGCGATGTCGTCCAAGTATAACGACACGCCAGAAACCGCATCGCGCCCCTATGACGCGTCGCGCGATGGCTTCGTGATTTCGGGCGGCGGCGGTGTCGTCGTGCTGGAGGAACTGTCCCACGCCCTGGCGCGTGGCGCCAAGATCTATGCCGAAGTTACCGGATACGGCGCGACCAGCGACGGTTACGACATGGTGGCCCCGTCGGGTGAAGGCGGCGAACGTGCGATGCGCGTGGCCATGGATACCCTGCCCGAAGGCCGCAAGGTCAGCTATGTGAACGCGCACGGCACCTCGACCCCGGTGGGCGATCTGGGCGAAATTCAGGCCATCCGCCGCATCTTTGGCCAAAGCAGCACGCCGCCCGTCAGCTCGACCAAATCCCTGACCGGCCATTCGCTTGGCGCGACCGGCGTCCATGAGGCGATCTACAGCCTGCTTATGTTGCAAAATGACTTCATTGCAGCATCGGCAAACGTGACGACTCTGGACCCCGAGATTCAATCGGGCGAGATTGCGACCAGTCGTGTGGACAACGCAGGGTTGGATTCGATCCTGTCGAACAGCTTCGGCTTTGGTGGGACGAACGCATCCTTGCTGATGTCCCGCTATCAGGAATAACAGCAAAAAGAACATTGGAGCCGGTCATGGGCGATCTTCTTAAAGGCAAGCGCGGGCTTGTGATGGGGGTCGCCAATGAGCGGTCCATCGCATGGGGCATCGCGAAAGCCGCCGCAGCGGAGGGGGCCGAACTGGCCTTTTCCTATCAGGGCGAGGCTTTCGGCAAGCGCGTCGAACCGCTTGCGGCATCCGTCGGGTCGGATTTCCTGGTGGATGTCGATGTCACCGACGACGCCTCGCTGGATACGGCCTTCGCCACCATCGGCGAACGTTGGGGCAAGCTGGATTTCGTGATCCACGCCATCGCCTTTTCCAACAAGAACGAACTGACCGGCCGGTTCATGAACACCAGCCGCGACAACTTCAAGCACAGCCTTGAAATCAGCTGCTATTCGTTGATCGAGGTGGCACGCCGCGCCCATCCGTTGATGGCCGAAGGTGGGTCGATCATCACGCTGACCTATGGCGGGTCGAACCGCGTGACGCCCTTCTACAACGTCATGGGTGTCGCCAAGGCCGCGCTGGAAAGCAGCGTGCGCTATCTGGCCAACGACCTGGGTCCGGACAACATCCGTGTCAACGCCATCAGCCCCGGCCCGATGAAGACGCTGGCCGGTGCCGCCATCGGTGGCGCGCGCAAGACCTTCCGCCACACCGAGGCAAACGCCCCCATGCGCGCCAATGCCACGCTGGAAGCGATCGGCGGGACGGCGGTCTGGATGCTGTCTGACTGGGGTGCCTGCACCACCGGTGAGATCGTGACCGTTGACGGCGGATATCACGTCTTGGGCATGCCGCAGTCCGAGAATTTGTAACAAGACGACCGGCCCCGACGCGACATATGGAAAGGTGACAGAATGCCGTATTTTCATGCCAGCGACGGGGCCAGGATCGCCTTTGACGACCAAGGGCACGGCTTGCCCGTCCTGTGCCTTGCCGGCCTGACCCGGACCATGGCCGATTTCGACTATGTCGCGCCGTATCTGACCGATGCCAGGATGATCCGCATGGATTACCGCGGACGCGGCACATCGGAATGGACGGGTGCCGACACCTATACCGTCCCGCGCGAATCCCGTGACGCGATCGAGCTGCTGGACCATCTGGGCATCGACCGCGCTGCCGTGCTTGGCACGTCACGCGGGGGGTTGAACGGGCTGCTGATGGCGGCCACCGCGCATGACCGGATGCTGGGCCTGTGCCTGAACGATGTCGGACCCGAGATCGCGCAAAGCGGTCTGCAGCGGATATTCGACTATCTGGGCCGCAACCCCTCGGCCAGAACGCCGCAGGCCTTGGCGGACAGGTTGCCGGACCTGATGGCGGGCTTTGCCAACGTCCCCGAAGGTCGCTGGCTGCAGGACGTGCAGCGTCATTACAACGTCAGCGATGATGGATTGCGGATCAACTATGACCCTGCGCTGCGCGATGCCTTTCTGGCCGCGTTTTCAGGGGCGCCAGTCGATCTCTGGCCGCTTTGGGATGCGACCGCGGGGATGCCGGTCGCCTTGATCCGGGGGGCGAATTCCGACCTGCTTTCGCCCGAAACCACTGCGCGGATGCAGCGGCACCGCCCCGACATGCTGCTGGCGCAGGTGCCCGACCGCGCCCATATCCCTTGGCTGGACGAGGCGCCTGCCCTTGCGGTGCTGAACCGCTGGCTGGACGCCTGCCGCCAGGCTTAGCCGCCGATCGCGCTGAGCCCCAGGAACAGCGCCGCCGACAGCGCGGCTGCCGCAGGCACAGTGACAACCCAGGCCGCCGCGATGGTCATGACATGCGAACGACGCACCAGCTTGCGACGGCGGCGTTCCTCGGAGCCGACGCGGGGACGTTCGGGCATGTCGCCCTGGGTGCGACGCAGGCGGCGTTCCGCGTCCCATTCGCGGAAGAAACCGACGCCAAAGATCGCGCCAACCGCGATGTGGGTCGAGCTGACCGGCAGGCCCAGCCAGCTGGCCACGATCACTGTCAGCGCCGCCGACAGCGACACGCAATAGGCGCGCATCGGGTTCAGCTTGGTGATCTGGCTGCCGACCATGCGGATCAGCTTGGGTCCGAACAGGAACAGCCCGAAGGACAGGCCGAACGCACCGATCAGCATGACCCAGAACGGGATGGTGACGTCACCGTTGACCAGACCCGACTTCGAGGCCTGCACGATGGCCGCCAGCGGACCGACGGCATTGGCCACATCATTGGCCCCATGCGCAAAGCTGAGCAGGGCCGCAGAAACGACCAGCGGAATGCCGAACAGCACCTTCAGCGACTTGTTGCGGTTCTCCAGCCCGCGCGACTGACGGCGGATGATCGGGATCATCGCCAGCCAGCATCCGATGCCCATCGCCAGCCCGATCAGCAGGGCCATGCCGAAGGAAACGTCGATGACCTTCTTCAGCCCCTTCAGCGCCAGATAGGCAGAAAACGCGCCCGCCATGATGCCGATCAGGACCGGCACCCAGACACGTGCCGCGGCGATCTTGTCATCGCGATAGATGATGCGCGCCTTGATGAACCACAGGAAGCCGGCCGCGATCAGACCGCCCAGCAGCGGAGAGATCACCCAGCTGGCCGCGATCTTACCCATCATCGACCAGTTCACCGCCGCGAAACCCGCCGCCGCGATACCTGCGCCCATGACGCCGCCGACGACCGAATGCGTGGTCGACACCGGCGCGCCGACCCATGTGGCCAGATTGACCCAAAGCGCCGAGGACAACAGCGCCGCCAGCATCGCCCAGATGAAGATCTGCTGGGTGCCGATGCTTTCGGGCGCGATGATGCCCTTGGAAATGGTGCCGACGACATCGCCGCCAGCGATCAGCGCGCCTGCGGTTTCGAAGATGGCGGCGATGGCGATGGCGCCGCCCATGGTCAGCGCATTGGCCCCCACCGCCGGACCCATGTTGTTGGCGACGTCATTGGCGCCGATGTTCAGCGCCATATAGGCCCCGAAGATCGCCGCCATCGCCACGATCAGCCCATTGCTGGCAGCCCCGAAGGCCATCAGAGCGCCAAGTCCCGCCAGCAGCACGAAGACCAATGCGATCCCCGGCGCGACCAATGGCCGGGATACATAGGCCGTCGCCAGTTCCAGGTTGGAAAATCTGCCAAGGTCGCGGTCAAGCGTATCCAGGTGGCGGGCTTCAAGGTCGTTCTGGGCCATGATGTCCTCGAGGGTATGGGGCAGCGGGTGCCTAGGGCGTATTGGGCGGATGATCAACCTGTGACGTTCAGCAAGTCGCGCCAAGGGGCAAGCCTAGCACGTCGCACCGCGCGGGACACCCGTCCCTGCGCGGCGAAACATGGGGTTTACTACCTGCAATGTAATCCTTTTCAGGGCGGATGAAATCCATTACATTGAGCCGACCCCCTGAGGAGAGGGGCCAATCGAGGAGGATACAGATGACGATCACCGCATATGCCCGGCTTGGCAGCATCGCGCTGTTGGCCATGACCGTGGCCGCACCGTTGGCGCAGGCCCGCGAAACCGGCACGCTGCCGATCGCCGCCCAGATGTACACGCTGCGCGATCATGGCACGCTGGACGAACAATTGGCGGCAGTGCAGGCGGCGGGCGTTACCGCGGTGGAAACCGTCGGCATGCAGGACAGCGACGCCGAAACCCTGAAGGCGGCACTGGACGCGCATGGCATCAGCGCCATTTCGACCCATGCCCAGCTGGACGATCTGCGCGGCGATCTGGATGCCGTGATCGCCTTCAACAAGGCCATCGGCAACAATGTGATCACCGTCCCCTATCTGGCCGAAGACCAGCGCCCCACCGACGCCGCGGGCTGGACCGCGTTCGGTCAGGAACTGGCGGGCATCAGCGACAAGCTGGACGATCAGGACATGACGCTGGCCTATCACAACCACGATTTCGAGATGGTCGAATTCGACGGCCGAACCGCGCTGGAAATCCTGTTCGAGGCGGCGGGCGACGACATCATGGCCGAACTGGATCTGGCATGGGTCGCACGCGGCGGGCACGATCCCGTCGAATATCTGGGCCGCTTCGATGATCGCGTCTTTGCCATCCACGCCAAGGATAACGCCCCCGATGGCGAGGCTGAAGACGAACGTGGCTTCAAGGCGCTTGGCGAAGGCGTGCTGGATTGGGACGCGATCCTGCCCGCAGCCGAGGAAACCGGAGTGGATTGGTACATCATTGAACATGACCAGCCGATCGATGCGGCACAGGTCGTGATGACCGGGGCCACCTTCCTGACCGAACACCTGCCGGACGGCGCGACGCGCTGAGAATCCTCCCTGCCGGACAGGTCACTTGGGCCGCGCATGATGCGCGGCCCCTTTTCGTGGCTTACATCGGGCGGACCCAGATGTTGCGATAGCTGACATCGGCATCATGATCCTGCAGCGAGATCGGTGCGCAATCGTGCGCCTGATAGGCGGGATAACCGATCCATTCCGTCGGGCCCTGGAGCTGCGCATGGTTCTGCACGACAACGCCGTTATGCAGCACCGTCACATAGGCCGGACGCCGCAAATCCCCTTCGTCCCCAAAGATCGGCGCCTGGAAGATGATGTCATAGCTTTGCCATTCCATCGGCGCGCGCGCGGCATTCACCAGCGGCGGGTGCTGCTTATAGATCGATCCCGGCTGGCCGTTCACATAGGTCGGGTTGTCGGAGCCATCCAGCACCTGCACCTCATAGCGTTCCTGCAGGAAAACGCCGCTGTTGCCACGATCCTGTCCGTCATGCCCTTGATCATTGGCGGGCGAGCGCCATTCCACATGCAGCTGCACGTCGCAGAAGCTGTCCTTGGTGCGAATGTCGCCCTTGCCGCGCGCGACGGACATGACGCCGTCCTCGACCAGCCATTCGGCGGGGCCGCCTTCTTTCGCCTGCCATGCGTCCAGACCCGTGCCGTCGAACAGCACCACCGCATCGGATGGTGGCGCGCCCTCGGGGGTCTGGACGGTTTCGGGGATAGGCTCCCATATCTCGGTCACGGCGGATTTCGCGACGCGTTCCTCGCGGGTTTCCTGCGCGACGGCGACCGAGCCGGTCAGGGCGATGCTGGCGGCGATGATGATCTTGGTGTTCATGGTGGACCTTTCAAGGATGTGCATCAGGTGGCCCATGCGGGGCCGCCATCGTAATCCGCGTCGCCGATATATTCGCCCGGCACCGGTTCGTATTTCAGCACCTCGGTCGCGCCCTTTTCGGAGGTGAAGAAGCCGAACAGGGTCAACTGTTCCAAGGGCGTGTACCAATGCAGCTTGGGCAAGGCGTCGGCCATGTCGGCGGCAGCCGCCTCGCCCGCCTGATCGGCATTGGGCTGGATATCCTGGCTTTGCTTGGCGCGTTCCTTGGCCGCTTCCACCACCTTGGCCTGCGCACGGGCCTGCGGGACGACGCCTTGCAGGAAGGCCAGCCGTTCTTCGGCGGTCATGTCCAGAAATGCCGTGCCTGTCACCTCTGCCTCGGATTTCAGCGCCTTCATCCCGGCGCGGAAATCGGCCTGTTCATCGGCGGTCATGCAATCGCTAACAAAGACGGTCATGAATGCGCCAACGCCCGCTTCCTTGGCACCGGGGGTGTCGGTGGCGGGGATGATGACCTCGGCCACCTCATCCAGAAAGGCGGCGTCTTCATCGGTGAAGATGTTCTTGCCGGTTTCCGTCGGCAGATAGGCGAAGGCACGGTTGGTGCCGATCATCGCGGTGCCGGTCATGGCGGCGATCATGGTCAGAAGTTGGCGGCGGTTCATCACAGATCTCCTGCTTTGCGGGCTTTGACGGCGTGATCGACCGCGCGGGCGGTCAGCGCCATATAGGTCAGCGAGGGGTTCACGCAGCTGGCCGAGGTCATGCAGGCCCCGTCCGTCACATAGACGTTCGGCGCGTCCCAGACCTGATTGTTGCCATTCAGGACCGAGGTCTTGGGGTCGTTCCCCATCCGCGCCGTGCCCATTTCATGGATGCCCATGCCGGGGGCGTAATCGCTTTCGGTCGGGCGGACGTCCTTGACGCCTGCCGCCTCGAAGATATCGACGGCGTCCTGCTGCATGTCCTTGCGCATCTGGCGCTCGTTCTCGCCCAGCTCGACGCTGATCTTCAGGACGGGCATGCCCCATTTGTCGGTGACCGAATGGTCCAGCGCGATGTGGTTGGCGTGATCGGGCAGCATTTCCCCGAAACCGGTCATGCCGATGGTCCAATTGCCGGGCTTGGACAGGGCTTCCTTCATGTCGGCACCGATGTTCAGCTCGGCGATCTCGCGCTTCCAGCCCTGACGGCTGGCCGATCCCTGATAGCCGAAGCCACGGGTATAGGGGCGTTCCTCGCCGCCCAGATTGCGGAAGCGCGGGATATAGAAACCGGCGGGACGGCGACCGAAGTAATATTTGTCGTCGAACCCGTCGACCCGGCCCTCGGCACCGACGCGAAAATGGTGGTCCATGACGTTGTGGCCCAGCTCGCCCGAGGACGACCCGAGGCCACCCTCCCAGACATCCGTGGCCGAATTCATCATGATCCAGGTCGAATTGAAGCTGGACGCGTTCAGGAAGACCACATCGGCGGTGTATTCATAGGTCAGGTTGGTTTCGGCATCGATGATCTCGACGCCCTTGGCGCGCTTGGCATCCTTGTCATAGATCACCTGACGCACGATCGAGAATGGCCGCACCGTCAGGTTCCCCGTCGCCATCGCCACCGGCAGCGTCGCGGATTGCGTGCTGAAATAACCGCCATAGGGGCAACCCAGCCAGCATTTGTTGCGATACTGACAGGCAACGCGGTTCTGTTCAGGCTTGGCTTCGGTGATGTTGGCGCAGCGCGAATTGATCAGGTGGCGCTTGCCGCCAAAGGCCTTCTGGATGCGCGCGGCCACATCCTTTTCGACGATGTTCAGCGGGATCGGCGGCAGGAACTGGCCATCGGGCAGCTGCTCCAACCCTTCGTTCTGGCCTGAAATCCCGGCAAAGCGTTCCACATGGTCGTACCACGGCGCGATATCGGCATAGCGGATCGGCCAATCGGTCGCGATGCCTTCGCGGGCGTTGGCGGCAAAGTCGATGTCGGAGAGGCGATAGGTCTGACGCCCCCACAACAGCGACCGCCCGCCGACGTGATAGGCGCGGAACCAGTCGAAGCGCTTCTCCTCGGTATAAGGGTTTTCCTGTTCGTTGGCCCACATGCCGAAGGTCTGTTCGTTCAGCGGATAGTCGCGCTGCAGGACCGGATAATTGTCCTTCATCTCGACCGTGGCACTGCCGCGATGGGGATAGTCCCATGCCTCTTTGTCGGCATTCACATAGTCGGTCAGGTGTTCGATATTGCGACCGCGTTCCAGCATCAGGACCTTCAGGCCCTTTTCGGTCAGTTCCTTGGCGGCCCAACCGCCGCTGATGCCCGAACCTACGACGATCGCGTCGTAATGCATGTTATCTGCCATCTGGCTGTCCTTTCGAAATTGCTTGATGCCTCAGACGTCACAGGCGCGGACGGCGTCGCGCAACGCGTCCGCCGCCTGCTGTCCCGTGCCCGAGGGGATGAATTCCTGCGCCACATAGCCCTGAAAGCCCGTGTCGCGGATGGCCCGGCAAATCGCCGGATAGTTCAGTTCCTGAGTGTCATCCGGTTCATGCCGCCCCGGATTGCCCGCCGTGTGGTAATGGGCGAACCATTGGTGGTGGTCGGTGATCGTGCGGATCACGTCGCCCTCCATGATTTGCATGTGATAGATGTCATAGAGCAGCCGGAAATTCGGCGACCCCAGCCGTTCGCACAGCGCCACGCCCCATGCGCTGCGGTCGCACATATAGTCGGGGTGATCGACGCGGCTGTTCAGCAGCTCCATCACCAGGGTGACACCGGCCTGTTCCGCCTGCTGCAGGATCTGCGCCAGGCCTTTGGCGCAGTTCTCCAGCCCCTGTTCGTCGCTGATCGAACCGCGATTGCCGCTGAAGCAGATCAGGTTGCGATAGCCCGCATCGGCAACCAGCCGGATGTGATCGCGATAGCGGCGGATCAGGTCGTCATGGTTGGCGGGATCGGCCCAGCCCGCTTCCAGACTGATCTCGGCGCCGTTGCACATCGAGCTGTCCAGCCCGTGTTCCTTCAACACCGGCCAGTCATCGGGGCCACAAAGATCGATGGCCTTCAGCCCCATGTCGCGGGCCATGACACACACATCGGCCAGCGGCATGTCGCCAAAGGTCCAACGTGCGACGGAATGGTTGATATCGCCCTTTAGCGCGGTGGTTTGCGCATGGGCCGTGCCAGTGGCGGCAAGTCCCGCACCCAAGGCCGCAGCACCCTGGAACAGGTGGCGACGGCTTAGCCCCGCAGATGCAGAAATACGGTCCGACAGATCGGTCATGTCATCCTCCCTTCTTGGTCCATTCGCTTGTAACCGTTTACATCACAAGGTGGACGTCCCCTCCTCCAAGGGTCCGGTCCCTGCGCCGCGGATGGCCCGCGCCGCAGATTGGCAAAGGATCAGTAAGGGCTGTCCTCGAAATAGAAATCATCGGCGTTTTCGGGCGTGATCAACTGCGAGGCGATGATGAAATCGCCGCTGAAGGGCGCCCCCGAGGTCAGGCCCAGCACCGTCATCTCGATGGCGGTCGAGATCATTGCGGGCGGATAGGTCACGTTCACCGGCACCGTCTTGTCGTCGTTGCGGATGCGGTCAACCATTTCCTTCATCCCTGCGCCGCCAACCACGATCATCTCGTCATTGCGGCCTGCCTGTTCGATGGCAGCCAAGGCACCGACGGCCATGTCGTCATCGGCGGCCCAGACCGCGTCGATCTCAGGGAAGCGCGACAGGTAATCCTGCATCAGGTTGAAGGCGGTGTCGCGGTTCCAATTGCCGTGATCCATGGCCAGAACCTCGACCCCAGACCCATCCAGCGCCGATTCAAAGCCCGCGACGCGTTCATTGTCCACGGTCGAGGCGATGCCGCGCATGACGACGATCTTGGCGCCTTCGTCCAGCGTTTCGGCGAAATAGCTGCCGGCGGTGCGGCCAAAGCTGTCGTTGTCGCCCGCAACATACAGATCCTCGATCCCGTCCTGCGCCAGACCGCGATCAACGACCGTCACCCAGACACCGCTATCGGCGATGCGCTGGATCGGGCCGGTCAGCGGTTCGGATTCAAAGGGCAGCACGACCAGCGCGTCGATGCCGCGGGTGGCGACCATGTCTTCCAAGTCCGACACCTGCTGGCCGGGATCGGACGTGGTGGTCAGCACAAAGTCCATGTCGGGGTTGGCCTCCTTCAACCGCTCGACCGTGCGTTCGGCATGGAAGTTCAACGCCCCGGCCCAGCCATGGGTCGCCGCCGGGATGGAAATCCCGATGGTTTCCGACAGGGCGGGCATGGCGGTCATGCCGATCAGGGCGGTGGTGGCAATCAGGGTCTTTCTCATGGTGGTCTCTCCTCCCACAGATGAAAATCGGATGTCTTAGCGCGCGGTGCCGGTGTTTCTTTGCAGCACGACGGCAAGGATGATGACGACGCCCTGGATGGCACCGTTCAGATAGGGGCTGACGACATCGGTCAGGTTCAGCAGGTTGCCGATCAGCGACAGGATCAGCACGCCGACGACGGTGCCCCAGACGCGGCCGAAGCCCCCCTTCAGCAGCGTACCCCCGATGATGACGGCGGCGATTGCCTCCAGCTCCCACAACAGGCCGGTGGTGGCGGATGCGGACCCAAGGCGCGGGACGTACATGACGACCGCGATGCCCACCAGCAGCCCCAGCAGGACATAGGTCGCCAGCTTGACCCGCGTCACCGAAACCGAGGAATAGCGCGCCACCTTTTCGTTCGAGCCGATGGCGGCGCAATGGCGGCCGAAGGCGGTATGGCGCATGGTGATTTCACCGATGACGGCAAGAGCGGCAAAGACGATGATTGGCCAGCTGATGCCAAGGATGCCGTCGTAATAGACAGGGCGATACATCTCGCGCATCTCGTATCCCAGCGACAGCGTGCCGCCATCGGCCAGCCAGGTGACAAGGCTGCGATAGATACCCATGGTGCCAAGGGTCAGGATGAAAGCCTCGATCCCTGCCCGCGTGATCAGGATGCCGTTGATGAAGCCCGCCAGAATGCCCACGCCCAGCGCCAGCGCGATGCCGATCAGGATGACCGGCAGCCCCTGCCCCATGCTGTCGGTCAGCAGGTTCATCACCAAAATCATCAGGCCTGCGACAAAGGCCGCCATGGACCCCACCGACAGGTCCAGCCCGCCCGCGGTGATGACGAAGGTCATGCCGATGGCGATGATGCCGATGAAGGCCGACCGCGCCAGCACGTTGGTGATATTGGCATAGCTGAGGAAGTTCGGGTTCAGCGCGATCCCGATCAGGATCAGCACGCCCAGCGCCACGACGGGCGCGATGACCGGCAGGTTCTGCCGAATATTGCGAAGGGTGCTCATGCTGCACTGTCCTTTGTTCCGTCCATGCCCATTGCCAGCCGCACGATGCCGCCTTCGGTGACGTCATCGCCCGCCAGTTCGCCCGCGATCCGGCCCGCATGCATGACCACCACGCGCGAGGCGAGGCCGATCAGTTCGGGCATTTCAGACGAGATGACGATGATGCTGCGCCCTTCAGCGGCCAGCTTGGCGATCAGGGTATAGATCTGTTGTTTCGTGCCGATATCGATGCCGCGCGTCGGTTCGTCGATGATGACGACCTGCGGGTCCGACAGCAGCGTCTTGGCCAGCAGCAGCTTTTGCTGGTTGCCGCCCGAAAGGTCGCCCACCGCCATGTCACGTGCAGGGGCACGGATGGCGAAATCCTCGATGGCGCGGTCCAGCGCCGCTTCCTCGCGCTTGCGGTCGATCAGCGGGCTGCCAAAGGTTTCCAGCAGCGGCAGCGTCAGGTTCTCGCGCAGCGACTTGTCCAGCAGCAGACCCGCACCCTTGCGATCTTCGGTCAGATAGGCAAGCCCCGCGTTCATCGCCTGCGCCACGTCATTTGCGGGCAGGTCGCGGTCCATCAGCGTGACGGTGCCGCTGCGGGGACGCAGACCTGCGATCGCCTCGGCCAGTTCCGTGCGGCCCGATCCGACCAGCCCGCCGATGCCCAGAACCTCGCCCTTGTGCAGGGTCAGGCTGGCGTCGTGGACGATGCCCGGCACGGTGATGTTGCGCGCGGTCAGGATCGGTTCGTCGCTGCCTGTCACCTTGGGCGGGAATAGGTCCGACAGTTCGCGCCCGACCATGGCGGCGGCCATGTCATCCTCGGTCACATCGGCCGTCAGGTCGGACCGCACCATCGTGCCGTCGCGCAGCACTGTAACGCGGTCGGCAATACGCTTGACCTCATTCAGCTTGTGCGAGGTGTAAAGGATCGCCACGCCTTCCGCGCGCAGACGTTCGACCTGTTCGAACAGGATTTCGGTCTCGCGCTCGGTCAAAACGGCGGTGGGTTCGTCCATGATCAACACCCGCGCCTTGCGCGACAAGGCCTTGGCGATTTCCACCATCTGCTTGTCGGGGACAGATATCCCCGAAACACGCGCGCCGGGGTCCACCCGACATTGCAGGCGGGCCATCAATTCGGAGGTGCGGTCGCGCATGGCCTTGTGATCCAGCCGCCAGCCTTTTTTCAGCTCGCGGCCCAGAAAGACATTCTGATCGACCGACAGATGCTCGGCCAGATTGAATTCCTGGTGGATCATGATAACGCCCAGATCCTCGGCCTGATCGGAACCGGCAAAGGTAATGGGCTTGCCGTCCAGCACGACCTGCCCGCCCGTGGGGTCCAGATAACCGGCCAAAATCTTCATCGTTGTCGATTTGCCCGCACCGTTTTCGCCGATCAGGGCGTGAACCTCGCCGGGGCGCAGGGCGAAATCGACGCCGTGCAGAATTTCGATGGGACCAAAGGATTTGGTGACGCCCTTCAGCGCCAGAACGGGATCGGTCATGGCATCACCTGCACCCAGGCCGCGTCCGCATCGTTCGAGCGGATGCAAGCGTCGATGAAATACAACCCCTCCAGCCCGTCCTTGATGCCCGGCAGGGTGTCGGGGCGCTGTCCACTGCGGATCGCGGCGGCGGCTTCGGAATAGAGGTTGGCAAAACCTTCCAGATATCCCTCGGGGTGGCCGGGGGGCACGCGGCTTCCCTCGACCAGGCTGCCGGGGCCTGCGCGGCGCAGTTTCTGCGTAGGTTTGCCAAAAGGGGTGAACCACAGCGTTTCAGGGGTTTCATGGGCCCATTCCAACCCGCCCTTGTCGCCATAGACCCGCAGCTTCAGCCCGTTTTCGGTCCCCGGCGCGACCTGCGAGGCCCAAAGCGTCCCCTTGGCCCCACCGGCATAGCGCATCATGATATGCGCGTTGTCATCCAGCCTGCGACCGGGAACAAAGCTGGACAGGTCAGCTGCCAGCCGTTCGGGCAGCATGCCGGTGACAAACCGCGCCAGCTGGAATGCATGGGTGCCGATATCACCGATCGCCCCGCCCGCACCGGCCTTGGCGGGATCACCGCGCCATTCGGCCTGTTTGCTGGTGGTATCCTCGGTCAGCCAGTCCTGCGCGTATTCGGCCTGAACCAGACGGATCTGCCCCAGATCACCACGGGCGATCATGGCGCGCGCCTGCCGGATCTGTGGATAGGCCGAATAGTTATGCGTCAGGATGAACAGCGCATCGGACGCGCGGGCAGCCTCGGCCAGTTCGCGCGCCTGATCCAGCGTCGCGGTCATCGGCTTGTCGCAGATGACATGGATGCCTCGGGCCAGAAATGCCTTGGCGACCGGGAAATGCAGGTGGTTCGGGGTGCAGATCGACAGGGCCTGAATGCCGTCGGGGCGGGCAGCCTCGGCCTTTGCCATGGCTTCGTAATCGTCATAGCTGCGGGGAATGCCGACCTGCGCCGCGCTGGCCGCGGCCTTTTCCGGGGTCGAGGACAACGCGCCCGCCACCAGATCGAACTGCCCGTCCAGACGCGCTGCGATGCGGTGCACATTGCCAATCATGGCACCTGCACCGCCGCCGACCATGCCAAGGCGAATAGGGATATGTCGGTCCATGGTCATGCCCCCAACCCCAGCATCCGTTGGTTGGCGGCCATATTGGTGCCGCCATCGGCAAAATCGTCAAAGGCGCGGTCGGTGACGCGGATGATGTGGTCGCGCACAAAGGCAGCCCCTTCGCGGGCACCGTCTTCAGGGTGCTTCAGCGCGCATTCCCATTCGACCACTGCCCAACCGTCGAAACCCATCGTCGTCAGCTTGGAAAAGATCGCCTTGAAGTCCACCTGCCCGTCGCCAAGGCTGCGGAAGCGGCCCGCACGGTTGACCCACGACTGATAGCCGCCATAGACGCCCTGACGGCCTGTCGGATTGAATTCGGCATCCTTGACGTGGAACATGCCGATCCGGTCGGCATAGATGTCCAGATTGGCCAGATAATCCAGCTGCTGCAGCAGGTAATGTGACGGATCATAAAGCATCATCGCGCGGGGATGCTGATCCAGACGGTCAAGGAACATCTCGAATGTGGTGCCGTCATGCAGGTCTTCGCCGGGGTGGATTTCGAAGCAGATGTCAACGCCGCGGCTGTCGGCATGATCCAGAATGGGACGCCAACGGGCGGCCAGTTCGTCAAACGCAGCCTCGACCAGACCGGCGGGGCGCTGCGGCCATGGGTACAGATAGGGCCATGCCAGCGCCCCCGAAAACGCCGCCATCCGGTCCAGCCCCAGATTGGCCGAGGCATCGATGGTCTTCATGACCTGATCGACCGCCCATTCCTGCCGTGCCTTGGGGTTCCCGCGCAGGGATGCAGGCGCAAAGCCGTCGAACATTTCGTCATAGGCGGGATGGACGGCGACCAGCTGCCCCTGCACATGGGCCGACAGTTCGGTGATGACGACGCCATTGGCAACCGCCTGCCCCGCCAGTTCATCGCAGTAATCCCGTGATTGCGCGGCGTGGTCCAGATCCAGCAGCGATGTCGCCCCCGATGGCACCTGCACACCCCGATATCCGCAATCCGCCGCCCATGCGGTGATCGCGTCGAAGCTGTGGAATGGCGCGGACGTCCCCACGAATTGCGCCAGAAACAGGCCGGGGCCCTTCATCGTCTGCATATGTCCTCCCTTGACCGCACATCGTGATGTAATCGGTTTCATCAACGCTCTCATAGACTGAAATGGTTTACAACAGCAATTTTTGCGCTATCCCTGATCCCCTTTCAGCAGGAGCCTTGCCCGCGTGTCAGACCAATCCCGGCCACCCCGCATCCACGATGTCGCCAAACTGGCGGGGGTCTCGGTCGCAACGGTCAGCCGCGCCATGTCCAACCCTGCCATCGTCTCGGATGCGACGCGAAAGGCGGTTGAGGATGCGATCGCGGCGACCGGCTATACCCTGAACCTGACGGCGCGGAACCTGCGGCAGCAGCAGGTGGGCGGCGTGCTGGCGCTGGTGCCAAATATCGCCAACCCCTTCTTTTCGCAGATCCTTGCGGGTATCTCGACGGTGCTGCGTCAGCGCGGGCTCAGCCTGCTGGTGATGGATACGACCGCCGTGGGCGATCAACCGGCGCTGGCGGTGTTGGGCCCCTATCTGAACCGGTCGCGGTCCGATGGCGTGATCGTGCTGGACGGCAGCCTTGATCCCCAGTTGTTCACCCGTCCCGGCTGTCCGCCCGTGGTGCAGGCCTGCGAATGGATCGAGGGGCTGGATGCCCCGCGCGTTCTGGCCGACAACATCACCGGCGGGCGCATTGCGGCACAGCATCTGACCGGGTTGGGGCATCGCCGTATCCTGCATGTGACGGGGCCCGCGCAGAATTCGCTGACCGCTTCGCGGCGGCAGGGGTTCCTGCAGGGGCTGGCGCAGGCGGGCCTGCCGGAACCCGGTCCTGCCGACAGCATCCGGGGCGACTTCGAAACGCGATCGGGGCTGGATGCCGTGCCGCACATCCTGACGATGGACCCGCGCCCCACGGCCATCTTCTGCGACAACGACGAAATGGCGATCGGCGTCATCCACGGACTGACCATGGCCGGCGTTGGCGTGCCCGACCAGATCTCGGTCATGGGCTTCGACAACATCGAGATGTCGGGTTACTGCCTGCCGCCGCTGACCACCGTCCGCCAGTACCGCACCCGCCTTGGACGCCGCGCGGCCGAGCTGTTGCTGGCCCGAATGCAGGGCGACGACGACCGGCAGACGGTGATGCTGGACGTCGAACTGCTGGAACGCGCCAGCACCGCGCCGCCCCCGACAACTATCTAACAATTGATAGCTTGTCGCCAATAGCCCAAGTTTCTACATTTGCCGCACGGATGACGCCGTGTCAGCCGGAACAGGATACAGATGCCAGCCGCGCAGATCCCCGACACGTTGCGGGCGCAGTTCACCAAGTCGCATATCGCGCTGTCGCTTGCGACGGCGCAAAAGGACATGCCGTTGTGTCTGGTCAACGAAGGGTTCACGACCCTGTCGGGATATGGTCAGGATCAGGTGCAGGGGCGCAACTGCCGTTTTCTGCAAACGCCCGAAACGCCGGCCGAACAGGTATCGTCCATCCGCGACTTCCTGCGCGATGACCATGCCGACGACGGGCGCTTTCCCGTATTGAACCGGACGCGGGACGGGCGGGATTTCATGAATCTGGTGTTCCTGTCCAAACTGCGTCGGGCGACGGGCGAACTGGCCTTCGTGCTGGCCTCGCAGTTCGATCTGGACAAGGCGCAGCGGCGCGGCCAGCAGGTCGAACATGACGCCAGCCTTGCGCGCAACGTCAACGACGTCAGGCGCGCAGCCGGACAGCTGGGCCTGATCATGGCGGATTCCGCCGAGCTGATCGCACGGTCGATCACGACACTAGCAAGGATCACGATCCGAGATGAATGACGCCACTCCCACCTGGTCGCAGCAGCGCCAAAGTTTCGCGGTCGTGGGCATCGGCGCCTCGGCGGGCGGGCTGGAGGCATTGCAGGACCTGCTGCGCGATGCGCGCCGCGAGGATCCGGCGGCCTATGTCATCATCCAGCATCTGGACCCGACCCATGACAGCGTATTGGCCGAACTGCTGGACCGCCGCACGGCCCTGTCGGTGCAGCAGGCGACCGAGGGCACGCGACTGCAGGCGGGATGCGTCTATACCATTCCGCCCGGCGTCGGCATGGCCCTGCGTGAAGGCTGCATCCACCTGACGGAATTCGACCAGCCGCGCGGGCTGCGCCGCCCCATTGACGATTTCTTCGAAAGTCTGGCCAAGGACATGGGCCCGGCGTCGGCCTGCGTGATCCTGTCGGGCACGGGCGCAGATGGCACACTTGGCCTGCGCGCAATCAAGGAAAACGGCGGCATGTGCGTGGTGCAGGAACCGCGCACCGCCCGTTACGACGGGATGCCGCTGTCGGCGGAATCCACCGGGCTGGTCGATTTCGTTCTGCCGCCCGAACGCATCGTCCCCGCCATCCTGCAGTTCTTCCAGTCCAGCGACACCGAACTGGCCGAGGATGCGATGCTGGCCGATGCCCGCGACATCTGCCAGCACCTGCTGGACCAGACCGGGCATGATTTTTCGGGCTACAAGATGTCAACTCTGGTGCGCCGCATCCGGCGACGCCTGCAGGTGCTGAACATGACCAGCACCAAGGATTACCTGCGCCATCTGACCCGCACCCCCGATGAATGCGAAGCGCTGCTGAACGAATTCCTGATCAACGTCACGCGCTTCTTCCGCGACCCCGAGATGTTCCAGTCGCTGCGCGAAAAAGCGATCCGGCCCATGGTGCAGGCCGCCGACGGCGAGGAGATCCGCGTCTGGGTCCCCGGCTGTTCCAGCGGCGAAGAGGCTTACAGCGTCGCCATGCTGATCGACGCGGAAATGCGTGCGGCGGGCGTGCGGCCGCGCTTTACGGTCTTTGCCTCGGACATCGACAAGAAGATGATCGACATGGCGCGGGCGGGCACCTATCCGATCAGCGCGCTGGCCGACATCCCCGAGGATTTCCGCCAGGATTATGTCACCCACCGCGACGCGATGATGCAGATCACGCCGCAGTTGCGCGACCGCGTCCGGTTTTCGCTGCACAGCGTGCTGCGCGACCCGCCTTTTGCGCGGGTGGACCTGATTTCCTGTCGGAACCTGCTGATCTATCTGGATGAACCGCTGCAGTCGCGCATCCTGCCGCTGTTCCATTACGCCATCCGCCCCGAGGGCTTCCTGTTCCTTGGTCCGTCCGAAGGGGTGCGCCGCGAATCCGTGCATTTCACCGAATTGGACCGCCCTGCCCGGCTGTTCCAGCGGGACGACAGTGTCGCGCGGTTGCCCATGGACCTGCCGCTTTCGCGCCACGAAGCCAGCGACCGCAGCCGCAGCGCCGCTGCCCAGCCTTTGCGCGAACCCGTGTCGCAGGACCGTCAGGCGCAGGGCGCGCAGCGTCGGGTGCTGGACCGCTTTGCGCCCGCCTCGCTGCAGGTGTCCCGCTCGGGCGAGGTTCTGTGGACCGCCGGGCGCCTTGGCCGTTTCCTTTCGGTCGATCCGACGGCGCGCAAGCCGGTGCTGGCGAACTCGATCGTGCATTCGGGGCTGAAGGATGCCGTGTCGCAGGCGCTCGAACAGGTGAATTCGACCGGACGTGCGGTCGTGGTGCGGGACCTGTCGGCACGATCGGACGTGGGGGCGCAGCCTGTGACCCTGTTTGCCGAACCGCTGGCCGATCGCAGCACGCTGCTGGTCTTTTCGGAAACCGGCGATTACCGCGCCGCGCCCGAGACCGACGATCTGGACGAATTGCACGTCCGGGAATCGCGCAACGACCTGCTGGAAGAAGAATTGCGCCGGATGCAGGTCGAACTGAACGGCACCGTCGAGGAGTTGGAGACCACCAACGAAGAGCTGAAAAGCTCGAACGAAGAAATGATGTCGATGAACGAGGAGCTTCAGTCCACGAACGAGGAACTGAGCACCGTCAACGACGAGCTGAAATCCAAGATCGACGATCTGACGGCGGCGAATTCGGACCTGCAGAACTTCTTCCTTGCGACCAAGATCCCGCTGCTGGTGGTGGATCGCGACGTGCGGGTGCGCAATTTCACCTCGGCCGCGACGCAGATCTTTCCGCTGCGGAAATCCGACCACGGGCGGCCGCTGGCCGATGTGTCCAACGTCTTTGCCAGCGACACCTTGCTGCGGATGGCCAGCGAGGTCGCCTCGACGGGCGATGCCGCCAGTACTGAATTGACCGAGGCCGAGCATGATCGCGTCTGGCGGGTCGATGCCAAGCCCTATCGCGGACCCGACGGCCATCTGGACGGCGCCATGCTGGTCTTCGAGGACGTCAGCGACCTGCGCGATCTGCGGGTAGAGATCGAGCGTCAGGAAGAACGCCTGAAATCCGTCCGCTCGCTGGCGCGCATTGCGGTTTGGCAGTTCGATACCAAGACGCAGATGCTGACCATCGATGACAGCTCGGACCTTCTGGGGGTCGGGCGGACGGCAGAGCTGCCGCTCTCGGCCTTTGCGGGACTGATCGCCCCCGAAGATCGCGACGGTCTGGTCGATGACCTGACCGCCTGCGGCAAGGGTCGCGATTTCCGCAGGGTCATCGCGCCGTCGTCGAACGCCTTGTCCGATGTGCTGCTGGAAGCTTCGGGCCAGGTCTTCGGCTCGGAAGGCGAAAAGCCCCGCGTATTGGGGGTGATGGTCGATGTCACCTCGGCACAATCGGCAGCCAAGCTGCGCGAGGCGGTGATTTCCGAGATGGATCACCGGGTCAAGAACCTCTTCACCCAGATCTCGGCCATGCTGCGGATGGCGGCGCGCGAAACCGACGACGCCCAAGAGGTCGTGTCCGAAGTGTCCAGCCGCATCAATGCACTTTCACGGTCCCACGGGCTGACCACCGCACGCGGCAAGAACGAACATGTGCTGATCGAAAGTCTGGTCCAGACCACGCTGGCCCCCTATCGTGGGGCGCGCGTCGAACTGAACGGCGATGAAACCGTGGTTCAACCCAAGCAGGTCGTGCCCTTGTCGCTGATCCTGCACGAACTGGGGACGAATGCCTTCAAATACGGGGTTCTGGGCAGCGTCAACGGAACGCTGTCGGTGACATGGCAGCAGACGGACGGCCAGATCACGCTGGAATGGGCCGAAACCTATGACAGCGACCAGCCGGAACCCGGCGAAGGCGGCGGTTTCGGCTCGGTCTTGCTGGAGGGGGCAGCCGCGCAGGTCGGCAGTGCGCTGGACATCGAACAGACGTCCAGATGCCGTCGCACGCGGCTGGAATTCAAGGGCGCCTCTAGCTAGGGCGCCCTACCCCAGCATGTCGCGGACCTGTTGCAGATGGTGGCGTACCATCTGGGGGATCTGGTCGGTGGTGATCGCCTCATTCTGGCCCCATTCCATCACCGCCTCGCAGAAGGCGCGCAGCGACAAGTCGCCCAACAGCTGTGCGGTGATCCGCCGATCGGGGCCAAGTCGCTGTTCCAGCAGCCCAGCCAGCACGCGCGCGATCTGGTCCATCGAATCGCGGAACACGACCGTCAGTTCGGGCGCGGCCTCGGACAGCTTACGGATCATGCGGATCATGTCGCGGTCGGGGATCTCGTTGAACAGCAGACCGGACATGATCTTCACCAGATCCTCGATCAGCGGTTCGCCCGAAGTGATGATCCATTCATTGCCCTCGGCCTTGAGGACCGGGGGTTCACCGACAATTGCAGCCTGCTTGTTATTGTAATAGTTGAAAAATGTGCGCGGGCTGGTTCCGGCTTCGGTCGCGATGGCCTCGGTCGTGACCGAAGCATAGCCCTGCCTGATCGACAAGCGCAGGGCCGCCAGCTGGATGTCGCGGGCAGTCTGGCGCCGACGCTTGTCACGTAGATCTGTGGTCATTTTCTGTGCATTCCCCCTATGCGGCGAAAGCAAACATTGCACACTCAGCAATTATATGCAATCAGCGCCCAACAGTGGCGCCCATGGCGGGCAGAATTCGGGACATCGGACGATGCACAAGATCAAACTCTCGACCGGCGCCGCCATGGCGGCTGCCGTGCTCCTTGCCTGGCCGGCGGCCGCGCAGGCCCCGGGCGGCATGCCCCCCAAGCAGGTGGGCGTGGTCACGCTGGAACTGCAGGAGGTGCCGCGTCTGGTCACACTGCCGGGACGGGCCGTGGCGGCATCGGATGCCGAAATCCGTCCCCGCGTCAGCGGCATCGTGACCGACATCCTTTATGACCCCGGCAAGCGCATCGATGCCGGCAACCCGATGTTCACCATCGAAGACACCACCTATCAGGCCAATCTCGCCAGCGCCGAGGCGCAGGTATCCTCGGCGCAGGCGCAGGTGACGCAGGCGCAGTCGTCCTATGACCGGACCCGCAAGCTGTTGGGATCAGGCACGACGCAGGCGCAGGTGGAAACCGCCCTTGCGACGCTGGATCAGGCCAAGGCGACGCTGCAATCGGCCGAAGCTTCGCGCACGCTGGCGCAGGCCGATCTGGATTGGACCACCGTCACCAGCCCCATCGCCGGCATCGCCAGCGTCGCCGCCATTTCGGTCGGTGATCTGGTCACCGCCAATCAGGCCGATGCACTGGCGACCGTGACGCAGCTGGACCCGATCGAGGTCGATATGTACGAACCCTCGTCGCGCATCCTGAACGTGCTGGATGACATCAGCGACGGCAGCCTGACGCTGAGCGAAACGCTGAACGCCACGCTGACGCTGGAAAACGGCCGTACCTATCAGGCCGTGGGCGAAATGGTCGCGCCGGGGGTCACCGTCTCGACCTCGACCGGGTCGATCGATACGCGCTTCCGCTTTGAAAACCCCGACAACCTGATCCTGCCGGGTATGTTCCTGCGCGGTCAGGTCGAACTGGGGACCACCTCGGCGATCCTGGTGTCGCAATCGGCGACCAAGCGCGACAAGGTCGGCAATCTGTCGGCCTGGGTCGTCAAGGACGGCAAGGCCAGCCAGCGCCAGCTGACCGAGGAAGGCAGCTATCAGCAGCAGTGGATCGTGACCGAAGGGCTGGAGGACGGCGACACGCTGGTCGCCGACGGCCTGACCGGTCTGCAGGAAGGCATGGATGTCGTGACCGTTCCGGTGACCTTCGACGAACAGGGTGTCATCCGCGAGATCCCGCAGGACAAGCCCGCCGATGCCGAAGCCAAGGCCGCCGACGAAGCCGATGCAGCAGACGACGCGGCCCAGCCCGCCGACGCGACGGAGTAAGCGCGCATGGCACGTTTCTTTATTCACCGCCCCGTCTTTGCGTGGGTGCTGGCGCTGATCACCATGTTGGTCGGCGCGATCGGCCTGAACAGTCTGGCCATCGAACAATACCCGCAGATCGCGCCGACGACGGTGCGGATCAGCGCCGGCTATACCGGCGCCTCGGCCGAGATCGTCGAAGCATCCGTGACCACAGTCATCGAGGATGCGATGACGGGTCTGGACGGCCTGACCTATATGACCTCGGCCTCGACGCCGGGATCGACCTCGGTGTCGCTAACCTTCGATGACACGGTCGATGCCGACATCGCGCAGGTGCAGGTGCAGAACAAGCTGCAGCTGGTGACGCCGCAACTGCCCGACATCGTTCAGCAGAACGGCGTGCAGGTGTCGCGATCGACCTCGTCGATCCTGCTGGTGGGGGCGCTGACCGCACCCAACGGCGAATATTCGTCACTGGAACTGGGCGATCTTGTGGGCCAGCTGATCGAGGATCCGGTCAAGCGGACGCCGGGCGTCGGTTCGATCAATACCTTCGGGTCGGGCTATGCCATGCGGATCTGGATGGATCCGATGAAGATGAACCAGTATCAGGTGACGCCTTCGGACATCACCGCGGCCGTGGCGGCCCAGAACACCAACGTCACCGTCGGCGATCTTGGTGCCCAGCCCGCGATGGAGGGTCAGCGGATCACCATCTCGCTGTCGGCCCAATCGCAGCTGTCGACCGTCGAGGAATTCGAGAGCATCCTGCTGCGCGTCAACCCCGACGGTTCGACCGTCTTCCTGGGCGATGTGTCCCGGATCGAGATCGGCCAGGAATCCTACGGAGGATCGTCGCGCCACAACGGCAATCCCGCCGCCGGTTTCGCCGTGAACCTTGCGACCGGCGCCAACGCGGTCGATACCGCCGACGCTGTGCGTGAAACCATCGCCGATCTGGAAAGCGCCCTGCCCGAGGGGGTCGAGGTCGTCTATCCCTATGACACCTCGCCCTTCGTCGAGGAATCCATCAACCAAGTCTATCACACCCTGGCCGAGGCCGTGGTGCTGGTCTTCTTCGTGATCCTGGCCTTCCTGCAAAGCTGGCGCGCCACGATCATTCCGGTGATCGCCATTCCGGTCGTCATGCTGGGCACCTTCGGGGTGCTGGCGGCGGCAGGTTTCACCATCAACACGCTGACCATGTTCGCACTGGTGCTGGCCATCGGCCTGCTGGTCGATGACGCCATCGTCGTTGTGGAAAACGTCGAACGCGTGATGGAGGAAGAGGGCCTCGGCCCCGTCGAGGCCACCGAGAAAAGCATGGATGAAATCACCTCGGCGCTGGTCGGCATCGTGCTGGTCCTGTCGGCGGTCTTCCTGCCGATGGCCTTCATGACCGGTGCGACGGGTGTGATTTACCGACAGTTCTCGGTCACGATCATCACGGCCATGGTGCTGTCGCTTGGCGTCGCCGTCATCCTGACGCCCGCCATGTGTGCCAGCCTGCTGCGCCCGCGCAAGCATGGTGACGGCATTGCGCCCGCCCGCTGGTTCAACCGTAATCTGGACCGCGCGACCAACGGCTATGCCGGGGTTGTCGGGCGTCTGATCAAACGCCCGTTCCGCCTGCTGATCGTTCTGGCGGTGATCGTCGCGGGCGTGGTCGTGCTGTATGGCCGCCTGCCCGGCTCGTTCCTGCCCGATGAGGATCAGGGCGTTGCGCTGGTCATCGTGCAGGGCCCCGACGGATCGACGACCCAGCAGACCCAGGCTTTGGTCGAAAAGGTCGAGAACTATCTGCTGAACCAGGAAACCGAGACGGTGGAATCCGTCTTTGCAGCCCTTGGCTTCAGCTTCTCGGGGACGGGTCAGAACAACGCCATCCTGTTTATGAAGCTGAAAGAATACGAGGAACGCGACGGTCATGACCTGCCATCGCTGGTGAACCGCGCGAACGGATATTTCTTCGGAACGAACCGTCAGGGCCAGATCTTCGTGCTGCAACCGCCCGCGATCCAGGGGCTTGGCAACTCGTCCGGTTTCACCATGTATATGGTCGATCAGGGCGGCCAGGGTCAGGATGCGCTGATGGCGGCGGCCAATACGCTGGTGTCGGACGCACAGGCGGACGGTCGCGTGACCAACCTGCGCGGCAACGAAAGCAAGACCCAGACCGCGCTGCGTCTGGACATCGACCAGCAGAAGGCAGCCGCCTTCGGATTGTCGATCTCGGATGTGAACTCGATGCTGTCGGTGATCTTCGCCGGGCGCGACGTGAACGATTTCGCGCTTGGCAACGACCTGCGTCCCGTCGTCGTTCAGGGCGAGGCAGACAACCGGTCCCAGCCCGACGACATTAACAGTTGGTATGCCCGCAATTCGGCCGGCGAGATGGTGTCCTTCGGGGCCTTCTCGACCCAGGAATGGGAACAGGAACCCAAGGCGCTGGCCCGTTACGGCGGCAGCCGCGCGCTGGAACTGAGCGGCGCCGCCGTTCAAGGCCTGTCATCGGGCGCCGCCATGGATGCGATGGAGGAAATGGTCGGCGAGCTGGAGGGCAATTACGACACCGCCTGGACGGGTCTGTCCTATCAGGAACGCCTGTCAGGCAATCAGGCGCCGATCCTGTTCGCCCTGTCCGCGCTGGTCGTCTTCCTGTCGCTGGCCGCCCTTTACGAAAGCTGGTCGGTGCCGATCTCGGTGATGATGACCGTGCCCATCGGCATCCTGGGGGCCTTGGCAGCCGCGCTGTGGTTCGGCCAAAGCAACGACGTCTACTTCAAGGTCGGCCTGCTGACGACGATCGGTCTGGCGGCAAGGAACGCCATTCTGATCGTGGAATTCGCCGAAGCGCAGATCAAGGAGGGCAAGTCCCTGCTGGATGCGGCATTGGTCGCCGCACGTCAGCGTCTGCGCCCGATCCTGATGACCACATTCGCCTTCATGCTGGGCGTGCTGCCCCTGGCCATCGCATCGGGTGCCGGTGCGGGTGCGCAGAACTCGATCGGTATCGGCGTTCTGGGCGGCATGACCACCTCGGCCGTGATCGGGATCTTCCTGGTGCCGGTCTTCTATGTCGCCGTGTTGAAAACGCGCAATCTGGTGACGCGAAAGGATAAGACCTCGTGATGTTTCCACGTAAATCCCGACTGGCGGCGTTGTCGCTGACCGCGCTGCTGACCATCTCGGGCTGTGCGGCGGTGGGGCCCGATCCCACCGACCTGCCCGACGCCAAGGTCCCCGCCAGCTTTGCCGAGGGCGAGGGTCAGGCCCCCGCCCAGGTGACCAAGACCGCCTTCTGGTCGAACTATCAGGACCGGGTACTGTCGCAGCTGATCGCGGACGGTCTGGGCAACAGCCTGGACATTCTGGCGGCCAACGAACGCATCCGCGCAGCCGAAGCCGACCTGCGCGCCACCGCCCCTCTGGCCGCACAGGTCACCGGCGAAGCGGCATCCGCCAGCCGCACCCGCAACGGCGGCGACAACCAGCCCACCGGCTATACCAGCACCGCCAATCTGTCGGCGGGCTTCGTCTTCGACCTGTTCGGCGGCGCACGCCGGGCGCGCGAAGGGGCGGCGGCGGCCTATGCCTCGGCCGAGGCCGAAGCGCAGGTCACCCGCCTTGCCTGGCTGGCCGAGGTCATCGGCGCCTATTCCGACGCCCGCTTCTATCAGCAGGCGCTGGCGCTGACCCGCGACACCATCGAAGCGCGCGAAAGCACGCTGCAGGTCACCAACAACATGCTGTCGCTGGGTCTGGCGACCGATTACGACACCGCCCAGACCCAGGCCCTGCTGGAAACCGCCCGCGCCGATCTGCCGAACTACGAGGCGCTCTACAACGCCCAGATCTATCGCCTGTCGACGTTGCTGAACCAGCAGGCGAACGGTGTGATGTCGCGAATGTCGTCAGGGTCGTCCGCGCTGCGCACGCCCGCGGGTCCCGGCACCGGCGTTCCGGCGGACCTGCTGCGCAACCGGCCCGATATCCGGTCCAGCCAGCAGGATCTGGCGCAGGCGCTGGCCGCCGTCGGTGTCGCCACTGCGGATATGCTGCCGTCGCTGTCGCTCTCGGGGTCGATCAGCGATGCGGCGGGGTCCAACAACTGGGCCTTCGGTCCGCGCATCTCGCTGCCGGTTGCGAACCAGGGCATCCTGCAGGCAACGCGGTCGCGTCGGGTGTCCGAGGCCCGCTCGGCCGATCTGGCCTATCGCAGCCAGATCGCCTCCGCGGTCGAGGATGTGCAGCGCAGCCAGTCGAACCTGCGCCGCTATCGTCAGCGCGTCGCCACGCTGGACCGCGCTGCGGCATCTTACGACCGCGCCTATTCGCTGGCCCGCACCAACTTCGAGGCCGGGGCCTTGGCGCTGGTCAACCTGCTGGACGCCGACCGCCAGCGCGCCTCGGCACGTCTTGCTGCGGCATCGGCACGCAATGATGCATCCAAGGAATGGGCGTCACTGCAGATCGCCACGGGCGCAGGCGCAGCCGTGACGGCCATCGCCAACTGAGCGATCGGGGGCGGTGTCGCGCCGCCCCCGCATCAGCCTGCCGGACAAAGGAAAAGCGCCGCGCTGGATCAACCAGTGCGGCGCTTTTTCATTTGGGGTATCTCTGGTGCGGCCGAGAAGACTCGAACTTCCACTCCGGTTAAGGAACAGCGACCTCAACGCTGCGCGTCTACCAATTCCGCCACGGCCGCATCTTGAGGTAAGCGCCTGATAGCCGAGCCATGCGCCAAAGAAAAGCGCTTTTTGCACCCTGCCCCAAGATGCCTGAAAGCCATTGACGAAACGCCCCCGCCGCGCCACATCCACGCCATGGTGGAATGGATCATCAGCGACGGCCTGACCGGCCACGACCAGGCCGTGACCTTCATGGAGGCACGCGTCGCCGCCATTCTGGCAGGCGATGCCGATGAATGCATCTGGCTGGTCGAACACCCGCCGCTGTATACCGCCGGCACCAGCGCCAAACCGCAGGACCTGCTGAACCCTCGCTTTCCGGTGCATCCCACGGGGCGCGGCGGGCAATACACCTATCACGGTCCGGGCCAGCGAATCGTCTATGTCATGCTGGACCTGAACAAGCGCGGTCGCGACGTCCGGGCCTTCGTCGCGCAGTTGGAGGCATGGGTGATCGCCGCGCTGGCCGAATTCGGCGTGTCGGGACGGATCAGCGAAGGTCGCGTGGGTGTTTGGGTTCAGCGCCTCGACAAGCCGACGCTGTTCGATGGCACCACCCGGGAAGACAAGATCGCGGCCATCGGCATCAAGCTGCGCCGATGGGTCAGCTTCCACGGCATCTCGATCAACGTCGAACCGGACCTGTCGCATTACGATGGCATCGTGCCCTGCGGCATCAGCGGGCATGGCATCACGTCGCTGGTGGACCTGGGTCTGCCGGTCGGGATGGACGATCTGGATAACGCCCTGCGACAGGCTTTCGTCGCGACCTTCGACGAAAACTGATCAATTCTTTCGCTGCGACCTTTCGGTAGGTGGATTTCCGGCGCATCCTGCCTGTAGGGTCGGATCGGAGACATGCCCTTGGACAGGGCCGAGCGAGGAAAACAACATGAAATCAGCCATTGTCGGCGCCTTCATCGGCGCGACCCTAGCCATTCCCGCCGTCGCACAGGATGCCGGCGATGCCGCAGCCGGCGAAAAGGAATTCCGCAAGTGCCGCGCCTGCCACATGATCCAGGATGACGACGGCACCGATATCGTCAAGGGCGGCGCGGTCGGCCCGAACCTTTACAACATCATCGGCGCCAAGATCGCGTCGCGCGAAGGCTTCCGTTATGGCGACGGCATTCTGGCCGCGGCCGAGGCCAATCCGGACATGGTCTGGTCCGAGGAGGAACTGATCGCCTATGTCACCGATCCCGGTGATTGGGTGAAGGAAAAATCCGGCGATGACGGTGCGCGCAGCAAGATGACCTTCAAGCTGAACCGCAATCAGGCCGATGTCGCCGCCTATCTGACCAGCGTGTCGCCGGACGCACCGGCCGAGTGATCTTAGCTGCGGCAATCTGCCGCATCCGCCACGTGATCGGCCTCTGCCCGGTGTGATATTCTGGCAGAGGCGCGCGACTAGGCCACCGTGACGCATTGCCCGGTCATCACGGGTGGTCTAAAGAAAGCGTGATAATGCCGGTCTGCCAGGCCGGCTCGACGAGATCTTGCAGGGAGTTCGGGTATGGCAGACGCAGCCGCACACGGCCACGACGACCACCATGACAACCGTGGGTTCTTCACCCGCTGGTTCATGTCTACCAATCACAAAGACATTGGTATTCTTTATCTATTCACTGCTGCGCTGGCCGGTCTGATCTCGGTCAGTTTCACCGTTTACATGCGGATGGAACTGCAGCACCCCGGCGTCCAGTACATGTGCCTTGAAGGCGCACGCTTCATTGCGGATTCGGCGCGGGAATGTACCCCCAACGGTCACCTTTGGAACGTCATGATTACCTATCACGGTGTCCTGATGATGTTCTTTGTGGTGATTCCGGCGCTGTTCGGCGGCTTCGGCAACTACTTCATGCCGCTGCAGATCGGCGCGCCGGACATGAGCTTCCCGCGCATGAACAACCTCAGCTACTGGCTGTATGTCGCGGGTCTGGCCCTTGGCATCGCATCCCTGCTGACGCCGGGCGGTAACCAGCAGTGGGGTTCGGGCGTGGGTTGGGTGCTTTACCCACCGCTTTCGACCACTGAAGGCGGCTATTCGATGGATCTGGCGATCTTCGCCGTCCACGTCTCGGGCGCATCGTCCATCGTGGGTGCCATCAACATCATCACCACTTTCCTGAACATGCGTGCCCCCGGCATGACCATGTTCAAGGTGCCGCTGTTCGCCTGGTCGGTCTTCATCACCGCATGGCTGATCGTTCTGGCCCTGCCGGTTCTGGCCGGTGCCATCACCATGCTGCTGATGGACCGCAACTTCGGGACCAACTTCTTCAATCCCGCAGGCGGCGGCGACCCAATCCTGTACCAGCACATCCTGTGGTTCTTCGGTCACCCCGAGGTCTATATCATCGTGCTGCCCGGCTTCGGCATCATCAGCCACGTGATCGCGACCTTCTCGAAGAAGCCGATCTTCGGTTACCTGCCGATGGTTCTGGCCATGGCCGCGATCGGTGTTCTGGGCTTCGTCGTCTGGGCGCACCATATGTATACCGTCGGCATGTCGCTGACCCAGCAGAGCTATTTCATGCTGGCGACCATGACCATCGCCGTGCCCACGGGCATCAAGGTGTTCAGCTGGATCGCCACGATGTGGGGCGGCTCGGTCGAGTTCAAGACACCCATGCTCTGGGCCTTCGGCTTCCTGTTCCTGTTCACCGTCGGCGGTGTGACCGGTGTGGTCCTCAGCCAGGCGCCGCTGGACCGTGTGTATCACGACACCTATTATGTCGTGGCCCACTTCCACTATGTGATGTCGCTTGGTGCGGTCTTCGCGATTTTTGCCGGTATCTATTACTGGGTCGGCAAGATGTCGGGCCGTCAGTATCCCGAATGGGCAGGCAAGCTGCACTTCTGGATGATGTTCATCGGCGCCAACCTGACGTTCTTCCCGCAGCACTTCCTGGGTCGCCAGGGCATGCCGCGCCGCTATATCGACTATCCGGTCGAGTTTGCGTATTGGAACAATATCAGCTCGCTTGGGGCTTACCTGTCCTTCGCCTCGTTCCTGTTCTTCTTCGGCGTGATGGCCTACACCCTGTTTGCGGGCAAGCGCGTGACCCAGAACAACTACTGGAACGAATACGCCGATACGCTGGAATGGACCCTGTCCTCGCCCCCGCCCGAACATACGTTCGAGCAGCTGCCCAAGCGCGAAGACTGGGATCGCAGCCCGGCCCACTGAGTTCGATCCAAAGATGCCATATCAATGGACACAGACGGCCCCGGATGATTCCGGGGCCGTTCTGCAAAAACTGACCCTCTGGCCACATCGGTCGCTGCCGCGCAAAGGCTTCGTCTGGTTCATCGCCACGACGGCCATCCTGCTGTCGCTGCCGATCGTCGCCATGCTGGGGTCGCCCATCCTGTGGGGGCTGCTGCCCTTCGGGGCGATCGTCGTTGCGGGGATTTGGTTCGCGCTGCAACACAGCTATCGCACCGGCCAGACGCATGAAGAACTGACGCTGAACCGCCAGCGTCTGCATGTCCGTCGTCTTGATCCGGGCAAGGCACCGCGCGATTGGGACACCAACAGCTATTGGGTGCGCGCGCAGATCCGCAAGGGGCCGGTTCAGGACTATCTGACCCTGACCGACGGCAGCCGCGAGATCGAGCTGGGCGTCTTCCTGACACCGCCCGAACGTCGCGCGCTTTGCGAGGAATTGACCCGCGCCATCGCCCGCGCGCGAGGTTGACGAAAGGGCGGGCAGGATTTCCCCTGCCCGCCCTTTATGGTTCGTATCTCAGTCGCCTTCGACGTGATCGGGAAGATCGTCGTGGTCTGTAGACGCGAAGTCTTCCAGCTCATCCTCGGTCATGCTGTCATACATGTCCTTGGACGCGCCTTGCAGGTCGCCGACCTTGGTTTCGCCGCGCTTGGCGGACAGGGCCGCACCGGCAGCGCGTTGCTGGGCCTTGGATTTTGCTGGCATGGGTCACCTCCTGCCAGCAAACGCGCCCGACCGCGCAGGGTTCACGCCAGCAGGCGATCCTTGACCGCCGGACCGACGGCGCCAAAGTCCATCTGGCCGGCGTGGCGTTCCTTCAGCGCGGCCATGACGCGGCCCATGTCGCGGATGCCTTCGGCATTCAGATCGCTGATGGCCTTGTCGATGGCGGCGCGGGTTTCGTCGGCATCCATCTGGCGGGGCAGGAATTCCTGGATGACGGTGATTTCATCCTCTTCCTTGGATGCCAACTCGAGGCGACCGGCCTCTTCATAGGCTTTGGCCAATTCCTGACGCTGCTTGACCATGCGCGACATGATCGCGATCAGATCGGCTTCGGTCAGGGCGCCGTCGCCGTCGCCGCCACGTGCCGCGATCTCACGGTCCTTGACGGCAGCGCCGATCAGGCGCAGCGTTAACAGGCGGGCGGTGTCCCGGGCCTTCATCGCTTCCTTCGTCGCGGCTTGCAGCTTGCTGCGCAGTTCCATGATCGCGTCTCCGTTGCAGGCGCGGGATGCGCCGGAAAGACTGCGATCTAGGGCCATGTGCGGTGCAATTCAAGCGCCCGTGACCATCAGGGCCGCTTGACCTTGGGACCTGCGCCCCTTATTCACCCCAAGATTTCAGATCCAGAGGTGCCGATATGGCTGTAAAACCGACTGCCTGCCTTGCGCTTGCCGACGGGACCGTTTTCTACGGCCAGGGCTTTGGCGCCACGGGCGAAGTTGTCGCCGAACTGGTCTTCAACACCGCCATGACTGGCTATCAGGAGATCATGACCGATCCCTCCTATGCCAGCCAGATCGTGACCTTCACCTTCCCCCACATCGGCAATACCGGCGTGACCACGGAAGACGACGAAGCGCAGGATCCGGTGGCCAGCGGCATCGTCGTGCGGTGGGACCCGACGCAATCGTCGAACTGGCGCACGACCGCCGAACTGACCGAGTGGATGACCCGCCTTGGCCGCATCGGCATCGGCGCCATCGACACACGCCGCCTGACCCGTGCGATCCGCCAGCAGGGCGCGCCTCATGTCGTGCTGGCCCACGATCCGGACGGCAATTTCGACATCGAGGCGATGGTCGCCAAGGCCCGCGACTGGCAGGGTCTGGTCGGGCTGGACCTGGCCAAGACCGTCAGCTGCGCCCAGACCTACAAATGGGATCAGGGGACGTGGGAATGGGGCACGGGCTTCGGCACCTCGCCCGAGGCGAAGCCCTTCAAGGTCGTCGCCATCGACTATGGTGCCAAACGCAACATCCTGCGGTCGCTCGTGTCGCATGGTGCCGATGTGACGGTCATGCCCGCCACCGCCACCGCCGAGGAGATCATGGCCCACGAACCCGAGGGCATCTTCCTTGCCAACGGCCCCGGCGATCCGGCCGCGACCGGCGTCTATGCCGTGCCGATGATCCAGTCGCTGCTGGAAAAGGATCTGCCGATGTTCGGCATCTGCCTTGGCCACCAGATGCTGGCGCTGGCGCTTGGCGCAAAGACCGTCAAGATGAGCCACGGCCATCATGGTGCGAACCACCCGGTGCGCGACATGGAAACCGGCAAGGTCGAGATCACCTCGATGAACCACGGGTTCGCGGTCGATTCGCAGACCCTGCCCGAAGGCGTGCTGGAAACCCATGTCAGCCTGTTCGACGGCAGCAACTGCGGTATCCGCATGACGGATCGTCCGGTCTTTTCGGTCCAGCACCACCCCGAGGCATCGCCCGGTCCGCAGGACAGCATGTATCTGTTCAAGCGCTTCACCAACTCGATGCGCGCAAGGCGTGCATAAAGGCCACGTCAGGGGCGGCGCGGGGGTCTGACCCCTGCGCCGCCCTTGCGCCTTAACCTTCCGTTAATCACATTCATGGCATGACGAGGACGCTCAACGGGGAATCGTCTATGGCCATGCTTGCGCCGTTGCCACAGCCGGCAAATCTGAACGACGAAGGCGGCATCGTGCTGCGCGGTCCCACGATCGCGCCGCGGACCTTGCGTCCTTTGGGTCAGATCCTGCTGGAGGACGGCGCCGTCGATCCGGCCGACCTGCTGAAGGCCACTGTCATCAGCCAGAAACAGTGTCAGCCCTTGGCACAGGTTCTGCTGGCGCAGCGGATGGTCCAGCCCGATGCCATGGCACGCGCCCTATCGCGCCAGTGGCGCACCACCGCCATCGACCCCGACCAAAGCCCCGCCGACCCGCGCCTGATCGACCTTGCCGGGGCAGGTTTCTGCCTGACCCATGCCATTCTGCCGTGGCGGCGCATCGGCGGGGTCACATGGATCGCCACCGCCCGCCCCGAGGCGTTCGAGGCTCTGCTGCGTCGTCTGCCGCGCGAATACGGCCATGTCCGCATGCTGCTGGCCAGCGAGGAGCAGGTCCAATCCGGTGTCCTCGACTGGCGCCGCACCCGCCTGATCCGCGAGGCCGAGTGCCGCGTCCCCGCCGCCGAAAGCTGCCGCACCCAGAACCACGCCCGCACCGGCCAACTGGCATTTGCCCTGGTGCTGATGGTGCTGGCGGGGATCGTCTTCGCGCCCGTCCTGCTGGCTTGGGTGCTGACGGCCTGGGCTGTGCTGACGCTGCTGTCTCAATCGGCGCTGAAGCTGCTGGCCTTTACCGGCTTCCGTCGCGCCCGCAGCGAAAATCAGGAACTGCAACAGGCGGTGGCGCAGGGGCAGCTGCTGCCTTC
Source organism: Paracoccus sp. R86501 (assembly GCF_042466435.1). NCBI lineage: Bacteria > Pseudomonadati > Pseudomonadota > Alphaproteobacteria > Rhodobacterales > Paracoccaceae > Paracoccus > Paracoccus sp. R86501. The sequence goes on from NZ_JAXHPZ010000001.1 coordinate 1,997,637, forward strand.
GGACGTGGACGTGCCATTGCCGATGATCTCGGTCATGGTGCCGCTGTTCAAGGAAAGCGATGTCGCGGGCAAGCTGGTCGGACGCCTGGCCCGCCTGCAATATCCGCGCGAACTGACGGACATCCTTCTGGTGATCGAGGCCAGCGACGATGTGACCGAGGCCGCGCTGCATGGCGTCACCCTGCCCCATTGGATCCGCGTCGTGCGTGTTCCCGATGGTCCCATCAAGACCAAGCCGCGCGCGCTGAACTATGCGCTGAACTTCTGCAAATCGCAGATCGTGGGCATCTGGGACGCCGAGGATCGCCCCGATCCCGACCAGCTGCACAAGGTCGCCCGCGCGTTCCATTTCGCACCCGCGGATGTCGCCTGCCTGCAGGGCGCGTTGGATTTTTATAACCCGCGTACCAACTGGCTGGCCCGCTGTTTCACCATCGAATACGCCGCATGGTTCCGGGTCCTGCTGCCTGGCGTCGCCCGTCTGGGGCTGGTCGTCCCCTTGGGCGGCACGACGCTGTTTTTCCGCCGTCACATCCTGGAAGAGGTCGGTGCCTGGGACAGCTGGAACGTCACCGAGGACGCCGATCTGGGCGTGCGCCTGAACCGCCGCGGCTATCGCACCCAGATCATCGACACCACCACGGATGAGGAAGCCAACTGCCGCGCCATGCCTTGGGTCAAGCAGCGGTCACGCTGGCTCAAGGGCTATGCCCTGACCTGGGCGGTCCATATGCGCAACCCGATGCAGCTGCACCGCGAACTGGGGGCGTGGCGCTTCTGGTGGTTCCAGGTCCAGTTCTTCGGCGCGGTGTCGCAATACCTGCTGGCTCCGGTCCTCTGGAGCTTCTGGCTGCTGAGCCTTGGCCTGCCCCACCCCCTGCGCGGCCCTCTGGAGGCCTTGGGCACTTGGGCCGTGCCCGCGCTGTTCACCCTGTTCGTCGCCTCGGAACTGCTGTCGATCTTCGTGGGCATGCGGGCGGTCAGCGGGGCCAAGCACCGGCACCTGCTGGCTTGGGTGCCGACGCTGCACCTGTATTTCCCGCTTGGCTGTCTGGCCGGCTGGAAAGCCATCTGCGAGGTGGTGACCAAGCCGTTCTACTGGGACAAGACCGCCCATGGGCTGTTCGTCGAGGCCCCCGATATGCCCGCACCGGCCTTGCCCGCCGGATTGGTCTCGATCCCGGTTCTGGGCCAGATCGGCGGGCGGTCCCTGTCCGAGGTTGCCGCAGACCTGCAGACCAGCGTCGAACAGGTCCGTCCCGAAGTTGCCGACATCCTGCCCGAACGTCCCGAACGGAATGTCGCCTCGGGATAGGACATTAGTCCGGGAACTGCGCAGCAATCAGGGTCTGCGCGCGCGTCACCTGATCGCGGATGCGGTCAGTAATCGTGTCGCTGTCCGGGGCGTCAAGCTCTCGCTGCAGGAAGTCTTGGGCGCCGCGTCTGATCTCGGCGTTGTCCAGTGGGCGATCGGTTAGCAGCCGTCCCGCCGCATGCAGCCGCCAGAAGACCCGCCAAGCCGACGACAGTGCCTCGGTCGCGGAAGCCTCGAGCAGACCGGCACGCTTGCCAGCCCGCAGTTGCGCCAAGGTGCCCCGTGCCGGGTCGCCCGCCCGCAGCGCGCAGGCCTGCGCCAGCAGATCGATGTCCTGCAGGCGACCCGCATCGTTGCGCACGTCCCAAGGACCCGCCGCCGGCTTGGCCGCGAACAACCGCGCGCGCATCTGTGCCAGATCGGGCATGACGCGCGGATCGGCACCGCGCTGGCGCAGGACCTGCATGCGCAGCGCCTCGAGCTGGTCGGCCAGAGCGGAGGCATCGGCGCCGGTCTGTGCCACGACGCGGGCGCGGGTCAGGGCCAGATGTTCCCAGGTCCAGGCCTCGGACATCTGATAGGTCTCGAAACTTTGGACCGAGGTCGCAACCGGCCCTTGCCGCCCCGAGGGCCGCAGCCGCATGTCGACCTCGTAAAGACGACCTTCGGCGGTGGGCGCCGACAGCGCCGTGACCATCGCTTGCGTCAGCCGCGCGTAATAGGGACGCGCCGCCAGCGGGCGCGGCCCAACCGAGGCATCGACGCCATCCGCATCATAGATCACGATCAGGTCCAGATCGGACCCGGCATTCAGCATCCGCGCGCCAAGGGACCCCATGCCCAGCACCACGGCCCCCCGCCCCGGCGCGGGCCCGTGCTTTCGGGCAAATTCATCCGCCGTGACGGGAAACAGCGCACAGACGCAGGCCCCGGCCAGATCGGCATATTGACCGGCGACCTCATCTGCGTCGATCAACCCGCGCAGATGATGCACACCGATGCGGAAGTGCCATTCATGCGCCCAACGCCGCGCGGCATCCAAGGCGGCCTCATAGCCACCGCTGGTCACCGCGGTCCGCAGCAGTTGTTCCAGTTCGACCCGCAACCCCGCTTCCTTGGGCCAAGGCGCAAAAAAGCTGCCCCCCAACACCGCATCCAGAACCGCCGGATGCTGCGCCAGATAGGCGGCCAGTGCAGGCGCCGTGCCGCAGATATCGACGATCAGGTCGATCAGCTGGGGATTGGCCTCGAACAGTGAAAACAGCTGAACGCCCGCAGGCAGACCTGCCAGAAAGCTGTCGAAACGCGCCAGCGCCTCGGCGGGATGGCTGGCGCGGGACATGCGGTCCAGCAGCGGCACCTCGATCCGGCGGAATATCTGCAGGGCGCGATCGGACCGCAGCGCCGGATAGCCCTGCCAGCGGTCGATGATGGCCTGCGATTCGGGCGACAGATCGGGACGCTCGGCCTTGATCTCGTCGGGGGCGAAAAACTCCTCGGTCAGCTCGTGGACGCGGGCCAACCGCGTCTTCAAGCGGGTCTGCCACGCGTCGGGATCATCCGATCCCATCAGCGCGGCGACGACCCGCAGGCCATGCGTATCCTTGGGCAGACTGTGGGTCTGGGCGTCGTTCACCATCTGGATGCGGTGTTCGATGTCACGATGTTCGCGATAGTGATCCGTCAGTTCCTGCGCCACATCGGCGGGGATCCAGCCCTTGGCCGCCAAGGCCGCCAGCCCGCCCACCGTGTCGCGCATCCGCAGGCTGACGTCACGCCCACCGGCGATCAGCTGACGGGTCTGGGTGAAGAACTCGATCTCGCGGATGCCGCCGCGGCCCAGTTTGATGTTATGGCCGGGAACCTCCAGCCGTCCGCCAAGACCTTTGTGGTCGCGGATGCGCAGGCGCATGTCATGGGCGTCCTGAATGGCGGCGAAGTCCAGATGCTTGCGCCAGACAAAGGGCCGCAACTCGGCCAAAAACCGTTCGCCCGCTGCGATATCGCCGGCAGCCGCCCGCGCCTTGATGAAGGCAGCGCGTTCCCATGTGCGCCCCTCGGCCTCGTAATAGGCCAGCGCGGCGGCGGTCGAGATGCAGACCGGCGTGACGGATGCATCGGGCCGCAGACGCAGGTCTGTGCGGAAGACATAGCCGTGGTCGGTCACATCCGACAGGGTCGCGGCCATCCTGCGGGTGGCGCGGATCAGGGCGGCGCGGGCCTCCATCTGGTCGGCTTCGGCATAGGCGGTTTCGTCGAACAGCACGATCAGATCGATGTCCGAGGAATAGTTCAGCTCGCCCGCGCCGCCCTTGCCCATGGCCAACGCAAAGATGCCCCCCGCATCGGCATCCGTGGCAGGCAGCTTGCCGCGCCGCACTTCGGTGGCGACATGGGCGCGCAAAGCCAGATCGACCGCGCGATCGGCCAGATCAGACAGCGACTGCGTCACCTGCGCCAAGGGCCAGACCCCGCCAAGATCGGCCAGCGCCGCCTGCAGCGCCACCCGCCGCTTGGCCCGTCGCAGCGCCACGCCCAGATCATCAGGCGACAGGTCCTCAAACCCCGCCGTCTCGCGCGCGACCACATCGTCATGTTCCAGCGCATCGGGCAGCCAGTCGGCCTCTTGCCGGATTAGCCCCGCCAGGAAGGGGCTGCTGCCCGCGACCCCCGCGATCAGGTCGCGCAGCGGCGCGGGCGCGTCGGGAAACAGCGCCGTCGCATCCTGCGCGCGGGCAGGATCGACGGGCAGCGGATGGCGGGTGATACGGTCGCAAAAGCTCATGCCCGACACCTTAGCGGTCGGCCGTGCTGCGTCAACGCGCCGAACGGGGGGCGGATCGGACCGGCGGGGCCTTTCCATGCTTGGCCTGTCAGGGAAACGTTGCTAGGCTTTGCGCGACCCTGACACAACCGACACACCGGATATTGCAAGATCCGCATGAACAGCCCTGACCCGATCAGCTGCCGCAAGGGGCGCGTGTGATGCGTCATACCCTGCCCCATGCGCCCCAGTTCTATGTAACGGCGCCGCAGCCCTGCCCCTATCTGCATGGCCGCGCCGAGCGTAAGCTGTTCACCGCCCTGCAGGGCGACAACGCCCCGGAACTGAACAATGCCCTGTCGCGCCAAGGCTTTCGCCGGTCGCAGAACGTGCTGTACCGTCCCAGCTGCGAAAGCTGCGTGGCCTGCATGTCGGCGCGCATCCGCGTGGCCGATTTCGCCCCCAGCCGGACGCAACGCCGCATCCTCAAGCGCAATGTCGCGCTGCAACGGCTGGCGACCAGTGCCTGGGCAACCGAGGAGCAGTTCGATCTGTTCCGCCGATATCTGGACCGCCGCCACGCCGATGGCGGCATGGCCGATATGGATATCTTCGAATTCGCCGCCATGATTGAGGAAACGCCGATCAAGACCCGCGTCATCGAATACCGCTGCGGGTCCGATGATCCCCACAACATGGTGCGCGGTGACAACCATCTGGTCGCGGTCTGCCTGACGGACGTGCTGGATGACGGGCTGAGCCTCGTCTACAGCTTCTATGATCCGGCGTTCCGCCCGGCCAGCCTTGGCACCCATGTGATTTTGGACCATATCGAGATCGCGCGCGCCGCTGGCCTGCCCTATGTCTATCTGGGATATTGGGTGCCGGGCAGCCGCAAGATGGACTACAAGGCCCGCTTCAACGCGCTGGAAATCTACAAGGGCGGCGTCTGGCAGGACATCGGTGACCCGCACGACCATTCGAACGAAGCACACCCCCTGTCTGTAGATCCGATCGTCGAACAGGTCGCCCGCATCGCCTTGCCGCAATTCGACCGATAGCGCCGAACAAGTCGCGAAACAAAATTTCAAAAATTGGCGTGACTGCGTCACTTTATCCGCCGAACCCCATTGACCCTGCCCTGCCCCGATCCTAGTTTGCGCCGACGCGGAGGCCAATTTCGGCCGATGCGAGATGCATTTTTGATGGAGCAGAACGATGTCCCGAATGATGACGGGTGCGAGAATGGTGGTCGAGGCGCTGCGCGATCAGGGCGTCGATACCGTATTCGGCTATCCGGGCGGGGCCGTCCTTCCCATCTATGACGAGATTTTCCAGCAAAACGACATCACCCATATTCTGGTGCGCCACGAACAGGGTGCGGTCCACATGGCCGAAGGATATGCCCGTGCGACCGGCAAGCCGGGCGTCGTGCTGGTCACATCCGGTCCGGGTGCGACGAATGCCGTGACGGGTCTGACCGACGCGCTGCTGGATTCGATCCCGCTGGTCGTGCTGTCGGGTCAGGTCCCGACCTTCATGATCGGCACCGATGGCTTCCAAGAGGCGGACACCGTCGGCATCACCCGCCCCTGCACCAAGCACAACTGGCTGGTCAAGGACACGGGCAAGCTGGCCGAGACGATCCACAAGGCGTTCCATGTTGCCACCTCGGGCCGTCCGGGTCCGGTGCTGGTCGACATTCCCAAGGACGTGCAATTTGCCAGCGACGCCTATGTCGGCCCCAAGCAGGTCGATACCGGTCCCTATCAGCCGGTCAAGAAGGGCAATCTTGAGGCGATCACCCGTCTGGTCGAGATGATCGAACAGGCCGAACGCCCGATCCTTTATACCGGCGGCGGCGTCATCAATTCGGGTCCGGCCGCCAGCCAGCTGCTGCGCGAACTGGCCGAGGCGACGGGCTTTCCCGTGACCTCTACCCTGATGGGTCTGGGCGCCTATCCGGCGTCGGGCAAGAACTGGCTGGGCATGCTGGGGATGCACGGCACGTATGAAGCCAACCTTGCGATGCACGGCTGCGACCTGATGATCAATATCGGCGCGCGCTTCGATGACCGCATTACCGGTCGCATCGCCGATTTCAGCCCCGACTCGGTCAAGGCGCATATCGATATCGATCCGTCCTCGATCAACAAGGTCGTGCAGGTCGAACTGCCGATCGTCGGCGATGTCGGCCATGTGCTGGAGGACCTGCTGAAGGTCTGGAAATCGCGCGGCCGCAAGCTGAACAGTGCCGGCCTGAAGAACTGGTGGGGCCAGGTTGACGAATGGCGCGCCAAGAATTGTCTGGCCTATCGCGGCAGCGAAACCATCATCAAGCCGCAGCACGCGCTGCAGCGGCTTGAGGCGCTGACAAAGGGCCGTGACCGCTATATCACGACCGAGGTCGGTCAGCACCAGATGTGGGCCGCGCAATATCTGGGCTTCGAGGAACCGAACCGCTGGATGACCTCGGGCGGTCTGGGCACCATGGGCTATGGCCTGCCGGCATCGGTCGGCGTTCAGGCGGCCCATCCCGAGGCGCTGGTCATCAACGTGGCGGGCGATGCCAGTTGGCTGATGAACATGCAGGAAATGGGCACCGCCGTTCAGTTCCGCCTGCCGGTCAAGCAGTTCATCCTGAACAACGAACGTCTTGGCATGGTCCGCCAGTGGCAGCAGCTGCTTCACGGCGAACGCTACAGCCAGTCGTGGTCCGACAGCCTGCCCGATTTCGTCAAGCTGGCCGATGCCTTCGGCTGCAAGGGCGCGCAGGTCCGCGACCCCAAGGATCTGGACGCCGCCATTCAGCAGATGCTGGATTACGACGGCCCGTTCATTCTGGATGTGCTGGTCGAAAAGCACGAAAACTGCTTCCCGATGATCCCCTCGGGCAAGCCGCATAACGAAATGCTGCTGGGCGAGGCTGAAACCCTGGGCGTCATCGAATTGGACGGTGCGGTGCTGGTGTGACCAGCCCCGCCATCATCCGTGCTGCAATAGGAAGGGCTTTGCCATGAACGCTTTGAACATCCAGAAGGGCATGTCCAGCCATTCTGCCTATGACCTGAAGGACCCCAACGGTCAGATCGAAGAAAGCCATACGCTGGCGATCATGGTCGAAAACGAACCGGGCGTGCTGGCGCGCGTGATCGGCCTGTTTTCGGGTCGCGGTTATAACATCGACAGCCTGACCGTGGCCGAGGTCGATCATCTGGGTCACCGTTCGCGGATCACCGTGGTGACGCGCGGCACGCCTGCGGTGATCGAACAGATCAAGGCGCAGCTGGGCCGCATCGTCGTCGTCCACGAGGTTCACGACCTGACCGTCGAGGGTCCGGTCGTCGAACGAGAGCTTGGCCTGTTCAAGGTCAAGGGTCAGGGCGAAAAGCGGGTCGAAGCCCTGCGCATCGCCGAGATCTTCCGCGCCAATGTGGTCGATTCGACGTTGGAAAGCTTCGTGTTCGAGCTGGTCGGCCCGGTGTCCAAGCTGGATGCCTTTGCCGAACTGATGCGCCCGCTTGGCCTGATCGATCTGGCCCGCACCGGCCTTGCTGCGCTGTCGCGCGGGGTCTGAATTGCAAGGCGCGGACCGATCGGGTCCGCGCCTTGCAAATTCCGCAAGTCTTCCTCAGCTGGCGGCGCTGCTGCGCGGCCGCACATGGCTAGGGACATCGTGATAGCCAGGCATTCCACCCGCCATCGCCCCTTGTGATTTCTGCCCGCAATCTCCGCCACCGCCGTTGACCACCCGCAGTTGCGGCTGGCGCGGTGTCTGCGCAGCTTCGGACAGCATCCGCGGCAGTTCCGGGCAGGCCTGTTCGGAAATCATCGACACGTTCAGCGCATGACGCAGGTTGCCAACGGTTTCGGTTTCCAGTTCGACCAGATCGCCCGGCTCGGGCCATTTGTCGGGGTCGATCAAATTCGCCCGACCTTGAAGATAGGCCAGAGTGGCCTGGTCTTCACACCAGATGATCGCTTTTTCGCGCGAAATATTGCTCCAGACGACAACGCCGATCATGGGCGCCCCTTTTACAGAATCGCCCTAAACGCGCGATGTGATATGGACAAAAACTGTCCATTTGTATGAACCTAATTGGACTAAAGCATAAATCCGCCGATATGCCAGCTTTTTTCATATCACACGGAACTTTTATGCATCTTGCGGTTGCCTTGTTACCTGATGGTCACAACCGCGGCAGCTGCATCGCCCAGTTCTTCGGCACGCTGGCGGATCTGGTCGCGATGACGCTGAAGTTGCAGCCCATCCCCAGCATATTCAAGGCATTCGGCCGATAAACGAACTGCGGGCTCGCCGAAAACCTCGGGTGCCAGATGGGTCAGGGCCAGCAGACAGTCCTGAATCGCCATATGGACTTGGAAAATGGATGCCCCGTCGCGGGCCAGCGGCAGCAGACTGTCGCGCAACAGATCCTCGGCATTCATTTCGGCGGCATAAAGGCGCGGATAATCCACGTCCGGCTGGTACTTTTCCTGCCAGACCGACAGAATTCGCAAGATGCGGGTGATGACCGAAACCGCCGTCCCCGGATCGTTCACTGCAGGCGACAATGCCCGCTGCGCGGTCTCAGACAACACGGTGAAGCCAAAGCGCGGGTCCTGTTCGAAGCTGCGCGTTGGGCGGACCGTGACGCAGGCGACAAGGTCCGAACGGATCGCCTCGGCCTGATCCTGATCCATCGGCAGGTTGCGGACGTGGAACAGGGCACTTCGCAAATGGACCAGATCGCCCGGCGTGGCGGTGACATAGACGATCAGCTGATGCTTTTCGGCCAGCTCGGACAGGGTCTCCATATCGCAATTCTGGACGTGGCCCACCACGGGCGCGGGCACCACAAGGCTGTCGGGGGGCGGCGATCCGCGCAGGGGATTTGCCCCCATCCACGGCGATTGCAACCGGTTCGAGAGCGACTTGATGGTCGTATCTTCGACCCTTGTCATCATGTCACCGATCAGGCCCAGTTCCCCCAAGCGGTTGATCCAGCGCAGCAGCGACACGACGACGATCAGCACGATCAGCAGCGTGGCGACGAACAATGCGACCCGCCCGCCATCGCCGTAAAGCTGGGTCTTGAGCATGATCAGCCCGACAAGGCTGAAGACGAACGCGCCGATAAACGTCGCCAGCACCGTCTGGCTGACCGAATCCTTGACCAGCAGCTGGACCGAGCGTGGCGTCGTGCTGCTGCTGGCGGTGGCATAGGCCGCCGTCAGGATCGACAGCGAAAACGTCGTGACCGTCAGCATGCTGGACGCGATGATCGACAGGATCGGACCGATCGCATCCGCGCCGACCTTGCCGGCCAGCCCGTCGGGAATGGTGTCCTTCAGCAGGTATCCCAGACTGGCCGTGACCAGCCCAAGAACCGCGAAGGCCGTGACCCGGACCCACAGCCGCTGCAGCAGCTCACGCAACCGCCATTGGAACCGTCCGACATGCCCCTTGCGTGCCATCGATCAGCGGATCCGGCCGGCCTGAACGTCGGACACGGCGCGTCGCACCTGCGCCAGACGCTGCGCGCGCGACGGATGGGTGCCAAGGATATGGTTGCCGGGGTCGGGAATACGCTCGAACAGGCGCGCCCCGTTGATCGGGTCGAAATCGGCGTTCAGCGCGATGATCGAACCGAGGTAATCCGCCTCAAGCTCCCAATCGCGGGAATAATAGCGGGACCCGACCGAAGCGCCGATCTCCTGCGCGCGGGCCACGGCATTGCCATCCCCGCCATAGGCCGAAGCGATCGACCCCAGCACCACCGATGCCGTCGTCGCCGCACCGGATTTGCGGTCAAGATGGTTCAGGATATGGTGCGCGGCCTCATGCCCCGCGACGAAGGCGATCTCATCGGCGCTGCGGGTCTGGGCGATCAGCGACAGGGTAAAGCCGACGATGGGGCGGCCGGTTTTGTCCACGGTCTGGAAGGCGTTCGGCTCCAGCCCCGGGCGGTCGTCGACGATGAAGGCGAAATCGCAGTTGATGGGGCGGGTGCGGCGGTTGATGCATTCGCGTTCGACCGCGGGTTCCATCCGGCGCATGACCTGCACGAAGGTCCGCGCGGCGTTGCTGGGCGTCGCGTCATAGGGGGCCGATGCCACCGGCAGCGGTCTGACCGGCGCAGGCGCGGGGGCATTCGTCGGCACCTGCTGCACCGGGGGGCCGTCCACGGGGACGGCACAGCCCGCCAGTGCCAGCAGAACCGCCGTGACCACAGCCGTCCTGCGGGATTTGAATAGTTTGACCATCTGCGCTGCCCCGTACCCGATGCCTGTTCCGCCGACCTTGCCGCCGCCTTGCTTTGCAGTCTACCCTGCCCCGTGGCCGCGTAAACCCCGCCCGCTTGTCGCACCGCGAACTTCACGCGATTGTCGGGCCTTCCCAAGGAGATTCCGGATGTTCACCATCGAACACGACTTCGACGCAACCGTGATCACCCTGATCGACGAGGCCGAGCCGAACACCCGCCCGCTGAACGAGGACGTCGTGATCCTGAACTTCGAGGATCGCGTCGTTCTGGAACAGATGAGCGAGGACGGCGACGAGGTCGTCCGCATCAGCCTGACCATGCACCAGCTGACCGAATTGCGGCTGGCCCTGAACCTGCCCGAAGGCAACTATCGGCTGGAACCCGACGCGGGCTGATCCAGACGGACCAGCTTGTCACGCGCGCCCGCCCCGCGCATCAGCACCAGCCGCGACGGCGCCACGCTAAGCGCCTTGGCCAGCAGCTTCAGGATCGCCTTATTCGCCTTGCCGTCCTCGGGCGGGGCGGTGACATGGACCCGCAGGATGCCGTCCTGAACCACGATACTGTTACGACGTGCCCCGGGGGTCGCGCGCAGGGTGAAAACCGTTCCCGGCACTGCCATATGGGTCAGATCGTCCATACCGCCTTGGACCACGCCCGCGCCACCCCGCGCAAGTCCGCTTGCGCATTGCCCGCCGATCCGCAACATCCCCCGGACATTGCCGGACAGGAGAATGACATGACCACGCCCACCTTGCAGTTTCTGGCAACCCGCCGGTCCCATCCGCCCAAGCTGATGACCGGCCCTGCCCCCGACCGAGACCAACTGACCGAATTGCTGACCCTTGCCGCCCGCGTTCCCGACCACGGCAAGCTGGAGCCTTGGCGCTTCGTCGTCTTGGGCCGACAAACGCTGGACGATCTGGCGCCGCGCCTGCATGCGGCGGTTCTGGCCGACGGACAGGATCAGGCGGCGGCTGACAAGGCCGCGTCCGCATTCGCCTCGCCCGTCATCGTGGCGGTGATCCATTCGCCGGTGGTCAGCCCCAAGGTGCCGGAATGGGAACAGATGCTGTCGTCGGGTGCCGTCTGTCTGGGGCTGGTGAACGCCGCGCTGGCCTCGGGGTGGGCGGCGGCCTGGCTGTCGGGTTTTGCCGCACTGAACCAAGGCTTCGCGCAGGACCATCTGGGTGTCGCGCCGCATGAACGGGTCGCCGGCCTGATCCATATCGGCACCCCCGGCACCACACCGCCCGAACGCCCGCGTCCCGATATTGCCGCCAAGACGCAATTCCTGCCATGATGCCGGTCGTTGCCCTGACGCGCGGTTGGGCGGACCTGTTGCGCCCGCGCATCCTGCGGCTGGTGCTGCTGGGTGTCGCGCTGACCATCGGGCTGTTCGTGGCGCTGCAGGCGGCGATCTTCTGGGTGATCCGGCTTTGGCTGCCGGGAGGGTTCACTCTGCCGTGGATCGGCCAGATCGAGCTGTCCCACGTGCTGTCATGGGGGTCGCTGGCGCTGTTCCCATTGATGGGAATTTTCCTGATGGCCCCGGTCGCCGCAGGCTTTTCCGGTCTGTTCGCCGAACAGGTCGCGGATGCGGTGGAACAGATCCACTATCCCCGCAGGCGGGGCAAGTCGGTCGATTTTCTGGACGGGCTGCTGGAATCGCTGGCGGTGGTTGTGGCGGTTCTGGCGGTCAGCCTGGCCAGTCTGTTGCTGACGCCGTTTCTGGGCCCCTTGGCGCCGGTTCTGTTCTTCGGCGCGAACGGTTGGCTTCTGGGTCGAGAGTTCTTCCAGATGGCCGCCCGCCGTCACATGGATGCGGTGCAGGCCAATGATTTGCGTCGGGCCAACAGCCTCCGCGTGACCCTGACGGGGGTGCTGGTGGCACTGGGGCTGGCGGTGCCGTTGGTCAACATCATGCTGCCCCTGCTGGCGGCCGCCGCCTTCACCCACCTGTTTCAGGCAGTCAGCGGATCAGATGGTCCAGCTGGGAAATATCGTCGCGGGTGATGTAATCGCCCAAGATGACAAAGGCGATGACGCCCCAGATCGCGGTGGTCACCAGCGTGGTGATCACCAGCTTGCGCCGCCATGCCAGATCCGAAGGCGCACCCGCGTGGGTGCCCGCCACGATCGACCCGGCATCGGCCTGACTGCGCTGGCCGAAAGGCAGAACCACGAACAGCGTCAGAAACCAGATCGAGGCAAAGAGGACGATACCGCCGGTCAGATTCATCAGATTTCCTCCAGTTCGATCAGGCAGCCGTTGAAGTCCTTGGGGTGCAGGAACAGCACCGGCTTGCCATGCGCGCCGATCTTGGGTTCGCCGTTGCCCAGAACCCGCGCGCCTTCGGATTTCAGCTTGTCGCGCGCCTCGAGGATATTGGCGACCTCGAAGCACATGTGGTGGATGCCACCCGACGGGTTCTTGTCCAGAAAGCCCCGGATCGGGCTGTCATCGCCAAGCGGATAAAGCAGCTCGATCTTGGTGTTCGGCAGTTCGATGAAGACGACGGTCACGCCGTGATCGGGTTCGTCCTGCGCCGGACCCACATGGGCGCCAAGCGTGTCGCGATATTGCGCTGCCGCCGCCTGCAGGTCGGGAACGGCAATGGCCACATGGTTCAATCGTCCGATCATCGGTGCCTCCGCTTTCGTCCCATATCTAGGGGTTTTCGGGCGCTGGTGAAAGGAAAAGCATCGTCGTTAACCCTCTGTTCAGCATTCCGCGGCTAACTGAGGTCAGGGACAATGGAACGGGGATCAGACATGCCGACAGATTTCGCGACGACCCATGACAAACCCTTGCCGCAATGGCGTTTATCGCTGCCGGGTCGCCCGCTGACCGGACTGACCGTGCTGGTGATCGAGGATTCGCGCTTTGCCAGCGAGGCCGTCCGCCTGCTGTGTCTGAAGTCCGGTGCGCGGATTCGCCGCGCGGACTGCCTGCGATCCGCGCGACGCCATCTGGCGGCCTATCGCCCGGCCGTGGTCATCGTCGATCTGGGACTGCCGGATGGTGACGGGGCCAGTCTGATCCATGACCTGCATCAGGCGACGCCGCGCGTTCCGGTGATCCTTGGCATGTCCGGCGACCCCGATCTGGCCGGTCACGCGACGGATGCCGGTGCCGATGGCTTTCTGCCCAAACCCGTCGAGAGCCTTGCGGTCTTCCAGCAGACCATCCTTGGCGCCCTGCCCCCCGAGGCGCGCGGCAGCTTGCTGCGTGCGCTGCCCGACGACATGATCCAGCCCGATCAGGCCGGATTACGCGATGATCTGGCCCATGCGGCACAGGTCCTGTCAGATGCCAGCGACACCGAGGTCATCGACTATATCACCCGCTTTCTGGCTGGGGTGGCGCGGTCATCGCATGATCCCGCGCTGGAGGAAGCCGCCACCGCCCTGTCGCAGGACCGCAGCGGCAATATCGCTGCCGATCTGACGCATCTCAGTTGCATGGTGCAGGACCGTCTGGCGCAAGTCGCGCAGGTCTAGGCCAGCATCCGCGGGTCGCTGCCCATCTCCAGATCGGGGAAGACGCTGCCCTCCAGAACCGCCTTGTCGATGCCGAACTTGGCGTGCATCGCCCATGCCGCATAGGCGCGGATGTCACGCTGCGGCATCAGATCGCGTCCGTCATAAAGATCGCCCTCGGCCAGACCCGGCCAGTCGCCCAAGACCCGACCGCCACGGACCGCGCCCCCGGTGACCAGCATCGCGCCCCCGGTCCCGTGATCCGTTCCGGCCGACCCGTTTTCCCGTGCCGTGCGTCCGAATTCCGTCATGGCCATGACGGTGGTCGTGTCCCAGTTCTTCCCAAGGTCCGCCTTCAGCGCCAGGATGGATTGCGCCAGCCGTCCCAGACTGCGGTTCAGCGACCCCGACTGCCCCGAATGGGTATCCCAGCCCGCCAGCGAGAAACTGGCGATCCGCGTATCGCCGTTCAGGCGGTCGGCGGCGAAACGGGCCAGCGCGATGTGTTCCTCTTGCTTGGCATCGGGGGCGGGTGCGTTCTTCAGACCCGCCACGATCTCGAGCGCCTGCGCACTTGCGTCGCGGAACAGCGGATCGTCGTGATAGATCTTCATCAGCAGCCGCTCGGCCTGCGGCCCAAGCGTCATCGATGCCTCGGGCGTCCAGCTTTTCGCCTGCGCCTTACCCTGCAGGATAAGCATCTTCTCGATCCCGACGGAATAGGCGGTTTCCGAGGTCTGCCCCGGCATCACCTGCAGCAGGCGGTTCAGCCAGCCGTCCTGCTGGTCGGCCAGATCCAAATCGGTGCCGGTTCCGGCCTCCAGCATGTTCTGCCCGTCGAAATGGCTGCGCTTGTCGCGATAGGGCGTCAACACCGCAGGCGCAAAGGCCAGCTGCCCCGCCTGCCACAAGGGCAGCAGGTCCGACAGGCCGGGATGCAGCGCAAAGTAACCGTCCAGATCGGTCGCGCCGTGATCGGGGCCCAACGACAGCGTCTGGCGCAACGCCCGCAGGTTCTTGTCGCCGTAAGGCTGGAAGGCGTCGATGCCGTCCATCGCGCCGCGCAGGATGATGACCACAAGGCGGTTTTCACCCGGCGCACTGGCGAAGGATGCCGTGGACATCAGCGGGCTGGCGGCGGCCGAACAGCCGATCAGCGCCGTGGATTTCAGGAACAGGCGTCGGGTCAGCATCGCGTCACCTTCTGTTGAAGTCGGCCGAGGCAAGGACCAGCGCCACGCCCTCGGGGTTGCTTTCGGCACGCGGCACCGCCCATGCGACGGCCTCGGAGGCGGTATCGCCAAGCGCATCGCGCAGCAGGTCGCGGGCATCGGGCAGCTGGCCCAGCAGCTCGGGCGGGCTGGTCATGGCCCAGTTGATGCGCATGGCGATGCCTTGGGGGCTGGCCCAATCCTCGGCACGCTCGGGCCAGCCGTTGGGGCCATCGGGCGCGGCCCAAGGCTGGCCCATGATCGCCATCGGGTTTAGCAGGTGACGACGCAGCGCGGCAGGACGCAGGGCATCGACCTGCTGGCCGGTCATCCCCAGACCGCGCATCGAAGCGACCAGGAATTCGAACGGCTGGCGCATCTTGCTGCGCAGGTTCTGTTCCAGTTCGGGCGCTTGGGCCAAGGCCAGGTTCATTGCCCCCAGATCGCCGCCCGTATCCGAAAACACCCCGGCAAGCCGGTCGACCAACCCCTGCGGCGGATCGTCGGCCACGAAATGCACGGCCATCTTGCGGGCGATATGGCGGGCCGTCGCCTCCTGCGTGGCCAGGTTGGCGATGACCGCGCGGATGTCGCCCATCGAGGCCTTGCCCTCGCCGCCATAAGTTTCCCCCAGCACGGTCTCGGCGCCCGGTTCGGCGCGGCGGGGGCGGAACACGGTCGGCTGGCGTGGATTATAGGTCAGACCCGTCAGCAACTGTGCCAGTTCCTCGACGTCGGACTGCGTGTAATCGGCGCCGACGCCCATGCTGTGCAGTTCGATCATCTCGCGCGCCAGATTTTCGTTCAGACCAAGCGCCTTGTCCGGCTTTTGCTGGGCGATCATCGAATTCGGCCCGACAGATCGCGTCTGGTCCAGATATCGCAACATGGCTGGGTGGGTTTCGGCGGCGAACATCATATCCGCGAAGTTGCCCGCCAGATGCGGACGGATGGCGTCCTGCACGATCGCGTCCGACATCAGGTTGTAATAGATGCTGCCGCCCGTGACCGTGAAGTGATCGGCCCAGAACCAGACCAGCCTTTCGCCGAAGCCTGTCGGATCATCGACCGCGCGGGCGAAGCGGCGCAGGACGGCGGCCTGAAACAGCGCGCGCATCCGCTGCTTGTGCATGCGGTTGGCCTTGTTCTGTTCCTTGGTGCCGTTGCGGGCCTTCTGGGTCAGCGCCTTGCCTTCGCTTTGCCATTCGCGCAGCTTGTCCAGCGTGATGCCATCGGGTTCGGGACCGGATTCCGAAACCAGCCGCGCGACCTGCGCGGGGTCGGTGGGCAGTTGGCCGCGCGGCGACAGTCCGAAACCAAGCCGGATGGCGGCAAGCTGTTCGTAGGGCAAGGGCATGAAGGCGGGCTCCGGACAGGGTGCTGCTTTGCAGCATCCTGCCATGCGGGGGCCCGCCTGTCAGTTCACTCTTTCGGCAAGGCGCGCAGGCGAAGATCGCGCATCTGCTCGTTCGTGGGTTCCGACGGGGCGCCCATCATCAGATCCTCGGCGCGCTGGTTCATCGGGAACATGATCACCTCGCGGATGTTCTGTTCGTCTGCCAGCAGCATCACGATGCGGTCGATACCGGCAGCACAACCACCGTGCGGCGGCGCGCCATAGCGGAACGCCTTGACCATGCCACCAAAGCGCTTTTCAACCTCGGATGCCGGATAGCCTGCCAGTTCAAACGCCTTGAACATGATCTCGGGCTTGTGGTTCCGGATCGCGCCGCTGATCAGTTCATAGCCGTTGCAGGCCAGGTCGTACTGATAGCCCAGCACCTTCAGCGGATCGCCTTCCAGCGCCTCCATCCCGCCCTGCGGCATGCTGAACGGGTTGTGGCTGAAGTCGATCTTGCCGTCGTCGGTTTTCTCGTACATCGGGAAATCGACGATCCAGGCGAATTTGAACTGGTTTTCGTCGATCAGGCCCAATTCGCGGCCGATTTCCGTGCGGGCACGGCCAGCGACGCCTTCAAAGCTTTCGGGCTTGCCGCCAAGGAAGAAGGCCGCGTCGCCTTGGGCCAGACCCAGCTGTTCACGGATGGCTTCGGTCTTTTCGACACCAAGCGCTTTGGCGATGGGACCGGCGGCTTCGGTGTTGCCGTCCTCGGCCTTGCGCCAGATGATGTAACCCATGCCGGGCAGACCCTGCTGTTGGGCAAAGGCGTTCATGCGGTCGGCGAACTTGCGGCTGCCGCCCGTCGGCGCAGGGATGGCGCGGACCTCGGTTCCGTCCTGCTCCAGCAGCTTGGCAAAGATGCCGAAGCCTGAACCGCGGAAATGTTCGCTGACGATCTGCATCTCGATCGGGTTGCGCAGGTCGGGCTTGTCGGTGCCGTATTTCAGCAGCAATTCCGCATAGGGGATCAGCGGCCATTCGGCATCGACGCGGCGACCGCCGCCAAATTCCTCGAACAGGCCCTGAATGACGGGCTGGACGTTGGCAAAGACGTCTTCCTGGCTGACGAAGGACATCTCCATGTCCAGCTGATAGAAGTCCGTCGGGCTGCGGTCGGCGCGCGGGTCTTCATCGCGGAAGCAGGGCGCGATCTGGAAATACTTGTCGAAGCCTGCGACCATGATCAGCTGTTTGAACTGCTGCGGTGCCTGCGGCAGGGCATAGAACTTGCCCGGATGCAGACGCGAAGGCACCAGGAAGTCGCGCGCGCCTTCGGGGCTGCTGGCGGTGATGATCGGCGTCTGGAATTCGGTGAATTCCTGATCCCACATGCGGTTGCGGATCGACCGGACGACCTTGCTGCGCAGCATGATGTTGTTGTGCAGGCTGTCGCGGCGCAGGTCCAGGAAGCGATAGGCCAGACGCGTTTCTTCGGGATAATCCTGATCGCCGAAGACCGGCAACGGCAGTTCGTCAGCCGCGCCCAGAACCTCCAGCTCGGTCGCATAGACCTCGATCTCACCGGTCGGCAGCTTGGGGTTGACCAGGCTGGCGTCGCGCAGTTTCACGCGGCCGTCGATGCGGATCACGGTTTCGGCGCGCAGTTTTTCCATGGCCGCAAAGGCCGGGCTGTCGCTGTCGGCCAGAACCTGGGTCATTCCGTAATGGTCGCGCAGGTCAACGAAAAGCACGCCCCCGTGGTCGCGAACGCGGTGGACCCACCCCGACAGGCGGACGGTTTCACCGGCATTGGCGGCTTTCAGATCGCCGCATTTGTGGCTGCGATAGGCGTGCATGATCAGTCCCCATTTATTGACCCTCGCACAAAGCGCGGGATGGACGGGAAGTCAACCGCTCAGAACGGTCGCTGGACATTCCCGGTATAGAAATAAACGCCCATCCCCACGGCAAACAGGACATTTCCTGCCACCGCATGCAGCGCCCATGCGGCCGGAAAGCCGTGTCGCAGATAGGCGCGCGCAAAGATCCAGCCGCCGCAGAAGGTCATGAAGGCGACGATCCAGGACCAGTACATCAGATGCGCAAAGGAAAAGACGACGGCGTTCAGGGCGATGGCGGCACGGCCATGCGGCAGGATCGCGCCATAGCGATGGAAGAACAGCGGGCGGAAAATCAGCTCCTGCGGCAGGGCCGACAGCAGTGGATAAAGCGTCCAGATCGCCAGCAACAGGCCGGGGTTGTTGCGCGGCGTGGAAAACAGCGCGCCCGGGCGGGTCATCACCAGGATCGCCCAGCAGGTCAGCAGCGTGACCAGCGCGATGCCTGCAATCTCACGCCAAGGCATCCGCCGCCAGCCGCGCACCAGAATGCGCCAGCGGAAGCCGCCAGTCAGCCACAGAAGGATCATCCCTCCGATGCTGAACAGCACCAGCGCCGGGAACAACATCCCCTTGGGCAGGAACAGCGCCATGGCCAGCGGCGCCCCGAAATAGAGCGCCGCGAATTCGACCTTCAGCCAGCGGTGCGGCCTTACCGCACCATGCGTGTCTGCAACCATCGTGCCCAATCCGAAGCCGAGCCCGCAAAGGCGTTCAGGTCCACATCACCCGAGATGCCGGGAACCGACCCTGTGCCGGTATACTGCCAGAAGCCCCACCGCTGACCCGGATAGGTCCGGCTGGGGTGGTCGGCGGTCGAGCGCAGCCAGAACTCGGTCCGGATGTCGCCCATGCGGTTGTCGCGATAGAAATCGACGGTCGTATAGATCACCGGCCGCTGGCCATAGTGACGCCCGACGATCTGCAGGAAGATCTCGGCCTCGCGCTTGACCTCATAGGCGGGCGGGCGGCGGGGGCAGTTGCGCGAATTGGACCATTCCATGTCCAGCACCGGCGGCAGCGACCCTGCCTCGCGCGGGACGTTCCGGATGAACCAATAGGCGTTTTCCGCACCCGACCGGCAGAAGTAATAGAAGTGATAGGCCCCGCGCGGAATGCGCGCCTGCCCCGCCTCGCGCCAGTAGCGCATAAAGTTGGGGTCTGCGTGATCGCCACCCTCGGTCGCCTTGATATAGGCAAAGCTGATCCCGGACCTGCGCACGCGGCTCCAGTCGATATCGCCCTGCCAGCGCGAGATGTCGATGCCATGGACCGCATGGCCATAGGGGCTGCCGTTCTGCCAGTTGTGCGGCCGGTTGTCGCCCAGCTGCGGATTGGCGCCCGGGCCCGGAGCATTGCGATAGCCTCCGCCACTGGGCGGCGTGCGGGAACACGAGATGGCGAATGTCACCACCATCAATCCCAACAGCAATTTCCTGAAGATGTTCATGCCTGCCCCATCGTTTTCTGCGTCGACCGCGGCCGCTTCCTGCGTGCCATTGTTTCGCGTTATCGCAAAACCGTGAGGCTTTGTCATCGGGCCGCGGCGGTCACGAGTCCGTCAGACATGAAATCGCATGAAAAGAAACGGACCCGACATGGCGGGCCCGTTTGCGGGACATGTGTTTGACTATGGGGCGCAGCGATCAGTTGGCGGGGGCGGCGTCCTCGGGGGCCGAATCCTCGGTCGTGGCCTCGGGCGATGCATCGGCCGGGGTCTCGGCACCCGGCGCGCCCGGTGCCTCGTCGTCGCCGGTGACGCCTTCGGCTTCGGTAACCGGCGTGTCCGACGGCGGGGCAGTGGTGGCAATGCCGTCACCTTCCGGTTCGGTAGTGCCGGGCTGGAAGACCACGAAGACCAACGCCGCCACGATCAGCGCCACCACAATGGCGATGATTGCGGGCTTGTGGTTCCTGGCCTCGTGGCCGGGATCTTGATCGTTATGGGACATGGTTTCCTCCGCGGGGTTCGGTTGGGGCGTTCATCTGATCTGCAAACGCCCCCCCGATGGACCGGTTCCCATGCCGCCGTCAGCTTTCGACGCGGTCGGGGACCAGCTTGCCGGGGTTCAAAATGTTGCGCGGGTCCATCGCGGCCTTGATCGCCCCCATCACCTGCCATGCGCCGCCATGTTCGTCCGCCATCAGCGACCGCTTGCCGACGCCGATGCCATGTTCGCCTGTGATGGTGCCGCCCACGGTCAACGCATGCTGGGCCATCCGCCGCGCCAGCTGCTTGGCCTGTGCGACTTCCTCGGGCGCTTCCGGGTCAACCAGCAACAGCGCATGGAAGTTGCCGTCCCCCACGTGGCCGACGATGGGACCGACCATGCCGGCGGCCTCGATCTCGGATGCGGCGCGTTCGACGGCATCGGCCAGCTGCGACATCGGGACACAGACGTCGGTCACCACGCCCACCGCCCCCGGCCGCAGGACAAAGGCCGCGTGATAGGCGCCGTGCCGCATCCGCCACAGACGCGCCCGATCCTCGGGGGTGGTCGCCCAGTCAAAGCCCGAGGCCCCGAATTCTCGTGCGATCTCGCCAAAGTTCTCGGCGTCCTGCGCGACGGCACTTTCCGAGCCGTGGAATTCGATCATCAGATGCGGCGTTTCCGGCAGGTTCGTTCCCGATTTTTGGTTGAACGCCCGCGCCGTCAACGCATCGACGAATTCGATCCGCGCCATCGGGATGCCCGACTGGATGGTCATGGTCACGCATTCCACCGCCGCACGCAGATCGGCAAAGCCGCAGACCGCCGAGGCCACCTGTTCGGGCTGTCCATGCAGCCGCAGCGTCAGTTCGGTGATGATCCCCAGCGTGCCCTCGGACCCCACGAACAGCGCCGTCAGATCATAGCCCGCACTGCTTTTCGCGGCCTGCGATCCGGTGCGGATGATCTGACCGTCGGCCAGCACCACCTCCAGCGCCATGACGTTGTCGCGCATGGTGCCATAGCGCACCGCCGTCGTGCCGCTCGCCCGCGTGGCGGCCATCCCGCCCAGACTGGCATCCGCGCCCGGATCGACGGAAAAGAACAGCCCCGTCGCCCGCAGATCGGCGTTCAGCGCCTCACGCGTGACGCCGGGCTGGACGGTGACCTGCATGTCCTCGGGACGGATGTCCAACACGCGGTTCATCCGTCCCATGTTCAGCGTCACACCCCCCTGGCTGGCCAAAGCATGCCCTTCCAGCGAAGTGCCCGTCCCCCATGCGATCACCGGCACATCAGCCGCAGCGCAGGCCTTGACGATGGCCGAGACCTCGGCCGTGTTTTCGGGATAGGCGACGGCATCGGGCGGCGGCGCCGTGTGGAAGCTCTCCGACATCGCATGTTGGTCGCGATCACCGCGCCCCGTGGCAAATCGTGCCCCCAGCAGGGTCGACAGGTCGCTGATAAGGGCTTCGGGCAATGGCATCGGATGTTCCTTCGTTCATGTGCGCGCAGATTACGCCCCATGACCACGAAGGCAACCATCCCCGCATCACTGGCAGGGGGGGCGCGCTGGACCCGGTCGCAGATATGTGATCGGGTAAAGGCCCGACATGCATCGCGGACCCAGCCATGCCCCCTGCCCCGGACCCGAAGAAAGCCCGCCCCCTGACCGCTCTGCGCAACAGGCTGCGCGACATCATGCGCCTGATGCGCGACCGCGGCCCCAGTCAGGCGCAGTTCTGGATGCTGGCGTTGCTGATCGGAACGGGGGCGGGTTTTGCGGCGGTGGGGTTCCGGCTGGGGATCTCGGCGGTGCAGCGGGCGGTTTACGGTGCCGATGACGTGACGCTGGCCAGCACGGCGGGCAACCTGCCCTGGGCCTGGGTGCTGATCGTGCCGATGCTGGGCGGGCTGGCGGTCGGGCTGATCCTCGACCGCTTCACCCCCGACGCGCGCGTCCGCGCCGTCTCGGACGTGATCGAGGGCGCGGCGCTGGACGGCGGCCGCGTCGAAACCCGCGAGGGGCTGGCATCCGCCGCCGCATCGCTGATCACACTTGGCACTGGCGGCAGTTCGGGCCGCGAAGGGCCGGTCGTGCATCTGGCAGGCGTGATTTCCACTGCGGTCGCCACGCGCATCAAAGCCAGCCCCATCACGGGGCGCGAATTGCTGGGCTGCGGGGTCGCGGGGGCCGTCGCTGCCAGCTTCAACGCCCCGATCG
Organism: Paracoccus sp. R86501; assembly: GCF_042466435.1. NCBI lineage: Bacteria > Pseudomonadati > Pseudomonadota > Alphaproteobacteria > Rhodobacterales > Paracoccaceae > Paracoccus > Paracoccus sp. R86501. The sequence continues at coordinate 2,020,074 of NZ_JAXHPZ010000001.1, forward strand.
CCGGCGCCCTTTTCGCGCATGAGGTCGTGCTGCGCCATTTCGCCGTCCACGCCTTCGCCCCCATCGCCATCGCCGCCGTTGCCGGGACCGTCATCAACCGCATGCAGTTCGGCGGGTTGACCGAGTTCACCCTGCCCGAGCGTATGGACATCGGTTTCTATGTCGAACTTCCCGCCTTTATGCTGCTGGGACTGGTCTGCGCGCTGGTCGCCGCGGCGATGATGGGCGGCATCTTCCGCGCCGATCGGACGGGCACCGCGATCATGGCGCGCCTTGGCTGGCCACGCTGGTCGCGCCCCGCCATCGCGGGTCTCTGCCTTGGCATGATCGCCATCCCCTTCCCGCATATCATCGGCGTCGGCTATGAAACCACCGCCGCCGCGCTGTCGGGTCAGATCGGTCTGTCGCAAGCCGTGCTTCTGGCCACCGTCAAGGCCTTGGCAGTGGCCATCACCCTTGGCGGGCGCATGGGCGGCGGGGTCTTTTCACCAGCGCTGGTCATGGGGTCGCTGACGGGACTGGCCTTCGGCATCATCGCGACGGGCCTGGTCCCGTCGTTTTCCGGCAATGTCAACGTCTATGCCTTTGCAGGAATGGGCGCCGTCGGGGCGGCGGTGCTAGGTGCGCCGATCTCGACCGCGCTGATCGTGTTCGAGATGACGGGCGATTGGCAGACCGGCATCGCGGTGATGACGGCCATTTCGCTCAGCTCGGCCCTTGCATCGCGGCTGGTGCGGCGGTCTTTCTTCTTCAGCCAGCTGGAAAACCGCGGCATCCATCTGGCCGAGGGGCCGCACATCTGGCTGCCCCGCAACCTGCGCATCACCCCCGTCATCCGTGCTTTGGACAGCGAGGCCGCCCCGGCGACCGACCTGGTCCGCAACATCGCCGCATCGGGCGAAACGCTGACCCAAGGCATGACATTGGAGCAGGCGCTGCACGAATTCGATCGCACCAAGGCCGCCTTCCTGCCGGTCATGTCGCAGCCAGACCCCGATACCGACGCTGAACCTCAGATCATCGGCGTCGTGTATCACATCGATGCGCTGCGGACCCTGAACCGTGCCTTGGCCGAAACCGCAGCCGAGGAACACGCCTGACACAAAGCGCGCCAGCGGGGGGTCCGGGGGGCCGGCCCCCGGCGGTCGCGGGACGCAGATCAACCGCGCCGCAGGGACGCCATGCCCAAGACACGCGCACGCTTGCGGGGATCGCTGTCGAACAAAGCCGCCAGCTGTTCGGTGATCGCCCCTGCCAGCTGTTCGGCGTCGGTGATGGTCACCGCGCGCTCGTAATACCGCGTCACGTCATGGCCGATACCGATAGCCAGCAGTTCGACCGCCCGGCGTTTTTCCACCATGGCGATCACGTCGCGCAAATGCCGTTCAAGGAAGTTCGCGGGGTTCACAGACAGGGTCGAATCATCGACCGGCGCACCATCGGAAATCACCATCAGGATCTTGCGCGCCTCGGACCGCTTGGCCAGACGACGGTGCGCCCATTCCAGCGCCTCACCGTCGATATTTTCCTTCAGCAGGCCTTCCTTCATCATCAGCCCAAGGTTGGGCCGCACCCGACGCCAAGGCGCGTCGGCGGATTTATAGATGATGTGGCGCAGGTCGTTCAGGCGACCGGGCTGAGCGGGGCGTCCTGCCGCCAGCCACGCCTCGCGGGCCTGACCGCCCTTCCAGGCACGGGTGGTGAAACCCAGGATCTCGACCTTGACGTTGCAGCGTTCCAGCGTGCGCGCCAGCACATCGGCGCAAATCGCGGCGATGCTGATCGGACGGCCCCGCATCGATCCCGAATTGTCGATCAGCAGCGTGACGACCGTGTCGCGGAACTCGGTGTCCTTCTCGATCTTGAAGGACAGCGGCATGGTCGGGTTCGCCACCACACGCGCCAGACGTCCCGCGTCCAGAACGCCCTCTTCCTTGTCGAATTCCCAGCTGCGGTTCTGCTGTGCCTGAAGGCGGCGCTGCAACTTGTTCGCCAGACGGCTGACGGCCCCGCGCAGGGGGTCCAGCTGCTTGTCCAGATAGGCGCGCAGCCGTTCCAATTCGGCCTCGTCGGCCAGATCCTCGGCGCGGATCTCCTCGTCCCAATTCTGGGCAAAGACGGTGTAATCGGGGCTGGCGTCGCTGACGGGGGGCGGCTGGTCGGGGGGCGCGTCGGATTCGGGCATCTCGGCCTCGTCCGACATATCGTCCTCAGACTGGTCGTCCATGCTGACCGAGGCCTGCTGTTCGTCCTGCGTCTGTTCCTGATTGCGTTCGGAGCTGGCTTCGGATTCCTCGCCGTCATCCTGTTCGCGCGACTGGTTGTCGCCCGATTCCTCATCCTGCTCGGCGTTGTCTTCGGCGTCGTCGTCTTCGGGCTGGTCGGGGTCTTCGCCCAGCTGGTCGCCATAGCCCAGATCGGTGATGATCTGGCGCGCCAGACGGGCAAAGCTGGACTGATCGGCCAGCGCCTCGTTGACGTCCGACAGCGTCCCGCCCGCCTGACTTTCCACGAAGGGACGCCACAGATCGGCCACATTCTGCGCACCGGCAGGCAAGGGACGGCCCGTCGCCGCCTGACGGACGATGTAACCCGCCGCCACCGACAGCGGCGCATCGGCAGGGGCGCTGATCTGGGCATAGCCCTTTTTATCGGCATCAGCGCCGATGCGTGCGTCGATGTTGGACAGCGCGCCGGGCATGTCACGGGCGCCTAGCGCCTCGCAGCGGGCGGTTTCCATGGCTTCGTACAGCTCGCGGGCCATCGGGCCTGCGGGGGCGTATTTGGCATGGGTTGCGGCATCATGGTGGCGCATGCGCATGGCAAAGGCATCGGCGGTGCCACGGGCCAGCAGAACCTCTTCCCGGCCCATGCGGCGGCTGATCTGCGGCAAGCGCATCGTGTCGCCCGACATGCCCGCGGGGTCCGCGGTGAAGGTGACGTTCAACTCGTGTTCATCCGCCATCGCCCGCGTGGCTTGCGTCAATGCCTTCTTGAAGGGATCGGCGGGATTGTCAGTGGGCTTGTTCATGTCACGTCTTCTCCCCACGCGGCGGCTGTCGGATGTCGGGGGCGGGCGTCATGCCCGCCCGCCAAGGCGGGTCACACGGCGATGCTGGCCGCGCTTTCGGGCAGTTCCTCGTCGAACAGCCGCTGATAGAACTCGGCCACCGTCTGGCGTTCCAGTTCGTCGCATTTGTTCAGGAAGGTCAGACGGAAGGCATAGCCGACATTGTCGAAGATGCGCGCGTTCTGCGCCCATGACAGCACCGTGCGCGGCGACATGACGGTGGACAGATCACCCTGCATGAAGGCCGTGCGGGTCAGATCCGCCAGCGTCACCATCTGGTTGATGACCTTGCGGCCTTTCTCGGTGTTATAATTCGGGTTCTTGGCAAGAATGATCGCCGCTTCGGCATCATGCGACAGATAGTTCAGCGTCGCGACCAGCGACCAACGGTCCATTTGGCCTTGGTTGATCTGCTGCGTGCCGTGATAGAGACCCGTCGTATCGCCCAAGCCCACGGTGTTCGCGGTGGCAAACAGGCGGAAGAACGGGTTCGGGGTGATGACCTCGTTCTGGTCCAGCAGGGTCAGCTTGCCGTCGGCCTCCAGCACGCGCTGGATGACGAACATCACGTCGGCGCGGCCCGCGTCGTATTCATCGAACACAATCGCAGTCGGGTTGCGCAGCGCCCAAGGCAGGATGCCTTCGTGGAAGACCGTGACCTGCTTGCCATCCACCAGCTTGATGGCGTCCTTGCCGATCAGGTCGATCCGGCTGACGTGGCTGTCCAGGTTCACGCGTACGCAGGGCCAGTTCAGCCGCGCGGCGATCTGTTCGATATGGGTCGATTTGCCCGTCCCGTGATAGCCTTGGACCATCACACGGCGGTTGTAGGCAAAGCCCGCAAGGATCGCCATCGTGGTGTCGGGATCGAACTTGTAGGTGCTGTCGATCTCGGGGACACGGTCGGTGCGTTCGGCAAAGCCCTTCACCTTCATGTCGCTGTCCAGACCGAACACCTCGCGCAGGTCGATCTCTTCGGTGGGTTTGGCGTTCATGTCCAGCATTCGTCCGGCCTCTCTCATCGCGTCCGCGCATTGATCGCGCATTCGTGCCGGACGTGCAAGCGGGCGCGCGTTGACGCCTTGCCGCAGCAACCATAAGGTGACCTCAGAAATCAGACATATTCATCCACAGCAGGATACGCGGCCCTTGACCGACGCACGCAGAACAGAGCTTGAACGCCTCATCTCGCGCATCTCGCTTGGCGACCGGGATGCCTTTGATGCGCTTTACGACGCAACCTCGGCCAAGCTGCACGCGGTCTGCCTGTCCGTGCTGCGCGATCGCCCCGAAGCCGAGGAGACCTTGCAGGAGGTCTATATCCGCATCTGGCAGAGCGCGTCGCGCTATGCCTCGAACGGGTTGTCGCCGATGACCTGGCTGATCACCATCGCCCGCAACCGTTCCATCGACAAGCTGCGCGCGCGCAATTCGCGCCCCAGCACCGCCCCCGAAGATGCCGCGGCGGCCGTGCCGTCGGACGAACCCAGCCCCGAATCGGCGACGATCATGGCGCAGGAACGCCGGATGCTGGACGAATGTCTGGCACGGCTGGCCGATGCGCAGGCCGGTGCCGTGCGCGCCGTCTATCTGGAAGGCGTGACCTATGCGGACCTCGCACAGCGCGAGGGGATGCCCATCAATACCGTGCGAAGCTGGCTGCGCCGCAGCCTGTTGCGCCTGAAAGACTGTGTTAGCCAATGACCGAAGACGCCCCGCTGACCCCGCTGGAAGAAGACGAGGCTTTGGCGGCCGAGCTGGCGCTTGGCCTACTGGAAGGTGACGACCTTGCCGCAGCGAACGACCGCATGGCGCAGGATGTCGCCTTTGCACAGGCCGTGCGCGGCTGGCACGAACGGCTGGCCGGCATGGCCGAGAACCTGACCCCCGTCATGGCCCCGGCCCGCGCCCGCCACGCCATCCGCGAAAGGCTGGGACACGCCAGCCCGCCCCTGTCCAATGATCCGACCGAACGCCGCGCCTGGTGGCGCGGCCCCATGGGGGCATTCGGCGGTTTGCTGGGCGCCGCCGCGCTGGCGGTGCTGTTCATCCTGCCCGGTCAGGACCCCGTCCCGCAGCCCGGGTTTCAGGCGGAACTGCAGGTGCAGGACAGCAACATGCGCGTCGCCGCCCGCCTTGATGGCCGCGAAATGGAGATCGCGATGGAGGGTGGCACGCCTCCCGTTGACCGCGATCTTGAGATCTGGTGGATCAAACCGGACGGCTCGGCGCCGATTTCTATCGGATTGGTACCGCGCGACGGAAATCTGCGCATGATACTGCCCGAAGGGCTGGACCCGGCCGATGACATCAAGATTGCTCTTTCGGATGAACCGCTTGGCGGATCGCCGACCGGTCAGGCGACGGGTCCTGTCGTCGCAATTTCCGACCTCACGCGTTCGTGAACTGAAAAAGATGCAGGGCGGGTGCAACTTACCCGCCCACCTCTGCGTGGTTGTAGGCACAGGGCGCAAGTCTGCGTCCATGAAGACAACCCGGAGGAAGATCATGTTCAGCAACTTCACGAAAGTCGGCGCCTCGATCCTTGCAGCCACCGTTGCATTCAGCGCCCCCGCGCTGGCACAAAACACGATGGTTGGCGGCGCAGAAATGTTCCCCGAGAAAAACATCGTCGAAAACGCCGTGAACTCGGCCGATCACACGACGCTGGTTGCTGCCGTTCAGGCCGCCGGTCTGGCCGAAACGCTGTCGGGCGAAGGCCCTTTCACCGTCTTCGCACCCACGAACGCAGCCTTCGACAAACTGCCCGCAGGCACCGTCGATGACCTGCTGAAGCCGGAAAACAAGGACAAGCTGGTCAAGATCCTGACCTGCCACGTCGTTGCCGCGGATGCGATGTCGCCCGCAATCGGCAAGATGATCATGGATGACGGCGGTGCGCATGACGTCCCGACCCTGGGCGGTTGCACCCTCAGCGCGTCGATCAACCCCGACAACAATGCGCTGCAACTGACCGATGAAAACGGTTCGGTCGCCACCGTCACTATTCCCGACGTCGATCAGTCGAACGGTGTCATCCACGTCATCGACACGGTCATGCTGCCCGCTATGTGATCTTCCGGCGGCATTGGGGCCGTCTGTTCCCCCGATCGGACGGCCCCACGGCCCGCGCACCCCCCCCTCATGCGCGGGCCTTTTTCATGTCCGGTGAACCGGAACCATATTGACGGCGTTGCATTTTCCAGACGGCATCGCCCAGAGTGCCAGACACGACATATCCTAAGGGGACTGGACATATGAGCGGCCTGATCGCACTTCTCGACGACGTTGCAGCCATCTCGAAGGTCGCGGCGGCGTCCATCGACGACGTTGCGGGGCAGGCTGCCAAGGCCGGAGCCAAGGCTGCGGGCGCGCTGATCGACGATGCGGCCGTCACACCGAAATACGTCCACGGTTTCGACGCCAGCCGCGAATTGCCCATCGTCTGGAAGATCACGCGCGGATCGCTGTTCAACAAGCTGGTCATCCTATTGCCCATCGCGCTGCTGCTGACGGTCTTTGCACCTTGGCTGATCACGCCCCTGCTGATGTTGGGTGGCGCCTATCTGTGTTACGAAGGCGCTCATAAGGTCGCATCGCTGTTCCACCATACCGACGCGCATGACACAAAAAAGCATACCAACACCGAAAAACCCGGTGCCGCGCTTGAGGAAAAACGCGTGGCGGGCGCGATCAAGACCGACTTCATCCTGTCGGCCGAGATCATGACCATCGCGCTGTCAACCATTCCCGCATCGGACGCACTGCTGACCAAGGCATTGATCCTGGCGGTTGTTGCCATCGGCGTGACGGTGGCGGTCTATGGCTCGGTCGCGCTGATCGTGAAGGCCGATGACTTTGGCCTACATCTGGCCCAAAGCAAGACGGGCGCGCTGGCCGCCCTTGGGCGCGGCATCGTTCATATCATGCCACATCTGATGAATCTGCTGATGATCGTGGGCACCGCGGCCATGATCTGGGTCGGCGGTCAGATCATCGTCCACGGCCTGCACGAACTGGGCTGGCACATGCCTTACGACACCATCCATCACATGGCCGTCGCCGCAGCCGAAGCCGTGCCCGCCATCGCCGGAATTGCCGAATGGGTGACCACGGCCTTCTTCGACGGCATCGTCGGTCTGATCCTTGGTTTGGCGCTGCTGCCCATCGTCACCAAGGTCCTGAACCCGGTGATCGACGCCACAATCGCGCCGTTGATGGCCCGATTTACCAAGACTTAGGGCAAACGTCCCGGAACGTGACAGCGCGATTGACCGACCAGTCAAAGACTGTCACATTTCCCTTACATCAATGTTGCGTGATTGTCGTCCGGAGGAGTTAGGCGATGATCACAACGCAACTCCAATGGGGGGAAAACCATGATCCGTTACAGCACCGCATCCGCGGTGGCGCTGATTGCGTCGCTTGGGGCCGCAAACGCCGAGACCACCATCGACTGGTGGCATGCCATGGGCGGCGAACTGGGCACCAAGCTTGAGGAAATCGTCCAAAACTTCAACGACAGCCAGGAAGACTACAAGGTCGTCCCCTCCTACAAGGGCACCTATCCCGAGACCATGACCGCCGCGATTGCAGCTTTCCGTGCGAAACAGCAGCCCGCCATCGTTCAGGTCTTCGAGGTCGGCACCGGCACGATGATGGCCGCACAGGGCGCCGTCGTTCCCGTCTATCAGCTGATGGAAGAACATGGCGAAGGCTTCGATCCTTCCGCCTTCCTGCCCTCGGTCGTCGGCTATTACACCGACAGCGAAGGCAACATGCTGTCGATGCCGTTCAACAGCTCGACCCCGATCCTGTATTACAACAAGACCGTCTTTGAAAAGGCGGGCCTGGACCCCGAAACGCCCCCCAAGACATGGGCCGAGGTCGAAGAGTTCTCCAAGAAGATCATGGAATCCGATGCGGCGTCCTGCGGTTTCACCACCGGCTGGATCAGCTGGATCCAGACCGAGAACTTCAGCGCCTGGCACAACCAGCCGATCGGCACGATGGAAAACGGCTTCGGCGGTCTTGATGCACGCCTGTCGGTCAACGGACCGGTGCAGGTCAAGCATTGGGGCAACCTGAAGAAATGGGCCGATGAGGGCATCTTCAAGTACGGCGGCCCGGTCGGCGGCGACAACGCCCCGCCGATGTTCTATTCGCAGGATTGCGCGATGATCATGAACAGCTCGGCCAGCCGTGCGGGCGTGATCGCCAATGCCACCGACTTCGAATTGGGCTTCGGCATGCTGCCCTATTACGACGATGTCGAGGGTGCGCCGCAGAACTCGATCATCGGGGGCGCAACGCTTTGGGTCCTGTCGGGCAAATCCGACGAGGAATATGACGCGGCTGCCGCCTTCTTTAAATACCTCTCTTCGCCCGAGGTTCAGGCCGATTGGGCGTCCTTCTCGGGGTATCTGCCGATCACTTCGGCGGCGGGTGACCAGATGCAGGACTTCTATGCCCAGAACCCCGGCGCGGATACCGGCATCAAGCAGATCACGCTGAACGAACCGACCGAGAACTCCAAAGGTCTGCGTTTCGGCAACTATGTCCAGATCCGCGGCATCATCGACGAGGAATTCGAACAGATGCTGTCGGGTGACAAGGATGCCCAAGGCGCCTTGGACAGCGTCGTCGAACGCGGCGATGCCCTGCTGGAAGAATTCCAGGCCCAGAACCAGTAAACGTCGAACAATCGAAAGGGGCCGCGCGATCCGCGCGGCCCTGTCGCCATTTTTCGGGCAGCGATGCCCCCTTCCCGAACCGGGTTCCCGATGAAGCGCACTATCTTCAGCAATCAGCTTCTGCCATGGCTTCTGCTGGCACCACAGCTGATCATCACCTTCATATTCTTCCTGTGGCCAGCGGCGCAGGCAGTTCGTCAAAGCTTTCTGCGCGAGGATGCCTTCGGCACCCGTTCGACCTTCGTAGGTCTGGAAAACTTTGCCTACCTGCTGAAAAGCCCCGAATATTTCAACTCGCTCAAGGTGACGGCGGTGTTTTCCGTGTCGGTCACCGTGCTGTCGATGGGTATGGCGCTGTTGCTGGCCATCGCGGTCGACCGGATGATCAAATCGACGCGGGTCTATACCACGCTGCTGGTCTGGCCCTATGCCGTGGCCCCTGCGGTCGCCGGTATCCTGTGGTGGTTTATCTTCAACCCGACCATCGGCATCATGCCCTATGTGCTGGCGCAGGTCGGATACGACTGGAACCACATCAGCAGCAAAACGGATGCGATGATGCTGGTGGTGATCGCCAGCGCGTGGAAGCAGATCAGCTATAACTTCCTGTTCTTCCTTGCAGGCCTGCAATCCATCCCCGGCAGCCTGCGCGAAGCCGCCGCCATTGATGGCGCGGGCCCCGTGCGGCGCTTCTTCGACATTACCTTCCCGCTGCTGTCGCCGACGACCTTCTTCCTGCTGGTCGTCAACATCGTCTATGCCATGTTCGACACCTTCGGCGTCATCGACGCCACGACCGAGGGCGGCCCCGCACAGGCCACCAATATCATGGTCTACAAGGTCTATTTCGATGGCTTTATTGGACAAAACATCGGCAGCTCGGCCGCGCAATCGGTGGTGCTGATGATGCTGGTTCTGGTGCTGACCGTGGTGCAATTCCGCTTTGTCGAAAAGAAGGTGGCCTACTGATGATCGAGAACCGCCCCGGCCTGAACCTTCTGGCCCATGCCACGCTGATCCTGGGGGTCTGCATCGTCGCCCTGCCCGTCTGGGTGGCCTTCGTGGCATCCACTCATGGCCCGACCGATTTTATGTCGGGCACCATCCCGATGTGGCCCGGACCGCATCTGGTCGAGAACTACAGCAAGATGCTGGGCGCAGGCGTGTCCACCAGCGGCACGCCCCCCGTCGGCACGATGATGCTGAACAGCCTGATCATGGCGCTGTCGATTGCCATCGGCAAGATCGCCATTTCCATCCTCTCGGCCTTTGCGGTGGTCTATTTCCGCTTTCCGTTCCGCGGGTTGGCCTTCTGGTGCATCTTCATCACGCTGATGCTGCCGGTCGAGGTGCGCATTGTTCCCACCTTCCAGGTGGTGGCCGATCTGGGGCTGCTGAACAGCTATGCCGGTCTGTCGGTGCCGCTGATCGCATCGGCGACCGCGACCTTCCTGTTCCGGCAGGTCTTCCTGACCATCCCGGACGAGTTGACCGAGGCGGCCCGCATCGACGGCGCCGGTCCGATGAAATTCTTCCGCGACATCCTGCTGCCCTTGTCGCGCACCAATATCGCCGCGCTTTTCGTGATCCTGTTCATCTATGGCTGGAACCAGTACCTCTGGCCGCTGCTGATCACGACCAGCTCGGATTATTACACCATCGTTGCGGGGATCAAACGCATGGCGGATGCCGTGGACGGTCTGCCGCAATGGCATCTGGTCATGGCGACCGCGATGCTGGCCATGCTGCCGCCCGTTGCGGTGGTCGTGGGCATGCAGCGCCTGTTCGTCAAAGGTCTTGTCGAGACGGAGAAATAACGTGGCTTCCATTACCCTAGACAGTCTTGGCAAGGTCTATCCCGGCGGCACCCGCGCCGTGGGCGGCGTCAATATCGACATTGCAGATGGCGAATTCATCGTGCTGGTCGGGCCTTCGGGCTGCGGAAAATCGACGCTGCTGCGCATGGTGGCCGGTCTGGAAAGCATCAGCGAGGGCGAGGTCCGCATCGGTGACCGCGTTGTCAACAAGGTCGAGCCTGCGGACCGCGACATCGCGATGGTATTCCAGAACTATGCGCTCTATCCGCATATGTCGGTGCGCCAGAACCTTGCCTATGGTCTGAAGAACCGCAAGACGCCCAAGGCCGAGATCGAAAAGCGCGTGAACCAAGCGTCCGAGATCTTGCAGATCGGGCCATTCCTTGACCGCAAGCCCGCCGCCCTGTCGGGTGGTCAGCGCCAGCGCGTCGCCATGGGTCGTGCCATCGTGCGCGAACCGGCAGCCTTCCTGTTCGACGAACCACTGTCGAACCTTGATGCCAAACTACGGGTCGCCATGCGACTGGAAATCAAGGAACTGCAAAAACGCCTGCGCACGACATCGCTTTATGTGACCCATGACCAGTTGGAGGCGATGACACTTGCCGACCGTCTGGTCGTGCTGAACGGCGGGCAGGTCGAACAGATCGGCACCCCGCTGGAGGTGTATCGCAAGCCGGCCTCGGCCTTTGTGGCCAGCTTCATCGGCAGCCCGGCCATGAACCTGATCAGCAGCAGTGCCGCCCCGCAACTGCCGGGCAGCGCCCACGCCGGCCAGATCGGCATCCGCCCCGAGGATCTGACCGTCACCCCCGACGGCCCCATCACCATGAATGTGCTGGCGGTCGAGGAATTGGGCGCGCAGCGTCTGGTCCACGGTCAGACGGGTGGTGAGCGGATCACCATCACCCTGCCCTCGGATGCGCCGCTGTCGGACAGCATGAACCTGTCCTATCGCCCCGAAGCGCTGCATCTGTTCCACAAGGATACCGGCAAGCGCATTTCGTGATGCCTGTAAGGGGGCGTTCGCGCCCCCTTACAGCCAGCGTTTCCAGCGCAGGAACAGATAGGTCCCAAGCGTCGTGGCCCCCATCAGCAGCAGGGCATAGGGATACCCCCAAGCCGCCTGCAATTCCGGCATATTGGCGAAGTTCATGCCATAGATGCTGGCGATCAGGGTCGGCGGCAGGAACAGTGCCGCGATGATCGACAGGATGCGCACGGTGTTGTTCTGCTGCAAGTTGATCATGCCAAGCGTGGTATCGACGGCCAGGCTGACGCGGCTGCCCAGAAAATCGGCGTGAACCTCCAGCGCCTGAACGTCGCGCATCTGGGCGCGTGCGACGGGGCGCAGGCGTTTTGATTCCGGGCGATCCTCGATCAGGGCGGTAAAGAAAGCCAACATCCGTTCAATGGTCAACAGGCCCAACCTGACGCGCGCCATTGTCTCGGCCTCGCGGCCAACGGCCTGCAGCGCCCCTTGCAGATCGTCCGAGGCCGCACCCGCCGCCCGTGGATCGAAGACCCCCGATGTGGTGGCATCCAGCGTCCGCCCCGATCCTTCCAGAATATCGGCAAGGCGGGCGATAATCTCCTCGACCAGCCCCAGAAACAGCCGGTCGGCGGTCATGCAGCCAAGGGTCGAACGTTCGGCCCGCGTCGGAAAGGTCAGAAAGGGCTTAGGCGAATGGTGGCGCACCGTGACCAGCTGATGGTCCGACAGCACGAAGGTCACGGGCATCGACTGACGGCCCCCGCCCGCGACCTCGCCGGGCAGCATGGCGGTCATGTAATCCATCAGCTCTTCGCGATAGAGCCGGTTCGACAGCTCGATCTCCTCCATCTCTGCCAAGGACGGCAGAATGAAGCCCAGCTGGCGCAGCATCTCCATTTCCGCGTCGGTTGGCTGGATCAGGTCGATCCACATCGCGTTCCGCAGATCTTCGCCTTGCGGCATCTGGATCAGACGATTGCCCTCGGCGACATAGGCGTAATGCATGGGCAAGCTCCTGCTGGGGTCAGGCGTAGCGGACGAAGACCGCCAGATCTGCGACGTTGGTGCCCGATGGGCCGGTCATGATCAACCCGCCAACAGCGCGCAGGGCGGGCGTGGCATCATTGCGCCGCAAGACGTCGTCCAGATCGATGCCGTCGTCGCGCAGTGCTGACAGCGTCCGATGGCCGACGATACCGCCCGCCGCATCACCGGGGCCATCGCGTCCGTCCGTCCCCATGGCGGCAAAGCACCAATTGCCGGGCAGATCACGCGCATGGCGGGCAAAGCGCAGCGCCAGTTCCTGATTGCGCCCGCCCATGCCCTTGCCGGTCAGCCGCACGGTGGTTTCCCCCCCGAAGACCAGCGGCACGCCGATGGGCGCATCCTGAACCGCATGCAGCAGGGTCAGGGCGCATTCCTCGACATCGCCGGTCAGCGCGGCGCCCCCATCCTGACCACCGGCGTCCAGCATGGCCTGCAGGCTGATGCCGTTCGAGCCGACCAGAATATTGCGCGCGGCTGGCGTGTCACGGGTCACCTCGGCGCGGTCCAACGCGTCATGGACCCGCACCGGCAACCCGTCCCAGATGCCCAGCTGCTGCATCGCCTGTCGCGCCAAGGCTGGCGTCCCGATGGGCGCCACCGTCGGACCCGAGGCGACGACCCGCAGGTCATCGTCGGGCACATCGGACAGGATCAGTGCCGCCACCGGGGCGGGCGTCAGCCGCAACCAGCCGCCCCCCTTCAGACGGTCCAGCGACTGGCGCACAAGGTTGGTCCGTGTGATATCGGCCCCTGACGACAGCAGCGCCGCATTCACAGCCTGCAGGTCGGCAAGGTCCAACCCCTCGACCGGCGCGGGCAGCATGGCCGACCCACCGCCCGAGATCAGCGCCAGTACCCGGTCATCAGGTCCGATGGCCGACAGGAATTCCTCAAGCTGGCGGGCAGCGGACAGGCCGTCCTGATCGGGTTGGGGGTGGCCCGCACGCAGGACCGTCGCGCCGGCCAAAGGCATGTCATTGCCACGATTGGTAATGACCAGCGCCGGTGCGCCGGGCAGATGCGCCAGCGCCGCCTGCGTCATCGCGCGGGCGGCCTTGCCCACCGCCACGATGTGCCAGCCCTTTCCGCCATCCGCCAGATCCGGCAAGGCCCGATCAACCGCCGCACGCGGATCGGCCGCCCGGACCCCCAGTTGCAAAAGTTCCAATACCCGTCCGCGCATCCATCCCCCATATGCAAAAAGGGCGCCCCCTTGGGGCACCCTTTCAAATCGACCGGTCAAGTCAACCCGCGGTTACTTATCCGCGAAATAGTCGTTGATTTCCTTGTCGGCCTCTTCCTTGGACCAACCGTATTTTTCCTGCAGCTTACCTGCCAGCTGGTCCTTGTTGCCGTCGATCTGATCCAGATCGTCATTGGTCAACTCGCCCCATTTCTGCTGGGCCTGACCGCTGAGCTGTTTCCACTTACCTTGGATGATATCCCAGTTCATGATGCGCTCCTTGCATATCGTGTGCGTCTGGTTGAACAACACGCGGTCCGGCGGGGCGGTTCCCACAACTGGTCGTGATCAGGCGACGCGGTCGGGCGGTTCCTGCCCCGCAGCAAAGGCTGTCAGATTGCCAAGTGCGCGCAGCGCCATCTGGGTGCGGGTGTCATCCGTGGCGGTCCCCAGATGCGGCAGCAGCGCGGTGTTCGGCGCGTCGATCATGTCCTGCGGCACATGCGGTTCCTTGGCATAGACGTCCAGCCCGGCCCCCGCGATCGTCCCCGCGTGAAGCGCCGCGATCAGGGCGTCTTCATCCACCACATCGCCGCGCGCGATATTGATCAGGAAGCTGTCCGACCCCAAGGCTGCCAATTCGTCCTGCCCGATCATGCCACGGGTCGCATCGCCACCCGGCACCGCGATGACGGCCACGTCGCATTCGCGCAGCATGTCATGCAGATCGGGGATCTGCCGGGCCGGATGGTCCAGATCGGTGACGGTCGAGCGGTTGAAGAACACCACCTCCATCCCGAAACCGAAATGGCAGCGGCGCGCGATGGCCTTGCCGATGCGGCCCATGCCGATGATGCCGACCTTGGCACCCGACATATGGCGGCCCAGCATCTGCGTGGGGTTCCAGCCGATCCACTCGCCCGCCCGCAGCAGACGTTCCCCTTCGGAGGCGCGGCGCAGCGTCATCAGCATCAGCGTGATGGCGATGTCGGCGGTGGCATCGGTCACGACCTCGGGGGTGTTGGTGACGGTGATGCCCGCCTGCTTGGCGGCAGCGATGTCGATATGGTTGAAGCCCGCACCGAAGTTCGCCAGCACCTTGCAGCGCAGCGTGCCGTCGAAAGCCTGCGCGGTGAAGGCGTCACCTATGGTGGGGATGATCGCGTCGTAATCCCGCATGGCCTGGGCGGCCTGCGTGGCATCCAGCTTGGTGTTTTCCAGGAATGTCGCGTCGAATTCCGCCATGATCGCGGCCCGCGCACGGGCCGTCATGGGACGAGTGACCAGCAGTTTCAAAACAGCTTTCCTCCGTTCGGGACGAGTTGATCGGGGCGGATCAGCACCACTTCGTTGTCGGGGTCGGGCACGCCAAGGACCAGCACCTCGGACATGAAGGGACCGATCTGGCGGGGCGGGAAATTCACCACGCAAAGCACCTGCCTGCCGACCAGCGCTTCGGGATCATAATGCCGCGTGATCTGGGCCGAGGATTTGCGTTCCCCCAGATCACCCAAGTCCAGCCACAGCTTGATGGCGGGCTTGCGGGCCTCAGGGAAGGGTTCGGCGCGGGTGATGGTGGCCACGCGGATATCGACCTTGGCAAAATCGTCGAAGCTGATGGTCATGTTTCGCCCCGTCCCAAGGCGCGGCCGCGATCGGCGGCGGCGGCGACGGTGCGGGTCATCAGGTCGGGCAATTCCTGCATCAGCACCGCCAGCCCGGCAGCCGTGGTCCCGTTGGGCGAGGTGACGTTCTGGCGCAGCACGCCCGGGTCTTCATCGGCATCGATGGCCAGCGCGCCCGCACCCGCGACCGTCATGCGTGCCAGTTCCAGCGACAGATCGGGCGACAGGCCCTGCGCCTCGCCAGCTTGGGCCATCGCCTCGATCATGTGGAAGACATAGGCCGGACCGCTGCCCGACAGGCCGGTGACGGCATCCATCTGGTCCTCGCTCTCCAGCCGCACGACGCGACCCACGGCACGCATCAGCGTTTCCGTCAGATCCAGCTGGGCGGGGGTGGTTGCGGCATTGCCGATCATCGCGGAAATGCCCTGCCCGATGGCGGCGGGGGTGTTGGGCATGACGCGCACGATGGGCGCACCGGGGAAGGCATCTTCGAAGGTTGCGATCATCGTGCCTGCCGCGACCGAGATCACCAGCGCCCCCGACAGGTCGCGCATCTGGCCCAAGGCGTCGCCCATCATCTGCGGCTTGACGGCCAGCACCACCACCGCCGGATCGGACGGCAGATCGCCGTTCACGTTCAGACCCTTGTCCTGCCATTCGGGCGCCAGCTTGGGGTCGATGACGGTGACGGATGCCGGATCAAGGCCCCGTGCCAGCCAGCCCTTCAGCATGGCCCCGCCCATCTTGCCGCAGCCGACCAGCACCAGCCCGCGTGCGTTGATATCGTCGAAATCGCTCATCCGCTTCCCCCATATGTGGCAGGCGGGCGTTCCCGCCGTCATGCCCTGCCGTAGGTTTCCCCGAAGGCAATGTCCAGCGCCGGGCGCGGCGCCGTCTGCCCCCATGCGACCAGCTGGAAGGCGGGATAGAACCGCTCGCACGAGGCAAGCGCGCTGGCGATCATCTGGTCCACCTGTCGGGTCGAGGCGATGATGTCGCCCGCCAGCACCAGCCCGTAACGCCAGACCATCTGCCGTTCGCCGTCCCAATAGGTGAAGCCGCCATCCCAGACCTGATCGTTAGCCAGATTGATCGTTTCATAGATCAGCGGCAAGCGCCCTTCGGGGGGATCGTGGTCGAAGCTGCAGGCAAGGCGCAGGACCTCGTCCTTGGCGACCCAGGCCAGCGTCAGGACATAGTTGCGCCACTGACCCTCGACGACCATCGTGATCTCGTCATCGGCCAGACGGTCGAATTCCCAATCATGATGATTGGCCACCGCTTCGACGATGTCGATGGGATGGATCTCGTCGCTGGCGATATAGGCGCGGGTAAGTGACATCGTCTGCCTTCTGGATGGCCGCGCCCGGATCAGGCATGGCCGCTTGGTAAAAACACAACACAGGGCGTCTGTACGCCTTTCGATTACCACATATCGTGGCGACAGGGGCCATTCCTGTAAAGTCGGTTTCTGGGGATGGATTGCATGGGGATAAGTTCTGCCCTAGCACTCGGCGCGGGAATTAAGGCGGGAATCCAAGATGCAGCGCGATCACGGAGGCAATCTGGACGAGGCGCAAATGCGCTTCGGTCCCGGGGTTTGGATTGACTTGTCCACAGGGATCAACCGGCGCCCCTGGCCGGTCCCTGCCATATCGGACCGCGCATGGCGCGATTTGCCGACACGTCAGGCCGAATCGCGGCTGCTTGAGGTGGCCGCATCATGGTACGGCTGCGGGGTCGAAAACCTGCTGGCGGTGGCGGGGGCATCGGCGGCGATCCAGCTGTTGCCGCGGGTCTTTCCGGCAGGTCGCGCGGCGGTGCTGACGCCCACCTATAACGAACACGCGGCCAGTCTGGCGGCGGCGGGCTGGCAGGTCACCCCCTGCCCCGCGCTGGCCGATATGCAGGGCGCGGATCTGGCGGTCGTCGTGAACCCCAACAACCCCGACGGGCGGGAATGGCAGCCGCAGGTGCTGCGCGAGCTGGCGGGCAGGGTCGGCCATCTGATCGTCGATGAAAGCTTTGCCGATCCGAGACCCGACCTGTCGCTGGCCCGCGACCTGCCCCGGAACTGCACCCTGCTGCGCAGCTTCGGCAAGTTCTGGGGGCTGGCGGGGGTGCGGTTGGGGTTCGCAATCGGCGCGCCCGATCTGCTGGCGCAGCTGGCGCAGGTGGCGGGGCCATGGTCTGTGAACGGTCCGGCCCTGCAGATCGCGACGGCGGCGATGGCCGATCTGGCTTGGGCCGACAACACCATCGGCTATCACGCCGAGGCATCCCTGCGCCTGGACCGGCTGGCGGTCGGTGCGGGATGGGAACAGGCGGGCGGGACGCATTTGTTCCGGCTGTATGCCACGCCGGATGCGGCGGCGGCGCAGGCCAAGCTGGCCCGCGCGCAGATCTGGTCGCGGCGCTTCCCCTATTCCACGCGATGGTTGCGGCTTGGCGTGCCGGGCAATCGCGCGGAATGGGACCGCGTCATCGCGGCGCTGCAGCCCTAGCGTTTGCGCAGGAACTCGGTCCGCAGCACAAGGCCTTTGACGGCGTCGTGACGGCAATCGACCTCGGCGGGGTCGGCGGTCAGGCGGATCGACCTGATGACCGTGCCCTGTTTCAGGACCGTGCTTGTGCCCTTGACCTTCAGGTCCTTGATCAGCGTCACCTGATCGCCATCGGCCAGAACCGTGCCCGCGCTGTCGCGAACGACCTGACCGGCGGCAGCCTCGGCCGCGATTTCGGAGGCGGGACGCCATTCGCCCGTCACATCGTCATAGACATAGTCGTCATCGGCCATGATCAGCCCCTTTTCATCCGCCGGACCGGCCCGCACCATCATGACGCGGCGGCCTGCCCCCTTGGCATTAGGCCCGCAGCAGGCATGGCGCAACAACCCATCCGCAAGGCTGTCATCACGTCGCGCGACAGGGCATGATGCACCGGACAGGAACCACGCACAGGCCCGCCATGATCCGCTTGCTCTCGATACTCTGCTGTCTTGCCACGCCCGTGCTGGCGGATGCGCCGCTGATCGTGCTGGACCGCACGCAGCTGCCCTTCGACGTGGGACCGGGCAATCCGGCCAACAGCCCGTCGCGCCCCGGCAATGCGCCGCATGCGGCATGGAATTCGGCGGGCAACACCGCCAATTCGTCGGCGGCCTGGGAAAACCGGCCCTCGAACCCGGCCAACGAAAAGCGGCTGATCTTCACCGCGCAGGGCGATGTGCTGGGATATTACGCGCGTAACGCGGGCGGCGTGCTGAACCTGTTCGACGTCAACGGTCGCCGCGTCGCCTATCGCCCGGCGCGCGGGACGCAAAGCCTGTTCACCACCAGCGGCACATGGTGCGGCACCGTCAACAACCTGCGCGACGGCAGCTTCGTTCTGGCCGTGACGCAACAATGTGTGCGGCAGTTCGGCAAATGACGCGAACCCGTTACAATTCTGGCATAGACCGCGCAGGAACGACGCAGGAGGCCGCGATGGACAACACCTACAAGGACTGGCTCGAGGCCGAGCTGCAGGAGACCCTGGACGAGGATATCGAGCTGGAGCTTGAAGACGCGATGCTCTCGGCGGAGATCCGCCGCATCTATCGCGCCCATCACCCGGACCGGATGGAGCGCAAGACCTACTTCCGCGAATTGCTGCGCCTGCAGTCCGAACTGATCCGGCTGCAGGATTGGGTCAGCCATCACAAGGAAAAGGTCGTCGTCGTCTTCGAAGGCCGCGACAGCGCCGGCAAGGGCGGTGCCATCAAGCGCATCACCCAACGGCTGAACCCGCGCATCGTGCGGGTGGCGGCGCTGCCCGCACCGTCCGACCGCGAAAAGACCCAATGGTATTTCCAGCGATATGTCCCCCATCTGCCTGCGGGCGGCGAGATCGTGCTGTTCGACCGCAGCTGGTACAACCGTGCTGGCGTCGAACGCGTTATGGGTTTTGCTGGCGAGGATCAGGTCGAACAGTTCTTCCAGGATGTTCCGGAATTCGAACGGATGCTGGTGCGGTCGGGCATCCGGCTGGTGAAATACTGGTTTTCCATCACTGACGAAGAACAGCAGATGCGCTTCCAGATGCGCGTCCATGATCCGCTGAAGCAGTGGAAGCTGTCGCCCATGGACCTGCAGTCCCGCGTCCGGTGGGAGGCCTATACCAAGGCCAAGGAAGAGATGTTCGAACGCACCAACATTCCCGAAGCGCCCTGGTACATCGTTCCGGGCAATGACAAGAAGCGCGCGCGGCTGAACTGCATCGACCACCTGCTGGGGATGATCCCCTATGGCGACGTCCCCCACGATGAAGTCCGCCTGCCTGACCGCGTCTTCAACCCCGATTACGAACGCGAGGTCTTGCCGCGGGACCTCTACGTGCCGCAGAAGTATTAGGGGGCTCACCTGCACAAAGGACAAGGGCGCGGATGCTGGAATATCATGTCTATGACGTCTTCACCGACCGCGCCTTCAGCGGCAACCCATTGGCCATCGTCATGGGGGCCGATGATCTGAGCGGCGCGCAGATGCAGACGATCGCACGCCAGTTCAACCTGTCCGAGACGATCTTCGTCATGCGTCCCGCCGACCCCGCCCATCGCGCCCGCGTCCGCATCTTTCTGCCACTGGCCGAAATCCCCTTTGCCGGCCACCCCACCATCGGCTGCGCGCTGCATTTGTGCGGCGGTCAGGACGGACATCTGGTGTTGGAGGAAACGGCCGGTCCGGTCCCCGTTCAGATCACCGACGGGCTGGCCGAATTCCGCGCGCCGGTGCTGCCCGAACTGGGGGGGCATGTCGATCCGGCGGCGGTGGCCGCGGGTCTGGGCCTGTCGCGCGATCAGGTGGGCTTTGGGCCCCATCGCCCCGTGGTCGCCCATGCCGGACCGGGGTTCATCTTTGCGCCCCTGCGCGATCTGGACGCCTTGGCGCAGGCCCGTCCCTCGGGCACCGCCTTCGAGGCGCTGACCGCCGAGACGCCCAAGCTCTATGCCTATGCCCCCGATGGTGACGGCTTCCGCGCCCGCATGTTCGCCCCCGCCAATGGCATTCCCGAAGACCCGGCCACCGGATCGGCCTCTGCGACACTGGCCGCGCCCTTGCTGGCGGCAGGCGTCCTGCCCGAGGGCGAGACGCAGCTGACCCTGCGCCAGGGGATAGAGATGGGCCGCCCATCCCGCATCGGGTTGCGCGTCACCGTTCAGGGGGGCAAACTGGCCGCCGTTCATGTGTCGGGTCGCGCGGTTCGCGTGGCTGAAGGGCGCATCACCATCCCGGAGGCGGAATGACCAAAGCCTATTGGATCGCCCATGTGACGATCGACGACCCCGATGCCTATGACGCCTATCGCCGCGCCAATGCCGCGCCCTTTGCGGAATATGGCGCGCGCTTTCTGGTGCGTGGCGGACCGCAGGAAACCGTTGAAGGACAGATGCGTCCGCGCAGCGTCGTGATCGAGTTCCCATCGTTGCAAGCGGCGCAGGATTGTTATCACAGCGCCGGATATCAGGCGGCCAAAGCGCTGCGCGATCCCGTGTCGCAGGCCGATGTCATCATCGTCGAAGGTTGGGCGGGCTGAGGCCCCCGGAAAGGACGGATCATGTTCAAGGATATCCTGAACCTGCTGATGGGCGATGCCCCCAACCCCGAACCCATGGGCAGCCAGCAGGCCGAGCTGGCCATCGCGGCGCTTCTGGTGCGGGTCGCGCGGTCGGACGACAATTACGACGACGCCGAACGGATGCGCATCGACCGCGTGCTGGCCCGCCGCCACGGGTTGACCCCCGAAGAAGCCGCCGACCGCCGCGCCGAGGCCGAGCAGCTTGAATCGCAGGCCAGCGACACCGTGCGTTTCACCCGCCAGATCAAGGACCGCATCGCGCTGGAAGACCGCGCGGGCGTTCTGGCCGCATTGTGGGAGGTCGCCTATGCCGATGAAACCCGCGCTGCGGACGAAGAAAGCCTGATCCGTCTGGTGGCCGGTCTGCTGGGCGTGCCCGATCAGCAATCGGCGCTGATCCGGCAACAGGTGCTGGACCGGATGGGCCTGCCGCGCGGCTAGAAGCCCAAGCGGTCGCGCAACCCGTACCAGGCCATGCCTGCCACCAGCAGTGGACCGCGCAGCATCGCCCCGCCGGGGAAGGGACGCGTGGGGACGGATGCCATGACGTCAAAGCGTTCGGCCTGACCTGCAACGGCCTCGGCCATAAGGCGGCCCGCAAGGGTCGCCATGGCGACACCGTGGCCGGAAAAGCCGCTGGCCGACAGGCAGTTGGGCGCAGGGCGTGCGAAACAGGGCATGCGGTTCATGGTGATCGCCAGCGTGCCACCCCATGCATGGGTCAGCTTGACGTCGCCCAACTGCGGATAGACCGACAGCAGATGCGGGCGCACCACGCCCATGATGTCACGCGGAAAGCGATAGGTGACGGTCTCGCCTCCGCCGAAGATCAGGCGGCGCTGGTCGTCCATCCGCCAGTAATTCACCACGAATTTCGTGTCGGCCACGCCGATGCGGTCGGGCAGGATTTCCGGATTGCTGTCGCCCAAGGGTTCGGTCGCGACGATGTAATTGTTGATCGGCATGACCCGCGCGGCGACATGGCCATCCAGCTTGCCCAGATAGCCGTTGCAGGCCAGCACGACATGATCGGCACTGACGCTGCCTTGCGCGGTTTCCACGCGCGACTGGCCGCTGGCATGGGTGGCGTGGTCGATGCGGATGACTTCGCTGCCTTCATGGATGGTGACGCCCGCCGCCTCTGCCTGCGCGGCCATGGCACGGACCAGGGCCAGCGGATCGACATGTCCCGCGCCCTGATCCAGATCGCCACCGACATAGGCATCGCTGCCCAAGGCATACGCCATGCCATCGCGGTCCAGCGGGACCACGCGGTCGTAATCGTAATGCTGCGCCAGATGGTCGGCCATGTGGCGGGCGTGGGTCACCTCGGACTCGGACCGGCAGGCATGGGCAATGCCATCGCGGACGGGCACGCCGCCTGCCTGCGCCAGATCGCGGACCAGTGCCTTGGCTTCCTCGGCCAGATTCCACAGGCGACGGGCGGTGTCGCGGCCCATCTGCGCTTCCAGCCAGTTGACCTCCTGACGTTGGCCCGACCCGATCTGACCGCCGTTGCGGCCCGATGCGCCGAAACCCACCCGCTGCGCCTCCAGCACCTTGACTGACAGACCCCGCCGCGCCAGATGCAGCGCCGCCGACAGGCCGGTATAGCCCGCGCCCACAACCACGACATCGGCGCGCGCGTCCCCCTGCAGCGGGTCCAGACGCCCACTGTCAGCATCACCGGCATAGAGGCTGGGCGGATATTCCCCCGCCCTGTCGTTCAGGTGCAGCAGGTTCATACGTTCAGCAGCAGGTGTTCGCGTTCCCACGGGCTGATGACCTGCAGGAACTCTTTGTATTCATTGCGCTTCACGGCCTCGTAGACGTCGGCGAACTCCTCGCCCAACACGCTGCGCATGGCGGTACTTTCGGACATCAGGTCCAAGGCGTCGCCAAGGTTGTAAGGCAGCTGATCGTCCTGAGAGATATAGGCGTCGCCCAGACATTCGGCGCGCGGGCTTTCCTGTTCCAGCAGGCCCAGATAGCCGCAGGCAAGGCTGGCGGCGATGCCCAGATAGGGGTTGCAATCCATCCCCGCCAGGCGGTTTTCCACCCGCCGCGCCTCGGGTCCGGAGATGGGGATGCGCAGACCGGTGGTGCGGTTGTCACGGCCCCATTCCAGATTGATCGGCGCGGCAAAGTCAGGGACATAGCGGCGATAGCTGTTTACATAGGGCGCCAGCAGCGCGATGGCCGCGGGCAGGTGCTTCTGCATCCCGGCGATGAAATGCATGAAGGCATCGGTTTCGCCGCCCTGATCGTTGGAAAAGATGTTCTTTCCGGTTTCCAGATCGGTGATCGAGTGGTGGATATGCATCGCACTGCCCGGTTCGCCCTCGATCGGCTTGGCCATGAAGGTGGCGAAACAGTCGTGGCGCAGGGCGGCTTCGCGGATCAGGCGCTTGAAGAAGAAGATCTCATCGGCCAAGGCGACGGGATCGCCATGGTTCAGGTTGATCTCGACCTGGCCCGCGCCGCCTTCCTGCAGGATGCCGTCGATCTCGAAACCCTGCGCCTCGGCAAAATCATAGATGTCGTCGATGACCTTGCCGTATTCATCGACCGCCGACATCGAATAGGCCTGCTTGGCGGCGGCCCTGCGCCCCGTGCGGCCCATCGGCGGGATGATCGGCTGGTTGGGATCGATGTTGCGGGCGACCAGGAAGAATTCCATTTCCGGCGCGACGACCGGCTTCCAGCCCTTGTCCTTATACATCTGGACGACACGTTTCAGCACGTTGCGCGGCGCGATGGGGACCGGATTTCCCTGCTGGTCCATCGCGTCATGGATCACCTGAATGGTCCAATCCGCCGTCCATGGCGCAGCCGAGGCGGTCGAGTAATCGGGCTTCATCACCATGTCGGGCTCGGTGAATGCCCCCGAGGGATTGTCGGCCCATTCCCCCGTGATCGTCTGCAAAAAGATCGAGTTCGGCAAATAGAACTGATCCTGCCGCGAGAATTTCGATGCAGGCATCGCCTTGCCCCGCGCCACACCGGCAATATCGGCCACGATGCATTCGACCTCGTCCAGACGGCGGCCTGCGACGAAATCACGGGCGGCCTGCGGAAACTTGTCGGTCCAATCGCTCATGCGGCACCTTGCGTGTCGGGGCGCGACAGGGCGCGCGGTTGCTTGAAAAAGGCCTCGATCCGGTCGGCCAGCAGGTCCGATCCCTGCGCCTGCCCCATGCGGGACGCGGCCTGCGCCAACAGGTCTTCGGGCACGACGCCCTTGGCGCGGGTGTCCATCAGCCCCTGAACGAATTCATCCTTGAATTCGGGATGGGCCTGAACCGTATAGGCGCGGTCGTCATAGATCAGCGCGGCGTTTTCACAAAACGCATTGCGCCCCGCGACCCGCGCCCCTTCGGGCAAGGTCACGACCTGATCCTGATGCCATGCGTTCAAACGCACGGGCTGGCCGTCGAAATCGTAATCCTGCGTGCCCACGGCCCAACCGCCCGGATGCTTGACGACCGTGCCGCCAAGCGCCTGCGCGATGATCTGGTGGCCAAAGCAGATGCCCACCATCGGCACACCGCCCGCATAGGCGCGGCGGATGAAATCTTCCAGCGGCGGGATGAAGGCGTGATCCTCATAGGCGCCGTGGCGCGATCCGGTCAGCAGCCAGCCGTCGGCCGCGTCGATGTCATCGGGGAACTGCATGTCCTCGACGTGCCAGATGTCGAAGTCGAAGCCCCGTCCGCCCAGCAGGCGAACGAACATGTCGGGATAATCGCCCAAGCTGTCCTTCAACTGGGCAGGCGACTGGCCGCATTGAAGTATGCCGATACGCATGGAAAACCTTGATGTTGCTGACAGCTTGAACCTAGTCGCGGGCATGGCGCGGGCGCAAGAGGCACTGCGCCCTTTGGCGCTCTGGCGGGCGCGGGTGTGCCGCGCTAGGGTTCGCCAAAAGCCACGAAAGGACGCCCCATGCCCCATCAGCGCCCCGAGATCGACCCCGAGGGTCTGGACGAATTCTCGGTCGTTTTCACCGATCGGTCCCTGAACCATATGTCGCAACGCTTTCAGCAGGTCATGCGCGACCTGTCGGGGATGCTGGGTCAGGTCTATGGCGCGGCGCAGGTGGCCATCGTGCCGGGCGGCGGCAGCTATGCGATGGAATCGGTCGCCCGCCAATTCGGACGCGATGCCCATGCGCTGATCGTCAGGAACGGCTGGTTCAGCTATCGCTGGTCCCAGATCTTCGAGGCTGGCGGCTTTGCCCGCGACACCACCGTCGTCATGGCCCGCCCCACCGGCAACGCGCCCCGGCCCGCCTATGCCCCGCCCCCCATCGACGAGGTCGTGGCCAAGATCCTTGCGGCCAAGCCCGATGCCGTCTTTGCGCCCCATGTGGAAACATCTGCCGGGCTGATCCTGCCCGATGATTACATCACGGCGATGGCCGATGCCGCCCATCAGGTCGGCGCGCTGATGGTGCTGGACTGCATTGCCTCGGGCGCGGTCTGGGTGGATATGCGGGCCACCGGCGTCGACGTGCTGATCTCGGCCCCGCAAAAGGGGTGGTCGGCCTCGCCCTCGGCCGGTCTGGTGATGATGTCGGAACGTGCCGCGGAACGGCTGACCGCCACCACCAGCGACAGCTTTGCGCTGGACCTGAAGAAATGGCGCGCGATGATGCAGGCCTATGAGGATGGCGGCCACGCCTATCACGCCACCATGCCCACCGATGCCCTGCTGGGCCTGCGCGATGCCATGCAGGAAACCATCGACTTCGGGCTGGAAACCGCACGTGACGCGCAATGGGCGCTTGGCCGCGCCGTGCGTGCCGAACTGGCAGAACGCGGCATCGCATCGGTTGCGGCGCAGGGGTTCCAGGCGCCGGGCGTCGTCGTCAGCTATACCGACGATCCGCAGGTGAAATCCGGCAAGGCCTTCGCGGCCCAAGGCACCCAGATCGCCGCCGGCGTCCCCTTGGCCATTGAGGAAGGGGCCGATTTTTCGACCTTCCGCATCGGGCTGTTCGGGCTGGACAAGTTGAAGGACGTGGACGGCACGCTTGACCGCCTGCGGCCCGTCTTCGACAAGGTGTTGTAACCGGGAACATCGCCGGACGCGGGTCACCGCCTTGCGTCCGGCGCCACGAAAGGCCGCCTGAATGACCCCGACCATCCACCGCGAAAGCCCGCTTGGCCCGGATCTGGACCTGCTGTTCCAGCGCCATACCGCCGACATGCAGGCCGACACCCCGCCCGAATCGATCCACATGCTGCCGGCCTCGGGGTTGGCGCATCCCTCGATCGCCTTCTTCGTCATCCGCGACAACGGCACCCCGATGGCGATGGGCGCGCTGAAGGATCACGGCGACGGCCAAGGAGAGCTGAAGTCGATGCATGTTCTGGCCGAACACCGCGGTCGCGGTCTGTCGCGCATGATGCTGAACCACCTTGTCGCCCATGCACGCGAACAGGGTTTGAACCGCCTGTCGCTGGAAACCGGCGTCCAACCGACCTTCGTGGCGGCACGCGGTCTCTATATGCGCGAAGGCTTCAGCGAATGTCCCCCCTTCGCTGATTACCGCCCCGATCCCAATTCGGTCTTCATGACACGTGTGGTGGATTGAACTGCAATATGGCTTTGAAAGCCGCGCCGAAGGCGGCTAAACAACCCGAGCGCCCCGTCAGGGAACGCATCGCGGCCCCGTAGCTCAACTGGATAGAGCACGGACCTTCTAAGTCTGGGGTTGGGGGTTCAAGTCCTCCCGGGGTCGCCATCACGGTTTCAGTTGACAGGGTGCGTTTGACGAACAGGGTTATTGGGCCTTTTCCGTTCCATCAGACGGTCACTGCGAAGTTCCGGATAAAAGCGTCTTTTATTTAAGATTGCGTTCAGACGTCCTGCTTCCGGGGTGACATCCGGCCGGTGCGACACGCGCAGACAAACCAGCGCACATGCTTGCTCTGATCGGCGTCTGGTCGTCGCATTGCGACAATATCGAACGGCATGTCGGCAAACATCCCGGCTGGCGACAGGTCGAGTATCTTCGCCGACATGCGGTGGCAGACACCCCGCACTTTGCCCTCGGGCAAGCAGCGGCCATCGCAGCAGGATGCAGTCCAAATATGGCCAATGGGGTTCAAAGACCCGACTGCTCTCCGTCACCTTCCGTGCATCATAAGAACCTAGCCAATCCAACCAGCCCTTTGCGCTGAAATTGGTGGCATCCGGTTTGACATCGGTAAAGAGAGGGAAGTTTTTCTAGACATCCCAGGAAAGCTGACTGAACATGTTCAGAAGATATTCAGGACATGTTCATGTTTGACCCGCACTCGCCCTTCACCACGGCACCGGACCCCTTGCAACCACGTTCCAAGCTGGATCTGGCCGAGGAACGACTGCGGCTGGCCGTGTTGCATTGCCAGCTGGCCCCCGGCGCGACGGCCCCCGAGGCCGATCTGGCCGATCGTTTCGGACTGGGGCGTGCGGCCACACGGGCGGCGTTGGCCAAGCTGTCGGCGCAGGGGCTGATGCTGGCGATCCCGCGGCTTGGCTGGCGGGTCCTGCCGATGACGGGCGCCCATATCGGACAGGTGCTGCATGCCCTTGCCTTTGCCGAGGCCGCGCTGGCGGATGCGGCGCTGACGCCGCGCGACAAGGACCGCCTGCAGGAACTGGCCACTATCGCCCAGACCCTGCATGACCGCCCCGAACCTGCGGCACGCGACAGCCTGCGCGGCTATGAACGCATGGCGCTGGACCTGGCGGCCGAACGTATCAACCCGCTGATCGGGCAGATGCTGACGACGCTTTGGGACAAGGCCGACCGCATCCGGCGCTTTCTTGAGCTAACGACAGATGCCCGCCTGCCCGCCCGCGACATGGCGGGCTTCTGCGATGCTCTGATCAGGGGCGATGCGGATGCGCTGGCGCGATCCTGCCGCGCCGATCAGCAGGCGCTGCGAGATTTCGCCGCCGACGGGCTGATGCAGTCCCGCAACGAACTGGACCTTCACCCCATCAAGGGCGGCACCAAGACCGCCACCACCAAGACGGCATCCCCCGCCGCCGAGACAGGCCGGGACGCCCCCACCCCAACAGTGAGGATAGGATGACATTCCGCATGACACTGGCGCGCGCCGCCACCGCGCTGACGCTTAGCCTGGCCTGCGCCGTTCCGGCGCTGGCCGTCGATTTCACCGTCGATCTGGTGAACGAACCCTCGTCGCTGGATCCGCATATGCAGTGGAACCCCGACAGCTATTACGTCTATCGCAACATCTTCGACAATCTGGTGACGCGCGACAATGACGGCAAGATCGTGCCGCAGGTCGCGGAAAGCTGGGAACAGCTGTCGGATACCGAACTGCAGATGACCATCCGCGAGGGCATCACCTTCCACGACGGCACGCCCCTAACCGCCAAGGACGTGGCGTTTTCTGTCAAGCGCATCACCGATCCGGAACTGGGCAGCCCGCAGCTGGGTCAGTTCAACTCGATCACCGACGCGGTAGCCAAGGACGACCGGACGGTGGTGCTGACCACCGCCAGCCCCTATCCGGTGTTGCTGGCGCAGCTGGTGAACCTGTCCATCGTGCCGCAGCATGCGGTCGAGGAAGTCGGCGATGACGCCTTCAACGAGGCCCCCGTCGGCAGCGGCCCTTATAAGTTCGGCAGCCTGCGCCGCGGGGTCGAGGTAATTCTGGACGTCAATCCCGACTATTGGGGCGACAAGGGGCCGTTCGAACAGGTGGCCTTCAAGGCGGTGCCCGATGCCTCGACCCGGGTGGCGAACCTGCGGGCGGGGACGGCCGATCTGGTCGTCTCGCTGGACAGCGACCAAGTGATGCAACTGGAATCGGCGTCCGGCGTCAAGGTGCTGTCGGCACCGACCGAACGCATCGGCTTCATGGGGCTGAACACGCAGCGCGCGCCGCTGGACGACCCCGAAATGCGCAAGGCCGTGGCCATGGCCATCGACCGCGAGGGCATCGTGGCGGGCATCTTGGGCGGTGGCGAACAGGTTGTCGACCAGATGGCGACGCCGGCGCATTTCGGATATATCCCCGACGTCGCGCCCATTCCCTATGACCCCGAAGCCGCCCGCGAAATCGTCGAGGCCAAGGGTGAGGCCGGCCAGGAACCGATGATCATCAAGACCGCCCCGGTCTTTGACCAGCGCATCGTTCAGGCCCTGCAGCAGATGCTGTCCGAGGCGGGCTTCAACGCATCCATCGACATGGTGGATATGGCGACCTATCTGGGCGACAGCCGTCAGGAAGACCGCAGCAAGCGTCCGATCCTTGGCTTTGGCCGCTGGTCCTGCGCCTGTCAGGATGTGGACGGGGTGATCTTCCCGCTGCTGCATTCGACCTCCAGCTGGTCGCGGGTCAACGATCCCGAAATCGATGCGCTGCTGGAACAGGCACGCGGCACGCTGGACGAGGATCAGCGCATGGACGCCTATCGCCAGATCCAGACCCGGATGGAGGATCAGCGCTATATCCTGCCGCTGTATCAGGCCGTCGCGCTTTATGGTGGATCGGACAAGCTGGACTGGACGCCGACGGCGAATGAAAGCTTGTTCCTGAACCGCATGACCTGGTCCGAGTAAGGCCGCGCGATGCAGGTGTTCATCGTCAAACGGATCGGTCAGGCGCTGATCGCGCTGTTCGGGGTCATGACGCTGGTGTTCTTCATCCAGCGTCTGACCGGCGATCCGACCTATCTGCTGGTTCCCGAAACCGCCACGCAGGCCGATATCGAGGCGATGCGCCGGACCCTTGGTCTGGATCAACCGCTGCTGGTCCAATACGGGCGGTTCCTGTGGGACATGGCCCATTTCGATCTGGGGCGATCCTTCGTCCAGAACGTCAAGGTCACGACGATCATCGCCTCGCGCCTGCCCTATACGCTGCAACTGGCGGGCGGCGCGCTGGTCGTGGCGCTGGCCATCGGTCTGCCCATCGGGCTGATCCTTGCGCTTGGCCGCCGCTTTGCCATCACCCGTGTGTTGATGGGTCTGGTGCTGGCCGCCCAAAGCATGCCGACCTTCTGGAGCGGGATCATGATGATCATGGTCTTCGGCGTCTGGCTGGGCTGGTTGCCCCCATCAGGGGCGGGGTCGTTGCAGCATCTGATCATGCCGTCGATTGCACTTGGGCTGCTGTCGATGGCGACCTATGCCCGCATCGCCCGCAGCGCGGTGCTGGATGAACTGTCCAAGGACTACATCCGCAGCGCCCGCGCCCGCGGCGTCGGCACGGGGCGATTGGTCACGCATCACCTGCTGCGCAATTCCGTCATTCCGGTGATCAGTGTCACCGCGCTTGAGATATCGCAGCTGCTGGCGGGCGCGGTGATCGTGGAAACCGTCTTTGCATGGCCGGGCCTTGGCCAGCTGACGGTCGAGGCCATCGTCAGCCGCGACTTCGTCGTCGTGCAGGGCGTCGTCCTGCTGGGGGCCTTCGTCACCATCGCGGTGAATTTCGCCGCCGACATCCTCTACAGCGTGGTCGATCCCCGCATCAGACTTGGAGGGTCCCGCCCATGACCGACACCGCCCCGTCGGCCCCCTCGGCCCTGCGCCGTGCCGGATCGCGCACAGCCAAGCTGTATCGCATCGTCGGGCCGTTTTCGCTGATCCTGCTGGGTCTGGTGCTGATCGCAATTCTTGCGCCATGGATCGCGCCGAACAACCCGAATTCCCAGAACCTGATGGGACGTCTGAAACCGCCGGGGACCGAGGCGCGCGGCATCCTGTACCTGCTTGGCTCGGACGAACTGGGGCGCGATCTGTTAAGCCGCATCATCTATGGCGCGCGGGTGTCGCTGTCGGTCGCGCTGTTGTCGGTGGTGCTGTCGGGGATCGTCGGTACGGCCTTGGGCATGGCGGCGGGCTATCTGCGCGGCTGGACGGAAACGATCATCATGCGGCTGGTCAACATCTTCCTGTCGATCCCCGCAATCCTGCTGGCCATCATCACCGTGGCCGTGCTGGGTCCGGGCTTCATCAACGTCATTCTGGTGCTGGCTTTGACCCGCTGGCCCCGCTATGCGCGCGTGGCCTATGGGCAGACGCTGTCGGTGGCGGGCATGCCCTATGTCCGGCTGGCCCGCGCCATGGGGGCGTCCTGGCCGCGCGTCCTGCTGCGCCACATCCTGCCCAACATCATCGCCGCCATGGCCGTCATCGCCACGCTGGAATTCGGGCTGATGGTCCTGTTCGAGGCGGGCCTGTCCTTCCTTGGCCTTGGCGTCCAGCCCCCCACCCCCAGCTGGGGCGCGACCCTGAGCGTCGGACGCAATTACGTCACCAGCGCGTGGTGGATCGCCACATTCCCGGGCATCTGCCTGTTCCTTCTTGTGCTGTCGGTGAACCTGATCGGTGACCGCCTCAGCGAATATCTCAACCCGAAAACACGTTAGGCAGATCATGGATTTCAAGGATCATTTCCACGGCAAGGGTGTCGTCATCACCGGGGCACTTGGCCTGTTCGGACGCGGCCTTGCAAAGACCTTTGCGGCGGCCGGTGCCAAGGTCTGCGTCACCGATCGCGGTCAGGCGGCACTGGATGATCTGCTGCGCGAATTGGACGCGCCGGGGTCGCTGGCGGTGGCGGGCGACCTGACCTCGACCCCTGATCTGCTGGGGCTGATCGATGCGGTCGGGCGCGAATGGGGCGCTCCCGACATCGTCATCAACAACGCCGCCATCTATCCCAGCCATTTCATGCTGGACATGGAGATCGAGGATTGGGACCGCATGATGGACGTGAATTTCCGCGCCCCCTTCGTGCTGACGCGCGGCTTTGCCAAGCAGATGATCGCGGATGGCCGCAAGGGCAGCGTCATCAATATCGGGTCGGGCGCCTCGCGCAAGATGCGGCTGACGGCGGCGCCCTATTGCATTTCCAAGACGGCGCTGGACCGGCTGACCAAGGCGATGGGTCAGGAACTGGCGCAATTCGGCATCCGCGTGAACGCACTGGAGCCGGGCTTCTCTGCGGGGTCCGAGGTTAGCCAGCTGTCGCAGGAACATATCGACCGCGTGACCAAGGCCATCCCCTTGGGACGTGCGACCACGATGGATGATATCGGCCCTGCCGCCATGTATCTGGCCAGCGATTTCGCCAGCTATATCACCGGCGCGACGCTGACCGTCGATGGCGGCAATTCCATCGGGACGCTGGATGTCTATCAGGACAAGAAGACCCCGCTATGAGCGCGCTTTCCCCCGCCCCCACCTATCCGTGGCCTGCCGGCAAGACATCGGCCTTTTGCTTTTCGGTCGATGTGGACGCGCATTCGCCGTGGATGTGGAACAACCGACAGGACGTGCCGCAACTGCTGGGCCATCTGGAACAGCGCAATTTCGGCCCCCGCGTCGGCATTCCCCGTCTGGCCGCGCTGCTGGACGCCCATGGCATCAAGGGCAGCTTCTTTGTCCCCGCCATCGTGGCTGAAACATATCCGTGGATGCTGCCCGCGCTGGTCGATGCGGGCCACGAGGTTGGGCTGCACGGCTATTTCCACGAATTGGTCACGCAGATATCAGACCAGCAATTCACCCATGTGCTGGAAAAATCGATCGAGCTGTTCGTGGCCCAGACCGGCAAGACCCCGCAGGGCTTCCGGTCGCCCGCGTGGGAAATGACCTCACATATGCTGGCCGAATGCCGCAGATTGGGGTTCTACGATTCCTCGCTGATGGGATATGAAACACCCCACAGCGTCGATAGCGTGACGGAAATTCCCGTCAGCTGGTCCACCGATGATGCGATCTTCTTCAAGTTTCTGGGCGGTGGCGGCGATATGGCCCCGCCCCTTGGCACCGACGCCATCCACCGCGCCTGGTCCGAAGAATTGCTGGCCAGCCAGCGCTATGGCACGCTGTTCATGCTGACGGTGCATGACTGGATTTCGGGCAAAGCTGTGCGGACGCAGATGCTGGACAAGCTGCTGGCGCAGGTCACGGCGACACCCGATATCTGGATCGCCACGGCGGGCGAGTTGGCAGCCCATCACCGCGCCCACGCGCAGGGCCGCGACGCGGTCGAGGCCACAATTCCGGCCAGCCTGCTGGACCACCCCGCATGGAAAGGCGCGTGATGCAGAACTGGAATATCCATAAGCCGCAGGTCACATCCGACAAGGGCATCATCGCCTGCCAGCATTTCGAAGCGGCCGAGGCCGGTGCCAAGGTCCTGCGTGACGGCGGCAATGCCATGGATGCGGCGGTCGTGGCGGCTTTGGTCCTGTCGGTGGTGGAACCCTGGCTCAGCGGCATCGGCGGGGGCGGTCTGCTGCTATGGGCCGACGCGCAGGGCGGGCCGGTGCAGACGCTGGATTTCAACGTCCGCGCGGGTCAGAATTTCGTTTCGGATGATTACCCGCTGGTTGGCGGCAAGGATGGCGACTGGTTCGACTGGCCTGCCGTCAAGGATGACCGCAACCTGATCGGATATGGCTCGATCTGTATTCCCGGTGCAATTGCGGGTCTGTCCGATGCCTTGGCACGTCACGGCACGCTGTCATGGCATGATGCCTTGCAGCCAGCGATCGAACTGGCCGAACGCGGGATGCTGGTCGACTGGTTCACCTCGCTTTGTCTGGCCATTGATGCGCGGGGGCTGGCGCAATTCGAACATTCCGCCGCGCTGTTCCTGCAGGACGGCAAGCCGCTGAACAGCACGGTGCAAACCTATTGCCCGATGCCCGCCAAGGCCGCCACCTTGCGCCGACTGGCCAGTGCAGGTGCGCGCGATTTCTATGAGGGTCAGGTGGCCCAAGGGCTGGTCCGCGACCTGCGCGATGGCGGGTCAAAACTGACCGCCGCCGATCTGGCGGGATACCAGCCGATCTGGGGAACCTCGGCCAGCATCGGATATGGCGGGCATGACATTCATGTCTTGGGCGAGTTATGCGGCGGGCCAAGCATGCTGGACTGCTTTGCCCAACTGCGCGCCAAAGGCCCGCTTGGCGATGACGCGCAAGCCGCCGCCGCCTATGCCCGCGCCATCCGTTCGGCCTATGAGGATCGGCTCAAGACCATGGGGCACGCCGGACGTGGCGGCAAGGATTGCACCAGCCATCTGTCGGTCGTCGATGCGGCGGGGAATATGGTATCGCTGACGAATACCCTGCTGTCGCGGTTCGGGTCCAAGGTGACGCTGCCCACATCGGGGATCCTGATGAACAACGGCATGATGTGGTTCGACCCGCGTCCGGGCATGCCCAATGCTATCGCTCCGAACGCCCGCCCGCTGGCCAATATGTGCCCGACCATCCTGAAGAAAGCCGACCGCCCCGTCATGGCCATCGGCGCGGCAGGTGGGCGGCAGATCTTTCCGGCGATCACGCAGCTGGTCTCATACGTGCTGGATCGCGGCATGACGCTGGAGGACGCCTTCCACGCCCCCCGCATCGACGCCAGCACGCCGACTGTCACCGTGGATACCGCCGCCGCCGATGGGGTGGCAGCCGCGGTGGGGCAACATTATCCGGTCAGGCTGGCGCCGAACGGGCTGCATCCGGTGAACTTCTCGATCCCCTCGGCGGTGATGCTGGACCCGGTGACGGGGCAAAGGTCGGGGATGGCGCATCAGATCAGCCCATGGACCGCCTGCGCATCCGAACAGGCGGTGCCGCATGAGTGATCCGACGCTGGAGATCGCCGGTCTGCAGGTTCAGGTCGGTCCGCATATGGTCATCGACGGGGTGGATATCACCGTCCAGCCCGGCCAGATCGTGGCGCTGGTGGGCGAAAGCGGCTCGGGCAAAAGCCTGACCGCGCTGTCGGTGATGGGGCTTCTGGGCGGCAAGCTGCGCAATGCGGGCGGCACGATCAGCCTGTCGGGGCAGACCATCGACCACACCAGCGATGCTGCCATGCGCAAGCTGCGCGGCCAGCAGATCAGCATGATCTTTCAGGAACCGGTCGCGTCGCTGAACCCGCTGCTAAGCGTCGGCGCGCAGGTGGGCGAAAGCCTTGTGGCGCATGGCAAGGCCAATGCTGCGACGGCTTGGGACGCCGCGGTCGCGATGCTGCGCGATGTCGGCATTCCCGAACCCGAAAAGCGTGCGCGACAGCTGCCCTCGGAACTGTCGGGGGGCATGTGCCAGCGGGTGATGATCGCATCCGCGCTGATCGCGCAGCCCGAACTGCTGATTGCGGACGAGCCGACGACAGCGCTGGATGTGACCATTCAGGCGCAGATCCTGCAACTGATGCGGCGGCTGCGGGACCAGACCGGCACCTCGATCCTGTTCATCACCCATGATCTGGGCGTGGTGGCTGCCTTGGCTGACCGCGTCTGCGTCATGTATGGCGGGCGCATTGTGGAACAGGCCGATGTCGATGATCTGTTCGACAACCCGGCCCACCCCTATACCAAGATGCTGCTGGCAACGATCCCGCGGCTGGACAGCCCGCGCAAACAGCCGCTCTATTCGATACCGGGCACCGTGCCCGACCATGACAATTGGCCCGAGGGTTGCCGCTTTCGCACCCGCTGCCCCTTGGCAGACGAGGTCTGCCGCCAGACGCCGCCGCTGGCCCCCACGGGCAAGGGCCATCGCGCCGCCTGCTGGCATTCGCAAGACGTTCAGGGGATGATCCGACCATGACCGACACCACCGCCCCGCTGTTGCGCGTGACAGATCTGAAGGTGCATTTTCCGGTCGGCAATTCGGGCTTTGGCAAACCGCAGGCGATGGTCAAGGCGGTCGATGGCGTGTCCTTCGATGTCCGCGCAGGGGAAACCTTGGCGATCGTTGGTGAATCCGGCTGCGGGAAATCCACCACCGGCAATGCGATCCTTGGCCTGAACGCGATCACCAGTGGCCGGATCGACTTTGCGGGCCGCGACATGGCCAGCCTGACGCGCACCGAGCGCGCCGCCCAATGGCGCGACCTGCAGGTGGTGTTCCAGGACCCGGTCTCGGCGCTGAACCCCAAACGCACCGTCGGCCAATCCATCGAGGAGCCGCTGTCCATCCAGCGCATCCCCGCCGCCCAACGTCGCGCCCGCGTGGCCGAGGTGATGGAGCTGGTGGGCCTCAAACCCTCGCAGCGGGACCGCTTTCCGAACGAATTGTCAGGCGGGCAGCGGCAACGCGTGGTGATTGCCCGCGCGCTGGCCTATGAGCCAAAGCTGATCGTCTGCGACGAGCCGGTTTCGGCGCTGGATGTGTCGATCCAGTCGCAGATCCTGAACCTGCTGTTGAAGTTGCAGCAGGATCTGGGGCTGGCGTTGCTGTTCATCTCACATGATCTGTCGGTGGTGCGGCATTTGGCGGACCGGATCGCGGTCATGTATCTGGGCCATATCGTCGAGATTGCCGATACCCAGACCTTGTTCGACAACCCCGAACATCCCTATACGCAGGCGCTGTTGTCGGCGGTCCCGCAGCCTGACCCGCGCGCGGAACGCAACCGCCAAACGATCCTGCTGGAGGGCGATCTGCCCAGCCCTATCGACCCGCCCAAGGGATGCCCCTTTGTCACCCGCTGCCCGATCCGCGAGGCCCGCTGCGCCACCGACCGGCCGCATCTGGTGCCGATGCGCCCTGATCAGCAGGTCAGCTGCTGGGTGCGGACCGGGGGCTGAAACGAAAAACGGGGGCTGCCGAAAGGCGCCCCCGTTTCCAATTTGATATCGCTTCGGATCAGAACCCGCCCGATCAGAACCCGAACGAGAAGCGGCGCGTGACGCCCAAGCGCAGCGAGGGCTGGTATTCCTCCTGAACGACCGGCGAATCCGCTGCATCGCCGATCAGCTTGCCATAACGCACTTCGCCCAACAGCGAGGTGGTCTCGTTCAGCTTGTAGCGCGCCTCGAAGGTGATGGCCGCTTCGTTGATGCCACCGCCGGGCGCATAGGTGTCCAACCCGCTGGTCGCGCTTTCGTCACCCGTCACGCCGAAATAGGTGTTGTTGTATTTGTCGTTGCCATAACCGATCTGCGCGCCCGACCACAGGGTGATGCGTTCGTTCAGGTCGGTGCGGTAGCGCGCGCCGATTTCACCGGTCAGACCTTCATGACCGTCAAAGCCGCGGCGCACGGTGCCATAGGCGGTCACAGGACCAGCGCCATAGCTGACGCGCAGACCCAGTTCATAGGCGCGATTGATATCGTCCAGCCCCGCCAGATCGTCGTTGTCGCTGCTGTCGCGCTTGCCTTCGGTGCCGAACGACGGCGCGATCGCAAAGCCCTGCGCCTGATCGCCCGTCGGCGTGCCGAAACCGGCATTGCGCCAGATAATCCAGGGACCGGCCTCGCCGTCGTCGGAACCGGGGTAATCGGGCCCGTACGACACGCCCAGCCCCATCTCGGCCGAGAAGGTGCGCCCACCCTCGGCGCCGAAGTCCTGCGCATGCAGCGGGGTCGCGAACAGGACGGCAAGTGCCAGAGCGTATTTCATCGGGCGATTCCAAAAACTGAAGGGGCGTTAACCCCCATTTAGGTGTTGAAACCGCATCGGCACAACCGCCCCAACCGACAGGATGAGGAGTAGGCGCATTTTCGCAACAGCGCCTAGCCCTTTTCGGCCCGATCCAGTTTCTCAAGGGCAGTCATCCACAGTTCCTCCGCAAAAGCCAGCGCCTTGACGGCCTCTGTGCGTTTGCTGCCCCACTTCTTGGCTTCATAGGGGTCGTTGTAGAGGTTCGGATCGGCCAGCTTGACGTCCAGCTTGCCCATCATCTCGGTCAGCTTCTGGACGCGCTCCTCGGATTTGCGCACCTCGGAGCGCAGGGCCAGAACCGCGTCGCGCGACGGTTTCTTGGGGGCGGCGGGCTTGGCGGCCTCGGTCACCGGCTTGGCGGGCGCATCACCCGTCAGCAGGAACTTGCGGTAATCGTCCAGATCGCCCTCATAGGGGCCGACATTGCCATCCTTGACCAACCACAGGCGATCGGCGACCAGCCCCAGCAGGTGCATGTCGTGGCTGACCAGCACCACAGCGCCGGTGTAATCGTTCAACGCTTCGGACAGGGCCTCGCGGGATTCGATGTCCAGGTGGTTGGTCGGTTCGTCCAGGATCAGCAGATGCGGCGCGTCGATCGTCGCGATCAGCAGCGACAGGCGGGCCTTCTGCCCCCCCGACAGCTGGCGGACCAGCGTTTCGGCCTGCGCCTCCATCAGGCCGAAACCTGCCAGACGGGCGCGCTGCTTGGCCTGACCTTCATGCGGACGCAGCGTGCGGATGTGATCCAGCGGCGTTTCGTCCAGATGCAGTTCATCGACCTGATGCTGGGCGAAATAACCGACGCGCAGCTTGTTCGACCGGGTGATGTGCCCGGACATCGTGCCAAGCCGTTCGGCCAACAGTTTCGACAGCGTCGATTTGCCCTGCCCGTTGCGACCCAACAACGCGATGCGGTCGTCCTGATCGATCCGCAGATGCAGCTTTTGCAGCACGGCGCGGTCGCCATAGCCGACC
Source organism: Paracoccus sp. R86501 (assembly GCF_042466435.1). Taxonomy (NCBI): domain Bacteria; kingdom Pseudomonadati; phylum Pseudomonadota; class Alphaproteobacteria; order Rhodobacterales; family Paracoccaceae; genus Paracoccus; species Paracoccus sp. R86501. The sequence continues at coordinate 2,058,540 of NZ_JAXHPZ010000001.1, forward strand.
GACACCCCCTCCATCGCGACGATGGGCGGGGACAGTTCTTCGGGCTGGGGGAAGGTGAAGCGGTGGAACTTGGCTTCCTCGGGGGCGGTGATCGGCTCCATCTTGGCCAGCATCTTGACGCGGGCCTGCGCCTGACGTGCCTTGCTGGCGGTGGCGCCGAAGCGGTTGACAAAGCTTTGCAGGTGGGCGCGGCGCTCGGATTGCTTCTTGGCCTCGGCGGCCAGCAGGGCGCGCTTTTCCGCACGGATGCGGGTGAAGCTGTCATAGCCGCCGGTATACAGCGTCAGCTGCTTGTTTTCCAAGTGAAGGATATGCCCGACCGCGCGGTTCAGCAGGCCACGGTCGTGGCTGATGATGATGACGGTATGGGGATAGCGCGCCAGATAGCTTTCCAGCCAGAGCGCCCCTTCAAGGTCCAGATAGTTGGTCGGTTCGTCCAGCAGCAGCAGGTCGGGCTGCGCGAACAGCACCCCCGCCAATGCGACGCGCATCCGCCAGCCACCCGAAAAATCGCTGGTCGGTCGCGCCTGATCGGCGGTCGAGAACCCAAGCCCGTCCAGAATTGTCGCGGCGCGCGCCTCGGCGGACCAGGCGTCGATATCGGTCAGGCGGGTCTGGATGTCGGCGATGCGATGGGGATCGGTCGCGGTCTGGCTTTCGGCCAGCAGCGCGGTGCGTTCCTCATCCGCGTCTAGCACGGTTTCCAGCACGCTGCGGTCGGTGGCCGCCGATTCCTGTGCCACGCCCCCGATCCGGGCACGCGATGGCAGGCCGATGGACCCGCCATCCAGCCCCAGCTGGCCACGGATCAGCCGGAACAGCGTGGTCTTGCCAGCACCGTTCGGCCCGACCAGACCAACCTTGTGGCCTTCGGGGATAGAGGCCGAGGCCCCGACAAACAGGGGACGGCCCTGCACGTTATATGTGATGTCATCTATACGCAGCATGTGCGGGGCATGACCGATGCCGCGCGGGTCGTCAATGCCACAAGCGCGGTTGCGGTTTGTTATGTTATACCATACCGAACCTGCATTCCGCAGCGGAGGGCATGATGAAGCGATCCAGACCAACCCTTTCTGGCAATCTTGGCCATGTGCCGGTGCCCCTCAAACATCGCAACACCGATCCGATGACAGATTTCGATGCCCTGCCCCCGCCCCTGCGACACTGGGTGGCACATGCCGATCTGCCATGGTCGCCGGCATCCTGCCTGCGGCTGTGGCGCAAGTATCGCGCCAAGGGTCTGCGCAGCGATCAGGTGCTGCGTGAACTGGCACGACTTCAGTCGAAAAAGCTGGCACGCATTGAGATGACAGCGAATTTACCCGACCGCTCTGGCGGATAGGAAGCAGGCTTCCCAAGTCCTGTGCAGAAGAAATCACGAAAGGATATGAAATGCGCAGCGTCAGATACGACCAATTCGGTGAACCCGCACAGGTTCTGGGCATGACCGACACCGCCCGCCCCGAACCCGGCCCCGGTCAGGTCCTGATGCGCGTCATCATGTCGCCGATCCACAATCACGACCTGTGGACCATCAAGGGCCAATACGGCGTCAAACCCGATCTGCCCGCCACCGCAGGCAGCGAGGCCGTCGGCATCGTCGAGGCCGTGGGGCGTGATGTTGACCCCGCTCTGAAGGGCAAGCGTATCGCCGCCGCCGGCTTGCAGGGCTCATGGGCCGAATACGCGCTGGCGCAGGCCTCGGGTGCGATCCCGGTTCCCGAAGACATGCCCGACGAAGCTGCCGCCCAGCTGATCGCCATGCCCTTCAGCGCCATCACATTGCTGGAATTCCTGAACGTCGAGGCCGGTGACTGGGTCGTGCAGACCGCCGCCAATGGTGCTGTTGGCAAGATCATGACGGTTCTGGCCGAATCGCGCGGCATCAAGCTGTTGAACCTGGTCCGCCGCCAAGGCGCCGCCGAGGATCTGGCGGAACTGGGCATCACCAATGTCATCTCGACCGACAGCGACGACTGGGTCGAACAGGCGCGCAAATTCATCGGCGATGACAGCGCACGGGCCGCCATCGATTCGGTCGGCGGCGATATCGTTCCCGGCCTGATCGAGCTGTTGGGCGAAGACGGCCTGCTGGTCACCTTCGGCACCGCCACCAATGGTCCGCTGGAGATGCCGGGCAGCCAGCTGATCTTCAAGCAGCTGACCGTCAAGGGCTTCTGGGGGTCCAAAGTCATGGCCGCCACCAAGCCCGAGGATGCGCAGCGCATGTTCGGCGAATTGATCGGGCTGGTGATGAACGGCAAGCTGAAGCTGCCCTCGGGCGGCGAATTCGGGCTGGATCAGCCCGCCGAGGCCGTCGATGCCGCCACCACGCCGGGCCGTGATGGCAAGATCATGTTCAAACCCTGATGGCCTGCGACCCCGCGCGCCCGTCGCGTGGGGTCAGCCGTCCTTATGGCCGGTTTCGCGCAGATAGTGACGCACCGCGTCGATCACATGCCGGAACCGGTCGCCCCCCAGATGCTTGCCGCCATACCAGCGCGTGACGATCACCACGTGACCGTGTAATTCAGCCCGCTCCAGCATCTGCAGGATTAGCGCCCCCGCGCCGCTTTCGCCGTCATCCTCTTTCAGCGGACCGTCGTCCAGCACCGCTGCCCAGCTGTGATGCGTGGCCTTGGCGAAACGCTTGTTACGGCGCAAATCGGTTAGCACCTGCTTGATCTGCGTCGCGTCCGTGACCCCGGCACCCGACACCGCATAACGCGACCCGCGGTCCGAGATGATCTTGTCGAAGACCTGCATCTCAGCGCCGCCGGACATAGAGTTCCAGCCGGTGATGTACGATGTCATAGCCCATCTCGGCGGCGATCTCGGCCTGAAGACGCTCGATGCGGTCATTGGTAAATTCGATCACCTCGCCGCTGTCCACGTCGATCATATGGTCATGGTGGCTTTGGTCGGCGGCCTCCCACCGGGCGGGTTCGCCCTGGAATTCCAGCTTCTCGATCACGCCCTGCGCCTGAAGCGTCGTCAGCGTGCGATAGACGGTGGCCAGCGATACCCCCGCCCCCGCCGTCACCGCGCGGGCGTGCAACTCTGCCGCATCGGGATGGTCCTCCGCCGCCGCAATCACCTGCAACAGCGCGGCCCGCTGCCGCGTCACCCGCACCCCCGCCTGCCGCAGGGCTTTTTCCAGTCTGGTCGCTCGTCCTGTCATGGTGCCATCATGCCGCAGGGATGCGCCAGTTGCAACTGGTTCGCAACTGTTGACAGTTGCGAACGATTTGCAGATAAGCGAGGGCAAGGAGAACCCCATGTTCCGATTCCTGACCGCTCTTGCGCTTTGTCTGCCTGTTACGGCCCATGCCGAGCAGCTGAAGGTCGCCACCAGTTTCACGATTCTGGCCGATATGGCCCGCAACGTGGCGGGCGATCTGGCGCAGGTGAACTCGATCACGCCGCCGGGGGCGGATATCCACAACTATCAGCCGACGCCGGGCGACATCATCGGCATCGCCAATGCCGATGTCATTCTGGTCAACGGGATGAATCTGGACCTCTGGGCGCAGCGCTTTCTGGCACGCATCGGGGATGTGCCGGTGGCGACGCTGTCGGACGGGGTGCAGCCGATCTCCATTCGCGGCGGCGATTACGACGGGCTGCCGAACCCGCATGCATGGATGGCGCTGGATTCGGCGCAGGTCTATGTCGACAACATCGCCACCGCGCTGGCAGGGGCCGATCCTGACAATGCCGATGAATATCGCGCCAACGGCGAACGCTACAAACAGCAGATCGCGGATACCATCGGCCCCCTGCGCGACCGCGCCCGCGCCCTGCCCGCAGATCGCCGCTGGCTGGTCTCGTCCGAGGGCGCGTTCTCCTATCTGGCGCGCGATTTCGACATGCAGGAACTGTTCCTCTGGCCGATCAATTCCGACGGGCAAGGTACGCCCCAGCAGGTGCGCCGCCTGATCGACGACATCCGGCAGGATAAGGCGCCGGTCATCTTTTCCGAAAGCACGGTGTCCGACCGTCCGGCGCGCCGCATCGCACAGGAAACCGGCGCGGAATACGGCGGGGTGCTTTACGTTGACAGCCTGTCGGCCGCCGATGGCCCGGTGCCGACCTATCTGGACCTGCTGCGGGTCACATCCGAAACCATCGTCACGGGGCTAGAGAATGATTGACGCCGACACATTGGGCCTGCAGGTGCGCGACCTGACCGTCGCCTATCGCAACGGCCATACCGCGCTTGGCGATGCCAGCTTCGAGGTACCCCAAGGGTCGGTCACCGCACTGGTCGGCGTCAACGGCGCGGGCAAATCGACGCTGTTCAAGGCGCTGATGGACCTGCTGCCACATGCCTCGGGGCTGGTGCGGATCATGGGCCTGCCCGTGCGTCAGGCGCTGGCACAGAACCTTGTCGCCTATGTCCCCCAGGCCGAGGAGGTTGACTGGTCCTTTCCGGTGCTGGTCGAGGATGTGGTGATGATGGGACGCTATGGTCACATGGGGTTCCTGCGCCGCGCGAAGCCCGCCGACCGCAAGGCCGTCGATGACGCCATGGCCCGCGTCGGCATCAGCGATTACCGCCACCGCCAGATCGGCGAACTCTCCGGCGGCCAGAAGAAGCGGGTCTTCCTGGCGCGCGCCCTGGCGCAAGAGGCCCGCGTCATCCTGCTGGACGAACCCTTCACCGGTGTCGATGTGCAGACCGAACAGGCGATCATCGCTTTGCTGCGCCAGATGCGCGACGAAGGCCGGGTGATGCTGGTTTCGACCCACGACCTTGGCTCGGTGCCGGAATATTGCGACCGCGTGGTGCTGGTCAAAGGCACCGTGCTGGCGTCGGGCCCGACCGAAACCACCTTCACGCCGGAAAACCTGCGCATCGCCTTTGGCGGCGTGCTGCGCCACTTCGTTCTGGGCGGCACCGACCTGCATCAGGACGAGGATGCACGCAATGTCGATGTCTTCACCGATGACGAACGCCCGCTGATCTTTTACGACGACCAGCACCACCGCGCGGGGGACCCCCGCTGATGCTGGATATCCTGCTGACCCCATTCACCTATGGCTATATGGCGACGGCAATCTGGGTCTCGGCCCTTGTCGGCGGCGTCTGCGCATTTCTGTCGGCCTATCTGATGCTGAAAGGCTGGAGCCTGATCGGCGACGCACTGTCCCATTCCATCGTGCCGGGCGTGGCGGGGGCCTATATGCTGGGCCTGCCCTTCGCGCTTGGGGCCTTCCTGTCGGGCGGACTTGCGGCGCTGGCGATGCTGTTCCTGAACACCCGCACGGGACTGAAGCAGGACGCGGTGATAGGCCTGATCTTCACCGGCTTTTTCGGCATCGGGCTGTTCATGGCATCGCTGAACCCCGTGGCGGTGGACATCCAGGCCATCACCATGGGCAACATCCTTGCCATCGCCCCCGCTGATATCCTGCAATTGGCCCTGATCGGAGGCATATCCCTGATCATCCTGCTGGCCAAATGGCGCGACCTGATGGTGGTGTTCTTTGACGAAAGCCACGCCCGCACCATCGGCCTGCACCCCGCGCGGCTGAAGGCGCTGTTCTTCACCCTGCTGGCCGCATCGACCGTGGCCGCGATGCAGACCGTGGGCGCGTTTTTGGTCATCGCGCTGGTGGTGACGCCGGGGGCCACGGCCTATCTGCTGACCGACCGCTTCCCGCGGCTGATCATGCTGTCGGTCGCCATCGGGACGCTGACCTCGGCCATCGGTGCCTATGCCAGTTTCTTTCTGGATGGCGCACCGGGCGGCATCATCGTGACGTTGCAGACGCTGCTGTTCCTTGCCGCCTTCGTCTTTGCCCCCACCCACGGGCTGCGTGCATCCCGCCGCCGCGCCCGCGCCGCCATTGAGGGACGCCAATGACCAACCTTCTTCTACCTTTCAGCTTTCCGGTGATGACCGACGCGCTGATGATCGCCGTCATCGTGGCGATCCCCGCAGCCTTGCTGAGCTGCTTTCTGGTCCTGAAAGGCTGGGCGTTGATGGGCGACGGCATCAGCCATGCGGTCCTGCCCGGCATCGTTCTGGCCTATGCGCTTGGCTTTCCGCTGATCATCGGCGCTTTCGTGGCGGGGATGATCTGCGCGCTGGCATCGGGGTGGCTGGACGCCAACAGCCGCATCAAATCCGATACCGCGCTTGGCATCGTCATGGCGGGCATGTTCGCGGTCGGGCTGATCCTGTTCACCGCCATGCCCAGCAATGTGCATCTGGACCACATCCTGTTCGGCAACATCCTTGGCATCGGACCTGCGGATTTTGCGCAGGCCCTGCCCATCGCCATCATCGTGACGCTGGTGCTGGTACTGAAATGGCGCGACTTTGCCGTGCAGGCCTTTGATCCGGTGCAGGCGCGGGTCGCGGGTCTGGCAACGGGCTGGCTGCATTACGGGATGTTGGCGATGATCGCGGCATCTGTGGTGGCAATGCTGTCGTCGGTCGGCATCATCCTGTCCGTCGGCCTGCTGATCGCGCCCGGTGCCATCGCGTTTTTGCTGACGCGCCGCCTGCAGGCGATGATGGCGGTGGCCGTGGGCGTCGCGGTGGGCGCGACCGTGCTGGGCATCTGGTCCAGCTTCTGGCTGGACAGCGCCCCCGCCCCCACCATCATCGTCATCCTGACGGCGATCTTCGTCGGAACCTTCATCTGGCGTCAGTTCGCCGGACCGCGCGGCGTTCGCATCTAGGCCCTTCAAGGAGGCGCGGGAACATGCCAGCATGACCCGCCCGCAGGAGGAGAGACCAGATGCTGCCACCCCGTTCAGATTTCCCCGCCGATTTTACTTTCGGTGCCGCCACCTCGGCCTATCAGATCGAGGGGTCGGCCCAAGGCGGCGCAGGCCCGTCCCATTGGGACACCTTTGCCGCTACACCGGGCAACATCATCGACAACAGCAACGGGGCACGCGCCTGCGATCACCTGAACCTCTGGCCGCAGGATCTGGACCTGATCCGCGATGCGGGGTTTGATGCCTATCGCTTCTCGACCTCATGGGCGCGGGTGATGCCCGACGGCGTGACCGTGAACCCTGAGGGGCTGGATTTCTATGACCGCCTTGTGGACGGGATGCTGGAACGCGGGCTGAAGCCCTTCCTGACTTATCACCACTGGGACCTGCCCGCGGCGCTGGCCGACAAGGGCGGCTGGCAGAACCGCGACGTAGCCGCGAAATTCGCCGATCTCTGCACCACCATCCATGCGCGCATTGGCGACCGCATTGCCAGCGCGGCGACGCTGAATGAACCGTGGTGCATGGCATGGCTGTCCCACTTCCTAGGCCACCATGCCCCCGGCCTGCGCGACATCCGCGCCGCCAGCCGCGCCATGCATCACGTGTTGCTGGCGCATGGCACCGCCACGCAGGCACTGCGGGCGGCAGGTGCGAAAAACCTTGGCATTGTGCTGAACTTCGAAACCCAGCACCCCGCCGATGACAGCGAAGGCGCCCAGCGCGCGGCCAAGGTGCAGGACGCCATCTATAACCAGTGGTTCATCCGCGCCATCATGGGCCAAGGCTATCCCGACGCCGCATTGGAGGGGATCGGCTCGCATCTGCCCCAAGGCTGGCAGGATGACATGGCCACCATCGCCCAGCCGCTGGATTGGCTGGGGGTGAATTACTATACCCGCCACCTGAACGCCCATGCGCCGGGGCTTTGGCCGAATGCGGCGGATGTCCCGGGACCGCTGCCCAAGACCCAGATGGATTGGGAGATCCGCCCCGAGGGTCTGTCGGAATTCCTAGTCCGGCTGAAGAACAACCACACGGGCGACCTGCCGCTTTACGTGACCGAAAACGGCATGGCCCATGCGGCGGGCGATCCGGTCACGGCGGATGCGGGCCGTGTGCAGTTCATCGGCGACCATCTGCGGGCCTGTAAATCGGCGATGGATCAGGGGGTGGACCTGCGCGGCTTCTTCTACTGGTCGCTGCTGGACAATTACGAATGGGGCTGGGGATACGGGCCGCGCTTTGGTCTGGTCCATGTCGATTACGACACGATGGCCCGCACCCCCAAGGACAGCTGGCATGCCTTCCGGCAGATGCTGACCGCCTGATCAGCCCGCCAGACGCGCCCGCCCCGCCGCCAAAATCATGTCGCTGGCCTTCTCGGCGATCATCGTGGCGGGCGCATGGGTGTTGCCCGACACGATGAAGGGCATCACGCCCGCATCCACCACCCGCAGCCCCGCCAGCCCGTGAACCCGCAACTGGTCATCGACCACCGCCAAGGGGTCGCTGCCCATGCGGGTGGTGCCGACGGGGTGGAAGATAGTGGTGCCGACCTCTGCCGCGGCATTCGCCAGTTCGGCGTCGCTGGTCAGATGCGCGCCGGGCTTCAGTTCCTGCGGGGTGAATTCGGCCATGCGCTGGGTGGCCATCAGGCGGCGGGCGTGGCGAAGGCTGTCGATGGCCACCTGCCGGTCGCTTTCCGTCGTCAGGTATCGCGGCGCGATCGCAGGGGCTGCCGCCGGATCGGCGCTGGTGATGTGGCAATGCCCTGTGCTTTCGGGCCGCAGGTTGCAGACCGAGACCGTCAGCCCCGGAAAATCGTGCAAGGGGTCGCCGAACTTGTCCAGCGACAGAGGTTGGACGTGATATTCGATGTTCGGCGTCGCATATTGTTCGGATGATTTTGCGAAGATCCCCAACTGGCTGGGTGCCATCGCCATCGGCCCCGTGCGGCGCAGCGCATATTCCAGCGCGATCCCCGCCTTGCCCCACAGGCTGCCCGCGCGGTCGTTCAGCGTCCGCGCGCCTTTGATGCGGAACACGGTGCGCAGTTGCAGATGGTCCTGCAGATTTTCACCCACGCCTAGCAGATCGTGGCGCGGCGCGATGCCCAAGGCCGCCAGCCGGTCGGGCTGGCCGATGCCGCTATGCTCCAGCAGGGCGGGCGAATTGATGGCACCGGCGGAGAGGATCACCTCGGCCCCTGCCCGCGCATGACGCAGGATGCCGTTCTGGGTGATGTCGACGCCCGTGCAGCGCCGCCCGTCGAAGGTCAAGCGCGACACTTGGGCGTCGGTCTCGATCCGCAGGTTGGGGCGACCACGCGCGGGGTTCAGAAAGGCCTTGCGGGCGTTCCACCGCAAACCGCGCCGCTGCGTGACGGGGAAATAGCCGACGCCTTCGTTATCGCCGCAGTTGAAGTCGCGGCATTCGGGCAGGCCCAGTTCCTGCGCCGCCTGCGCCACCGCATCAAGGATCGGCCATTTCAGCCGCTGCTGTTCGACCCGCAATTCACCCTGATCGCCATGCAGATCGCAGGCGGGTTCGTAATGGCGTTCGCTGCGCCGGAAATAGGGCAGCACGTCGTCCCAGCCCCAGCCCGTGTTCCCCGCCTGCCGCCAACGGTCGAAATCGGCCGCCTGCCCGCGCATGTAGATCATGCCGTTAATCGAGGAACATCCCCCCAGCACCCGCCCGCGGGGATAGTTCAGGCGCCGCCCGTTCAGCCCCAGCTCGGGTTCCGTCTGATAACACCAGTCCAGCTTGGGATTGCCCATCGCGTAAAGATAGCCGACGGGGACATGTACCCAGAAGCGGTTATCATGGCCCCCGGCCTCCAGCAGCAGGACGCGGTTCTTCGGGTCCGCCGACAGGCGATTGGCCAGCACGCAACCGGCCGATCCCGCGCCGACGATGATGTAATCATATGTTCCCAAGTCCTGCATCTTATCCTCCTGTCCCCATGGCAGACGCTAGGGCGCGGTGTCGCGGGCGGCAAGGGCGACGGTTGCGGCGCAAGGCGCGGGGCGCTATCTGCAATGGGGTACAAGGATCAACCGGAAGGCCCGTCATGATCGTCATTGCTGCTTTTATCATCGGTGCGTTTCTGGGCTGGCGGCGTGCTGGCAGGCTGGAGGGCAACCGCCGCGACCGTCTGCAATATGCGGCGGCCTTTGCGGTGGTCTTTGGCATCGTCGGCCTGTTCATCACCGTCTTCATCGACCGGATGGCCTGATGTTCCTGCCCTTCCTCGACAGTCTGCGCCGCCACGGAGTGCCGGTTTCACTGCGGGAATGGCTGGACCTAATGGCCGGAATGCAGGCGGGCATCGCGGGCTGGCAGGTTGACGGGTTCTATGACCTGTCGCGGCTGGTGCTGGTCAAGGATGAACGGCATCTGGACCGATTTGACCGCGCGTTTTCGGAAACATTTTCCGGGCTGGACGAAATCCCGGTCGAGGCGCTGGTCAATGAACAGGCCCTGCCCCGCGAATGGCTGGAAAAGCTGGCCGAAAAGCTGCTGACCGATGCGGAAAAGGCGGAAATCCAAGGCTCGGGCAGTCTGGACGCCCTGATGCAGAAGCTGCGCGAACGGTTGGCCGAACAGAAAGGCCGCCACCAGGGTGGCAACAAATGGGTCGGCACGGCGGGGACGTCGCCCTTCGGGGCCTATGGCTACAACCCCGAAGGCGTGCGGATCGGTCAGGACGAAAGCCGCCACCGCCGCGCCGTCAAGGTCTGGGACAAGCGCGAGTTCCGCGATTTCGACGACCGGATCGAACTGGGCACCCGCAACATCAAGGTCGCGCTGAAACGCCTGCGCCAATGGGCGCGGCACGGCGCGGACCAAGAACTGGACCTGCCCGCCACCATCCGCGCGACCGCCGATCACGGCTATATCGACGTCAAGACCCGCCCCGAGCGTCGCAATGCCGTCAAGGTGCTGCTGTTTCTGGATGTCGGCGGAAGCATGGACGACCATATCCGCGTGGTGGATGAAATGTTCAGCGCCGCGCGGGCCGAATTCAAGCACATGCATCACTTCTATTTCCACAACTGCCTTTACGAAGGCGTGTGGACGGACAACCGCCGCCGTTGGGCCGAACAGACGCCCACATGGGACATTCTGCACCGCTTCGGCCGCGACTATAAATGCATCGTGGTCGGCGATGCCTCGATGTCGCCCTATGAGATCGCGGTCCCTGGCGGCGCGAACGAACACATGAACCCCGAAGCAGGCGAGGTCTGGTTGCGCCGTCTGGCCGAGACATGGCCCGATCATGTCTGGTTGAACCCCGTGCCACAGGATCATTGGCGCTATACCCAGTCGATCGACATGATCCGCCAGATTTTCCCCGACCGGATGATGCCGATGACGCTGGACGGGCTGACGCAGGCCATGCGGCTGCTGGGATGATGGGCGAACTTGCCCGGCTGCTGCCCGTCTGGGGGCCGTGGCTGCTGGCAGGTTGCGCGTTTCTGTCCTGCATGATGGTGCCGGTGCCGACTTCGGTGCTGCTGGTCAGCGCGGGGGCTTTGGCTGGCACCGGACATCTGCATCTGGTGCCCTTGGCCATAGGTGCGGTCATCGGAGCCAGCCTTGGCGATCTGACCGCGTTTTTGCTGGCACGCTGGTTGCAACCGCTGCTGTCGCGCCATGCGGCACTGCTGGGGCGGGCGCAAAGGCTGGTCGCGCGACGGGGCATGGTTGCCGTCTTCCTATCGCGCTGGCTGGTCACGCCGCTTGGACCGGCCACCAATTACGTCGCGGGGGCGGCGGGACTGACCCTGCCGCGCTTTCTGATCGCCAGCATCCCGGGCGAGGTGATCTGGGCCGCGCTGCATCTGGGCGCGGGCCATCTGGCCGGACGCGGCTTTCGCCACCAAGAGGCCGCCGCCCTGAAGGCGCTGGCCGTCGCCCTGCCCCTTGCTGCGGCAATCTGGCTGGCACACCGTTACTGGCACCGCCGCAAGAATGACCCCATATAGATGCAATGTTGAAGTTCACGCCGCTCATCCTGCTGGGTCTCTATCTGGCCGTGATGTGGTTCTTTTCGGCTTGGCGGCTGAAAAAGGATCTGAACGAACATGCCACGCCGCTGAACCACCCGCGTCTGAAGCCGATGCTGGAGCGGCTTGGCGCGGCGATGGACCTGCCCCCGATCCGCGCCCATATCTATGAGGTGGAACCCGTCAACGGCCTTGCCGCCCCCGACGGGCGCATCTTCCTGACCCGCGGCTTCATCCGCAAGCTGGACGCCTGCGAGGTAACGCCGGAAGAGCTGGCCAGCGTCATCGCGCATGAACTGGGCCATGTCAGCCTTGGCCATTCCCGACGCCGGATGATCGATTTCGCCGGACAGAACGCCATCCGTATGGCGCTGGCGGGCATTCTGGGGCGGTTTCTTCCCGGCATCGGCGTCTGGATCGCCAATGCCATCGCCACCGCCGTCGCCGCCCGCCTGTCGCGTCAGGACGAATTCGAGGCGGACCAATTCGCCAGCGCCCTGATGATCAAAGCGGGGTTCGGCACAGCGCCGCAGAAATCGCTGTTCCAGAAGCTGGACCGCCTGACAGGGGCGATGGGGCGCGGTGCGCCGGCGTGGTTTCTGTCGCATCCCCCCGTCGCCAAACGCATCGCCGCGATCGAGGTGCATGAGGCCCGCTGGCAGCAGGACTGACCCCGCAAGGGCTTGTCGCGCCACGCTTGTGCCCTATTCTGGCCCTGAACCGACCCGAGGCTCGAATGACCGCCCCCTTTCGCCGCCATGTCCTCTATCTGCCGGGTTTCGACCCCATTCCGCCCCGGCGCTATCGCGAATTGTACCGGCGCGAGGGGGCGGATCAGGCGCAGATATCCGGCCATAAGTTGCGGATGAAAAAGGCCCAGCCCGATGGCGGCGGCTTTGCATGGCGCGTGGGGTCGCATGTCGAGGGGCGCGACGTGGAAACACGCATCGAGGTCGCGCTCTGGTCCGATATCGTGCAGGCGTCCATGTTGACAGGGATCGCGGGGACCTATCTGCAGCTGTTCCGGACGATGTGGATCTATATCGCGTCGGGCACAATCACGCGGCTGATGCGGCTGCGGCGAGGGCCGGTGATCGCGGCCTTTTACCCTATCGCGGTGCTGCTGGCACAATTGCTGCTGGCGTTGCTGGCCAGCGGGTTGGTCACATGGGGCATTGCGACGATGGGTGGCGGGCTTTGGGGCCTGCCGCTCGGGCTGGCTGTGGCGTGGGGTGTGCTGGTACTGGGGCGGCAGCTGGATCACCGGCTGTTCGCCTATTACCTGATGCATGATTATGCTTTCACCTGCGCGAATTACGGCGCCTATCCCTCCGCGCTGGAAGCCCGCATCACCCAGTTCCGCGACCGGCTGAAGACCATTCTGGCGCAGGATCTGGACGAGGTTCTGATCGTCGGCCATTCCTCGGGCGCGTATCTGGCGGTCTCGGCTCTGGCCGATCTGCTGCGCGAACAGCCCCGGCATGGACCCGCCCTGTCGCTGCTGACGCTTGGGCATGTCGTGCCGATGGCGGGGTTCCTGCCGCGTGCCGACCGGCTGCGCGATGATTTGGCCTTTCTGTCGCAGGCCGAAGGCATCTTCTGGACGGATGTTACCGCGCCGGGGGACGCCTGCTGCTTTGCGCTGTGTGATCCGGTGGCGGTTTGCGGCATGGCGGGGCCGGACCAGAGATGGCCGCTGGTGATCTCGGCCGCCTACACCCAGACCCTGTCGCCCGAACGCCAGAAGGCCATCCGCAACCGCTGGTTCCGGCTGCATTTCCAATACCTCTGCGCCTTCGATCAGCCCGGCGATTACGATTATTTCGCTATCACCGCCGGTCCGCAGACGCTGGCGCAGCGTTTTGTGGGGCGCAACCCCTCACCCGGTCGCATCACCCGCCCCGTCGGCAAACGCGCATGAAGGCCCCCCGCCCCACAGGTGCGGAAGGTCGCGGAACCATCCGCACGCTGATGCGCGGCTTTCGGCGCGACCTTTTGGGGGCGCTGCCCGAACGCCTCTATCGCGCGTGGATGGCCGAGTTTCGCACCCCCATCATCCACAGCTTTTTCTGCAACGACCCCGCGCTGCTCAAGACCATCCTGCAGGACCGCCCCGCCGATTTCCCCAAATCGAACCGGATGCGCGAAGGGCTGGCCCCTCTGCTGGGCAATGGCGTCTTCATCAGCAACGGCGCCGATTGGGCGCGTCAACGCCGCATTATTGATCCTGCATTCGAGGGCGGTCGCCTGCGTCACAGCTATCCCGCCATTCTGGATGCGGCGCGGGCGGCGGTGGCGCGGATGCCCGCGGGCGTTACGGATGTCGAACCGCAAGCGGCCCATGCCGCCGCCGATGTGATTTTTCGCGCGCTGTTTTCACTGCCCGTCGAACATGCCATCGCCGCGCAGGTCTTCCACGCCTTCCGCGCCCATCAAGAGGCTCAGCCGCTGGTCAATCTGGCCGCCCTGCTGCCCCTGCCGCGCTGGATGCCGCGGCCCCATTCCCGCCGCACCCGCGCCAGCGCCGCGCAAATCCGCGGGCTGATCGCTGATCTGGTGGATGCCCGCGCGGCGCAGATTGCAGATGGCACCGCCCCCGACGATCTGGCGACCAAGATGATGGTTACGCCGGACCCTGAGACCGGAAACTGCTTCGCGCGGGCCGAGATGATCGATCAGGTCGCGGTGATGTTCTTGGCGGGGCATGAAACAAGCGCCTCGGTCCTGGCCTGGGCCTTGTGGCTGCTGGCCGCGCATCCCGAATGGCAGGACCGTGTCGCCACAGAGGCCGCGCAACTGAGCGATGATTTCGCCAGCGTTTCCACCCTGAAGACCACCCGCGCCGTCTTCCGCGAGGCCCTGCGCCTGTACCCCGCCGTTGCAATGTTCGCGCGCGAGGCGACGCAGGCTGAAACCTTCCGCGAACGCCGCGTGCCGCGCGGGGCGCAGTTGGTTGTGTCGCCTTGGCATCTGCACCGGCACGAACGGCTGTGGGACAGGCCCGATGAGTTCGACCCCGCGCGGTGGGACACGCCTGAAGGCAAAACCAGTGCCCGCAAAGCCTATCTGCCGTTTTCCGCCGGACCCCGCGCCTGCCCCGGCGCAGGTCTGGCCATGGTCGAGGGCGTGGTGATGCTGGCCGCCATCACCGGCGCCTACCGGATGGAGACGACCGACCGCCAGCCAACCCCCGTTGCGCGGCTGACGATCAGGGCCAAGGATGGCATCTGGCTGAAGCTGACGCCCCGCGATTAACGGAACAGCACAAGCGATCCGGGCGACCAAGCAAGACGGGTGCGGGTGCCGACCTCTTGCACGTCGCGGCCAAAGACGTTGCGCATGGAAATCCGCACGGTGCGCGATTTGCCATCCGTGCGCGCGACACCGTCCAGACGCAGGTCGTAATAGGTCATGTCGCCGTAATAGACGACCTCATCAATCGTGGCATTGGTTTCGCGCGGCTGGTTATGCGTGGCCCCCGCGCCAACCAGCGTCATGGTTTCGGGGCGGAAGCCGATCATCGCGCCCTCGTCATCGTCGTTGGCGCGGCTGACCTGAGATTGCGGCAATTGCACCTGACCCAGACCCGGAACATCCACGGTGACGATGCCACCGATATCGGCCACGATATGCGCCGGCAGGAAGTTCATCACCCCGATGAAATCGGCCACGCGGCGGGTGGCGGGGCGGGCATAGAGCGCCTCGGGGCCGTCCAGCTGGGCGATTTCGCCCTCGAACATGACGGCGATGCGGTCGGACATGACTAGGGCTTCTTCCTGATCATGGGTGACCAGAACGAAGGTGATGCCGACCTGACGCTGCAGCTTGATCAGCTCGACCTGCATCTGTTCGCGCATCTTGCGGTCCAGCGCCGAAAGCGGTTCGTCCAGCAGCAGCACCTTGGGCTTCAGGATCAGCGCCCGGGCCAAGGCGACCCGCTGGCGCTGACCGCCAGACAGCGCATGGGCCGAGCGTGCGCCATAGCCCTTCAGCCCGACCATCGCCAAAGCCTCATCCACAGCGGCGGCCTTCTCGGCCTTGCCGCGCGGGTCGCGGCGCAGCCCGAAGGCCACGTTTTCCGCGACCGTCAGATGCGGAAAGATTGCATAGGATTGGAAGACCATATTGGTCGGGCGCTTGTTGGCGGGCACATCGCCCATTTCGCGATCGTCGATCAGCACCACGCCGCTGCTGATATCCTCGAACCCCGCGATGGTCCGCAGAAGCGTGGTCTTGCCGCAGCCCGAAGGGCCAAGCAGCGAAAAGAACTCGCCGCCCTTGATGGTCAGGTCGATGCCGCGCAGCGCGTGGTAATCGCCATAGTATTTATGCACGTCACGGCATTCGATCATTGCCTTGGCCTTGGTCACAGCAACCCTCCGGTCGGTGCGCCACCGATGCGGGCGTTGCCCCGGCGGCGGAAATATTCGCCGATCGCCAGAAGGACGACCGACAGCACGACCAGCACCGTCCCAAGCGCCATGATCACGGGGATGGATCGCGGGAAGCGCAGCTGGCTGAAGATATAGGTGGGCAGCGTCGGCTCGTTCCCCGCAAGGAAGAAGGCGATGATGAATTCGTCCAAGCTGATGGTAAAGCTGATCAGCAGCGAACTGATGATGCCGGGCATGACCAGCGGCAGGGTGATCAGGCGGAAGGCACCCCATTTGCTTTCGCCAAGATCGAAAGCGGCTTCTTCCAGCGAGCGGTCAAGGCTGGAAAAGGCCGTGGACAGGATCGCGATGGCATAGGGCATGCAGATCAGCGCGTGCCCCAGAATGACCGTCAGCAGCGACAGCTGCACCCCCATGCCCAGCAGCACGACCAGCAGCGACATGGCGACGATGATCTCGGGCAGGACCATCGGCAGCATGATGAACCCCATCATCCCCCCGCGGCCCGGAAAGCGGAAACGGGTCGAGGCGCGCGCTGCAAACACCCCAAGACAGGTCGCCAGAACCGAGGAACTGACCGCGATGGTCAGCGAATTGGTCAGGGCACGGCGCAGGGTGGCATTGCCCCACATCTGCGCAAACCATTCGGTGGTGAAGCCCTGCAGCGGAAAGGCGATGATCGTGCCGGAATTGAAGGCGAAGATCGGCAGCAGCAGGATCGGCGCGTACAGAAACAGCAGATAGAGCACCGCATAGGCCTGCAGGCCGCGACCGTTGGAATGGATGCTCATTGGCGCACCTTCAGGAAACGGCGGTTCAGGAACAGGAAGATCACACTGATGACCGCGACGATTAGCATGGCGGTCACCGCCAGCGCCGATCCGAGGGGCCGGTTGTCCAGCGCCAGCATCTGCACCTGGATCATGTTGGCAATCATCGGGATCTTGCCGCCGCCGATCACCTCGGGGGTGACGTAATCGCCGATGGTGGGGATGAAGACGATCAGCACCGCCGCCAGCACGCCCGGCATCGCCAAGGGCAAGGTCACCCGCCAGAAGGTCATCGCCCGGCTTTCGCCCAGATCCCGTCCTGCCTCCAGCAGGGAACGGTCGATCTTTTCCAGCGCCACGAAGATCGGCAGGATGGCGAAGGGCGCATAGGCATGGGCCAGCGTAATCACGATGGAGTTGACGTTATACAGGATGAAGGTCAGCGGCTCGTCGATGATGCCAAGCCCCGTCAGCGACGAATTGACCACGCCGTTATAGCCAAGGATCACCTTCCACAAAAACACCCGGATCAGATAGCTGGTCCAGAAGGGAATGGTGATCAGGAACAGCCACAGCGACTTGCGTTCGGGCCGCACCACGAAGCTGACGTAATAGGCGACCGGAAAGGCCAGCGCGACCGTCACCGCCGTCACCACTATCGCCACGATCAGCGACCGCGTCATGACCACGCGCACGATGGGGTCGGTCATCACCTCGGCATAGTTGGCCCAAGTGAATTCGCGGATAATTTCCAGATAGCCGTCGGTCAGAAAGCTATAGGCAAGGATGGTCAGCAGCGGCGCCGCCAGGATGACCAGCGCGTAAAGAAACGGCGGCGCGATCAGCGACAGACCCGCCCTTGCCTCTGCGTCGAACCTTGCCATCGCGCCCCTTCCGTCCGGCCCGATCAGCCGGACCTCGCCTCAATTCCTTCCATAGCTGCCGCAGAAGGAAAAGCGCTTTCTTCAGCGCCACCACCGCCCGGTCATCGCCAGCCGCGCCAGCGAGGCCCGCCGCTGGAAGGGCGTCAGCGCGATGGTCTCGGCATAGGCATCCACCCGCCCCGAGGCGATCTCGCTCAGCAGGCGCGGCACGCGGGGGCCGGGATAAAGCGCGGCCGCCGCGCGGGCAGGCAACTTGCGGTGCTGACGTGCCGCCATCCGCAGCCCCTCGCGGGCAAGCGCCGTCAGATCCTTTAGGTGTTCGGGATCGGGGCGGTCCATCCCCAGCCCCATTGCCTGCAATTGCGGCAGGGCGCGCAGCCATGCGGCAATGCCTGCGCCGCGCGCCTGATGGGCCACGATCTCGCGCGTGCCTTCGGGGGCGCCGCAGCGATGCGCCGCCGCCCAGACCAGCCCGCCCGCCGTGGTATCGACGTAATCGACCACCTCGGATGTCGAACGGAAGGGCTCGCGTTCGCAATCGCGGCGTCGGGCCTCGGCCAGATCCACCAGCGTCCCGGCCTGCGCCCCCCAAGCCTCCCAAAGCGGCGTCAGCACGTCATGCAGGGGCGGCGCGGTGCCCTGCCCCATCTCAGCCAGCCGGTCAACCCACCATTGCAGGCGCATTTCGGCCAGCATCGGTTCGGCCGACTGGAAGGGCGCACGGGCGATCTCAAGGTTCAGCGCATAGAGCGTGACTAGCGCAGGCCGATCCGCCTGTTCCGCCGCCAGTACGGCCCCGAAACGGTCGGGGTCCTGCTGGCGCAGCATTTCACTGCAAGCGTCGATGGTCATGCGCCATGGGCTTTCGCCAAATCGGCCAACCGTGCGGCGTCAAAACCTGTGGCCAGCGACCATTCGGGACCTGTGGGCGTGTCCTTGACCTCGACCCCCGCCGCGGCAAAGCCATCGCGGATCGCATCGGCACGGGCAAAATCGCGGGCCTTTCGGGCCTCCAGCCGTGCCGCCAGCAACGCCTCGATCTGCACCGAAGCCGCATCATCGGCCTGCGCCCATCCCGCCAGTTCCGGCAGCAACAGCCCCAGCATCCGCGCCGAGGCCAACAGCCCCGGCCCGTCCCCCTTGGCCGCCAATTCGTGCAAGGCCGCAATGGCACCCGCAGAGTTCAGGTCGTCAGCAAGCGCCGCGATCACCGAGGGTGCCGGGCTTGTCGCGGGCTCGATGCCCGCGACAAGCCCATGCCACCGCCGAAGCACCGCTTCGGCATCGGCGGCCTTGGCTTCGGTCCAGTCCATCGGCTTGCGGTAATGCGTGGACAGCATGACAAAACGGATGACCTCTCCGGGGATCCCCTTGTCCAGCAGGTCGCGCACGGTGAAGAAGTTGCCAAGCGACTTCGACATCTTCTTGCCCTCGACCTGCAGCATCTCGTTGTGCAGCCAGATGTTGGCGAAGCCCTCGCCCGGATGGGCGCAGCAGCTCTGGGCGATCTCGTTTTCGTGGTGCGGGAATTGCAGGTCGATGCCACCGCCGTGGATGTCGAAATGCGTGCCCAGCAGCGCCGCCGACATGGCCGAGCATTCGATATGCCAGCCCGGTCGCCCGCGGCCCCAAGGGCTATCCCACCCCGGCAGATCGTCCGACGAGGGCTTCCACAGCACGAAATCCATCGGGTCGCGCTTGAAGGGTGCCACCTCAACCCGCGCGCCGGCGATCATGTCATCGACCGAGCGCCCCGACAACTTGCCGTATTCGGGGAAGGACCGCACGTCGAACAGCACATGCCCCTCGGCCTCATAGGCATGGCCCTTGGCGATCAGGTCCGCGTTCATCGCGATCATCTCGGCGATATATTGCGTCGCGTGGGGTTCGTGATCGGGGCGGGCCGCGCCAAGCGCGTCCATGTCGGCGTGATACCAGCCGATGGTTTCGGCGGTGCGCTCGTCGATCAGCGCCTCCAGCGACAGATCGCTGCCTGCGGCGCGGCGGCGCTGTGCCTCGGCGTTGATCTTGTCGTCCACGTCAGTGAAATTGCGCACATAGGTGACGTGATCGGCGCCATAGGCATGGCGCAGCAGGCGCACCAGCACGTCAAAAACCAGCACCGGGCGGGCATTGCCCAGATGCGCGCGGTCATAGACCGTCGGTCCGCAAAGATACAGACGGACGTTTTCGGGATCGATGGGCGCAAGGTCCTCCTTGCGCTTCGTGCGGGTGTTCGTCAGTCGGATCTGGACCATCTGGGCCTCTTTCGTGAAGTCGAAAGGGTTTACCGCATCGCCCCCTGGCTTTCCACCCAGTCTATCTGGGCAGGCAGGCAAAGGGTGCGCAGGTCATACCCTTGCAGGATCGTATCGCGGGCGGCCTGCCGCAGACGGGGGGCATCGGGATCGCCCGACAGGCCAAGGACCAGCGCGCTTGCCAAGGCGTCAACGTCGAAGAACGGCACCAGCCGCCCGTTTTCGCCATCCGTGATCAATTCGCGCACCGGTTCCGTGTCTGACCCGACCACGTAACAGCCCGCCGCCATCGCCTCGGTCAGCGACCACGACAGCACGAAGGGATAGGTCAGATAGCAATGCACCCGCGCCACGCGCAGCAGCGACAGATAGGTTTCATAGGGCACCCGCCCCAGGAAATGCACCCGCGACAGGTCCAGCTGGCTGCCGACCTCGGCCAGCAGCTTTTCCTTCCAGCTGCCCGCGTCGCGCGGCTTGCCGCCATAGCTGACGCCCTCGGCCCCGACCAGAACAACCTTGGCGTTGGGCTGCGCCTTCAGGATCTGCGGCAGGGCGCGCATGAAGATGTGAAACCCGCGATAGGGTTCCAGCGATCTGGAAACGAATGACAGCACCTCGTCCTGCTGGGTCAGCACGCTGCCGTCGGGCAGGGTCAGGCTGGCATAGGGGTCGGGGCTGACGCGATCCGTGTCGATGCCATCGTGGATGACGCTGATCTTGCCGCGCAATTCCGGTGGAAAGCTGCCCGCCTGATACCGCGTCGGCGCAATGGCCGCATCCGCCTGAATCACGCTTTGCAGCAGATGCGCGGATCGGGCGATGGTCATGAAACGACCCTCGTCCGAGGCCGGGCTGATTTCGGGATCGAAGCCGACATCATGGCCGTGGGTGCGATACATCAGTTCGGCATAGACCAGCAGGCGCGCCTTGGGCCAGATTTCCTGCAAAAACAGCGTCTCGCCCCAGCCGGGATGGCCGATGATGATGTCGGGGGAATAATCGTGACGGTCGCGCAGCGCCCGCGCACCACGCGCCGCCATCAGACCGCGTTCGGCATGTTCGGAATAGACCCGGCCAAGGGGGCTGTCGGTCTTGACCCCCTCAGGCGATTTGTAGCGCATGGTCCGCACAGGGCTGGCCCGCTGGTTCTTTTCATCGGTCAGCGCCAGCACGTCATGGCCGCGACGCTGCAGTTCCGCCGCCAGATGCGGAAACTGACCGGGAAAGTTCTGGTGGACGAACAGGATCTTCACGGACGTCCCTGTGGAAATGCCGCGTTCAGCAGGTTGATGGTATAGCCATGGGTCGGCGCATCGAAAATCTGCGCGGCGCTACCCTGCTCGACGACCTCACCTGCGCGCATGACCATGATCTCATGCGACATGGCCCGCACGACCCGCAGATCGTGGCTGATGAACAGGAAGGCCAGCCCGTATTTCCGCTGAAGGTTGCGCAGCAGATCGACGATCTGCACCTGCACCGTCATGTCCAGCGCGCTGGTCGGTTCGTCCAGCACCACCACCTTGGGGCGCAGGATCATTGCGCGGGCAATGGCGATGCGCTGCCGCTGGCCGCCGCTGAATTCATGCGGATAGCGGTGCATCATGTCGGGCTGCAAGCCGACCTCGGTCATGATCTCGGCGACCATCTGGCGGCGGTCGCAGCCCTTTTCGATGCCATGGACGCCCAGGCCTTCGGTGATGATCTGCTCGACGGTCATACGCGGCGACAGGCTGCCGAAGGGGTCCTGGAACACTATCTGCATGTCGCGACGCAGGGCGCGCAGCTGTTTCGAGCCCCAGCCCTGAATGTCCTGCCCCATGTACAGAATCGGCCCGTCGCTGGCGATCAGCCGCATGATGGCCAAGGCCAGCGTGGTCTTGCCGCTGCCCGATTCGCCCACGATCCCAAGCGTTTGCCCCGCACGCAGGTCCAGCGTCGCACCGTTCACGGCCTTGATGTGACCGACGACGCGGCGCATCAGCCCGCGCTTGACCGGGAACCAGACCTTCAGGTCGCAGGTCTGCACCAGAACCGGTGCGTCATCGGGCAAAGGCTCGGCCTGCCCCGTCGGGGCGGCATTCAGCAGCTTTTGCGTATAGGGGTGCTGCGGATTGGCGAAGATCTGTTCAACGGGGCCTTGCTCGACGATCTCTCCGTCTTTCATGACGCAGACGCGGTCGGCGATGCGTCGCACGATGCCCAGATCGTGGCTGATGAACAGCATCGACAGGCCTTCGTCGGCCTTCAGTTCGGCCAGCAGTTCAAGGATTTGCGCCTGAATGGTCACATCCAGCGCGGTCGTCGGTTCATCCGCGATCAGCAGGTCCGGCCCATTGGCCAGTGCCATGGCGATCATCACGCGCTGGCGTTGCCCGCCGGACAATTGGTGCGGATAATCAGCCAGACGGCTTTCGGCGTCGCGGATGCCCACGCGGTCCAGCAGCTGCACGATCCGCGCGCGCGCCTTGGCCCCCGTCAGCCCCTGATGCAGCGCCAAGCTCTCCGACAGCTGCTTTTCCAGCGTGTGCAGCGGGTTCAGCGATGTCATCGGTTCCTGGAAGATAAAGCTGATATCGTTGCCGCGGATCTCGCGCAGGGTCTTTTCGGGCGCGCCGACCATCTGCCGCCCCGCATAGCTGACCGAGCCTTGGATTTCAGCGGAGGCCCCCAGCAATTGCACCGTGCTAAGTGCCGTCACCGATTTCCCCGACCCCGATTCCCCGACCAGCGCCACGGTTTCTCCGCGCCCGACATGGAAGCTGACGCCTTTGACGGCCAGCGACAGCTTGCCTTCGTTGCGAAAGCCGATCTTCAGGTCGCGCACATCCAGAACTGCATCCGACCGCCCCGCATCTGTTGCATGTCCATCGGCGCTGCCGGGCATGGATGCGCCGTGACCCTCGGCCACGGCAGCTTCGGCACCGGCGGCTGGAATGGTAGGGTGCAGTTCGCCTTGGTCGTCAGGTCCGGTCATCGGAAGGTCTTTCTGGGGTCGAATGCGTCACGCACCCCCTCGAAGATGAACACCAGCAGCGACAGCATGATCGCGAAGGTGAAGAACGAGGTGAAGGCCAGCCATGGTGCCTGCAGGTTCTGCTTGGCCTGCAACGCCATTTCCCCAAGCGAGGCCGACCCTGCGGGCAGGCCGTAACCAAGGTAATCCAGCGCCGCCAGACCGCTGATCGTGCCGGTAACGACGAAGGGCAGCATGGTCAGCGTCGCCACCATCGCGTTGGGCAGGATGTGGCGGAACATGATCTTCATATCGCTGACCCCCAACGCACGCGCCGCCCGGACATATTCGAAGTTCCGCGCCCGCAGGAATTCCGCCCGCACTACGCCCACCAAGGCGGGCCAGCCGAACAGGATTGTGACGAAGACCAGCAACCAGAAGCTGCGCCCCAAGATCGCGAACAGGATGATGATGACATAAAGGCCGGGGGTGGATGCCCAGATCTCCAGCACACGCTGGAAAACAAGGTCGGTCCGCCCGCCGAAATAGCCCTGCACCGCACCCGCCGCGATGCCAATGGTGG
Source organism: Paracoccus sp. R86501 (assembly GCF_042466435.1). Classification (NCBI taxonomy): domain Bacteria; kingdom Pseudomonadati; phylum Pseudomonadota; class Alphaproteobacteria; order Rhodobacterales; family Paracoccaceae; genus Paracoccus; species Paracoccus sp. R86501. Next base: position 2,082,139 of record NZ_JAXHPZ010000001.1, read on the forward strand.
ATGCCACCACCGTCACGATCAGCGTGAACAGGATCGAGGTGCGGAAGCCATAGATCACCCGCGCCAGCACATCGCGCGCGGTGTCATCCGTGCCCAGCAAATGCGCGCCGTCGGGCGCACTGGGCGCGGTGCCGACATTGTTGATGGTGCGGAAGTGATAGGGGATGGGCGGCCAGATCATCCAGCCCTGCTCGGCATCGGGCACATCGCTGTTGCCCGATTTGACCGCATCGATCAGCCCTTCGGGATCATCCCAGCATCCTTCGCGGCCCCCTGACACGATCAGGCATTGCACGGCCTCGTCGCGATAGATCGCCTCGGTCCCGAAATCACCGCCGAAAGCCGTTTCGGGGTAAAAGTTATAGGCGGGGAAGAACAGATCGCCGCGATAGCTGACGACGATGGGTTTGTCGTTGGCCACCACCTCGGCGAACATCGCGCCGACGAACAGCACGGCAAAGATCACCAGCGACCAGAAGGCCCGTCCGTTGCGGCGGAAGTTGCGCAAACGGCGGCGGTTGAGTTCCGACATCGCCATCAGCCTGCCCTCTTTTCGAAATCGATGCGCGGATCGACAAAGACATACATCAGGTCCGACAGGATGCCGACGACCAGCGACATCAGGCCAAAGACGTAAAGTGTCCCGAAGATGACCGGATAGTCACGCTGGACCGCCGCCTCGAACCCCAAACGGCCCAGACCGTCCAGCGAAAAGATCGTCTCGATCAGGATGGATGATCCGAAGAAGACGCCCAGGAACATCGCCGGAAAGCCCGCGATCACGATCAGCATGGCGTTGCGGAAGACGTGACCATACAGCACGCGGCGTTCGGTCAGGCCCTTGGCGCGGGCGGTCATGACGTATTGCTTGTTGATCTCGTCCAGAAAGCTGTTCTTGGTCAGCAGGGTCAGGGTGGCAAAGCTGCTGATGGTCGCGGCCAGCACCGGCAGGGTGGCGTGCCAGGCATAGTCCTTGATCTTGCCCCAGGCGGTCAGGTCCCCGAAGTTGTCCGATGTCAGGCCGCGCAGCGGAAAGATCTGCCAATAGCTGCCGCCCGCGAACAGCACCATCAGCAGCACCGCGAACAGGAAGGCCGGGATCGCATAGGCCATGATGATCACGCCCGAGGTCCATGTGTCGAACCGCGATCCGTCCCGCATCGCCTTGCGGATGCCAAGCGGGATCGAGATGACATAGGCGATCACCGTGGACCACAGCCCCAGGGTGATCGAAACGGGCATCTTTTCCAGCACCAGATCGACCACGCTGATCGATCGGAACCAGCTGGTCCCGAAATCGAAGCGCAGGTAGTTCCACAGCATGGTGAAGAAGCGTTCGACCGGCGGCTTGTCGAAACCGAATTCCTGTTCCAGCTGGGCGATGAATTCGGGCGGCAGGCCGCGCGCGCCTTCATAGCCCGACGGTGCGGCCTGCCCTGCCTCGGCACCGCCGCCGGAAATATTGCGGAAGGCGTCGCCCTCGCCCTGAATCTGGGCGGCGATCTGTTCGATCGGCCCGCCCGGCACGAATTGGGTCAGCGTGAAATTGACCAGCATGATGCCGACCAGTGTCGGGATGATCAGCAGCAAACGCCGCAGGATATAGGCGCCCATCAGCCTTGCCCTTCCGTCCCCCTTGCAGGGTCATTCGGGCCTTGGCGGCCCCTTCTGTCGTTGGCCCGTCTTGTCGGCAATCGGGCATCGAAAATCAAGCGAAATGCCTTAGCGCCGCAGCGCTCCGGCATCGCGCAAAGCTTGCGCCTTGTCGGCGTCATACCACCAGAAATCCATTTCCCCCAATGCATAGGGCGGCAGGTCGTCCGGACGGCCGAACTGGTCGTAATAGGCGACAAGGTGGTTGGCGTTATACCATTGCGGGATCCAGAAGTGCAGGCTGCGCAGGGCACGGTCCAGCGCATGGACGCGGGTGTTCAGCTCATCCTGGGTGGTTGCGGCCTCGACCTGCGTGATCAGCGCGTCGATGGCGGGGTTGGCGACGCCCGCCGGGTTGAAGACATCGCCGACATTGGCGGACCCGAAGGCCTGCTGCAGCCCTGCACCGGGAATTTCCGGCTGGCCCAGTTGGTCGCTGATGACATCGAAATCGAAGCTGCGGGCGCGGTTTTCATATTCGGCATTGTCGACACGGCTGTTGCGGGCATCGATGCCGAGGGCGCGCAGGTTTTCGACGAAGGGGTTGATGACGCGGTCGAAGGTCTGGCTGTCGTTCAGGATCTCCAGCGTCAGGACCTGACCATCGGCGTTGCGGCGCAAGCCGTCGCTGCCGGTTTCCCAACCCGCCTCGTTCAGCAGGGCCGCGGCCTTGCGCAGGTTCCCGCGGTCGGTCTGGCGTTCGCCACTGAGGGGGGCGGTGGCGACTTCGGCGGTCAGGACACCGTCGGGCAGATCGGCGGCAAGCGGTTCCAGCAGCGCCAGTTCGCCTTCGGATGGGGTTCCCGTCGCTTCCAGATCGCTGTTTTCCCAGAAGCTGTTGACGCGGTCGTAGAGCCCATAGAACAGCGCCTTGTTCGACCATTCGAAGTTGAACATCAGCCCGATCGCTTCGCGGACGCGGACATCCTGGAACTTGGGACGGCGCAGGTTCATCACCCAGGCCTGACCGGATGCGACATTGCCGTCGGGCAGGGTTTCCTGCTTCACCCAGCCTTTCTGGATGGCCGGAAAGTCATAGCGGTTGGCCCAGATGATGCTGCTGACTTCGCGGCGGAAGGTATATTCGCCGGCCTTGAAGGCCTCGAACGCCGCATCGTAATCCGAGAAATACTCATAGCGCAGCCGGTCGAAGTTATGCCGACCCTTGTTGATCGGCAGATCGGCGCCCCAGTATTCTGGGTCGCGGCGGAACGTGATGTTGCGGTTCAGATCGGCATTGTCGAAGACGTAAGGCCCCGATCCGACCAGCGGAACCTGCATGGTCTGTTCCAGATCGCGGTCATTCGCCTCGAAATCGGCGCGGCTGAAGACCGGCAGGCCGCCGACCGACTGGATCACGTCGCGGCGCGGGTAATCGGGGGTGAAGGTGAACTTGATGCGGTGATCGTCCAGCACCTCGGCCTGTGCCACCTGCTGTTTGATGATCACGCGAAAGCTGGAGAGCCCCTTGTCGCGCAGGGTCTCATAGCTGAACAACACGTCATCAGCGGTCAGGGGCGTGCCATCGCTGAAGCGTGCCTCGGGGCGCAGGTTGAAGATCACCCAATCGCGGCTTTCGGGATATTCCAAGCTTTCGCAGATCAGGCAATAGGCGGCGCCGACCTCATCGGCGGGGGCTTCGAGGATGGATTCCAGCATCACCGTGGACAGCGCCGCCGCCCGCCCGCGGAAGGTATAGGGATTGTAGTTGTCGAACCCCATCGAGTTCGGGATCGACTGCGACATCTCTCCGCCCTTGGGGGCGTCGGGGTTCACATAGGGCAGATGGTCGAAATCGGCGGGCAGCGCCAGATCGCCGAAGATCGAGACGCCATGCGTGCGCGTCACCTGATCGCCGTCCTGCGCCATTGCGGCCTGCGTCAGGGTCAGGCTGGCAAGAAATGTGGCAAGCAGGGCGGTGGGACGCATGGGCAAGCTCCTTGAAAACAGAGGCTTCAGGCTAGGCCAGCGGGGCGCCACCCTTCAAGCCGCGTTTTCGTGAACGGGCCATATGCGACGAAAAAGGGCGCGACCTGCATAGTCGCGCCGCTTCATTTGTCCGGAAATCGCGGATTCAGCGATCAGGAATTGCTTTGGATGAAGGCGATGACGTTGGCGCGGTCCTCGGGCTTTTTCAGACCGCCGAAGGACATGGCCGTGCCCGACACGACGCCGCGCGGGTTCTCGATGAAGTGCTGGATCGCCTCGACGTCCCAGACCGGAACCTCGGCGGCGTGATCGGTCATGGCACCGGAGTAGTTGAAGCCCGCGATGCTGGCGACCTCGCGACCGACGACACCGTTCAGGTGGGGGCCGACGCCGTCGCTGCCGTCAAGTGCGTGGCAGGACCGGCACTTTGCCCATTGCTTTTCACCGGCGGCGACATCGGCTTCGGCCATCAGGGCCTCGAAGTCGATCTCCTCGACCTCGGCCTCATCGCCGCCAGCGGCGGGTTCGGGCACGTCGATCGAATAGGCCTGGGTGATTTCCTCTTCGCCGTGTTCGCCGCCATGACCTGCAGGTCCGACATGGAACAGCGCGCTGGCTGCCCAGTTCGCCAGCATCAGAAACAGCAGCGCGCCGATAAAGGCGCCGGCTGCCTTGGTCACGGTCATGGTGTTGAACATCGCGTGCGGTCCCCGCCTTGGTAAGCTCGTCAATTCGGGGGACATCTATCCGCTTTCGCTTTGGGTGATCAAGGTATAGTTACCTCGGCACGCTTACTTTCTTGGACAATCGGAGGCTTTGCCATGACCACGAATCGCATCGCCTTCCAAGGAGAGCTTGGCGCCTACAGCCACGAAGCCTGCCGCGCGGCCCGCCCCGACATGGAGGCCCTGCCCTGCCCCACCTTCGAGGATGTGATCGAAGCCGTGCGCGGCGGAGAGGCCGATCTGGCCATGCTGCCGGTGGAAAATTCGACCTATGGCCGCGTCGCCGATATCCATCATTTGCTGCCCGAATCCGGCCTCAAGATCATCGACGAGGCTTTCGTCCGCGTCCACATCAGCCTGCTGGCCGTGCCCGGAACACCCTTGTCGGAAATCCGTCAGGCCATGAGCCATACGGTCCTGCTGGGTCAGTGCCGCGGCTTCCTGCGCGACCATCAGATCAGCCCGATGGTGGGTGCCGATACCGCCGGTTCCGCCAAGGAAGTCGCTGCGCGCGGCATTCCGTCGCTGGCAGCCCTTGCCGCGCCCCTGGCCGGCGAAATCTATGGGTTGGAACGTCTGGCCGATGAAATCGAGGACCGCCAGAACAACACCACGCGCTTTCTGATCATGTCGCAAAAGGCCGATCACAGCCGCCGCGCCGATCGGATGCTGACCAGCTTTGTCTTCCGCGTGCGCAACATTCCCGCCGCGCTTTACAAGACCATGGGCGGTTTCGCGACGAACGGCGTCAACATGACCAAGCTAGAAAGCTATATGGTGGACGGGGTGTTCACCGCGACCCAGTTCTATGCCGACATCGAAGGCCACCCCGAGGATGAAAACGTCAAGCGTGCGCTGGACGAACTGGGTTATTTCACGGCCTCGCTGGATATTCTGGGCGTCTATCCCGCCGACCCGCTGCGCGAGGCGCAGCGCCAGCAGGCATGACGCGCGTCAGCCGTGGTCGCCGCGCATCTGGTTGACGAATTCCTCGACCCGGCGCTGGAACCTGCGGTCCATCTGACCCTTGCCCAGCTTGGCCGTCTGCAGCATCAGCCGCGCCTTCATGTTGCGCGGCTTGATCTCGGTTTCGAAGATCAGGCGCGATTTGACGCGGCTCAGCGCGACGACGGTGGCATTCACCAGCAGGTCCAGCGCGTTCGATCGGCCTGCCATGGTTACCTGTTCTGGACGGTCAAAGCGCGTCACGGCCAGCCGCAGATCGCGCCGACGGCCCCGCCAGTCGAAGCCCACGTTCCAGCCCATGGTGATTCCCGGTTCCTGCGACGGATCGATCCGCGAGACGCTGGCCCCCCGCCCGATCAGCATACGCTCAAGCGCATCGAAGTCGCCGATTGCCTCGAAAAGCTTCTCGGCCGGAAGATCCGTATCTATGCGCGTTGAAAATTTCATCGGAAACAACCCACTGACGATATAGAGATAGCCACGCCGAACAGTTCCACGCCTGATGGTGATAGTCCAGAAGAGGCTTGCCTTTCAACCGGTCTGACCGCCGCCCGGACCTGCCACATCGCATTTGGCCCCATGGCCCGCATCCCCGGATCGCCCCCATCCCGCAGGGGCGGCGATGCAACAGATGTCGGGCGAGTTCCCGTGGCAAGAACAATCTTTGATTGTGCGATAATCCGCCGATGCGCTATCCAAGGGCGACAGACCCATCATGCACACAGGGGACGGACGTCTTGTCTTATCGCCCATCCAGCCACGCGAATGCCTGACGGCGGACATCTGCCCGACAGGTCGGACGGCCCCCGACAGGGGACCGCGACCGGCCTGCGCCTGCGCATTCTGGCGACCAGCGACATGCACATGCATCTGTTGCCCCATGATTATCTGGCGGACCGCCCCTGCGACCGGCTTGGACTGTCGCGCACGGCCGATCTGATCCAGCAGCTGCGGTCGCAGGGCCGTCAGTGCCTGTTGCTGGACAACGGCGATTTCCTGCAAGGCGCCCCGATGGGCGACGTCGTCGCGCGGCAGGGCACCAAAGGCGCGACACACCCGGCCATCGCGGCGATGAACGCGCTGCGCTATGACGCGGTGGCGCTTGGAAACCATGATTTCAACTTTGGCCTGCCTTTCCTGCGGCGCAGCGTCGCACAGGCGCGCTTTCCGGTGCTGGCGGCCAATCTGACCATGACGCGCGGGCAGGATTTCGCCCGATACTGCATGCTGGACCGCTGGCTGACCGACGATCTGGGCCATGACCACCTGCTGCAAATCGCCGTCGTCGGCTTTCTGCCCCCCAAGACCGAGGAATGGGATCAGGATCTGCGCCCGGTGATGCGCAGCCATGACATCATTGAAACGGCGCGCCGTTTGCTGCCCCGTCTGAAGGCCGAAGGGGCGGATCTGATCATCGCGCTGGCCCACAGCGGCATCGGCAGTCCCGATCCGCAACCGGGGATGGAGCATGCGGCCACCGCCCTGGCCGCCCTGCCCCAGATCGATGTCGTCATCGCCGGCCACACGCATGAGGTTTTCCCCGGTCCCGGCTGGCAGAACCACCCCGGAACGGACGGCACGCGCGGCACCTTGATGGGCAAGCCCGCGGTTATGCCGGGCTATGGCGGGTCGCATCTGGGGGTGATCGACCTGGATCTGCAGATCGGCGCTCAGGGACCGGCGATCCGTAATTTCAACGTCGAATGTCGCCCCATTGCCGCCAGCACGCCCAGCCTGCCCTTGGTGGCGCGTCCGTTGGCACGTGCCCATCGCGACACGCTGCGCCAGCTGGGGACGCGGATCGGGCGGACCGAGACGCCGCTGAACAGCCATTTCGCGGTGATCGGCCATGACGCCGGGCTGCGGCTGGTGAACATGGCGCAGCGCTGGCATGTCCGGCACCGGCTGCAAGGGACGGCGCTGGCCGATCTGCCGGTGCTGTCGGCCAGCGCGCCCTATCGCGCTGGCGGGCGCGGCGGGCCTGCTGCCTATACCGACGTGCCTGCGGGGCGGCTGGCGATGCGGCATCTGGCCGATCTCTATACCTATCCCAACCGGATCACGGCGATCCGCATCACCGGCCAGCAGCTGCGCGCATGGTTGGAGCGTTCGGCTAGCATCTTTGCCACCATCACCCCCGGCGCGCATGACGCGGCCCTGCTGGACCCGCAGTTCCCCACTTATAATTTCGACGTCATCGACGGGGTGACATGGTGCATCGACCTGTCGGCCCCGGCGCGATTCACCCCGCAGGGCGGTCTGGCCGATGCATCGTCCCGCCGCATCCACGACCTGCGCTGGCGGGGGCGTCCGGTGGGGGATGGCGACCATTTCATTCTGGCGACCAATTCCTATCGTCTGGCCAGCTGCGGGTTGTTCAGCCCGTTGGTCAACCAGAACGAGGTCGTGCTGGACCGCGATGCCCTCAGCCTCGACGTGCTGCGCCGCTATGTCCGGACGCGGCGCAGGATCCGCGTGCCGCAGGTGCCCAACTGGCGATTCGCCCCGATGCCCGGCACGACGGTCCTGTTCCCCACCGCCCCCGTCGCCCTGACGCGCCCCCTTCCCGTCCCGCTGGATCATCTGGGCACGGATGACGCGGGTTTCGCGGTGATGCGGCTTTCGCTGTGATGCGCATGCGCGGGCTTGCATCCGCCCGCTGCTTTGCCTATTTGTCGCGTCGAGAGGTTGGCGCGGGCAGGTGTCTTGCCAACTCGGTCAGGTCCGGAAGGAAGCAGCCGTAACAGGATCCACTTGGGTCGCTGTCCAGCCTCTCACCCAGCCCTCCTTTCGACGCAAAGCTGTCATGTCGCCATGCGACTTGTGACATGCCGCGACCGCCCCCATGTTAGCGGCGGACATGAAGAAAGGACCCCCCATGACGCAACCCCGCTTCGACGCCGTGATCTTCGATCTGGACGGAACGCTGCTGGCCACCGAACAGATGGGCATCGAAACGCAAGAGGCCGCGTTGCACCGCATGGGACGGACCGCCCCCGAGGGCCTGCTGCATTCGCTGGTCGGCATGGATGAACCAAGCGCCCGCAAGATCCTGCGCGACCATATCGGCGCGGATTTCGATTTTGACCAGCTGGACCGCCTGTGGTCCGAAGCTCTGGTCGAACGCCGCGACCGTGACGGCATTCCGCTGCGCCCCTACGTGGCCGATCTGCTGGCGGCACTGCGCGACATGGGCCTGCCCTTTGCCATCGCCACGTCCAGCACCAGCGATCAGGCGCGTGAAAAGCTGGCCGCCGCCGGCCTGACCGACAGCTTTGACATCGTGGTGACCCGCAGCGACGTGCCAGACCCGAAACCGGCGCCCGACGTCTATCTGCTGGCCGCAAAGCGCCTTGGCATCGACCCGACCCGTTGTCTGGCTTTCGAGGACAGCGATATCGGCGCCCGTGCCGCCCGTGCGGCGGGCATGACCGTGGTGCAGGTGCCCGACATGACGCCGCTGTCGGGCGATCACGCCGATCTGATGGCCGAGGACCTGATCGCGGGTGCGCGCGGCATCGGATTGCTGGCCGCCTGACGTGATCCGGTTGTGGCAGATGGGACGCGCCGCTAAGGTGGCGCGACGCCCGGGGGATCGATGACCGACACGACAAACGCATATCAGGTTCTGGCCCGCAAATACCGGCCCGAGACGTTCGCCGATCTTGTCGGTCAGGACGCGATGGTGCGCACGCTGAAGAACGCCTTTGCCGCCGATCGCATCGCACAGGCCTTCATCATGACCGGCATCCGCGGGACCGGTAAGACCACCACAGCACGGATCATCGCCAAGGGCATGAACTGTATCGGCCCCGACGGCGAAGGCGGCCCAACGACCGAACCTTGCGGCACCTGCGAACATTGCGTGGCCATCAGCGAAGGCCGCCATGTTAACGTGATGGAGATGGACGCCGCATCCCGCACCGGCGTCGGCGACATCCGCGAGATCATCGAATCGGTGCATTACCGCGCGGCCTCGGCCCGCTATAAGATCTATATCATCGATGAGGTTCACATGCTGTCCACCAGCGCGTTCAACGCGCTGCTGAAGACGCTTGAGGAACCGCCCCCGCACGTCAAATTCATCTTTGCCACCACGGAAATTCGCAAGGTTCCGGTGACGGTCCTGTCGCGCTGCCAACGCTTCGATCTGCGCCGGATCGAGCCCGAGGTGATGATCGATCTGCTGAAGCGCATCGCAGGCGCGGAAAACGCCCAGATCAACGACGACGCGCTGGCGCTGATCACCCGCGCGGCCGAAGGCTCGGCCCGTGACGCGACCAGTCTGCTGGACCAGTCTATCAGCCACGGCGCGGGGGAAACCACCGCCGATCAGGTCCGCGCCATGCTGGGTCTGGCCGACCGTGGCCGCGTCATCGACCTGTTCCAGATGATCCTGCGCGGCGACGCGGCGGGTGCGCTGACCGAACTGCAATCGCAATATGCCGACGGCGCCGATCCGGTTGCCGTGCTGCGCGATCTGGCCGAGATCACGCATTGGATTTCGGTCGTGAAGATCACACCGGATGCGCTGGACGACCCGACCATTTCCCCCGACGAACGCGCCCGCGGCAAGGAGCTGTCGGAAAACCTGCCGATGCGGGTCCTGTCGCGCATGTGGCAGATGCTGCTGAAAGCGTTAGAGGAAGTCTCTGCTGCCCCGAACGCCATGATGGCGGCGGAAATGGCGATCATCCGCCTGACCCATGTCGCCGACCTACCCGACCCCGAGGCGCTGATCCGCCGCGTCCAGCAGGCCCAGAATGCCGGCGAATTCGCCCGCGGCCCCGCCGTTCAGGGACAGGTGCCAGACCACGCCCCGCAGGCCATGCGCCGCGCGCGACCCGCCCCCGTGGTCCAGCCGTCCGGTGCGGCGACCGCGCTGGCCGTGTCGCCCGACGTGCTGCAAGGCTATCCGGATTTCGAATCGGTCTTGGAACTGATCCGCCGCATGCGTGACATGACCCTGCTGGTCATGGTCGAACGCCATGTCGCGCTGGTGAAATACAGCCCGGGCCGGATCGAGTTCGAACCGCGGCTGGACCCGCCGCGCGAACTGGCGCAGCGTCTGGCCGAACGCCTGCGCGGATGGACCGGCGGTCAGCGTTGGGCCGTGACCGTCACCAATTCCGGCGGCGCCCCCACCATCGCGGAAACCCGCGCGGCCGAGGCCAAGGCCGCCCGCGACCGCGCGCTGGCCCTGCCTATCGTTCAACAAGTCATGGCCGCCTTTCCGGGCGCGACCCTGACCAATATCACCCGCGCCGCCCCGCCCCCGACCGTGGTCGAGGATCTGGCCGAAGGCGCAGCAAATCCCCATGATGCAACCCAAGGCCCCGTGGCCGAAGTTGAAGAATGGGATCCATTCGAAGATGAGGACTAAGATATGATCAAGGGTTTGGGCGGCATTGGCGATATGGCCAAGATGATGAAAGCCGCCAAGGAGATGCAGGAGAAAATGGCGCAGATGCAGGAAGACCTGTCCAGCGTCACCGTCACCGGCGAATCCGGCGCGGGTCTGGTCAAGGCGTCCTGCACCGTCAAAGGCGAACTGACCGCGCTGGAAATCGATCCCTCGATCTTCGTGCCGTCCGAAAAAGAGGTCGTCGAGGATCTGATCCTTGCCGCCATCAAGGAAGCGCAGCGCGCCGCCGAAGAAAAGATGCAGGCCGAAATGGGCAAGATGACCGAAGGTCTGGGCCTGCCCGCCGGCATGAAGATGCCCTTCTGATCCATGGCTCAGGGCAGCGACGACATTCAGGCGCTGATCGCGCTGATGGCGCGGCTGCCCGGGCTTGGGCCACGCTCGGCCCGGCGCATCGTGCTGCAACTGGTGCGCAAGCGCAGCCAGCACATGACGCAACTGGCGCAGCTGCTAGACCGTGTTGCAATAAATTCCCGTGAATGCACCATTTGCGGGAACATCACCGACCGCGATGAATGCGCCATTTGCACCGATCCCGCCCGCGCTACTGGCGAAATCTGCGTCGTGCAGGATGTGGCCGACCTATGGGCGCTGGAACGCGGTCAGGCCTTCAAGGGCCGCTATCATGTGCTGGGGGGAACCCTGTCAGCGCTGGATGAAATCGGCCCCGATGAGCTGGGCATACCAGCGCTGATCGCCCGGATTCACGGCGAAAACATCTCCGAGGTGATCCTGGCGCTGAACGCGACGGTCGATGGCCAGACGACTGCGCATTATATCGCCGACGCGCTGGTGGACAGCGACATCTCGGTCACCGGCTTGGCCCAGGGCGTGCCCATCGGCGGGGAGTTGGACTATCTGGATGACGGCACGATCAGCGCCGCCCTGCGCGCCAGACGGCGCCTTTAGACAAGACGCCGCCCGACATCGGCGGAACGCGAACGGGGGTCCGGGGGCAGTCAGCCCCCGGCCGTCGCGGGACGCAGGATCAGGCGTCCAGTTTCTCGATCTTGGTTGCGGTCTTGGCGATCTCGATCCGGCGGGGTTTCAGCGCCTCGGGGATCTCGCGCACCAGATCAATGTGCAGCATGCCGTCCAGATGGCTGGCACCCTCGACGCGGACATGATCGGCCAGCGTGAACTTGCGTTCGAACGCACGGGTGGCGATGCCGCGATGCAGATAGGTGCGGGTCTCATCCTCATCCGCCTTGCGGGCGGACACGATGACCGAGCCGTCACGGACCTCGACATTCAGATCGTCGGCACCGAAACCGGCCACGGCGACGGAAATGCGATAGGCATCCTCGCCAGTCTTTTCGATATTATAGGGCGGATAGGTCGGGGCTGCCACATCGGCAGACAGGGTCCGGTCCATCACGTCGGCCAGTCGGTCAAAACCGATCGAGGCGCGATAAAGCGGGGTCAGGTCAAAGTTACGCATAGGTCACATCCTTACGTCAAAGCGATGTCAACATTTGCCCCCCGTATGCCGGGCGGGCAGATACCGACGCCATCATGGCCGCCGGTACTGCTGATCTAGGATCGCCCCGACGCCGTTCAAGACCCTAATGACGCAGGTTTTGGCCCGCCTGTTGCCCAGTCCAACAGTTCGACCGTGTGGACGACCGGAATCGCGGTGCCACCACCGATCTGCATCATGCAGCCGATGTTTCCCGCGGCGATGACCTGCGGTTCAAGCACCTGCAACGATGCAACCTTTCGCGACTTCAACTGGGCCGACAGTTCGGGCTGCAACAGGTTGTAGGTCCCCGCCGATCCACAGCACAGATGCGGATCGGTCGGCTCGACCACCTGAAAGCCCGCGCGGGTCAGCAGATCCTTGGGGGTCGATTTGATCTGCTGGCCATGCTGCAACGAACAGGCGGAATGATAGGCCACCCGCATCCCCTGCCCCGCTGGCGCGACAGTATCCGGCAGACCAAGCTGGTCCAGAAACTCGGTAACGTCGCGGGCCAGACCGGCGACACGGCGGGCGTCATCCTCCATCAGGTCGCCTGCGAACAGATGCCCGTAATCCTTGATGGTCGTCCCGCACCCCGAGGTGTTGATAACGATGGCATCCAACGCCCCTTCGACCTCGGCTGCCAGCAGACGGGCGATGCTGTCACGTGCCCGTTCGCGCGCGTCGTTTTCCTGCCCCATATGCAGGGTCAGCGCGCCGCAGCAGCCGAATTGCGGCGGGATCACCACCTGACATCCCGCGCGGCGCAACAGCCGGATGGTAGCATCGTTGATATCGGTGTTCAGGGCCCGCTGCGCGCAGCCGATCATCAGAACGACGCGGGCGCGCTGTGGGCCGATGGCCTGAAATGTCTGGCCCGTATCGTTGCGGCTGACGGCAGGCACCTTGGCGGGCGCCATATCCAGCATTGCCCGCAGCCGTGCATCAGGCATCAGCCGTTTGAAGGGCCGCGCCAGCTTCGCCCCCGTCAGCGCCAGCCGGAACCGCCCCGGATAGGGGATCACCGATTTCAGCAGCCAGCGCAGCGCGCGGTCGCGCCAGGGGCGGCGATAGGTCGCCTCGATATGGCTGCGGGCGTGATCGACCAGATGGGCGTAATTCACCCCTGATGGACATGTCGTCATGCAGCTGAGGCAACTGAGGCAGCGGTCGATATGCTTGACCGTCTTTTCATCCGCCGGGCGACCCGATTCCAGCATGTCCTTGATAAGGTAGATGCGCCCCCGCGGGCTGTCCAATTCATCGCCCAACACTTGATAGGTCGGGCAGGTCGCCGTGCAGAACCCGCAATGCACACAGCTGCGCAGGATGGCATTGGAATGTGCCGTGGCCGGATCGGACAGCTGCTCTGGCGTGAAACTGGTCTGCATCAGCTGTTCCCCTGAAATATGCCACGCGGATCGAAACGCGCGCGCAGATCGTCCTGCAGGCGCGCGGTGACGGGATCAGGGGGTGGCAGGATCTGCCCCGCTGCGCCCGTGATCCGTCGCGCGTTCCCTGAAAAACGCGGCAATTCCGGGGACTGCCCCACGGGCATCACGACGTGGATCAGCGCGCCGCCCCACTCAAGCGACAGCGGCGCGGGCAGCTGCGCCAGCAGGGTCGGTGTCTCGGACGGACGGCAGATGATGCGCCACAGATCGCCGTCCGGTGAGGGCCGCGCCGTCTGCACCCAAGGGTGATCGGGCAATTGCGAAACCTGCCCGAATGCCGGCAGCCGTTGACCCAGATCCGTTGCGCGACTGGCGACCGAGGCCTGCAGCCCCTCCAGCCGGAACAGCGCCCCGTGGTCGGGCGTCCAGCGCGCGGCACTGACATCGAATGGGCCGCCAAGGGCCGTCGAAAACGCCGCGATCGCCGTCACGGGATCAAGGTCGCGCATCTGCAATGTTTCAGTGACCTGCGGAATGGGGGTGGTGCGGAAGGCCAGTTCGGTCAGGACGCCCAGCTGGCCACGGCTGCCCGCCATCAGCTTGACCAGATCGTATCCGGTCACGTTCTTCATCACCCGCCCGCCGTTGCGGGCGATCTGCCCCTGTCCGTCCACGAAACGCACGCCGATCAGCGCATCGCGCGCCGCCCCCGACAGGACCCGCCGCGGCCCTGAGGCATTGGTCGCTGCCACCCCGCCGATGGTCGAACCGGGCAGATCATCGGGTTCGAACCCCAGCATCTGCCCTTCGGCGGCCAAGGCGTCCTGAACGGTGCGCAAGGGGGTGCCCGCGCGGACCACCAGTGTCAGTGCCTCGGGTTCGTAAAGCGTGATGCCGGTCATTGCCGTCATGTCCAGCCGCGCACCCTGCCCTTCGCCGGGCCACAGCCGCGTGCCGCCCCCCATGACCGACAACGGGCCGGTTGCGTCACGGATCAGGGCGGCAAGTTCGTCTTCGGTTTCAGGCCGCATCGGGTGCCTTGCTGTTCAGGCGGCGGTCGCGGCGCGGGGCCGAGACGTCCAGGGGAAAGACCTTGGCCGCGTTCAGCAGCCAATGCGGATCAAAGGCATCCTTGACGCGCATCTGCGCCTCCAGATCGGGGGGATCGAACTGCGCACTCATCAGGTCGCGCTTTTCGATGCCGACGCCATGTTCACCGGTCAGACAGCCGCCGACCTGCACGCACAGGCGCAGGATGTCGGCGCCAAGCGCCTCGGCCCGGTCCAGATCGCCGGGCGCGTTCGCATCATAGATGATCAGCGGGTGCATATTGCCGTCGCCCGCGTGAAAGACGTTTGCGACGGCCAGCCCGTATTGCCGCGACAGATCGCCGATGCCAGCCAGCACCTTGGGCAGCGCCGTTACGGGGATCGTGCCGTCCAGACAGATGTAATCGCCCATCTGCCCCATCGCCCCGAAGGCCGACTTGCGGCCCAGCCAGATGCGGCGGGATTCATCCTCGGACCGGCTTTCGCGGAATTCGACGGGATCGAAGCGCATGGCGATGTCACGGATCAGCGCCAGCTGTTCGTCGATTTCCGGGGCGGTGCCCTCGACCTCGACGATCAGCAGCGCCTCGGCGTCGGGATAGCCGGCATGGGCATGTGCCTCGGTCGCGCGGATGCAGGGGCTGTCCATGAATTCGATGGCCACGGGGATGATGCCCGCACGGATGATGGCCGCAACGCAGGCCCCTGCGGTTTCGCTGCTGTCGAAACCGATCAGCACGGGACGCGCGCCCGCCGGACGGGGCAGGATGCGCAGGGTCGCCTCGGTCACGATGCCCATCTGGCCCTCGGACCCGCAGATCACCCCCAGCAGGTCCAGACCACCGCTTTCGCCCATCGGCCCGCCCAGTTCGACCACGCTGCCATCCATCAGGACCATGGTGACGCCCAGCAGGTTGTTGGTCGTCACCCCGTATTTCAGGCAATGCGCCCCGCCCGAATTCATGGCGATATTGCCGCCGATCGCGCAGGCCAACTGGCTGGAGGGGTCGGGCGCATAGAAAAACCCAATGCCTTCCACCGCGGCCGATACCGACAGGTTGGTGCGCCCCGCCTGCACGCGGATCAGGCGGTCCTGAGACGACACCTCAAGCACCTCCGTCATGCGCGACAGCCCGATCACCACCGCATCCGCCGTGGGCATGGACCCGCCCGCAAGGCTGGTCCCCGCCCCGCGCGGCACCACCGGCACGCGCAATTCGTGGCAGATCGCCAGCAGGCGCGACACCTGCTGCGTGGTTTCGGGCAGCACCACCGCCAAGGGCGCGCAGCGATAGGCCGACAGCGCATCGCATTCATAGGCGCGGGTTTCTGCCGGATCGTCGATGACGGCACCGGGCAAGGCGGCCTGCAGCCTTGCGACAATGTCGCCCCGCCGTGCCATCACCGATGCATTGGGTATGGGCATTTGCATCATGGCCGGTCCTCCCCTACCTGCCTGTTCGATTTTGACGATAGGAGCCTGTCCGGGGGCTTTCAAGCGCCGTGACCTCGTCCTAAGGTCGCGGCATGAACCCCATCGACCTGATCATCACCCATCCCCCGGCGCTGCCCGACCTTCTGGCGCTGATCCTGTTGTTCACGGCCTGGTTCGGCATCGGCTGGTTCACCGAACGACCGCCTGCCGGGATCCCGTCGGTATCGGTGCTGATGACGCGGTTCCGCCGTGAATGGATGCGCCAGTTCGTCGAACGCGACCCGCGCATCTTCGACGGCAACATCCTGTCCAGCCTGCGCGAAGGCACGGCCTTTTTCGCATCGGCCTGCATGATCGCCACGGGCGGCCTGCTGGCGCTGATCGGCAACGCCGAACGCCTGCGCGGCATTGCCGCCGAATTCGAGTTCGACCCCACCGCCGAGACAGGCTGGGAATTGCGCCTGCTGGTGACGATGTTCTTCATCGTCAACGCCTTCCTGAAGTTCGTCTGGGCGCACCGGCTGTTCGGCTATTGCGCGGTGCTGATGGCATCGGTGCCCAATCAGCCCGACCATCCCGATGCGATGGACCGCGCGATGCAGGCGGGCGATCTGAACATCACCGCCGCCCGCAGCTTCAACGCAGGTTTGCGCAGCGTCTATTTCGCCCTTGGCTCGCTTGGATGGCTGGCGGGGTCATGGGGGCTGCTGGCGGGAACCGCCATTGTGCTGTGGGTGACATGGAGGCGCGAATTCGCCTCCACCTCGCGGCAGGTCATCCTGCGGTCGCTGCCGCCGCCTGTGCTCTCCGGCCGTGACGCAGCGCCAGCGTCCAGGCAACAGCCCCCGCAATCGTAAGCAGCACGCCAACGATCCCCGGCGCACGCCAGCCCCAGCCCGCCGTCAGCGCCAGCCCCGCAAGGAAGGGCCCAAGCGCGTTGGCGGCGTTGAAAGCCGCGTGGTTCATGGCGGCGGCCATGCTTTGCGCCGATCCGGCGACATCCATCAGCCGGGTCTGCAGCGGGATGACCAGACCCGCGCCCGCCGCGATCAGGAAGGACGACAGCACCATCAGCGGCCAGTTGCCCACCGCCAGCGCGGCAAAGCCCTGCGTCAACGCCATCGCCAGCAGGCTGACATAGGCGGCGCGGTCGATGCCAAGCGCCTCGGTCATGCGGCCCGCGCCCCAGGTGCCAAGCGTGCCGCCGACGCCAAAGACCGCCAGCGTCAACGGAACCACATAGGCAGGAGCATCGGTCGTCGCCAGAATCGCCGCCGTCAGGAAGGCATAGACCGAAAACAGCCCGCCGAAGCCGATGGCACCGACGGCCAGCACCCAGAGAACGCGGGGATTGCGCAGCGCCTGCAGTTCATCCCAAGGGCGCGCATCGGGGTTGCCGCCCACGCGCGGTGCAAAGCGCAGAATTGCCCAGGCCGAAGCCAACGCCAGCACACCCGGCAGCGCAAAGCCCCACCGCCAGCCGATGCTTTGACCCATCCAGCCCGCCAGCGGCACGCCGATGACATTGGCGATGGTCAGGCCCAGCAGCACCCGCGCAGCGCCCCGTGCCCGTTGTCCCGGTGGCAGCGCATCGGCGGCATAAAGCATCGCCACCCCCAGGAAACCGCCATGCGGCAGACCGGCAAGGAAGCGCATGCCCGTCAGGCTGGCCAGCCCCGGCATGATCGCCGCCAGCATGTTCACCAGTCCATAAAAGGCCATCAGCGCCGCCAGATACCGCCGCCGCGGCAGCTTGGCCCCAAGGATCGAGGTCAGCGGTGCGCCGACCACCACGCCAAGCGCATAGGCGCTGATGACATGGCCCGCCTGCGGGTCCGACAGGCCCAGATCCGAGGCGAAGAAGGGCAACAGCCCCATCGCCGCGAACTCTGACGTGCCGATGGCGAATGCGCCAAGCGACAGCGACAGGATCGCCGCGCGGAATTCTGATTTCTGGGTCATCGGACAGTCCTGCGCGCGATTGGGTTTCAACGCCACGAAACAGCTTGGGCGGGCTTTGGCAAGACGCGGGCTGCGAAGGTCAGGGTTGCACCACGTGCATGTGCCCTCAGAGCATCCCCCGACGCACCATCACCCACAGCGCGACGCCCCCCAGCACCAGCAACCCCAGCACCACCGAGGCCGCAAAGCCGATCGCCCGCCCCTGCCAGCGTGAAATCTCGCCCAAGGGGCGCAGATGGGCAACCAGCGCCGCGTGGTCGCGGGCGACATCATCCAGCGACAGCTGTCGCGCGACCTTGGGCTGGGCGGACATGCGGCCCGCCTCGGCCAGACGTGCTGCGCGACGACGCAGTCCCGCAGGCAGGGCGCCGCCCCGGCGGCGCATCATCTGCACCAGCGGCGGGCGTTCGCCCCGGCGCGCACCGCCAAAGCGGGATGCCATCAGGACAGCGACCTCATCGGCCATGTCGGGGATATCTTCGAAACTGCTGGGCGTTCGGGTCATGGCGCGCAGAATAGACGGGATGGAAGCCACGCGCCAGACGCTCTAGGATGCATCGCATGAAGCTGCATCACGAAATCATCGGGCCCGACGGCGGCCCACCCGTCCTACTGGTCCACGGCCTTTATGGGCAGGGTCGCAACCTTGGCGCGCAGGCCCGCAGGCTGGCCGCCACCCGTCGCGTCGTCACCATCGATCTGCGCAATCACGGCGACAGCCCGCATGACCCCGACGCAAGCTATGCCGCGCTGGCGGGCGATCTGGCGCAGCTGATCCGTGATCTGGGCGGCCGCGTCAACCTGGTTGGCCATTCGATGGGCGGCAAGGCCGCGATGATGCTGGCGCTGACCCATCCGCAGATGGTTCGCAGGCTGGCGATCATGGACATCGCGCCCACCGCCTATGCTCACGACCAGACCCGATACATCGACGCGATGCAGGGGCTGGACCTGTCGCGGATCGACCGACGCAGCCAGGCCGATGCCGCGCTGACCGAATCGGTCCCCGAGGCCGGAATCCGCGCCTTCCTGTTGCAGAACCTTGATCTGAAATCCGATCCGCACGGCTGGAAGCTGAACCTGAACGCACTGCGCGAATACATGCCGCAGATCGTCGGATGGCCCGACGACCTGCCTGCGGGCGATTTCAGCGGCAAGGTCATGGCCCTGCGCGGCGCCCTTTCCGATTACGTCACCGACGCCGGAGAGGACGCCCTGCGCCATCACTTCCCGCAGGTGCGCATCGTGACGCTGAAAAACGCGAGCCATTGGCTGCATGCCGATGCCCCCGAGGCGGTGTCAGAGACGCTGGCTGCATTTCTGGGTGACGGAACCGGCGATTAATCGCGGCAGCGCAAATCGACGCGGACGACGGCGGATGCCGCGTGGGCCTGCGTCGTCATGCTGGCCGGAATGACCTGACAGCCGGTCGCCTGTTCGGCGGCGCGGACCATTTGCATCGGAAGATCGTCCCGATCCTTGCGCGACACACGGTCCAGCCGGATGATCTGGGCTTCGGTATCGCGTTGGAAGACCGCGAATCGCAGTCCGTCCATGGTCACATCACGGCGCGCGGCCCCCATGAAATCGACCGAGGGAGAGGCACAGCCCGCAAGGGCAAGGAAAAGAGGAAGAATCAGGCGCATTCCC
Source organism: Paracoccus sp. R86501 (assembly GCF_042466435.1). Lineage (NCBI taxonomy): Bacteria > Pseudomonadati > Pseudomonadota > Alphaproteobacteria > Rhodobacterales > Paracoccaceae > Paracoccus > Paracoccus sp. R86501. The sequence continues at coordinate 2,101,789 of NZ_JAXHPZ010000001.1, forward strand.
GAAGAATGGCCTGAAACTGCTTAACGCTTCGTTAAGATGCGGGCTCGCCGCTGCGCTGTTCTTCCAGACGGTCGGCCAGCGATTCCGCCCGGGCGGCCATTTCGGCCATTGCCTCTTTCAGATCATCGGGGATGACCGGAACCTCGACCCGCGGCGGGTTCGACTGCAAGCGCGCCGCAAGACGCTCGGCCTTTTCGGCCCGATCCTCGAGCGAGGAAAAGCGATCGGCCAGCATCAGCCCCGCCAGCAGCAGCAGGCGCGGCTCGGGCACGCGGCCCGCCTGTTCCAGGATCTGGCGCGCCTCGCCGTCCAGAATAGCGGCGGCGCGCTTCAGCAGGTTTTCCTCGCCGTCCTGGGCACCGACGCGGTATTCCTTGTGTCCGATGGTGAATTCGACCTCGGCCATGTCAGATCCCTTCTTGGGTTGGTGCGGGTTCGAGGTTCTGTTCCGGGGTCTGCGGATCGCTCAGCAGACGTTCCAGCTCGGCCATGATCTCGGCCATCTGGGCGATCTCGGCCTGACGGGCGGCGCGCAGAGCCTTGACCTCGGCTTCCAAGGCGTCGCGAACCTCATCGGCCCCGATGCCGCCGGTTTCCTGCGCCTCGATCAGATTGCGGTTGGCATTGGCCAATTCATCGTTGGCAGCAGCCATTTCCGCATTGCGCTGCGTGGCTTCATCCAGCTGCCGACGCGTTTCGTCCATGTCCTGCGACGGCTGGGGCTGTTCCCGTTCCGGCTGAACCGCGCCGGCCTGTTGCAGGCGTTCGTTTTCGCCCTGCAGCTGTTCCAGCTGGCGGGTCAGGTCACGGATCTGACCGGCATCTTCACTGGAAGCGGGTGCGGGCTGGCTGTCCAGCAACTGGTCCAGACGGTCAAGCGCGGCGCTGAGCCGGCGTTCGCTGGCAGAGATATCGCTCATGTGCGTCGGTCCTTTGGTGTCATTCCAACGGTTTTCGCACCCCGAGGGCGATAAGACAAGAACGGGCAGGAAAACCCTGCCCGTTCCTTGTGCATCATTTCAGTTCGCGCTTTTCGGCCTGCAGGCCTTTGACAAGGGCATAGCAGGCCCCCAGCAGCACGATGGTGAAGGGGAAGCCGGTCGAAACCGCCATGGCCTGCGCCGCCGCAAGCCCCCCGCCCAGCATCAGGGCGATGGCAACCAGCCCCTCGATGCTGACCCAGAAGATCCGCTGCGGGACGGGCGCGTTGACCTTGCCGCCTGCCGCGATCGTGTCGATCACCAGCGATCCCGAATCCGATGAGGTCACGAAGAACACGATGACCAGCACGATACCGACAAAGCTGGTGATGGCCGACAGGGGCAGCTGACCCAGCATCTCGAACAGTTTCAGTTCAAGCGCCGCATCGGTGATGCCTGCGAAACCACCCAAGGTTTCGTCGATGGCCGTGCCACCAAGCGCCGTCATCCACAGGACCGAGATGACCGAAGGCACGATCAGCACCGCGATCAGGAACTGGCGCACGGTCCGACCGCGCGACACGCGGGCGATGAACATGCCGACGAAGGGTGACCAGCTGATCCACCAAGCCCAGTAGAAGGCCGTCCAGCCCTGACGGAAGTTGTCATCCGTACGACCGAAGGGGTTCGACAGCGGGATCAGTTCCTGCGCATAGGCGCCCAGATTGCCGAAGAAGCCGGTGAAGATGGCGATGGTCGGGCCGACGATGATGACGAAGACCAGCAGGATGATGGCCAGGATCATGTTCAACTCGGACAGGCGCTTGACGCCTTTTTCCACGCCCAGCACGACCGAAGCGCCAGCCACCATGGTGATCAGCACGATCAGCACAATCTTGGTGGTGTTGCCGTCCGACAGGCCGAACAGGTGGTTCAGACCGGCGGTCGCCTGCTCGGCACCCAGACCAAGCGAGGTCGCCAGACCGAAGATCGTCGCCAGCACGGCGGTGATGTCAACGACATGCCCCGGCCAGCCCCAAATGCGTTCGCCGAAGATCGGATAGAAGACCGAGCGCAGGGTCAGCGGCAGACCCTTGTTATAGGCGAACAGCCCCAGCGCCAGCGCGACCACGGCATAGATCGCCCAAGGGTGCAGACCCCAGTGGAAGATTGTTGCGGCCATGCCCAGACGGCGCGCGGCCTCGGGGTCGTCCAAGGCGGCACCCAGGGGCGCCCAATCGGTGCGGATGCCGTTTTCGACCACCTGACCGCCAAGCGCGGCCTGGAAGTGTCCCAGCGGCTCGCTGACGCCATAGAACATCAGACCGATGCCCATGCCGGCGGCGAACAGCATCGCGAACCAGCCCGTCAGGCTGAAGTCCGGCGTCGCATCGGGGCCGCCCAGACGGACGGAACCCAGCGGCAGCACGATCAGCACAAGGCACAGCAGCACGAAGATGTTGCCGGCCATCATGAAGAACCAGTCCAGATTGCCCGTCATCGCATCACGCAGGCCCTCGAAGACCGGCTGCAGTTGCGTCGGGAAGATCATGGTCACGACGGTGAAGGCCACCACGGCCAACGCCGAGATGCCGAAGACCGGGTTGTGGACGTCGAAGGCGAAGGGTGCGCGCCCTTCGATGTTGTCCTGGCCGATGGTGTAATCCGTCTCGATGATCTCGGTCGGACCTTCGGGTTCGGGGATCGGCTCGGCGCCCTCCTCAGTCTGGTCCTGCTGGACGGGCTCGGGGGCGGGTTTCGGCTTTTCACGGTCAAGCCGCCCCTGCAGGGCGTCGCGTTCGCGCGCCAGATCGCGGGGCGTCCCCTTTGATCCGGGGGGTTTCGGAGGTGTCTGTGACATCTGTCCCTTTCTGATTATCTTCGATCGGGTGGAGGTCCTTGGACCCTTGGCGGGTTTCCGCCATATGACTTTTGTTTTCTCACAATCTCATGAGAATGACCACCAGACAGCAAAGGTTCCCCGCCGGTCCCCCCAAAAGATCGCTTGACCTTGGCCTGCGCAAAGCTACAGCATCCGCGGGTTTTGCCATCTCACGGGGATCTCATGGGCAAGGTAAGTCGCAGTTTCGTCGTCATCGGGCTGGGTGCATTCGGCAGCGTCGTGGCCGCGGAACTGGCGCGTTTCGGCAACCAGGTGCTGGGCGTCGACAAGGACCCCCGCCGCGTCGCGGCTCTTGCCGAACAACTGCCCGCCACCGTCATTCTGGACGCCACCGACGAAGGCGCCCTGCGCGAGGCGGGGGTCGACCGTTATGACGTGGGGCTGGTGTCCATCGGCAACGATCTGGAAAGCAACGTCATCGCGGCCATGAACCTGCGCCTGATCGGCGTTGGCCATATCTGGGCCAAGGCCGACAGCCGCACGCATCACCGCATCCTGTCCAAGATCGGCGCGGATCGCGTCATCATGCCGGGGCTGGAGATGGGCCGCCACACCGCGCAGATGCTGAACAACCCCGCCGTTCAGGACTATGTCAGTCTGGGCAACGGGTTTTCGGTCGTTAACCTGATGATCCCCCAGCATCTGGCCGGTCGCAAGCTGTCCGACCTGCATGCCGGACCGGGGGTCCAGATGCTGGGCATGATGCGCGGCACCGAATATCGCTGTGTCAAATCCGACGATCCGGTCCTGCAAACCAACGACCGCCTGCTGTTGCTGGGCAAGCGTGTCGATCTGACGAATTTCGGCGATAAGCTGTGAAACGCCCCCGGGCCCCCCAGCGCGCGCTGCGTCGCTGGCTGTCACGCACTCCACCCCCTGCCGTTCTGGCGGTCGGCTATCTGACGCTGATCGTGGTCGGCGGGCTGCTGCTGATGCTGCCGCCCATGGCACGTGCGCCGATCACGCTAATGGACGCGCTGTTCACCTCGACATCGGCCGTGACGGTGACGGGCCTTGCGGTGGTCGATACCGAACTGACCTTCACCTTCTGGGGCGAGCTGATCATCGCCTGCCTTGTGCAGCTGGGCGGGCTGGGCCTGATGACCTTCGCCGTCTTGCTGTGGTCGATGCTGGGCCTGCCCATGAGCATCACGCAAGGCAACTACCTGCGCGAGGATCTGAACCAGACCTCCTATGTCCGGCTGACGCGACTGGTCTGGACCATCCTGCGCATCGTCATCATGGCCGAGGTCGCAGGCGCCATGCTGCTGTGCCTGTCCTTCATGCCGCGCCACGGGCTGGCGCAGGGGCTGTGGCACGCGATCTTCCATTCCGTCTCGGCCTTCAACAACGCGGGGTTTTCGACATTCTCGGCGGGGCTGACGGATTACGCGCTGGACCCCGTTGTGAACACGGTCATCCCGGCGTTGTTCATTGCGGGGGGCATCGGCTATGTCGTCATCGCTGATATCTGGCGCAAGCCGGTGTGGCGCGGCTGGTCGCTGCATACGCGGATGATGATGATCGGCACGGCGGTGCTGATCGCGGGCGGCGTCGGCATGACCGCATTCCTTGAATGGAACAACCCCCGCACGCTGGGCCAGTTCGACAGCACCACCGCACGCCTGACGGTGGCGTGGTTCCAAGGCGTCACGACGCGGACGGCGGGCTTCAATTCGACCGACATCGGCGGGCTGCATGATTCGACCTCGCTGATGTATATGGTGCTGATGGTGATCGGCGCGGGCCCGACATCGACGGCGGGCGGACTGAAGGTCACGACGGTCTTCGTCATGCTGCTGGCCGCAGTGGCCTTCCTGCGCCGCCGGACCGAAGTGACGGCCTTCGGGCGGTCAATCCCCTTGGGCGACGTGCTGAAGGTCATGGCGCTGATGACCATCGCATCGGGCGTGATCCTGACGGCGATCTTTGCGCTGCTGATCAGCCATGACGGCGAATTCGTCAACATCGCCTTCGAGGTTTCCTCGGCCTTCGGCACCACCGGCCTGTCGCGCGGCTATACCGGGCAGCTGTCGGACTTCGGGCGCCTCGTCATTATGGTGGTGATGTTCCTGGGCCGTGTTGGTCCGCTGACGCTTGGTTTCTTCCTTGCCACCCGCACGACGCCACGGGTGCGCTATCCCGCCGGTCAGGTTCACCTTGGCTGACCGCCCCGCAGGGCCTATAAGGCCCGCGCGACGAAAGGACATCCCATGCGCCAAGCGACGATCACCCGCAATACCGCCGAAACGCAGATCGAGGTGACACTGAACCTCGACGGTATCGGCACCTACGACAACCAGACCGGCGTGGGCTTCTTCGATCACATGCTGGACCAGCTGTCGCGCCATTCGCTGATCGACATGACCATCCGCGCCACGGGCGATCTGCACATCGACGACCACCACACGGTCGAGGATACGGGCATCGCCATCGGTCAGGCGCTGGTCGCGGCGCTTGGCGACAAAAAGGGCATCCGCCGCTACGGCAACTTCCTGCTGGCGATGGACGATTCGCTGGTGCGCGCTGCGCTGGACCTGTCGGCCCGCCCGTTCCTTGTCTGGAACGTCGATTTCCCATCGGAAAAGATCGGCAGTTTCGACACCGAACTGGTGCGCGAGTTCTTCCAGGCGCTGTCCACCCATGGCGGCATCACCCTGCACGTCGACCGCCTGCACGGGCTGAACAGTCACCACATCGCCGAGGCTGCCTTCAAATCCGTCGCCCGCGCCCTGCGCGAAGCGGTGGAACCCGACCCCCGCATGGCCGGCGTCCTGCCCTCGACCAAGGGCGCGCTGTGATGCGGGTCGCATTGGTCGATTACGACAGCGGCAACCTGCATTCGGCGGAAAAGGCCTTCCAGCTGATGGGCCGCGACGCTGGCGCTGATGTCATCGTCACCTCGGACCCCGAGGTGGCGGCCCGCGCCGACCGCATCGTGCTGCCCGGCGACGGCGCCTTCCCTGCCTGCCGCACCGCCCTGGGCGAGGTCAACGGCATGGCCGAGGCCATCCAGGACGCCGTCATCAACCGCGGCATCCCCTTCATGGGCATCTGCGTCGGCATGCAGATGCTGGCGACCACCGGGCATGAATACCGCCCCACCCCCGGCCTCGGCTGGATCGGCGGTCAGGTCCAAGCCATCGCCGCCCCCGGCCTGAAGGTCCCGCACATGGGCTGGAACGATCTGGTCATCGACCACCCCCACCCCGTGCTTGACGGCATCACCACCGGCGATCACGCCTATTTCGTCCACAGCTGGCAATTCGAGGTCGCCGATCCGGCGCATCGCCTGGCCCATGTGGAATACGGCGGTCCGGTCACGGCGGTCGTCGGGCGCGACAACATCATCGGCACCCAGTTCCACCCCGAAAAGTCGCAACAGATCGGCCTGCGCCTGATCGCCAACTTCCTGCGCTGGAACCCCTAAGGGCGTCTCGGTTGCCGCAAATACCCTCGGGGGAGTCCGGCCCCGGCCGGATGGGGGCGGAAGCCCCCCACCCCGACCTCAGCCGCTGACGTAATCCCCGTAAAGCGCTGCGACCCGCGCCGTCACCGGCCCGCCGACGCCGCCACGCATGGCGCGCCCGTCGATGCTGGCCACCGGCGTGATGCCCCCCAGCGTGCCGGTGACAAAAGCCTCATCCGCGCCATAGGTCTGCGCCAGCGTAAAGTTCCCCTCGCGCAGCACCCCGCCCGCCTGCCGCCACAACCGCATCACCGTCGCCCGGGTGATCCCGTTGAAACAGCACGCCCCGTCCGAGGTCCAAAGTTCATCCCCGCGCGCAATGAAGAAGTTGGTCGAATTGCAGCTGGCGACAAAACCGCGGTCGTCCAGCATCAGCGCCTCATCCGCACCCATGCCGATCGCCTGGTTCAGCGCCTGGATGAAGTTCAGCCGGCTGTGCGAATTCAGCCGCAGGTCGAAGACATCCGGCGTCGAACAGCGGATGGCCGAGGTCATCAGCCGCAGCCCCCGCGCCTTCAGCGCCGCATTGGGTTGCTTGTATTCCGCCAGGATCACCACCGTCGCCCCACCGACCGTGAAACGCGGGTCCTGATTGATCGTCGTTTTGACCCCGCGCGTCACCATCAGGCGGATATGGGCGCCATCCTGCATCCCGTTGGCCGCCAGCAGCTCCATGACGCAGCCGGTCAGCGCCGTACGATCCATGCCGATATCGAGGCTGATGGAATGTGCGCCCTCGTACAGACGGTCCAGATGCGCATCCAGCGACAGGATACGCCCGCGCACCAGCCGCAGCCCTTCCCAAACGCCGTCGCCCAGACCAAAGCCCGCATCGAAGATCGACACCCGTGCCTGATCGCGCGGCACAAGCTGGCCGTTCACATGCACCAACACCCGATCGTTGCGGTCGTCATGGGCATAGCTCTGGGCGCTGGCGTTCGACATGGGTAACCTCCCTGCTTGAGGGTCGCAGGCAACCACGCGCCCCGCCCAAGGGCAAGCACCTCTGGACGCCACCCCCGCTTTGCTGTCATGTGGCGCACCAAAAATGATCGGAGCGGCAGAATGGACCAGTTTGAACGGCGGATTGCACAGGCACGCGGCGACATGCCGGCCGATCTGGTCCTGCGCGGCGGTCAGGTCTTCGACCTGGTGACGGGAGCAATGATCGGCGGCGATGTCGCGATCTGCGGCGACCGGATTGTGGGCATCGGCGCCAGCTATGAGGCTGAACGCATCATCGACGTCACCGGCCTGACGCTGGTGCCGGGCTTCATCGACACGCATCTGCACGTCGAAAGCAGCCTCGTAACACCGTTCGAGTTCGACCGCTGCGTCACGCCCCGCGGCGTCACCACCGCCATCTGCGACCCGCATGAGATCGCCAATGTCATCGGTCTGGATGGCATCCGCTATTTCCAGGCCGCATCCGAACATCTGCTGATGGACCTGCGGGTGCAGCTGTCCTCCTGCGTGCCCTCGACCGATATGGAGACCTCGGGCGCGGAAATTCTGGCGGATGACATCGCCCGCGTCATGGGCCACCCCTCGGCCATCGGTCTGGCCGAGTTCATGAACTACCCCGGTGTCATCCACCGCGATCCGGCGGCGATGGACAAGCTGCGCCTGTTCGAGGGCGGCCATATCGACGGCCACTGCCCGCAGCTGTCGGGGCGCGATCTGAACGCCTATATCGCCGCCGGCATCCGGACCGAGCATGAGGCAACCACCGCCGACGAAGCGCTGGAAAAGCTGCGCAAGGGCATGCGCGTGCTGATCCGCGAAGGCTCGGTCAGCAAGGATCTGGACGCGCTGCAGCCCATCCTGACGCCCGCCACCAGCGCCTATCTGTGCCTGTGCACCGATGACCGCAATCCGCTGGATATTGGCGAACACGGGCATCTGGACTACATGATCCGCCGCCTGATTTCACTGGGGACCGAACCCCTTGCCGCCTATCGCGCCGCCAGCCTCTCCGCCGCCGAGGCTTTCGGCCTGAAGGATCGCGGGCTGATCGCGCCGGGCCTGCGCGCCGATATCGTCGCCATCGACAGCCTTGAAGGCTGCAACGCGCAACTGGTCCTGACGGCGGGCCGCGTCGTCGATGATGCTGCCTTCGCCGCACGTGGCCATGTCGCCCCGGTCGCACGGCAGTCGGTCAAAGCCCCGCAGGTCGCCGCGCAGGATTTCCGCTATACCGGCAACCGCACGGAAACGCCGGTGATCGGCATCCTTGAAGGCAAGATCATCACCGAACATCTGACCATCGATATCGACCCGCAGGACGGCGACAAGCGCCCCGATCCGGCGCGCGACCTGATGCGGATCGCGGTGATCGAGCGGCACGGCAGGAACGGCAATATCGCCACGGGCTTCGTAAAGGGCTTCGGCATTGCGCGCGGGGCCATCGCCTCGACCGTCTGCCACGACCACCACAATATCGCCGTGGTGGGGGCCGATTACGCCGACATGGCGCTGGCGGCGAACCGCCTCTCCGAAATCGAGGGCGGCTTCGTCGTTGCCCTGAACGGCCAGATCATCGCCGAGCTACCCCTGCCCGTCGCCGGCCTGATGAGCCTTGAAAGCTTCGAGGATGTCCGTGACCGTCTGGTCGTCCTGCGCGACGCCGCCCGCAGTCTGGATGTGACGCTGGAGGAACCCTTCCTGCAGCTGGCCTTCCTGGCCCTGCCGGTGATCCCCGCGTTGAAGATCACCGATCGCGGCATGGTGGATGTCACGAAATTTGAGATCATCGCCCGCTGATCAGCGGGCCTTGGCGACCGCCTGAATGGCCTGTTCGATCGCCTGCTGGACGCTCAGCGTGCTGGTATCCAGCACGACGGCATCATCGGCAGGACGCAAGGGGGCGGTGGCACGTTCGCTGTCGCGCCGATCGCGTTCCTGCAATTGCGCCAGCATCTCGGCCGGATCGGCGCCCAGTTCCGCGGCCCGCCGTTCCGCCCGCACCCGGTCCGAAGCGACGACGTAAAGCTTCACCTGCGCATGCGGGCAGATCACCGTGCCGATGTCGCGCCCGTCCAGAACCGCACCCGGTTCCTGCGCGGCGAAACGGTGCTGGAACTCGACCAGCGCGGCACGAACCTGGGGGATGGCGGCAATGCGGCTGGCGGCCTGCCCCGCCTCGGCGCTGCGCAGATCGGGGCTGGCAAGGTCATCCGCGCAAAGCCCCTGCGCCGCCAGCACCGGATCGCCGCCCTTGGCACCCGTGGCGCGATACAGCAACCCCGTGTCCAAGTGGTGAAAGCCAAAATGCGATGACAGGGCCCGGGCGATCGTTCCCTTCCCCGAGGCGGCAGGTCCATCGATGGCGATGATGAAGGGCATGGCGGTTCTTCCGGTCTGACGTGAATGAGGTCGGCAACCCTTGGCATATTCCCCCCCGGAAGGTCCAGCATCCGCTGTCCGTGGACCAACGCGGGCATTTACCTTGTTTGACATATTAAATATTCGAAACAGATTAAGCTTGGAATATGCATGCAATTGATTCTCAATATAACGAGAGCATTTTTACAGTACCGGTTTCATGAACGATTTTATCAAAGCCATCGTCGACAGCAAAGACGTCGCCAATGTTCGCGATACATTCCTGCAAGCGACGCAGCAGGCGGGCTTTGCCCATGCCTTCTATGCGGGGCGCTTTTCGCTGAGTGTGCCGCGGTCCATCATGCGCGACGTGCCCGTCACCTTCAACAACCTGCCCGCCGACCTGCTGGAACAGAATGAAGGGCTCTACGGTATCAACCGTGATGCCTGGGTGGAATGGGTGCTGCAGAATGACGGCGACATCAATGCGGCCCAGCTGATCGCACAGGTCGGCGCCGACAGGACGCCATCGCTGGCGATGGCGGCGCGCAACGGCATGCAGGCGGTGCAGTTGCTGAGCCTGCGCAACATCGTCACCCACAGCGTCGGGGCGATCATGTTGGTGCCGGGGCGTGATCTGGACGAAGACCATCTTGCGCAGCTGTGGGAACGGCACGGTGCCGATATGTGGCTGTTGGCGCGGACGGTGCATATGCGCGTGGCGACGCTGCCGCGCGATCATGGCATCACGACCCTGACCTCCCGCCAGCGCGAGGTTCTGGGCTGGCGGTCTGCAGGCAAGACCGTCAGTGAGATCGGCACCATCCTTGGCATCACCCCCGCCACGGTCGAAAAGCACATGCGCCTTGCGCGCGAGGCGCTTGGCGTGGACACGACCCCGCAGGCGGTGCTCAAGGCGCATGTGACCGATCAGCTGTTCCACCCGGCCTATTATCCGATGACCATGCACCTGCCGTCAGGGTAAGGTTTTCCACCGTTTCATCTTGGCCCCGACTTGGGTCACATCATCCGGTTCCGTGAGTGGTGGCACGCAAGTGTCAGGAACAGGCGGCGCCCGATCGGGTTGCCTTGGTCGGCGCCGTCCCAGAATATTCCAGACCGCAACGAAAAATGCCGGCCCCAAAGGACCGGCATTTGTTTTTTCGAAAGAAATCGAAGATCAGGCGCCGCTGAGGGTCTTGGCGACCTCGGCTGCGAAATCTTCTTCCTTCTTCTCGATGCCTTCGCCGACGGCGACGCGGGCAAAGCCGGTGATCGTCGCGCCGGCTTCCTTAGCAGCTTCCGCCACGGTCAGATCCGGGTTGATGACGAACTTCTGGCCGGTCAGCGTGACCTCTTCGAAGAACTTCTTCATGCGGCCTTCGATCATCTTCTCGATGACGGCCTCGGGCTTGCCGGATTCGCGTGCCTGCTCGGTCAGGACCTGCTTTTCACGCTCGACCAGGGCCTGGTCCAGATCGGCTTCGCCAAGCGATGCGGGCGCGGTGGCCGCGACGTGCATGGCGATCTGACGACCGATGTCCTCGTTGCCGCCTTCCAGACCGACCAGAACGCCGATCTTGCCCATGCCGTCAGCGACAGCATTGTGGACATAGTTGACGACCAGCGGTGCGTTCACGACGACCATACGGCGCAGGGTCATGTTTTCGCCGATCTTGGCGATGGCGTCGGTCAGGATTTCCGAAACCGGCTTGCCGTCGATCTGCTCGTTCTGCAGTTCCTCGACCGTGTCCACGTTCAGCGCGGCATGCGCGATCTTGCGGACCATGTTCTGGAATTCTTCGTTCTTGCCAACGAAATCGGTTTCCGAGTTCACCTCTACGGCGACGCCCTTGCCATCCTTGACGGCGACGGCGACCAGGCCCTCGGCGGCAACGCGGCCCGATTTCTTGGCGGCCTTGGCCAGACCCTTGGTGCGCAGCCAGTCGATCGACGCCTGCATGTCGCCGTCGTTCTCGGTCAGCGCCTTCTTGGCGTCCATCATGCCTGCGCCCGTGGTTTCGCGCAGCTCTTTCACCATCGCAGCGGTGATTGCCATGTTCATCTCCTTGTGATCAACGCGTCAGGCGGGGCATACCCCCGCCTGACGACAATTCCATGAAATCGCGGATCCCTGCGGATCAGGCTTCGGCGGCTGCTTCGTCCAGCATTTCCTCGGGCGCTTCTTCCAGCGAACCAAGGTCGACGCCAGCGGCGCCCATCTGTGCCGACATGCCGTCCAGAGCGGCGCGGCTGACCAGATCGCAATACAGCGAGATGGCGCGTGCAGCGTCGTCGTTGCCCGGGATGATATAGTCCACGCCTTCGGGCGAGCAGTTGCTGTCGACCACGGCGACGACCGGGATGCCAAGCTTCTTGGCTTCCAGGATGGCCAGGTCTTCCTTGTTGACGTCGATGACGAACAGCAGGTCGGGAAGGCCGCCCATGTCGCGGATGCCGCCCAGGCTGGCTTGCAGCTTGGTCTGCTCACGCTCGAGCTGCAGACGCTCTTTCTTGGTCAGGCCTTCGGCGCCGCCGCCCATGGTCTCGTCGATCGCCTTCAGACGATTGATCGACTGGCTGACGGTCTTCCAGTTGGTCAGCGTGCCGCCCAGCCAACGGTGGTTCATGTAGAACTGAGCCGACTTTTCAGCGGCTTCGGCGATCGACTTCTGTGCCTGGCGCTTGGTGCCGACGAACAGAACGCGGCCGCCTTTTGCGACGGTGTCACGGACGACCTGCAGGGCAGCGTCCAACATCGGCAGCGTCTGCGTCAGATCCATGATGTGGATGCCGTTGCGATCGCCATAGATGTATTCACCCATGCGGGGGTTCCAGCGCTGCGTCTGGTGACCGTAGTGCACGCCAGCTTCAAGAAGCTGACGCAGCGAGAATTCGGGAAGCGCCATGAGGAGTTCCTTTCCGGTTTGCGCCTTGGCAGGGGATCAAGGGGCGGATGCCCCAACCGGTGGACCTTTGCGGATGTTCCCGCAATGGCCCGCCCCTGCCTGTGAAGTGAGCGCGCATTAGCCCCTGCCCCGTCCGATTGCAAGGGGATTCACACCCCGCGCTGTGGCTTCGGGGACGATAGCGGTAACATCACGCCCCTCGTGCTGTCTGTTTCGCTTGCATCAAGGGGGCCGCGGGTTCAGGTTCGGGCCCAAATCAACATATCGAAGGTGCGCCATGACCCCCGAAATCCAGTCGCAGAAAACCCGTGCCCTGTGCCAACTGGCCCCCGTCGTTCCGGTGATCGTCATCAAGGACGCCGCCCATGCCGCCGATCTGGCCCGCGCGCTGGTCTCCGGCGGTCTGCCCGTGCTGGAGGTGACCCTGCGGTCCGACGCCGCGCTGGATTCGATCCGCGCCATGAGCCGCATCGAAGGCGGCCATGTCGGTGCCGGCACCGTGCTGACCCCCGATGACGCCAAGCGCGCCAAGGATGCCGGCGCCAGCTTTGCCGTCGCCCCGGGCCTGACCGACCAGCTGATCCAGGCCTGCGCCGATCTTGACCTGCCGCTGCTGCCGGGTGCCGTCACCGCATCCGAGGTGATGCGCGCGTCCGACGCGGGCTTCGACATGCTGAAGTTCTTCCCGGCCGAGGCTGTCGGCGGTGCCCCCGCGCTGAAATCGCTGGCAGGTCCCCTGCCCAAGGTCAGCTTCTGCCCCACGGGCGGCGTCTCGCCCCAGAACGCCAACAGCTATCTGTCGCTGCCCAACGTGATCTGCGTCGGCGGCAGCTGGATCGTGACCGACGCCGATGTCGCCGCAGGCAACTGGCAGGCGATCGAGGATCGCGCCCGCACCGCAGCCGCCCTTCCGCGCGGCTGACCCGGGATGACCGGCGATCTGGCGCGCGCACGGCGCAATGTCATCATTCTGGTGGCGGCGCAGGCCATTCTTGGCGCGCAGATGTCGGTCATCTTCATCATCGGCGGGTTGGCGGGCCAGATCTTGGCCCCCAACCCCTGCCTTGCGACGCTGCCGCTGTCGATGATCATCCTCGGCTCGGCTTTGTCGGCGCGACCGCTGGCGCGCTTCATGCAGACGCGAGGCAGACGGGCGGGCTTCCTGCTGGCGGTCTGCGCGGGGGGCTTGGGTGCGGCCATCGCGGCGGCGGGGTTGTGGTCGGGGTCTTTCCTGCTGTTCATGGCGGGATCGCTGCTGACGGGCATCTATATGTCGGCGCAGGGCTTCTATCGCTTTGCTGTCACCGACACCGCATCCGACGAGATGGCCCCCCGCGCCATCAGCTGGGTCATGGCGGGCGGTCTGGCCGCCGCCATCATCGGCCCGGCCATCGTGCGCATGACCAGCGATCTGACGGCCGTGCCCTTTCTGGCCAGCTATGTCGCCGTCATCGGGCTGAACCTGCTGGGGCCGTTCCTTTTCGCCTTCCTTGATATTCCGCGCCCGCCAGTGCCCAAACCCGGCGATGATCAGGGCCGCCCCATGGGACAGATCCTGCGCAATCCGGTCATCATCGTCGCGATGATCTGCGGCATGGTTTCCTATGCGCTGATGAATCTGGTGATGACCTCGACGCCCTTGGCGGTGGTCGGCTGCGGCTATGCGCCCACCGACGCGGCCAATATCGTCAGCGCCCATGTGCTGGCCATGTTCGGCCCCAGCTTCTTCACCGGCCATCTGATCGCACGCTTCGGCGCGACGCGGATCGTGGCCATCGGTCTGGCGATTCTGGCGGCGGCGGGTGGCGTCGCGCTGTCGGGGGCCGAACTGCCGCAGTTCTTCGGCGCGCTGGTGCTGCTGGGGGTTGGCTGGAACTTTGGCTATATCGGCGCGACCGCCATGCTGACCCGCGCCCATACCGCCGCAGAACGCGGTCGCGTTCAGGGCATGAACGACCTTGTGGTCTTCGGCGGCGTCTTCGTGGCGTCCCTGTCGTCCGGCGGGCTGATGAACTGCGCCGGAGGCTCGGCCCAGGACGGGTGGAGCGCGGTCAATCTGGCCATGCTGCCCCTGCTGGCATTGGCAGGGGCATCGCTGATCTGGCTGGCGCTGCGCGACCGCAGCGCCAAGGCGCTATAGCAGCGATTTCTGCTGCGGGTCCTTGGGGCGGCTGCGGCCCTTGGGCTTGGCGGCTTTCCCCTCGGGGTGGACGACCACGCGGCCATCGCTGAACTGAACCTCGAAGCGGGCGGTGGTCTGCGCATCCTGCGCCGAGGTCAGCAGCCCCTCCGGCCCATGCACGACGGCATAGCCACGCTTCAGCGTTTCCTCATACCCAAGCGTCAGGCGCATGCGGTCCAGCTGGTTCAACGCCTCGCGGCGCAGCTTTACGCGCCGCTGCATGGCGCGATCCATCCGCTGGCGCAGGTCCGTCAGACGGTCGGTCTGCTGGGCGATGGCGCGGCGGGTCGTCGCCTCGACCCGCTTCATCGAGCTGTCCAGCCGTTCCTGCAGATGCGTCAGCCGGTCACGCGGACGCTCCAACCGGCGGCTGCGGGCGGAGGCGAGGCGCGTGCCAAGCCGGTCCATGTCATGACGCTTGGTTGCGGTGAACTGGCGCAGGGTGGCGGCGGGCATGGGCCGCGATGCCAGATGCTGACGCCGCGCGCGCACCAGATTGCGCAGCGCCGGTTCCAACCGCACGCCCCACAGGTCCAGCCGCTGCCGCGCCCCATCGGTCAGCGTCGCGGGGCGACCCATGGCGCGGGCCAGATCGCGCAGTCGCTGGCGGGGCCGGTCGATGGCTTGGGCGTTGGCCCGCATCATCCGGATGCCGGTTTCGGCCAGACGCGCGGACAGATCGGCCCGCACCGGCACCGCAATTTCCGCCGCAGCCGTCGGCGTCGGCGCCCGCCTGTCCGAGGCGAAGTCGATCAGCGTCGTATCCGTTTCATGCCCGACCGCCGAGATCAGCGGGATCTGGCTGGCAGCAGCGGCACGCACGACCGATTCTTCGTTGAAGCCCCACAGATCCTCCAAGGACCCGCCGCCGCGCGCCACGATGATCAGATCGGGGCGCGGGATCCGCCCGCCCGGCTGCATGGCGTTGAACCCCTCGATGGCCGCCGTCACCTGTGGCGCACAGCCATCGCCCTGAACGACGACCGGCCAGATCACCACCCGCGTCGGGAAACGTTCGCGCAGCCGGTGCAGGATGTCGCGGATCACCGCCCCCGAGGGCGAGGTCACCACCCCGATCACGCGCGGCAGGAACGGCAAGGCGCGCTTGCGGTCCTGATCGAACAGCCCTTCGGCGGCCAGCGCCTTGCGACGCTTTTCCAGCATCGCCATCAGCGCGCCTTCACCGGCGGGTTCGATCTGGTTGACGATCATTTGGTATTTCGACTGGCCGGGGAAGGTCGTCAGGCGACCTGTGGCGATCACCTCCATGCCTTCTTCGGGACGTTGGGCCAGCTTGGCGGCCTGACCTTTCCACGTCACGGCGGCCAGAACCGCGCGGTCATCCTTCAGGTCGAAATACAGGTGCCCCGAGGATGGACGCGACACACGTCCCACCTCGGCGCGGACGCGAACGCGCCCGAACTGGTCCTCGATACTGCGTTTGACGGCACCTGACAGCTGCGACACGGTGAACTCATGCGCGTTGCTGCCGGGCTGCGGGTCGTCGTCGATCAGATCCATGCGGCTTGTTCCCTTTCGCCTGCCAGACTAGAACGCCGCAAGATCAAGCGAAAGGGCGGCAGATGAATATCCTGATCCTGGGCGGTGGCGGGCGCGAACATGCGCTGGCTTGGGCCATTCGACAGAACCCGAAATGCGACCGGCTGATCGTCGCGCCGGGCAATGCGGGCATCGCCGAGGTGGCCGAATGCGCCGCGCTGGACATCCAGTCCCGCGCCGAGGTGCTGGAGTTCGCCCAGGAAAACGCCATCGATTTCGTAGTCATCGGCCCCGAGGCCCCCTTGGCAGCAGGTGTCTCGGACGCACTACGCAATGCGGGCTTTCTGGTCTTCGGCCCCAGTCAGGCCGCAGCCCAGCTCGAGGCATCCAAGACCTTCACCAAGGAAATCTGCGACGCCTGCGGTGCCCCGACCGCCGCATGGGCACGCTTCACCGATGGCCCCTCGGCCCGCGATTACGTCACCGCCCAAGGCGCGCCCATCGTGGTCAAGGCCGACGGTCTGGCCGCTGGCAAGGGCGTCACCGTCGCCGAGACTGTCGAACAGGCCCATGCCGCCATCGACCTGATCTTCGACGGCGAATTCGGTGAAATGTCCGTCGTCATCGAGGAATTCATGGACGGCGAGGAAGCCAGCTTCTTTATCCTCAGCGACGGCGTGAACTGCCTGCCCGTCGGCACTGCACAAGACCACAAGCGCGTCGGCGATGGCGATACCGGCCCCAATACCGGCGGCATGGGCGCCTATAGCCCCGCGCCCGTGCTGACCCAAACCCTGCAAGATCAAGTGATGGACCGCATCGTCCGTCCGACCATCGCCGAAATGGCGCGCCAGGACATGCCGTTCCAGGGCGTGCTTTATGCAGGTTTGATGATCAAGGACGGTCAGGCGCGTCTGGTCGAATACAACGTCCGCTTCGGCGATCCGGAATGTCAGGCGCTGATGATGCGTCTTGGCGGGCAGATCCTTGATCTGCTGCTGGCCTGCGCGGAAAACCGTCTGGACAGCGTCAGCGCCAACTGGGCCGACGATCATGCCCTGACCGTCGTGATGGCCGCCGAAGGCTATCCCGGCAGCTATGTCAAAGGCACCGCCATCAAGGGCCTGTCCGACCTGCCCCAGACCAGCTTCCAGATGACCTTCCATGCCGGGACCGCCGAAAAAGACGGCCAGATCGTCGCCACCGGCGGTCGCGTCCTTGGCTGCACCGGTCGCGGCGCCACCCTGGCCGAGGCGCATGAGCGCGCCTATGCGCTGGTCGATGCCATCGACTGGCCGCAGGGCTTCTGCCGCCGCGACATCGGCTGGCGCGCGCTTTGAACGAAGAGGGACCGGCGCACCCCTGGCGCGCCGGTCCCTTTCATTCGTTTCCGAATACCCCGCCGGAGGCACCTGCCCTGCCCGACGGAAGCGACCGTCAGTCGGTCTGGTACAGACCCTCATAGATCGGCAGCAGGGTATCGGTCTCGAACAGCGAACTGACCGAAGTGCCGTTCCAGATGTTCAGGATGGCTTGGGTGAACATCGGCGCGGTCGGCACGATGCGGATGTTCGGCGCGTTCTTCACCGCCTCGGTCGGCTGGATCGAATCCGTGATGACCAGCGATTTCATCACCGACTTGCTGACGCGTTCCACGGCAGGCCCCGACAGGACGCCATGGGTGATATAGGCGTGAACCTCGGTCGCGCCATTGTCGGTCAGAACCTGCGCCGCCTTGCACAGCGTGCCGGCCGTGTCGCAGATGTCGTTGACGATGATACAGGCCTTGCCCGCCACGTCACCGATCACGGTCATCTCGGCGATCTCACCCGCCTTCTCGCGACGCTTGTCCACGATGGACAGCGGCGCGCCGATCCGGGTGGCCAGTTCGCGGGCGCGGGCCACGCCACCAACGTCGGGCGACACGACCATCAGGTCGTCCATGCGGCCCTTGAAGTGATGTTGCACATCCAGCGCAAAGACCGGTGCCGCATAGAGGTTGTCCACCGGCACGTCGAAGAACCCCTGGATCTGGGCCGCGTGCAGGTCCAGCGTCAGAACGCGGTCGACGCCCGCCTCGGTCAGCAGGTTCGCGACCAGCTTGGCGCTGATCGGCGTGCGGGCCTTGGCACGGCGGTCCTGACGGGCATAGCCGAAATAGGGGATCACGGCCGTGATGCGCGCTGCCGACGACCGGCGCAGCGCGTCGGTGATGACCAGCAGCTCCATCAGGTTGTCGTTGGCCGGGTTCGAAGTCGGCTGGATGACGTACATATCCTCGCCGCGGACGTTCTCATAGACCTCGACGAAGATTTCCTGATCGTTGAAACGTTCGACACGGGCATCCAACAAGCTGACGCTCATCCCGCGATGCATGGACATGCGGCGTGCGATGGCCTTGGCCAGCGGTCGGTTGGAGTTACCAGAGATCAGCTTGGGTTCGGTCATGACGGGCATGTGGGAATGGCCTTTGGCGGGTTGCGTCAGATTGCACACGCCTTAGCACCGGGCTAGCCTGCGGGCAAACCTAGAAGGACGAACCCATGCCGAATATCGACTATTATCTGGGGACGATCAGCCCCTGGTGCTATCTTGCGGGCGATCGGCTGGAACAGATCGCCGCCCGTCATGGCGCGACGATCACCTACAAACCGCTGGACCTGATGCAGTTGTTCGACCGCACCGGCGGCCTGCCGCCCGCACAGCGCCACCCCAACCGCACGGCCTATCGCAACCAGGAACTGCCGCGTTGGGCGGACTACCTGGACATGCCGATCAACCTGAAGCCTGCGCATTTCCCGACGAACATGGCACCCTCGTCCTATGCCATCATCGCGGCGCAGGCGGCGGGCGGCGGCGATCTGGCGGGGCTGGTGCAGGGCTTCCTGCGCGCCTGCTGGGTCGAGGACCGCAACATCGCCGAAGACGACGTCATCCGCGACCTGCTGTCCAAGAACGGCTTCGATCCCAAGCTGGCCGACAGCGGGCTGTTCACCGGGGCCGAAATCTATGGCCGCAACCTGGAACAGGCGGTGGCCGCGGGGGCCTTCGGCGCGCCCTTCTATATCGTCACCGACAGCGACGAACGCTTCTGGGGTCAGGACCGGCTGGAGATGCTGGACCGGCATCTGGCCCGCACATGAGCGGCCTGTACAAGCGCCATTGGCCGGGCGACCCCGACCGCCCGGCCCTTGCGCTGCACTGCATGATGGCCAGCGGGTCCTATTGGGGGCCGATCGCGGCGGCGCTTGGCGGCGCGGTCGATCTGCAGGGCTTCGACATGCCGGGCCACGGGCGCAGCGACGACTGGCTGCCTGCTGATGGCGACCCGGATTACCACACCGCCGTCACCCGCCTTGCCGCCAGCTTTATCGAGCGGCCGCTGGATCTGATCGGCCACAGCATCGGCGCGACCATCGCCCTGCGCATCGCCGTCGCCGCCCCCGAGGCCGTCCGCAGCCTGACCCTGATCGAGCCGGTGCTGTTTGCCGCAGCCCCCGACGCCGCGCAGGATGCGCTGGACGCCCAGATGCAGGCCGCGCTGGACGCCGGCGACGATCTGGCCGCCGCGCAGGCCTTCCTGTCGGTCTGGGGCAGTCAGGGTGTCAGCGCCCTGCCCGCGTCCGCCCAAGCCGTCGTTGCACGGCAGATCAGGCTGGTGGCCGATACCGGTCCGACGCTGCGCCACGATCGCGCCAACACCCTGCGCGATGGCAGGCTGGAGGCGATCGACGCGCCGGTGCTGCTGATCTCGGGGCAGGACAGTCCGCCGGTGATTGGCGCGATTGCGGATGCCTTGGCGGCGCGGCTGCCCGATGTCGGACGCGCGCAGGTGCCGGGTGCCGGGCATATGCTGCCCATCACGCACCCCGAACAGGTGGCAGGGCTGATTGCGGTCAATCTGGATCGCGCCTGAAGCACGATCGGGTCGGATGGTCAGAGAATGAAATCCTGATCATCCGGCAGCGCGCCGATCGCCATCCATTGCACCCGCATCCGCGCGACGCGCGTGTCGCCCCAGGTGTGGAAGGCCAAATCAAAACCCGCCGATGTCACGTTCTCGACCAGCAGATCACCGCGCTGGTTCGTAGAAACGTCAAGGTCCCACATCCCAAGCGACAGATGGACCACGGGCGGCATCAGGAACCGTTCGGAGAATTCGATCCGCTGGCGGACGGTCCGTTCGCCCTGCTCGGTCCACATCGGGCCCTGGGTGTCGAAATCGGTGACCAGCGTCAGCTCTCCCTGATCGATGCCGACTTCATTGGCGGTAAATCTGAGCATGTCTTACGTTCCTCTTGGCGGGACATTGATAGCCGCCCAAGCCCGCAAAAGAAAAGCCCCGGCTGATCGCCGGGGCTGTCCAATCGTGAAGGTCAGGCACAAGCCGTGATCAATCGGGCACGGTGGACTGGTTCGGGTCCAAGCCGATGTGGGTGCCGATCGCCTGCATGTCGCCAAGCATCTTGACGGTCGCAGTGACGAATTCTTCACCCACATGTTCACGACGCTCTTGTGCATTGCGATGTTCACGGTGGGCATCGCGCATCATGTCGTTGAAGACATCCTGCGTCATTTCCTCACGCGGGTGGCCCCGTTCCGCCAGCAGGCTGACGGAATCGGCATTGATCTCGGCAAAGCCGCCGGTGACGGCGAATTCGCTTTGCGATCCATCGGCACCGACAAGGATGACCATGCCGGGACGAAGGGTCACGATCGTCGGCGCGTGGCCGGGCATGGCGGTCAGATCGCCATCGGTGCCCGGCAGGCGCACCTCGCGCACGGGAACGGAAGCCAGGCTCCGCTCCGGCGACACGAGGTCGAACTGCATGGTATCGGCCATGATGCCCCCTTACGCGGCTTCGGCAGCCAGACGCTCGGCCTTGGCTTTCACGTCATCGATGTCGCCGACCATGTAGAAGGCCGATTCCGGCAGGTGGTCATACTCGCCGGCAACGACCGCCTTGAAGGACGCGATGGTCTTTTCCAGCGGAACCTGAACGCCGTCCGAGCCGGTGAAGACCTTGGCCACGTCGAAGGGCTGCGACAGGAAGCGCTGGATCTTGCGCGCACGGGTCACGGTCAGTTTGTCTTCTTCCGACAGTTCGTCCATGCCCAGAATCGCGATGATATCCTGCAGCGACTTGTACTTCTGCAGGATGCCCTGCACGTCGCGTGCGACCTGATAGTGCTCTTCGCCGACGACACCCGGATCGAGGATACGGCTGTTCGAATCCAGCGGGTCAACAGCCGGGTAGATGCCCAGTTCCGAGATGGCGCGCGACAGAACGGTCGTGGCATCAAGGTGGGCGAAGGTCGTTGCCGGTGCAGGGTCGGTAAGGTCATCGGCCGGAACGTAGACGGCCTGGATCGAAGTGATCGAGCCATTCTTCGTCGAGGTGATGCGTTCCTGCATCGCGCCCATGTCGGTGGCCAGCGTCGGCTGGTAACCCACGGCGGACGGGATACGACCCAACAGTGCCGAAACTTCCGAACCGGCCTGCGTGAAGCGGAAGATGTTGTCCACGAAGAACAGAACGTCCGTGCCCGAAGCGTCGCGGAACTGTTCAGCCAAGGTCAGGCCGGTCAGTGCAACGCGCATACGTGCCCCCGGAGGCTCGTTCATCTGACCGTAAACCAGAGCCACTTTCGACTCGGCCAGGTTGTCCGGCTTGATGACGCCCAATTCAACCATCTCGTGGTAAAGGTCGTTGCCTTCACGGGTCCGTTCACCAACACCTGCGAACACGGAATAGCCCGAGTGCACTTTGGCGATGTTGTTGATCAGTTCCATGATCAGAACGGTCTTGCCGACGCCAGCGCCGCCGAACAGACCGATCTTACCGCCCTTGGAATAGGGTGCCAGCAGGTCGATGACCTTGATGCCGGTGACCAGAATTTCCGAGCTGGTGGCCTGTGCCGCAAAGTCCGGCGCAGGCTGGTGGATGCCGCGACGCTCGCTCACTTCCAGCGGTGCACCTTCGTCGACGGGCTCGCCCACAACGTTCAGGATGCGACCCAGGGTGACGTCACCCACGGGAATGGTGATCGGGCCGCCGGTATCGGTGACAGCCTCGCCGCGGACCAGACCTTCGGTCGCGTCCATGGCGATGGTGCGGACGGTTTTTTCGCCCAAGTGCTGAGCAACTTCCAACACCAGCTTCTTGCCGTTGTTGTGGGTTTCCAGCGCGTTCAGAATCGCGGGCAGGTGGTCTTCGAACTGCACGTCAACGACGGCGCCGATCACCTGCGTGATTTTACCAGTGGCCTCTGCCATGTTGTTACCTCTGCGTTACGGTCAAAGCGCCTCGGCGCCCGAAATGATTTCGATAAGTTCCTTGGTGATCGCAGCCTGACGCGAGCGGTTGTACTCGGTCGTCAGTCGGTCGATCATGTCACCCGCATTGCGCGTGGCGTTATCCATGGCACTCATCCGCGCGCCCTGCTCGGACGCTGCATTTTCCAGAAGCGCCGCGAAGATCTGCGTCGCCACCGACCGCGGCAGAAGCTCGGCCAGCAGGGCCTCTTCTCCGGGCTCATAGTCGTAAAGCGCATTCGCGGCGGGTGCGCTTTCAGGCGCCTCTGCCGGGATCACCCGCTTGGCGGTCGGGATCTGGCTGATCACCAATTCGAAGCGGTTGTAGAAGATCGTCGCCACATCGAAGTCGCCGCCGTCGAAGCGCGACAGGACTTCATCGGTGATCTGGCGCGCGTTCTCATAGCCGATGCGCTTGACCTCGGACAGATCGACGTGATGCACAAACAGGCTGCCGTATTCACGCTTCAGCTGTTCGCGACCCTTCTTGCCCACGGTCAGGATGGCCACGTCCTTGCCCTGGCCCCGCAGCCGTTCGGCATGCTGGCGTGCCAGCTTGACGATCGAGCTGTTGAAGCCGCCGGCAAGGCCGCGTTCCGCCGTCATGACCACAAGCAGGTGGCGCTTGTCGTCACCCGTACCGGCCAGCAGGCGCGGTGCGCCGGCCTGATCCGCGGCATTCGCGGTCAGTCCGGCCATCACTGCGGCCATGCGGTCGGCATAGGGGCGGGCAGCCTCCGCAGCTTCCTGCGCACGGCGCAGTTTCGCTGCGGCGACCATCTGCATCGCCTTGGTGATCTTCCGCGTGTTCTTGACGCTTCCGATCCGGTTCTTGAGATCCTTGAGACTGGGCATCTATCCCCCCTCAGGCGCGCGTGCGGTTGTATTCGTCCAGCGCCGCCTTGATCGCATTTTCCAGGTCACCCGAGACCTTGCGGTCGTTGCGGGTCATGTCGTCCAGCAGGTCCGACTTCTGGCTGCGCAGGAACTGGAGCAGGCCATCTTCCCACGCGACGATTTCCTTGACCGGCACGCTGTCGATATAGCCTTTGGTACCGGCATAGATGACGATGACGATCTCGGCGTTGGTCAGCGGCTTGTACTGGGGCTGCTTCATCAACTCGGTCAGGCGCGCACCACGGTTCAGCAAGCGCTGAGTCGCGGCATCAAGGTCCGAACCAAACTGGGCGAAGGCCGCCATTTCGCGATACTGCGCCAGTTCCAGCTTGACCGGACCCGCGACGGATTTCATCGCCTTGGTCTGGGCTGCCGAACCAACACGCGACACCGACAGACCGGTGTTCACGGCAGGGCGGATGCCCTGGAAGAACAGGTCGGTTTCCAGGAATATCTGGCCGTCGGTGATCGAGATCACGTTCGTCGGAATAAAGGCCGACACGTCGCCGCCCTGGGTTTCGATGATCGGCAGAGCCGTCAGCGAACCGGCACCGTATTCTTCGTTCAGCTTTGCCGAACGCTCCAGCAGGCGCGAGTGCAGGTAGAAAACGTCGCCCGGATAGGCTTCGCGTCCGGGGGGACGGCGCAGCAGCAGCGACATCTGGCGGTAAGCAACAGCCTGCTTGGACAGGTCATCATAAATGATCAGGGCGTCCATGCCGTTGTCGCGGAAGTATTCGCCGATGGCCGTGCCCGAATAGGGGGCCAGGAACTGCATCGGCGCGGGGTCCGAAGCGGTGGCCGCGACGACGGTCGTATAGGCCATCGCGCCGGTTTCTTCCAGCTTCTTCACCAGCTGCGCGACGGTCGAACGCTTCTGACCGACTGCGACATAGATGCAGTGCAGGGTCTTCATGCCTTCGGCTTCGCGGCCGTTGTAGTTCGCCTGGTTCAGGATGGTGTCCAGTGCGATCGCGGTCTTGCCGGTCTGACGGTCACCGATGATCAGCTCGCGCTGGCCACGGCCGACCGGGATCATGGCGTCGACCGACTTCAGGCCGGTCGCCATCGGTTCGTGAACCGATTTGCGCGGCATGATGCCGGGGGCCTTGACGTCTGCGACGCGACGCTCGGTCGCCTCGATCGGGCCTTTGCCGTCGATCGGGTTGCCAAGGCCGTCAACGACGCGGCCCAGCAGGCCCTTGCCGACGGGAACGTCCACGATCGAGCGCGTGCGCTTGACGGTGTCGCCTTCCTTGATCTGACGGTCGTCGCCGAAGATCACGACACCGACGTTGTCGATCTCGAGGTTCAGCACCATGCCGCGGACGCCGCCCGGGAATTCGACCATTTCGCCGGCCTGGACTTTGTCCAGACCGTAGACGCGAGCGATACCGTCGCCGACCGACAACACCTGGCCGACTTCAGCAACTTCGAAGTCCTGACCGAAATTCTTGATCTGCTCCTTGAGGATCGCCGAAATCTCGGCAGCCTGGATTCCCATTATCCGACCTCTTTCATGACATTCTGCAGGGAAGCGAGCTTCGAGCGGACCGAACTGTCGATCATCTGCGAGCCCAACTTGACAATCATGCCGCCGATGAGGGTCTCATCGACGCGCGTGTTCAGCTTGACCTTCTTGCCGGTCTTATCGGCCAGGGTCGTCTTCAGACGCTCCAGCTGCGCATCATCCAACGCGACAGCGCTGGTGACGTCGGCCGTCATCTCTCCGCGGTGGTCCGCAATCATCTGCGACAGCGCGTGGATCAGTTGCGGCAGCACGAACAGGCGACGATTGGTCGCCATCAACTGCAGCGTGTTCTTGAGGACCGCGGACAGGCCCATCTTGTCGGCGATGCCGACGATGGCCCGGACCTGCTGGTCGCGCGAATAGATGGGGCTGGCGATCAGATCGCGCAGCTCGGCGCTGTCGTTCAGCGCGGCATCCAGATCGGCGGTCTGCTGGGCCAGGGCATCCAGCCCCCCATCGTCCTTCGTAATTTCGAAGACGGCCTGCGCATAGCGTCCGGCGATGCTCTGGGACATGGAAACAGAGTTGGCCACGGTCATCCTTTACGTTTGCGCAAACCCCGTTGGCGGGCCGGATTTCCATCCGGTCTGTCACGGGGTGCGGGTCGCGGCGCACGGCTTATGGAGGGTCGTGCGCAAATCTGGGCTGTCTCTAGCAGGTCGTTTGTTGCGCGGCAACCTTCAAGGTCACGGTTCCGTGCATCTTGCCCGGAAGGTGGCAACTTGTCGCATGCCGGCAACGACAGTCGCGTACGCGATGACCGTCACCACCGATCAATGGCGGTTTTTCGTAATGTCGCCAAGGCGATCGGCCCCATGCACACCCCCTGCCCGGTTCAGCTGTGGACCTGCCGGGCGGGGCCTTGCGACACCGTCCAGGATCTCCAGCGGGCTGGGGACGTGGATCTTGACGCCGGGTCCGATCGGCGCGCGGGTCTGCTTGGACAGCTCGACCAGAATCACGCCCGCGACCAGCACGCGACTGATCCGCGCGCCGGTGCGTTCCCAGAACTGCGCGCTGCGCAACCAGAACCGGCGGTCCGAGGGCGGGATGTAGATGGCGGACCCGCTCCATTCCGGCATCAGGCCCGCAGCCCGCATCTGGGTGTTCAGCTGCCCCGTGGTGTATGACCGGCCAAAGCCGAAAGGCGTGCGGTCGGTCGCGGCCCAAAGGCCCGCCCGGTTCGGCACGATCACCATCATCCGCCCCCCCGGCCCCAGACAGCGCCAGGCCTCGGCCATCAGTTCGCGCGGATGTTCGCTGGTTTCCAGCCCGTGCAACATGACCAACCGGTCGATGCTGCCGGTTTCGATGGGCCATGCCGTTTCGTCGCACAACACGCTGTGGTTGGGCATTCCGGCGGGCCATGCCATGACGCCCTGCGGTCCGGGCATCAGCGTCGTCACCCGCCGCGACCGCGCCAGATAGGGCCGCAGCATGGGCGCCGCAAAGCCGAAGCCCGCAATGGTCATGCCGCTGCAACCTTCGGGGGACCATCGCGTTGTCAGGCGGTCGCGCAGAATACGCTGCACCACCCGCCCCAAGGACCTCTGGTAATAGAAGCGTCGCAGCTGGTGGATGTCATGGTGCATTGTGCAGGCGTCCGGCTTTTGTCAGGGTTCAGGTGAACACACGCGAAGGGATTTGCCAATGCCGCTGGAACTGGTCACGCTGCGCTGCCTGCGGGATAATTATGCCTATCTGCTGCACGGACCGGAAGGCACGATCCTGATCGACGCCCCCGAGGCCATGCCCATCCTGACCGAACTGGAGGCGCGGGGCTGGGGTCTGGACGCCATCCTGCTGACCCACCACCACGACGATCACATTCAGGGCGTTGAAGCCATCGTCGCCAAGACCGGTGCCCGTGTCATCGGCGCCGAGGCCGACGCCCACCGCCTGCCCCACCTTGACCAGCAGGTGCGCCCCGACCAGTCCCTGCAGCTGCTGGGCCAGCAGATCGATGTGATCGACGTCTCGGGGCATACCGTCGGCCATGTCGCCTTTTATTTCCCGCAGTCGGGTCATGCCTTTACCGCCGACAGTCTGATGGCCATGGGCTGCGGACGCCTGTTCGAAGGCGACCCCGACATGATGTGGGCCAGCCTGTCGCGCCTTGCCGCCCTGCCCAACGACACGCTGATCTGTTCGGGACATGACTATTGCGCGGCCAATGGCGCCTTTGCCCTGTCGGTCGATCCGGAGAATGCCGAACTGCAGCAGCGTCTGTCCGACGTACAGGCGTCACGCACGCCCTGTGCACCCGCGACGCTGGAGCTGGAAAAGGCGACGAATCCCTTCCTGCGGGTCAATGCCCTGCGCGGCCGGTTGGACATGCAGGGCGCGGATGATGCGCAGGTCTTTGCACGGCTGCGAAAGATGAAGGACGAATTCTAGGGCCATCGTCCCGCTGCGCCAAGACCGAATGACGCAGTCGGGGCCTTGTGCTTGAAAACGGGCGACCGTGACATCACATTTGCCTCAACCGTGGGAAAAACTTGGCATCTTTTCGAAAAAGGGCTTGATGCCGACCGGATTCCACCAAATCTTAACTGTATCGTGACAGTCTGGGCAGGTGGGCCGTTGATGGGCCCATACCGCCAGCCGACTGACAGGAGACGACCGTGCCAAGTTTCTCGACCTCTCTGGAACAGGCGATTCACCAGGCTCTTGCGCTGGCGAACGAACACCGCCACGAACTTGCAACGCTGGAGCATCTGCTGCTGGCCCTGACCGAGGAACCCGAAGCGGTCAAGGTCATGCGGGCCTGCAACGTTGAGCTGGACGAATTGCGCAAGTCGCTGACCGAGTTCATCGAAGATGACCTGTCCACCCTCATCACCGACGTCGAAGGCTCGGAAGCCGTTCCGACGGCGGCCTTCCAGCGCGTCATCCAGCGCGCGGCCATCCATGTCCAAAGCTCGGGTCGCTCCGAGGTGACCGGCGCCAATGTGCTGGTGGCGATCTTTGCCGAACGCGAATCCAACGCGGCCTATTTCCTGCAGGAACTGGACATGACCCGTTACGACGCGGTCAACTTCATCGCGCATGGTGTGGCGAAGAACCCGTCCTTCAACGAACCGCGCAATGTCGCAGGCTCGGATGATCCTATCGACCACGAAAAGGCCGAAGACGCCCCCGAGGCCAAGGATGAAACCGCCCTTGGCAAATATTGCGTCGATCTGAATGTCAAATCCAAGAAGGGCGACGTCGATCCCTTGATCGGCCGCAACTCCGAGGTCGAGCGTGCCATTCAGGTTCTGTGCCGTCGCCGCAAGAACAACCCGCTGCTGGTGGGCGATCCCGGTGTGGGCAAGACCGCCATCGCCGAAGGTCTGGCGCTGAAGATCACGCGGGGCGAAATCCCCGACGTGCTTTCGGGTGCGACAATCTTTTCGCTGGATATGGGCGCTTTGCTGGCCGGGACCCGCTATCGCGGTGATTTCGAAGAACGCCTGAAGGCCGTCGTCAAGGAACTGGAGGCGCATCCCGATGCCATCCTGTTCATCGACGAAATCCACACCGTGATCGGTGCGGGTGCGACCTCGGGTGGGGCGATGGATGCCTCAAACCTGCTGAAACCGGCCTTGGCCGGGGGCAAGCTTCGGTGCATGGGCTCGACCACCTACAAGGAATATCGTCAGCACTTCGAAAAGGACCGCGCCCTGTCGCGCCGGTTCCAGAAGATCGACGTGAACGAACCTTCGGTTCCGGACGCCATCAAGATCCTGATGGGCCTGAAGCCGCATTTCGAAAAGCACCACGACCTGCGTTATACCAATGACGCGATCAAATCGGCGGTGGAACTGGCGTCGCGGTACATCAACGACCGCAAGCTGCCCGACAGCGCCATCGACATCATCGATGAAGCTGGCGCCGCACAGCATCTGGTCGCCGAAAGCAAACGTCGCAAAACCATCAGCCCGAAAGAGGTCGAGGCTGTCGTCGCCAAGATTGCCCGCATTCCGCCCAAGAATGTCAGCAAGAACGACGCCGAAGTGTTGCGTGACATGGAAAGCTCGCTCAAGCGCGTGGTCTTCGGTCAGGATACCGCCATCACCACCCTGTCGTCGGCCATCAAGCTGGCACGGGCAGGTCTGCGCGAACCAGAAAAGCCTATCGGCAACTATCTGTTCGCCGGTCCCACGGGCGTCGGCAAGACCGAGGTTGCCAAGCAGTTGGCCTCGACCCTTGGTGTGGAACTGCTGCGTTTCGACATGTCGGAATACATGGAGAAACATGCCGTCAGCCGTCTGATCGGCGCGCCTCCGGGCTATGTCGGGTTCGACCAAGGCGGTCTTTTGACCGACGGCGTCGACCAGCACCCGCATTGCGTGCTGCTGCTGGATGAGATCGAAAAAGCGCATCCGGACGTCTTCAACATCCTGCTGCAAATCATGGATGCGGGCCGTCTGACAGACCATAACGGTCGCCAAGTCGATTTCCGCAACGTGATCCTGATCATGACCTCGAACGCAGGTGCCGCGGATCAGGCGAAAGCGGCCATCGGCTTTGGTCGCGACCGCCGCGAGGGCGAGGATACCGCCGCCATCGAGCGGACCTTCACGCCCGAGTTCCGCAACCGTCTGGATGCGATCATCAGCTTCGCCGCCTTGGGACGCGAGGTGGTCATCCATGTGGTCGAAAAGTTCATCCTGCAGCTGGAAGCCCAGCTGATGGACCGCAACGTCCACATCGAACTGACCCCGCAGGCCGCGGATTGGCTGGCGGAACGAGGCTACGACGACCGAATGGGCGCCCGCCCGCTTGGCCGCGTGATCCAGGAACACATCAAGAAGCCGCTGGCCGAAGAGCTGCTGTTCGGACGCCTGACCAAGGGTGGCTTCGTGCGGGTGAAAATCGAAGACGACAAGCCCGCCTTCGACATCACCGGCCCCGAAGCGCCCCGCATCGGCAAGTCCAAGACGCCGCTGTTGACCGCCGAATGAACCTGAAACGCCCCGCCCCTGAAAATGGGACGGGGCGTTTTTCTTGCGACATCGGCGGCCTGTACCAAAGCGCGGATGACCCCTTCGATGGGGGTCGTCCGCGCTGCCTCTTCAGATCAAGCGTGCCGGGATCAGGCCGCGCAGGGCGTTGCCGCAGAACAGCCGTCCATTGGACAGATCCTTGGGCATCAGCACCGCCTCGCGCGCCATGCCGCTTGCCAGCAGTTCCGCACGCAAGACGCCCGGCAACAGACCGCAGGCGACCGGCGGGGTCAGCATCTTACCGGCGCGCAGCAGGAACAGGTTGGTAATACTGCCTTCGCAGACCTGCCCCTGGTCATTCAGCAAAATCACCTCATCGGCCACGGCGGGCATCGCCGCGCGCGCTGCGTCATAGACCCCGCGGGCCGAGCTTTTGATGCCCAGCCAAGGATCGCCCGCCTGCAGTCTTTCCGCCGATATCGCAACTCGCCACTCCGAGGGCGCTTCGGGGGCCGAGGCATGGGTCAGATTGATCGCACCGCTGCCATCCACGACCAGCCGAACGCGCAGCGCCTGTCCTTGCGGCAGGTTCGCCACTGCCGCATTCGCCTCATCCGCATTCAGCGGAAACCCTACCGCAGCACAGCTCCGCTCCAGACGCGCCAGATGCAGCGGCCAACGGCGGATGGTACCATCAGGCTCGGCGCGCATGGTTTCGAACAGGGTCAGCCCTTGGGGGACAGGTCCAGAAATGCGGCCTTGCACAATGCCTCCTCCCATTCGGATCCGGTTTCGCTGTCGTGCACGATGCCGCCGCCGACGTTCAGACGCAACCGGTCGGCTGCAATCATCCAAGGCGACCGGATCGCCACACCGAACCGCATGGGTCCGGCGGGATCGATCCAGCCGATCGCCCCGCAATAGACGTCGCGGGGCGCGGCCTCCAATTCGGCAATGATCTGCATCGACCGGATCTTGGGCGCACCCGTGATCGATCCGCAGGGGAACAGCGCCCCCAAGACCTGCGCGAGACCCACACCGGGGGCCAGCTGCCCTTCGACGGTCGAGACCATCTGGTGCAGCGTCGCATATTCCTCGATGTGGAACAGCTGCGGTACGCGCACGCTGCCGGGCAGGCAGATGCGGCTGATATCGTTGCGCAGCAGATCGACGATCATCAGGTTCTCGGCACGGTTCTTTTCGGATGCGGCCAAACCTGCGGCGGCAGCAGTGTCCAATTCCGGCGTCACCCCGCGCGCGGCGGTGCCCTTCATGGGCTTCGTCCGGATGACGCCCCGATCGTCGATCGCAAAGAACAGCTCGGGGCTGCGCGACAAAATCTGCGGTCCGCCCAGATCGACGAATGCGCCCTCGGGGACCGGTTGGCGGGCGGCAAGGGCGGCATAGATGGACAGCGGATCGCCGGTGACCTGCGCCTCGACCGGGAAGGTCAGATTGATCTGATAGGTGTCGCCCGCGGTGATGTAGTCATGCACGGTCGCAATCGCAGCATCATAACGCGCCCGGTCCCACAGGGGCTGCGCCGCACCGATGGTCACGCCCGCCGGTTCGGGCAGCGGATCGGCGGGACGGGGGTGGTCGAAGACCCCCATCAGGATCAGTGGCATCTGCCGGTCATCGGGTATCAGCGGGGCCAGCTTGGGCGACATCGCATAGCCCAGTTCATAGGACAGATAACCCGCCAGCCACGCCCCCCGCGCCTGCGCGGCCTGCATGGCGGCAAGCGCAGGGCCGACACCCGCGATGGTATCGGCCCGGATCACCGTTTGCGGTGCGACAAACGCCGTGCCGCCCGTCAAAGGCCCGTGGTCGAACCGGACAAGCCCGCTCACTTAGCGGCCTTCGCCTTGGCCGCCAGATCACGCGCGATGGCAAAGGCACCCTTGATGCGTTCGGCATCCGAACTCCAGGTCCGGCCCACGAAGATCTTGTTGTCGGTGACCTTGGCCTGACCCTGCTGATCGGTCAGGAAATCGACCAGACCGGCGGGGTTCGGGAAGCGGTCTTGATGGAACTGGATCGTCGCGCCCTTTGGCCCGGCATCAAGCCGCGAGATGTTGGCCCGCTTGGCCATCGCTTTGATGCGGATGACCAGCAGCAGCGTGTTCACCTCGCGCGGAAGCGGCCCGAAGCGGTCGATCAGCTCGGCGGCAAAACCCTCCAGCTCGACCTTGGTGGTCAGTTCGGCCAGACGACGATAGAGGCCAAGCCGCACGTCCAGATCGGGCACGAAGCTTTCGGGAATTGTGACCGGGACGCCAAGGTTCAGCTGCGGTGCCCATTCATCATCCGGCGTGCCCTCGATCTCGCCGGATTTCAGCTTGGCGATCGTTTCTTCCAGCATGGCTTGATACAGCTCGAACCCGACCTCTTTGATGTGGCCGGATTGTTCCTCGCCCAGCAGGTTGCCCGCACCGCGCAAATCCAGATCCTGCGACGCCAGATTGAACCCCGCCCCAAGGCTGTCGATGGACCCAAGGAACTTCAACCGCCGCATGGCCTGCGGGGTCAGCGGGCTGCGCGGTTTCGTCGTCAGATAGCAATAGGCACGCGTCTTGGACCGCCCAACGCGACCACGGATCTGGTACAGCTGTGACAGGCCGAACATATCCGACCGCCAGACGATCATCGTGTTCGCCGTTGGAATGTCCAATCCGCTTTCGACGATTGTCGTGGCGACCAGCACATCATGGCTGCCGTCGTAAAACGCGTTCATCCGCTGATCCAGATCGCCCGCAGCCAGCTGACCATGCGCGACGATATAGCTGGTCTCCGGCATGTTTTCGGTCAGCCAATGTTCGACATCGGGCAGATCGGTCAGGCGCGGCACGACAAAGAAGCTTTGCCCGCCGCGATATTTCTCGCGCAGCAGCGCCTCGCGGATGGAAACGCTGTCGAATTCGCTGACATAGGTGCGGATGGCCAGACGGTCCACCGGCGGCGTGCCAATGACCGACAGGTCACGCACGCCGGTCAGCGACAGTTGCAGGGTGCGCGGGATGGGCGTTGCGGTCAGCGTCAACACGTGGATGTCGCTGCGCAGATCCTTCAGGCGTTCTTTATGGGCGACGCCGAAATGCTGTTCTTCGTCGATGACCAGCAGGCCAAGGTTCTTGAACCGCACCTGCTTGGCCAGCACCGCATGGGTGCCGACGACGATATCGACGCTGCCATCGGCCAGACCGGCGCGGGTGGCCGTCGCATCCTTGGCGGTGACGAAACGCGACAATGGGCGCACATTGATGGCCGTGCCACGGAAGCGTTCGGCAAAGCTGCGGTAATGCTGGCGCGCCAGCAGCGTCGTCGGGGCGACCACGGCCACTTGCATCCCCTGGCTGGCGGCGATGAAGGCGGCGCGCATGGCGACCTCGGTCTTGCCGAAACCCACGTCGCCCACGACCAGACGGTCCATCGGGCGACCGGCAGCCAGATCTTCCTGCACGTCCTCGATGGCAGAGGCCTGATCGTCGGTCTCGCTATAGGGGAAGCGTGCGGCGAATTGCTGCCATTCGTGTTCTTCGGGTTCCAGCACCGGGGCGGGACGCAACAGACGTTCGGCAGCAATGCGCATCAGCTTGTCGGCGATCAGCTTGATGCGTTCCTTCAGGCGGGCCTTGCGGGCCTGCCATGCGCCACCGCCCAGCTTATCCAGCAGGCCCTCTTCGTGGCCATAGCGCGACAGCAGCTCGATGTTTTCCACCGGCAGATACAGCCGGTCGCCGCCCGCATATTCCAGCGCCACGCAGTCATGCGGCACCTTGGCGGCGGTGATCGTCTCGATCCCGGTATAGCGCCCGATGCCGTGTTCGACATGGACGATCAGATCGCCGGGCGACAGGGTCTGGGTGTCTTTCAGGAAGTTGTCGGCCTTGCGGCGTTTTTTGGCGCCCCGGATCATCCGGTCGCCCAGCACGTCCTGTTCGGAAATTACCGCGATATCGCCAAGCGCCTGACCCTTGGCGACAAAGCCTTCGTCCAACGGCCAGACGGTCAGGCCCAATGCACCCTTGCGGTCGGGCAGGTCACGTAGATCACCGATGGAAATGGTATCGGTCAGCCCTTCGTCTTTCAGCAGACCCGCCAGACGTTCCCGCGCCCCGTCTGAGAAGCTGGCCAGCACCACGCGGTGGGTCTTGCGCAGCGATTTGATGTGATCGGCCAGCGCGCCGAACAGGTTGATGGATTCCGCCTGCCGTTCGGGGGCAAAATTCCGCCCTGATCGGCCGCCTGCATCCAGCACACCCGGACCGGGGGGCTGGTTCAGGACCGACAGGCGCAGCACCCGGTGCGGCGACAGCCATTCGTTCCATTCGGCGTCCGTGGGGAACATCGCATCCGGCGGCACGGGCTTATAGACGGTGTCGCTGCGGCCCTTGGCCTTCATGGCGGCGCAGCGGGCCTCGAACTGTTCGCGGATCATCGTGCGGCGGGCATCGACCACCTGCCCGATATGATCGTCCAGCACGACCGAGGCATCGGGCATATAGTCGAACAAACTCTCCATCCGGTTGTGGAACCAAGGCAGCCAATGTTCCATGCCGCTGGTCTTGCGACCCGCACTGACACTTTCATACAGCGGGTCGTTGGTTCCCAGCCCGTATTCGGCGCGATAGTTCTGGCGGAAGCGGGTGACGGCGTCTTCGTCCAGCACCACCTCGGACATGGGGGCCAGCTCGATCCGGGTCAGCTTCTCGGTGGTGAGCTGCGTGACCGCGTCGAAACGCCGCGCCCCGTCCAGCACGTCGCCGAACAGATCCAGCCGGATTGGGCCGCTTTCGCCGGGCGGGAAGATATCGATGATGCCGCCGCGGATGGCATAATCACCCGTCTCGGTCACGGTGGGGCTTTGCACGAAGCCCATGCGGACCAGGAAATTGCGCAGCGCTTCTTCGTCGATGCGGTCGCCGACGCGGGCGGTGAAGGCCGTCGCGCGCACCAGATCACGCGGCGGCACGCGTTGCAGCACCGCATTCAGCGACGTCAGCAAGACGAACGGCCCCTTGATGGCCCCCTGCGCCAGCGCGGCCAGCGTGGCCATGCGCGCGGCCTGCACTTCGGGGGCGGGGGAGACGCGGTCATAGGGCGTCGTGTCCCATGCCGGAAAATCAAGCACGACCAGACCGGGGGCCATGAAGGCCAGCGCTGCGCGGGTCGCGGCCATCCGCCGGTCGTCGCGGGCCACATGGATCACGGGGGCGCCGTGGTTTTCGGGGCGCGCGGCCTCGCGGGCGATCAGC
This sequence comes from Paracoccus sp. R86501, assembly GCF_042466435.1. NCBI lineage: Bacteria > Pseudomonadati > Pseudomonadota > Alphaproteobacteria > Rhodobacterales > Paracoccaceae > Paracoccus > Paracoccus sp. R86501. The sequence continues at coordinate 2,136,929 of NZ_JAXHPZ010000001.1, forward strand.
GCCGCGTCATAGCCTTCGGGGGCGCCGGAAAGGATCAACTGCTGGGACATGGGTGCTCAGGTATATTGCGGGAACGTGAAGTCAAGCGCGTCACAGGCCATTGGGATGCATGATCGCCCATGCCGATCCCCACAGCACCGTCGCCAGAACCGAGACCATCGACAGGACCGTCACCCACCGACGGTGCCAGATCATCATCCGCGCGGCCTTCTGTGCCGCCTGATCCGGGGTGATCCGGCCCAGTTGCGCGTCGCCGACCAGCGGCACCAGATTGCGGGCCAACCGGACGCGCATCCAGAACAACACCCAGAAGGGCATCAGCAGCAGGAACATCGCCTGCGCCAGTTCCAACCAGAAGGCAAAGCCCAGCATTGCCAATGATGTCAGGCCGAAGGATGTCAGGCCCAGAAAGACCGCGCCCTCGGTCGGTCCAAGGCGCCAGCGTGGCAGCACCAGCGACAGCCAGTCCAGCAGCCCCAGCACCGCCGGATCATCGCCCTGCCCGGCCGCCAGCGCCGCGCGGGCACGCGCCACGACATCCGAAGGGATACCCATGATGGTCCGGCCCGTGGCCGACCACAGGCCGACCAGCGCCAGCCAATACCAGATCGTCATGAATGAGCGGCTGTCCAGAAACCCGATCAGGCTGTTGACTTGCGGCACGAGCAGTTCCTTGTCCTTGGCTGCGCGTGACCTTAGATCGGGTTTCAAGCAAGGGAAAGCCGCCCGGTTGTCCCACCCCAAGGCAGGAGGCCCCCATGGCCAACCCGATCATCGCCCCGTTCCCCGCAGGCCGCCTGCGACGCCTGCGCCGCAGCCCCAACATCCGCGCGATGGTGTCCGAGGTGAACCTGACGCCCGCCAACCTGATCTGGCCGATCTTCGTCACCGAGGTGCAGGGCGCCGAGGGCGAGATCGCATCCATGCCCGGCGTGGACCGCCTGACCATCGACGGCGTCAAGCGCGCCGCAGAACGCGCGGCACGGCTGAACATCCCCGCCATCTGCATCTTCCCGCATTCCGACAGCGACCTGCGCACGGATGGCTGCGAACGCGCTTGGGATCCCGACAACATCGGCAACCAGGCGATCCGCGCCGTCAAGGAGACCGTGCCGGATCTGGTCGTGATGACCGACATCGCGCTGGACCCCTATAACGCCAATGGCCACGACGGGCTGGTCGTCAACGGCGAGATCCTGAACGACGAAACCGTCGAGGCGCTGGTCCGCATGGCGCTGGTGCAGGCCGAAAGCGGGGCCGACATCCTTGGGCCGTCGGATATGATGGACGGACGCATCGCCGCCCTGCGCGGGGCCTTGGAACAGGCGGGCCACAAGAACACCGCCATCCTCTCCTATGCCGCGAAATTCGCCAGCGCCTATTACGGGCCGTTCCGCGATGCCGTGGGCGCCTCGGGGCGGCTGGTCGGCGACAAGAAGACCTATCAGATCAACCCCGCCAACAAGGGCGAGGCGATCCGCTGTGTCGCCCGCGACCTGTCGGAAGGTGCCGATATGGTCATGGTCAAGCCGGGCATGCCCTATCTGGACATCTGCCGCGCGGTCAAAGACGAATTCGGCGCACCGACCTTTGCCTATCAGGTCAGCGGCGAATACGCGATGATCGAGGGTGCCATCCGCAACGGCTGGCTGTCGCAGGATGTCATGGTGGAAAGCCTGCTTGCCTTCCGTCGGGCGGGCTGTGACGGCGTGTTAAGCTATTTCGCGCCCACCGTGGCCGAGATGCTGGCGTGACCCAGCCCCGTCGCGTATCGTCGCGGGCAATCGGGGCGGAACAAGTCCCAGCATTGCTTAACGAGGGCGACACATGACCAATACCACAAAGCTGTCCCGCCGGACCCTGCTGGCGTCGGGTGGTGCGGCACTGCTGGCCGCAGGATGCACCAATGCGGTCGGCACCAACGGTCCGGCACAGCTGGACGGGCGGGTCGATCAGACGCATCAATATCTGGTCTCGACCTATCCGGCATCCGCGCCGCTGATCCAGAATGCGCGCGGCGTTCTTTACATGCCGCTGATGACCGAGGCCGCATTGGGCGTCGGTGGTGCCTATGGTCAGGGGGCGCTGCGTATCGGCGGCCAGACGGTCGATTACTACAGTGCGACACGCGCCACGGTCGGCTTTCAGGCCGGTGCCCAGCAATATGCCCATGTGCTGATCTTCCAGACCGATCAGGCGCTGGCGGCCTTCCGCGCGGCGCCCGGTTGGGTGGCTGGCGCAGGCGCCTTCTATGCGGTGCCCGCGGGTGGCATGGCGGTCGGGGCGGATACCTTCAGCGCCCAGTTCCCTGTGGTTGCAATGATCTTCGGCCAGTCGGGCCTGATCGCCGGTGCCGCCATCGAAGGTACGAAATACAACCGCATCATCCCCTCGACCCTGCCGGAACTGCGGTTCGGCAACATAGGCCTGCCGCCCATCGGCCAGCCCGGCTGATCGCCTCAGGCCGAGGTCAGATGCCGCAAGCCGTGCGTGACATCCGCGCGCACGGCCAGCCTCAGGGCGGGTTCATCCCCCGCCCGCAGCGCCGACAGGATCATCCGGTGATGACGCGGCGGTTCATTGCGCTTGACCCGCCCGTAAAGCGCCCGCATCGTCGGCCCCAATTGCAGCCAGATGGTTTCCAGCATCGCCAGCATCGCCGGGGCCTGCGCGCGCAGATACAGCATCCGGTGGAAATCCAGATTGCAGCGGATATAGCCGACCGCATCATGGCGATCGACCGCGTCGGCAATCCGCCCGTTCATTGAGGCCAACCTGTCGATCAGCGCGAAATGCGCGCGTGGCAGCGCGCGGGCGGCCAGTTCCGGCTCGATCAGGGCGCGCAGGGCGGCCAGTTCCTCGATCCGTTCGTCCGACAAGGCTGGCGTGGCGACGCGGCCGGATCCCGACAGCGTCAGCGCCCCTTCCGCCACCAGACGGCGCACGGCCTCGCGCGCGGGGGTCATCGACAGATGATGTTCCGCCGCCAGCCCGCGCAGGGTCAGCGCCTTGCCGGGTGGCAGCTCACCCAGCATGATCTGGCTGCGCAGCGCGCGGTACAGCCGTTCATGGGCGGCGATTTCGGTAGGGCGGGGTGTCGTCATACTCCGTTTGTGATCACATCCAGGACGCGCGTCAATCGCGGAATTGCCACAACATCAGATCGCCGCCATGCGCCCGCAGCCAGGCGCGATGCGGCCCGTGATCAGGCATCAGGTCGTGAACCTGTGACCAGAACCGTGCGGAGTGATCCATATGCGCCAGATGCGCGACCTCATGCGCGGCGACATAGGTCAGGACAGGCGCAGGGGCCATCGCCAGCCGCCAAGAAAACATTAGTCGCCCGTCGTGGGTGCAGCTGCCCCACCGCGATCGCGTGTCGCGCAAGGCGATGGCGCGATAGGGTCGGCCAAGCGAGGCGGCAAACCCGTCGCAGGCCGGTCGCAGACGCGCCAGCGCCACCTGCCGCAGCCAGGTCGCCACGATCACGCCCGTCGGACGTCCCTGCGGCACCAGCAGCGCGTCACCCTGAACCTGAACCTGCCGGACCTCGGCGGGGGTGATGGTCAGCGCCCTGCCCTCGACCGGGATCTGCGCGCCGGGCTGGGCCGTCTGCCAGGCCGGAACCCGCAGTGCTGCCTGCTGCAGCCAGCCCGCGCGCGATTCCGCGAAATCACGGCCCTGCTCCAAGGGCACCTTCACCGGCAGCGTCAGGATCGCACCGCTGCCATCGCGGGGCACCCTCAGGGTCATTCGCCGCGCCCGCGCCGATCGGCGCAAGCGCAACTGTGATCCATCCGAAAGGGTGATCCGTTGATCCATGCTTGCCTTGCCTGCCCCGTCCTGCCAGATAAAGCCTTTGACACGTCCCGGCCTCTGTGGCAGGGGCCATCCCGATTTCCCCTAATCGCGGCTGAAGGAGAATACCATGCCCAAAGAGGAATGGGGCACCAAACGCCTGTGCCCGCATTGCGCAACGCGCTTTTACGATCTCAAGGCCGATCCGATGGTCTGCCCGGCCTGCAACAACCAGTTCACGCTGGACAGCCTGACGGACAGCCGCGGCAAATCCGTGACGCCCGAAAAGAACCAGGCGCGCGGCAACAACCAGACGACCTCGGACGACGACGAGGATATCAGCGACGATTCCAACGATCTGGACGATGATCTGCTGGAAGACGACGATGACGACGGCGACGTGTCGCTGGACGAAATCGCCGATGTTGCCAGCGACGACGAAGATTGATCCCCAAGGGCCGCGCGACGCAGCGCGGCCCTTTTTCTTTCAGTTTGGAGACTAAGAGAATGCCGTTCAAAGGTCTTGGCGCCTATCAATCCCAGATGCTGGGCGTGCTGCGCATCGTGTCCGCATTGATCTTCTTTGCCCATGGCACCCAGAAACTATTGGGCTTCCCCGCCAGCGACATGAACCCTGCGGTGATGTCGATGGGCTGGATCGCCGGCGTGCTGGAACTGGTCGGCGGTGCGATGCTGATCCTTGGGCTATTCACCCGCCCCGTGGCCTTCGTGCTGTCGGGCCTGATGGCCTGCGCCTATTGGCTGGCCCATGCGCCCCAAAGCCCCTTCCCGGCGCTGAACGGCGGCGATGCCGCGATCCTTTACTGCTTCGTGTTCCTGTATTTCGTCTTTGCCGGTCCCGGTGCCTTCAGCATCGACCGCGCCACCCACCGCGAGGCCTGAGCCGCGCCCCCGACAAGGCCTGCGGGCCTTGTCTTCCCAACGTCTTAGCTGCCGCCGCCCGTCAATTCGGGCCACTTGGAAAAAATCGCCGCCGGTCGCGTTTTTTCTGCTTGCACCCCACCGCACCCACCCTTATAGACCCCTCACAGCCAAGGCGCCAAGCGCCGAAGCAGACAAGACGTGGGGCCATAGCTCAGTTGGTAGAGCGCTTGCATGGCATGCAAGAGGTCAGGGGTTCGACTCCCCTTGGCTCCACCACGCCTCCTCCCGGACATTGACGGTTTTAATCGCGTGAGCGGCGACGGTTCCAATCGCGCAAGCGGCGTTAGCGCACCTGCCATTTGGCAAGTTTTCGCGCCAATGTGCGGCGGTGCATGCCAAGACGGCGTGCCGTTTCCGAGATGTTGAAATCGGTCGCCAGCAGCGTTTCGTGGATCTTCTCCCACTCCAGCGTCTTGATGGTCGTCGGGCGATTGGCGGGCTGGACCTCGGCGTCGCCCTCGGTGCGTTCAAAGGCCGCCAGAATATCGTCCGTGCCCGAAGGCTTGGTCAGATAATGCGATGCGCCCAGCTTGATCGCCTCGACCGCGGTGGCGATGCTGGCAAAGCCCGTCAGCACGACGATGCGCATGTCGGGATTCATGCGGTGCAGATAATCGACGCAGGTCAGCCCCGATTCCCCCGACAGCTTCAGATCGACGACGGCATGGGTAGGCATCACCGGCATCCGCGACTTGCGCATCTCCTCGGCCGAGGGAAAGCGGGTGACGGAAAAGCCGCGCCGCTCGAGCGACCGCTTGAGGGTCAGGGCAAGGTCGTCGTCATCCTCCACGATCAGGATATGGGCATCGGGGGTCATCTGCGGTCTCCGGTGACGGACAGCTTGTCCAAGGGCAGCTTCAGGGTGACCAACGCGCCGCCCCCCGCCAGGTTCGAGGCTGTGACATCTCCTCCCAGCTTGCGGACGGCGTTGACGACCAGGAAGAGGCCCAGCCCCCTGCCCTGCCCGGGCTTGCTGGAGTTGTAGGGCTTGCCGAGATTGGCCAGAACATCGGGGCGGAACCCCGGACCGCGATCACCCACCCGAAAGACAAGATGTTCGCCCCGCACCGAAGCGGTCAGCTCTACCCAATGCGGCGACACCTCATAGGCGTTCTCAAGCACAGTGCTGACCAGTTGGGACAGCGCGGCATCGGCCAGGATCCTGATGTCGGGGATCACCTGATTGCGCAGGGTCAGTTTGGCCTGATCGTGGTTTTCCGACCATTCCGCCAGGATGTCGTCAAGAAAATCGCCCACTGTGGTGGGCACGGGGTCTTCGCCGCGCAATTCGCCTGATGACGCCAGAATGCCGCTGACGATGGATTTGCAGCGGTCCACGGCCTTTTGCATCTGGGCGATGTCATGCTGCAGTTCAGGGTCGCCGGCGGTTGCCGGGATCGCCCGCCAGTCGCTGAGGATCACCGAGATCGAGGCCAGCGGGGTGCCCAGTTCATGCGCCGCCCCCGATGCCAGCAGGCCCATGCGGACGATGTGATCCTCTTCGGCGGCATGCTGGCGCAGCTGGGCCAGTCGGGCGTCGCGGTCGCGCAGGTTACGGTTGATGCGGGTGACGAAGGTGACGATCAGCACGGCGTTGATCAGCAACGCGACCAGCATCCCCGCCAGATAGGTGATGAAGAACGGTTCGTATTCGGGCAACCGCAGGGGCAGATGCACCCGCGTCAGCAGCGCGCAAAGCAGCCCGGTCAGCGCAACGAAACGCCAGCATTGGCTGGGTCGCAGCAGGACCGCAGCCAGCGTGATCTGCAGCAGATAGATGGCGATGAACGGGTTGCGGCCGCCGCCGCTGAGACCCAGCTGAACGGTCAGCAGCAGGATGTCGATCAGCAGCACCCAGGCCAGGTTCGGCGCCCGCTTGCGACGCAGCCAGTGGATGCTGACAAGGTTCAGCGCCAGCAGCGCCCCCAGTGTCATCGCCATGACGGACAGCGGCAGGTCGATGTTCAGCACCAGCTCGACGAAGAGGATGGTGATCAGCTGGCCCGCGATCGCCAGCCAGCGCAGCTGCACCAGCAGACGCAGGTTCTTCAGATCGGTGTCGGCCCCGTTAAGGGCCGGCCCGGGGATCGTGTCGCTTCCGATCACCTGTCGTCCTGTCTTCGTCCGTATCGCCAGACCAAGAATGCCGCGCCAAGCGTCCCCGCCGCAAGGGCGAACCACGTCAGCGCATAGGACAGATGCGAATTGCGGAAGCTGACCACCGTCAGCCCGCCTACGGGCGCACCGCCCGGATTGGGCGTGGCATCGGAATCGACGAAGAAGGGCGGCAGAGGTCCGTCCCTGTCGGCCATGATCGCGCCGACGTCGCGCGAATACCAGCGACCGGCGGCAGGGTCGTTGTCGCGCAGGAAGGCGCCATCGGGCTGGGACATGCGCAACAGGCCGGTCACGGTCACCGGCCCCGCCACTTGTCCATCGGGACGCGCGGCGGGGTCGCGTTCTTCGGGCGACACGTAACCGCGGTTCACCAGATAGGTCGCATCGGACGTTTCCAGGGGCGTCATGACCCAGAAGCCGCCGCCCAGTTCGGTGACGGCCTTGACCAGCGTTTCGTCGTCATGGTCGAAGACCCCGCGCAGGGTGACCTTGCGGTACTCATCGGTGGCCTCGGACAGGGTGTCCCATGCGGCAGGCAACGGCGCGGGGACCGGATCTGCGGCAAGGCGGGCATCGACGCGGGCGATCAGATCCTGCTTCCAATGCAGGCGCTGCACCTGCCATGCGCCAAGCGAGACGAAGAGGGTCAGCAAAAGAAACGTCGCCCCTGCCAGAATGGCAAGGGCGACGGTCGAAAGGCGATGGCGGGCGGGGGCGGTCACGATTGCCCCGTCATCCCTTGAGGCATCGGCATCATGTTGGCGTTCATGTGATACATGACCCAGACCGACCCAGACAGCATGATGACCAGAACGACGATGGTGAAGACCAACGAGATCATCGTCCAGCCCTTCTCGGATTTGCTGTTCATATGCAGGAAGTAGATCATGTGGACGACGATCTGGGCGACCGCCATGCCAAGGACGATCATCACCGTCAGCATGCGGCTGGACAGCCCGCCCGCCATGACCAGCCCGAAGGGGATGGCCGTCAGGATCACCGACAGGACAAAGCCCGTGACATAGGAGCGGACGCTGCCGTGATCATGGCCGTCTGCGTGACCATCTGCGTGATTATGCGTGTCGTGCGTGCTCATCAGATCATCCCCATGAGATAGACGAAGGTGAAGACTCCGATCCAAATGACGTCAAGGAAGTGCCAGAACAGCGACAGGCACATCAACCGGCGCATGTTCGACGCCGTCAGCCCCGTGCGCAGCACCTGAACGATCAGCGTGATCAGCCAGATGATGCCGAAGGTGACGTGCAGCCCGTGGGTCCCCACCAGCGTGAAGAAGGACGACAGGAAGGCCGAGCGGCCGGGCGTCGCGCCCTCGTGGATCAGGTGGCTGAATTCATACAGCTCGATTGACAGGAATGCCGCGCCGAAGATGCCGGTGATAGCCAGCCAGACCAGCATCATCGTCTGCCGCTTGCGTGCCATTTCCAGCATCGCAAAGCCGTAGGTGATCGACGACAGCAGCAGCATCGCGGTGTTCAGCGCGACCAGTTCCAGGTCGAACAGTTCCTTGGGTCCGGGGCCGCCGGCGTAATTGTGGCCCAGAACGGCATAGACGGCAAAGAGGACCGCGAAGATCAGGCAGTCGCTCATCAAATAGATCCAGAACCCCAGCATGGTGCTGTCGCCTTCCGGCAGATGGGGTTCGTGATCCAGGTGGAACTTGCGCGGACCGGTAGGTGTGACGGTGGATGACATGGCTTATGCCCCGCTTTCGATCAGCTTGCTGCGCCGTGCTTCGGTATCCACCACGGTCTGCACCGGGATGTAGAAGTCGCGCTTGGTGTTGAAGGTATGGCCGATGGCCACGGCCAGGATACCGATGAAGCTCAGCACGGCCAGCCACCAGATGTACCAGATCAGGGCAAAGCCGCAGGCGACGCTGAGACCGGCGATGATGATGCCCGCACCCGTGTTCTTGGGCATGTGGATCGCCTCGTATCCCGACAGCGGACGTTCATAGCCGTTGGTCTTCATGTCGTGCCATGCGTCGATGTCATAGACCACCGGCGTGAAGGCGAAGTTGTAGTCGGCCGGCGGCGACGAGGTCGCCCATTCCAGCGTCCGCCCCTGCCAGGGATCGCCCGTGACGTCGCGGTTCTTCTTGCGGTCGCGAACGGACACGCCGATCTGGATCAGGAAGGCTGCGATGCCCACCGCGATCAGTGCCGCGCCGAAGGCCGCGATGATGAACCAGATCTGCAGGCTGGGGTCGTCGAAGACCCGCATCCGGCGCGTCACGCCCATCAGGCCCAGGACATAAAGCGGCGTGAAGGCGAACCAGTAACCGGCCAGCCAGAACCAGAACGAGATCTTGCCCCAGAATTCATCCAGCTTGAAGCCGAAGGCCTTGGGGAACCAGTAGTTCATGCCCGCGAACAGCCCGAACAGCACGCCGCCGATGATGACGTTGTGGAAGTGGGCGATCAGGAACAGCGAGTTGTGCAGCACGAAGTCGGCGGGCGGCACGGCCAGCAGGACGCCCGTCATCCCCCCCACGGTAAAGGTGATCATGAAGGCGATGGTCCACAGCATCGGCAGGTCGAAGCGAACGCGGCCGCGATACATGGTGAACAGCCAGTTGAACAGCTTGGCCCCTGTCGGGATCGAGATGATCATCGTGGTGATCCCGAAGAACGAGTTCACCGAGGCGCCCGACCCCATCGTGAAGAAGTGGTGCAACCAGACCAGGTAGGACAGGATCGTGATGCAGACCGTGGCATAGACCATCGAGGTATAGCCGAAGAGCCGCTTGCCCGAAAACGCCGAGGTGACTTCGGAAAAGATGCCGAAGGCGGGCAGGATCAGGATATAGACCTCGGGGTGGCCCCAGATCCAGATCAGGTTCACGTACATCATGGGGTTGCCGCCCATGTCGTTGGTGAAGAAATGCGTGCCGACATAGCGGTCCAGCGTCATCAGCACCAGAACGGCCGTCAGCACCGGGAAGGAGGCCACGATCAGCACGTTGGTGCAAAGCGAGGTCCAGGTGAAGATCGGCATCTTCATCATGGTCATGCCCGGCGCGCGCATCTTGATGATGGTGACCAGCAGGTTGATGCCCGACAATGTCGTGCCCACGCCCGCGATCTGCAGACCCCAGATGTAATAATCGACCCCCACGCCCGGGCTTGCCTCGGCGCCCGACAGGGGCGGCATGGCCAGCCAGCCGGTCATGGCGAACTCGCCGATGAACAGCGACAGCATGACGATCACCGCGCCGCCGACCGTCATCCAGAACGAGAAGTTGTTCAGGAAGGGGAAGGACACGTCGCGCGCACCGATCTGCAGCGGCACGACATAGTTCATCAGACCCGTCACCATCGGCATGGCGACGAAGAAGATCATGATCACCCCGTGCGCGGTGAAGACCTGGTCATAATGGTGGGCGGGCAGATAGCCTTCGGACCCGCCGAACGCCATGGCCTGCTGCAGGCGCATCATGATGGCGTCGGCAAAGCCGCGCAGCAGCATGATGACACCCAGAATCATGTACATGATGCCGATCTTCTTGTGATCGACCGAAGTGAACCACTGGGACCACAGATAGCCCCAGAGGCGGAAATAGGTCAGGGCCGCCACCGCGGCAATCCCGCCCAGGGCCACCATCGCGAAGGTGGCGACCAGGATGGGCTCGTGCAGGGGCAGAGAGGCGAATGTCAGGCGACCGAACAGGAAAGAGGTGTTCGGATCTTGCATGGGCGATGTCATGGTTCGGTCCGATTACTTGTTGGCGGGATTGGACTTGGCAGCACCAGATTGGGCAGCGTCGGGCAGGAACAAAGGCATGAAGTCGCGCCCCAGCCCGTGACCGCGCAGCATGCGCTTGTCGGCCTCGGTGGCGGTCTTGTCGGCCTCGGGGGTGTCGGACTGCATCTCGTCCTCGCCGCCGTTGCGGCTGACGTCGGTGCCTTCGGACCCGTGCCCTTCATGCGCGTGGCCATCTTGCTGGTGGCCATCTTGCTGGTGGCCGTCATGCGCCATGCTGCCGTGATCCGCATCTTGGCCGTGGGCCATATCCATGCCGCCGGATTTCGTGTGCATGTCCTGCATCATCATGTCGTCCATGCAGGTCTGGCCCGGTTCGACGCACATGTTCAGGATGTCGTGGTAGAGTTCTTCCCCGACGCCCGCGAAATGCATCGGCGCGACGTTTTCGGAAGGCTGCGTCAGTTCAAGATAGGTGTCGCGGTCTAGCGCGGCGTCCTGATCCTGCGCCTTGGCGATCCATTCGTCGAAGCCGGCCTCATCCATGCCGTGGAACTTGAAGCGCATCCCCGAGAAACCCGCGCCGGAATAATTCGACGAGAAACCGTCATAGACGCCTTCTTCGTTGATGACGCCGTGGAGGGCGGTCTCCATGCCGGGCATGGTATAGATCATGCCGGCCAGCGTCGGGATATAGAAGGCGTTCATCACCGAAGACGAGGTCAGCTTGAATTCGATGGGGCGATCGACGGGGGCGGCCAGTTCATTGACCGTCGCGATGCCGTATTGCGGATAGATGAACAGCCACTTCCAGTCCAGCGACACGACCTGAACCTGCAGCGGTTCGTGGTCATCGGTCACCACCACGTCGCGGGAAATGCGGTCCAGCTTGCGGTAGGGGTCCAGAAGATGCGTGCCGACCCAGGTCAGGCCGCCAAGGCAGATGATGATCAGCAGGGGCGCAGCCCAGATCACCACCTCCAGCTTGGTCGAATGCGCCCAGTCCGGGGCATAGGTCGCATCGGTGTTCGAGGCGCGGTATTTCCACGCGAAGAAGACCACGAGGCAGATCACCGGAACGATGATCAGCAGCATCAGCAGGGTCGAGGTGACCAGGACGTCCCTCTGCCGCGCTGCCACGTCGCCCGACGGCGACAGCACCACCGCATCGCATGCGGACAGAAGGGCCGGGATGGTCAACAGGGCGGTAAGGTGTAAACGTTTCAAGGCGTTTCCAGTCCGATGGTCCATGAAATGACGGGTTATGGGCAGCCCGGGGCCGCGCCAGGTGGCAGCGATACGCCCAATGAACCCGGCCCGACATTGGACAATTTGCCCAATGCACATGACCGTCAAACAAGCGCAGGAACGCCGGTAAATTCATGACAATCGCGAACGGAGCAACAGCGGCATGACCAGCAAAGCCTCGACCATCGCCGAAAAGGACGCCCGCGCGCATAACGACGCGCCGGTCCCGCTGGAACCGAGTGAGATTTCCATCGGGGTCGTCATCGGACGCACATCCGAATTCTTCGACTTCTTCGTCTATGCCATCGCATCGGTTCTGGTCTTTCCCGACCTGATCTTTTCCTTCACCGATCCGCTGCGCGGGACGATCTATTCCTTTGCCATCTTCGCATTGGCCTTTATCGCGCGTCCCATCGGCACGGCGATCTTCACGCTGATCGACAAGAACTATGGTCGCGGGGCCAAGCTGACCTCGGCGCTGTTCCTGCTGGGCGCATCGACGGCCGCACTGGCCTTCATCCCCAGCTATGAACAGGTCGGCGGCTATGCCATCCTGTTCCTTGCGATCCTGCGCATCGGTCAGGGCATGGCACTGGGCGGCGCATGGGACGGTCTGGCGTCGCTGCTGGCGATGAACGCCCCCAAGGGACGCCAAGGCTGGTACGCGATGATCCCGCAGATGGGCGCACCGCTTGGCCTGATCGTGGCCAGCGGGCTGTTCGTCTTTCTGGTCACCAGCCTGAGCGCGCGTGATTTCCTTGATTTCGGCTGGCGCTATCCCTTCTTCGTGGCCTTCGCGATCAATGTGGTGGCGCTGTTCGCCCGCCTGCGCATCATCGCGACGCCGGAATACGAAAAGCAGTTCGACAACCTGGAGCTGACCCCCGTCCGCGCCAGCGAGACCATCAAGGCCGAGGGTCGTCACCTGCTGCTGGGCGCCTTCACGCCGCTGGCCAGCTTTGCGCTGTTCCACATGGTGACGGTCTATCCGCTGTCCTGGGTGTTCCTGTTCACGAACGAATCCCCCGCCGGCTTCCTGATCATCGAGATCGTCGGCGCCGTCATCGGCCTGCTGGCCGTGATGATGTCGGGCATCGTCGCCGACCGCATCGGCCGCCTGCGCCTGCTGTCGATGTGTTCCATCGCGATCGGCGTCTTCGCCCTCTTTGCGCCGATGCTGCTGAACGGCGGTGCCGTGGGCGAGGTGATCTATATGGTCGTGGGCTTCACCCTGCTGGGCCTGTCCTTCGGTCAAAGCTCGGGTGCGGTTGCGGCACGCTTCTCCAAGCGGTTCCGCTATACCGGCTCGGCGCTGACCTCGGACATCGCGTGGCTGATCGGTGCGGGCTTCGCCCCGGTGGTCGCCCTGCTGCTGTCCAGCACCTTCGGCCTGTGGAGCGGCGGCGCATATCTGCTGTCGGGCGCCATCTGCACCTTCGTGGCCCTGCGCCTGACCAAGCAGTTGGACTTCCAATCCTGATCCGACTGCCTTGCGGTCATCGCCATCTGAAAACGGCGGAGCGTCCAACGCTCCGCCGTTTTTCATGTCATCGATATGTGGCGGGTTCAGTTCAGCAGAACACGCGCCAGATTGATGATCGACAGGATCTGCTGGGTCTTGGCGTCCACGCGGATCAGCCGGTCGCCGTCGCGGTAATAGCGCCAATCATCCCGACGCTCGATGTCATAGCGGTCATAGTCGCGCACCAGCACATAGTCCTGACTGCGCAGCCGGTCCCCGACCCGCGTGCCATATTTCGCGGCCTGCCCCGGCGGAACGCAGGAGGGCGTCTTCTTGGCCAGACCCGGCGGGCAACCCTTATGCTGCTGCGACGCTGCATTGTGGTGCTTGCCCGATGCCTGCCCATGCCCGTTGCCGTCACCCTTGCCGGGATTTGCCAGCGCCGGGTTCGCCAGCGACATGAAGCCAAGGCAAAGCCCCATGGCCACGGTCTTGCCGAATGCGGATTTCATCGTGCTGATCCTTTCCAAGGGGCGCTGCCCTGTAACGCAAAGGGCGGCCTTCGTGATGAAGGCCGCCCCCGCTGCTTGGTCCTGTCGATCAGTTTGCTGCGGTCTGCAGCAGCCCGGTGATGCGACGCACGGCGACGCGGCGGTTTTCGCGAACGTCACCTTCCTGCGCGACCTTGGGCGATTGCTCGCCATAGCCCTGAACGACCATATTTTCCGGTGCGACCTGGAAATACTCGGTCAGTGCCAAGGCCACCAATTCCGCACGACGATCCGACAGCGCAAGGTTTGCGGCGTCTTCACCGACGGTATCGGTATGACCTTCGATCAGGAAGATCTCGTTCGGGTTCTCTTCGATGGCACCGCGGATGACATTGCCAAGGGCCGTCAGCTTCTTGGCCTGATCGGCGTCAATGGCGGCCGAGTTGGTTTCAAATGTGATGCCGTTGACGTCGATCGGCGCAACCAAGGACCGCACCTGCGAAATATCGCGGATCTGGGCCAGGCTAAAGCGACGGTCAACATCTGCTTCGCGCATCAGCGCCTCGCGCAGCGATTCCTCGTCCATATCGCCACCGGCATTTTCGATTGCGGGCGCTGCGGCGGGCAGGCTGGCGATATCGACCGGATCGACGGCGCTGGTTTCATCGATCAGCAAGGTCTGCGTGCCATCTGCCGAAACCAAGGTCCGGCGCAGCACGCGCAGATCGGCGTCGCGGATGGTCACCACGCGGCTGCCATCCTGACGGGTCACGACCGTGCGCGACGAGCCGTCATCGAAGTTCTCGGTGGCGACGGTCGAGCCGGGCTGACGAAGCAGAGCCACATCATCCTTGATCAGTTCCTGCGTGCCGTCCGGACGCGTCACGACGACACGGTCGGGGGTTGACAACTGCACCTGACGGTTGTTGTTCAGCATCGCACCGACGGCAACGCCGCCCAGACCCAGCAGCACGGCCTTGGTCAGGTCGTTACCATCATCCGAATCATCCTTGTCGGCATCCTGCTTTTCGGTCGAGGTCGCCTCTTGCATCGTCGTGGCGAAATCTTCGCTGGACGAGCGGCTGTTTTCCTCGGTCACTTCCTCTTCCGTCACCTCGGAGGTGGCATTGTCGTCCAAGGCGGCGACATTCGGGACCTGAGTGGCTTTGGCAGCATCTTCCGCGGCAGCGGGCTGTGCCTGCGCGTCTGCAGCAGGTGCATCCGTCGCTGCAGCGTCTGCTGCGGGGGCATCGGTGGCAGGGGCTTCTTCGGTCGCAGCAGCTTCGTTGTCCGCTGCAGCATCGGCACCAGCCGCCGGAGCTTCGGTCGTCGTATCGGCCTCCGCGTCCTGCTCAGCCGCCATCGCGGCATCCAGATCCGTGGCTTCGGTCTCGGCTTCGGCTTCTGCCGGCGCGGCTTCTGCCTCGGAGGTCGCATCCTCGACAGGCTCGGCGGTCATGTCGGCTTCAGCTGCGGGTTCCACAGGGGCGTCCGCAGGGGCTTCGGTTGCCTGAGCGTCGGTCGCGGGTTCAGCTTCGGCCTCGGGGGCCTCGGCCGCTGCCGGATCGACGGCATCGGTCTGCTCTGCCTCCATGGCCGCCTCGAGATCGCTGGCCTCGGGCGTTGCGGTTTTCTCGGGCGTCGCAACGGGTTCAGCTTCCGCCTCCATGGCATCCTGCAATGCGGTATCGTCCTCGGCAGCGGGCGCGTCGGTGGTTGTCTCCGCTTCCGTGGCCGTGGGTTCGGCGGTCATGGCTTCGGCCTCGGCAGCCGGTTGCTCGGTCGCGGCCTCTGCTTCAGCACCAGCTTCGGGCACAACCTCGGCCACAGGCGCCTCGGTCGAGGCATCGGCTTCGGGCGGCGTCACTTCGGGGGTCGCCTCAGCAGCGGGCGGCACGACATTGCCTTCGGCATCTGCTGCGGCCTGAGCCGCAACCATCTGCGGCGCAAGCAAGGCAAGGCAGGCGGCGATGGCAGTGGTATTCTTGAATATACGACGCATGTTTGCTCCTCGAAAACAATTGCGATCATCTTGGGCAGACAACTTGGCCCGTATCGTCCGGTTCCCGAATGCGCATGCCATGCACGTAAGATTGATCGCCCGATCGCAGCCGTGAAAAGCGACGATCATGGCCATGGCCGAAACGGCCCATCAAGGTGCATGCCGCCATTCCATCAACGCCAAGCCAAACGACGGGAAATTCGTCCCGTCGCCCTGATCACGCCGCAGATTTCGACTGCCCTGCCACCTAGGCGGCGCGCCTCTCCTCCAGATCAAGGCGCATGGTCGCCATGCCCTGACGACGCGACAGTTCCTCATATCCGGCCGAGCGATAGGCGTTCACCGCCGGCGCATTGTCCACCTCGACCTTCAATGTCAGGGTCAGCGCCCCCAGATCGCGCGCAGCCTGCTCGACGCATTCGGTCAGTTCGGCCCCCGCACCGCCACGCGCTTCCTCGATCAGAAAGGCATAGGTCAGATGCCGCACCTCGGGACCGACCCCGACCCGCAAGGCAAAGAACCCGACATCCTGCCCGGTTTCATCCTGAAGATAGAAGGAGACATCATCCAGATCCCCCAGCCATTTGCGATGCCATTCCATTTCATCGAATGGCACCTTGGCGTTCGGGTTGATCAACGGGATCTCATTGGGGGGCAGCATCGCTGCCAGCGGTCCAAGATCGCGGTCGCGGTTCCGGCGCAGGGTAAGCGGCATGGGTCCTTCCTTTGGTCAATCTGGGCGTGGCGTTTCCGGTTCGAAAATCTTGAAAGCCGGGTGCCTCACATAAATGCCCCCTGCAAGTCAACCATCGCGCCCTCCCTTCCCTGCCGGCAATCCCACTTGACGGTTTCGATGTTCGCACGAAACATGCGCCGATCAGACGTCATGCAAGTTGGCCGAACCCGATGCAGCACAGGAACATTCACGGCAACGCCGAACCAGCACCAAAGGCCTGCGCGTCTAAGCATGTCCCCGCCAGCATCCAACTCTTCCGCGCCAGCTCGCGGGCCAGGCAGGGTCGCCGCCCATGAAATCAAAACGTCAGTCCACCCCCGCGACACTTGCGCCGGATACCCTCGACCTGTTGGAACATGTACTGGGGGCGCGGCTGCCTGCGCCCTATCGCGCATGGCTGGCCCATCGCAACGGGCAACTGCCCAAGGACCGATACGTCACCTTTATGGCAAACGGGCGGCAGTCCGAGACCCATCTGCACTATCTCTATGCCGTCAATTCCAGCGAAAGCTTCAACGATCTCTGGACCTATCACTCCAGATACGGCGCAGTTTACCGTCACTGGTATCTTAGTATCGGTGGTGATGATTTCGGCAACCAGTTCCTTCTAGCGCTGAAAGGCCCAGATCACGGCAAGGTCTTCTTCTGCGACCACGAGCTTCCCTTCGACACGGCCCTGCACCTGATCGCCAACAGCTTCGACGATTTCATTGCCGGGCTGCGCCCTGACTGACATGCGCAGATCCACCTATTTCCATGCCACACCCAAGGATATGCATGCCCTGTTGCAGCAGGTCGAGGCACAGGCCTGCTTTGTCTATGCCGAACATCCCGATGTCAGCGCGCGTCATGTCACCCTGTACGATACGGCGCGCCAGATCCCCGACCTGATGCGGATGTTCCCCGGCCATTTCACCCATCCGCTGTACCTGATGGCCCCGGACGCGCGCCCCGAACCCGAACCCTACGGGCATATTGCGGGCACCAGATACCGGCTGACGCCCCGGCAGGTGTCATCCGCCGTCGTCGTGCAGCTGACCGGAGAGCATCCGGACGGCCCGCTGTTGCGTTCGCAGTTCTGGCTGTGCGGCACGGCGCCAGAGATCATCCGCCTCGAGAACATCCTGTTCCGCACCATGCGCCGGACCTTCACCAATATCAAAGGCACCAAGATCGGTCCGCAGGCATTGGAACAGCTTCGTGCCGGGCGACGCCTGACCTACGATATCCGCGCACCCGATGGTGCCGACGTCCAACTGCCCTGATCGGCAACCCTGTGCGATGTTTCATGCCCGCCAGTCGCATGCATATCACATGGCATTCGGGCGTGCTGTGCCGGAGGAATGCATCAAGCACCGCCCGGGTCTTGCAACGGGTCGGCCCGCGCCCCGTTGACATCCAGATGCGGACGCATCATCCAGTTCAGCAGCCGGAAGTTGCTTCACCCGGCGGCCTTGGATGCAGCGACAATTTGGACGAGACCGGGATGGGGCCATCGGCTCGTCCTGTCGAACTGGAAGGCGGGATAATTCCCCTTGCCAGCAATGCGGAAGCGCAGGATCTGGTCTTGAAGCTGCAGAGAGCACCACGCCGCATCCGTAAACGCAGCGCAGAGCAACTGGTGGACCTCAGCCTCATCCATCATTTCCACGCCGCTCAGAATTTGCCGGCGCAGCGTGCCACGGAGTTTGGGCTCGCGACGGTGCTTTTCAGGTCCGTCGCTCGGCCCGGCATCCTAAGGACCGTGAGCAAGCGCGCCGGTGCCCTGGGCGCGTCAGCTGCAAAGGCATCCACGAGGGAACAGATTGAAGCCCTCAACAGCGCCCGGGCCCGACCTTCCAGCTTTTCAAAGGCGATCGGGTGGGAAGGATTCACATCCTTCAGGCACAAGATCGTGCGGCAGCTGGGCCCCGGTTTCTGTTGCGACCTCTTCGTCGGCGTCGGTCAGTTGACCGATGACATGTCAGGGCGCACGCGAAAGTAGGGGCAGGTCCAGTCTGCTGCGGAGGTAGTCTCCGAAAGCGGCAGCAGACCCTCGGCCATTCCGAAGGCGTGGCCCTTGCCAGCCACACTCAGAATGCCAGGGTGGCGATGGTTGGCCCGCAAGTTCGCCCGTTTGTGGTCCACCTGTACCAACTCCATGCCCCTCGCCCTGTTCTGGCGGGTTATGTCGTGGAGCGTCTTGTTGTCATACTCTGGCAGATCGACACCGGCACAGGCGGCGCGCAGCCGCAAGAGATGCAGGGCTAGGCGCCTGCCCATTTCGCGGAAGGCATGTCGTAATCGGGGAACATTACCTCGGAAAACCACTCATGGCTGGTCCTTGCGTGAACTAGCCGCACATTCGCGGCTGAAGACGTTCATTCAATGGGCACGAACGCTGGTTTCAGAAGGACCCGGGTCGGGAATAAATCATGAATTTCGGAAGAGCCGCCGTTACGCAGGCGTCGGGAAACGCCACCCTGAGGCGTGTGCCCTCGACAAACAGAGTTCAAACGTGGCTAAACGGCTGAAGCAAAACGATACCACTACTTAACACCTTCGCAGTGGCAGTTTTACGCGTGTCTGAATGGCAGAAACCCCCGTAGAAAGGCAGTTTCACGGGGGTCGGTACAATCAGACCGTATCCAAATACAGTTCGACGGTTTCTTCGTCTGAAAGTTCGGCCATATAGTGAAGCTCCTGCCGCTTGGTCATCAGGAAGTTCTCGACCAGATGGGCGGGCAGGATGCGACGGATTTCGGGGCATTTGTCGAAAGCCTCGATGGCTGCGCCCCAATCACCGGGCAGCTGCGCAAGGTTCTGGTCATAGGCGTTGCCCTTGAAGGGTGCGGGTGCCTCCAGCTTGTCCTCGATGCCGTTCAGGGCGGCGCCGAGGATGGCCGCGACCGTCAGATAGGGGTTCACATCGCCGCCCGCGACACGGTGTTCGATCCGCCGCGCCTTGGGCCCCGACGACGGAATGCGGATTGCCGCCGTGCGGTTTTCATAGGCCCAACCGATGCCGGTCGGCGCGTGGGCGTTCGGCACCAGACGGTCATAGCTGTTTTCATGCGGCGCGAACAGCAGCGTCGAACCGGGCATGGCGCGCAGGCAACCGGCGACGGCCTGACGCAATTCTTCGGTGCCCTCATCGCCGCCATTGTCAAAAATGTTGCGCCCGTCCTTGGTCAGGATCGAGAAATGCATGTGCAGTCCGTTGCCGGAAAACTGTTCATAGGGTTTGGCCATGAAGCTGGCGGCAAAGCCGTAATTGCGGGCGACGCCCTTGACCAAGGTCTTGAACAGCCATGTGTCATCGGCCGCCTTCAAGGGATCGGCCTGATGCATCAGGTTGATCTCGAACTGGCCGGGGCCTGCTTCGGAAATGGCGGTATCGGCGGGGATGTCCATCAATTCGCAGGCGTCGTAAAGCGTGGTGAAGAACTGGTCGAACGTGTCCAGCGCGCGCAGCGACAGAACCTCGCCGCCGGTGCGGCGCTTGCCGGAACGCGGGCTGGGGGGCACGCGCAGCTGGCGTCCGCTGTCGTCGATCAGGAAGAACTCCAGCTCGGTCGCGACGACGGGGACCAGCCCCGCGGCGTCATAGCGCTCGACCACGCGGGCCAAGGCCTGACGCGGGTCGCCATCATAGGGGGTGCCGTCGGGATGGAACATCCACAGCGGCATCAGGGCGGTTGGCGATGCCTCCAGCCACGGCATGGGGACGAAACCGCGTTCGGTCGGCAGCAGCAGCCCGTCGGGGTCGCCGGATTCGAAGACCAGCGGGCTGTCCTCGACATCTTCGCCCCAGATGTCCAGATTCAGGACCGAATAGGGAAACTTGGTCCCCTCATCCACCAGCTTGCTGGCGTATTTCGCGGGCAAACGCTTGCCCCGTGCCACGCCGTTCAGGTCGGCGGCCGCAACGCGGATGGTCCGGACCTCGGGGTGTTCGCGCAGCCATTCCATCTGATTCATCTCACTATCTGAGGGCGGTATTTGACGCGCCGGACCTGCCCCGGAAGGTGTCGGTTCAGACGCCGGTTCACCCTGCCAAACAGCCAGATCAGCAGCAAGGTGGCCGCGATGAAATAGAAGGCGGCAATGGGATAGGCGACGAAGGGGTTGAACGTCTTATCCGCGAAATAGCTGGCGTAATACAGCGCGTCGCCACGTTGCTGGAACGCGGGAAAGCCGCTGAAATAGACCAGCGTGGTAGCATGGAACAGGAAGATCGCTTCGTTCGTATAGGACGGCCATGCCAGCCGCATCATCGTCGGCCAGATGATGCGCCGGAACCGCGTCCAGCCGGTCATGCCATAGGCATCCGCAGCCTCGACATCGCCCTTGGGGACCGACATCAGCGCGCCGTGGAAGATCTGCGCGGAATAGGCGGCGGTGTTCAGGATCAGGACGAACAGCCCCCCCGCCCAGGCCCGCGTCATCCAGCTGGTCTGGACCGTGATGCCGAAAATGTCAACGCCCGCACGGGGCAGCAGGACCAGCGCCTCGTAGGCGATGAAGAACTGGATGAACAGCGGGCTGCCGCGGAAGACGAAGATGAAGGCGTTGGCGGGACCGCGCGCCCAAGCATGCCGGCTGGCCTTGGCCACTGCCAGCCCATTGGCCAGCACGAAACCGAAAGCCAGCGCCAGGAACGCGAAATAGAGGTTCCAGATCAGCCCCGACCCGATCAGCGTGAATTGCTGGCACAGCGTGTAATCGGCCCGTGGCAGCAGGCGTTCGCCCATGCCGATGGAACGCAGCGCGTAATCGGTGATCGTCTGCGCGCAGCTCATGCGATGCCCCCCGCGCCCATCGTGGCCTGTCCGCGCGACAGACGGCGCGTGACCCGCGCCAGCACACGTTCGGAAACGAAGGTCATCAGCAGATAGAAGACCAGGATCGCCAGGAAATAATACAGCCGCCAGTCGGGATGGGGATAGCTGAAGGCGCTGGTCTTTGACCCGCCAAGTTCACGCGCCCAATAGACGATGTCCTCGACCCCCAGAAGGAACAGCAGCGGCGTGGCCTTGATCAGGATCATCCACAGGTTCGACAGACCCGGCAGGGCATAGGTCCACATCTGCGGGATCAGCACCCGGCGCGTTACCTGGCGCTGCGTCATGCCATAGGCTTCGGCCGTTTCCAGCTGGGCATGCGGGACGGCCTGCATCGCGCCGTAAAGCACGTTCGCGGCAAAAGCCCCGAAGACCACCGAAAAGGCGATGACGGCCAGGAAGATGCCATAGGTGTCATGCACCCAAGGGGGGCTGGTGCTGAGCGGCAGCTTGGCGGCGGCGCAGACGACGAAATCATTGCCCTGGCGGATCGGTTCGTCACCCTCGCACAGCATCTTGGCGCGCAACCATTCGAAGCCCTGGTCCAGCGCGATCGGCACGAACAGGAAGAACAGGATGTCGGGAATGCCCCGCACCATCGAGGTATAGATCTTGCCGAACCAGCGCAGCGGGGCGATCCGCGACCGAGAGGCCATGGCCCCGCCGAAACCGAACAGCAACGCCACCGGCGCGGTGATGGCCAGCAGCAGCAGCACCGTTCCAAAGCTGCCATAGAACAGCAGATGCGTGCCTGACGTCAGATAGCATGACAGCCAGGCAAGCCCCTCAAGCGTGGACGGATCGGTGCAATAGGAAAACATCGGATATCCCGGATGGCCGCCGCGGCCCGTGACCGCGGCGGCGGGTCATGTCACTCGAAGGTCATGGCGTCGTCGCCGAACCACTTGACGATCAGCTCGTTCAGGCTGCCGTCTTCCTTCATCGCGGTGATGGCGGTGTCGAACTTGTCCTTCAACTCGGTGTCGGACTGGCGCAGGCCCATGCCGATGCCTTCGCCTAGGGGAACGGCATCCTTGCCGTTGACCCAGACCAGTTCGCCGCCCGATTCCTCGACGATGGGGGCCAGGAAGTCGCGGTCGGCGAAGACAGCGTCAGCCTCGCCGTTGCGGACGGCGGCGACGGTCTGGTCGGGGTTGGGATATTCCAGCAGGGTCGCGCCGGTCTCGGCCACATGGCCTGCCTGAATCGTGCTGGTCTGGGCCGCGACGATGCCACCTTCGACGTCAACGTCAGCCGAAAGCGCCGCATAGGCCGAAGGCATCGCGGGGGTATAGGGCTGGGTGAACTGGATGACCGCCTTGCGTTCCTCGTTGATGTTCATGCCGGCCATGATCGTGTCATAGTTCGACGACACCAGGTTCGGAATGATCGAATCCCAATCGTTGCGGACCCAGGTGCAGTCCAGCTCGGCGCGGGTGCAGAGTTCATTGCCCAGCTCGATCTCGAAGCCGGTGACTTCGCCCGTCGCGTCGTCGATGAAATTATAGGGGGCATAGGCGCCCTCGGTGCCCATGCGGATGGTTTCGGCATTCGCCAGACCGGCGGTCAGCGCCATGGCGGCGGCGGCAATCATCAGGGTCTTCATGCTGACATAGTCTCCTGTTGGTGTTCGTTTTTTTGTTTAATGGGCCATCGTGGCCGACAGGAACTGGCGCAGACGGTCCGTCTGCGGGTTCCCGAACAGCTGCGAGGGCGGGCCTTCTTCGCAGATCACGCCCTGATGCAGGAAGACAACGTGATCGCTGACATCGGCGGCCAACCGCATGTCATGGGTGACCATGATCATCGTGCGATGTTCACCGGCCAGATCCTTGATGACCTTGACGACCTCTTGCTGCAATTCCGGGTCCAGCGCGCTGGTTGGTTCGTCGAACAACAGCGCGGTCGGCTGCATGCACAAAGCACGGGCAATGGCGGCGCGCTGTTGCTGGCCGCCCGAAAGCTGGGCAGGCCAAGCGTCGCATTTGTCGCCGATGCCGACCTTGTCCAGCAGGGCGCGGGCGCGGGTTTCCACAACAGCGCGATCCTCGCCCAAGACGGTCAGCGGCGCTTCCATGACGTTCTGCAGGATCGTCATATGGGCCCACAGGTTGAACTGCTGGAAGACCATCGACAGGTTGGTGCGGAACCGCGTGACCTGCGCACGATCGGCGGGCGCACGGTCCTGACCGCGGCCTTTCCAGCGCACGGCTTCCCCGTCGAACAGGATGTCGCCCGCCTGACTGTTTTCCAGCAGGTTGCAGCAGCGCAGCAGGGTGGATTTGCCGGAACCGGAGGATCCGATCAGGCTGATGACATGACCGCGCGGGGCGGTCATTGACACGCCCTTCAGCACATCAAGCTGGCCATAGGACTTGTGCAGCCCGTTGATCTGGATGACCGGCGTGGTCGTATCGGAGGGGGTCGAGGTCTTGTTCATCATCCGCGCATTGGGCGTCAAACGCCACGAATTTGCAACGGGGACTTGCGGGCAACCTGACCATAAGGCCAAGCTGCCGCAACGTCATCGCAGCCTGTCAGGCAATCTCGATCGAGTATTTCTCGATCACGGTATTGGCCAGCAGGCCTTCGCACATCTTCGCCACTTCGGCACGGGCGGCTTCGGCGTCGGTGGCGTTCAGGTCCAGTTCGATCAGCTTGCCCTGACGGACGCCGGAAACGCCGTCATGGCCCAGACCGCCAAGCGCGTGGCGGATCGCCTCGCCCTGCGGGTCCAGAACACCGTCCTTCAGCATGATGGTGACACGGGCTTTCATCGCGGGCTTCCTTCTCAGTTGATCGCGGTCGGTTTCAGGCTGGTCGTGTTGGCGGGCATCAGGCCCAGCCTGCGCGCCACTTCGGTATAGGCGTCGGTCAGGTTGCCCAGATCGCGACGGAACACGTCCTTGTCCAGCTTCTGGCCGGTCTTGACGTCCCACAGGCGGCAGCTGTCGGGGCTGATTTCGTCAGCCACGATCAGGCGCATGAAGTCGTTGTCCCAAACGCGGCCGATCTCGATCTTGAAATCGATCAGCTTGATGCCTGCGCCATAGAACACGCCCGACAGGAAGTCGTTGACGCGCAGGGCCAGCGACACGATGTCGTCCAGATCTTGCTGGCTGGCCCAGCCGAAGGCGATGACATATTCTTCCGACACCATCGGATCGCCCAGCTCGTCGTTCTTATAGCTGTATTCGACGATCGGACGGGGCAGCAGCGTGCCTTCCTCCAGACCAAGGCGCTTGGACAGCGACCCGGCGGCAAAGTTGCGCACGATCACTTCCAGCGGAATGATCTCGACCTGGCGGATCAGCTGTTCGCGCATGTTGATGCGACGGATGAAGTGATTGGGCACGCCGACATTGGTCAGGCCCTGCATGAAGAATTCCGACAGGCGGTTGTTCAGGACACCCTTGCCTTCGATCGTCGCCTTCTTCTGGGCATTGAACGCCGTCGCATCGTCCTTGAAGTACTGGACCAGCGTTCCAGGTTCCGTACCTTCGTACAGAATCTTGGCTTTGCCTTCGTAAACCTTCTTGCGCCGCGGTGCCATGGCCCCACCGTCCTTTCGGATGTCTCTCAAAGAGGCGGCTTAGCGCAGAATGGCATCGGGGGGCAATACGAGGCTTGCGACAAGTCGCGCGAAAGGCTCTTATCTTGCCTAAGTCACAGCAGGAGGTGGACACATGACCACATTTGACGACCGAGAGCGCGCCTATGAGGCAAAATTCGCCCATGACGCCGATCTGCGCTTCAAGGCCGAGGCCCGCCGCAACCGTCTTCTGGGCGAATGGGCGGCGGAACTGCTGGGCAAGACCGGCGACGATGCCCGCACCTATGCGATGACCGTTGTCACCTCGGACTTCGAGGAACCGGGCGAGGAGGACGTCTTCCGCAAGGTCAGCACCGACCTGCAGGGTGTCGCCGACGACGCGACCATCCGGGCCAAGATGGCCGAACTGATGGACGAGGCCCGTCGTCAGGTGGTCGACGAAAGCTGATCACGCCACTGCCGCGTCACTCCGCGGGGGCGTCGCGGCATCCTCGGCGTGGCGATAGCGGCGCAGCATGGTGATGGCGCGCGCAGTGTTCAGCGCCATCAGTGCCGCCCACAGCCCGTGATTGCCCCAGAACGGCGGCAGGATCAGCACCGCCACCACGAAAACCGCGACCGAGCGGATCATCGCATTGCGCATGTCCCGCGTCAGGGTCGCGCCGATGAAGATGCCGTCCAGCATCCATCCCGCCACGCCGATCAGCGGCGCAAGCCCCAGCCAGGGCAGATAGACCCGCGCCTCGGCCCGGACCTGCGGGGATGTGGTCAGGATGTCGATGATCAGCCCGCCCGCGATGATGAAGATCAGGCCCAGGACGACGGCGCCCCCCAGACCCCATTGCGATGTCAGAATCGATGCCCGCCGCACACGGTCGGGCCGATGCGCGCCCACCGCCTGCCCCACAAGACTTTCGGCGGCAAAAGCGAACCCGTCCAGAGCAAAGGCCGTCAGTGCCACGAATTGCAACAGCACCTGATTGGAGGCCAGAGGCACATCACCCTGCCCCGCCCCCAGAAACAGAAAGCTGGTCATGCAGCCCTGCAGCAGCACCGACCGGATCATGATATCGGTGTTGACCCGTGCCAAACGGTCGATCTTGGCCCGCGCAAACAGACTGGCCGTGTCGCGGGCCGCGGTGACGGCACGGGTCAGCACATGCCGAGCCAGCCACAGACCCACACTCAGCCCCGCCAGTTCCGCCGCCAGGGTGGCCCAGGCCACACCGCTGACCCCAAGCCCCAAGCCCAGCACGAACCAGATATCCAAACCCACGTTCAGCCCGTTTTGCAGTAATTGCAGCGCCAGCACCGCGCGGGTGCGTTCGACCGCGATCAGCCAGCCGGTGATGGCATAAAGCCCGATCGTCGCGGGTGCGCCCCAGATGCGGATCGACAGATAATCGCGGGCCAGCGCTTCGACCGCATCCGATGCCGGGGCCAGCTGGAAGGCGGCCCAGAAGATCGGCACCTGCAGCGCGATGAAGACGAACCCCGCCACCGCGGCAATCGCAAGCGCGCGTAGCAGATGGGCGCCGACCTCGGCCTGATCACCGGCACCGTGGCTTTGCGCCACCAGCCCCGATGTCCCCATGCGCAGGAACCCGAAGACCCAATAGATGGATGTCAGGATGACCGCGCCGATGCCCACCGCACCGATCGCCTCGGGCAGGCCCAGCTGACCCACCACGCCGGTATCGACCAGCCCCAGCAGTGGCACGGTCAGGTTCGACAGCACGATGGGCAGCGCGATGTTCAGCACGCGTCGATGGGTCAGCACGGGGCCTTGCATCTTATGGCTGCGGCATCAGGAAATGGCCGGTCGCCTGCGCGATCAGACGGGCGCGGTTGTCCTGCCACGCCTCGACGTGGACCGATGCATAACGCCGCCCTGACCGCACCACCCGTGCGCGGGCATAGACATCGCGTGGCAGGCCGGACCGCAGGTAATCGACCGTGAAATCGATGGTCTTGGGCAGGCGCGGCAGGCTGTCCGGCACGGCGGCGTCGGGGGCGATGCGCCCCGATTCCAGATCCTCCCACATGACGGACCAGGACAGTTCGATGATGGCGGTCACCTCAAGGAAGGCTGCCGTCACGCCGCCGTGGATGGCGGGCAGGCGCGGATTGCCGATCAGCTTGTCGTCATAGGGCAGGATGGCCGTCAGCTCGTCCCCCCGCCTGTCGAAAGTGATGCCCAGCCAGCTCATGTAGGGTACGCCGGTCACCAGCGCCTCGAGGGCGGAATCGCGACGCGATTTGATCTGGTGCAGCGGTTCGTTGCGGTCGCCCATGATTACCTCTCGGCCGTAAAGGCGCCGGTCGCGGTCGCCACGGGGTTGTCGCCATCCTCATCCAGCGCGACGGCCCGAAGGAAGGCCACGCTGCGGGTCATGTGATAGCATTCGGCGCGCGCGGTGATGCGCTGCCCCGGTGTCGCCGCCCGCATATAGTCGATGCGCAGATCGATGGTCGCGGTCGACGACGGGTTGCTGGGATGGACCATCACCGCCGCTCCGCAGCAGGTGTCCATCAGTGCCGAAACGACGCCGCCATGGATGACGCCCGTGCGGGGATCACCCACCAGATGCTCGGCCCAGGGCATGCTGATGACCGCGCGGCCCTTGCCCAATTCGTCCACCCGCATCCCAAGGGCGCGGGCGTGGGGGATGGCTTCGATGAACTGCTGGGCGATGCGGGTGCGATCATCCTGCGGGCCTGAGGTCTGGTCGGACATCCGCGTCTCCTTGTCTTTATTGATGCTTAGCCGCCGGCGGGGCGTAGGCTCAACCCCAATGAACCACGGTTGCGCGATTCGGTTGAGAATATGAGCGACACCACCTAAGTTTACGCAAAGGGAACTCGGAGAGGAGGCGCCAATGACCGAAGACCGGATCAGCTTCAAGGAAATGTGCGCGCGCTTCGATGTGACGCCGCGCACGCTGCGCTATTACGAATATATCGAACTGCTGAAGCCCTTCAAGGAAGGCCGCGCACGCTTCTATGGCCCGCGCGAGGTTGCCCGCATGACGCTGATCCTGCGCGGCCGCCGCTTCGGGTTTTCGCTGGAGGATATCCGCCAGTGGCTGTTGATCTATGACAAGAAGGGTTCACGGGAACAGTATCAGGTCTGGATCGAGATGGCCCAACGGCAGCTGGACGTGTTGGACCAGCAGATCGCCGACATGCAGGCGGCCCGTGCCGACCTTGCCCAGCTGCGCCAGACCGGAGAGGACGAGCTGGCTCGCATGGAATGACGCCACGGCAGGGGACTGTCGTGACGCCGCGTCTTGCTTACGTTCGCGTCAACTTGATCCTATCTTCAAGCCAAGGACGGAACGCCAGGTTTCAGGAGGAGGAGCCGCCTACCATGTCCGATGAGCTGATGACCATTCGCCAGATGTGCGACGCATTCGACGTCACGCCCCGCACGTTGCGCTTCTACGAGGCGCGCGAGCTGATCTTTCCCCAGCGCAGGGGCCAGCACCGCCTTTACGACCGGCGCGACCGGGCAAGGCTGACGCTGATCCTGCGGGGCAAGCGCTTTGGTTTCAGCCTGGAACAGATCCGCCAGCTGCTGGAGCTTTATGCCCCCGGCAGCACCAACCGCACCCAGATCGCTGCGACGATCCAGGTGGGGCGGGAACGGCTGGCTGACATGGAACAGCAATATGCGGAACTGAGCGAGGCGATCGCCGATCTCAGACAGCAGCTCTCCGACGCCCAAATCCGGCTTGCCGCCGCGTCCCACGAACAGCCCACAGGATAACGCCATGCCGATCTACAATCCGCCGATCCGCGACCTGCAATTCGTGCTGCACGACGTGCTCAAGCTGTCGCAATCCGATCTTCCGGGCCATGACGATCTGGACCCCGAATTCACCGAGGCCATCCTTGAGGCTGCAGGCAAGCTGTCCTCCGAGGTGCTGGCACCGCTGAACCTGCCCGGCGACCAGCAGGGCTGCGTGCTGGAAAACGGCATCGTCCGCACGCCGGACGGGTTCGACAAGGCCTTCAAGGCCGTCAAGGAAGGCGGCTGGACCGCGCTGGACTGCGACCCCGAATACGGCGGTCAGGGCATGCCCTATACCATGGGCGTCGCCACCG
This sequence comes from Paracoccus sp. R86501, assembly GCF_042466435.1. Taxonomy (NCBI): domain Bacteria; kingdom Pseudomonadati; phylum Pseudomonadota; class Alphaproteobacteria; order Rhodobacterales; family Paracoccaceae; genus Paracoccus; species Paracoccus sp. R86501. The sequence goes on from NZ_JAXHPZ010000001.1 coordinate 2,165,938, forward strand.
GAGAGATGTTCGTCTCGGCGAATATGGCCTTCAACATGTATCAGGGCCTGACGCATGGCGCCTATTCGGCCATCCATGCCCATGGCACCGACGAACAGAAGCAGACCTATCTGCCCAAGATGGTCAGCTGCGACTGGACCGGCACCATGAACCTGACGGAACCGCATTGCGGCACCGATCTGGGCATGTTGCGCACCAAGGCCGAACCTCAGGATGACGGCAGCTATCTGATCACCGGTCAGAAGATCTTCATTTCAGCCGGCGATCACGATCTGGCCGATAACGTCATCCATCTGGTGCTGGCCAAGGCACCGGGCGGCGGCGAAGGCACCAAAGGCATCAGCCTGTTCATCGTCCCGAAAATTCTGGTCAATGAAGATGGTTCGTTGGGCGACCGCAACGGTGTGTCGGTCGGTGCGCTGGAACACAAGATGGGCATCCACGCGAACTCGACCTGCGTGATGAACTATGACGGTGCCAAGGGCTGGTTGCTGGGCGACCTGCACAAGGGCATGCGCGCCATGTTCACCATGATGAACGAAGCCCGCATCGGCGTTGGCCTGCAGGGCTATGCCGGAGCCGTCCCCGCCTATCAGAACGCCGTCGCCTATGCCAAGGACCGCCTGCAGGGCCGTTCGGTGACGGGCGTCAAGAACCCCTCGGGGCCGGCCGATCCGCTGATCGTGCATCCCGACATCCGCCGCAGCCTGATGGATCAGAAGTCCTTCCTGGAAGGCGCACGGGCGTTGTCGCTGTGGGGCGCACATCTGATCGACCGCAGCCATTTGGCCAATGATGCCGAAGCCGAGGGCCTGATCTCGCTGATGACACCGGTCATCAAGGGTTTCCTGACCGACAAGGGCTTCGAGACGACCGTGCTGGCCCAGCAGGTCTTCGGCGGCCACGGCTATGTCGAGGAATGGGGCATGAGCCAGTTCGTCCGCGACGCCCGCATCACCATGATCTATGAAGGTGCGAATGGCGTGCAGGCACTGGATCTGGTCGGTCGCAAGCTGGCGCAGGACGGCGGCAAGCACGTCATGGCCTTCTTCGAGATGATCAAGACCTTCTGCAAGGACAACGCCGAGAATCAGGCCATCGCGGCTGACTTCATCGCCCCCCTGAAGGCAGCATCGAAGGATCTGCAATCGGCTGCCATGTTCTTCATGGAACGCGGCATGAAGAACCCCAATGACGCGCTCTCGGGGTCCTACGACTTCATGCACCTCTTCGGCCATGTGACCCTCGGTTTCATGTGGGCCCGGATGGCGGTCGCAGCGCAGGCAGGACTGGATGCCGGAACCGGCGACGCCGAATTCCTGAAGACCAAGCTGGCCACCGGGCGCTACTACATGAAGCGTCAGCTACCGATGACCGCGACGCATCTGGCACGGATCCAAACGGGCGCCGAAACGGTGATGGAACTGGATCAGGAAGCCTTCTGATCCGGCGCCCGATGCCGAAAGAGGGGGATATGGGTATTTGCGCAACCGAGAAATTCGAGGTTGCGCCCCGGCCCCTCCCGCCTTCCGGCAGGTCAGACGTTAACGGCCCAAGGACCGGGGCGACTTCTCGGTTGGCGGTCATCGGCCCCCCGGCCTGTACCGCAGGACCAGCCTTAGGCCCGGCCGGTTAAGAAAAGGTGAACCCGCCTTTTCTTGGTTGTGAAAATACCCCGCGGGGGTCCGGGGGCGCGAAGCCCCCGGCGGTGAGGAGGAAGAATGACCGCTCAACTCTGGTGCTTCGGTGAATCCGGCAATGCCTACAAGGCGGCGCTGACCTTGGAACTTGCTGGCTATGACTGGTCGCCGGTCTTTGTCGATTTCTTCAACGGCGAAGCCCGCAGTGCTGAATTCAAAGCTCTGAACGAAATGGCAGAGGTGCCGGTGTTCCGCGATGGCGACCTGACTTTGACGCAATCGGCGGTCATCCAGATGCATGTCGCTGAAAAGACCGGCCGTTTCATGGGCCGCGATCGCAATGAAACCCTGCGCTGGCTGATGTTTGACAACCACAAGGTCTCGGCCCAGGCCGGACCCGCGCGCTTCCTGTTGAACTTTCTGCCCGCCGACAAGCGTCCCGTAGGTGCCGCCGAATTCCTGCAAGGGCGCCTGAGGGGCGCATTGCAGGTGTTGGAGGCCCATCTGACCAACCGTGAATGGGTCGCCGATACCGACCCCACCATCGCCGATTTTGCCCTCTGCGGTTATCTCTATTACCCCGAGCCCTACGGTTTCGACCGCAAGGACTGGCCCCATATCGACCGCTGGCTGCAGGCCATCCAAGGCCTGCCCGGCTGGAAACACCCCTATGATCTGATGCCCGGCAAACCGTCCGACCGGGCACCCAAGGAGGACATATGACCGACGCTTATATCTATGACGCCGCCCGCACGCCGCGCGGCAAGGGCCGCCCCGACGGCAGCCTGCACGAGGTCACCTCGCTGGCGCTTTCAGCCCGCTTGCTGAACGCCGTCAAGGAACGCAACAACCTGCAAGGCCACGCGGTCGAGGATGTGATCTGGGGCAATGTCACCCAAGTCAAGGAACAGGGCGGCTGTCTGGCACGATCCGCCGTGCTGGCGTCCGATCTGGATGAAAGCATCCCCGGGCTGTCGATCAACCGCTTTTGCGCCAGCGGGATGGAGGCCGTGAACCTTGCCGCCAACCAGATCAAGGGTGGCGCGGGTCAGGCCTATATCGCCGGCGGGGTCGAGATGATGGGCCGCGTCGCCATGGGCAGCGACGGCGCCGCCATCGCGGTCGATCCGGGCTTGGCCATGCGGTCCTATTTCGTGCCGCAAGGCATCAGCGCCGACATCATCGCCACCGAATACGGATTCAGCCGTGAAGATGCCGACAAGTTGGCGTTGGAAAGCCAGCGCCGTGCCGCGCAGGCATGGTCCGAGGGTCGTTTCAGCAAATCCATCGTTCCGGTTCTGGACCAGAACGGCCTGACGATCCTTGATCGCGACGAATACATGCGCCCCGGCACCAGCTTTGACGATCTGGCCAAGCTGAAGCCTGCCTTCAAGGAAATGGGCGAGGTGATGCCCGGCTTCGACAAGGTCGCGATGCTGAAATACCCGCATCTGACCCATGTCGACCATATCCACCATGCGGGCAATTCCAGCGGCATCGTCGATGGCGCCGCCGCCGTTCTGATCGGCAATGCGGAATTCGGCGAGGCGCATGGGCTGAAGCCCCGTGCCCGCATCCGCGCCACCGCCAAGATCGGCACCGATCCCACGATCATGCTGACCGGCCCCGTGCCCGTCACCGAAAAGATCCTGAAGGACAGCGGCATGTCGATCAGCGATATCGACCTGTTCGAAGTGAACGAAGCCTTCGCCTCGGTCGTGCTGCGGTTCATGCAGGCCTTCGACGTGGACCATTCCAAGGTCAACGTGAACGGCGGCTCCATCGCCATGGGCCACCCGCTTGGCGCGACCGGCGCGATCATCATCGGCACGCTGCTGGACGAGTTGGAACGTCAGGACAAGCAGTTCGGCCTTGCCACCCTGTGCATCGCGTCCGGCATGGGCGCAGCCACCATCATCGAGCGCGTGTGAGGAGCCAAGCATGACCGATTTCACGATGCAGACAGACGCCGACGGCGTCGCGATCATCACCTGGGACGTTCAGGGCAAATCCATGAACGTGCTGTCGATGGACGGCGCGACCACGCTGGACGGGCTGATCGACAGCGCGCTGGCCGATGATGCCGTGAAGGGCATCGTCATCACCAGCGGCAAGAAGGATTTTGCCGGTGGCATGGACCTGAACGTCATTGCCGGCATGAAGGAAGCGGGCGGCGCGCAGGGCGTCTTTGACGGCGTGATGGGCCTGCACCACATGCTGCGCAAGATCGAACTGGCAGGCATGGACCGCAAGACAAAGAAGGGTGGCAAGCCCATCGCGGCGGCTCTGCCCGGCACGGCGCTTGGCATCGGGCTGGAACTGCCGCTTGCCACGCATCGCATCTTTGCCGCCGACAATCCCAAGGCCAAGATCGGCCTGCCAGAAATCATGGTCGGCATCTTCCCCGGCTCGGGCGGAACGACGCGGCTGGTGCGCAAGCTGGGCGCGATGATGGCCGCCCCCTTCCTGTTGGAGGGCAAGCTGTCGGACCCCAAAAAGGCCAAGTCAGCAGGCCTGATCGATGAGGTCGTGGCCGACCCCGTCGCCGCAGCGCGGGACTGGGTGCTGAACGCATCGGACGCAGACTTGGTCAAGCCGTGGGATGCCAAAGGCTACAAGATGCCCGGCGGCGAGCCCTTCCATCCGGCCGGTTTCATGACCTTCGTCGGTGCGTCCGCGATGGTGCATGGCAAGACGATGGGTGTCTATCCGGCGGCCAAGGCACTGCTGTCGGCAGTCTACGAAGGGTCGATGGTGCCCTTCGATACCGCCCTGAAGATCGAGGCACGCTGGTTCACCAACGTCCTGATGAACCCCAGCAGCAGCGCGATGATCCGCAGCCTGTTCATCAACAAGGAAGCCTTGGAAAAAGGCGCGAACCGCCCCGAGGCGCCCGACCAAAAGGTCAAGAAGGTCGGCATCCTTGGTGCGGGCATGATGGGCGCGGGCATCGCCTATGTCAGCGCCATGGCGGGCATTCAGGTCGTGCTGATCGACGCGGCACAGGACAGCGCGGACAAGGGCAAAGCCTATTCCGAGACCCTGCTGGACAAGGCCATCAGCCGCAAGAAATCGACCGAAGACAAGAAGGCCGAGGTTCTGTCCCGCATCACCGCCACCACCGATTACGCCGCGCTGGAAGGCTGCGACCTGATCGTCGAGGCCGTGTTCGAGGACCCTTCGGTCAAGGCCGAGGTCACCAAGAAGGCCGAAGCGGTGATCCCGCAGGATGCGATCTTTGCGACCAACACCTCGACACTGCCGATCAGCGAATTGGCCAAGGCCAGTGCGCGGCCGGAACAATATATCGGCATCCACTTCTTTAGCCCCGTTGAACAAGATGCTGCTGGTGGAGATCATCAAGGGCAAACAGACCGGTCCCGTCGCCGTGGCCAAGGCGCTGGATTTCGTGCGCCAGATCCGCAAGACGCCGATCGTGGTGAACGATGCGCGGTTCTTCTATGCCAACCGCTGCATCATTCCCTATATCAACGAAGGCATCCGCATGGTCGGCGAGGGCGTGAACCCGACGCTGATCGAAAATGCCGCCAAGCTGATGGGCATGCCGCTTGGGCCGCTGCAGTTGGTCGATGAAACCTCGATCGATCTGGGCGTGAAGATCGCCAAGGCCACCCGTGCGGCGATGGGCGAGGATTATCCCGATGGCGCGGTCGATGACGTGCTGTTCTGGATGGCCGATCAGGGCCGCATGGGCCGCAAGTCCAAGTCGGGCTTCTATGCCTATGGCGACGACGGCAAACGTCAGGGCCTGTGGGACGGTCTGGACCCGCAATATCCGCGCAGCCCCGATCAGCCTGAACTGCACGACGTCCAGCATCGCCTGATGTTCGCACAGACGCTTGAGGCTGTGCGTGCGCTGGAAGAAGGCGTGCTGGAAGACATCCGCGAAGGCGATGTCGGCGCGATCCTTGGCTGGGGCTTTGCGCCGTGGTCGGGCGGGCCGTTCGGCTGGCTGGACATGCTGGGCGCGGCGCGCGCGGTCGAAATCTGCGACCGTCTGACGGCGGAACACGGCGACCGCTTTGCCGCCCCCGCCCTGCTGCGTGACATGGCCGACAAGGGCGACAGCTTCTATGGCCGCTTTGGTGCGGGCAAGAAGGCCGCCTGATCCCAAGACCGGGGGCTGCGGTGATCCGCGGCCCCCTTTTCCCCCGATACGGTGTGAATGACGGGAAACTTTCCCTGTGCTATGTCGTTGAAGTGCAGCGATTCCGACATATGCTGCTGTGCAGAAACAGCCTGACCGACCGGATCGCTGACAAGGGGACATTCTGATGACCGACGACACCCGCCGCCGCGCCGAAGCGACCCAGAAAGAGATCGAGACGCTTGCCTCGGATCTTCCTGCCCAACCGGCCCAGCCCCCCGTCGCACTGGCCGAGGCCGATGCAGCCACCGCGCAGGCGATCCGCACCCGCATGGCCGAGATCGATCTGGGCGACAGCGGCTCGATCCTGCGGTTCGGCACGCGCGCCCAATCGGGGCTGCAACAGATCAGCCAGCAGATGCTGGCCGACGTGAAATCCAAAGAGGCAGGCCCCGCCGGCGACAGCCTGCGCGAGGTCGTGACCACCATCCGGGGTTTCTCGACGTCGGAACTGGACGTGCGCCGCACCCGCAGCTGGTGGGAAAAGCTGCTGGGGCGTTCGGCGCCTTTTGCCAAATTCGTGGCGAATTACGAAGGGGTGCAGACCCAGATCGACCGCATTTCGGTCGAACTGGAGGCGCATGAACAGACCCTGCTGAAGGACATCAAGTCGCTGGATCTGCTCTATGATCGCACGCTGACCTTCTATGACGAACTGGCGCTTTACATCGCTGCAGGCACCGAAAAGCTGCACGAGTTGGACAGCGACGTCATCCCCGCCAAGGAAGCCGAGGTCGCCGCCAAACCCGAAGCCGATCAGGTGATCGAGGCGCAGGAGTTGCGCGATCTGCGCGCGCTTCGCGACGATCTGGAACGCCGCGTCCACGACCTGAAGCTGACCCGTCAGGTGACGATGCAGTCCCTGCCCTCGATCCGGCTGGTGCAGGAAAACGACAAGTCGCTGGTGACCAAGATCAACTCGACCTTGGTGAACACCGTGCCGCTGTGGGAAACCCAGCTGGCGCAGGCTGTCACCATCCAACGCAGCGCCGAGGCCGCCCGCGCCGTGCGCGAGGCCAGCGATCTGACAAACGAATTGCTGACCCGCAACGCAGACAACCTGCGTCAGGCCAATGCCACCATCCGTGCGGAGACCGAACGCGGCGTCTTCGACATCGAATCCGTCAAGACCGCCAATGCCCAGCTGATCGCCACCATCGAAGACAGCCTGCGCATCGCCGATGAAGGTCGCGCCCGCCGCGCCGCCGCCGAAAGCGACCTGACGCAGATGGAGGCCGAACTGCGCGACACGCTGGCCGCCGCATCGGCTCCGCGACTGGACAAGGTCGCGCCAACCGGGGGGCGTCGATGATCCGATCCGCCCTGTCCCGACGCGTGCCGATCGCGTCGGGTGCCGTTCTTCTGGCGGCGCTGCTGATGAGTGCATGCGGTCGCGACGATGCGGCACCTGCACCGCTGACCTCGGACCGGCCCGATCCGCGTCCGGCAGTGCAGGAACCCGCAACCCCCACGCAAGCCGAATTGCGCAAGGCCCGCGCCGAACGCAACCGCGCGGCCAATGCGGTTCAGACCTCGGCCAGTGCTGCCAGCCAGTCGCAGCGTGATTACTATGCCGCCACGCAACGCCGCCTGATCGCACAGGGCAAGATGCGCCGCGACCGCGTCCCGCAGGATGCACCCATCACCGCCGAAACGCTGACTCGCGATTTCATGGCCATCGCCCTGCGCGACGAATACACCCGCAGCGGCGATGCGCTGGTATCGCAATCGCGCAGCGCACCGCTGCGCCGGTGGGAACAGCCGGTGCGCCTGCAGCTGGAGTTCGGCCCGTTCAACTCAGATCGCCGGCCGCGCCGCCTGGCGGTCCGAGGTCGCAAGCTTTGGCAACCGCCTGTCCAGCGCCACCGGCCATCCCGTCGCCCTGACCGGCAGCGGCGGCAATTTCGCCGTGCTGATCCTGTCCGAGGATGAACGCCGCAACATCGGCCCCCGTCTGTCCGAGCTGGTCCCTGGCATCCCGTCGCAGGACGCTGCCATGCTGGAAAACCTGCCCCCTGCGATCAGTTGCACGGTTTTTGCCTACTCCAAGGGGAATGCCAGCGAATATGCACATGCCATTGCCGTGATCCGCGCCGAATTGCCCGACCTGCTGCGCACGTCCTGCATCCACGAAGAGATCGCCCAAGGCATGGGTCTGGCCAACGACAGCCCGGATGCGCGCCCCTCGATCTTCAATGATGATGAGGAATTCGCCCTGTTGACGCGGCATGACGAATTGCTGCTGCAAATCCTTTACGACCCGCGCCTGCGCCCCGGCATGTCCGAAACGCAAGCTGCCCCCATCGTCCGCCAGATCGCGTCCGAACTGCTGGGCGAGGCCGCCTGAGCCGGCCCGCAGGCATCAGAAAGGAAAATGCCCATGTCCATCTTCGACATCCTTGGCGGCGAATTCATCGACGTCATCGAATGGACCGCAGACGACCGCGATACGATGGTCTGGCGTTTCGATACCGTCGGCCATGCCATCAAATACGGCGCCAAGCTGACCGTTCGTGAAGGTCAGGCCGCGGTCTTTGTGCACGAAGGACAGCTGGCCGATGTCTTTGGGCCGGGGCTTTACCTGCTGGAAACGAACAACCTGCCGATCCTGACGCGACTGCAGCATTGGGACCACGGCTTCCGCAGCCCCTTCAAGTCTGAAATCTATTTCGTCAACAAGACCCGCTTCAACGATCTGAAATGGGGCACGCGCAACCCGATCATCGCCCGCGATCCGGAATTCGGCCCCGTCCGGCTGCGCGCCTTCGGCACCTATTCCATGCGCGTGACCGATCCCGCACGGTTCATGTCCGAAATTGTCGGCACCGACGGCGATTTCACCAAGGACGAGATCACACTGCAGATCCGCAACGTGATCGTGCAGGAATTTTCCCGCGCCATCGCCTCGGCCAATATCCCCGTGCTGGACATGGCGGCCAACACCGACCAGTTGGCCACGCTGGTCGCCAAGGCCATCGCCCCGGTGATCGAGACCTATGGCCTGACCCTGCCCGAATTCTATATCGAGAACGTCAGCCTGCCCGCCGAGGTCGAGAAGATGCTGGATAAGCGCACTTCGATGGGGATCATCGGCGATCTGGACCGTTTCGGGCAATACGCCGCATCGGAAGCGATGATGAACGCGGCCCAGAACCAAGGCGGTGCAGGCGCCGGCTTCGGTGCCGCGATGGGGGCCGCGATGGGCATGGCGCGCAGTGGCCCTTGGGGTGCGGTCCCCCAGCCCGCCCAAGCGGCCTCGCAACCAGCCCCGCCGCCCTTGCCCGGTCGCGCGGTCGAAACCGTCTGGCATGTCGCTATCGGGGGACAGGCGCAGGGTCCTTACGGTCGCGGTCATCTGGGCCGTCTGGTGGCCGACGGCAGCTTTAACCGCGAGACGCTGGTCTGGACGCCGGGTCAGGACGGCTGGCTGCCTGCCGAAGAAGTTCCCGAACTGGCGCAGCTGTTCACCATGATGCCGCCCCCCTTGCCGGGCTGAGCGGATGCCCCAGATGGAACACCGCTTTCCCTGCGCGCAATGCGGGGCCAGCCTGCGCTTTCAGCCGGGCCAGCAGGTGCTGGTCTGCGACTACTGCGGTCACCAGCAAGACATCGGCCCCGGCCCGTCCCGCGCGCCGGGGCGCCAGCCGTCGAAAGACCCGCTGGACGCGAGCCTGCAGTGGGATGCCAGCCACAAGGCCCCCCAATTGGTCGAGATCCCGTTGCAGAAGGGCCTGCACCTCGATGCCGGATCGGCCGACATCACCCAGACCGTGCGCACCCTGTCCTGCCCCAATTGCGGGGCACGGGTGGATATGGACGACGACCACCACGCCAGCCGCTGCCCCTTCTGCGCCACGCCGGTCGTCACCGATACCGGCGCGACGCGGCGGATCAAACCGCAAGGCGTGCTGCCCTTCGTGCTGACCGAGGCACAGGCGCGCGCAGCGATGAAGGACTGGCTGGGCAGCCTGTGGTTCGCGCCCTCGGGGCTGACGGCTTATGCCCGCAAGGACCGGCGGCTGACGGGGATCTACTCGCCCTTCTGGACCTTCGATGCCAGCAGCCGCAGCAGCTATCGCGGGCAGCGCGGTGATACCTATTACGAAACCGTCCATGTCACGCGGCAGGTGAACGGTCGCAATCAGCGCGTGGCGCAAAAGGTCGCCAAGATCCGCTGGCGACCCGTATCCGGCAATGTCGCACGCGATTTTAACGATGTTCTGGTGCCTGCATCCACCGCCCTGCCCGCCGCCATGACGCAGGCGCTGATGCCGTGGGATCTGGCGCAGCTGGCCGATTACCGTCCCGCCTTCCTGTCAGGGTTCGAGGCCGAGGGCTATACCACCCCCTTGGCGCAGGGCCATCAGGCGGCGCGGGACCAGATGGCGCAGGTCATCACCGGTGACGCACGCCGTGCCATCGGTGGCGATCACCAGCGCGTCGATGCCATCAGCAGCGATTTCGCCGCCGAGACCTTCAAGCACATCCTGCTGCCGATCTGGACAGCCGCATATCGCTATAACAACAAAAGCTATCGTTTCGTGGTCAACGGCCAGTCTGGGCGGGTGACGGGACAGCGTCCGTGGTCGGTCTGGAAAATCGCCGCCGCCGCGGTCGTCGCGCTGGTAGCGTTAGCAGTTTTCATGTATCTGGCCAACTCAGGACAGATCTGAAAGGGGCACGCCATGATTTTGTGCGCAGGAGAATCGCTGATCGACATGGTGCCGGAAAATGGCGCCTTCAGACCCTTGGCCGGCGGAGCGGTTTATAATACCGCCATCGCGCTTGGCCGTATGGGTCAGGACACCGGCTATCTATGGCCCATCAGCCGCGACCCCTTCGGCGACGTGATCATGCGCCCGCTGGCCGAAGCCGGCGTGAACATCGACCTCTGCCCGCGCACCGACCGGCTGACCACGCTGGCCCTGGTGACGCTGACCAATGGCGAGGCGCTCTATTCTTTCTATGACGAAGGTTCGGCGGGCCGGATGATGACCAGTGACGACATCGCCCCCCTGCCCGCCAGCATCAGCGCGCTGTTCGCAGGTGGCATCAGCCTGGTGCCCAACCCCTGCGGTGCCGCGATCGAGGCCTTGATCGCCCAGCATCACGACCGCCTGCCGGTGATGATCGACCCGAACATCCGCCCGTTCTTCATCACCGATCCCGACAGCTATCGCGCCCGTCTGGACCGGATGCTGCCGATGGCCGATATCGTCAAGCTGTCCTCGGACGATCTGGAGTGGCTCTATCCCGGCGTGGCCCCCGAAGAGGCCGCCCGCAAGGTTCTGGCAACGGGCCCCAAAATGGTCCTGCAGACCGGCGGCGAGGCTGGTGCCAAGGCGATCTGGGACGGCCCGACGGTCAGCGCCCCGGCCGTGCGCACCACGGTGTCGGACACCATCGGCGCGGGCGATACCTTTAACGCAGGCGTTCTGGCCAGCTTCGATCGTCAGGGTGTTCTGTCGAAATCGGGGCTTGCCTCGGTCACGGCCGATCAGATCCACGCCGCCCTGACGCTTGGCGCCAAGGCCGCTGCCGTCACCGTATCCCGCCCCGGCGCAAACCCGCCTTGGGCGCATGAAATGATCGCCTGAACCGCAGGTGGGTCCGGGAGGGGCGCAGCCCCACCCGGCGGGGGGTACGGGGGGCTGGCCCCCCGCCCCATCGCGGGACGCAACGGTGGTCAGTCCGCCGGATGCCAACCGCCGGACCGTAGCGGGTCCTGATCGTCGCCCTCATCCTCCGGCTCGACCTCGACCGAGGTGCCGGTGAACGCTTCGAAGGCGCCCTTCTGACGGGCGGTCCAGCGCAGGTTCAGGTTCAACCCGTCCTCGCCAGCCTCTTCGCTTTCGACGACGCCTGCCTCGTGCAGCCAGGCGCGGCTGCGACCATCGGCAAATTCCAGCACGACGCTTTCATCGAAACGATGTTCGTCAAGAACCTCGCCCAGGCTGTGATCGATGGCACCGATCAGATCGGACAAACCTTCGCCAGACAGTGCGCTGACGGCCTGAACGCCTTCGGTGCGGGCATCGGTGCGGCGCAGGGCCGCGCGGGTGTCCGCACCGAGTGCGTCGATCTTGTTCCAGACCTCGATGGCGGCGACATCGTCTTCCACACCAAGACTGTCCAGAATTTCGGCCACATCCGAGGCCTGTTCTTCGGTCTCGGGGTGGCTGATGTCACGGACGTGCAGGATCAGATCGGCCTCGAGCACCTCCTCCAGCGTGGCGCGGAAGGCTGCAACCAGTTCGGTCGGCAGGTCGCTGATGAAGCCCACCGTATCCGACAGAATGATCTTGCGCCCCGAATTTCCCCCTGCGGCATCCGGCAGACGGATGGCGCGCATGGTCGGATCCAACGTCGCGAACAACATGTCCTTGGCAAAGACCTCGGCGCCCGTCAGACGGTTGAACAGGGTCGATTTGCCCGCGTTGGTATAGCCCACCAGTGCGACGATGGGGTAAGGCACCTTGGCACGCGCCGCACGATGCAGGGTGCGGGTCTTGACCACACGCTCCAGCTGACGGCGCAGGCGCGTCATCTGTTCGTCAATGGCACGACGGTCGGCCTCGATCTGGGTTTCGCCGGGACCGCCGACAAAGCCAAGACCGCCCCGCTGGCGTTCAAGGTGGGTCCAGGCCCGCACCAACCGCGTCCGCTGATAGGACAGCGCGGCCAGTTCGACCTGCAAAACACCTTCCCGCGTACGCGCGCGATCGGCAAAGATTTCAAGAATAAGCCCGGTCCGGTCCAGAAGCTTGACGCCCCATTCCTTTTCCAGGTTCCGCTGCTGCACGGGGGTCACCGGACCATCGATCAGGACCAGTTCGGCCTCGACCTGCTCCAGACGCTCGCCTATTTCGGCCAGCTTGCCCTTCCCGAACAGCTTTCCGGGGTTGGGTTCACGCACATTCGCGACTTCCTGCCCGACCAGTTCGATTCCCGGCAGGGCATGGGCAAGCGCCACGGCCTCGGCCAGGGAATGTTCCGGTTCGCGCCGCTGCGTGCGGGCGCGTCCAAGATCAGGGTGGATGACGTAAGCGCGGGTCGGTTTAATTTCGGTAGATGTCAGTTCCGCCAATCAATCCTCGCCTTCATACAGGCTTATGGGCTGGCCCGGCATGATCGTGCTGATCGCATGCTTGTAGACCAGCTGCGATTGCCCGTCACGACGCAGCAATACGCAGAAGTTATCGAACCAGGTAATGACGCCTTGAAGTTTGACGCCATTGATCAGGAATATGGTGACCGGCACCTTTGCTTTGCGGACATGGTTCAGGAATGCGTCCTGCAGGTTCTGCTTGTCGCCAGCCATTTGTTATTCCGTTTTTCACTGTTCCCCGTCCCGACAACATCTAAGGAGTTGCCGATGGCCATGCAAGCGCGCGCCCATCCGGCAGCCCATGGGGTCAACATTTAGGCAACACCCGTGATCAGCGACGCCAGAATTCCGGGGAAAACAGCGCAAGGACGGCCAATGTCTCGATGCGGCCAAGGATCATGGCGAAGGCCAGGACCACCTTCGTGAAGGCCGGCAGGCCCGACCAACCCTCCCACGGGGCGGATGCGATGCCGGCGCTGGCCTCGAAGGCGGGGGTCAGGGGAATGGCGCCCGCAAGGGGTCCGGTGTTCGTCAGCGCGGCGATTGAAAGGATAGTCGCCGTCTCGAATTCGATGGCATAGATCGAAACCAGGGTGACGACCGCGGCGATCGACATGGCGAACAGCATGAAGAAGATGAAGGCCAGATAGGCCCCCTCGCGCCGCAGACGCCGCGCGATCCGCCCCCCGCCCGAGACGCTGCTTGGGTGGATGATCCGCTCCATCTCGCGCTCTCCGTGGCGGGCCAGGGCATAGACCCGCAGCAGCTTGACGCCCCCCGCCGTGGTGGCGATGCCGCCGCCCATCATCGCCAGCCCCGCAAGGATCAGGCCCGGCGCGCCCAGTCCCGACCATGCCCGTGCCCCCTGCCAGTCGACGGAATTCCATCCCGTCGTCGTCAGATAGCTGAGCGCGTTGAACATCACCCCCCACAGCGCCGACAGGCCGTTGCCCAGATCGCGCAGCATCAGCGGCATCTTGGGACCGGTGCTGGCCACGTCAATCGCCCCCAGGAAGTGGCGCAGGAACAGGACGGCGCTGACCAGCAGCACCATCGCCACCGCCATCTGCAACTCGGGGTCTTCGCGCAGGCGTTCGGTGGCGCGCAATTCGCTGCCTCCGGGCCAGAAGCGGCGCGACAGGGCGGGGATCAGGAAGACGAAGATCAGCATCTCGCCCGCGACGCCCGAAATCTCTCCGGTCTGGCCGATGACGGGGGAAATGCCCGATGTGGACAGCGTTCCCATCGCCCGCGTCAGCGCCAGGAACGACGGATCGCCCAGCAGCAGCAAGCCGATCCACAGGATCAGCGTCAGCACGACATAGACCGGCCCCACCAGCCTTGCCGCCCGCATCAGGCGGACACCAGGGTCCGAGGTGCGACTGTCGTGGCGCGGATCGGACAGATGCGAGACCGGCTGGCGCGGATCGGCAGATCGCGGCAGTTTCTGGACATGTTCGTCGCGGCCATAGGGGCTGGACATGATCTCGAACCCGCCCACACGCAGCGGCGCCAGGATAGCCACCGCCGAGATCAGCACGAAGAACCCGCCCATCCAGCCCACCAGTGACCGCCACAGATGCAGGGGTGCGGGCAGTAGATCGGCCGAATAGAGCGAGGCCCCCGTCGTCGTCAGCGAGGACACCATCTCCCACCAGGCGTTGAAAAAGCCGGTATCAGGCAGGCTTTCGGCAAAGGGCAGCGCCATCAGCAAAGGCAGCAGGCCAAAGACCCCCAGCATGGTCAGCAGCGTTTCGCGCGATCTCTGGGGTCGGGGGTTCGCATGGGTGGCCAGCCCGATCAACCCGCAGAAGGTCAGGATGAACAGCGCCGCATAAAAGAACGTGCGGGCGATGACGTCCTCGTTGCGGACCGATGCGAAGGAGGCGGGGACCAGCATCGTCAGCGCGACGATCCCGCTTAGCAGGACCAGCAGCGGCAGGCGTTGTAGGATGCGGATCATCGCGCGCCCCTAGAAGAAGTCGATCGAGACTTGCAGCAGACGCTCGACCTCGTGGACGTCCTTGGTCAGGGCGAAGATCAGGACGATGTCGCCTTCCTCGATCCTTGTGTCGGCCATGGGCTTGATGACCTTGTCGCCCTTGCGCACGGCACCCAGCAGGGCACCTTCGGGGAATTCGATGTCGCGGATGGCGCGGCCCGACATGGGGCTGGTGGAGAGGACCTGCGCCTCCATCACCTCGGCCTCGGCATCGCCGATGGAATAGATGTCGCGCACCCGCCCGTGGCGGATGTGGCGCAGGATGGTGGACACGGTCGTCGCGCGCGGGTTGATATAGGCGTCGATGTCCAGCGCCCCCATCAGGGGCACCAGCGTCGGGTCGTTGATCAGCGCGATGGCCATCTTGGCCCCGGCCTGCTTGGCACGCACGGATGCCAGGATGTTGGTCTTGTCGTCATCGGTCACGGCCAGCACGGCATCGGCCTGCGGCACGCCCGCCTCGTCCAGCAGTTCTGCCGACAGGCCGTCGCCGTTCAGCACGATGGTGCGTTCCAGCCGGTCGGCGGCGAATTCGGCACGGGCGCGGTCGCGTTCGATCAGCTTGGCGCGGATGCGGTCGGGGCGGTTTTCCAGCGTCTGCGCCACGGCCAGACCGACGTTGCCCGCACCGATGATGGTGACGCGTTCCTGTTTCTGCGGAGGCTTGCCGAAGATATCAAGCGTGCGCGGCACGTCATCGACATGGCTGAAGACATAGATCTGGTCGCCCGCGAACAGCTGGTCGCCCGCCTCGGGGGCGAACAGGCGGCCTTCGCGGCGGACACCGGCGACAATGGCGCGCAGGCTGGAAAATAGTTCGGTCAGCTGCCGCAATGGCGTGTTCAGCGCCGGGCAGTCCGGTTCCAGATCGATCCCCAACATGTGGATCTTGTCGTCCATGAAAGTCTCGACATCGAAGGTCGAGGGCGCGGACAGGCGCTGCAACGCAGCCAGCGCGACCTCTCGTTCGGGGCTGATGACCACGTCGATGGGCAGATGCTCGGTGCGGTAAAGGTCGGAATAGATCGCGTCCAGATAGGCCCCCGACCGCAGGCGCGCGATCTTGCGCGGCACCTGAAAGACCGAATGCGCCACCTGACAGGTGACCATGTTCACCTCGTCGGAATGGGTGGCGGCAATGATCAGATCGGCATCGCGTGCGCCCGCACGGTCCAGCACGTCGGGATGGCTGCCAAAGCCCGTGACGCCCTGCACGTCCAGCGCATCGGTGGCTCGGCGGATCAGGTCGGGGTTGTTGTCGATGACCGTGACATCGTTTCGTTCCCCCGACAGATGGCGGGCGATCTGCCAGCCGACCTGCCCGGCCCCGCAAATGATGATCTTCATCCACAGCCCTCTTGCCGTCCGCGCCCGACCGGTGGACGCATTCCTTGCCTATGCCGGGGCGCTGACACGCGCAAGCGCCCTGCGGCGCTTACTTGCCCAGCACCATGTCCTCATCGCTGCGCATGCCGCCGACGACGCCCAGTGATTTCAGCTTGCGATGCAGGGCGCTGCGCTCCATGCCCACGAATTGGGCGGTGCGGCTGATGTTGCCGCCAAAACGGTTGATCTGGGCCACCAGATATTCGCGTTCAAACATCTCGCGCGCCTCGCGCAGGGCCATGGCTGTGACCTGCGGACCAAGGCTGAGGGCCTCGGCGTTGTCGGGGGTCGCGCCTTGGGGTTCCAGTTCCGAGGGCTGGATCGGGCCGGTTTCCTCGGCCAGGATCAGCACGCGTTCGATGACGTTGCGCAGCTGGCGGATGTTGCCCGGCCAGCGCATCGATTGCAGCGCCGCGACCGTGTCCTCGGGCAGCTCGCGCGGGGGCAGGCCTTGGGTCTTGTGGAAATGCTGGATGAAATGTTCCGCCAGCAGCGCGATGTCATCACGCCGGTCGGCCAGCGATGGCACGGCCAGCGGCACCACGTTCAGCCGGTCGAACAATTCCTGACGGAAACGGCCCGCGGCAATTTCCGCGACCAGATCGCGGTTGGTGGATGACAGGACGCGCAGATCGACACGCACGCGGTCGGCGCCCCCTGCCCGCACGAATTGCTGTTCGGTCAGCACCCGCAGGATCTTGGGCTGAGTGCCCAATGGCATGTCGCCCACTTCGTCGAAATAGATGATGCCGCCATGCGCCTGCTCCAACAGGCCCGGCTCGATGCCGCGTTCGGGCGTTTCGCGACCGAACAAAACTTCTTCCATGCGTTCGGGCTCGATCGTGGCGCAGGGGACGGTGATGAAGGGTGCCGACGCCCGCGGGCTGTGGGCGTGGATATAGCGCGCGGCCATTTCCTTGCCGGTGCCGGGTTCCCCCGCCAGCATCACGCGCCCATTGGACCGCGCGACCTTGTCCAGCCCGTCGCGCAGCCGCTTGAAGGCGACCGAATGGCCCAGCATTTCCGTCGCCTTGTCGCCACCACGCCGCAGGGTGCTGTTTTCACGGCGCAAGCGGCTGGTTTCCATCGCGCGGTTGATGACCACCATCAGCTGGTCGATGTTGAAGGGCTTTTCGATGAAGTCATATGCCCCCTGCTTGATGGCAGCGACCGCGATCTCGATGTTGCCATGGCCGGAAATGATGATCACCGGCACGTCGGGATTGTTGCGCTTGACCTGTTTCAGGATGTCGATCCCGTCCATGCGGCTGTCCTTCAGCCAGATGTCCAGAATCATCAGCGAGGGTTCGCGTTCGTTCAGCGCCGCCACCGCGTCGTCGGAATTGGCGGCCAGACGGGTGTCGAAGCCTTCGTCCTTCAGGATGTCCGCGATCAGCTCGCGGATGTCCCGTTCGTCATCGACGATCAGAATATCGCTCATAGTGTCGCCTCGTCTTTTTCTTGTCTGCTCTTGCGTTGGGGCGCGCGCATAGGGTGCCGCTCCCGTGGCAGCCGGATCTCGGCCATGGCGCCCGGCCTGTCGGGCGCATCCGTCAGGGACAGGCTGCCGCCATGCTCCTCGACGATCTTCTTGACGATGGGCAGACCAAGGCCGGTGCCCTGACTTTTCATCGTGACATAGGGTTCGAACAGCCGCGACCGATCGGCGGGCAGGCCCAAGCCGTTATCGGTGATGCGGATGCAGACCAGATCGGGCTGCACCTCCATCTGGACGCTGACGCGCGGCTGGAAGTCCTGATCCGAGGCGGCGCGTTCCTCGACCGCTTCGCCCGCGTTCTTCAGCAGATTGGTCAGCGCCTGGCGCAGCATGCCGCCGTCGCAATCCACGATGACGGGATCCGTCGGGATATCGACGATCAGCGCGTCGTTCAGCGCATCCTGCTGCAACAGGACCACGTCGCGCAGCAAAGCTGCCATATCGGTTTCGGCGCGGTCGGGTTCGGGCATGCGGGCAAAGCGGCTGAATTCATCGACGATCCGGCGCAGGTCGCCCGTCTGACGGATGATCACATCGGTATATTGTTCCAGCGCCGCGCGTTCGGATTCGGGTGCCAGCGGGCCGAACTTGCGGCGCAGGCGTTCGGCCGACAGCTGGATGGGGGTCAGCGGGTTCTTGATTTCATGGGCGACACGACGCGCGACATCGCCCCATGCGGCCATGCGCTGCGCGCTGACCAGTTCGGTCACGTCGTCGAAGGCCACCACGAACCCCTCCAGCGCGCCTTCGGCGTTGCGGCGCACGGCCATGCGGACCAGCAGACTTTCGGCGCGGCCTTCGCGGAGGATGCGGACCTCGTCCTGAATGGTTTCGGCGACCGATCCCGACAGGCGTTCGAACAACGGCGCGAATTCCGGCACCGCCTGCGACAGCAGCGCGTCGATATCGCCCTTGGCGTCCAGACCCAGCAACCGGCTGGCGGACCGGTTCACGAAGTCGATTTCCCCCGCCGCATCCAGTCCGATGACCCCCGAGGTGACCGAGGTCAGCACGTTGTCGAACAAACGCCGCTGTTCGTCGCTGACGCGATAGCTTTCGATCAGCTCTTCGCGTTGGGTCTTCAACTGACGGGTCATGCGGTTAAAGGACCGCCCGAGGGTCTGGATTTCGTCGCCGGTCTTAGGTTCGGGGATCTGCAGGTCCAGATCGCCCCGTCCCACCTGTTCGCTGGCCCGTGCCAGCAGCCCGATGGGGCGCGACAAACGGCTGGCGAACCAAAGGCCCAGCCAGATCGCCGCCGCCACCAACAACAGCGCAAAGCCCAGATAAACCAGCGAAAATTCCAGCAGCACCTGCGATCGCATCTCCTCCAGCTGGCGATAGTCGCCAACGGTGGCGCGGGTGTCGTCCAGCAGGCCCAGAAGGCTGCCATCGACATCGCGCGTCACATAGAGATAGCGGTCGGCCAGCGGCGGCAACGCCACCAGCGCGCGGAATTCATCGTTGTCCCAATCCTCGATCAGGGTCAGGCCTTCGGTCTGGGCAAGGTCCAACTGATCGCTGGTGGGCGCCTCGTACCAGAACAGATAGCTGCGTTCGCCACGGGCGCGGATCTCGGCGTTGCCGTTGATGATATAGGCTTCGCGCAACCCGCGCTGGATCAGGCCCTGACCTTGGGCCAACAGCTGGCGCATCTCTCCATCTTCGATCAGCGGATTGGCACGTCCGGCCTGCGTCAGGATGTTGGCCAGCGCGCGGGCGTCCTGGGACAGGTCACTGCGATGCTCGGCCTGATAGGCCTCGGCTGCGGCCTGCGATGTGGTGACGACCTGCTGGACCCGGTCGGAAAACCAGCCCTCCAGCCCGATATTGACCAGAAACCCGGCGAACAGCGCGACCAGCACCGTCGGCACCAGCGCCAGCCCGCCAAAGATCAGGACCAGACGACCATGCAGCTTGGATGCAGGGCCTGCACGTCGGCGTGCGGCGATCAGGCGCGCCATCCGCGCGACGATGAAACCGATCAGAACCAGCAGATAGGCAAGGTCCGCCAACAGCACCAGCCGCAGGGTTTCCCCCTGCATCCCGCGCCCGAAGGGACCCATGACCGCGAATGTCGCAACGGCCAGCGCCACGCCCGAAAGCACGATGCCCCAGGTCAGCAGCCCGCGCCATTGTCGCGGCATTCGGATACGGGCCAGCTTGTCCCAGCTGAGCCCTGTCGCCAGGCCTGTCATAACCCCCACTCGCCGTCTGCGCGGCTTTCATTGGCGGGCAGCGCGTGACCTTGTCGCTGCGCCCTGTGGCGGTTTTACATCAGTTTGCGGCGCCGTGTCACCTCGATATTCAGCTCGGTCAGTTTCTTGCGCAACGTATTGCGGTTGATCCCCAGAAGATCGGCACAACGCAGCTGATTGCCACCGGTCGCATCCAGCGCCACCTGCAGCAGCGGCCGCTCGACCTCGCGCAGGATGCGGTCATACAGGCCCGGAGGCGGCAGCGCATCGCCATGCAGGTCGAAGTAACGCTGCAGATGCGCCTCGACCGAATCCGACAGCCGCGAATTGCCTTGGGTCGTCGGGGCGGTGCTGGCGGGTTCCGCAGCCATGGGCGCCGCCATGCTGACGGGGGCCGCAGCGGTCTGGCGGTTGCCCGACTGCTGGGACAGCGCCTCGCGCATTTCCGAATTGCTGATGGTTGCGCCGCTGGCGGTCAGCGCCAGCCTGCGCATCATGTTCTCCAGCTCGCGCACGTTGCCCGGAAAGGGATGCGCCCGCAGCGCCGCCGCAGCGTCATCGGCCAGATCGCGTTCCGGCAACCCCTGCGCGGCGGCCCGTGCCAGCAGATGCGCCGCCAGCGGCAGGATGTCGTCCACCCGCGCCCGCAGCGGCGGCACACTGACCGTAACGCCCGCCAGACGGTAATAGAGGTCCGACCGCAGCCGCCCGTTGCTGACATCCGCCTGCGGATCGGGGCCGGTGGTGGTGACGATGCGCGGGGCGCTGGCGCGGTCGGGACCGGATTCCAGCACCTCGATCATGCCGATCAGGCGGGCCTGTGCGGCGGGATCGAAGCCCGCGGGGTTCTCGATGATGATGGTGCCGCCACGGGCCTTGTCGGCGGCGCGGTTGATCGCATCCTCGCTGGCGTCGGATGAGGTCAGGATCGCCAGACCCCGGTCGCGACGGTCCGACAGATCGTGGAAGGACCGGGCGATGGTGGTCTTGCCGACGCCCGCCTCGCCCGCGATGATCACCGGCAGATCGGCGTTCAGAACCCGCGCCACCATGCGGAACAGCGCCTGCATGGAGGGCGCATGCCCGATCAGCGGCATGGCGGGATCGGCAGCCTCGCGCGGGACCGAGAGCGCCTCGGGGATCGGGTCGGATTTGCGTGGGCGGCGCGACAGGGCCTGATTGGCCTTGCTCATCAGATCCGGCAGATCGAAGGGCTTGGGCAGGTATTCGAAGGCTTCTGCCTCGGTCGCGCGGATGGCCGTCACGATGGTGTTCTGGGCCGAGATCACGATGACCGGCAGATCGGGCCGCGCCTCGCGGATGGCGGGGATGCGGTCGATGCCGTTGCCGTCGGGCATCATCACGTCGGTGATGACCAGATCGCCGCGGCCTTCCTCGACCCATTTGGCCAGCTGCGCCAGGCTACCGGTTGCGTGGACCCGGCACCCCGCGCGGGTCAGCGCCTGCGTCAGCACGGTGCGGATGGTGCGGTCATCGTCAGCGATCAGAACGGTTCCGTCCATGGGGTCGGTCCTTATGCCTTGGGCAGTGATATGCGAAACACGGTGCGACCGGGGCGGCTGTCCACGCGGATCAGCGCGCCATGGTCGGTGATGATCTTGCTAACCAGCGCCAGCCCCAGACCGGTGCCGTTTTCACGGCCCGATACGAAGGGCTCGAACACCTGGTCGGCGATATTGTCTGGAAAGCCGGGGCCGTTATCCTCGATCTCGATCTGCAGGGGCAGCGGGCGGCCCGTGGGATCGGCATCATCGGGGGGCAGGCGCAGGGTGTGGTCGTAAAAGCTGCGCAGCTTGATCGTCCCGCCCGCTTTGCCTGCCAGCGCCTCGGAGGCGTTCTTGACCAGGTTCAGGCACACCTGCGTCAGCTGGTCGGCATCCGCCATCGCCGGCGGTAAGGACGGGTCGTAATCGGTCACGATCGCCACCTCGCGCCCGAAACCCACCGCCGAGGACCGGCGCACCTGCTCCAGCACGTCATGGACATTCAGCGCCGCCAGCTTGGGCGCCGAGGTGTCGCCGAAGCGCTCCACCTGTTCCAGCAGCGCCACAATCCGGCGGGATTCACTGACAATCATCTCGGCCATCTCGCGGTCCTCGGGGGTCGCGTTCATTGCCATCAACTGTGCGGCACCGCGGATGCCCGCCAGCGGGTTCTTGATCTCATGGGCCAGCATTTCCGACATGCCGATGGCACTGCGCGCGGCACTGCGGACGCTGCGGCTTTGATGCAGACTGTCGTCATCCTGCGGCACGATCAGGAAGATCACCGCGCCACCTGTTTCCGGCGCGGGGGCGGCATGAACGGCAGCGCGGCGGGCCTGATGGCCGCCCGCGCGGTCGCCGATCTCGAAGCGGACGGCGTTCTGATAGAGCGCCTCGTCGCTGGCCAGCACGCGGCCCATCAGCGGGCGCAGGCTGGGCGCGATGCGCAGGCGGGTTGCCATGTCGTCGCCGTCCAGCGCCTTGCCCAGCGTCGAGGTGCGCGACATGTTCAGCCAGATTTCCGCCGAGTTGTTCATGGCCGCCACGCGGCCCTGCGCATCAAGGATCAGCGCCGGCATCGGCAGCGCATCCAGCCCGGGGCCGGTCATCGCATCGACGAAATCCCTGGGGCGTTGGGTCATGCGGCCACCTGTCCTGCAAGATCGCCGGGGGCGTCGGCAAAGGCCTGCCGGATCAGCGCGATAGTGGCGGCGGGGGTTTCGGCGCGCAGCATCTGGGCGCGCAGAGGTGCATCATTGGCGTCGGCATACCAGCCCAGATGCTTGCGGGCGACGCGCAGGCCCAGTTCGGGGCCATAGAAATCCATCATGTCCTCGTAATGTTCCTGCACCAGATCAGCCAAATCCTGACCGCGCGGAATGACCGGCGCGGGCATACCCCACAGCTGATGCGCGATCTGCGCCAGCCGCCACGGCGCACCTTGGGCGCCACGCCCGACCATCACAGCCTCGCCCCCCGATTGCGCCAGCGCCTGACGCGCAGTTTCGGCATCGACCACATCCCCGTTGGCGACCAGCGACGGACGGCCCGGCAGATCGGCCACGGCGCGGATAGCGGTCCAGTCGGCGCGACCCTTGTAGAACTGCGCCCGCGTACGACCATGCACCGTCAGCATGGCGACACCGGCATCGCGTGCCCGCGCCGACAAGTCCGCCGCGTTCAGGCAGTCGTCATCCCAGCCCAGCCGCATCTTCAGCGTCACAGGCACATCGACCGCGCCCACCACCGCGTCGATAAGCGACAACGCCAGATCCAGATCGCGCATCAATGCCGCGCCCGACAGACCACCCGTCACCTTCTTGGCGGGGCAGCCCATGTTGATGTCGATGACACGCGCACCCATGCCTTCGACGATACGCGCGGTTTCGGCCATGGGGCCGGGCTCGCGTCCGGCGATCTGCACGCTGACGGGCAGCGCGCCCTCGGTCAGGGCCTTGGCGCGCACCGATGCCCGGTTCGACGGCTGTTTCGTCACCATCTCGGATGAAGCGACCATTTCGCTGACCAGCAGCCCGGCACCAAAGCGCGCGACCGCCCGCCGGAAGGGAACGTCGGTGATTCCGGCCATCGGGGCCAGAAAAACCGGGGGCCCAAGGCGCGTATCGCCAAGAATGATCGGGTCTGGCAAATCCATATCCTGTTCCTTTACCGATGGCGGGCCGCCTGCAAGAAGGGCAGCGGACCCCTGCCCTGCCCATTTCGCAGGCGGCCCCTTATTGCCTAATTGATTAGCATGTTGCTATGATTTTAACCATATACCGCGCCATGCGGGACAGGGCGGGCATGTCGCAACCGGACCGTGAAAAGGTCGCGTCCAGACATGGCAGGCTGGGCGCTGTCCTGCTTAGATGGGGCGGCAAATGCAAGGGGGCTTTCATGTTTCTGTCGGTGTTCGATCTGTTGAAGGTGGGGGTCGGCCCGTCATCGTCCCACACGATGGGGCCGATGGTGGCGGCATCGCGCTTTCTGGACGCGCTGCGACTGCAACCCTTCAAGGCAAATGGGCTGCGCGCCAGCCTGCACGGCAGCCTTGCCTTTACCGGCAAGGGCCATGCCACCGACCGCGCCACAATTCTGGGGCTGGCGGGCTTTACCCCCGCAACCATGGACCCCGAAGCCGCCGAAAGGACCCTGCGGCAGATCCGCGACAGTTGACAGATCACCCCGCCCCGGCTAGAGGCGCTGGAATTCGATCCCGACACCGACCTGCGCTTCGACTATGAGACCGTGCTGCCGGGGCATGCCAATGGCATGACCCTGTCGGCGACCGATGCGCAGGGGGACGTGATCTTCCACCACGTCTATTACTCGATCGGCGGCGGCTTCGTCATGACCGAGGAAGAGCTGGAGCGTCGCCACACCGAAGGCCGCAGCGACGCCAGCGCCAGCGTGCCATGGCCCTTTGCCACCGCCGATCAGATGCTGACGATGGCCGAGACCTCGGGCAAATCCATCGCCCGCATGAAAGAGGAAAACGAGCTGTGCTTCCGGTCACGCCCCGAACTGCACGACGGCTTGATGGGGATCTGGCAGGTGATGCGCGATTGCATGGACCGTGGGCTGACAACCGATGGCATCCTGCCCGGCGGGCTGAAGGTGCGCCGCCGCGCCAAGGCCATCCATGAAAAGCTGCTGGCCGAACGCGGGCTGAACATGACCGCGCCGCATATCATCAACGACTGGATGTTGACCTATGCCATGGCGGTGAATGAGGAGAACGCCGCCGGTGGTCAGGTCGTCACTGCGCCCACCAATGGCGCGGCGGGCACCATGCCTGCCGTCATCCGCTATTGGTTGGACCATGTGCCGGGAGCATCCGAACGCGCACTGCCCGATTTCCTGCTGACGGCGGCGGCGGTGGGCGGGCTGGTCAAGCACAACGCCTCGATCTCGGGTGCGGAATGCGGCTGTCAGGCCGAGGTCGGATCGGCATCGGCCATGGCCGCCGCCGGTCTGGCTGCCGTTCTTGGCGGCACCCCCCGCCAGATCGAAAATGCCGCTGAAATCGCGCTGGAACATCACCTTGGCATGACCTGCGATCCGGTGGCCGGGCTGGTGCAGGTTCCGTGCATCGAACGGAACGGGCTGGGCGCCATCAAGGCCGTCAGCGCCGCAAGCCTGGCGATGCGAGGCGACGGTCACCACATCGTGTCGCTGGACGTGGCGATAGAGACGATGCGCCAGACCGGCCGCGACATGTCCGACAAGTACAAGGAAACCTCGCTTGGCGGTTTGGCCGTGAACGTGCCGAACTGCTAGGCGCTCAACTTGCCGCGCAGGCGGTAATGCAGGCCGGCGGGGTCATAGGTGGCCTCGCCCTCGCCCTCGAAGTATGCGGGGACGATCATGTTGACCAGTTTCGAACCGAAACCCTCACGCGCGGGGGGCTGAACAGGGGCGCCGCCCGTTTCCAGCCAATCCAGCGCGAAATCATCGCCCTGCACCGACCACGTCAGATCGACCGCGCCCTGCGGGGCCGCCAGCGCCCCGTATTTCGCCGCATTGGTTGACAGTTCATAAAGCGCCAGCGACAGCCCCACCGCCTGCTGCGAACTGAGCCGCAGCGGCGGCCCCTGCAGCCGGATGCGGTCGCTGCCGTCCAGATGCGCGCCCAAAGACCGCGACATGACCTCGGTGATCGCGGCACTGTCGCCCAGTTCGGTGAACAGCCCCTGCGCGCGGGCCAGCGCCATGATGCGCGCGCCGACCGTGTCGCGCGCCTCCTGGATCGAGGTGGCGTTGCGCAGGCTGGCCGATACCACGGTCGAGGTCACCGACAGGA
The DNA here is from genome assembly GCF_042466435.1 of Paracoccus sp. R86501. NCBI lineage: Bacteria > Pseudomonadati > Pseudomonadota > Alphaproteobacteria > Rhodobacterales > Paracoccaceae > Paracoccus > Paracoccus sp. R86501. The sequence goes on from NZ_JAXHPZ010000001.1 coordinate 2,191,746, forward strand.
TGTTCTTGATCCGGTGCAGCAATTCCTGCTGCATGATCTGCTGGTTGCGGCGGGCCTGCACGACCTCGGTCACATCGACGGTGATGTTGATCAGCCCGGCAATGGTGCCGTGGTCGTCGAACAGCGGGCTGTAGCTAAAGGTCCAATACGTCTCTTCGTCGAACCCGTTGCGGGTCATGATCAGACGCATTTCCTCGTTGTAGGTGCCCTGCCCCGACAGCGCCTGATCCACCAGCGGCTTGACGTCGTCCCAGACATCCGCCCAGATGCTGCGGAATGGCTGGCCCAGGGCGTGCCATTCCTTCTTGCCCAGGGCGGGGGCATAGGCGTCGTTGTACAGCATCGTCAGCTCGGGGCCCCAGAACATGCAGGCGGCGTGTCGCTGCCCCAGCAGGATCCGCACCGCACTCAGAAGCGATACCGACCAGCCTTCGATCGGACCAAGGGGGGTGCGTGACCAGTCGAAATTCCGGATGGCGCGCCCCATCGCGCCGTCATCCCATGCGAAACGGGACTGCGGCGGAAGGCTGCGTGGTTCCTGACCCACTGATGGTGACATGACTGGCAAGACCTGAAGCAAGACAAGATGAACAACTTGACCCTTTCGCGCTTTTCGTTGGAAATCAATGCCTGACAGCGCCGCAGGGGCCGTTTGGGCATGCATTCGCACATTGTTCGGGGATGGCCCGCACGGGAATTATCGTTTGGTCAACCCGACCGACCCTTCCGCCTGACGGGGGGTGTTGCCGCAAAGGCGGGGGACCGCCCGCGCGGGGGCGTGACGCTTGCCCCACAGCCGCGTGATTGGTATCGCTGGAAGAACAGTGATCCAGACCGAACCAGAAGGCCAGAACCCCATGTTCCCCCAACTGCCCATCCGTCTTGCGCTTCTTGCGCTGATCAGCCTTCCCCTGACGGCCTGCGACACGCAGACCATGACCGATCTGCGCCGCAACATCGGTCTTGACCAGCCCGAACCCGAGCCCGAGGAACCCGCCAAGCCACGCGCCCCCGCCGTATCCCCGCTGGTCCAGCCGATCGAGACCGGCGCCCCCGGCAAGCCCATCCCCACCGCCGAGCCGCTGACCTATCGCGCCACCAGTTTCGTCGCCCGCGGAAACGAGCCCTTCTGGAACGTCGAGATCGCAGGCAACACCGCGACCTATCGCACGCCGGAAAACCAGTCGGGCCGCAAGATTTCGGTCAACCGTCTGGTCTTTGACCGGGGCGTGGAATACGTCGGCGTTCTGAACGACCGGCCCTTCGTGGTGAACATGACGGCGACCGAATGTCAGGATACGATGGCCGATCAGAAATACCCGCTGACGGCCCGCCTGACGGTCAGTGGCAAGACCCAGCAGGGCTGCGCCTCGGTCGGGCAACCTGCCGAAGCTGCTGCCGAAACGACGACCGACGCCCCCGCCGCTGCGGGCTGAACCTGTCGCGGCGCGATGACGCAACCTTGCGTCGATGCGCGCCGCGACCGTTGCCGGGGGCCGGTCCCCCGACAACATCTGCAATACGACTTGCCACCCCACCTGTCGAAAGCCCCGCCCGCCGAAAGGATGACGCCGATGCGCCGCTCGCGCCTGACCAGCCAGCTGATGGCCACCACCCTGCCCCTGGCCCTTGTGGTCGGTGCAGGCTATGCCATCGCCGATCCGATGCTGGCCCGAAACATGTCCACCTATGGCATGCCGGGCGGGATCGACACCCCCACCGCCGAGACCCTGCCCGAGGGCACCCTCGGGGCGACCATCTCGAAATCCGACTATGCGCTGCGCACCAACGTGGTCTTTCAGGTGCTGCCGCAGCTGACCGCCGCCCTGCGTTACAGCCGGGTCGAGGGCATCAGCGATTACCGCGATGACGGCTTCATCTATGACCGGTCGTTCGACCTGCGTTATCAGGTGGTCGATCAGGACGGCTGGCGGCCCGCCGTTTCGGTCGGCGTGCAGGATTTCCTGGGCACCGGCGTCTATTCGGGCGAATATATCGTCGCCACCCGCGACATCACCCCCCGCATCCGTGCAAGCGCGGGCCTTGGCTGGGGAACGCTGGCGGGCAAGCCGCGGGTCATCGATGCCACCTCGGAAGGCGGCACGGCCAATGTGGAAAACTGGTTCAGCGGCGGGGCCAAGCCCTTCGCCTCGGTCAGCATGCAGGTCAACGACAAGCTGAGCGTCACGGCGGAATATTCCAACGACGTCTATCGCAGCAGCTATCGCCTGCGGAATGGCAATCTGAACACCTTCCAGCAGGGCGACAAGGAACCGGGTAACCTGAACTTCGGCGCCAACTACAAGTTCGGTCGCAATTACGAAGTCGGTGCCTATGTCATCGGTGGAGAGACCGTCGGTGCCCAGTTCACCGTGGCACTGAACCCGCGCGAATCCGCATATCCCTCGGGTCTGGAAAAGGCCCCGGCACCTGTGCGTCCGCGCCCTGCCCGCGACGCCGATCCCGAAGGCTGGTCCGGCCAATGGGCGCAGGACCCGACCGCGCAACCCGCCATCCAGAAGTCGCTGTCGGACGCGCTGGCCGGTGAAGGCCAGCTGCTGGAAAGCATGGCCCTGTCGCCCACCCGCGCCGAGGTTCGCATCCGCAACCAGCGCTATGTGCAGCAGGCGCAGGCCATCGGCCGCACCGCGCGCCTGATGACGCGGGCGCTGCCGCCCTCGGTGGAAACCTTCGTCATCACATCCTCCGCTGACGGGGTCGCGGCGTCATCGGTCACGCTGCGGCGGTCCGATGTCGAACGTCTGGAAAACACCGAGGCCGGCAAGATCGCATCGGCCAGCGCCCTATCGGACGCACCGCTGCGTCAGGGCGATCTGACCATGACCGAAGACCTGTTCCCGCGCTTCCGCTGGCGCGTCGGACCCTATCTGGATCTGGGCCTCTTCGACCCCGAAGAGCCGCTGCGTTACGAAGTCGGCGCCGAGGCCCGCGCGAGTTATGAAATCACCCCCGGGCTGGTCCTGACCGGCGCGATCAAGCAGCGCGCCTTCGGTGACAAGGAACAACGCGGTCCTGGTATCCCCGCATCCGAAAACGGCGGCGTTCGCGGCGATCACTATACCGCCGAGGAATACCTGGCCGATCCTAGCCTTGAAACCACGCCCGAAGGCGTGCCGCGCGTGCGGTCCGACACGCGGATGTATTCGGGCAATACCAGCCCGGTCATTCCCGAACTGACGCTGGCATGGTTCGCCCGCCCCACCGAACAGGTGTACAGCCGCGTGACGGTGGGCCTGCTGGAACAGGCCTATGGCGGTGTTTCGGCCGAGGTGCTTTGGAAGCCCGCAAATTCGCCCCTGGCCTTCGGGGCCGAGGTGAACCGCGTCCGCAAACGCGATTTCGACGGGCTGTTCGACTTCCGCGATTACGAAGTCACCACCGGACATGTTTCGGCCTATTACGAATTCAGCCAAGGCTTCACGGCGCAACTGGATGTCGGCCAGTATCTGGCGGGCGACAAGGGCGCGACCGTCAGCCTGACCCGCGAATTCGAGAACGGCTGGCGCGTCGGCGCTTTTGCCACCAAGACCGATCTCAGCGCCGAGGAATTCGGCGAGGGCAGCTTTGACAAGGGTATCACCCTGTCGATCCCGATCAGCTGGGCCACCGGCACGCCGACCCGCGACCGCGCCAGCACCACGATCCGGTCCCTGTCGCGCGACGGCGGCGCAAGGTTGGAGGTTAACGACCGTCTGTATGACAAGGTCCGCGACAGCCAGACTGTCAAACTCTATCAAGGCTGGGGGAGCTTCTGGCGATGAACAAGGCATATGGCGCTATGGCGCTGACCCTGCTGGCCGCGCTGGCCGCCTGCAGCAATCAGGGACCCGATGAGGGCGGATCGACCCCGGCCTCGGTTCTGGCGCGCACCGTGCAACAGGCCGTCAGCGCCCGCACCGCTGACCCGGCCCCGACGGCGCCCGCGAAAACCGCACAGGAACGCGCGGCCGAGGCGCTGCGCGTCAATTCCGGCCCGCTGATCCAGGTGGGCTTCGAAAGCCTGGGCCGCACGCAGATTCTGGCGATGACGGGTCAGAACGGCGCGATGCGGACCTATATGACCCCCGCCGAGGAGGCCGTGATTCTGCGCGACGGCATGCTGGTCGGCACCAAGGGCCTGGGCCGCGATCTGGCCGTGGCCGAACCGGGAACCGAGGCCCTGATCCGCGCGGGCCAATCTGGGCGTGGCACGCGCGTCATGCGGTATCTGGGCGGTGACGGTTTGGAACGCCCGCTACAGTTCGACTGCACCACCGGCCCCGGTCCCAACGCAGGCGTCGTGGTCGAGGATTGCGCGGGCCACGGCCTGACGTTCCAGAACAGCTATATGGTGCAGGGCGGGCAGATCCCCGTGTCGCGCCAATGGGTCGGTCCGGGTCTGGGCTATATCACCGTGCAGACGCTGCGCCCCTAAGCGCGCCAGCCGTATCGTGCGAAAAGCCGGCCCTGCGGGGCCGGCTTTTTCATATCGTGACGTTCAAGTCGCAAACTTGGGCCAGCAGAGCTGCGGACAAAAGAAAAAGGGCCGACCAATGGCCAGCCCTTTTGGAAACGGATCAGGAAGATCCGCTTCGAGATCAGCTGTCGTCGTCGTCCGAAGCGACTGCAGCGATAACGCCCAGCAGCAGCAGGGCGGGGACAACCAGGCCAGCGTTCGAAGAAGCGGCTTGCTCTTCGACAACGACGGGCTCAACTTCGACGACGGGTGCGACGTAACCACCGGCCAGAGCCGAGGTTGCGGTCAGGCCGAGGGCGGCAGCGAAAGTAGCGAATTTGGTCATGATCATGCTCCGTTTCGATTGAAGGCTGCCGTTTCCGGCAACATCGCTGCGACAGTTACACAAACCCCGTCACTTGAAAAGCTGGATTGAAATGAATCAATCGTGGGGCTGCATGCACTGTTGCATATTGGCCAACCCCCTTTTCGCCGCTTCGTTCCCTGCGTCTGCAAACGCTGGAAATTACTGTGACATATCCGCACTAATGGCGCCGAAGCGCCTGCGACAGCAGGAAAAACAGCGCGGCCGATGCAACGATCGACGGACCTGCGGGTGTGTCCAGCTGCAGACTGGAAAACAACCCTGCGATGACTGAAGCGGCGGCAATCAGCGCAGCGACGGCGGCCATCCGCTCGGGCGAGCGCGCCCATCCGCGGGCTGCCGCCGCCGGGACGATCAGCATGGCGGAAATCAGCAGCGAACCGACCACTCGAATCGCCAGGGCAACTACGATGGCCAGTGCCAGCGACAGGACCAGACGTTCGATGCGGGGGTCGATGCCGGCGGCCATGGCCAGCTCTTCGTTCAGGCTGCTGGTCACAAGCCGTTGCCAACGCAGGATCAACAGACCCAGAACCAGCGCGGCCCCTGTCCAGATCAGCGCCAGATCCAGCCGACCGACCGCCAGAATATCGCCGAACAGATAGCCGCTGAGGTCGGCCCGCGCGCTTGGCACAAAGCTGATGGCGACCAGACCGAAGGCCAGCGCGGAATGCGACAGCACGCCCAGCATCGTGTCCATCGCCTGCCCCCGCGCCACCAGCGCCGAAACCAGACAGGCCATTGCCGTCGCCACCGCCAATGTGCCCGCATAGATCGAAATGTCGAAGGCCAGTGCCATCGCCACGCCCAGAATTGCCGCATGCGCCGTCGAATCTCCGAAATAGGCCATGCGCCGCCAGACGACGAAACTGCCCAAGGGACCGGCAACCAGCGCCAGCCCCAGTCCCGCCAGAACCGCGCGGAAGAAAAAATCATCAAGCATCTTGGTCTTTCGTCAGGCTAATGCGGCAGGGCCGAAGGGGCATGGCCGTGGTCGTGGTCGCAATCATGATCGTGATCGTGGTGGTGCTGATACAGGGCCAGCATGCCCTGCGCCTCGGCGCCAAACAGGGCGCGGTATTCCGGTGCTCCGCTGACATGCTGGGGCGTGCCTTCGCAGCAGATATGGCCGTTCAGGCAAACCACCCTGTCCGAGGACCGCATCACGACCAGCAGATCGTGGCTGACCATCAGGACGGCGGCACCGGTTTCGCGACGCACATCCTCGATCAGCTGATAGAAGGCGACGATGCCGGGTTGGTCCAGCCCCTGCGTGGGTTCGTCCAGCACCAGCAGATGCGGCGACCGCAGCAGCGCGCGGGCCAGCAGCACACGCTGGAACTGGCCGCCCGACAGCTGGGTCAGCTGGCGGGCACCAAGGCCCGGAACACCGGTGCGTTCCAGCACGGCGGCGGCCTCGGCGTCGGTGACACGGGTCGGCAGCGACAGGAAACGCCGCACGGTCATCGGGATTGCCGTATCCAGTTGCACGCGCTGCGGAACATAGCCGATGCGCAGACCCTGCTGGCGCATCACGCTGCCCGCAGCCAGTCCCATCTGGCCCAGCAGCGCCCGGATCAGCGATGATTTCCCCGACCCGTTGGGGCCGACGACCGTCACGATCTCGCCCGCGGCGATGCGGAAATCGATGTCCGACAGCACCGGCTCCACGGTGCCGGGACGGTGGATGGTCATCCCTTCGGCGCGGATCAGCATTCGGCGTCGCCTTCGGTCACGGCACAGGCGGCACAAAGGCCGAGCGCCTCGATCGTGGCACGTTCGACCTGAAAACCGCCGTCGCGGGCGACCGCGGTCAGGGCATCGCGGATCGGGGTGACCGGGGCTTCGGCGACCTTGTCGCAGCTGCGGCAGATCAGGAAGACCGGATGGTGATCGTCGCCCGGATGCAGGCAGGCGGCAAAGGCGTTCAGCCGCTGCAGGCGATGCGCCAGCCCGTGCTGCACCAGAAACTCCAGCGCGCGATAGGCGACGGGCGGCTGGCGGCCAAAACCTTCGGCGGCAAGGCGGTCCAGCACTTCATAGGCCCCCATGGCACGATGACTTTCCAGCAGGATCTCCAACGTGCGGCGGCGTACGGGGGTCAGGCGCGCGCCCTGTTCCTTCAGGCGGACGGCGGCCTCGTCCAGGGCGCGATGGGCGCATTGCTGGTGGTCATGCGGCGCGAAGGCGGCGGCGATTGCATCATCGGTCACAGGGAGATCAGCCTTTCACGCGGCGTCGTTACTTTATTACATTTCAGTTGACTTGTTACTCTATAACACACAAAACCCGCCCATCGCAACAAACCCCGATCGGAGATGTCGATGCCCCGTCTGCCCATCCTTGCCGCCACCCTGACGATGGTCGCCCTGCCCGCCCTTGCGGCCCCCGACGTCGTCACCGACATGTCCCCGACCGGTGCCTTGGTCCAAGAGGTGATGGGCGATCTGGGGCAGGTCCACGTGCTGCTGCCCCGGGCCGCCAGCGCGCATCAATACACCTTGCGCCCTTCGGATGCGCGCGCCCTGCAGGGGGCCGATCTGCTGGTCTGGATGGGCCCCGAGTTGACCCCTTGGCTGGACAAATCAGCGGCGAACCTTGCCGATCGGACGCAACAGCTGCGGTTGCTGACGGTCGAGGGCACGATCCTGCACCAATATGCCGACAGCGACGATGGCCACGACGACCATGATTCACATGATAATGGGCATGACGATCACGACGATCACCACGACAATGACCATGAGGGGTACGATCATCAGGGCATCGACCCCCATGCATGGCTGAACCCGCAAAACGCCGCGCCTTGGCTGGACAGCATCGCCAGCGCCCTTGCCGAACAGGACCCGCAGAACGCCTCGACCTATCAGGCCAATGCCGCTGCTGCCGCCAAGCGAATCGCCGCGTTGGACAGCACCCTGTCCGATCAGCTTGCGCCCTGGTCGGACACCAGTTTCGTGGTCTTCCATGATGCCTATTCCTATTTCACCCGGCACTTCGGACTGAAATCAGCGGTTCCCATGTCACTTGGCGATGCCACGACACCATCCGCAGCACGGGTTCAGATGGTGCGCGATCAGGTTCAGGCTTCGCAGGCGGTCTGTGCTTTCCCTGAATACGCCCACGACCCGGCTCTGTTGACTACCGTCACCGAAGGCACAAACACCCGCACCGGCGGTCAACTGAGCCCCGAGGGTGCCGAGGGTGAAAATCAACGGTATGACGACATCCTGACCGGCATCGCGGATACGCTGGTGGCTTGCTTCGATCAATAAACGCAGATGGAAAGGCTGTGGAATCAAGTCATTGCGGCGAACCCTTGCCTTTCCGACAGAAACCCGACTAAATTACTTTGACATTCCTGAACGAATTTGTCAGCTTTAGGCATACACACGCCACACCAAGAGGCTGATCATGACCGCAACCCGCCCCGCAGACTTTACCCGCCCCGGCTCGACCTCGGTTTTTGCGCATCTGCCGCTGCATGATGCCGAACAGCTGACTCAAGGAGGCAATCAGGCCCTGATCACGTTGGATGATCAGGTCTATCAGCTGCGCATCACGCGGGCGGGCAAGCTGATCCTGACGAAATGAAAAAAGCCGGGCCACATGGCCCGGCTTTTTCCGTTCAGCTGCGCGGTCCGCGCGGTTTGCCGCCACCGGGCTTTCCACCCGGCTTGAAGCCCCCGCCCGAGGGCCGGTCGCCCCGCGGTCCGCCAAAGCTCTTGCCACCACCGGCAGGGCGCGGCTTGCCGCCCCCTTCGCCACGCGGCGCATAGGGTTTGCGGTCGCCGCCATCACGGGGGGCATAGGGCTTCTTCGGGCCGTCCGCCTTGTCGCGCGCGCCCCAAGGCTTGCGGTCGCCACCGTCGCGGGGCGCGTAAGGCTTCTTCGGGCCGTCCGAATTGTCGCGCGCACCCCAAGGCTTGCGGTCGCCGCCATCACGGGGGGCATAGGGCTTCTTCGGGCCGTCCGCATTGTCGCGCGCACCCCAAGGCTTGCGGTCACCACCATCGCGGGGCGTGTAAGGCTTCTTCGGGCCATCCGAATTATCACGCGCACCCCAAGGCTTGCGGTCGCCGCCATCACGGGGGGCATAGGGCTTCTTCGGGCCATCCGCATTGTCGCGTGCACCCCAAGGCTTGCGGTCGCCACCCGGCTTGCCTGCAAAGCGCGAGGGGCGGCTGTCGTCGCCATCGCGCGGCTTGCCATAGGGCTTGCGGTCGTCGCCACCCGATTTGCTCCAACGCGGCTTGTCGCCTGCGGGACGGGGACGGTCGCCGAACTCGGGGCGTGGACCGCCGGGTTTGCCTGCGAAACGCGGCCGTTCGCCGTCGCCCTGACGCGCGGGCTTGTCGCCCCAGCTGCGGGCCGGGCGATCACCGCGGTCGCCGCGATCATCGTCGCGCGACCGTGCGCCGAAGACCTTGCCGCCGGGCTTGCCGCCAAAGCTGCGGGGGCCGGAATCACCACGATCCTCGGACCGCGAGAAGCGGCTTTCGGCACCACGGGGACGCATTTCGCGCGGCTTGTCCTCGACATCGCCGGTCAGCAGGCCGCCCAGCTGGTCGCGCAGGACCTTGCGCTTGACCTCGGTCACTTCGTTCTTGTCCATGCCGGTCAGCTTGAACGGGCCGTAACCGATGCGGATCAGGCGGTTCACCTGCAGGCCGATATGGGCCATGGCGCGACGGATTTCGCGGTTCTTGCCTTCGCGGATGCCGACGCTGATCCAAGCGTTCGCGCCCTGCTGGCTGTCCAGCTTGATCTCCATCGGGGCGAAGTCCTCGCCCTCGATCTTGACGCCACGGCGTAGCGGATCGAAGGTCATGTCGCTTGGCGTGCCGTTCACACGCACGCGGTAACGGCGCAGCCAGCCCGTCGAGGGCAGCTCCAACCGGCGCTTCAGATCGCCGTCATTGGTCAGCAGCAGCAGACCTTCGGAATTCAAATCCAGCCGGCCGACGGTCATCACCCGCGGCAGATCGCGCGGCAGGGCGTCAAAGACCGTCTGGCGGCCCAATTCGTCCGATTCCGAGGTGATCAGACCAAGCGGTTTGTAATACAGCCACAGGCGGGTTTCCTGCGGTTCGTCCAGCTTCTTGCCATCGACGACGATCATGTCGGACGGCTTCACGTCCAGCGCGGGGCTGGCGATCTTCTTGCCGTTCACCGTCACGCGACCTTCGACGATCATGCGTTCGGCCTCGCGGCGGCTGGCCACGCCTGCGCGTGCCATGACCTTGGCGATACGGTCGGTGCCGTCAGCCTTGGCCAGTTCGTTTTTCTTGGGGGTGTTTTCGTCGCTCATGCGCGTCTCCTTCGCATCTCTGCGGGGCAAAGAGGGGCTTCTACGCCCGGAACCCGCCTGAGGGAAGCGTTTCTTTCCCTGACTTGCGCGGATAGGCGGGACTTGCCACAAGCATCTCATGGCCGCCTTCATCAGTCACATGCCCATGGCGCTGGATCAAGCCCGCGCCGCCGCCCTGCGCGGCGAGGTGCCGGTCGGTGCCGTCATCACCGATCCGCAGGGGCGCGTCGTGGCGGCGGCGGGCAACCGCACCCGCGAACTCTCGGACCCCACCGCCCATGCCGAGGTTCTGGCCATCCGCGCCGCCTGCGCCGCCATCGGGTCGGAACGGCTGATCGGCCATGACCTGTGGGTGACGCTCGAGCCCTGCCCCATGTGCGCCGCGGCTATTTCGGCGGCGCGAATCAACCGCTTGTATTACGGTGCAGGCGATCAGCGAATGGGGGGCGTGGCGCATGGGGCGCGGGTCTTCGATCACGCGCAGTGCCATCACCGCCCACAGGTCTATGACGGGCTGGCCGCCGATGCCGCCCGCGATATTTTGCGCGATTTCTTTGCCGCGCGTCGCTAGGGCCGCTTGAACCCCGCGCAAGGGCCGCATATAAGTCACCCCGACGCGGGCGTTGTGTAATGGTAAGACCCTTGCCTTCCAAGCAAGAGACGCGGGTTCGATTCCCGCCGCCCGCTCCAAAGATCCCCTACATCGTCAGCAAATCACCGAATTCGGTTTCGGTCAGGATGCGCATCTCGGCGCCCTTCGCGATCAGATCCTGCGCGCGGCGTTGTTTGGTGGTGACGGCCGCATCCGCATCCTGATCGCCGACGACCAGCAGGGTCAGCGCCTTGCTGACGCCGGTGCGCACCTCGAACCCCGCCTCCGCCGCCATGCGCGAGGCCTGCATCCGGTCCAGCCCCAAGCGCCCCGTAAAGCAGACCGACTGGCCAAAGAACGGCCCCTGTTCATTCCCCGGCAAGCCGATCTTCGTCGGATAGCGCGACTTAGAAGCCGCCGTCGCGCCCAGTTCCGCGAATCCCTGCCCGGTGCGCTGTTCGGCCAGCATCACCACCTGCGCCGCAGCCCATGCATCCTCGACCGCATCATGATGCTTGAAGTCCAGCTTCAGCACCTTCTTCAGGTTGCCCAAACCATGCCCGCCATAGCCGCGCAGCTCTGGCCACGCCTTGCGGGCAATGCGCACGCTGTCGGACCATGCGCTGGCCAATGGCGTCAGACCATCACGCGCGCAGGCGGCATCGAAGGCCATCTTGTCGAAATTGCTGTGCTGGATCAGGGCATGGCGTTCCAGAAACTGCCGCACCGGAGCCAAGGCATCGGCGAATCGCGGGCTGCCGCGCACGGTATCCGCGTCGATCCCGTGCAGCTGCGAATTGAAGCTTTGGAACGGTTCGGCGGGATCGACGAAAAAGCCATGGGTGTCGACGCTGCCGTCATGGGCCACCATCGCCATGCCCACCTGACAGATGCTGTGGCGGTTGCCATTGGCGGTCTCGACGTCGATGGCGACGAAGCGATAATCGCGGTCGATGAAATGCATGTTCGGTTCCGTTCGCCCGCGGCGTCAGTGGTGGTGCCGGTAAAGCGTGTTGGATCGGTCCAGATGCGCCTGCATCGCCGTTACGGCAGCCTCGTCATCATGGGCCTCCAGCAGGTCGATGATGTGGTCGTGTTCGCGCAGGGTCACATCCTCGTTCCCCGACCAATGCAGCAGCAGCCCGTGATAATGGAACAGCCAGCGCAGCAGTGACTGGCTGGTCGCGATCAGGATCGGATTGTCCGAAATGGCGGCAATGCGGGCGTGAAAGGCCATGTCGGTGGTCACGAAGGCCGCGGCATCGTCCAACTGGTCGCGCTGCTGGGACACCAGATCACGCAGGTCCGCGACATCCTTCGCGGTGGCCGTCTGTGCCGCGACGCGCACCAGCCCGCATTCGAACATCCGGCGCGCGACCTTCAGATGCTCCAGCTGTTCGGGTTCGGAAGACAGCAGCATGCGGGCCACATCATCGACGCGGCTGAGGACGCTGTCCGCGCTCAGTTCATTCACCCGGCTGCGTTCACCGTGACTGATGGTGATCAGCCCCATGGTGTGCATGTGCTGCAGCGCCTCGCGCACGGCGGGGCGGCCGACGCCGAAACGCTCCATAAGGTCACGTTCGGACGGCATGGGCGCGCCCGGCGGCAGTTCACCACTGGCCATCATCGCGCGAAGGCGGTCGAAGACCTCGTCCGACAGCTTGCGCCTGACGATCCGGTCCTGACCCATGGGGGCTGCATCTTTCTTCATCAATCGCCTCTTGGCTGCGTCGTTCAAGACCTAGGCGTTGCGGCGGGGCTGTGCAAATCCTTAGCGGCCGTTTGACGCCACCCGAAGCCGCCGAGGTCCGCAGCGTCATCAGGCTGCGGGCGCAGGTTGCCGGTGAAGGTGGCGTCGCGCAGTGACAGCACTGCCCGCCCTTCCGTCAGCTCGACCCGCACCACCGGCTGGCCCGCGCAGTCCGCCAATGCCGCGACCAGTGCTGCAAGCGGGCGGGCGGTGCCGTCATCGCGGATCAACCCGCGCGGGCCATAAAGCGCGGCAGGCGTCCAGACCGTCAGCCCCGCCCCCGCAATCGCCGTGGCCAGCCCCAGCGTCCAGACGGCGGCAAAAGCGCCATCCTGACGCGGATCATCATCCGCCATGCAGATGCGGTCCCGGTCCGGATTGGGAATCGTCCTGCTGCCATAGGGGTTCTGGCGCATGGCGATGGTGGACGGCCCCAGCCTGTAATCGCGATCGCCGATGATCCCCCGCCCCGAGGCAAGGATATGCGGCACCGCCTGCAGGGTTTCCATCACCGACAGATCGTCTGCGGCATGGACGATCGGGCACAGCCCGTGGGTCACGAAATCCGCATCTCCGGCCAGCGCGGGCTTGCGGTTCAACTCGGGGAAGAAGCTGGCGACGCCTCCGCCAAGGGGCAGATCGGGAAAGGCGCGGCGGGCGGCGGCGTGAATATCGGCAATGGGCGGACATGGAGGCCACTCTGACCCCGGCGGCGTCGATTGCCGATCGACCGAAGGCGTCACCATGACCGAGGCCGCACGCAACCCCGCATCCCGCACCGCCTGCGCATGGGCGGCAAATTCCGCATCCAGATCGCCGCCAAGGGTGCAAAGCGCGATCAGCTCCAGATCCATCGCCAGGTCGGGGAACTGGGCCTGAAGCCGCGCAAAACCCGCCAGATCGGGGTCAAGCGGACCCGCAGCGGCGTCCAGATGGCACAGGATGCGCGACGGATTGATGCCGCGCAGATCATCGGGGGTCTGGGCGGCGCGTTCGGCATCACGGCCCGTCAGAACCAGCGCCGTCTGCGGGAAGACCGCCGCGCGGGTCGGCGGCACCCATGCAGGCGGGGCCGCGCCCTGCGCAGGCTGCCATGTCACCTGCACGGCCTGCCGAAAGACCGCATCGGGTTGATAGGGCCAGGGCAAGGCCAGCGGGCGGTTGTAGGTCTTGAACGAGGCATCACCCCATTGGCGCTGATCCTCCATCTCGAAGACGTCGCCGGTCAGGCGGCAAGTGATCTGGCTGTCGCCCGCGCGGTGGATCAGGCCGGTGATCTGCTGGAATGGCTGCCAGGGCGCGATCAGATCGGGGAAATACCCGTCCGTCACGCTGCCATCGGCATGTTCGACTCGCACCGGGGCGCCGGCGACACCGTGGATCGGATGCAGCACGGTGAAGCCCGCGCGATTGGTCCAGACCTGCCCCGAGCAGCGCGCCGTCACCTGCGCCTCCATCCCGTCCGGGCGCAGGCTCAGCGCGATATCGGCCACAATCTGACCCGTCCCCATGTCATAGGTGGCGCGATAGGTGACGGTGCAGCCGTCGGTGATCGTCAGATCATCGATGCGCGGCGTCACGGTGCCCCAGTCGCGGTCGCGGACCAGAAAGGACACGGCGCGGATCGCCTCGACCCCCGCGACGGTCAGATGGCGCAGCTGGCCGCTTTCCAGCGTGACGGCGGCATCGCCCGCCACCAGCCGCCGGCCCTGAACGGGGGGAATGTCGGTTCCGTAAAGCGCCCGCAGATCCATCACCAGCCCGCCATATCCACCCGCGATCCGTCACGGGCCGAGGCATAGGCGGCCTCGACCAAGGCCAGAGTCTTCAGGTTGTCATGACCCGATGTTTCCGGCTGCGCGCCCGTCCGCAGGCAGTCGATGAAATGCGCCTGGATCAGGTGGACGCTTTCTTGGATGTTGTGCCACGGACGTTCGGCCCAAGGCAGCAGGGGCGGCGCGACATCGCGGATATCCTCGCCCTCCGCGTTCTGGATCACCACGCGATAGCCTGCATCCAGCCGCAGCGTGCCCTGGTCGCCGTCGATCTCCAGCAGGGTCTGCGGGAAGGTTTCCGGCGTGCGGCGCGTGGCATAGGAACAATCTACGACCGAGGTGACGCCGCCTTCGTGGTCCAGCAGCATCGTGGCCACATCCTCGCCCTTGATGGCGGGGTTGATGCGGGTGGTGCTGGCTGCGATCCGCGCCACATCGCCGAACAGCGCGCGCGAGATGTCCAGAATATGGATGCCCAGATCCTGAATGATGAAGCGCGGGTCCGTCGCCAGATAGGGCTGGCCCGAAAACACGTCATAGCCCGACCGGAAGCTGACCCGCCCGAAGAACGGCGTGCCGATGGCCCCTTCCTTCAGCGCGGCGATGGCGGCGCGGATGGCCGATTGCCAGCGGAAGTTCTCATGCACCATCAACGTGCGGCCCGCGCCCTCGACGGCGGCGACCATGGCGCGGGCATCCTCCATCGTTTCGGCGAAGGGCTTCTGGCAGATGACGTGCAACCCCGCATCGGCCGCCGCCTGCACCAGCATCCGGTGAGAGCCGACGGTGGTGGCGATATCGACGAAATCCAGATCCTCGGTCGCCATCATCTGCACGGCATCGGCATAGGTTTTCGCGACGCCGAAATCCTTGGCGGTCCGGTCGCGGCGGTCCTGATCCATGTCGCAGACGGCGACGATGTCCACGCCATCGATCATCTGCCACGCGTGCATCTGGTTCTGCGCAAAGAACCCGCAGCCGATCAAAGCACCTTTCAGCATGAATTCACTTTCCCATTGCGGCTTCGGATTGCAAGGCAACCCGCGCCTGAAGTTTCTGTTGCGCCTGATCGACCACCACCGCGGCGATGATGACAAGCCCCTTGATGACGGTCTGCCAGAAGGACGACACGCCCATCATTACCAAACCATCCGACAGAACGCCGATGACGAAGGCCCCGACGATGGTGCCCCCGATCCGGCCCCGCCCGCCCGACATGGATGTGCCGCCAAGCACGGCTGCGGCAATGGCGTTCAGCTCGAACGCCTGACCGGTGGCGGGATGTGCCGCGACCAGTTGCGATGACACGATCAGCCCGACCAGCGCTGCGCACAGCCCGCTGAACATATAGACGAACATCTTGATCCGGTTGACCTTGACGCCCGACAGCGCCGCCCCGCGTTCATTGCCCCCCACCGCATAGACATAACGCCCAAGCGGCGTGCGCCGCGCGACATAGGCCGCGACCACGACCACGGCGATCAGCATCCAGATCGACACCGGCAGGCCCAGGAAATTGCCCGCCCCGATCAGGCGGAAGGTATCGGAGCCGTATTCGGGATTGCCGTTCAGGTTCGGGAATGTGCGTCCGTCCGACGACAGCATCGCCGCCCCGCGACAGACGTACAGCGTGCCAAGCGTGGCGATGAAGGGGGCAACGTTCAGCTTGGTGATCAGAAAACCGTTTACCGCGCCGACGCCAATGCCCACGGCCATGACCAGCAGGCAGATCTCGATCGTGTTGAACTGGATCGACCAGCCAAGGCCCAGATCGATGCCGTAAAGCACCAGCCAGCCCGCAACCATGCCGCACAGCCCGACGATCGAGCCCACCGACAGGTCGATCCCCCCCGAGATTATGACGAAGGTCATACCGATGGCCAGAAAGGCGTTCAGCGCGACGTGTTTCGACATGATCACCATATTCGCGGTCGAGACGAAGTTCGGCGCGGCGAAGGCGAAGAAGGCAAAGACCAGGATCAGCGCGATGAAGGTCCGCGCCTTCAGCAGCACCAGAAGGGCCTGCCCGGATTGACCCCGCGGGGCCTGCGTGGCGGTATGGGTCATGCGACGTTCCTGTCTGTGCTGTGGCCCTTGGCCGAGGCCGCGACCACGGCGGTTTCGGTGGCGTCATGCCGGTCGAATTCGCCAGTGACGCGGCCGTTGGACATGACGATGATGCGGTCCGACAGGGCCATCAGCTCCTCCAGATCCGAGGTGACGAAGATGATGCCCAGCCCTTCGGCGGCCAGTTGGCGCATGGTGCGAAAGACCTCGGCCTTGGCGCCGATATCAATTCCGCGTGAAGGTTCGTCCATCAGCAGGATGCGCGGCTTGGTCATCAGCGCCTTGCCGATCACCACCTTCTGCTGATTACCCCCCGACAGGCTGGAAACCGGGTTTTCCATCGAGGCGATCTTGACCGTCAGCCGCTTGACGAAGTCCGCGACCGTGCGTTTTTCCGCGCCCAGATCCATGTGGAAACCGGTCGTGATGGCATCCAGACTGGAGAGCGTCATGTTTTCCCGGATCGACAGCATCTGGACCAGACCGTCATTCTTGCGATCCTCGGGGATCAGGGCGATGCCTTGGCGAATGCGGCCCGCGACGCTGCGGCTGCGCAGCGGTTCACCCGCGACAAAGAACCGACCCGCCGCGTGGCTGTGCCGCCCGATGACGCATTCCAGAAACTCGCTGCGGCCTGCGCCCATCAGGCCATAGACGCCAAGGATTTCCCCCGCCCGCAGCGACATCGACACATGATCCACCGCCAGCCCGCCACCCGGTCGGGGCAGGCAGACATCCTCGGCGCGGAAAATCTCATCACCGAAGGGGTGGTCGTCGGTCTTGGCGTAATCCTTGGAAGCCTCGCCGATCATACTGCGCACGATCCAAGCCAGATCGACGCCCTCCATCGGACGGGCACCGGTGATCGCGCCGTCGCGCAGCACCGTGATGTGGTCGCCGATCCGCAGCAATTCTTCCAGCCGGTGCGAGATATAGACGATGCCCACCCCGTCGCGGCGCAGGTCGTCGATGACGCGGAACAGGATCTCGACCTCGGCGGCCGAAAGGGCCGAGGTCGGTTCGTCCAGAATCAGGATGCGGGCGTCCTGCGCCAAGCTTTTGGCGATCTCGACGATCTGCTGCTGGCCCACGCGCAGATCACCCACCAAGGCATCGGGCGAGATGTCATGTTCCAGCCGCGCCATCAGATCACGCGTGGCGCGGCGCTGTGCGGCCATGTCGATATCGACGCCTGCACGGGTCATTTCGCGACCGATGAAAATGTTCTCGGCGACGGTCAGGTTCGGGAACAGGTTCAATTCCTGAAAGACGATGCCGATGCCGTGGCGGCGGGCATCCTGCGTGCCGGCGAAGCTGACAGGGCGACCCTCCATCAGGATCTGGCCCTCGGTCAGCTGTTCGACGCCGGCGATGACCTTCATCATCGTCGATTTGCCCGCGCCGTTTTCTCCGACAAGCACGTTTACCGCCCCCATGTGCAGGTCGAAATCCACCGATTTCAGCGCCCGCGTGCCGGGATAGATCTTGGTGCCGCCACGGATCTGCAAACCGATGGTCATGGCGACACCTGCGACAGCACCGTCGGAACAATGACTATGTCCTCGGTGGCGCTGCGCAGGGTGGCGGCGCCTTGGAACTGGAAAATTATTCCCGTCAGATCGCCTTCGGGCAGCGTGATCCGTTCATAGGCGGCGTCGTTCAGCGCGCGGCCCAGTTTGGCGAATTCGATCTGGTCGCGGAAATCCGTGAAGACCAGGAAATCCGCAGCATCGCGCAGCGAGGTGCCGCGCAGGACCGGCCCAAGCTGCACCGTCACATCGCCCTGCCCGTCGCCATCGGTATCCAGCACCATGTTCGCGGCACGGGATTTGCGGTCAGCGGCAACCACGCTGCCCTGATCGGCCAGCAGGAAGTTCCACGGGCTTCCCTCGGACCCCGGACGGACGCCATGCGCCTTGCCAGCCGCATCCAGCCCGCCCGCCAGCGCGGATTTCAGCGTTGCGGTATCGACGGCGCGGTCGGCCACGAAGGGCACCAGCTTGTCGTCGAATATCTGCCCCGCCAATTGCGCCATGCGCTGCGCGTCATCCATCGGCGCGGCGGTGGTTTCCGGGTCGGGGTCGGGGACGATCTTGCAGGCGGTCAGGCCGCCCAAGGCCAGCATCAGCGCCAGGCCTGCGGTCATCGCATGGGTCATGCGTCGCTCCGGGGTTTGGGAATGGCCCGGCATCGCGCCGGGCCGCAGGTGTCACTCGGCAAGCGCGAAGGTTTCCAGCTTGTCGGCGTTTTCGGCGTTGATCAGCACGCAATCCATCAGCTGCTTTTCATCCAGCCCGGTGCTGCCATTCTTCAGGTATTCGTCGGCCTGTTCGACGGCCAGCTGCGCCTGGCGATAGGCGGGTTGCAGCACGGTGGCCTTGATGCCGCCCGCCTTGATGGAATCGCGCACGTCGTTCGATCCGTCGAAGCCCACGACGATCACATCTGTCCGGCCCGCGGCCTCCAGCGCGGCCCATGCGCCCATTGCCATGGTGTCATTGCCGGAAATCACGCCGCTGATGTCGGGATGGGCCTGAAGGATGGTCTCCATCCGCTCATAGGCCTCGGTCTGGGACCAGTTGGCGGTCTGCTGGGCGACCATCTCCAGATCGGGGTACTGGTCGATGATGTCGTGATAGCCCGACGACCGGATGCCAGCGTTGGTGTCCGCCTCACGGCCCAGCAGTTCGGCATATTGGCCCTTTTCGCCCATCAGCCGGACGAATTCCTCGGCCCCCAACTGCGCGCCCTGATAGTTGTTGGAGACGATCTGGCTGACGGCGATGCCCGATTCCTTGATCTCGCGGTCGATCAGGAAGGATGGCACGCCCGCGTCCTTGGCGCTCTGGACGGCGGCGACCGTGGCATCGGCGCCGGCATTGTCCAGAATGATCGCCTTGGCGCCGCGCGCGACGGCGGTGTTGTACAGCTCGGACTGTTTGTTGGGGTCGTCGTCATGGACCATGACAACGGTTTCATAGCCAAGCTCTTGTGCGCGCTTTTCCGCACCCACGGCCTCGGCCTTGAAAAAGGGGTTGTCGTGGCTGGGGGTCAGGATGGCGATCAGACCCTCGGCATTGGCAAGGGCAGGCATGGCGATGGCCATGCTAAGCCCGATGGCTGAACTGATCAGCCTGGATTTCAATGTCATGTTTTCCTCCCTGTGGTCAGCCGGGCTTGCTGCCCGTTCCTCTCTGACCGTTCGAATGCTGGTCACGAATCATCATCATGTCAACAGGTATGATGAGTTAGCACCCTTAGGGCATGACGATCCAGCCGATCCCAAGCGAGATCATCGGCACATAGGTGATCGCCAGCAGCAGCGACACGACCACAAGGATCGGCCAGACCAGCGACCCGAACAGCGCCTGAACCGGCACCTTGGCCACCGCGGCGGCGGCAAAGAGGTTGACCCCCAAGGGCGGCGTGATCATGCCAAGCGCCAGATTCACCACGATGACGATGCCGAAATGCACCGGATCGATGCCATAGCTGATCGCCACCGGCGTCAGGATGGGTGCCAGCACCAGAATGGCGGCGGATGTCTCGATGAACATGCCGACGACCAGCAGCAGCAGGTTCACCCCCAGCAGGAAGGTCAGCGCCGAGGCGAAGTTGTCCTGCGCCCAATCCCCGATGGCATTGGGCAGACCCGACAGGCTGATCAGGAAGCTGAACAGAGCCGCCGCCGAGATGATCAGCATGATCGCCCCCGACGACACGGCCGCCCCCCGGAATATCCCCGGCAGGTCGCGCCAGCCGATTTCGCGATAGACGATCAGGCTGAGGATCAGCGCATAGATCACCGATACGGCGGCGGCCTCGGTCGGGGTGAAGATGCCGCCATAGATGCCGCCGACGATGATCACCGGCATCATCAGCGCGCCAAAGGACCGGCGCAGGGCGGGCAGGATCGGCTGGCGGCCCTCGGCGTCGCGCAGGCCATAGCCCTTGATGCGGCACCAGATCTGCACCATCACGACCAGCCCGCCCGCGATCAGCAGCCCCGGCACCAGCCCCGCCAGAAACAGCCGCGTGATCGAGGTTTCGGTCGAGACGGCATAGAGGATCAGCGGCACCGAGGGCGGGATGATCACCCCCAGCTCGGCCGATGACGCCTGGATCGCCCCCGCCATCCCCACCGGATAGCCATGGCGCATCATCGCCGGGATCAGGATCGACCCGACTGCGAAGGTCGTGGCCACCGACGACCCGGAAATCGCTGCGAACAGCATGCAGGTCAGCACGCAGCAGCTGGCAAGCCCGCCCTGCACGTTCCCGACCATGGATTTCACCAGATCGACCAGTCGCGCCGAAATCCCGCCATGCGTCATGATCGCGCCGGCCAGAATGAAGAAGGGCACCGCCATCAGCGGGAAACTGTCCAGCCCCGTGAACATCTTCTGCGGGACCACCAGCAAGGGCAGGTTCGAAAAGAAATGGATCGCAATGACCGAGGCCAGCCCGATGGACACCGCCACCGGAACCGACAGGGCGAACAGTGCGATCAGCGCGGATGCGAGGGCTGCGTTCATGGCTGCGGGTTTTCCTGTTCAAGATGGTGCAGGATCACGCCTGCAATCGCGGCCAAGGCCCCCACGGGAATGGCGGCATAAAACCAACTCATCGATGTTCCCAGCATGGCGACCCGCTGCGCCTGCACGCGCATGGTCATGGCCCACCCCTGCCAGACTAGGATCACCAGCAGCGTCAGCGTCAGCACAGTGACCAGCCGGATCACCCAGATTTGCAAACCTGCGGGCAGTAGGCTGCGCAGGAAATCGATGGGGATCATCGCGCCCAGCCGGAAACCCGCAGCAGCGGCCAGCAGGGTGGACCAGACGATCAGCCCGCGTGCCAGAACCTCGGACCAGCCGGCGGCGTCGCCAAGGACAAAGCGCGTCACGACCTGAAAGAAGACCAGCGCCGTCGCGACAGCCAGAAGCAACGCCGAGAGGTTATGCGCAATCCGGACGATCGCCTCGCCCGTGGACCGGAGTGGTGTCATGATGTTCCCCGTGCAGGATGGGCGGACCGGGCTGACCCGGTCCGGTCGGGTTTACTGCTGCGCGTCGCGGATGCGCTGGATCAGTTCGGGCGAATACTGATCGGCATATTGGTCATAGGCGGGTTGGACGGCCTTGATGAAGGCATCCTTGTCGATTTTTTCCACAACGTTCATGCCGTTTTCCTTCATCAGCGCGATGCCCTCGACCTCGTTCTTGGCCACGGTGGCGCGGGATGCTTCGGCAGCGGCATGGGCTGCCTCGCGGAACCAGCCCTGCTGTTCGGGGGTCAGCGCGTCGTAGTGGATCGCGGACATGGCGACGACGGCGGGCGAATAGACATGGCCCGTCAGCGTGATGTTGTCCTGGATTTCCCACATGTTGTTGGCGGTCACGATGGTGATGGGGTTTTCCTGCCCGTCGATGGTGCCCTGCTGCAGCGATGTCAGAACCTCGGTCCAGCTCATGGGGGTCGGGGCGGCACCGGCGGCCTTGAAAGCGGCGATATGGACCTCGTTTTCCATGGTGCGCAGCTTCAGACCCTCAAGGTCCTCGGGGGTTTCGATGGGCCGGATCGAGTTCGTCACATGACGAAACCCGTTTTCCGCCCAAGCCAGACCGACCAGGCCGTGATCGCTGAACTGGTCAAGGATATCCTGCCCGATTTCGCCATCCAGCACCTGATGGGCGCTGTCGTAATCCTTGAACAGGAACGGGAAATCCAGCGCATAGACGGCAGGCACGAAGTTCCCGATGGGTCCGGTGGACGAAATCGTCAGTTCGACCGTGCCGATCTGCAGCCCCTCGATCACGTCGCGTTCGCCACCAAGGGCCCCCGCGGGACGCAAGGAAACTTCGAATTCGCCATCCGACAGTTCGGCGATCTTTTCAGCGAACGCGCGGCCCGCGTCGCCGTAATGGCTGTCGGCGGGCGGCGTGAAGGCCATGTTCATCGTGCGCGCCTGCGCCCCCATCGGGATCGCGGCAATCATGGCGGCCATGGCAAAGCCGAGGCTGGTGAATTTGGTCATGTCTGTATTTCCCCCCTTGGATGATAAGACCCGGCGCGCGCCCTCCCGCGGGCGCCGGGTTGGTCGTCAGGTGATGCGGTGGATGCTGGCCTCGATCTCGTCCCATTCGAAGACGCGCTTCCAGTCGTCGCGCATCAGCATCGGCACGCCGAACTCGATGGCCTTGTTGCAGGCGTCGGAAAACGCGCCTTGGCGTTCCTCGAAGATCACCGCGCCAAGGATGTTCATATGGCCCAGCAGGAAGTCGCGGGCGCATTCATGGCTGACGCCGCTGCGGCGGACGGTTTCATCCATCGCCTCGCGCATGACGGTCAGCAGCGAGGCGCAGACGGTTTCCGACAGGCCCGGCTCCAGCATGGCCATCTGCTTGACGGTGACCTCATAGGTGCGGGCGACGGGGGCATAGATGGCACGGGCGATCCGGTCGCCCAATTCATAATGTTCGCGCGGGCCCTGCATCAGCGCGCTGACGACGCCCTGCTGGGCTGCGACACCGCCGAAGTGATCGGCCCGGCCTTCGGGCGTGGATTCGTCGTTGAAGATGGGCGGATGGCAGGGATGGGTCACGAAATAGGTGATGTCGTCGCGTTCCGGCAGATGGCCGGCAAAGGGTGCGGCCGCATCCAGCACGACGACCATCGTGCCGGGGGCCAGCGTCGGAACCACCTGCGCGGCGACCTTGCCGATCACGGTATCGGGCACCGCCAGAATGACGACCTGCGCATCCTGCAACGCGGCGTCCTGCGCCACGCAATCCAGCCCGGTTTCCGATTTCAGTCGGTCGCGACCGACTTCGCTTGCCTCGACATGGGCCACATCGAAGTCGGTCTTGGCCAGATTGGTGGCCAGACGCACGCCCATTTTCCCGCCAGCCCCGAACAGCGCCACTTTCGTCATGTCATCCCCCCAACGGAATCAGATCTTGCTTTAACTGGTATGATGAGATGATAATGATGGCATCATGTCAAGCATGGCTCGGGGGGCATATGCGAAAAAACACGCCGCTGGTCGCATGGCTGGGGGACGACTTCACAGGGTCCGCCGCCGTGATGGAGGTTTTGCAATTCGCGGGCGTCGCCTCGGTCCTGTTCACGGATGTGCCCTCGGATGCACTGCTGGAGCGGTTCGCGGGTGCGCGGGGCATCGGCATTGCCACGACGGCGCGCGCACATGGGCCCGACTGGATGCGGGACAACCTGCCCGATCTGTTCGCCGTGCTGGACGGGCTGTCCCCCGACCTGCTGCACTACAAGATCTGTTCGACCTTTGATTCGGCCCCGCACAGCGGATCCATCGGCGCGGCCATCGAGGCGGCGCTGCAGGTCCGCCCGTCGCAGGCCGTGCCGCTGCTGACGGCGGCCCCCCAGATGCGGCGCTATCAGGCATTTGGGCATCTGTTCGCGGGCACGCCCGATGGTGTCTTCCGTCTGGACCGCCATCCGGTCATGGCCCATCACCCCGTGACGCCGATGACCGAATCCGACCTGCTGCGCCATCTGTCCGCCCAGACCGACCTGCCCCTGGGTCTGATCGACCTTGAGGCACTGACAGACCCCCAACCCCGCCTTAATGCGCTGATCTCCCAAGGCGCGCGCATCCTCTCGATCGACAGCATGGAGCCCGCATCCGAGGCTGCCGCAGGCCGGTTAATCTGGGACAACCGCGACCGGATGGGACTGGTCGCGGGCAGTCAGGGCATCGAATATGCGCTGGTCCGGCATTGGCAGAACATCGGGATGATCCCGCCCGCACCGCCCCCCGCATCGGCGGGCAAGGTTGACCGGATCGCCGCCGTGTCAGGATCGGTGTCGCCGGTGACGGCGGCGCAGTTGGACTGGGCGGGGCAAAACGGCTTTGTACTGATCCCCTTCGATGCCCGCGCCGCCTGTGGATCGGACGCCGATCTGTCGTCCGAGGAGACCCGCGCCACCCGCGCCGCATTGCAGGCAGCCGAGAACGGCCGCAGCCCGCTCGTGCATTCCGCCGCCGGTCATCAGGGACCGCAGGTGGCCGCCTTCCGCGATGCCCTGGCCGCCAGCGGCATGGACCCCGAAACGGCCAACCGCCGCATCGGGCAGGCCCTTGGCCGCATCCTTGACGCCGTCCTGCGCGGATCGGGCATTCGCCGCGCGGTGATTTCCGGTGGCGACAGCTCCGGCCATGCCATGCGCCAGCTTGGGCTGTCGGCGCTGGTCGCCAAGGCCCCCACCATTCCCGGCGCGGCGCTGTGCCAAGCCTATGGCGACGGCCCGCATGACGGGTTGGAGATTGCATTGAAAGGTGGCCAGATGGGGTCGCAGGATTACTTCGGCTGGATCCGCGACGGCGGCGGACCCCGCGACACGACCCGAAAGGCCCAATCATGACCCAGATGATCCGCGTCACCTATCTGATCGAAACGCCGGGCGACCCCGAGGCCATCGCCGCCAAGATCGCCGCCGATCAATCCACCGGCACCTTCACCGAACTTCCGGGCGAGACCGAGGCCCTGCGCGCCCGCCACGCCGCCCGCGTCGAAAACGTCACCCCCCTGCCCGATCACGACCACCCCGCGTTTCCGCAAGGGGCGGGCATCACCGGCCCCTTCCGCCGCGCCCGCGCCACCATCGCCTATCCGCTTGATTCCATCGGCACCGACATCGCGGCCCTGATGACCGTTACCACGGGCGGAGTCTTCGCCATGCGCGGTTTGACCGGCATCCGCGTCGTGGGACTGGACCTGCCGCAAGCCTTCGCCTGCCACCCCGGCCCGCAATTCGGCATCGAGGGGTCGCGCCGACTGATGGGCGTGCCGCAGGGACCGATGATAGCGTCCATCATCAAGCCCTCGCTTGGGTTGTCGCCCGAGGACACGGCGCAGGTTGTCAGGATGCTCTGCGAGGCGGGCGTCGATTTCATCAAGGACGACGAAAAGATGATGTCGCCCGCCTATGCCCCGCTGAAGGCCCGTGTCGATGCGATCATGCCGGTGATCCGCGACCATGCCGAACGCAGCGGCAAGCGGGTGATGTATGCCTTTGGCATCTCATCGGCCGATCCCGACGTGATGATGCGCAACCATGATCACGTCGTGGCGCAGGGCGGCAATGCAGCGGTCGTCAACATCAACTCGGTCGGGCACGGAGGCTTCAGCTTCCTGCGCAAACGATCGCAGCTGTGCCTGCACGCGCATCGCAACGGCTGGGACCTGCTGACCCGCCATCCGGGGCTGGGCTATGACTTCGGCCCCTATCAGCAGATCTGGCGGCTGCTGGGGGTCGATCAGTTCCAGATCAACGGCATCGGCGCGAAATACTGGGAACCCGACGACAGCTTCGTACAGTCCTTCGCCGATGTCACCCGCCCGATCTTCAGCCCCGCCGACCGCCCTCTGCCGGTCGTCTGTTCGGGGCAATGGGGCGGACAGGCCTTCGAGACATGGCAGCGCACCGGCCAGACGCTGGACCTGATGTATCTGGGCGGAGGCGGCATCCACGGCCATCCGAACGGCCCCGCCGCGGGCGTCAGATCGATCCGGCATGCATGGCAGGCCGCGCAGGCGGGGCTGACCATCCAGCAGGCCGCGGCCGAGGACCCCGATTTCAGGGCCGCCCATGAAAAATGGGGCCGCCCCTGAAGGGCAGCCCCACCGATGGCATCAGGCGCGCAGCGTGCCGCCGGTTGCCTTCTGGACCTTCTCGATGACCTTGGCGGCGACCGCCTCGATATCGGCATCCGTCAGGGTCTTGTCGCGCGGCTGCAGGCGCACGGTGATGGCGATGGACTTGCGGCCATCCTCCAGCCCCGTGAACTGGTCGAAGACCGAGACCGACTGGATCAGCGCTTTGTCGGCCCCTGCGGCGGCATTGACCAAGGTCAGCGCCTCGACCTTGGGGTTGACGACGAAGGCGAAATCGCGGTCGACGGCCTGCAGACCCGCGGCGTCCAGCGCCGGACGGGTTGTCGTGCGCGTCTTGGGGAAGGGCACCGAGGCCAGGTTCAGCGTGAAGGCCACGGCGGGACCCTTGACGCCCATCTCGCGCAGGATGCGGGGGTGAACCTCGCCGAAGGTCGCCAGCACGTTCGGGCCAAGCGCGACATTGCCCGCGCGGCCCGGATGCCACCATGCCTCCAGCTTGCGGTTGATCTGTGCCTTGGCAGGAGCACCGATGACCTGCAGGATCGCCTCGACGTCGGCCTTGACGTCATAGAGATCCACCTTGCGGCGGCTGCCGTAAGGGTCGCGGACGGCGTTATGGCCAACCAGCAGGCCGGTGATGCGCATGGCCTGATCGCCCGGCTCGCCGCCGGTGAAGACGGGGCCCATCTCGAACAGGGCCAGATCGGCGGCCCCGCGCGCCTGGTTGCGGGCGGCAGCGGCCAGCAGGCCGGGCAGCAGGTCGGGGCGCAGATGCGACATCTCGGAACTGATGGGGTTTTCCACCCGCACGGCATCCTGCCCGCCCCCGAACAGCGCCGCCGAGGGCTGGTCGATGAAGCTGTAGGTGACGCATTCGTTGTAACCAAGCGATGCCGCCATCCGGCGCGCGGTCCTTTCGCGCATCTGCAAGGGCGTCAGGATCGGCTTGGGAACGCCAGCCTGCGGACGCGACAGCGGCTTGCCCTGCAGCTTGGACAGGCTGACGATGCGGGCGATCTCCTCGATCAGATCGGCCTCGCCCAGCACGTCGGGACGCCAGGACGGCACATGCGCCATGTCGCCCTCCAGCCGGAAGCCAAGCGCCTCCAGCGTGGCGCGCTGGTCGGCCTCGGGGATGTCCATGCCGATCAGGCGGGTGGTGCGCGCCGGGTCCAGACGATAGGCGCGGTCCGGCTGCGGCATCTGGCCCGCGGTGACGACCGTCGATGCCTGCCCCCCGCAAAGGTCCAGCACCATCTGCGTGGCCAGATCCAGCCCCTGCAGCGTGAAGGCCGGGTCGATGCCGCGTTCGAAGCGATAGCGGGCGTCGCTGTTGATCTTCAGCGCGCGGCCCGCGGTGGCGGTGGCGATGGGGTCGAAATAGGCGGCCTCGACGAAAACATCGACGGTGTCGTCCTGCGCGCCCGAGGCCGCGCCGCCCATGATGCCGGCGATGCTTTCGACGCCCTTGTCGTCACAGATGACGACGGCGCCTTCGGGCAGGGCATAGGTCTTGTCGTCCAGCGCCACCAGTTCCTCGCCCGCATGCGCGCCGCGCAGGGTCAGATTGCCCGTGACCTTGGCCGCGTCGAAGACATGCAGCGGGCGGTTTAGGTCGAAGGTGAAGTAATTGGTGATGTCGACCAGCGCGTTGATCGGGCGCAGGCCGATGGCGGTCAGGCGCTTGCGCAGCCATTCGGGGCTGGGACCGTTCTTGATGCCGCGCACCATGCGGCCCGCAAAGAAGGGCGCCTTGGCGGCCACGTCATCGGCGATGGTCACGCCGATCGGGCAGTCGAAACCGGCGGTAACATTCGCAGCCGGGACCGGCTTCAGCACGCCCAGACCGCGCGCCGCCAGATCGCGGGCGATGCCGTGGACCCCAAGCGCATCGGGGCGGTTCGGGGTGATGGCGATATCGATCATCGGGTCGATCTTGTCGGGCGCGTTCTGCGCCAGCCAGTTGACATAGCGCTGGCCGACCTCGCCCGAGGGCAGCTCGATGATGCCGTCATGTTCGTCCGACAGCTCCATCTCGCGCTCGGATGCCATCATGCCGTGGCTTTCCACGCCGCGGATCTTGCCGACGCTGAGGGTCACATCCAGACCGGGAACGTAATCGCCGGGCTTGGCCAGAACCACCGTGATGCCCGCCCGCGCGTTCGGTGCGCCGCAGACGATCTGCTTTTCGCCCTCATCCGTCATCACGCGGCAGACGCGCAACCGGTCGGCGTCGGGATGCTGTTCGGCATGTTCGACCCGCGCCAGCGTGAAGCTGCCCAGCTTGGCGGCGGGGTTGACGATCTCTTCGACCTCCAGCCCCATGTCGGTCAACGCCTCGGCGATCTGCTCGACGGTGGCGGTGGTCTCGAGATGCTCTCTGAGCCAGGACAGGGTGAACTTCATGACTGTGGCTTTCCGGGTTCCGGCCCGCGCAGGCATGTGGCGGGGGTGGGTTTGCAGCCTTGAACCGCGCAAGGGGCCAAGGGTCAAGTCGCATCATCGTTTTTTGCCCCCATCGGCGGGTTTTGCGGCGGTTCCGGGGGCGGCTTATCGCCGTTCGAGCCCTTGCACGGCAGCCATCGCAACCTACGTGAGGGAAAAGGGCCCTTGTTGGCCCGCCATCAGAAAGGCCCAGACAGGATGCAGACCGACCGACAGCTTCTGATCGAACAGCGCGTCGCGAACGAGGCGAAATCGCCCTTCGTGGCCTATCTGCTGCTGATCTTCCTGTGGGGGTTCGGCGTGCACCGCATGTATCTGGGTCGCTGGATCAGCGGACTGCTGATGCTGGTCACCTGGGGGCTGGGCTGGCTGATGACGCCGATCCTGATCGGCTGGATCCCGGTGGCCTTCGTCGCGCTCTGGTGCGTGATCGACCTGTTCCTGATCCCCGGCATGATCGACCGCGACAAGAACGACATCCGGCGCCGCCTGGCCTGAGTGCCTCAGCCGATGCGGTCGGCCAGCTTCTCGGTCTTGCCCATGCGATAGAGCTTGATTTCCCGCCACAGCTTCAGCGTCGGCTTGGCGGCGAAAAGGAACGAGCCGATGGTAAAGAACCACGTCGCGGGCGTCTGCCAGTCATCGGAAAAGAACATGATCGAACCGATGATGAAGCAGAGCGCTGCGCCGAAATCGACGATGGTATGGGCGATCTCGAACCGGGCATAGGTCCGACGCGTGGCATCGGATGCCTCGCGCCGGTGATGCTGGAAGATGCCGCCCAGCAGGCTCATGCGGACAGACCGCCCGACAGGCTGGGCGTGTCACCGGCCGCAAAGCCATAGTTGCGCAGCCAGCGCAGATCGCTTTCGAAGAAGGCGCGCAGGTCGGGAATGCCGTATTTCAGCATCGCAAGACGGTCGATGCCGATGCCAAAGGCAAAGCCCTGCCATTCGTCGGGATCGATGCCCGCGGATCGCAGCACATGCGGATGCACCATGCCGGATCCCAGGATCTCCAGCCAAGATTTGCCCTGCCCGACCTTCAGCTGGCCGCCTTCCCAGGAACAGCGGATGTCCACTTCGGCCGAGGGTTCGGTGAAGGGGAAGTGGCTGGCGCGGAAGCGCAGCTCGACCTCATCGACCTCGAAGAAGGCGCGGCAGAATTCCTCCAGCGTCCATTTCAGCTGCGCCATGCTGATGTCACGACCGATGGCCAGACCCTCGATCTGGTGGAACATCGGCGTATGCGTCTGGTCCATATCCATGCGGTAAACGCGACCCGGCGCGATGACGCGGATCGGCGCGCCCTGATCCTGCATGGCGCGGATCTGCACCGGCGAGGTATGGGTGCGCAGCACATGCGGCGGGCGGTCGTCGCCGGGCGCGCGATGCATGAAGAAGGTATCATGTTCCTGACGCGCGGGATGTTCTGGCGCGATGTTCAGCGCGTCGAAATTGTACCAGTCGCTTTCGACCTGCGGGCCTTCGGCCACGGCAAAGCCCATGTCGGCGAAGATCTCGGTGATTTCCTCGGTGACCTGGCTGATCGGGTGGATGGTGCCACGGGGACGCGGACGGCCCGGCATGGTGACGTCCAGCCATTCCTCGGACAGGCGTGCTTCCAGCGCGGCGTCTTCCAGGGACAGCTTGCGGGCGCGCAGGGCGGCGTCGATCTCGTCGCGCAGCTCGTTCAGGCTGCGGCCGATGGTCTGGCGTTCCTCGGGCGTCATCTTGCCCAATTCGCGCATCTTCAGGCTGATCTCGCCCTTCTTGCCAAGGGCGGCAAGACGCACCTCCTCGATGGCGGCGGGATCGGTGGCAGAGTTGATGCGGTCAAGCCAAAGCTGGCGCAGCGGGGTCAGATCGTCCATCGGGGGGCCTCATTCCAGTTGGCCCCGCGTTAGCATGCAGGGCCGCGCGGGGGAAGCCTTGGCCAACCCGCGCGACCCAAGTTCGCTCAGTTCCAGATGTCGCCCTTGACGCCGGGCGCGATGCCCGGGTGATCTGCGATGTGGAATTCGGGCTCCTTGCCCGCTTTGCGCTGGCGCAGATAGTCGCGCGTGACATGGGCCACGGTGCCCGACAGCGCCAGAATGGCGATCAGGTTGATGGTGGCCATCAAGCCCATACTGGCGTCCGCAAAGTTGAACACCGTGCTGACGGCCTGCAGCGATCCCCAGACGACCATGGCCAATGCCACGACGCGCAGGATCATGATGCCCAGCTTGCCCGCCCCAAGGAAGGACAGCGCGTTTTCGGCATAGCTGTAGTTGCCGATGATCGAGGTGAAGGCGAAGAAGAAGATCGCCACCGCCACGAAGATATGCCCGAAGCCGCCAAAGTGGTCGGCCAGTGCCGCCTGCGTCAGGTTCACGCCGGTCAGTTCGTCTGACGGAATGACATCGGCCAGCAGGATCATCACCGCTGTCGCCGTGCAGACCAGGATGGTGTCGATGAAGACGCCCAAAGCCTGCACGAAGCCCTGGCTAGAGGGGTGGTGCGGCGCCGGAACGGCCACGGCAGCGATGTTGGGGGCCGAGCCCATGCCCGCCTCGTTCGAGAAGAGCCCGCGCTTGATGCCGTTCATCATCGCAGCCATCACGCCGCCGGTGACGCCGCCGACGGCCTCTTGCATGCCGAATGCGGATTTCACGATGCCCGCAAGGATGCCGGGCACGGCAGGCAGGTTCATCGCCAAAACGATAATCGCGGCCAACAGGTACAGCCCAGCCATCGCCGGAACCACCATCTGTGCGGTGCGCGCGATCTGGGGAATGCCGCCGAAGATAATGACGCCCGACAGGACCGCCACGACCACGCCGACCAGCGCGGGGCTGATGCCGAAGGCCACGTCCACCGCCTGCGCGATCGAATTGGCTTGGACCGCGTTGAAGACCAGCCCGAACGAGATGATCAGCGAGACCGCGAACAGCCCTGCCAGCCAGTTCATCTTTAACCCGCGCGAGATGTAATAGGCCGGACCGCCGCGATACATGCCGTCGCTGCCATGCACCTTGTACAGCTGCGCCAGCGTCGATTCCGCATAGGCCGTGGCCATGCCGACCAGCGCCACCATCCACATCCAGAAGATCGCCCCCGGCCCGCCAAGTGTCAGCGCCACGGCGACGCCTGCGATGTTGCCGGTGCCCACGCGGCTGGCCAGCGACACCGACAGTGCCTGGAACGGAGAGATGCCGTTGCGGTCGGTGTCGTCCGATCCGCGAACACAGCGCCACATCTCGGCGAAATGCACGAATTGCAGCAGCCCCAGGCGAAAGGTGAAATAAAGACCGACGGCCAGAAGGCCATAAATCAGCACGTAACCCCAGAAGAAGGTGTTCAGAAAGTCGATGATGGCGTTCATCACGGTCCCCAGGCTGCTAAAACTTTGCGCATCCTGTAACACCCGTGTGAGCAGACGCAAGCTTGGCGGTCAC
Source organism: Paracoccus sp. R86501 (assembly GCF_042466435.1). Classification (NCBI taxonomy): domain Bacteria; kingdom Pseudomonadati; phylum Pseudomonadota; class Alphaproteobacteria; order Rhodobacterales; family Paracoccaceae; genus Paracoccus; species Paracoccus sp. R86501. The sequence goes on from NZ_JAXHPZ010000001.1 coordinate 2,223,625, forward strand.
TCGTGGCGGGGCCGCACGTTCAGCCAGACACCGCCTTCGGGGCGCAGCGTCAGGATCATCCGGGGCTGCGGATCGCGGCCGGGAATGGCATCGAAACGGAACCGCGCCAGCAGCGTGGACAGGATGATGACGGCCTCTTGCAGGGCGAAGCTGGCGCCGATGCAGATACGCGGCCCTGCGCCGAAGGGCAGAAACGCATAGCGATCGGGCGTCGTCAGAAAGCGGTCTGGATCAAAGGCATCGGGCCGGTCCCACAGCAGGTGGTGACGATGCAGCGCATAGACCGGGATCATCACCGTGTCGCCCGGCCTGACCTGCCGCCCGCAGAGCGTATCGGGTGCCTGCGCGGTCCGCGACAGGAAGGCGGCAGGTGGATAAAGGCGCAGCGTTTCGTTCACGATGCGCTGGATCAGGGGCAGCTGTCCGTAATCGGCGGCGGTGGCGGCGCGGTCGCTCAGAACGGCGCGGGCCTCGGCGGCGGCGCGTTCCTGAATGGCAGGGTCGAAGGCCATCAGGTACAGGGCCCAGCCAAGTGTCAGCGCGGTGGTTTCATGCCCCGCCACGATGAAGGTCAGCAGATTGTCGCGCAATTCATCGCGGTTCATGGCGCGGCCGGTCTCGGGGTCTTGGGCGTCCAGCAGCAGGTCTAGCAAATCGGGCGCGCCATCCTTGGGCGCCTTGGCGCGCGAGGCGATGGCCTGATCCGCCACCGCCTTCATCCGCTTCAGCCCCGGCCCCGCGAACAGCCGCCCCGGACGCGGCAGCCATGCGGGCAGCCCCAGCACGTCCATCAGCGACACCTTGGCCGTCTGCGCGATATAGGCGTCGATGGATTTATGGACATGATCGCGGTCGAACATCCCGTCGCCGGAAAATGTAACGTCGGAAATCACTTCGAAGGTGGCGGCCACGGTTTCCTGAAACAGATCGACCGGCCCCTGCGCGGCGGCCAACCGACGCGACGACGCCTCGGCGGCGGCGGTCATCACGGGACCAAGCGCCTCGACATGGCGATGGGCAAAGGCGGGGGCGGCGGCGCGGCGTTGCCAGCGCCAATGGGCGCCCTCGGCCACGAACATGCTGTTGCCGATGGCGGGTTCGAGGATCAGCTTGGTCGTCACCGATTTCGGATAATCCTCGACCCGGTCCTTCAGGATATGGCGCAGCGCGCCCGGGTCCATGACCATGTGCCAGCGCAGCCCCGTCTTGCCCGAGACGATGGGCTGGCGCACGGCGATCCCGGGGATCAGTTCCAGCAGATTGCGGCGGGCGGTCATCACCGTGCCGATCGCCCCCAAAGGACGGACGGCCAGCGGCACCTTGACGGGTTCGGTTGTCATCACGGCTCCAGTATCAGGGCCAGGTAGGCCAGGAACAGCACCAGATGGACGGCGCCATGCAGAACATTGGTCCGGCGCGCCCCGAATGTCTGCACGCAAGTCAGCAACGTCAGCGCCAGCAGCACCTGCATCTGCGGTCCGAGGCCAAGGATCACCCCCTGCCCCGTGACCATGCCGATGATCAGCACCGCAGGCACCGTCAGTCCGATGGTCGATAGCGCCGCACCAAGACACAAGTTCACGGCACGCTGCAGACGGTTTGCCATGGCGGCACGAACCGCCGACATCCCCTCTGATGCCAGAACGATGGTGGCGATGACAACGCCGCCAAGTGCCGCAGGCAGCGACATGGCGTTGATGCCGTGATCGACGAAACCCGCCATCTTTTTCGACAGCAGCACGATGGGCAACAGCGTCGCCATCAGCAGCAGCCCATGCGCCCATGTTGCATAGCGGGCGTGGCCGTGACGGACGGCGGGCGGATCTTCGGGCTCGGTGAAAAAGCCGCGGTGGCGCACGGTCTGGATGGACAGGAAGACCAGATACAGCGCGAAGGTCACGATGGAGAAGAACAGCGCCTGCCCACCCGTGAAGCTACCGTCCCGGCTGGAGATCGTGTAATCGGGCAGCACCAGCGCAAAGACCGCCAAGGGCACCAGCACCGTAAGGAAGGACGAGGCGCCTGCGAAATTATAGCTCTGTTCGCCGTGCCGCAACGCGCCCAGCAGCAGGGACAGCCCTACCAGCCCGTTCAGCACGATCATCACGACGGCGAACATCGTGTCGCGCGCCAGCGTCGGACCGCCGTCGCCCGACAGCATCACCGACCCGATCAGGGCGACCTCGATGCAGACGACGGCCAGCGTCAGGATCAGCGTGCCATAGGGTTCGCCCAGGCGTTCGGCCAGCGCTTCGGCATGGCGGACGACGGCGGATGCGCCCCAGACCATCACGCCCATCAGCCACAGGAACGACAGCGCGCCGACGGCCCCGGCCCCGGGTGCCAGAACGCCGTGGCCGAACATGTTGAAGACCGCCAGCGTGGCGATCACGGCCAAGATCGCGGTTTCCCGCGACAGTTTGTTCAGGGTTTTCATGGCGGGAAAGATACGCCCGCGACCCGACCCCGACAATCTGCACGGTCCATCACGATCACGGCACGAAAAAGGCCCGCCCCCTGCGCGGGGACGGGCCTTTCAAAGTTGTGTGCTGCCCCGAAGGATCAGGCAGCGGTTTTGGCTTGGTTCACGATCGCCGCAAATGCGTCGGGCTCGTTCACGGCCAGATCGGCCAGGACCTTGCGGTCAACCTCGATGCCGGCTTTCGACAGCAGGTTGATGAAGCGCGAATAGGTCATTTCGGCATCGACCAGACGAACGGCAGCGTTGATACGCTGGATCCACAGGGCGCGGAAGTTGCGCTTGCGGTTCTTACGGTCGCGGGTCGCGTATTGGTTGGCCTTGTCGACCGCCTGCGTGGCGGTGCGGAAGTTGCGCGAACGTGCGCCATAGTAGCCCTTGGCTTGATCAAGGACTTTCTTGTGACGCGCGTGCGTCACCTTACCGGATTTAACGCGGGACATCTGTGGTTCTCCTGATCAACGAGCGTAGGGCATGTATTTCTTGACGATCTTGGTGTCTGCTGCGCAGAGCACCGTCGTCCCGCGAGCGTCGCGGATAAACTTGGTCGTGCGCTTGATCATGCCGTGGCGCTTGCCGGCCTGACTTGCTTTGACCTTGCCCGAGGCCGTCATCGAGAACCGCTTTTTCGCGGCCGATTTGGTCTTCATCTTCGGCATTTTCGTCTCCTTCGTCAGAGTGATCATGCGACTCGGCAATGCCAAGATCGGCCGGCCGCATGTGTAAGGAAGGGCGCCGTATAGGACGACGCCCCGCGGTTGGCAACCCCCGATCAGCCGCCGGTGGCGAATGCCGTCACGCGCTGGAACGCCGAGACGACATCATCGGGGTGGAACGGATCGGGATCGACCGAGGCGCCGAAGACCAGCACCAGGATCCCGGCCACGAAGACCAGGATCGCGGCGCGTGGTGCCTGCGTGCGCGCCAGCTGCACGACGGCAAGAACCACCGACAGCAGGCAAAGGGCAATGCCCCCCAGCAGCAGAAGATCGGCCGCCAGCATTATTCGGCGTCCGAAGCAAAGATCAGCCGGTCGTCGCAGGGCGCGATCCGGATGATGTTCGTGCTGCCCGCCACGTTGAAGGGCACACCTGCGATCACCACGACCTGCCGCGTTTCATCGGCAAAGTTGTAATCGCGGGCAGCGCGGGTTGCGTTGACCACGGCTTCCTTGAAGCGGCTCAGGCGCGGGGTGATCACGCAATGCGTGCCCCAAGTCAGGCACAGGCGGCGCGTGACCGTTTCCAGCGGGCTGAGTGCGATGATCGGCACGCGGGGACGTTCGCGCGCCACCAAGCTGACCGTCTTGCCCGATTGGGTAAAGGCGCAGATCGCCGCGACATCGGTGGTTTCCGCGATTTCGCGCGCGGCAGTCACGATGGCATCGGGAACCGACGACAGGCTGGCATTGCGGGCCGCCTCGATGATCGAGCGATAGTTCTTGTCCGCCTCGACCGATTTCGCGACGTTGTCCATCGTCTGCACGGCTTCGATCGGGAAGCTGCCGGCGGCGCTTTCGGCCGACAGCATGACGGCGTCGGCGCCTTCATAGATGGCGTTGGCGACGTCGCTGACCTCGGCCCGGGTGGGCATCGGGCTGTCGATCATCGATTCCAGCATCTGCGTCGCCACGATCACCGGCTTGGCGGCGCTGCGGCACAGACGGACCAGACGCTTCTGGATCGGCGGCACGGAATAGACCGGCAGTTCGACCCCCAGATCGCCACGTGCGACCATGATCCCGTCCGAAACCTTCAGGATCTCGTCGAAGGCACGCACGGCGGCGGGCTTTTCGATCTTGGACAGAACCGCGGCACGGCCCTTGGCTAGCGCAATGGCTTCCTCGACGTCCTCGGCACGCTGCACGAAGGACAGCGCCAGCCAGTTGACGCCCAGTTCACAGGCGAATTCCAGATCGGCGCGGTCCTTGTCCGACAGCGCGGCCAGCGGCAGCACCACGTCGGGGACGTTCACGCCCTTGCGGTCGGAAATGGTGCCCGCGACGGTGACGACGCAATTGGCGAAATCGGCGCCGCAGCTTTCAACCGTCAGGCGGATCTTGCCGTCGTTGACCAGCAGTTCGCTGCCTTCGATCAGGGCCGCGAAGATTTCCGGATGGGGCAGCATGACACGGGTCTTGTCGCCCGGCGTGTCATCCAGATCGAAGCGGAACTTGTCGCCGACTTCCAGATCCTGCGGGCCCGAACCAAAAGGACCAACGCGCAGCTTGGGACCCTGAAGGTCGGCAAGAATGGCGATCGGCCGCCCGGTGTCTGCCTCGATCTCGCGGATGGTGTTGTACCGTTCCCGATGGTCGTCATGGCTGCCATGGCTCATGTTCAGGCGGAACACGTCGGCCCCTGCCTCGAACAGATCGCGGATCACTTCCTTGGTCGAAGATGCCGGTCCAAGGGTTGCCACGATCTTCACGTTGCGATGTCGTCTCATCATCCCGCCCTATCTAAGTTTAGCGCTATCTATGCCGCAATTGCAGCGTGTGGGCAACTGGCGTCTGCCGCGCATCCGTCGTAGACAACCTGCAGCAACAGTGATGACCGGACCATGACGCCCCCACCCTTCCACATCGAAGGGGCGACACGCCCCTCCCGCTGGCTGATCACCTGCGATCACGCCGCGAATCACGTGCCCGACTGGGTGTCGGGTGGCGATCTGGGTATCGCGCCCGCAGACATGGCCCGACATATCGCCTTCGATGTGGGGGCCGCAGGACTGACGCGGCAGCTGGCGCGGATCATGGACGCCCCTGCGATCCTGTCGCATTTCTCGCGCCTGGTGATCGATCCCAACCGTGGCGAGGATGACCCGACCCTGCTGATGCGGCTTTACGACGGGACGGTCATTCCGGCCAACAAGCATGCCGATGATGCGGAACGCGAACGCCGCCTGGCGCGGCTGCACCGCCCCTATCACGCGGCCTTGGGCGAATTGGCCGACCGCCACGCTGACCGCTGCATCTGCGCCATCCACAGCTTCACGCCGCAACTGCGCGGCAGGCCGCCGCGTCCCTGGCAGGTGGGCATCCTCTATTCGCACCATGATGCGCGGCTTGGTCCGGCAATGGTGCAGGCCTGCCGCGATCAAGGGTGGGTGACGGGTGAAAACCAGCCCTATACCGGGCATCTTCAGGGTGATTCGATCGACCGCCATGCCTTGTCGCGCAATCGCCCGAATATGCTGATCGAGATCAGGAACGACCTGATTGCCACCCCCGAAGGTCAGGCCGAATGGGCCGTGCGCCTCGCGCCGGTCATCGCCGCGACATTGGCGGCCAGCGGGCTGTGATCCACAAGCGCGCCCTGCGGGGGGTCCGGGGGGGCGGCAAGCCCCCCGGCGTCGCGGGACGCAAATCAGACGCCCGATCAGATCGCGGTCTTCATCGTCTCTTCCAGATAGATCTCGCGCAGGCGCGCCGCGACCGGGCCGACCGACCCGTCGCCGACCGTCGCACCGTCGATCTGCACCACCGGCATCACGAAGGCCGAGGCAGAGGTCACGAAGGCCTCATCCGCCTCCTGCGCCTCGGCAATCGTGAAGGACCGCTCCTCGACCTTCATCTGCGCTTCCGCGGCGAAACGCAGGACGGCGGCGCGGGTGATGCCGTGCAGGATGTCATGGCTCAGTTCGCGGGTGATGATGGTGCCATTCTTGACGATATAGGCGTTGTTGCTGGTGCCTTCAGTCACGCGGCCATCCTCGACCATCCATGCATCATCGGCACCGCGTGCCTTTGCCTCCATCTTGGCCATCGACGGGTACAGCAGCTGCACCGTCTTGATGTCGCGGCGTCCCCAACGCAGGTCCTCGACGCTAATTACCTTCCAGCCGGTCTTGGCGGCGGGTGCATCGGCCAGGCCGGGCTTGGATTGCGTGAACATCACCACCGTCGGCACCGTGTCGGCGGGCGGATAGGCGAAATCGCGATCGCCCGGATTGCCGCGCGTGACCTGCAGATAGATCATCCCGTCTGTGATGCCGTTTTCCGCGATCAGCTTGCGATGCGCGTCCAGATAGGCGGCATCTTCCAGCGGGTTGGTGATGGCCAGTTCCGACAGCGACCGCTTCAGGCGTACCATATGGCCGTCGAAATCGATCAACTTGCCGCCAAGGACGCTGACGACCTCATAGACGCCGTCGGCCATCAGGAAGCCGCGATCAAAGACCGAAACCGTCGCCTGATCCTCGGCCACATAATCGCCATTCACATAAACCGTCCGCGTCATCTGATCCTCCTGAGGCGTCGCATTATGGCGGTCGTCCTGCGCCCAAACCGGCCTGCCCGTCAAGCGGATCGGCCTTTCATGCCGCGGTGCAGGAAAACTTCTTGATGCAACCGCAGCGAAAGATTATTACCAACTCAGGCCCGAATCTTTCCGAACTGGACCCGCGCATGAGCTTTCGTTCCCAACCGCTGCCCCCCGCCCGCCTGAACCGCTGCCAGCTTTTCGGCCCCGGATCCCGCGAAGCGCTGTTCGAGAAGATGGCAAAGTCAGCTGCCGATGTCATCAACCTCGACCTCGAGGATTCGGTCGCCCCCGATGACAAGGACCGCGCGCGTTCCAACATCATTCAGGCGATCGGCGATGTGGATTGGGGCGACAAGACACTGTCGGTGCGGATCAATGGGCTGGACACGCCATACTGGTATCGCGACGTGGTCGATCTGCTGGAACAGGCGGGTGACCGGCTGGACCAGATCATGATCCCAAAGGTCGGGAACGCATCCGACATCTATGCCGTGGATGCGCTGGTCACCGCCGTCGAACGCGCCAAGGGCCGGACCAGGCCCATCGCCTTCGAGGTGATCATCGAATCAGCCGCCGGTATCTGTCATGTCGAGGAAATCGCCGCCGCATCCCCGCGCATGCAGGCCATCAGCCTCGGCGCCGCCGATTTCGCCGCATCCATGGGAATGGCTACGACCGGCATCGGCGGGACGCAGGAAAATTACTATATGGTGCGCGACGGCCAGAAATACTGGCCCGATCCCTGGCATTGGGCGCAGACGGCCATCGTCGCCGCCTGCCGGACGCATGGGCTGCTGCCGGTTGACGGTCCCTATGGCGATTTCAGCGATCAGGACGGGTTCGTCGCGCAGGCACGCCGGTCCGCGACGCTTGGCATGGTCGGCAAATGGGCCATCCACCCCAGCCAGATCGCGCTGTGCAATACCGTCTTTTCGCCCGACGAGGCCGCCATTACCGAGGCCCGCGAAATTCTTGCCGCAATGGAGCAAGCAAAACGAGACGGCGCGGGTGCGACCGTGTACAAGGGACGTCTGGTCGATATCGCCTCGATCAAACAGGCCGAGGTCATCGTCCGTCAGGCCGAGCTGATCGCAGGCTAAGGAACACCCCGCGGACCGGACCAGTGGAGGGGTCGGGACCGCACCAAGGGGGAGGAGCAGGCCCTGCGCACCGTCGCAGGGCCTGTCGCATTTCAGGCGCGCTGATCAGCCCCGCCGCAGCTTGCGGAACCCGGCCGAGGCACCCCAGCCCGCGAAGACGGCGACCGCCAGCGACATCAGCCCATAGATCAGTGGCTGATCGAAGGCCAGATTGTACAACCAGCGTTCCAGACCGACCTTGCGGACCTCGATGGCGGCGCGGTGGACGTCGATCACCTGACCGTCGCGCAGCAGGAAGATGCGGGTCTTGTAGTCACCCTCCAGCAGGTTGGCGGGCAGGCGGATGTCGGCGCGGAACAGCGTGTCCTCGGCCAGCTCGATCCCGCCTTCGTCCAGCCGGAAATGGCCGTCCTTCTGGCGCAGACGCACCATCGCCTGCGTGAAGGCCGGGGCATCGGCAACCTCGGGGGCACCCTCGAAGGCACGCAGGGCCTGCGGCAGGGAAATGCGATAGCGGCTGTCCCACCCCGGCAGCAGGATCTGGTCCAACGGCCCCGTGCTGGCGACGGCGTAATAGCTGGGCGCCGCCCCGACCTCGACCCGCTCGGTGTTGACCCAGATGCCGAAACGCCGCTGCTTGCGCCAGATGGTCATGGGCTGCGAAGGCGCCTCGATCGTGACGATCACATCCAGCTGGCCATCGGGGATGGGAACCTCGCGGCGGACGGCGCCATAGATCAGGATCTCGGACCCGTCAAAGCTGGTGGTGATGGCAACGGAACTGTCGGACAGCCCCGCAACGACCTGTTCGGCCGGGCTGTCCTCGTTTTCGGGAACGGCACTGCGCGGGCGGCCCGGATCGGGGAACAGCGGGTAATCTACCGTCGTTTCATCCTGCGGCACCAGCGACCCGCGCGATTGCGCCGCGACCGCGGCTGGCAGCAGCAGCGTGATAAACAGGGCGGCGATCCATGCATGTCTGGTCATCAGCGCGCCCGCGTCACGATGGAATAGATATCCTCGGGTGTCAGGAACAGGTCCAGCGCCAGCTTGGCGCAGACGGCCAGCACCAGCAGCGCAAGCAGGATGCGCAGCTGTTCCGCCCGCAGCTTCGCCCCCAGCGTCGTGCCGATCTGCGCCCCGATGACCCCCCCGATGATCAAGAGCAGCGCCAGCATCACATCGACGGTGTTATAGCTGACCGCATGCATCAGCGTCGTAAAGGCGGTCACGAAGGTGATCTGGAACAACGACGTCCCCACGACCACCTTGGTCGGCATCCCCAGCAGATAGATCATCGCGGGCACCATGATGAAGCCGCCACCGACCCCCATGATTGCCGCCAGCACCCCTACGGCGACCCCGACCAGCAGGGGCGGAATGACGCTGATATACAGCCCCGAGGTCCGGAACTTCATCTTGAACGGCAGGCGGTGGACCCAATTGTGCTGATGCAGACGCCTGCGTCCTGTGGGGTGACGGGCACGGCGCAGGGCGCGCAGGCTTTCCTGCAGCATCATCCCGCCGATCAGACCTAGGAAGACGACATAGCACAGCTGGACGACCAGCTCGACCTGGCCCAGCCGCTGCAGGATGTTGAAGACCAGCACGCCCAGACCCGACCCGATCAGACCGCCCGCCAGCAAGACGCCCCCCATCCGGAAATCGACGGTCTTGCGCTTCATATGCGCCAGGACGCCCGACACGGATGATGCGACGACCTGATTGGCGCCGGTGGCCACGGCGATGGTCGGGGGGATGCCGATGAAGAACAGCAGTGGCGTGATCAGGAACCCGCCACCGACGCCGAACAGGCCGCTCATGACGCCGACAAGGCCGCCAAGCCCCATCAAGGTGAAGGCATTGACCGAGACCTCGGCGATGGGAAGGTATATCTGCATACGCGTCGCGGTCCGTTTCGTTAGGGCAAGCATGCTACGCCCCGCATGTCAGGTCAAACCGCTTTACGTCCCGCGCGGTCACGGTTGCGCATGTTCGGGTTGAAGCGCGCCCATGCGGCGGCTAAGCAAAGACAAGGTCAAATCCGCGTGCGCCGGCTGAAACTTGCCGGTGCCGGAACATGCAGGGCCTGATCGCAAGGGGGCAGGATGCGTATTCTCATCACCAATGACGACGGCATCAACGCACCGGGGCTTGAGGTGCTGCATCAGATCGCGACGCAGCTGGCGGGCCCCGATGGTCAGGTCTGGACCGTGGCCCCCGCGTTCGAACAATCGGGCGTCGGCCATTGCATCAGCTATGCCCACCCCACCATGATCGCCGAACTTGCCCCCCGCCGCTTTGCCGCCGAGGGCAGCCCCGCCGATTGCGTCTTGGCAGCCGTGGGCGACATCATGGCAGACGCCCTGCCCGATCTGGTGCTGTCGGGCGTCAACCGCGGCAATAACGCAGGCGAGAACGCGATGTATTCCGGCACGATCGGCGGCGCGATGGAAGCCGCCCTGCAAGGCCTGCCCGCCATCGCCCTGTCGCAATATCTGGGACCGCAGACCGCGAAACTGGCCGATCCCTTCGAATCCTCGCGGCTGCATGGGGCAGCGGTGATCCAGCGGTTGCTGGATCATGGTGACTGGACCTCGGATGCGGATTTCCGGCTGTTCTACAACATCAACTTCCCGCCCGTCGCCGCCGCCGATGTGCAGGGCATCCGCGTCGCGCGACAGGGCAAGCGTCACGGCACCCGCTTTGGCGTCGTCCCGCAGACGGCACCGAACGGACGCCGCTTCATGTGGGTCGCGGGCGGATCGCAGCAGGCACCCGCGCAGGACGGCACCGATGTCGCGGTGAACCTGGAGGGCTATGTCTCGGTCACCCCGATGCGCGCCGATCTGACCTGCCATGATTCGCTGGCCGATCTGGGGGCTGCGCTGAACGACCTGACCCTTCCCGGCGAGGCTGCCGAATGAACGACGAGCCCGAAGACAGCCCGGCCGAGCGCAAGATGCGCTTCCTGTTCCAGCTGCGGTCTCGGGGCGTCACCGATCCCCGCGTGCTGGAGGCGATGGAGGGGATCGACCGCGGGCTGTTCGTGCGCGGTCAGTTCGCCGACCGCGCCTATGAGGACACCCCCCTGCCCATCCCCTGCGGCCAGACGATCAGCCAGCCATCTGTGGTCGGCCTGATGACGCAGGCCTTGGCCATCGGCCCCCGCGACACCGTGCTGGAGGTCGGCACCGGCTCGGGCTATCAGGCGGCGATCCTGTCGGGGCTGTGCCGCCGCGTCTATACCGTGGACCGCCACCGCCGCCTTGTGCAGGAAGCCGAAGCCATCTTCCACCAGCTGGGCCTCTATAACATCATCGCCCAGGTCGGCGACGGGTCGCGGGGCCTGCCCGATCAGGCGCCGTTCGACCGCATTCTTGTGACCGCCGCCGCCGAAGATCCGCCCGGTCCCTTGTTGGCACAGCTGAAGATCGGCGGTATCATGGTGGTGCCCGTCGGTCAGTCGGACGCGGTCCAGACATTGATCCGCGTCAGCCGGTCCGAAACCGGCTTTGATTACGACGAATTGCGGCAGGTCCGGTTCGTTCCGCTGGTCGAGGGGTTGGGCCAGACATGACCCCCGGCCGATTACAGGCAGGCTGAGGATATCATCATGAACAATGGCTCGTTTCGCGTCGCAGGAGGCCTGATCGCATCACTCGCGCTGGCATCCTGCGGGACCCAAGGCGGCTTTGATCCCGATCTGCGTGGCTGGATGAAGGGCGGGCTTGATACCGCACCTGCCGCAGCCCAGGCAGCCCCCCGCCCGCAGGCCGACAATCGCGGCGTCATCACCTTTGCCAACGGGCAGGTCGCGGTCGCGCAGGCCGGTGATACGCCGGCTTCGGTCGCTGCGCGCCTTGGGCTGGATGCGTCGCAGTTGGCGGCACATAACGCGCTGCCCGCCGACGCCCGCCTGCGCGGCGGCGCGGTTCTGGTCCTGCCCACCAAGGTGGCCCCCGGCACCGTGGCGAAACCCGGCGGCATTGCGGCCATCGTCACCGACCCCTTTGCCAAGGGCACCAAGACCCAAACTGCCACCCTGTCGCCGCAGACCCCATCCGAACATATCGTCGCCTCGGGTGAGACCGCTTGGTCCATCGCCCGCAAATACGATGTGACGGTGCAGGATCTGGCATCGTGGAACGGCCTGCCTGCCAATATGGAGCTGCGCATCGGTCAAAGGCTGATCGTGCCGAAGCCCGGCGAAAAACCCGATGTGTTGGCGACCACCGTGCCGGGCACCGGCAGCCCGACCCCCAAGCCCCCTTCGGCCGCGACGCCGCTGCCCGACGAAACGACCGCGCCTGCATCCGATCCCGCACCCAAGGCACCGACGACGGATCTCGGCTCGACCCGGACTGCCGCCTCGGGTGGGGGTCCGTTGCGGATGCCGGTCGCGGGGTCGATCATCCGCGTCTATGAAAAGGGTCGCAATGACGGCATCGACATCGCCGCCCCGACAGGAACGCCGGTCACGGCGGCAGGCGCAGGCAGCGTAGCGGCGATCACGCGCGACACTTCGGGCGTTCCGATCATCGTGGTCCGGCACGACGGCGACCTGATGACGGTCTATACTGGACTAGAGGGCGTGAATGTCGCCAAGGGCGACAGCGTCAGCGCGGGCCAGAACCTTGGCAAGGCGGGCGACGACGGCTTTGTCCACTTCGAGGTCCGCCGCGGCTTTGAGAGCGTCGATCCCGAAAAGATGCTGAACTGAGGCCATCGCTCAGATGTCGATCATCTGATCCTCGACCGCCATCGCCACCTGCGCACGGATGACCGCCCGCAGGTTGGCCGAGAATTTCTGCCCCATCTCACCCTCCAGCTGCTGTTGGACGGCGGCATGCAGCTGGTTCTGCAGGTCCGGATGCCCCATGACGATCCGCGCCACATCCTCCGCCGAAGGAGGCGGCAGCGGGGCCGGTTCCTGCGGGACAGATACGGCATCGATCACCGGATCGGGCTGCGCCGCCGCCATCGGCTCCGGCCGGACCGGAACAGGTGTCCTGAATGCCTGCCAGATACGGATCAGCATAGGGCGTCTTGGGGCCTTGGATGCGACCACCACATCCGGCGCCAACAGCACCGATGCGTCGGCGTCGATCATGTCGCGGATGCTGCGGACCGTGCTGCCGATCTCGGCCCGCAGACGCATGGCGTCGCTGGGCGGCGGCGTGATCTGGGCACGGGTGGAACGATTGCTGCGGCGTTTGCGCGACAGGCGCAGCGCGGGGACCGGGGCGGGTTTGCGGCGCGGCCTAGCCATGCTGCAAACCGCCGGTCAGCGTATCAGTTGCGGCCGATGGCGCGCAGCACGCGATCAAGGCTTTCGCCCTGCTTGCTGGTGGCCGGCGCATTGCGCACGGCATTGTAGTATTGCGATGGGTCATAGGTCGGAATTCCCAGTTTCAGGTTTTCTACCGTCAACAGACCCATAGCAGCCAGAAGTTGATAATGAGCTAACTGCAGGTTGGATTCCGCCGTGATCCGGTCGGCCCGCGCCTCCAGCAGCGATTGTTCCGCGTCCAGCACGTCCAGCGTCGTGCGGGCACCCAGCAGGGCTTCCTCGCGCACGCCATCATATGCCTGCTGCGCCGCACTGATCTGCTGCGCGATCGCGGTGATCTGCGCACGCGCCACGGCGATGTTGGCCCAGGTTTCCCCGACGCTCTGGCTGACCTGCCGCGAGGTGTTCAGCAGCGACGAGCGTGCCTGATCGCGCTGCGCCATCGCCTTGCGGTGCGATGCCGACAGCCTGCCACCGGAATAGATCGTCTGATCCAGACGCAACCCGACGCTGGCGCTGTTCGTGCTGCCGTAATTCCCGTTCAATGCCGTTTGCGGCTGACGGCTGACACCGACGCTGGCCGTCCCCGAGAGCGTCGGGTTGCGTTCGGCAGCGGCGGCAGCCACGCTGATTTCGGCAGCAGCGGCCTGACGCTGCGACTGCAGGACCGAGGGGTGGCTGCGCTGCGCGATGGCGCGCGCCTCGTTCAGGTTGGCGGGCAGTTTGGGCAGCGGCGGCGGGGCGGACAGCGTACCGGGCAGCTTGCCGGTCGCGGCCAGATATCCCTCGCGCTGAATCTCAAGATCGCCGTTCGCGGCAGCAAGGCTGGCGCGGGTTGCGGCCAGCTGGGCATCAGCCAGCGCGACATCGGTCACGGTAATCTCGCCGACGTCGAAGCGGTCCTGCGCGGCCTGTCGTTCACGCGACAGAACCTCGACCGAGTTCTGCTGCAATGCGACCTGCTGGATGGCCTCACGGACGTTGAAATAGGCCAGCGCCGCGTCCAGCAACACCTGCTGTTCGATTGCCACCAGCGCCTGACGCGTGGCCAGCACCGTCTCCTTGGCACCGTCGATGGCCAGCTGCGAACGCCCGAAATCATAAAGCGTCAGCGACGCATCGATGCTGAGCGAGGTCGAACGGCGGGTCGTGGAACCTTCGTCGCGGGCCGCGCCATATTGGGCCACCCATTCGACCACCGGCCGAAGGGCCGCGACGGCCGCGGCGACATCTTCATCGGCGGCCCGCAGCACGGCGCGATTCTGATCGATCAGCGCCGAGTGGCGATAGGCCGCGACCATCGTGTCGGCCAGCGATTCAGCCCGCGCAGGCATGGCCGCAGCCAGACCCAACAGCGCGACACCTGCAAGGCGGGCCAGCGACCTCACAACGAAAATCCGCGTACGCGTTCAAAGCCCGGCAGCATGGGCGCATTCGCATTGAAGGAATAACGCCAGGTGACCCGTCCATTCAGCCGGTGCCCGATGCGGGCGACACCCAGATTGCCCTCGCGGAACAGCGCGGCGATGCGGCCACCGTCGCGCAGCTGGTCCAGAATGGCGGGCGGAACCTCCTCGACAGCGCCTTCGATCAGAATCACGTCGTAGGGTCCCTGCTTGGGCGCACCTTCGGTCAGATCGGCCCGAAGGACCGCGACGTTGTGCATGCCGGCGGCAGAAAGGCGGGCCTCGGCTTCGGCGGCCAGTTCCTCGCTGTCCTCGATGGCGACGACGGCTTCGGCCATGCGCGACACGACGGCGGCCGAATAGCCATAGCCGCAGCCCAGATTCAGCACCAGTTCGTTCGGCTGGATATCCAGCGCATCGACCATCTTGGCCAGGGTGCGCGGCTCCAGCAGGACGCGGCCATTGCCGATGTCCAGATTTTCGCCCGAATAGGCGACGGCGCGGCGGCTGGCGGGGACGAACTCCTCACGCGGGATGTCCAGCATCGCATCGATCACCGGAAATTTGGTGACATCACTGGGACGGACCTGCGTGTCCACCATCATCGTGCGCCGGGCGGCGAAATCGCTCATGTCGGGGAACCTCTGCTCGACCTCTTTGACCGCTTATTGCCATGTTTGGGCGATCTGGGCAACGCCGGACATGACGCGTTGCAGCATGATCCAGATCGCGTCTTGCAAGGGCCGCAGCAATCCATTAAGCCATGCCCACTCTCGACGGCGGTGGGTTGGCGGAGAGGTTACGCACCGGATTGCAAATCCGTGAAGACCGGTTCGATTCCGGTACCCACCTCCACTTCGACCCCAGCCGAGGGTGCTTCCCATGATATATGCCGCAACGACCCGCATCGCAGAAGCCGCGCTGCGGTTGCGCGCCGGTCTGGGCGGTTCCGAAAGCCTGCGCGAACGTCTGGCCTGCGGCCCCCAGCCCCGCCCCGCCGACATCTGGGTGCATGGCGCGTCGGTGGGTGAACTGACATCCGCGCGACGGGTGATCGAACTGCTGGCACAACACCATTCGGTGCAGATCACCGCCAACAGCGAAACCGGCCGCGATCTGGCCGCCGGCTGGGGATTGCCCGCGATTCTGGCACCGCTGGACCTGCCCGGATCATTGGAGCGGTTCCTGAACGCCTGCCGTCCCCGCCTTGCCATCAGCATCGAGGCCGAGTTCTGGCCCCTGCGGTCGCGCCTGCTGTCCGAACGCGGCGTTGCGCAGGCGCTGATCGGAGCACGCCTGTCCGAGCGTTCCGCCGGAACCTGGGGGCGATTCCCGCGCATCATCCGGCCCATGCTGGGCCGCATCGACGCGCTGTCGGCCCAGGATCAGGCCAGCGAGGCGCGCCTGCTGACGCTTGGGCTGCCGACCTCGGCGCTGTTGCCACGGCTGGACCTCAAGCTGCTTGATCCGGCCTCGGTGCCCATCCCCGCCCATGACACGATGCGGGAAACGACGCTGCTGGCGGCATCGACCCATGACGGCGAAGACGCACCCATTCTCGATGCCTTCCAGGCGGCGCAGGCCCGATGCCCCGATCTGCGACTGATTCTGGCACCACGCCATCCCGACCGGGGCGACGCCATTGCAGCCCTGATTTCCGCGCGCGGCCTGCCGGTCCTGCGCCGCAGCGCCGGGGCCGATCTACCCCCCGCCGGTGGCGTTCTGCTGGCTGATACTTTGGGCGAGATGCCGCGTTGGTATGCGGCGGCGGGCATCTGCATCATCGGCGGATCGCTGCAGGATCACGGCGGTCACACGCCTTGGGAACCCGCGGCAAGGGCCTGCGCGCTGCTGCACGGTCCCCATATCGGCAATTTCTTTGAATCCCTTGGCGCTTTGCAGGCGGCGGGGGCGGCAAGCGCCGTAACCGCCGACGATATGGCCGACCAGATCCTGCGTCTGGCCCAAGATCCGGCCCGGGCACAGCGTATGGGCGGGGCAGCGCGACAGCTGCTGATGACGCGGGCAGGCGATCCGGCGGGACTTGTCGCCGCGCTGGCCGAACTTGCACAGCGGCCCGCCTGACCCGATATAGACTGCATGACAAAAAAGGCTTCGCGATGATCCGCTATGCTCTGCGCTGCGCCAACGGGCATGTTTTCGACAGCTGGTTCCGGTCGTCGGACGGCTATGATGCCATGCGCGCGGCCGGTCAGGTAACCTGCACCACCTGCGGATCGACCGATGTCGACAAGACGCTGATGGCCCCCGCCGTATCCGAGACCACCACCGCACCACGCCCGACCGGCGCCCCGGCGGAAACCGCGCTGGACAAGCTGCGCCAGCATGTCGAGAAAACCTCGGATTACGTCGGCAGCAACTTCGTGTCCGAGGCCCGCGCCATGCATCAGGGCAGCGCCCCCGAACGGGCCATCCACGGCGAGGCCCGCATCGAAGACGCCCGCAAGCTGATCGAGGACGGCGTCCCCATCGCCCCCCTGCCCTTCGTGCCGCGCCAGAAGGCGAACTGATCTTGCGCGAACTGGGCCTTGCCCTTTCGTCTTTCCACCCATACAAGCCCCGCCGACAAACAACCTTTGGCTGGGGGCCCGAATATGCCGCTTCTGGTGATGAAATTCGGCGGCACGTCTGTGGCCGATCTGGACCGGATTAAGAACGCCGCCCGCAAGGTGCAGCGCGAGGTCGAGCGTGGTTATGACGTCATCGTCATCGTCAGCGCGATGTCGGGCAAGACCAACGAACTGGTGGGATGGGTCGAACAGACCTCTCCGCTGTTCGATGCGCGCGAATACGATGCCATCGTCAGCTCGGGCGAGAATGTGACCGCCGGTCTGATGTCGCTGACCCTGCAGGAGATGGGCGTTCCGGCGCGCAGCTGGCAGGGCTGGCAGGTGCCGATCAACACGACCGCCGCGCATTCCGCCGCCCGTTTCGTGGACATTCCGCGCGACAACCTTGACCAGAAGTTCGCCGAGGGCTTCAAGGTCGCGGTGGTTGCCGGTTTCCAGGGCGTCGCGCCCGATGGCCGCATCACCACGCTTGGCCGTGGTGGCAGCGACACGACCGCCGTGGCCTTTGCCGCCGCTTTCGGGGCCGAGCGTTGCGACATCTATACCGATGTTAACGGCGTCTATACGACCGACCCGCGCATCACATCCAAGGCCCGCAAGCTGGACCGCATCGCCTTCGAAGAGATGTTGGAGCTGGCCAGTCTTGGTGCCAAGGTGCTGCAGACCCGTTCGGTCGAACTGGCCATGCGTTACAAAGTCCGCCTGCGCGTCCTTTCCTCGTTCGAGGAAACGGATGACACTTCGGGCACGCTGATCTGCGATGAGGATGAAATCATGGAATCGAAAGTCGTTAATGGCATCGCCTCGTCGCGCGACGAAGCCAAGATCACCTTGGTCACGGTCGAGGACCGCCCCGGCATCTCTGCCGCGATCTTCGCGCCCCTGGCCGATGCGGGCGTGAACGTGGACATGATCGTCCAGAACATCTCGGAAAAGGATTACGACGATCACCCGGGTTCGGTGACCGACATGACCTTCTCGGTTCCGATCAACCAAGTGGAACGCGCCAAGAAGGCCATGGAAGAGGCCCGCGCGGCCGGCACCATCAGCTATGACGACCTGAACATCGATACCGAGGTCGCCAAGGTCAGCGTTGTCGGCATCGGCATGCGCAGCCACACGGGCGTCGCCGCCCGCATGTTCAAGGCGCTGGCTGATGACAACGTCAACATCAAGGTCATCGCCACCTCCGAAATCAAGATTTCGGTGCTGATCGACCGTAAATATATGGAACTGGCCGTGCAGGCACTGCATGATGCCTTTGAATTGGAACAGGCATAAGGCCGGTTCGACTGGGGCCTCGCCCGTTCGGGCGGGGCTGATGCGCAAGGCACAAGGCGGACATGCGATGCAGGATCGCACGGACAGCGACTCGCGCAAGCTGCTGAGGCGGCTGAAGGAAATTCTTGCTGCGGCCGGTGGCGGGCAGGACCGGCTGGACCAGATCACCCACCACATCGCCAATTCGATGGGGACGCAGGTCTGTTCCATCTATCTGTTCCGCGATGCCGACACGCTGGAGCTTTGCGCGACCGAAGGTCTGCGCCCCGAAGCCGTCCACCAGACCCGCCTGCGTCTTGGCGAGGGCCTTGTGGGACGCGTCGCCCGCACCGGTCGGCATGTGAACACCGCCGATGCACCCTCGGCCGCGGGTTTCCGCTTCATGCCCGAAACCGGCGAAGAGGTCTTCCCCGCCTTCCTGGGCGTCCCGATCCAACGCGTCGGTGAACGGCTCGGGGTGCTGGTCGTGCAATGTTCGACCGCCCGCCAGTTCACCGAGGACGAGGTCTATGGCTTGGAAGTCGTCGCCATGGTTCTGGCCGAAATGACCGAGTTGGGCGCATTCCAGGGCAGCAATGCCGACAGCATGCCGCTGGCGCATCGCTTCCCTTTAATGATCCGTGGCGCGACCGGTCAGGAAGGTGCCGCCGAAGGCTGCGTCTGGCTGCACGAACCCCGCGTCGTCATCGCCAACCCCGTTGGCGACGATCCGGAAACCGAACTGGCCCGCCTGCATGAGGGCGTCGAAAAGCTGCGCAGCCGCGTCGATACGATGGTGGCGGCCGCCGACATGGACGGCGACGGCGAACATACCGCCGTTCTGGAAACATACCGCATGTTCGCCCATTCGCGCAGCTGGCTGAAACGCATGGCCGAGGATATCCGCCTTGGCCTGTCCGCCGAAGCCGCTGTCGAAAAGGAACAATCCGCCGCCCGTGCCCGTCTGGAAATGGCCGCCGATCCCTATCTGCGCGATCGGCTGCACGATCTGGACGACCTGTCGAACCGCCTTCTGCGCATTCTGACCGGCCAAGGCAGCGATACCGGCGCGGAAATCCCCGACAATCCGATTCTGGTCGCCCGCAATATCGGCCCTGCGGAACTGCTGGAATACGGCCGCCGCCTGAAGGGGGTCGTGCTGGAAGAAGGCTCGGTCGGCAGCCATGCGGCCATCGTGGCCCGTGCGCTGGCGATTCCGCTGGTCATCCACGCCACCCGCATCACGACCGAGGCGCTGAACGGCGATCCCATCCTGATCGACGGCGATCAGGGCATCGTCCACCTGCGCCCCGAAGAATTGGTGGCCAAGGCGTTCCAGGACAAGATCGCCATGCAGGCCGAGGCGCAGGACCGCTATGCCAGCCTGCGCAATCTGCCCGCCACCGGCACCTGCGGCACTACGGTGCAGATGTACATGAACGCCGGTCTGATGGCCGACCTGCCCTCGCTGGAAGGGTCGGGCGCGGAAGGCGTGGGGCTGTTCCGGACCGAATTGCAGTTCCTGATCCGCAACCATGTGCCGCGGCGGGCCGAACTGGCGGGGCTTTACGGTCGCGTCATGGACAATGCCCAAGGCAAGCCGATCATGTTCCGCACGCTGGACATAGGATCGGACAAGGTCCTGCCCTATATGAAGCCGCAGGACGAACCCAACCCGGCGATGGGCTGGCGGGCGATCCGCGTCGGTCTGGACAAGCGCGGCGTGTTGCGGATGCAGCTGCAGGCGCTGATCCGCGCATCCGTGGGCCGGCCTTTGCACGTGATGTTCCCCTTTGTCGCCGACATCACCGAATACGAGGCTGCCCACCGCATCCTGATGCAGGAACTGGCCCGCGAACAGCGGCTTGGCCATGACATGCCCACCGACATCCGCGTGGGTGCCATGCTGGAAACGCCATCGCTGGCCTTCGCACCCAAGCGCTTTTTCGAGATGTGCGATTTCGTGTCCATCGGCGGCAACGATCTAAAGCAGTTCTTCTTCGCGGCAGACCGCGAAAACGAACGGGTGCGTCGCCGTTACGATACGCTGAACGTGTCCTTCCTGGCCCTGCTGCGCCAGATCATTGCCCGATGCGAAGAGGCTCGCGTGCCCGTGTCCTTCTGCGGCGAAGACGCGGGCCGCCCGATCGAGGCGCTGACCTTTGCCGCCCTTGGCATCCGGCGGCTGTCGATGCGCCCCGCCTCCATCGGGCCGGTCAAGCATCTGATCCGCCGGGTGTCCATCACCGAACTGCAACAGGTCATTGCCGAGGCAGAAGCCCAAGGATTGAACAGCGTGCGTGGCCCGGTCACCGCATGGCTGGCTAAACAGTGAACCAAACCGCAGTTTTGCGGGTTGCCCAGATGGCGCGTATCAGCCGATACGTCGCGCCGGACTTGCTGATGCTTGCCGCAATCGCGCATGCACCCTATGATCACACGGTTTTCTTGAGATATCCCCCGATATGAAGCGTCGTCAATTTCTGAATGCTGCCACCGCGATGGCTGCCGGCGGGTCGCTGATGGCGGTCCCGGCGCAAGCCCAGGACACCAAGGGCGATCCTGCCAAGGATGCCCAGGCCTTCGGCCCTGCCAAGCCCGAGGCTTTCAGCTTTGAAACCGTGGCCAAGATCGCCGAGGATCGTGCGACGCGGGTCTATGAACAGCCCGTCTCGCAGCTGGTCGGCAGCTTTGCGGACCTGAATTACGACAAGTATCGTGGCATCCGCTTCAAGCGCGACCGCGACCCCTGGGCCGGCAGCGACCGTTTCGGCATCGACCTGCTGTCGCCCGGCATGATCTTCTATGAGCCGGTCAACATCAATCTGGTGCGCGGCGGCATGCCCCAGCCGATCCCCTTCGACCCGTCCATGCTGGACTTCGACCCCGCGCAATTCCCCGATGGCCCCGATCTGGAAACGGTTGGCAACATGGGCTGGTCGGGCTTCCGCGTGCGCACCTTCCTGAACCGCCCCGGCGTCATGGACGAGTTTCTGGTCTTCCAGGGGGCCAGCTATTTCCGGGCCGTGGCGCGCAATACGCTTTATGGTCTGTCGGCGCGCGGCCTTGCCATCAAGACCGGCAGCCCCGATGGCGAGGAATTCCCGCTGTTCACGGATTTCTGGATCCATGAACCCGAGACCCATGCCGATACCGTGCGCATCCACGCGGTGCTGGACAGCAAATCGGCCAGCGCCGCCTTCCAGTTCGACGTGACCCCCGGCGCGGTGACCATGGTGCGCACGCGCATGGCGCTGTTCCCGCGGATCGACCTGCGTGAAACCGGCATCGCGCCGCTGACCTCGATGTTCTGGTTCAGCCCGGCCAGTCGCCGCTCGGTCAACGATTATCGCCCCGCCTGCCACGACAGCGACGGGCTGCAGATGCAGACCGGCGCCGACCAGTCGCTGTGGCGCGGGCTGATGGCGCCGCGAACGCTACAGATTTCCGGATTTGTGGACAAGGACCCCAAGGGGTTCGGGTTGGTGCAGCGCGCCCGCGACTTTGAAACCTATCAGGATGCCGAGGCGATGTATCACATGCGCCCCTCGGCCTGGATCCAGCCCGAAGGTGACTGGGGCGAGGGCGAG
Organism: Paracoccus sp. R86501; assembly: GCF_042466435.1. NCBI lineage: Bacteria > Pseudomonadati > Pseudomonadota > Alphaproteobacteria > Rhodobacterales > Paracoccaceae > Paracoccus > Paracoccus sp. R86501. The sequence continues at coordinate 2,245,609 of NZ_JAXHPZ010000001.1, forward strand.
GTCCGTTTGGTCGAGATCCCCGTGGAAAACGAATTCAACGACAATATCGTCAGCTATTGGGCCCCCAAAGAGCCATTGGTGCGCGGACAGCGACACGAATACCGCTATCGCCTGTCGTTTGCCGCCCTGCCCCCCAGCGATCTGCCGCTGGCCAAGGTCCGTCAGGTGCGGTCGGGACGATCGATCAACGTGGAAACCACGCGCAGCTTCATCATCGACTTCGATCTGGGCCTGTTCCGCGAAACCCTGCCCCAGTTCCAGGTCCAGGCCTCGACCGGGCGGATCGTCCATGCCTATATCAAGCCGTTGGCCGAACAGAACGTCCTGCGACTGGCCTTTGAATTCGAACCGGGCCGTGAACAGGTCGCCGAACTTCAGGCCAAGCTGACCACCGAGGACGGCGTCGCCCTCAGCGAAACATGGTTGACCCGTTGGACGGCATGAACGTGACCCCCAGCGTCCCGCCCCTGGCCCCCCTGCAGATGCCCGTGCAGGATTTCAAGGCCATGCCCAAGGGTGGCCCCGCCCGCCAGATGAACGACCTGCGCACATGGATGGCGCGACTGCTGACCTTCGGCGGCGCACTGGTCATTGCCATCATCGGCTTTACCCAGATGCTGACCGCCTTCGGCGATGATCCGACCGCCATGCAGATCGCATTGCTGGTGCTGTTCACGCCCACATTTGCATGGGTCGGCTTTTCCTTCTGCGGCGTGCTGGCGGGGCTGTTCGCGCCGCGGCTGACGACCCCCGAGGGCCCGAACGATGCCCGCGTTGTCATCGTGATGCCTATCTATCACGAAGATGTCGCTGTCAGCACCGGCCTGCTGGTCGCACTTGCCAACCAGTTGCAGGCCGAGGGCATGGCCGACCGGACCGAGATCTTCATCCTGTCGGACACGCGCGACCCTGAAATTGCGGTGAATGAGACGCTGGTGGTGCATCAGGCCCGACAGATGTCGCCCCTGCCGATCTGGTACCGCCGCCGCCTGTCCAACGAAGACCGCAAATCCGGCAACGTCGCCGAATTCGTGCGGAACTGGGGTGGCCGCTACGACCAGATGGTCGTGCTGGATGCCGACAGTGTCATCGCGGGCGACACGGTCCGCCACATGTCGGCGCGCATGAACGCCGATCCGCGCATGGGTCTGATCCAGACCATGCCGATGCTGGTTGGCGGCGAAACGATCTTTGCGCGGCTGACGCAATTCGCGGGCCGGGTCTATGGGCCGATGATCGCCCGCGGCGTGTCGGCGTGGTCGGGCGATACCGGCAACTATTGGGGTCACAACGCGATGATCCGGATCGAGGCCTTCGTGCAGGCTTGTGGTCTGCCCCGCCTGTCGGGCAAGCCGCCCTTTGGTGGCACCATTCTGTCGCATGACTTCGTCGAGGCCGCGGCCATGTGCCGCGCCGGCTGGAAGGTGCGTCTGGACCACGACCTGCGCGGCAGCTTCGAAGGCTGCCCGCCGACGCTTCTGGACATGGCCGCCCGCGAACGCCGTTGGGCGCAGGGCAACCTGCAGCATAGCCGCCTGTTCGGCATGCGTGGCCTGCGCGGCATAAGCCGGGCGCATTTCTTCATCGGCATCATGGGCTTTCTGATGAGCCCACTGTGGCTGGCGCTGATCCTTGTCGGTCTGGTGCTGTCGGCGACGGTGCTGCTGTCGACGCCCGAATATTTCCCGAACTCCTATCAGCTGTTCCCCGAATGGCCAGTTTTCGACAGCCAGCGCATGCTGTGGCTGTTCATCGCTGCCATGACGCTGCTGTTGCTGCCCAAACTGATCGCGACCTTCCGGGCCTTTTCAAGGCCCCTGGCCCAGCAGGCCGGTGGTCGCAAGCGCGTGCTGGCCAGTGCCCTGTTCGAAACGACGCTTTCGGCCCTGATCGCGCCGGTGCAGATGCTGGTGCAGACCCGCCAGATCTTCGAGATCCTCAGTGGCCGTGACAGCGGCTGGAACGCGCAGGTCCGTGCCGGTCACATGCCGGGCTGGGGCGTCGTGCTGCGCCATCACTGGGCGCATGTGGTTCTGGGTCTGGGCACGCTGATCGTTCTTGCCACATTCTCGCCCGAGCAGCTGATCTGGCTGTCGCCCATTTTGGCGGGGTTGATCCTGTCACCGCTGACCTCGCGTCTGTCGGCCAGTCCGCTGTTCGGCCGTTGGGCCCGGATGCGCGGCCTGCTGCTGACCCCCGAGGAACGCAATCCCCCCGCCATCCTGACCGAGGCCGCCGCCATCACCCGCCGCCTGCCGGCACCCGTGACCGGGCGCGACAGCCTGCAACGCCTTGCGGCCGATCCGCAATCCATGCACCGTCACATCGCCATGCTGGACAGCCTTCCTGACAGCCAACCGCGTGGCCTGCGCCTTGCCCGCATCACCGCCGAGGCCAAGATCGCCCATGCCGCGACCCGCGGTCAGGCGCTGGACGACATGGACCGCAGCGAAACAGATGCCATGGTCCTGGACCCTGCCCTGCTGACCCGTTGGAGCAGCCTACCCGCATGAAACGCCTGATCACGCTTGATATGCTGCGCGGCTATGCCCTCGTCAGCATCATGGTGAACCACATGCCGCTGTCGGTCCTGCGGTCTGTCACCCTGCCCAATTTCTCGATCTTCGACGCCTCCGAGCTGTTCGTCCTGCTGTCCGGCTTTCTGGTCGGCATGGTCTGGCGCAGCGTCGAGGCTAAAGAGGGTCGCCCCGCCGCCCGCCGCCGCTTTGCCCGCCGCAGCTTCGAGGTCTGGCGCGCCATGATACTGGGCGCGCTGGTCATGGCTGCGCTGTCGGCGGTCCTCTGGGCGTCGGGGCGGCCCCATACCGCCATCTGGAACCAATACGCCATCTGGATCGTGGAGAACCCGCTGTTTTATGTCGCGGGCGTCGGGTCGATGTGGCTGCAGCCCAATATCATCGACGTGCTGGCAGTTTATGTCGTGCTGATTGCGTCGTCGATCGCGGTGGTGCCGCTGATGATGCGCTGGCCCTTGGTGGTGGCGATCGGATCGGTCGTCATGTGGTGGTTCGCGCCGCAGCTGAACGCCCTGATTCCGACCTTCGGCAATCGCAACGGATTCCTGTTCAACCCCTTCGGCTGGCAGATGCTGTTCTTTACCGGCACGGCGATGGGGCTTTTCCGCCAACAGATGATGCCCCGCCTGCGGCCCTATCGGCACATCCTGACAGTCATCGCGCTTGGCATGTTCGTCTTTGGCTGCACCATCGTCATTGCCGCACGGATCGGCGAACCCGCCCTTGCCCTGCGTGCCGCGATGAAGGCGCTTTACGGCGAGGTTGACAAGTGGAACCTGGACGGTACCCGCTATCTGGCCATCGTCGCGGCCGCCTGGCTGGTCGCGGTGCCATTCGCCCGCCCGATGGAGTGGTTTTCGGCGACCAGACTGGGCGTGGCCTTTCAGCAGATCGGGCGCGGCGGGTTGTGGTCCTTTGCCATCTGCGTGCTGCTGTCGGTGTCGGGCGATGCCTTCCAGATGAACCCCGAAGACAAATCGGCCTGGCTCAGGTTCGCCATCGACCTTTGGGCCTGCCTGACGCTCTGGTGGGCATCGGTTATCTGGCTGGAATATGGCGCGCCATGGCAGCGCGCCTGCAAGTCACGTCGCAGCGCGCCACCCGTGTCGGCCTGACAGCCCCCATGAACGCAAAAGGACCCTGCACCATCGGCGCAGGGTCCTTTCATGTCATCCCGTGAGCTTGGCCCGTGAGCCTGAGACACCTACTGATACAGCACGCGGGCGTGATCCTGATGCCGTTGGGCCAGTTTGCGGACGCGCTTGTCATGCGGGATGGCACGGGCGGGTTCGGCCTGCATGTCGTCTTCAGCAAGCTGCGGGAACAGCGACAGCAACTCTTGCCGCGCCGCCGGTCCGACCATCTGCAACGCCTGCGCACCGCAATAGAGTGACTCGGTCGGCGCACCATTCGACATGATCACCTGGTGACGGTCGAACATGATGTGGAAATATTCGACCTGATCCAGATCATCCGCCAGCTCGAACCCTTCCAGCGCCAGCAACTGCTTGGCCGCCAGCAACAGCTCATCCGCGCCGAACATCCGTTGCGCGATCTTTGAACGCACAAGCACCCGGTGCTGCGGCGATACGACCAGATCACGCTGCGGCATGCCATCGCCCAAGGCCCCCGCACGGATGCGGATCGGCGTCAGGCGGGGGTGCGCGGCCAGATCGATCGCATCCAGTCGCTGCGACCCGATCCAGCGCAAAGGCTGCGCGCCGTCGTCGCGGGTTACGATCATATCGCCCACGGCAAGGTCTTGGATCGCGACATCGCCATGGATCGTCCGGATCATGGTCCCCCGGGCAAAACAGACGATATCGATCTCGGCATTATCCAGCGTCAGCTGACCGTTGGCATCGAAGGCGTATTGGATCAGCGCCGTGTCCAGAATGTTGGTCAGCAAGCCGCCGGTTACGGCATCCAGCCCCGAAAGGTTCACATCGGCTGTTATGGATCCAGTTAAAAAAGTAGTCGTCGTGACCTCGAAGGTCAGATCGGCATCCGAGATCTCTCCGTCGCTGATGACGAAGATGGTGCCATCGTCCCGCTGGAAATAGTTGACCGCGATCGGTTTCAATTTTACGCTGACCGATGCGACAATCAAGTTTAGGTCAATCGCCAATGTCGTCAGTTCACCCGACCCAAGGTAGGTACCGGGTATCGGCGTCCCTGCGACCACCGGCGCCAGAAAATCACCCGCCACGACCACATTCGGCCCCAAAGTATCGTCCTGCACGTTGTAGCTATCGATCAGATCACTGGACCCAAGGTTGTTCAGCACACTGCTGGCCGGAAAATCCAGGATCGGAGCACTGATCGTGCCGGTGTTGACAAGGCCGGCGGGTGCTTCTGTCAAAAATGCCATCTTTACCTCCAGATATTCAGAACATGAATCCAGACATCAAGGGTCCGGCCCCAGGAAACGTCCTTGGGGAATGCACGATGAAAGACCGTCGTTTTTCTTGCGCTTATTCGGGCGGAATATCCGCCCGCTCAGGCCCGTATAACTTGGATGATGTCATCATGCGTCCGAGTACCAGCTATTCGAATCCGCACCGCAGACCCGTTGACGCCGTCGCGTATCTCCGATCCGGAAACAACGCGTTTAACCATCATCATCCGTCAATCTTCGCGGCACCAACCGGGTTCAGTTCCGATCAAACCGCAAAAACCCATGCACACAGCATAGCCTTAGCAAACTTGCCGTTCAACGTTGCGGTTGGTTCCAAAGTATTAATGTTAATATGATTAATTTGTCTGAACGGGAAATATCTTCAACTTAAAAGCGAGAAGGCTATATATTTACACCATCAGGTTTTGATGATTTAAACATCACGTTGAATACATTAACGTTTAATCGTCATTGCGCCTTATATTATTCGGCAATATTAACACTGCACATAAAGAGAGCCTGCCTGAATATATGGCAGCATAGATCTTTTGCATGAGGCAAAAGACCCTTCTTCCGCCGAAATACGGACCGAATCACTTGCTCGGCGATGCATTCAATCTTGAAAAGCCATGGCAGAATCAGCCATTCGGGCCAGATCCGTGCGAATGGCCTCGATCACCTCAAGGCCCCATTGATCATTGGCATGGACCAGATCATCGCCCGGGTCCTTATAGTAGCGGCGATCCAAAAGCAGCTGATCGTCTCCGAACTGTTCGCGCAGATCCAGAATGCGGATGCCCATTCCGGTCAGGTGTTCGCTGATCACCCTGTCATGGGCCATCCAGATATGACGGTTTTCGGGCAGGAAACGGGTCGGGCCGAACACGCAGGTCACCATCGGCGCCTTATGCACCAAGGTCCGATAGAAACGCAGGTATCCCGCGATGTAATCCTCGGCGGCGGCACGCGCGATCCTGGCCGAGATCAATGTGCCGTCCTGCCCATTGGCCTGCGCCGCGGTCGTGACATCCCTGACGAAATGGATCGCCGTCATTCCGACATTCGCATAGATGGGCAGGTTCAGATCGAACGCCTGACGGAACAGCACGTCCAGCTTGGCCGCCTTGCGGGCGAAACGCTCGGTCCGGTCGGCACCGAAAACCGTGTCGTCCCGGCGCTGTTGTGAAATCTGGAACCGGGTCTTGCCGTCGTCGTCAGTGGTGAACTCGGCGCCGATAAAATTGGGCGCGGCGGCGGCAATCGCGCGTTTGAACTCCAGCCCCTTGGCTTCGCCGCTTTTGATCATGACCGACGCGTGTGAATCACCGACCAGCGCAGCCTCAATCACGGTCTTCATTAAAACGGTCCAATGCGATTTCTTCGCAGATGATGTCCTGAGCTTCCGTCGCCTTGGCGACGGCATCCTGAATGCGATGGTCCTGCGCGTTGGTTACTGGTGTCGAGGCCCCTTCGATGCCCAGCCCCTGCAGAAAATGCTGCATGACATAGTTGACACCGTCCGCCGTGACGGAACGACGATCCTCTTCGAACATCTGCCGATCCAGTCCGGGATTTGTGACGATTTCATATGACGGGAAATAATCGACGTCCGGATACAGCGACTGGAAGTGTCCGGCAGCCGCGCGCAGTACCGATTTCGAATGGGTCGTCGCGGTCAGGACATGATTGCCCCCCATCGCCGTGGCCGCCAAGGGAACGGGCGATACTGTCAGCAGCATCCTCATGGCAGGGTTGATCTGGTGCAGCTGATCACGGATCTTTTCCAGATCGGCCAGAATGTCGGGATACTGCAGGTTCTCGAAACGGTGAAGGCTGGCGTCGAACTGTCCACCCATCGTGCCGGGACAGGAGGAATAGCACAGCCCCGAGTTGTCGTTCACCCACCCTTCGGTCAGCCCAAGGGTAAAGATGAAAACGCTGCTTTCCTGCACACCCCGCCGGATGGCCATCAGCGTGGCCTTGCGGGCCATGAACAGCTCCTCGACGCTCTCGAAGCCGCCGGGTTCGATCTGCGGGCGGATCGGGTCCAGATAGACGTCGTCCTGCGCCCAGATTTCTTGATCTTGGCTCTCAGGGTCCAGCGCCCAGCCCAGCAATTGGGTCAGCATCCGCGTCGTATAGATATTGCCGGTGCGGAAGGAAAAGATGCCATATCCGAAATCGCGGGCCGTCGCGTCGTTCAGGCCATGCGGCGGACGTTCGGCCTGCCGCCAGGTGAAACCGGCCTGCACAAGCGCACGGCTGATATGCTGGGCAAAGCAGGACCCCGCCGTCAGGATCGGATCCTCGCGGGTCAGCGCGAACTTGGGCCGCCAGAGGTCCGGCAGCACCGTTCCGGCCTTGGCCGCCCGTGCGACCGAGGTCCGCCAATAGGCATGACGGGGCAGTCTGCTGTAGGGATTTGCCGAGGACATGCTGTGACCCTTATCTGGTGCCGACACGGTTGCGAAATTTGTTTCACAGAGTTTCATGCGATCAGATCGGTTTCAAGATCACTACAACTTTAAGGATATATTTTGGTCATCACCTGTCGCGCCAAGACGACATCGACACCGGTTGCCCGAATTTTCATCCGGCGACGGAAAGTTTTGGTGTCAAATGCCGCGCATTTCCGACTCTTCCCGGCGATTTTTCTGAACTTCATCTGTGGGCCGTGCCAAGCAATTCCGACCCAGATGCCAAGCATTTCCGACGCAAACCAGACCTTCGCTATGGGACACGCGAGGACCGGCAGAGCGGACCTAGCCGCCCTTCGTTAAATCTATCCTGAAGTCTGGTTTCGGATTGGGCCGTTCAAAAATGACTATTGTTGGCGGGTCCAAAGTAGCCTGACCGGATACTTTACCGCGACGCCTTTTGCAGTAGCCCAATCAGCTCGGCAAACTTCGCGCGCTGTTCTTTAGGGTCACCGCTTTGGATGGCGGTTTCGACGCAATGCTTTGCGTGGTTCTCCAGGATAAGCTTTTCGACACCAAGGATCGCAGAACGGATTGCCGCCGTCTGCGCCAGAATGTCCATGCAGTAGCGGTCCGCCTCTACCATACCGGCGACCCCGCGCACCTGTCCTTCCAGCCGGGAAAGCCGGTCCAACGTCCTGTCCTTATTTGCCTTCACGTGTCGCGTCTCCCCGCATTCTGGAACCCGCCATCGACTTCCTTGTTATATACCCCATACGGGTATATGAGCGAGGCAAGCGATGGCACTGAGAGACGACATTACATTGGATCCGTGCGCGACGCATCACGATAGGTCTGGCAGCAAGGGCGGCGGATACGGACGGTTCCTTTCGATGATCATGACTTCCACGGTCGTGATGTTCGGGCTGATGTATCTTAATACCTATTCGCTTGATCATGTATTCTTCTCGCAGACCCGCATGTGGATGGCCCTCTACATGGGGGGCATCATGGCGATCATCATGCTCGCCTTTATGCTGGGAATGTATGCCAACAGACGTGCGAACGTGGCGATCTTCGTCGTTGCCTTGGCCGCGTTTGCACTTGGCCTTGGGCTGGTCCGGTCACAGGCGACGGTCAGCGATGTGGCATAGATGAAAGCGATGATCCCACACCACTCCATCGCGATCCTGACCAGTGAACGCGCCAATATCTCTGACCCCCGCATGCGGGCGCTCGCCGATGCGATCATCGACGCGCAGCGCGCCGAAATTGCGGAAATGAAGCTCTACATTGCGGATATCGAGGCGAATGGAGATGCGCCTGCCGGCACCCCCCGCGATGAACAATACAAGTGACCCACAGCAGATAAACGGAGGACTTCTCATGCCGACTGAAAATATGATCGATGCCCCAAAGGCCGCCCGCGCCAAAAGCAAGGGCCCGGAAAGGACCGCGTCACTCTATCGGATGGCCATGCCACGCCATCTTTGTCCTTTCGGCTTGAAATCCAAATCCATGCTGCAGCGCAAGGGTTACACCGTAGATGACAACCTGCTGACGACCCGCGACGAAGTGGATGCCTTCAAGCAAGCGCATGGCGTTACCACAACGCCAATCACCTTCATCGACGGCGAACAGGTCGGCGGCTACACCGAGCTGAAGAAACATTTCGGGCATAAGGTGCTGGGCAAGGACGAGACCACCTATACGCCCGTCATCGCGATCTTTTCCGCCACAGCGTTGATGGCGCTTGCAATCGTAATGAACCTTTACGACGGCTTTCCATTCCTCACGTTCCTCAAGTGGTTTTTCGCCGCCTCGATGGTCGTTCTCGCGATTCAGAAGCTGCAGGACGTAGAGGGCTTCGTGAACGGCTTTCTCGGCTACGATCTGCTGGCCCGGAAATACGTCCCCTACGGCTTTGCCTATCCCTTCGCCGAACTCTATGCGGGCGTGGGCATGATGGCGCTGATCGGCTCTGGCTCCGCTTTGATCTGGCTGGTGGCACCGGTTGGCATCTTCATCGGCACCATCGGTGCGGTGAGCGTCATCAAAGCAGTCTATATCGAAAAGCGTGACCTGAAATGCGCCTGTGTTGGCGGCGGATCGAATGTGCCGCTTGGTTTCATTTCACTTAGCGAGAACCTGATCATGCTCGGCATGGGTCTCTGGATGCTGGCGATGTGGTTCCTAGCCTGAAACGTGCCTCACAATTTTTTTGTTGATGAAAACCGGAGAGTTCTAAAATGAACGTGACAACGACCGCCTTCGCAGCAGCCATTGCGGCATTTGCACTTTCAGCACCGGCCCTTGCGCAGGATGCCGGGTTCCGACTTCCCGAACCATGCACGAATGCCTCTGCATTAGGGGAAATGGATCATTCGGCAATGGCCCACGGCGGTCAGGCTGACGATACGGGGGCCGAGAGCACCAATATAGCTTCAATGCCAGAGCATGTGCAGGAAAACATGCGCAGGATGGCAATCACCATGCCGGCAATGGAACAAGGTCTTATGCATGAGGATGCCGATGTGGCATTCGCCTGTGCCATGATAGCCCACCATCAAGGCGCAATCGACATGGCGCAGGTCCTGCTCGAGCATGGCGATGACCCACAGATGATCGAACTCGCAGAAGAGATTATCGCCGCACAGGTTGGTGAGATTGAGAAAATGGCCGCTTGGCTGGTCGAGAACGCCGAGTGATAAGGGTTTGGCTGCATGGTTCAAGACATGCAGCAATCTCTTTGAGGTATTTCGTAAGAACAATTCTTTGGCCAACACGACCAGTGGCGCAAACGCAATAAATTCATGCTTCGTGCCGCTTAGCAGACGCTGGTGTCGATGGCTGCGAAAGTCTGCTTTCCGCCCAAGGCGTCATTCCTCCCTGAACGCGACGACACTTACATCCTCGCGCCAGTGGACCCGGCTTAGATCATGTGGCATCGCCAACAGAGCTACACCGCCATTTCTAAGCTTCATCGAAAGCGCCCCCTGTGGGCGCTGTGTGACCGCAGCGAGTTCACCTAAGGATATGAAGCTCTCTTGGAACTGGGTGAGGCTATTGGCCGCGACTACGGTCGTCCCTCGACGATAACGACCAGATGCGGCCAGGCCGCAGAGCACCCCGTGCTGAACCATATACGCGACGGTTTTAGCCGTGACACGCAGCCTCCGAGCGGCCTCGCTGACGGAAATCCGGCTCCCACATTGCGCATTCTCCTCGTCTGCAGCATTGCGAGATGAAGACCCTGCGGCTCGGAAGGATATCTTTTCGCGCTCGTAGGCGTCGAGCATTTTTTGGGTCCCGAAGCTCATTGGAATGATATCGCCAACTGCCTTAAGCTCTGCGAGGCCGCGGGAGATCAGATCTTCTGCGTTACGCCTGGCGTAGGCCCAGCACTTCATATGCGCGGGATGCCACATTGAGTTCCAGCCGGTCAAACCATCGCTCGCCCTGCCCGCTCAGGATGCGGTTGGTCAGGTCTAACTCGAAAACGCTGTAGTTTGCTTGGGCCACCGGTTGGTCCAAAAGCCAGCCGTGATACTTCCGGAGCTGCGCTGCAAAATCTTTGGCATCCTTGTAGAATTTCTCAGCAGGGAGGCACACGAGCATGCATTCGTGATTTGCGCAGCTTCTGATCGACGAGAATTTCCAGTGGAGGCGACGTGGTAAGCGCCATGACTCGGCTGCGGATGGAACCTCCGCCCTGACATATTGCGGACAAACCCGGACGCGACCGTGCTGAAAACTTTGAACAGAGGCAAATTCATCCCGCAGGCGAAAATGGCCATTGCGAAGATAAAGGATCGACACCTTTTCCAATGCGGCCGCATCACACCCGACGAGCTGGGCCAATTGCTCGATGGCAACCTTCTCACCACGAAAGAGCGGATCGACCGGAAACGCAATGTCACCGCAAAACTGCAACATGGAGCGGGCATCATTCCTGGCCGCAAGCCGCGACAGCAAGGAGGATGCCGGCTCGAACCCAACATGCGGTACCGTCAGCAGCAAACGCAGAAAGTTCGTTCCGGGGGTGGCAGGGAGGCTCTTGGCCAAACGGTTCTTCCGCGATCGGATAAAGACTGGCCTTACGCTCGCAAACCCCACTGGGCAACGCCACTCTGATCTCTGGAAGGTTCGGCTTTTGGGTCAGCGATCTGACACAAAAGTCGGTTTTGTCTGTCAACTGACAAAAAGTGTCGAATGCCATGCGGAACCGACTTTTCGCGGCAAATTTTTTGAATCTTATCAGTAAGCCGTGCCAAGCAATTCCGACCCAAATGCCAAGCATTTCCGACCCAACCTGACCTTTGGTGCCAAGGCGGCAGAAGGCTCGCTATGTAGAGGAGGTTAGCATGGTCCCCGGGTCGGCTGCCATGATGCCTCCCGCCCAGACCGGCCGCCCATCCGTAGCCGTTCGTTGCGGGACGCAATTCTATGAAGCGGTCATTCGCGGCATCATGAAAAATCGGATGATCTGGAGGGCGATACCATCAATAGTACTAAACACGATTGAAGATCATTTGAACTTTAGCTGGAATAAAGGCCCTGCTGCATAGCAAGGAATGCCTTTCTGACCGCTGGCAACCCTCCCAAACGGGCCTTTCCCTCACCTACGCTCCCAAATCGAGCTATCAGAAATGAACCCAGCTTCTTAGTGGCAAGTTCAGTCTCGCCTCGCGTTTCATAGGCACTCAGGACAGCAAGCAGCAATTCCCGCATGTCAGTTGTTTCGACTTCAGGCATGCCGTCACTTCTCAGACGGTCGGCGCGATTGTGACGGGTCTTCGGCGGGCTTGTGAAGAGAACATAGCTCAGGACATCGAACAGGTCGCTGTCAGGCGCATCCACCAATCCGCGGATATCGTTGAGCCGGTCTTGATCATACCCACGGTCGGACAGTTGACCTAGGAAGTGCTCTCTATTGTCGGGATCGCTCCACAGCTTGCGAAGCTGATCTTCATCCGCAATCAGTCCAGCCAGTTCGCCAAATAGCCGCTCAAGAAACTCGGCCGCCGAAATCGGTTTTCCCTCAGGGCTCCAGTAGGTCGTCGTTGCAATATACCGGATCGCTCTAGTCTTACCGTCTGACAGCTTAATAACAATTTTCTCACGTGGTGGTTCTTCCGACTCCCCATCGTCAGGCTTGGGAGGCTCGCCGTCCGGCCCTGGTCCAACAGGTGGCGTTCGAGGACTAGGCGGCTCTGGGGCCAGCGGCTCGCCATCCCATTCAGGATCGCTGAAGTTCTCGTGGGCTTTTACGAAATCCCAGATCGTGAAGAAGTCTTTGCCTTCATAGGTGCGTGTCCCGCGCCCAATAATTTGTTTGAACTCGATCATGGATCGGATCGGGCGCATCAGAACGATGTGGCGAATGTTTCGCGCATCCACGCCGGTAGAGAGCTTCTGGGAAGTGGTCAAAATCGTCGGGGTCGCCTTATCATTGTCTTGGAAGTTCCGTAGATGCTGTTCGCCCACGGCCCCGTCATCCGCAGTTACGCGATGGCAGTAATTCGGGTTCGTGCCATCCTTCACTTGGTTGATCAGGTCACGAACCAAGGCTGCATGGTCCTGCGTTGCGCAGAAAACCAATGCCTTTTGACGCTGATTGATCTGCCCCATAAATTCCTTCACGCGGCTCAACTCACGCTCTTCGATAACGATGCGCGTATTGAAGTCACTTTCAGTGAAAGCGTCGCCAATCTCGGCGTCACCGGCCACCAGCTCATCCTCGGGATGATAAACGTAGGCGTCGATTGTGCTGGCCATCTGGCGCACCTTGAACGGCGTCAGGAAGCCGTCTTCGATTCCGGTTCGCAGGGCATAGGTATAAGCTGGCTCGCCGAAATAGGCGTAGGTGTCCGCGTTGTGTTTACGCTTGGGCGTGGCGGTCAGGCCAAGCTGTGCCGCAGGTTCAAAATACTCAAGCAGCCGCCGCCATTCGCTTTCGTCTTTGGCCCCGCCACGGTGGCATTCGTCGACGACGATGAAATCGAAGAAGTCAGGCGGGTACTGCGTATAGACCGCCTTGCCTTCACCGGTCATGAAGGTCTGAAAGATCGTAAAGAACAGGCTGGCATTCTTGGGCGGTTGGCCGCCGTTCTTGCGGATCGTGTCAGGGTCGATCCGCGTCACGGCATCATTGGGAAAGGCGCCGAACGCATTATAGGCTTGATCGGCAAGGATGTTGCGGTCGGCCAGAAACAAAATGCGCGGGCGGCGAACCGGCTCACCCGACAGGTTCCACTTGGACTGGAACAGCTTCCACGCAATCTGGAACGCGATAGAGGTCTTGCCGGTACCGGTCGCCAGCGTCAGCAGAATGCGTCGGTCGCCTTTCGCCAGCGCCTCAAGTGCCGCGTTGACGGCCTTGTGCTGGTAATAGCGCAGCTCCCACTTGCCGCCATCCGTTTCGAACTCCACCGCCCCGAAGCGTTCGCGCCAATCATTATGGGTCGTAAAGGTCCGGTCCCACAACTCTTCTGGCGTAGGGAACGGCAGGGCCATGTCAGCCTCGGCCCCTGTGGTCATGTCAACTTGGTACCAATTGATCCCATTAGAGGCATAGGCAAAGCGCGACCCCAGCCGATCGGCATAATCCTTGGCCTGACCGACACCGTTGCGATGACTGATACCAGCGCGCTTTGCCTCTAGCACGGCCAGCTTCTGGCCTTTGTGGATTAGGACGTAATCGGCAGACAGCCCCTTGCCCCGCGTGCCGCCTGCCTGAATGCGGCCCGGACAGATGACCTCGCGACGAACCTTACTGCCATTCTGCCCCCAGCCCGCTGCAGCAAGAACGGGGTCAATACGCTCGGCGCGGGTATCAGCTTCGGTTTCGTCGTAAATACTCATGCACGGAACATCCTAAAATCGTTTTTCTCTCAATGTTCATCCAGTTCCGAAAACAGATCAGCAGTCTCTTCCTGGGCAAGAACGGTTTTGCCAATGTCAGTGCCGTCAAGCTTTCGAAGGTGGCCCAGAGGATACCAACGGTTATCGCTACCTTGGTAGAAAACCGTTTCGTAGATGCTGCCCGTATGAGCGGCGCGATGTATTTCATATACCTCCGACAAGATCGTGAAGGCATGATTTAAGGATATAAGCTTTTTGCCGCTTATCCCCTTTGGCAGCGTGAAGGGCGAAACGTCCATCACCTTGATCGCATTGCCTCGGACCTCTACCAGCACACCCCCCGTGAAATCAGGGGTTTTCTTTCTTTGCTCTTCGCTTGATGCGTCCAGTGTGATTTGGATGAAATGTGCTTCCGTCGAGTGCCAGCCTTTCACGGAACCCCACTCAACCTTTCCGCGCATGTCTTGCGGTGGTATCAAGTGCTGCAGAAGCGGCTCGGCCAACGAGTCATGTTGTCTAACCCGAAGCGCAAACATCAAATGCGCACCTGGGGCGAGAAACTGGTAGAGCTTACGCGCAGGCACCTCTCGTTGAGGCCAAAGTTTTGAGCTGGCCTCCGCGGGCAGGAGAAATTCAGCCGTGGTTCCTTCTACCGCAGTCAGCTTGCGGCCTGTTGAGGTCATCCAAACGCCATTCTTAAAAGTGACAGTAATACGAACGAATTTTTCAAACTCTTCAGTCATGGTGAGCGCTTGGGGTGATTAGCTGAGTACCGGAAATGGCGTTGGATTCACTGTAAATTTTCATGGGGTCTTCTTGTCAAATCATGTCAATTCGCCTGCGAAGGCTTTCTGCAAGAGGGATTGGCGGAGATCGTCGAGGTTCTGGAGCACCCGAGCATACCGCTTCTCTAAATCATGCGCATTCACTGATACTTCATCAAGTTGAGATGCTATGCCCTGCTGCTCTTCAATAGAAGTTGGAAAATGAATTTCGCACTTCTTTAAATGACTGAAATGACGAGCATAGCCTTTACCTTCCAAATTGATCGTTTTTAGGGCGTAATAATAAAAACGCGGATCGAAGCATTCGATAGGTGCCATTATTTGCGTACCGTCTGCGCCAACCACAAAATCGAAATCAACGTATTTCAGGGCGCGAGTATGGTCCCCAAACACGACGACAGGCTGCTGTAGATGGATTACATCATCTGCGTCACTCCAGTAACCGTTTATCAATGCCGCCTCTTGAGATACGATTGGAAAATCGCCTTTTTCCAAATAAGCTTTACGTTGGATTTTTGCTGGTACTTTGGTGCAATTCATCGTGTCTGCGACGGTCATTGTACGCCAGTTAGGCTTGCCTGAATGAACTGCTTCATCAAGGACACTCTCAAACAACTCCCGCGCGTTTTGGAGGTTAGCTTCGGCGTGGGCGCGGGCGCGGGCCAGACCCTCGAAGGCCTCGTCCAGAACCGCAACAATCCGCTGTTGTTCTTCAAGCGGTGGGAGAGGGATGGAGAGTGTCTTGATATGAGTTGGCCCCACATTCCGAATGGCGGTTCCACTCGACAGCAGCTTAAGGGGTTCTTGAAAGCCCTCCGACTGGAGAAATAGGTATAGAAATCGAGAGTCTAATTCTCGCACGGTTGGGCGGAATCGAACTACGCTTGTGTTCATCAAAAGTGGCAGGTCGCTTTTTTGGACTATGGCGCAACGACCAATGGTCCCTGAAATGGTAAACAGGATATCACCCTCATCAACTTGAAAGTGCTTCCACTTTCCAGTCGCGAGTTCGGTGTTCGCCGCCCTCGCGCTTGACATATCGATGTAACCATCCTGCACGCACCGGACGTTGATCATCGGGAAGCCACCTTCTTCGTACTCATACTTCCTAATGCCGGGCCCCTCTTGAATGAAGGCTACGTCCTCAATCTGCCTTACCTTCCACCCCGCCTTCACAACATCCCCCGAATATTCTCGAGAATATCCGCCGTCTCGGCATCCCGCGCCAGCATGTCGGCGATAATGGCTTCGGGGCTACGCAACGCTTCGGCCTCGGGCGCATTGGGGTTCTTAACCGACAGATCATAGGTGTCTTCGTCTAGATCGGCGCGATTGACGATCCAGCTTTTCGGTCCGTTGGGGCGGGTGCGCTGCAATTCCACGAACTCGGCCAGATCAGCGTCGTTCAGCGGGTTGGTCTTGCCCATGCTGCGCCCCGGATCGAGCTGGTAAAACCAGATATCCCTTGTCGGCGCGCCCTTTTCAAAGAACAGAACGACAGTCTTAACCCCCGCCCCCTGAAACGTGCCTTGCGGGCAATCGAGGATGGTGTGCAGTTCCGCCGCCTGCAGCAGCTCTTTGCGCAGGGCGACGCTGGCGCTGTCGGTGTTGCTAAGGAAGGTGTTCTTGATGACGACAGCAGCACGCCCACCGGCCCGCAGCTTGCGGATAAAGTGTTGCAGGAACAGATAAGCAGTCTCACCCGTGCGGATCGGAAAGTTCTGCTGAACCTCGCGCCGTTCGCCGCCGCCAAAGGGGGGATTGGCAAGGATGACGTCGTGGCGGTCCTTTTCCTGAATATCCATCACGTTTTCATTGAGCGTGTTGGAGTGGACAAGATTCGGAGCCTCGATCCCGTGCAGGACCATGTTCATGATCCCGATCACATAGGCGAGCCCCTTCTTTTCCTGCCCATAGAAGGTTTTGGTTTGCAGGGTCTCAAAGTCCGAACCCGACAGACTATCGGTGCGCATGTGGTCATAGGCTTCGCAAAGAAAGCCCGCAGAGCCGACAGCGCCGTCATAGATCGTCTCACCGATCTTGGGGTCGATGACGCTGATCATGGCGCGGATCAACGGACGTGGCGTATAGTATTCGCCCCCGTTCCGGCCAGCATTGCCCATGCGGCGGATACGGGTTTCGTACAGCTGTGACAGTTCGTGCCGTTCGGCTTGGGTGTTGAATGCCAAGCTGTCCACGGCCTCTAGCACGTCACGCAGGACATAGCCCGAGCGGAACTTGTTACGCAGTTCGGTAAAGACCTCACCAATCTTGTATTGGATTGTGTCGGCACCGGTGGCGGACTGACGGAATGACGCGAGATAGGGAAACAGGTCCTTATCCACGAACGCGATCAAATCATCGCCGATACGGGCGGTGTTGTGGTCAAACTTGCCATCAACTTTGGGCGCTGCCCATTTGTCCCACCGGAAGGCACCGCCGATGATCGGAGTGTAGTCGTCGCCGTTTAATTCGGCGCGATCTTTGCGTTCGTTTTCAAGGTCATCGAGATATTTCAGGAAAAGCACCCAAGACGTTTGCTCAACATAGTCCAGCTCGTTTGCGATGCCTTGTTCGGACCTGAGATCCCGCTCAATTTTATTAAACGCGTTTTCGTACAAACTACTTCTCCAATTATGGGCTTTATCGTCCCACCAGTCAGGGGCCGCTGCAAGAGGCAGCGACCCGCACGCAGGCCTATTATCGAGGATTATGGGGTGTCTTTTGAAGCCAAAATCGGCGTTCACCGAGCGGCAAGGTCATCGGCTAAAGTTAAAAAACGACGATCAGTTGATTACTGCTGGTATGAGGCACCTGTCATACACATGTACGAAGTTCGGCGTGACTTCCCACAGAACTTTGACAAGCCGCGACCGGAGTCCGATTGGTATTTACGCCGTTTGGCGCAGGCTAACCAATCGCCTGCCGCACGGCAGCTTTCAAACGATGGTGTTCGCGAAGCAACATCGTCCTTAGGTGATCATTGCAGATATCAGACGACACATCCAATTCAGCCATCCGTAACAGCTGAGACTTCCAGCGCTCAACGTCGCTATCCAACACTGATGCTCCTTGCGACAACCGTACGCGCTGCAACATGCGATCGCTCGTAGGCACGAACGTGTCGGCCAAGGCAGGTGACTGTCGGAACCCCTTCCCTATCCAGTCGCCGCCCCAAATGTATCGGGGCAACCCGCTCCAATGTCGCAAGCTGTCCAAGAGTGAGGAAGCGAGCTTCGAACTCCGCAATACTGGATTGGGTTATTAGAGAATGACGATGGTTAGTATCTGCGTTGAGGCGTTTCGCGTGACCAAGATACCCCGCCTTCCGAAGCGCCCGAATGGCTCCCACTCCGATTTTCAGGTAGGCTGCGGCTTCTCGCGGCGTAAGGTCTCGCGTGGCCACCGGGGTGTAGCGTGCGCCAACGTCCACATCTTGCGGCACATGGATCGCCTGAAGTCCTACCGTACCTGCCCCCCGGACAAAACCGCCAACCTTGCCCTGCTGCCAGAGGGTGATCAGACGAACAATCCCGACGCGCTGATTTTGGCAATGTTCGCGAAGCGGAAGGTAGGATCCAATATCGGGTAATTCAGGCAACGCAGCCGCTTCTGCCAAAAGCCGATTTACATCCTCAGTGAAGACATAGCGCAGCGCGGTTCCAAACCGAATCGAGCGCAATATTCCATTTTCAATCAGCCCCTTCACCTGCATCCCATGCACGTTCAACGCTACTGCTGTAGATTCGAGATTTCTCAACCCACCCCAGAAGTCGATCGCCCTGGATAACTGCTCAGGCGTTGTTTCAGTCAGGGCAGCGGATTGTGCCTCAGAAAGAATATCAACGTGACGGATCAGCCGTTTGAGAAAACCTACACTTAGCCCCGACTGTTCACGGGCGGTTTCGAACGACATGCGTTTAACGGCTGGTACCGGCCTGCCCAAGACGCGTTTCTTGGGTTTCATCGTGTAGTTCCGGACTGCAAACGCATGTACGCTATCGACGATAGATTGAACCTCGGCGTCCCCATGCGCTGCCCGCAGCCAGACATAAAATGTCCCCAGATCTGTCGAGAAATAAGAACGTCGAGCGCCGGGTCGCGATTTCAACTCCTCCATGCAGACCGTCAGGCTGTCTGGTCCAGCGGAGAGAACGCGTAGCCCCTCGACGCAGAACTCACGCTCAAGATCCAGGTCAACATTCGCAGGACTTGGAAGGAGCGATCCGCAAATAGCGGCACCGAGGCTTAAGCAAGCGCCGTGCAATTGACTGAGCTCAAGCTCGCCTAGCCAATCGGCCTGCGGCCCATGGTTGATCCTGCTCCTTACATACGCCTCGAATGCGGTAGGAGCATATGTCGGATCCGCATCTGCAGCCTTTTTCACAATGTCACGATGCCGGGCAATCTGGGCGATGACGTTGTAGGTTTCGTGCGAAGTTCCAGCACGAGGAAGCTCAACCAGAGGCACCTTGTGATGGACGCAGCCGTGCAAACACATGACGTTCCACTCCAGAAGCTGGTGGCCTCCATGAAGCCCGGCCTTTTCTAGCGCCTCTTCGATACATGCCGGACAGACCCGTGTCGCTGTACGTCGAAAGACGCCAGTACTGGTGCGGGTATGCCCGACCCGGTAGCGTCCGATCCCGATTTTTTCAGGGTTCCATCGAGCCAGTTTTGCTAGGTCGAGCCCTGCAACATCGGCAAGCCCAGATAGCTGGTCCGGGTAGCCGGAGCAAAGAAACGGCCATCTCAACCCAAAATCAGAGCAAAGGTCTCGCGGGAAAATCCCGTTTCTCGCCGCGATCCGCGAGACAATGCTTGCAGGGACCTCTCCTTCGAAGGGGGTAACAGTCAGCCCAAGTTGCCGTTCATGCCTTTCAGCGTCACTCATCATCGCCCTCGTCATCAAAGCATTGCCTCGGATCAATCCGGATGAAATCCTCCGCGAGAAACGGGTTGAGCCCCGGTATGGCCGCAGTCCGCATGAAGTAGACCTCCGAGAAGTGGCGCTTGGAAAGCTCTGCTCCCAAGCCGTCAGAGCGCAAAGCGCGCGTTAGGGCTTCGACGATGAACTGTGCCAAGAGGCCAAACTCGTAGTCTGCCGCGTGCATCAGCCTCGAAGCGAACTCGGTCGTTCTCAAGTCTTCATCGCGCGGCACCTTCGCCCTGTCACAGTAGCGCGCCACGAGGCCAAGGACCTGATCCTGCCCCGCGTATTGCGACAGGCGCTCGATTTCTATCGGGTACATACGACGCGCCAACTGCGCATCCTGATTGATGATCGACTTGAGGCCGGGCATTCCGGTCAGAAGCAGACCGACTGGCCACTGACTGTTCTCCATTAGTGATTTCAGCGTATTGACGATAGCCTGCCGCTCCTTGTCGGTCTGGTGCTGAGCCAAATCCTGCGCCTCGTCCATGTGCATGAAGAGAGTTTTTCGCAACTTGAACTGCTGTTTCACAAGTCCCCAGATAACAGCCGCCGATCGATCACGGACTAGCGGATAACCCGCAGCATGGAGCGCCGCCGTCGCCACGAATTTCATCGTGGCTGGCGATGGCACCTTGAGGCCGACAATCTCGTTGATGCCGTCCGGGCCGTCACAGACCAGTCGGTTCCGGTAGCGCCGCCTCAACTCTTGGATCGCCGTCGTCTTCCCCGCCCCTGAGCGGCCAACGAGGACGATCCCCCTTAGGTCGGATACGATGCCCTCGTCGAGGTCCGCGCGCCGCTGTTCGAGCAGCTGGTTAAAATAATCATCAAGACGGTCATAGGCCATCGTCGGGACATATGCGGACCGAATGTCTTGAATGATCTGGCGGACTTCGGGGTTATTCTTGCTCATCTTCATCACTGAACCTCCATTCGGGTTGGGGATCGACAGAAAGAGAGGGTTGGTCAGAGGCATCACTGACGGAAGGCTCACCCTCATCGGCGTGCTCCTTGGACGCTGCAGTTTCGGAGAGAGCGCCTGTCAGGCTTGCCGTGCCTACGGACGGATTTTCCTCGACCGCCTCGCCCGGAACAGTGCCGAAACTCAGGCCGAAGAAGCTCTCGTGCTCTGCCCGGCGAATATCCTTCGCAGATACGGTCAGAGGACCGATCTGACGCCATGCACGCTGGTGATCGTCGATCTGCTTGATACGCTCGAGTGCTGCATCGACAATCTCGATATGGAGACGCGCCGCGGCCTTGTTTGATCGGCGCAGATCGCGGATGGTCGCTTCCCATACAGCAAGAGACACACCGCGCGCATTCTGTAAGCCTGCGGGGATCGTATGCCATGCATCGTCGAACCAGACGGACAAACATCCCATGTCTTCGGGATCCATGCGCAGATCGATCTGTTGGGCACCGCGACGCTGGAAAAAAGCGGCAAGATCGCGACTGGTGTAGGCTATGCCGCAGACAAGTACGCCGTGCCGACCAAGCTGGCGTTGCAGAGGAATACCAAGGAAATGGCGCAGAGCATGGTGCGACTTGGCAGGGCTATATCCGTACAGCCCCATCAACCGATCCCAGGCATCCGCGGGTGTAGCATACTCTAAGCCGCGATGCGGGCGGTGATGGTAAGCGTTGACGACGAAGCGCACCATGAGTTCCACAATGCTGTCCGCAGTATGTAATACATACTGATCGGCCGGGTAGTCGCCACGTTCTTGTGTGTTGCCAAACGTTCGACCCGTCAGAAATGGCATGAGCATGGTGCCCAAAGTTCGGAAGACGCGCTCGATGCGCGACCGCAACTTCGGCACGCCTGCTGGCAATACTTCATATCCGATCCCGAGGTCCGATAGGGCGGCTTTGAAGTCCGGGTTAACGAAGGAAGACCCGTTATCCACGACCACGTTGAAAATGTGGCCGTGCTGACTCCAAGCCTTCTTGCACCCGAGCTGTCTTGAAATCTCGCCCTTGTTCCGCATGGCCAACCACAGGGTTGCCAATGCCGCCTCGACATTGGGCGTCCTTGCTACCTTGATGGCCAGGATCACACGTGTCGCAGCGTCGATAGCTACGCACATCCAGAAGCGCCCGGTTCGAAGTTCGTCGAACTTAGGATCGCTCACATCGATCCCCGCGCCTTCCAAGTACGCAAGGAGATCGATCTGCCATTCGTCCATCTCTATGCGTTGCAACGGGGCTTCAATTTCAAGGCCCTGACCATATGGGCCGAACTTGTTCTTGGCCTTTGCCGCACCCTCGCGAGCCGCATAGGTTTCGAACTGGTTTAGATCTTCAATTCGCCGGTAGACGGTTCTCTCAGACACCTCCCGCACTGTGAGCTGATCATTGAGCACGAGCGATTTGTTCAACTCACGAATGGCCCGATTTGCCTCGTCAGCCACGTGACGAACGTTGACCCGATTAGGGTGTAGATAGGTCTTAATCGCCGTATGCAGGACATTCTCGACCTGAGATGAGAGCCGCTTGGCGTTGGCACCGTTGAAGCGGCTTCTTTTAACTAAACACATAGGATCATGTGTTTTCTGCCACTCCCGCACCCAGGCCATAAGGGCAGTCCGCCCCGGATGCTTCATGGAGAGTAGCTTTCCAAGCCCTACCCCGTCCTGATCACAGCGTATCTGCTCTAAAATTTTGGCCTCGACGCGCTTACCCAACTCGGGAAGGAATGCGACGCACGGATCATTGGAGCGGCTTACTTCACCATTTTTTTCCGCATCGAGAAAGCACTCAACGTAAAGCTGCTTGCGGAAAATCAGAGCCTTTTCGGCTGCGCCCATCCGGCTGATAAGCGCGCTGCCCGCCAAAGCTCGGCGGGCAGCTTGCGCACCAGAAAAATACCCGTATTCGATGGATGCCTTGCATTCATCAATCATGCGCTTGACGTCAGCATGGCTGAAGCACAGGAGGTCTGAGCTTCCATCCAGCGGACGCAACTCCAGCGTGCGATCCGAGACGGCGCTGACTACATGTACGGTGCCGCCCGCGATCACCGCATCCGATTTGCTGATGCGAAGTCTGACCGCCATCAGGGCACCTCCGAATTCGAGAGCACGCTGGCCTCGGTCACAGGAAGAGACAGGTCCGTTAGGACGAGCCCATCGAAGATCGCTTTGAAGCCTGCACGGAATGCCCGCCCCTGCAGGCCGGTCGCAGCCACGACTTGCCCCAGAGATGTTTCACAGTTCATGCCTCGGAGTATCTGCTGAATCGCCACATCGGCTTCGACATCCTCGGCCTGCCGGAACATGTGCAGCAGCTCTGCATTGCGCACTTCCGCCGCCGAGAAGCTACCGTCAGTGACGAGTAGCGCATCGTCCGCGAACTGCTTGGCAATCTGTGTCTTGATCAACGCAAACTCTCTGTCGAACCCATTTCGTTCGGCCAGCACGCCGGGCTTGACGGCGATCGCGATCTTTTTCCTGTCCTCCAACGTGATAAGAAAATCGAACGTGTGAGATGAGAGCTTGCCCACTTGGTTGCGATAGGTGATCTGCGGCGGCTGATCCCAAATATCGACGACAGCTCTCTGCGACAGCAGTACCAAGAGGCACTTCCGCTCAAGGTCACTTTCAAAGATGAGCTGCCGCCAAGCCGCACTGGCATGTAGTTTTGCGACCACGAATCCGCGTCCGCTTGCGCGTGATCGCGCCGGGAACATCCGGGTCGCACGGGTTCGCTCTGGCGGGACATAAGGCCCCCCGACATCATTTTCATACATAGGCTGCTGCTCCCGACACCGGAGACATGCCTCTCGGTGCGACGGGTTCCTCTTTCATTGAGACACGAGGCCCCGGCCCACAGAATCCACTGCATGCTTGACCGAGGCCGAAAGTTGGATCATGAATGAGGTGTATCGGGCTTCAACTTGATACACCTGAAGGGCCTCTGGAGCTGCAACTCCGAGGCCTTTTGCTTTTCTAGGGCATGATTGCTCCTTCCCTTCGGAAGTCGGGGAACAAATCCTCCGGCGATGCGCCCACGGCCAAGGCCAAGGCTTCTTCAATGCGCTGAGATCGGCACATCCGCTTGCCGACCAATGTCAGCGCAAAGTCGCTAACCCCAAGCTCACGCGATATCTGCGCCAGTGATGTACCCTGAATCCTGAGTTCCGCTTTCAGACGCTCATGGGCGTCCAGATTTGCCTTTGTCGGGGTGCGCATCGGGGCGATCTCCAAGTTCCAAGGGTGCGAAATGAGCCGGATTCACATTTCAGCTAAGGAACTCCAGCCGACGCGGTCAACCTTACAAACCATTGTCCCAGAATAAAAAAATAGCTGGACCAATTGGTCCGCGCGGACCATTTGGTCCAGTCACTTTGTTTTCTTGACCTCTGACACGCTCTCTCAGGTAAGGTTCCTGAGTCGCCTCTAGAAAGCTCAGTCATTGGATCATCGGATTTGACCAAGTCAGATAAACAATACGAATTGATTGCTCGGCAGCTAGGTGCGACCAATTTGTTGGCGCTTCGCACGTTGACAGGAATGAGCCAACCGCAATTCGCCGCGGTCATCGGTTTGTCAGACCGTGCACTTCGCCGCTACGAGCGTGGAGAACGGGAGCTTCCTCTCGTTACAAGGATCGCGGTCATCCAAGCGTTCAAGAACGATCCACTCGCCAGTAATCAAATAGCCGCCGAGCTGGGTTTTTCAGACACCGACATCTCGCCAGGAACTCAGTCGCAGACGGCAAACGATGAAGGGTTCTGGAGAACAATGCGCAGAGAGAGTCAGGACCTTCGGAAGCAGCAGTATTCTGCCCTTGGACAGATATTGCTGAAGATCCGCGATAACACTTTTGCCAGCGCGACAATGTATTTCGCGGCGGAAAACATCGCATTGGCGTTCGGTCTTCCCTTCGGGTTTGAAATTAACGGAATTGACTGGATGTTTGTCGCCTCCTTCATTTTGATTGTGGTTCTGTTCTCATCTGTCGTCACAGACCTGCCCCTGTTGAAGGCCGCACAGCACGTTTTCAGAGGCATCAAGGCGCATGGTACATCCTAAAGAGGCATCGTGGTTTGGAGGGCGGAATGCGGCCTGTCAGATGTTCAGCTTGGGTATGGCGTGCGTCACGGAAGCGGAGGTTCGTTCGCGCCACAATACCCCCAACTGCCGTAATCGACCTGAAGGGCGGTGAGCGGACTTGCGGCGGCGCGGCGAACCAGCGGCCTCAGAACGCAGGAGCGGTCATTTGTTGCAAGCGCAGCACCGTTGGCGCTTTGACCGACCCGAAGGGCGGATTGCGGACCTTCGCTGCGCCCCCAAACCCAATTGACCAACTGCAAAAAGCGGACTCTCGGGGTCGCGTCCGGATCTTCTGATGTGCAGACGCAGCGAACAGCTGGTGAGAACCCGTTTTTCGGCTTCATCGTCATTATGCTTAAAGCCAGTTTGAAGGGGATGGCGCGTCAACCACCACACCCTTCAGGTATCGACCAACTATTCGCTGATCGTCAAACGGCATAGCAGGGTGTTGTCTTGCTTCAGGCTTTCGCCCCAGACCAACTCTGCACTGTCGTCCCATGTGACTTCGTCATAGCCGTCCTTCGGGCCGACATCGGCGGCGGAATGGACGATTGCGGCAGGCCAATCGCTGTCATCAAAATCGGGTGCGGTCCAGTCAGCCGGAATGTCAGTGGCAACAAATCCGCAAGCCCCTTCCCCTGCGACAGGGTTCGCCTCTTCGGCGCAAGACGGCTCTACCGGTGCGAACTGCACGACAAGGCATTTCATATCCGCATCGGTCACGGCGAGCGTTTTGCCAGACACCGCGTCCTTGAACTGGGCAATCATGCCACCGTCGCCCATTTGCTGGCGATCTGTGCCGATATATTCCAGACCGCTGTCGTTTTCCTTGAAATCCTTCGCCTCAATCGCGATCACTGCTGGCAGCTCGACCGAAAAGGTCGCGGTTTCTTTGTTGAAAGACCGCTCAGTCGTAATCGACACGGAGTCCTCAAGGACCACCTCGCCATTGGCGGACATGGTGAACCAGTTATCAACCCAAACGTCGGCGGTGATGTCGCGGGTTTCGGCCTGAGCGGCGCAGGCTGTCAGGGCTGCTACTGTCGCAAAGATAAAACGCATATCGTGTCCAATCGTGTCGAAGGTATCGTGATTTAGTTCAGGAAAGTGATGGAGTCGCCGGCAAGGACATGACCCTTCAGCGCGGCCATAACGTCGGTCCAACCAATGCCGATGTCATCTTGTTCCGGCAGATCAGCCAGCGGCGCATCAAGAGCATAGACCCAGATCGTGTATTCATGAGTGCCTGCACCGGCTGGTGAACAGGGCGGTGTATAGCCGGTCGCGCGAATATCTTTATCGCTGCCCTCTACCCCCAAGGACTCCGGATTGCCCTGCGCCACGCCGTCCGCATCGGCGGGTATATTCCAGACCAGCCAATAGTGGCTCGGCTCGTTTACACCCGGATAGGTGCCATTGGGGTAATGCTGCATGACGATGGCATAAGCTTGGGTATCAGCAGGCGCATTTTCCCATGACAGTGGAGGCGAGACGCCGTCCCCGCCGCTGCGCGTGCAGCGCAGATCGTCGGGCAAGGCAGCGCCGTCCACCAGTGCTGAACTTGTCACGGTGAACTTCGGCCCCTCTGCATGAGCGGCGGGTGCTTCACCCGGCTTTGGCAGCGGCGTTTGCTGCGCAGTGGCGGGCAATGCGGTCGTGCAGCACAGCAGGGCGATGGCTAATGCGGAAAAACGGGTCATTCGCGGCACAGCTCCTGCTCGAATAACTCCCCGCCGTTTGTCACGGTGCGGGTCTCGAAATTGTAGCAATTCTCGGTCTCGGACGGAGCGTATTTGATGTAATAGTCGCCGCCCTCATAGCTATAGGTCATGGTCCGCGTGCCGTCGTCATCCTGCACGAACACCAGGTCATCAACTCCGCCGCGCGGTGGCTGACCTGCCTCTGGCCCCGGTCCGCCCTCTGCGGCACCCAAAGGACGCACACGCGGCAGGGCGTCGATGTCAGGCACTTCGCCCATTAGACATTGGATGATGTAAGGCGCACCTTCGGACGTGTGATAGCGATAGCCAAAGACATCATCGGCTTGCCCGTTACACACATCCAGAACACCTTCGGCAATGGCGGTGCCGTCAGGATTGGTGTCTGCGTAGATCGGAAAGCCATCAAAGGCCCAGCCGATGATCGCATCGGAGCCCTTGTTCGCCATCTGGTCAATCATGCAGGTCGGGGCGGCATGATAGTGATAGTCATCACCACGCCCCGCATGGCCGCCGCAGGCATCAAGCTGACCCGTCGCGACGGTATCCAGATTGGCCTGATAGGTCCCCAGATCCTCTTGCGACATCTCTCCACCAGCGGTGTAGTCATAGATCGGCACCCCGTTCACTGCCACGCCAAGAGCCGCATCGCGGGTGTGCGGCGCAGTTCCTTTGATAGGGGCCAATGTAATAGGGGAGGCGTAGTTAACCGCAGGCACGGGCACTTGCTCGTTCGTACCAATAATCCCCGTCATCATCTCGTGGTCGGGATAGGTATCGCCAGAGATCAGGGCCTGATTGTCGGTGCAGGTCACCGTGACCACATCGTCAAAACCCGCCTCAGCGACGGATTCCGTCACCGCTTCGCAGTGAAAGGAGTCTTCATGGGCTTGCCCTGTGGTGGCGTAAAGGCAGGCCAGCACGGCTAAGCCAGGCGGAATGAGCAGATGTCGCATGTGGATGCCTCTTATAGGATATGTGACGGTATCGATGCTTATACGATGCGTCTGAGTCTTCCCGTCGTTTCATGATGGTGAAATGTACGCGGAATGGTGCGGTCGAACGTTTCTACCGTGCGACAGCTTCATTGTATGCAGGTTGGCATGGCCCCGCAATTCACTGCACCATAAAGTGAGCGTCGTGCTGAGACAGCAGCTATTGTCGGAATAATCATCAGTCATTGCCTTCGCCGCATTGTATAAGTTCGTGGTGCGCTGATTTTGAGCCTGCAATGAAGGTCCGCAATGGCGGGCCGCACCGCGGCATTTTAAGGCAGTGGCAAAGGACGGTCAGGGCCGTCCCTGAAGACGGCCCTGTCGTTTAGATTTCGATAGCTTCCGAGATAGCCAACGCATCTTCAAGCTCAACGCCAAGGTATCTGACAGTGCTATCCATCTTGGTATGTCCCAACAGCAGTTGGACGGCACGCAGGTTGCCGGTCTTCTTATAGATCTGGGTCACCTTCGTCCGCCGCATCGAATGCGTGCCGTATGCGCTCGCCTCCAATCCAATGGACGTCACCCAGTCACGAACTATCCGCGCATATTGGCGGGTTGATATGTGAAGCCGTTCGTGAAAACGGCCGGGCCAAAGGTACTCGGATCCGACCATCAGCGGGTCTTGCATCCATCTATCAAGCGATGCCCGTGTGCCTTCAGAGATTTCGAAGCGTACAGGTTTTTGCGTCTTGCTTTGCAGAACGGACGCGCGTTCCTTGATCTGACTGGACGCCATCACATCAACGACTTTCATCTTAACAAGATCACAACCGCGCAGCTTGCTGTCGATGGCCAGATTGAAGAGTGCCAGATCCCGCTGGTTCTCGGCCAGCTCAAGCCGAACGCGAATCGCCCAGACATGTTTGGGCTTGAGTGGTCGTTTCTGACCGACGATCCGGCCCTTGTTCCAGGCCGGACGAAGCGCGCGAATGGCGGGTAAGTTTGGTGCTTGCATGACTGATACTCCGATCCACCATGCCCTCCCCAATCGACAACCCGACGTTGACAAGACATCATATCACATGATGCCGCGTTGCATCCGAGGCCGGCTCTGAGCCCCATCTACCGGTTTTCTACAATGCAGCGAACGACTGCTATTACAGTAAATATCAAGCTAGGCGTTTTGCTGGCGTGCGAATGCCAACCACTTTTGGTGCTTCTATGAGGTGTACCGTTTAGCCGCTCTTAATGCGTTCAGATTGCTTATCGCATGTTCCTCGAACAGCCACTAAACACGGCGTTGCGGACGTTAGAACTTAAACAGCACGAATTGGTCCAACTAAAATGAAAGTCGCACAGCCTAGATTGGGCAAAAATGGAACGATATTTCTTCTAATTGCTTTAGGCGCATTTCCACCTTTGACCATTGACCTGTATCTACCCGCGCTGCCCCAAATGACCGAGACCTTCGCGACCACCCAAAGTAAGGTGAACCTGACGCTTGCGGCCTACATGATTGCCTTTGCCATCGGCATCCTGTTTTGGGGACCGCTAAGCGAACGGACTGGGCGCAGGCCGCTTCTGTTTGTGACACTCGCCCTTTACATCGTATCCAGTATCCTTAGCGCATTGGCCCCGCAAATTGAGCATTTGATTGGATTTCGGATCATTCAAGGGTTTGCAGGCGGCGGTGTGGCCGTCGTGGGAACAACTATCGTGAAGGATCTGTTCGATGGGCGCGAACGTGAACGCGTGATGGCCATGATGATGTCACTGGGTATCATTGCCCCTATGGTCGCCCCCGTTTTAGGGGCGTTCCTGTTGAAAATAGCATCTTGGCACATGATGTTCGTGGCCTTGGCCGTCTTTGCATCCATCGTATTTATACTTGTCGTATTCTATCAAGAAACGCTGGCCGAAAAATCGACAGGACCGCTATATCAATCTTGGGTCAGACTTGGAGTTGTCGTCCTCAATCCAAAATTTGCTTACCTTCTGGTGATCTTCGCAGCGGCACCGATGTGCTTGTTGTCGTTCTTGGGTATCGCCGCCTACGTCTATGTGGATGGTTTTGGCCTGTCTGAACAGGCGTTCAGTTTTATCTTCGCGTTCAACGCAGCCTGCGCCACGTTAGGGCCGATTTTGTACCTGCGGCTATCTCGTAAGGTAAAGGTCGAAACTATTGTGCAGGGGTGTTTTGGTCTTATCACCTTGTCAGGATTTGTAATGCTGCTGATAGGGTCCATGTCGCCTTGGCTATTTGCATTCGTAGCAGCACTTAACACCGTTGCGGTGATTGTCTTGCGTGTTCCAGGCGCAAACCTGCTGCTCGATCAACAGACACGCGATACAGGATCGGCCGCAGCGCTCATCCAATTCAGCGCCACCATTCTGGGCGCAATAGGCATCCAGATTGTATCGGCCCGCCCGGGTAATCTTATTCAAAGTTATGGTTGTTTACTAATTGTTATCGGTGCCATCTGCGGCCTTCTTTGGTTATTGGTCCGCAATAAACGCTTTGTGGCAGAAAATGTGACAAAGCCGATTGAAGGTCGCTGAGAGATGTACGCTGGCTGTAAGCGGACGAGACTACAGTCTTCGCGAAAGAAAGTTTTGTCCCGCACAGCGGACCTCTGGGCCGTCAATATGCTGCGCAACGGTTGAATGTCTGAAGTGGTCCCACTTATTTGAACAGTTTTGCGACTGAGCTAGGTGTTTGATCTTGGACTTTGATGGTGCACTGTTTTCCTTGGAATGGAAGGATGCGCTATGGGTCAAATTCTTCACGGCAGCGCCACGACGACTGAGGCAGTCCGTCGAGCAATACAGAATAGTAAAGAAAGCCTGAGGACGCTTTAGACGCGTTACAGCATCAACCAGAAGACGGTCGCGAAATGGCGTAAGCGGACCTCGGTTGCGGATTTTCCGACCGGTCCAAGGACTGCCAGGTCTACAATTCTTACGATTGATGAAGAGGCGATCATCGTTGCGTTCCGGCGCCATACGCTGCTGCCATTCGACGATTGCCTCTATGCGCTCCAGCCGAGCATTCCACATCTGACACGATCATCGCTACACCGTTGTCTCCAGCGGCATGATATCAGCCGACTGCCCGAAGTCGCCGGCGACAAGTCTGTGAAGAAGGCGTTCAAAGCCTATCCCATCGGCTAGTTTCACGTTGATATTGCCGAGGTTCAAACGGCTGAAGTATGAGGAGGGACAGACAACAGTCCAGTGGACTGTTGTCCCGACGATTGGCTTTATCTCTTCGTCGGCATCGACCGCACGTCGAAGTTTGCTTATGTTGAACTGCATCCCAAAGCGGGAAAAATGGCTGCCGCAGATTTCCTGCGCAATCTTATTTCTGCAATTCCCTACAGCATCAACATTATCCTGACTGACCTGCCCCCTGCTGGTCCCTCATTCATAACGAGAGTCTGCAGGTTGGATCTGGGTATTCGGTTGCTCTTCCTGGCGCAAGTGCGCCGGGCGCGGAGCCCTCAAAATGCTCAAGCGCACGGCGCGCTTGCTGCGGCGTCTGGTTACCCAAGGACGAGTGCGGCCTGACCGTGTTATAGTCGTAGCGCCACAGGGCCAGCTTGCGCCGCGCGTCATCCAGGCTGTCGAAGATTTCCTCGTTCAGCAGTTCATCCCTGAGGCTACCGTTGAAGCTTTCAACGAAGGCGTTCTGCTGTGGCTTACCCGGATCGATGTAATGCCACGACACCTCGTTCTCGTCGGCCCATTTCAGGATCGCCCGACTGGTGAACTCGGTTCCATTATCGCTGACAATGCAGCCTGGCTTGCCGTAGAGCCGGATCAGGGCACTGAGTTCCCGGACGACCCGTGCGCCGGACAGGCTGGTGTCCGCGACAAGGCACAGGCATTCACGCGTGCAGTCGTCGATCACGGCGAGGATCCGGAACTTCCGCGAGGCACCGAAGCTGTCGGAGACAAAGTCCAACGACCAGCGCGCGTTGACGCCCGCAGCCGATGGCATCGGGATTCTTGTGCCACGCGCTCGCTTGCGACCGCGTCGTTTTTGCACGGACAGCCCTTCCTCGCGGTAGATCCTGTAGAGCTTCTTGTGGTTCATGATCATGCCCTTGCGTTCTAGAAGCACGCCGATCCGGCGATAACCGAACCGACGTCGCTTTCCGGCGATCTCCTGCATCTCCTTGCGGATCTCGACACTGTCCGGCGGGCGTTCTCGCCGGACTGTCTTTGGATCGACACCGACCAGCCTGCAGGCTCGGCGCTGCGAGATATCATGATCCCGTATCACCCGAAGCGCCGCGTCTCGCCGTTTGATCAATGTCGTCAGCTCTTTCCCAGCAGGTCTTTTAGGACGACGTTGTCCAGCATGGTATCGGCCAGCAGGCGCTTGAGTTTGGCGTTCTCGTCTTCGAGCGATTTCAATCTGGCCGCCTCGGACACCTCCATCCCGCCATACTGGGACTTGAACTTGTAGAACGTTGCAGGGCTGAGGCCATGCCTACGGCACACCTCTGCCGTCGGCATGCCGGCTTCCTGTTCCTTGATCATCCCGATGATCCGCGCCTCGGTGAAACGGCTCTTTCTCATGTGTCTGCTCCCTAAGAGTTGGCGCAAACTCTACATTACGGTGAGGGATTTCGCGGGGGGCAGGTCATGACCGATCGAGCCATTGGAATGCCATTGGTCCGAAAGACAATGGTGAGGGGCATCCAGTTCACGAACCAAAAACATCATACATCTGCATTCACGCATATTTTTGATCGCGTCTGTCACGAGTATCAGATTGACCACCGGCTGACTAAGATCAGACACCCTTGGACCAATGGCCAGGTCGAGCGAATGAACCGCACGATCAAGGATGCGACCGTGAAACGCTTCCACTACGACGGCCACGATCAGCTCAGAAGTCATCTCCACACCTTCATCAACGCCTACAACTTCGGCCGACGACTGAAGACGCTTAAAGGCCTGACACCCTATGAATTCATCTGCAAACAATGGACACTCGAACCCGAAAGGTCCACCCTAAATCCGATCCATCAAATGCCGGGACTGAACACGCCAGAGCCAGTATGACCGGCCCGCGATCATTACAACGACTTCGTCCAGATGCCAGACATCGCCGGGGCGCGGCTGCCGCCGCCGTAGAACGTGGGCGATCAGGGGGCCGAACTTTATGGTCCAACGCCGGATCGTTTCATACGCAACATCCACGCCACGTTCCAGCATCGGCTCCTCTGCCTCACGTAGGCTCAAGTTGAACCGGACGTAGAGCCAGACAACATGAGCGATGATCTGAGGCGGAAACCGGTGGCGTTTTTAGCTGATCTTCTGTGTTTGCATCGACACCGCCTACGCCCAGATCAATGCACCAGCAACCTCAGGCCCGTTAACGTGACGACACTCCCCTAACACTTAAGTGATAAGAAAACAGTTAGTATGTAAACTATCATTCATGTATTGAAAGGGAATGTTGGGATTCTAAACATGTGAATGCCCTTAAAATAGATCCATTTTGTGAACGACCGCACCACAGCCTAAAAATGAAAGATTATGAACAAATGACACGTCTTCTCTGTAAAATCGTAATCTTCAGATTTGAAAATTTCAGATGTTGTGGGGTTAGGCGGCATTCAATGCGTATAACAATGTCTCAATCTTTCTTGGCACTGATCATTTTTGGACTGCTATGGTCACCGGCTTTTGCACAAAAGATGTTTTCTGGCGATTCCCAACCGCCGATAGAGGTTGGAGTGGTCGCTCTGACAAAACAGGATATACCGCGCACATATACCATCCCAGGTCGGGCGGTTGCCCATGACCAGGCAGAAATCAGGCCGCGGGTTGAGGGCATAATCGAAAGCATCGATTACGACCCGAACTTGCCGATCAAAGTTGGTGATCCATTATTTATATTGGACGATGCAAGCAAGGTAGCTGCTGTTGCCTCTGACGAAGCAGAGGTCGCCGCTGCAGAAGCCGATCTGCCCGTTGCGCAGGCTGCCTATGATCGTGCTGCAAAGTTAGAAGGTTCCGGCGTTTCAGTGGCCGACGTTGAGCAAGCCCGGTCCACATTGGCCAGTGCAAAAGCCACACTAAGTGCGGCACAGGCAGCACTCGATTATTCAAATGTTGAGCTGTCCTGGACCACCATTGCAAGTCCACTTGACGGCTTTGCATCGGCACCAAACTTTTCTGTTGGAGACCTTGTAACAAGTGGTCAATCAGATGCGCTGACAACGATCACCAGTCTTGATCCGATTGATGTGGACATTCTTGAGACCAGCGCACGCATTCTCAAGGTTCGCCGTCAGGCTGAAGCCGGAATACTTAAGATGAATGATCGTATTCCTGCGTCATTAATCCTTGAAACTGGCGAAGTATATAAAACGACAGGATCACTGATTGCACCTGCATACACGGTATCTACCACAACAGGTACGGTTGCCTTGCGCTTTCAGTTCAATAATCCAGAAGGCATAATCCTGCCCGGTATGTTTGTACGTGGCACTGTCGAGCTGGGGACAATTAACGCACTTCTTGTGCCGCAGCGGGCAGCAACGCGTGAAACTAATGGCAGCCTTTCTGCCCTTATCGTCGGGGATGACGATACAGCACAGACAATTAACTTTGAAGACGAGGGCAGCTGGAATAATAGCTGGATCGTAACTGAAGGTATCGAGCCGGATACGCGGGTTATTGTTGACGGTCTGAAATTTGTGAAGGCCGGCGCAAAAATAATTTCTATTGACGCCACGGTGGATGAAGACGGGCTTGTTCAGGACAACTCTGACGCGTCAGCGACGGAGGAGTAATCGAATGGCAAACTTTTTTATCAACCGCCCCGTCTTTGCGTGGGTGCTGGCAATTATAACAATGCTCTCGGGTGTGTTCGGGATCATGTCACTCCCGATTTCGCAATATCCTGATATTGCGCCAACGACTGTACGTATATCTGCTAGCTATACTGGTGCATCGGCCCAGACCGTTGAGAACTCTGTTACGACTATTATCGAACAGGGTATGACCGGCCTTGATGGCCTGACTTATATGACTTCCAGCACCTCTGAAGGGTCTTCCAGTATCTCGCTGGTTTTCGACGACACTGTTGATGCCGACATTGCGCAAGTACAGGTGCAAAACAAACTACAGCTTGTCGAAGCAAACCTTCCGGACACTGTGACCAATAGCGGCGTTAGCGTTACCCAATCCACGTCATCGATTTTGCTGGTTGGTACGCTGGTATCGGATGATGGCAGCCGAAGCTCTGTCGAACTAGGCGACCTGGTCGGACGACTGATCGAAGATCCCGTACAGCGATTGGAAGGGGTCGGATCCATCAACAGTTTTGGCACGGAATACGCCATGCGTGTTTGGTTGGATCCCGCTCGCATGTTCCAATATCAAATCTCTGCTGATGATGTGACCGCCGCAGTTTCAGAGCAAAATACAAATGTTTCAGTGGGATCTCTGGGTGATCAACCCGTCCGAAAAGGTCAGCAATTTACGGTTTCACTTAGCGCACAATCGCAGCTTTCAACGGTCGAGGATTTCGAACGTATTTTGCTGAAAACCACCGAGGACGGCTCTACAGTCTATCTGGCAGATGTTGCTACGGTTGAAATTGGCGAAGAAGACGCCTCTCTTTCAAGCCGCTTCAATGGTAAACCTGCGGCAGGATTCGGTGTTAATCTGGCAACGGGAGCGAACGCCGTTGATACGGCAGAGCGTGTGCGCACCCTGCTGGACAGTATCGGTGAACAGCTTCCGATAGGGATTAGCGTTCAATATCCCTTTGACACATCGCCGTTTGTGGAAGAGTCAATTACGCAAGTCTACCATACCTTGGCCGAGGCTATCGGTCTCGTGCTGCTCATTATCCTGCTGTTTCTTCAAAACTGGCGATCCACTTTGATCCCGATTATTGCTGTGCCCGTGGTCTTGCTTGGCACCTTCGGAATGCTCGCCTTCCTCGGTATGTCGATCAATACGCTGACGATGTTCGCACTGGTTCTTGCTATCGGGTTGTTGGTGGATGATGCGATCGTGGTCGTGGAAAACGTCGAGCGGGTCATGAGCCAGGAAGGCTTGTCACCGCTAGATGCTACCAAAAAAAGCATGCATGAAATTTCTGGCGCTTTGGTCGGGATCGTTACGGTACTGTCAGTGGTATTTTTGCCGATGGCATTTATCGAAGGCTCAACTGGCATCATTTTCAAGCAGTTTTCAATCACCATCATCACAGCAATGGTCCTGTCATTGTTTGTCGCGCTGATCCTGACTCCGGTCATGTGCGTGCAATTTCTGAAACCCGCGCATGAAAAAAATCCGCCTGCACCACTGCGGCTGTTCAATAACGGAATTGATCGCCTTACAGGCGGCTATGTCAAGGTTGTAGGGCGCCTGATAACGCGCCCCGCCCGTATGCTGATTGTGGTTGCAATAGCCTCAGGTGCTTGTTGGTGGACCTATAGTAACCTGAATACGGGTTTTTTGCCGACGGAAGATCAGGGTGTCCTGATGACAATGGTAACCTTGCCAGAAACCGCTACCACCAGCCAAACCGAAGCTGCGGTGAAGTCTGTCGAAGATTACTTGCTGACAGAAGAAGCCGATACTGTTGAAAATGTTTTTGCTACATTGGGATTCAGTTTCAGCGGCAGCGGTCAGAATGCAGCCCAAATATTCATCAAACTGAAAGATTTCGATGAGCGTACAGATGCGGCGAGTGCACTTGCCGACCGTGCGAACAAGAAGTTTGCTAACAGTCGTCTTGGCCAAATTCTCGTTTTGCAACCGCCTGCCATTCAAGGGCTGGGCAGCGCATCAGGTTTTACAATGTATCTGGTAGATCAAGCCGGAAATGGTACAGACGCCCTGAATGCGGCTGCAAACGAATTAGTCGCTACAGCGCAAGAGGATGGTCGGGTCACAAACATCCGCGGTAATGACAATGAAAACCAAGCGTCATTGCAGATGGACATTGATCAGGAAAAAGCCAAGGCATTCGGCCTGTCTCTGTCGAGTATAAACTCGGCCCTGACAACAATTTTTGCGGGCACTTATGTCAATGACTTCACTCTGAACGGCGACTTGCGCCAAGTCATGGTGCAAGGTGCAGCAGACTGGCGGATGCAGCCTGACGACATCGATACATGGTATACAGCCAACGATAGCTATGAAATGGTGCCATTCGCTGCCTTCCTGACCCAAAAATGGGTTCAAATTCCACCGAAGCTTGAACGATATGGCGGCACACGTGCGCTTGAACTTTCCGGTGCAGCGACAACCGGCATTAGCTCGGGCGACGCGATGAATGCAATGTCCGAAATGGTTTCAGAAATGGACGGCGGGTACGCGACAGCATGGACGGGATTGTCGTATCAAGAACGCCTATCGGGCAGCCAAGAGCCAATGCTCTACAGTTTGTCCGTATTGATCGTCTTTCTCTGTCTAGCGGTGCTTTACGAAAGCTGGACAGTACCATTTGCAGTTCTTCTTGTCGTACCTATCGGTATTCTGGGGACATTCTTGACGACGTCTTTATTCGGTCAATCAAACGACATCTATTTCAAAGTTGGGATGCTGACTACCATCGGCCTCGCAGCACGAAACGCGATCCTGATTATTGAATTTGCAGAAACCCTGCGTAAATCGGGAAAAAGCGTAATAGATGCGACCATGACATCGGCCCATCAACGACTACGTCCTATTCTGATGACAACATTGGCTTTCGGGTTTGGTATCATACCACTTGTCACAGCTAGTGGAGCAGGTGCTGCTGCACAAAAATCAATCGGCACAGGTATGCTTGGGGGAATTGTTTTCTCTGCAACTTTCGGGATCGTTATGGTGCCAGTGCTTTATATAGCCGTACTAAAAATAGTCGGAAATTCAGATAATTCCGTCGCAGATGCGTAACGAAACCATTGATATAATAAACCTGAAGTGAGGTAATAATAGCCGTATCATGTTGGCTGGGACTGTTGCATTATCAACTGACCTAGCCAGTTTCAGAGCCTTGAGGTCGCGCATGCCAGCACAAATCCGTTCAGACATCATATCATTCTATGGGTAGTGTCGCAAAGTTTGCTGCGGGTCGTGTATGGACAGTTTTCGATGATATCAGGCTGCCAATGCGGCAAACTGCTGCGCCGGTCTGAGGTTGTTGTCTCCAAACTGCCCTTTACGGATCATGTGCGCTGTTTCGATTCCGGCAAGTGTCGCTTGGGCTGAATGAAACGCCTTGAACCGCTCCGGGTTTGCCGGAGGCTCCAACTCCTGAGTAGGATGGAGCATCATGAGCAAGACGACGAACAAATTTTTCCCCGAAGTGCGTGAGCGTGCGGTGCGCTTGGTCCTCGACAATGAGGGCCAGCATGGATCGCGCTGGCAGGCCGTCATGTCGATTTCCGCGAAGATCGGCTGTGCGCCCCAGACCTTGAACGAGTGGATCAAGAAGGCCGAGGTCAACAGCGGCAAGCGGGCTGGCATCCCGACCGACATGACCGAGAAGATGAAGGCGCTGGAACGGGAGAACCGGGAGCTGCGTCAGGCAAACGAGATCCTGCGCAAGGCGAGCGCATATTTTGCGATGGCCGAGCTCGACCGCCGGTCGAAGTGATGGTCGGCTTCATCGACGATCAGCGTGAGGCGCACGGGGTCGAGCCGATCTGCAGGGTTCTGCCGATCGCCCCATCCACCTACTACGATCACCTGGCGAAGCGGGCCGATCCGGCCCGGTTGTCGGATCGTGCTCGGCGCGACGCAGTCCTGCGGCCCGAGATCGAGCGCGTCTTCGAGGAGAACTGGAGGGTCTACGGCGTGCGCAAGGTCTGGCGTCAGCTGGATCGGGAAGGCTTCGATGTCGCCCGTTGCACAGTCGCCAGGCTGATGAAGGACATGGGTATTCAAGGCATCATCCGCGGCAAGCCGCACAGAACGACGGTGCCGGATAAAAAGGCCCCATGCCCTTTGGACAAGGTGAACCGGCAGTT
Source organism: Paracoccus sp. R86501 (assembly GCF_042466435.1). Taxonomy (NCBI): domain Bacteria; kingdom Pseudomonadati; phylum Pseudomonadota; class Alphaproteobacteria; order Rhodobacterales; family Paracoccaceae; genus Paracoccus; species Paracoccus sp. R86501. Next base: position 2,284,253 of record NZ_JAXHPZ010000001.1, read on the forward strand.
CCGCGTGCCGGCGCCGAACATGCTCTGGGTCAGTGATTTCACTTACGTCGCCACTTGGAGGGGGTTCGTCTATGTCGCTTTCGTCATCGATGCCTACGCGCGCCGCATCGTTGGCTGGCGGGCGAGCCAAACAGCGCACGCAGGCTTCGTTCTCGATGCCCTAGAACAGGCTGTCCACGATCGCCGCCCAGTCAAGGGCGCGGGGCTCGTCCACCATTCCGACCGAGGGTCGCAATACCTGTCGATCAAATACACTGAGAGGCTCGGCGAGGCCGGCATCGAACCTTCCGTCGGCAGCGTCGGCGATAGCTACGACAACGCCTTGGCGGAGACAATCAATGGCCTGTTCAAGGCCGAGGTCATCCACCGTCGCGGTCCTTGGCGCAACTTCGAAGCCGTCGAATATGCCGCCCTCGAATGGGTCTACTGGTTCAACAACCGTCGCCTGCTCGAGCCGATCGGGAACATCCCGCCGGCAGAAGCAGAGGCAAACTTCTACGCCACTATGGAAACAGAAGCCGTGGCCGCGTAACTAACCGAAATCAGCCTCCGGCAAACCCGGCGCGGTTCATTGTGATCGCGCCTGAAACGCGACCATGACGCCGTTCCCAGCCGACGCAGATTGCCCATTGAAGGGGGATTTGACGTAGAAATCTGGCTGAACGGGGGGCTGACCTGGCACTGTAGGCAAGATGTAGCTCAGATCTCCTTGATACTCTTCGAGCCCGTAGCCCAGAGCTGGGAGGAACGCCGAGTAGAAGCGCTCTGCCTTCGCGATGTCGTCTGCTCCAACGGTGACGTAAGCTATCATATTGAGGTTTTCCTCCAAGATGTTCGGCGTTGATGGTGGGATCACCGTTCGATGACAGAATAGCACAATCGGAAGCTGCCATTGTAGTAGCCGCAGCGAAAGCTCACTTTGTCCGCAGAGCAGACTGTGACCCGACGATCTCGCTGCGCCCGGCACGAACGTCCGGTCTGGGGAAGCTTCACCGCAGCGCTAGTCAGAGACCGACTGGCAGCTTTGGGCCGGTCTTACTTATGGGAATTCGCTGCGGCTGCGAAATGCTGCAACCGCTCGCTTGGTAAAATGGGCTCTAAGCGGGCAATCGCTGCGCGGCGCTCGAAGGTCCGCTATGGGCCGGGCCTTGCCCACGTGAACCGTGGATTGGGATAGGGCGTCGCGCCTGTTTACAGCCTCCCGACCCACATCTTAATCACGCGGCATATCTGCGGCGCGAGACACCCATAGAGTGGTTCACTGCTCCGACACGGGGGGAAAGCTGATAATGATTATCCTTCGGCTGACGGGAAGGCGAACTTGCTGATTACCCCGTTCGCAACCCTAAGCACCTTGCGCGGGTTGCCATCGCCGAACTGGCTGAACGCTCTGGCGAATTCCTTCTGATCCTTCTCTGGTCCTGTTCCTCGTGAGATTATGTGTTCCCATAGTCCTGAGATTAGATAGGCTTGATGGTTGTAGCCTCCGTCTTCCCTTTCCAGCATTTTCGGCTCTATGTCATAGAAATCGTGAACTTCCTTCAAAGACAGGGTGTCGGAAAGAGCCTTGTTTGCAAGTCCCGACGAAGTGAATCGAAAGAGGATCATTGATATAACAATCTCTCTGTAACCCCAATAATATTTAGTGAACACTTCGGGGTCGATCAAAGCAAGCTGACTTAGAAGTTGATTGACATCTCGCATCGTCAACTGATTGGTCTTTGCCACCATTTCCAAATGCGTGCTGAACTTATCCACGGCATTTCTTTCGATGCCCATCTGTGGAGCCATCTGAGTGAAGTAAGATAAAGCTAAGGGCTTTGCGTTGTATTCGCCTATCTCATCTGGCAAATGAACAGAAAGAGATACGAACCTACGCAGGTACCGCTCAGCATCAATACCGGAACCGTACCTAGCGCGTACGCTGTGTGCCAAGGCTTCGAGATTTACGCCGAGCACAAAGTGAACATTCGGAACTGAAAAGAAGTGCTTAACGACCTCAAGTAAGGCTAAAGCGTAATCCGGCCGACAGCGATCGAGTTCATCAACGACAACGACAAGCGGAACAGGGCCCGCGCTTCCGTCAATTTCTATCATCGTTAAGTCGATTAGAGCGGCCCGTAACTGTTCCATTGCCGCCCTCCTTCCGTCCTCCCTCGCCCAAAATGCCTCGGCAGCGGTTTGAATTTCCTTGCTGGCGGCTTCAGCAGCAGCGTCGATCAAAGGACCAGCAACCTCTGTTACGCCACCTGATGCTACTGCCAAACCAATTCGTCCGGCCGGCTTAGCAAGCTTCGCTGCGGCAGCTTTGACTCTTTTCCAGATTTTTGCTTCGGCTTTCTTTGGAAGCTGGTCCCCGATAACCCCCGTCAGCGCGATCAGTGGATCATCCATGAAGTCATGGGCAAATGCGTCGAAGTATACAGTTGTCGCCCGCCCATCGTTTTCAAGCCTGTGAGCGGCGATCCAGCGCTTCAGAAACCAAGTTTTTCCACTACCCCACCCTCCATCAAGCGCGATGACCAAGGGGTCTTCTATCCGTTCGACCAAGTTGGACAAAGACTTGCTCGTTCCAAGCCGGTCGAAAGGATCGTCGGCTCCAAAGCCTGTCTCGTACAAGATAAGCTCCGCATCCGGGGGATACAGTTTCATATGTCATGCCCTTAGCCAAAGATCGAAGAAAGCTAGCATGCTGAGATCAATGAAAGAAAGGGATCCCATGCATGACAGCGTGTATATTTCTTAGGCTAATGGGACGCAGAAACTCGCGGCAGAAAGGTTCCGCACTGCTAACTTTTCCCGTCCAGTCTTGCTGCACAATGTAACGAAAGGCCGGTTCGGGGAAGCTGCACTGCAGCGATAGCCACGCCTGCGAATGACCGCTTTGGGCCGAAAGCGCGTGTCCGGGGCTCCCGCGACCTCGCGGCGTCGCCAATGGCGGCAGATTGACGTGGTATGTCAAGAGCGCTCCGCGGTCATCTGCATAGATGGCATAACGCTGACTTGCCGTAGCGCAGCCAACCAAGCAAAGCTTTCACCATGAGGGACCTGGGCAATACTGGAAACCGACATAAAGGGCGCGCATTGAAATCTACGACTATAATCTGTCTGGCTTTGTCATCGGTCGCGTTAGCAGTGTGCGCTGCCACTCCACCGGAGACAAAAATTGAAGAAGCACAAACTCTTCAACGGTCCGCAATGCTATCCGAACTTTCGAGCGGGCAGGAAATTCTCCTGAACGATCCACGGTTTGACGGTTACGCGCAAGTCTGCCTCGTTGGCTACGATTTGATTGGAGAGCCTTTGCCGCGCTGCAAGGGAGCGAAGGAAAGCAGCGTGCTTGCTGTGCCGGTGTCGAACGCTCCCTGTTTGGAATACGTAGGGCCCCAGGATCTCAAAGGGAGAGAATTGAGCGTGCTGATGGATGGAGAGGCGTATTGTAAAGACGTTGGCTCCAACAGTTCGCTTTCCATCGTCGAAGGGTGGGACGGTCTAACCCGTGACCGTATCGACTTTGACATTCGATAAGAGCAACCCGCACTTGGTCCCGCAGAGCGACCAGTGACCTGTCAATCTCGCTGCGCCGCGCATGATCGTCTGCTCTTGGGAAGTTGCGCTGCAGCAGAAATGCCGTCCCGACCGGCTGCAAAGGGCCGAAAGCGTCATTCCTCTCTGAATGCGACGGCACTTACATCCTCGCGCCAGTAGACCCGGCTTAGTTCATGGGGCATCGCCAACAGAGCTACGCTGGCATTTCTAAGCTTCATCGAAAGCGCCCCTTGTGGGCGCTGTGTGACCGCGGCCAGCTGACCTAAGGATATGAAGGTCTCTTGGAACTGCTTGAGGCTATTGGCCGTGACTACGGTCGTCCCTCGACGATAACGACAAGATGCAGCCAGGCCGCACAGCAATCCGTGCTGAACCAAATACGCGACGGTTTTAACTGTAACTCGTAGCCTCCGAGCAGCCTCGCTGACGGAAATAAGGCTCCCGCATTGCGCATTCTCTTCATCTGCAGCATTGCGAGATGAATACCCTGCGGCTCGGAAGGACGTCTTTTCGCGCTCGTAGGCGTCGAGCATTTTTTGGGTCACGAAGCTCATTGGCATGATATCGCCAGCTGCGTCACGCTCTGCGAGGCCACGTGAGACCAGATCTTCTGCGTTACGCTTGGCATACCCCTCCAGCGAGAGTGACTGTTGTTCGTTTAAGGAAGCGATTCCATCCGAAGCCACCCCAAGAACGAGCACACCTTTTCTGACGGAGAAGTTGCTGAATACGTGCCGCCGCACGACGTCACGCAGGGGCTCGAACTCATCACCGAGACCTCGACTTTTCAGCCATGCCATCCAAGGCCCGAAGAGCCGACCAAAGAATCTACTATCTACCCCGTCTTCACGGGCCATCGCGGCAAGGCAGTCAGAAAGGGCCAAGGGGCCATCTTTCAGAATGTCGTAGCCCTGAGCGCCATAAGTCATCCATTCGGCCTCGCTATGCCCCTTCAGCGCAGCGAGTGGCCCTTTCGCAATGCGTAGGCCCAGCACTTCACATGCGCGGGACGCCACGTTGAGTTCCAGCCGGTCAAACCATCGCTCACCCCGCCCGTTCAGGATGCGGTTGGTCAGGTCCAACTCGAAAGGACTGGCGTTCGCTTGCGCCACCGGTTGGTCCAGAATCCAGCCGTGATACTTCCGGAGCTGCGCTGCAAAATCTTTAGCATCCTTGTAGAATTTCTCGGCGGGGAGGCACACGAGCATGCATTCGTGATCCGCGCAGCTTCTGATCGACGAGAATTTCCAGTGGAGGCGACGTGGCAAGCGCCATGCCTCGGCTGCGGATGGAACCGCCGCCCTGACACATTCCGGACAAACCCGGACGCGAGCGCGCTGAAAACTTTGAAGAGAGGCAAATTCATCCCGCAGGCGAAAGTGGCCATTGCTAAGATAACGGATGGACACTCTTCCCAATGCGGCCGCATCGCACCCGGCCAGCTGGGCCAATTGCTCGATAGCAACCTTTTCACCACGAAAGAGAGGATCGACGGGAAAAGCAATGTCACCGCAAAACTGCAACATGGAGCGGGCCCCATTCCTAGCCGCAAGCCGCGACAGCAAGGAGGATGCCGGCTCGAACCCAGCATGCGACACCGTCAGCGGCAAACGCGAAAAGTTCGTTCCGGGGGTGGCAGGTAGGCTCTTGGCCAAACGGTTCTTCCGCAATCGGATAAAGACAGGACTGGCCTGACCTTACGATCGCAAACCCCACTGGGCAACGCGACTCTGATCTCTGAAAGGTTCGGCTTTTGGGTCAGCTATCTGTCACAAAAGTCGGTTTTGTCTGGCAACTGACAAAAAGGGAAATGGTGCACCCGGAGCGATTCGAACGCCCGGCCCCCAGATTCGTAGTCTGGTGCTCTATCCAGCTGAGCTACGGGTGCAACATGACGGGGTGAATAGCCTCCATAGCCGCGGGATGCAAGAGACGAAAAACGCCCGCTTCCAGATGGCGACGGGCGTTTGTAACAGAAGACCCTGAAGGGATAATGCGGAATGTGTCGAATGCCATGCGGAACCGACTTTCCCGGCGAATTTCCTAAATCTTATCAGTAAGCCGTGCCAATCAATTCCGACCGAAACTGACCTTTGACACCCAAGCGGCAGAAGGCTCTGCTATGTAGAGAAAGCGAGCATCGCTACCGGGTCGGCTGCCATCATGCCTCCTGACGCTTGCGGCCCATATCCGCCGGTCATCCTTAGCCGTTCGCTGCGGGGCGGTTTTTATGAAGCGGTCGTTCGCGGCATCAATAAGAATTAGATAGTCTGGAGGGCGACACTATTAGTGGTACCGGACATGATTAAAGTTCGCTCGAAACCTTAGCTGGATAAAGGCCCTGCTGCATAGCAAGGAATGCCTTTCTCACCGCTTACAGCCCTCCCAATCGGGCCTTTCCCTCGCCTACGTTCCCAAATCGAGCTATCAGAAATGAACCCAGCTTCTTAGTGGCAAGTTCAGTCTCGCCCCGCGCTTCATAGGCACCCGGGAATGCAAGCAGCAATTCCCGCATGTCAGTTGTTTTGGACCTGTCTCGGTTTTGTGCCGCCCCAAGTGCTCGTTTATGATTTAGCTTTGTTCAGGCCTTGATCTTCGACAGCCCCTGCTCCTCTCCGCAGCCATTCACTTCCCAGATTTTGGCCAATATCGGCAACGAACCAACCCGGCCTGCGTTAGGGTGAAAAGTCAGGAACAGTATGTGCCGTGTCCTTGCCTATATCGGGCCAGAAATCCCCCTCCAAAGTCTGCTTCTTGAGCCAGAGAACAGTCTGATCAACCAAAGTCTGGACCCCGAACTTCATCCGTTGCTTCAATTGGCTGGGTGGGGCTTCGCCGCTTGGAGCGAGCATCTTCTGAAGCCGGAAGAACCATTTTTGTATCGCAGACCAATGGCTGCCTTCTATGACGACAATGCAGCCTCCGTTATACCCAGCCTTCAGGGCAGTACGCTGCTCGCTCATGTTCGGGCAGCAGGTTACAATTCGCGTACCGTTCTTGCCGATGAAAACTGTCATCCTTTTTCCTTTGCGGAGACGCCTTGGATTGTTGCGCAGAATGGCGCGGTGCCGAATTGGCAGATCTTGCAAAAAGAGCTGCTGCAGCACTGCGAGGACAGATATCTCAAGCAAATGCGTGGAACGACCGACACGGAGTTTCTGTATGTTCTGCTGCTATCCCTGCTGAAGGGGGATAGTGACGATGATGTCCAGCAAGGCTTCGAAGAGTTGCAGAAGGTCATTCTGCAAGCGATGCAAAAGCTCGATCTAGTCGAACTGACCAAGCTGAAGATCGCGCTTGTTGCGCCGGACCGGATCATTGGCGTCAATTATGGCTTTGATCATGATGGGGAAACAGCGCCCCAAGGGGATTGGAAGCAGCTGCGCAAAGCCAATTCCGGAACAGATGACCATGCGACCTCGATGCTGCTGGAGCCGGTGTACGTTCTGGTGGGAACGAACTTTCAGGATTACGCAAAATCCTACAAGGTTGATGCCTGTCCGGAAGGCGAAGCAACATCGGCGATCTTTGCATCCGAGCCTTTGACCGAAGATCACGACGAATGGTTGGATATCAAGTTTGGTGAGATCGTCATGCTTGAAAAGAAGGACGGTAAAATTGCGAAATCCGTTCGCAAACTGAACGTATAAACACCGGAGGTTGCGGATGCGTGCCGAACCTCTTGTTCATTGACGCAGGTTATTCATGGCAGATCGCTTTCATAGCTTCGAAGCTCTCGCCATTGCGATGAAAGAGGGTGTCAACTATCGCATTCGCAGCAAGGATCGCGGGACATCCGCCGTGATCCTTGCACCTCACGGCGGCACCATCGAACCCGGGACATCCGAAATTGCCGAAGCAATCGCAGGAGGCGATTTCTCATTCTACTGCTTCGAGGCTCTCAAAACCGGTTCTCATGGCGATTTTCACATCACCTCTCATCGTTTCGATGAACCTCGTGCAGTCGATCTTGTTGGCAGGTCATTCACTGCTGTTGCGATCCACGGACGCAGGGATGATGGAAGCGACGCCGTATGGCTTGGCGGACGCGCAGTCGCCTTGCGCGATGCCATTGGTGCTTCGCTGCGCAATGCAGGTTTTGAAGCTCAGCCCAACACAACCCTGCCTGGGCTTCATGAAACCAATATCTGCAATCAGACCAGATCTGGCGCAGGAGTGCAGTTAGAGCTTCCACGAAGATTGCGCCAAAAACTGGTAACCAACAGAAATGAATTGGAAAAGTTCTGTTCCGCAGTCAGGGACGTGCAAGGAAAATTTGCGGAACGTTATGCGGCCCGCGATAATTAAACCGTTTATTTCCAAATCACTGGCGTCATGCTGACGATGCGATCATCAACACTAACCATCACTTCGCCATCCTGAATATTGACCTGCATCTTCATGGCCCGGCTTGCCAGTCTTTCCAGATGGTTAGTGTCGCTTTCGGAAAAATTGATGACCTGAAGATTATCAAAACGGGTGGTGCTGTTCTTGATTTTGTCCCACCACATTTCGGCTGTCCTGCCACCATAAGGATAGATGATCACCTTATCCGCTTTGCTACAGGATTGGCGGATTGCCTTCTCGGTCGGGAGCCCCAAGGCGACCCACAGTTCGATCTCACCGCTCAGACTTTTCTGCCAAACATCTGGCTCGTCATCCGTTGAAAGACCTTTGGTCATTTCCAGATGCTCATGGGCATTCAACGCAAATGCCAGAATACGCACCATCAACCGCTCGTCGGTTTCAGACGGATGCTTGGCGATTGTCAGTTTATGGGTTTCATAGTAGTGACGATCCATATCAGACACGGAAAGCTCAACTTTATAGATCGTAGATTTTTGCGCCATGATACTGTCCCGGAACATCGAAGATAGCGCTGCCTAGTCCGTCTGGTGGCTTTGTGAAAGCGGATAGGGATGCCGACAACAAGTTGGTTCGGTTCATTCGATCACTTTCAGCCGCTCAAGCTGAATGGCGACGCCATTCATAACTTTTGACATTCAGTAGCAGCCTGAGGTGCTCCCCATCTCCTGGTCAGGATCTGGCGCTTTTCAAGCTCTTATCTTCTCCTGCTGATTGGCTTGCGTTGCTTCGGTTTCCAGCGAGTAGACCACCGCTGGTGATTGGCCGCCAAGGGCTTTGTGCGGGCGGCGGTGATTGTAGAACTCCATCCATGTTCTGATACCTGCGCGGGCCTGTGCCCCGGTCTCCCAAGCATGCAGGTAGATGCACTCGTATTTCAGCGTCCGCCATAGTCGTTCGATGAAAATGTTGTCCAGATAGCGGCCCTTGCCGTTTATGGATATGCGGATGCCCGACCGGCGCAGGCGGTCTGTCCACGCGAACGATGTGAACTGCGATCCCCGATCGCTGTTCATGATGTCCGGCGGTCCAAACCGATAAATGGCCTCGTTCAGCGTCTCGACGCAGAAGTCCGCATCCAGCGTGTTTGATATCCGCCATGACAGGACCATACGGGTATGCTTGTCTGAGGTGCCCCTAGTTTCCTAGACGTCTGCCTTATTCAGTTTTTGCTGCCTGGCTTCGAAGTCAACGGGTGACAGTATGCAGTTGTTGGTGTGCTTGCGCTTCGGGTTGTAGAACATCTCGATGTAGTCGAACATGTCCTGTCTTCCTTCTGCGCGGGTCTGGTATGTGCGGCGGCGGATACGTTCCCGTTTCAGGAGCTGGAAGCAGCTTTCCGCAACCGCATTGTCATGGCAGTTCCCGCGGCGGCTCATGCTGGCCTCCAGATTGTGCTGGCCGAGGAATAGCTGCCACTCGCGGTTGGTGAACTGCGATCCCTGGTCTGAATGGATCATCACCCTGGCCTTGGGTTTGCGCCGCCAGACGGCTGCAAGCAGGGCCTGCAGCGCAAGGTCGGTTGTCATCGGGACTGTGCGGACCAGCCGACCACGCGCCGCGAGAACAGATCAATGACCACAGACAGATATAGCCAACCCTCATGGGTCTTGATGTAGGTGATGTCGGTCACCCAGACTTTGTCGGGCGTATCCACCTCGAACTGCCGGTCCAGCCTGTTGGACACGACAACAGCAGGCTTTCCGCCATACCGCCCAGGACGGCGCTTGTAGCCGACCTGGGCCAGGATGCCTGCAAGGCTGGCCAGCCGGGCGACCCGGTTCTCGGAGACCTGCTCCCCCTGATTGCGCAGATCGTCAGCCAGCTTGCGATAGCCATAGACTTTGCCACTGTCGGACCAGGCCTGCCGGATCAGTTGCGTCTGGCACATATCGTCCTGCGCACGGCGACTTAACGGTTCCTTAAGCCATGCTTAGAAGCCGGAGACGTGAATCCGCAGCACCCGGCACATGGCCCGGACACTGAACTCGGCCCGATGCGCCTGCATGAAGGGGTACTTCACTTTGCATTCTGCGCGAAGTACGCGCTCGCCACTGTCCTCGGACCGATGGCGGACAGGACTCGCCCTTTTTTAAGATGTCGCAATCCTCGGTCACTCGCGCCAGTTCGCGCTTCAGCCGACGGTTCTCGGCCTCGTGATCCACACCAGGCTTCTTCGGCTCAGAATCGCCAAAAAGCTTCATCCACTTGTAGAGCGAATGCGTGCTGACGCCTAAGCGCCCGGAAACCTCCCCAACAGAATATCCTCGCACCGTGATCTGATGCACCGCGTCCCGCTTGAACTCGTCACTGTCATTGCCTGTCCCCATCTCGGCCTCCTAGCCTCAAAGTTAGGGGGCAAAGCACCTGCAAATCTAGGGGCACCTCACGCAGACGTGGTATCAACAGCAGCGCGCACTGTTGGCCGATCGATAGGTCCGGATGGTCGCGCTCGACCATACCGCGCCTCACTTCCCGCCCCAGGGCTTGAGCATTCTTTCCAAAAAAGAGTTGGCCACCGCCAGATCTCCGATTTTGGCATGCAGATTCCGAACCTGATCCTCGTCGATGACAGGTGCCTTGCGGCTGCCGCGCTCAAAGACAACAAACGCCCCGTCCAGCAGTGCGCGTTTCCATTAGTTGATCATCGTCGAATGCACGCCGAACCGGCTCGGCGGCGCTGCTCGGACTTACGCCGCGCCACTGGCGCGACGGTCCCTCCAACCCTCATCAGGGCTTCCAAGCGCGACCTTGATCCTCAACTCAGTCGTGTGCGGCTTCCGTTTCGACATCTCTGATCTCATTCTCGTCAAAGATCAGCAGACTGCAAATGGTAGCTTATGTCAGTGTCCGAATTTCGGGGGTAGCATACCCCTCCAGCGAGAGTGACTGTTGTTCGTTCCAGGAAGCGATTCCATCCGAAGCCGCCCCAAGAACGAGCACACCTTTTCTGACGGAAAAGTTTTAGAATACGTCCGCCGCACGACGTCACGAAGGGGCTCGAACTCATCACCGAGACCCCGACTTTTGAGCCATGCCATCCAAGGCCCGAAGAGCCGACCGAAGAATCTACTATCCAACCCGTCTTCACGGGCCATCGCGGCAAGGCAGTCAGAAAGGGCCGAGGGGCCATCTTTCAGAATGTCGTAGCCCCGAGCGCCATAAGTCACCCATTCGGACTCGCTATGCCCCTTCAGCGCAGCGAGTGGCCCTTTCGCAATGCGTAAGGCCCAGCACTTCATATGCGCGGGACGCCACATTGAGTTCCAGCCGGTCAAACCATCGCTCGCCCTGCCCGCTCAGGATGCGGTTGGTCAGGTCTAACTCGAAAGCGCTGCAGTTCACTTGGGCCACTGGCTGGTCCAGAATCCAGCCGTGATACTTCCAGAGCTGCGCTGCAAAATCTTTGGCATCCTTGTAGAATTTTTCGGCGGGGAGGCACACGAGCATGCATTCGCGATCCGCGCAGCTTCTGATCGACGAGAATTTTCAGTGGAGGCGACGTGGTAAGCGCCATGCCTTGCCTGCAGATGGAACCTCCGCCCTGACATATTGCGGACAAATCCGGACGCGAGCGCTCTGAAAACTTTGAACAGAGGCAAATTCATCCCGCAGGCGAAAATGGCCATTGCGAAGATAACGGATGGACACTTTTTCCAATGCGGCTGCATCGTACCCGGCCAGCTGGGCCAATTGCTCGATGGCAACCTTCTCACCACGAAAGAGTGAATCGACCGGAAAAGCAATGTCACCGCAAAACTGTCGCATGGAGCTGGTGCCATTCCTAGCCGCAAGCCGCGACAGCAAGAAGGATGCCGGCCGAACGCAGCATGCGACACCGTCAGCGGCAACATCGGAAAGCTCGTTCCGGGGGCGGCAGGGAGGCTCTTGGCCAAACGGGGCTTCCGCGATCGGATAAAGACAGGACTGGCCTGACTTTACGCTCGCAAACCCCACTGGGCAACGCGAATCTGATCTCGGGAAGGTTCGGCTTTTGGGTCTGCTATGCGGGACCAAGCGGTCACTCGCCTTAATCCTTGCAAGGGTGTGTGATTTGCTCACCTACTCCCGCCGAGAAGAAATCGCTCTCAGGGTCGAACGCCAATGAGATCATCACAGGGCAGCCATGGATACCCCTTTTCAAGGGGCCGTAGCCGAGATTGACAATAGGAGGTATCCTGATGACGTCGCGGCGCTCGTGAGTGCCGTCTGCTATTTGCTGTTCCATCCTATGAGTAAAGCTTTGCAGCAATGAAGCTCGTTGTTCTGAGGTCAAAGGGGGGGCACCTTTGACCAGAGACACCTCGCAGGTCGAATGCAACTGACCACCGCGATCATATGTGGAGTAGGTCACCTGCAGAGGAGACGAAGGGAAGCGCCAGATCCGATGATCTCTAACGTTTGACGAAAGTTCAGCGTTAGCCTCACCCAGTCTCTCTAGACCATCGTCGAAAAACCCTGTCGTCGTCTCAATCGAACTCTGGCAGCGGTTCAGCGCGTCCAAAAAATCTGCGAGATAAGTCTGCGCCGCAGCTGGAACGGGACAGGATAGAAGGAGCAAACAAGGCAAGAGTCGCATTACATTATCCCAATTCAACAGGGCAAATGTTGCACGACGCCGGATGACCGCAAAGGGCTCTTTTCGGACCTTCGCGGCACCAAGCACAAGCGACCGTTTTCCTGAACCGCACGCGATTTGGGTCAGAGATCTGACACAAAAGTCGATTTTGCTTGGCATCTGGCAAAAAGTGAAATGGTGCACCCGGAGCAATTCGAACGCCCGGCCCCCAGATTCGTAGTCTGGTGCTCTATCCAGCTGAGCTACGGGTGCAACATGACGGGGTGAATAGCTGCAGTGTTCGAGGGGTGCAAGGGATGAAAACAAAAAATTCGCCAAATTTCCAAAAAACCGTCTCAGGCTGTCTGGCGCAGTTCGGATCGGGCGACGCCACGGGGGATCTGGATGCAGAACTGGCTGCCCTCGGCATCGCTGCGCAGCAGTTCCAGCGTGCCGCCATGACCGCGCACCAGATCGGCGGCAATGGTCAGGCCCAGCCCGGTGCCGCCGCGACGCGTGCTGCCGGTGAAGGGCTTGAACAGGTATTCCTTGGCCTTGTCGGGCAGGCCGGGCCCGCTGTCACCGACGCGAATCCACCAGTCGTTGTCCCCCTCGCCTGCGCCGACCTCGACTGTGCCGGGTTTGCCGGTGGCCTCGATCGCCTGACGGGCATTGCGCATCAGGTTGGACAGCACGCGATACAGCTGATCGCGGTCGGCGCGGATGATCAGTGTCGCAGGAATGTCCGATAGAAAATCGACCTGCCCGGCGGCTTCGGCGGCCAGAACCTCGGCCTCGATCACCTCGGCGGCCAGCTGGTGCAGGTTGAAGCGCGACATCGTGGGGGCCGGTTCCTCGGCCTTGCCGAAGGCCAGCGTGGTTTCACACAGGTTCACCGCCCGCGTGATCGAGTTCACCAGCTTGGGCGCCGCACGCCGCACCTTGGGATCGGCGCTATCCTCCAACCGGTCGGCAAATATCTGCGCCGTGGTCAGGATATTGCGCAGATCGTGACTGATCTTGGCGACCGCCTGACCCAATTGGGCCATGCGTTCCTTCTGCTTCAGGGACGACGTCACGGTCTGTTGCATGGATCTTAGCGCGTCCTCGGCCTCGCGCAGTTCCTCGAGGCGTGCGCCGGGGATGATGATGTGACGGGCGTCCTCGGGGGCGCTGGCATAGGCGGACATATGACTGATGACGCGACGCATCGGCACAAGGATCAGCCTTTGCGCCGCCAGGAACAGCAGAACCGCCGTCAGGATGGAAAAGGCCGCCGACACCCCCAGCAACCGCAGCCCATAGTCCATCATCGCCTGCTGCAAGGGGGCAGTCTGCATGGTGATCTCAATCAGCTGACCGGCTTGGTTCACCGGCGCCCCGATCACGCGCACGACATGATTCTGGCGACTGACCAGCGTTGCCAGCGAATCGTCGATAGTCTGCAAGACACCGTCTTCACGCAGGTCATAAGTTGCGGCGATGGGCCCGGGGATCGGCGAGGACAGGACAAGCTGGCGGATGTCGTTCCGGCGCAGGACCACGTTGAAGACATCGGCGTTCTGCAGCAATTCGGCCTCGAGGTCTGATGCCAACAATTCATCCGTCGCCAGCAGCGCCAGACTTGCGATCTGCGCACGCTCGAGGCGCGATTCGAGGTAATCCAACCTGAAGGACGCCAGTGAAGGCAAGAGGATGAACAATTCTGCCAGGATGACGAACATCATCGTCAACGCGGCGAATCGGCCAGAGATCGTGTTCAGTCGCATGGTGTCCGGATATGGTTGTGCCGGTGCAACTTGTCAGCCGACGAATGTGGTATGTGCCGATCAAACGAATGTGATCGTATCATGGTTCCATCTTGTGCGTTCGCGCGAAGATCAGGTGGTTTGCTGCCGGAATCGGTTGACGCAGGCGTGCTTGTCCCCTAATGAGCGGGCTTCGAACAACCAGCGCCGTCGCGCGGGGCAGTATCCTGCTACCCTGCCCTGACTTGATGCCACCCGCAAGATACGACCCGGAGACTGATTATGAAGCGCACCTTCCAACCTTCGAACCTTGTTCGTGCGCGCCGTCACGGCTTTCGCGCACGCATGGCCACCAAAGGCGGCCGTCGCATTCTGAACGCACGCCGCGCCAAAGGCCGCAAGAGCCTGTCGGCTTGATAGCGCCCGGCAGCCTTGTGCTGCCACATGAAGGCTTTCGACATGCCGCCACTGCCCCATCCTGCTGACACTCAGCCCACGGATGCCGGCGGGGCGGCATTTCGCGTGGCCTATGGCTTCAAGATGCCCCCCGTGATCGGCAAGCGCGCCGATTTTCTGGCTGCTGCCAAGGCACGTCGTCAGGCGATGCCCGGCTTTCTGTTGCAGGCCCGCAACCGCGACGATGCCGGCCCTGCCCGAAATCGGCTTCACCTGCTCCAAGAAGGTCGGCAATGCGGTCGCCCGCAATCGTGCCAAGCGTCGTCTGCGTGAAATCGCCCGCTTGATCATGCCGCAAACCGCACAAGCGGGATGGGATTATGTGCTGGTCGGTCGCCCCGGTGCCACCGCCAGCCTCGATTTTGCCCAGTTGTGCGAAGATTTCGCGCGCGCCATGCGCAAGGTTCACAAGTGAAACCGCTGGCGCAGGTCGTGGCCTTGCCGGTGCGGGCCTATCGCCTGGTCGCATCGCCCTGGGTCGGGAACGGCTGCCGCTTCCAGCCGACATGTTCGGCCTATGCGTTGCAGGCGCTGGAACATCATGGCCCCCTGCGCGGGACGTGGCTGATGCTGCGACGCATCGGACGTTGCCATCCCTGGGGCGGGTCGGGTTTCGACCCCGTGCCCGGAACCGACACGACCTGCACCAACAGCGGCTGCACCAACGACGCCTGTACCGAAGACCGCGACCAACATCACTGAACGGGGGCCATCATGCTGGACGAACTGGACGACAAGGATATCCATCCGCTTTTCGCAGGTGCCCCCGCCTCGACCGAGTTTCGCAAGCTGCGCAAGCGCATGGTCCGCGAGACCCGCGCCGCGATCGAGGATTACGGCATGGTCCGCCCCGGCGATCGCTGGCTGGTTTGTCTGTCGGGCGGCAAGGACAGCTATGCCCTGCTGGCGATCCTGCACGAGCTGAAATGGCGCGGCCTGCTGCCGGTGGATCTGCTGGCGTGCAATCTGGATCAGGGCCAGCCGAACTTTCCCGCCACCGTCCTGCCGGAATTCCTGAAGGACAGAGGCGTTGAACATCGCATCGAATATCGCGACACCTATTCCATCGTGAAGGACAAGACTCCGGCCGGCCGCACCTATTGTGCGCTGTGTTCGCGCCTGCGCCGCGGCAACCTCTATCGCATCGCGCGTGAGGAAGGCTGTTCGGCGGTCGTACTGGGCCATCACCGCGACGATATTCTGGAAACCTTCTTCATGAACCTGTTCCACGGCGGGCGGCTGGCGACCATGCCGCCCAAGCTGTTGAACGAAGACGGCGATCTGACCCTGCTGCGCCCGCTGGCCTATGTCCCCGAGGCCGACTGCGAGCGGTTTTCCAAGGCGATGAACTATCCCATCATCCCTTGCGATCTTTGCGGCAGTCAGGAAGGGCTGCAGCGCGTGCAGGTCAAGCGGCTGCTGGACGAATGGGAAACACGGACCCCCGGCCGCCGTCAGGTGATGTTCCGGTCGCTGATGAACGTGCGCCCCTCGCATCTGCTGGACCCGGCGCTGTTCGATTTCGCGGGCCTTGTTCCCGGCCTGAAGGACGCCGGCGACGTGTCCGTGCCGGTTCTGCGCGATTCAGAACCGGAACTTTAACGGAACGCAAAGCTTTCGGGATTAGGACTGACCACGGTGATTCCGTGAAAGGTCCGGCATGTCCAAGAATGTAACGCGTCTCTTCGCTCCGATCCGCAAGTTGCTGGGCCGCCCAGATCAGGCCCGCGACCTTTCCCGCAGCGTCCTGCTGCTTCAGCTTGAAAACACCGAACTGCTGTCGCGCAATCTGGACAAGGCCGCCATGAGCCATCTGCTGGTTCAGCTGTCGATGACCCTGGGCCGGGCGGTGCGCCCCTATGATCCGGTGCGGGTGCTGTCGCCGGGGCTGTTCGCCTTCGTACTGCGCAATCGCACCGACCGCGATGCGATGCAGGTGGCCCATAGGCTGCACCGCAAGGGCCAGACGCCGATTTCGATCGCGGGTCAGACGCTGACGCCGGTGATCAGCGGCGCGCTGGTCCATGCCGATGGCACCTGCCTGTCGGGCCCCAATCTGGCGCGCGACCATCTGCCCGAACCCGACCTTCCTACCATCGAGACGCTGATCGACAACGCCCGCCACCGTTTGCAGGCCACGCC
The DNA here is from genome assembly GCF_042466435.1 of Paracoccus sp. R86501. Taxonomy (NCBI): domain Bacteria; kingdom Pseudomonadati; phylum Pseudomonadota; class Alphaproteobacteria; order Rhodobacterales; family Paracoccaceae; genus Paracoccus; species Paracoccus sp. R86501. The sequence continues at coordinate 2,301,071 of NZ_JAXHPZ010000001.1, forward strand.
CGACAATGATCTGGGGCGGCTGCGGCTTTATCCCTATGACACCACGCTGACCGGCGCGCCGCTTGTCGCCACGATCAGCGATGCGATCAGCGCCGATCAGGTTGAGGCATGGTTCCAGCCGCAGGTCTGCTGCCATTCGGGCGCCATCACCGGCTTCGAGGCCTTGGCCCGCTGGAACCACCCCGTCCGCGGCATACTTGCACCGGGCGTCTTCATGCCCCAGATGTCCGAGGCCGATCACACCGCCCTGACCCAGGCCATGCTGACCCAATCCCTGATGGCGCTGAAAGAGTGGGACAAATCAGGGTTCAGCGTGCCGACGGTCTCGGTCAACATCTCGAACAACGAATTGTCCGAACGCGGCTTTGCCGATTGCCTGCTGTGGGAGCTGGACCGCCATGAAATCCGCCCCGACCGCCTGGTGATCGAGGTTCTGGAAAGCGTCGGCCCCGTCACCAGCAATGCCGATGTCCGCGTCAATCTACGCAAACTGTCCAAAGCTGGCTGCCATATCGATCTGGATGATTTCGGCACCGGCTATGCCAGTCTGGATGCCATCCGCCAGTTCGGCATCCACCGCATCAAGCTGGATCGCAGTTTTGTCACCGGCTGCGACATCGACCCGGCCCAGCAGCGGATGATCCTGGCCATCCTGGCGCTGGCCGAACGGCTTGGCATCGCGGCCTTGGGTGAAGGCGTCGAAACCCGCGAAGAACACGCCTTCCTGGCCCAGATGGGCTGCGACGAGGTTCAGGGTTATGCCATCGCGCGGCCCATGCCGCTGTCGGCCAGCATGGATTTCCTGCGCCGTCACAACGCCGCCGCGGCCGATCTTCCCAGCATCGCACGCCGCAGCTGACCGCCGGATCGGCCTGCAAAGGGCCGGAACCGTCCATTTCCCCCAAGCATTCCTGCCCATTCGGCCAAATCCGCTTGACCTTTCGGGGCCCGTTCTGTTGAACCGGCCCGACTGACGTGATGACAGTGGTGAGGGAATGGAAGACAACAACCGCAATCTGATCCTGGCGACGGTCCTGTCGTTTCTGGTGATCCTGGTCTGGTATACGGTCTTCGCTCCGGAACCCGTATCGGACCAACCTTCGGGCCAGCCGCTGGCTGAGCAATCGGTGGGCGACCAGCCCCTGACGGCAGATGCCCCCGCAGGCACGACGACGGCCGCCCCGGCGGATCTGGCCGATCAGGCGCAGCCCGCGGGCCGCATCCAGATCAAGTCGCCGGCGCTGGAAGGCTCGATCTCGCTGGCAGGCGGTCGCATCGACGACCTGCTGCTCAGCCGCTACCATGAAACGCTGGACGACAGCTCGCCCGATGTGCGGCTGCTGTCGCCGTCCTCGGCCACGGCCGACGACAACATCCGGACGGGTGTGACCAAGCCTTATTACACCGTCTATGGCTGGACCCCGGGCTCGGGCACCGACCCGGAACTGGTTCCCAACCCGACGACCGTCTGGACGCAGGAATCGGGTGAAACCCTGGCCCCCGGCCAGCCGGTGACGCTGGCGTGGGACAACGGCGCCGGCCAGATCTTCCGCCGCACCTTCAGCCTGGACGAGAATTACCTGTTCACCGTCTCGCAGAGCCTGCAGAACGACGGCGACACAGATTTCTCGGCCGCGCCCTATGGCATCATCGCCCGCCACGGTCGCCCTGATACGCAGAACTACTTCGTTCTGCACGAAGGCGTCGTCGGCATGCATGACGGCACGCTGATCGAGGAAAAATACAAGAACATCGCCGATCTGGACCCCATCGCCCGCGAAGGCCGTGCGCAGGTCTATGATGTCGCGGCAGATGGTTGGGTCGGTTTCACCGACAAATACTGGATGACCACGCTGGCCCCCGCCCCCGGGCAGGCCTTCACCGCGGTCGTGAAATACGCCGAGGGCGCCGACATCTATCAGACGGAAGCCCGCTTCCCGATGCAGACCGTCGCACCGGGCACGCAGGTCACCGCCGACAGCTATCTGTTCGCGGGCGCCAAGGTCTGGGAAGTCCTCAAGGATTACGAAGAAGGCGTCGGCATCAAGGGTCTGGTCAATTCGATCGACTGGGGCTGGTTCTATTTCCTGACCAAGCCGATCTTCCGTCTGCTGCACTGGCTGCATGCCATCATCGGCAACATGGGTCTGGCCATCATCGCGCTGACCTTCGTGCTGAAGACGCTGGTCTTCCCGCTGGCACGCAAGTCCTACATCTCGATGGCGAAGATGAAGGAATTGCAGCCGCAGATCCAGGAACTGAAGGAACGCACCGGCGACGACCGCATGAAGTTCCAGAAGGAAACGATGGAGCTGTACAAGCGTGAAAAGGTAAACCCCGCAGCCGGCTGTCTGCCGGTCATCCTGCAGGTTCCGATCTTCTTCTCGCTGTACAAGGTGATCTTCGTCACCATCGAGCTGCGCCACGCGCCGTTCTTTGGCTGGATCAAGGACCTTTCGGCCCCCGATCCCTCAAGCCTGCTGAACCTGTTCGGTCTGCTGCCCTATGCGGCACCGGCGCAGGGCACGCTGCTGCACTCGCTGTCGCTGCCGGCACTGGCGATCCTGCTGGGTGTCAGCATGTGGATGCAGCAGCGCCTGAACCCGGCGCCCGCAGATGCCGCGCAAAAGATGATCTTCGCGTGGATGCCGTGGGTCTTCATGTTCATGCTGGGCGGGTTTGCTTCGGGACTGGTGCTGTACTGGATCACGAACAACACCATCACGATCCTGCAGCAGTACACGATCATGTCGATGCACGGGCACCGTCCGGACCTCTTCGGCAACATCAAGTCCTCGATACCCAAGATCCCTGCGAAGGGTGCCAAGGGTAAAGGAAAGTGACCGCGCATCTGGCCCTGATCCGCCGCCATCCGATCAAATCGGTCGGTGGTGAAGGGCTGGACAGCGTGACCCTGCAGGCGGCACGCCGCCTGCCCGGCGACCGCAGCTATGCGGTCCTGACCGAAAACGGCGAGCGTCACGCGCTCGCCAGCCAATCGGACGGGCAGCCGGATCGCTGGCTGCCCAAATCCTGTTTCCTTCGCGGGGCCGTCTGCCCCGATCTGCAGGCCGTCACCGGCGGCTGGGATGGCGACAGGCTGACCCTGTCCCACCCGCGCCAGGCCCCGATCTGCGTCGATCCCGAAGCCGAAGGCGAAGCCTTGGTGGATTGGCTGCGGCCGCTCTGGCCTGCCGATGCCCCGCAACCGACCCGCCTTGTTCGCGGAGCTGCCATCTGGACCGACCAGAAATGGCCGTGGATCTCGATCCTGTCGCTGGACAGCCTTGCGGACCTTTCGGCGAAGACTGGCCTTGATCTGGGGACCCATCGCTGGCGCGGCAACCTGTGGGTCGAAGGCTGGGCGCCCTTCCACGAACGCAGTCTGATCGGCCAGATCATCCATATCGGACAGGCCGAACTGCGCATCACCGACCATATCGGTCGCTGCACCGCCACCAATGCCGACACGGCCACGGGGCGCGTCGATCTTGACATGATCGACTGTTTGCAGCGCCATTACGGACATACGGATTTCGGCGTCTTTGCCGAAGTCGTCACGGGCGGCGCGATCCGCCTTCAGGACCGGATCACCTCATGAAAGTCAATTTCCCCGTCGCCCCCGCCCCCGACCCCGCTGCAGCCGAGGCCGCGCGCCTGCTGTTTGCCGGTCCCGTCGATTTCCTGAAAGGCGTCGTCCATATGGACGGCCTGCCCCCCGCCACCCGCCCCGAGGTCTGCTTCGCGGGCCGCAGCAACGTCGGCAAATCCAGCCTGATCAATGCGCTGACCGGCCGAAAGGGTCTGGCGCGCGCCTCGAACACGCCGGGCCGGACGCAGGAAATCAACTATTTCACGCTTGGCGAACACTCCTATCTGGTCGACCTTCCGGGCTATGGCTATGCCAAGGCGCCGCTGGCGATCGTGGCCAAATGGCAGGCGCTGCTGAAAACCTATCTGGCCGGTCGCCAGACGCTGAAGCGCGCCTTCTGCCTGATCGACGCCCGCCACGGCGTCAAGGAAGTCGACCATGAGATCATGAAACTGCTGGACCGTTCGGCCGTGCCCTTCCAGGTGGTGATGACCAAGACCGACAAGCTGGGCCCGAACGCGCTGAAGCCTGTCCTGGCCCAGGTGGCCGAGGAATTGCAGAAGCACCCGGCGGCCTATCCCGAACTGGTCGTGACATCCTCGGAAAAGAATGAGGGCATCGCCACCTTGCGCACCATCATCGCCGGACTGGACTGAACCGGCCTTGCGCCATAGGGTCCGACCGTCGCCCAGGGAACTTGAGGATGAGAAAACAGACCATGAACCGTGACTGGATCGCCACCGCTCGTACCCTGTCCGAGGCCTTGCCCTATCTGCAGCGCTATTCGAATTCGGTCGTCGTGGTCAAATTCGGCGGCAATGCGATGGGTGACGACGAGGCCATGGCCGAGTTTGCCCGCGACATCGTCCTGATGAAACAGGTCGGCATGAACCCCATCGTCTGCCACGGTGGCGGCCCGATGATCAACGATCTGCTGACCAAGCTGGGCATCGAAAGCCGCTTCGTGCGCGGCAAGCGCGTCACCACCAAGGAAACCGTCGAAGTGGTGGAAATGGTGCTGTCGGGGCTGGTCAACAAGCGCATCGTGCAGGCGATCAACGACGCGGGCGGGCGCGCGGTCGGGATCTCGGGCAAGGATGACGACATGATGGTCTGCGAGGTCAACGATCCCGAACTGGGCTTTGTCGGTCGCCCGATCGAGATGAACGTCCAGATCATCCGCGACCTCTATGGCGCCGGCATGATCCCGGTCATCGCCCCCGTCGCGACCGGCATGGAGGATAACGAGACCTTCAACGTCAACGGCGACACCGCGGCCGGTGCCATCGCGGGGGCGCTGCAGGCCGACCGCCTGCTGCTGCTGACCGATGTCGCGGGCGTCAAGGATGACAGCGGAGAAGTCGTGACCCAGCTGCACCCCGATCAGGTCCGCGCGATGATTGCCGACGGCCAGATCGCCGGCGGCATGATCCCCAAGACCGAAACCGCCCTGCAGGCCATCGAAAAAGGCGTCCGTGCCGTCGTCATTCTGGATGGCCGCGTGCCCAACGCCTGCCTGCTGGAACTGTTCACCGAACATGGCGCGGGCTCGCTGATCCGCAAGACCGAACCGCGCGTCGTGCCCCGCGGTCTGCGTCAGGTCGACCCCGGCCTTTAAGTCCCGCTTCCAAGGAGGTTGCCGCCAACTTCGGGCAACCTCCTTGATTTGCTTGCCGTATCCACAAATCCTGTGGCAGTCTGCCAAGACAGACAGCATGGCAGCAAGAGGCCGCACCCCATGACCCCACTTGGACATCGACGCCTGATCCTGACCCGCCATGCCAAATCGGCTTGGGACGACCCGACGCTGGACGATCACGATCGCCCCTTGAACGACCGGGGCCGCCGATCGGCGCTGGCCTTGGGCGACTGGATGGCCAGCCGCGGCTACGAACCCGAAGAGGTTCTGTGCTCCTCGGCGGCGCGCACGCAGGAAACCTGGAACGTCATCGCGGCGGCCGCGCTGGAGGTGCGTCCGCAGTTGCGGATCGAACAGTCGCTTTATCAGGCCGGACCTGACAAGATGTTGGCTGTTCTGCGCAGCGCGACGCAGCCCACGGTAATGATGCTGGGGCATAATCCCGGCATATCCGAATTCGCGTCCCGCCTGCCCGCGCGCGTTCCGATGGACCCGGAATTCCGCCGCTATGCGACTGCCGCGACGCTGGTGGTCGATTTTCAGGTGGACAGCTGGGACCAGATCCAGCCCGGTCAGGGCAGCGTGATGGATTTCGTCCGCTTCGACGGGCGCGACTGAGCGCCCCGCCGACGTATTGGAAGGGCCAAGGTCGATGCCTTGGCCCTTTTTCGTTCAGTGCCCCAGAATTTGGCTGAGGAACAGCTTGGTCCGGTCCGATTTCGGATTGTTGAAGAATTCGCTCGGCGTGTTCTGTTCGACGATCTGACCCTGATCCATGAAGATCACGCGGTTCGCCACGGCCTGGGCAAAGCCCATTTCATGGGTGACGCAGATCATGGTCATTCCCTCTTCGGCCAGCTGGATCATGGTATCCAGCACCTCCTTGATCATCTCTGGGTCGAGGGCGCTGGTCGGTTCGTCGAACAGCATGATCTTGGGCTGCATGCACAGCGACCGCGCGATGGCGACGCGCTGCTGTTGGCCCCCTGACAACTGGCCCGGATATTTATGGGCCTGATCGGGGATCTTGACCTTTTCCAGAAAATGCATGGCCGTGGCCTCGGCCTCGCGCTTGGGGGTCTTGCGGACCCAGATCGGCGCCAGCGTGCAGTTTTCAAGAACCGTCAGATGCGGGAACAGGTTGAAGTGCTGGAAGACCATGCCGACTTCCGACCGGACCTTGTCGATGTTCTTGATGTCGCTGGTCAGCTCGACCCCGTTGACGCTGATGTGACCGGCCTGATGTTCCTCAAGCCGGTTGATGCAGCGGATCAGCGTCGACTTGCCCGATCCCGAAGGTCCGGCGATGACGATCCGCTCACCCTGATAGACCGTCAGGTCGATGTCGCGCAGCACGTGGAAGGTGCCGTACCATTTGTTCATGTTGCGGATGTCGATGGCCACCTGGTCGCTGACCTGCATATGGCTTTGGTCAACCTGCCGGTTGATCGCTTCACTCATGGATCTGATCCTTACTTGTGGTCACGCTGCAGGCGACGTTCCAGATACATCGAGTACCGGGACATGGCGAAGCAGATGATGAAGAAGATGGCGCCGACGAAGATGAAAGGCTCCCAGTAGATGCCCTTCCATTCGATATTGGCGCGAACGGCGTCCGACATGGATTTCAGCGGATCGTAAAGGCCCACGAAAGTCACCAGCGTCGTATCCTTGAACATGCCGATGAAGGTCGAGACGATGCCGGGAATGCTGATTTTCAGCGCCTGCGGCAGGACGATCAGACGCTGTGCCTTCCAGTAATCCAGCCCAAGCGCATCGGCAGCCTCGTACTGACCGCGCGGCAGGGCGGCCAGACCGCCCCGGATCACCTCGGCCATATAGGCAGCGGCGAAAAGGGTGACCATGATGATGACCCGCAGGATGATGTCAAAGGTGGTCCCCGGCGGCAGGAAATAGTTCAGCAGCAGGGAGGCCACGAACAGCAGCGTGATCAGCGGCACGCCGCGGATGAATTCGATGAAGACCACCGACAACGATTTGATCAGGAACATATCCGACTGTCGCGACAGGGCCAGAATAATGCCAAGCGGCAACGAAATGGCGATGCCCGCCACGCCGATGGTCACCGACAGCAGGAAGCCGCCAAAACGGTCGGAACGCACGGCCTCGATGCCCATGGGCAGCAGGCGTTGCGCGTCTTCGGCGGCGGCCCCCGACAGGAACAGCCAGAACAGCACCGTGACCAGAACGCCCGCCAGCACGGCGATCATCGGCGCCCGACTGACAAGGACCCGCCAAGCGACCCATCCCAGCACGGGTCCGGCAAGGATGAAGATTGGGCCCCACAAGCTGCCACCCCAGAGGAACCAGACCATCATCAGCGGATAGAGCATCGAGAAGGGCAACAGCCACGCCAGCTTCCGCTCGGATGCGACGAAGCCACCCGCAAAGACCGCGACGGCAAAAGCCAGCCAGATGACCGGTGCGCCAAGCGCGACCATGCAGGCCAGCGTGGTGATGGTGGTGATGGCCAACACCGCGCGACGGATCGTCAGCGAGGTCGAGAACAGCACCGGCACAAGCGCCACGATCAGCAGCCCGAAGGTCATGGTCGGGCGCCAGTAAAGATCGGGCGGATAGAAGCCGAAGACATACTGGTTCCAGCGTTCGCGGATGACCGCGAAACAGGCGCCGCGTGCGCCCTCGCCCCACGTGTCGATGATGATCTGTCGGCATTCGTTCAGGCTGTTCGCGTTCCAGACGGAATGCGCGAACCAGTCCCAGTAATGCGAAAACAGGAACCAGATGATCAACGCGCCGACGATGGTCAGGATCGTATTGACCGGCCCGGCGAACAGGTTTTCGCGCAGCCAGTGGATGACGCCGGCCTGGGTGTTGGGCGGCGGGGCCGAGGGCAGCATCGTGTCCCGCACGAACGGCACGGTCTGGGCATGGGTATCGCTCATCCTTACCGCTCCTTCAGTTTGACGCGGGAATTGAAGATGTTCATCCCCGCCGAGATGATCAGGCTAAGCGCCAGATAGATCAGCATCATCAGGACGATGGCCTCCAGCTCTCGGCCGGTCTGGTTCAGCGTCGTGCCCCCAAGCGTGCCGCGCAGGTCCATGTAGCCCACCGCGATCGCAAGCGAGCTGTTCTTGGTCAGGTTCAGGTATTGCGAAATCAGCGGCGGAATGATGACCCGCAGCGCCTGCGGCAGGATCACCAGGTTCATCGTGCGCTTGGGGCGCATGCCCAGGGCAAATGCGGCCTCGGACTGGCCACGGCTGACGGCCAGAATGCCGGCACGCACGATTTCCGCGATGAAGGCGGCGGTGTAAAGCGTTAGCGCCAGCCACAGTACGACCAGCGAGTTCGAGATGTTCAGCCCGCCGGTGAAGTTGAACCCTTTCAGCGACGGCGGCAGCAGGTGCAGGCCGAAATACCAGATCAGGATCAGCGACGGCAGGATCATGATCGCCAGGTTTTTCCACAGCGTCGCGGGACGGACGCCCGTGCGGTCCTGAACCTTTTGCGCATGGGCATTGATTGCCCTGCGTATGAACCAGCCCCCAAGCAGCACCGCGACAAAGGCGATGGTGGCCCAGTTGAAGGTGATGCGCGCGCCAAGATCCAGACTGCCCGGGTCGTTCGTCATCCCAAGCGTCGGGATCGCGGTATAGCGGTTGGTCAGCGCGACATTGTCGAACAGGATCATCGACCATGCCGGATCTTCGCCACGATAGGCATTGGGGGCGGGCAGGATCTCGGTGAAGACGGCATAGATCACCAGAATCCACAGCAGCAGCGGGATGTTGCGGAAAATCTCGACGTAGACCGTCATCAGCCGTGCGAACAGCCAGTTCTTGGACAGGCGCGCCACGCCGACCGCAACCCCCAGGATCGTGGCCGCGATGCAGCCCAGGATCGAGACGATCAGCGTGTTCAGCAGCCCGACGATCGAGGCCCGCAGGTGTGTGTCATTGCCGGTATAAGGGATCGGCGTCCCGGAAATATCGTAACCCGCGCGTTGGAACAGGAAGCCGAAGTCAAAGCTCTTGCCCATGGCGTCGAGGTTGCTGATCGTGTTCCCGACCAGCCACCACATGGCGGCCATGACCAGTATGAACACGATGACCTGAAAGGTCAGGGACCGATAGCGCCGATCATAGATCAGCATGCTGGGCCGGAACGACGCATGCGCCGATGCCGAGACGTCCGTCATCTTGATTACCCCTGTGGCCCGCCGGTACGGCTTTGCGCCGTTTTATATCGGTGGCGGGTTTGTCGTTGTTGGAAGGGCCCCGAAGGGTGCGGACCGGGCCCCGAACGGGCCCGGTCCTTCATGCCGTCCGGATCAGCGGAACGGGGGCGCGTAGAGCAGACCGCCCTGAGTCCATTGTGCGTTCAGCCCGCGTGCCAGACCGATGGGGGTCTGTTCGCCGATGTTGGCGGCGAAGATCTCGCCATAGTTGCCGTTGGCCAGAATGGCGCGCTTGGCCCATTCGGCATCCAGCCCCATCATGGCGCCCAGTTCGTCGGTCGTACCCAGAAGGCGCTGGACCTCAGGGTTCTCGGACGAGCGGACCAGTTCCTCGATGTTGCGCGAGGTGACGCCGTATTCCTCGGCGGCGATCAGCGCGTTCAGAGTCCAGCGGACGATGTCGCCCCAGTTGTTGTCGCCATGGCGAACTGCCGGCCCAAGCGGTTCCTTCGAGATGATCTCGGGCAGGATGATGTGGCTTTCGGGGTTGGCGAAAGCTGCACGGGTCGCGGCCAGACCCGATGCGTCGGTGGTATAGGCGTCGCAGGCGCCGGCCATATACTGCTGTTCACCCTCGGCGTTGCTGTCGATGTTGACGGGGGTGTATTCCATCTGGTTGGCGCGGAAATAGTCGGCCAGGTTCAGCTCGGTCGTGGTGCCGGTCTGGATGCAGATGGTCGCGCCGTCCAGTTCCTTGGCCGAGGTCACGCCCAGATCCTTGCTGACCATGAAGCCCTGACCGTCGTAATAGTTGACGCCCACGAAATCCAGTTTCAGGTCGGTGTCGCGCGAATAGGTCCAGGTCGAGTTGCGGGCCAGAACGTCCACCTCGCCCGAGCTGACGGCCGTGAAGCGCGTCTGGCCGGTGGTCGGCACGAATTTCACCTTGGACGCATCACCCAGCACGGCGGCAGCGACCGCACGGCACAGCGCTACGTCGAAGCCGGCCCAGTTGCCGTTGGCGTCGGGTGCGGCAAAGCCCACCAGGCCGGTGTTCACGCCGCAGTTCAGCTCACCGCGTTCCTTGACCTGGGACAGGGTCGAACCCTCTTGGGCCATACCCATGCCGGCGATCATCGTCGCTGCGGCCACTGTCCCCAGGAAAACCGATTTTTTCATTGCTACCTCTGTGTTGGAGCGGCTGGTCCGATGCATGATCGGACCGGACGCGGGATGGACCGAATTTCCGGCCCTTGTTCTTTTATCTCGGCGCATAAGTGTTGCCCCAATAGGCGACATTGTGCCGATACAAAGTCCCGCGTCAAGAACCCCAACCCCGATGCCAAGCGCTTTCAACCCTTGCGGGACAAGCTCCACAGGCGTTCTGCCTGTTTCATGGCCAGCAATCGCGAGGCTGCAACCTGCTGTGCGTCCTCATCGTCGCCCCAATTGGCGATCTGGAATTCCTCGTCCACACGCGACAGGCGGAAGGATTCCGTGGCGTCAATCCGGCCCTGAACGACCGCCAGACCCAGAACCAGGGACCCGGGAATTGTCACCAGATCATGCAACGCGGTCAGCCCATACAGGTCCAGCGCCGCCACCTGCGCATGAAGGCGTGCCAGCGATTCGGCCGGTTGATCGACCGGAATGACGCCATGGGTGACGGTCAGCGGCGCATCGTGACGGGTGGCTGCCCATTCGATCAGCGGGTCCCAGGCCTCGGCCTGAAGGCGGATCAGGGGCTGCGGATCGGTTGCCCGATAACACAGCAGATCGGTGCCGCCATATTCGGCAAGCATGGCGGCAACGCCGTCGAATTGCGGGGCGACCTTCTCGACCGCGGAATTGGCGGCGCGGGTCAGCGGCATGCTGTCGGGACGGATGATATCGTCCTGCGCATCCCATTCCTGCGCCACGGCCTGTGCAAGGTCGCGGGTGGGCAGGATCAGGGGTTTCTTGCCCGGCGTGCGCAGGGGGCGGTCGTCCAGGGCGACCTCCCATCCGTCATCCGCGGGGCGGGGCTCGGCGGATTTCCAGAACCGGCGTGCTTTCCATTCGGTCATGCCGACCACTCCTCGATGGCTTGGGTGAGGGATGCGTAATCGTCGAAGATGTGCGCGGCCCCGGCCTGCATCAGCTCGGCCCGCGGGTGATAGCCCCAAGCGACGCCAAAGCCCGCCATACCGGCGTTGCGCGCCATCTGCATGTCGAAGCTGGTGTCACCGATCATCAGCGCATCATCGGCATCGACGCCGGACTCCGACAGTGCCGCGTGCAGCATCGCCGGATGCGGCTTGGACGGATGGGCGTCGGCGGTCTGCAGGCTGATGAAGCGCCCCTGCCAACCATGCGCGGCAATCACCGCATCAAGACCCCGGCGCGATTTACCGGTCGCGACGGCCAACAGCAGATCGTCGCGCATCGCCAGACGGTCCAGACAATCGCCGACGCCGTCATACAAGGGCGCCGCTTGCGCCGAACGGGCGGCGGCATAGGCAGATTTATAGCCGTCGGTCACCAACTGCTGCACCCCGGGCGGTGCTTCGGGCAGCAAACGGGCGACGGCCACCGGCAGGGACAGCCCGACGATGGACAGCACATCCGCCCGCGGCAAAGGCGCCAGCCCTGCCCCGGCAAGGGCGCTGTCCATCGCCGCCAGGATCAGGCCTTGGCTGTCAACCAGCGTGCCGTCAACGTCAAAGACGACAAGCTTCATTCGTCCTCCGCAAAGGGATCGGCGGGGACGTCGTTTTCATGCCAACCCACGGATTTCCACGTGCGGGTCATATGTTCGGCCAAGGGCGCGGTGATGGTGATGCGCTTCTTGGTAATCGGGTGATCGAAGGTCAGGCTGCGGGCGTGCAGATGCAGCTTCTTGCTGATCTCTCCGCCCAGCTGGGCACCCCAGCCATCGCCAAGGTTTTCCTGACCCGAGCCGCCATATTTCCCATCACCCACGATGGGATGGCCCAGTTCGGCCATATGGGCGCGCAGCTGGTGGGTGCGGCCGGTGATCGGCACCAGCGCACACCAGCTGGCCCGCGTGCCAAGTGCATCCAGAACGGCGTAATCGGTGGTGGCGCGCTTTGCGCCCTCGGTCTTGTCGATGTCGCGGGGGTGGACCGCCATCATCTTTTCGTCGCCGCCACGATGGCCGCCCTTGACCAGACCATAGCGGATCGTCCCCATGCGGGGATGGGGCACGCCTGCAACGGCGGCCCAATAGATCTTTCGCGTGCTGCGCAGACGGAACGCCTCGGACAGGGCGCGCGCCACACGGTCGGTGCGCGCCAGCAGCAGAACCCCCGAGGTGTCCTTGTCCAGCCGGTGAACCAGCTTGGGGCGTTCCTTGAAGCCGAACATCAGCGCGGTGGTCAGCCCGTCTACATGACGACCGCCCAGACCGCTGCCGCCCTGACTGGGCAGACCCGGCGGCTTGTTCAGCGCGATGATATGTTCATCCTTCCACAGGACTGCGGACTGAATCATCTCAACATCGGCGTCATTGACCTGCGGGCCCATGGGGCGTTCGCTGCGTTCACGCGCGGGACCGGGTTCGGGCATCGGCGGAATGCGGATTTCCTGCCCCGGCTGCACGCGCGAGGCGCCCTTGACCCGCCCGCCATCGACGCGCAGCTGGCCGGTGCGGCACAGCTTTTCGATCGCGACCTGCGAGACATGCGGGAAACGCTTGCGCAACCAGCGGTCCAGACGCTGCTCGCCATCTTCTTCGGTGACTTGAATTGTCTGTACGCCGCTCATGCCCAAATTCCTCGACCCAATGCCAGCCCCGCCATGACGGCGACCAGCGACAGCAGGACCGTGCCCGCCACATATGCCAAGGCGATGCCGCCCTGACCCCGTTCCCACATTGTCAGCACATCCAAGGAAAATGCCGAAAATGTCGTGAACCCGCCCAGAAACCCCGTCAAAAGAAGGGGCGCATAGGCATTCCCAAGCCGCTGCGCGAAGAGCGCCGCCAGAAGTCCCATCAGGAACGATCCGACAATATTCACCAGCCCCGTCGCAAGACCAAGCGCGGCCCAATGTGACGGGATCATCCGGTAAACGGCAAAACGACCGGTGGCGCCAAGCGCGCCGCCGATTGCGACCTGAAGAAAGGGGTTCATCATCGCGGGTGTGTGTCGTCAGCAGCCGCCAAAGTCAACCGCCACGCTTGAGACGTTGCGCCACGAACCAGTCCAAACGCCGTTTCAACTCGCGTTCAAAGCCCCGCTCGACAGGTGTGTAAAGGACAGGCCGCTTCATGCCGTCGGGGAAATAGTTCTGGCCGCTGAAGCCGTCTTCGGCGTTATGGTCATAGGCATAGCCCGCGCCATAGCCCTGCTCTTTCATCATCTTGGTCGGCGCGTTCAGGATATGGGCGGGGGGCGTCAGGCTGCCGGTGCGCTTGGCCTCGGCGCGGGCGTTCTTATAGGCGGCATAACCGGCATTCGATTTCGGCGCCAAAGCCAGATACAGAACCGCCTGCCCCAGGGCCAATTCGCCTTCCGGGCTGCCAAGGCGTTCATACATCGCCCATGCGTCCAGACAATGACGTGCCGCGGCGGGATCGGCCAGACCGATATCCTCGACGGCCATACGGGTGATGCGGCGGGCCAGATACCGGGGATCCTCACCGCCCTCCAGCATCCGCGCGAACCAGTAAAGCGCCGCATCGGGATCGCTGCCACGCACCGATTTATGCAGGGCCGAGATCAGGTTGTAATGCTCATCCCCCGATTTGTCGTATTTCGCCGCGCGTTTCATCAGCCGCTGCGCCAGCGCATCGCGGTCGATCTTGGTGTCTGTTTTCCACGCAGCGACCTGTTCGATCAGGTTCAGGGCCGCGCGGCCATCGCCGTCCGCCATCTCCAGCAAGGCCTCGCGGGCCTCGGCCGTCAGGGGCAGCTTGCGGTTCAGCTCACGTTCGGCCCGTTGCGCCATCAGTTCTAGATCGGCCAGCGACAGGCGTTCCAGCACGATGACCTGCGCACGCGACATGACAGCGGCGTTCAATTCAAAGCTGGGGTTTTCCGTGGTCGCGCCGACCAGCAGGATGGTCCCATCTTCCATATGCGGCAAAAAGCTGTCCTGCTGCGCCTTGTTGAAGCGGTGGATTTCATCGACGAACAGCAGCGTTCCGCGTCCCTGGCTGGCCCGCAGGCGCGCCGCTTCGAACACCTTTCGCAGATCGGGAACACCGGTGAAAATCGCACTGATCTGGACAAAGGCCAGATCGGTTTCATCAGCCAGAAGCCGCGCGATAGTGGTCTTTCCCACCCCCGGAGGCCCCCACAGGATCAGCGATGACAGACTGTTTGCCGCCAGCATGCTGCCAAGCGGACCGTCGGCCCCTAAGACCTTCCCCTGACCGATCACTTCGGACAGCCGGGTGGGCCGGATGCGATCAGCCAATGGGCGCGGACCCGCCTTGCCGGCGGGCGACGGGGTCTGGGGCGGGGTCGTGTCGAAAAGATCAGCCATGATGGCGCAGTCTAGGGCCGTCGCAGCATATGCGACAGCCCCCATCAGCAACCGTCAGTGCATCTTCGATGCCAGATCGATGGCCACACATTGGAAGCTGCCGTCATCGATCCACAGTTCCGGACCCAATGCTTCGGCGGTCAGACCGCAGCGACCGTACCACCGCGGCCAGTTCGACCCCGTCAGCGCGATCAATTTGGTCGCGCCAAGATCGCGGGCCGACGACGTCATCGCCTCGACCATCTTGAAGTGGACCTTGCGACGATACATCTGCGGGATCGAATGGCTGACGAAGACACGCGAACATTCCCAGATGTGCGGATCCACCGGTGCCGCATCGGTCAACAGGTCCTGCGGGATCGAGCCGCCCAGAATACCCTCCTGCGCATCGCGGATCATATAGGAATAGATGCCGCAACGCGCCGTCGTCGGCGTCAGACGGATGCCGGCCAGAACCTCACCCATGTCATGGATGGCGATCCAGCGGCTTTGCGGGGTGTCGTACTGATCGAACTCCATATCGTCGGATTCGGGCAGGTCCCAGTTCTTGTGAACAATAAAGCTCTGCTTTCTGGCCCGGAAAAGATTGGCGAATAATTCACCGTGGTTGTGAAGGTTTGAAAAAGACAGGGTCGTGATCTGCATTCGGTGCTCCTGAGGTGTAAGGGCCCCCTTCCCTGCCACGTGGACCCCAGGGTGACATCTACAACAGACGGTATTCCTTGGCCCGTTGCAGCGCCTCGGCGGTGGTACGCGCCTTCAGCCGTTCACGGACTGAAATAAGCCTCGCCTTGAACGCGCTTTCGGTAATGCCAAGTTTTGCAGCCGCCGCCGCGTGACGGTCACCCTGCGCGATGCAGCGAAGGGCTTCTTTCTGAGCTTTTGTAAGGCTCGCGGGCGGCTCGGTAATTTCGTGAAGCCGCTTTATCGTGACCGAGATCTGTTCGATCTCGTCTGTGGTGAATTCACGGTCGGCCCGCCCGAATGAGGCGATCGTCCGCGAAGAGATGGGGCCGTTGGATACGGTCAACCCATATGTCAGGCCATGATTCGCCGCTTCGCGCAAAATATTGAACGGATCGGGAATAGGCAGGGCCGACCAGCGACAGGCACCGGTCGTCGAAAACCCCCAGGCAATGGTCGGGTCACGCAAGGCATAGCCATTCTGCGAATAGAATTCCGACCATTCCTCGGAATAGGTCTGGAACTGCATCAGGGGCGCTGCAAAGCGGATGTGCAGACCGACGAAATACCCCGATTGGGCAAGTTTGCCCAACTTCGCAAGACCGGCGTTTATATCTGCACGAGAGGACATGGTTTTTTATACAAGTTGAAATGAATGGGGGCGATCTTCAAAGTCACCTTGCTGGGATATAGTTTCCAGCAAGTTAACGGGCGTGATAATTCCGCCTGCGTCATCGAATATCCTCCGTAAAACAAATGCGGCTTACGCAGCCACATCGCGCAAGCTTACTCCAAGCTGCTGCTCACGTGAAAGTTTCACATGCTCAAGCTTGCGTAACGTCACGTCATCATTGTGACGAAAAAGCCCCGCCATGCGGCTGCATGACGGGGCTTTCGAAAATCGATCGATCCAAGGATCAATCTTCGGCAGTGAATTCCGCTTCCAAGCGTGCACGGTCTGCTGCACCCTTGGCCGAGGTATCACGGTCGACCAGTTCGATGATCGCCATCGGAGCCATGTCACCATAACGGAAACCGGCCTTCAGGATGCGGGCGTAACCACCTTGGCGATCCTTGTAACGCTCACCCAGAACGTCGAACAGTTTCGAGACATGCATGTCCTGCTTCAGCTGCGAAGCAGCCTGACGGCGGGCGTGCAGATCGCCACGCTTTGCCAGCGTGATCAGCTTTTCGATAATCGGGCGCAGTTCTTTCGCCTTGGGCAGGGTCGTCTTGATCTGCTCATGCTCGATCAACGAGCCGGACATGTTGGCGAACAGCGCTTTGCGGTGTTCATGGGTACGGTTGAGGCGGCGATAGCCACGTGCGTGACGCATGTTATTCTCCTAAAAACGTCTTTTACTTTGTCCGGCGACCCATGCGTAGCGGGCCGCTCTCCTTGGGGCTGTGAACCCATCGTGTGGCAAGGCGCCCGCAGGCGCCCCGCCGCTATCTCAGAACTGGTCGTCGAAACGCTTAGCCAGATCTTCGATGTTTTCCGGCGGCCAGTCGACCACGTCCATACCAAGGTGCAGACCCATGCCCGACAGCACTTCCTTGATCTCGTTCAAGGACTTGCGGCCGAAGTTCGGGGTGCGCAGCATCTCGGCTTCGGTCTTCTGGATCAGATCGCCAATATAGACGATATTGTCGTTCTTCAGGCAGTTTGCCGAACGGACCGACAATTCCAGCTCGTCGACTTTCTTCAGCAGACGCGGATCGAATTCCAGACCTTCATCGCTGTCCTGACGGCTTGCGGCTTCCGGCTCGTCGAAGTTGACGAAGACGGACAGCTGGTCCTGAACGATGCGTGCGGCATAGGCCACGGCATCTTCCGGGGTCAGCGAACCATCGGTGTCGATCTTCATGGTCAGCTTGTCATAATCCAGCACCTGACCTTCGCGGGTCGGGGTGACTTCATAGCTGACGCGCTTGACCGGCGAGAAGATCGCGTCGATCGGAATCAGGCCGATCGGCGCATCTTCCGGACGGTTCTTGTCGGCCGCGACATAGCCCTTGCCCGTCTGCACGGTCAGTTCCATGTTCAGGTCGGCACCGTCGTCCAGATGGCAGATGACATGGTCGCGGTTCAGGATGGTGATCCCGGCCGTTTCCTGGATGTCGCTTGCCTTGACTTCGCCCGGACCCTTGGCCGACAGCGTCAGACGCTTGGGGCCTTCGACGTCCATCTTCAGCGTGACACCCTTCAGGTTCAGGACGATGTCGGTGACATCTTCACGAACGCCGGCGACGCTGCTGAATTCATGCAGGACGTTGTCGATCTGAACCGAGGTGATGGCCGCGCCTTGCAGCGACGACATCAGAACGCGGCGCAGCGCGTTGCCAAGCGTCAGACCGAAACCGCGTTCCAGCGGTTCGGCGACCACGGTCGCCGTGCGGGTCGCATCAGCGCCCGGCTTGACGGCCAACTGAGTCGGCTTGATCAGTTCGGCCCAATTCTTGTGGATCATGGGTTTGCCTCCATACCTGTCCCCGTCTCATGACCAAAGTCGGAAACGCCCGAGGTGAAATGCGAAAATCCGGACCGCACGGAATACGTGCGGTCCGGTCGTTGTTGGTCCGAAATCAGACGCGGCGACGCTTCGGCGGGCGGCAGCCGTTATGCGCGATCGGCGTCACGTCACGGATTGCCGTGATGTTGAAGCCGGCAGCGGCCAGCGCGCGCAGAGCCGATTCGCGACCCGAACCCGGGCCCTGAACTTCGACGTCCAGCGTGCGAACGCCGTGTTCCTGCGCCTTGCGGCCTGCATCTTCAGCAGCCATCTGAGCGGCATAGGGGGTCGATTTGCGCGAACCCTTGAAGCCCATGGTACCGGCCGAGGACCACGCGATCGCGTTGCCCTGGACGTCCGAGATCAGGATCTTGGTGTTGTTGAAGCTGGAGTTCACATGAGCAACGCCGGTGGCGATGTTCTTGCGCTCTTTACGCTTCATGCGAGTTTTATCACGTGCCATGTCGCTACCCCTTACTTCTTCTTGCCGGCAATGGCTTTTGCCGGGCCTTTACGGGTGCGCGCATTGGTGTGCGTGCGCTGACCGCGGACCGGAAGGCCGCGACGGTGGCGAAGACCGCGATAGGAACCCAGATCCATCATGCGCTTGACGTTCATCTGAACTTCGCGGCGCAGGTCGCCCTCGACGGTCAGGTTCGCGTCGATGTATTCGCGGATCTGCAGGACTTCGGCGTCCGACAGTTCGTTGACGCGACGGGTCAGGTCGATGCCCGTCTCTTCGCAGATCAGCTTGGCGTACATGTCGCCGATGCCGTGGATATAGGTCAGTGCGATGGGGACGCGTTTCCCCGTCGGAATGTTGACGCCAGCAATACGAGCCACGCGTTTTCCTTTTCAGTTGCGGTTCCGTAGCACCGGAACCTTTTTTCACAACGCAAGGCCCGAAAGCCATGCCTTCGGGCCAAATCGATGACCACCCGTGACCGGGCGATTCTCTTGCGAGATGCCGTGATCTATCCAGACTGCGAAGCCGGGTCAAGCCCGGTTCCGCACAGCGTCACTCAGGCATCCAATGCCTTGGCAATCTCGGCGCCGACCTGATCCATCGCGGCCAGACCGTTAACCTGCGCCAGCTTGTCCTTGGCATAGTAGTAGCCAATCAGCGGCGAGGTCTTCTTGTAGTATTCCAGCAGGCGCGTCTTGAGGCTGTCCTCATTGTCGTCGGCGCGACGCTTCAGATCGGTCGAGCCGCAGACATCGCAGACGCCTTCCTCGGCGGTCGGCTTGGTCTGATCGTGATAGACCTCACCGCAGCTGCCACAGGTGAAGCGGCCAGTGATGCGACGCACCAGTGCCTCATCGTTGACCTGCATCTCGATGACAGCATCCAGGGCCATGCCGGTATCGGCCAGCAGATCCCCAAGCGCGTCGGCCTGCGCCAGCGTGCGGGGGAAGCCGTCGAAAATGAACCCGTTGCCACCCTTGGCAAGCTGTTCGCGGATCAAGCCGATAACGATCTCGTCGGTGACCAGCTGGCCGCGGTCCATGACCTCGGCCACGCGCTTGCCCATTTCCGTCCCCGAACTGCGCGCGGCGCGCAGCATATCGCCGGTGGACAGCTGAACCAGGCCACGCTCTTCGACAAGGCGGCGGGCCTGGGTGC
Source organism: Paracoccus sp. R86501 (assembly GCF_042466435.1). Taxonomy (NCBI): domain Bacteria; kingdom Pseudomonadati; phylum Pseudomonadota; class Alphaproteobacteria; order Rhodobacterales; family Paracoccaceae; genus Paracoccus; species Paracoccus sp. R86501. The sequence goes on from NZ_JAXHPZ010000001.1 coordinate 2,320,778, forward strand.
CTTTGCCGGCACCCGGAGGCCCCAGCAGGATGATGTTGATGGTCATGGCGTGTCCCCCTCAGGCTGGCCGGTATCGGGCCATTTTTCGCGTCATGTTAAAGGCTTGCCGACAGTCAGCGGCGCGACGGTGCGCGACGCGGCTTGGCGGTCCCCGGCTTACGCTTACCGCGAAGCTGGGATTTCTCAATCAGCCCTTCGTATTGGTGGGCCAGAAGGTGGCTTTGGACCTGGTTGATCGTGTCCATCGTCACCGAGACGACGATCAGCACCGAGGTACCGCCCAGATAGACCGGGATCGAGAACTGCGTGCGCAGGATTTCCGGCATCAGACAGACGATCGCCAGATAGGCCGAGCCGATGACCAGCACGCGGTTCACGACGTAATCCAGATATTCCTGCGTACGCTTGCCCGGACGGATACCCGGAATGAAGCCACCCTGATTTTTCAGGTTGTCGGCCACGTCATCGGTCTTGAACGACACATTCTGCGTATAGAAATATGTGAAGAAGACGATCATGCTTGCGAAGAACAGCAGATACAGCGGCTGACCCGGACCGAAATAGGCCAGGATCGTCGACATGATCGGACCGGCCTCATTCCCCGAGAAGGTCGAGATGGTGATCGGCAGCAGCAGCAGCGAGCTGGCGAAGATCGCGGGGATCACGCCTGCCGGGTTCACCTTGACGGGAAGGTGGCTGGATTGGCCGTCATAGACCTTCATGCCGACCTGACGCCGGGGATACTGGATGCGGATCTTGCGCAGCGCCCGCTCCATGAAGACCACGAAGGCGATGACCGCGATCAGCATGACGATCACGAACAGGATCACCGGAGTCGAGATCGCACCCGAACGGCCTTGGGCAAAGAAGTTCGCCAGCGCCGCGGGGATCTCGGCCAGAATGCCGACGAAGATGATCAGCGAAATGCCGTTGCCGATGCCGCGCGCCGTGATCTGTTCACCCAGCCACATCAGGAACATCGTGCCGCCGACCAGCGTGATGACGACCGAAGCCTGGAAGAACAGGCCGGCATCATGCGCCAGACCACCTGCCTCGAGGCTGCGTGCCAGACCATAGGCCTGGAACAGCGCCAGCGCGACCGTGCCGTAACGCGTGTATTGGTTGATTTTCTTGCGGCCTTGCTCGCCCTCTTTCTTCAACTGTTCCAGCGAGGGAACCATCGAAGTCAGAAGCTGGACGATGATCGAGGCCGAAATATAGGGCATGATGCCCAAGGCAAAGACGCCCATGCGGCCAAGCGCGCCACCCGTGAACATCGACAGCATGCCGCCGATCCCGGATTGGGCCTGATCCATGAAGTTGCGCAACGCGGCGCCATCGATCCCCGGAACGGGAATATAGGTGCCGATGCGATACATGATCAGAACACCGATCGTGAACCAGATCCGTTGGCGAAGTTCCGTGGCCCTTCCAAGCTGACCCCATGAGAGGTTCGCGGCCATCTGTTCTGCGGCTGACGCCATGTGTGTCCGTCCCGTGTCATGACAGCGCCGCCGACCCGTATTCCGGGGACCGGCGGCGCCTGAAAACCTAGATGCTATCTTAGGGGCGCGAAACCCCTGATCAACAGCTTATTCAGCAGCCGCGGCCTGAGCGGGCAGCGAAACCTTGCCGCCGGCCTTCTCGACAGCCTCGACAGCGGCCTTCGATGCGCCGGTGACGACGATGGTCAGACCTGCCTTCAGTTCGCCTTTGGCCAGCAGACGGATACCGTCCAGCTTGCGGCGGACCAGACCCGATGCGACCAGCGCGTCTTCGGTCAGCTCGGCCTTGCCGTCGATCTTGCCGGCATCGATGAAGCCCTGGATCTGGCCCAGGTTCACAACGGCGAATGACTTTGCGTTCGGCGCGGTGAAGCCGCGCTTGGGCAGACGACGGTACAGCGGCATCTGGCCGCCTTCGTAGCCGCCCAGAGCGACGCCCGAACGCGACTTCTGACCCTTGATACCACGGCCAGCCATCTTGCCCTTGCCCGAGCCGGGACCACGCGCAACGCGCTTCTTGGTACGGTTCGCGCCTTCGTTGTCGCGGATTTCATGCAGTTTCATGTCGCTTCTCCTTCGCCGGACACACCCCAGAAGCGATACAGGGGGACACGGCATATCGTTTTGTGAATCGTGATGCCTTCAAGGCACCGTGGGCCTATACGCGCAAACCGCATGGCATTCAAGCGATCCGCGCGCCACAGTCGCGGCCTTTCGCGTGCGCCCCACGCCCTTGTGTCTTGAGCGTACCACCACCCGCGCTACTCAGGACGGACAGCAGACCCGAAAGACCCCGACATGCGCATTTTCCTGGCCGCGATGGCCCTGCCCTTCCTGACGACCCTTGCGGCTGCGGCCGAACCGACCATGTGCCACGCCCGCATCAACGGCAAGGACGTCGTCCTTGGCTACGACCGCGAGGAAGCCGGCATGGTCGCCGATTATTCCCGCCGTGAACGGCTGGCCGCACGCATCGGCCAGCATGATTGCCCCAGTTATGTCGTCCTGCGCAGTGTGACGCCCGAGCTTAGCGACGACCAGCGACAACCATTCTGCCTGCGTCAGGACAGTCAGACCGATTCGGTGGCGGGATATGATCTGGGTGAACGCGACGCATGGGGCCGCTGCAAGACCGCCTCGGCCACGCTGTGCAGCCGCGTCAATCAGGCCAGCGGCGGGGCGGCAGCCATCGGATCGGCGGCAGCGCGCAAGTCGGTTCAGGGGCTGCGCGCCATGCCTGATGGATCGGGCGCGGTGATCGTTTCGGGAACGGGCAGCGCCATATCGGGCGCCTTGGCATCGCTTGGCGGCGCGGCGGCAGCTGTCGCGGCATCGCCCGTTCTGCTGACAGGCGCCGCGGTTTCGGTCGTGGCCGTCGGTGGCACCGTCTATGCCTGCCGCGTGGCGGAATAGGTTGACGAAACGAAAAACGCCCCGCTTTCGCGGGGCGCCTTCATCTGCCAATCCGGAAAGGATCAGGCTTTTTCTTCGATGATCACCACCATGTGGGGGATCTTCGCGACCATGCCACGAACCGAAGGAGTATCCTCCAGTTCACGGGTGCGGTTCATCTTGTTCAGGCCCAGACCTTTCAGCGTTGCACGCTGAATGGCGGGACGACGGATCGGAGAACCGATCTGTTTGACGACGATGGTTGCCATGTGCCTCGCTCCTTACGCTTCGACAGCGGCGTCAGCCGGCTTGTCGTTCGAGGGCAGGATGTCAGCCACTTTCTTGCCGCGACGCTGCGCGACCGAACGGGGGCTGGATTCCTTTTTCAGGCCATCCAGGGTTGCGCGGATCATGTTGTAGGGGTTCTGCGAACCCTGCGACTTGGCCACGACGTCCTGGACACCCAGCATTTCGAATACGGCACGCATCGGACCGCCGGCGATGATGCCGGTACCCGGAACGGCGGTGCGCATGATCACCTTACCGGCGCCATGACGGCCTTCGATATCGTGATGCAGCGTACGACCGTCGCGCAGCGGCACGCGGATCAGGCCACGCTTGGCCTGTTCGGTCGCCTTGCGGATGGCTTCCGGAACTTCCTTGGCCTTACCCTTGCCGAAACCGACACGACCGCGCTGATCACCGACAACGACCAAAGCAGCAAAGCCGAAGCGCTTACCACCTTTGACGGTTTTCGACACGCGGTTGATCGCGACCAGACGATCCTGGAATTCCGGGTTTTCTTCGCGGTCGTTGCGACCGCCCCGGCGATTGTCACGTTCTGCCATGAGGCATTCCTTATACGGTGGCGCGCAGACCGCGCCGTGTTGACCGATCCAGGTGGATGAAACATCCCCGGATCATCGGGGTGGCGCGTCCCCAAGGGAACGCGCCACCCGCAATATCAGAACTTCAGACCACCTTCGCGGGCGGCTTCGGCCAATGCCTTGACCTTGCCGTGGAAGATGAAGCCACCGCGGTCGAAGACGACTTCTTCCACGCCAGCTGCCTTCGCGCGCTCGGCAATTGCCGCGCCGATCTTTGCAGCTGCTTCGACATTGTTCTTGCCGACCAGGCCGAAATCCTTCTCCAGCGTGCTGGCCGAAGCCAGGGTCACGCCCTTCAGATCGTCGATGACCTGAACCGAGATGTTCTTGGACGAGCGATGGATCGACAGGCGCGGACGCCCGTTCGACATTGCCCGCAGTTTGTTCCGCACGCGCAAGCGACGCTTCTGGAACAGCTCTTGCTTCTTCAGTGCCATTTCATGCGCCCCTTACTTCTTCTTGCCTTCCTTGCGGAAAACATACTCGCCCTTGTAGCGGATTCCCTTGCCCTTGTAGGGCTCGGGCTTGCGCCACTCGCGAATGTTCGCCGCAACCTGGCCGACCAGCTGCTGGTCGATACCTTCGACAACAATCTCGGTCTGCTTCGGAGCCGTGATGGTCACGCCTGCGGGCACATCGAAATTCACGTCGTGCGAATAACCCAGAGCCAGTTTCAGGACATTGCCCTGCATCGTGGCGCGGTAACCCACGCCCTGGATTTCCAGCTCTTTCTTGAAGCCCGTTGACACACCGACCGTCAGGTTCTCGATCATCGAGCGGGTAAGACCCCACTGCTGACGAGCACGCTTGGTGTTGTTGCGCGGCTCCACGCTGACGAGGTTGTCGTCAAGCGAGATGTTCACTTCATCGGTCGCAGTGAAGCTGCGGGTGCCTTTCGGCCCCTTCACTTCGATCTGCTGACCTTTGATCTCGGCCGTCACGCCCGTGGGCAGTTCGACCGGCTTTTTACCAATCCGAGACATCTGCTGCCCTCCTTAGAACACGGTGCAGAGGACTTCGCCGCCAACATTGGCACTGCGAGCCGCTGCATCCGACATGACGCCCTTCGGAGTCGAGACGATCGAAACGCCCAGACCCTGACGAACCTGCGGGATTGCCTTGGCACCGGTGTAGACGCGGCGACCAGGCTTCGAGACACGCGCCACTTCACGGATAACCGGAATGCCGTCGTGATATTTCAGGCCGATTTCCAGCTCGTTATGGCCGGCGGCGCTGGTCACTTCCTCGTATCCGCGGATGTAACCTTCGTTTTTCAGCACGTCCAGAACCCAAGCGCGCAGCTTGGAGGCGGGGGTGCGAACGGTCGATTTGCCACGCATCTGCGCATTGCGGATGCGGGTCAGCATATCGCCGAGAGGATCGTTCATCATTCTGTGTTCCCCCTTACCAGCTGGACTTGACCAGGCCGGGGATCTGACCTTGCGAGCCCAGCTCGCGCAGCATGATCCGCGACAGTTTCAATTTGCGGTAATACGCATGCGGACGACCGGTCAGTTGGCACCGGTTGTGCAGACGCGTAGCCGAAGAGTTGCGCGGCAGTTCGGCCAGCTTCAGCGTGGCCTTGAAGCGCTCTTCCATCGGGCGGGATTGGTCATGAACGATCTCGTTCAGTTCGGCACGCTTGGCAGCATACTTCTGAACCAGACGCTCGCGCTTCTTCTCGCGCTCGACCATGGATTTCTTTGCCATATCTTCTTTCCCTCCGCGACTCAGCTGGTGAACGGCATGTTGAAATGCTTCAACAGCGACTTCGCTTCCGCGTCGGTCTTCGCGGTGGTGCAGATGATGATGTCCATGCCCAGAACTTCGTCGACCTTGTCGAAGTTGATTTCCGGGAAGACGATATGTTCCTTCAGGCCCATCGCGTAGTTGCCACGACCATCGAACGAGGTCGGCTTCACGCCGCGGAAGTCGCGGACGCGCGGCAGCGCGATGTTGATCAGGCGGTCCAGGAAGTCGTACATGCGGTCGCCGCGCAGGGTCACCTTGCAGCCCAGGGGCATTTCTTCACGAACGCGGAAGCCGGCAATCGACTTCTTGGCATAGGTGATGACAGCCTTCTGACCAGCGATCAGGGACAGCTCTTCAGCAGCCTGCTTGACCTTCTTGGTGTCCTTGACAGCTTCGCCGACACCCATGTTCAGGACGATCTTGTCCAGACGGGGCAGCTGCATGTCGCTTTTGTAGCCGAACTCTTCTTTCAGAGCAGGACGAACGGTGTCGTTGAACTGCCCGCGAAGACGCGGCGTGTATTTGGTTGCGTCCAGCATCAGATCACGTCTCCCGTGGTCTTGGCGAAACGGACCTTCTTGCCGTCTTCCTCACGGAAGCCGACGCGGGTCGCTTTGCCGTTCGCGTCCATCAATGCCAGGTTCGACAGGTGGATCGGCATGGATTTTTCCACGCGACCGCCCTGCGAAGTCTGGGTCTGGCGCGTGTGGCGGATTGCGACGTTGATGCCGTCAACGATGGCCTTGTCGTCCTTGGGCATGACAGCGGTGATTTCACCCTGCTTGCCCTTGTCCTTGCCGGCCAGAACGACAACCTTGTCGCCTTTTTTAAGCTTGGCAGCCATTACAGCACCTCCGGCGCGAGCGAGATGATCTTCATGAAGCTCTTGGCGCGAAGTTCACGAACGACCGGTCCGAAGATACGCGTACCGACCGGCTCACCCTGGTTGTTCAGGATAACGGCAGCATTGCGGTCAAAACGGATCGAGGTGCCGTCTTCACGGTTCACTTCTTTTGCGGTGCGGACGACAACGGCCTTACGGACGTCGCCTTTCTTGACCCGGCCCCGCGGGATGGCTTCCTTGACGGACACGACGATAATGTCGCCCACCGACGCATAGCGACGGTGCGAACCACCCAGAACCTTGATGCACTGAACCCGGCGAGCGCCCGAGTTATCAGCAACATCCAGATTGGTCTGCATCTGGATCATTTGGTTTCTCCCGACCTTTGGAGACCGGATCGTCCGGCCCCAGGGTTTCGATCATTTCTGATCTGTGATGATGGACTTATGCCGAAGCGGTTTCGTCCAGCAGGACAGTCCAGCGTTTCGTCTTCGAGATGGGCGCACATTCCGTGATACGGACGATATCGCCAACCTTGAACTTGTTCTCGGCGTCATGTGCGCGGTACTTCTTCGAGGACCGGACGGTCTTGTGAAGAAGTGCGTGCTTGAAGCGGCGTTCGACCAGGACGGTGACGGTCTGTTCGTTCTTGTCGCTGGTGACGCGGCCTTGCAGGATGCGTTTGGGCATGTGCCGGGCTCCTTAGTTAGAGGCCGCGGCTTCCGCCGCTTTCTGGTTCAAAATGGTCTTCACACGTGCGACGTCACGACGGACTTCGCGCATGCGAGCAGTGCTTGAAAGCTGGCCGGTGGCCTGCTGGAAACGCAGGTTGAAGGCTTCTTTCTTCAGCGCAACCAGCTGGTCTTTCAGCTGGTCAGGCGTGTTATTCCTGAGTTCATTCGCGTCCATGACGCCTCTTCCTTTCAACATCACCGGAGGGCCCCTGACATCCAGGGCCACCCTGATTCCGGTGGAGTTTCGTGATGAAGGCCTGCGCATACAGGCGATTCCGGGCTTTTGCAACCCTTTATCCCGACGCCGCCGGGAAAAGGGAAACCCCGCCGGTTTCCCGGCGGGGTCAAGGCGTCGTCAGATGGCGCGACTGGCGCGCCGCCGACTTACCAGTCTTCGCGTTCGACGATGCGGGTCAGGACCGGCAGCTTCATCGCGCCAAGGCGCAGGGCCTCGCGGGCGATGGTGTCGTTGACACCGTCGATTTCGAACATGATCCGGCCCGGGTGGACGCGGGCAGCCCAGAAATCGACCGAGCCCTTACCCTTACCCATACGGACTTCGGTCGGCTTCGACGAAACCGGGACATCCGGGAAGATACGGATCCAGACGCGGCCCTGGCGCTTCATGTGACGCGTGATCGCGCGGCGAGCCGCCTCGATCTGGCGCGCGGTCACACGCTCGGGCTCGACGGCCTTCAGTGCAAACGAGCCGAAGTTCAGGTCGAAACCACCCTTCGCATCACCGTGGATACGGCCCTTGTGCTGTTTGCGGTACTTAGTGCGTTTCGGTTGCAGCATTTTGGTTACTCCTTACCGAGCGTCGCGGCGCGGACCACGGGGTGCCGGACCTTCCTGGGCCTCGGCAGCGCGGCGATCGCGGGCTTGCGGATCATGTTCCATGATCTCGCCCTTGAAGATCCACACCTTGACGCCGATGATCCCGTAGGGGGTCGTGGCTTCGCACAGGGCATAGTCGATGTCCGCACGCAGGGTGTGCAGCGGCACGCGGCCTTCGCGGTACCATTCGGTACGTGCGATCTCGGCGCCGCCAAGACGGCCTGCGACGTTCACGCGGATACCCAAGGCACCCTGACGCATCGAGTTCTGGACCGAGCGCTTCATGGCGCGGCGGAACGAAACGCGACGCTCCAGCTGCTGAGCGATCAATTCGGCGACCAGCGCCGCGTCGATGTCAGGCTTGCGCACTTCGACGATGTTCAGGTGCAATTCGCTGTCGGTGAAGTTCGCCAGCTTCTTGCGCAGGACCTCGATGTCCGCACCCTTCTTGCCGATGATGACACCGGGGCGCGCTGCGTGAATGGTCACGCGGCACTTCTTGTGGGGACGCTCGATGATGACGCGGCTGATGCCGGCCTGCTTGGCTTCCGTCTTGATGAAGTCCCGGATCTTCAGGTCTTCAAGAAGCAGGTTACCATAGTCCTTGTCGTCGGCGTACCAGCGGCTGTCCCAGGTGCGGTTGACCTGGAGACGCATGCCGATCGGATTGACCTTCTGACCCATTACGCTTGCTCCTCGACTTGGCGCACCTTGATGGTGATTTCCGAAAACGGCTTCATGATCTTGCCGAAACGACCACGTGCCCGCGGACGGCCACGCTTCATCACCAGGTTCTTGCCAACCCAGGCTTCGGCGACGATCAGGTTGTTAACGTCCAGGCCGTGGTTGTTCTCAGCGTTGGCGATTGCCGACTGAAGGCATTTCTTCACGTCGCCGGCGACACGCTTGTGCGAGAAAGTCAGGTCGGCCAGGGCCTTGTTGACTTTCTTGCCGCGGATCAGTTGCGCAACCAGGTTCAGCTTCTGCGGCGAGGTGCGAAGCATCTTCGTCTTTGCGAAGGCTTCGTTCTCCGCCACGCGGCGCGGATTGTTTTCCTTACCCATGACGATTACTTCCTCTTGGCTTTCTTGTCCGCAGCGTGACCGTAGTAGGTGCGCGTGGGCGAATATTCACCGAATTTCTGACCGATCATCTCTTCGCTGACGGCAACGGGGATATGCTTGTGCCCGTTGTAGACTGCGAAGGTCAGACCCACGAATTGCGGCAGGATGGTCGAACGACGCGACCAGATCTTGATGACGTCGGATTTTCCCGCGTCACGGGCCTTTTCCGCTTTCTTGAGCACATAGGCGTCAACAAAGGGGCCCTTCCAAACAGAACGTGCCATGGATCAACGCCCCTTCTTTTTCGCGTGGCGCGAACGCAAGATATACTTGTCGGTCGCCTTGTTGCTGCGGGTCTTCTTGCCCTTGGTGTCTTTACCCCAGGGCGTGACCGGCGTGCGGCCACCCGACGTGCGACCTTCACCACCACCATGCGGGTGGTCGATCGGGTTCATCGCAACACCGCGAACCGAAGGACGGATGCCCTTGTGACGGTTGCGACCTGCTTTACCCAGGTTCTGGTTCGAGTGGTCGGCGTTCGACACGGCACCGATGGTGGCCATGCATTCCTGACGGACCAGACGCAGCTCGCCCGAGGACAGGCGGATCTGTGCATAGCCGCCGTCGCGACCGACGAACTGGGCGTAGGTACCGGCCGAACGTGCGATCTGGCCACCCTTGCCGGGCTTCAGTTCGACGTTGTGGACGATCGTACCGATCGGCATGCCGCTGAAGGGCATGGCGTTACCGGGCTTCACGTTGACTTTCTTGCCAGCGAAGATCTTGTCGCCGATGGCCATACGCTGAGGGGCAAGAATGTAAGCCTGCTCGCCGTCTTCGTATTTGACCAACGCGATGAATGCCGTGCGGTTGGGATCGTATTCGATACGTTCGACAACAGCTGCGACGTCAAATTTCGTCCGCTTGAAATCGACGATGCGATACAGGCGCTTTGCACCGCCGCCTTGGCGACGCATGGTGATCCGTCCGGTGTTGTTCCGGCCGCCTTTCTTGGTCAGACCCTCAGTGAGGGTTTTGACCGGGCGACCTTTCCAAAGCTCCGAACGGTCGATCAGAACCAGCCCACGCTGGCCAGGCGTCGTCGGTTTATACGACTTCAATGCCATCTTTCTGTCTTCCGTTGCTTTGGACCGAGGTGGTCCGTTTCAGTCGATGCGGCCCCGGGTCGTGCCCGGGGCCGCAGAATCGTGCTCTGCTATCAGAGACCGGTTGACACGTCGATAGTGTTGCCGGCTTCCAGCGTCACATAAGCTTTCTTGACGTCAACCCGACGGCCAAGTTGACCCTTGAAACGCTTGGTCTTGCCTTTGGTGATGGTGGTGTTGACCGCCTTCACCTTGACACCGAACAGGGCTTCGACGGCCTGCTTGATCTGCGGCTTGGTCGAATCCTTCGTCACCTGGAACACGACGCCGTTGTTGTCGGCGGTCATGGTCGCTTTTTCGGTGATGATCGGCTTGACGATCACGTCGTAATGTTCAGCTTTCGCGCTCATTTCAGACGAGCCTCCAGAGCTTCGACACCAGCGCGCGTGATCACCAGCGTGTCACGCTTGAGGATGTCATACACGTTGGCACCCATCGACGGCAGGATATCCACGCCTTCGAGGTTGCGGGCGGCGCGGGCGAAGTTTTCGTTCACTTCGGAACCGTCGATCACCAGCACGCGCTTCCAACCGTTTTCCTTCACGGCCTTCGCGACTGCCGAGGTCTTGGCGTTGTCGAGGTTCAGGTCCTCGATGATCACCAGTTCACCAGCGGTTGCTTTTGCCGAAAGGGCATGACGCAGACCCAGGGCCCGCACCTTCTTGGGCAGATCAAAGGCGTGCGACCGCGGGGTCGGGCCTTTGTACGTACCACCATGACGGAAGATCGGCGCGTTGCGCGAACCGTGACGAGCACCACCGGTGCCCTTCTGGCGGTAGATCTTCTTGGTCGAGTAGCTGACGTCGGAACGGCCCAGCACCGAGTGGGTGCCTGCCTGTGCCTTCGCACGCTGCCAGCGCACGACACGCTGCAGGAGGTCGCCACGCGGCACCAACCCGAAGATGTCGTCTGCCAGCTCGATCGACCCGGCTTTGCCGGCGTCCAGCTTGATCACATCGAGTTTCATCACTTGTCTCCTTCCGGCGCGGCTTCGCCGTTGTCGGACTCGGTCGATGCCTCGGCTTCTTTCAGCGCAGCTTCCTGTTCGGCGGCTGCAGCTTCTTCCGCGGCGACGCGTGCTGCTTCTTCCTCGGCTGCAGCGGCATTCGCTGCTTCCTCGGCCAGACGCTTCGCTTCTTCCGCAGCCGACTTCAGCGCGGCGGGATAGATGACGTTCTCGGGCGTGGCCTTCTTGACCGCATCCTTGATCGTGACCCAGCCACCCTTGGAACCGGGAACCGAACCCTTGACCATGATCAGGCCACGGTCGGCATCGGTCCGGACAACCTGCAGGTTCTGCGTGGTGACGCGAACCGCACCCAGGTGACCAGCCATCTTCTTACCCTTGAAGACCTTGCCGGGATCCTGACACTGACCGGTCGAACCATGCGAACGGTGGCTGACCGACACGCCGTGCGACGCGCGAAGACCACCGAAGTTGTGACGCTTCATCGCGCCCGCAAAGCCCTTACCGATCGAGATACCGGCGATGTCCACGAACTGACCTGCAAAGTAGTGGTCAGCAGTGATTTCCTCACCGACGTTGATCAGGTTTTCTTCGGCGACGCGGAATTCCGCGATCTTGCGCTTGGGCGCGACCGAAGCCTTGGCGAAGTGACCGCGCATGGCAGCGGTGGTCCGCTTGGCCTTTGCAGTGCCGGCGCCCAGCTGGACGGCGGTATAGCCGTCGCGGTCAGCGGTACGCTGAGCGACAACCTGAAGACCGTCCATCTGCAGGACGGTGACGGGAACCTGACGGCCATCTTCCAGGAAGAGACGCGTCATGCCCATTTTCTTGGCGATAACACCAGTACGCAACATGATCTGCCTCCTCAGACTTTGATCTCGACATCCACGCCGGCGGCGAGGTCGAGCTTCATGAGGGCGTCAACGGTCTGCGGGGTCGGGTCGACGATGTCCAGCAGACGCTTGTGCGTGCGGATTTCCCACTGGTCGCGCGACTTCTTGTCGATGTGCGGACCACGGAGAACCGTGAATTTTTCGATCTTGTTCGGCAGCGGGATCGGGCCGCGAACGGTAGCGCCGGTGCGCTTGGCCGTATTGACGATCTCTTGCGTGCTGGCGTCTAGCACACGATAGTCAAAGGCTTTCAGCCGGATCCGGATATTCTGGCTTTGCATTGCACTTCCCTTGGTGGGGAGTTCCAGTCGAGAGGCTGACATCGCACCGCGCGGCGCCAGCATCGGACCGTATGAAATAGTAGAGGCCGCCCTTGGAAAGGCGGCCCTACGGGCAGCAGCCGATTCTGTCGAAAAAGCGACAGTCCCGACGGCGATGCCGCCATCTGCCCGATATGGCCGCTTGCGTCAAGGGGGCTTGGCCCCGCAGCGGCCCCTGTCACAAAAAAAGGCCGCCCGAAGGCGGCCTTTCGCGTCCCGGTCGTGAAACCGATCAGGCGAGGATTTTCGAGACGACGCCTGCACCGACGGTGCGACCGCCTTCGCGGATTGCGAAGCGCAGCTTTTCTTCCATGGCGATCGGCGCGATCAGTTCGACTTCGAACTTCAGGTTGTCGCCCGGCATGACCATTTCCGTACCTTCCGGCAGGTTCACCGTTCCCGTCACGTCGGTCGTGCGGAAATAGAACTGCGGGCGGTAGTTGGCGAAGAACGGCGTGTGACGGCCACCCTCTTCCTTGGTCAGAATATAGGCTTCGGCTTCGAACTTGGTGTGCGGGTTCACCGACTTCGGCTTGCACAGCACCTGGCCACGTTCCACGCCTTCACGGTCGATGCCGCGCAGCAGGACGCCGACGTTGTCGCCAGCCTCACCACGATCCAGCAGCTTGCGGAACATTTCCACGCCCGTGCAGGTCGTTTTCTTGGTGTCGCGGATACCCACGATTTCCAGTTCGTCGCCGACGTTGACAGCGCCACGCTCGACGCGGCCGGTCACGACCGTACCACGGCCCGAGATCGAGAACACGTCTTCGATCGGCATCAGGAAGGGCTGGTCCACGGCGCGCTCGGGCGTCGGGATGTAGCTGTTAACGGCTGCGATCAGTTCCTTGATCGAGTTCTCGCCGATCTCGGGGTCGCGGCCTTCCATGGCAGCAAGAGCCGAGCCCTTGATGATCGGAATGTCGTCGCCCGGATAGTCGTAGCTGGACAGCAGCTCGCGCACTTCCATCTCGACCAGTTCCAGCAGCTCTTCGTCATCCACCTGGTTGACCTTGTTCAGGTAGACGACCATGTAGGGGATGCCGACCTGGCGACCCAGCAGGATGTGCTCGCGCGTTTGCGGCATGGGGCCGTCAGCGGCGTTCACGACCAGGATCGCGCCGTCCATCTGGGCGGCACCGGTGATCATGTTCTTGACGTAGTCGGCGTGGCCGGGGCAGTCGACGTGCGCATAGTGGCGCGCTTCGGACTCGTATTCCACGTGCGCGGTCGAGATCGTGATCCCGCGGGCCTTCTCTTCGGGCGCGCCGTCGATCTGGTCATAGGCGCGGAAGTCGCCGAAGTACTTCGTGATCGCAGCCGTCAGCGTCGTCTTGCCGTGGTCAACGTGACCAATGGTCCCGATGTTGACGTGCGGTTTGTTCCGTTCAAACTTTGCCTTTGCCATGAGGGCCTCCTGATCCGCGGGGCATGGCTGTTCGGCCCCGAATTTGACGTGCGCAGCGATGTATAAGGCGTCAGGGGGAAAATCAAGGGCCGGAACGGTGATCGACGGTCCGATTCAGCACGCGGAACACAGGCAAGCCACTGCGAAAGACGTGATTGCCGGCGCAAAGATTGTCCGGAACCACAATGCCCCCATATCATTGGTCAGTGACGCCCAACCGGGCACCTATCACCATAAGGGGGATTCGCATGAGCCTGATGAGAAGTCTGACCAAGGTCGCCGCCGGCGTGATGCTGGCCAAAGGCATCGGTGCCGTCATGAACAAGGGCCAGCAGGGCAGCACGTCCGGCAGCTCGGGATCGACGCAGGGCGGGTTGCTGGGCAGCCTCTTGGGGAACAACACCGGCGGGTCATCCTCGGGCGGCAGCTTGTCGGACACCTTGGGTCGTGCGCTTGGCGGACGGTCGGGGCAATCGGGCGGCGGGCTTGGCGGTCTGCTGGACAGCCTGTCGGGCAAGTCCGGCGCATCCGGCGGTGGCCTTGGCGGCATGCTGGGGGGATTGCTGGGTGGCGCTGCCGCAGGTGGCGCGGCGGGCAGCCTTGCACAAAAAGGCGCGCAACCGTCGAACAACGCGACCTTCGGCGAGCTGTTCAACGATTCCATCGCGAACGATGGCGAACCGACGACCGCCCCGACGGCGGAACAGAACGCCATCGCAGGCCTGATGCTGCGTGCGATGATCCAGGCCGCCAAATCGGACGGTAAGATCGACGATGCCGAAAAACAACGTCTGCTGGGACATGTCGGCGATGATCTGGACGACGACGAACGCCAGTTCATCCGCGAACAGATGTCCGCCCCTGTCGACGCCAAGGGTCTTGCAGCAGATGTCCCCAAGGGAATGGAGACGCAGGTCTATCTGATGTCGCTGCTGGCTATCGATTTCGACAGCGAGGCCGAGGCCCGCTATCTGAACGACCTTGCGGTGGCAATGGATCTGGACCGCGCGACCGTCAACGGCATCCACGACGAAGCGGGCGTCATGCCGCTGTACAATCAGGGCTGAGGCCCCTTACCCGCTGCCCCGACGACGGGCAGCGGGCTTTCGCATTCGCGTGATGGCCCTCACGCCGGATTGATCCGTGATCGCACCTCTGCCAAGCTGCGATCACAGTTCAGTCAGTGACAGGAGCCAACCATGCGTCAGCCAATTCTTGTTGCGGCCCTTTGCCTTGCCGGCAGCGCCGTCCTTGCCTCGCCCGCCGAAGATGCGCTGGAAGCACGGCACGGCTATATGAAGATGATCTCGATCGAGATGTTGACGCTGGCCGGGATGGCCAAGGGCGAGATCGATTATGACGAGGCCGCCGCCAGTGCCGCCGCCGCGAACCTGATGGCCCTGGCGCAATACGATGCCCCCAAGCTGTTCGTCGAAGGCACGTCCTCGGACGACATGGACGATTCAGATGCCCTTCCCGCGATCTGGGAAGACAAGGCAGACTTCAACGCCCAATTCGCCGCCTTTGCCGATGCTACAGCCGGCATCGATCAGGCCGTGATGGGTGGCAAGGACAACGTCGGTCCCGTCCTGCAACAGCTGGGAACCGCCTGCCGCGATTGCCACAAACCTTACCGCATGGATGACTGATGGCCTCGTCTGAGGCCAAGCGCGTCAAGGTCTGGGACCCGGCGCTGCGGATCTTTCACTGGCTGCTGGCTGGACTGGTCATTGCCAACTGGTTGTTGGGCAAGTTCGGGCCGTCGGTCATGACGCTGCACTTCTGGATCGGCTACACGATCCTTGGGCTGGTGATCTTTCGTATCGTCTGGGGGGTCATCGGCCCCGGGCCTGCCCGCTTCACCAGCTTCATTCGTGGGCCGCGGGCAACCTTGGCCTATCTGCAGCACCTGCCTGAACGCCGTCCCAGCCTGTCGCCCGGTCACAATCCGATGGGGGCGCTGTCGGTGGTGGCGATCCTTTCGGTGCTGCTGTGGCAGGTCGGAACCGGGCTGGTCATGGACCCCGATGATTTCATCAATGTCGGCCCGTTGGCCGATCAGGTGGGTCGCGGGATCAACCGTTCGGCGGTGGGTTGGCATGATCTGGGATCGAACCTGATTTTCGCCCTGGTCGTTCTGCATGTCGCGGTCATCCTGTTCTACCGCATCTGGAAGCATGAGGATCTGATCCGCCCGATGATCACCGGCTGGAAGTGGGTTCGCAAAGGTTAAGACCCCGCGCAGGAACCACGGCCCATCGCCATCGTTGGCCTCGTGCAAATCAAGCGCACGAGGTCATCATGTCCAGCGATTCCACGAACCCTGTGTTCCGCAGCGGAGCCATCGACAACCCCAACCTGCCCAAACCGGATTTTCCCGCGCAGGAACAGCGCTTCCCCGGCCTTGCCCGCGAGATGTCGCCCCTGCCCGACCACGGTGAAACCAGCTATCGCGGCAGCGGCCGTCTGTCGGGCAAGCGCGCGCTGATCACCGGCGGTGACAGCGGCATCGGCGCGGCTGCGGCCATCGCATTCGCGCGCGAAGGTGCCGATGTCGCCATCACCTATCTGCCCGACGAACAGCCCGATGCCGACCGTGTCGTGGCCACCATCCGCGCCGAAGGCCGCACCGCCGTCGCCATCCCAGGCGATCTGCGCGAGGAAGCCTTCTGCAAGGAGATGGTCGAAAGCGCCGCCTCGCAGCTGGGCGGGCTGGACATCCTGGTCAACAACGCCGGTCGCCAGCAGTTTTGCAACAACCTCGAAGATCTGACGACCGAGGATTTCGACGCGACGATGAAGACCAACATCTATGCGCCCTTCTGGGTGACCAAGGCGGCCCTGCCGCATATAGGTCAGGGCGGGTCGATCATCGTGACGTCGTCGGTTCAAGCGTTCTCGCCCTCGGCGCATCTCTTCGACTATGCGCAATCCAAGGCGGCGAATGTGGCCTTCGCGCAGTCGCTGGCAAAGCAGCTGGCCCCGCGCGGCATTCGTGTGAACGCCGTCTGCCCCGGCCCCTATTGGACCGCGCTGCAGATCAGCGGTGGTCAACCGACCGACAAGGCGATGGAACACGGCAAGAGCCAGCCGCTTGGGCGACCCGGCCAACCGGTCGAGATTGCGCCGATCTATGTGCTTCTGGCCTCGGATGAGGGCAGCTATATCACCGGCGAATACTTCGGATCGGTCGGCGGCGGCGGTCTGTAAGGACAAAGGGCGGGGATGATCCCCGCCCTTCTGCCATCTTCAGGCGAATTTGTTGTCGCGCGGGAAGCCGCGCGGCGCCATCCGGCCCGATGTCGCCCGCTTGCCCAGCCAATCGCCAAGGTCGCTCTCGGTCCGCGTTTTGCCACCGCCCATCGGCCAGGACAGACCTTCGGACAGGTTCAGCGTGATGGCGTCGGTCAGAAACTCATCCTTGAACAACCCGCCAGGCTTCAGCTTCATCAGCCGGACGCCCTTGCCGCGCGTCATTTCGGGCAGTTCGGCCAGCGGGAAGACCAGCATCCGGCGAGTCCCCGCCACCACAGCAACATGATCGCCGCTGACCGGCTTGCACAGCAGCGCGTCGCCGTTCAGCACCTGCTTGCCCGATTTGGTCTGGGCCAGAATGTCGCCCGCATTGACGATGAAGCCGTTCGCCTCTTTCGAAGCCAACAGGTATTTCTCGCCCTCGCGCCACGGGAACATGGCGATGATGTCGGCCTCGTTCGGCAGATCGACCATCAGGCGCAGGGGTTCGCCCATGCCACGTCCACCCGGCAGCGTATTGGTCGGAAGCGTATAGAACCGCCCGTTCGAGGCATAGATCATCAGCTTGTCGGTGGTTTCGGCATGGACCGCCAGACCCGGCCCATCGCCATCCTTGAACTTCAGTTCCGCATCCAGCGGCTGATGCCCCTTCATCGTGCGGATCCAGCCCATCTTGGACAGGATGACGGTCACCGGTTCGCGCTCGATCATGGCGTCCATGTCGATCACAACCGTTTCGCCCGCTTCCTGAATGCGGGTGCGACGCTGACCTTCGGGCTTGGATTTGCCAAAGAGGTTGCGCACCTCTTTCAGTTCGTCCGAGATCTTGGCCCATTGCGCGTCTTCGCTGTCCAGCATGGCCTGCAGACCGGCGCGTTCTTCCATCAACGCATCGCGTTCGGCGCGCAGTTCGATTTCCTCAAGCTTGCGCAATGCGCGCAGACGCATGTTCAGGATTGCTTCGACCTGCACATCGTTCAGCTTGAATTCCGCCATCATCACGGATTTCGGTTCATCCTCATAGCGGATGATCTCGATCACGCGATCAAGGTTCAGATAGGCGATCAGATAGCCTTCCAGAACCTCCAGCCGAGCGGCGATCTTGTCCAGACGGAAATTCGTGCGCCGCAGCAGCACCTCGCGGCGGTGGTCAAGGAAGGCGCGCAGGACCTCTTTCAGGCTGCAAACCTTGGGCACGCGGCCGTCGATCAGCACGTTCATGTTCAGGTTGAACCGGATTTCCAGATCGCTGGACCGGTACAGCGCGCCCATCAGCTGTTCGGGATCGACGGTGCGGTTCTTGGGCTCCAGCACGATGCGGATGTCTTCGGCGGATTCGTCGCGCACATCGGCGAGAATCGGGATCTTGCGGGTCTGGATCAGCTCAGCCAGACGCTCGATCAGCTTGGATTTCTGGACCTGATAGGGGATTTCGGTGACGACGATCTGCCATTGGCCGCGGCCCAGATCTTCCTGTTCCCAACTGGCGCGGACCCGGAAGGCGCCGCGGCCCGTGCGATAGGTCTCGGCGATGGTTTCCCGGCTTTCGACGATGACCCCGCCGGTCGGGAAATCAGGGCCCTGAATGATGCCGGCCAGCGTGTCGTCGCGGGCCTCGGGCGTCTTGATCAGATGCAGACAGGCATCCACGACCTCGTGCAGGTTGTGGGGCGGCACATTGGTGGCCATGCCGACCGCAATACCCGACGACCCGTTTGCCAGCAGGTTCGGGAAGGCGGCAGGCAGCACGACCGGTTCGGTCAGCGTGCCATCATAATTCGGGCGGAAATCGACCGAATCCTCGGTCAGGCCGGTCAGCAGCGATTCCGAGGCCTGCGCCAGACGCGCCTCAGTGTAACGGGCGGCGGCGGGGTTGTCGCCATCGATGTTGCCAAAGTTTCCCTGACCATCGACCAGCGGATAGCGCATGGCAAAATCCTGCGCCAAACGCGCCATCGCGTCATAGATCGCCGCATCGCCATGCGGGTGATAGTTGCCCATCACGTCACCGGTGATCTTGGCCGATTTGCGGAACGGCCCATTCGGCGCAAGGCGCAATTCGCGCATCGCATAGAGGATGCGGCGATGCACCGGTTTCAGGCCGTCACGGGCATCGGGCAAGGCACGATGCATGATCGTGGACAGCGCATAGGTCAGATACCGTTCACCGATCGCGCGGCTAAGTGGTTCTGTCTGGAAACCCTTGTCGGGTGCGGGAAGTTGATCATCGGACATGCGCATTGGATAGGCCGCGCGGCGGTGACGGTCCAGACGGAAATGCACGGGCTGCGGTTGGCGTCTGCCGCGGCTTTCGGTTAACCTGCTGGACGACGCGAAGCGAAGGGCTGCGATATGATCCGACTTGGACTGCTGATGCTGGCAACGCTGCTGGGACTGTTCCTGGTAATGCAGAGCCTTGGGTCCGAGAACCTGCGTGCCGACCGCAAGCCCGATCCCGCCCCTGCGGTCAGTGCCGCGCAGGATGCGGGCGCCGACCCTTTGACCGGCAATACGGCCGAAGACGATCAGCCAGCCGCCCCTGTGGTCCAGGCCGAGGCCCAGACACCCGAAAAGACCGTTGATTATCCCGGCCCCGAGTTGGAGCCCTCGCCGGAATATGCCGGCCAGACCCCCGCCGAGCCGGTCGTCGAACTGGGTGAGGATGGCCAGATCATGTTTGTCACCGCTTCGCGGCTGAACATGCGGTCCGGGCCGGGGACGCAGAACCGCGTGCTGGAGAGCCTGACGCGCGGCACCAGGGTCGAGGCACTTGGCCCGCCTGATGGCGATTGGGTGCAGATCCGCACCGCGCAGGGGGTCGTCGGCTATACCTCGGGCGAATTCCTGTCGGCCGAGGCGCAATGAGCGCCGGACGCGTTCTGATCACCGGGTGTTCGTCCGGCATCGGTCTGGATGCCGCCCGCCGCCTGCAGTCCGAAGGCTGGTCCGTCGTTGCCACCTGCCGCAAACCCGAAGACATCACTGCCCGTCAGGCCGAGGGGATGGAATGCCTGCATCTGGACCTGTCCGACGAAGACAGCGTCACGACCTGCGTCATGCAAGCGCTGGCGGGTGGGCCCATCGACGCGCTGGTCAACAATGCCGCCTTCGCCCTGCCCGGCGCGGTCGAGGATATGCCGCGCGGCGCTATGCGCGCCATTCTGGAAACCAACCTGCTGGGCACCCATGACCTGACCACGCGGCTGATCCCGCATTTCCGCCAGCGCGGCGCGGGGCGGATCGTGACCATCAGCTCGGTTCTGGGGCTGGTGGGGATTCCGTGGCGCGGGCCCTATGTCGCCAGCAAGTACGCGCTGGAGGGCCTGACCGATGTGCTGCGGCTGGAAATGCACGGCACGCCCGTCAAGGTCGTGCTGATCGAACCCGGCCCCATCACCAGCCGCATCCGCGAAAACGCCATTCCGCATTTCGAACGGTGGGTGAACTGGCAGGCCAGCCCACGCGCCGATCAGTATCGCGCCAGCCTGCTGAAGCGGCTTTACGAACCCTCGGGCAAGGATCGGTTCGAACTGCCCCCATCCGCCGTCAGCGACCGCATCCTGACGGCGCTGACCACCCCGAACCCCAAGGCGCGCTACTATGTCACGGCTCCGACGCGGATTTCGGCGGTTGGGCGGCGGGTTCTGCCCGGACGTGCTCTGGACTGGTTTGCACGGCGCAGCTAGGGTCGGGCGCGAAAGGCGGTGAGCCATGGAAGACAAAAGCCTGATGATCGTATCCCTGCTGGCAATCGGCGTGGTCGTGGCCATCCTGATGACCGGCATCGGCGGCTTTGCCCGCGGCGGGGATTTCAACAAGAAACACGCGAACAAGGTGATGCGCTGGCGGATCTATGCGCAGGCGGCTGCCATCGTCATCATGCTTGCATTCGTCTGGTGGAGGGCCTGATTCATGGTCGTGCTGAACAAGATCTATACCCGCACCGGCGACAAGGGCGACACCGCCCTGTCCGACGGCAGCCGCGTCGCCAAGCATGACCCGCGGGTCGAGGCCTATGGCACCGTGGACGAGCTGAACGCCACGCTTGGCCTCTGCCGCCAGCACGCGACGGGCCAGTTGGCCGAACGTCTGGCGGTCATCCAGAACGACCTCTTCGATCTGGGGGCCGATCTGTCACGTCCGAACATGGCCGCCGACGATCAGGCCGGATACCCGGTGCTGCGCATCGTTGACGCCCAGGTGGATCGACTGGAGGCCGAAATCGACGTGATGAACGCCGATCTGCAGCCGCTGCGCAGCTTCATCCTGCCCGGTGGCAGCGCCTTGGCCGCACATCTGCATCTGTCGCGCACCGTCGCCCGCCGCGCCGAACGTCGGGCCACGGAAATGCTGGCGGGGGGCGATGTGAACGCCTCGGCCATCCGCTATCTGAACCGGCTGTCGGACTGGCTGTTCGTGGCGGGTCGCGTGGCCAACAACGGCGGTGCCGATGACATCCTCTGGGTGCCCGGTGCAAGCCGTTAGCGCCTGAAATCAATGGGGTTCCGGCAGCGGACAGCCGCAAACGCAACGTCTTGTGACGTTTTTCCCCTGTTCCTGCCGGCTTCTCATGTCTAACACTTTGCCCAGACAGATGACGCAACAAAGGGAGAGAGGCCGATGAAGGTGCTCGTGCCAGTCAAACGCGTGATCGACTATAACGTGAAGGCCCGTGTGAAAGCGGACGGATCGGGGGTCGATCTGGCCAACGTGAAGATGTCGATGAACCCATTCGACGAGATCGCCGTCGAAGAGGCCATCCGTCTGAAGGAAAAAGGCGTCGCAAGCGAAGTTATCGCCGTCTCGATCGGCGTAAAGCAAGCCGCCGAAACGCTGCGCACCGCGCTGGCGATGGGGGCGGACCGCGCCATTCTGGTCGTCGCCGCCGATGACGTCCATCAGGACATCGAGCCGCTGGCCGTCGCCAAGATCCTGAAGGCGATCATCGACGAGGAACAGCCCAAGCTGGTCGTCGCCGGCAAGCAGGCCATCGACAACGACATGAACGCCACCGGTCAGATGCTGTCGGCCCTGCTGGGCTGGAGCCAGGCGACCTTTGCCAGCAAGTTGGAGATTGAGGGCGAGGCCGCCAAGGTCACGCGCGAGGTTGACGGCGGTCTGCAGACCATCGAGGTCACGCTGCCCGCGATCGTCACCGCAGACCTGCGCCTGAACGAACCGCGCTATGCGTCTTTGCCCAACATCATGAAGGCCAAGAAAAAGCCCTTGGATGAAAAGACCGCCGCCGATTACGGCGTCGATGTCACGCCGCGCCTGACCGTCGTCAGCACGCGCGAACCCGAAGGCCGCAAGGCCGGGATCAAGGTCGGCTCGGTCGATGAGCTGGTGTCGAAACTGAAAGAAGCGGGGGTCGTGTGATGGCAGTTCTTCTTCTTGCCGAAGTCACCAGTGGTGAACTCAGCCGCGATGCCACGGCCAAGGCCGTCGCTGCGGTCAAATCCCTGGGCGACGTGACGCTGCTCTGTGCAGGGGCATCCGCCCGTGCCGCCGCAGACGAAGCCGCCAAGATCGACGGCGTTGCCAAGGTGCTGGTCGCCGAGGATGCACGCTATGGTCACCGTCTGGCCGAACCGACCGCCGCGCTGATCGTCAGCTTGGCGGGCGATTACAGCCACATCGTGGCGCCCGCCACGACCGATGCCAAGAACGTCATGCCGCGCGTTGCCGCGCTGCTGGACGTGATGGTACTGTCGGATGTCTCCGCCGTCATCGACGCCGATACGTTCGAGCGTCCGGTCTATGCCGGTAACGCCATCCAGACGGTCAAATCCACCGATGCGACCAAGGTCATGACCATCCGCACCGCCAGCTTCGATGCGGCAGGCGAAGGCGGATCGGCCAGCGTATCGGATGCGGCACTGGCCGATGATCCGGCGCTGTCAAAATGGGTCTCGGACGAGGTCGCCGAAAGCGACCGCCCCGAGTTGACCTCGGCCGGTCGTGTCGTCTCGGGTGGTCGCGCGCTTGGTTCGAAAGAACAATTCGCCATCATCGAGACGCTGGCCGACAAGCTTGGTGCCGCCGTCGGCGCATCGCGTGCCGCCGTCGATTCGGGCTATGCCCCGAACGATTGGCAGGTCGGTCAGACCGGCAAGGTCGTCGCGCCCGAACTTTATGTCGCCATCGGCATCTCGGGTGCGATCCAGCACTTGGCGGGCATGAAGGACAGCAAGGTCATCGTCGCGATCAACAAGGACGAAGAGGCACCGATCTTCCAGGTCGCCGATTACGGCTTGGTCGGTGATTTGTTCACCATCGTGCCGGAACTGACCGCAAAGCTGTAAGGCGGAAACGCCGCTGCCACACCATGCAGCGCAGCACCTTCGCATGAAACCGCCCCCGGATGATCCGGGGGCGGTTTTGCATTGCAGCACATGTCGGCCCGCCCTATCGTCCGGCCCATGAATAATGGGGGTGCGGAATGGCAATTCAGTCGGTTGGCGTGATCGGTGCAGGTCAGATGGGCAACGGCATCGCCCATGTCTTTGCCTTGGCCGGGTTCGACGTTCTGATGAACGACATCAGCCAGGACGCGCTGGACAAGGCCGTGTCCCTGATCGACCGCAATCTGGAACGCCAGGTCAGCCGCGACAAGATTACCGCGCAGGTCAAATCCGATGCCATGGCCCGCATCAGCACGACGCTGAAGCTGTCCGATCTGGGTCAGACCGATCTGGTGATCGAGGCCGCGACCGAACGCGAAACTGTCAAGCAGGCGATTTTCGAGGATCTGGTCCCGCACCTGAAGCCCGACACGATCCTGACCTCGAACACCTCGTCGATCTCGATCACGCGCTTGGCCAGCCGCACAGATCGGCCTGAAAAATTCATGGGTTTCCACTTCATGAACCCCGTGCCCGTGATGCAGTTGGTCGAATTGATCCGCGGCATCGCCACGGATGAACCGACCTATAAGGCACTGCACGCGGTTGTCGAAAAGCTGGGCAAGACTTCGGCCACCGCCGAGGATTTCCCCGCCTTCATCGTCAACCGCATCCTGATGCCGATGATCAACGAGGCCGTCTATACCCTTTACGAAGGCGTAGGTTCGGTCAGCTCGATCGACAGCGCCATGAAGCTCGGGACCAACCATCCCATGGGCCCGCTGGAGCTGGCCGATTTCATCGGGTTGGACACCTGTCTGGCCATCATGAACGTGCTGCATGACGGTCTGGCCGACACGAAATACCGCCCCTGCCCGCTTCTGACGAAATATGTCGAGGCAGGCTGGCTGGGTCGCAAAACCGGCCGGGGCTTTTACGACTATCGCGGGGAAACTCCGGTCCCGACCCGTTAGGACCCCGCGCCTTTTCCGGTCTTGCTGCGGGATGCAGTCTGTCCCGCGACAGGCCAATCCAACAGGAGCGACCATGAGCAGACCCATCACCGCCGCCGTACTTGCCCTGACCGCGTTGTCGGCGGTGCCCGCCTTGGCAGATGATGCCAAGACCTGCGGCACCGTCCGCCTGTCCGACCCGGGTTGGAGCGATATTTCGGCCACCAATGGCATCGCCTCGGTGCTGTTGGAAGGCTTGGGCTATGAGCCCGACATCGCCACCCTTTCGGTCCCCGTCGGTTACGAGGCGCTGAAAGGCGCGCAGACAGATGTGTTCCTTGGCAACTGGCTGCCCGCCCAGCAGGAATTCCGCGCCGATCTGGACGCGGATGGATCGGTATCCGAACTGGTCCAGAACCTGGAAGGTGCCAAGTTCACGCTGGCCATCAACCCCGCCGCTGCCGAACTGGGCGTCAAGGATTTCGCCGATCTGGATGCGCATAAGGATGCCTTTGACGGCAAGATCTATGGCATCGAACCCGGCGCGCCTGCCAACCTGAACATCCAGTCGATGATCGATGCCGATGAATTCGGGCTGGGCGATTGGGAACTGGTCGAAAGCGGCGAACAGGCCATGCTGGCGCAGGTCCAGCGCAACAGCGACACGCCCACCGTGTTCCTGGCCTGGGCGCCCCACCCCATGAACGAGGCCATCGACATCACCTACCTGTCGGGCGGCGACGAGCGCTTCGGCCCCGATTTCGGTGGCGCGACGGTGCATACGCTCGCCCGCAAGGAATGGGTCGAGGCCTGTCCGAACGCTGCCAAGCTGTTCACCCAGCTGACCTTCGACGTGAAGATGGAAAACGTCCTGATGGGCGCCATCCTGAACGATGGCGAATCCCCCACCGATGCCGCGCGCGACTGGCTGGCCGCGAACCCCGAACAACTGTCCGTCTGGCTGGAGGATGTGACCACGCTGGACGGTCAGCCCGGCCTGCCCGCACTCAAATCCGAGCTGGAGGGCTGATGACCGACAAGCCGAACATCCTGATCCTCATGGCGGATCAACTGTCGGGGGTGCTGTTCCCCGACGGCCCCGCCGACTTCCTGCACACGCCGAACCTGAAGCGGCTGGCCGAACGGTCCACCCGTTTTGCCAATGCCTATACCGGCAGCCCGCTTTGCGCGCCGGGGCGGGCCAGCTTCATGTCGGGACAGCTGCCAAGCCGCACGCAGGTCTATGACAATGCGGCAGAATTCGCCTCCGACATCCCGACCTATGCGCATCATCTGCGTCGGGCGGGATACCACACCAGCCTGTCGGGCAAGATGCATTTCGTCGGTCCCGACCAGCTGCACGGGTTCGAGGAACGCCTGACCACCGACATCTATCCCGCCGATTTCGGCTGGACGCCGGATTACCGCAAGCCGGGTGAGCGCATCGACTGGTGGTATCACAATTTGGGGTCCGTCACCGGTGCAGGCGTGGCCGAGATCAGCAACCAGCTGGAATACGACGATGAGGTCGCCCATCATGCGCGGCGCAAGCTCTATGATCTGGCGCGTGGGCGCGATGACCGCCCGTGGTGTCTGACGGTCAGCTTTACCCACCCGCATGATCCCTTCGTGGCACGCCGCAAATACTGGGATCTGTATAACAACGCGCCCGAACTGGCCGCGCCGATGCCCATCCCCTATGATCAGATGGACAACCATTCGCAGCGCCTGATGGATGCCAGCGACTGGCGGTCCTTGGAGATCACCGAGGAACACATCCGCCGCGCAAGGCAGGGGTATTTCGCCAATATCAGCTATATCGACGACAAGATCGGCGAAATTCTGGACGTGCTGGAGGCCACACGCCAGGACCCGATCATCCTGTTCCTGTCCGACCACGGAGAGATGCTGGGCGAACGCGGCATGTGGTTCAAGATGAGCTTCTATGAACAATCGGCCCGCGTGCCGCTGATGATCTGCGCCCCCGACATGCCTGCGGGGCTGGTGGAACAGCCGGTCAGCACCATCGACGTGCTGCCGACGCTATGCGATCTGGCAGGACTGCCGATGGACGAAATTGCGCCTTGGACCGATGGCGTTTCGCTGGCCAAGGGTGGTACGCGCGAACCCGTGCCGATGGAATATGCGGCCGAGGGCAGCATCACGCCCTTGGTCGCCCTGCGCGACGGACGGTGGAAATATATCGCCTGCATGGCCGACCCGGAAATGCTGTTCGATCTGAATGCGGACCCAGACGAACGGCTGAACCTCGCGGGCGATCCCGAACATGCCGAGACGCTTGGCCATCTGCGCTCGCTGGCGCATCAGCGGTGGGATCTGGAGGCCTATGACGGCCAGGTGCGCCAATCACAGGCGCGGCGCTGGATCGTCTATGAGGCGCTGCGCAACGGGGCCTATTACCCCTGGGATCACCAGCCGCTGCAGTTGGCATCCGAACGCTATATGCGCAACCACATGGATCTGAACGTGCTGGAGGAAAACCAGCGCTTCCCACGCGGGGAATAATCAGGCGGCGGGGCCGGTCATCCCGGCCCCGCTTGTCGCATCAGGCGGCGTCCTTGGGACCCCGGTTGTCCATGAACTGATCGAATTCGGCCTTGTCCTTGGCTTCGCGCAGCTTCTGCAGGAAGCCGACGAATTCGTTATGCTCATCCTCCAGACGCTTCAGCGTCTGTTCGCGATAGGCGTCAAAGGCGTGGTTGCCCGTGCTGGGGGCGGTATAGCGGGTTCGCGTAGGGGCGGTACGTTTGCTGCATCCGAACATGCGATTGCTCCAGATCATGTAGACAAGAAGTGCCAGACCCACGGGCCAGGCGGCGATGAAGCCAAGGATCATGGCGGCGATCCAGGCGATGCGGCCCTTGCTGTCCAGCCAGTCGCGACCCCGTGCAAGGAAGTCGCCGAAGCGCGCCTTGGCGGGTTCTGCCGGATAAAGGGCCTGGGTGGCGGTGTTCATCTGTCGTCACTCCCAATGTTAATGTTAATCACATTTACATAGATTGGGGTTGAGTGCGGTTTCGTCAAGTATCGGGCGACGAATTTTACTCAGGGATCAGGCCAAGCCCGCGCAGATAGATGATCGCACCGCTTTCCAGCATCTCGGAAGGGGCGACAGGGCTTCGGCTGCCGGGCTTGCCGCGGGAAAACAACTCGACCACGCCATGACTTAGCGCCCAGATGTGGTTGGCGACCATCCGCGCCGGTGGGCGCTTGTCCGCAGGCAGGCGTGTGGCCAAGGCCTCGGCCGCGGAAATCAGCACGCCTTGCGCGCGGTCCGAGGCCGACGCCAGATCCGCATTGCCCGCGACCGAGATGCCGGATTCGAACATGGCCATGTAATAGCCTGGCCTGTCCGACGCGAAATCCAGATAGGCCTGCCCCGTTCGCAGGAAGGCTGTCAGCGCCCGGGGATTGCCGTCATCGAAGGCTGCCATTAGCCGGTCGGCGAAATCGACGAAGCCTTGCCGCGCGACCTCTTCCAGCAGATCGTCGCGGCCCTTGAAATGACGATAGGGGGCAGCGGGGGACACGCCGGCAAGACGCGCGGCCTCAGCCAGTGTGAACGCCTGCGGACCCTTTTCCTGGATCAGCGCCGCAGTGGCGTCAACCAGCGCCTGCCGCAGGTTGCCGTGGTGATAGGACTTGCGGTCGGCCACTACATGCCTTCGCCGAAGTAATCCTTGACCAATGCCTCGAGCGCGTCGGCCAGTTCGGCGGCCTGCGGGCCGGTGGTCGTGACGCGGATGTCGCTGCCGCGCGATGCGGCCAGCATCAGCAGTCCCATGATCGAATCGCCGGAAACCGAATGCCCGTCCTTTTCCACCTGCGCCTGCGCATCGAAATTCTCGACCACGTTGACGAACTTGGCGCTGGCCCGCGCGTGCAGGCCCTTGACGTTGATGATGGAGAGGTCTCGTTCAATCGGTCCGGTCATCGGGCGTGGGTTCCTGTCGCGATCCCCGCTTCAAGCGGGACGTTGTAGGAATTGATGTACTTGCGCCCGGCCTCCTTGGCAAATGCCACGGCATCCGCGACACGCAGCTTGCGCGACTTGGCCAGTTTGACCAGCATCGGCAGGTTGGCGCCATAAAGGATTGTGCGGTCCTGAACCGCGCATGCAGGCAGCGCCAGGTTCGCGGGCGAACCTCCGAAAAGATCGGTGACAAGGACGACGCCGTCGCCCAGATCAACGGCATTCGCCGCTGCTTTGATTTCCGCAGTCTTGGCCGCACGGTCGTGATCGTCTTCGATCGCGACGGCAACGATGCCAACCTGCGGACCCACGACATGTTCGACCGCCGAGAGATATTCCCGGGCCAAGCCGCCATGCGCTACGATGACAATTCCGATCAACGCGCCCCACCAAGTCCAAAAGCCCGCGCCATCATGACGCCTGCCTCTGCGTCGGTCGTGCCTCGCCATTGGGCGATGCATCTCCGGCAGAATGCAGCGCCGCATTGCGACGCTCGAGTTCTCTATGTCTTATTGACACTGGCCAGCCAGCATCCGCAAGCGCCACGGCCATCTTTTCGACCAAAGTGACGGAACGGTGTTGCCCCCCGGTACAGCCGAACCCGACGGCAAGATGGGATTTACCCTCTTGCAGATGTGCGGGCAGCAGAAATTCAACCAAACCGCGGGTCCGCTGGAAAAATTCGTCGAATCGGGCATCGGCGGTCACATGGTCCTGAACGCGGGCATCACGACCGTCCAGCGCCCGCAGTGCCGGTTCCCAATGCGGGTTCGCAAGGAAGCGGCAATCGAACATCACGTCCACCCCCCGCGGCACGCCACGCTTGTAGCTGAACGAATGCAGCGAAACGCTGAGGTTCTTGCCCGGCCGCAGATCGAACCAGCGCGTCAGTTCGGCCTTCAGATCGTGCGGCGACAGTTCGGAGGTGTCCAGCAGAACGTCGGCCCGTGCGCGGATCGGGTTCAGGATGTCGATTTCGGCCAGCACGCCCGCCATGGGTTCGCTGTCGGGTGTCAACGGGTGGCGACGACGGGTTTCGTTGAAACGGCGGACCAGAACATCGGCGTCGCAGTCCAGAAACAGAACCTCGGGCGAATAGCCGGGCATGCGGGTCAGACGGTCGATCAACTCGATCACGTTCGAGGATGAAAAATCGCGGTTACGCACATCCAGCCCAAGCGCCAGCGGCACGGGGCGTGCGGGACCGTCCAGCAAGCGCGGGATCAGCGACAGGGGCAGATTGTCGATCGCCTCGAAGCCCAGATCTTCAAGTACGTTGATGGCGGTGGACCTGCCCGCGCCGGACGGGCCGGTGACCAGCACCAGTCGTTGCACGCCCTGCGGCGCATCATCGGGGGTCGGATCGTCTTGGGCCATCCGTCTTCCTTCGCATGTCGGGTCGGGCGGCTATGCCAGGCGTTGGCCCAGCATCAACTGCCGCAGCGCAGCGTAAAGATGCGGGCGATACGGTCCCGATACAAGCAAAACCCGGATGCCCAGCCATTCGCGATGTTGCACCTGTGGCAGACGATCCTGTTCGTCCAGCCCCAGATCGACCGCGGCGGCCACCGGAACGGGCGCCGAAGGAACTGCCGACAGGATGCCGACGCCCCGCGCCTCGATCTTGCCCAGCAAAGGCGCAGGGGATTGGGCGATCAGGTGACCGGCCGACAGGCGCAGATCGGTCCGGTCGTCCGCCACCAGCAGAGCACCCACGGCCATCAGTTGCAGCGCCAGCGTTGACTTTCCCGACCCGGAGGGGCCGGTGATGACCAGACCCCGACCTTCGAAGGCCACCGTGGTTGCGTGGATCTGCCGCATGCGAATCACCTTGGGTCGAAAACTGGGCGCTTGGCGGTCATGATCTGCCCTGTCGGGTCCAAAAACCATCGTGTTGGCGATAACATTCACAGTTTGCGCTAACCGTTTGCGCTGACTTGTTTCGCGCGAAAACCGCCATGCTATAGCCGATTCCATTGCAACGCACATGACGGCGAACATTTCATGGATCAGGAGCCCCACATGACGACGCGCGTGAACCCGAACTGCCGACTGGAAGATCAAGGCATCAACGGGCTGGGCCAGGTCTATTACAACCTTCTGGAACCCGCCCTGATGACCGAGGCCGTCGCGCGTGGCGAAGGCAAGCTGGGTCTTGGCGGGACCTTCCTGGTGTCAACCGGTGCACATACCGGCCGTTCGCCCAAGGATAAATTCGTCGTCCGTACGCCATCGGTCGAGGATTCGATCTGGTGGGAAAACAATGCCCCAATGCAGCCCGAAAACTTCGATCTGCTGCATGCCGACATGCTGGAGCACATGAAGGGCCGCGACTACTTCGTGCAGGATTTGTTCGGGGGCGCCGATCCCGCGCATCGTCTGGATGTCCGCGTCATCACCGAAATGGCCTGGCACGGGTTGTTCATCCGCCACCTGCTGCGCCGCCCCGAGGCCGACGAGCTGGCGACCTTTGCGCCCGAATTCACCATTATCAACTGCCCCGGCTTCAAGGCCGATCCGGCCCGCCATGGCTGCCGTTCGGAAACGGTCATCGCGCTGAACTTCGACAAGAAGCTGATCCTGATCGCCAATACCGCCTATGCCGGTGAGAACAAGAAATCGGTCTTCACGCTGCTGAACTACATCCTGCCGGGCAAGGGTATCATGCCCATGCATTGCAGCGCGAACCATGCACCGGGTGATCCCGATGACAGCGCGGTCTTCTTCGGCCTGTCGGGCACAGGCAAGACGACGCTTTCGGCCGATCCTTCGCGCGTGCTGATCGGTGACGACGAACATGGCTGGTCGGACGATGGCATCTTCAACTTCGAAGGTGGTTGCTATGCCAAGACCATCAACCTGTCGCCCAAGGCCGAGCCCGAGATCTTTGCCACCACCTCGCGTTTCGCCACCGTGATCGAGAATATGGTCAGCGATCCCGACAGCCTTGAACTCGACTTCGAGGACAACTCGATCACCGATAACATGCGCTGCGCATACCCGCTGGATGCGATATCGAACGCATCGCCGACCAGCCTTGGTGGCAATCCCCGCAACGTCATCATGCTGACCTGCGATGCCTATGGCGTGCTGCCGCCCATCGCACGCCTGACGCCGGCGCAGGCGATGTACCACTTCCTGTCGGGCTTCACCGCCAAGACGCCGGGAACCGAGGTGGGTGTGGTCGAGCCGATCCCGACCTTCTCGACCTGCTTCGGTGCGCCCTTCATGCCGCGCCGCCCCGAGGTCTATGGCAAGCTGCTGCAGCAAAAGATCGCCACCTTGGGCGCGTCCTGCTGGCTGGTGAACACCGGCTGGACCGGCGGCGCCTTCGGGACCGGGTCACGCATGCCCATCGCAGCGACGCGCAACCTGCTGTCGGCCGCCCTGGACGGCAGCCTGAACGAGGCGGAATTCCGCAAGGACCCGAACTTCGGCTTCGAGGTTCCCGTCAGCGTCCCCGGCGTCAGCGACGTGCTGCTGGACCCGCGCCGCACCTGGGACGACCCCGCGGCCTATGACGCGCAGGCCAGAAAGCTGGTCCAGATGTTCTGCGATAATTTCGCGCAATATCTGGACGGCATCGATGACGAAATCCGTGCCGCAGCCATCGGCTGATCGCAAAAGGCCCGGATCGCCATCAGGGTGATCCGGGCCGCATAGGCAAGGCATTCAATGGAAATGCCCCGACGCGGCATGATCAGGCGCATCGGGGCATTGGTCCATCATGACGCGTGCTAGCGTTGCAGGCAATGGCGCATGATCGCTTTTTGGGCATGCAACCTGTTTTCCGCTTCGTCAAAAATGACGGAATGGGGGCCGTCCATTACTTCGCTGGTGGCCTCGTCGTCGCGATGGGCCGGCAGGCAGTGCATGAACAACGCATCCCCACGCGCCTTGGCCATCAGATCGGCGTTGACCTGATATCCGCGCAGCTGGTTATGGCGACGTTCCTTGGCGGACTGGGGGTCGTGCATGCTGACCCAAGTATCGGTGACGACCAGATCGGCGCCGATGACGGCCTTGTTGGGATCACGCTCGATCGTGACCGGATGCCCTTTTGAGGCCGCATAGTCCAGCCATTCGCGTTCCGGATCCAGCGGCGGCGGGCCGGTGAAGGTCAGGTCAAAGCCGAACTGACCGGCTGCATGGGCAAAGCTGGCAAAAACGTTGTTGCCGTCGCCCGACCAGACCACCTTTTTGCCTGCGATGGGGCCGCGATGCTCCTCGAAGGTCATGATGTCGGCCATGATCTGGCAGGGGTGGGTACGGTTCGTCAGGCCGTTGATGACCGGCACGGTGGCATGCTCGGCCATTTCCAGCAGGGTCGCTTCCTCGAAGGTGCGGATCATGATCAGATCGACATAGCGGGACAGGACGCGGGCCGTGTCAGCGATGGTTTCGCCGTGTCCCAGCTGCATTTCCGATCCCGACAGGATCATTGTCTGCCCGCCCATCTGCCGCACGCCCACATCGAAGCTAACGCGCGTCCGGGTCGAGGGCTTTTCGAAGATCAGCGCCACCATATGTCCGGCAAGCGGCTGGTCCTGATCGGGTGTACCTTTGGGCAGCCCCTTTCGGGCCTGCTTCATCGCCTTGGCGTTGTCGATGATGGTCCGCAGATCGTCGCGGTCGGTTGTGTGGATATCCAGAAAATGGGTCATCTGTCTGTCTTTCGGCGATTTTCGCAAGCAAGCCCGCTTGAGGCCCCGGGGTCAAGAGGGCCCTGCCCCCGGATAAAGGTTTCACGACGCAGATGCCCTCATCGGAGGCGGCGATGCGACACGCCGCCCATCTCAGGCTGCCAAGGCGCTGGCGGCGCGGTCCAGACGGGCCACGGCCTCGGAGATGTCCCCGTCCGAGATGTTCAGGGGCGGCAGCAAGCGCAATGTGTTGTCGGCAGCGGGCACGGTCAGGATGTTCTGGTCATAGCCTGCCTTGACCAGATCGACGGGCGCGACCTTGCATTTCAGGCCCAGCATCAGCCCCTGCCCCCGCACGGCTTCAAAGATATCGGGATGGGCTGCAATCAGCCCCTCCAGCTTCTGCCGGAACAGCCCGCCTTTGCGGTTCACTTCCGACAGGAACTGCGGATCGGCGACGATCTGCATCACGCGGTTGCCCACCGCGCAGGCCAGCGGGTTGCCGCCATAGGTCGAGCCATGCGTTCCCGCAACCATGGCAGCGGCCGCGTTTTCAGTCGCCAGCACCGCACCTAAGGGGAAGCCGCCGCCGATGCCCTTGGCGACCATCATCACATCGGGGGTGATGCCTGCATATTCATGCGCGAACAGACGCCCGGTCCGGCCAACGCCGCATTGAACCTCGTCCAGAACCAGCAACGCGCCGGTTTCGTCGCACAATTCGCGGATGGCGCGCAGGTCTTCGTCGGGAATGGGACGGATGCCACCCTCGCCCTGCACGGGCTCCAGCATCACCGCGGCGGTGCGGTCGGACATGGCGGCCTTCAGCGCATCCAGATCGCCCCAAGGCAGGGTGCGGAAGCCGGGCATCAGCGGGCCGAAGCCCTTGACCATCTTTTCCGCACCCGATGCCGCGATGGCACCGGTGGAACGGCCATGGAAGGCGCCTTCGAAGGTGATAATCTCGATCCGGTCTGGATCGCCTGCGTGATCCCAGTATTTGCGGATCATCTTGATGGCCAGCTCGGCGGCCTCGGTGCCGGAATTGGTAAAGAAGACCGTATCGGCAAAGGTGTTTTCCACCAGCGCCGAGGCCAGCTGTTCCTGTTGCGGGATCTGGTACAGGTTCGAGACATGCCAGATCCGGCCCGCCTGTTCGGTCAGCGCCGCGACCAGATCGGGGTTGGCATGGCCCAGCACGTTCACCGCGATCCCCGCCCCCAGATCCAGATATCGGGTTCCGTCGGCGGTGATGGCCCAAGCGCCCTCACCCCGTTCAAAGGACAGAGGGGCGCGGTTATAGGTCGGCAAGACATGCGAAATCATGGGAATGCTCCGGCAACGGGATCAGGGGAAGCGGATAGGCAAAACGAGGGCGGGACGCGGCCCGCGGGGGCTGCGTCAGCGTCGGTTGATGCGGGCACGTCGTTTGCTCATGCGCGGAAAGATGCGCAGGATGCACCCGCGACGCAAGCGCTATTTGCGCGCCCGTCACGGTTTCATGCGATAGCCGGTCTTCAGCCAGCGCCACGCGATATACAGAACCACCGTCGCCACAGCGGCGCAGATCAACGCGCCACGCAGGGGCGGCGCGTCGCTGACACCGGTCACGCCATAGCGGGCGCCGTCGATCAGATAAAAGATCGGGTTCCAATGCGACAACGTGTTGAAGGGCTGCGGCAGAGTCTGCACCGAATAAAACGTGCCGGACAGAAAGCTGAGCGGCGTGATGATGAAATTCGTGATCGCCGCCATCTGGTCGAATTTCTGCGCCATGATCCCGGCCAGGATGCCAAGGCCCCCCAGCAGCACCGCCGCCAGCAGCACAAAGCACAGCGCCCACAGCGGATGGCTGATGCCCCGTTGCGTCACCAGCATCATGCCGGTGCCGATCACAGTTGCGACAAGTCCCGCCCGCACGACCGATCCCGACAGGTATCCCGCCAGCAGTTCGCCCGCCGACAGGGGCGGCATCAGCGTGTTGACGATATTTCCCTGCACCTTGGCGGCGGTGATGCTGCTGGAGGTGTTGGCAAAGCTGTTCTGGATCACCGTCATCATCAGGATGCCCGGCCCCAGAAAGACCAGATAGGGCAGGCCCATGATCTCTCCGCGGCCCTGCCCCAGCGCCAGCGCAAAGACCACCACGAACAGCCCCGCCGTCATCAGCGGCGCAAAGATGGTCTGCTGCCAGACGGCCATGAAGCGCATCACCTCGCGGCGGGCCAGCGTTCGCAGGCCCAGCCAGTTGACGCGGCCAAAGCGGCGGACACCCATCGCGGGGCGGTCGGGGATCATTTGCGGGGTCATCATGCGGTCCTTGAATTTCTGCGCACCGACAGCTAAATCTCGGCATCCCGTTTCTGACGGGACCAATCGCAGGTTACAAGATGGGGCGGCAGGTCAGACCCGCCCGGAAAGGCAGCCATGTCCTGGACGGATGAACGTGTCGAGACGCTGAAGCGCATGTGGTCCGAGGGCCAGTCGGCCAGTGCCATCGCAAAAGAACTGGGGGGCGTCACCCGGAACGCCGTGATCGGCAAGGTGCATCGCCTTGGCCTGTCCAACCGCAACGACGAGGCCGAGGCCGCCCCTGCACCCGCAGCGGCAGCCCCCGCGCCCGAACCTGCGGCACCCAAGAAACCCGCAGCCCCCAAGGCCGCAGCCCCCGCGCCGCAGCCCGCTCCGGCAGCCCCCAAGCCCGCGGCCCAGCCCGAGCCTGAACCCGAAGAGGCCGAAGAACCCGCGCCGCAGCCGGTCTTTACCCCGGTGCCGCGCCGTCCGATCGTGCCCGCAGGCCAACCCCTGCCGCCGCAGCCTTCCGCGAATGAGATCAGCCCCGAAGCGCTGGCCTCGGTCCGCGAAGTGGAAAAGCGCGCGCGCAAGCTGTCGTTGATGGAGCTGACCGAACGGACCTGCAAATGGCCCATCGGCGATCCGGCGACCGAAAAGTTCTGGTTCTGCGGTCTGCCCAGCCAAGCGGGCAAACCCTATTGCGAGGCCCATGTGGGCGTCGCCTTCCAACCCATGAGTTCGCGTCGCGACCGCCGCCGCTAAGGTATTAGGGAAATTGGAAAAGCCACCCCTCGGGGCGGCTTTTTCATGCGCGGTGGTGATCGTGCCGGATCAGGACGACGACCTGCAGGATCAGAATCGCGGCGATCAGCTCCAGCGCTTCTTCGCTGCGTCCGGCGACCTTGTTGGTCCAATCGGCCAACTCGACGCCCCAAGGGGCCAGCTTGCGACCCAGACCGTCCAGCGATTTGGCGACCGTATGCAGCGCAAGGATCAGCGCGATGAGCCATGCGCGCAGCTGCCCGCCCCGCAGGCCCCGCAGCCACGGCCCCAGATCACGGCGCAGCAGCCGGATACCGGCGGTGATCAGCGCGGCCAGCACCAGCAAGCCCACGGCCTTCTGCACCAGCGGCGCATCCCCGGAATAAAGGCGCAGCTGCAGCACGCCGCTGTCGGTAAAGGCCTTGTCCCAATCCAGTTCGCGCAAGCCTGCCGCACCGAGCAGCACCACCTGGTGCCAGCGACCCGTCCCGCGCAGCGTCGCCAGTAGCAGCGCCGATGCGATCAGATAGGCCGCCGAGAGACGCTCGATCGGGCCGCTTTCGGCAAAGACCTCTTTGGGGGTGTGGGACAGGACCAATCCGGCCATCAGCACCACCAGCGTCGTCATGCAAGTAGCGGCCAGAACCAGCAGCGGGTCGGGGAATCGAAGTGAGGCGTTCTGGGACAAGGGATCTCTGTGACAGTTGTGTGAAAGCCTGCGCATCTGCCGTATCGGACCGATATTTGCAACTACCCCGCCGGATTGACGTCAGGTTAGTCGCAAGTCCGGCGCATATGACCCGCAGATCAGCGCAGATCTTTCATTTGCCCCCCACAAGGGCTAGAGATGCGCCGACTGAAAAGGACGCATTCCATGGCCCGCCATCTGATCACCTCTGCCCTGCCCTATATCAACGGCATAAAGCATCTGGGGAACCTTGTCGGGTCCCAGCTTCCCGCCGACCTGTTCGCCCGCTATCAGCGCGCCCGCGGACACGAGGTGATGTTCATCTGTGCCACCGACGAACACGGCACGCCCGCCGAACTGGCCGCCGCCAAGACCGGCGAGGCGGTGGATGATTACTGCGCCCGCATGCATGGCGAACAGGCCGAACTGGCGCGCGGCTTCGGGCTGTCCTTCGACCATTACGGCCGGTCGTCCAGCACCCAGAACCGCGCCCTGACCCAGCATTTCGCAGGCCGCCTTGCCGATCAGGGCTATATCCGCGAAGTGTCTGAAAAGCAGGTCTATTCTATCACCGACGGCCGCTATCTGCCCGACCGCTATATCGAGGGCACCTGCCCCAATTGCGGCTACGACAAGGCACGCGGTGACCAGTGCGAAAACTGCACCAAGCAGCTGGATCCCACCGACCTGATCGACCCGCGCAGCGCCATCAGCGGCAGCACCGATCTGGAAGTGCGCGAGACCAAGCACCTCTATCTGCGCCAGTCCGAACTGAAATCCGACATCGCCGCATGGATCGACAGCAAGAAGGACTGGCCGATCCTGACGACCTCGATCGCCAAGAAATGGTTGAACGACGGCGACGGCCTGCAGGATCGCGGCATCACCCGCGATCTGGACTGGGGCGTTCCGGTCAAGCATGGCGACAAGGATTGGCCGGGGATGGAGGGTAAAGTCTTCTATGTCTGGTTCGACGCCCCCATCGAATATATCGCCGGCACCGCCGAATGGGCCGATGCGAACGGTCGCAGCGATGCCGACTGGCGCAGCTGGTGGCGCACGGATGAAGGCGCGGATGACGTGACCTATACCCAGTTCATGGGCAAGGATAACGTCCCCTTCCACACCCTGTCATTCCCCGCCACACTGATCGGCTCGGGCGAACCGTGGAAGATGGTCGATTACATCAAGTCGTTCAACTATCTGACCTATGACGGCGGCCAGTTCAGCACCAGCCAGGGGCGCGGCGTCTTCATGGACCACGCGCTGTCGATCTTGCCCGCCGATTACTGGCGCTGGTGGCTGCTGTCCCACGCCCCCGAATTGGGTGACAGCGAATTCACCTGGGAAAACTTCCAGCAGTCGGTGAACAAGGATCTGGCCGATGTGCTGGGCAATTTCGTCAGCCGCATCACCAAGTTCTGCCGCAGCAAGTTCGGCGAGGCTGTCCCCGAAAGCCCCGATTACGGTCCCGAGGAACAGCAGCTGATCGCCGATCTGACCGCCCGCATCCGCAACTACGAGCGGATGATGAACGACATGGAGATCCGCAAGGCCTCGGCCGAACTGCGCGGCATCTGGGTGCGCGGCAACGAATACCTGCAGGCGGCGGCCCCTTGGGCGGCCTTCAAGACTGACCCCGAAAAGGCCGCGATGCAGGTGCGCATGGGCCTGAACCTGATCCGCCTTTACGGCGTGCTGTCCGAACCCTTCATCCCCTTCGCAGCGAAATCCACGCTGCAAGCGATGAATGCCGAAGACGCCGCTTGGCCCGACGATGTCGCCGCCGCGCTGCAGGCCCTGCCCGCAGGTCACGCCTTTACCGTCCCCGAGGTTCTGTTCGCCAAGATCTCGGACGAAAACCGCGCTGAATGGGAAGAGCGGTTCAAGGGCGTCCGCGCCTGATACCGTTGCATTTGCGCAACAATCACGATCACGGCGGGGTGTCATCTTGCCCCCGCCGTGACAGGCTTCTATTCCCGACTGAATTACCCAGGTAATGCGGTTCGTCTCTCTGGCTGTTGACCCAAGGCAGGAAATCAACAGTCCAGGATCACAGATATGCCGTTCAGCACGCGCCGTCGCCCCGTCATCGCAACCCTTCTGACCGTGACCGCGCTGGTTCACCCGGCGCTTGCGCAGGATATGGCCGAACAGCCGGTGATGCTGGAACCGATCATCCTGACGGCATCGGGGTTCGAACAGAACCTCTCGGAGGCCCCGGCCAGCGTTTCGGTCATTTCGGGGGATGAGCTGTCCAAGCGCGGCATTTCCAGCCTGACCGACGCACTGACCGAGGTGCAGGGCGTCGCCACCACCGGCAATGCCAATGAAGAAGACATCTATATCCGCGGGCTGTCGGGACAATACACGCTGATCCTGGTGGACGGCAAACGGCAGGGCACGCGGGAATCGCGCACCAATGGCAATGCCGGCATCGAGCAGAGCTTCATCCCCCCCGTCGGCGCCATCGACCGGATCGAGGTCGTGCGCGGCCCGATGTCCTCGCTTTATGGCTCGGACGCGATGGGCGGCGTGATCAACATCATCACCAAGCCGGTCGGCGATCAGTGGAGCGGCTCGGTCACGGCCGAAACCACGCTGTCCCAGCATGACCGCGATGCCAATTCCCGGCAGCTGTCGTTCCAGGCCGGTGGTCCGTTGATTGCCGACCAGCTGGGCCTGCAGGTCTGGGGCCGCAGCTTCCAGCGCAGCGAGGCACGCCAGGTCGACGGGTTGCGCGACCGTGACCTGACCGATCTGTCGGCCCGCCTGACCTGGACCCCGGACCCCGATCACCTGTTCCGTCTGGAAGGTGGCCGCACCCGGATCGAGGATCTGGCCCGCGTCGGCCGCACTCTGGCAGCCTTCGACTTCCGCGGCGCGCCCCAGAACGACAGCCTGCAGGAAAACACCCGCGAACATGCGTCGCTGTCCTATACCGGCCAGTGGGGCGATGTGACCGCCGACCTATCGGTGCTGAGAGAAAAGGGCGAACGCACCACCTATGCCGGCAACGGCGCGCTGGCGCTTTCGGCCGATCCGCGCAGCCCTGAGGTGACGAACACCGTCTATGACGCCAAGTTCACCGCGCCGCTGTCCTTCCATGGCGAACATACCGTCGTCTTCGGTGGCCAGCTGGACCGCACGGGCCTGCGCGATCAGAACCCCGGTCTGGGCGATGGCGTCGATTACGACTTCTCGACCTCGCAATGGGCGATCTTTGCCGAGGACGAATGGCGCCTGCGCGACGATTTCGCGCTGACCTTGGGCGCGCGCTATAATGAACACGACGAATTCGGCAACCATGTCACCCCGCGTGCCTATGCGGTGTGGAACGCGACGGCGGATCTGACGATCAAGGGCGGTGTGTCAACCGGCTTCCGTGCGCCCGATCTGCGGTCGATCGTTCCGGGCTACTACTACACCACCGAAGGCGGTGCGGGGGCGATCGTGTCGAACCCCGACCTGCAGCCCGAGGAAAGCACCAACTACGAACTGGCCGCGCTGTACAACGGCGGCACATGGGATGTCGGCGCCACGGTCTTCCGCACCGATTTCAAGAACAAGATCGAAAGCGCCAAATCCACCGATCAGATCACCGTCGGCGGCACCACCTTCAACCGTTGGGGCTGGTACAACGTCGGCGAGGCCCGCCTGCAGGGGGTCGAGCTGACCGGGTCGTGGGATGCCACCGCCGATCTGTCGTTCCGCGCCAGCTACAGCTTCACCGACAGCGAACAGGAAACCGGCGATTATCGCGGGCTGCCGCTGGAACGGACGCCGCGTCACATGGCCAGCCTGAGCGCCGATTGGCAGACGCCCGTCACCGGTCTGGGCGCATGGGGCACCGTGAACTATCAAGGGAACGAAGTCGCGGCGGGTGCGCGGATCGGCACCAATGGCACGCCCTATGCCTTTGACGACAACGGCACAGCCATCGCCTATGAATACGGATCCTATCTGACCGTCGACATGGGTGCGGATTATCAGGTGAATGACCGCGTCACCCTGAACGGCGCCATCTACAACGTGCTGGACCGCGACATCACCGCGGGCAGCAGCAACACGGTCGGCGAAGGCCGCCAGCTGTGGATGGGCCTGACGGCGAACTTCTGACGCCATTCCCCGGGGCCGGTGGACATTCGCCGCCCCGGGGGGTCTTATCCGGATATCAAGAACGGAGATCCGGATGACCCATTGCATCCTCATCGGCGCGCCCGTGGACGAAGGGCAGCGTCGCCCCGGCTGCCTGATGGGCCCTGCCGCCTATCGGACCGCAGGGCTGGCGGGCACCCTGGGCGCGCTTGGCCACAGCGTCGAGGACCGCGGCGATGTCGCCCCGGACGCCCCCGGCGACCAGACCTGCGACAACACCGCCGTCCACCACCTGCCCGAGACCATCGCCTGGACCCGCGCATTGTCCACCGCCACGCAAGCGGCGCTGCCGGACGGCATGCCGATCATCATGGGGGGCGATCATTCGCTGGCCCTTGGCACCGTCGCGGGGGTGGCCTCGCATGCGGCCAACATCGGGCGCCCGCAATTCGTGATCTGGCTGGATGCGCATAGCGACTTCCACACGGTCGCCTCGACCACCTCGGGGAATTTGCACGGTACGCCGATGGCCTATGCCAATGGCCAGGCGGGTTTCGACCCCTTCCCGGCCTTCCCCAACCCGATCCCCGGCGAAAACATCTGCATGTTCGGCATCCGCAGCGTCGATCCGGCGGAATATGCAGCGATGCAGGAAACCGACATCACCGTCAACGACATGCGCGTGCTGGACGAACAGGGCATCGTCGCGCCTTTGCGCACCTTCCTTGACCGCGTGCGGGCGGCCAACGGCCTGCTGCATGTCAGTCTGGATGTGGATTTCCTGGACCCCTCGATCGCGCCCGCCGTGGGCACCACGGTCCCCGGCGGTGCCACCTTCCGCGAGGCGCATCTGGTGATGGAGCTGCTGCACGAATCCGAGCTGGTCACATCGCTGGATCTGGTCGAGCTGAACCCGTTCCTCGACGAACGCGGGCGCACGGCCAAGTTGATGGTCGATCTGGTCGGCAGCTTGATGGGCCGCAAGGTCTTCGACCGTCCGACCCGCAGTTACGGATAACACTTATGGGTAAGGGGCAGACAACCGCCCGCCCCTTACCAGATGGCATGTCGGGGGCATCGCACCCCCGGCTGTCAGCTTACCAAAGCTTCTCTTCGCGGGCATAGAACCGCATGGCCGCCGCCTTGACGAAGGCCTCGGCATCAAGACCGGTCACGCCCTCATCGGCTTCGACACCGGCCGCCTTCAGCAACGGCGCCGCCGCATCGTCGCAACCGATCGCCTTGAGATGCGCAAAGGCATCCGAGACGAAATCGATGGCCGGTTTGTACTTGGCGAACTTCGCCCCGTCGTCCTGCCCCAGAACCAGCGCCACTGCATCCAGCAGCACCGAGGGCGTCCCGGCCAGCTGCGCTTCGGCCTTGCCGCGCTCCTTGGCGATCATGGTGACCATGCCACCCTGCGCCTCGACTGCGGACTTGATGGCATCGGCCTTGGCCATGTCACCACCGTCGCCGATCAGGATACCGACATTGCGGCCCTTCAACGTATGCTTGGCGCTCTTCACGATCGACAGTGCGTCCGAGACCGGCATGTCCACCACATCGCGGTGCGGCTTGGCTGCCTCGGGCAGATCCTCGGCCAGACCTTCGGCGACCATGACCGCCAGATCCTCGTCGATGACGCGCAGATGCCCCAGCACGCGCTGGATCACATGCCCCAGCCCGACCTTGGACAGCTCGAACACGATGGCATCGGCAATGTGACGCTGTTCGGGCTCGGTCTGGCTGCGATAGAACATCCGCGCCTGGCTATAGTGATCGCCGAACAGTTCCGGACGCACGCGCAGCTTCTGATCAGGTTCGTTGCCCAGATCGGTCATCTTCTTGACCGTCTTGAAGCCCTGATCCGATGCACGGGGACCAGGATCCTCGCCCGCCTGATGCAGGC
The DNA here is from genome assembly GCF_042466435.1 of Paracoccus sp. R86501. NCBI lineage: Bacteria > Pseudomonadati > Pseudomonadota > Alphaproteobacteria > Rhodobacterales > Paracoccaceae > Paracoccus > Paracoccus sp. R86501. The sequence continues at coordinate 2,363,488 of NZ_JAXHPZ010000001.1, forward strand.
TGTTGGGTTCGTAATTGGCGCGGCCCTTGGGCACGGCCATTTGCATCATGCCGTCACGCTGGAAGTTGTGCATCGGGCATTTCGGCGCGTTGATCGGGATCTGGTGGAAGTTCGCCGTCCCCAGACGCGATTTCTGCGTGTCCAGATAGCTGAACAGGCGACCCTGCAGCAGCGGATCGTCGGTGAAGTCGATGCCGGGCACGATATTGGCGGGGCAGAAGGCCACCTGCTCAGTCTCGGCAAAGAAGTTGTCCGGGTTGCGGTCCAGAACCATGCGCCCGACGATGCGGACGGGGATGTCCTCTTCGGGGATCAGCTTGGTCGCGTCCAGCACGTCATAGGGCTGCTTGGCGGCCCATTCGGCGTCGAACGTCTGGATGCCCAGTTCCCATTCGGGATAATCGCCAGCCTCGATGGCTTCCCACAGGTCCTGACGGTGGTAATCCTGATTGGCACCGGCGGTCTTGACGGCTTCGTTCCAGACCTGGCTTTGCAGACCCAGCTTGGGCTTCCAGTGGAACTTGACGAAGGTCGATTTGCCTTCAGCATTCACCAGACGGAAGGTGTGGACGCCAAAGCCTTCGATCATGCGCAGACTGCGCGGCAGGCCGCGATCCGACATGGCCCACATGACCATATGCATGGATTCGGGCATCAGCGACACAAAGTCCCAGAAGGTATCATGGGCGCTGGCGGCCTGCGGATAGCCCTTGTCGGCTTCCATTTTGACGGCATGGATCAGGTCGGGGAACTTGATTGCATCCTGGATGAAGAAGACCGGAATGTCGTTGCCGACCAGATCCCAATTGCCTTCCTCGGTATAGAACTTGACCGAAAAACCGCGCACGTCACGAGGCGTATCGACGCTGCCTGCGCCGCCTGCCACCGTGGAGAAGCGCGTGAAGACCGGGATCTTGGTCTTTTTCGACAGCATGCTGGCCGAAGTCAGTTCCGGAATGGGATCGGTACATTCGAAATAGCCATGCGCACCCGAACCGCGGGCGTGGACGATACGCTCCGGGATACGTTCGTGGTCAAAGTGGAAAATCTTTTCGCGCAGAACGAAATCTTCCAGAAGGGTCGGCCCCTTGGCGCCGGCCTTCAGGCTGTTCTGGTTGTCGGAAATGGGAATGCCCTGATTGGTGGTCAGCGTTTCGCCGCCCCGCTGGTGCAATTCGCCTGCTTTGCCGTGCTGATCGGTGATGTCGGACATGCTGGCCTCCTTCATGCTGCTTGCGCATCTGGGTGGACAACTTGCGGGCGAAGCTGCCAGTTCCCGCAATCTGCGCATGATAATCATCAAGTCCCTTGCCGACAGGGGCATCCTTTGCCATACGCAGGGATGGTCACGCGGACGTGGCGAAATCGGTAGACGCACCAGACTTTAAGATTTGGAGTGCCCGTCGGGAAACCGGCGGAGTAGAACCGCTCAAATTCGGGGAAAGCTGAGGGGGAAACCCCGTGCCAATCCCGAGCCAAGCCCGAGCGATCGGGAAGGTGTAGAGACTAGACGGGCGGCACCTGGGACCCCATGCGGGGTGACGGTGAAGGGATAGTCCAGACCACGAACGCCGGAACGGCGGCGGCGAAAGTCGAAGTGGTACGAAAATCTGTTTTCCGTAAGGAAGTGCGGGTTCAAGTCCCGCCGTCCGCACCACCACCCTTTCAGCGGCGACCGGCAGCCATTCTGGCGGCCGCAGGCAGGCCGCGCAGGCGCAGCATCGCCCAGGTTCCGATTGTCGGACCGGGCAGCAGCGCCAGAAACGCCCATCGCCATCCCCCCAGCAACACCGCCACATGCGGCATCAGCCAGATCGCCACCACCGTCAGCGCAAAGCCCAAGGCCAACTGCATGGTCAGCGCGGTGCCGACAAGGCGCGGGTCCGACAGCTCGGTCACGGCGGCCGAGAACTGGGCGCTGTCGCCGATGATGCTGATGCCCCAGATGATGGCCACCGCCACCAGCAGCCAGACGGGCCCGCCCCACGCCAGACAGATCAGCACCGTGCAGGCACCCGATACCGTCATCATGCCCGCCGTGGTCAGGCATCGCCCGATGCGATCCGACAACCAGCCGCCAATCGCGCAGCCGATGACCCCCGCCGCGATCACCGCAAAGGTCAACACCGAGGCGCTGCCCGCAGGCAGTCGCCCCGCCTGCATGGCGGCGATGGCAAAGGACAGGAACCAGGCCCACATAGCATAAAGCTCCCACATGTGGCCGAAGTATCCCAGATTGGCCAAGCGGACGGGGCGGTCGCGCAGCACGGCCAGGGTCTGGCGGGGATCGAAACTGGCGCGGGCGAAGCCATGCGGCCCTTCGCGCACCGTCAGGCCAAAGATCGCGGCCGAGGACAGCGCGGCGATGCTGGCCCCCGCGACCACAAGCCGCCAATCCAGCCCCTGCCCCAAGGCACGCAGCAGATGCGGCATGGCCGATCCAAGCGTCAGCGCGCCCACCAGCAGGCCCATCGCCAACCCGCGACCCTTGACGAACCATGTGGCCATCAGCTTCAGCGCGGGGGGATAGACGCCCGCCAAGGCAAAGCCCGTTGCCAGACGCGCCAGCAGCAGCCCGCCGAAGCCCGGCTCCAGCAGAACGGCGGCATTTGCCAGCGCGGTCAACAGGGCCGCAAGGGTGATCAACCGCGTCACCGGCATGATGTCGGGCAGGTTCACCGCCGAGGCCGCCAGCGCGCCCAGCACGAAACCGATCTGCACCGCATTGGTCAGCCAGGCCGCCTGCGTGTTCGACAGCCCCCAGTGCAGCGCCAGATCCGGCCCGATGGCCGTGGTGGAAAACCAGCAGGCCATGGCACCGATCACGCCGGCACAGATCAGTGCCAGCGCCCGCCAGCGATCCGGCACGGCGGAAATCAGGTCTCGACCTGTTGAGGTTCGCGCGGCGGGCGACCGATGATGTCGCGCAGGGCCTCAAGCTCGATGAAGTTGTCGGCCTGGCGTCGCAGGTCGTCGGCAATCATCGGCGGCTGGCTGCGGATCGTGGAGACGACGGAAACCCGCACACCCTTGCGCTGCAGCGACTCGATCAGGGGGCGGAAGTCGCCATCACCCGAGAAGATGACCACGTGATCCAGATGCGGCGCCAGCTCCATCGCGTTGACGGTCAGCTCGATGTCCATGTTGCCCTTGATCTTGCGACGGCCCTGGGCATCGGTGTATTCGCGCGCCGGTTTCGTCACGACACAGAAGCCGTTGTAATGCAGCCAGTCGACCAGCGGGCGGATGGGCGAATATTCGTCACCCTCGACCAGAGCGGTATAGTAATAGGCACGGGTCAACTTGCCACGCCGGTCGAATTCCTGTCGCAGCAGCTTGTAATCAATGTCGAAACCAAGCGCTTTCGCGGCCGCATAGAGGTTCGCGCCGTCTATGAAGATCGCCAATCTGTCGTCTTTGTAAAACATCTTGTTGCCTTTGGTGGACTTGTAAGGACAAGGCGCCTATCGAACGTGCGGGGTGAGGGACCCGATCGTATTCAATTCACGCCATGTTACCTGTAGGACGAAGGGGAAACTGTGGTTAACCTGTCTTTTGGTATCGTTGCGCTTGGCGCAAACCTTCCGGGCCCGTCACAGGACCTGTGGAACAGCCTGCGCAGCGCATTGACTATCTTGCACGAACATCGTGACATTTCAATATCTTCCGTCAGCCGTTTCTGGCGGACCCCGGCCTATCCTGCGGGCAGCGGTCCCGATTTTGCAAATGCGGTCGCCGTCGTCACATCGCCCCTGCCGCCCACGGCGCTGCTTGCGGAACTGCACAAGATTGAGGCAGATTTTGGCCGCGACCGCAGCACGGGCCGCTGGTCGGCGCGTGTGCTGGATCTGGACCTGATCGCGCTGGACGGGCTGATCGTCCCCGATGCGGCCATGCTGCGCGACTGGATCGACCTGCCCCCCGACCAGCAGCGCAGGCGCGCACCCGACCAGCTGATCCTGCCCCACCCGCGCCTGCAGGACCGCGGCTTCGTCCTTGGCCCCCTGGCCGAGATCGCACCCGCTTGGCGTCACCCCCTGACCGGACATGACGTGGCCCGGATGCTGGCCGATCTGCCGCCCGATGCGATGGACGGAATGACGCCCCTGAACGCCGATGATATGGGCGCTTTGGCTTGACAAAGCGCCCGCTTCTGCCCATCAGTCCTTTTTCGCCCCGAATATCCGATTCGCAACTGCACAGGTGATTCATGGCCCGCGTAACGGTTGAAGACTGCGTCGACAAAGTTCCCAACCGCTTTGATCTGGTGATGCTCGCCTCGCATCGCGCCCGCGAAATCACGGCCGGCTCTGCGCCGACTGTTGATCGCGACAACGACAAGAACCCGGTCGTCGCCCTGCGCGAGATCGCGGATGAAACCCAGCCCGTCGATGATCTGCGCGAGCGGATGATCGAATTGACCCAGACCCAGATCGAGGTCGATGAGCCGGAAGAAGACGCCATGGCGCTTCTGCTGGGTGCCGAAGTGGATCGTCCCAAGCCCGCCGACGAGGAATCGGAAGAGCGGATGCTGCGGATGATGCTGGAAGCCAACCAGCGCGGCTGATACCACAAGAACGAAAGCACAGGGCAGACGAGGTCTTCGACACTATCATGATTGACGTCGAGGATCTGCTTGCCCTGGTGCGAAACTACAACCCGCGCAGCAATGCCGCCCTGATCCGCGACGCCTATGAATATGGCATGCGGATGCATGAGGGCCAGTTCCGCCATTCCGGCGAACCCTATTTCACCCATCCCATCGCCGTCGCTGCCATCCTGACCGAAATGCGGCTGGATGATGCCACCATCATCACCGCCCTTCTGCACGATACGATCGAGGACACCCGCTCGACCAAGGAAGAGGTCGCGGGCATGTTCAGCCCCGAGATCGCCGAGCTTGTCGATGGCGTGACCAAGCTGACCAACCTGGAACTGTCCAGCACCCAGTCCAAGCAGGCCGAGAACTTCCGCAAGCTGTTCATGGCCATGTCGCGCGACATGCGGGTCATCCTGGTCAAGCTGGCAGACCGGCTGCACAACATGCGCACCATCCGGTCCATGCGTCCCGACAAGCAGGTCAAGAAGGCGCGCGAGACGATGGACATCTATGCCCCCCTGGCAGGCCGGATGGGCATGCAGTGGATGCGCGAGGAGCTGGAGGACCTGGCCTTCAAGGTCATCAACCCCGAAGCCCGCAGTTCGATCATCCGCCGTTTCGTCAGCCTGCAGAAAGACAGCGGCGACATCATCGGCCAGATCACGGCCGATATTCGTGCGGAACTGGAACGCGAAAACATCGATGCCGACGTCTTCGGGCGCGCGAAAAAGCCCTTCAGCGTCTGGCGCAAGATGCAGGAAAAGCAGTTGGCGTTTTCGCGGCTGTCCGACATCTATGGCTTTCGCATCATCACCCGCAGCGAAATGGACTGCTATCGCGTGCTGGGCGTCATCCACCACCGCTGGCGCGCCGTGCCGGGCCGGTTCAAGGATTACATCAGCCAGCCCAAATCGAACGGCTACCGCTCGATCCACACGACGGTTTCGGGGCGTGACGGCAAGCGGGTCGAAATCCAGATCCGCACCCGCCAGATGCATGAGGTCGCCGAAGCCGGTGTCGCGGCGCATTGGGCCTATCGCGACGGCGTCCGCACCCGCAATCCCTTTGCCGTCGATCCCGCCGAATGGATCGCCAGCCTGAACGACCGCTTCGACACCGAGGATCACAACGAATTCCTCGAACACGTCAAGATGGAGATGTATCAGGATCAGGTCTTCTGCTTCACCCCCAAGGGCGACGTGATGCAGCTGCCACGCGGCGCGACACCCATCGATTTCGCCTATGCCATCCACACGCGGCTTGGCAATTCCTGCGTGGGCGCCAAGATCGACGGCATCCGTGTGCCGCTGTGGACCCGCCTGCGCAACGGCCAGTCGGTTGACATCATCGCTGCCAGCGGCCAACGCCCGCAGATGACGTGGCTGGACATCGTCGTCACGGGTCGGGCCAAGGCCGCGATCCGGCGATCCCTGCGCGAAGAAGACCGCGACCGCTTCATTCGCCTGGGGCGTGAACTGGTCCGCGTCAGTTTCGAACATGTCGGGCGCAAGGTGACCGACAAGGCGCTGCGCACCGCCGCCAAGCAGATGGGCCTGCCATCCGCCGAAGAATTGCTGGCCCGCATCGGCAGCGCCGAAAACTCTGCTAAAGAGGTTCTGGGCGTCCTCTATCCCGAACTGGCCGATCACCACGACGAAATCGACAGCAAACGCCCCTTCGCCGGTCTGGAGGCTGACGCCAATTTCAAGCGCGCCCCCTGCTGCAACCCGCTGCCGGGCGAACGCATCGTCGGCATCACCTATCGCGGGGCGGGCGTGGTCATCCATGCCATCGACTGCCCGGTTCTGGCCGAATTCGAAGACAGCCCCGACCGTTGGGTCAACCTGCAATGGCGCGAAGGCCGCCATCCCGCCGCCTATTCAAGCATGCTGCATCTGACCATCCGGCATGACGCGGGCGTGCTGGGGCGCATCTGCACCTTGATCGGGGCGCAGGGGGCGAATATCTCGAACTTGGAATTCATCACGCGCAAGTCGGATTTCTATCGCATCGAGGTCGATCTGGAGTTGCGGGACCACGAACATCTGCACAACCTGCTGACCGCGCTCGAGGCGGAAAGCGATGTCGCCCATGTCGAACGTATCCGCGATCCTGCGCTGAAACCCTAAGGCCGGCGGGCCATCACAGATCGGGTGTCACTTGTTCAAACGACGCAAACCGCGCAGCTACGGGCAGATCGCCAGCGAGATGATCTATCCGCGCGGCGGATGGCGTCGGGCCACAAGGTACGTGATGTACCGCCTGCGCCGCCTGCCCGACCAGCCGCATCGCATCGCGCGCGGCGTGGCAGCGGGTGTCTTCGTATCCTTCACGCCGCTTTTCGGGTTCCACTTCCTGTCGGCGGCGGCGACGGCCTGGATCATCGGCGGCAACATCCTTGCGGCCCTGCTGGCGACCTTCATCGGCAATCCGGTGACGCTGCCCTTCATCGCCTTCGCCTCGACCGCGGTGGGCCGTCACATTCTGGGACTTAAGGGCGATCTGTCACCGCATTTCATCTTTCGGGAATTTTCCCGCGCCACCGGCGAAATCTGGCACAACATCCATTCCATGTTCGGACCCAAGGTCGCGCATTGGAACATGCTGCATGATTTCTTCTTCCAGATCTTCTGGCCCTATGTCGTGGGCGGGACGATCCTGGGGCTGGTCGTCTCGGTCGGGGTACATTACGTGACCGTGCCGGTCTTCCGCGCCTATCAGAGGCGGCGTGAAAAGAAGATGGCCGACCGGATCGAGCGTGCCTCGCAGCGGGCCGCGGCGCTGGCGCTGCAACGCGCGGCGGCGCTGCTGGACAAGGACGACACGCCGCCCCGGCCTTAGTACCCCTTGCTGCGATCAACCAGATTGGCGACCGGCTGCCCTGACATGGCGCGGTGCAGGTTGTCCACAGCGCCCCTCGCAGCCGTCGCGGGGCGGGTGTCGGCGGCGACATGCGGGGTCACGGTGATGCCCGGATGCGACCAGAAGGGGTGGTCGCGGGGCAACGGTTCGGTCCGGAACACATCCAGCACCGCATGGGCCGGGCGACCGCCCTGCAGCCCCTGCAGCAGGGCATCATCATCGATCAGCGTGCCACGACCCGCATTGATGATCCACGCCCCCTTGGGCAGCAGGGCCAGCCTGCGGGCATCCAGCAGGTTTCGCGTAACGGGTGTGTCGGGCAGCAGACAGATCAGGATCTGTGATCCTGCCAGCACCTGATCCAGTCCGGACAGCGGATGCATGGCGATCCCCGGCACCGCCCGCCCCGAGTTGCTGACCCCCGTGACCGAAAACCCCACGCCCCCCAGCATGGCCGCCGCGGATTTGCCCAGCTCACCCATGCCAAGGATGGTGACTGTGCGTTCCGTCGCCAGTGGCGGGATCTGGCCGTTGCGCCATGTACCGTCCTGAGCATAGCCGTCCATGCCAAGATGCGCCCGCATCGCCCAGCCCGTGCAGTATTCCGCCATGCCCTGCGCCAGCCCCGGATCGACCATCCGCGCCAGAGGCTGTGTCAGGGTGTCGTTGGTGATGATCCGCTCGACCCCTGCCCAGAGGCTCTGGATCAGGCGGACGTTCACATAGGGGGTGAAATCGGTGATATCGCCGCCCGGGGCATAGATGATCGCGTCGAAGCTGGCCGGGTCACCGTCACGGTGCAGGTCCATCCCCGGATCGATGGCGCGCAGGGCCGGTGCCCATTCGTCCCAGGCTGCGGGGGATGCGGAAAAGCGGACTTTCATGGCGTCACCTCGGTCTGTGGACATGGGCCGATTGCACCAGACCAAAGCCCAGCATCAGGATCATCAGCGACGTGCCACCATAGCTGACCAGCGGCAGGGGCGAGCCCTTGGCCGGCAGCAGCCCCATGACGGTCGCCATGTTGATGGCGAAATACAGGAAGAACGTGCCGCTGATGCCGATGGTGATCAGGCTGGCAAAACGGTCGCGGTTCGAAAGCGCAGAATAGAGGCAGAACCCGACGATCAGCATATAGAGCGCCAGCAGGGAAAAGGCGCCGATAAAGCCGAACTCCTCGGACAGGACGGTGAAGATGAAATCGGTGTGCTTTTCGGGCAGGAAGTTCAGCCGCGACTGCGTGCCCTGCATGAAGCCGCGCCCCGACCAACCGCCCGAGCCCAAGGCGATCTGGCTCTGGATGATGTTGTAGCCCGCGCCAAGCGGATCGGCGGTGGGGTCGAGGAAGGTGTCGATGCGGCGGAACTGGTATTCCTTCAGCAGCTGCCAGTCGGTGCCGCGCGATTGCATCACGGCATAGACGGCGCCGACGCCCGCGCCGACGACCACGCCGAAATACCACAGCGACACCCCCGCGGCGAACATCACGATGCCTCCGCCGGTGATCAGCATGATCGAGGTGCCAAGGTCGGGCTGCATCAGCACCAGCGCCGTCGGCGCAAGGATCAGCACCACCGGGATAAGCACCCACAGCGGGCGCGACACCTTCTTCAGGTCCAGCCAGTCGTAATAGGCCGCCAGCAGCAAAACCTGAGAGATCTTCATCAACTCGGACGGTTGCAGACGGATGGGGCCGATGTCGATCCAGCGCTGCGCGCCCATGCCGATGGCACCGAACAGATCCACCGCCACCAGCAGCAGGAAGCAGACCACATAGGCCGACACGGATATCCCGCGCCAGAACCACATGGGCACGAAGGCCAGCCCCAGCATGATGACCATGCCCACGGCAAAGCGGTACATCTGGGGCTGGGCCCATGTCTCGATCTCTCCGCCCGCCACGGAATAGAGCATCAGGAACCCGATGCAGCAGACGGCGGTGATCAACAGGACCAGCGGCCAGTTGATGAAGAAGACCTTGCGCAGCCCGGTGGGGACCTGTGCGACCTTATAGTCCAGATATGACATGGGCCCCTCAGGCGCGGCTGCGGCCGGGGCGCGGGGCCTCGGGCGTGTAAAGCTGCATGGCGTTGTGACGTTCTTCCATGGCGGCGCGCTGGTTCGAGGGGACGGAATCCAGCGGCGGCAGGCCTCCGTTCAGCGCAAACAGCAGGATGTCGCGCGCGATGGGGGCCGCAACCGTCGATCCGCCGCCGCCATGTTCCACCACGACCGACACGGCATAGCGCGGCGCATCATAGGGGGCATAGCAGACAAACAGCGCGTGGTCGCGACGTTCCCACGGCAGCTGGTCGTTGGAAATCACCCCGCGGGCACGTTCGGCGGCGGTGATGTTGCGGACCTGACTGGTGCCGGTCTTGCCGACCATGCGCCATTCCTCACGCTCGATCCGGGCCTTGCGGGCGGTGCCGCGGGCGCTGTTCATCACCGCGTCCATGCCCGCGCGCGCCACCTTCAACGAGGCCTCGCTGATGTCCAGCGGCGGAAACTCCGTCGGCAGCTTCTTGACGCCATCGACCGACCGGATCAGCTGCGGATCGATCTTGCGCCCCGATGCGACACGCGCCGTCATCACCGCCAGCTGCAAGGGCGAGGCCAGCACATAGCCCTGCCCGATCGAGGCGTTCAGGCTGTCGCCGATCTGCCACGCCTGATCATAGCGAGCCTGCTTCCATGCGCGGTCCGGGGCGATCCCTTCGGACACCGCCGACATCGGCAGGTCGTGTTTCACCCCGATGCCCAGCTTGCGCGCCATGATCGCCATGCGGTCGATGCCCACCCGCTGCGCCAGTTCGTAGTAATAGACGTCACAGCTTTCCTGCAGGCTTTTCACCGCATCGACGGTGCCGTGCCCGCCCCTGCTCCAGCAGTGGAAGCGGCGACCGCCCAGTTCGGTATAGCCCGGACAGAAGAAGCGGCTGCCGGAATTGATCACCCCGGCCTCCAGCCCCGCCAGAAGGGTCACCAGCTTGAAGGTCGAACCGGGGGGATAGACACCCTGCACCGTCTTGTCGGCCAGCGGACGATGATCGTGATCCATCAGCCCGCGGTAATCGGTCGTCGAAATCCCGCGCACGAATTTGTTCGGGTCGAAGCTGGGCGACGAACTGATCGCCACCAGTTCGCCCGTATGGCAATCCATGACCACGGCAGCGGCGCTTTCCTGACCCAAACGCTGCGCGCAGTAATTCTGCAGCTTGGCATCGACGGTCAGCTGCACGGTCGCGCCCTGTTCGCCCTCTTGCCGCGACAGCTGGCGCATTTCGCGACCGGTGCTGTTCACTTCGACGCGGCGGGCGCCGGCCTTGCCACGCAGGACCTCCTCCAGCCGGCCCTCGACGCCGATCTTGCCCAACTGGAAGTCGGGCAGCCGCAGGACGGGATCGGGGTCCTCGATCCGCGACAGATCGTAATCGGACACCGGCCCGACATAGCCCATGACATGCGCCAGATCGCCTGCGCGTGGATAGGCCCGCGACAGCGCGGATTCCGGCGTCACCCCCGGCAGGGACGGCGCATTGACCGCAATGGTGCTGAACTGTTCCCACGACAGGCGGTCGGCCAGCACGATGGCGGTAATGGCGCTGCGCTTGGAGAATTCGTCGCGCAATTCCTCCATCCGGGCATCGCTGATCGGGATCAGCTGCGCCAGCCGCCGCAGAACCGGCTCGACGTCGCCGCCCAATTCCTCTCGTGTCAGGGTCACGCGGTAATTCTGTTCGTTGCCAGCGATGATCAGGCCCGTGCGGTCCAGAATCAGCCCGCGCGACGGTGGCAGCAGTCTGATCTTGATCGAGTTGCCATCCGCCAGCATCCGGTATTCATCGGCATGATCCAGCTGCATCGACCGCATCTTCAGCGCCAGCGTCGTCACGGTGCCGATCTGGATGCCTGCCAGCAGCAGGCCCCGTCGCGTGATGCCACGGTTGCTGTCAACGATATCACGTTGCGATTTTTTCATCCCGGAACCCTTCTTACGCTCCCTCGGGGCGACCTGCACGACGCAGGCCCAGCAACCAGCGCGCCACAAAGATCACCAGAGGATAGACCAGCACGGTCGCCAGAAACTGCAGGATCACCTGACCAAGCGCCGGGACCGGCAGCACGAACAGGATCTGGACCAGACGGTTTCCCAGCATCATCAGACCGATCAGGGTGGTCACCCGCAACCATTCAACCATGAATGGCTGGTCGCGCCAACGGTGCTCTCGAACTCGTGCAGCCTCGCTGCCGATCAGAACGAAGGCAGTCCACAGCCCAAGCGGGCGCATCAGCAGGACGTCCTCAATCAACACGGCGGCGACGATGACGGGGGCGGACAGCTGGTCGGGACGACGCAGGACCCAAGCCAGGATCAGCGCCAGCATCATGTCGGGACCGGGCCATCCCATGATGCCGCCCTTCAGCGGCAGTAGGCGGATGAACAGCAGGACCGCCGCCGACAGCAGGAAGACTGCCGTGCCGGTCACGAAGCTGCGGCTTGGCAACTGGATCATGGCGAGGTGCCCGGATCCAGCGCATCGGTGGCGGATGCGGCCTCGACGGGGCTGTCGGGCAGCATGGGGCCGATAAAGCCTTCGGGGCCGCGGCGGATGACGGCGGTGGTATCAACGACGGCCTCGGCGGGATGGGACCGCAGGACGCGCAGGAACTCAAGTCGGCCATAGTCGGCGGCCATGCGCACGCGCATCCGCCCGTCGGCACCCTGCGCCACCTGCCCCACCAGCAGCCCCGGCGGGAAGACCCCGCCATCGCCCGAGGTGACGATCCGGTCGCCCGGCCGCACGTTGTCGCCCGATTCGATGAATTCCAGCACCGGCAGCGGCGTGTTGTCGCCCGTGGCCAGCGCCCGTTCGCCCGTCGGCTGGACCACCACCGGGATGCGCGACGAAGGGTCGGTCAGCAGCACAACGCGGCTGGTCCGCTGACCCACGCCCGCGATGCGCCCCACCAGCCCAAGGCCGTCCATCGTGGCCCAGCCTTCGATGATGCCGTCACGCGCGCCGACGTTCAGCAGCACCGACTGGCGAAAGGCCGAGCCGCTGTCCATCGTCACCACGCCGGTCACGCTGGTCAGCGCCGGATCAAGCCGGACGTTGTTCTGGGCCAGCAGCTTGCTGTTTTCCTGTTCCAGCTGGACGGCGGCTTCCTTCCAGGCGGACATGCGCTGCAGTTCGCGGCGCAATTCCTGGTTCTGTTCGTAAAGCCGGGCATAGCTCTGGAAGCCCGCGACCATTTCGGACACGCGGGTCACCGGCACCAAGGCCCATTCGAAACGCGGCACGATCCGGTCGATCATCGCGGTGCGCATCTGTTCGGCGCGCGGACTGTCGATGCGCCAGAACAGGAACAGCGCCAACAGCGCAAGCGCCATCAGCGCGATCAGGACGCGCCGGACCGGGGTCGCGAAATCTGGTCCCTTGCGGGCCATAAGCGATCAGCTGTCGTAGTCGATGACGTGGCGCAACTGCTTCTCGAACTCCAGCGCCTTGCCGGTGCCAAGTGCGACGCAGCTCATGGGCTGGTCGGCAAGGCTGATCGACAGGCCGGTCTGCTCGCGCAGCGCCAGATCCAGTTCGCCCAGCATCGCGCCGCCACCGGTCAGCATCACACCGCGATCGACGATGTCGGCGGCCAGATCCGGGGGCGTGGCTTCCAGCGCGACCATCACGGCCTCGCAGATGGCCTGAACCGGCTCGGTCAGGGCTTCGGCGATCATGGCCTGGCTGACTTCGATTTCCTTGGGGATACCGTTCAGCAGGTCGCGGCCGCGCACCATCAGCGTCGCGCCACGGCCATCGTCGGGCATACGGGCAGTGCCGATGCTGGTCTTGATGCGCTCGGCGGTCGAATCACCGATCAGCATGTTCTGGTTGCGGCGCAGATAGTTGATGATCGATTCGTCCATCCGGTCGCCACCGATCCGGACCGAGCGGGCATAGACCACGTCGCCAAGCGACAGGACCGCCACTTCGGTGGTGCCGCCACCGATATCGACGACCATGCTGCCGGTCGGTTCGGTGATGGGCATGCCCGCACCGATGGCCGCGGCGATGGGTTCGGCGATCAGGCCGGCCTTGCGGGCACCTGCGGACAGGACCGACTGGCGGATCGCACGCTTTTCAACCGGCGTGGCGCCGTGGGGCACGCAGACGATGATCTTGGGCTTGGAAAACGTCGTGCGCTTGAAGACCTTCTTGATGAAGTGCTTGATCATCTGCTCGGCGCTGTCGAAATCGGCGATGACGCCTTCGCGCATCGGGCGGATGGCCTCGATGCTGCCGGGCGTGCGGCCCAGCATCAGCTTGGCGTCCTCGCCCACCGCCAGAACCTGACGCTTGCCGTCCTTGACGTGATAGGCCACGACCGAGGGCTCGTTCAGGATGATGCCCTTGCCCTTGACATAGATCAGCGTGTTCGCCGTCCCGAGGTCGATTGCGATGTCGGTCGAAAACAAACCGCCGAATGCCATGCCCGTATCCTTTTCGCGCCGGTTGGCCCGGCCTGCCCTGCTTTGAAATCAGTCTTTGGGCCATAAAAAGCCCTGAATCGCCCCTGCAGGCTTGGCTCCGTATAGAACCCTGTCCCGCAGGCGAAAAGCCCCGATGCATACAAAACACGGCAATGGCGGCTTCTTGCGCGGAACGAAACGGCCCGGACCGCAGGTGTCCGGGCCGTGGCCGATCAATGCGAATACATGCTGATCTGCTTGGCGTCGCTGCCCTGCGCGGTCATGGCGCGGCGCAGAATCAGCCGGTTCAGCGCACCGATATAGGCTTTGACCGATGCCAGAATCGTGTCCGTGTCGGCGGCCTGACCGGTGACGATGCGGCCCTCCTCCTCCATCCGGACGCTGACGGTGGCCTGCGCGTCGGTGCCCTCGGTCACGGCATGCACCTGGTACAGCTGCAGCCGCGCTTCATGCGGGAAGATCTGGCGGACAGCCTTGAAGCAGGCATCGACCGGACCGTCGCCGGTGGTTTCGGCCTGCTTTTCCACGCCATCGACGGTCATGGTCAGCTGCGCCGACTGGCCGTCGCTGCCGCAGACAACGCGCAGATGCTTGACCTGCAGGTGATCGTCCTGCGTGTTGGCCGCGGCATCCAGAACCAGCGCGATGATGTCTTCGTCGAAGACCTCTTTCTTGCGGTCGGCCAGCGCCTTGAAGCGGACAAAGATGTCCTTCAGCTGGTTGTCGCCAACCTCGTATCCCAGATCGGCAAGCTTGGCGCGCAGGGCTGCGCGCCCCGAATGCTTGCCCATCGCAATGTTGTTTTCGGTCAGGCCGATGTCGGCGGGGCGCATGATCTCGAAGGTCTCGACGTTTTTCAGCACGCCATCCTGATGGATGCCCAATTCGTGCAGGAAGGCGTTCTTGCCGACGATGGCCTTGTTGAACTGGACCGGGAAACCCGACACCGACGCCACGCGGCGCGAGATGCCCATGATCTTGGTCGTGTCGATGCCGGTCTGGAAGGGCATGATGTCGTTGCGCACCCGCATGGCCATCACGACCTCTTCCAGCGCGGTGTTGCCGGCGCGTTCGCCCAGACCGTTTATGGTGCATTCGATCTGGCGGGCGCCCGCTTCGACCGCGGCCAGCGAATTGGCGGTCGCCATGCCAAGGTCGTTGTGACAATGCGTGGCAAAGATGATGTCATCGGCGCCCGGCACACGTTCCAGCAGCATGCGGATCAGCTCGGCGCTTTCACGCGGCGCGGTATAGCCGACTGTGTCGGGGATGTTGATCGTCGTGGCACCGGCCTTGATGGCGATTTCGACGACGCGGCACAGATAATCATGCTCGGTCCGCGTGGCGTCCATGGGCGACCATTGCACGTTGTCGCACAGGTTGCGCGCATGGGTGACGGTCTGGTGGATGCGATCGGCCATCTGGTCCATGTCCAGATTGGGAATGGCGCGGTGCAGCGGCGAGGTGCCGATGAAGGTGTGGATACGCGGGCTTTTGGCGTGCTTCACAGCCTCCCAGCAGCGGTCGATGTCGGGCAGTTGGGCGCGGGCAAGGCCGCAGATGGTGCTGGTCTTGGCCATCTTGGCGATCTCGGAGACGGCGGCGAAATCGCCTTCGGATGCGATGGGGAAGCCGGCCTCGATCACATCGACTCCCATTTCGTCCAGCATGCCGGCGATTTCCAGCTTTTCGGCATGGGACATCGTGGCGCCGGGCGATTGCTCGCCGTCGCGCAGCGTGGTGTCAAAGATTACGACGCGGTTGTTGTCGGTCATCTGTCTGGTCTTTCTTACGGCCCGTCATCGGGCGTCATGCATGTCTTGGGATGAACCCGGACCATGAACCTGACTGAGCGGCGGCCCGGACGACCCGCTCAGCGCAGCGTAAGACGCAACAGACCACGGAGATGCACGGCCGGAAGCGCCCCTTGGGGCGCTAGGATGGCGGCGGCGATTTGGTGCTTCCGGATCATGGGGCGAATATGCAGGGCCGACCCGCGATTGGAAAGCCAAAAATTCGCGGATGCCCCGGCTGTACCCTGCCCGCTGCGCTGCGGCCCTGCCCGAAGTGCGGGCATCGGACCGGTGGGTAAAGGGCGGCAAAGATGTATCGCTACATTTTCTCTGGCCCTGACGAAAAGCTGTGCCTATCCTTTCAGCACCGACATAAAGAAACGAAATCCAACAGATGAGGGTAAGATGTCACGCAAACTGGTCGTCGGTTTCGACGGCAGCGATGCATCGCTGCGGGCGCTTGATTTCGCCATCACCCGGGCGCAGGCGCAGGGCGACAGCCTGCTGATCGCCCATGTTCTGGAATGGTCGCCCTACAGCTTTCTGACCCCGAGCGAGCTGGAAGAACGCCATCGTCGCCGCAAGGAGGAACTGCTGCGCGCGGAAACAGCCGTCATGCGTCCCGTGATGAAACGCATGGAGGAAGCCGGCATCCCCTTCGAAACCACCATGCGATACGGCCATATCGCCGAAACGCTGTGCCGCGTCGCCAAGGACGCCGATGTCGCCATGATCTTCATCGGCCGGATGGGCAATTCGGGCTTTGCCACCCGCATCTTCGGATCGGTCGCAGCCACGCTGGCGCAGGTCGCGCCGGTGCCGGTCGTCATCGTCCCCTGAAGCCAGCGCGTCATCAACCAAGGACATCCATATCATGAAACATTCCACGAAGGCGCTGATGACGGCGGGCATGGCGGCCAGTCTGGCCGCAGGACCCGTCGCCGCGCAGGGGATCGACGAGACCATCAACACGGTCTTCGCCAATTCGACAGGCTGGTTCGTCAGCCTGATATTTTCCAACTTTCCGGGGACAAACTTCCCCTGGATCGTCGGCTGGCTGGTGATCGCGGCGATCATCTTCACCATCTACTTCGGATTGGTGCAGCTGCGCTTCTTCGGCCATGCGATCGCTCTGGTGCGGGGCGATTATTCCGACCCCAATGACGCGGGCGAGGTCAGCCACTTCCAGGCGCTGACGACCGCCCTGTCGGGAACCGTGGGTCTTGGCAACATCGCGGGCGTCGCGGTGGCCGTGGGCATCGGCGGTCCGGGCGCGACCTTCTGGATGATTCTGGCGGGTCTGCTGGGCATGGCGACCAAGTTCACCGAATGTACGCTTGGCGTGAAATACCGCAATGAATACGCGGACGGCACCGTCTCGGGCGGTCCGATGTATTACATGACCAAAGGCTTTGCCGAACGCGGCATGCCGGGCGGCAAGATTCTGGCCGTTCTGTTCGCTATCTTCTGTATCCTCGGGTCGTTCGGTGGCGGGAACATGTTCCAGTCGAACCAAGCGCATGCCCAGATCATCAATGTCGTGGGCGACTATCCCGGCTGGATCACGGGCGTCGTCATGGCGGTCATCGTCTTCCTGGTCATCGTCGGCGGTCTGAAATCCATCGCCAGCGTGACCGAGAAGATCGTGCCCTTCATGGCCGCGCTCTATGTCGGCACGGCGCTGATCATCATCGCCATGAACTATGACATGATCGGTTCTGCCTTCGGCCAGATCTTCGCCGGCGCCTTCACCAATGACGGTGTCGTCGGCGGTGCCATCGGCGCGCTGATCCAAGGCTTCCGCCGCGCCGCCTTCTCGAACGAGGCGGGCGTCGGTTCGGCCGCCATCGCCCACAGCGCCGTGCGCACCAAGGAACCCGTCACCGAGGGCTTCGTCTCGCTGCTGGAGCCCTTCATCGACACCGTCGTGATCTGCACCATGACGGCGCTGGTCATCATCATCACCGGCCAGCTGGTCACCGACCCCGAAACCGGGATGTTCGTCCTGAACGAGGCCGGCACCGCGATCCGCACCGTCGGCGACAACAGCGGCGTGGCCCTGACCTCGGCGGCGTTCAGCAGCTCGTTCGGGTGGTTCCGCTATATCCTGGTCGTCGCTGTGGTGTTGTTCGCCTTCTCGACCATGATCTCCTGGAGCTATTACGGGTTGAAGGCATGGACGTTCCTCTTCGGCGAAGGCCAGACCAAGGAACTGATCTTCAAGATCATCTTCTGCATCTTTGTCATCATCGGCGCTTCGGCAGGTCTGGGCCCGGTCATCGACTTCTCGGATGCGGCGATCTTTGCCATGGCCGTCGTCAACATCCTGGCGCTGTATCTGCTGATGCCGATCGTCAAGGCCGAGATGTCGCGCTATCTGGGTCGCCTCAAAGCGGGCGAGATCCGCAAGTACGACTGACCGGCCGTCAGTTGACCACAACCGGGGCGGGCGCTGATGGCGCCCGCCCCTTTTTTGATGCGATCCCCAGTGGCCCCCCTTGCGAATATGTGGCAGGACGCGACGCATCGCACGCGAGAGAGAGGATCGGCACGTGACCAAACACAGCTTCGTTTATCAGGGGATGCGTTTGCCGTTCGCCCTGTTGGTGACCTGTTTTGCCGCATGGGGCATCGCCGCGAACATGACCGACCCGCTGGTGCAGGTCTTTTCGCGCGTCTTCTCGATGTCGACGCTGCAGGCTTCGTTCGTCCAGTTTGCCTATTACGGCGCATATTTCCTGCTGGCCCTGCCCGCGGCCTTCATCAACCGCCGCTTTTCCTATCGCACCGGCATCCTGACCGGACTGGGCTGCGCGATCCTTGGCGCGTTCATGTTCTATCCGGCCGCCCATGCGATGACCTTCGGCTTCTTCCTGCTGGCGCTGTTCCTGCTGGCCGGTGGCCTGTCGATTCTGGAAACTTCGGCCAACCCCTTCGTCATGGCGATGGGACCGGAGGACAACGCCACGCGCCGTCTGAACTTTGCGCAGGCCTTCAATCCGGTCGGCACCAACATCGGCGTCTTTCTGGCCGCAACGCTGATTCTGCCCCAGCTGAACACCGCGTCCGCCGATGATCGTGCCGCCATGGCCCCCGAGGCCCTGCGCGCCGTCCAGCAGGCCGAGTTGCAGGCCGTCATGGTTCCCTATGTGGGCTTCGCCTTCGTGCTTCTGGCCATCTGGGTCGCCATCGCGTTCAAGCGCATGCCCACCCATTACGAACAGGTCGAGGAACACGACACGCCGGTGCATTTCCGCGCCACGCTGCGCCGCCTGCTGTCGAACCGCCACTATGTCTTCGGCGTCGCGGCCCAGTTCTTCAACGTCGCCGCCCAGACCTGCGTCTGGACCTTCACCATCCAATACGTGATGGAATCACTGCAGGGCAGCGAGGCGCAGGCCGGCTGGTATCTGCAGGCCAGCCTGATCGTCTTCCTGATCTCGCGCTTCGTGATGGTCGGCCTGATGGGCGTGGTGCGTCCGGCGCTGCTGTTGATGGTGATGGCGCTTGCGGGCACGGCGTTGTGCTTCTTTGCCGCCAGCGGACCCGGCATCCTGGGTGTCTGGGCCGTGGTCGCCCTGTCGGCCTGCCTGTCGCTGATGTTCCCGACCATCTACGGCCTTGCGCTGCACGGCCTTGGCACCGACACCAAGTTCGGCTCGGCGGGGCTGGTCATGGCTATCCTTGGCGGTGCCGTGATGCCGCTGGTGCATGGCGGGGTGATGGACGTCTATGGCGCGGCCGTGTCCTATGTGGTGCCGGGCCTGTGCTTCCTGGTTGTCGCGGGATATGGCCTTTTCGACCTGAAATCGGGTGACCGCGCAGGGTGATCCCTGCGCGTTCCGCCATGCGGTGAGTGCAAGGCGGACCTGTCCGTTATCCGGCTTGTCCCCACCACCGATAGCGCCAACATTAGGGGGGAACCTGAAACGAAAGGAACGCCCCATGCTTGGACAGTTCGGAATTTACAATTCGGCACAAGGCCAGCGTCTGATAGCGCAGAAAAGCCCGCAAGGTCGCCGCTTCATGCTGCTGCCCCACGAGATCGGCGCGTTGAACGCCGCCTTCCCCACGCTGCGCCGTCTGCGCAAGCGCCTGGCTGCACGCAGCCGCACCCGCATGCAACCCGCCCAGGCCTGAGACAACTCAGGCCTGACGCTTGTCCTGCCGCTTTTGCGGGACCAGCTGTTGCACCGCACCTGCCAGCAACAGCCACACGGACGTCAGCACCAACCCCCAGATCGCCCAGCTTGACGGATGGAAATCGACCCATGCCGCACGCCCCGCGAACAACACCCACAAAATGGCTATGGTCAGCGACACGGGGCGCCAACGCTCGGTCCTGACGGGGTGGATGAACTTGATGTTCGTGAACATCGCGATGCTGAGTGCGGTCACGATGGCCAGAATCACCGTCCAATGCGGCTCGGTGGCAAACAGCACCAGCACGACCATGTTCCAGCAGCCGGGGAAGCCGGCAAAGGAATTGTCCTTGGTCTTCATCCGCGTATCCGCGAAATAGACCACGCTGCCGAAGACGATGACCACATTGGCGAACCATCCCGTCCAGCCCGACAGCAGTCCCGACTGGAACAGCGCGAAAGCCGGGATGAAGACATAGGTCAGATAATCGATGATCAGATCCATCAGCACCCCGTCATAGGCGGGGAAGTTCGTCTTGACGTCATAGCGACGTGCAAGCGGGCCATCGATGCCGTCGACCACGAAGGCCACGACAAGCCACAGGAACATCAGCGCCCATTCGCCATTGGCGGCGGCCAGCATGGCCAGCATGGACAGGACCGCGCCCGTAGCGGTCAGAAGATGGACGGACAGGGCTTTGTGTTGGATCTGCATGCGCAGGTTGTCGCAGGTTGCGCAACGCGGTGCAACCGCACAGGGCGCGCCGCGGGGGCGCTTAGCGCAGGATCGGCGGCCCCTTGGGTTTGGGCGGGGCCACCACAGGTTCGGGCAGCGTCAGGTCAAAGATCAGCGCGCCCGAGGGGGCGACGGCTTCGGCAAAACTGATGTCGATGCCGCCCGGCTGCGGGGGCAGGAAGGCCAGCGCCTCGGACAGGGCCTTGGCGATGGCGGCCTGCCGATCGGCCGGCGCCCCCGAGATCAGCAGCAGGTGCGATGCCGCCTGCCCGTCCTGCCCCGCGACCCCCACCAGCGCCGCGCCCGCGATCAGCCCGCGCATGTCGGCCAGCCGGTCACCAAGCGGTCCGGACAGCACCGCCACCGTGCTGGCATCGGGGGTGACAAGACGCATGCGGGCCTCATCCTCGTGCGGGGCGCTTTCCAGCGCGCCGGTCAGCCAGTCCAGCGTCGCCGCATCCAGCATCATCTGCGAGGGATGGCCCGGATTGACCAGCAGCCCCGCCCCGTCGGCCTTCAGCAGCGACGCCAGCACCCGCCCCGGCATTGCGGCATAGGCGACCGCCTGACCAAAGAAATCCGCCAGCCGGTCTTCGCCGTCACAGGCGATTGCCATGCGCGCCCCTTCCAGTTCGAACAGCTTCAGTTCGACCTGATCGCGCAGAGGCTCGCGCATCAGTGCGACCGAAACTTCGGTATCGGCCAGTCGCGACAGCATGCGGGCCCGCTGCGGCGCATCGGCGTCGTGGAAGGGAACGGTGGCAAGATCATCCAGAGCGGTCATCGCAAAGGCCCTCGGGTTGGGGTTTTCCCTGCCCTAATCGCGCGGCGGGGGCGGAACAAGTCCCGCAAGGATATTGCATGATTGCGCCGCGTGCAAAAATCCGACCATATTCCTTGGATGAACCGACGCACACTTATCCTGACCGCCGCACTGGCGCCCGTTCTGGCGGCCCCGAATCTTGCCCAGGCCGGGCTTGGCCCCATTCTGGATCAGGCCGAACAGCTGCAGGCGCTGCGCAACGTCGCCATCTGGTGCGACGACGACGACGGCGGCCATGAGGTCGCGGCCCAAGGCTATCACGGCTTTACCCCGGACAATCCGACAAACATCAAGTCTGCCTCGAAATCTATCATCTCGGCGCTGGCGGGCATCGCCATCGGCAAGGGCTTGCTGGAGGGACCGGACCAGAAGATCGCGCCCCTGCTGCGGTCCGACCTGCCCGCCGATCCCGATCCGCGTCTGGCCGAGGTGACCATCGGCCAACTGCTGTCCATGCAGGCGGGTCTGGAACGCCAGTCGGGTCCGAACTATGGGCGATGGGTCGGCAGCGGCAATTGGGTCCGCGCGGCGCTGGCCGCACCCTTCACGCAGGATCCGGGCGGGCGGATGCAATATTCGACCGCCTCGACGCATCTGGTGGCGGCGATCCTGACGCGGGTGACGGGACGGCCGCTGCTGGATGTGGCCCGCGACTGGCTGGGACAGATCCCGGGGTTCAGGATCACCGGATGGGACCGTGATCCGCAGGGCATCTATATGGGCGGCAACCAGATGGCGATGACCACGCGGTCGCTGCTGGCCTTTGGCGCCTGCTGCGCGCGGCAGGGCAAGGCGGCGGGCCGTCAGGTCATTCCGGCATCATGGCTGCACGACAGCTGGCAACGACGCACGACCTCGGTCTTTACCGGACAGGGCTATGGATACGGCTGGTTCCTGACCCGCATCGGCAGCAGGCCCGCGCGTTGTGCATGGGGATACGGCGGTCAGATGCTTTACGTGATGCCCGCGACGCTGACGCGCCCCGCCGTGGCGATCGCCATGACATCGGACCCCGATCAGCCGTCGGCGGACAACGGATATCGAATCAGTCTGAACCGACTGGCCGACAGCGTGGTGCGCGCCATCTGAACGGCGCGCGCCCCTTTGGTCATCAGTCGACGAAGTCGCCCGCCTGGAAGTTGCCCAGGTTGCCCAGCAGCTGGCCGATCAACGACACCTCGGTGATGCTGCCCTCGGTCACGCGGCGCGACAGGGTGACGACGCGGCCACGTTCCTGCCCGAAGCGTTCGACATTGCTGACGACGCCCGTGGGGGTAAAGGATACGGCGACGACCTGACGCTCGACCTCTTGCGAGGGGGCGGGACCATAGCGGCGCCAGCGCGATCCGACATAGTACCAGCCCGACCCGGTCAGCAGACCCTGCGCCGAAGGGCGTCCGATCAATCCGGGCAGTTCATCCATGGTGGTCTGCCCCACGACGACCTGCGCCAGATCCAGCTCCGGTGGCACATATCCGTGGTTGCGATAGACCGGAGCGCAGGCGGCAAGCCCGAGGACGGCAAGAAACGCCAGTGTCATCAGGCTTCTGATGGCGGTCATGGGCAGGTTCCCTCCTTGGGGCGGTTGACGCGGCTCGCCCTGCCTAGCAAACTCGGGCACCCTGCTCAAGAATATCAATCGGCGGGGCGGGTCGCTGCATTGCGCAGCCTGCCCGCCAAAGCTACGCCGCATCCGCACGACAATTCCCGCACGAACCCCCGAGGCCCCCCATGACCGCCCCCGAATCGCATCCGCAACGCCTGCGCGTCGCGCATCTGAACCCGAATACGGCGACCACCTTCCATCTGCGCCCCGGTGACCAGCCCCGCGCCGATATCGCCACCGAACTTGGACTGGACGGGCTGTCGCGCCTGAATTTTGAAGGCAAGGTCAGCGCCGAAGGCCGCGACGGCTGGCTGCTGACCGGCAAGCTGCAGGCCCGCGTGATCCAGCCCTGCGTGGTGACGCTGAAGCCGGTACGCAGCGACATCGCCGAAGATGTCCGCATCCGTTTTACCCCGCATATGCCCGATGTTAACGCCGAAGAGGCCGAGATGCTGGACGAGACCCTTGAACCGCTTGGTAACTTCATCGACCTGACCGCCATCATGGTCGAGGCGCTCAGCCTTGCCCTGCCCGAATACCCCCGTGCCGAGGGTGCGCGTCTGGATGTCGTGGCCCCCGATGTCGCAGCGGAACCCACCCCCGACACCCGCCGCCCCTTTGCGGGGCTGGATCAGCTGCTGAAGAAGGACGACGGCGAATCCTGATCCCCGCCGGGGATGACATCGGGGCGGCGCAGGCGTGGCACGGGGGCCACAGCGCCGCCGCAAAACGCCCGGCGCACCCTGTCTGACCGCGAATATGGGGCTATTTGGCCCGTGACCCTGCGCAATTCGCCCCATGGCACCCCCACGAGGGCTTGCGGGCGCGGCCGTGATGCCGTATCTGCGCGGTTCATTTACGAATTCAAATCCACGGTGTTCCTGCGTTTCGGCGCCGCACCCTGACAACTCGAGGTGGTGACATGGCTGTCCCTCAGAATCGCGTAACCCGCTCGAAGCGTAACATGCGCCGCGCGCATGATGCCCTGGTTGCGGGCAACCCGAATGAATGCACGAACTGCGGCGAACTGAAGCGTCCGCATCACGTTTGCCCGTCCTGCGGCCATTATGCCGACCGCGAAGTCGTCGCGCAGGCCAGCGAGATCGACCTGGACGACGACGCAGCCTGATAGGGCCCGCGCCGGATCCATATGATCGACGAAGCAGCGACCACAAACCCCTCGCACCCCTTGGATGACAAGGGTGGCGTGGTGATTTCGGTTGACGCCATGGGCGGCGATCGCGGCCCATCGGTCGTGGTCGCGGGCATGGCCGAAAGTGCCGACAAGAACCCCGAAATTCGCTTCATCGTCCATGGCGATGAAGCCGAATTGCGTGGGTTGATCGCCCGCCGCAAGTCGCTGGAAGGTCGCTGCGACATCCGTCACACGGAATCGGTCGTCACGATGGACGACAAACCCAGCCAGATCGTCCGCAAAGGCGCTGGCACGTCGATGTGGTCGACCATCGAATCGGTCAAGCAGGGCGAGGCGCAAGTCGCCGTGTCCTGTGGCAACACCGGTGCGCTGATGGCGCTGTCGATGTTGCGGCTGCGCAAGCTGCCGGGTGTCAATCGCCCTGCCATCGCCTGCCTGTGGCCATCGCTGAACCCGCAGGGTTTCAACATCATGCTGGACGTGGGCGCCGACATTCGCGCCGACGCGCATGACCTGTTGCAATACGCCCTGATGGGCACTTCCTATGCCCGCAACGGCCTTGGGTTGGAAAACCCGCGGGTCGGCCTGCTGAATGTCGGCACCGAGGAACATAAGGGCCGTCAGGAACTGAAGCAGGCGCACGAGCTGATCGAACAGGCGGCACGCGACGGCAACTTCGACTATGTCGGCTTCGTTGAAGGCGGTGATCTGCCCTCGACGCGCGTGGATGTGATCGTCACCGACGGTTTCACAGGTAATGTCGCATTGAAGACCGGCGAAGGCACTGCCAAGCTGGTCGGTGCGTTCCTCAAGGACGCCTTTTCGAATTCCGTGATGTCGAAATTCGCCGCCGTTCTGGCGATGACCTCGCTGAAACGTTTGCAGAAACGCATTGATCCGCGCCGTGTGAACGGCGGGATCTTCCTTGGCCTGAATGGCACCGTCGTGAAATCGCACGGCTCTGCCGATGCGACGGGGGTCTCCGCCGCGATCAAGCTGGCCTTTACGCTGGCCAAGTCGGGCTTTCAGGACCGTCTGGCCGCCCGCGTCGCCCAGAGTGCAGCAGCCTCGTCCGGCGCGGCCGAGACAGGAGCATCGTCTTGATTCGACGTTCGGTCATCCGGGGCAGCGGACATTATCTGCCCGAACGCATCGTGGAAAACAGCTGGTTCGAAGAACGGCTGGACACCAGCGACGAATGGATCCGGTCCCGCACCGGGATCGAACGTCGCCACTTCGCCGCCGAAGGTCAGACCACCAGCGATCTGGGCATCCGTGCCGCCCGCGCGGCGCTGGAGAACGCGGGCATTGCCGCCGACCAGATCGACGGCATCATCGTCGCGACATCCACGCCGGATCTGACCTTCCCCTCGGTGGGAACGATGGTTCAGGCGGGATTGGGCATCAAGCGCGGCTTTGCCTATGACGTGCAGGCCGTCTGCGCAGGCTTCGTCTTTGCACTGGCCAATGCCGATGCGATGATCCGCGCCGGCATGGCCGAGCGCATTCTGGTCATCGGAGCCGAGACGTTTTCCCGCATCATGGACTGGACCGACCGCAGCACCTGCGTGCTCTTCGGCGATGGCGCGGGCGCTGTCGTGCTGGAAGCGCAGGACGCCGCTGGCACCAGCGATGATCGCGGCATCCTTGCGGCGGATCTGAACAGCGACGGCACGCATCGCGATCTGCTTTACGTAGATGGCGGCGTATCTTCGACCGGCACCGCAGGACAGTTGCGCATGCAAGGGAACCTGGTTTTCCGCCACGCGGTGGAAAAGCTTTCCAAGACGGCGGCGACGTCCTTGGGCAAGGCCGGGCTGACCGACAAGGACGTCGATTGGCTGGTCCCGCATCAGGCAAACCTGCGCATCATCACCTCGACTGCCCATAAGATGGGCCTGCCGATGGAGAAGGTCGTGCTGACCGTCGCCGATCACGGCAACACCTCAGCGGCATCCATCCCCTTGGCACTGTCGGTGGCCAATCTGCAGGGCCGCTTCAAGCAGGGCGATCTGCTGGTGACCGAGGCGATCGGCGGTGGTCTCAGCTGGGGCTCGGTGGTCCTGCGCTGGTAAACGGCACGACCGGACGACATGAACGGCCCTTCGCGGGGCCGTTTTTTATTTCAGCAGCGCATCTTTGCTGGCACGACGATTTATCCCGCCCGCGACGCGGCGCGATTTGTCATGGCCGCCCTGACATTCAATGCACAGTTTGACCCCCGGCAAAGCCTGACGGCGCGCCTCGGGAATGGGTTCGTCGCATTCGGCGCAGAATTCCGCGCTGTCGCCCTGCGCGGCCCGCCGTGCCGCGTTCTGCCGCGCGCGTGCAACCGCTTCCGCAGTGCTGATTTCGATCTGTTCATTGACGGCGCCGTCGTGGGCCCAACCTCCAGCCATGATCGTCTCCTATTCTGCTGCAAGACAAATGGGGACTGCCCCTGCCGGTTGCAAATGCCGCGATGCAGTTGACACCCGCGTGAGCATTGGA
Source organism: Paracoccus sp. R86501 (assembly GCF_042466435.1). Taxonomy (NCBI): domain Bacteria; kingdom Pseudomonadati; phylum Pseudomonadota; class Alphaproteobacteria; order Rhodobacterales; family Paracoccaceae; genus Paracoccus; species Paracoccus sp. R86501. The sequence continues at coordinate 2,390,189 of NZ_JAXHPZ010000001.1, forward strand.
AACACTACCCCGTGCAGGTGCAGAAAAACGCGCCCGCGACTTTGGGGAGGGTCCATAATTTGCCGATTATCCGTCTGATCGACGGTATAAATGAGATCGTTGGACGGATCGTCTCTGTCATCGCGCTCATTTTTGCCGCCATGATCATCTATGACGTCTTCATGCGCTATGTGCTGGGGCAACCGACACGTTGGGCCTTCGATGTCACCAAGCAGCTTTACGGATTTTATTTCGTGATGCTGGGTGGTTACGCGCTGCGTCATCAGGCCCATGTTCGCGTCGATCTGGTCACCTCGCATCTAACCGGCCTGACCCGCCGCCTGGTCGAGATCGCGGGCTATCTGATCTTCTTCTTTCCCTTCGCATGGGTCTTTGCCACCCGCAGCTGGTCCTTTGCGATCACGTCCTGGCGTCAGGGCGAACTGACCTATGGCGCGGTGCAGCTGCCCGTCTATCCGCTGAAGATGGCCATGTTCGTGGCCGCCGTCCTGCTGCTGATCCAAGGCGTCAGCGAGGTTCTGAAACTGGTCCTGAACCGGGCCGAACATCTGGAGCCGCATGATGTCGGGTGAAACGATTGCGCTGATCATGTCGGGCCTGCTGCTGCTGGGCCTGTTCATGGGTCATCCGCTGGCGATGGTTCTGGGCGGAACGGCCGTTCTGGGCGCGCTGATCGCGGGCAAGCCGATGGTGCTGGGCATCGTCATCAACCGCATCTTCGGCGATGTGCTGGACAATTACGTCCTGATCGCCATTCCCCTGTTCGTGCTGATGGCGCGGTTTCTGTCCGACAGCGGCGTCACCGACCGCATGTTCGAGGCATTGCGCCACCTGATGTCCCGCGTCACCGGCGGGCTGGGATTGGCGGTCGTCTTCATCTCGATCCTGCTGGCCGCAACGACGGGGATCATCGGCGCATCCATCACCGTCATGGGCATGATGGCCCTGCGCCCGATGCTGCAATACGGCTATGACAAGCGGCTGGCGACGGGTCTGATCGCGGCATCGGGCTGTTTGGGCATCCTGATCCCGCCGTCGATCATGCTGATCCTGATGGCCTCTTATGCGCCGGGCCTGTCGGTCGGCCAGCTGTTTGCGGGCGCAATGGTTCCGGGCATGCTGCTGGGCGTGATGTATGCGGCCTATGTCGCCGTCATCGCGTGGTTCAAACCCGAATGGGCCCCCAAGGTCGCGGACGCCGACAAGATCAGCCGCGGTGCCATGTGGCGCATGCTGCTGATAGAGGCGGTGCCGCCGCTGATCCTGATCCTTGGGATCTTGGGGTCGCTGCTGGCCGGTATCGCCACCGCGACCGAGGCCAGCGCCATCGGTGCCGTGCTGGCCCTGCTGATCGTCATCATGCGCGGGCGCTTCAAATGGAAAACCTTCTATTCCGCGCTGACGGAAACCGGACGCACCAGCGCCATGATCCTGTTCATCGTCATCGGGGCCACGGCCTTCACCGGTGTCTTCAACATCACCGGCGGTCTGCGCGCCAGTCAGGACCTGATCCGCGGGTTGGCCGATGATCCCTATACGCTGATCGCCGTCATGCTGCTGGTCGTCTTCATTCTGGGGATGTTCCTGGACTGGACGGGCATCGTGCTGCTGTCCTTCCCGATCTTCCTGCCGCTGGTCGGGGAAATGGGCATCGATCCGCTTTGGTTCGTCGTCCTGATGGCGGTCGTGCTGCAGACCAGCTTCCTGTCGCCGCCCTTCGGCTATGCGCTGTTCTACATGCGCGCCATCGCCCCGCCCGAGATCAAGACCGCCGACATCATCATGGGCGTCCTGCCCTTCATCGGGCTGGTCCTGCTGATGTGCGCGATGATGATCCTGTTCCCGGCGCTGGTCACATGGCTGCCTGCCGTTCTGTACGGCTGATATTTTCACCCTGAGGAGGATAACATGAAACATCTGCTGACCACGGCGGCCCTTGCGCTGACCGTCGCCACCCCGGCCCTGTCCGAAAACTGGACGATGACCACCACATGGCCCTCCAGCCTCGAACTGATCGAGCTGGACAAGCATTGGGTCGAACTGGCCAACAAGCTGGTCGATGACGACAAGCTGACCATCGAATTCTTCGACGGCGGCAGCCTTGTCCCCGCAGGCGAGGTTTTCGGCGCCGTCGAATCCGGGACCATTCAGGCAGGCGCCGATTGGCCGGGATATTGGGCGGGACGTGATTCGGCATTCTCGCCGCTGGCTACCACGGCCAGCCTGTTCAACGCCGTCGATTACGTGAACTGGATTCAGGAATGGGGCGGCAAGGACCTGTATAACGAGGTCTATGGCAAGTTCGGCATGGTCTATCTGCCTTATGGCGTGACCAACAACGAATCGGGTTTCCGTACTGTCAGCCAGCCGATCCGCACGCTGGACGACCTGCAGGGTCTGCGCCTGCGCCTGTCGGGTCTTGAGCAGGGCAAGCTGCTGGAAAAACTGGGCGGCAACCAGGTCAGCATGGCGGGTGGCGAGATCTATCAGTCGCTGGAACGCGGCGTGATCGACGGGGCGGAGTTCTCGACCCCGAACGTCAACTTCTCGGGCGGTTTCCAGCAGGTCACGAAATACTGGTCAACGCCCGGCTGGCACCAGTCGTCATCCATCTTCGGGGTGATGATCAACAAGGGCGCATGGGACGCGCTGGACGACGAAACCCGCGAACGGCTGGAGATTGCAGCGGAATCGACCATGCTCTGGTCGCTGTCCTTCACCGAAAAGCGCGCAACCGAAGCCTATGCCCAATTCCAGGAAGCCGGGACCGAGATCACCCGTCTGGACGATGCCGCGCTGGAACGTGTGCAGGAACTGGCCAATGAAACCATCACCGAGGTCGCCTGCGCGAACCCGTTGTCGGCCAAGGTCTATGCAAGCCAGCTGGCCTACCTGCAGGATTATGGCAGCTGGCGCGAAGCTTCGGCACCCTTCAACCTGGGCCGCACGCCGAACGGGCCCGACCTGGCCGAAATCCAGGCCTGCGCCGAGTGATCTGACGCCTTTCCGAAACATGGCCAAGTATCGGGCGGGGAACAGTTTCCCCGCCCTTCTCGTTGACAGGGGACATAAAGAGACCCATCCTTCCCCCCAATCCAAGAGGACTGACCATGGGCTATAAGACTCTGACCCGTATGGACCTGGCCGAGGCGGTATTCCGCGAAGTCGGATTGTCCCGCCACGAATCGGCACAGTTGGTCGAAAGCGTTCTGGACCACATCTCGGATGCGCTGGTGCGTGGCGAGCAGGTCAAGATCTCGTCTTTCGGCACTTTTTCGGTGCGCGACAAGAATGAACGCATCGGTCGCAACCCCAAAACCGGGGAAGAGGTGCCGATCACGCCGCGCAGGGTCTTGTCCTTCAGGCCGTCGCACCTGATGAAGGACCGCGTGGCCGAGGGCAACAAGCGATAGGATCTGACCGACAAGATGGCGAAAAGCGCAGAGGCATTCCGATCGATCGGCGAGGTCGCCAAACTGGTCGGCGTGGCGCCCCATGTCCTGCGCTATTGGGAAACGCAGTTCACCCTGTTGCGCCCGATGAAGCGTGGCGACGGGCGGCGGTATTATCGCCCCGCCGATATCGCGCTGGCCGCCGGCATCTGCGAATTGTTGCGTGATCAGGGTCTAACGATTCGCGGTGCGCGCAAGCAGATCGTCAACGACAAGGGCCAGTCCGTCCGAACCCTTGGAACTGCCCGGCTGCTGCGCCTGCGGGAAACCATGCCGCCCCCCGTCAGGATCGACTGGCTGACCCGATTGACCGATCTCAGCCGCAGATTGCGCCATATCGCACCCCGCGACGCCCGTTGGCAGGCCGCACGCCCCGTCGCCATACGCCTTGCACGGACGATGACGCGAATTTCGTGACAGGTCATTGCGATTTCGCAAAGATTTCCGTTCGGGGGGCCTTGTGCATCCCTGCCGGATCGCACTATACGAAGCGCGTCGGGCCGTGGCGCAGCCTGGTTAGCGCGTCCGTCTGGGGGACGGAAGGCCGCGAGTTCGAATCTCGCCGGCCCGACCATTCCGAAAACGCCCATTCTCATCCGAGAGTGGGCGTTTCCCTTATCTAGCCCTGCGATCAGGAGAAGCCTCGGATGAACGGTGTCCTTCCCGACAGTGAGATCCAGCAGCTGATCGCGTCCGGCGTCATCAGCGCTGATGCCCCGATCATTCCCGAACAGATCCAGCCAGCCTCGCTTGACCTGCGGCTTGGGCAGACCGCCTATCGCCTGCGGGCCAGCTTTCTTGCCGGTCGCGGCAAGCGCATTGCGGACCGTCTGGATGATCTGCAGATGCATGAAATGGACCTGTCGGGCGGTGCCGTGTTGGAACGTGGATGCGTCTATCTGGTGCCGCTGCAGGAACGCATCACACTGCCCCAGGGGCTGACGGCGGTGGCGAATGCCAAATCCTCGACCGGGCGTCTGGACCTGCTGACACGGCTGGTGACCGACGATGGCACCGAATTCGACCGCCTGCCCGAAGGCTATGACGGCCCCCTTTATGCCGAGATCTGCCCGCGCAGCTTTTCCGTTCTGGTCCGCCCTGGCATGCGTCTGAACCAGCTGCGTCTGCGCCGTGGGCAGGCCGTGCTGTCGGATGACCAGCTGCGCGACCTGCATGACGATCAGCCCTTGGTGGGCGACGGTCAGCCGCTGATCGATCAGGGCTTGGGTTTCTCGGTCGATCTGCGCCCCACGGCGGGTGATCTGGTCGGCTATCGCGCCCGCCCGCACAGCGGCGTCATCGATCTGGACCGCATCGGCGAATACCCGGCATCGGAATTCTGGGACGAATTGCACAGCACCGAAGGGCGCCTGATTCTGGACCCCGGCGCCTTCTATATCCTCGTCAGCCGCGAATCAGTGGCGATCCCCGCCGATTACGCCGCCGAGATGGCCCCCTATCTGGCGATGGTTGGCGAGTTCCGCGTCCATTACGCGGGCTTCTTCGATCCGGGCTTCGGTATCGGTGATACGGGCACCGGCGCGCGCGGCGTGCTTGAGGTCCGCTGTCACGAGGCGCCCTTCGTGCTGGAACACGGGCAGGTCGTCGGACGCCTTGTCTATGAACGCATGGCGACCCGCCCCGAGCGCCTTTACGGCGAAGGGATCAAGTCGAATTATCAGGGTCAGGGCCTGAAGCTGGCCAAACAGTTCCGCTAAAGCGGCGCTGTCTGCCACAGGCGGACCTTCAGCCCGCCATGCGCCACGATCGGGCCTGCGGGCTTGAAGGGCAGTCCGGTCGCTTTCGCCAACCCAGCCTCGCTGGTGACGATACCGATGCGCCAGCCTTGGAAGCGGGCGCGGAACACCTCACCCATATTGCCGTGCAGACCGAACAGCGGGCCCTTGTTGCCGATCCGCGCCCCATAGGGCGGGTTCAGGATGACGATGCCCGGTTCGCAATCGGGGCGTTGCAGATCGGCGATCTGGCAGGCCTCGAAGGTGATCAGATCATCGACGCCCGCACGTTCGGCGTTCGCGCGGCTCATTCGGATGGCACCGGGGTCGCGGTCGCTGCCGAAAAAGGCGGTGGTGACGGGACGACGGGCGACCTGCGCCTTCATCTGTTCCCATGCGGCGGGATCGTGGTTGGCCAGCCCTTCGAAAGCAAAGCTGCGGCTGCGGCCGGGGGCCAGTCCTGCGGCGATCTCGGCAGCCTCCAGCAGGAAGGTGCCCGACCCGCACATCGGGTCCAGCACAGATTGCGTGCCGTCAAAGCCCATCTCGGACAGGAACATCGCGGCCATGGTCTCGCGCATCGGCGCTTTGGCGACGGCGACTTTATGGCCGCGCTTGTGCAGGGATTCGCCCGTCGTATCGATGCTGAAGGTAACCAGATCATCCTCGATCCGGGTCTTGATGGTCATCGGCGCGTCGGCGGCGATGGGGGCGCCCAGTTCTTCGGTGATGGCGCGTTCGATCCGCTGCGTCGCAGCCCCCGCGTGATAGATCTTCGAGGCTTTGCAGACCGCCTCGACCTTGACCGGCTGATCGGGGCGCAGGATCTCGGCCCAGGGGAACTTGCGCGCGCGCTTGTCCAGCTGGGCCAGATGCATGGCACGAAAGCTGCCGATGCGCGCCAGCACACGGGTCGCGCCGCGCAACATCAGGTTGGCGCGGCGGACATCGGTCCAACCGCCCTGAATGGTCACGCCGCCCGGCTGGATCACCGGTTGCCAGCCCAAGGCAGCAGCTTCGGCTGCCAAGGGGGCTTCAAGACCCGGCGTCGCCACCAAGAAGATATCGAAATGATTGTCGCTCATGCCAGCAGCCCTAGCGCGGGTCGCGGGGAAAGCAAAGCCTCAGCGGCGCGTCATGCGGCCAAGGGTCTTCATCCGCTTGGCGATATTCTTGGTCTGCTGGTTGGGGCGCTGCTTGTTACCGCCCGCATCCGTCGGGTCACCCTTGCGGGCGAAGGTGTCGACGCCCTTGTTGATGCCCCAGTTCATCGCCTTGCGTGCGATCAGCTTGGTAAACATGTTGATCAGCATGTTCATGTTCATTGGCGCGCCCCTTCATTCATCCTCGAACAGATCCTCGGGGGGATCCACCGGATCAATATCGTCATCCTCATCGTCCCTAGCAAGGGGCATGGACAGACCTTCAGCGGGCGGACGCGAATCCAGCAGACCGGCGGCACGCAATTCCGACAGGCCGGGCAGGTCACGTGATGATTCCAACCCGAAGTGATCCAGAAACCCGTCGGTGACCACAAAGGTGGCGGGACGGCCCGGCGACATGCGGCGGCGGCCCATGCGGACCCATTCCATCTCGATCAGCTGGTCCAGCGTGCCGCGGCTGACGGCGACGCCGCGAATCTCCTCGATCTCGGCGCGGGTGACCGGCTGGTGATAGGCGATGATGGCCAAGGTCTCGATCGCGGCGCGCGACAAGCGGCGGGTATCGACGGTCTCTGTCTGCAGCAGGAAGGATAAGTCGGGCGCGGTGCGCAGGGCATAGCCGTCGCCCAGATGTTCGACTACGACGCCCCGCCCCTGATAGGTCCGGCGCAAGGCGGCCATCGCCTCGGCAGGATCGCAACCCAACGGCATGCGGGCGATCAGGTCGCGCATGGTGACGGGGGCGGTCGCCGCGAACAGGATCGCCTCGACCATGCGTTCCTGCTGATGCATCGGGGGGGGCGGAAAATCAGGGCTCATGGGGTCTCTGGCGATAGCTGATGGGGGCGAAGGTTTCGGCCTGCCGTATCTCCAGCCGGCCCTGACGTGCAAGCTCCAACGAGGCCGCGAAGGTGGCCGCCGTGGCGCTGCGCCTGCGCGGGGTGTCGGCCTCCCACCCTTGGGGCAGAAAGACCGACAGATCGGTCCATTCCCCTGCGAAGCCGATCATCTTGCGCAGGCGGTCAAGCGCCTGTTCCATCGTGAAGATGTCCTTGCGATCAAAGGCATAGGGGCGGAATTCGTCGCGCGTCTTTAGCCGTGCATAGGCGCGCATCAGATCGATCAAGCTGGCGGTGTATTGCGTGCGCCTTGTGCGGGCGACCTCGTCGGGTTCACCCCGGGCAAAGCGGCTGATGCCAAGGCGATCGCGTCCCATCAGCTGCGTCGCCACCTGCCGCATCGCCGCCAGACGTTCCAGCTGGAAGGCCAGATGATCGGCCATTTCCTCGGCCGAAGGGCCGTCCTCATCCGGGTCAGGGGGCAGCAGCAGGCGTGATTTCAGGAAGGCCAGCCAAGCGGCCATGACCAGATAATCCGCCGCCAGTTCGATCCTCAGTGTGCGGGCCTTTTCAACGAAGGCCAAATATTGCTCGGCCAGTTCCAGGACCGAGATGGTCATCAGATCGACCTTCTGCGACCGCGCCATGGTCAAAAGCAGGTCCAGCGGGCCTTCGTAACCGTCCACATCGACGATCAACGCCTCATCCGCGCGGCGTTGGGCCACGGCGTCCGGCCCGTCGGGAACTGGGGTCAGATAGGGCACGTCTGTGGGTTGCTTGGGCACGCGGCCTCCTGTTTGCGGGCGCAGGGTCCGGCCTGCACCCTGACCTGTCAAGCAGGCGTGCCGGTCAGGTCGCGCCATTCGGCCATCAGGGCCACGATATCGGCGTCCTGCGGGGTGTGGCGGCGGGCCAGCGCGGCATCGGCACGGCGCAGGGCGTCCGGCGTCATCGCACCCGCCGCCTGAACCACCGGCTCCATGTTGACGACCGAGCCATTGCAGTGCAGCACCAGATCGCAGCCAGCCGCGATGGACCCCGCCGCGCGTTCGGCCTGTGTGCCAGACAGCGCATTCATGGTGATGTCATCGGTCATCAGCAGCCCGTCGAAACCGATGCGGTCCCGGATCAGCCCGATCATCCGGCGCGATGCCGTGGCGGGCGCATCATCCAGATCGGTAAAGCGGATATGCGCGGTCATGCCCATCGGCAGGTCGGCCAGATCGCGGAAGGGCGCGAAATCCAGGCTGTCCAGATCGGCCTCTGCCGCTGTGACGGTCGGCAGGTCGTGATGGCTATCGGCGATGGCGCGGCCGTGGCCGGGCATATGCTTGACCACCGGCAGAACGCCCGCGGCCAGCATTCCCTCCGCCGCCGCACGCCCCAGTTCAGCCACACGGGCCGGATCGGTGCCGAAACAACGATTGCGCAAAAATGGATGCGTATCGTCTTGGGCCACGTCCAGCGTCGGCGCGCAATTGCTGTCGATGCCAACGGCGCGCAGTTCCTGACCAATCAGGTGATAGCGCAGCCACATGGCCCGCGCCCCTGCCCCAGCCTGATCCAGCGGTGCAGGCCAGTCCATCCAATTCGGACCGCGCAGACGCTGGACGCGCCCGCCTTCCTGATCGACGGTGATGACGGCATCGCGACCCACGGCATCGCGCAAGTCGCCCGTCAGGCGGCGCAGCTGGTCGGGGGTCTCGACATTGCGGCCGAACAGGATAAAGCCCCACGGGTCGGCATTGCGGAAAAAGGCGGCTTCGTCGGGCGTCAGGGACGTCCCGGCGATGCCGCCCAGAATCGTGGCATTATGGGTCATGCGGCTGCGATCACCCGCCCAAGGCCAAGCAATCGGTCCCCGAGGATTTCAGCGCCGAGCAGAACTGCCGTGCCTCGCTGAGCGAGCCGAAGCCCGCGACCCGCAGACGCCAGAAGCTGCGCCCGTTGCTGTCATGCTGCTGGATCACCGGCGACTTGCCGGAGAACAGCGACGAATTCTTGCCCGACAGGCGCGACCATTGGTTCTCGGCAATCGCGCTGCTGTCGAAGGCACCGACCTGAACCACCGGACCGCTGGCCGAGCTGGCAATGGCGGCCGCCGGTTTGTCGGCAGGCTTTTCGGCAGGGGCCGGCTTGGCCTCGGTCTGCTGGGCGGCGGCTGCGGCAGGGGCTGCCGATGCGACGCGGGTCACGCGAGGACGAGGCGCGGGACGGGTCGAGGCGACCAGCACGCCGGGGTTCGCCTCGGCCTGCGCCTGAGCCAGCGCTTCGGCGATGGCATCGGCTTGGGTCGGCACACCGTTTTCATCGGTCACGACACCGGTTACCGCGCCTTCGCTGGCAGGAGCGTCGATGATGGCGGCCTCGGCCACGGCTTGGTCAGCCAAGGCGCGTTCGGCGTCGGCAGCGGCCTTGGCGGCGGCTTCGTTGTCGGACATCGGCACGATCGGATCACCTGCGAAGGTTAGCGGCGTTTCCGAGGTATTCGACGGTTCGCGCGCCGTTGCGCCCAATTCGCCCATGGCGACATCATCATCGGCCAGATCGGTGCCACCGGGTGCAATGGCGACCTGCTGGGCGGGCGATGCGGTATCGCCGCCGGCGACGGTGTTCACGGCCAGTCCGGTGTGATTGGTCAGCTTGCCACCCGGTTCGTCGGGGGTGGTGCGCGCCTCGCCCTGAACGGCGCGGATGACGGGCACGCCCGACACGTCGCGCGACACCAGCTGCCAACCCCAGGCCAGCAGACCGATCATCAGCCCGACCGAGGCGACCGCGCCGACGTAATGGGTCAACCGCGCCAGCCGGACCTGCAACCCGTCCCCCGCCACGGACGCACCGTGTCGGGGATCGGCCTGCCCCTGGGCCTGGGCTTCGTCCCATCCCTGCTGGTCATACTGGAATTCGCGCTTCACCTTGTGACGCGAGAACACATAGCCGCCTTCGCGGAAATCCATCACTGCCATGTCTGTCTGCCTGCCTGCCGGTTGTTCCGGATTAACGTTGTGCCTGCTCTAGCATGTCCCGCAGCGGCACTGTTCGTCAGCGCATTTCTTCTGCAGGAGCGACGCCAAGAATACCCAGACCGCATGAAATAACAACGCCAACGGCCCGCACCAGCGCAATTTTTCCTTGGCTGGTTGCAGCATCGCCATCCTGCACAAAGCGCAAGGAATGGTCATCATTGCCACGATTCCAAAGGGAATGCAGGTCCGACGCGATCTCATAAAGGAAGAAAGCGATGCGATGCGGCTCATGCGCGCGGGCGGCATGTTCCACCAGACGCGGCCATTCTGCGACCTTGCGGGCCAGTTCCAGTTCGGCCGGATGGGCCAGAACCGACAGATCGGCGCCGGCAAGGGCAGAATCGCTGACATCGATTCCCGCCTCGGTCGCGCGGCGCAGGACCGAATGGACACGGGCGCTGGCGTATTGGACGTACCAGACGGGGTTGTCCTTGGACTGTTCCAGCACCTTGGCGAAATCGAAGTCCAGCGCGGCATCGTTCTTGCGGGTCAGCATGATGAAGCGGGTCACATCGGCGCCCGCTTCCTCGACCACGTCACGCAGGGTGACGAAGGTCCCTGCCCGCTTGGACATCTTGAAGGGCTCGCCGTTCTTATACAGCTTGACCAGCTGGATCAGCTTGACGTCCAGCGGCACGCGACCGTTGGACAGCGCCTTGACGGCGGCGTTCATGCGCTTGACGTAACCGCCATGATCGGCCCCGAAGACGTCGATCAGCTGGTCGAAACCACGGTCGATCTTATCCCAGTGATAGGCGATGTCGGGTGCGAAATAGGTCCACGCGCCGTCCGATTTCTGGATCGGACGGTCCACATCATCTCCATGCGCGGATGACCGGAACAGCAGCTGTTCGCGGGCTTCCCAATCCTCGGGCAGCTTGCCTTTCGGGGGCTCCAGCACACCGCGATAGATCAGGCCCTGGCTTTCCAGACGCGCGATCGCATCCTCGATCCGGCCGGTGCCATAAAGCGCTTTTTCGCTGGAATAGACGTCCATCTGCACACCAAGCGCCGCCAGATCGCCACGGATCATCTCCATCATGGCTTGAGTGGCGAATTCGCGGATGTCCTGCAGCCATTCGTCTTCGGGACGGTCCAGCAGGCTGTCGCCGTATTTTTCCTTCAGCGCCGCACCGACCGGGATCAGATAATCACCGGGATACAGACCTTCGCGGATCTCGGGCTCCAGCCCGTTGGCCTCGCGGTAGCGTTCGAAGGCCGAACGCGCCAGCACATCGACCTGCGCGCCACCATCGTTGATGTAATATTCACGCGTCACGTCATGGCCGGAAAAGTCCAGCAGACGTGCCAGCGCATCGCCGAAGACCGCGCCACGCACATGGCCCACATGCATCGGGCCGGTTGGGTTGGCGCTGACGAATTCGACGTTGATCTTCAGGTTGGCTCCCATGTCCGAGCGTCCGAAATCGGCCCCCGACTTTAGGGCCGAAGCAACGACACCCTGCCAGACGGTGGGCGACAGGCGCAGGTTCAGAAAGCCCGGACCCGCAACCTCGGCTGCGGCAATGCGCGGATCGGTCAGGCGGGCGGCCAGCCTGTCGGCGATGTCGCGGGGCTTCATGCCTGCGGGCTTGGCCAGCACCATCGCGGCATTGGTCGCCATGTCGCCATGCGCCGGATCGCGCGGAGGTTCCACCGTGACGTTGCCGTAATCGAGGCCAGCGGGCAATTCGCCCGCCGTGGCCATCTGGTCAAGCGCCTCGACGACGACGCCGCGAAGATCGGTGAATAGGTTCATCATAAGCTTCCTGATTGACCCCTGCGGGTTAACGCCACAGATCGGGTAAGGTCAACCGAAAGCCCCCCTGCGCGCGGTTCAGGTGCCTTTTTCCTTCTTCTCGCGCTGCTCCTTGGCGACATCACCTGCCTCTTCGGCCAGGGCGCGGGCGGCGGCGTCGCGTGCCGCCGACAGTTCCGGCGGCAGGAAGGCCGTGACCCAATCGCCTGATTGCGCGCCGACCGGCTGGTCGGGTCCGATAAAGCGCAGCCCGCTGGATTTCGACACCACCACGAAGGGTTCGGCGCCCGGACGTTCGGCTTCCCAATCCTCGAGGTCGTATTCATCGGTCAGGCGGGTGCTGCGCAGGCTCCAACCTTCGGCAAGCCGCTGGTTGACGTCCTCGAAGGTCAGCTTGCCGTTGACGCGCTGGCCACCCAGCTGGGCAGGCAGCGAATGGCGGGAATTGTCCTTGACGCGGCTAAGCTGCCAGATGGCGTCGCGGCCCATTTCCGGCCCCAGATCGGTGGCCACCAGCGTGTTGTAGGCATCATTGTCCGACGCCGTCAGAACCGAGGGATAGGCGATGAATTCGACCTGATGTTCCGCAGCCTCGCCCAGAATATCGCCATAGAAGGTCGGGATGCCCGCATGCCGCGCCTTGGTCAGATGCTGGCGGTTGGTGTCGGCGATCAGCGGATTGACCCCCGCCTTCTCCAACGCCTGCGCCAAGGCGACCGCAAAGGGCGAACCGCCGACGATCAGCAGGCCGGGGCTTTCCGCGCCCGACAGGTTCATGCGGCGCGCCAGCGGTGCCAGCGTAAAGCCGTGGATGATGACCGTCGCCAGCACGATGATGAAGGACAGCGGCGCCAGCAGGCCACCATCCTCGATGCCTGCGGCGACCAGCTGATCGCCGAACAGCCCCGAGATCGCAACCATGACCACGCCACGCGGACCGGTCAATGCGATCAGCCAGCGTTCCTTCATGGGCAGGTTGCTGCCGATCAGCGGCAACAGTACCTGCAGCGGACGCACCATAACCACCGTCAACAGCACGAACAACGCCGCGCGCCACGTCAACTGCGTCAGCGTCGAGAAATCAAGCGAGGCCGCCATCAGCACGAAGACGCCCGACACCAGCAGGATCGTGGCATGTTCCTTGAAACGGTGCAGCTCGGTATAGGAGGACAGTTTCGCGTTCGCCAGGAACATGCCCATGATGGTCACGGCCAGCAGGCCCGATTCATGCAGGATACTGTCCGACACAGCGAAAATGGCGATGACGGTGACGAACAGCACCGGCACTTTCATGTATTCGGGGACCCAAGCGCGGCGGAAGGCGATCTCCATCCCCTTGCCCGAAGCCAGACCCGCAAGGATGGCAAAGCCGATGCCCGATCCCAGGACCCAGATCGCCTCGCCCGCGGACAGGCCGGTTTCCAGCACCATGACCAGCTCCAGCACCAGGACGGCGATCAGCGCGCCAAGCGGGTCGTTGATGATGGCTTCCCACTGCAGCACCTGTGCAGGACGGGCACGCAGCCGCGCCTGTCGCAGCATCGGCGCGATGACGGTGGGACCGGTGACGACCATGACGCCACCAAAGACCGCCGCCGATTGCCAGGACAGTCCCACGGCCAGCCACAGGACCAACGTGGACAGCAGCCAGCCAAGCGGCGCGCCCAGATAGACAAGACGCCGGACAGGCCCCTTGGCATCGCGCAGACGGTGGTATTCCAGCGTCAGGCCACCCTCGAACAGGATGATGGCGACGGCGACGCTGATCAGGGGCTTGTAGATGGGGCCAAGATCGCGATCAGGCAGGAACAGCCCCATGACCGGGCCGACCAGAAGACCGATCCCCAGCATCAGCACAATCGCCGGCAGGCGGAACCGCCACGCCACCCATTGCGCACCCACGCCAAGAACGCCAACCAGCGCCACCACTTGCACAGGGCTAAGCACCTGCATCACACCACTGTCCATTGCCGCCCTTTCGCGTCTCTTTCGTTCCAAAGCCCTAACTAGCATCGGGGGTTCCGGACGTCTGCCATCTTAGGGATAGATTGACGTGGCAACGGCTTTGGTCTAGGCGATGCGGGCCTGCATCCGGCAGGCAAGAAGGCGGGGCGTCAGAAATTGCGTCCCAACTTTGCCGCGCTTGCGCCAGACAGGCGCGCGGCATGGAACGCATCGCGCCTAAGGATGGCGTGGCTAATGGAAAGCCCCCTATGACCAAATTCTCTGATCTGAAGCTTGATCCCAAAGTGCTGAAGGCCGTTACCGAGGCCGGCTATGAAAGCCCGACGCCCATCCAGCAAGGGGCGATCCCGCCCGCACTGGAAGGCCGCGACGTGCTGGGGATCGCGCAGACGGGGACAGGCAAGACCGCCAGCTTCACGCTGCCGATGATCACCATGCTGGGCCGTGGTCGCGCGCGCGCGCGCATGCCGCGCAGCCTTGTGCTGTGCCCGACGCGCGAACTGGCAGCGCAGGTCGCCGAAAACTTCGACACCTATGCCAAGCACACCCGCCTGACCAAGGCGCTGCTGATCGGTGGCGTCAGCTTTGGCGAACAGGACAAGCTGATCGACCGCGGCGTGGACGTGCTGATCGCGACGCCGGGTCGCCTGCTGGACCATTTCGAACGTGGCAAGCTGTTGCTGACCGGCGTGCAGATCATGGTCGTGGACGAAGCCGACCGCATGCTGGACATGGGCTTCATCCCCGATATCGAACGCATCTTCCAGCTGACGCCCTTTACCCGTCAGACGTTGTTCTTCAGCGCCACCATGGCGCCCGAAATCGAACGCATCACCAACACCTTCCTGCACGCGCCGGAACGCATCGAGATCGCGCGTCAGGCCTCGGCCAGCGAAACCATCACGCAGCGTCTGGTCGAACTGACCCCCGCACGCCGCGACACCGCTGCCAAGCAGAAGCGCGACCTGCTGCGCACGCTGATCGAAGCCGAGGGCGAAGGCCTGAAGAACGCGATCATCTTCTGCAACCGCAAGACGGATGTGGATATCGTCGCGAAATCGCTTGGCAAATACGGCTATGACGCCGCGCCCATCCATGGCGATCTGGAACAGAGCCAGCGGACCCGCACGCTGGAATCTTTCCGCGACGGCAAGCTGCGTCTGCTGGTGGCATCCGATGTCGCGGCCCGCGGGTTGGACATTCCGGCGGTCAGCCATGTCTTCAACTATGACCTGCCCAGCCATGCCGAGGATTACGTCCACCGCATCGGCCGCACCGGTCGCGCGGGCCGTCTTGGCACCGCGATCAGCATCTCGACGCCTTCGGACGAAAAATACCTGACCGCCATCGAGGCGCTGCTGAAAACCAGCCTGCCCCGCAGCGACATTCCCGGTGGCGCGGCGGCAAAAGCCGTCGATCCCGCCGAAGCCGGACCCGAGGAACGCAAGCCTGCAAGCCGTCAGCGCAGCCGCCGTGGCAAGCGTGACGACAGCGAACAGAAATCCGCCAAGACCCCCGAGGCGACATCCGCGCCTCGCCCCGCCGAAACCCCCACGCCAGAAGCCGTCAAACCCGAGGTTGCCATGCCCGAGGCCGTCGATCAGCCCCGCAAGGAAAGCCAGCCGCGTCAGGACGCCCGTCCCGCCGCAGCCGAACCCACCCGCCGTGATGATAATCGCCGCGACGACAACCGTCGCGACGGCGGCAACCGTGACGACAACCGCCGTGACAACAACCGTCGCGACGGGCGCCGGGGTGGCAATGACGGCAACCGCGGTCAGCAGATCGTCGGCATGGGCGACCATGTCCCGCGCTTCATGACGGTCGAGTTGCGCATCTCGCCCATGCCCGAGGAACGCGAAGAACGCCCCGAGGAGGCCCCCAAGGCCCAGCCCGAGGCCGCAAACCCCGAGCAGAAGCCCAAGCGCACCCGCAGCCGCCGCAAATCCGCCGCCGACAAGGCAGCCGAGGCAGCAGCCGTCGAAACGCCGGTGACCGATGCCCCCGCGGCTGAGGCCCCCGCTGCGACGCAGGATGTCGCCCCCGCCGCCCCGACGGGCGACGAGGCCGAGGCACCCGCCAAGCCCAAGCGCACGCGCAGCCGCAAGAAAGCCGAGCCGGCCGCCGCCGCGACCGAAGCTCAGACTGAAGCCCCGGCCGAACCCCAAGCAGAGGCCGCAGCCGAGCCTGTTGCCGAAAAGCCCAAGCGCACGCGGACCCGCAAGCCCGCGGCCAAACCGGCAGCCGAGGCAACCCCCGCGACGGATACCACCGCCGAGGAGACCCCCAAGCCCAAACGCACCCGTCGCAAGAAGACGGATGACGCCCCCGAGGAAGCCGTGGCCGAAAAGCCCAAGCGCACCCGTCGCAAGAAAGCCGATGTCGAGGCAACTGCTGACGCTTCGGCCGGGGACACGACCTCCGACGCCTGATGACCCTGCGTCGGTCCGGCCAGATCCCGCCACGGCTGCATCGCAGGGGCCGACCGTCCCTGCGACAGCTTTGGCCCGATCTGCTGCTGGGCGCGATCGCCGCCTTGGGCCTTGCGCCCTTCGGCATATGGGCCGCGACGCCCATCGCATTCTCGATCCTGATTTGGCGGCTGGCGCGAGGGCGACCGGCCGCCGTTTTCTGGCACGGGCTTGCCGCCGGCTTCGGCTGGTTCGCCTTGGCACTATTCTGGATCGTCGAGCCTTTCCTGGTCGAGCCCGAGGTCTATGGCTGGATGGCCCCCTTCGCGCTGGTGCTGATGGCACTTGGCGGGGCGCTGTTCTGGGCCTTGCCCGCATGGCTGGCGGCGATCTGGTCGCGCAGCTGGCGTTGGCAGGCCGCGGGCATCGCCAGCGCCTTGGCCCTGTCGGATTGGCTGCGCGGCTGGATCTTCACCGGCTTTCCGTGGGCATTGATCGGCCATGCGTGGATCGACACCCCCGTGGCCCAGATTGCGGCATGGGGCGGCGCCTTGGGCCTGTCCACGCTGACGCTGGCACTGGCCACCCTGCCCGCGCTGCTGTGGCGCCCCGCTTGGCACCGGCTGGCGGCGCATCTGCCGGGGGCGGTCGCGGTGATCCTGTCGGTGGGGGCGGCTTGGGCCTTTGGTCTGTCGCGGCTGGCATCACCTGAACCCGCCGATACCGACCTGACCGTCCGCATCGTTCAGCCCGACGCCACCCAGCACCTGAAATGGGACCCCGAATGGTCGCAGGTCTTCTTCGAACGCCTGCTGACGCTGTCGGGCGAACCGGGGCCGCGCGATCTGGTCGTCTGGCCCGAAACGGCGGTGAATTTCCTGTTGGAGGATGCGGCCGCAATCCTGCCCGCCATATCGCAGGCGGCGGGTGCGCCCTTGGCCATGGGCATCCAGCGGCGCGACGGGATGCGCTATTATAACAGCCTTGCGATGATCCGACCGGGCGGTCAGGTCGGTCAGATCTATGACAAGTTCCACCTTGTGCCCTTCGGTGAATACATCCCGTGGGGCGACCAGTTGGCGCGCTTTGGCATCGGTGCCTTCGCCGCGCAGCAGGGCAACGGCTATGCCTCGGGGGCCGGGCCGCAGGTCCTCGACGAACCGGGCATTCCGCCTTTCCAGCCGCTGATCTGCTATGAGGCGATCTTCCCCCAGCACCTGCGCAACCTGCCCACCCGTCCCGCATGGATCCTGCAGGCGACGAATGACGCGTGGTTCGGCAATATCTCGGGGCCGTATCAGCATCTGGCGCAGGCGCGGTTGCGTGCGATCGAAAGCGGGCTACCGGTAGCCCGGGCCGCGAACACCGGTGTCAGTGCCATGATCGACGCCAAGGGCCGCATCCGCGACAGTCTGGGCATGCGGCAGATGGGCAAGATCGACGCGGCCCTGCCCGGCGCCCTGCCCCCGACCTTCTGGATCAGGATGGGCAATGCGCCGCTGCTGGTGCTGCTGGGGGTGATGCTGCTGGCGACGCTGCGCCTGCGCCCAAGGCGGGCATAGCGGCAATAGGGGGCGGAAGACCGCCCCCGCCGAATTCAGTCGCGGATGAAGCGGCTGTCCTTGATCTGATCCCAAGCCCAGACCACCTCGGACAGGCGATCCTCGTCGGAACGGTCGCCGCCGTTCATGTCGGGGTGCAGATCCTTGACCAGCGATTTGTACTTCTTGCGGATCTCGGGGCGGGTCCAGCTGTCCTTGGCTTCCAGGATGTCCAGCGCGCGACGTTCGGTCGGCGGCAGCTTGCGGGTGCTGACTTGTGCACGGGCCTCGGGGGCGGTGCCATTGGCACCCAGGATTTCATGCGGATCGCTGACGCCGTGGCGGGCCCATTTCTGTTCCTCGGTGCTTTTGCGGAAGGGCTTGGTGGGCCGTTCCCAGACCGTGGCATTGTCGATGAACTGCTGGAATTCCTCCTCGGACTGACCTTGGAAGTAGTTCCAGTTGGCGTTGTATTCCCGGACGTGTTCTTTACAGAACCAGAAATAATCGTCCAGATTCCGCGGGTTCTTGGGCGCGCGATACTGGCCGGGTTCGTCACAACCCTCGCGTTCGCACACGCGGGTCGAGGTTTCGAAGGCACCAGACATCCCTCGGCGGCCTTTGGACTTGCGCTTCTTGTCCTTGGCAGCCGAAATGTCGAAACCAAACGGGTCGTTCTTGCTCATGAGCGGGGCACCTTTGCGACTCGGAGGCGGCAGTTTATGCTATTTGGCGGCACATGAAAGGGCTTGACGAAAGGTTATGCGGATGATCGCAGATGAGATGACAGAGCGGCTGCAAGGCCTGACCCCCACGCAGCTGGAAATCTTCGACGAAAGCGAAAGCCACCGCGGCCATTCCGGTTTCCGCGAGGGTGGCGAAAGCCATTTCCGCATCCGTCTGGCCAGCCCGGCCTTCGCGGGCCTGACGCGGTTGCAGAAGCACCGGCTGGTCCATGACACGCTTGGCGACATCGTGCCCCGCGTCCACGCGCTGGCGCTGGAACTCAGCGAAAGCTGACCCGTTAGCGCCCCCAGCCTTGTCGCCCTGCGGCAGCCCCCCTAGAAGCGGTCGGGGATGGGGACAAGGGACGGGGCAGATGACAGCGCCAAAGGATTTCAACGACCGACTGCTGTCGCTGGCGCTGGCCCGCGTCAGCGAGGCAGCAGCACATGGCTCGGCCCGGTTCATCGGGCGGGGCGACGAACGCGCCGCCCATCAGGCCGCCGCATCCGCCATGCACGACCAGCTGATGCAGATGGACATCAAGGGCCGCATCGTCATCGGCGAAGGCGACCCCGGCCAGTCCCCGCATCTGTTCACCGGCGAGGTCGTGGGCACCGGCGACGGCCCCGCGGTGGATATCGCGCTGGACCCGCTGGAAGGCAGCACCCTGACCGCCAAGGGCATGGCCAATGCGATGACGGTCGCTGCCATGGCCCCCGAAGGCTGCCTGCTGCAGGTGCCGCAGCTTTACATGGAAAAGCTGGCCATCGGTCCGGGCTATGCAACCGATCTGATCGGTCTGGACATGCCCCCCGCCGAACGCGTGCGGGTGTTGGCGCAGGCCCGTGGATGCGATGTCGGCGACATCACCGTCTGCATTCTGGAACGCCCCCGCCACGAAGACATGATCGCCGAACTGCGGCAGGCAGGAGCGGCGATCCGTCTGATCTCGGACGGCGACATTCCGGGCGTCATCCATGTCGCCGAACGCGACCTGACCGGTGTCAACGTCTACATGGGCATCGGTGGCGCCCCCGAGGGCGTCCTGGCCGCCTGCGCGCTGAAATGCATGGGCGGACAGATCTGGGGACGGCTTGCCCTGCGCCGCGACGATGAACGTGCGCAGGCCCGTGCGGCGGGGCTGACCCAGCCCGACCGCATCTTTGACCTGAACGACATGGTGCGCGGCGATGTCATCTTTGCCGCGACAGGGGTGACGGACGGCCATGTCGTGGCCGGCGTCCAGCGCGAACCGGGCTTCCTGACGACCGAGACCATCCTGATGCGATCGGCCACCGGATCGGTCCGGCGCATGACCTACCGCAACCCGTTGAACTAGGTTAAGGACGGGCGACTTCATTCGTTTCAAGACAAAGGTGGGCGCGACGTGGCATTCCTGGGCATCGACACATCGGTCACGGGGCGGCGCTGGATCGGACCCGCCGCCGAACTGGAACGCCGCGCCGAGGGGCTGGCCCAACAGGCGACCCTGCCGCTGCCCGTGGCCCGCGTGCTGGCCGAACGCGGGGTCGAGCCGATGGACGCGCAGGCCTTCCTGACGCCCAAGCTGCGTGATCTGCTGCCCGACCCATTGGTCCTACGCGACATGGAGGTGGCGGCCGCACGCATCGTTCAGGCGGCAGTAAAGGGCGAACGCATCGCCATCTTTGCCGATTACGACGTCGATGGCGGCACCTCTGCCGCACTGCTGATCGACTGGCTGCACCAACAGGGGCGCAAGGCGACGCTCTATATTCCCGACCGCATTGACGAGGGCTATGGCCCGAACGAACCTGCCATGGCGGCGCTGGCCGCCGAACACGACCTGATCATCTGCGTAGACTGCGGCACCCTCAGCCATGACGCGCTGGCGGCGGCCAAGGGCGCAGAAGTCATCGTGCTGGACCACCACTTGGGCGGCGAGACCCTGCCCCCCGCGCTGGCCGTGGTGAACCCCAACCGCGTGGACGAAGACGGCAGCCTTGGCCACCTCTGCGCCGCGGGCGTCGTGTTCCTGACGCTGGTGCAATGCGGGCGCATCCTGCGCGACAAGGGCCTGCCGCAGCCCGATCTGATGGCCATGCTGGATCTGGTGGCGCTGGCGACCGTCGCCGATGTCGCGCCGCTGGTCGGCGTGAACCGCGCCTTCGTGCGGGCAGGACTGGCGGTCATGGCGCGGCGGCAGCGGCCGGGGCTGGTCGCGCTGTCGGATATTGCCCGTCTGGACGGCCCGCCCGCGGCCTTCCACCTTGGGTTCCTGCTGGGACCCCGCATCAATGCCGGGGGCCGCGTGGGACGTGCCGATCTGGGCGCGCAATGTCTGGCCGCCCGCGATCCGGCGCAGGCGGCGCAGCTGGCCAAGCAGTTGGACGACCTGAACCGCGACCGCCGCGCCATCGAAGCCGCCGTCCGCACCGAGGCCCTGGCTCAGGTCGAGGCCCGCATGGACAGCCGCCTTTCATGGGCCGCCGGTCAGGGCTGGCATCCGGGCGTCGTCGGCATCGTGGCCGCCCGCGTGAAAGAGGCCACCGACCTGCCATCCGTGGTGATCGGGGTCGAAGGCGGCATCGGCAAGGGCTCGGCCCGCTCGGTGCCCGGCGTCGATCTGGGCCGTGCCATCCAGCGGTTGGCCCGCGAAGGGCTGCTGATCAAGGGCGGTGGGCATGAAATGGCCGCTGGTCTGACGGTCGCTGAAGACAAGATCCCCGCCGCGATGGACCGCCTTTCGGACCTTCTGGAACGCGATCTGGCGGGCCGAACGGGTGGCGGCGATCTGCGGATTTCCGGCCTGCTGGAGACGGCAGGTGCCACGACGCAGATGTTCAAGATGCTGGAGGATGCTGGCCCCTATGGTCAGGCCGCCCCCGCCCCGCGTTTCGCCTTTGCCGATCAGGTGATCGACAGCGCCTCGACTATGGGCGACCGGCACCTGCGCCTGTCCTTCCGCACCCCCGGCGCCCCCGCGATGGAGGCCGTCGCATGGGGTGCCATGGACGGCCCGCTTGGCCCCTCGCTGATCGGGGCAAAGGGCCGCCGCTTTCACCTTGCGGGCAAGCTGGAGCTGTCAACATGGGGCGGGCGCGAACGCCTGCGCCTGCGCTTGGACGATGCCGCCCCCGCGGTCTAAGGCAACCCCAAGGGGCCGTTGCGGGTTGGTGTCACTGCGCCTAACCTGCCCGCAACATTGCCAATACCACAGGAGCCCATGATGAAACTGACTTGGCTTGGCCATTCCGGCTTTCGACTGGAAACCGGGGATGCCGTAATCCTGATCGACCCGTGGATGACCGGAAACCCCGCTTTTCCACAGGACCAGCGCGATCAGGCGGTCCAAGGCGCGACCCATATCCTGCTGACCCACGGTCATGGCGATCACAGCGGCGATGCCCTGTCATTGGCCCGCGAATTGAATGTCCCGGTCGTGGGCATCTTCGACCTGATCAGCTTCTGGGAATCGGAACACAAGATCGCAGGCATCGGCTTCAACAAGGGCGGCACCGTCGATCTGGCGGGCGTGCAGGTGACCATGGTCAATGCCAGCCACTCCAGCTCGCTCAGTGGTCCGGACGGGCCGATCTATGCGGGTGCCGAGGCGGGCTACATGATCGCCGCCGAAGGTCACGTCATCTATCTGTCGGGCGATACCGACATCATGGCCGACATGGACTGGATGGGCGATCTGCACAAACCCGACATCGGCATTCTCTGCGCAGGTGGCCATTTCACCATGGACATGACCCGCGCCAGCTATGCCGCCAAACGCTATTTCAACTTCAAGACGGTGATCCCCTGCCACTACAAGACCTTCGATGCGCTGGAACAGGACGCGTCGGTGATGGTGCAGGCCCTGCCCGACGTGCAGGTGATCGAACCGCAGATCATGAAGGCCATCAACCTATGAGCAGCTTCCAGACGTTCGACGACCCCGCAGGTGGCAATAACCACCCGCAGCGCCTGTCCGACCTGCGCGCGACCCTGCGCGATCAGGATCTGGCGGGTTTCATCGTGCCCCGCGCCGATGCGCATCAGGGCGAATATGTCGCCGATGCCGATGCGCGGCTGGCCTGGCTGACGGGCTTTACCGGCAGTGCGGGCTTTGCCATCGTCACGACGGACCGCGCGGGCGTCTTCATCGACGGCCGTTATCGCGTGCAGGTACGCAGCCAGATCGACGCCGCCCATTTCACGCCGGTCCCTTGGCCCGAAACCCGCCCCTCGGACTGGCTGCGCGAGGCGCTGCCCAAGGGCGGGCGCGTGGGCTTCGATCCCTGGCTGCACACCCGCAAGGAAATCGAGGGGATGGAGCGTGCGCTGGAGGGCAGCAACATCGGCCTGATCGCCATCGACCAGAACCCCGTTGATGCCGTCTGGCCGGACCGCCCCGCGGCCCCCGTCGGACATGCCCGCATCCACCCCGCCGAATGGGCAGGCGAAACAGCTGCCGACAAGCGTGCCCGGCTTGCCGCCGAACTGAAGGCCACAGGTCAGGCCGCCGCCTTCATGTCGCTGCCGGATTCGATTTCATGGCTGCTGAACATCCGCGGCAGCGACGTCCCCAAGAACCCCATCGTGCAGTCCTTTGCCGTCCTGTCCGATCACGGCGATCTGGCGCTCTTCGCCGATCCCGCCAAATTCGATGAGGCGACCCGCGCCCATCTGGGCAATCAGGTCACCATCCTGCCGCCCGAGGCGCTTTCCGCCGCGCTGACCGATCTGGAAGGCCCCGTGCGCCTTGATCCCGCCACCGCCCCCGAGGCCGCCTTCCGCATCTTGGAAGCAGCGGGCACTGACATCGCCCGCGGCCCCGACCCCGCCATCCTGCCCAAGGCCCGCAAGAACGACCCCGAGCTGTCGGGCATGCGCAAGGCCCACCACCAGGACGGCATCGCCATGGTTCGCCTGCTGTCGTGGCTGGACCGTCAGCGCCCCGGCACGCTGTCCGAGATCGACGTCGTCCGCCAGCTGGAACAGTTCCGCCGGGAACAGGGCATCACCGATATCAGCTTTGACACCATCATGGGCGCGGGTCCGAATGGCGCCATCGTCCATTATCGCGTCTCGCAGGCAACCAACCGCCCCATCGCGGATGGCGATCTGCTGCTGATCGACAGCGGCGGGCAATATGATTGCGGCACCACGGACATCACCCGCACGGTGCCCATCGGGACGGTCAACAAAGATGCGATCGGACCCTATACGGCCGTGCTGCGCGGCATGATCGCCCTTAGCCAGGCGCGCTTCCCGAAAGGTGTCACGGGCGGTCATCTGGACGCATTGGCCCGCCAGCATCTTTGGGCGCAGGGTCTGGATTTCGATCACGGCACCGGACACGGCGTGGGCGCGGCGCTTTGCGTCCATGAAGGCCCCATCCGCGTCAGCCGCGCCAGCGATATCGCGCTGGAAGAGGGCATGATCCTGTCAAACGAACCCGGTTATTATCGTGAAGGCGCCTTCGGCATCCGCATCGAGAACCTGATCGCCGTCGAACCCGCCCGGTCCGAGCCAAACCGTAACATGCTGGGCTTCAGCACGCTGACGCTATGCCCCATCGACCGGCGTCTGATTGATACCTCGGTGCTTTCAACGGCTGATCGTGAGTGGCTGGACGGCTATCACGCGCAGGTGCGCGTGGCGCTGTCGGGCGATCTGGACGACACGGATCGCGCCTGGCTAGAAACCGCAACGCAACCCTTGACCTGAAACGCGACGCCCGGGGGGTGCGGGGGGCGGGCAGCCCCCCGCCCGTCGCGGGACGCAATGCTACAGCGCGTTCAGGATGCGCTTGGCCTCGGACTGACAAGACGTCAGTTGGTCGCGATCCTCGCCGGGGAAGAAACGGGCGCGGGTCGCGGTCGGCATGGGCGCCGGGCTGTCGATCACCACGCGCGGTCCCATGCGGGCCGTTTCCGCCTGCCACGACCGGACCAGCGCGATCTGCGCGGCCTTCGTCGCCCCATAGGCGCCAAAGAACTTCTGCCCGCCACGCGGATCGTCGAAGAAAATCGACGTCCCATCATTGCGGCGCAGCAGAGGCTCCAGCAAGGCGATCAAGCCGCGCGTCACCTCGACGTTCATCAGCATCGACTTGGACCAGTCGCGGCCTTCGATATGGGGGGCGGGCGACATGGGTGCCGCATGGACGGCGCAATGCGCCCAGAGGTCCAGACCGCCCCAACGCCCCTCGATGGCCTTCGCCATCTGCTGCATTGCGGCCGCGTCGCCGATATCCATCGGCGCCAGCGTCGCCTGCCCGCCCGCCGTGCGGATGCGGTTGTCCAATTCCTCAAGGCCGCCTACGGTCCGGGCCACCGCCAGCACGTGATATCCACGCCCCGCCAGTTCCTCGGCCAAGGCTGCCCCCAGACCCCGCGAGGCCCCTGTCACCAACGCCAGCTTGGGCGCTTTTGCCTGATCATGTTCACTCATGCCCGATCCATTGCCATTGCCACGCCCGTCACGCAAGCCCTTCGTTGCCCCATGAAAAAGGGCCCGCGAACGGGCCCCTTTCCAGTCATCGACAGATCTCAGCGCTTCGAGAAATCGACGTAATCGCGCTTTTCCGAACCGACATACAGCTGACGCGGGCGGCCGATCTTGTTCTGCGGATCGCCGATCATCTCTTTCCACTGGGCAATCCAGCCGACGGTGCGCGACAGCGCGAAGATCGGCGTGAACATCGAGGTGGGGAAGCCCATGGCCTCAAGGATGATGCCCGAATAGAAATCGACGTTCGGATACAGCTTCTTGCTGACGAAATACTCGTCCTCAAGGGCGATCCGCTCCAGCTCCTTGGCGACCTGCAGGGTGGGGTTGTCGCCAACGCCCAGCAGATCCAGAACCTCGTCGGCCAATTCCTTCATCACGTTCGCACGCGGGTCGAAGTTCTTGTAGACGCGGTGACCGAAGCCCATCAGGCGGAACGGATCGTCCTTGTCCTTGGCACGGGCGATGAATTCCGGAATGCGGTTGACGGCGCCGATCTCGCGCAGCATTTCCAGGCAGGCCTGGTTGGCGCCGCCATGTGCCGGACCCCACAGGCAGGCGATGCCCGCAGCGATACAGGCGAAGGGGTTCGCGCCCGACGACCCGGCCAGACGCACCGTCGAGGTCGAGGCGTTCTGTTCGTGATCGGCATGCAGCGTGAAGATACGGTCCATGGCACGCGCCAAGGCCGGGTTGACCTTGTATTTCTCGGCCGGGACCGAGAAGCACATGTTCAGGAAGTTCGACGCGTAATCCAGCTCGTTGTCGGGATAGACGAAGGGCTGGCCGATCGAATATTTATAGGCCATCGCGGCAATCGTCGGCAGCTTGGCGATCAGGCGGATCGAGGCGACCTCGCGCTGCCAGCTGTCGCCGATGTCGGTGCTGTCATGATAGAAGGCCGACATGGCCCCCACGACGCCGACCATCGTGGCCATCGGATGCGCATCGCGGCGGAACCCGCGGAAGAAGTTGTGCATCTGTTCGTGCACCATCGTGTGACGCGTCACGCGGGTGCGGAAGTCTTCCATCTGGGTCTTGGTCGGCAGTTCGCCGTAAAGCAGCAGATAGCAGACCTCCAGATAGTTGGACTGACCGGCCAGCTGTTCGATGGGATAGCCGCGGTACCACAGTTCACCCTTGTCGCCATCGATGAAGGTGATGGTGCTGTCGCAGCTGGCGGTCGAGGTGAAGCCGGGGTCATAGGTAAAGACGTCGGCCTGGCCGTACAGCTTGCGGATGTCCAATACATCCGGCCCCTGCGTCGGGCTGAGGATCGGAAGTTCGTAATCCTGATCGTTGATTCGCAGTTTGGCGCTCTTGTCTGCCATCCTGTACGTCCTTTCCGGCTAAGCCGCATGGCCCGTCGTGAAAACAGGCAGGCCATGCGGACAAGTGAAAGCAGGCTTCAGCCTGCCAAATCGGTCTGGTCCTGAAGCCGGGCCAGCGTTTCGTCGCGGCCAAGCGCAATCATCATGTCGAACACACTGGGGGTTGCGCTGGTCCCTGCCAGGGCGGCCCGCAAGGGGCCGGCGATCTTGCCAAGGCCCACGCCGTGTTGTTCCGCGATCTGCTTGGCAGCCCCCTCCAGCTCGTCTCGGGTCCAGCTAGCATTCTGCACTGCGGCAGTCAATGATTTCAGCATACCACGGGATACCGAGTCCAGATTCTTGGCCGCCTTGTCATCGACCTGAATGGGCCGTTCGACCAGCGCAAAGCGCGCCTGCGTCAACAGGGCGGGCAGCGTTCTGGCCTTTTCCTTCAGCGCCGGCATGGCTGCTTCGATGCGCTGATGCTGCACCTGCGTCAGGGGTTCGCTGTTCGATTCCGTAACGTAATCATGCAACGCCGCCATGACATCGGCATCGGCCATCTGGCCGATATGATGGCCGCTGACATGTTCCAGCTTCTTGAAATCCAGACGCGCGGGCGCACGGCCGATGCCCGACAGGTCGAACCATTCGCGGGCCTGCGCATCGTCGAACAGCTCGTCGTCGCCATGGCTCCAGCCAAGGCGGGCCAGATAGTTGCGCATCGCGGCGGGCGGGTATCCCAGGGCCGCGAATTCATGCAGGCCGACAGCGCCGTGACGCTTGGACAGCTTCTTGCCGTCCTCGCCGTGGATCAGCGGGATATGGGCAAAGACCGGACGGTCCCAGCCCATCGCATCATAGATCTGGATCTGGCGGGCGGTGTTGGTCAGGTGGTCATCGCCGCGCACGACATGAGTCACGCCCATATCGTGATCGTCCACCACCACGGCCAGCATATAGGTCGGCGTGCCATCGCTGCGCAGCAGGACCATGTCGTCCAGCTGGTCGTTGGCCACGCGCACATCGCCCTGCACTTCGTCAGCGATCACCGTTTCACCGTCGCGCGGGGCCTTCAGGCGGATCGCATAGGGCGCGTCCGACAGCTCCGTTGCATCGCGCCACGGGCTGATGAAGGGCTGACGGGGGTTTTCTTCGCGCCATGCGGCTATTTCATCGGTGGTGGAAAAGCATTTGTAGGCCTTGCCCGCCGCCAGCATCTGGTTGGCGACCTCGGCATGGCGGTCCTTGCGTTCGAACTGGCTGACGGGTTCGCCGTCCCAGTCCAGCCCCAGCCACTCCAGCCCCTTCAGGATGGCGGCGGTGGCTTCGGGGGTGGACCGGGCGCGGTCGGTATCCTCGATCCGCAGCAGGAACTTGCCGCCGCGACCGCGGGCATAAAGCCAGTTGAACAGCGCCGTGCGCGCCCCACCGACATGCAGATACCCGGTGGGCGAAGGGGCGAAACGGGTGACGACTGAGGGGGTATCGGACATGGGAGCCTTCGGAAAATATCGTGATGCGACACGGGCGATCGGGCGTTAACGCTTTGGTAACGGTCGCCGTGCCATCCTTGAGCGCAATTGATAATCAACAGGCCGCGAAAGGACAAGGATGTTGCCCCAAACGGGCGCGGCCCCGACGACCCGCCATGCCACCGCCTTTCGCCCCCGCCCCGCCGCCGCCGCGCGTGCGGGGCTGTTCCCATGGGTGCCGGTGCTGTTGTCGGTGGGGATCGCCCTGTGGTTCTGGCGGCCGGCCCTGTTGAACACAGGGCAATGGGTCGCGTTGGCCGCGGTGGTCGCGGGATCGCTGGCGTTGGCGCTGTCGGCCCATCGCATCGCCGCGCGGGGCAGGATCGGCTGGCAGATGGCCGATGCGCTGCATCTGGGGTCGCTGGCGGTGATGCTGATGGCGCTTGGGGTCGGGCTGGCGGGTTGGCGCGCGGCCCATGTCGCGGCCCCCGTGCTGGAATGGCGCTATTACGGTCCCGTCGAAGGCCGCGTGACCGAGATCGACCGATCCTCGCGCGACCGGATGCGGGTGACGCTGGATCAGGTGGTCTTGCGCGACCTGTCCCCCGACCGGACCCCCGCCAAGGTGCGCCTTTCTTTGATGGACCCCGATGCGCAACTGCCGCCCCTTGGTCAGCGGGTGATGCTGACAGGGCACCTGGGGCCGCCATCCCCGCCCGCAGCGCCGGGCAGCTTCGATTTCCGCACCTATGCGTGGTTTCAGGAACTGGGCGCGGTCGGCTATTCCCGCACGCCGATCATGGCGGTGGCGCAGCCTGCGGGGGGCATCTGGTGGTTGCACCGTGCGCGGCTGAAGGTCAGCGCCGCCATCCGCGACCGGATTGGTGGGCAGGCGGGCGGCGTGGCCTCGGCGCTGATGACCGGCGACCGGTCGGGCATCTCGGAACAGACGAACGAGATAATGCGGGCCTCGAACCTCTATCACATCATCTCGATTTCGGGGCTGCACATGGGGATGCTGGCGGGCTTCGTCTATTCCGGGCTGCGGTTGCTGACCGTGGTGGTTCAGGGCGCGGGGATCGGGCTGGGTCGGCCCCTGCACAAATGGGCCGCGGGGGGCGCGCTGGCAGCAGCGGCGGCCTATCTGTGGCTGTCGGGCGGAGGTGTGGCGACGGAACGCGCCTTCGTCATGGTGGCCGTCATGCTGGGGGCGATCCTGGCCGACAGGCGGGCGATATCCTTCCGGTCGGTGGCGCTGGCAGGCACCGTCATCCTGATCCTCACCCCCGAGGCCGTCACCGGCGCGGGCTTCCAGATGAGCTTTGCCGCCACCATCGCCCTGATCATCAGCTATGGCCCTTGGTCGCGGATCGCGCCGTGGTTCCCGTGGTGGATCAAGCCGGTGGCGATGCTGGTGGTGTCCTCTCTGGTGGCAGCGCTGGCCACCTCGCCCATTGCGGCGGCGCATTTCAACCGGATGGCGCAATACGGCCTGCTGGCAAACCTGCTGGCGGTTCCGGTCATGGGCACGCTGGTCATGCCCGCAGGCGTCATCGGCGCGGTGCTGGCACTGGTCGGGGCCGAGGCACCTGCCCTGTGGGTCATGGGGATCGGCACGCAATGGATGCTGCTGGTTGCGGAATATGTGGCGGGCCTTGGCGGCGCGGTCATGGCCGTCGCCAAGCCCCCCGCCACCGTCATCCCGATGATGGAGTTCGGCGCCGTGCTGGCCATCCTGTGTTGGCGCGACAAGGCCCATCGCAACATGGCACAGACCTGCGGGCTGGCGGTGGGCATGGCGATGATGGTCGCATCCGCTGCCATCTGGGCCACCGCCCATCGCCCCCTGATCCTGATCGCCCCCGAGGGCGAGGCCGTGGGCCTGATGACCGATCAGGGCCGCGCGGTGTCCAAGCCCAAGGGCGGCGCCTTCGTCATCTCGTCCTGGCTGCAGGAAGATGGCGACATGGACACGCAGGAAACATCCGCCGCCCGCCCTGCATGGCAGGGCGACAAACGGGACCGATGGGCCGCGCTGCCCGATGGCTGGCAGCTGTGGCACCTGACCGGCAAGGGGTCCGGCGACCGCGCGCGCGATGCATGCAAGCCCAAGCGCATCGTCGTGGTGGCCGAAAAGCTGGACCTGAAGCGCCCCGCCTGCCTGCTGTTCGATCCTGCCAGCCTGCGGCGCACGGGGGCCGTGGCGATCGACTTCAGACAAGGCACACCCGTTTGGCGACAGGGCGACATGTCCCCCCTGCGGCTGCGCTGAAACGACGAACGCCCGACCGTTTTACGGGCCGGGCGTCGCGATGTCGTCGCGGGGAAATCAGGCGACTTCGGCGAAGACCTTGCCCAGCGCCTTGTCCAGCTTTTCGAACATCTCGTCCATCTGCGCCTCGGTCATGATGAAGGGCGGGCAGAGGACGATGGACTGGCCCAGGGGCCGGCAGATCAGCCCCATGTCGGTACAGGTGTTGGCAATGCGTTCGCTGACCGACAGCGACCCGTCGAAGGGGGTCTTGGTGGCCTTGTCCTTGACCGCCTCCAGCGCCCACATGAAGCCCACGCCGCGATATTCGCCGATGTTGGGGTTCTGGGCCAGCTGGCGCAGGTTGTCCTCGAAACGCGGGGCAAGGTTGCGGACGTTCTCGGCCAGCCCCTCGTTCATCACCACGTCGATGGCCTTCAGCGCCACCGCGCAGCCGACCGGATGCCCCGAGGCGGTGAAGCCATGCGGGAATTCCTCAATCTTCTCGATCGCGGCCTGCAGGCGCTCGGCCAGTTCCGGCCCCAGGATGACCGCGCCCATCGGGAACAGCCCCGCCGTCAGGTTTTTCGAACTGATGATCGCATCTGGCATCAAGTCATAGGTCTGTGCGCCCCAAGTGTTGCCCGTGCGCCCGAAGCCGGTGATCACCTCGTCCGAGATCATGGGGATGCCGTATTTCTTCAGGATCGGCATAACCGCCTGGAAATACCCCTGCGAGGGCGGTATGACCCCGCCCGCGCCCTGCACGGGTTCGGCAAAGAAGCCCGCGATGGTGTCGGCGCCTTCCTTCTGGATCGTCTCCTCCAGCTCGCGCGCAAGGCGGGCGGTGAACTGATCCTCGGTCTCGCCCTCGGCGCCATAGCGCCAATAATGCGGGCAGCCGACATGGATGAAGCCCGGCAGCGGCAGGCCGAAGACCTCATTATAGGGTTTGCCGGTCATGCTGGCCGACACCGCCGTCACGCCGTGATAGGCGTTCCAGCGGGTGATGATCTTGCGCTTCTGCGGGTTGCCTTCGGATGCGTGCATGAACCACAGCATCTTGACCATGGTGTCGTTCGCTTCCGACCCCGAGTTCGTATAGAACACCTTGCCGCTGGAAAACGGCGAGACCTCGACCAGCTTTTCCGACAGCATCACCGTCTGGTCGGACATGCGCCCGAAGAAGGCGTGATAGCCCGGAAAGCGGTCGTATTGATCCTTGGCGGCTTGGGCCAGACCCTTGTGGTCAAAGCCCGCGACCATGTTCCACAGGCCCGAGTTGGCATCCAGATAGCGGTTGCCGTTCACATCGACCACATAGGGGCCTTCGCCATGGGTCAGAACGACCGCGCCGCGTTTGTGAACGCTGGGCAGGTCGGTGAACCCGTAAAGGGAATATTCGTCTGCGCGCGCTTCCCAGCTTTGCGGTGTCTTCATGGTGATGCTCCTCAACCGGATCTTGCGGGCAGGCTATCCGCGCCGCAGCGCGCGTTCAATGGGGCCTGTGAACGGGGCCGCCTGACCGTTCGTCAGCCTTGTCAGGCGGCCCGACCACATGCACAGTCTGCACATTCCCCGAGGAGGACCCCGCATGAGACAGCTGATGATGGCCGCCGCGGCGGTGATGGCCTGCGCCGCACCGCTTGCCGCACAGGATACCGCGAAGGACGCGCCAGTGAACCGCATCGACCTGATCCGCCCCGACGCGCCGGAACTGGCCCCCTATGGCCCCTTCCCCGTGGGCGTCAGGGCGGCGGAATTCACCGACCCCGACCGCATCGACGTCAAGGCCACCACCGCGACGGGCACGCCGCCGCGCGGCCCCCGCACCCTGCCCGCCGAGATCTGGTATCCCGCAGCCCAGGGCACCGCGCCCGGCATCGATTACGACACCATGCTTCGCGACGGCGAGACGCAGATCCAGCTGCATGGCCGCGCCAGCCGCGACGCCACGCCCGCGGATGGCAGCTTCCCCCTGCTGATCGTGTCCCACGGCTTTCCCGGCAACCGCTATCTTCTAAGCCATCTGGCCGAGAACATGGCATCCAAGGGCTATGTCGTCGTCGCGGCCGATCATCCCGAAAGCACTTATGACGATATGGGGCCTTTCACCTCGACCCTGGTGAACCGTGCGGTGGATCAGCGGTTCCTGCTGGACAGCATGGCAGCCTTGGATGACGACCTCGGCGCGATCACCGATGCCGACAACACGGGCGTCGTCGGCTATTCCATGGGCGGCTATGGTGCGATGATCTTCGGCGGTGCGGGCGTGACGGAAACCGCCGTCCAGCGCGACCAGCCTGAACGCTTCATTCCGCCGCAACAGCTGCTGTCGCGGCTGCAGGCGGGCAGTGACGAACATGCCGATCTGGTCGATCCGCGCGTCAAGGCCGTGATGGCCGTCGCCCCTTGGGGTCGCCAATACGAATTCTGGGACGCCGAGGGTCTGGCCGGTTTCGAAAAGCCGCTGATGCTGGTCGCGGGCAGCGCCGACGACGTGTCGCAATATGATGCCATCCGCCAGATCTTCGACCAGACCACAGGCACCACGCGCCACCTGCTGACCTTCAACGATGCCAATCACAACGCCGCCGCCGCCATGCCCGCGCCGGTCGAATCCTGGAAGCACTCGGAAAGCCTGGGCCGCGCTCCCTTCGACCATTACGCCGATGCGGTCTGGGACACGGTGCGGATGAACAACATCCTGCAGCATTTCGCCACGGCCTATTTCGACCTGCATCTGAAGGGCGATCAGGACAAGGCGCGCTTTCTGGACCTGACACCTGCCTCGGATGACGGTGTTCAGGCGCTGGACGACGACGGCAAGCCGACTGCCGAAAACACCTATTGGGCGGGCTTCCCCGATCGCAGCGCCAAGGGCCTGCGGTTCGAAACCCACGCCAAGGGCGAATGATCTAGCCGGGGCGGCGCAGGCCTATGGCATCCAGTTCGGCCTCGATGCCGGACAGGGCGCCGCCCCGGACCTCTGCGACCAGCGCATCGAAACGCGCGCGCAGGGCGGTCTTTTCGTCGCCCTTGCAATCGTTCCACGGGCGACCCTGCAGCGCCATGTGCATGACGTAATAGCCGATGAAATGCGGACGCTCGCCCCCGACCAGCAGGGCGCGATAGGCGGCATCCGCCCCCATCGCCCGCAAGGTGGCCGCATCAGGGATGCCCACCGCCATCAGCGACGCCGCCGTGGCGGGACCGATATTGCGAATCGTGACCAGATCGCTGTCCATGGCAGCCTTCCCAAAAGCCCAGATTTCCTGTACCAGCGCGCGAACCCCAAGGACAGTGTGGCATGACCGATCAAGCCCAGACCGCACCGGCGGCCAAGAAACTTTTCATCAAGACCTACGGCTGTCAGATGAACGTCTATGACAGCCAGCGCATGGCCGAGGCCATGGGCGCAGAAGGCTATGTCCTGACCGAAGATCAGGCGCAGGCCGACATGGTCCTGCTGAACACCTGCCACATTCGCGAAAAGGCGGCTGAAAAGCTGTATTCGGACCTGGGCCGCCTGCGGTCGCTGAAGGTCGCCAAGCCTGACATGAAGATCGGCGTCGCAGGCTGCGTGGCCCAGGCCGAGGGCGCCGAGATCACCCGCCGCATGCCTCAGGTCGATCTGGTCGTCGGGCCGCAATCCTATCACCGGCTGCCCGCGATGGCGCGGGGCGAAGGCCCCAGCATCGACACCGATTTTCCGGCCGAAGACAAATTCGATCACCTGCCCGAACGCATGGCCACCCGCCGCGCGCCCGCTGCGTTTTTGACGGTGCAGGAAGGCTGCGACAAATTCTGCGCCTTCTGCGTCGTCCCCTATACCCGCGGGGCCGAGGTCAGCCGCCCCGTCGACCGCATCCTCTCCGAGGCGCGCAATCTGGTCGCCCGCGGCGTGCGTGAATTGACCCTGCTGGGCCAGAACGTGAATGGCTGGCACGGGGTCGGTCCCGATGGCCGCGAATGGGGCTTTGGCCGCCTGATCCGCGCCATCGCCGAAATCGACGGGCTGGACCGTATCCGCTATACCACCAGTCACCCCAACGACATGGCCGATGACCTGATCGCCGCACATGGCGATGTGCCGCAGCTGATGCCCTATCTGCATCTGCCGGTCCAATCGGGCAGCGACCGCATCCTGAAGGCGATGAACCGCAAGCATACGGCCGAACAGTATCTGCGCCTGATCGACCGCATCCGCGCCGCGCGCCCCGACATCCTGATGACCAGTGATTTCATCGTCGGCTTCCCGGGCGAGACCGATCAGGACCACGCCGCCACCCTGCGGCTGGTGGAACAGGTGGGCTTTGGCACGGCCTTCAGCTTCAAATACTCGCCCCGCCCCGGCACCACCGCCTATGACCGCCCCGAGGTCGAAGCAGCCGTCGCAGACGCCCGGCTGCACGAACTTCAAGCGCTGCTGGGTCGCCAACAACAGGCCGTCCAGCAGGACATGGTCGGGCGCACGCTCGGCGTGCTGTTCGAAAAGCCGGGTCGCGAAACGGGCCAGATGATCGGCAAGTCGGATTACCTGCATCCGGTATTCGTGGATGCCCCGCAGGCGCAGCCCGGCGATCTGGTCCAGGTGCGGATCGTCGAAAGCCGCTCGAACTCGCTGCGCGGCGAATTGCTGACCTGACATTGCCAATGGTGCGGCGCGGGGGGTCCGGGGGGCGGCAAGCCCCCCGGCGTCGCGGGACGCAATCAGACCCCGCGCAGGTTTCCCCACAGCATGACGTGCAATTGCGGCAGGACCCGCGCCCGGAACCACCGGTCCGAGGTGACCTTTTCCACCAGCCACAGCACCCGGTCGGCCACATCCTGCGCCGCCACCGGCACTTCGGGATCGACCTCGGGGTTGCCGGGCTGCAGATACAGCGGCAGATCGGGATAGCGGGCAGCGGCATCCTTCGCCCATTCGTAATCGATGTCGTCAAAGATCACGATCTTGATCACCGTCTGGCGCGCCGTCCGTCCCGCTTGCACGCAAGCCTCGAGCGCATCCCAATCCACCACCTGATCGCTGGAAGGTGGCTTGGGGCTGAGGGCCAGCATATCCAGATCGCCGAACCAAGGCCGCGCGATCGACCCTTGGGTTTCGCAGGCAAAGCGATAGCCATCGCGCTTGCCCATCGCGATCACCGGCCCGAAATCCTGAATCGCCGGATTCCCGCCTGAAATCGAGACCGTCAGCGGTACCCCGCCCGACAGATCGCGCACCTTTTCCCAGACCTGTACAGGCTCCAACGGGGCCCATGCCTCTCGGAAGGCGCTGTCCACGGCATGCATCGAATCACACCAGCTGCAGCGGTAGTCACAGCCACCAGCGCGGACAAAGATGGTGGGTTCGCCGATCAGCGCGCCCTCGCCCTGAATGGTGGGGCCAAAGATTTCAGCGATGCGAAGGCGGGTCATGGGCGATACTCGGCCCAGGTCTTGGGCGTCTCGCTGATCTTGACGGCAGTGGTTTCGGGCCAGCGGGCCTTGCACCAGTCAAAGAAATGCCGCGCCATGTTTTCGGCAGTCGAGGGACCTTCCAGCACGTCGTTCAGATGGCGGTGATCGAAGGTCCCGTCGATGTAATCCTTCAGCGGCTTCAGTTCATGGTAGTCGCGCACGAATCCGTCGCTGTTCAGATCGGCCGACGCCAGTTCGACCACCACGATGTAATTATGCCCGTGCAGCCGCGCGCATTGATGATCGCCCGGCAGATGCGTCAGCTGATGCGAGGCACTGAAGTGGAATTCCTTGCTGATCCTGTACATTACGCCCCCTCATGCGCGGCGATGGCCGCTTGCCAGTAATCGGGATCGGCGTATTCGGTGGGGTCGTTGACGCCCGCCAGATGGAAAGCCTCGCGCCGTTCGACGCAGGTGCCACAGCGTCCGCAGTGACGGTCGCCGCCCTTGTAACAGGACCATGTTTCGGCAAACGGCGTGTTATGGCGCGCGCCCTCGGCCACGATGTCGGCCTTGGTCGCGTGGACGAAGGGAACATGCAGATCGATATCGGCATAGCCGTCCAGCGCCGCCTTTTGCATGGCACCAAAGGCATCCGTAAAGGCCGGGCGGCAATCGGGATAGATGAAGTGATCGCCCCCATGCACAGCCGCCGCGACCGCATCATCGCCATTGGCCGCAGCAATACCGAAGGCGATGGTCAGCATGATCGGGTTGCGGTTGGGAACGACGGTGACACGCATCGTTTCCTCGGCGTAATGGCCGTCGGGAACGTCGATGTCATCGGTCAGGGCAGAACCCGACAACGCGGCGCCAAGGCCCGACAGATCGACCAGATGAAACGGCACGCCAAGGCGCCGGGCGCAGGCGGCGGCAAAGTCCAGTTCCTTGCGGTGGCGCTGGCCGTAATCGAAGCTGACAATGCGCGACAGCTTGCCCTGCCCGGCAAGGCTATGCGCCAAAGAAACGGAATCGAGTCCGCCAGAGCAGACGAGTGTGGTCTTCATATCTGTAACCCTTGTTTTTGTGACCCGGGTAGGCTGCGACCGGGTGCGTGCCGATTATCAGCGGGCGTGCTAAAAGTGAAGGGCGGGGAAGACCCCGCCCTTCATGGGTATTTAGACAACCGAGAAATGCGGGCCTTAGTGCGCGTCGGCCCAGTTCAGGCCCTGCCCCGCCTCGACCGTCAGTGGAACAGAGAGTTTCAGGACAGGCTCGGCGGCGTTTTCCATGATGTCGCGGGCGACCTTGATCAGATCATCGACAGCATCGTCGCGCACCTCGAAGACCAGTTCGTCATGGACCTGCAACAGCATGCGTGCGGGCAGATCCTTGATGGCATCGGGCATGCGGATCATGGCGCGGCGGATGATGTCGGCGGCTGCCCCCTGGATCGGCGCGTTGATCGCCGCACGGCGTGCGCCACCTGCGGCGGGGCCGGACTGGTTGATGCCGGGCGTGTTGATGCGCCGCCCGAACATGGTCCGCACAAAGCCGTCCCGTTTCGCGTCGGCCACCGTCTTGTCCATATAGGCGCGGATTTCGGGGAAGCGTTCGAAATAGGTGTCGATGAAGCTTTGCGCCTCGGCCCGCGGGATGCGCAGGTTGCGCGACAGCCCGAACCCCGAGATGCCATAGATGACGCCAAAGTTGATCGCCTTGGCCTGACGGCGAATCATGGGGTCCATGCCTTCGACCGGGACGCCGAACATCTGGCTGGCGGTCATGGCGTGGATGTCGATATCGTCGCGGAACGCCTGCTTCAGCGCCGGAATATCCGCGACATGGGCCAGAATCCGCAGTTCGATCTGGCTGTAGTCCAGGCTGACCAGCTTGTAGCCGTCGGGGGCGACGAAGGCCTGACGGATGCGGCGGCCTTCCTCGGAACGGATCGGGATATTCTGCAGGTTCGGCTCGCTTGAGGCCAAGCGCCCCGTCTGCGCGCCGGTGATGGAATAGCTGGTATGGACGCGCCCGGTTTCCGGGTTCACATAGGTCTGCAGCGCGTCGGTATAGGTCGATTTCAGCTTGCTGATCTGGCGCCAATCAAGGACGCGGGCGGGCAGATCGTGCCCTTCGGCTGCCAAGTCTTCCAGAACATCGGCGCTGGTGGAAAAGGCACCGGTCTTGCCCTGCTTGCCGCCTTGCATGCCCATCCGGTCGAACAGGATTTCGCCCAGCTGCTTGGGGCTGCCGATGTTGAATTTTTCGCCGGCCAGTTCGTGGATCTCATCCTCCAGCTGGGCCAATTTCTGGGCGAAAACGTTCGACATCTGGTTCAGGGTGGCACCATCGACGCGGATGCCCGTCATCTCCATTTCGGCCAGCACCGGGATCATCGGGCGCTCCAGCGTCTGATAGGCGGTCATCACCTGCTGGTCGGGCAGCATCGGCAGGAAATGCTGGTAAAGGCGCAGGGTGACATCGGCGTCTTCAGCCGCATAGGGGGCGGCCTTGTCGATCGCCACCTGCCCGAAGTGGATCTGGCTTTTGCCCGAGCCGATCAGTTCCTTGATGGGAATGCATTTATGGCCAAGATAGCGTTCCGCCAGTTCGTCCATGCCGTGATTATGCGTGCCCGCGTTCAACGCATAGGACATCAGCATCGTGTCGGCCAAGGGCGTCATCTGGATGCCCAGACGTGCCAGAATCTTCCAGTCATATTTCAGGTTCTGCCCGATCTTCAGGATCGAGGCGTCTTCCAGCAGCGGCTTCAACGCGGCCAACACGGCCCGCGTATCCAGCTGGCCTTCGACCAGTGCGGATTTGCCGAACAGATCGTCGCCACCCGCGACATGGCCAAGCGGGACATAGCAGGCCTTGCCAGGTGCAACGGCCAGCGAAATGCCGACCAGATCGGCGCGCATTTCATCCAGACCCGTCGTTTCGGTATCGATGGCCACCTGTCCTGCATCGCGGATGGCGGCGATCCAGTTATCCAGCGCGGCCATATCGGTCACGGTCTCATAGGCTGCGGTGTCGATGGCGGGCTGTTCAGGGGCGGCGGGCGCATCGGCCACGGGGGGCGTGACGATCGCAGGGGCCTCGGCGCCCAGCTTGTCGGCAATGCGGTTCGTCAAGGTCCGCAGCTCCATCAGCGACAGGAAGTCCAGCAGGGTCTGCGGATCGGGGTCGCGCACTTCCAGACTGTCCAGCGTGAAATCCAGCGGCGTGTCGCAATCCAGCGCGACCAGACGGCGGCTGATGCGGATCTGTTCGGCATGGTCGATCAGGGTCTGGCGACGCTTGGGCTGTTTGATCTCACCCGCGCGTTCCAGCAGCGCATCCAGATCGCCATATTCGTTGATCAGCAGGGCAGCGGTCTTGATGCCGATGCCGGGCGCGCCGGGGACGTTGTTGACCGCATCGCCTGCCAGCGCCTGCACGTCGATGACGCGGTCTGGGCCAACGCCGAATTTCTCCATCACCTCGTCGGGGCCGATCAGCTTGTTCTTGATCGGGTCCAGCATATCGACGCCGTTGCCGACCAGCTGCATCAGGTCCTTGTCGCTGCTGATGATGGTGACGCTGCCACCCGCATCGCGCGCCTTGCAGGACAGGGCGGCGATGATGTCATCGGCCTCGTACCCTTCGGTCTCGATGCAGGCGATGTTGAAGGCGCGGGTCGCGTCCCGGGTCAGCGGGAATTGCGGGCGCAGATCCTCGGGGGCCTCGGGGCGGTTCGCCTTGTATTGGGGATAAATCTCGTTGCGGAACGTCTTCGACGAATGGTCGAAGATCACCGCCGCATGGGTCGGCGCGCTGCTCCCATCCTCGTTCTGGACATAGCGCCACAGCATGTTGCAGAACCCCGCGACAGCCCCCATCGGCAGGCCGTCGGATTTCCGCGTCAACGGCGGCAGCGCGTGATAGGCGCGGAAGATGAAGGCCGATCCGTCGATCAGATGCAGGTGGCAGCCCTTGCCGAATGCGTCGCTCATGCTCAACTTCCCCTGTGGTCAGGCATGTCTTCTGCCACGCCCGCGCCGAAATCTCCAGATGCCGAAAGAACGCGACAGATGCCCAAGATGCGCCGCAAGGCCGACCTGCCCCACAAGACCTGCGCGACCTGCGGCTTGCCATTCGCATGGCGCAAGAAATGGGCGAAAGATTGGGATCAGGTCAAATACTGTTCCGACCGTTGCCGGAACGACGCCCGAAGGTCGGGGAAAGGTGGCGAAGCCACCCGGCCTTGACGGCCCCCTCGATGGGGGCTGGCAAGGCCTGCCGCTCGGGCATCAAGGGCCGTCGTCTTCAGTGGTCGTCGTGGGCGTGCGCGCGGTCGATGACGAAGCGTTTGTCGCAATAACCGCAATCGACAAAGCCCGCTTCCGGCGCGATGGCCAGCCAGACGCGCGGATGGCCCAGCCCCGCGCCATCGTCGCCATCACAGCTGACGCGCCATTTGGTGACCACTTCGGTCACGGGCGCGGGCAAGTTCATCGCCTCGGCTCCGGTTTCGGTTAACAGAGGCGTTTCGGGCGTAACGTGTTGGGTCATGGGCTGGCCTTCTTGTGGCGGCGGGCTTCATCTGGTCTAACCCATCCAATAGCGCAGCGCCGCCTGCCTTCGCAAGCACTGCAAGGATTGCCCCATGCCCGACGCCCTTCAGATCACCGGTCTTCGCAAGACCTATGCCGCCCAAGGCAACGCACCTGCCAAACACGCGCTGAAGGGGGTGGACCTGACCATCAGGGCGGGCAGCATCTTCGGCCTGCTGGGTCCGAATGGTGCGGGCAAATCCACCATGATCAACATTCTGGCCGGTCTGGTGAACAAGACCGCGGGACAGGTGGTCATCTGGGGCTTCGATCAGGATGTGAACCCGCGCCAGTCGCGGGCCGCCATCGGAGTCATGCCGCAGGAACTGAACATGGACCCCTTCTTCACCCCCCGCGCCAGCCTCGAGGTGCAGGCGGGTCTTTACGGCGTCCCGAAATCCGAACGCTGGACGGATGAGCTGCTGGAACTGGTCGGCCTGACCGATCAGGCCAATGCCTATGCCCGCAATCTGTCGGGCGGGATGAAACGGCGGCTGTTGCTGGCCAAGGCGCTGGTCCACCGCCCGCAAATCCTTGTGCTGGACGAACCGACGGCGGGCGTGGACATCACCCTGCGCGAGATGCTGTGGGCCAATGTGCGCAAGCTGAACGAACAGGGCATGACCATCATCCTGACCACGCATTATCTGGAAGAGGCCGAACAGATGTGCGACGAAATCGCCATCATCAACCACGGCGAACTGGTGGTGCGTCAGAACACCCGCGATTTGCTGTCGCGGACCGATGGCAAGACGCTGGTACTGGACACCGGCGGCCCGGTCACCCTGCCCGCCCTGCCCCAAGGTGTGCGCCACGAACGCCGGACCGACGGGCGGCTGGCCATCACCTATCCTCCGTCGAAGCTGCGGGCCGATCAGGTGCTGGACGCGCTGCGCGATGCAGGCATCCCGATTCTGGACGTCGCGACCGAACAGCCCGATCTGGAAGATGTCTTCGTCGAACTGACGCGCGGCAAGTGACCCTGCCGCGCGGCGGGCAGGTCAGTCGCGCAGGCTGACCATCGGCCCCATCATCCGCCCGCCCATGATGTGCAGGTGGAAATGCGGAACCTCTTGCACGCCATGTTCGCCGGCATTGGTGATGGCGCGGAAACCGTCGCCATCCTCAAGACCGATACCCTCGGACGCGACGACCTTGGCGCATAGCCGCATGAAGCCCGCGATCTCGGCATCCGAGGCATTGGCCGAAAAATCGTCGAAGCTGACATAGGCGCCCTTCGGGATCACCAGCACATGGTGCGGTGCCTTGGGCGAGATGTCGCGAAAGGCCAGCGCGTGATCGTTTTCGGCCACTGTGTCGTTCGGGATCTCTCCGCGCAGGATCTTGGCGAAGATGTTGCTGTCGTCATAGGCGAAACCCATAGGGAAACCTTTCTAGTCGTCGAACAGATGCGGCGTTTCCGCCAGCGTGCGGGCCTGATCGGCCGGGATCTTGAAAAAGCTGGCCAGCGCCTTGGCGTTTTCCTCGGGGACGGCCTTTTCCGAGATGATGGACAGATGGCTGAGGCCGGCCTCTTTCAGGCGATCGGCCTCGTGCTGCAGGTCGTTGCGCACGATGGGCAGCAGGCTTTCCACCTGCGCCTGCGGGGCGTCATCGGCCACCAGACCCACGCGCCCCATATGCCCGCGCACATAGTCGTCGTCGAAAACGCTTTCGATAAACAGCACCCGCACCTCGGACCGGTCGTTGGCGAAATCGCTGATCAGGCTCAGTGCCGAGGGATCGACGCAGAATGCCAGCCTGCCGGTGTCGAACTGGTCGAACATCAGCTTGACCAGCGCCCTGCGGTGGCGTTCCCGCTTGCCGACCGAGGATTCGACGCCGCCCATTTCCGGCAGGTTCGCCTCGGCTTCGTTGAAGACGTAATCCACGGCGGGAATGTCGGTGTGATACCGCGTAGCGGCGGTCAGGCGCTTGGCGATATGCCACTTCTTCGCCACGATGATATGTGCCACGCGATTATTGCCCAGACTGCCGTCGGTTTCCCAGAAACGCGGCGCGAAACGCCGCCCGATACGCCCCCGCCCCGTCAGAAAGCTGAACAGACGGCGCCCTTCGGCGGCGATGGGAAAGTTCTGGCCGATCGCCTGCCACAGCGCGCCCAGCCTTTCGCGCAGCTCCAGCGCCTCGGGGCTGATCTTGCGGGCGAACAGATAATCCTGCCGCAGCAGCAGATCGTAATGGTCGTTGTAGAATGTCACCGGCATCCCGTAATCGGTGAAGATCAGGAAGGTCAGCGTGCGTGTGCGGATCTGGGTCTTGGGAACGACGTGGGACACCAGCGTCTGGAAAAAGGTTTCATCCGGAATCCAGGTGGTGCTGAAAAAGCGCGGGATCTCGGGTCGCTGGCGGATCAGGTCCAGGATCGCCTCGATGGTTTGGCGGCGCAAGCACCACCATTGTGACCCGATCATCACCTGCAGATCGCGGGGCACCTGCCGCGTCATCCCAAAGCGTTTCTGCAAATTGAAGCTGGTATAGAACAGCCACTTCTGGGTGCGTTCGTTGAACCAGTGGCGATAGATCAGGCGCTCTTCCTTGAAGCCGGTCTTGATCCAGTCGCTTTTGAAATAATCGAAGCTCTCTACGTAATCGCAATCCTCGGCGTCCAGAAAGGACCGCGCGAATTCGCCGGATTTGATGGGCATGCAATCGCCCGACAGCATGTAGAAATGCGTGGCTTGGGGAAAGGCGGCCTCGGCGGCGCGCAGGGCCTCCAGCGTGGCGGCGACCAGCGACCATTCCCCCCACCCGCATTTCAGCCTGCGCTGCGCGAAGGCGACGCCCGGATGATCGCCAAGCGCATCCTTGATCTGCTGGAACATCGCGGCGGGGGCGCGCTTGTCGAAATGGATCGAGACGAAATCTCCGGTGGCCGTCAGACGTCGCGCCTGATCGATCACGCCCTGCGGATCCTTATGTGTCAGCAGGATGAAGGCAATCCGCGCCATGTTTCGAAGACCTCCCCCGGACCAATTGTACGAGCATTGACGTAAGACGTTGAAAATCTCTGTCAGTTTTGCTTTGAGTGTGTAACCATTTTTAACGTTGGGACAAGCAGCACGACCCGTCAGCCTATATTCGTCAGGTCAGATGCCCACAATCTCGGAGTATTACGCGTATGGGTTTCCCCGGCGTTTGGATGACGGAAAGTGAAAGCATGATCTATCGGGTCGTGCCAAAATGCGCATGCTCGACCATCGGGCAGATCATGTTCCATTCGGATCATGGGCGCTTTTTCGATGGCGATATCCACGACGCGACCGAGGGCATGCACAAATGGGCCCAGGAAAACAGCCACGAGCCCATCGAACGCGCCGTCCGCGCCCATGAGGCCGTGACCTTCACTTGTGTCCGCAACCCGTATGCGCGCCTGCTGTCGTCGTTCTTCGACAAGATCGCCGGCATCCAGCGCAATGGCCGTCGTTACCGTGGCAATCTGGTGCCCCAATTGATCCAGCGTTATGGAATCGATGTCGGCAGCCCGGAAAACGGCTTCGAGTTCGATCAGGTCGCCAGCTTCCGCCGGTTCCTGCTGTTCACCCGCGATACCATCCGTTTCCGCAAACCTATGGAGCCTGATATCCATTGGTCGGCCATGTCGGGCCATATCTCGACCTTCATCGTGAACGGTGGGCGGTACGACCGGATCTTCCACACCGAATCCTTCAACGACGGGATGCAAAAGGTGCTGGATCAGGCTGATACCAAGGTTCGGATCGATCTGGACCAGGTGCCGCGCTTCAACGAATCCGAAGGGCACGGCCCCAAGCGCGCGCATAAGGTCAGCGAGTATTTCGACGACCTGTCGCGGCATCTGATCTGGGAAATCTACAAGGATGATTTCCAGCTGTTCAAATACGACTTCGACGATCCGGACAACAAGTTCCCCGTGGCCGAGGTGGATATCCCCGAGGTTCACGCCAAG
This sequence comes from Paracoccus sp. R86501, assembly GCF_042466435.1. NCBI lineage: Bacteria > Pseudomonadati > Pseudomonadota > Alphaproteobacteria > Rhodobacterales > Paracoccaceae > Paracoccus > Paracoccus sp. R86501. The sequence continues at coordinate 2,434,287 of NZ_JAXHPZ010000001.1, forward strand.
CTAGGTCGCTGATCTGAACACACGATGTAAAAAAGGGCGCCCCGTGGGGCGCCCTTATTCGTTCGAACCGCAGTTATTCCAGATGGCTTTCCAGGAACCACAGGTCCTTGTCCGCCGTCCGTGATGCGGCGGTGAAGATGTCGGCGGTATTCGCCTCGCCGGCCTCATCAGTGGTGTCGATGGCCTTGCGCAGGTTCTCACCGTGGTCGCGCAGGCGGTCGCAAAGTTCCTTGATGTGATCGTTGGCCTTGGTCACATCGGTCGGATAGGGCTTCAGCGTCGATTCCTTGGCGATGTTCTCGGCCGTCCCGACCGCAACGCCGTCCAGGATCTGGATCCGCTCGGCAAAGACGTCCAGATGTTCGTTCAGCCGCGCGTAGACGCCGTCCAGAAATTCATGCACGGCGATGAAGTTGATGCCCTTCATGTTCCAATGCGCCTGCTTGATGGCCAGCGACAGCGCCAGACCATCGGCCAGACGGGCGTTCAGTTCCGAGATCGCGGTCTTGCGGGCGTTGTCGGTCAGCCCCTTCACGTTCACAGCCATGATAAGCTCCTTTGTCGTCATTCGGGCCTACAACCCGAACGGCATGACGCAGGTTCCACCCATCGCATGGGCATCAGGAAACCGGACATGAAAAAACGGCGCCCCCTTGCGGGAAGCGCCGTCTTGGACGTTGCCCCTGACGGGGCAACCAAAGGCGTCGGATCAGACCGCGCCCTTGATGAAGCTCACTGCGTCGCCAACCGTCTGGATGGTTTCTGCGGCGTCGTCGGGGATTTCGATCCCGAACTCTTCTTCGAAGGCCATAACCAGCTCGACGGTGTCGAGGCTGTCTGCGCCCAGATCGTCGATGAACGAAGCGGCTTCGACCACTTTGTCTTCGTCAACACCCAGGTGCTCGACTACGATCTTCTTCACGCGATCAGCGATATCGCTCATGTCATATCCTCATTTCGCGGGCATCCGCCCATTTTTTGCACGGGCAAGCGGCCCGATTCAGCACAGGGCGGTTCCCCTGCTGCTAAAGCCGGGGATATAGCACCCATGAACCTTCATGCAACCGCTTTCGCAACAGTTCCTGCGTGACGTTGCATGCGGGCCAAGGCCCGTCAGATCATCGCCATGCCGCCATTCACATGCAAGGTGGTGCCGGTGACGTAACCTGCCTGCGGGCTGGCCAGATACAGCACCGCCGCGCCGATATCATCCGGGCTGCCCATCTGGCCTGCCGGGATCTGGGTCAGGATCTTGGATTTCTGGTCGTCGGTCAGCTTGTCAGTCATCGGCGTGGCGATGAAACCGGGGGCCACGCAGTTCACGGTGATGCCACGGCTTGCGACCTCATAGGCCAGCGATTTCGACATGCCGACCAGACCCGCCTTGGCGGCGGCATAGTTGCCCTGCCCCGGATTGCCCGTGGACCCCACGACCGAGGTGATGTTGACGATCCGCCCCCACCGCGCCTTCATCATGCCGCGCAGAACCGACCGCGACAGCTTGAAGACGCTGGTCAGGTTCACATCCATCACCTGTGCCCATTCGTCGTCGGACATGCGCATGAACAGGTTGTCGCGCGTGATGCCGGCGTTGTTGACCAGCACGTCGATGCTGCCCATCGCCTCGGCCGCGGCCTTGGGAAGGGCTGCCACCGATTCGGGATCGCCCAGATTGGCCAGAACCACATGCGCGCGGTCGCCCAACTTGTCGGCCAGTTCGCGCAAGGGTGCCTCGCGCGTGCCGGACAGGGCGACGGTCGCCCCCGCGCCATGCAGCGCCGTGGCGATCGCGCCGCCGATACCGCCCGAAGCGCCCGTCACCAGCGCCGTCTTACCCGTCAGATCGAACATCTTCGCCTCATCCATTCGTGTCATGTCTTATGCCTTCAGCGCCGCGATATCGGCGGGTGCGCCGATGTTGCGGACGGCCGCGTCCTTGACGATGCGCTTGATCATGCCCGACAGCGCTTTGCCCGCGCCGATTTCCCAAAACTCGGTCACGCCGCCTTCGGCCAGATTGGCCATCGACTCGCGCCAGCGCACGGTGCCGGTGACCTGTTCGACCAGCAGACGGCGGATGGCGCCCGGCTCGATCACCGGTTCGGCGCGCACATTGGCAATCAGCGGCACGGCGGGGGCCTGGATGTTGACGCCTGCCAGCGCATCCGCCATGACAGCGGCGGCGGGCTGCATCAGCACCGAATGGAAGGGCGCCGAGACCGGCAACAGCAGCGCCCGCTTGGCACCGGCTTCCTTCATCGCGGCCATGGCCTGTTCGACCGCACCCTTATGCCCCGAGATCACAACCTGACCCGGATCATTGTCATTGGCGGCCTGCACGACCTCATCGCCACCCACATCGCGGGCGATGCGGTCCACGGTTTCGAAATCCAGTCCCAAGATGGCGGCCATGGCGCCGATGCCCACGGGCACGGCCTCTTGCATGGCCTGTCCGCGCAGGCGCAGCAGGCGGGCGGTGTCCGACAGCGTCAGTGAACCGGCGGCGCAAAGCGCGGAATATTCGCCAAGCGAATGTCCGGCCACGAAATCGGCGTCATTGATGTTGATGCCTTCGGCTTCCATCGCGCGGAAGGCCGCGATCGAGGTCGCCATCAGTGCCGGCTGCGCGTTCTGCGTCAGGGTCAGCGTTTCGGCATCGCCTTCCCAGATCAGGGCGGACAGCTTTTCCCCAAGCGCCTCGTCCACTTCGTCGAAAACGTCGCGCGCGGCGGGATAGGCCTCGGCCAGTTCACGCCCCATGCCGACGGTCTGCGCCCCTTGTCCCGGAAACACGAATGCCCGCATCTTGGCCCCCAAATTGATTGATCGTTGCTTATGGCAATAGCCTGCCCGCCACCTTCCCGCAACCAAGCCCATGATCCGCGCATGAAAAAGGGCCCCCGAAGGGGCCCCTTTCCGGTCCATCACAAGTGGCGATCAGCCGACCAGTTCAAGACCCGAGAAGAAGAAGGCGATCTCTTCCGCAGCGGTTTCGGGGGCGTCCGAACCGTGGACCGAGTTTTCGCCCATCGACAGTGCGAATTCCTTGCGGATGGTGCCGGCATCGGCCTTTTCGGGGTTCGTTGCGCCCATCACTTCGCGGTTCTTGGCAATGGCGTTCTCGCCTTCCAGAACCTGAACGACGACCGGCTCGGATGCCATGAAGTCGACCAGTTCGCCATAGAAGGGGCGATCCTTGTGGACTTCGTAGAACTTGCCGGCCTGAGCGGTTGACAGGTGCAGGCGCTTTTGCGCGACGATGCGCAGGCCGGCATCTTCGAACTTGGCGTTGATCTTGCCGGTCAGGTTGCGGCGGGTAGCGTCGGGCTTGATGATGGAAAGGGTGCGTTCGGTGGCCATTGGGTCATACCTTGTCTGACAGGCGGGACATGCCCGCCGTGAACTGAAATCCGCGTCCGAATAACAGGCTCGCCCGCATCGGGCAAGACGCCGGGCATGTCATGGCCCCGAATGGAACATGCGTTTCGCAGATCCCGGGGGAACCGCAGGGGCCAGCCGCGGTTGGACACGCAAAGCCCCGCCGTCCAAGGATCCCACATATGCCCCAGACCTTTTCCGAACGACCGCAGGCCGAACCGCGCCGCCTGACCCTTGGCACCTTTGCCACCGCCGCCGCCGTCGCGATCCTGATCGCCGCGCTGTGGTTCTGGTCCAATATCGTGATGCTGGGCTTTGGCGCGGTGCTGATCGCCATCGCCCTGCGTGCGGGTGCGCAAGGATTGCACCGCCATCTGGGACTGAACGTCAAGCTGGGGGTGCTGGCCGTGGTGCTGGCCTTCGTGGCGGTCGTCGCCGGGGTGGTGATGCTGGCGGGACAACCTGTCGCCGATCAGTTCGGGCAGCTGGTGCAGGGTCTGCCCAAGTCGTGGGACCGCGTGCGGGAATGGGCGTCGGGGAATGTCATCGCCTCGGCGATCAGCGATCAGGTGCAGGCCTCGGACCAGATGGAGGAAGGCGCATCCAAGTTGGCCAGCAACCTGCCCGACATCATGGGCCGTCTGACGGGCATGGTCGACATGGTGATCGGCGGGCTCTCATCGGTGCTGCTGATGCTGATGGTGGCAATCTTCGTCGCGCTCGAGGCACCGACCTATCGCCGCGGCGCCATCAGGCTGGTGCCCCCCGGCCACCGCACCCGTGCCCGCCACATCATGGCCGAGCTGGGCGGCCAGTTGGGCCGCTGGATGGCGGGCCAAGCGCTGGACATGGCCATCGTCGCCGTGCTGGCGGGCATCGGGCTGTGGTTGCTGGGCGTGCCGCTGGCGCTGCTGCTGGCGCTGATCGCGGGCATCACCAACATCGTGCCGATCATCGGGCCGGTATTTTCGGGTGGCATCGCGGCGCTGTTTTCGCTGTCCCAAGGCTTTGACACCGCGCTCTATGTGGCTCTGCTGTTCACGGCCATCCAGATGTTCGAGGGCAATCTGCTGATGCCCCTGATCCAGCGCTTTGCCGTGCAGCTGCCCCCGGCCCTGACCATCATCGCCATCATGGCCTTTGGCGCCCTGTTCGGCTTTGCCGGGGTGATTCTGGCGGCCCCGCTGCTGATCGTGACGATGCTGCTGGTCCGCCGCATCTATATCGAGGGTATCCTTGGCGACACGGAAGATGGCGACAGCTAAGGCAGGGGACGCGTCTTTTTCCTGCCACCCGTCGGCATTTCGTGATTTCGACACATGGGCGGAGTATACTCTCCACAGGTTCAGCCAGGGGTCACGCCATGCAGCCGATCACCAAGGGTCTTTATCGGGCACGTCTGGCGGAAACGCCCGCCGATCTGCAGGCCACCCAGCGGCTGCGCTGGACCTGCTTCATGGCGCGTGAGGGGCAGGACGACGATGGCGTCAGCCTGGACCGCGACGCGCTGGACGACGACTGCAGCCACATGATGATCGAACAGCTGGCGACGGGGCGGCTGATCTGCTGTTTCCGCTTTCTGCCGCTGAGCGACGGTTCCCAGATCGCCCGCAGCTATTCCGCGCAATTTTATGACTTGGCGGCCTTGGGCAGCTTCGATGGCCCCATGGTCGAAATGGGGCGCTTTTGCATCCATCCCGACATCCATGACCCCAATATCGTGCGGCTGGCCTGGGCGGCGCTGACCCGTTTCGTCGATCAGACCGGGGTCGAGATGCTGTTCGGATGCTCCAGCTTCACCGGCTGCGAACCCGAACCCCACGCCGAGGCCTTTGCCATGCTGAAGGAACGCCATCTGGCCCCGCGCCGCTGGTGGCCCCGCGTCAAGGCGCCCAAGGTCTTCCGCTTTGCCCGCGCCCTGCGGTTGCGCAAACCCGACCCGCGGCAGGCGATGGCCGCCATGCCGCCACTGCTGCGCAGCTATCTGGCGATGGGGGGCTGGGTCAGCGACCATGCCGTCGTCGATCCGGCGCTGCGGACCATGCATGTCTTTACCGGTGTGGAAATTCGCGCCATCCCACCCGCGCGCAAACGCCTGTTGCACGCGATGCTGGACCAGCCAGCCTGACTTCGCCTACCGCGCAGGCAATCTGCCCGTTTCACATGCAACGGCCCGCCCGATGCCCGCATGGCAAGCAACATCCGCGCCGAACGCGGTTGACCTTGCCCGCCCCCGCGCGCCCCTTGCCCATATGTTCGACACAGCCACACATGCGACCAAGATGCAGCGCAGCCATGGGGCGGCGCATGTCGTCATGGGACCGCGCGGGCTGATCGATCTGGCGCAGCAAGGCTCGGCCAAGGCGCAACTGCCGCGCATGACCAAGGGCCTGCCGGAAATTGTGTTCCTGAACACCTCGGGCGGGTTGGCATCGGGGGATAAGTTGCGCTTTGCGGTCGATCTGCGGGATGGCACGCGGGCCCTGGCGACGACCCAGACCGCCGAACGCGCCTATCGCGCCAATGATGCCCCTGCCCGTGCACAGGTCGCGCTGAGCGTCGGCAAGGGCGGCTGGCTGGACTGGCTGCCACAGGAAACCATCCTCTATGACAATGCCCGGCTGGAACGCGACACGCAGGTCGATCTGGCGGGCGACGCGGGCTGCATGCTGCTGGAGATCCTAGTTCTGGGCCGCCTGGCCATGGGTGAAACCATCAGCCACCTGCACCTGCGCGACCGCCGCGTGGTGCGCCGCGATGGCCGGGTGATCCACCATGACGCGCTGGCGCTTGATGATGCCGCCCTGTCCCGCCTGAACGACCCCGCCATGCTGGATGGCGCGCGGGTCATGGCCAGCATGGCGATCATCGCCGCCGATGCCGCCGACCTGCTGCCGCGTGCGCGGGCAGTGCTGGACGAACCGGGCGTGACCGCCGCCGCCAGTGCCCTGCCCGGGCGGCTGTGTCTGCGCATCCTGTCCCATGACAACTGGCCGCTGCGGCGGCAGGTGAACCGACTGCTGGGCGCGCTGCGTCCTGATCCCCTTCCCCGTATCTGGCAGGTCTGACATGAACCTTTCCCCCCGCGAACGCGAGAAACTGTTGATATCCGTCGCGGCCATGGTCGCGCGTGGCCGCCTTGAACGCGGCGTCAAGCTGAACCACCCCGAGGCCATCGCCCTGATCACCGATTTCGTCGTCGAGGGCGCCCGCGACGGTCGCAGCGTCGCCGACCTGATGCAGGCTGGTGCCCATGTCATCACCGCAGACCAATGCATGCCGGGCATCCCCGACATGATCGAATCCGTGCAGGTCGAAGCCACCTTTCCCGACGGCACCAAGCTTATCACCGTCCACCACCCCATCCGGAGCCTGTAAATGCGCGCCCTTATCACCGTTGCCGTTCTGTCCCCTTCCGTCGCATTCGCCCATCAGGGCGATCACAGCCATTCCGCCCCCACGCATCTGCTGACCGAAGCCGACCACCTGATCATGCTGGGGCTGGTGGCAACGGCGGGCGTGGTCGCATGGCTCTGGTATCGGGGGCGGTCATGATCCCTGGTGAAATCCTGCCCGCCGATGGCGACATCACCCTGAACGAGGGACGCCCGACCATCGATCTGATGGTGGCCAATACCGGCGACCGGCCTATCCAGGTCGGCAGCCATTACCATTTCGCCGAAACCAACCCCGGTCTGGATTTCGACCGCCAAGCCGCCCGCGGCATGCGTCTGGCGATTGCTGCTGGCACCGCCGTCCGGTTCGAACCGGGCCAGTCGCGGCAGGTCACATTGGTGGCCTATGCCGGTGACCGCATCGTGCAGGGCTTTCGCAAGGACATCATGGGGGCGCTGACATGACCACGCTTTCACGCGCCGATTACGCGGCGCTTTACGGCCCCACCACCGGCGACCGCATCCGCCTTGCCGACACCGAGCTGCTGATCCAGGTCGAACGCGACCTGACCATTGCAGGCGAAGAGGTGAAATTCGGCGGCGGCAAGGTCGTGCGCGACGGCATGGGGCAATCTCAGGTCACGCGGGCCGATGGCGCGATGGATACGGTCATCACCGGCGTCGTCGTCTTTGACCATCAGGGCATCACCAAGGCCGATGTCGGCCTGCGCGACGGGCGCATCGCGGGCATCGGCAAAGCCGGCAACCCCGACACGCAGCCCGGCGTGACGCTGATCATCGGTCCGGGGACCGAGATCATCGCGGGCGAAGGCCGCATCCTGACGCCGGGCGGCTTCGACTGCCACATCCACTATATCTGCCCGCAGCAGGTCGAACACGCGCTGCATTCGGGCGTCACCACCCTGCTGGGCGGCGGCACCGGTCCTGCGCATGGCACGCTGGCCACCACCTGCACCCCCGGCCCTTGGCACATCGCCCGCATGCTGGAGGCCTGCGCCGAACTGCCCGTTAACATCGGCATCGCGGGCAAGGGCAATGCCAGCCAACCCGCGCCCCTGGAGGAACAGGTCCGCGCCGGTGCCTGCGCGCTGAAGCTGCACGAAGACTGGGGCACCACCCCCGCCGCCATCGACACCTGCCTCAGCGTCGCCGACAAGATGGACGTGCAGGTGATGATCCATACCGACACGCTGAACGAATCCGGCTTTGTCGAGGATACGATGGCTGCCATCGCGGGCCGCACCATCCACGCTTATCACACCGAAGGCGCGGGCGGCGGTCATGCCCCCGACATCATCCGCATGGTCGGCATGGGCAACGTCCTGCCATCGTCCACGAACCCGACGCGACCCTATACGCGAAACACGATCGAGGAACACCTCGACATGCTGATGGTCTGCCACCATCTGGACCGCCGCGTCCCCGAGGACGTGGCCTTCGCCGAATCCCGTATCCGCCGCGAAACCATCGCAGCCGAGGATATCCTGCACGATCTGGGCGCGTTTTCGGTCATCTCCTCCGACAGCCAGGCCATGGGCCGGATCGGCGAGGTCATCATCCGCACATGGCAGACCGCCGACAAGATGCGCCGCCAGCGTGGACGACTGGAGGGCGAAACGGGCGAAAACGACAACCTGCGCGCCCGCCGCTATATCGCCAAATACACCATCAACCCCGCCGTGGCCCATGGCGTCAGCGCCCATATCGGGTCGATCACGGCGGGCAAGCGCGCCGATCTGGTCCTGTGGTCGCCCGCCTTCTTCGGCGTAAAGCCCGAGATGGTGCTGGTCGGCGGCCAGATCAGCGTGGCGCAGATGGGCGACCCGAACGGGTCCATCCCCGTCCAGCCGGTCTTCAGCCGTCCAATGTGGGGGCATACGGGCCGCGCCTCGGCCATGTTCATCAGTCAGGCGGGGCTGGATGCAGGGGCAGCGGGCAATCTGTCCAAAACATTGATTCCCGTGGAACACACCCGCGACATCGGCAAATCCGATATGGTGCTGAACAACGCCATGCCCGAGATCGAGGTCGACCCCGAAACCTATGAGGTTCGTGCCGATGGCGTGCTTCTGACCTGCGAACCCGCCAGCGAACTGCCGATGGCGCAGCGCTATTTCCTGTTCTGAGGACAAGATATGACGATCCATTCCCATTCGGTGATCCGCGCGGCGGACGGCCCCTTTGACGGGCAGGTCAGTCTGGATTACGACGCCCGCCTGCTGCGCCGCAAACGCCTGACGTCGGAGGCCGGTGACTTCCTGCTGGACCTGCCCGAGGTGACCAGCGTGAACGACGGCGATGCCTTCGCTCTGTCCGATGGCCGCCGCATCGCAGTCGTCGCCGCCCCCGAGCCGGTGATCCTTGTCCGCGGGCCCCTGCCGCGTCTGGCCTGGCATATCGGCAACCGCCACACGCCCTGCCAGATCAAGGACGACCATCTGGTCATCCGTCAGGACCACGTATTGCAGGCGATGCTGGAACAGCTGGGCGCTGATCTGACCCTGACCGAAGCCCCCTTCACCCCCGAAGGCGGTGCCTATGGCCACGGGCGCACCTTCGGCCATGATCACGGTCCCGACACGCACAGCCATGACCACGGGCATAATCATGGGCACGACCACCACCATCATGACCACGCCTGAAACCGCCCGCCTGCAACTGGCGCAATTCCTGTCGCCCGCCTTTCCGGTGGGCGGCTTTGCCTGGTCGCAGGGGTTGGAATTCGCGATGGATCAGGGCGCGGCCACACGCGCGACCCTGCCGCAATGGCTGGCCGACTGGCTGGATCACGGCGCGGGCTGGACCGATGCGGTGCTGGTGGCGCTGGCGCTGGCCCCTGATGCCGATCACGGCACGCTGGACGATCTGGCCCGCGCAGCCTGCCTGACAGCCGAACGGTTGTCAGAAACGGTCGAACAGGGCACCGCCTTTGCCGCCAATGTCGCCGCGCTGACGGGCCGTGACCAGACGCCGGCCACCCTGCCCGTCGCCTTTGGCCGCGCCTGTGCCGACATGCCCTTGCCCGCGCCCGAAATCATCGCCGCATATCTGCTGGCGCAGGTGCAGGCGCAGATCAGCGCCGCCGTGCGCTTTATGCCCTTGGGGCCGGTGCAGGGGCAAAAGATGCTGGCCGCCATGCATCCCGCCATCCTGACCCGCGCAACCGTTGCAGCCACCGCCACCCCCGATGATCTGGCCAGCGCCACTTGGGGGGCGGATATCGCCCAGATGCGCCACGAAACCATGACTACAAGGATCTTTAGATCATGAGCCTGAACGGACCCCTCCGCGTCGGCATCGGCGGCCCCGTCGGTGCGGGCAAGACCACGCTGACCGAACAGCTGGCCCGCGCGCTGGCCCCGCGTCTGTCGATGGCCGTCGTCACCAACGACATCTATACCCGCGAAGATGCCGAGGCCCTGATGCGCGCACAGGTTCTGCCCGTGGAACGCATCCGCGGGGTCGAGACCGGCGGCTGTCCCCATACCGCCATCCGCGAGGATGCCAGCATCAACCTTGCCGCCATCGCCGATCTGAACGCGGCTTTCCCGGATCTGGACCTGGTGCTGATCGAATCGGGTGGCGACAACTTGGCCGCGACCTTCAGCCCGGAACTGGCCGATCTGACCATCTATGTCATCGACACTGCCGCCGGTCAGGACATCCCGCGCAAGCGGGGGCCGGGGCTGGCGCGGTCCGATCTGCTGGTGGTGAACAAGACCGACCTTGCGCCCCATGTCGGCGTCGATGCCACCCTGCTGGAAAGCGATGCACGGGCGGCACGGGGCACGCGTCCCGTGGTGATGGCGCAGCTGCGTCATGGCGGCGGCGTGCAGCAGATCGTCGATTTCCTGATCGAACAGGGCGGGTTGACCCCCACGGCACTCTGAACTGCCCAAGGTGCAGGCAGCTGCCCCGCAGCCTGCCTGCCCGCGCGCCAGATCGCGCATCTGCCCCAGGAACACTGCCCCTTTCCTATCCAACTGCACGGTTTTCACGTCCTTTTGAAACCGCGAGGGCCAAAGCCCCAAAAGATTGACAGGGAGACCGGCCGCAGAGCCGGCAGGAAAGGGTAACATGACCGGATTTACCAGAATGTTGTTGCTGACCAGCGCCTTGACGGCGGCGGGCGGCGCTTGGGCCCAAGAGGGCGAACCCATCAAGATCGGCGTGCTGCATTCGCTGTCAGGCACGATGGCCATTTCCGAAACCACGCTGAAGGACACCGTTCTGATGCTGGTCGAACAGCAGAACGCCAAGGGCGGCGTCCTTGGTCGCCCGCTGGAGGCGGTGGTCGTCGATCCGGCATCCGACTGGCCGCTGTTTGCGGAAAAGGCCCGCGAATTGCTGACCGTCAGCGACGTGGATGCGATCTTCGGCTGCTGGACGTCGGTCAGCCGCAAATCCGTCCTTCCGGTGATCGAGGAGCTGAACGGCCTGCTGTTCTATCCCGTGCAATACGAGGGCGAGGAATCGTCCAAGAACGTCATCTATACCGGTGCCGCGCCGAACCAGCAGGCGATCCCCGCCGTCGATTACATGACCGAGGAGCTGGGCGTCGAGAAATGGGCGCTGCTGGGCACGGATTACGTTTATCCCCGCACGACGAACAACATTCTGGACGCCTATCTGAAGTCGAACGGCGTCGCGGATGAGGATATCTTCGTCAACTACACCCCCTTCGGACACAGCGACTGGTCCAAGATCGTCGCCGATGTCGTGGCGCTTGGGGCGGACGGCAAGAAGGTCGGCGTCGTGTCGACCATCAACGGCGATGCGAACGTCGGCTTCTACAAAGAACTGGCTGCGGCAGGCGTTTCCGCCGACGACATCCCCGTCATGGCCTTTTCCGTGGGCGAGGAAGAGCTGTCGGGTCTGGATACCGCCAACCTTGTCGGCCACATGGCGGCTTGGAACTACTTCGAGACCGCCGAAAGCGATCAGAACGACGAATTCATCACCGCCTGGCATGAATTCACCGGCGACGACAAGCGCGTGACCAACGACCCGATGGAGGCCACGATGATCGGCTTCAACGCATGGGTCGCCGCCGTCGAGGCCGCAGGCACCACCGACGTGGACCCGGTCCTTGACGCCATCGTCGGCGTCGAGGTTCCGAACCTGACCGGCGGCACCGCGCAGGTCCTGCCCAACCACCACATCACCAAGCCCGTCCTGATCGGTGAGATCCGCGAGGATGGCCAGTTCGATATCGTCAGCCAGACCGAGCCTGTCGCCGGTGATGCCTGGACCGACTTCCTGCCCGAATCCGCCGTGCTGGACGCCGATTGGGCCGAAAAGGACTGCGGCATGATCAACACCGATACCGGTGCCTGCGTGCAGAAGCAGTCGAATTACTGACCTGACGTCGGGCGGCCTTGCGCCGCCCGACCCCTGTTTCGGAAGGATACCCCCATCGTGCCCCGGTTCCGCCTGATTGCAGCCCTTGTCGCGGCGCTGCTGATGCCCCTTGCCGCCCTCGCCCAATCGCTGGAAACGGTCGTGGCCGACAGCATCGACCAGATCGAAAAGCCCTCGCGCAGGACGGTGGGGCCGCTGGTTAACCGGATCGCGGCCACTGGCCCGCAGGGTCTGGCGTTGTTGCAGGCATGGGCGGACCGCCAATTGGTGCTGACGGAAAGCGGCAGCCTGCTGATCATCGACGGTGATGCGGCGGTCGATGCGCTGACCGGTGATGCCGCCCCTGCGCCGGATGACCGCCCCCTGCGCCCCAACTCTGGCGTGCGCGGCGTCATCGAAAGCGCGCTGGTCGCCAGCCAGCTGAAGGACCCCGACCCCGCGCGTCGCGCCATGGCGCTGGATACGCTGGCACGGTCGGGCAATGCCGATCAACTGGCCCCCCTGCGCGCCGCGCTGGACGACCCCGATCCGGCGCTGGCCGCCCGCAAGGCACGGCTGGAAAAGCTGATGACAATTCAGCACGGCACCGACCCCGCCGCCCGCATCGCCGCGATCGAGGCGATGGCCGGTGACGTCGCGCTGGACTTTCGCGCCGTGCTGAACCCGCTGCTGGCCACGCGGCTGGTGGCCGATACCGACATGCCGCAGGGCAATGTCGCGCGCGAACTGACCATTGGTGACGATCTACCCCGCACCGATGCCCTGTCGGCCCTGGTGGATATGAACGCATTGCAGCCCTTCATGACCTCGGACGAACAACGGGCCGCGCTGGCCGCCAATATCGTCGATGGCAAGGTCGCAGGCACCCCCGTCGCCGATCTGGGCGACCCAGCCATTCGCGACGCCACCTATGATGCGCTGGAGGCCTCGAACGCCGTCCCCCCCGCCGCCACCGAATCCGAAGCGCGTGAGGCGCTGGCCGCCCATCGCTTCTTCCAGCTTTACGCGGAACCTGACAGCGACGTGACCGACGCCGCCCGCACCGCGCAGGTCAGCGCCGAGGTCCGTCTGGGCGCGATGAAGGGCGTCGATCTGGGGCTGGACGCGCTGTCGCTGGCATCCATCTATTTCCTGGCGGCGATCGGTCTGGCCGTCACCTTCGGCGTCATGCGGGTCATTAATATGGCGCATGGCGAATTCATCATGCTGGGCGCTTATACCGCCTATACCGTGCAGACGCTGATCGCGGATCGCACGCTGTCACTGATCGTGGCGCTGCCGCTGGCCTTTGCGGTGACCTTTGCGGCGGGGGTGATCCTTTACCGGCTGGTGATCCGCCATCTGGCCCATCGCCCGTTGGAGACCCTGCTGGCGACCTTCGGCGTGTCCATCGCGCTGCAGCAGCTGGCCAAGAATATCTTCGGCACGCAGGCCCGCCCGCTGACCGCGCCTGCGTGGCTGGAGGGGTCGATTACCATCAACGACGTGATCTCGATCAGCTCGATCCGTGTGGCGATCTTCGTGCTGGCGCTGCTTTTTCTTGGGCTGTTCCTGTTCATCATGAAGCGCACAAGACTGGGGCTAGAGGTCCGCGCCGTCACCCAGAACCCCGGCATGGCAGCCAGCATGGGCATCAACCCCGACCGCATCGCCATGATGACCTTCGGCCTGGGGTCCGGCATCGCGGGCATCGCGGGCGTCGCCATCGGTCTGTTCGCGCAGGTCACATCCGAACTGGGTCAGGGCTATATCGTCCAAAGCTTCATGACGGTGGTCGTCGGCGGTGTCGGCAACATCTGGGGCACGCTGGCTGGGGCTGCGCTGATCGGCGGGCTGTCCAAGGTCATCGAATCGCTGAACCCCGGCAACACGCTGGCGGCGCAGACCTTCATGATCCTGTTCATCATCATCTTCATCCAGTTCCGGCCCCGTGGGATCATCCCGCAAAAGGGCCGCGCGGCGGAGGCATAGGCCATGACGCGAACCCCCTTCATCCTGCGCAACAAATCGGTCCTGCCGGTTCTGGCCGTGCTGGCGGTCTTTACGCTGGCAGTCACCTTCCTCAGCCACGCTTATGGCAACGGCGCCATTCCGACATCGATGGTCAAGGTGCTGGGCAAGACGTTGTGCCTGGCACTGGCCGCCGTCGCCATGGATCTGGTCTGGGGCTATCTGGGCATCCTGTCACTGGGCCAGATGGCGTTCTTTGCCCTTGGCGGCTATATGATCGGCCAATGGCTAATGTATGCCCGCACGGAAGACATCGTCGCCGCATCGCTGGCGCAAAACCCCATTCCGCCCACCCCGTTGGAGCTGCAGCAGGCCACCGCAAACCAGATTTTCGGCGTCGTCGGTTCGGCTGATCTGCCGACCACATGGGCCTTTGCCCATTCGCTGCCGCTGCAACTGATGCTGGTCGTGGCGGTGCCGGGGCTGCTGGCGCTGGTCTTCGGCTGGCTGGCCTTCCGCAGCCGCGTGAACGGCGTCTATCTGTCGATCCTGACGCAGGCGATGACGCTGGCACTGGCGCTGTGGCTGTTCCAGAACGACAGCGGCTTTCGCGGCAACAATGGGCTGTCAGGGCTGCAGAACCTGCCGGGACTGGAGGGCGTCGGTCAGGCCAAGGTTTCGGTCTGGTTCCTCTGGGCGTCGGCTGTGGCCTTGGCGCTGTGCTATGTGCTGGCCGCTTGGGTGGTCAGCGGTAAATTCGGCAGCGTGATCCGCGCCATTCGCGATGATGAAACCCGCGTGCGTTTCCTTGGCTATCCGGTCGAAGGCTTCAAGCTGGTCGTCTTTACCCTTGCCGCCATGATCACCGCCATCGCGGGCGCGCTGTATTACCCGCAGGCAGGCATCATCAATCCTGCGGAAATGATGCCCATCGCATCCATTTATCTGGCGGTCTGGGTCGCCATCGGCGGTCGGGGACGGCTGTATGGCGCGATCATCGGCGCGGTTGTCGTGTCGCTTCTGTCCAGCTGGTTCACTGGCGGGCGGGCACCCGACATCGCCCTGCCCGGCTATGTCATCAAATGGGTCGATTGGTGGCAGGTGGCACTGGGGCTTTCCTTCGTGCTGGTCACCCTGTTCGCCCCCAAGGGCATCGCCGGCATCTTCGACCTGATGCCCCGCAAAAAGGACAAGGCATGAGCGCGCTTCTGGAAGTCAGCGGAGTCTCGGTCAGCTTTGACGGGTTCCGCGCCATCAACAACCTGTCCTTCAACATCGGCGAACGCGAATTGCGTGCGGTGATCGGCCCGAACGGGGCGGGAAAAACGACCTTCATGGATATCGTCACCGGCAAGACCCGCCCCGACAAGGGCGAGGTCCTGTGGGGTGAAACATCGAAATCCCTGCTGAAAATGACCGAATTGCAGATCGCCCGCGCCGGTGTCGGCCGCAAGTTCCAGCGCCCCACCGTATTCGAGGATCAGACGGTCGAGGACAATCTGGTCATGGCCCTGAAGGCCAACCGCAACCCCTTTGCGGTGCTGGCATGGCGCCCCGCCCCCATCACCGGTGCCCGCGTCATCGAACTGGCCGCCGAGGTTGGTCTGTCCGACCACATCCACCGTCAGGCGGGTCAATTAAGCCATGGTCAGAAGCAATGGCTGGAAATCGGCATGCTGCTGGCACAGGAACCACGCCTGTTGCTGGTCGATGAACCGGCCGCGGGCATGACGCTGGCCGAACGCGAACTGACCACGGCGCTGCTGGTGCGATTGGCACAGACCCGCGCCGTGGTCGTCGTCGAACATGACATGGACTTTGTGCGCCGCCTGAACTGCAAGGTGACCGTCCTGCATCAGGGATCGGTTCTGGCCGAGGGGTCACTGGACCATGTGACCCGCAATCCCGACGTCATCGACGTCTATCTGGGGCGATGACATGCTGAACGCGACGAACCTGACCCTGCATTACGGCGGCAGCCAGATCCTGCACGGGATCGACCTGCAGGCGCGCCTTGGAACCGTCACCTGCGTGATGGGCAACAACGGGGTGGGCAAGACATCCCTGATGAACCTGCTGGCCGGACGCCATCCCCGGTCAGGCGGAGAGATCACCATGGACGGCAAGCCTTTGGGCCGTGTGACCGCCCAGCAGATGGCGCGGCTTGGCATCGGCTATGTCCCACAGGGCCGCGCGATCTTTCCGATGCTGACCGTGCAGGAAAACATGGAGACCGGCTTTGCCTGCCTGCCCCGCACCGAACGCCGGATCCCGCAGGAGATCTTCGACAGCTTTCCGGTTCTGGCCGAGATGTCGCACCGACGCGGCGGCGATCTGTCGGGCGGTCAGCAGCAACAGCTGGCCATCGCCCGCGCCCTGATCACCAAGCCGCGCGTCCTGCTGCTGGACGAACCGACCGAAGGGATCCAGCCCAATATCATCGCCCAGATCGGGCGTGTCATCGCCGCCCTGCGCGATCGTGGCGATATGGCCATCGTGCTGGTCGAACAGTTCTTCGACTTTGCTTGGGACCTAGGCGACGATTTTTTGGTGATGGAGCGTGGCCGCGCCGTCATGCAGGGCCCGAAGGCCGACCTGCGGCGCGAGGATCTGCATGCGCGGCTGGCAGGCCACGCCGCAGCCTAGCGTTTGCGTTCCCAGCGGCCCGATTCCTCGGACCAGTATTGCGCCTCGATGCCCGCGCCGGTCAGTTCGCGCCATTGATCGCGGGCGCGGGCGGTCGCGGTGTCATCGCCGCCGTCGAAGATGATGCAGGCGCGGTCAAGGCGGGTCATTTCATCAGGCATCACCGCCACTCCGTCCAGCGCCATCAGGCAGGCCGGATCATTCCCCGCCTGTTGACCAGCCACCGTCAGCAGCACCGGCTGGCGCGCATCATGTGGACCGCCCGCCATGCCATGCGGCAGAAAGCCGTCGTCTTGCCACAGATGCTGGTCCAGACGTTCCAGCCGCTGCGCATCACCGGCACGCAATTCGCAGCGCCAACCGGCAGCCAGCGCCTTGCCCAGCAGGACCGGCACCAGCTGTTCGGCGGGCGAGCGTGTCAGATGATAGAACAGCGCGTTCCCCATTAGATCACGCAGCCCGCCGCGACCGGCGGGTGCCGGACGCGGTGATGATCAAAAACATGATCACTTGGTTTCGAACTGGTCGCGGACCAGACGGTCCAGCGTCATCACGCCCCAACCCGTGGCACCCTTGGGGGCCAGATCGGTGGCCGAGGGCGGCAGCGCCACACCCGCGATATCCAGATGCGCCCAAGCCTGACCTGGCTTGATGAAGCGCTGCAGGAACTGCGCCGCCGTGATCGACCCCGCCGCGCGCCCGCCGGTGTTCTTCATGTCGGCCAGACGCGACTTGATCAGATCGTCATAGGGCTTGCCCAACGGCAGACGCCATGCGCCCTCGCCCTCGGATTTCGCGGCCGACAGGATCTGGTCGGCGAAGGTGTCGTCGTTGCAGAAGACGCCCGCGTTGTCATGGCCCAGCGCGATGATGACCGCACCGGTCAGGGTGGCCAGATCGACGATGGCCTTGGGCTCGAACCGTTCTTGCGCGTACCAAAGCACGTCGGCCAGAACCATACGGCCCTCGGCGTCGGTGTTGATGACCTCGATCGTATCGCCCTTCATGGATTTGACGATATCGCCCGGACGCTGCGCCTTGCCGTCGGGCATGTTTTCGACCAACCCGACCAGACCCACGACATTGGCCTTGGCCCGACGCAGTGCCACGGTGCGCATCACGCCCGCAACGACGCCCGCGCCGCCCATGTCCATGGTCATGTCTTCCATGCCCGCCGCCGGCTTGATGGAAATGCCGCCCGTATCGAACACCACGCCCTTGCCGACCAGCGCCAGCGGTGCCTCGTCTCCGCCACCGTTCCAGCGCATGACCACGACCTTGGACGGCGATTCGCTGCCCTGACCGACGGCCAGCAACGCGCGCATGCCCAAGGCCTGCAGTTCGTCTTCGTCCAGAACCTCGACTTCCAGACCGATCTCCTCCATCGCCTGCAGGCGGTCGGCGAAATCGCTGGTGGTCAGGACGTTGGCGGGTTCGTTGACCAGATCGCGGGTGAAGAACACACCCTCGGCCAGAGCAGCGGCATCGGATGCGACCTTGGCCAGTTCCTCGGGCTTTTTGACAAGGAAGGTGACCTGAGGGCGGGCCTCGTCGGCATCGTCGCGGTCGGTGTGATAGGCCCCGAAGTCATAGCTGCGCAACGCCAGACCCAGCGCGATGTCATTGGCCTGCGCATGACCGCCCGCCATCACCAGCGTATGCACCTTGCCCAGACGCGATCCGATGGCGGCACCAGCGCGGCGTGCCTCGGACTGGGTCGATCCGTGCGGCAACATCACCAGCATCAGCAATTCAGCCACCATGCCGGCGGGGAAAGCCAGTTCCAGCACCTGACCGGGCTTCAGCGCCTGACCGGCCTTGGATTCCAGCGCGCGGGTCGCCGCCTCGCGCGTCGGGCGGGGCAGCTTGCCGGGAAGACGGTCCGTCGCCGTCAGGACCAGCGCGATGCGGCCCTCATGTTCGGCAAGCTTTTCGGGGGCAGTATCGGTAAAGCTGATTTCAACAGGTTGGGTCATCGAAAAAGATCCTCACGTCTTGTTGCCACTGAACCTAGACCTGCGCCCGCCTCTTTTCCAGAGCCGCCCTTGCAGCTAAGCAGGAATGAACGTCACGCGCGGAAAGGCACGGCATGCCCCGGATCGACAAATACGTCCTTGGTCTGATGCTGACATTGTTCGGCTTCTTCGCGCTGGTGCTGGTTTCCGTCTATTGGATCAACCGCGCGGTCAGCCTGTTCGACGACCTGCTGAATGATGGCCAGACGGCGCTGGTGGTGCTGGAATTCACGGCGCTGACCTTGCCCTTGGTGATTTCCGTGGTGCTGCCGGTCGCGGCCTTTGCGGCGACGGCTTACGGGACGAACCGCCTGTCGGGCGAATCCGAACTGGTCGCCATGCAGGCCGCGGGCCTGTCGCCATGGCGGCTTGCGCGACCTGTGCTGGTCTTTGGCCTGACGGTCGGATTGATGGTGGCGGTGCTGGTCCACGGGCTGGTGCCAATGGCCCGCGCCCGTCTGGCCGACCGGTCGTCCGAGATCGCCGAAAACGTGACCGCCCAGTTCCTGCGCCCCGGATCGTTCCAGTATCCGGCCGAAGGGGTGACGCTGTTCATCCGCGACATCGCATCCGACGGACGCCTGCTGGACCTGTTCATCGAGGACGCCCGCAACCCCGACCGTCAGGTGATCTATACCGCGCAAGAGGCTCTGGTCGTGCGGACCGACACCGGTCCCGTGCTGGTGCTGTTGCAGGGCATGGCCCAGACCATGACCATCCGCGCGACGGGGCCGGACCTGTCGGTGACGCGCTTCCAGGAATTCAGCTATGACATCGGCGGCATGTTCGCGGGGGGCAGCAGCAAGGGACGCGACCTGCGCGATTACGGCACGCTGCGTCTGCTGACGCCCGATCAGGACCTGTTGCAGGCCACCGGCGAAACCGCCGCCGCTGCAAGGCGCGAGGCGCATGAACGCATCGCCCAGCCGCTGTTGTCACCGATTGCCGCGATGCTGGGCTTTGCCACGCTGCTGATCGGCGGTTTTTCCCGCTTTGGCGTCTGGCGGCAGGTGGGATGGGCGATCGCCGGGCTGATCCTGATCCAGTTCCTGTCGAATGCCGCCGCTAATCAGGTGGGTCGGAACTTGGCGCTGTGGCCATTGCTGTATCTGCCCGCGCTGGTCGGGGCACTGCTGTGTGCGGGCCTGTTGTGGCTGGCGTCACGTCCCCGCGGACCCAAGGGAGTCGCGTCATGATTCTGGCCTGCTATGTCGCGCGGCGTTTCCTGCGCAGTTTCCTGACGGTGGCGGGGGTCTTTCTGCTGATCCTGTTCCTTGTCGACATGATCGAGATGATCCGCCGCTTTTCCGACCGCGACATCGGCCTGTCCGGTGCCGCACGCCTGTCGGCGCTGAACATCGCCGACAGCTTCTATTCCATCCTGCCGCTGATCACCGTGCTGGCGGCCATCGCCATGTTCCTGAACCTGGCCCGCAGTTCGGAAATGGTGGCGATCCGGGCCTCGGGGCGGTCGGGGATCAAGCTGCTGCGCGCACCCGTGGTGTCGGCCATTTTGCTGGGCTGCTTGGCCGTGGGGCTGATCAACCCGCTGGTCGCCGCCACCGGCCAGTATTACGACGAGGCCGTGGCCCAGATCGACCGTCAGGGCCAGCAGACCGTCAGCGTCGGTGACAGCGCCGTCTGGTTGCGACAGAGCATGCAGGCCGATGGCACGGATAGCGGACAGATCGTCATCCGTGCCCGCCGCACCAGCCCCGATGCCGTCACGCTTTATGATGCCAGCTTTCTGGTCTTCGGCCCAGATGCCGGTCCCATCCGCCGCATCGAAGCGCGCGAGGCTCGCCTGACCCCCGGCGCGTGGGAACTGACGGATGTCAGCGATTTCGCCCTGGATCAGCCGAACCCGCAGGCCTCCGTCACCCGCAGCGACAGCATGCGGCTGGACAGCGACCTGACCGCGCAGCGCATCCGTGACGGTTTTGGAAGACCCGACTCCATACCGGTCTGGCAGCTGCCCGCCTTTATCGCCGGGTTGGAGCGCGCGGGCTTTTCCGCCGCCCGCCACAGCACCTGGTTCCAGATGGAGCTGGCCCGCCCCTTCCTGATGGCCGCCATGGTCATCATCGCCGCCGCCTTCACCATGCAGCATGTGCGTGGCCGAAATACCGGAGTCGCCGTCCTGATGGCTTTCGCTGCGGGGATTGCCCTGTTCTTCTTGCGCAATCTGGCGCAAATTCTTGGGGACAACGGCCAGATTACCCCCACCATGGCCGCATGGACCCCGCCTTTGGTCGGCGCGCTTTTCGCCTTGGCCCTGATACTGAAACGAGAGGACGGATGAGCTTGCGCATTCACGCTTCGGGACTGGGCCGTGCCTTTGCCATGGCAATGCTGGGTGCGACCGCCCTGGTCGCCCCTGCCGCCGCGCAATCGATGTTCGACGAGGCCACGGGCATGCCCGCGATGCCCGACATGCCGGGAACGGCGCTGACGGCGACGCGGGGGGTCTCGGCGCTGGCGCCCGCGTCCCAGCAGCTGGGCAGCAACCCGGTGGGCGACCGGACGCCGACCTCGAACGCGCCCGCGACGGCGGAACCCGATGTGGCGGTGACGCTGGACGGCACGCGCGCGGGTGGCGATCAGGGTGCCGCGACGGTGCTGGCCGACAATGTGCTGGTCAAGGGCGACCGGACGCTGATCGCCGCAGGGGGCGTGGTGGTCTGGTATCAGGGCAACCGGCTGATCGCATCGCGGATCATCGTGGACGGCGCATCCGGCGATCTGACCATCGAGGGACCGATCCACCTGTCCCGCCCCGGTGCCGACCCGGACGAAAATCCAATCCTGATCGCCGACAGCGCCCAGCTGGACCGTGAATTGCAGGACGGCATCGTCAATGGCGCCCGGCTGGTGCTGAACCGTGAATTGCAGATGGCCTCGAACCGGTTGGAGCGACGCGACAATGGCCGCATCACCGAGCTGACCGATGTCGTCGCTTCATCCTGCCAGATCTGCGCGTCGAACCCGACGCCCCTGTGGGAAATCCGCGCCCGTAAGATCACCCATGACGCCGAGGCGCAGCGCATCACCTTCGACCACCCGCAGCTGCGTGCTTTCGGCATCCCCATCGCCGCCGCGCCCTTCATGGTCTCGGCGCCCGATCCGACCGTGGACCGGCAATCGGGTTTTCTGCGGCCGATGATCCGCACGACCTCGGGGTTGGGGTTCGGGGTCAAGCTGCCCTATTTCCAGACGCTTGGCGACAGCGCTGATGTGACGCTGACGCCCTATCTGTCGGTCAACCGCACCACCACGCTGGAACTGCGCTATCGTCAGGCCTTTGCCAACGGCGGGCTGGAATGGAACGGCGCGATCAGCCGCGACGACATCCGCCCGGGCGACACGCGGGGGTATTTCTTCGGTGCGGCACGGTTCGACATTCCGCGCGGATACCGGCTGGGGGTGCAGATCCAGACGGCGTCCGACCGGGCCTATCTGCTGGATTACGACGTCACCGACGCCGACCGGCTGTGGAGCGGCGTATCGCTGGAACGCGTGCGCCGCGACAAGATGGTTTGGGGCCGGGTCGGCAATTACGACAGCCTGCGTGACGACGAAGATGACGCCACCTCGCCGGCGCAGGTCGCCGATGTCATCTGGCGCCGCCGCCTGACGCCCGCCTATATCGGCGGCGAGGCAGTGCTGGAATGGTCCGCCCATGCCCACCGCCGCCCCTCGGACGACGACATCATCGGACGCGACGTGGCGCGCGGGTCGGTGGGCGTCAACTGGCGGCGCAGCACCATCCTGCCCGGCGGCGTGGTCGCGGCCGCACTGGCTGGGATCGACGCCGACATCTATCGCATCGGTCAGGACAGCCGCTTTGACAAGCTGGTCACCCGCGTCGATCCGCAGGTCGGCGTCGAATTGCGCTGGCCGCTGTCAACCACCCGCGGGAACGCCACCCATATCGTCGAGCCGGTGGTGCAGGTGCTGTACTCCCCGCGCGGCCGCGATGACGACATCCCGAACGAAGACAGCCGCCTGATCGAATTCGACGAGGGGAACCTCTTTTCGGTCAGCCGCTTTCCGGGCCACGACCTGCGCGAAACCGGGTTGCGCGCCAATATCGGCGCGACCTGGACGCGGATCGACCCGACCGGCTGGTCGCTTGGCGTGACAGGCGGACGGGTGGTGCGCGCGCGCGGCGCCGATAATTTCGCGGTCGATTCGCCGCTCGGCGGTTCGCGCTCGGACTGGTTGCTGGCGGCGCATTACGACAGCGGCACGGGGCTGGCCGTGGCCAACCGTGCCTTGTTCGACGACAGCTTCCGCATCTCGCGCAACGAATTGCGGATGGGGTGGCTGCGCGACGACCTGCAGGTTTCGGCGGGATACCTTTGGATCGACAGCGACGAAGACGAAGGCCGCGACGACGACGCCAGCGAACTGGCCGCCAACATCGGCTGGCAGATCAAGGACGGCTGGTGGGGCACGGCAGAGACCCGCTATGATTTCGTGGCCGATCGCGCGCAGGAAGCCAGCCTGGAAGTCGCCTATCGCAACGAATGCATCACCGTGGAAACCGGCCTGTCGCGGCGCTTTACCAGTTCCGATACGGTGCGGGCGGAAACCAGTTTCGACCTGTCGGTGCGTTTGGGCGGGTTCGGACAGCAACAAGACGGATCGGGCACGGTGGCGCGGCGCAGCTGCATGCGCTAATCTGCCCGGCAAGAACCAAGATTGAGGGCAGCAGATGCGGCATTTCCTATCCGGTATCGCCTTGGCGGCGGTGGTGGCCACCGGCGCGATCACGCCCGTCATGGCACAGAACCTGTTCCAGCCGGTCGTCTACGTCAACGACAGCGCCGTCACGCGGTACGAGGTCGACCAGCGCCAGCGCTTCATGAAGGTGATCGGCGCGCCCGACACCTCGGCACAGGTCGCCGAACAGGCGCTGATCGACGACCGCCTGCGCGTGCAGGCCGCCAAGCAGATCGGCGTGACCATCACGCCCGAAAACCTGCAGCGCGGGATGGAGGAATTCGCCGGTCGTGCCGGTCTGGATTCGGCCACCTTCATCGCCCGTCTGGAAGGCGCCGGCATCGAGGCCGGGGTCTTTCGCGATTTCGTCGAAGCCGGGACCGTCTGGCGCGATGTGGTACGGGCACGGCTGGTCAGCCAGATCAACGTATCGGATGCCGAAATCGACCAGCAGCTGAAGCGGGTCATCGAAACGCCCATTATCGACCGCGTGTCGCTGTCGGAACTGATCATCCCCGCACCTCCGGGTCAGGAACAGCAGGCGCTGCAACTGGCACAGCGGATCGTGGGATCGAACCCGACGCCGGAGCAATTCGCGCAAGCTGCACGCCAGTATTCGGCCTCGCCCTCGGCACAGGCCGGGGGGCAGCTAGGCACGCTGCCGCTGGAAAATCTGCCGCCGTCGCTGCGCCCCATCCTGACGGCACTGCAGCCCGGTCAGATCACCCAGCCCTTGCCCGTCGATGGTGCGGTGGTGCTGTTCCTGCTGCGCGATGCGCAAGGGTCGCTGCGTCCGGGCGCGCGCGAACAGGTGCTGGATTATCTGACACTGCGCATGACCTCGGTCGCCGAAGCCTCGGCCCTGGCCGCCCGCACCCGCAGCTGCGACGAACTTTATTCCGACGCCGGCCCGCAGGCTGCGGCGCAGGTCCAGCGCCAGACGCAATCGCAGGCCGCCATCCCGACGCTGATCGCATCACGGCTGGCATCGCTTGACGCGGATGAGGCCGGCGTCGTCCCGATGGGCGCGGGCGCCGAGCTGGTCATGCTGTGTTCGCGCCAGCCTGCCCTTGCCGCCCAAGCCGAGGTTCCGACCACCGCCCTGCCCGAGGACGGTGTCGAAAACGCCATCCCCCAGACCGGCGGCATCCCCGACCGCGAGGCCGTCAAGGATCAGCTGTTCAACGACAAGATCAACACCGCCGCCGAAGGCCTGCTGGCCGATCTGCGTGCCGATGCGGTCATCCGGCGGCCCTGATCCGATGTCGCAACGCATCCTGCTGACCTGTGGCGAACCTGCGGGCGTCGGCCCCGAACTGGCACCTCTGGCCTTGGCCGGCGGTGTCGATCTGGTCTGGATGGGTGATCCGCGCCACTTGCCCGACGGCACCCTGTGGACGGCAGTCGATCATCCGGGTGACGCGGTTCCGGCGGGGCACCTTCCCGTCCTGCGCCATGACTTCGCAGCCCCCGCCACGCCGGGTCGTCCCGATCCGGCTAATGCCCAAGGGGTGATCGACGTGATCGCCCGCGCCGTCGATCTTGCGATGCAGGGTCAGGTGGCGGGCATCACCACCGCGCCGATCAGCAAGCAGGCGCTGAAAGAGGGCGCGGGTTTCCCCTTCCCTGGACATACCGAATATCTGGCGCATCTGGGCGGCGATGTGCCGGTGGTGATGATGCTGGCCTCGACCACGGTGACGCCGCCCTGCCGCGTGGTGCCCGCGACCATCCACATCCCGCTGGCTGATGTACCCGCCGCTCTGACCCGCGACGTGCTGGAACAGGCAATCCGCATTACCCATGCCGCGATGATCCGCGATTTCGGCGTTCCGGCCCCGCGCATCGCGGTGGCAGGGCTGAACCCCCACGCAGGCGAAGGCGGCACGATGGGCTTGCAGGAACGCGACATGATCATCCCGCTGCTGGACGATCTGCGCGCCCAAGGGCTGAACCTGACCGGCCCTATGCCCGCCGACACGATGTTCCACGCCCCGGCCCGCGCGCGTTATGATGCGGCGGTCTGCGCCTATCACGATCAGGGGCTGATCCCGATCAAGACGCTGGATTTCGCGGGTGGCGTCAATGTGACGCTTGGCCTGCCCTTCATCCGCACCTCACCCGATCATGGCACTGCTTTCGATATCGCGGGCAAGGGTCTGGCCGATCCCTCATCTACCATCGCGGCGCTGAAGATGGCGCGCGACATGGCAAAGGCCCGCAAATGATCGACAATCTGCCACCGCTGCGCGACGTCATCACCGCCCATGACCTGCGCGCCAAGAAACAGCTGGGCCAGAACTTTCTGCTGGACCTGAACCTGACGTCGAAAATCGCGCGTCTGGCGGGCGATCTGAAGAATTGCGACGTGCTGGAGATCGGCCCCGGCCCCGGAGGCCTGACCCGCGGCCTGCTGGCGCAAGGCGCGCGTCATGTGCTGGCGATCGAGAAAGACCCCCGCGCCATTCCCGCGCTTGAGGAGATCTCGGCCGCCTATCCCGGGCGCCTGACCATCATCAACGGCGATGCGCTGGATATCGACCCGCTGGCCCATCTGACCGGCCCGATCCGCATCGCCGCGAACCTGCCCTATAATGTCGGGACCGAACTGCTGATCCGCTGGCTGACGCCCCGGGCATGGCCGCCTTTCTGGCAGTCCCTGACGCTGATGTTCCAGAAAGAGGTCGCCGAGCGGATCGTCGCCAAGCCCGGATCGAAGGCCTATGGCCGTCTGGCGCTGCTGGCGCAGTGGCGCGCCGATGCCAGCATCGTCATGCATCTGCCCCCCGAAGCCTTCGTCCCCGCCCCCAAGGTCCATTCCGCCGTCGTCCATCTGACCGCGCTGCCGGAACCGCGCTATCCCGCCGATCCTGGGGTGCTGTCGCAGGTCACCGGTGCCGCCTTCAACCAGCGCCGCAAGATGCTGCGTGCCAGCCTGAAGGGCCTGCATCCCGGCATCGAAGACCTGCTGCTGGCTTGCGACATCCCCCCAACCGCCCGCGCCGAGGAAATCGACCTCGAGCGTTTCTGCGCATTGGCCCGCGCCCTGTCCACGGCCCGCGCTGCCAACTAAGACCACCCGTAACCGCATGAAAAAGGGGCCGTCAGCGATGCTGCGGCCCCTTTGTCGTTTCGATGCAGACGCCGATCACTCGGCGTCGTTGCTGTCCTTGGGTGCAGGCGCTTCGGCGGCGGGTGCGGCGCCATCCTCGGCCACCGGCTTGCGGCGGCTGCGCGTCGTCGTGCCCGTCGGGCTGCGCGGCGTGCGGGGACGCGAACTGCGGGCACGCGCGGGTTTGGGCGCGGGCTCCGTTTCCGGCGTGGTCACGGCTGCCGACTGATCCTCGTCGCTGGCGGCAACGGCATCAGGCAGGCTGGGCTGCTGAGGCGCGGGGGCCTGAACGGGTTCGGGTGCAGCCTCGGCCGGTTGATCGGTCTGATCATGGCGCGGCTGGCGGTTCTGCTGGTCACGGTTGTTGTCGCGACGCTGGTTCTGGCCGCCATTGCCGCCATCACCTTGCTCACTACGCTGGTCGCCGCGCTGATCGTTGCGCGATCCCTGATGGCCGTTGTTGTTGCCACCACCACCGTTGTTGTTGTTATTGCTGTGATTGCTGGCGTTATGGCCGGTGCCATAGCCGTGGTTCGAATAGCCGCCGTCATCGTCCTGACGGTTGTTCTGGCCATTCGGCTGGCCCTGACGTTCGGCCATCTCGCGTTGGGCTTCGCCCAGCATGCGCGTGTAGTGTTCGGCATGCTGCAGGAAGCTTTGTTCCGCGACACGGTCATGGGACAACTGGGCGTCCCGTGCCAGGGTCAGGTATTTTTCGATGATTTGCTGAGGGGTGCCACGCACCTTGCCCTCGGGCCCCGAGCTGTCGAAGACACGGTTGACCACGTTGCCAAGCGAACGTTGGCGATTAGATTTGCTACGCGAACGGGATTTTGATGATCTCATCAGTCTGTCTGTAATGTTTCTGATCGCAGGGGTGCCAGAGTGAACTGGACGGCGGTGTCGGATGGCTACGGGGGCGTGATTGTCCTCTCCGTTCAGCCCTGCCTCGCCCCAGCAACGGCGCGTTGCGCGCCCTGTCGGAATTGGCAGTGTCAGGCTGACCGTGCAGTGGCTGTCGGCCTGCTGCACGTTGCCGACTAACCATGCCACCCCAGACATGACAAGCAAAAACTGCCCGAAATGCGGCATTTGCGCGGGAAAGGGCTGATCAGCGGCCGAATTCCGCAAGCACGACCCTGTCGCGGCCATCCAGATCGGGCAGTACGGCGGTGGTTGCGCCGCGGTCCGCGAACAGTGCCGCGACTGCCCGGCCCTGGGTGGGGCCGATCTCGGTCAGGACGATGCCTTGCGGGGTCAGCATGGCCGGCGCCCCTGCCGCAATGGCGCGATAGGCGGTCAGGCCGTCGGCATTGTCGGTCAGCGCCTGACGGGGTTCCCAGTCGCGCACATCCGATGACAGCCCCGCCATTTCATCCGCCGCGATATAGGGCGGGTTCGAGACGATCAGATCGAAGCTGCCGCTGATGCCCTGATACCAATCAGCCTGCCGGAACCGCGCATTCACGCCGATACGGCGGGCGTTATGACGCGCAACCTCCAGAGCCTTTTCGGAAATATCAGTGCCGATGCCAGTCGTCCCTGCCCGCGCCGCCAACAGCGAGATCAGGATCGCGCCCGTCCCCGTACCCAGATCCAGCACCGTCTTCCACGGGCGGGCCAAGGCGGCCTCGACCAGCGCCTCGGTTTCGGGGCGCGGGTCCAGCGTGTCGCGTGTCACTTTGAAGCGATGCGCCCAGAAATCGCGAAAGCCGACGATCTGCGCCACGGGCTGATGCAAGGCACGCGCGGCGATGCCCTTGTTGAAACGCGCCGCTTCATCGGCGGTCAGATCACGGTCTTCGGTGATGCGCAGGCGGCCCGGTTCCATGTCCAGAACGGCGGCAAGGATGCGGTCGGCATCGCGCGATGCGCCCTCGATCCCGGCGGCGCGCAGAAGTGAGGCGCCATCGGCCTGCGCCTGCGACAGCTTCATTCGGCGTCCGCCAGACGGGCCGCCTGATCATGGGCGGTCAGGGCATCGATGATTTCCGAGATGTCGCCGGTCATGATCTTGTCCAGTGAATAGAGCGTCAGGTTGATGCGGTGATCGGTCATGCGGCCCTGCGGGAAGTTATAGGTGCGGATGCGTTCGCTGCGATCGCCGCTGCCGACCTGTGATTTGCGGTCGGCGGCGCGTTCGTCATCGGCCTTCTGGCGCTGCATGTCGTAAAGCCGCGCCCGCAGCACGGCCATGGCATTGGCGCGGTTCTGGTGCTGGGACTTTTCACTGCTGGTCACGACGATGCCGGTGGGCAGATGGGTGATACGGACGGCGCTGTCGGTGGTGTTGACATGCTGGCCGCCTGCGCCGCTGGCACGCATGGTGTCGATGCGGATGTCACCTGCGGGAATGTCGATTTCAACATCTTCGGCGGCTTCGGGCAGGACGGCGACGGTGGCGGCGCTGGTGTGGATGCGCCCGCCCGATTCGGTTTCGGGAACGCGCTGGACGCGGTGCACGCCGGATTCGTATTTCAGCCGCGCAAAGACACCGTCACCGGCGATGCGGGCCATGGCCTCCTTGACGCCGCCCAGTTCGGTCTGGGTCAGCTCCAGCATCTGGAAATCCCAGCCCTGCTGTTCGGAATGGCGACGATACATCGACAAAAGGTTGCCCGCGAACAAGGCCGCCTCATCCCCGCCGGTGCCGGGGCGGATTTCCAGAATGGCGGGACGTGCGTCGGCGGCATCCTTGGGCAACAGTGCCACGCGCAGCTGCTGTTCCAGATCGGGCAGTTCGGCGTTCAGGCGGCGTAGCTCGTCCTCGGCCAGTTCGCGCATCTCGGGGTCGGAGAGCATGGCCTTGGCCTCGGCCAAGGCGTCGGTGGCATCGCGCCAATGGGCGATCCCTTCGACAACGGGCTTCAGTTCGGCATATTCGCGGCTGATCTTGGCGATCTGGTCGGGCGCGGCACCAGCG
Organism: Paracoccus sp. R86501; assembly: GCF_042466435.1. Taxonomy (NCBI): domain Bacteria; kingdom Pseudomonadati; phylum Pseudomonadota; class Alphaproteobacteria; order Rhodobacterales; family Paracoccaceae; genus Paracoccus; species Paracoccus sp. R86501. The sequence goes on from NZ_JAXHPZ010000001.1 coordinate 2,463,813, forward strand.
TTCAACTGCGCTTCGAGATACTCGAACCGTTGGGTGATCTGGGCAAGGCGATCTTGGGGCAACATGGTTTCGGGTTACCCGCGCCTGTTCCAACCGTAAAGCGCGATCAGCTCGAACGCGACATGCGCACCCGCAATGGCTGTCGCGCCGGTGGTGTCATAGGGGGGCGAGACTTCGACCACGTCGCCGCCGATCATGTTGATGCCCGCCAGCCCGCGCAACAGCGCCGCCGCCTGCCAGCTGGCCAGCCCGCCCCAGACCGGCGTGCCGGTGCCGGGCGCAAAGGCGGGGTCCAACGCGTCGATATCGAAGGTGATGTAAACCGGGCGGTCGCCCACAACCGCGCGGATACGATCCAGCGTGGCCTGCACCCCGTCCTGATGCACCGATGGCGCATCAAGGATGGTCACGCCCAACGTGTCGGGGTTGTCGGTGCGGATGCCAATGCTGACGCAGGCGGCGGGATCAACCAGCCCCTGCTTGATGGCCTTATAAAGGAAGGTGCCGTGGTCGATGCGGTCGGGGTCGTCATCGACCCATGTGTCGGAATGGGCATCGAACTGGATCAGCGCAACGGGGCCGTGGCGTTCGGCCATGGCGCGCAGGATCGGCAGCGTGATGAAATGATCGCCGCCAAGCGTGATGGGGGCGGCCCCCGCATCCATGATCGTGCCGATGTGGGCGGTAACGCGGGCGGGAACATCGCGGATATTGGCGTAATCGAAAGGCATGTCACCGTAATCGGCGACGTTCAGAACGCTTAGCGGGTCATAGCCCCAGCCGTATGGCGCGTCGAAGGCCTGCAGGGTCGATGCCTCGCGGATGGCGCGGGGGCCAAAGCGCGTGCCGGGGCGGTGGGTGACGGCCTGATCGAAGGGGACGCCCGTGACGGCCACATCCACCCCGGTCAGGTCCTTGGTGTAACGACGGCGCAAAAAGCTGGTGGCGCCGCCAAAGGCGTTCTCGAACGACAGGCCGCGCGGATCAGCCCGCGTGAAGGCCTGATCCACTTGCGTCTTTGCGTCTTCCAGCGCCATCGTCATCCCCTTGATTGCGGCGCTCAGACTGCCCTGCAGCCCCCGCCCCCGCAAGAGGTCATCAGCCGGACTTGCCCGCAGGCGCCACCACCGGCGCCCCCGATGCCATATCCGTGCCGCGATAAGGCTGGCCGGCCTCTTTCCACGCGGCAAACCCGCCCTGCATGTGCGCGATACGGTCTGTCACTCCCGTGGTCAGAATCTGCCGTGCCACCTTTTCCGACCGCATGGAAGACCCGCAATAGAGCACCACCGGCTTGTCGCCGCCCAAGGGCAGTCGTTCGGGCACAATGAAAGCCATGGGCGCCAGCAGCGCACCTTGGATCTGTTCGAACATGTATTCCGCAGGGGTGCGCACATCGATCAGCGCGATCTCATCGGCTTTCACGGCGGCCGCGACTTCGGCGACGGTCCATGTTTCCAGCCTGCCGGGTCCGATATTTTCTGTCTGCATGTCAAAGGCTCCTCGAACTGGTTGGCAGGTATCACCTCAACTCTGGCCGCCTGCATCGGGGTCCATGCGACGTGGCATGGCGGACAGTTATCTTTCGCACCGGAAATGCCGGACGCGTCGCCCCCTTGCGGCATTCCCCCGCGGAAGGCGCCGTCAGCCGCCCGAATCACCTTGCATCATCAGCAATCGCTGCTATGAAGCCCCATCCTTCCGCCTGTATCCAGAAACTGCGCAGCCTCTCGTGACGGGTGCGGAAGGGACGACCCGTCGATGAAATGCGCTATAATTCGAAAGGATCGCCATGTCTCTGTATGAGCATGTGCTGATCGCCCGCCAGGACCTGTCGAACACGCAGGCCGAAGGGCTGATCGAACACTTCTCGACCATTCTTGCCGACAATGGTGGCAAGGTCGTCGAACACGAATACTGGGGTGTCCGCACCCTGGCCTACAAGATCAACAAGAACCGCAAGGGCCATTACGCCTTCCTGCGCACCGACGCCCCGTCGTCGGCCGTGCTGGAAATGGAACGCCTGGCCCGCCTGCATGATGACGTGATGCGCGTGATGACCATCCGCGTGGACGAGCATCAGGAAGGCCCCTCGGTCCAGATGCAGAAGCGCGAAGAGCGTGGCGATCGTCCCCGTGGCGGCGACCGTGGTGACCGCGGCGAACGCCGCGAGCGGAACTGAGGAGATCTGAGACATGGCGAACAAACCGTTCTTCCGTCGTCGCAAAGTCTGCCCCTTCTCGGGCGACAACGCACCTGCGATCGACTATAAAGACACCCGTCTGCTGCAGCGCTATATCAGCGAACGCGGCAAAATCGTGCCTTCGCGCATCACCGCTGTCTCGGCCAAGAAGCAACGTGAGCTGGCTCGCGCCATCAAGCGCGCACGCTTCCTTGCCCTGCTGCCCTACGTCGTGAAGTAAGGAGACTAACACATGCAAGTCATCCTGCTGGAACGCGTGGCGAAACTTGGCCAGATGGGCGAAGTCGTCAACGTGAAACAGGGCTATGCCCGTAACTTCCTGCTGCCGCAGAAAAAGGCTCTGCGCGCTTCGGACGCCAACATCAAGGCATTCGAAGGCCAGAAGGCTCAGCTGGAAACCCGCAACGCGGAATCCAAGGCAGACGCCGAAAAGATCGCAGCCAAGCTGGACGGCGAAGCTTTCGTCGTCATCCGCTCGGCTTCCGATTCGGGCGCGCTTTACGGTTCGGTCACGACCCGTGACGCAGCCGACGCGGCCACCGAAGCCGGCTTCTCGGTCGATCGCAAGCAGGTCGTCCTGCGCGAGCCGATCAAGTACCTGGGCATGCACGACGTCACCGTCGTTCTGCACCCGGAAGTCGAAGCGACGATCACCATGAACGTCGCACGCTCCAACGAAGAGGCTGAACTGCAGGCGCAGGGCAAGTCGATTCAGGACATGGCTGCCGAGGCAGATGCCGAAGCCGAATTCGAGATCGCCGAACTGTTCGACGACATCGGCGGTGCCAACGATGACGAAGGCGACGACGATCGCAACTGATCGATGGACATCTTCGGACTAAATCGACCGCGCCGGGAAACCGGCGCGGTTTTTCATACGTTCATGTAAAAATTGTTCCACCACATGGCTTTATTTGACATGGACTTGATGCTTTCGGATCCCGACACGGGGTCGATGACCCTGCCTGCGAAGGATAAGACGATGACCGACGCGCTCAGCCGGATGCTGGAAACCGCCCCTTTCGTGCTGGCCGACGGGGCGACGGGAACCGCCCTGTTCAACATGGGTCTGGACGGCGCAACCCCGCCCGAGATGTGGAACGCCAGCCATCCCGACCGCATCGCCGCCCTGCATCGCAGCGCCATCGAGGCCGGATCCGATCTGTTCCTGACCAACAGCTTTGGCGCCAATGCCAGCCGGTTGCATCTGCAAGGCGCATCCCACCGCGTGACCGAGCTGAACCGCCTTGCCGCCAGCATCGCCCGCGATCAGGCCGACCGCGCGGGCCGCAAGGTCATCGTGGCGGGCAGTATGGGTCCCATCGGCGAATTCATGGCCCCCATGGGCAGCCTGACCCGCGCCCGCGCGACCGAGATGTTCCACGAACAGGCGCAGGCGCTGAAAGACGGCGGGGCGGACATCCTCTGGGTCGAGACGCTGAGTTCCATCGATGAGATGAAGGCCGCAGCCGAAGCCGCGCGTCTGGTTGACATGGCCTGGTGCGGATCGCTCAGCTTCGACACGGCGGGGCGTACGATCATGGGCACCACCTCGGCCGAGCTGTCATCGGCGGTGGAACGTCTGCCGAACCCGCCCGTGGCCTATGGCGCGAATTGCGGCATCGGGGCATCGGACCTGTTGCGCACGGTGACAGGGTTTGTCGCATCGGGCAATGAACGCCCGATCATCGCCAAGGGCAATGCGGGCGTCCCGCACATGCATGACGGCAACATCCATTACGACGGCACCCCCGAACTGATGGCCGATTACGCCGTCCTGGCCCGCGACATGGGCGTGCGGGTCATCGGCGGCTGCTGCGGCACCATGCCCGAACATCTGCGCGCCATGCGCGAGGCGCTGGAGACGCGGCCCGCCGGTCCCCGCCCGACGCTGGAACAGATCACCATGCTGCTGGGGCCGTTCAGCTCGGCCAATGACGGGACCGAGGGCCAGATCATCGGCCGCCGCCACTGACCCTTCAGAACAACGACATCTGGTCGCCTGCCCTGGGCGGGCGGCCAAAGCGGCTGCAATCCAGCGCCGGCTGCCCTTCGCGATAGCCAAGCCGCTTGCGGGCCAGCCGGAAGCGCTGCATCGCCAGCTGCGCCTCCACCCCTTCGCCCCGGAACCTGTGACCAAAGCGCGGATCGTTGTCGCGCCCGCCGCGCATCGCCTGAATGCGGTTCATCACATGGGCGGCCATGCCGGGCCGGTGGCGTTCCAGCCAGTCGCGAAACAGCGGCGCGACTTCGTGCGGCAGGCGGACGGGGATCATGCTGGCGGTGGTGGCCCCGGCCTCGCGCGCGGCGGTCAGGATGGCCTCGATCTCGGGTTCGGTCAGCACGGGGATGACGGGGGCGACCATGACGCGGACGGGCACACCCGCGCGGGACAGGTCCCGGATCATTCGCAGACGGGTCGCGGGGGTCGGCGCGCGTGGCTCCATCGCGCGGGCAAGGGCCGGATCCAGCGTCGTGATGCTGACCCCCACCGTCGCCATGTCGCGCGCCGCCAGCTCGGCCCAGAGGTCCAGATCGCGCAGCACCGTCTGCCCCCGCGTGATCAGCGTCGCGGGGTGGTTCCAGTCGCGCAGCACTCGCAGGATGCCGGGCATGATCGCCAGCTTCGCCTCGGCCGGCTGATAGGGGTCGGTGTTGGTCCCAAGCGCGATCGGCGCGGGCTTATAGCTGGGCCGCCCCAATTCCCGTTCCAGCAGGTCCGCAGCGCCTTCCTTGGCGGTGATGCAGGTTTCGAAATCCAGCCCCGGCGACAGGCCCAGATAGGCGTGGCTGGGCCGCGCATAGCAATAGATGCAGCCATGCTCGCAACCGCGATAGGGGTTGATCGACCGGTCGAACGGCACATCCGGCGAGGTGTTCCGCGTGATGATGCTGCGCGGGCGTTCCATGGTGATCTGTGTGCGCAACAGGTGGTCGTCTTCGGGGATGTCCCAGCCGTCGTCCTGACGTTCGCGGGCCAATGCTTCGAACCGTCCGTCGGGGCGGGTGTCTGCGCCACGGGCCTTCAGGCGTTCGTCGGGATCGCGCGGGGGAAGCATGGCGCCATTATAGAACATAAGCGGAACATTTGCCAAGTCCCCGCCGCGGGTTGATGTTTGGCAAACCCCACCACATCTTGAGGGTCAGTCAACGACAGGACATCATATGACCGAAGACTATACCCCGCCCAAGGTCTGGACACCCGGCAAGGAAAACGGAGGCAAATTCGCCAGCATCAACCGCCCCACGGCAGGCAAGACGCACGACAAGGAACTGTCGGTCGGCAAGCACCCGCTGCAGCTTTATTCGCTGGCCACGCCGAACGGCCAGAAGGTGACCATCATGCTGGAGGAGCTGCTGGAGGCAGGGCATGCCGGCGCGGAATACGATGCCTGGCTGATCGATATCGGCGAGGGCGACCAGTTTTCCAGCGGCTTCGTGGACGTGAACCCGAATTCCAAGATCCCGGCGCTGATGGACCATTCGGTGACGCCCGCGCAGCGCGTCTTCGAAAGCGGATCAATCCTGCTGTATCTGGCCGAGAAATTCGGAGCCTTCCTGCCCAAGGACCATGCCGCGCGGACCGAGACGCTGAACTGGCTGTTCTGGCAGATGGGCGCAGGCCCCTATCTGGGCGGCGGCTTCGGGCATTTCTATGCCTATGCGCCGGTCAAGATCGAATATGCCATCGACCGCTTTACCATGGAGGTCAAGCGTCAGCTGGACCTGCTGGACCAACGCCTGGCCGACAACCGCTTCATCGCGGGCGATGAATACACCATTGCCGACATGGCGATTTTCCCCTGGTATGGTCGCCTAATCACCGGTGGCGCCTATGGCGATGCCGCGACCTTCCTTGATGCCGCCAGCTACAAGAACCTGCACCGCTGGCAGCAGGAGATTGCCGCCCGCCCCGCCGTCCAGCGCGGCGTGATGGTCAACGCGACCTCGGGCGACCTGTCCAAGCAGCTGCATGAACGCCATGACGCGTCGGACTTCCAGACCCGCACGCAAGACAAGCTGGAGAAATGAAAAAAGCCCGGGCGATTGCCCGGGCTTTCCAAATCAGCAGGTCCGCAGATCAGTTGCGGGCCTTGTCAACCATCTTGCCCTTAGAGATCCAGGGCATCATTTCGCGCAGCTTGGCACCGACCTGTTCGATCTGATGTTCGTCGTTCGAACGGCGCGAGGCTTTCAGCGTCGGCTGGCCAACCTGGTTTTCCAGCATGAAGTCGCGGACGAATTTGCCCTGCTGGATGTCGGTCAGAACTGCCTTCATGCGGGCCTTGGTTTCCTCGTAGGGCAGGATGCGCGGGCCGGTGACATACTGGCCGTATTCCGCCGTGTTCGAGATCGAGTAGTCCATGTTGGCGATGCCGCCTTCATAGATCAGGTCGACGATCAGCTTCACTTCGTGCAGGCACTCGAAATAGGCCATCTCGGGGGCATAGCCCGCTTCGACCAGCGTTTCGAAGCCGCAGCGGATCAGCTCGACCAGACCACCGCACAGAACGGCTTGTTCGCCGAACAGGTCGGTTTCGCATTCTTCGCGGAAGTTGGTCTCGATGATGCCCGAACGGCCGCCGCCGATGGCCGAGCAATAGGACAGGCCGATATCCATGGCCTTGCCCGAAGCGTCCTGATGGATCGCGACCAGGCAGGGCACGCCGCCGCCCTTGACGTATTCTCCGCGGACAGTGTGGCCGGGGCCCTTGGGGGCCATCATGATGACATCGACGCCGGGCTTCGGCTCGATCAGGCCGAAGTGCACGTTCAGGCCGTGGGCGAAGGCGATCGCCGCGCCGTCGCGCAGGTTGTCATGGACGTATTTCTTGTAGGTCTCGGCCTGCAGCTCGTCGGGCATAGTGAACATGATGACATCGCACCATGCGGCCGCTTCGGCGATGCCCATGACCTTCAGGCCCTCGCCTTCGGCCTTGGCGGCCGAGGGGCTGCCTTCGCGCAGAGCGACGACGACGTTCTTGGCACCCGAATCGCGCAGGTTCAGCGCATGGGCATGGCCTTGGCTGCCATAGCCAAGAATAGCGACCTTCATCTCTTTGATGAGGTTCACGTCGCAATCGCGGTCGTAGTAAACGCGCATGATGAAATCCTTCTTATCTGCTGACATGGTTATAGCCCGCAAACACCGATGACATCGTGCAATCGCCACATGATTTTCAATCTTTCGGAAAGGATCATGCTTGTTTATAGCCTAAGATATGAAATTCATGCCTGACGATACGGATCGCCGCATACTTCGCCACATGATGGCGGACCCCTCGGCATCGAACGCCCAGTTGGCCGAACGGGCAGGCGTCACCACCGCCAGCCTGTGGCGGCGCATCGAACGCCTGCGCGAGGCCGGGGTGCTGAAGGGCGTTCAGGCCCGCATTGACTGGCGCGCCTTGGGGTGGGAGGTTCAGGTCAGCCTGCGCTTCACCTTGGACAAGACGAACCCCCGCGCCTTCGACGAATTCCTGGCAGCCGTCCGCGACGTCCCCGAGGTGATCGAGATCCAGAGCTTTCTGGGCAGTGTCGATTGGCGCTTGTCGGTGATTGCCCGCGACATGGCGCATTGGCAGCAGGTCTATCGCGATCGCATCCTGACCCTGCCCCATATCGCCGATATCGATGCACTGATGCTGGTTTCCACCATCAAGGACAGCGAGGATCTGGCCCTGTGACCGATCTGGACGACACCGACCGCGCCATTCTGCGCATCGTGGTGCAGGATGCCATCCAAAGTGCCGCGCAGGTCGGTCGAGCCGTGGGCATCGGCCAACCCGCAGCTTGGCGGCGCATCAAGCGGCTTACCGATCACGGCATCATCGCGGGTCGGCGGGTGATGCTGGACAATGCCGCCTTGGGGTTTGGCGTCACGGTCTTTCTGGGCATCCGCCTTGCCGCCAAGGGCCGCACCAGCCTTGAGGATTTCGAACGCGCCGTCACTGCCATTCCCGAGGTGCAGCTTGTCCAGCACGTTCTGGGCCAGTTCGATTACCGCCTGCGCATCACCGCCCGCGACATCACCGATTTCGAACGCATCCTGCGTCGGCGCATCATGACTCTGCCCGGCATCGGTCAGGTCGAGGCGAACGTCATGCTGTCCGAAGAAAGACGACCGGGGCCGTTGGGATAGCGCAGGCCCCGATGCCGCATCGCGGGGGGGCCTGCGTTGATTGGGTATTTGGACAACCGAGAAGATCAGTCCGGAATCATCCGCACCGCACCCTTGGCAGCACTGGTGGTCATGGCCGCATAGGCCCGCAGCGCGGTCGAAACCTGACGCTTGCGCGGCTTTTCAGGCTTCCAGCCGGCAGCTTCGCGCTTTTCGCGGCGGGCGGCCAAGGTGGCATCGTCGACGACCAGTTCGATCAAGCGGTTCGGAATGTCGATGCGGATCAGGTCGCCCTGTTCGGCCAGTCCGATGGTGCCGCCTTCGGCAGCCTCGGGCGAGACGTGGCCGATCGACAAGCCCGACGACCCACCCGAGAAGCGGCCATCGGTCACAAGCGCGCATTCCTTGCCCAGCCCTTTGGATTTCAGATAGCTGGTCGGATACAGCATTTCCTGCATTCCCGGCCCGCCGCGCGGACCTTCGTAGCGGATCAGCACGACCTCTCCGGGTTTGACCTTGCCGGTCAGGATGGCACTGACGCTGTCATCCTGACTTTCGAAGATATGGGCAGGCCCTTCGAACTTCAGGATCGATTCGTCCACGCCCGCGGTTTTCACGATGCAGCCATCCTCGGCCAGGTTGCCGTAAAGCACCGCCAGACCACCATCCTTGGAAAACGCATGTTCCGCGCTGCGGATGACGCCGTTTTCACGGTCAAGATCGACGGTTTCAAAACGCTGGCTTTGCGAGAATGCGACCTGCGTCGGCACGCCACCGGGTGCCGCGCGATAGAAATCATGCACGGCCTCGGACTGGGTGCGCGACACGTCCCAACGGTCCAGCGCCTGCGCCAGCGTTCCCGAATGCACGCTGCCCACGGATGTATCCAGTAGGCCTGCCTTATCCAGCTGACCAAGGATCGCCATGATCCCGCCCGCACGGTGGACATCCTCCATATGGACATCGTCCTTGGCAGGCGCGACCTTGCACAGCACCGGAACCTGCCGCGACAGGCGGTCGATGTCGGACATGGTGAAATCGATGCCTGCCTCATGCGCGGCGGCCAACAGGTGCAGCACCGTATTGGTGGACCCGCCCATGGCGATATCCAGTGTCATGGCGTTTTCGAAGGCCGCGAAATTGGCGACGTTGCGCGGCAGAACCGAGAAATCATCGCCTTCATAATGACGGCGTGCCAGATCGACGATCAGGTGGCCCGCTTCGACGAACAGGCGCTGACGGTCGGCATGGGTGGCCAAGGTGGAGCCGTTGCCCGGCAGGGACAGGCCCAAAGCCTCGGTCAGGCAGTTCATTGAATTGGCGGTGAACATGCCCGAACAGGACCCGCAGGTGGGGCATGCCGAGCGCTCGATCGCCTCGACCTGTTCGTCGGAATACGAATTGTCGGCGGCGGCGACCATGGCATCGACCAGATCCAGCGCCTTCAGCTTGCCGTCTTCCAAGACCAGCTTGCCGGCCTCCATCGGGCCGCCCGACACGAAGACGGTGGGGATGTTCAGGCGCAGGGATGCCATCAGCATGCCCGGCGTGATCTTGTCGCAGTTGCTGATGCAGACCATCGCATCGGCGCAATGCGCGTTGACCATGTATTCGACGCTGTCAGCAATCACTTCACGCGAGGGCAGCGAATAGAGCATACCGTCATGGCCCATCGCGATGCCGTCATCCACGGCGATGGTGTTGAATTCCTTGGCGATCCCGCCAGCGGCCTCAACCTCGCGGGCGACCATCTGGCCCAGATCCTTCAGGTGGACGTGGCCGGGAACGAACTGCGTAAAGCTGTTGACGATGGCGATGATCGGCTTGCCGAAATCGCTGTCCTTCACGCCGGTCGCACGCCACAGGCCACGCGCGCCTGCCATGTTGCGGCCATGAGTGGTTGTGCGGGAACGATAGGCGGGCATGGCTGATCTCCTTTGGCTGCCGTTGCGTTTAGCACTGTGCTTGGCGGAATGAAATTACCCAAAGCACGTCGTTTGCATGGTTTTCGGTCCCTTTGGGGTCAGAAACCCCCTGCAGGGGGTCCGGGGGATGCAGTCCCCCGGCCGTCGCGGGACGCAATGGCGGTGTCAGGACGCGACCTTCATCAGGACGATCCCCGCCAGAATCAGCGTCGCCGCCAGAATGCTCAGCGGCGTGATCGGCTCACCCATCAGGGCCATGCCGACCGCAAGGCTGCCAATGGCGCCAATACCGGTCCAGACCGCATAGGCCGTTCCCAATGGCAGGCTGCGCATCGCCAGCGACAGCAGCCAGAAGGATGCGACCATCCCGACCAGCATCACCGCCGTGGGCGCAAGCCTGCTGAAGCCATGCGATTGCTTCATGGCGGTGGACCAGACGACCTCAAGAAGGCCCGCGAAGAAAAGCTGGATCCAGGGCATCACCCGCTCCGGTTCGGACCGGGCCGTCCCGGAGGTTCCACTTCGTGCCGGGGTCGTCCCCGGGCACCCGACCTATGTGCGACCCCGACCCCGATCAAGGTCAGCGCAGACCCAGTCCCGCCTTCATCATCAACCGGCGCATCGGCGCGATGCCGTAAAGCCCGCCCAATGCCGCCGCACGCAGGTCGCGCAGCGGGCGCATCTGCGCCTGACTGGCACGGTTCAGCGCGTCGATGCCCAGCATCCGCGCATGGGCTTCGGGACGGCGCGTTCGCTCGAATTTTGCCAGTGATTCCGCACTGCCGGGATCGGCCTTCGACAACTCCAGCAGGGCACCCAGATCGGCAAGGCTCATGTTCAGCCCCTGCGCGCCGATGGGCGGCAGAACGTGGGCGGCCTCGGCGATCAGCGCGGTGCGGGGACCGGTAAAGCGGTCGGCGATCTGGCTGATGATCGGCCATTCGGTCAGGCGGGTGGCCACGCGCAAATGCCCCAGCACGCCCGCGGAACGCGCATTCACCTCGGCCTCGAATTCTTCGGGCGGCAGGGCGGCCAAGCGGGCGGTTTCGCGGCCATTCTCCATCCAGACAATCGCGGATGAGGGTTTTCCGTCGCGGTCCGGCAGCGGCACCAGCGTGAAGGGCCCGCCCGACCGATGCACCTCGGTCGAGACATTGTGATGCGGCTGGTCATGCGTCACCGCAAAGGCCAGCGCCTTCTGACCATAGCGCAACGTGCGGACCCCGATCCCAAGCGCCTGACGCACCGGCGAGTTGCGCCCGTCCGCCCCGACCAGCAGCCGCGCCTTGATCCGGCGACCGTCCGACAAGGTCACGATGGCCCCTTCGTCGCGCGCGACCACGCCTGCGGTGCCCGTGCCGGGCTGGAAACGCACCGTCTGCAATTGCTGCAAACGGGCCGAGATCTCCCGCCGCAGCAGCCAGTTGGGCAGATTCCAGCCAAAGGGTTGGTCGCCGATCTCGGCGGCATCGAAGTCACGCGTCAGGCGCGGGGTCGGTTCCGCGCCGCCTGCATCCACGATCCGCATGACCTGCAGGGCCGTCGCATGAGGCGCCAGCCGTTCCCAAAGCCCGATCTGTTCCAGCAGTTGCACCGAGGGCGTCAGGAACGCCGTGGACCGCAGGTCGGCCCCCGCCGCGCCTTCATCGGTGACAAGCGGCGCGGGGTTCGACGCAGAGGACCGAGAACCCCTCGGCCCCGAAAGCCCCCGCCGTGATCAGACCGGCGATTCCGCCGCCCGAGATCAGGATGTCGATATCGTCGATCTTGCCCGTCATGGCCTTGCCCCTTTGCTGGCATCCATCCTGTCCCCATTCCTGCGCAGGGGCCAGATGTCCGGCTGTCGCAGGTCGTCACTCACGCGTCAGACCGCGCAGGAATGCGGTCAGATCGTCGGTCCGATATTCCACATGCGGCCCGTGATCGGTCACGCCTTCCAGCGCGTCGGGACCATGCCGCCCCTGCCCCACCAGAACCGTCCGCATCCCCAACGCATGGGGGATCGCCAGGTTGCGGGGGTCGTCCTCGAAGAAAGCCGCCTGTCGCGGGTCGATCCCCGCGGAATTCAGCACGCGGTCAAAGGCCGTGGCGGCGGGCTTGGGGTGGAAGCCGGTTTCCTCGATCCCGAAGACGGCTTCGAACAGGGCCGGATCGGCCAGCCCCCGCGCCGCCAGAACGCGCCGCGCATAGGTGGCATCGCCATTGGTGTGGATGATCCGCCGACCCGGCAGCGCGGCGATCGCGTGGGCCAGTTCAGGCGCGGGATCCAACACCGAAAAATCGATGTCATGCACGTCGGCCAGATAATGCCCCGCATCCACGTCATGTTCGGCCATCAGCCCCGCCAGCGTGGTGCCGTGCAGCCGCCAGTATTCCGCCCGCAGCCGGTCGGCATCGCCCTGCGGGACACCCAGCACGTGCATCATATAGGCCGTCATCCGCAGCTCGATCTGGGAAAACAGCTGGGCTTCGGGCGGGTAAAGGGTGTTGTCCAGATCGAAGATCCAGACACGAACATGAGAAAAATCCATGTATCTCCCATAGCTTGGCGCGGGGATGCTTGCAATTCGCCGCAGCAAGGCCAATCGTGTCGCCCATGAAAGACGCCTATTCCTTGATCCTGACCGCGATCGAAAGCGGCACCTATCGCCCGGGCGACCGGCTGGTCGAATCCGAACTGGCGGAACGCTTCGGCGTGTCGCGCACCCCCGTGCGCGAGGCGCTGCAGCGGCTGGAGACCCAAGCCATGCTGGTCCGGGACGGGCGCAGCCTGATCGTGGCGTCGCTGGATCACAACCAGCTGGCGGAACTCTATGTCGTCCGCGCCGAGCTGGAGGCCCTGGCCGCACGCCTTGCCGCCCGCCACGCCACGCCCGAAGAAACCCGCGTGCTGGCCCATATGGTTGCGGAAGACCACAAATCCGCAGGCGACCCCGAGGCCTTGGCCCGCGCCAACAAACGCTTCCACCGCCAGATCCATCTGGCATCCCACAACCGCTATCTGGTGCAGCAGCTTGATCTGGTCCACCGCACCATGGCACTGATGGCCCGCACTTCGCTTGCCGCCGAAGGCCGCAGCGAAACCGCGCTGGCCGAACATGCCCGCATTGTCGAGGCGATTGCCGCAGGCGATGCCGATGCCGCCGATCAGGCGCTGCGGCAGCATATCTCGATGGCATGGGAAACGCGGCTGAAGCTGGAAGCGCGCGAAGGTGCCTGAGGCACGGATCATCACCACCCAAGCCGATATCGACGAAGGCTGCGCGCATCTGGCCCGCGCCTGCCCCATCTGGGCGAAGACCCTGCCAGAACTTGGCCCCCTGCCCCTGCGCCGCCGCGACGACGGGTTCGAAGCCATCGCCAGCGCCATCGTCGGCCAGCAGATCTCGATCGCGGCGGCGGGCGCCATCTGGGGCCGGATGCAGGATGCGGGACTGCTGACCGAAGCCGCCATCTGCGATGCCAGCGACGAGGACCTGCGCGCGGCGGGGCTGTCGCGGGCCAAGCAGCGTTATCTACGTGGCATCGCCAATGCCGGGATCGATTGGCACGCCCTGCGCGACATGCCCGACGATGCGGCCATCGCCCGTCTGATCGCCCTGCCCGGCATCGGCATCTGGACCGCCGAGATCTATCTGAAATTCGCCCTTGGCCGCGCCGATGTCATCGCCGCCGGCGATCTGGCCCTGCAAGAGGCCGCGCGCATCATGTACGACCTGCCCGCCCGCCCCACGCCAGCCGTGCTGCGGCAGCTGGCCGAACCATGGCGTCCATGGCGTGCGGTTGCGGCACGGGGGCTGTGGGCCTATTACCGCTTGGCCAAAGGACGCGAGGGAACATCATGACCGCACCGCTGACATCCGCCCGCAAGGGGCCCGCCAAGGCACGCTCGGTCGTGATCTTCGTGCATGGCTATGGCGCCGACGGGGCCGACCTGTTGGGTCTGGCCGATCCGCTGGCCCCGCATCTGCCTGATACTGCCTTCTATGCCCCGAACGCGCCGCAGCCTTGCACCGGCAATCCGATGGGCTTCCAGTGGTTCCCCATCCCGTGGCTGGATGGATCCTCCGAGGCACAGGCCCAGGCCGGAATGGCCGAGGCCGCCATCGCCCTGAACGCCTTCATTGACAAGGTGCTGGCCGATGAGGGCCTGACCCCCGACCGGCTGGCGCTGGTGGGCTTCTCGCAGGGCACGATGATGTCGCTGCATGTCGCCCCCCGCCGCGACGCCGAAATCGCCGGCATCGTCGGCTTTTCGGGTCGTCTGCTGACGCCTGAGACCTTGCAGGCCGAGACTCGCGTCAAGCCGCCGGTGCTGCTGATCCATGGCGATCAGGACCCGGTCGTGCCCTTCGCCGACATGGATCTGGCAGGCACCGCGCTGCAGAACGCAGGCTTTACCGTCTATGGCCATGTCATGAAGGGCACCGCCCATGGCATTTCCCAAGACGGGCTGTCTGCGGCGCTGTCCTTCTTGCATGAACGGCTGCCGCGCTAGGCAGTCCTCTGCCTTTCACCTGTCACGCTGCTGTCATCGCGGGCGTCTAATCTGGTCCCCGGGCCGGATCGGACGCGCAGGCTTGCCAGATGCCCGTCGCGATATATAGTCGAGCCATGGATTTGACGGGCGCGCTGGTCACACCACCACCGCGCAGGTGGAAGGGCGACATGCTGGACGATCATCACCACAGCGAATTCCGGACGCAATTCGTGCGCGAACCGGCCAATCTGCGCCATTTTCCGGCGCTGGTGCTGAACGCCGACTACAGGCCACTCAGCTATTACCCTCTGTCGCTGTGGCCTTGGCAAGAAGCGATCAAGGCCGTCTTCCTGGACCGCGTCCAGATCATCGCCGAATACGACCAGGAGGTCCGAAGTCAGCGACAGGCCTTCCGGATCCCTTCGGTTGTCGTCCTCAAAGATTATGTCAGACCCCAGAAGCGCGTGGCATTCACGCGCTTCAATTTATTTCTGCGGGACGAATTCTGCTGCCAGTATTGCGGAGGCAAGGGCGATCTGACCTTCGATCACGTCGTGCCCCGGTCGCGCGGCGGCGTCACCAGCTGGGAAAACGTCGTCGCTGCATGTTCGCCTTGCAACCTGCGCAAGGCCAACCGCAGCCTGCGCCATTCCGGCATGCATCTGCGCAAACCGGCCAAGCAGCCGACTTCGGATGAAATGCACGCCATTGGACGGCGTTTTCCGCCGAATCACCTGCACGACAGCTGGATGGATTTTCTGTATTGGGACGCGGAACTGGACAGCTGATCAGCCGCCATCATCAACCGTCGTGATCATGCCCGCTGCGGTGGTTCAGATGCACCAGCAACGCCGCACTTAGCGCCAGCAGCGGCACAGCGATGGGCGACCAACCTGCGGCAATGCTGATCCACAGCGTCAGGGCGGCCCCCAGAACGACCGCGGCGATCAGCATCAGGAAATGGGTCAACGGCATGGGACACTCCTCTCCTTGCGATCAATATGGGACCTATCGCCCGCATTGAAAACCCCGTGCGTCAAATCGCCGGAACTTCCCCGCCGATCGGCCTACCAGCGCAGCAGTCGTCGCCCTGCCATGGCGCCCGCCGCCGTCACTAGCCCGATGCCCAGGCCGTACCACATGATGAAGAACAGGGGCGCGTCCTCGTTGCAATGCAGGGCATAGATGGCCGTGGCCGCCCCCGCCACGCCCAGCCCCGCCAAGGCTCCGCTGATCATCGGCGCGGAACTGGCCCCCGCCCGCAGCAGGTACAGCACCGCAACCAGCGCCGGCCCCGAGATCACCGCGATCGAGCCCAGACAGACCATTGCCGAATTGCCAAGACTGCGCGGCACGACCTGCCCGTCCGGCAGACCCATGGCCTGCGCCAGCCACCACGCCACTGCGCCGATGGCGATGACCGCGATCAGATTGCGGACCATGACCGGGGTAGAGCGTTCGGGATGGGTCAAACGGACCGCCGCAAAGGCACCCGCCGCCATCAGCGCCAAGGGGATCAGCCACTTCAGCGCCGTCACAGGATCGCCCATCGCCGCCACCAGATCGGCGCGCAGACCAAGCACTCCGATGACGATGCCGCCTGTCAGGGCCAGCAGACCCGCAGCCGCGGAAATCACCCTGGGTGCCGCAGGTCCTTGCGTGACGCCGTCCATTGCGATCAGTTCGACCAGATCATCGGTTTTCACAGCCCATCCTCCTGTCGCAGTCTCGCCAATCGCTGCAGCGCACGGTGCAGCGCCACCCGCAGCGTTCCGGGGGCCAGACCAAGACGCCGGCCGCATTCATCCTGCCCGTGCGCCTCGATGGCCAGACAGCGCAACAGGGCGGCATCGCGGTCCTGAAGGCGGTCGATCAGCAGACCCGCATCGCGCAGCTCAAGCCCGTCGGGGGCATCTGCGGCGGGCAGCGTTTCCGCAAAATCATCCACCGGCACATGGACCGCCCGCCCGCGCTTGCGGAAGGCGTCGATCAGCTTGTGCCGCGCGATGGCATAGACCCAAGGACGCAGCGGCATCGCCGTGTCCCATGTCGCGCGCTTCACGTGAATCGCCAAAAGAGTTTCCTGCACCACATCCTCGCACAAGCTTGCGTCCATGACACCGGACCGCGCACGGACGATCCCGCGCAGAACCGGCGTCATGGCCGTCAGAACCCGACGATAGGCGGTTTGGTCGCCGGCAATGGCCGCACGCATCCATGTTGACCATTCGTCGTCCCTGCCGTCCTTCATCGTCATCGACTGTCCTTACGCATGCGGGGGCCATCGCGTTACACCATGGCACGCGATTTTCGAAAGGACAGCACCCGGATGGCAATTCGGGGTCACGTCGCGGGCATCGGGAAAAGGATCGCGGACGGGGGCGCCCCCCGTCCGAACGGGTGCTTACAGCAAACCCGCATGTTCCAGCGCGGCATCGATCAGGCGGCGCGTCGGCTCGGTCAAGGGGGTCAATGGCAGGCGGACGCGTTCATCGCACATGCCCAGACGGGACATGGCGTATTTCGCACCGACCAACCCCGGTTCGATGAAGATGGCGATATGCAGCGGCATCAGCTTGTCCTGATATTCCAGCGCCGCCGCGTAATCGCCACGCAGCGTTGCCTCTTGGAACTGCGAACACAGCTTGGGGGCGACGTTGGCGGTGACGCTGATGCAGCCCACGCCGCCATGCGCGTTGAAGCCAAGCGCGGTCGCATCCTCGCCCGACAGCTGGACGAAATCCTTGCCGCAGGTCAGACGTTGGCTGCTGACACGCTCCAGCTTGCCGGTGGCGTCCTTGACCCCGATGATCGACGGGATCTGCGAAAGCACGCCCATGGTTTCGGGCATCATGTCCACGACCGAACGGCCCGGAATGTTATAGATGATGATCGGCAGGTCGCAGGCCTCGGTCAGGGCGGTGTAATGCGCGATCAGCCCCGATTGCGTCGGCTTGTTGTAATAGGGGGTGACGACCAGCGCCGCATCGGCACCGACCTCGGCCGCGTGCTGGATCAGGCCGATGCCTTCGCGGGTGGAATTCGACCCCGCGCCCGCAATGACCGGAATGCGGCCGCCGACGGCCTGCACGACCTCTTCGATGACAAGGCGGTGTTCGGCATGGGTCAGCGTGGGGCTTTCACCGGTGGTGCCGACCGGCACCAGACCGTGGCTGCCTTGGTCGATATGCCATTCGACCAGCTTTTTCAGCGCGACCAGATCCAGTTCGCCGTCCTGGTCGAACGGCGTGACGAGGGCTGGCAGTGACCCTTTGAACATGACACGCTCCTGTGGTTGGTCTGCAAAGCTAGACGTTGGTTTTCGCGGACCTCACTATCCCCGGATGGGGAACTTGCCAAGGTTGTGAATTGCGCAGCGTGCGATTGCCGATCAGACAGGATGCCGATGCGACTTATGCGTGACATGTTCTATGCGGGCCTGATCGCGGTCCTTCCCCTTGCCACCGCCCCCGCGCAGGCCGAGGACGCTGGCGCCATGGCGCTGGCCCTTGCCGCCGCCGACAGCCGCAATTGGGTCACGGCACGCGACGCCGCCCTGCGCGCAGGCCCCCTGGCCGAGGCGATGGTCGGCTGGCAGGCGCTTCGTGCGGGCTATGGCAGCTTTGCCGATTATGCTGATTTCCTGCGTGAAAATCCGGGTTGGCCGGGGCTGGAAACCATCTATCGTCAGGGCGAGGCGAAGCTGCGCGCCGGTGACGACCCCGATGACATCCGCGACTGGTTCGAAAACCGCCACCCGACGACCCTGTCGGGCCTGAACGCCCTGACCGCGGTTCTGTCCAGCCGCAAGGCGCGGGCCGAACGCGCGCTGTTCTTCACCCTGGCCCCCATGACCGCGGCCGAAGAAACCGCCCTGCTGGACGATCCCGAGACCGAGCTGACGCCGCTGATCCCCGCCCGCGCCACCGCCATGCTGGACGCGGGCGAATGGGAACAGGCCGAGCGTCTGATCCCCCGCCTGTCGCCCGCCCTGCAACCGCTGGTCCGGGCGCGCGTGGCCCTGCAATCGGGACGGCAGGGCGTGGATGATCTGATCCTTGCCCTGCCCGAAGGCCAGCGTGCCGATGCGGGGCTGACGATGGACCGCTTCCTGTGGCGGGTCCGCGCCAAGATGCATGACGCGGCGCAGGACCTGATGCTGCAGGCTTCCTCGGCCGAGGATCTGCGCAACCCCGACCGTTGGGCGCAGATGCGGGTCGATTACGCGCGGCTGGCCATGCGTCGCGGCGACTGGCAACGCGCGCTGGATCTGGCCGCGCCCCATCATCTGGAGCCGGACAACCGCCATTATTCCGATCTGGAATGGCTAGCGGGTTTTGCCGCCCTGAAGACCGGCCAGCCGCAGGTCGCGCTGGATCATTTCCTGCATCTGGAAACCGTCGTCGGATCGGCGATCAGCAAGGCCCGCGCATATTACTGGCAGGGCCGCGCGCATCAGGCGTTGGACGACACCCGCGCCGCTCGCCGCGCCTTTGAAGACGCCGCAGCCTTCCCCGGCGTCTATTACGGTCAGCTGGCGATGGAGCAGGTGGGCACCCCCCTGCCCCCCGAATATGCCGTCACCGGCCCCGCCATCGACACCCTGCCCGACTGGCGCGGCAGCGATCTGCGCGAAAACGGTTTGTTCCGCGCCGGTCTGTGGCTGATCGCATCGGGCAGGCGGGACGAGGCGCAGCGCTTCTTTTTGCATGCCGCCCAGAACGCCGACCCCGAAGACATCGCCCGCATGTCCCGCCTGATGTTTGAGGCGAACGCCCCTTGGCACGCCCTGCGTCTGGCCAAGCAATCGGCCAATCAGGGCGTCATCTGGCCCGCCGCGCAATTTCCGCTGACGGGCCTAGAGGACCGCGACCTCGGCCCCCCGCCCGAACTGGTCATGGCCATCGCGCGTCAGGAATTGGAATTCAATTTCACCGCCAGCAGCCATGTCGGCGCGCAGGGGCTGATGCAGCTGATGCCCGGCACCGCCGAACAGATGGCCCGCAAGCTGGACCTGCCCTATGATCTGGCGCGGCTGTCCTCGGATGCGGCCTATAACGCCAGCCTCGGGTCGGCCTATCTGATGGGGCTGGCGGATCGCTTTGGGGCCTCGGTGGCGCTGATCGCCTCGGGGTATAACGCCGGGCCGGGGCGTCCGGCGCGCTGGCTGGATGATTTCGGCGACCTGCGCCGTGATGCCGATCCGGTAGAATGGGTCGAGCTGATCCCCTTTGACGAAACCCGCAATTATGTCATGCGCGTGGCCGAGGCCCTGCCCGTCTATCGCGCCCGGATCCACGGCAAGCCCGCGCCGGTAGTGACCCGTTGGGACCTGTCGGGGGGCGGCTTGATGCCGCCGCCGCCGCTGCGTCTGACACTGGCGCTGTCGGTGCGCCCGCCCGCACGGCCCGTCATCGGGCCGCGCCAGCCGGTGTTCTTCGGCCCTAACCTGCCTTCTGACGCTGCCGCCACAAGGTGAAGATCCCCGCCGCCACGACGATGGCGGCGCCCACCACGACATTGTGGCGCAGGGTTTCGTCGAACAGCCAGACGCCGATGAAGCTGACCCAGACCAGCTGGGTATAGGCAAAGGGCTGCAGCGCCGATGCCTCGGCCAGCTCATAGCTGCGGATCATCAGGTAATGCGAGGTCATGCCGCAGACGCAGAGGCACCCCATCCAGATCCAGTCGGTCGGTGCCAGCCATTGCCAGTCCCAGATGCCGACCAGCGTGATGGCCACCGCACCGGAAATGCCGGTCCAGAAAAAGCTGACCATCGCCGGATCGTCCCGCGACACATGTCGCGTCAGCAGCCCGTAAAGCGCGAACATCCCCGCCGCCGCGAAGGGCAGCAATGCGGCCAGCGACATGACGCCACCGCCGGGGTTCAGAATGACGATGATGCCCGCAAAGCCCAGCCCGATGGCCGTCCAGCGCCGCCATCCGACCTTTTCGCCTAGGACAGGCCCGGACAGCGCCGCGACGAGCAGCGGATAGACGGCGAAGACGGCGTGGGTCTCGATCAGGCCGAGGCGCACGAAGGCCTCGACCATCAGCAGCACCTCAAGCGCAAGGATGACGCCGCGGGCGATCTGGGTCAGCGGGCGCTTGGTGCGGATCGCGCGTTTCAGACCGCCGGGCTGGCGCGACACCAGCGCGATGACGAAGAGCGCAAAGACCCAATAGCGGATCATCACGATCAGGACAGGCGGATATTCCGACCCGAGAACGCGCGAAAACCCGTCCTGCAATGCAAAGATGAAACTGACCGCGCACATCAGGAAGATGGCCAAACCGGTACGGTCCTGCGCGGGCCGCGCCATCAAGGGCGGCAGCGGCGGCGGGGCCGATGCAGTGGCGGCGGATGCGGCATAGGGGGGATGGGAATGATCTTCGGGCATGTAATCGCTTTCAGGAACACGGCCCCCTGTTGCGCCCCATGCGACCTAAGGTCAAGCGCGGGCGGATCTGCACGATGTGCAATCCCGCCCGCGTGTCATGTCTGCATCTGTCCGGGTCAGTCGCGGCTGCGGACGACCTTGGCGAAGGGTTCCAGCAGGGTCGGGTTGGCGGCAATGATGCGGCCCGATTCCAGCGGGCTGTCGCCGTCGCGGATACCCTCGACAAAGCCACCGGCCTCGCGGACCATCAGGATGCCGGCTGCGACTTCCCAAGGCTTGGTGCCGCGTTCCCAATAGCCGTCGAAGCGACCGGCCGCGACATAGCACAGGTTCAGCGAAGGCACGCCAAAGCTGCGCACGCCGCCCGACACCGGCATCAGACGGGCCAGATCCTGCAGCGACGCGGGTAAGGGACCGCTGCTGGCATGGGGGATGCCGGTCGAAAAGACCGATTCGGACATCCGGGTGCGGCCCGAAACGCGCAGGCGCTGGTCGTTCATGAACGCCCCGCCGCCCTTTTCGGCCATGAACAATTCGTCCTTGGCAGCGTCGAAGACCACGGCGGCGACAATCTCGCCCTTATGCTCCAGCGCGATGCTGACGCCCCAATGCGGCAGGCCGTGCAGGAAGTTCGACGTCCCGTCCAGCGGGTCCACGATCCAGCGGCGGGTGGGGTCGTCGCTGGCCTGTTCGCCGGTTTCCTGACCCAACCAGCCATAGCTGGGACGAGCGTTCTGCAGCTCTTCCTTGATCAGGCGTTCGGCCTCGCGGTCGGCACGGGTGACGAAATCACCGGCGCCCTTGACGCTGACCTGCAGGTTTTCAACTTCACGAAAGTCCTTGACGAGGCCGCGCCCGGCCTTGCGGGCGGCCTTGACCATGACGTTCAGATTGGCGCTTGCCATCACATGCTCCGGAAAAAGGGGTTGGCGCGTCATAGAGGCTGTGACGCGGAATGTGAAGCGAAAGGCACGTCACGCCGCAGCACCGCGCAGCATTCGCAGGGGTTCGGTGCGTGAAAGCCGCAACACATGGGCCATATAGGGCTGCGACAGGTCATCTTCGCGCACCGCCGCATAGAGCCTGCGACGCACCCCGCCCGCCCCAAGCGGCAGCAGCGCCAGTTCCGGATTGGCGCTTTCGCGGCGCAGAACCCAGTCCGGCATCACCGCCACACCGCGCCCCGAGGCCACCAGCATGACGGCCACGGCGGTCAGTTCCACGGTGCGGGTGCGCGTGGGTTCGACACCCGCAGGCGTCAGGAACTGGCTGAAGACGTCCAGCCGCGCCCGGTCCATCGGATAGTGGATCAGCGTTTCACCCGCCAGATCTTCGGGATCGGCATAGCCCTTGGCGACCAGCGGATGCCCGGCGGGCACCATCAGCGTCGGCGCGTAATCGAACAGCGGTTGGAATGTGATGCCCGGCAGATCCTCGGGGTCCGAGGAGATGACCAGGTCCACCTCCTCGCGCACTAAGGCAGGCAGCGCGCCAAAGGCCAGCCGCTGACGGATGTCCACGTCCACATCGGGCCAAGCGCGGCGGAAGATGTCCAGCACCGGCAGCAGCCAGTCGAAGCAGGCGTGGCATTCCATGGCGATGTGCAGCCGCCCGATGCGGCCGGCCTCGACGCCCTTGAACTCGGCCTCGGTCGCGGCGACCAGCGGCAGCACCTGTTCGGCCAGACGCAACAGGCGCATGCCCGCCGCCGACAGCCGCATCGGCTTGGCCCGGCGGACGAACAATTCGACCCCGGCCTGTTCCTCCAGCGCCTTGACCTGATGGGACAGCGCGCTTTGGGTGATGTTCAGAACCTCGGCGGCGCGGGCCAGACCGCCCTGCGCGTGGACGGCGTGAACGGTGCGCAGGTGACGCAGCTCAAGATGCATGATGAATTCCGCTCAGGTTTATCTTGAAGATTATGAATTTGTCTCACGCCATGCATCGTGGCACAAGTCCTGCGAACCGAAAGGATACCGACATGACCCGCCAAGACCCCAAGATCAGCTTCGAGTTCTTCCCGCCCAAGACGCTGGATGCCTCGTTCCGGCTGTGGGAAACCGCGCGGGCGCTGGCACCCCTTGGGCCGGAATTCGTCTCCGTCACCTATGGCGCGGGCGGCACGACCCGCAAGCTGACCCATGAGGCCGTGACCACCATCAACCGCCAGTTCGGGCTGCAGGTGGCGGCCCATCTGACCTGCGTCGAGGCGACCCGCGAAGAAACCATGAAGATCGTGCAGGATTACGCGGATGCCGGCATCCGCGACATCGTGGCGCTGCGCGGCGATGCCCCCAAGGGCGCTGACGGTTTCACCGCCCATCAGGACGGGTTCAACAACTCGGTCGAGCTGATCGAGGCGATTGCCGCGCGCGGCGACATGAACATCCGCGTCGGTGCCTATCCCGAGCCCCACCCCGACAGCCCCGACACCGATGCCGATGTCGCATGGCTGAAGCGCAAGGTGGAGGCGGGGGCCACCAGCGCCATCACCCAGTTCTTCTTCGACGCCGACACCTTCTTCCGCTTCCGCGACAAATGCGCGGCGGCGGGGATCGACGCCCCCATCGTGCCGGGCATCCTGCCGATCCAAAGCTGGGCGGGCACCAAGCGTTTCGCCGCCATGTGCAACACCACCGTCCCCGATTGGGCGCATGAGGCCTTTGATCTGGCCGCATTGGACGGGGCCGATGCCCAACGCCAGCTGGCCACCGGCATCTGCGTCGATCTGTGCGAAACGCTGATCGCGGGCGGTGTGGACCGGCTGCACTTCTATACGCTGAACCGTCCTGAACTGACCCGCGATGTCTGCGCCGCCCTTGGCGTGCGGCCCAAGGCGGCGCTTGAAGCGGTTGCCTGATCCATCACTGGCCCGCGTGACCGGCGGGCCCGATGTTGGTGGGGCTGCTGATCGGGGGCATTCGCGGGATGGCGACGTCTTCTGGCGGTGAAGTCACCGCCGGCGCCAGATGGTTGACCAGCTGTGCGGGACCGACATAGGGCAGCGCCACCGTCGGGTGCAGCGCCTCGGAGCGATAGCGGCCGACAAGGCGCGGGGTGCGGGCCAGAAACGCCTTGCCCCAGTTGCGCCAGGACCCGATGGCCGGCGCATCGGCATCGCAGGCAAACAGCCCGTGCCACCCGACAGGCAGCTGCAATCCGATCCCCTCGGCCCGTTCCAGCATCCAAGTCAGCGGAATATTCGACAACGGTCGCGCGAATTCAAAACCCGACAGCTGACCGCCGATGTCGGGATGTGCGCCGCGGAACCACATCTGCTCGATCCGGCCGGCGGCGTGATCCTCGTCCCACAGCATCGGGGCGAAGGCGGCGCGGGTTTCATCCAGCGCCAGGGCCTGAAAGGCGTGTTCGATGCCCTCGCCCAGATGGGCATTGTGGAAACGGAAGCGCGGCTCGGTCAGCATCCACAGCAATGGCAGGCGGATGCCAAGCGCCATGACCGTGTCGAAACAGCCCACCATGCGGATGGGGGCCGCCGGATGGCACCGCCGCGCGAAGCCCGCCAGCGCCCGGTCCGAGGACCCGCGCTGATACAGCCGCCACGCCAGCCGGATGTTGCGTTCAGTCGCATGGCGGGGCGTCAGCAGGCCAAGCCGCCCGATCATCCCTGCAAGACTGCGCACCGCGAAACCGCCGCGCGAATAGCCCACCATGAAAATCCGGTCGCCCGGCTGATAGGCCGTCGCCAGCCAGCCATAGGCCTTGGTGATCCGCGCCTCCAGCGTGGTGCCCATCACCAGTTCATGCAGCGTCCGCCAGTGGTTCCACTGCTGCCCCATGGCGTAATGGATGCGGATGCGCCCCGCGATGGGCGGCAGTCCCAGTTGCCCCGTCAGCAGCCGATGGATGCGTCCGATAGAACTGCGCCGCCCTTCGGCAAGCGAGGCGAATGTGCCGTCCATCAGAATGATATGGGTCGTCGCGGGTCGAATCGTCTTCATGCCCCCAAGCCTAGCATGAGGGCATGAACCAGAGGTTATGACAGTTGCATCACGGTCGCGCGCGTCATGGCGCCAAAGCCGTTGAAGCGCGTGTTGGTGACCGTGGAATAGGCACCGGCCCCGTGGAAGATGACATAGTCGCCTTCCTGCGTGTCGGCGGGCAGACCCAATTCGCCCGGCAGGCGGTTGACGCTGTCGCAGGTCGGCCCGAAGATCACCCGCCCCGAGGCATCGCCGGTGCGCGGATTGCCCTGCGGATCCAGCACCTCGATCCGGTCGATGTTGCCGATGATCGGCAGTTCGGCCAGCCCGCCATAGACGCCGTCGTTCAGGAAGACGTTGACGCCGTCGCGGATGCCCTTGATGCGGGTGATCAGCGAAAACGCGTCGGCGCACAGACCGCGGCCCGGTTCGCAGACCAGCGCAGGGGCGTCATCGCCGAACATCTCGGTCGCGGTATCGCCGATTTCCTGGAAGATGGATTCCAGATCGGGTTCGACACCGACGGCGCGATGCGACGGGAAACCGCCGCCGACGTTCAGGCGCACGGCCATGACGCCTGCCATGTTGCAGATGTCCTTAGCGACGCGGATATAGCTTTCCCACGCGATGGGGTCGGTGCATTGCGTCCCCGGATGGAAGGTCAGCGAGGGCACATAGCCACGCCGTGCAACCTCGGCCAGCAGTTCAGCGGCCAGTTCGGGCGATGCGCCGAACTTGGACCCGAAGTCATAGGCCGCCCCCAGCACCGGCAGCTTGAACCGGGGTGAGATCTCGACCCCCTGATCGCCGATATGGGTGGGCAGCTGCGCGAACAGCTTGTCCAGTTCCGACTTGCTGTCCACCGACCAGGATCTGATGCCGACCTCGACCGCATGGGCGATTTCGGATCCGGCGCGGACGGGGTTGTGGTAATGGCGCGCGGCATCGGGGGCCATGCGGCCGATCAGATCGATCTCGAACGGGGATGCGACGTCGAAACCCTTGATGCCCGCCGCGACCAGATTCTGGATCACCACCTCATCGGGGTTGGATTTCACCGCATAGGTCACAAGACCCGGGAAACCGTCGATGAACTGACGCGCCCGGTCCTGCAGGACCGTCGGCGCAAAGACCATGACCGGATGTTCCGGAGCGAGATGGCGAATGACATCCGCCGGATTGTCCCAGACGGTCTTCTGTTGTCCCATTGCGGTTCCTTTCGCACAGGCAAGCTGTCGCAGATTAGTGATACAAACCCAGCCTTGCGCCTTAGGGTTCCGGCCCCGGCCTTGCCAAGACCCGAAATGCCCGTTGGCGCAGATGTTACGACGACAAGCACGCCATTCCCCCGAAATCAACAGCCGCGGCCCCCCGGCGGCCAGATTTCGCGCCTGATCGCCGCATCCGGGGGGCGCGTTGGACTTGGCCTTTCGCCCCGCATTCGCTAATCCACCCTCAACAAAGGGGATCGCGACGATGACGATGGACAAAAGCTTTGACGCCAAGGCCGCCGAGGCCCGGATCAGCGCCGAATGGGAACAGACCAATGCCTTCGCGGCAGGGGCCAATGCCAAGCGCAGTGAAACCTTCACGGTGATGATCCCGCCCCCCAACGTCACCGGCAGCCTCCACATAGGCCACGCCTTCAACAACACGCTGCAGGACATCCTTGTCCGCTGGCACCGGATGCGCGGTTTCGACACGCTGTGGCAGCCCGGTCAGGACCACGCGGGCATCGCCACCCAGATGGTCGTCGAACGCCAGATGGCGCAGCGCGGCGAACCGGGCCGTCGCGAAATCGGCCGCGATGCCTTTGTCGAAAAGATCTGGGACTGGAAGCAGGAATCCGGCGACACGATCATCAACCAGCTGAAGCGCCTTGGGGCATCCTGCGACTGGTCGCGCAATGCGTTCACCATGTCGGGTGCCCCCGGTGCGCCCGCCGGTCAGGAAGGCAACTTCCATGACGCCGTGATCCGGGTCTTTGTCGATCTGTACGACAAGGGCATCATCTATCGCGGCAAGCGTCTGGTGAACTGGGACCCGCATTTCGAAACCGCCATCAGCGATCTGGAGGTCGAGAACCGCGAGACCCCCGGCCATATGTGGCACTTCAAATACCCGCTGGCCGGTGGCGCGACATATGAATACGTCGAGCGTGGCGAGGACGGCACCGTCACCCTGCGCGAGACGCGCGACTATATCAGCATCGCCACGACCCGCCCCGAAACCATGCTGGGCGACGGTGCGGTTGCGGTGCATCCGGATGACGCCCGCTATGCCCCCATCGTCGGCAAGCTGGTGGAAATTCCGGTCGGCCCCAAGGAACAGCGCCGCCTGATCCCGATCATCACCGATGAATATCCCGATCCCGATTTCGGGTCCGGCGCGGTCAAGATCACCGGCGCGCATGACTTCAACGACTACGAAGTCGCCAAGCGCAACAACATCCCACTGTACGCATTGCTGGACACCAAGGGCGCGATGCGTGTCGACGGGTTGTCCTATGCCGAAAGCGCGGAAATCGCGTCCCATGCGTCGAATGGCGAAGACGTCGGCGATGTCAGCAACGTGAACCTTGTGCCTGACGACCTGCGCGGTCTGGACCGGTTCGAGGCCCGCAAGCGTGTGATCGACCAGATCACCGCCGACGGCCTGGCCGTGACCTATCTGCACAAGGAAATCGAAAAGGAAACCGGCGCCGAACATCTGGAGCGCCGCCCCGTCATCGACAACAAGCCGATCATGCAGCCCTTTGGCGACCGGTCCGGCGTGGTGATTGAACCGATGCTGACCGACCAATGGTTCGTGGACACCCAACGCATCGTCGGCCCCGCGCTGGACGCGGTGCGGTCGGGCCGCACCCAGATCCTGCCCGAGCAGCACAAGAAGGTCTATTTCAACTGGCTTGAGAATATCGAGCCCTGGACCATTTCCCGCCAGCTGTGGTGGGGCCACCAGATCCCCGTCTGGTACGACGAGGACGGCAACCAGTATTGCGCGCCCTCGGAAGCCGAGGCGCAGGCCAAGGCGCCCGGCAAGGTGCTGACCCGCGACCCCGACGTTCTGGACACATGGTTCAGCAGTGGCCTCTGGCCCATCGGCACGCTTGGCTGGCCGGAACCGACGCCGGAACTGGAGAAGTATTTCCCGACCGACGTGTTGGTCACCGGCTTCGACATCATCTTCTTCTGGGTGGCCCGGATGATGATGATGCAGTTGGAGGTGGTGAAGGACATCCCCTTCCACACCGTCTATGTCCACGGGCTGGTGCGCGATGAAAAGGGCGCCAAGATGTCCAAGTCCAAGGGCAACGTCATCGATCCGCTGACGCTTGTCGATGATTTCGGGGCTGATGCGCTGCGCTTTACCCTGACCGGCATGGCCGCGATGGGCCGCGACCCCAAGCTGGGGCCAAAGCACGTCGAGGTGAACCGCAACTTTGTCACCAAGATCTGGAACGCCACCCGCTTTGCGGAAATGAACGGCGTGCGCGGCGGTGCGGCACGTCCGACGCCGACTTATACCGTGAACCGCTGGATCATCGGCGAAACTGCCCGCATCCTGATGGCGACCGACGAGGCGCTGGCCTCCTATCGCTTCAACGATGCGGCGACCGGGCTTTATGCATTTGTCTGGGGCAAGGTCTGCGACTGGTATGTGGAATTTGCCAAACCGCTGTTTGATGGTGAGCATGCCGATGAAACGCGCGAGACCATGGGCTGGGTGCTGGACCAGTGCTATCTGATGCTGCACCCGATCATGCCCTTCGTCACCGAAGAGCTGTGGAGTCTGACCGGTGAGCGGCAAGGCATGCTGGTGCACGGCGACTGGCCCGAATTGGGGTCCGACCTGATCGACGCGGATGCCGACCGCCAGATGAACTGGGTCATCGCCCTGATCGAGGCCGTGCGTTCGGCCCGTTCGCAGATGGGCGTTCCGGCCGGTGCGAAACTGGACCTGATCGTGACCGAGGCCGACGCCGCCGCCCAGGCCGCCTTGCAGGCCAATGGCCCACTGATCGAGCGCTTGGCACGAGTCAACACGCCCGTCGATGGTCAGGCAGGCAAGGGCATGATCGCCGTGTCGGCCCAAGGGGCCAGTTTCGCGCTGCCGATCGGCGACGTGATCGATGTCGCCGCCGAAACCGCGCGTTTGCAAAAGTCGCAAGCGAAGTCGGTGAAGGATGCCGAAGGGCTGCGCAAGCGTCTGTCGAACCCCAAGTTCGTCGAGAATGCCGAAGCCGAGGTGATCGAGGAAACCCGCGCCAAGCTGGCGGCCTTGGACGACGATATCGCGCGGCTTGCGGCGGCGCTGGATCAGTTGGCAGCGATGTGATCACGGCCCCTCGCCGGGGGTGCCTGTCTTGATGGCAGGTGCCTCCGGCGGGGGTATTTGGACAACCAAGAAGGTTTAGGCGGCGCTCACCTCGTCCAGCGCCTTGGGCAGGACGACGGACAGCAGGTCCAGTTCCTGGGCGGGACCGCAGCTGATGCGGATGCAGCGGTTCAAGGGCGCGACGCCCGGCATGCGGATGAAGACGCCGCGATCCTGCAATGCCTTGACCAGATTTGCGGCATAGGTGCCGTCGCGACCCGTATCGACGGCAACGAAATTCGTGGCCGAGGGCAGCGCCTTCAACCCGTTCTGGCGCGCGATCTGGCCGATGCGGTCGCGCGATATTGCCACCTGATCCTGCACATGGGCCAGCCATTCGGTATCGGCCAATGCTGCAAGCGCGCCGACCTGCGCGATGCTGTTCACGCCGAAATGATTGCGGATGCGATCGAAGCCCGCAATCAAATCCGGCGCGCCGATGGCATAGCCGATCCGCGCGCCTGCCAGTCCGTAAGCCTTGCTGAAGGTGCGCATGCGGATGACGCGCGGATCATCGGCGCTGATCGTGGGGATGGCATCCTGCGGGGCGAATTCGACATAAGCCTCATCCAGGATCAGCAGGCAATCGGCGGGCAGTTGGTCCAGCATCGCTTCGATCACTTGGCCGGAATGCCAGCTGCCCATCGGGTTGTCGGGATTGGCCAGATAGACCAACCGCGCGCCGGTCTTATGTGCCAGATCGATCAGGGCCTGCGGGTCCTCGTGATCGTCCTTGTAAGGTGCCTTGTGCAGCACGCCTGCATAGCCGTTCACGTGGTAGTTGAAGGTCGGATAGGCCCCTTCCGATGTCACCACGGCATCGCCCGGCCCGACCATCAGGCGGACCAGAACGCCCAGAAGGCCGTCGATGCCTTCACCCATCACGATGTTTTCAGGGTGTGCGCCCAACTGGGCGGCCAGCGCGTTGCGCAGATCATGGCTGGGGGCATCGCCGTATTTCCAGATGTCGGACACCGCGTCGCGCATGGCCTGAATGGCGTGCGGGCTGGGGCCGAAACCGTTTTCATTGGCACCAAGGCGCGCGCCGAAAGGCTTGCCACGCTGGCGTTCAAGCGTTTCGGGGCCGACGAAGGGAACGGTCGAGGGAAGCGAGGCGGGGATGGGGGCAAATCTGGTCATGGGTGATAGATGCCCGCAACCTGCCCCGTCCTGCAAGGGGTCAGAAGGCGCGGAAGGTCATCGTGGTCAGCGTGCGGCTGATATGGGGAATGTCGAACAGCTTGTCGGACAGGAAGCGACCGACATCCTGATCCTCGGGGATATAGACCTTGGCCATCAGATCGTAATCGCCGGATGTGGAATACAGCTCGGACACGATCTCTCGGTCATAGATGGCCTCGGCGACCTGATAGGTCTTGCCGGGCTCGCAGCGGAACTGGACGAAAACAGGGCGCATGATATCCTCCGGATGGTCGGTCGGCGCAGGTTAGACCGCGGCGCGCGGCAGGGTCCAGTCCCCCCGCGCATGGCCGCGCCAGAACCGCCACATCAGCAGGATGGCCGCCAGCGTCAGCCCGACGCACAGCCCTAGCCACAGCCCCGCCGGACCGAACCCCAGCGGGAAGGCCAACAGATAGGCGACCGGCATGCCGACCCCCCAATAGCTGAAGCCCGCCATCCACATGGGCACATTCGTGTCATGGACCCCGCGCAGGAAGCCAAGCGCGATGACCTGAAACGCATCGGTCAGCTGGAACAGCGCCGCGTACAGCAACAGGCTGGCCCCGATGGTCACGATCAGCGCCGCCTGCGGGTCGTTGGGGTCCAGATACATCCGCACCAGCTGATGGCGGAACAGCAGATAGATTGTGATGGCGATGGCGGCGAAGACCAGCGACATCCAGATGACGGTGATGGCCGCATCGCGCATCCACGCGCGGTCGCCGCGTCCCTTGGCCTGCCCCACCCGCACGGTGGCGGCATTGGACAGCCCCAGATGCGCCATGAAGGTGATCGAGGTGATCTGCAGCGCGATCCCATGGGCTGCCAGCTGCGGAATGCCGATCCAGCCCATCATGATGTTCGAGGCGACGAACAGCCCGCCCTCGGCCACCATGGTGACGCCGATGGGCCAGCCGATGCGGGCGATCTGCGCCATGGCCTGCCAGTCGGGGCGCCAGAAGCGCTGGAACAGGTGGTAATGCCGCGCAATGGGGAGCCAGCGGGCATAAAGAACCAGCAGCACCAGCTGGATGATCTGCACCGTCAGGCTGGCGATGGCCGCGCCCTGCACGCCCAGTTCGGGCGCGCCAAGATTGCCGAAGATCAGAACCCAGTTCAGCGCCACGTTCAGCGGCAGGCCCGCCAGCGTCACCCACATCACCACCTGCGTGCGTTCCAGCGCCGCCAGATAGGAGTTCAGCGTCAGCTGGCCCAGCACGACCCCAAGGCCCCAGCCCGCGATCCGCAGATAATCCTGCGCCAAGGCCGAGACCATCGGCGTCTGGCCAAGCGACAGCAGGATCGGTTCGGAAAACCACATCAGCGGCATGGTCAGCAGTGCAAAGCCCGCCGACAGCCACAGGGCCATGCGGGCACCGCGGCGAACCTCGGTTTCGTTGCCGCTGGCGATATGGCTGGCGATCAGCCCCATCACGCCGGTGCCGAAGCCCATGCCAAGGAAAAACAGGATATGGAAAAAAGACCCCGCGATGATCAGCGCAGCAAGGGGTTCGACCCCGTACCAGCCGATCATGACGGTGTCGCCCACGCCGATGGCCATGCGGGCAAGATGGCTGCCGATCAGCGGCAGGCCAAGCGACAGGGTCGCAAGGATATGAGGGCGATACCGGGACATTTGCATACTGCCCGCAATATCCGCGCGGACCCCACCGGGCAAGCGATCTTTGCACCACCTGCAAATGCCCTGCCCGCTTGCCGCACGGCCCGCCATCTGCGATAGATCGCGCACCCCCGACTGAAAGGCTGAACATGAGCTTTCGCGCCCGTCACCTGCTGGGCATCGACCATCTCAAACCCGCCGAGATCGTGTCGTTGCTGGACCTGGCCCAGGAATATGCCGCGCTGAACCGCAGGACCGTCAAGCATTCCGATGCGCTGGCGGGCATGACCCAGATCAACATGTTCTTCGAGAACTCGACCCGCACGCAGGCCAGCTTCGAACTGGCAGGCAAGCGGCTTGGGGCCGACGTGATGAACATGGCCGTCAGCCAGTCATCGGTGAAGAAGGGCGAGACGCTGATCGACACCGCTCTGACCCTGAACGCCATGCAGCCCGACCTGCTGGTCGTACGCCACCCCAATTCCGGTGCGGTGAACCTGCTGGCCGAAAAGGTGAACTGCGCCGTCATCAACGCGGGCGACGGGCGGCATGAACACCCGACGCAGGCCCTGCTGGACGCGCTGACCATCCGCCGCGCCAAGGGCCGCCTGCACCGCCTGACCATCGCCATCTGCGGCGACATCGCCCACAGCCGCGTGGCGCGGTCGAACCTGATCCTGCTGGGCAAGATGGAAAACCGAATCCGCCTGATCGGGCCGTCGACGCTGATGCCTGCCGGCGCCGCCGATATGGGGGTCGAGCTGTATGAAGACATGCACGAGGGTCTGAAGGGTGCCGATGTCGTCATGATGCTGCGCCTGCAGCGCGAACGCATGGACGGCGGCTTTATTCCGTCCGAACGCGAATATTACCACCGTTGGGGCTTGGACGCCGAAAAGCTGGCGCTGGCCGCACCTGACGCCATCGTTATGCATCCCGGCCCGATGAACCGCGGCGTGGAGATCGACGGCACCATCGCCGATGACATCAACCGCAGCGTCATTCAGGATCAGGTCGAGATGGGCGTCGCCGTCCGTATGGCCGCGCTGGACCTGCTGGCACGAAACCTGCGCGCCGAACGCGGCCGCATTGCCGAGGGCGAGGCTTGATCATGGACCAGTTCTTTACCAATGCTCGCCTGATCGACCCCGAGGCCCAGACCGACGACATGGGCAGCTTGCTGGTCCGCGACGGGGTCATCGTCGGCCGCGGCGGGCCTGATGATGCCGCCCCCGAAGGTGCGACCGTCATCGATTGTCGTGGCCGCGCGCTGGCCCCCGGCATCGTCGATTGGGGCGTCAAGATCGGCGAACCCGGTGAGCGTCACAAGGAAAGCTTCCGCAGCGCCGGTCTGGCGGCGGCGGCTGGCGGCGTGACGACCATCATCGCCCGTCCCGACACCCTGCCCCCCATCGATACCCCCGAGGCGCTGGAATTCGTCGCTCGCCGCGCCGCCGATGCCCCCGTCAACATCCACCACATGGCCGCCCTGACCAAATCGCGCGAAGGCCGTGAAATGGTCGAGATCGGCTTTCTGACCGATCTGGGCGCTGTGGCCTTCACCGATGGCGTGCGCGTCGTGCGCGACACCAAGCTGCTGACCCGCTGCATGACCTATGCGCGCGGCTTGAACGCCCTGATCGTCGGCCACCCGCAAGAGGCTGGCCTGTCCGGAGGCGCCGCAGCCACCAGCGGCAAGTTCGCATCGCTTTACGGCATCCCCGCCGTATCGCCGATGGCCGAGGTGATGGGTCTTGACCGCGATCTGGCACTGGTCGCCATGACCAAATGCCGCTGGCATGCCGATCAGATCACCACGGCGGCGTCGCTGCCCGCGCTGGAACGCGCCCGCAAGGCGGGGCTGGATGTGACGGCGGGGATCTCGATCCATCACCTGACGCTGAACGAATTCGACGTAGGCGATTACCGCACCTTCTTCCGCTTCACCCCGCCCCTGCGGTCCGAGGACGACCGTCAGGCGATGGTGCAGGCCGTGGCCGATGGCGTGATCGACGTCATCGCCAGCTTCCACACCCCGCAGGACGAGGAATCCAAGCGCCTGCCCTTCGAGGCCGCCGCCCCCGGCGCCGTCGGCCTTCAGACCCTGCTTCCCGCGGCGCTTCGTCTCTATCATCAGGGCGGGCTGTCCCTGCCGCAGCTGTTCCGCGCGATGTCGCTGAACCCCGCCCGCAGGCTGGGCCTGCCCGCAGGCCGCCTGTGCGATGGCGCCCCTGCCGACCTGATCCTCTTCGACCCCGACGCGCCCTTCCTGATGGACCGCTTCGCGCTGCTGTCGAAATCCAAGAACACCCCCTTCGACGGCGCCCGCATGCAGGGCCGCGTGATGGGCACATGGGTCGCGGGCCGCCGCGTCTTCGGAGAAAGCGCATGACCCTGATCCTCTGGACGCTCTTCGGCTATCTGCTGGGATCGGTGCCCTTCGGGCTGGTCATCACCCGCGCCCTGGGCCTGGGCGATCTGCGCCAGATCGGGTCGGGCAATATCGGCGCGACCAATGTGCTGCGGACCGGCAACAAGCCCGCGGCCCTTGCCACCCTGCTGCTGGACAGCGGCAAGGGCGCAATCGCCGTGCTGCTGGCGCGCCACTTCGCGGGCGACGGCGCGGCGATGGTGGCAGGGGGCGCGGCCTTCCTGGGGCATTGCTTCCCCATCTGGCTGGGCTTCAAAGGCGGCAAGGGCGTGGCGACCTTCCTTGGGACGGTGCTGGCGCTGCACTGGCCCCTGGGCCTGATCGCCTGCGCCACCTGGGCGCTGACCGCCGCTGTCACCCGGATCAGTAGCCTCAGCGCGCTGGTGGCCGCCGTGGCGGTGCCGATCGTCGCGCTGGTGACGGGACGCGGCGATCTGGTCGCCGTCACCTGCTTCATGACGGCGCTGATCCTGATCCGCCATCACGCCAACATCCGCCGCCTGATGTCGGGGACCGAACCCCGCATCGGCCGCAAGTGACGCTTCAGCGTTCAGCGACCAGCGACCGTCCCGCCGGACGCGCGGGCCGCACCGGGGCGGGCTGTTGGGGAACCGCCGCCGGGGCCGCAAAGCTGGTCGGCGTGAAGGGGGCAGCCGCTTCGGTCGCAGGACCCACCGCACGTAATTCGCCCCCGCGCAGCGACATGCGGCGCAGCGCCTCGGCGCTTTGTCGCGCCGAGGTCGCGATCGAGATCAATGCAAGGCAGGCCCCCGCCAGCAGGATCAGCATGGCCAGTCCGGTGACGCCCAGAAACACCGACATCGGCGGCACGCCCTCGGCCTGACGCAGCTGCAGCACGATGGCGGCGATCAGCGACGCCACGCCCAAGGCAAAGACCACGGCCACCATCCGGCCAACCCATTGCATCAAACTTGCCCGCATCGCCTTGCCCCACATCCTGTTCAGGTCACGCGACACGCGTGCCACCAAGACGCAGCCAATTCAAGCGGCGGCATCCTCACCTTCGCGTGCAACATGGGCCAAGGGCGGCGTGCGGGGGGTCCGGGGGGCGCAGCGCCCCCGGCCCTCGCGGGACGCAATCAGCGCGTCAGTAGGAGTACTCGTCATAGATGCGGCTCAGATCACCGGCCCATTCGCCGCGATACTTCTCCAGCAATTCATCCGAGGGGACCTTGCCGCTGTCGACGCTTTCCTTCAGCGCATTCAGGAAATGCGTCTCATCGGGGACCAGCCCGTCATTGCCGGGGCGGGCGCGGTTCTTCAGCCCCTGCTCGGCGATGGCCAGAACCTCGCGCGACAGGTCGTGCAGGTTGATCTTGCCCACCTGCCCCTGCAACCCGTCGCGACCGGCAGCGATGCGCAGACCCTCGCGGGTTTCGGCTTCCCAGCCCTTGATCAGATCGGTCGCCGCATCCAGCGCCTGCTGGTCATAGGTCAGGCCGACCCACAACGCGGGCAGCGCGCAAAGGCGACGCCACGGGCCGCCATCCGCGCCGCGCATCTCGATGTATTTCTTGACGCGGGCTTCGGGGAAGACGGTGGTCATGTGATCGGCCCAATCCGACAGGGTCGGCACCTCGCCCGGCAGGGCGGGCAGCTGGCCTTTCAGGAAATCGCGGAAGCTCTGGCCAAGCGCGTTGATGTATTTTCCGTCGCGATAGACGAAATACATCGGCACATCCAAGACGTAATCGACCCACGCCTCGTATCCGAAGCCGTCCTCGAAGACGAAGGGCAGCATGCCGGTCCGGGCCGCATCGAGGTTCTGCCAGATATGGGCACGCCAGGATTTCATGCCGTTGGGCTTGTTGTCTAGGAAGGGCGAATTGGCGAACAGCGCCGTCGCAACCGGCTGCAAGGCCAAGGCCACGCGCATCTTCTGGACCATGTCGGCTTCGGATGCGAAATCGAGGTTCACCTGAACCGTGCAGGTTCGGTACATCATCTGCGTGCCAAGCGTGCCGACACTGCCCATGTAGTCGGTCATCAGGCGATAGCGCCCCTTGGGCATCATCGGCATCTGATCCTGCGACCAGATCGGGGCCGCGCCCAGACCGATGAAGCCCGCGCCGATGTCGGCGGCCACGGCCTCGACCTCGGCCAGATGGCGGTTCACCTCGTCGCAGGTCTGGTGGATGGTTTCCAGGGGCGCGCCGGACAACTCCAGCTGGCCGCCCGGTTCGAGGCTGACATTCGCGCCGTCGCGTTCCAGACCGATCAGGTTTCCCGCTTCCAGCACCGGCGTCCAGTTGAAGCGGTCGCGCAGGCCTTCCAGCATCGCCGTGATCGAGGCCCGGCCTTCGTAGGGCAGCGGCAGCTTGTTGACATCGTCATAGCCGAATTTTTCGTGCTCCGTCCCGATACGCCACTGATCCTTGGGCTTTTCGCCGCTGGCGATATAGGCGGCCAGCTGATCGCGGTGTTCGATGGGGCCTCCGCCCTGCTGTGGAATGGACATGGGTTTGAGGCCTCTCTGGCGTTTCCGTGTCGGTCACAGGTGGCAATCGTGACAGGCCAAGTCAAGTCGCGTCAGACCGGCCTACGCCAAACGGTGCGGATTGCGTCATCCTTGTCGGCCACTTGCGCCAGCGCGGATGACACCATTCCCATGTCCAGCCCCGGCAATGCGGTGAAGGCATCGGCCAGCGCCGCCGCCCCCGCTGCATCCGCGGGGACTAGCAAAGCCTCGGCACCGATGCTGCGCAGCCGCCAATGGGCGCGGCCTTCGACGCGCAGCAGGCGGATTTCCGACAGATCGCGCAAAGCAATCTCTCCTCCGCGTTCGGTCGCGCCGTAATAGCGGATGGCGCCCTCGACCACCTCGACCACGCCGGGGGCACCGATGGGCCGGCGGAACGGGCTGCGGCGGAAGGCGCCGATCGCCAGAACGCCGCCGATCAGCATGACGCAGCCCCCCACCAGCGCCAGAAACCAGCCGCCCAGCAAGGCGACATAGAGCCCCGCCAGAAAGACGGCAGCAAAGACCAGCATCTCGGCCCGGTCGGACAACCATTGGCGCAGTTCGGGACGGATGGGCTGGCTCCTGTGGAAAGGGCGGGATCGGGGTATTTGGGCAACCGAGAAGATCACCAGCGGTTCAGTGCATCCTCATCGGTGGATTTGGCATCGACCCAAGTGGCGGTGCCGTCCTGCGCGATTTCACGCTTCCAGAAGGGCGCACGGGATTTCAGCCAGTCCATCAGGTAGTCGGCGCCTTGGAAGGCCGCATGGCGGTGGCGGGCGGCGGTGGCGACCATCATGATCGTGTCGCCCACCGGAATGCGGCCATGGCGGTGGATGATGCGCCAGTCGGACAGCTGAAACCGCTTTGCAGCCTGATCGCCGTAATCCTGCAGGGCGCGTTCGGTCATGCCGGGGTAATGTTCGATATCCAGCGCGGCCATCAGTCCGGTGTCGTCGCGGACCACGCCGGTGAAGGTGACGATGGCCCCCGCGCCTGCACCGAAGCCGTCGATTTCGGCGGCAAGATCGAAGGGGGCTGTCTGGACGCGGGCGGTCATGGGGTCAGCCGCCGGTCATCGGGGGGAAGAAAGCAACCTCGCGCGCATCCGCGATCGGGCTGTCCAGATCGGCCAGTTGCTGATCGACCGCGCAGCGCAGCGATGCCATATCCGAAAACGCAGCGACGTGGCCTTCGGAGGCCGCCATCAGTTCGGCGATCAGGTCGCGGACGGTTGCGGCATTTGTAGTGACGGTTTCGCGGGGCTGGCCCACGCGTTCGCGCAGCCATGCGAAATAGAGGATCTCAAGCGTCATTGGCCGGTTCCCGCAGATAGGGCAGCGCCTTGATGAAATAATCCCAGCCCGTCCATGCCGTCAGCCCCGCGGCGATCCAGATCAGGATCAGGCCGATGTGGGTCGCCACGGCATCCAGGCTGGACGACCAGATGATGCCGGTTTCACCGACGCGCGGCGATTGGCCCTGCGCGACATAGGACAGGCCGGTGCCCAGAAACAGCACGGCGATGGCAACCATCTGCAGCGTGGTCTTCCACTTGGCCAAATTGGTCACGGCCAGCTTGCGGGATTTGTCGCCAAGGAATTCGCGCAGGCCGGATACGAAAACCTCGCGGAACAGGATGACGGTCACGGGCAGGATCAGCCAGGGGTTCATGCCGGAATAGCCGGTGATGACCACCAGCGCGATCACCACCATGGCCTTGTCGGCGATGGGGTCCATGGCGGCGCCGAAGCGGCTTTCCTGTTTCCAGGCACGGGCCAGATAGCCATCGAACCAATCGGTGATGGCCGCCAGCAGGAACAGCGTCAGCGCTGCCCAATCCGCCCAAGGCCGTTGGAAATACAGGAACATCAATGGCACGGCCGGGGCCGCGCAAAGACGCATGAGGGTCAATATGTTAGGCAGGGTCCAGCGCATGACCGCAAGCTAGTCGGTGCTGCGCCGGTTTGAAAGAGGCAAGGCGGCCCCGTCGATCAACTTGTCGCAGGATCAGCCTTTCACGTGGAAATGGTCATAGACCTTCTGCGCCATCGCCGCCGAGATGCCATCCACCGCCTGCAAGTCCGCCAGACCGGCGCGACCTACGGCCTTGGCGCTGCCGAAATGCGTCAGCAGCGCGCGTTTGCGGGCCGCGCCGACACCGGCGATTTCGTCCAGCGGGTTGGCCATCGCCGATTTCGCACGCTTGGCGCGGTGGGTGCCGATGGCCCAACGGTGCGCCTCGTCGCGCAGGCGCTGCAGGAAATACAGCACTGGATCGTTCATGCGCAGGGCAAAGGGGCGCTGGCCGATGCGGTGGAATTCCTCCTTGCCATGGTCGCGGTCCTGACCTTTGGCGACGCCGATCATGGCGATGTCTTCCACGCCCATTTCGGCCATGATCTCCGCCACCGCGCTGACCTGCCCCGCGCCGCCATCGATCAGCAGCAGGTCGGGCCATGCTTCGGACTGGCGATCGGGGTCTTCCTTCAGCAGTCGGGCAAAGCGGCGGGTCAGGACCTCTTTCATCATGCCGAAATCGTCGCCGGGGGTGATCTCGGTGCCCTTGATGTTGAACTTGCGGTACTGGCTTTTGATGAACCCTTCGGCGCCGGCGACGATCATTCCACCGACGGCATTGGTGCCCATGATGTGGCTGTTGTCATAGACCTCGATCCGGCGCGGGGTGGTCGGCAGGTCGAAGGCCTCGGCCACGCCCTCCAGCAGACGCATCTGGGTGGCGCTTTCGGACATGCGGCGGGCAAGGCTTTCGCGGGCGTTGCGGGCGGCGTTGGTCACCAGCTCGGATTTTTCGCCACGCTGCGGGACCAGAACCTCGACCTTGCGGCCCGCGCGTTCCGACAGCACGTCGGCGGTCAGATCGGGGTCTTCGGCCGGATGGGACAGCAGGATCAGCCGCGGGGGCGGCTTGTCGTCATAGAACTGCATGACGAAGGCCTGCATCACCTCATCGGGGGATTCAGCGCCGCCAAGCCGCGGATAGAAGTCGCGGTTGCCCCAGCTCTGGTTGCCGCGGATAAAGAAGACCTGCACACAGGCCTGCCCGCCCTCCATGTGCAGGGCGATGATGTCGGCCTCGGCCACGCCCTTGGGGTTGATGGCCTGCACCGATTGCACGGCAGTCAGCGCCTTGATGCGGTCGCGCAGCGCGGCGGCGCGTTCGTATTCCATATCCTCGGCCGCCTTGGCCATCTCGGTCTTCAGATCGGCCTGAATGGTCGTGGATTTGCCCTGCAGGAAGCGTTCGGCATCATTGACCAGCGCGTTGTAATCGGGCGCGCTGATGCGACCGACGCAGGGACCGCTGCAGCGCTTGATCTGGAACAGCAGGCAGGGACGCGTGCGGGATTCGAAGGTGCTGTCGGTGCAGTTGCGCAGTAAGAACACCCGCTGCAACTGGGTCAGCGTGCGATTGACCGCGCCCGCGCTGGCGAAGGGGCCATAGTAATCGCCCTTTTCCGACCGCGCACCGCGATGCTTCTTGATCTGCGGGTATTCATGCGACTTGGCGACAAGGATGTTCGGGAACGACTTGTCGTCACGCAGCAGCACATTGTAGCGCGGCTTCAGCTGTTTGATCAGGTTCTGTTCCAGCAGCAGCGCTTCGGTTTCGGTGTTGGTCGTCAGGAACATCATGCTGGCGGTTTCACGGATCATCCGCGCGATCCGCCCCGAATGGCCCGATGGCCGCGCATAATTCGACACCCGCGCCCGCAGATCGCGCGCCTTGCCGACGTAAAGCACCGCCTGATTGGCATCCAGCATCCGGTACACGCCGGGGCTGCCGTCGATGGTGCGAAGATAGTCGTGGATCAGGTCGTGGCCGGTTTTCTGGGTCATGTCGTTAAGAAAGTGATTCTGGGGGGCTGCTGCAAGTTCCGCAGGGCCGGTGCAAGGTGAAAGCTTTCCACGGAATCTGTGGATAATTCTGTGGGCGGCCTGTGAGGGATACCCGAGTCGGCCAGCAAACGTTACAGTTCCATGAACTTGCCCACAAATTAGGCAATTAAGAACACCTTTGTTTTCATTAGATAATTATTATTCAGGGCGATTGTGGATAGAAACCTCCTGCCGGATTCGCAAGATATAGCCGCTTGACCGCTTTGCGTGGACAAGATGCAGCGAACGGCCCGTTTCGGTCCTAATCGCGGCCGATGATGTCGGGGGTCTGCCAGGCAAGATGTTGCCCTCCGTCCACACAGATCAGCTGACCGGTGACGGCGCGGGCATCCAGGAAATAGCCAAGCGCCTGCGTGATGCCGGCCGGGTCCGAACCGCGTTTCAGCACGGTGCCCGCACGCTGCGCGTCGAAATGCGCCTGGCTTTGACGTGCGCCGATCAGCGTCGGGCCGGGGCCGATGGCATTCACACGGATATCGGGTGCCAAAGCCTGCGCGGCGGTGCGGGTCAGCGACCACAGCCCCGCCTTGGCCAGCGAATAGGTCATGAATTCGGGCGTGGGTTTCAGCACCCGCTGATCGACCATGTTCACGACCAGCGCCTGCGCTTGCGGTTCGCCGTTTTCATCGGGCGCCGCTTTCGGGGCCTGCGCGGCAAAGCCTTGGATCAGCTGGAAGGGCGCGCGCAGGTTCGACCCGATGTTGCGGTCCCAATCATCCATCGTGGCGCTGTGAATGTTGTCATAGTCGAAGATCGAGGCGTTGTTGACCAGAACCCCCAGCTGGCCCATCGCCTGCGCGATCCGTGGGATCAGCGCCGCCGTTGCATCGGCGTCCAGCAGGTCGGCCTGAAACAGCTGCGCATTGACGCCAAGGGCGCGGGCATCTGCAGCGGTCCGTTCGGCATCTTGCTGCGATCCGGCGTAATGAATGGCAACGTCAAAGCCACGCTCGGCCAGATACAGCGCCATCTGCCGGCCCAGCCTTTTGGCGGCTCCGGTGACCAGCGCGACGGTCACAGCAGCACCCAGACATAGGCGGCATAGCCTGCCAGCAGCATCGCACCGACGCGTCGGGTCAGGGCGATGCCCTTGAACAGGAAGGGCGCCAGCAGCGCCGAAGTGCCCAGCATCACCCACAGGTCCAGCCGCAGCATTTCGGGCGGTATCTGCAAGGGTGT
Source organism: Paracoccus sp. R86501 (assembly GCF_042466435.1). Classification (NCBI taxonomy): domain Bacteria; kingdom Pseudomonadati; phylum Pseudomonadota; class Alphaproteobacteria; order Rhodobacterales; family Paracoccaceae; genus Paracoccus; species Paracoccus sp. R86501. Next base: position 2,506,080 of record NZ_JAXHPZ010000001.1, read on the forward strand.
CACGACCGAGGTGATCCCCAGAATCGCCAGAATGTTGAAGATGTTCGAGCCGACCACATTGCCAAGCGCCATGTCCGCCCGCCCCTTCAGCGCCGCCGCGACCGACGCCGCCAGTTCGGGCAGCGAGGTTCCGATGGCCACCAGCGTCAGGCCGATGACCGTATCGCTGATGCCGAATTCCTGCGCGATCTGCGTGGCCCCGTTGACCAACAGGTTGGCGCCAAGCGGCAGCGCGATCAGACCGCCGCCCAGCCACATCGCGATGCGCAACCCGCGAGCACCGGGTTCGGCGCCCTCGATGTCGTCATCATCCACACGCCCCGTGGACAGCTGCCGCCACAGGACCGCGACCAACGCCAGCAGCAAAACGATGCCGCCCCACATGCCGATGCGGCCCGTCGTCGCCAGACTGATCAGCAGGACCGAGGCCCCCATCATCATCGCCCAGCTTTCGCGCAGGTCGTGCCCCTTGGTCGTCACCACAGCCACAAGCGAGGTGAAGCCAAGAATCACCAGCACATTGGCGATGTTCGACCCGACCACATTGCCAAGCGCGATGCCGCTGGACCCGCCAAGGGCCGCCGACAGCGACACCAGCAGTTCGGGCGCCGAGGTGCCGAAGGCCACAACCGTCAGGCCCACGACCAACGGTGTGATCCCCAGTCGAAGCGCCAGATTGACGGCACCCTTCACCAGCAGGTCACCGCCCAGAACCAGCAGGGCAAGGCCGCCCAGCACAAGCAAGATGTCAACGATCACGTGGTCCGATCCCCAGATATTTCTTCAGCGCCCGGCGAAAGGCCGGACCGCGCACAAGTGCCATGGCCACCATGACCAGCAGAAAGACAAGAACGATGCGGATGCTCATCCGCGGGTGCCGAAGGTCTGGAAGGCCGCGCGTTCCTCGGCGGCATCGATCAGCGCCTCGGCCGAAAGACCAAGGCGGCGGAACAGCGGTTTGCGGATGCCGTGGACCTGAAAACGGACCTTTTCGCCGAACAGCGCCCGCATCTTGGGCACCAGATGGGCGATGCCATCGGCCAGACCCAGCTCGACCGCCTGACGACCGGCCCAGAACTCTCCGGTGAACAGATCGCGATCCTGAGCCAGACGCATGCCGCGGCGGTCGCGGACATGGGCCTTGAAGGCGTCGTGGATGGGGTCGAGGATGCCGCGCAGGCGCTCCACATCCTGCGGGTCCTGCGGGCGGAACGGGTCCAGCGTTGACTTCGAGGCACCGGCCGTATGGACCCGCCGCTCGATCCCCCATTTCCCGATCAGCTGATCAAAGCCGAAGCCTGCCGAGATCACCCCGATCGACCCCAGGATCGAGCTGTCGTCCGCCCAGATCCGGTCAGCCGCACAGGCCAGCCAATAACCGCCCGAGGCCGCCACATCTTCCACGAAGGCATGGACGGGAATGTCCAGTTCATCCGCCAGCCTGCGAATGCGCGCGGCGATCAGGGACGACTGGACGGGCGATCCGCCGGGCGAATTGACGATCAGCGCCACCGCCACGGGTTTTCCCTTTCGGAACGCCCGCTCGATCATGGGGGCAAGGGCAGCGTCGTTCAGGCCGCCCCCCCTTCCCGATCCACCAATGGTGCCGGACAGGCGAATGACCGCGATACGCGGCCGGCGGGACATCATGCGGCTGACAAACGGAATATCCATGGCTGACAGATAGGCACAAGCCGCCGCCATCACAAGCCGCTGCGATCAGGCCGGAATGTCGCGGTCCAAGGGTCCGCGCGACTGCGGATCGCGAATGGTGTCGCCGGGAATGAAGGTCGGGTTCAGCGCGATGATGCGATCCTCGGGGCCGGTGTCCTTGCCTGCCACCAGACGTGCGGCGCGACGGCCGACATCGACGCGGCGCGCATCGGTCGTGGCAAGTCGCATGGGCAGCCCGTCCAGCAGATCGACGCCGTTGAAGCCCGCCAGCCCGATCCGGCCCGGAACGTCATAGCCCTTGTCGATGCAATGCAGTAGCCCGCCCGCCCCGATCATGTCGTTCGAGAAATAGAGGAAATCCAGTTCCGGCGCGCGCGACAAAATGCGCTCGGTCAGTTCGCGGCCCTTCAACAGCGACGACCCGCCTTGGTAATATTCACGCGCCTCCAGCTGGATACCGGCGCGGGCCAGACCTTCTTCGAAGCCCAGCAGGCGTTTGCGGGCACGGTGGTCTTCCGGCATATGGGTGCCGACAAAGCCGATCCGGCGATAGCCTGCGGCCAGAATGCGGTCGGCCATCTCGCGCCCCGCGCGGATATGGCTGATGCCGACCAGCGTATCGATGCCTTCGCCATCCACGTCCATGATCTCGATCACCGGAATGCCGCTGTTCTGCAGCATGGCACGCGATGCCTTGCTGTGTTCCAGCCCCGCCAGAATCACACCCGAGGGCCGCCACGACAACATGTCGTACAGCACCATCTCCTCGCGCGCGGGGGAATAGTTGGTGACGCCGATCACCGGCTGCAGGCCGGTATCGTCCAGTTCCGCCGAAATCCCGCCCAGCACATCGGGAAAGACCAGGTTCGACAGCGACGGAATGACGACCGCAATCAGGTTGACCCGCTGGCTGGCCAGTCCGCCCGCAATCTTGTTGGGGACATAGCCCAGCATCTTGGCCGCGGTCAGCACCTTTTCGCGCGTCGCCGCCGAGACATCGCCCCGGTTGCGCAGCACGCGGCTGACGGTCATCTCGGACACGCCCGATGCCTCGGACACATCACGAAGGGTCAGAGGGCGGCGCGGGCGTGTGGGGATCATGGGACCGGTTCTTCAAATGGGTCAGAGGATGTTAGCGAAACCATCACGCAGCGACAACCATGACCAAGCAGCCGCTTGCCAAAACCCTGCCCGGGCCGTTAAACGTTGCATCAGGCGGCCCCGTGGCTCAACTGGATAGAGCAGCCCCCTCCTAAGGGGCAGGTTACTGGTTCGAATCCAGTCGGGGTCACCAGAAATTACAATGACTTAGTTCTTGATTTGGGATTTGCTTTTAGGTCCGCTGAACCAAATGATGTTCCTTATAGGCCGTGCGCTTATCGAACTATTGCCGTGTCAGTTGCCATTCGCCTATAGATTGAAGGCCGGCGTTTATTAGGAAATAGATTTGTGTCATCTGCCTTAGTGCAACAGCAACATCCGCCATCAGCAGCGATGCCATTCTTGAAATGGGCCGGGGGGGAAGCGCTGGCTTGTGGAGCGTCACTGGAACCTATTCCCAGGGTGTAGCGGGAGATACATTGAACCCTTCCTCGGGGGCGGCTCAGTCTTCTTTCGCATGCAACCTCGCAAGGCTATTCTGGCGGACAGCAACGACAGACTTATAGAGTGTTATACTCAAATTCGAGAAAACCCCGACGCAATATTTGTTCTGACCTGCCACGGGATTTTTTCTCCACCATCGATTAGAGTCCGATCCAACTTGAGGACGGACAATGAAGCGAACGAGATTTACGGACGAGCAGATCATCGGCATCTTGGCCGAGCATGAGGCCGGCGCGAAGTGCGCAGACCTGTGCCGCATGTACGGCATGTCGGAAGGGACCTTCTACAACTGGAAGGCCAAGTTTGGCGGCATGACAGTGCCGGAGGCAAAGCGGTTGAAGGCGCTCGAAGACGAGAATGCCAAGCTGAAGAAGCTGCTGGCCGAGCAGATGTTGGACTTGGCGGCGATGAAGGAACTGGTTTCAAAAAAGTGGTAGCGCCTGCCGTGAAGCGCGAGGCGGTCGCGCATCTGAGGTCCTTGCTCGGGCTCTCGGAACGGCGGGCGTGCCGGATTGCCGGGGCGGATCGTAAGATGGTCCGTTATCAGGCGCAGCGTGCTCCGGATACGGAGCTGCGTGGCCGTCTGCGCGAACTGGCCAACGACCGTCGACGGTTCGGCTATCGGCGGCTCTTCGTGCTGCTGCGCCGCGAGGGCGAGCCGTCCGGGATTAACCGGATCTATCGGCTCTACCGCGAGGAAGGCCTGACGGTGCGCAAACGGAAGGCCCGGCGTAAGGCGGTCGGAACACGGGCCCCTATCTTGGTCGAAGCCCGTGCCAATGCGCGCTGGTCGCTGGATTTCGTCCATGACCAATTCGCCAGTGGCCAGCGTTTTCGGGTGCTCAACGTGGTCGACGACGTCACCCGGGAATGCCTCGCGGCGATCCCGGGCACCTCAATCTCAGGACGGCGTGTTGCCCGTGAGCTTTCGGCCCTGATCGAGCGGCGCGGGAAGCCCGGCATGATTGTTTCGGACAATGGGACGGAACTGACCTCGAACGCCATACTGCGGTGGTGCTCCGAGAACAGGGTCGAATGGCATTACATCGCGCCTGGAAAACCAATGCAGAATGGCTTCGTGGAGAGTTTCAACGGGCGGACGCGCGATGAACTGCTCAATGAAACCATGTTTCGCAACCTGGCTCACGCTCGGGTTGTGATCTCGGCCTGGGCCACCGACTACAACACCGAACGCCCGCATTCGGCTTTGGGTTACGAAACCCCGGCCGACTACGCGCGGACTTTGACTACCGCAATCGCCCGCCCCGCTGCGCGAGATGAAAGCTCCGCGCGTCGGGCGATTGCTCAACCTGCGCCAATCGGCGTAAACAACCCTTGGACTCCGGTCGCGGCTGGATGAAAGACCCGTGGCAGGTCAGCCCACATCCAGCCCGGCAAGCCCCAGCAGAACGCCTATGTCGAGCGCTACAATCGAACGGTCAGACACGAATGGCTGGATCTGTACATTTTCGAAAGAATTGAGGAGGTTCAGCAGATTGCCACCGAGTGGCTCTGGTCTTACAACCACGAACGCCCCAACATGGGCAATGGCGGGATGACACCCGCCCAGAAACTGAAGATGGCCGCGTAAATTCTACGACCAAGCCCCCGTAAAAATGGGGGGATTGACCTGCCCCCTGCTGGTCCCTCATTCATAACGAGAGTTTGCAGGTTGGATCTGGGTATTCGGTTGCTCTTCCTGGCGCAAGTGCGCCGGGCGCGGAGCCCTCAAAATGCTCAAGCGCACGGCGCGCTTGCTGCGGCGTCTGGTTACCCAAGGACGAGTGCGGCCTGACCGTGTTATAGTCGTAGCGCCACAGGGCCAGCTTGCGCCGCGCGTCATCCAGGCTGTCGAAGATTTCCTCGTTCAGCAGTTCATCCCTGAGGCTACCGTTGAAGCTTTCAACGAAGGCGTTCTGCTGTGGCTTACCCGGATCGATGTAATGCCACGACACCTCGTTCTCGTCGGCCCATTTCAGGATCGCCCGACTGGTGAACTCGGTTCCATTATCGCTGACAATGCAGCCTGGCTTGCCGTAGAGCCGGATCAGGGCACTGAGTTCCCGGACGACCCGTGCGCCGGACAGGCTGGTGTCCGCGACAAGGCACAGGCATTCACGCGTGCAGTCGTCGATCACGGCGAGGATCCGGAACTTCCGCGAGGCACCGAAGCTGTCGGAGACAAAGTCCAACGACCAGCGCGCGTTGACGCCCGCAGCCGATGGCATCGGGATTCTTGTGCCACGCGCTCGCTTGCGACCGCGTCGTTTTTGCACGGACAGCCCTTCCTCGCGGTAGATCCTGTAGAGCTTCTTGTGGTTCATGATCATGCCCTTGCGTTCTAGAAGCACGCCGATCCGGCGATAACCGAACCGACGTCGCTTTCCGGCGATCTCCTGCATCTCCTTGCGGATCTCGACACTGTCCGGCGGGCGTTCTCGCCGGACTGTCTTTGGATCGACACCGACCAGCCTGCAGGCTCGGCGCTGCGAGATATCATGATCCCGTATCACCCGAAGCGCCGCGTCTCGCCGCTTGATCAATGTCGTCAGCTCTTTCCCAGCAGGTCTTTTAGGACGACGTTGTCCAGCATAATATCGGCCAGCAGGCGCTTGAGTTTGGCGTTCTCGTCTTCGAGCGATTTCAATCTGGCCGCCTCGGACACCTCCATCCCGCCATACTGGGACTTGAACTTGTAGAACGTTGCAGGGCTGAGGCCATGCCTACGGCACACCTCTGCCGTCGGCATGCCGGCTTTCTGTTCCTTGATCATCCCGATGATCTGCGCCTCGGTGAAACGGCTCTTTCTCATGTGTCTGCTCCCTAAGAGTTGGCGCAGACTCTACATTACGGTGAGGGATTTCGCGGGGGGCAGGTCAGGATTACCCCAGTTATAGGTACGTTCTGAAGCAGTAATAGCTGCTCACCGAGCACTCCTGTAGGAGCGCCGTTTTTGCAAGTTTTTATTACCGTATGCAAAGTTTACCCCGGTTGATGCAACTTCTATTCAACTGGTAAACATGGAAGTAGCGAATGTTCTCGTTGCATTACTTCGGCTACGGTCAGCGATGGGAGGGGGGCCAGATCAACGCGAAATCTGACTTGATCAATATGCGATGGCACGGTTCGGATCGCGGGCAAGTCTTTCATGTCATACCACCGCAGTTTGGTAGTAGCGTATGCTTCGTCAAAGGTTGCCTCACTACCGTTTGGGAGTCCCATAATGGTGATCAGCGCACGCTCTACTTTCATAGCTAAGTTAGCATCGTGAGCGACCCTTTCTTTCACTCTGGCCGCGAGGCTGCGCACGGATGTTCCACCTGCAGCTTCTAGGACATGAGTGGAAGCGACGAACGCATTCTTACCGCTATCCACGATGAATTGTTCTAAAGAAAACAAATGGCGTCGGTCACGCGTTCCAGAAGCTTTCACCTCAATGTAACCGTCACCACAGACCATGTCATGGCGATCTGAGGGCGTAACGCGCCAAGAGCGGACGGCTTGCATCGCATTTTTTGACAAATACAAAACTAGCAACTCCGCAAATAGACCTATGGCACCCTCGCGGCTTGGTTCTCCGGGTCTTTCAAGGAGCTCGACCAGTTCTTCCAAAATGCTCACGACTTGAGACTTGTTCGCGGCCGTAAGTCGTGACAACACAATTTCACTAATCGAAACAAACGCACTCTGTAAGTTTGGATCATCGGACTCACAGGCTACGAGTGATGCCGTTATTTCTCGAATAGCGCCATCAATCTCGACATTGCAAGATGCTCTATGCTGCAATCGCAAACCCCGACGAACCACCTCGCGAGTTGCAGGGCTTGAGGTTTCTACCAAAAGTGCAGGCCGTCCCGCTGAGTTGATTGCAAAGTAAGCCATCGGTGATCTAAGAGCGACTGCGATGCTGAAAGTTGCCGATGTCGGACGATCAAGATCGTTCAAAAGTTCCTGCAAGCTTTGCGGCGTCACTAGCTTGCACCCGATTGAACTAGAGTTCCGACCGCATATTCAGCAGGAATCCAAAGAGCAAAGGCCGGTATTTGTCGGAATGCGCCATCCTTCGTCTGAAGAACGTGCACCTGAAGAGAAGGTTCATCTCTAACCATGATCTCGCGGTCACCCGGATAAATGGGCATGCCTGTTCGTGGGTTGCGACCTTGATACAATTGCGCGATTTTGCCGGAGGTAATTTTTCGATCCCGAGGATTGCCTTTGCCCATCTGATAGATGCGCGCCGGTCGATCTCCACCATGTTTCTCGGCATATGCGTCAAGCTGCAACATTGCACCGTAGAGTAGGTCGCGCTGATCGCTGTCCGAAACCCGTATATCAGCCAAGAACGCCATGAAATCTGAGAGCTTCAAAGGGTCAGAAATTAAGTGCCGTTGCTCGAGAGTGCGATTGGGATGCCCCTGGTCTTCTTGAAAAGAAAGTTTGGCGGCAATCGTTTTAAGAAGTCGTCTATTGTCGAGCAAATCATTCCCGGAAAGTGCCGGGCGGTCCAGCGTAAGCCACTCTTCGTTTAAGCGTCTTTGTTTTACAGCCCTAGAAAGCACGTTGCGCCGCGTAGCCCGTAACTGCGGATCGAGAAGAAATTCCCGCCTCCAAACCCTAAGTGGTTGGCCGATGTTAGCAATTGGTTCCAATCGACCTCGAAGGTCCAGTTCGTGGCGCGCATAGTTCTTGAAATCCTCTCGGGTAGCGTCATCGATCCAAATACGAATTCGACCTAAATAACCGCGCTTATACCCGAAAAACCTCGCACGTTGCTGGATAGCGTCTGCAAGACCTTGTCCGCGACTTCTAGCCAAATGTGTTATCGTCAAACCTTCTACGGTAAAGCCCCGCTCGATAGCTTGGCCTCCAATCAAGATGAAGGAAAAATGCCGTGCCCACGGTACTGGCGGAGCACCTTTATTTAGCTCAAGGATTTCTGTTCGTCTTAGTGCCAGACGCATATGGGGAACTAGATCTTCTAAGGGCGGCAGCTTACTGTCCGTTTGGATCAGATCATCATGGGCCTTCCTAAGAACGCTGTCTAATGCATCTCTTTCTTCATAAGCTAAGACTTTGGCATCATCCTGCAGCAGTTCAAGCCAATCCGATTTCATGCGTTCAACCCATTCTCGAAGCCTGGCATGGTCGCCCGTCAATCGAGATGGATGGATTAACATTGAGCGGTTTGCACCCGGTTCTTTGGTGAAGCCACTTTCATAGTCGGCCGAAATACCGACCAGAAAGCATGCCAAAGCATCTCTGAGGCTTAGCGGAGGTCCCGCATCAGCATCAAGCGCGTCGTTGACTTCGTTCGCTGGTATCCGTCGAAGATGGTCTTTCTCACGTTCTAGGAACAGCTCCCGCCCGCCAACATACGCGCCACCTGGTTCGAGTATCCTCACAAATGATGGAGAAAGTGCATCGCTAATATCAATCAACAGGTTTGCTTGGGGAGTTGCAGTGTATTGTAGAAAGGTATGGCTGCATTTCGCTCCAACTGACGAACGTAGCGAGTCAATGGAAGCAAATGTGGCGGTCGGCTTCGTTGTCTTTTTTGACCCAGCGTTACCGTCAAGACTTGCCTGATCGGCTTCATCATCAATTATTAGAACCGGAGCATTTGGCATTCGGAGTTTGCCAATCAATTTCTCAAGTGATGCCAAATTTCCCGCGTGCTTCATTACTGTTACTACGACAGTTCTACGCTCATCTGGGTCGCATTCCTCATCATCCCACTCATCTAAAGCGCTTTGGATTGTTTGCGCATCAGCAGAAATTCTTGATTCTTTGGTTGCCGCACTTCCGCCTCCCCGTGGCCCAAGCACGTGCAGCCACGTTCGCTTCTTATCAAGTTGCAGGTCCTTGACCAGTCGGCCCTCAGTCTGACTGAGCAGATAGAGCGAAGTACCTCCGATTAGGATAACCATTGCGTAGCCATTATCTTTGGCAAGCGCTGCGACCGTCGTGAACGAAAGCGTCTTTCCGCTCTGGACATAGCCTATCGCAAGACCTGCATCTGCCCTTTTTGGACCCATTGGTTCAGAGCATCGAGAGAGTATGCCTCGCGACGCCTCTGCAAGCATCCGCCTTGCTTCAGCATCGTCCGGGAATGTCCGCCGAAGTAGCCCTCCGGTTTCTTCACCTTCAATTGGATTCCACATACCGCCGACTGGCAGAGTTGTGTTGATCGTCGCAGTACCTGTTTCACTCTTCATTCACTCATTCCTCTTAGCGCTTTATTCAGACCTCTTACCGTTGCGGATGCCCCCACATTAGCATCTGCATTACCAAGTTTTGCCAGCACCTGTCCGATTGCCACAGCCGCTGCAGTCCGAAGCATTGCCTGCCAAGCTCTCTCATCATCATCGACAAAGCGTACATTGAATGGATGATGAGCTGATACTCGTATGACGATTTTCCGAGTACCGTCCTCAAGTTGACTATCAAGAATTCGCAGCCAGTCTTTCTCCGCATCGTCAGTCGTCGGTTGGACGTGAACTTCCCATGCCTGCCCATCTATCCTTGCAGTGAAAACCTCATCCGCTAGTGCAAGAACAGTTGCATCTTCTTCCTCAGCTACAGTTTTCGAATGGATGTCATCTGGTTCGGCAGCCGCTGCCATTCCCCGCTCAGCGTCACGAGCCGTTTCCTGAGCCGCTTTCTGAACAACTCTCTCTAGATCAAGCTTCGACTTCCGTGCTCGGAAGTCATCAGCCTGTTTGAGGAGAGGGATAGGGCTTTCAGCAAGGCGATCCTTCAAGAGTTCCAAAAATGCGTCTTGCTCCTCCTCTTCCCATTGAAATCCATCCTTCGTATGTGAGACTTCGAACCCTTCGAGTTCAAGTTCGCCAAACAAGCGTTGACGGCGAAAGCTGTTAGGACTCCCGAAGATCACAGAAGGCTTAAATCCCTCATCCCCACTTCCCTGTATTAGTTGACCGCGGCGGAAAAGCGCAAAGCCGGCTCGACGGGTCCGGGCCGTCGCAAAGAGAGCTGCGAATCCCTTAGCGCTTTTTCCTTCGCCAAAGTCAAAATCGATCTCTTTGCGCCAGTAGATCGGCTCCGCATCCTTGTCCCAGTCCGGAGGTTGTTGAAGGACGATGGGTTCGTCTACTTTAAGAGCTTCACCTTTTACGACAAGATTTAGCCAACCTTCTCGAAGAAACTGTCGGTAGATGTCGGTTAGGTGCTCCTTGATTTTTCCAAGCGTCTTTGTGCGAGGAATGCGAACTACATCTCGGAGCTCAACAACGGTATAGTGAGCGTCTTTTCCTGAGTTCTTCTCTTCAGCAATTAGCTCCTCCGTTGAGCTACTTACGATGCTTGCAACATCAAAGGTGACCGTTCTTTCGACAACTTCTCCAAGCGCTTTAGTGCGCACCGACCACCGGGGTGCGAACCAGCAAGCAGCCGATTTCATACCCATGCCAAACTCAGACAGACCTGATGCCTCTTCAGGTGCTTGGGCGGGACGAAAAGCACGCGGAAACTCTACTAGCGGAATGCCAGCGGCGTTGTCAGAAATTCTCATGACCCTGTTGTCGTCTATGTCAATTTTGACCGTGAGGCTGTTTGAGCCGACTGTCGCCAGCGCTTCGCGGTTAGCTTGAAAACTCTGCACCGCGTTGTCTACAAATTCGGCAATCGCAAACCACTCTTTGTAGTTTAGGTGTTTGAAAATGCCGAGGACGCTGACTCCCGGATTGATTGGAACCTTTGGACTACTCATTTCTATGTCTCAATGTGTCGTAGGATTAGGGCTGTCGTGCCCCAGCAATCGAGAGGCAACTGCTTGAATAACATCGACATTAACTGCATTTCCCAATGCCTTGTATGCTGCCTGACGAGTCTTAGGCATGTGTGCGAATGAGCCCATGCTCTGAAGCCGAGCACACTCCCGAACCGTCATATATCTTTCCTCCCAACCGATAACTGGAACCTGACTAGTGGTTAATGCCACAAGCGAAGGTGCGACTGTTGGACGTTTCACCCGGATTCCGGAAGCTCTAAACTGAATTATGCCTTTGCGAATTTCTCGAGGTCCGTCTTTCCAGTTCCACTCCAGCTTCTGAAAGCTGGGGGCGAAGGGGTGTATGGAAGGTAGCCAGGCATCGAAAGATGCTGGGTCAAAACCATATATTTCCCTGTTCTGCGCTATGAATTGCTCCTTCCAACCTGGGAATTTTGACTGGTTAGTCTTCGCGTAAGGTGGCAGGTTTTTCCAGTCATCTTCGTAGTGACCATTTAGTAATTCCCCAAAAGAACCCCGAAGCCCTTTCAAGGCATGGGGAGGAAGCGAACTCGGCGTATGGCCTACATAAGGGTAGCTGGCCCCAAACTCTTTGGCCCATATTGGGAATGAAGGCATCGGCATGTCATCGGGGTAGATGTCCAGGAACCGCTGCCATGCATCGAGATAGGCGATAAAAGTGTCGGGCAGGTATTTTGCATCATTTGGGCGTTCTTCAAGAACTTCACGAATGTCTAACTCATCACGCGAACGGCGTCGGCCTGGCCAAACAAATTCCGACAATGACTCTTTGCCTTGTTTGGCGACAATAATCGCACGCTCACGAACTTGCGGCACACCAAACATATGAGGCGAAAGAAGCGTCGATTTAACATCGTAACCGATTTTGGTAAGTTCCGCCTCCATTCCAGCCCAAGTTCTACCTCCTTCGTGACGTAGTAGATTAGGGACGTTTTCTAGAATGACATGACCCGGGCGTCGAAACTTAAGAATGCGCAGAACATCGTCAAACAACGTTCCAGAGCCCGGATAGTCACGCCCAAGCTGGGCTCCTGCTTTCGAGAATGGTTGACATGGAAAACCTGCACACAACATGTCATGCTTTGGAATTTCATCTACGGGTACTTTTGTGATATCGCCTTTCGGACGTATGCCGTGGTTCAACTCATATAAATCGATAAGTTCGGAATTTAGCTCAGAAGCCAAAACACAGTCGTGACCCAGATTTGCAAGCGCGCGATGGAAGCCTCCCAAACCCGCAAAAAGATCAATAAACTTCATCGTTACCTCGAGCTAATTCGCGCAAAGCGCTCTGAAAATTCCGTCCATTTACTCAAACATGGATCAATTGCCGGCTGACAAAGGGTTTATCCATTTGTCAGTCTTTGCAATCTACGGCTGAAAAAGTGGAGTGTGAAGACTGAACCCGTCAATATCGGAACAAGAATTCCCGCAAGAAACACCAGAGTTATTTGCAGCGTGATCAACCAACCCGCATCAACGGAGTAATCGAAAAGCCGAAATCGCAGAAACCCAACCAGATATAAGACGCAAACAGCAGCATGGATTGTGTAAAGAGGTGCGAGCGGTTCAATTGTTTCGCGGCATGCACGATCTAACGCGGCCAGCCTCAAGTGCCGCCATTGCTTGGATGGTCCGTTCATAATTTACTCCCTTACAAGCTCGATCCAGGTGTGAACGTCGTCGTCGGTCACTTCGCGCCCTTCGACGTGTGACTGATACCAGCGGGCGACGATGGCCCCGCGTTTTTCACTTCTGATCTTGATGGCCTCTTGATTGAGGTGCTGGTCGAGCGAAGTCTCGATCCTCTTGAGTGCGTCGAAGTCATGGGCTGCGCGGACCGCTTTGGTTCCTAACAGTATCCAGGCGGCGTCCACGTCGAACCGATCAGCCATAGCGACTAGAGCTTCAACCGGCAGGCCGCGCTGGCCCTTTTCATAGCTGTGATATGCGCGATGAGAGACCCCAATCGCCTCCGCCATAGCGGTTTGAGTCAGGCCGACCTCATTGCGCGCAATCGCAAGGCGCGCACCCATGGAAGTGAAGACAGACCTAGAATCCTGCGCCATGCAAGGCTTCCTATTGACGAAACTGTCACATCGCGAAAAACTGCACAAAATGACGTATAATTACATACAATCCCATCTGACCACGTCGGAAGGTGCGGAACAAGCAATTCCATGCGTACAGAAAATTCGACCCGACCGAATAAGGATGACTGAAATGGCAGAGATCGACAAAACAGACAACTCGCAAATCCTGGGGCTCGGGAAGACACCAGTTCAATGGGTTGAGATCATGGCCGACCGGGAGATTGAGATTTCCGAGCGCACACTGCGAGAGCGGGCGAATGAGACGGGCGCGTTCTATCGACTTGGGCGGACCATGCTGATCACACCTGCGCAGATCGATACAATTTTTGAAGGAGGTCAGTCATGCCGCTCCAAATCTACAAGAGGGGTCACTTCTACTGGGCCAAGGGTTGGGTCGAGTACAACGGCAGGCGCATCGCAGGCCCATACCGGCGAAGCACTAAGGCATCTACAGAAGCAGGCGCGCGGGACTGGATAACGCCTGAGACAGAATTTCAGATACGCCGCCATGTGGTCGGCGACGAAGTCAGCAAGACATTCTCTGATGCTATCTTGCTGTACAACGCATCCAAAGATGATGCCGAAAGGCTCATTCCGATCGTGCAAGAAATTGGCGATATACCGCTGAATGCCATCTCGGGTGCATTGTTGAAGGGGCTCGGGCCAAAATGGAAACCGATGGCCTCAACCGACACGTGGTGGCGGGAGATCGTCACGCCTGCCAGTGCAGTGATCAACAACGCGCACGAGTTGATTGGAACACCTCTGATCCGAGTGAAGCCCTATGACAGGTTTGAACGGATTGCGCAGGATAAGCGCAGAGGGAAGCCAAGCCGCGTCGAGCGCACTCCAGCGGACAGGGTATGGATAGAAGCCTTCTGTCGGGCAGCCGATCCATACAACGCGGCGTTGGTGCGGTTCATGTTCGAGACTGCGGCGCGGATTGATCAGGCCGTGTCACTGGAGCCTGACGATCTGCGCCCTGCCGAGAACAAAGTCAGGGTAAAGGCCCAGAAGGGGCATCCAGAGAGCTGGATTACTGTCTCGCCGCAGATGATGGACGAGTTGTTGGCCTTGCCCGCGAAGCGACCCAAGAACCGTAAGACAGGCAAGCTCATGAAGCCGCGTGTTTTCGGCTATGGCAGCTCGACAGGCTACAACACGCGATGGAAGACCATCTGCAAGCGGGCGGGCATCCAATACTTGTCTGCACACCCAGCTGGTCGGCATGGGTTCTTTACTGAACTTGTGGTTCGATAAGGTGTTGATCCTGTCACGGCAGCCAAGGCAGGACGCTGGTCAGACCCCAATTTACCCATGCGCATTTATGCCCATGCGGAGACGGATGAGGCCGATGTAAGAGCCCGTTTTCGTACAAACCATGTACAGGATGACGCTGTACAAACACCCAAACAACAGAAATCAAAGAAGGAATAGCGTTATGAACGCATCCCTCCTAAGGGGCAGGTTACAGGTTCAAGTCCTGTCGGGGTCACCAATTCAGTCGCTGTTGACAATGAAGCATAAGAGTGCACGTTTTTCCATTCCTGTGCACACCCGGCGTCAAGAGATTTATGCAGCGCGACCAACAAATCGCCCTAAGATGCTGATCCTTGATAATTTAATCCTGTGGAGAATCCAGCACCAGCTCAGCGGCCTTGCAGTGTCGTCCTATTTTCTGCTCCGCCTTGTCTGCACGTTCTCAGCAGCTGAACCTAGCGCGGCGTCTATTCGATTGCCCCGAACTCGCTCCGGCAGACCTTGAACCCATGATAGGACGCGTTGCCCGCTGGGACACGAACGCGGATCTTTCTCGCCCGAATGGCGGCAATAATTCGCCCCACTGCGACCTTGCTGTTGGCCTGCGCCATCTGAATGGTTTCCCATTTGGCGGTTCCGGTGTCCGTATCGGCCAGCGCGTTCAACTCATCGACGAGCGCCTTTCCATCCGCCTCCAGCCAGCG
This sequence comes from Paracoccus sp. R86501, assembly GCF_042466435.1. NCBI lineage: Bacteria > Pseudomonadati > Pseudomonadota > Alphaproteobacteria > Rhodobacterales > Paracoccaceae > Paracoccus > Paracoccus sp. R86501. The sequence continues at coordinate 2,521,187 of NZ_JAXHPZ010000001.1, forward strand.
AAGCCGCGCGCCCGGCAGGCGCGTGCGGGGCTGCAGGACGCCGTCCTGCTCCAAGGAGCGCAGCTCAGCCTCGGTCATGCCGACAGCGCGGCGCATCTGCGGGTCCGTTACCAATGATCCGATCACGCCAAGCGTCACGCCATGCGACTGCGCATCGAAGACGGAACGGCTGTCCGGTCGCGGATCGTCTGCTGCAATAATACCGGCCTCGACCAGCAACGGACGCAGCCGCCGTTCGGTAACGCGCAACGCCATCGCAGCCGTCGTGACCGAATGGAGTTTCCTGTGCGAGACCTTCTGTCCCAGCAGAACGGCCCCTTCCGCGATGGGCCAGATCTCCAGAACCACGCCCAGAAGGATGTCCGCAAACGGCTCGAACGCTTCATTGTCCTGATGGTAGTCCCTCATCTCCTTCCAGAGTGATCCGAATGCCTTCTGGGGCTCATTCAGAAAGCCGTTCGCCCCCGCAGCCAGATCGTGAAGGGCATCTCGAATGGCCTCGACACCACGCCGCACGACATCGAACCCCACAGCCAGCGAGGCGTGCCGGAAAGTCTGTGGATCAGCAGCATCATGCCCTTTGATGCGCAGCACCTCGCCCCCGAGCGAGCGACAGAAGGTCGTCGCGGCATAAAGGCTGTGACCCGAGAGCCGAGTCGGATCCTCTCCCCGCTCCAGCCGCTGTTCCAGCCATAGGTCATACGCGGTCGGAACAGCCGCCGGCCCATCCATGTCCCGCGAGAGAATCTTCGGCAAGATCTCGGTCAGCCGGGCTGTGAGATCATTTCGTGCGGTCGGATGCTGCGCCGTCCAGAGAGGCACCAACAGCGCGCCGTGTCTGGCGCAGATCACCATCTCGCGCATCTGCCAATGCCCGCGCATCGCCATCGCGGCCCATGAATCTTCCGGGAGCTGACCGGGCATCGTCCCCTAGGTGTTTGATCCCACGGTTCGATGGTGTGATGCTTTCAAGGGAATGGAAAGATGCCCTATGGGACAAGTTCGTCACGGAAGCGCCACGACCACGCACTTCGTCAGAGCAGCAATACAGCGATTGCAAGCTTCGCTCGCGAGGTTGAGCCTAGAACTGGGGATCAACTCGAAGGCGGTTTCGAAATGGTACAGGTACCAGATGTTGAAACCCAGCCAAGATGACTGCGTTCGACGATCTCGACCAAGGTAGAACAGGCGATCACCGTCGCTTTTCGGCGGCACGCGCTGCATGCCCTGTTGCCGGACAACACCAGATGCTCAAGCCAATGAGATCATCGGAAGCCATGTTAACGACACGCCCGAGGGGCGTTCGATTTGCTCAACCAAATCCTGAAAGATCAAGCCATTGCTGGCATCGCGGCAGATGGCATCATTCCATAGTTGACCCAATTACCTACGCCGTCATTCTGAATTTTTTGAACGCACACTCCAAAAGACTGTCAACGCTGGAGTCATCGCTCAAATGAAGCACTGCGCCTGGATCGCCACGCACAGCCGGCGTGGGATGAAGCGATCGAGGGAGACAGGGCAGCATCGGCCATCAATCAAGTTACACCACAGAACCTCAGATAACGAAATGCGGTGGCAGTGATGGCACGGTGCTTTGAGTTTTTCACCAAGCTGACTGTTACTGGTGGCATTTGATTCGCGATTTGGTGATCATGGTGTGAAAAGTGCAATTCAAATGTATTTTTTCATCCTTTTGTTCAATTAGGTCACCATGCAACACTGCCCTATCGTCCAAAAGCACATATCCCGCAAAGTGATCGTCGCTGATGATGATCGCCTGCAACGTGCGTATACCTCGGCGATTTTGCGAAAATTGGGCTATGACCCCTATGAGGCCGATAACGGCATCAGTGCGCTGAACCTGCTCCATGAGCTGGGGGCGCAGATCCTGATATGCGATCTGGACATGCCCGGCCTTGACGGAATCGAACTGACCCGCCAGATCCGTGCCGAACAGAGCGGCGCCTATATCCATATCCTGATGGTAACCGGGCGGGATCAGCGGCAGCAGCGCGAACGCGCGCTGGATGCCGGTATCGACGACTTTATGGCCAAGCCCCTGGACACCGCCAGTCTGACCGCACGTGTCAGGTCGGTCGATCGTCTGATGCGCCACGAACAGCTGCTGGCCGAGCGGGAGGCAAACCTGCTTGCCGCCAAGGAACAGATCGAAACCGACCTGCGCGATGCAGCCGAAGCGCAGCGGAGGATGCTGCCCGCCCCGCATGCCCAGATCGGACAATGCCGGTTCCATTCCGCGTTGATGGCCTCGAACATCCTGGCGGGCGATATGTTCGCCTATTTCGAGCTGGCTCCGGGGGTTCTGGGATTCTACGCGATCGATGTGGCCGGTCACGGGATTCATGCCTCGCTGATGTCGGTGGCCTTGGGTCATATGCTAACGGCGGAACTGTTCCGTCAGCGCGCCCTGAATGCCCAGGGCAAGCCCGACCCCGCCGCATTGGTGCGTTTTCTGAACGCCCGCTTTTTCCGCGATGACAGCAGCGATTACTTCACCATGTTCTGCGGCGTGCTGGATCAACATTCCAATACGCTTCACTATTGCCAGGCGGGCTATCCGTCGGGTTTCATGGTCGGGCCGAAGGGTGATTGTCATCCCGTCGGACCGGGCGGCTTTCCCGTTGCCCTGCTGCCGCGCGCCGATTTCGAAACCGAGCAGGTGCCGTTCCCGCCCGATCACGTTCTGGTTCTTGTCTCGGACGGCGCATTGGAGGCTGAAAGCCCGGCTGGCCAGCCCTTCGATGATGAGGGTGTGAACAGGTTCCTGACGGAAAATTCACACGATCCGGCCACCATACCGGACAAGATGATAGACGCCTTGTCGCGCTGGCGTGGCGGGGTGCAGCTGGAGGACGATCTTTCGATTGTCGTATGCGAAAGGATGCAAGCAGGATGATCAAGGTTAAGCACGGGGGCGATGGACAGATCTGCGTGGTCAACCCCGCCACGGACCGGCTGACCGCCGCCAACGCCACGACCTTCAAGGACGAGATGTGGCAACTGATCGACAAGGGCGAATACCGCCTTGTGGTCGATCTTGGCGGGGTCTCGTTCGTCAACTCATCGGCCATCGGCGCACTGGTCGGCGTCCTCAAGCGTCTTGGCAACCGTGGGGAAATCGTCGTTTGCGGTCTGTCGGGCAGCGTGGACAAAATGTTCCGCATTACCCGCATGGACAAGGTCTTTCCCACCTATCCCAACAGTGCCGCCGCCGCCGCCGCCCTGAGTGAGCGTATGTGATGGAACATATCCTGCACATGCAGACCGATCTTGATCGGCTTGACGGGATGCTGGCCCGGCTGACGGAATTGGCATCGGGCGTGCTGTCGGATGACAAGATGTCCTCATTCGAGATCGCGGTCATGGAGGCGTTGACCAACGCCGTCCAGCACGCTGTTTCGCCGGACCCCGACAAGCCCATCGTGGTTACCTTGGATATCCAACCCGACCACCTGCGTATCCGGATCGTCGATGCCGGCAATAGGGCGCCCGACGACCTTTATGAAAACGTCCCCCAGCCGCATGAGATCGACGAGATGGCCGAAAGTGGCCGGGGTGTGCCTTTGATCAGCCTGCTGGCGGACCACATCTCGTTTCTGCCCGGTGATGGCGGCAACCAGTTGGAAATGATCTTCAACAGGGATGCGCCGCAATGACGGCAACCAATGCCCTGATCCTGGCAATTGTCTTTCTGGTGCTGGCAGCCGCAAGCCTTGTCTATTGCTGCAAAGGCCTGTTGGGGCGCGTCTCGGAACAGCTGCAGACGCCCGTCGGCGGGACACGTCCCGAGGCCATCGACATGACGCGACTGCGGGCGCGCATGGCTGAACTTCGCCACGAATTCGGGCAAGACGTCGCCCTGCTGATGTTCGGTGCCGCGATCGAGGATCTGGACCGGCATCTGGCCGTCCTGCAGGACAACGCTGCCCCCGACGATACCGAAACTGCTGGCCAGCAACAGAAAAGGTCGCTGCATTCAATCGTCGGCATCGCCTCGACCTTGGGCTGCACCGATCTGGCCGAACGCAGTCGCGCGCTGGACAAGCTGGATGACGCAACGGTCGAAAGCCCCGCCGCCTTGCAGGAACTGATCGACGACATACAGGAATTGCGCGCCAAACTGGCGACCCTTCAGGCCGAAAACCCGCCCGGCGCGCCCGCGGCATCTTAGAAAGGATAGCCATGCCCCTGCTCCGTTCTGCCGTGTTGACGACATCGCTGTTGATCCTGCTGGCATCGGATCAATTCTCGCACCCCGCGCTGTCGCAGGATGCCGAACAGCCGCAGGATACGGTCGTGCCCCCCGCGCCGACGATCGATCTGCCCAAGGCGCTGACGGACCCTGCGACGCAGGAACGGCAGGAGCTGATGTTCTCGGAAAAGCCTGCGGAAAACGGGTATTTCGGACGGCATGGCGCGCTGACCGACCGCGAGATGGCCATGGCCCGCACCGCATGGAGCTATTTCGTCAAGCGTTTCCAGCCGGATACGGGGCTGGTGAACGCAGTCGGGTCCTATCCCTCGACGACGCTGTGGGACACGGCATCCTATATCAGCGCGCTGGTGTCGGCGCATGAGCTGGGCATCATCGACAAGCGCGAATTCGACCGCCGCGCGACCAAGCTGATCGGCACCCTGCGCAATCTGGACCTGTATCGCGGCGAGGCCCCCAACAAGGTCTATAACACCGAGACGGGCGAGAAGGTGAACTATGCCAACCAGCCCGGCGAGGTCGGCTTTTCGGTGCTGGACATGGGCCGGATGCTGGTCTGGCTGCGGATCCTGAAGGAACGCTATCCCTATCTGGCCAACGGCGTGGACAACGTGCCGATGCGCTGGAACTATTGCAACATCGTCGAGGATGACGGCCGCCTGTTCGGGTCGATCGTGAACGGTCAGGGCGAAACCCGCTATGTGCAGGAAGGCCGTTTGGGATACGAGGAATATGCCGCCAAGGGCTTTGCCCTGTGGGGGTTCGATGTCGCGGGCGCGCTGGACCCCGCGCCGCTGGCCTATACCAACATCTATGACGTCGATGTGCCCTATGATGGCCGCGACCCGCGGGTGTTCCACAACCAGAACTATGTCCTGACCGAAAGCTATCTGCTGGACGGGTTGGAAATGGGCTGGGACCTGCCCATCGACGACCCCGACGGTCCGGGCGTCGCGTCGCAAGGCTGGCGGGCCGAATTCGCCCATCGCATCTTCCTGGTCCAGCAGCGCCGCTTCGAACAGACCGGCATCATCACCGCGCGGTCCGAACATCAGGTCGAGGGGAAACCCTATTTCGTCTACGACTCGATCTTTGCAGATGGCTATCCGTGGAACACGCTGGACCCCAGCGACGTCTATCAGCCCGACCGCGCAGCCGTTGCCGCCAAGGCCGCGATCGGCATGTGGGCACTGTGGGACGTGCCCTATACCGACCTGCTGTTCGAGACCGTCGCCGACCTGTCCGAGGAAGAGGGCGGCTTCTACGAAGGGCTTTACGAAAACGGTAACGGCTATATCCCGCTGCAGACCGCCAACAACAACGGCATCATTCTGGCAGCCCTGCTGTACAAGGTGCAGGGCCCGATCATGCAGTTCAAGAACACCAATACCAGCTTCTGGGACATGGCCTATTCAGGCACCGATATCCGCGCCAACAAATGCCTGCCCGAACCGATGGTCGAGGAAATCACCTGCTGTTCCTGCGCGAATGCCGTCGAGATCAAGCCCGCCGTCCCGTGGGAGGAGTTCAAATATTGCAAACCCCTTGATCGTGAGAACGGCATAGCCGCCACCGATTGCCGCCCCGAGGAACAGGTCTTCGCCAAGCCCGAACCGCGTCTGGTCCTGCCTGCAGCCTGCCGCGCCGATTGGAGCACGCAATGAGCCGATCTGCTGCATCGCGTATGGTCTGGTTCGACGCCAACCGTGTCTGCGCGGCGGTGGGCGTCGTGCTGATCCACAGCACCACCAATTTTGCGGGCCAGCCGTTCCCCGATGCGACCGTGGGTGAAAGGGTCGTTCCGGTCTTCCTGCGCTCGGTCGGGGAATTCTCGGGCTCCGAGATGTTCTTCTTCTTCTCGCTGTTTCTGATGGCGCTGCGGATCGACCGTCACCGCCCGACCTATCGCGATGCCATCCTGACGCAGGCCAACCGCCTGCTGGTGCCTTTCGCCTTCTGGACCGTGTTCTATGGCCTGTTCCGTTTGGTCAAAGCCGAGGCCTTCGGCTATGCCCCGCAATATCTGGAACAGATCGCCCAGATCAAAACATGGGTCGCGTATTTCCTGCTGGGCAAATCGCAATACCACATGCACTTCCTGCCGACGCTGTTCGCCATCTTCCTGTTCTATCCGGTGATGCGTCTGGCGCTGCGCTATCCGATCCTGGGCGTGATGCTGTTTGCGACCTTGGGCGCGATGGATCACGTGCAGGGGTTCCTTTACTCCATCGATATCGCACCACTGGCCCGCGACTATCTGGTGCGGATCACAAAGGTCTGGGGCTATGTCGGCTATGGTCTTGCGGCCTTTGCGCTGTATTCCTTGTGGAAGGACGGCCTCCCCCGAGGCGAGACCCGCCTGATCCGCCGTGGTGCCTTGTATCTGGTGTCGCTGGCCTATCTGGCCACCCTGCCCTTCTTTGGACACGCCCTTCTGAAGGGCGAATTTCCGGTGCGGACGGGGTGGGATTATTATGGGCATTTCCTGATGCCCCTGCTGATCTTCTGCATTTTCATGGGCAGCCAGTTCAGCAACTGGTCCCCGAAATGGTCGCGGGCGGCGAAATACACCTTTGGCGTCTATCTGGTGCATCCGCTGCTGATCGACCTGTTCGACATCGCGGTGATCAAATCAGGACTGGCCGGGATGATGTCGCCGGGCACGCTGGTCATCAGCCGCTTTGTCGTGGTTCTGCCCGCCGCCCTTGGGCTGTCCATGGTGCTGGAACGGATCAAGCTGACGGCCTGGACAATCGGGCTGGGTCCCGCCCCTTGGGCCCGCAGCCGCACGCCCGAGGCGACGAATGGATAAGGCCGATATGACCGACGACTATTTCCGCGCGTTCGAGAACCGGCGCCCGCCCGAACCGCTGCCCTATTCCCCCGGGCGGGAAATGCTGTGGCAGTTTCTGGCGACGATATCGCTGGTCATCGGGGGGTGGTATATTGGTTGGCGCTGGATGCATTCGCTGAACCCGGACGCCCTGTGGTTCGCCGCCACCTTGGCGCTTGCGGAAACGCTGGCCTATATCGGGCTGCTGCTTTTCGTCTTCAACCTGTGGCGCGATCAGCCGATCCGCTTGCGCGATGCGCCCGCGCTGATCGAAGACGTCGATCCGGGCACCTCCGAGGCGGGTCGCCCCATCTCTGTCGATGTGTTGTTCGCAACCTATAACGAAGACCCCGAGCTGGTTCGTCTTGGGATCATTGATGCAAAGGCCATGGACTATCCCCATCCGATCGACATCCGCATCCATGTGCTGGACGATGGCCGCCGCCCCGAAATGCGCGCGGTCGCGATGGAGGAAGGCGTCGGCTATATCACCCGCGATACCAACGAAGGCTATAAGGCCGGCAACCTGCGTAACGCGATGGAGCAGACATCAGGGGATTTCCTGCTGATCTGCGACGCCGACACCCGCCCCTTCCCGACGATGCTGTCCCGCACCCTCGGATATTTCCGCGATCCGCAGATGGCATGGGTGCAGACGCCGCAATGGTTCTATGACCTGCCGCAGGGCCGACGCCTGCCCGAAGCGCTGTCGGACCGCCTCGGGCCTTGGGGCCGCAAGTTCGGGAACGCCGTGGAAAAGGTCGCGGGGGAATGGTGGGTCGGCCGCGATCCTTTCGTCAACGATCCGCAGATGTTTTACGACATAATCCAGCGCCGCCGGAACCGCGTGAATGCCTCGTTCTGCTGCGGCGCGGGGTCCATCCATCGCCGTGAAGCCGTGATGGAGGCCGCCCTGCGCGCCTTCGGTGCCAAGGTCGAACGCCGCGTCATCGCCGCCGAGGAGGAGATCACCCTCGAGACCCGCGAACGCAACGTCGCCCCCGATTTGCTGGACGCCATCCGCACCGAGGCCGTCAGCGCCGAGATCCTGGCCCCCTATCGGTTCCACGTCTCGGAAGACATCTTCACCTCGATCGTGCTGCATTCGGACCGCGAACGGGGATGGAAATCCTTCCAGCATCCTTATGTCGAATCCAGAATGCTGTCGCCGCAAGACCTGATGACCTGGACCATCCAGCGCTTCAAATATGCCGGTGGCAGCGTCGATATCCTGGTCAATGACAATCCACTGTTCCGGCGCGGCCTGACCATTCCGCAGCGGCTGATGTATGGTGCGACCTTCTATTCCTATCTGGGTGCGCTGTGGAACGTCATCTTCCTCTTCGCGCCCATCGTCTATCTGTTCACGGGGGTTGCGCCTGTTTCGGCCTACTCCAACCAGTTCTTCGTTCATGTCATCCCCTTCATCATCTCGCTTGAGCTGGCGATGATGGTGGGCACCTGGGGCATCGCGGGATATGCGGCCAAGTCCAGCTATCTGGCCTTCTTCCCGCTTGGGCTGCGCGCGCTGTGGACGGTGCTGCGGGGCCAGCGGATCGTCTTCAAGGTCACGCCAAAGGATCGCAGCGCGGGGCGCTTCCTCAAGTTGGTGCGCCCGCAGTTGGCCGTGGTTGGCCTGACAGCAGCGGGCGTTGTCTGGGGTCTGGGCGCGCTGCTGATGGCCGACACGTCGCACAGTGTAACCGGCGTCGTGACCAATGCCCTGTGGGGGCTGAACAACTGTATCGCCATGGCCGGCATCATCCGCGCCGCGCTGTGGCAGCCGCCCGCAACAACCGACATGTCAGAGGTATCCTGATGGGCTTTCGCCAGAATCTTATCCGCGCCCGCGGGCATATCATCTTTATCGTCGGCCTTGTCGCGGGCCTGTTGCTGGTGATGTGGCTGGAGGATCTGGGCGAACGCTCGACCCGTGGGACAGCAGGAACAGGTCAGGATCTGATGCAGACATTCGAGGACATCACCCCGCTGCCGCTGGCGATCAAGGGCGAAAGCACCGCGCAGGACATGGAACATGCCCGCATCGCCTGGACCTATTTCGTCAACAACACCGACCAGACGACGGGCCTTGCCAATTCGGTGAACGACTATCCCTCGACCACCATGTGGGAAACCGGATCCTATATCGTGGCGATCCTCTCGGCCGAGCGTCTGGCCCTGATCGACGCCCCCGAGGCCCGCGACCGCATCGCCCGCGTGCTGGACAGCATCGGCAAGATGCGCCTGTTCGAGGACGCCTTGCCCAACAAGGCCTATAACACCCGCACGCTGGAACTGGTCGATTACGCCAACAAACCCTCGGAACTGGGACTGGGCTGGTCTGCGCTGGACTTGGCGCGGATCATGTCGGCATTCGGGCTGGCGCAGCAGGCACATCCCGATCTGGCACCGTCCATTGCTGCGGTGACGAACCGGTGGTCGCTGGACCGCATGGTGCGCGACGGCGAACTGATCGGCACCAACATCGCGGGAAACGAGGTGCGTCACGATCAGGAAGGCCGTGTCGGATACGAACAATACGCCGCCAAAGCGATGATGTTGCACGGTTACGATGTCTATCGCGCCTATGAGGTCAGCGACAATCTGATGATCCGCACCGTGCTGGACCAGCCGATCCCGGTCGATACCCGCATGCACCGCGCCACGACCCCCGCCTTTGTCGTCAGCGAACCCTATCTGTTCGATGGTCTGGAATTCGGGTTCGATGCCCGCTCTCATCGGTTTGCGACCGCGATCTACAAGGCGCAGCAGGCGCGCTTCGAACAGACCGGCCAGCTGACCGCCGTCACGGAATCGCACCTGAGCGAGGAACCCTATTTCGCCTATGCCACAGTCTGGGGCGCGGGGGCGGATTGGGCCGTCCTGACATTCCAGGGCGAGCGGATCGACAGCCGGCGCACCATGGCGACCAAGGCCGCCTTCGGGTGGGACGCGTTGTTCGGCACCGATTATACGGCCGAGCTGGTTCAGGCAATCATCCCGATGGTGGATCCCGAAAAGGGCTGGCCCGAGGGCATCTATGAGGCGACCGGCGGCGTCAATGGATCGGTCACTGCGAACACCAATGCGGTCGTTCTGGCATCGCTGTCCTTCAAGGCGACCGGCCCTCTGATGCGGATGCCGAAATGAGGGGCCTCATCCTGATCACCGCCCTGACCCTGCCGGGGGCCGCATTTTCCGCCCCCTGTATCGGCGCGGCCTTCGACACACCCCTGCCCGGCGCCCAGGACGTTCAGCGCGAATACGCGGATGTCCCTTCGGCCCGCTATCCCGGTTTGTGGCAGCAGGGCCGCGTCGCGGGTTTCGTCTATAAGCTGTTTCCGGATATGACCGCCAATCTGGCCGACAGCCGCGATGCGCCCCAGTGGCAGATCGATGTGCTTTGCGATGCCGGAACCGAAAGTTGCAGTCAAGAAACCAAGGGCACCCCCGATCCTGCCGCAACCGCCATCGCCACCAACCTAGGCCGCTGCCTGTTGGGCGAGGACGTGACAGCCGCCGATTTCCAGCGTGCCACCCCTGCCGCTCTGGATGGCCTGCCCGAAGATGCGGGCGTGACGGATCGGGACCGCAGCCTGTCATCGGGCGCGGCCCTGGCAACGGCTGCGGGCGCGGAACAGGCATCGATCCCCGATGCCACGGTGCCATCCGCAGGCCCCGACTCCGATTTCGACGCCGAACGTCCCGCCGCCACCCCCGACATCGCGCAGAATGAACCCACCGCTGCAGACACCCCTGCCTCGACCAGTGAACGTGGCCCCTCGATCCTGCCGGATGCGACCTGCGGCCTGTCCGAGATCACCCCCGGCACCTCGACCGTGCAGACCTTGCAGCGCCTGCTGCAGGCCGACGGGCAGGATCCGGGTGGCGATGATGGCGTGTTGGGCGCGCGGACACGGCAGGCCCTTGCCGCGGCCCTTGGCCCCGAGGCCGCGAACCTGCAGCCCGAGGCCGCAATCCGTGCCATGAACGCAAAGATGTGCAAAGACTAGGATCATGAAGCGGGTCAGGCGCAAATTGCAATGCGGCGCAGTTGGGTTTCTGGCCAGCTTGCAACCCGCATTCGCCGTGCCCTTCGAAGACATGCCCGACAATATCGTCGAACCAGCGGCCCCTGTCATGCAGCCCTCGCCTCCCTTGGCGTGGCATCTGGATCTGCCCGAACCCGTTATCGTCAAAACGAACGACCCTGCAGTCCCCGGCGCGCAAGAGGTCCTGACCGATACCCCCAACGTCTTTGCCTGGTCGCGCGCTCAGACAGGCAGCCTGCAAGGCTGGAGCTATCGCTTGTTCCCCGACGGATCGGCCATCGTGCTGCCCGATGATGATCGCGCGAATGGCGAATACACGGTCCGCTGCACCTTGGCGCAATCCTGCTCGATTTCATCGGATGCGGGGGTTTTGATGACCGTTCCAGCAATCGGAGCACCCAAGCCCGACCTGCCCCCCGTGATCGACGGTCTCGAGCTGGCACAATATCTGGCGAAATGGGTGTTGGCCGGCAGCGGCACGCCGCCTCCGCCACCACCTGCGCCGCCCCAGCCTGCAGGCCCGCCCGCACCCGACCCGCCCGAAATTCCGCCAACGGATGATGCCACCCCGGACACAGTCCTTACCGCACCCGAGGCAGAACCGGAAACTCCTGTCGAGCGCGTGGCATTCCTGTCCGGCGATATCGATTGCGCCGAGCCTGACCCCTATTATCCCGACGCTTGCACACCGCCCGCGCCGCCGAAGCCCCCGCCAGCAGCGCCCGCCCCCGTCGCGGCCCCGGGCCAGATCACAGCCGCCGCGCCGACATCCGCCGTACGACCTGCCGCACCCGAACCCGAAAAGCCCCAGACTCTGGCCGAGCGTTTTCGCCTGAATTGTTCGATCACCAGCGGTGCGGGGCTGCAATATGTCGATCACCGCAATCAGGACACGCGCTATGGCAAGCTGCGGGTCAGCCTTGGCTGCAGCGCGCGGATCAACGACCGCCTTTCGATGAACCTTGCGCTGGTGCATTTCCCCATCTCGGGCCAGCAGGCCCCTTGGGACCCGGATTTCACCTATTCCATCAACTTCAAGGCGACCGAAAAGCTGAACATCAGCTATTCCAGCTACAGCGCGCGGTTCTCGGGTGCGGGGGCGGATGTCGTGTCGTCGCTGTTCGATGGCAGTTTCCGCGGCAGCTATAAACTGCCGGAGGTGAGGCTGCCTTTCGAAAAGACCGCGAATTGCTCGTTCGGGTTCGGTCTGCCCAATCCGACGAATGAATTGCTTAGTCTGGCTTGCGGGATGTCGGTGACGGAAAAGCTGCGGGTGGGCCTGACGACCTACCTCTATCCCTCGGGCGTGCAGGAACCCTGGAACCCCGATTACACCTATACGGCCAGCTATCGGGTGAATGACCGGATCCAGCTGAATTATTCGAATTACAGCAGCAATCGCTGGCCATGGAATCGCGGTTCAAATCCCGGACCGGGCCTGCTGGGCGGCGGCGTATCCATGTCCTATAAACTGATCTTCTGAAGGAGCGTCGGATGTTCGCCAGATCCTTGCTTGCCCTTTTCGCGTCCACCCTTTTCACGCTGACTGCAGCGCCTTTGCGCGCCGATGTCCGCACGCAGAATGTCCTGCCCAGCCCGATACTGAACAGGCCCGTCGCCTATTCCGTTTATCTGCCCCCCGGTTATCAGGAACGGGGTCGCGATTATCCGGTGCTGTATCTGCTGCATGGTGGCGGGACGGGTCAGCCCCTGGACTGGTTCACGCTGGCGGGCATCGACCAAATCCTGGACAAGCTGATAACCGATGGGCAGATCAGGCCACTGATCGCGGTCGCTCCGGACGGGCGGCGCGACGCAGGCAATGAGGTGGCGACCTACTTTCTGGATGACGCCGACGGCCAGCAGCGCTGGCAGCAGATGTTCATGCAGGATTTCATCCCGGGTATCGAAAGTCGCTACCGCACCATAGGGACCCCCGAGGGGCGGGCCATTCTTGGGATGTCGATGGGAGGGATGGCTGCAACCATCTATCAACTGCGCCACCCGGACCAGTTCGCAGGAATTGCAGCGCTCAGCGCCTCATTCCGTACGGATCAGCAACTGTTGGACCTGTCGGATCAAGGCTATGCGTCGCGTTTCGCGACTGTGCTGGGACCGGACTTGTCAGGGCCGGACCGCTTGACGGCGACATGGGATGATCTGAACCCGGCATCCTTGATCGAGGCCACGGATACGACGCGCTTCGCACGCATTCCACGGCTCTATTTCGATATCGGCGCCGATGATCCCTTTTTCGAGGCCACAGCCGACCTGCACATTACGCTGCGCGATGCCGGCATCCGACACAGGTTTCGCGTATCCGAGGGTAGTCATGACTGGCCATTCTGGCGCGCATCGTTGCAGGATGCCCTCCTGCATATCGACGCAGTGCTGACGCGCGGATATGGCGAGTAACTTTGATGCCTCTGTGTGGTCATGCTGACAAATGGTGCAGCCAGAGACGGATCGACATGATATCAATGAAGCAGAGGCAGTTCTCTGTCGTATTCTCGTAGCGGTTTGAGACACGTCTCGCGTTCTCGTGCAAGTTGGAGCAGCGCTCAACCACGCCCCCTAGAGGATACATCGAACGGTTTACGCGTGATTTGCGAATTGGGATCACCGGCAGCACGCTCAGGCGGGAGAGATTGTCGCCCATCACCGGATCCAAACCAAAATAGTCCCACGTCTGGCCCGACGTGATCTATGTCTTTACAGAGAGCTCGTGCCCGTTGACAAGAAGGTGAATCATGATCGTGAAACCACTCCTAGAACGGCTGTAAACCCTGTCGGGCAGCCCCCCTTTAGGGCCCGCTGCCTGAAGGTATGAATAGCCCCGATTTTCTTAGACGCCTTCTGGTTTCACTATTATCCGCGCTGAAACGGAAGACCTCTCGGCGCTATCGGTTCTGGCGGTCATCGGCATGCTTGGCTTTGCAGGTCGCGACCTCGCCAGCCGGGCCGCTTTTAAGAGCCTGAGCACCGCCATTCTCGGCCTCTACGGCTTTCTGGCGCTGGCGGTGGCGGGTCTGATATTTTCTCTCTGGCAGAACGAAGCATCTCTGCTTCCCAATGCCCATGCCGCATTGCTGCTATCAGGCACCATTCTTGTGGGTATCGGGCCTTACTCTTGCCTGATGAAGGCGATGCGCACGGGCGATGTATCGGCGGTCATGCCGTTCCGCTACATTCGGCTCTTGTTCGGCATCGCCCTGGGCGTGCCCTGTTCGGTGAGACGCTAACCATGGGCATGTTGGCAGGCTCAGTCCTGATCGTGCTGACCGGTCTTTTCGTCCTGTGGCGCGGGCAGGAAAGAATAGCCGAGGCCGACTTTGCAACTTAGGCTTTGGCCTATAGTTCGCAGGAGCAGCGAACGATTGTTGGATGCCTCACCAAATTCTTCCAGCTGGTTTCACTGCCCCATGCGTAAATCTCCCCATTAGAAGACTGTCCTATCGCGCTGCCCCGACCTACCGAAGATTAGGCAGGAGCCTCATTGCGTCCGGCATACGCTTCAGGCTTGCGACGATCAGGCCTCGGATCAGGATTTATAATCAATAGATGACGGTTGCTGCGCGGGGTCAACGCATGCGTTGACGGCCGAGAGGAAGATCTTCGGATATCTGTCGTATCGCATTGCCACGCGCCTTCAATCCTTGAGCCTGCCGAACATGATCTCGATACGACTTCGCCGCTTGTCGCGTCGCTTGTCATACTTGACCGGCGTCTTGCGTTGCTTCCGACAGGAGACGCAGGCGCGTATCCCCTTGTCCTGCGACGCGTCTCTCAACCAGTCAGCATCATAACCGCGATCGCCAGGCAGCTATTTGACGTTTGGCAGGCCGCCGAGCAGCGCCCGTGCGCCGATATGATCGCTCACCTGACCGGCGGTGATGAACAGGTCGATCGGTCGTCCCCAGCTGTCGCGAATCGCGTGCAGCTTTGTGTTCCGTTCTCGGGCAAAACTGTCCACCGGACAGTTTCTTTTTCCCTTGAACCCTTTGGTACGGCCGATCAGGCGACCACGCCCCACTTTTTGACGGCCATACTGATCGCTGTGCGATGTGCCTTCAAGTATGTCGCGTCTATCATCACGGTCTCATCTTCACCGTGTTCGGCAGCAAGTCCCGCCATCATCCGAGCAAAAATGCCCTTCCCGCTCCAACGCCTCCAACGATTGCAAAGCGTCTAGTGGGGCCCGTAGGTGGTAGGGGCATCACGGCAGCGCAAGCCATTGCGGATCATGAAGACAATCCCGCAAAGAACTCGCCTGTCATCGACGCGTGGCCTGCCGTGAGACTTCGGAAAATAGGGGGCCATGCGTGCCATCTGCGCGTCAGTCAGCCAGAAAAGGTCGCTCATGTCACCGCTCCGTTTCCGAGCCGTGAATCACACTGTGAAACGGAAATCAATGCATCCTGAGCCGAGGCACTCTTCACCTTGAGAATGCGCCTACTCGTAGACCTCAGCTAGATCGCCTCGACGGCCTTCGGCGAAGACGCGAGTGCGAAACCCGGCCCGAGCACGATCCTTCCGAGCTTGCGATCTGTCCCTGCCGTCGTGTCGCCTGCTGGCAACCATCAACTTTTGTATGGCAAAACGCTTGTGTCGAGGGATCTGTGGTAATCCCCCCCGATCTTAAGGGGATGCGGAAGTAGAATTTTCTCGGCAGGATGAACGAGGAGATTCCAATGAAGAAGACACGTTTCACAGAAGCCCAGATCATGGGCGTGCTACGACAGATGGAAGGCGGCGTTCCAGCTGCCGAACTTTGCCGCGAACATGGCATTAGCAGCGCCACGCTGTACAAATGGCGCGCGAAGTATGGCGGCATGGATGCGAGCCTGATTTCCGAGATGAAGGTGATGGCCGAGGAGAACCGGCGGCTGAAGCGCATGTATGCGGATGTCAGCATGCAGAACGACCTGCTGAAGGAAGCGCTCGGAAAAAAATGTCCGGCCAACTCAACGCCGAGAGCTGGCCGTGAAAACGGTGGCGATGAAAGGCGTCAGCATCGCGCTGGCGTGCCGGGCGTTTGATGTCAGCGAGACCTGCTACCGATACAGCCCGAAGCTCGATGACGAGAATGAGCAGATCGCGGCTCTGCTGCTGGGGCTGACAGCAGCGAAGAAGACCTGGGGCTTCGGCCTATGCTTCCTGTACGTGAGGAATGTCCAAGGTCATGGCTGGAACCATAAGCGAGTCTACCGGATCTACCGCGAACTGGAGTTGAACCTCAGGATCAAGCCGCGCAAACGGTTGAAGCGGGACAAACCGGACGAGCTTGCTGTGCCGGACGCACCGAACGAGGTCTGGTCGATGGATTTCATGGCGGATCGCCTCGGCGACGGTCGCCAGTTTCGGCTGCTGAATGTCCTGGACGATTTCAACCGCGAGGGCCTGGGCATCGAGATCGACTTCTCTCTGCCCGCCGAACGCGTCGTCCGGGCCCTTAATCAAATTATCGAATGGCGCGGTGCTCCTGGAACAATTCGAGTCGATAACGGCCCGGAATATATCAGCGGCACCCTCATGGAATGGGCTAAGAACAGGGGCATCACCTTGGCCCACATCCAGCCCGGCAAGCCCCAGCAGAACGCCTATGTCGAGCGCTACAATCGAACGGTCAGACACGAATGGCTGGATCTGTACATTTTCGAAAGCATCGAGGAGGTTCAGCAGATTGCCACCGAGTGGCTCTGGTCCTACAACCACGAACGCCCCAACATGGGCAATGGCGGGATGACACCCGCCCAGAAACTGAAGATGGCCGCGTAAATTCTACGACCAAGCCCCCGTAAAAATGGGGGGATTACCTTGGGACGGGAAGTGATGAAGCATTGGAACACCATTGTTCCGAGAGACAATGCCGAACGACATGATCGAGCCGGATCACCCGGACTTGTGGATCGGCCAGCAGTGCAAGCTGCTGTCAATCGCGCGCTGGTCTTTCTACTACATGCCCAAGGGCGGGTCTGAGCAGAACCTCGGTCTGATGCGGCGGATCGACGAGCAGTTTCCGGGGACGCCATTCTTCGGCGTTCGGCAGATGACCTGACACCTGCGCAACGACGGCCACCTGGTGAACGAAAAGCGCATCCGGCGGCTGATGCGCCTCATAGGATTGATGCCGATTTACCAGAAGCCCATGCGGCGCGGGTTCCTCTACATCGTGGCGATCATGGACTGGCATACCCACAAGGTTCTGTCCTGGCGGATCTCGAACATGCTGGAATGAGACCGTGTTCGCCATCGGTTCAAGAACAGGGTCGAATGACTTCTGTGTCGAAGCGCTGACCGAGGCCATCCACAAGTTCGGGCCGCCCAAGATCATGAATACCCATCAAGGATCCCAGTTCACGTCTTTTGCTTGGACGGATCGGCTTCGTCGATCGGGCGTCCGGATATCGATGGATGGGAAAGGCCGGTTCCTCGACAACATCTTCATCGAGAGGTTGTGGCGCACCCTGATATACGAGTGCGTCTACCTTCATGACTGGGAAACCGGATCAAAGACGAAGGCGGCCATCCGGAAATGGATAACCTTCCACAACCATCAGCGGCCTCACTCGGCCTTGGGCGGCAAGCCACCGGCGGGGGTTTGTTGGCAAAGGAATGATATCAACCAACCCGATCAGTTGGTGCAACGAGTCGCTTAAATTACGCCAGATCCTGTCCAAAAAATGAAGAGTAGCTCAGTCGGCGAACATCCGTGCGATGGGTTATGATTTCGACGTGGATCCGCCCTTTCGCTTTGCAAGGGGCAGTCTGCTGCTAACGCCGAAGGGACCTGTCGCGGTCGAGGATATCAAGGTCGGCGATCTGATCACTGCTAAAGCAAATGGCTATCAACCCGTCCGCCGGATCAGCGCTCGCCAGATGGCGACCAACCCACAGTTCCGACCGATTTGCAGCAAGACGAAAGCTTTGGGGCACGGCAAGCCTTCGACCGATCTGATCGCATCACCGCAGCATCGCATTCTGGTCACATCACGGATCGCGACGCGGATGTTCGGCACGACCGAGGTGCTGGTCGTCGCCAAACAGCTGCTTTTGATCGAAGGCGTCGATCCGCATGATTGCAAAGAAGGGGTCAAATATTTCCATCTGCTGTTTGAGTAGCATCAGATCGTCACCTCGAACGGTGCGGAAACCGGGTCGCTCTTTACCGAACCCGAAGCGATCCGCCCGGTCGGCGCCGCTGCGCGAGACGAGATATCTGCCCTGTTCCCGCAGCTGCGGGACCAAGACCACGTCGCCATTGTGGCGGCGAAGCTGGCCTCGGGGCGCATGGGCGTCGGCTGGCGGAACGGCATGCGCAGAACGGTCAGCATCTGGCCAGCTGGCTAAGTATAAAGCGGCGCCGTATTCAGTGCCGGACTGAAAATAAGGCATTGGCCGATTGTTGGACGATACCATCGACGACAATTCGATGACCTATAGCGCGCTGCAAGCGGGTCAGAAACGCGGCTGCAAGGATCATGCCTAAATCTGCTTTGCCAAATCACACTGCCATTGACGCGACCCGAAACCCACTGATTGCAAGGCGATGCAGCCACTGTCAGGTACCCGGCGACCGGCGTTAATCCTGCTGCCCCCCCTTATTGATTGTGCAAGCCCGCGGCCCCTTCCCCTTTCCGGACGGCTCTGAAAGGCTGCGCGGCGAACTGCATGGCGGCCAGTCCGCCCAAGGAACGCCGTCCTATGACATCCACCGCCAAGCTGCCCGACATCATCGCCCGGACCTGCATCTGCGTGGTGATCGCGACGGGGCTGTTCCAGATCTTCCAGCCGATCGAATGGATGGCCTTTGCCGCAGGGGCTGCGCTGGTGGTGTTTTTCGCGGTGACATGGCGGCAGCTGACCGCCGTCAGCATCGTGCCGATGGTGCTGGCTGCAGCGCTGGTCGGCATCGCGCTGTGGCAGGAGGTGGGCGTGCATGTCTTTGGTCATGCGTTGGAGCGCGCGGTCTTTCTGGCCTCGCTGCTGGCCTTGCTGGGGGTGCTGCGCACCGCCGCCGCAGCCGCCCCCGAGATCGAGCGCGCCGGTCGCTATCTGACCGCGCAGCCGCCGGGGCGGCGCTATCTTGCACTGAACTTTGGCGGGCATATTTTCGGAACGCTGATCAATCTAGGCGGGCTGGCCATTCTGCTGGATATGGCGATGCGGGCGATGGCGACGGGTTCGGCGCATCTGCCCCCCGACCTGCAAGAGGTCAAGTTCCGCCGCATGACCCTGGCGGTGACGAGGGGGTTTTCGCTGGTGGCGCTGTGGTCACCGATGGGCTTCGCGGTCAATTCGCTGCTGATCTCGATGCCTTCGCTGGACTATCTGGATTTCGCGCCGCTTGGGTTTGCGCTGTCGTTTCTTTGCGCAGGCTATGGCTGGATGCTGGACCGTGTGACCGCGCCGCGGGGGCGGGTCGTAGCGCGGGCGGCGACACCCCCCGATCCCGCCGATAGGCGCGCGGTCTGGCTGCTGTTGCTGCATGTGGCACTGCTGGGGATGGCGGTCATCATGCTGAATGCGCAAACGTCGCTGTCATTTCAGCAATCTCTGCTGCTGGTGGTACCCAGCTATAGCCTCGGGTGGGCCGCCTGGACCGGGGGGCGCAAGGCCTGGTCCGCCACGACGCAGGTGCTGGGCACGTCGGTTTCACGCTTTCCACTTGCCGCATCCGAACTGGGCGTGTTCGCTTCCGCCGGCCTGCTGTCGGTGCTGGTCGTCGAGGTCATGCCCACCGAAGCGATTCGCCTGCTGGCCATCGACCTGCAGCTGACCGCCCTGCCCGTCCTGTGGATTTTCGCGGGCCTGCTGTTCGGTCTGGGCTGCATCGGGATCAATCCGATCATCACTGCATCGGTGCTGGGCAGCCTTGGCAGCCAGCTGGCAATCCCCGGACTGTCGGATACCGCCATTGCGACGCTGCTGATCGGCATCTGGTCAGCGGTGATGTGCTTTTCGCCTTTCATCACGACGGTGGCCTATGCTGCGTCGCTGGTCGGGCGGTCGGCCTTTACCGTAGGGCTGCGGTGGAACTGGACCTACAGCATCGGGGTCGCGGTGATCTGGACCATTGGGACGTCACTGGCCGTGGCTGTGGGGATCCTGTGATAGCACAACCTGGGTCATGAAAAAGGCCGGGCGTTGCGGCCCGGCCATCCTTCATCTGTGATACAGACGATCAGTTGGTGCTGTCGCCGCCCTCGAAACCGCCGTCCGAGCTGCCGTCCGAACCGGCATCGCTGCCCGTATCGCTGCTGCTGTCGGCATCGGCGCCCATGCCGGGGCTGGTACCGTCCGCTTCCCCCAGATCGGCGCCTGCGTCCGTTCCGGTTTCCGTGGTGCCACCCAAGGTGTCGGTGCCCATGACGTCATCGGCCGTTTCGGCATTGCCGTCACCGTCGGCCACATTGTCCATCATGCGGTCCGCGATTGAAGGCGTGCCTTCGACGGAGCGATCCTGGGTTTCGACACCATCCACCGAAACCAGACGACCGTTTGCGGTGCTGTAGACCAGCTCGGTCGGCACACCGGCGCGCTGGCCGGTCACGGTCAGCATCGGCCCCTTGCGGGTGATCTTGAGGTCGGTGAACCCCTGCCCGATCATCGTGTCGATGATGGCGTCATTGTTCTCGACCTCTTCCAGCACGGGGAAGTCGTCGGCCCAGACCATGCCTTTGGACTGTTCCGCGTCCATCGCGCTTTCGGTGGCCAGAACGTTATTGCCCGTGGGGGTCGAGATGATGGTGGTTTCGGCCATGGCAGTACCAGCCATCAGCGCGGCGATTGCGGCGGCCTTGCCGCCCAGCATCAGGGTCTTGATCGAGGAATTGAACATCTGCGTTCTCCGTCGTGTGATTGCAGTGATAACGCCGCCGACCATCAGAATCGTTCCCCTGTCCTTTAGGGCAGCTTTGCCACCAGCCGACGGCACATCACGTGCGGCTCACCTGAACGTGCTTGAAAACACGCGGTTTTTCGACCCCGCGACGGCCATATGGCCGGAACCTGCCGATCGCCCCCCGTCAAAACGGCGCTGCGCGGCAAGCTTTCGCCACATTCGCCGCCCCGTCGATTTCGAACGGGCAATTCCCCGCAAAGGTACCTAGCTGATTGTCATGCGCCGCAAAGCCGCAAGGCCGGAAGACGCTAAGATGACGGAAAAGGAGAAATCGCATGATCCGCCATATCGCATTGGCCGTTGGCCTTGGACTGACCGCCCCCGTTGCCGTGATGGCACAGGATACCGAAGCCCCGGCAGCCAAGGCCGAGGCAACCGACGCGCCCGCGCCGCAGGCGATGGATGCCGCCGCCACCTATGAGGCCGCACGCAATCAGCTGGGCATTCTCAAGTATTGTCAGGAACAGGGCTTTTCCGGACAGGAAGCCGTTAACGCGCAGGCCAGCCTGATCGGCATGCTGCCCGAAGGCGATGAAGCCACTGGCAAGACCGCCGAAGAAAAGGGTTCTGAGGGCACCGTTGCCATCGGTGACGCTGAAATGTCGCTGAGCGATGCCGCCGAAAGCCAGAACAGCAACGTCGAACAGACCTGCAAGCAGATCGAAGCTGCCGTGAACCACGCAGCCCCCGCAACCCCCGCGGGCTGATCCGCCGACCATGACATCAGGAAACGCGGGCCGTCATCACGGCCCGCGTTTTGCATTGCGGGGTCCTGATCAGGGGTCCGCCGCGTCGGGAGCACCATGGGTGCGGGCGACCTCGGCGGTGACCTGGCGGGCGGCGGCCTCATCCTCGGCCTCGGCTCCGGCTTCGACCAGATCGCGGGCGTCTTCCTGATCGTCATCCTCAAGCGCGGGGGGTTCGTCGCCGGCCAGGAAGTTGCCGAACTTCTCCCATCCGGGGACATGATCGGCCAGAACGCGCAGCACGACCAGAACCGGCACGGCGATCACCATGCCCAGAACCGACCACAACCATGCCCACAGTGCGACGGCCAAAAAGACCACCACCGTGTTCATCTGCAAGCGGCGCGATACGAAATAGGGCGTGATGATCTGCCCTTCCAGCGATGTCAGACCCAGGTAGGTCAGTGCCACCATCCCCGGCCAGAACAGCCCCGGCATGACCACCAATGCCACCAACCCCGAAATCGCCACGCCGGTGATGGCGCCCAGATAGGGGATGAAGTTCAGCACGAAGGCCCCGAGCCCGAACAGCAGCGCCCCCGGCATGCCCCAAGCCCACATCGAAAGACCCACCGCAAGGCCAAGGCCCGCGTTGATGACAGTGATCGCGCCCAGATAGTTGCCAAGCGAATCCTCGATCTCGCGCAGGGCCAGATAGGCGCCGCGTTTGTCGCGCATCCGGTCGAAGCTTTGCACGATCTTCAGATACAGCAGATCACCCGATGCGATCATGAAGAACAGCAGGATCAGCGTGAAGAAGGTCTGGCCCAGAAGCAGGGGCGCGGATTTGACGACGGTGCCAAGGGTGGTTTCACCGCGCTGCTCCACCTTGATCGAAGGCTCATCACCGTCGTCGGGGGCAACCTCTTGCGCCTCGTCGATGCGTTGTGCCGCGTCGCGCAGGTCCGCGACGGAATCGCGGACGCTGTCGAACTTGGCCTCCAGCTGTTGGCTGATGATCGGCATGTTGTTCATGGCGCGACTGATCGGACCACTGGCCGCATAGGCCAGAATCGCCACGGCCAGCATGATCGACACGGTCACGCCAAGCGCGGTCGCCCCATCGGGCACCCCGCGCCGACGTGCAAAGCGACGCAGCGGCGTGAAGACAAAGAACAACAGCAGCGCCATTGTCACAGGCATCAGAAAATCGCGACCAGCCGCCAGTGCCGAAAAGGCCAGAATCAGAAAGATTCCGATCACGGCCCAATTGGCCATGCGCGGAACCGAGCTGTTTTCCTTTTGCGGCACGCGTGGAAATAGGTGTCCTTCAGGACCAGGCATCATAACCCCCGTTCAGCACCGCGTCCCCCAACGCCTTGGGTGCATTTCATTCGGGGTGCGAACGCAAGCGGCGGGCCGGATGTTCCGGCCCGCCGTGGGGGATAACAAAGATCAGTCTCTTATTGGGGAACCATCAGATGGCGTGGTCACCCGTGGCGTCGATGACGCGTGTCGGCAGACCCATGTCGCCCAGCAGTTCCAGGAACGGCCGCGCGGGCAGTTCCTCGACGTTGGCCATCTTCTTGACGTCCCAAGGACCACGCGCAATCAGGATCGCGGCCGCGACCGGGGGCACGCCAGCGGTATAGCTGATGCCCTGGCTACCGACCTCGGTATAAGCGTCCTTGTGGTCGGCGACGTTATAGATGAACACTTCGCCCGGTTTGCCGTCGCGGGTGCCTTTGACCAGATCGCCGATGCAGGTCTTGCCCTCGTAATCAGGCGCAAGGCTGGCGGGATCGGGCAGAACGGCCTTGACGACCTTCAGCGGCACGACCTCTTCGCCATTGGCAAGCTTGACGGGCTGTTCGGACAGCAGGCCAAGGTTCTGCAGCACGGTGAAGACGTTAATGTAATGTTCGCCAAAGCCCATCCAGAACCGCACATCGGCGTCCTTGTAACGGGCGGACAGGCTGTGAACCTCATCATGGCCCGACAGATAGGCGTTGCGCTTGCCGACGACGGGCAGATCCCATTCGCGGCCGACCTCGAACATCTTGTTCGTCTGCCATTCGCCGCCCTGCCAAGAATAGACCGTGCCGGTGAATTCGCGGAAGTTGATCTCGGGGTCGAAATTGGTGGCGAACCAGCGACCATGAGAACCGGCGTTGATGTTGACGATATCGATGCTGTCGATCTTGTCGAAATATTCATCCTCGGCCAGACGCGCATAGGCGTTGACGACGCCCGGATCGAAGCCTGCGCCCAGAACGGCGGTCATGCCGGCCTTGGCCACATCCTCGCGGCGTTTCCATTCGTAATTGCCATACCAGGGGGGCGTTTCGCAGATCTTGGCCGGATCTTCATGGATGGCCGTATCGATATAGGCGGCTCCAGTGCGGATGCAGCCCTCCAGCACGGTCATGTTGATGAAGGCCGTGCCCACGTTGATCACGATCTTTGCGTCGATCTTGCGGATCAGCGCCTCGACCGCGTCACTGTCCATGGCGTCCAGCGCGTGGCTGGTGAAGGGCATGTCATGGCCCTTGTCGCGCAGGCTGTCGATGATGGCATCGGCCTTGGATTGCGTGCGGTTCGCGATATGCAGATCGCCGAATTCGCCCGCCCATTGCGCGACCTTGTGGGCGGTAACTTGCGCCACGCCCCCGGCACCGATGATGAGCACGTTCTTATTCGCCAATTCTGTCTCCTTTCACAGGGTGGCAGAGGATGGGTGGCCTTTACGACAGGCTGCCTTTGTAATCGTCATAGGAAAAGCTGCGAACCGTGCGGATCGTTCCGTCCTCTTCCTTCAGGGCAATGGCGGGCATGGCCACGCCATTGAACCAGTTCTTCTTGACCATGGTGTAACCGGCCGCATCCTGGATGCTGATCCGGTCACCGATCTGCAAGGGCTGCTGAAAGCGCGCCTCGCCGAAAATATCGCCTGCAAGGCAGGTCTTGCCCGCGATCTGATAACTGTGATCGCCGGTCTTGGGCAGCTTGGCGTCTTCGCGATAGATCAGCAGGTCCAGCATATGGGCCTCGGTGCTGCTGTTGACGATGGCGACGTCCTTGCCGTTGTTGATGATGTCCAGAACGCTGACCTCAAGCGTGGTGGTCTGGGTGATGCTGGCTTCGCCCGGTTCAAGGAAGGCCTGCACACCAAAGCGGTCCTGAAACGCCTTCAGCCGGTCGGCCAGACGCTGCAGGGGATAGCCTTCGCCGGTGAAATGGATGCCGCCACCAAGGCTGACCCAATCCAGACGCTTCAGCAGCGGCCCGAATTCATCCTCGATCCGGGTCAACTGGCGGTCGAACAGGTCGAAATCGCCGTTTTCACAGTTGTAATGGATCATCACGCCGCTGATGCGGTCCAGCGCAGTTTCCAGACGTTCCATGTCCCATTCGCCAAGGCGGCTGAAGGGGCGCGCGGGGTCGGCCAGATCGAAGCCGCTGGTGGAAAACCGCGGGTTCAGGCGCAGGCCCATCGCGATATCCTTGGCTTTATCGGCATAGCGATCCAGCTGGGACAGGCTGTTGAAGATGATTTTATCGGCGTAACCCACCGCTTCGTCGATTTCGTGATCGGCCCAAGCCACGGAATAGGCATGGGTTTCCTTGCCGAATTTCTCGTGCCCCAGATGCAGTTCGTAAAGCGACGACGACGTGGTGCCGTCCATGTAGTCGCGCATCAGGTCAAAGGTCGACCATGTGGCAAAGCATTTCAGCGCCAGCAAGGCCTTGGCGCCCGATGCTTCGCGCAGCCATGCGACCTTTTCCATGTTGGCGCGCAGTTTCGCCATGTCGATCAGATAGTGGGGCGTCTGAGGCAAAGTCATGGGCGAACCTTATCATTCAAGCGCGGGGTGCGGTCACGAAGCACGCGATATAGCCATGCCCCCCGCTTTTCGCAAGGAAGCATGACGTCGCGATGAAGGGCGGCGCAGTGGCTCAGCCAGCCAGAACCCGGGATGCGAAACGGCGCAATTCGCGCTTCATCAGCTCCAGCTCGGCGCGCAGGGCGGTGATCTCGGTGGTCAGATCCTCGTCCAGCGGATGTCCGGCCAACAGCGGCATGCGCGCCAGCAGTTCGGCATCGGGATGGGGTTCGTCGCCCGACGCGCCCGCGTCGGCGCGCAGCAGCAGCGTCTGGACCCCGTCCGACAGGACATCGCGGGGCAGATCGACCTCGATCAGGGACGCATCATCGCCGTCGGGGGTCATGCGTCCCTCGGCCAGAACCTCGCCGTGCTGGATCAGGATGATGCGGGCGGGGGCGCCCTGCGGATGGGTCAGGCGACCGCGCCACAACCCGCCCTTCAGACCGCGGCTTTCGAATTGCATCATGGTCGTCTCCTCAGATCTGGGCGCGGGCATGGCGGGACAGGATCACGTCCCGCAGCGCCACGGCATTCATGGAAGGGGCCTCGAAGATCACATCCACCCAGACCTTCTCGACCGAGCGTTGGGACATCTCGGCATAGCCAAGGTCGAATTCGACGACGCGGTTGCAGGTCGCCCCTTCGATCGGGTCGCCCATCTGGCGCAGGATCTTTTCGGTATTCGGCCCCTGCTGGATGTTCAGGCGGGCATAGACGGTGATCGCGCGTTCCGATTGCAACGTCGCCTCCAGCCGGATGATGTGGTGACCGCCCAAACCTTCCAGCGCCTCGGCCGGAAAGCCCAGTGAAAACGACAGGAAGCTGCCCTCGAAGCCCATCACCTCCAACGCCAGCGCATAATCCGACAGGTCTGTGGCGCGGCGGTTGCGGGACTGGCGAAGGATCAGCGCACGCTGCGGGCAATCGTGAAACAGCGCCACCTCGTCGGACAGCCAGCGGCCACTGGGCGGGGCGACAAGGGCGGGCGTGGCGTTGCGGGCGCGCAGGATCTCGGGCCGCCAGCGCCAGTCGGTGCCCGCCGGCAGTTCCATCCGCGACAGCGAATCGCGGGCGCCCAATGACCGGATTTCGGTGGTGTGCAGGTAACGGGTCAGGATCTGCTGCAGATCGCGGGCCTCATCGCGGAGGTCGCCGGGAACCGGGCCGTTGCGGCGCTGCGCCCGGTCCAGCAGGCCCTGCCATTGACGCGCCCCGCGCGCACGGATGCGCCGTGAAAGCCAGCCTTGTTCATGACGCGCCATGCCGGATGCCCCTGCTTGTTCGTCCGTGCAGGGGTTGCAACGCCGGTGCGGCGACACGGGCGGAAAACCCGGTTCGCAGCGCCCTGGCCCGACGAACCACCAACCGTGACAGCCCCTTACACAATCCCCTGCAGGAATAGCGGCAGATCGGGATCGGAACAAGCCTTCTGCAACCGCAGGGGCGTTCCTAAGCCGTCAATTCGTCCAGCCGTGCAGCGCAGATCAGGTCGTTTTCGGTCAGGCCACCGGCTTCGTGGGTGGTGAAGGTCACGGCGCAATAGCCCCATCCAAAGGCGATATCGGGGTGGTGGCCCTGCTTGTTGCCCAGCCA
Organism: Paracoccus sp. R86501; assembly: GCF_042466435.1. NCBI lineage: Bacteria > Pseudomonadati > Pseudomonadota > Alphaproteobacteria > Rhodobacterales > Paracoccaceae > Paracoccus > Paracoccus sp. R86501. Next base: position 2,548,379 of record NZ_JAXHPZ010000001.1, read on the forward strand.
TGCGGCCAGATTGGCCATCTCGACCGCCTTGGCAAAGCCCTTGTAGTCGAAGCGACGGGTGATCTGCGTCGCGTCCTCGGACAGCGTCCAGTCGGTCAGCTGCGCCACATGGTCGCGTGCGGTGGCGACGTCATAGGGGGCGACACCGCCCGTGCAGGGTTCGCAGGTCTTGTCGGCCAGATTGCAGGTGGTCATGGCGGGGATCCTTTCAGGCGGCGGCCTTGGGCGGATATTTCGGTTCGTGCAGCCCGAGGCTGCGTGCATGGGCGATGTCAGCCAGCAGATCGCGACGGGCGGCTGCGAACAGATCGTCCAGATCCTCGATTACGAAATAGACCGGCTGGTGGATGTCGATCCGATAGGGCGTGCGCAGGATGTCGATCACGTCGAAGGGCCTCAGTTCGGGCTGTCCGGACAAGGACCATGGCAGTTCCGTCACCGAACTGGCAAGCCCGCTGCCCAAAGCCTTCAATTCGCCGTCCTGCCGCATCAGCCCGAATTCGATCGAGAACCAGTAGAGCCGGATCAGCCAGGCATAATCCCCCTTGTCGCATCGCGTGCCCGCCTGCCCGATGGCCTGGCTGAAGGCAGCAAAGGCCGGATCGGTCAGCAGCGGCGTATGGCCGAAGATCTCGTGGAAGATGTCGGGCTCTTCGATGTAATCGAAATGCTTGCGCTTGCGGATGAAGCTGGCGGCGGGAAAGGCCTTGTCGGCCAGCATCCCGAAGAACCGCCCAAAGCCGATCAGGGCGGGCACGGGCTCGACCCGCCATCCGGTCAGCGTCCCCAGACGGTCCGAGATATCGGGACATTGCGGCACGCGGTCGGTGGGCATCTGCAAAAGGTCCAGCCCCCGCAGATAGGGCGTGGCCATGTGGCGGCGCACGGCGGGCAGCTGCTGGGCGTAAAGGTCGCGCCAGACGGCATCCTCCTCGGCGTCATAGGCGATGAAGCCGTCCATGTCGGCATGCTTGGCATCATATTCGGTCGATTTCGGCATGACATATCCTCCCTGAGGTCCAGATTACCGCAGGGCGGGGAAAAACCTTGCCGGATATGCGCCACAACAAGCATCTTGGGGCATAAGGTTCCACTTAAACGCCACAGAAAGGCATGCCATGCCCCCGCTGGACGAGATCGACCGCCGTATCCTTCGGCTGCTTCAGGATGATGCCACGCTGTCCACACAGGCGCTGGCCGATGCGGCGGGGTTGTCGTCATCCCCCGCGTGGCGCCGGCTGCGCCGCCTGACCGAGGATGGCGTCATCCAGCGGAAGGTGGCCATCGTCGCCCCCGCCAAGGCGGGGCTGCATGCGATGGCGCATGTGCAGGTCTCATTGCTGGACCATACCGAGGCGACGCTGGCGCGCTTCGACCGCTTTGTGCAGTCCGAGGATCAGATCATGGAATGCGCGACCATCACCGGCACCTCGGACTATCAGCTTAAGATCGTGGCCGCCGACCCCGAGGGACTGGAACATTTCCTGATGCGCCGCATGCTGCCCCTTGGCATCATCCGCAGCACGGTGACGCATTTCGTGCTGCGCCAGACGAAATACCGCACCGCCCTTCCCGTCTGATCGGTCACAGCAGCGGCGCGGCCAAGGCCATCAGGTTGTTGCGCAGACGGCGCAGCGGGCTCCAGCCGCGGACCTGATCCAGGGTGATCGGCCGCGCCCGCCCGACATAGCTCAGCTGGCGCGCCTCGAGCTGGCCGACCAGTTCCGGATCGAAGATGGCCATGTTGACCTCGTAGTTCAGCTCGAAGCTGCGGCGGTCCAGATTGGCGCTGCCCAGCATGGCCATGCGCCCGTTGACGGTCATCACCTTGGCATGCAGCAGCCCCGGCTCGAACAGCATCAGCCGCACGCCCGCGGCCAGCAACCCGTGATAGAAGCCCTGCGCCGTGGCCCCCACGATCAGGCTGTCGTTGCGGGCGGGCAGGATCATCGTCACCTGCACGCCCCGCCGCGCCGCCGCGCGAATGGCAGCATCCAACGCCGCATCGGGGACATAATAGGGCGTAGTCACCACCACGTTGTGCCGCGCGGCATACAGCATCCCCGCGAGGCAATCCGACACGCTGCCCGCCCGCAGGTCCGGCCCCGTCGCCACCACCTGCGCCGCCGTCGCAGCCCCCGGCACCGCGGGCACCAACTGCAGCATGTGACCCAGGTCGCGTCCGGTATAGCTCATCCAGTCGCCCAGAAAGACCGCTTGCAGCTGGCGCACCACCGGCCCCTCGACCTGAACCAGCAGATCGACCCAAGGGGCGAAGCGCGCCTTGACCGCAAAGGCGGCGTCAGCGCAATTGCGGCTGCCGGTGAAGGCCAGATTGTTATCGATGACGATGATCTTGCGGTGGTTGCGCAGGTCCAGCCGCTGGAACAGCACGCTGATGAAGGGCAGGCCCCAGGGGAAAGCCGTCACGCATTCCGCCCCCACCTGCTGCATCCGGTCCCACAGGGGCGAGCGGACCAGGCCACGCGATCCAAGCGCATCGACGATGATGCGACATTGCACGCCCCGACCCTCGGCGCGGATGATCGCCTCGGCGACCTTGGTGCCGCTGATGTCGGGCAGCCAGATATAGAACAGCAGGTGGACATGATCGCGCGCCCGGTCGATGGCGCTGACGATGCGGTCGATCGCCTCGTCGCCTTCGGACAACAGGGTCATGCGGTTGCCGGTCAGTGCCGCCATCCCGCCGACCGATTCATTGGCCGCGATCACCGGCTGCGCATGGTCGGGCGGGTCGCTCAGCTGGGCGGGGCTGTCGGTCCACATGCCGGTCAGCCGGTCGCGGACATCGGCCATGCGTTGGACCTCGGCGTGGTTCATGCGGATCTCGCCGAACAGCAGATAGGCCAGAACGCCCAGCAGCGGCACCGCCTCGACCACCATGATCCAGACCAGCCGGACCGACGGCTCCATCCGCGGGCGCAACAGCACCCGCACGATGATCGCCAGCGACAGCGCGCTGTGCATCAGGAAGAAGATCGTCGCCCACATGGGGCGCATCATCCTTGGGCCACCGGGCAATTGCAATTCCCCGCGTCGCGGCCTATCTGAGAGGCTGAAACAGCCAAGGCCGTCCGCGATGAACTGGATCACCAACTACGTCCGCCCGCATATCAACTCGCTCTTCTCGCGTCGTGAAGTGCCCGAGAACCTGTGGACCAAATGTCCCGAATGCGGAACGATGCTGTTTCACCGCGAATTGGCCGACAATCTGAACGTCTGCACGAATTGCGACCACCATATGGCGATCACGCCCCGCGAACGCTTTACCGCGATGTTCGACGGCGGTGCCTTCATCGAGGTCAAGGTCCCCGAACCGATCTCCGATCCGCTGCAATTCCGCGACCAGAAGAAATATCCCGACCGGATGAAAGCCGCACAGCGCAAGACCGGCGAAAAAGAGGCGATGCTGGTGGCCGAAGGCGAAATGGGCCGCACGCCGGTCATCGCCGTGGGCCAGGACTTCAGCTTCATGGGCGGGTCGATGGGGATGTATGTCGGCAACGCCATCATCGCCGCCGCCGAACGCGCCGTGCAGACCGGCAAGCCGCTGGTGCTGTTTTCCGCCGCAGGTGGCGCGCGCATGCAGGAAGGCATCCTGTCGCTGATGCAGATGCCCCGTACGACCGTCGCGGTCGAGATGCTGAAGGAAGCCGGCATTCCCTATATCGTGGTGCTGACCCACCCGACGACGGGCGGCGTCACCGCCAGCTATGCCATGCTGGGCGACATCCACATTGCCGAACCCAATGCGCTGATCTGCTTCGCAGGCCCCCGCGTCATCGAACAGACCATCCGCGAAAAGCTGCCCGAAGGCTTCCAGCGCGCCGAATACCTGCTGGAACATGGCATGCTGGACCGGGTAACCCACCGCAGCAAGCTGCGCGACGAACTGGTCTCGATCCTGCGGATGCTGGGCGGCATGCCTGCGCCGACGCGCGCCGATCTGCCCGCCCCCACGGTCGAGGCCCCTGCCATCCCGCAGGACCTGACCAAAGCCGACTGACCCTGACACCCGTGACATGACACCTGGGGGGCCCGGGGGCAGCCCCGGCGTGATCTGACATGAGCCAATCCGACGCCATCCTTGCCCGCCTGATGGCGTTGCACCCCAAGGTCATCGACCTGTCGCTGGACCGCATGCAGCGGCTGCTGGCGGCCTTGGGCAACCCCGAACGCCACATCCCGCCGGTGATCCATATTGCGGGCACCAACGGCAAGGGCAGCACGCAGGCGATGATCCGTGCAGGGCTGCAGGCGGGGGGCAAGCGCGTCCACGCCTATACCTCGCCGCATCTGGCGCATTTCCACGAACGCATCCGGCTGGCGGGCGATCTGATCAGCGAAGATGCCTTGGCCGCCACGCTGGAGGAATGCGAGGTCGCCAACGACGGCCAGCCGATCACCTTCTTCGAGATCACGACCGCCGCCGCCTTCCTGGCCTTTTCGCGCAGCCCGGCCGATTACACCCTGCTGGAGGTAGGCCTGGGCGGACGGCTGGACGCGACGAATGTCGTTGACCATCCGGCCCTGACCGTCATCACGCCCGTCAGCATCGACCACACGCAATATCTGGGCGATACCCTGCCCCTAATCGCGGGCGAAAAGGCCGGCATCATAAAACGGCAGGTGCCTTGCATTGTCGGCCCGCAACAAGACCCAGCCCTGCAGGTGATCGAGGCCCGAGCCCAAGGGCTGACCGCTCCGATCATCGCCTATGGCCAGCACTGGATGATCCAGCGCGACCGCGACGGGATGATTTTCCAGGATGATCACGGTCTATGGGACCTGCCGATGCCCAATCTGATCGGCGACCATCAGGTGCAGAACGCTGGGACCACGCTGGCCGCGCTGCGGCAGCTGGGCGCGACGGATGCGATGGCGCTGGCCGCAGTGACGCAGGCCGAATGGCCCGCACGGATGCAGCTGCTGCGCCATGGGCCGCTGGTCGATCTGGCCGGTCCCGATGCGCAGCTGTGGCTGGACGGCGGGCATAATCCGGCGGGCGGTCAGGCGGTGGCGGCGACCCTGGCCGCCATGCCCCCGCGCCCGACGCATCTGGTCTGCGGGATGCTGAACACCAAGGATATCACCGGCTATCTGCGCCCGCTGGCCGAACATGCCGCCAGCCTGACCGCCATCGATATCCCCGGCGAAGCCAACACCCTGCCCGCCCGCGACACGGCCGAGGCCGCGCGTCAGGTCGGCATGACCACTTTCGCCGCGGGCGATGTGACGGACGCCATCGCCCGGATCGTGGCGCAGACCCCGTCAGCGCGTATCCTGATCTGCGGATCGCTGTATCTGGCGGGGCGGATCTTGCGCGAAAACGGCTAAGGGGCCATGGCCCCTATGCCCAGTCCCATGCGCAGGTGAACTGACCCAAGGTGGTGCGGACCTTATCCTCATCGGTCTTGCCATCGCGCGACAGCATGGCGACCAGCCCGCGTTTCTTGTCCTCGCGCACTTCGACGACATGGCTGCCCGTTCCCTTCAGCGCATCGTCATAGACGCGCTTGATGGCAAGGCGGCGCAGGTCGGGCTTGAAGATCTTGCCCACGGCGGTCTTGGGCAGTTCAGGCAGGATCTCGATATGCTTGGGGATGGCGGCGCGTTCGTGGATATGCGCCTTGGCATGGTCGCACAGCTGGTCGACCGTCACCTGCGCATCCGCCACCAGTTCGACATATGCGCAGGGAATTTCGCCCGCAAAGCTGTCGGGCTGGCCGATGGCGCCGACGAAGGCCACGGCAGGATGGGACAGCAGGCCTTCCTCGATCTCGGCGGGGTCGATGTTGTGACCGCCGCGGATGATCAGATCCTTGGCGCGACCGGTGATCCACAGATAGCCATCCGTATCGATCCGCCCCAGATCGCCTGTCCGCAGATAGCGGTCACGCGAAAACAGCTTATGGTTCTTGTCGGCCTCGGTATAGGTCGAGCCGGGGAAGACGCCGGGGTTCGACACGCAGATTTCGCCCACGGTGTCGGTACCGCAATCGGTGGCATTGCCCTGATCGTCGTGATGCAGGATGCGCACGTCGGTATAGGGTAGCGGAATGCCGACCGAGCCGACCTTTTTCAGCCCGTCCACCGGGTTGCAGCTGACAAGGCAGGTCGCCTCGGTCAGACCGTAGCCTTCGGCGATCTCCACCCCGGTGGCGGCCTTGAAGCGGTTGTACAGTTCGATCGGCAGGGGCGCCGAACCGGAAATCGCCGTCTTCAGCGAACTGACATCGGCATTGACTGGGCGCTGCATCAGGGCCGCGATAGCCGTGGGTACGGTGATCAGGAAGGTCGCCTGCCAGCGTTCGATCAGCTTCCAGAAGTTGTCGAAGACGCCATCGCCGCGATAGCCCGCAGGCGTCGGCATCACCAGATGCGCCCCGGACGCGATGCAGGCCATCAGCACCGGATAGGCCGCAAAGACGTGGAACATCGGCAGCGGACACATCAGCACGTCGGTCTCGTCGAACAGCAGCTCGCCGCCCAGCCAGCCGTTGTAGATCATGCCGGAGTACTTGTGCTGCGCCACCTTGGGCGTGCCGGTCGTGCCGCCGGTGTGGAAATAGGCCGCGACACGGTCCTGCTGCGGCAGGTCGAACTCCAGCCGCCGGTGATTCTGTCCGCTGGCAGCCGCTTCAAAATCGACGACCTTGGCATGGTGGCGCGTCTTCACCTTGGGCCGGATCAGCGGCACGATGAACCGCTTCACCCCGCGCAGATGGCGGTTCAGATCGACCTGTACGATATGGGTGACGCCGGGGGCTTGGGCGACGGCTTCGGCGGCCTTCTGGGCGACATCGGTCTTGGGGAAGGGCTTCAGCGTGACAAGAACCTTGGCATTGGTTTCACGCAGGATGCCCGCGATCTGGCCAGCGTCCAGCAGCGGGTTGATCGGATTGACGATACCTGCCGTCGCGCCGGCCAGCAGAACGACGGGCGTTTCGATGCTGTTGGGCAGCAGATAGGCGACGGTGTCGTCGGGCCCGACGCCAAGGCTGCGGAACAGGTTCGCGGTTTCGGTCACCCGCTCCAGCAGCTTCTTCCATGTCAGCGTGGTCGCAGGATCGCGCGGGCCGGACAGCAACTGGAACGAGATCGCCGGACGGTCCGGATAACGCGCCGCAGTGCGCGAGACGAAATCGTAAAGCGTGACGGGAAGGTCGCGGGACGCGTAATCCCCCTCGGACTCGACCCGATCGCGATCCGCGTAGTTGCTGAACTTGCCCATCATTTCCTCCTTCACGAGCCGCATCACACGGCTCCTCCCTGACGCGCAGGATGGTCCGAATTGACCGGTCCGGGCAAGATCAAGCCACGCATGGATGTGGCAGAACGCCGCGTCACCTGTCGCGACGTCGCGGCGTTTGCGGCCATCCGGACCGGTCGGGGATGGGTCAGGCGTCCTTGGGGATGCGCAGGACCTGACCCGGATAGATCTTGTCGGGGTCGCTCAGCATCGGGCGGTTGGCCTCGAAGATGGCGTGATACTTGTTGGCGCTGCCCAGATGTTGCTTGGCGATGGCCGACAGGGTTTCGCCCTTCTGGACGGTGTGGAAGACGGGCGGGGTCTCGGCCTCGGGCAGGTCGGCCTCGACGTTGGCGATGCCTTCGATGTTGCCGACGGCCAAAATCAGCTTTTCCATCTGTTCGCGGGTGGCTTCCTTGGTTTCCAGCACCACCGTGTCGCCGCGCAACCGCAGATGCACATCGCCGCCATCCATGTCCAAGGCCCGCAACTCGGCCTTGAGCGCTGCGACCTTGCGATCGGTATCCGACGGCGCGGCGGCCTTGGGGGCTGATTTTGCAGGTTGTGCGTCAGGCTTTTCATCCTTGGGTGCAGGGGGCGTGGCGGCCTCGGCCTTGCCGAAGACCGATTTCCCGGCGTCTTTCACGAATTCCCACAAAGCCATCTTGTCACCTCTTGAATGGTTATCGGGCCTTTCAGCCCAGACACTTAACGCAGTTCACACCGACAGGATGCAAAATAGTAGGAAAAAATGCGCCGATCCCCGGGATGGTCAACCCTTGATTGTATTCGGCAAGCTGGTGCAGAACCCGCGCGCCACGACACAAGGAAAGCCGATGACCCTGAAACCGTCCCGCCTGATCGCCCCCATATCCCTGCTGGCGCTGGTCGCCTGCACCCAAGCCCCCAGCACCGCCCCCACGGATGGCGCGGTCAGCTGCAAGCCGACCAATGCGGTGCTGAATGCCACCGGCGCCAATGCGACGAACAGGGCACGCAGCGCGGCGGGTCTGCCGCAGGTGCGGGCCAACAGCCTGCTGGCTCAGGTCGCAGCCGATCATGCCTGCGACATGGCAAGGCGGGGTCAGATGACCCACAGCGGGTCCGCGACCTCGGGGCCGGCCGAGCGGGTCAAGGCGCGGGGCTATGACACCCGCATCACCGCCGAAAACATCGCCGCCGGTCCTTTCGACACCGACCGCGTGCTGATGGAATGGCAGAAATCGCCCGGCCATCGCGCTAATCTCCTGCTGCCGCAGGTCAAGGAATTCGGCATCGGACGTGCCATCGGCGCAGACGGGCGCACCCAATATTGGGCCGCCGTCTATGCCGCCGAGAAATAGCGCCCCTCAAGCCGCGTCGGTGGCCTGCGGGCCATCGGTGAACTGCATCCGGGCAAGGCGGGCGTAAAGTCCGCCCTGCGCCACCAGATCGTCATGCGTTCCCTGCGCCACGATCCGACCCTGATCCAGCACGACGATCCGGTCGGCCTTCTTCACGGTGGCCAGCCGGTGGGCGACGACGATGGTGGTGCGCCCTTCGGCCAGCCGGTTCACGGCGGTCTGGACCAGCGATTCCGATTCCGCATCCAGCGCGCTTGTTGCCTCGTCCAGCAGCAGCACGGGGGCATCGCGCAGGATGGCACGGGCAATCGCCACGCGCTGGCGCTGACCACCCGACAGCATCACGCCGCGTTCGCCAAGCGCGGTGTCATATCCATCCGGCAGCGCCGCGATGAAGTCATGCGCATGGGCCGCCTGCGCTGCGGCCATCACCTGTGCGTCCGTCGCCTCGGGCTTACCAAGGCGGATGTTGTCGGCAGCCGAGGCCGCGAAAATCACCGGATCCTGCGGCACCAGCGCCATCTGGGCGCGAAAATCGGTGCGGCGCATGTCACGCAGATCGACGCCGTCCAGCGTCACGCGCCCCTGTACGGGGTCCCAGAACCGCTGGATCAGCTGGATCACCGTCGTCTTGCCAGCCCCCGAGGGACCGACCAGCGCCACGGTTTCGCCGGGTCGGATGGTCAGGTCGATGCCGTCCAGCGCAGGCGCATCGGGGCGGGTCGGAAAGCGGAAGCTGACGTTCTGCAGCGCGATCTCACCCCGCAAGGGCACCGGAATCGCCACCGGATCGGCGGGGTCCTGCAGGACGTCATCGGCGGACAATAGCTCGGCCAGACGCTCGGTCGCGCCGGCGGCCCGCTGCAATTCACCCCAGATTTCCGACAGCGCCCCGGTCGAGCTGGCGACAAGGATCGCATAGATCACAAATTGCACCAGCTGACCCGCGGTCATCACCCCCTCGCGCACGTCGCGCGCGCCGATCCACAAGACGCCGATGACGCCCGCAAAGATCAGGAAGATGACGATGGCGGTCATGATCGCGCGGGTGCGGATGCGGGTCAGGGCGACGTCGAAGCTTTGTTCGGTGACGCCGTCGAAACGGGCGATGCTGCGGGCCTCATGCGTATAGGCTTGGACCGTCTGCGCGGCCAGCAGGGTCTCGGATGCAGTGCCCGACGACACGGCGATCCAGTCCTGATTGGCCCGCGACAGGGCGCGCAGACGGCGCCCCAGCACGATGATCGGGATCAGGATGGCGGGCACGATCAACAGCACCAGCCCCATCAGCTTCAGCGAGGTCCATGCCAGCATCGCCATCCCCCCGGCAAGGATCAGCATATTGCGCAGCGCGATGGACAGCGACGACCCGACGACCGATTGGATCAGCGTCGTGTCGGTGGTGATGCGCGACAGGATCTCGCCGGTCATGACGCGTTCGAAAAAGGCGGGCGACAGCGTGATCACACGGCCATAGACCGCCTTGCGGATGTCGGCGACGACCCGTTCGCCAAGCCGCGTCACGAAGAAATAGCGCGCCGCCGTGCCCACCGCCAACAGTCCGACGATCATCAGCGCGGCACCGAAATACTTGTCCAGCAGACCCGCGCCATCGTCGAAATTATCCACGACGCGGCGCACGGCCAAGGGCAGGATCAGACTGATGCCGGATGTGCAGGCCAGCGCCAGCAGCGCCAGCAGCACCTGAATGCGGTAGGGCCGGACAAAGGGCCACAATGCGCCAAGCGCCCCCACCTTTTTGCTGGTGGGTCGGTCTTCGATGGTGCTTGCGCCGCGTCTCATTGCCTGTTCCTGCCTGTCTTGCGGGGGTTTCGGTGTAGGATGCACGCCCTCAAAGGACAAGCGGACGCTTCGTCATACCCTGATCGCGCCACAGGCCAAGGCGTCCTGCAGCGCATCGACCGCCTGTGCCAGCCTGCCGTCGATGACCTCCAGATATTGCGTCCAATCCGACAGGCCGCGCAGATCCTCGGCCCCGTCGGAAATACCGCGCAACCCGATCAGCGGCAGGTCGAAATGCTGGCAGACGCGCAGGATGGCGAAGGTCTCCATATCGACCATGTCCTGCGCGATGCCCGCGTAACCCGCGCCACTGACGATGCTGGCGCCGGTGGCAAGACTGGCCACGGGGATGTCCGGAATGCGATGCGGCAGATCGACCACCGCGGGCAGATCCAGCAGCGGCGTGCAGCCGCGCTCGAACCCAAGCGCCGAGGCATCCATGTCGCGATAGGCCACCGCCCCCACCTGATAGACCTGCGTCTGCGCCAGCCGCGCCGATCCCGCCGATCCCAGAGACACGATCAACCGCGGCTTTTCGACCATGCCCGCCAGGGCGGCGGTCAGCTGGGTCGCGGCCTCGACGGGGCCGATGCCGGTCATCAGGGGCGTGATGCGGGCCTGCAGGGCGGGGCCGTATTCCGGCTGTGCCGCCATCACGAACAGGACGGGCAGATCGGCAAGCGTATCGGGGGTGGTCATTCATCACCTGCGGCAAGGGGTTCCCTTGGGGGTTTGCCCGCCCCCCGCCATCCGGTCAAGCGCGATGGCCCCTTGCGGGCGCAGCCGCCCCTGTGGCAGGTCTTTGACCGTCAAAAAGGGGATAAGCATGGGCAAGGTCAGCGATCTCTATCGCCAGCGCGTGGCCGAGGGCGTTCTGCGCCCCGATCCCGCGCAGGAAACCGTGCTGCCCCTGATGGACCGGGTTCTGAACGATATGGATCAGGCCCCGGCACAGGCCCCCAAGCGATCGACCTGGCGGGCGTTTCTGGGTGTGGGCAACGCAGCCCCCGCAGCGGCGTCGGTCAAGGGGCTGTATCTGTGGGGTGGCGTCGGGCGCGGGAAATCCATGCTGATGGACCTGATGGCCGAGGCCGCGGGCGACATTCCCAACCGCCGCGTGCATTTCCACGAATTCATGCAGGAAATCCAAGCCGGGCTGGACGAGGCCCGCAAGCGCGGCGAACAGGACACCGTCCGCCCCGTCGCCATGCAGGTCGCATCACAGGTCCGGCTGCTGTGTTTCGACGAAATGCAGATCACCGATATCGCCGATGCGATGATCGTCGGGCGTCTGTTTCAGGTGCTGTTCGAACAGGGGGTGGTCGTCGTCACCACCTCGAACCGCATCCCCGAGGATCTGTATAAGCACGGGCTGAACCGCCAGTTGTTCCTGCCCTTCATCGACTTGATCCGCGAACGCATGCAGGTCACCTGTCTGGACAGTGAAACCGACTATCGCCAGAACCGCAGCGCCGGTGGGCAGGTCTGGTTCACGCCCGCCAATGCGCAGGCCCGCGCCGCCTTGGATGCCATCTGGGCCGATCTGACCGGCGGCACCGAAGCCACGCCTTTGCATATCGAGGTCAAGGGCCGACAGGTCGAACTGCCCGCCCATGCGGGTCGCGTGGCGCGCGTCAGCTTCTGGGACCTGTGCGACAAGCCGCTTGGACCGGCCGATTACCTGGCCGTGGCGCGGGCGGTCGATGTGCTGCTGATCGACGGCGTGCCGCGCCTGTCGGGGTCGAACTATAACGAGGCCAAGCGCTTCGTCACGCTGGTCGATGCCCTCTACGAGGCCAAGGTCCGCCTGATCGCCAGTGCCGCCGACGAACCCGAACAACTGTATAACGAAGGCGAGGGCAGCTTCGAATTCGAACGCACCGCCAGCCGCCTTCGCGAAATGCAGGACGCAGCCTGGGGCGCGCGCTAGGCGACGCCCAGGGTCTTGCGGCCCCGCGCCACAAGGTCGCGCAATTCCTGCAGGTCCATTTCACCGAAGACGACCTCGTCGCCGCAGATGAAGCTGGGTGTGCCGCGCAGACCCATGTGATCGCCCAGAAGGAAGCTCATGGTGACATGGCGTTCGGGGGCTTCGCCCTGCATGTCTTCGCGCAGGCGGGTCTCGTCCAGACCGACCTGACGGGCGATGCGCATGACGCTGGCTTCCTCGGCCCGGCCCTTCATGGACATCAGGGCGGCGTGGAACTGCCAGTATTTGCCCTGCTGCAGGGACGCCAGCGACGCCTTGGCGGCAAATTCCGAATCCGCACCAAAAACCGGCCATTCGCGATAGACCAGCCGCAGCTGCGGATCCTCGCGCACCAGCTGCGACATCAGGGGCAGCATCTTTCGGCAATACTGGCAGTTATAGTCAAAGAACTCGGTCAGGGTGATATTGCCATCGCCATTGCCAAGCACGGGCGCGGTCGGATCGCGTTCCAGCGATTTGCGCAGGTCCTCGGGCATGGGGTTGTCACGCTCGGCGGCGGATGCGGGCAGCGCGCCAAGCGCGGCGGTGGCACCTGCACTGGCCAGAATGAAACGACGGGTCAGCATGGGTTGTCCTTTCGCGAGGGGCGGGATCACATGGGGACCAGCTAACCGAAGGTTGTCGCATGCGTAAACAACGCCCTGCCCCCCAAGACGTCACGTTGGCGTCAGACCTGCAGGCCCCCGACCCCGTCTGCCCGCTGTGCGAACGCCCGATTCCCCCCGATGTCCCGCAAAGCCGCCACCACCTGATCCCCAAGCTGCGCGGCGGCAAGCGCGGGGAAACGGTGCTGCTGCACCACATCTGCCACAAGACCATCCACAAGACGTTCCGCGAAACCGAACTGGCCCGCACGCTGAACACCCCCGAGGCCCTGCGCGCCCATCCCGACATGGCGCGCTTTTTGGAATGGGTGGCCCGACGCCCGCCGGGTTTCACGGGCAAAGTACGTTAGTGCCACGACTCTGGCCCGCGATGCCGTCTCTCATTTTGCGGAGAGTGCAAGTATCCCGATGTCGCATTCCTTAACGTTTCAAGCTGCGGAACGCAGGCAGACGACCGTTTTTACCCCCGATATCAACCACATTCCCAACAGCGTGAGCCCCGGGAACCCGCCGACAGCGGCATCGGGCCGCAGATCCGCCCGTCTGCGCAAAGGTTAAAACCTTGCGCAAATCCACTGATATTTGATGCATGGAGGCCATTCTTCGGCCCGTATCCGCCCTTGGGCGCGTTCCGACACTTGACCCGCGTCACATCGCCGGGCCGACGTAAAGGCATTTGCCGATCACGGATCCATCACATCATCGTGGTTGCGCCTGCGACACGCCCGACCACAGGGGCCTTTGCAGCGATCTTCAATCCGCCGGATGGCAGGACTAGATCAGCCTCACAACGAGAGTTTGGAGACTATCATGAAATTCGTTACCGCAGCCATCGCATCCCTGATCGCAGCCGGCGCAGCCAACGCAGGCGGCTATACCGCCCCCGTCGTTGACGCGGCACCCGTCGAAGTCGCACCCGTCGTGACGATGGACGCTTCGGACTGGAGCGGCTTCTACGCCGGTCTGCAGTACGGCCAGGGCACCGCAACCGCTTCGTTCGACGGCGCTGAAGAAGACAACGACTTCGACGCCTACGGTGTGCACGGTGGCTATAACTACGATTTCGGCAAGTACGTCCTGGGTGGCGAACTTGACTACAACAAAATCGACCTGGACAACGATGGCGGCGAAGCCGACCTGACCCGTCTGCGCGCACGTGCCGGTTACGACCTGGGCCGCTTCCTGCCCTACGTGACCCTGGGCGCCGCCCACATCTCGGGCGACGACGATCTGTCGGAAACCGACGTCACCTACGGTATCGGTGCTGACTACAAAGTCACCGAAATGTTCACCGTCGGCGCCGAGTACACCAAGCAGGACTTCAGCGATGTTCAACAACGTTGACGATCTGGACCTGGACACCGACATGGTGCAGGTCCGCGCGTCCTACCACTTCTGATCAGGACGGTGGCCGCTTAGGCGGCCATCACCTGACGAAAAAGCCGCCCCGAGGGGCGGCTTTTTTCATGTCGTGAACAATGGGGCCGTCAGTTCAACTGTCTGGCCTTGAAGGCGGCATAGGTTTCCAAACCGTCCGAGACCAGCCAGTCCGTCCGCCCGTTCCGCGACGTGCCGAACAGAAAGACCGAGGCCGCCGATGGGCTGCCAAAGGCCATATCCTCACGCAGGGTGAAATTTCGGCTGCCCGAAACCACGATGCGCCCGCTTTCCTTCGCCTGATCGCGCGTCATCCGTGCCTTGTCGCTGAAAGATGGCGACACTTGCAGGCTGCCGGTCGAGCCGGACAAAACGACGAACTCTCCATCGACCTCGGTCGCGGTCGCCGCAATGCCCTTGGCAGGGTGATCGATGCGGAAGGTCACGGCCTGCACTTCGGGTACGGGCGGCAAAGGGGCGGCGGTCGCGGGCCGCCGCAAAACATCGATGCCGATGACGGGCAGGATCAGCTGGATCTCGTCCAGAAAGCTGTCCATATCGGCGATATCCGCTTCGGGAAGCCGCTCGAATTCGGGTTGCGTTCTGTTGACGACCCTGCATTTGCGCGCCGCCTGCAGCAGTCCGATCAACTTGCCTTCCAGATAGCGGACATGGGCCTTGGTCAGGTTCATGTCCTTGCTGGTGATGGCAACGAAACGGTCCCAAAAATCCTTGTCGGGATCGGTGGCATGGGCTTTCAGCCGCGACATGATGCTGTCGCCCTCACCGACATAGACCGACGGAAGGTCCCCCTCATGGCTGTCGCCATGAAGGAGATAGACACCTGTGCGGTTCAGCTCCTCGCGCTTGATCGCGGCATCCAGCCGGGTCCGGGGCGAGGCAAGCACATGGCCGGTCCAATTGATGATCTCGGCGGTCAGGATGCCCGTGGCGGAGCCTTCTGCCAGATACAGTCTTACGGACCGGCCCTTTCACATCAGCGCGTGAACTTCTTGTATTTTACACGCTTGGGTTCGACCGCATCCGGGCCAAGGCGGCGGATCTTGTCTTCCTCATAGGCTTCGAAGTTGCCTTCGAACCATTCGACATGAGCGTCGCCTTCGAAGGCCAGGATATGCGTGCACAGGCGGTCAAGGAAGAAGCGGTCGTGGCTGATGATGACCGCGCAGCCGGCGAAATCATCCAGTGCCGCTTCCAGCGCCTGCAGCGTTTCCACGTCCAGATCGTTGGTCGGTTCGTCCAGCAGCAGCACGTTGCCGCCCGATTTCAGCAGCTTGGCCATGTGGACGCGGTTACGCTCACCGCCGGACAGCTGGCCGACCTTCTTCTGCTGATCGCCGCCCTTGAAGTTGAAGGCGCTGCAATAGGCGCGGCTGTTCATCTGGGCGTCGCCCAACTGGATCTGCTCGGCCCCGCCCGAGATTTCTTCCCACACGGTCGCATTGTCGCCAAGCGCGTCGCGCGACTGGTTGACATAGGACAGATGCACCGTATCGCCCCAGGTGATCGTGCCTTCGTCGGGCTGTTCGTTGCCGGTCAGCATGCGGAACAGGGTGGATTTGCCCGCGCCGTTCGGACCGATGACGCCGACGATGCCGCCGGGAGGCAGGGCAAAGTCCAGATTCTCGATCAGCAGCTTGTCGCCCATGGCCTTTTTCAGGCCTTCGACCTCGATCACCTTGCCGCCAAGGCGTTCGCCGTTGGGGATGATGATCTGGGCACGCGCCAGCTTTTCACGTTCGGACTGACCGGCCATTTCGTTATAGGCGCTGATCCGGGCCTTGGATTTCGCCTGACGCGCCTTGGCACCGGCACGGATCCATTCCAGTTCGCGTTCCAGAACCTTCTGCTTGGACTTGTCCTCGCGCGCTTCCTGCGAGAGGCGCTTGGCCTTCTGTTCCAGCCAGGCGGAATAATTGCCTTCGTAGGGGATGCCGCGGCCGCGATCCAGTTCCAGGATCCAGCTGGTGATATCGTCCAAGAAGTAGCGGTCGTGGGTCACGCAGAGGATCGTGCCCTTGTATTCGACCAGGTGCTTTTGCAGCCAGGCGATGGTTTCCGCGTCCAGGTGGTTGGTCGGTTCGTCCAACAGCAGCATGTCGGGCGCTTCCAGCAACAGCTTGCACAGCGCGACGCGGCGACGCTCACCACCCGACAGGGTGCTGACATCAGCGTCGTCGGCGGGGCAGCGCAGGGCCTCCATCGCAACATCGATCTGGCTATCCAGATCCCACAGGTTCTCGGCGTCGATCTGGTCCTGCAGGGCGGCCATTTCCTCGGCGGTTTCATCCGAGTAGTTCATCGCCAGATCGTTATAGCGTTCCAGCTTGGCCTGCTTGGCCGCGACGCCCAGCATGACGTTGCCGCGCACGTCCAGGCTCTCGTCCAGCTGCGGTTCCTGCGGCAGATAGCCGACGGTCGCGCCCTTGGCGGCCCACGCCTCGCCGGTGAAGTCCTTGTCCCAGCCCGCCATGACGCGCAGCAGGGTCGATTTACCGGCGCCGTTGACGCCGACGACGCCGATCTTGACGCCGGGAAGGAAGTTCAGACGGATGTTTTCAAAGACCTTCTTTCCGCCGGGATAGGTCTTGGACACACCGTCCATGTGATAGACGAACTGATAGGCCGCCATGGGGAATTCTCCTGGAAAAGGTTATGGGGCTGTTTAGGCGAAAATGCCGACCGGTGAAAGGTCAGCGGATATCGTCCAGAAAAGCCGCATCCATGTTCGATTCAAGGAAATCGAACTGGGGTTGCAGCTTGTCGCGCAGCGCGGCGCGGGCCTCGTCGGGGACGGCGAAACCGTCGGGCGACGCAAAGACCTTCTTGCGCATGCCCTTGTAGGTGGCGGGCGGCAGACCCAGGAACGTCTCGACCCGGCGCAGCAGGGCCTCGGGGTCGCGGGCGATCTGGCCAAAGGGCAGCACCAGCAGCCGGTCGGGACCAAAACGCGCCTGCCAGCGCGGCAGATAGGCCGCGTAATCGCCGCGATCCATCAGGACGGGGTCCTCGATCTCGCGCATCCAGGCGGCCAGACTGTCGGGATTGCGACCCGCGCGCCGCAGGTTCATCTTCAGCTGCGATACGGCACGATCGACCGGATGGCGCATGATATAGATGAACTGCGCATTGGGCAGGAAATCGGCCATGAAGGCCACGCCCTCGTCGGGCAGGGTCGAATATTCGGGCGTGATGTCGATGGGGCGGGTGCCCTTGGGGGCGGGTGCAAAGATGCCGCGATACCATTTTTCGGTGAACATCTCGCCGGTGGTGATCCGTTTCAGGTAACGGCCCAGATCGGGATCGATGGGGATGTTGCGCGTCAGATGCCTGCTGATCAGGTTTTCCTTGCTGCGGCGGTAGTGCCACGGCAGCCACTTGCGGTGTTCGGGAACAAAGCGGTGGTTAAAGAACTGGACCTCCTTGAAGGGCGGGGTCCAGATCTTGGGGTGCTGGGCCAGCATTTCCGACAGCCAGCTGGTGCCGGCCTTCTGGGCGCCGATCCCGACGATGCGCGGCTTGCGAGGCTTCCCTTCGGGGTCCCACTCAAGCGGCGCGTTCAGGTTCACACATGCCCCCACAGGTCGTAATCGCTGGCTTCATCAACGGTCACGCTGACGATATCACCGGGTTTCAGGGCGTCAAACCCTTCGTCGATGAAAAGATTGCCGTCGATTTCGGGCGCATCGGCCTTGGTCCGGCAGGTGGCGCCGTCTTCGTCGATGCTGTTGACGATGACATCCAGACGCGTGCCGACCTTGGCTTCCAGCTTGGCGGCGCTGATGGCCTGGGCCTTTTCCATGAAGCGTTCGAAGCGTTCCTGCTTGACGTGCGGATCGACATGGTCGGGCAGAAGGTTCGCCCGCGCACCCGCGACGTTTTCGTATTGGAACGCACCGACGCGATCCAGCTGCGCCTCGTCCAGCCAGTCCAGCAGGGTCTGGAATTCAGCCTCGGTCTCGCCCGGGTAACCTACGATGAAGGTCGAGCGCAGGGTGATCTCGGGGCAGATGTTGCGCCATGCGGCGATCTCGTCCAGCGTTTTGGCCGCAGCGGCGGGGCGGGCCATGCGCTTCAGCACATCGGGATGAGCGTGCTGGAACGGGATGTCCAAATAGGGCAGCACCAGACCGTCCGCCATCAGCGGGATCATGTCGCGCACATGCGGATAGGGATAGACGTAATGCATCCGCACCCAGGCCCCAAGCGACCCCAGATCACGCGCCAGATCGGTGATATGCGCGCGATGCCCGCGTTCGGTTTCATGCTTGCGGTCCAGACCATAGGCGCTGGTGTCCTGGCTGATGACCAGCAGTTCCTTGACGCCCGCCTGCACCAGCTTTTCAGCCTCGCGCACGATGGCATGGGCGGGGCGGCTGACCAGACGGCCACGCATGTCGGGGATGATGCAGAACTTGCACTTGTGATTGCAGCCTTCCGAGATCTTCAGATAGCTGTAGTGCCGCGGCGTCAGGCTGACCCCGCTGGCCGGCAGCAGGTCGATGAAGGGATCGGGCGACGGCGGCACGGCCTTGTGGACGGCATCCAGCACCAGTTCGTATTGATGCGGCCCCGTCACGGCCAGCACCTTGGGATGCGCGCCGGTGATGTATTCGGGTTCCGCCCCCAGACAGCCGGTGACGATGACGCGACCGTTTTCGTTCAGCGCCTCGCCGATGGCATCGAGGCTTTCGGCCTTGGCGCTGTCCAGAAATCCGCAGGTGTTCACGATGACCGCATCCGCGCCCTGATAATCGGCGCTGATGGCATAACCCTCGGCCCGCAGGCGCGTCAGGATGCGTTCGCTGTCGACCAGCGCCTTGGGGCAGCCAAGGCTGACCATGCCGATGGTCGGCTGTCCGTCGCGCCGATCACCGGGACGGTCATCGGGAATACGGGCGCGGGCAAGGTCGGGGCGAAGTTCGGGCGGATTTGTGTGCATCGGCTGCGTATAGGCGATTCGATGTCGCGGGAAAAGACATCCCTTGCGTCGCACCCGCTGCAACTTTTCGCCCCGTTGCGCGTGCTTGAGAACATCATGCCGCTGATCGAGGGACCGACCGATGCCATCCGCCCTGCCCCGCCGCAGCCTGCTTGCCGTCGCGCTGCTGGCACTGACCGCCGCCCCCGCCTTGTCCGAACGTATCACCACGCGTCAGGATTTCATCTCGGCCGTCGATCAGCGTCGCCTGACGACCCTTGGGGTGGCGCTGGTCGTCATGCCGGACGGGCGCATCGGCGGCAGCGCCTTTGGTGCGGATGTCACCGGCGATTGGGCGTGGGACAAGGGCTGGTTCTGCCGGACGCTGGCTTGGGGCAGCCGCAGTTGGCCGCGCAACTGCCAGCTGGTCGAACGCACCGGCGACAGCCTGCGCTTCACCTCGGACAAGGGAACGGGCGACACCGCCACATTGCGCATCAGATAGGCGCTTCGCCGGATCGTGATTTCCCTTGGCCACCGCACCGCGCAAGATAGCCGCATGATGACACGCGCCGCGACATTCGCCCTGATGACCCTTTTGACGCCGCTGCTGTCGGCGCAAGCCCATGCCGATATCAAGCATCGGGGCCAGTTCATCGACGTGGTCGATGACCGCGGCGGCAATGTGCTTCAGATGGTCCAGACCCGCCAGCAGCTGGACGGGACCGGCAAGACGATCCGCATCCGTGGTTATTGCCGGTCGGCCTGCACGATGCTGACGACGCTGCCGCGCGCCTGCCTTGGACCGGGCGCGACGATCGGCTTTCACGCCCCGCGCATTCAGGGAACGCAGATCATCCCACCCTATGTCGATCAGATCATGGGGAATTTTTATCGCAACGGCATCCGCGAACGGTGGTTTGCAGGCTGGAACCGGTCGCTGGAGATGCAGAAGATCAGCGCGCAGGACTATGTCCGGCTGGACCCGCAGGCGCGCATTTGCGACAGCCTGCGGAAGAAGTGACCGGCGTCATTCGCGCAGGCGCCAGCCGGTGGCAAAGATCCAGCGGATGACGGCCAGACAGACGACCACCATCGCGGCCACCGCAACCAGCGACGCCCCGACAGGCACGTCGGCCAGACCGAAGAACGCCCACCGGAACCCCGAGATCAGGTAGAGAACCGGGTTCAGCTTGGCCACGGCCCCCCAGAAGGGCGGCAGCATGCTGGCCGAGTAGAAGGCCCCGCCAAGAAAGACCAGCGGCATGATGACCATCATCGGCACGATCTGCAGCTGTTCGAAGCTTTTCGCCCAAAGCCCGATGATGAACCCCAGCAGGCTGAAACCCACCGCGCTAAGCAGCAGGAAGGCGATCATCCAGAAGGGATGCAGGATGTGGACGCCGACAAAGCCGAAACTGGTCAGCAGGATCACCAGCGCAATCAGGATCGCCTTGGTCGCGGCGGCGCCGACAAAGCCCAGGGTGACCTCGATCCAGCCGACGGGTGAGACCAGATATTCATAGATCGTGCCGCTGAACTTCGGGAAATAGATGCCGAAGCTGGCATTGCTGACCGCCTGTTGCAGCACCGTCAGCATCATCAGACCGGGCACGATGAAGGCGCCGTAAGGTACGCCCTCGACCGATTGGATGCGCCCGCCGATGGCCGCGCCGAAGACCACGAAATAGAGGACCGTCGAAACAACGGGCGATGCCAGTGACTGCCAGATGGTGCGGAAAAAGCGGGTCATCTCGTGGTGATAGATGGACCAGACGCCGTGCCAGTTGACCATGTTCATGCCGCATTCTCCGATTCGTCGACCAGCGAGATGAAGACCTCTTCCAGACTGGATTGTCGCGTGGACACGTCGCGCACCGTGATGTCGCGCGCCGCCAGTTCCCCCAGCAGCCGGGCGATGCCGGTGCGTTCGGCCTTGGTGTCGTAATCGAAGGCCAGCTGGCGACCGTCATCCGACAGCGTCAGATTGGGGTCCGCCATATCGTCGGGGATGCGGTCCAAGGGCGCGTCCAGTTCGATGGTCAGGGTCTTGCGCCCGAATTCGCCCATCAGCTGGGCGGTCGGCTTGACCAGCAGCAGTTGACCCTTAGCGATGACACCGACGCGGTCGGCCATCTCCTCGGCCTCTTCCAGATAGTGGGTGGTCAGGATGATGGTCACGCCTTCGCGGCGCAGCTCGCCCACCACCTGCCACATCTCGCGCCGCAGGGCGACGTTGACGCCGGCGGTCGGTTCGTCAAGGAACAGCACCTTGGGGTTATGCGACAGCGCCTTGGCGATCAGCACGCGGCGCTTCATGCCGCCCGACAGTTCGCGGGTGGCGGCGTCGCGCTTGTCCCACAGCGACAGGGCGCGCAGGATGCGTTCCAGATAGGCATCATCGGGCGGCATGCCATAGAGGCGGCGGGTGAAGCGCACGCAGTTGATGACCTTTTCGAAAGGCTCCAGCGCGATTTCCTGCGGGACCAGCCCGATCATCTTGCGCGCGGCGCGCCAGTCGGTGCGGATGTCGTGACCGCCGACGCGGACGGTGCCGCTTGTCGGCACCACCAACCCGCAGATGACCGAGATCAGCGTCGTCTTGCCCGCGCCGTTCGGCCCCAGAAGGGCGATGATCTCGCCTTCCTCGATGGACAGGGACACGTCGTCCAGCGCCTTTGTGCCACTGTCATATTGCTTCGACAGATGGTCGATTTCTATGATCGCGCTCATGCGCCATTCTCCAATTTTGTGCAGACGGGTCGCATGGGCCCGCGCCGCAGATAGGTATTCACACGCCGTTTTGCCAGCCCAAGACGCCGGGTCCGTGCCTTGGCCCCGCAAATACCCCGCAGGGTTCAAGGGTATAGGACAGCCGTCCGGGCAGCAGCGCGCTTGCAGGACCGGCGGGCCCACGCCACAGTCGCGCAACCCGCGACAATCGCCCCAGGGATCACTGCACAGATGTTTCCGATCAGGGATCACAACCCGTCTTCCATCCGTCCGATCGTCACATGGACCCTGATTGCGATCAATATCGTGATCTATGTCCTGACCCTGCCCGGCAGTCAGACCGGATCGACGGTTTGGGCCTATCTGGCGCTGTATCCTTTGGCGATCACTAATAACGAACTGCTTTACGGTTTGCTGACCCATATGTTCCTGCATGCGGGCTTCATGCATCTGGCAGGGAATATGCTGTTCCTGTGGATATTCGGTGACAATCTGGAAGAGCAGATGGGCCGGATCGGATTTCTGGCCTTCTATCTGCTGGCAGGGCTTGCAGCGGCAGGGGCCCAGATCGCAGCGGCACCCTATTCGGACATTCCGATGGTTGGGGCGTCAGGGGCGATCGCTGGCGTGATGGGGGGATATCTGCTGCTGTTCCCCCGCGCCAAAGTGGACATCCTTGTGATCTTCATCGTGTTCTTCAAGGTGTTCACCCTGCCCGCTTGGGTGATGCTGGGCCTGTGGTTCGGGCTGCAGGTCTTTGGTGGCTTTACCGTGGATGGCGCGGGCGGCGGCGTGGCCTATTGGGCCCATGCCGGCGGCTTCTTTGCAGGTGTCGTGCTGGCACTGCCGATGTTCCTGCGCCGGGGCGGTACGGCGTTCTGGCGCCGCACGCATGGCCAGCCGCCGCATCCGCAGGCCGAATACACCCGCATTCCACGCGTTACGCGCCGCTAGGTTCCCGTCGGCATGCAACCGACGCTCATGTGCCGTTTGCTGCCGAAACCGGGGCGGCGATCTACGGTGAACCCGGCCTGCTGCAAGGCGCGGCGGACGTGGCCTGCGGCGGTATAGGTGGCAAAGCTGCCGCCCAGGGCCGTGTGTTGCCCGACCTGCACCATGATCGTATCGCTCCACATCTGCGGGTTCTTGGCGGGCGAGAAGCCGTCCAGAAACCACGCATCGGCCCGTCCGGTCCAGTCCGGCAACGTCACTGCCACGTCGCCCAGAACAACCTCGACCAAGACTTGCCCCACCTGCATCCGCGATTGCCCCCATTCCGCCCGCAACTGTGCGGCAAGATGCGCCAGTTCGGGAAATGCGGCATGGGCCTGTTCCAACTGGGCCACGCCCATCGGATAAGCCTCGAAACTGGTCATTCGGATGGGCACCGTGGCGATCTGCGCCAGCGCCAACAGGTTCAGCCCCGTGCCGAAGCCCAGCTCGGCCACGTGAAAACCGGGCACCAGCCTTGCCGGCAGGTCGTTGCCGGCCAGAAAGACATGGCGCGTTTCCGCCAGCCCCCCCGCCAGGCTGAAATAGGGGTCGTCGAACCGGGTCGAGACGGGAATGCCGCCATCTTTCCAGTCCAGCTGCGGGTCGCCTTCGGGCGTCTGGTGGGCTAGGTCGTTCATGCAGGGCAGCTTTCGGGAAAGGATGCGGATTTGGCAAGGGACAGCGTGATCCATCTGGCGGGGGCGGGCATTTCGGGCCTGTCCTGCGCGTGGGAGATGACCCGCCGTGGCGCGCGCGTGCGCGTGCATGAACTGGACCGCGTGGGTGCAGGTCCATCCGGCGGGCAGGTCGGCGCGTTGGCCCCGCATGCCCCCGACGGCTGGAACGCCAAAAAGGCGATGCAACTGGAAAGCCTGCTGGCCGCGCCCGATTTCTGGGCCGAGGTCGAGGATGTCTCGGGCCTGCCCACGGGCTATGGCCGCACGGGCCGCCTGCAGCCCGTGCCCGATCAGGCCACCGCCGACCGCCTGCAGGACCGCATCAAGGGCGCGCAGCAGAACTGGCCCGCCGATCTGGGCATGTTCCTGACGCAAGCCCCCGATACCAAAATCATCCCCGACAGCCCCTCCGGCATCTGGCTGATGGACCGCATGACCGCCCGCATCCATCCGCGCGCCGCCCTTGCCGCCCTTGCCGCCGCCATCACTGCACGCGGCGGAGAGATCGTGCTGGGCCAGCCCGCGCCGGTGGATGCCCCGCAAATGGTCTGGGCCACCGGCACGGCAGGGCTGCATGACCTGAACGAGGCGCTTGGTCGCAAGATCGGCCAAGGCGTCAAGGGCCAGTCGGCCAGCCTTGATCACGCCGCCCCCGACAGCCCGCAGGTTTTTGACAACGGCATGTATGTCACCCCGCATTTTGACGGGACGGTCGCGGTGGGATCGACTTCGGAAAACACCTTCGACCATGACCGCACCGACCACCAGATCGACGACCTGCTGGTCCGCGCCCGCGCGATGTGCCCTGCCTTGGCCGATGCGCCGGTTCTGGAACGATGGGCGGGCATCCGCCCCCGCGCCCGCAGTCGTGCGCCGGTTCTGGCGCCCTGGCCCGACCGCCCCGGCCATCTGATCGTGAACGGCGGCTTCAAGATCGGCTTCGGCATGGCCCCCGTCATCGCCCGCATGGCCGCCGACGTGGTTCTGGACGGGCGGACCGATCTGCCCGATCTGGTCGCCCTGCCCTGATCCTTGCGTCGCCACCCCCGCCACGCCACACTGCCCCAAACCATCCGGAGCCGCGCATGACCACCCAGCTTGATCACGCCTTTGTCGCCATCGATGCCGCCAACACCCACGACCCCAAGCTGGAAGACGGCACCCCCGCCAACCTACTCTACGGTCAGCGGATGACGGCGGAACAACAGCGCATGTTCCCCGATGCCGACGACGTGCTGCGCATCGCCTGCCGCGGCCAGCATATCGAACGCTGGACCCTGCCGCGCGACAGCTATCCGATGGGGCGGCCCGGATACCTGAAATGGCGTCAGGAACAGGGGCGTCGTCATGCCGAACGCATCGCCGGGATCATGGCCGATGCGGGTTATGGGGATGACGATATCGACCGTGCGCGCAAGATGCTGACCAAGCAGGGCATCAAGCGCGACCCGCAGGTCCAGGCGCTTGAGGATGTGATCTGCTTTACCTTCATCCGTTGGTATCTGGGCGATTTCATGGCCGAGCAGCCGGACGAAAAGATGCCCCGCATCATCGAAAAAACCGCCCGCAAGATGTCGGCTGATGCACGCGCCCGCGCCCTGCAGGAATTCGAAATGCCCCCCGCCTTTGCCGAACTGTTCCGGCAGGCCGATCAGACGCGGACCCTGACCCGCGTGGTGATCGTGTCCCACGGCCAGCCCGGCGACCCTGCCCCCCAGCAACAGGCGATCGAGGATCTGGCCGCCGCTGTCGCCCCCCACCTGCCCGGCCTGCAGGTCATGGGCGCGACCCTTGCCATGCCCGAGGCGCTGTCCAAGACCGCCACCAGCGATGCAATCATCTATCCGATGTTCATGGCCGAGGGTTGGTTCACCGGCAGCGAACTGCCCCGCCGCCTGACCGCCGCAGGTGCCCCCGGCGCGCATATCATGCGCCCCTTTGGCACCGATCCGGGCCTGCCCGCGCTGATCGTGGAAAAGGTGGCGCAGGCCGCGACCGCTCAGGGCTGGGACATTGCGGACACCATGCTGATGCTGTCGGCGCATGGGTCGCAGCGGTCGCAGGCCAGCTTTGACATTACCACTGCATTGGCCAACACGCTTGCCCCGCATTTCGCCCGCGTGGTGACCGGCTTTGTCGAACAGGAACCTTTCATCGCAGATGCCGCCCGCGGCCTGGACCGCGCCGTCAGCCTGCCGCTGTTCGCACT
Source organism: Paracoccus sp. R86501 (assembly GCF_042466435.1). NCBI lineage: Bacteria > Pseudomonadati > Pseudomonadota > Alphaproteobacteria > Rhodobacterales > Paracoccaceae > Paracoccus > Paracoccus sp. R86501. The sequence goes on from NZ_JAXHPZ010000001.1 coordinate 2,574,324, forward strand.
GCGGGCCGAACATGTCACGCAGGACCTGCCGCAGGCGCTGGATCAGGCGGGCTTTGACGGTCCACGGCTGGACCCCATCGGCCTGTCGCCCGAAACGCCTGCGATGATCGCGCAGTCGATCGCCAATGAAATTTCAAGCTTGAAATAAAATTGGACCCATGCCAGCCTTCCCCAAGTGGGAGGCATCCGATGAAGATCCTGTGTCTGGGCGGCGGGCCTGCGGGCCTTTACTTCGCGATCTCGATGAAGCTGCGGGACCCGTCGCATGATGTGACGGTGCTGGAACGCAACCGCGCCAACGACACCTTCGGCTGGGGCGTGGTCCTGTCAGATGACGCGCTGGCGCGGATGGAAAAGAACGACCCGCCCTCCACCAAGGCGATCCGCGACAACTTCATCTATTGGGACGATATCGCCGTCATCCGCGACGGTCAGCGCGATGTGTCGGGCGGGCATGGGTTCGCCGGTATCGGTCGCAAGAAGCTGCTGACGCTACTTCAGGACCGCGCCCGCGAACTGGGCGTCACCATGCAGTTCGAGACCGAGTTCGGCCCTGCCGAAAGCTATCGCCGCGATTACGATCTGGTGGTGGCCGCCGACGGGCTGAACAGCCGGGTGCGCGCCGAATATGCCGAAACCTTCCGCCCTGATATCGACATGCGCCTCTGCAAGTTCATCTGGCTGGGCACGCACCAGAAATTCGACGACGCCTTCACCTTTATCTTCGAAAAGACGCCGCATGGCTGGATGTGGGCGCATGTCTATTCCTTCGACGACGACACTGCGACCTTCATCGTCGAATGCAGCCAGGACACCTGGGACGGCTTCGGTTTCGAAACCATGACCAAGGAAGACATCGTCGAGACCTGCCGCGCGGTCTTTGCCGACCATCTGGGCGGTCACAAGCTGATGTCGAATGCCGAACATCTGCGCGGATCGGCGGTCTGGATGAATTTCCCGCGGGTGGTCTGCGACCGCTGGTATCATGAAAACGTGGTGCTGATGGGGGATGCGGCGGCGACGGGGCATTTCTCGATCGGATCGGGGACGCGGCTGGCCTTGGACAGCGCCATCGCGCTGGCCGATTACCTGCACAGCGAACCCACACTGGAAGGTGCCTTCCAGCGCTATCAGGACGAACGTCGGGTCGAGGTGCTGCGCCTGCAATCCGCTGCCCGCAACAGCCTGGAATGGTTCGAAGAGGTCGAGCGTTACTTCGACCTGCACCCCATCCAGTTCACCTATTCCCTGCTGACCCGCAGCCAGCGCATCAGCCATGAAAACCTGCGCCTGCGCGACCCGGATTGGGTGCGCCGGGCCGAGGATTGGTTCCAGCAACAGGCAGGGGGCCAGACCGGACGCGCGCCGATGTTCGCCCCGTTCCGCCTGCGCGACATGACGCTGAAAAACCGCATCGTCGTGTCGCCCATGGCGCAATACAAGGCGCAGGACGGCTGCCCGACCGACTGGCATCTGGTCCATTACGGTGAACGCGCCAAGGGCGGCGCGGGGCTGGTCTATACCGAGATGACCTGCGTCAGCGCCGATGGCCGCATCACGCCGGGTTGTCCGGGCCTCTACGCCCCCGAACATCAGGCGGCCTGGACGCGCATCGTCGATTTTGTCCACAGCGAAACCGACGCGAAGATCTGCTGCCAGATCGGCCATGCCGGTCGCAAGGGCAGCACCCGCATCGGGTGGGAAGGGATGGACAAGCCCTTGGCCGAAGGCAACTGGCCGCTGATATCGGCCTCGGTCCTGCCCTGGTCCGACGACAATGCCAACCCGCGTGAAATGACGCAGGCGGATATGGATGTCGTGCGCGGACAGTTCGTCGGCGCGACCCATATGGCGGATGCGGCAGGCTTCGACATGATCGAACTGCACGCGGCCCATGGCTATCTGCTCAGCAGCTTCCTGTCGCCGGTGTCGAACCGGCGCACCGACGACTATGGCGGCAGTCTGGAAAACCGGCTGCGCTGGCCCTTGCAGGTGCTGGCCGCGATGCGCGCCGCATGGCCCGAACATAAGCCGATGGCGGTGCGCATCTCGGCCACGGATTGGACCGACGACGGCATCACCCCCGATGATGCCGTGGCCATCGCCCGCGCCTTCCATGATGCGGGGGCCGATATCATCGACGTGTCGGCGGGGCAGACCACGCCCGATGCCAAGCCCGTCTATGGTCGGATGTTCCAGACGCCGTTTTCCGACCGCATCCGCAATCAGGCGGGCATCGCCACAATGGCCGTCGGCAATATCACCGAGGCCGATCAGGTGAACTCGATCCTGATGGCGGGGCGGGCCGATCTTGTCTGTCTGGCGCGCCCGCATCTGGCCGACCCCTATTGGACGCTGCATGCCGCGACCGCGCTCGGCGACACGGGCACCCCATGGCCCCTGCCCTATCTTGCAGGCGGCGACCAGGCCCGCCGCCTTGCCCAGAAACAATCCGAGGAGATCCGCGCATGAGCACCGTCCTGATCACCGGCGGCGGCAGCGGCACGGGCGCCGACATGGCCCGCGCCTTCGCCGAACGCGGCCATGACGTCGTCATCACCGGACGCGACCGCGCCAAACTGGACCGCATCGCGGGGGGCCGCATCCGCGCCGTCGCGGGCGATGTCAGCGACCCCGATCAGGTGGCCCGCGTCTTTGCCGAAGCCGGCCCCTGCCAGATCGTCATCGCCAATGCCGGCATCGCCGAGGCCGCGCCTTTCGGCAAGGTCACCATGGATCACTGGAACCGCATCATCGCGGTCAACCTGACGGGTGTCTTTCTGACCTTCCAGCAGGGCCTGGCCCAGATGGGTCCGGGCGGACGGCTGATTGCCATCTGTTCGATCGCAGGGCTGCGCGGGGCCGCCTATGCCGCGCCTTATGCGGCCAGCAAGCATGGCGTGATGGGTCTGGTGCGGTCCTTGGCGCAAGAGGTCGCCAAGAAGGACATCACCGTCAACGCCATCTGCCCCGGATACCTGGACACCGAGATGACCCAGCGCAGCATCGACAACGTCATGGCCAAGACCGGCCGCGACCGCGCGGCGGCCATCGCGGGCATCGCCGGACGCAACCCGCAGGGCAAGCTGATCCCGCCATCGGATGTGACGGCGGCGGCCTTGTGGCTGGCGCTGGAGGGGTCGGGCGCCATGAACGGTCAGGCGATCACCATCGACGGCGGCGAAGGCCCATGAGCGATCTTTCCAAGGACCGCCTCAAGACATGGATCCGCATTCTGGCCATGACGCGCGGGGCGGAAAACCGGTTGCGGGATTACCTGCGGCGCGAACATGCCTCGACCCTGCCGCGGTTCGACGTGATGGCGGCGCTGTGGCGGTGCCGCGACGGGGTGACGATGTCGGAACTGTCGCGGATGCTGCTGGTCTCGAACGGGAATGCCACCGCCGTGGTGGACCGGCTGGAGGCCGACGGCATGGCCAAACGCGAGGCCGAGGATGGCGACCGCCGCCGCATCCGTGTGCGCCTGACGCCCGCCGGACGCACCGCCTTCGAAACCATGGCCCGCGGCCATGAGGCCGAGGTCGATGCCATCTTCGCCAATCTCGGGCAGGAGGATCTGGACATGATGCGCGCGATCCTGTCCCGCGCCGGAGGAACACCATGACCTCCGTGACGATGGCCAACCGCAGCCCGCGGCATTTCCTGTGGCAGGTGACCGACCGCATCGGCGTGATCCGCCTGAACCGCCCCGAGCGCAAGAACCCGCTCACCTTCGACAGCTATGCCGAACTGGCCGCCCATTTCCGCGATCTGGCCCATGCCGATGATGTGGATGTGGTCGTGATCGCCAGCAATGGCGGCAATTTCTGCTCGGGTGGTGATGTGCATGAAATCATCGGCCCGCTGGTGGGGATGGAGATGCCCGAGCTGCTGGCCTTTACCCGCATGACCGGCGAGCTGGTCAAGGCGATGATCCATTGCAACAAGCCCGTCATCGCAGCCGTCGAGGGCATCTGCGTGGGGGCGGGCGCGATCATGGCCATGGCTTCGGACCTGCGGCTGGCGGCACCATCGGCCAAGGCGGCCTTCCTGTTCACCAAGGTCGGATTGGCCGGATGCGACATGGGTGCCTGCGCGATGCTGCCTCGGATTATCGGTCAAGGCCGCGCGGCGGAGCTGCTGTACACGGGCCGTCTGCTGCGCGCCGATGAGGGCGCACGCTGGGGGTTCTGGAACAGTCTGCATGATGACGTGGAAAGCGCAGCGATGGCGCTGGCGCGGCAGATCGCCGACGGGCCAGTCTGGGCGCATGGCATCACCAAGACCCAACTGAACCAGGAATGGAACATGGGTCTGGATCAAGCCATCGAGGCCGAAGCGCAGGCGCAGGCCATCTGCATGAAGACCCGCGATTTCGAGCGCGCCTATCACGCCTTCGTCGCCAAAGAGACACCGGTGTTCGAAGGAAACTGACAGCCCGGGGGCGCTTCGCCCCCCGGACCCCCCGAGGGTATTTGGGACAACAGAGAAGATGGATCGCAGCTTTCTGGACTGGCCGTTTTTCGAGGATCGCCACCGTGTGTTGGCGGCAGAGCTTGAGGCATGGTGTGCCGCGCATTTGCCCGTCGATCACAGTGATGTGGATGCGGCCTGTCGCGGGCTGGTCGGGGCCTTGGGTCGGGGCGGCTGGCTGCGCCATTCCGGCGGGGCGGCGCTGGACATCCGGGCGCTGTGCATTAGCCGCGAAACGCTGGCCCGCCATGACGGGCTGGCCGATTTCGCCTTTGCGATGCAGGGGCTAGGCATGGGGGCCGTCACTCTGTTTGGCAGCGACGGACAGCGGGCGTGGCTGGACCGGACGCGGGCGGGCGATGCGATTTCGGGTTTTGCGCTGACCGAGCCGGGATCGGGGTCGGATGTGGCACGGACGGCCACCACCGCGCGACGCGATGGTGATCACTGGGTGCTGGAGGGGGAAAAGACCTATATCTCGAACGGGGGTATCGCTGACATCTATGTCATTATTGCCCGCACGGGCGAGGCTGCGGGCGCCAAGGGTCTGTCGGCCTTTTTGTTGCCCGCCGACACGCCGGGTCTGCAGGTCGTCGACCGGATCGAGGTGATGGCCCCCCACCCGCTGGCCCATCTGCGGCTGACGGATGTGCACCTGTCTGCCGATGCGCTGATCGGTCAGGCGGGGCAAGGTTTCCGCATCGCCATGACGGTTCTGGACCATTTCCGCCCGACCGTCGGGGCCGCGGCCTTGGGCTTTGCCCGCCGTGCGTTGGACGAAGCCCTGACCCGCGTCCGCGAACGCCAGCTGTTCGGCGCGCCGATGTCGGATTTGCAGATGGTTCAGGGCCATCTGGCCGATATGGCGCTCAAGATCGATGCCGCCGCCTTGCTGGTCTATCGCGCCGCATGGGCCAAGGATCGGGGCGCCCCCCGTATCACGCGCGAAGCGGCGATGGCCAAGCTGTACGCGACCGAGGCTGCCCAGCAGGTCATCGACCAAGCGGTGCAACTGTTCGGCGGCGACGGCGTCCGCGTCGGCATGCAGGTCGAAAGCCTTTACCGCGAAATCCGCGCCTTGCGCATCTATGAAGGGGCCAGCGATGTGCAAAAACTGATCATCGCCCGCAGCGTGTTGGAGGGATCATGATCTATTCCCGCACTATTGCCATCGAATTCTGCCACTGCGATCCGGCGGGCATCGTCTTTTACCCCCGCTATGCGGAAATGGTGAATCACATGGTGGAAAACTTCTTCCTTGAAGTGATCGGCCACGGCTTCGGCCCGATGATGGCCGCAGGTCAGGGCATGCCGACGGTCAGCCTGCAGATGGATTTCAAGAAGCCGTCGCGGCTTGGGGATCGCATCCAATGGGATCTGCAGGTCGAACATCTGGGCACCAGCAGCGCGCGTTTCCTGATCCGCGCCGAGGACCGGCTGGAGGCACGCAGCACCGTCGTCTGGATGGCGCGCGATTTCACCCCCTCGCCCTGGCCCGGTGATTTCCGTGCCACGTTGGAGGATTACCATGCATGAACCCCTCCACCCCGCACATTGGAAGCGCGCCATAGGCTATGCCAATGGCATTATGGCGCGCGGGCGAACTATCTATACCGGCGGGTTGATCGGTTGGGATGCCGATCAGCAGTTCCAGACCGATGATTTTGCCGGTCAGGTCCGGCAGGTGCTGGAAAACATCGTCGCCGTGCTGGCCGAAGGTGGCGCAGGTCCCGAACATATCGTCCGCCTGACTTGGTATGTCACCGACAAGCACGAATATCTGGATGCCCTGCGCGAAATCGGTGCCGCCTACCGCGCCGTCATCGGACGCCATTATCCCGCCATGGCCTTGGTGCAGATCGTGGCGCTGGTCGAGGATCGTGCCAAGGTCGAGATCGAAGCCACAGCCGTCGTACCGGACTGAAACCACAGCAGGGGATCATCATGCCAGCCTTGGGACCAAGCGGACATCAGGACAGCTTTACGCGCGACCACCTGCCGCCGCCCGATCAATGGCCGGTGATCGACCTGTCCGGCTATGACTATCCCGACTGGCTGAATGTCGGGGCCGAACTGACCGACCGCATGGTCGAACGCGGCTTTGGCGACCGCATCGCGCTGGTGGGAAACGGGCGGGCGCGCACCTATAAGGAGCTGTCGGATTGGACCAACCGGCTGGCCCATGCGCTGGTCAGCGATTACGGCGTGAAACCCGGCAACCGCGTGCTGATCCGGTCGGCCAACAACCCCGCGATGGTCGCCTGCTGGCTGGCCGCGACCAAGGCAGGCGCGGTGGTCGTGAACACCATGCCGATGCTGCGCGCCAAGGAATTGGGCCAAATCGTCGATAAGGCTCAGGTCGCCTTCGCACTTTGCGACACGCGCCTGATGGAGGAGATGGTCGCCACCGCCAAGGCGTCGCCGCTGCTGAACACCGTGATCGGTTTTGACGGCACTGCCAACCATGACGCCGAACTGGACCGCGCGGCCCTGACCAAGCCGGTGCGCTTCGACGCCGTGCGGACGGGGCGCGATGATGTGGCGCTGCTGGGCATGACCTCGGGGTTGACGGGCGAACCGAAAGCCACGATGCATTTCCACCGCGACCTGCTGATCATCGCTGATGGCTATGCGCGCGAGGTTCTGTCCGTCACCCCCGATGATGTCTTTGTGGGCAGCCCGCCACTGGCGTTTACCTTTGGTCTGGGCGGGCTGGCGGTCTTTCCGTTGCGCTTCGGGGCCAGCGCGGTGCTGCTGGAAAACGCATCGCCGCCCAACATGATCAAGATCATCGAAGAACACCGCGCCACCATCTGTTTCACCGCGCCGACCGCCTATCGCGTCATGCTGCGAGCGATGGATCAGGGGGCGGATCTGTCCAGCCTGCGCGTGGCCGTCAGCGCGGGCGAAACCCTGCCCGCCCCCGTCTGGCAGGATTGGCACGACCGCACCGGCAAGCCGATGCTGGACGGCATCGGCGCGACCGAGATGTTGCACATCTTTTTGACCAACCGTCTGGATGACAGCCACCCTGGCTGCACGGGTCGTCCCGTGCAAGGCTATCGCGCCCGCATCATCGGCGATGACGGGGCCGAAGTGCCGCGTGGCGAGATGGGCCGTCTGGCTGTCATCGGCCCCATCGGCTGCCGTTATCTGGACGATCCGCGGCAGGGTGAATATGTCAAGGATGGCTGGAACCTGACCGGCGACACCTTCTGGCAGGATGATGACGGGCGCTTCCACTTTGCGGCGCGTTGCGACGATATCATCGTCTCGGCGGGCTATAATATCGCCGGGCCCGATGTCGAGGCGGCCTTGCTGGCCCATCCGGATGTGGCCGAATGCGCCGTGATCGGCGTGGCAGACGCGGATCGTGGCCAGATTGTACAGGCCCATGTCGTGCTGGCCGATGGTGTCACCCCCGATCAGGCCACCAGCGAACGGTTGCAGCGTCACGTCAAGGACAGCATCGCACCCTTCAAATATCCGCGCAGTGTGGTCTTTTGCGACGCATTGCCAAAAACCCAGACGGGCAAGATTCAACGATTCAGGCTGAAGCAATGACCTATGATCCCGCGTCCGAAGGCGCCCAGATGTCCTTTGACGGGCGCATGTCCTATGGCGATTATCTGGGGCTGGACAAGATCCTGACCGCACAGCACCCGCTGTCGGATGCCCATGACGAAATGCTGTTCGTCATCCAGCATCAGACCAGTGAGCTGTGGATGAAGCTGGCCCTGCACGAAATGTCCGCCGCCCGCGCCAGCATCGCGGCAGGCGATCTGCGCCCGGCCTTCAAGATGCTGTCGCGCGTCTCGCGCATCATGGAGCAGTTGAACAGCGCGTGGGACGTGCTGCGGACGATGACGCCCAGTGAATATACCGAATTCCGGCCTTCACTTGCGCAAAGCAGCGGCTTCCAGTCGTTCCAATACCGAATGATCGAATTCGTGGCGGGCAATCGCAACATGGCGATGATCGGCCCGCACGAACACCGCCCCGAACTGGCCGCAGCTCTGCGGACCGAGGCGGCGTCACCATCGCTTTACGACGTCGTGCTGGACCGGCTGCGCGACGCGGGTTTCGATGTGCCCGCACGCGCCGAACTGGACAAACCGCATCACGCCGACCCCGCCGCGCGCGCGGCATGGGCGCAGGTCTATCGCGACCCTGCGAAATACTGGGAACTGTACGAACTGGCCGAAAAGCTGGTCGATTTCGAAGATTACTTCCGCCGCTGGCGCTTCAACCATGTCACCACGGTCGAACGGGTCATCGGGTTCAAGCGCGGGTCGGGCGGCACATCGGGCGTCAGCTATCTGCGACGAATGCTGGATGTGGTCTTGTATCCCGACCTGTGGGAATTGCGGACGGAACTTTAGTCCCGCCCGTAATAAGCATAGCTGCCGTTCACGCTGAAACCCATGCTGGCATAGGTCGCCTGCGCCGCCTGATTGGCACGGCTGACCGCCAGCCCGATGCGGGTCGCGCCATGTTCAGCAGCCCAGAAGGCGGCCTGACGCATCATCCAACCGGCCAGACCCTGTCTGCGGAAGGGGGCCAGAACCTCGACCCCGTGGACCATGGCGACGGGGCCATGCACCGCAACAAAGGCGCTGCCTGCGGCGCGGTCCTGAATGCGGCCAAGAATGGCGGCCTTGGGCTGGGTCACGCGGTCCATCACCGCCTGCCGCGCCGGGTTGATATTGCCCGCACCCCAGATCTGCCGCTGGATCGCCATGGGCGGCCAGACGGTAAAGGTAGTCACAGGCGGCAATGGCCGGTCGGTCAGGGACGCCACCGGCGCGGACATCACCAAGGTCGGGATTTCCACCGCAAACCCGCGCGCGGTCAATGCGTCAATTAGATCGCCCTGATCATCCCATGCGCGGAACAGGGGGCGCTGACCCCATGCCACATGCTGCGCGCAGGCCGCCTCGATATCGTCCGGCGTCCAGGGCCCATCTGCCAACCCCGAACTGACACGCCCGCCCGCACCAAGCCCGCGCCCGACGATAAACCCGCCACAGCGGACGGTTTCGGCGGCAGGCCAGGTTTCCTCGAACGCGCGGGCCAGATCGGGATCGGGCCGTCCCATTACAGCGACAGACGCGCCTTCAGGGCTGTCATGCCCTGTTCGACGCGGGCCTGATCCAGGCCGCGCACCACAAGGTTCGTGCCCCAGCCGGTGTCATCGCGGAAGGGATAGGACCCAAGCGACAGATCGGCGAAATCGGCGGCGACGGCCTTCAGATCCTCGGCCACGTCGCTTTCGCCGCGGCGGACCTCGATGGTCAGGGATTGCACCGGGCGACCGCCGGGCAGGTTCGGGACCAGCCAGGCGACCATGCCGCGGAACACCTCGGGCACGCCGGCCATCACATGGGTGTTGCCGATGGAAAAGCCCGGCGCGCCCGACACAGAATTGTCGATCAGCGTCGCACCCACCGGGATACGGGCCATGCGCAGACGGTTTTCCGTCAGTTCGGTCCCCATGCGGTCGCAGCGGTCCTGCAGGATCGCGCGGGCATCGGGATGAATTTCGACCGTCGTGCCATGGGCGTCGGCAACGGCATCGGCGGTGATGTCGTCATGCGTCGGGCCGATCCCCCCTGATGTGAACAGCAGGTCGTATTTGCCGCCAAGCGACTTGTCGTATTCGCGAATGGTCTGGACGATGCGGTCGTGATCATCTGCCACGACACGAATTTCCTGCAAATCGAAGCCGGTCGCCGTCAGCACCTGAGCCAGATGGTGGGCGTTGCCTTCGCGGGTGCGTCCCGACAGAATTTCGTCTCCGATCACCAGAATCGCGGCGGTAGGGTTGTCCGACTGCATCTGCACTGCCCCTTGGCTTGAAATGTTGTGCATCTTTCTATGCCTGCGCGAAGGGCTGGAACAAGTGGCCTCGGGCATCTATCTAGCAGGAATGAAGAAAGGATCAGCGATGGACGATGGCCGTATCACCAAAGAGGGTATCCGCATTCACATGCCCGAGGATTCCGCAGGCATGCACAAGGCGGGTGCGATCGCCGCGCAGATCCTGGACGAGGTCGGGCCGCTGGTCGAACCCGGCGTCACCACGGCTGTGCTTGACGATTTCATCCGCAACCGCATCACGGAACTAGGCGCCACCTCGGCCACCATCGGGTATCGCGGCTATCAGCATGCCAGCTGCATCAGCGTGAACCACGTCGTCTGCCACGGCATTCCCGGCGACAAGGTACTGAAGGAAGGCGACATCGCCAATATCGACGTGACGGTGATCGTGGACGGCTGGTTCGGCGACACCAGCCGCATGTACGTGGCCGGCAAGGCCCCCTTGAAGGCGCAGCGCCTACTGAAGGTCACCCATGACGCGCTGATGAAGGGGATCGAGGTTGTCCGTCCCGGCGCCACCTTCGGCGACATCGGCGCGGCGATCCAGACCTATGCCGAAGGGCAGCGCATGTCCGTCGTGCGCGATTTCTGCGGCCACGGCATCGGCAAGGTCTTCCACGCCCCGCCGAACGTGCTGCATTTCGGTCGCGCGGGCAAAGGGCCGGTTCTCGAGGAAGGCATGTTCTTCACCATCGAACCGATGATCAACTTGGGCCGCCCCGAAACCAAGGTCCTGGCTGACGACTGGACTGCCGTGACGCGCGACAAGTCGCTTTCGGCACAATTCGAACATTCGATCGGCGTGACCGCCGACGGGTTCGAGATATTCACCCCCTCGGACAGGTTCTTCCCCGACCTCGGCTGAAGGCCGACCGACCCCCATGCGCGACACCGGGGGGGTCCGGGGGGCTGGCCCCCCGGCCCGTCGCGGGACGCAATCGGGCGCGACTTTCAGGCCCGACCGGCCGCCGCGGACAGGACCGAGGGGTCGATCCCCTGCGCCCGCAACGCCCGCTGCCATTTGTCGTCATTCGCCTGATCGAAGATCAGATCCTCGGCACTCTCGCCGGTCAGCCAGCCATTGGCCAGCATCTCGGATTCCAGCTGCCCCGGCCCCCATCCTGCATAGCCCAGTGCCAGCACCGCAGGCTCAGGCCCCTGCCCCTGCGCCAGATCCTCAAGGATGTCGCGGGTCGTGGTCATCGCCAGAGCATGGCCGATACGCATGCGCCCTTCGGGGTCCTGCCCGTGTTCGGCGACCTTATGCAGCACGAAGCCGCGCCCCGGTTCGACCGGCCCGCCAAAGCGGATCTGCACCGGGCGGGCGGTTTCCTCGACTTCGATGCCCAGCTGTTCCAGCAGTTCGCCAAAGTCGATTTCCGGCAGAGGGTGGTTCAGGACCAGCCCCATCGCGCCATCATCGGAATGGGCGCAGACCAGAACCACCGATCTCTCGAAGCGCTGATCGGTCATGCCGGGCATGGCGATCAGGATCTTGCCGGTCAGGTTCGCGTTCTCCGTTTCGGTCTGGGGCGTCACGTCGGGGGTGTTGCTCATCTGCTCTCCTTTGCCCACCAAGATCGGGGTTGCGACGCGATCTTGCAAGGTTCACGCGCATTTGTGACTTCCCAGCCATATCCCCGACCCGCTAGGTCATGGGCATGACACGCATCCCCCCGATCGCCGCCGCCTTTTTCCTGATCGCCGGCAGCCTGACCACCGGCACCCCGGCCCTTGCCCAAGCTGCGCTGACGGCAACGCCGTGGCGGTCGCAGGCCGCCCCCGCGACAGAACTGCCGCCGGGGCTGGACTCGGCCCGCCTGCTGCCCGGGTGGACCGATGACAAGGGCGACCGCGTCATGGCGCTGGAGCTGCGGTTGCAGCCCGGGTGGAAGACCTATTGGCGCACGCCCGGCGACAGCGGCCTGCCCCCGCATTTCGACTGGCAGGGGTCGCGCAACCTTGCGGATGTGACCTTCCACTGGCCAACTCCGCAGGCGATCCGGTCGGGCGACCAGCTGGACTTGGGCTATCACGACCGGCTGGTCCTGCCCTTCACCGCCCATGCGGCGACCCCGGGCCAGCCCGTTCACATCGAAACCCGGATCGAGATCGGGTTATGCGAATCTATCTGCGTTCCCGCGCAGCTTGATCTGGCCGCCCCCCCTTCGGGGACCGACCACGACCCCAGGATCAAGGCGGCAATGCAATCGCAATCGCAGCCGCTGCCCGACCGCCCCGCCTGTCGCGTCACCGAATTGGACGATGGCATGCGGCTCAGTGTCGATCTGCCCGTTCCCGACACCGGCATGGCCGCGATCGAACTGCCAGGCCATCCGCAGGTCTGGATCTCCTCGGCGCAGATCGACAAGGCCAATCGCGCGACGGTCGAGATGGTCGCGCCATCCGGCAAGCCTTTCGATGTGGATACCGACGACCTGCGCGTCACCATGATCGTGGCGCCAGAGACCGACCCCAAGGGGTTCGAGACCCGCGGCTGCGACCCGCGCGACTAGGTCGTGCGGCGCATCACCGCCGCCGCCCCCGCCATGACTGCCACCAGCAACAGCAGATAAAGCGCCATCGCCCCGCCCAGACCCGCGACGGGCCACCAATCAGGCAGCGTCCATCCCGCCACGCGCGCCGCCACCACCGGCAACAAGCTGACCCCGAAGGCCAGCGCGGCACCGACGGCCCCCATCCACATCGCGCGCTGCACCCGGGGCGCACGCGTCATGGACAGCCCGCGCCGGAACCCGCGGATCGCACCGCCGATGTCGGCCCCGATGGCCAGCACCGCCGGCACGACCAGCAACACCAGCACCATCCCGAAGGCCAGCCCATAGGCCAGCGTCACCACCGTCGGCTTCAGGAACAGCGCCTGCGACGAGCGTTCATAGAGCAGCGGCGCCAGCCCCAGAACCGTCGTCGCCGTCGTCAGCAGCACGGGGCGGAAGCGGTCGGCCACCGCATCCATGATGGCCGGACGCAGGCCACGGTCGGCGGCATATTCGTCGATGGTAGAAATCAGCACGATGGAATCGTTGATGATGATCCCCGACATGCCGATCAGCCCGACGATCGAGAACATGCTCAGCGGCAACTGCCAAGCGTCATGCCCCCAGACCGCACCGATCAGCCCGAAGGGGATGACCGACATCACCACCATCGGTCGCGACCAGCTGGAGAAGATCCAGGCCAGCACCATATAGATCCCCGCCAGTGCCAGCCCAAAGCCGGTCAGCGCGTCGGTCAGGAACTCGTTCTCCTGCTCGGAGAGGCCGGTCAGGTCATAGGTGACGCCGAATTCCGCCGCGATGTCAGGCAGCAGGACCTGCTGCAATTCTTGGGTGATCTGCGCCGCCCGCGCCGGATCATCCCCCGAAATGTCCCCCGTGACCGAGATCATCCTTTCGCCGTTTTCACGACGCACGACGGAAAATCCGGCCTCGGAGGTGACGGTCACGATGTCCGACAGCGGCACCCATTGCCCCGAAGACGTCCGCATCAGCATGCTGTCTAGAAAATCGCCGCGGCGGTCTTCCTCGGGCAGTTCGACGGTGATGGCGCCGGTGCGGGTGCCGACGGGGAAGGTCGCGGCCTCGATCCCGCCAAGTCGCTGGCGCAATTCGCGCGCAAGGGTCTGGGTGGTGAAGCCAAGCGCCTCGCCCTGCGGGGTCAGGTTCAGGGCCAGTTCGTCCTTGTCGTAATCCATGCTGTCTTCCAGCGCCGAAACCTCGGGGAATTGCGACAGCCGCTGCTTCAGCGCTTCGGAGGCGGCCTTCAGCCCCGTCGCATCGGCCCCGGTCATGCGGACCGAGATGGCATCGCCCCCCGGCCCCGACCGTGATCCGCGGAAGCTGATCGTTTCCAGACGCGGATCGGTCGGCATGGCCTCTTGCAGGGATTGGACGAATTCGAAGCTGGAATAGGGGCGGAAGTCGGGGTCGATCAGTTCCAGCTGGACGGCGCCCAGCAGATCCTCGTCCTTGGTGTCGGCCCCGGGCAGCGGACGCCCCGCATTGCCGCCCACCATGGTCATCACATGGGTCACGGGGTTCAGCCCGTATTCCTGCTGGTATTCCGCGGAGACCTGTTCAACCGCCACCTGCACCAGACCCATGACCCGCAGCGTATCGTCGCGGTCCGACCCGGGCAGCATGGCGAAATTGCCCGCGACGCTGCCCTGTTCGGGCGCATCGAAGAACCGCCACGGCACCTTGCCCGACATCAGCGAGGCCGCCGACCACGACAGCCCCACCACCACCATCGCCAGAACTGGATAGCGCCAGCCCAGCACAAGGCGCGTCAGGGGCCGCATGACGCCCGCGACAAAGCGGTCCAGCCAGCGGTTCATCAGTTTCGAGGGCCGGTCGTACCAGCGATCCTTGGCTGTATGGGCCAGCGCATGGGCCATGTGGTTGGGCAGGATCAGGAAGCATTCCACCAGCGACGCGATCAGCACCATGATCACCGTCAGCGGAATATCCCCGACCAACCGCCCGAAACGCCCGCCGATCATGACCAGCCCCGCAAAGGCGATGACGGTGGTCAGGGTCGAGGACACCACGGGCGCCCCCATCCGCATCGCCGCGCGTTCGGCGGCGACCTGCGGCGGCTCGCCCAGCTTGCGGGCACGGTAATCGGCATGTTCGCCCACCACGATCGCATCGTTGACGATGATCCCCAATGTCAGGATCAGCGCGAACAGCGAGATCATGTTGATCGTCATCCCCGCCGCATACATCAACGCGACCGCCGCCAGCAGCGAGGCAGGAATGCCCGCCGCCACCCAGATGGCGGTGCGCGCATTCAGGAACAGGAACAGCAGCCCCAGCACCAGCGCCAGCCCCAGAACGGCATTGTCCAGCAGCAGGTCCAGCCGGGCCGAGATCAGCTCGGCCCGCGCGCGCACCAGTTCGATGCCGACGCCCTGCGGCAGGGTCGGCATCATCTGGGCCACGGCATCCTCGACCTGGCGCTGCATGCCGATGGCGTCGCCCGTGGCGCTGCGCTGCACGGCGATGGTCACGGCGGGGTTGCCATCGACGAAATAGGCCATGTCGCGGTCGATGCCGCTGTCAGTCACATCCGCCACATCCCCCACGGTCAGCTGCGTTCCGTCAGGCAGTGCCTTCAGCACCAGTGCCGCCACCGCCGAAGGGTCGCGGGTTTCCGATCCGGTCCGCACCCGCGCCGTGCCCGATGCGATATCGCCTGCGGGGGTGGCTGCGGCGGCGGCACCGATCACGGTCGCGACCTCCTCCATCGTCAGGTCGTGGCGGATCAGATCGGCCATGCGCAACTCGACCAGTGTTTCAGGCGCCGACAGCCCCGCAGTGGAAATCCGCGTCACCCCGCGTGCATAAAGCCGGTTGGACAGATCGTCCGCGATACGCCCCAGCTGCGCCAGACCGACGGGCCCCGAGATGACCACATCGGCCACGGAATCGCGCCACGCGCGACGGGTGATCTCGGGGTCATCGGCGCCTTCGGGCAGATCGCCTGCGGCGCTGATGGCGGTTTCCACCTCGGACGAGGCGCGGGACATGTCCCATCCCGGCTCGAACTCCAGCCGCAGGCGGGCCGAGCCTTGGGTCGCCTGGCTTTCGGTCAGCTCGACCCCCTCGACACCCATCAGCGCGGGTTCCAGCACGCCCACAACGGATCGGTCGACGTCATCGGCCCCTGCCCCGTCCCACCGGACGGTCACGTCGATCTGCTGGACCACCGTGTCGGGGAAGAACTGCGCCCGCAGGCGCGGCGCGGAATAGAGGCCCGCGACCACCATGACCGCCAGCACAAGGTTCGCCAACGTCTTGTGGCGGACGAACAGCGACAGGATGCCGCGCGACCTAGCCACGACCCTGGCCCTCGGCGCGTTGTGCCTGCCGGTCGGGCGCGGGTTCCTCGGGGGCTTCGGCGTCGCGGATGCGGATGCCGGTGCCCAGCTGCGGCGCGCGTTCCGCCACGATCCGGCCACCGGCCAGTTCGGGGGGCACGCGGATGATGACATCGTCACCCTGACGCCGCAGGACCGTGACGGGAATGGCCTGTAGACGGTCGTCATCGCCCGCCACCAGCACGGCACCATCGGCACCGACCGCCGTGGCGGGGATCAGGGCCGCACCCTCGACCATCGGTTCGGTGATATTGCTGCGGACGAAATCGCCCGGACGCAGCGCCGCGCCGTCACCGGTCACGCGCGCAAAGACGATACGACCGGCGCTGCCTTCGGCGACCGATGCCGCCGCGCGGTCCAATTGTGCCTGTGCGGTCAGCTGCCCCGCACTGCCGTCCAGCAGCACAGTCACCGGATGCTCGCCCAGCTGGCCATCCGCGCCGACAAGGCGCGCGAACTGGTCCAGCGACAGCGGGATCTGCACCTCCAGCGCATCGGGGTCGATGATGGTGGCGATCTGTTCGTTCAGGCTGACCAGCCCGCCTTGGACGACGGTCACGTCGGTGACGCGCCCGTCGAAATCGGCGCGCAGTTCCGTGTCGGCCAATTCGCGGCGCGCCTCGGACAGGGCGATCTCGGACCGGCGCAGGGCGTTTTCGGCGGCGGTGACGGCGCTTTCGGCATCGGCCAGCGCGGCGCGGCGGCTGATGACCGCCTGTTCCGCCGTCGATGCCGCCAGTTCCGCCGTTTCCCGATCAAGGCTGGTGCCAAGCCCGCGCCCCGACAGTTCCTGCTGGCGGGTCACTGCAGCCTCGCGCAGTTCGGCCTGGCGTTCGGCAGCGGCCAGATCCTGCTCTGCGATCAGGACGGCGCGTCCGGCGTCGCCCAGCATGCCTTGGGCATCGTCGCGTTCGGCCTGTCCGCTGTCCAGCGCCGCCTGCGCCGAGGACGGATCGATCCGCGCCAAGAGCTGCCCCGCCGCGACGGTGCCGCCCTCCTGCAGGGCATCGGCCAGTTCGACCACCCGCCCCGAGGCGCCCGCCCGCAGTTGCAGTTCGCGCCGCGACTGGATGCTGCCATAGACCTGCAACTGCGGCTGGACCTGCCCCGGCGTGACCGTCAGCAACCGCGCGACATAGACCTGTTCCGACGGCCCCCGCCCGGGGCGCGCATCCGCGTCACCCGTCCGGCTGGCCTGCCACAGCAGAAACCCCGCCAGAAACAGCAGGGCCAGTGTCAGGAAGGTCAGAAACAGCCCCATCAGGCCGCGTGTCATGAATCGCATGCGTCAAAAGTCCATATGTCGGACGGTCCGGATACCCCATGATGGGGAAACGGAACCTAAACGGAAAGCGATTCCAGCCGCGCCGACAGCGACAGAAGGTCCGACCACGCCTCGCGCTTGGCGGCGGGGTTGCGCAGCAGATAGGCGGGATGCGTCATCGGCAGCGCCGGACGCCCGAAGGCCTGCGTCCATTGACCGCGCAGCCGCAGGATGCCGCGTTTTTCCAGCGCGGCCTGACAGGCGATGTTGCCCATCAGCACGATCACGTCGGGATCGGCCAGTTGGATGTGGCGGCGGATGAACGGCAGGCTGGTCTGGATTTCGTCCGCATGCGGATCGCGGTTGCCGGGGGGCCGCCACGTCAGGACGTTGGTAATATAGATCGCCTTTTCCGCATCAGCGGCATCGCGTGCCATGCCGATGGCCCCGAACATCTGGTCCAGCAACCGACCCGCGCGCCCGACAAAGGGTCGGCCCTGACGGTCTTCCTCGTCGCCGGGTGCCTCGCCCAGAATCAGAACGCGCGCCTTGGGGTTGCCGTCGGCAAAGCAGAAGTTCCGCGCGCCCTTCTTCAGTTCGATCCCGTCAAAGCGTTCCTGCACCTCGGCCAGTTCCGCCAGCGATCCGGCCCCGGCAGCCAGCGCCTCGGCCTGCGACAGGCGTTCGGCGCGGTCGTCGGCCTCGGTCGGGATGGGGGGAATGGCAGGGGTCGCCTGAACGGCTATGGGCGGCAGGTCGGGGGCGGCCACGCGTGCGGGCAGATCGAACCGGTCAACGGGTTCATCCATGACGGGCACATCCGCGCCCATTTCCATCTGCCATTCCAGCAACGCAAGTGCCGCGTCGCCGTCCAGCGCGATTCCCTGATATGTTGCCCCGTCCATCACAGGCCGCAAGCTAGGGCCACGGGCGGAACTAGTCCACCACCAGCATATAGCCGGTGCCGCGCACCGTCTGCAAAAAGCGCGGTTCGCGCGGATCGGGTTCGATCTTGCGGCGCAGGCGGGTCATCTGGACGTCGATGGCGCGTTCGCCGCCCTCGGGTTCATCGCCATTGCCGCCGCGACCCAGATCCTCGATCAGTTCGGTGCGGCTGACGGGCTGACCACGGCTGGCAGCAAGGCGGCGCAGCAGCGCGGTTTCGGTGCCGGTCAGGCGCATGGGGGTATCACCCTGCCACAATTCGCCCTTTTCGGTGTCATAGCGCAGCGGGCCAAGCGTCAGGAACTTGGGCTGGGCGACCTCGGCGGCGGGAACGCGGCGCAGGATGGCGCCGATGCGCAGCAGCAATTCGCGCGGCTCGAAGGGTTTGGCCAGATAGTCGTCGGCCCCGCTTTCAAGACCGGTGATGCGGTCCTCGATCTCGCCCTTGGCGGTCAGCAGCAGGATGGGGGTCTGGATGCGGGTGCGCAGATCGCGGGTCAGGGCCAGGCCGTCCTCGCCCGGCATCATCACGTCCAGCACGATCATGTCGAATTCCAGACCGGCCAGCAGACGGCGCGCCTGCGCAGCATCGCGGGCCATGCTGACCATATAGCCGTTCTTGCGCAGGAACCGCGCCAGCAGGGCGCGGATGCGTTCGTCGTCGTCAACGATCAGCAGATGGGCGTCGGGTGCGGTCATGGGGGCCTCAGCGGTCTTCGGGAAGATCCTTCAGCGCCTGATACTGCGCCCGCGTCTCGGGGTCCATCATCGCTTCCAGAACCTGCCGGAAACCCGCCACCGCTTGGGGTCCCGCCGTGCGATAGGCCTGACGCATCCTTGCACGCTGCGCCTCGGTCAGGCGGCGCTCAAGGGCGGTGCCGGCGGCGGTCAGATACAGTTGGCGTTCGCGACGGTCGCGCCGCCCGATGCGGCTGTCCACCAGCCCGTCCTCGATCAGGGTCCGCAGCACGCGGTTCAGCGATTGCTTGGTCACACCCAGCACTGCCAGCAGCGATGTGACCGTCAGGCCGGGATCGCGGTTGATGAAATGCAGCGCCCGGTGATGGGCGCGCCCGTAATCCATATCGGCCAGGATGATGTCGGGATCGGCGGTAAAGGCGCGATAGGCAAAGAACATCGCTTCGATCCCGCGGCGCAGCTGGTCGTCTGTCAGAAACAGCAGATCCTCGCCCATCATGGTCTGAATCCGCGCCTTGTCCTGCATCCGTTCCATCCTGTCCTGTTGATCGCCGCCATAGGGCAGTCTTGTTGACTTTCTAAACGGTGATTGCTAGCCGTCAACCATCTTGCGTAACAAACGTGCCAAATCCGCCCTGACATACGCAAGAATCGTAAAATCGGGCGGCGGATGGAGAAAGACATGACGGCGGCTTACGACGATCGCGACGGCAAGATCTGGATGAACGGGGAACTGGTCGACTGGCGCGACGCAAATGTGCATATCCTGTCACATGCGATGCATTACGCCTCTTCGGTATTCGAGGGTGAGCGGTGCTATGACGGCAAGATTTTCAAAAGCCATGAACACTCGCTGCGCCTGATCGAATCGGGCCGGTTGCTGGATATGCCCATCCCCTATACCGCGGATGAGATCGACGCGGCCAAGGAAGCGGTGCTGAAGGCCAACGGCTTTGAAAACGCCTATGTGCGCGTGGTCGCATGGCGCGGGTCGGGGCTGGACATGGGTGTCTCGGCTGCGCGCAACCCGGTCTGCATGGCCGTCGCCGCGTGGGAATGGGGCAGCTATTACGGCGATGCCAAATGGCAGGGCGCGAAACTGGACGTTGCCAAATGGAAGCGCCCCAGCCCCGAAACCATCCCGACCGCAGCCAAGGCGGCCGGTCTTTACATGATCTGCACCATGTCCAAGCATGCGGCCGAGGCCAAAGGCTGTTCGGACGCGCTGTTCATGGACTGGGAGGGTTACGTCGCTGAAGCCACAGGCGCCAACATCTTCTTTGTCAAGGACGGAGAGATCCACACCCCCCTAGCCGATCGCTTCCTGAACGGCATCACCCGTCAGACGGTCATCCAGATGCTGAAGGACAAGGGTTTCACCGTCCACGAACGCCGCATCCTGCCCGAGGAACTGTCGGGCTTCAGCGAATGCTGGCTGACCGGCACCGCAGCTGAAGTGACCCCCGTGGGCCAGATCGGCGACTGGAACTTCGAGGTCGGCCAGATCACCCGCGACGTCGCCGAAAGCTATGAGGCGCTGGTCCGCGCCTGATCCCATCGCCGGATGAAGAACGAAGGGCCGCCCCGGCAAGGGCGGCCCTTTTGCATGGGGTCAAGTGGTCTGGCCGCGTGCGATCCGCGCATATTCGCTGGTCTTGCGGCTGGCGTCGTCGCGCGTCTTGGGCTGGCTGTGCAGGCTGCGAATGGCAGGATGCACCGACGCCGCGCGCTCCTGCTTGAGGAATTCGCGCAGGCGGGCGGTGCCCTGCGTGCGTGGCTGATCGGCAAGATGCTTTGTCATGGTGGCCCTCCTGCGGACCATCATAGGGCCAATTCGGCCATTTTCAAAGCGCCGGGATCCCTCAGGCGGCCTTGATGCCTTGCGCGGCCGACAAAACGGCGTGCAGGGCGACGGGATCGTCATTGGCGCGCAGCTTGGCACGCAGGTCCGTATCGCGCAGCGTCCGTGACACCAGGGCCAGCGCCTTGAGGTGATCGACGCCGCTGCTTTCGGGGGCCAGAAGGGCAAAGACCAGATCGACCGGCTGGCGATCGACGGCATCGAAATCCATCGGCTTGTCCAGGCGCAGGAACATCCCGGCCACCTGATCCAGCCCGTGCAACCGTGCGTGGGGCAGGGCGACCCCCTGCCCGACACCCGTCGGCCCCAGGCTTTCGCGTTCCTGCAGCGCATCCAGCACTTCCGAAGCGACCAGCCCGTATTCGGCATGCGCCAGATCGGCCAGTTCCTGGAACAGCCGCTTCTTCGAGGTGATCTGCCCCAATGAACGCACAGCCCCGGGTCGGAGGATTTCACTCAGTTGCATTGTCCAGTGTCTTTCCCATGCTGTGCGCCCCCGAAAGGGATTTCGGGGGCGGCCCAGTCATTCAAGCGTCACATCGCGTCGGCACTAGCCATTCCCGCGAGGATCGATCCATCCTACATTGCCGTCATCACGGCGATGGACGACATTGACGCCGCCATGTTTCTCGTTGCGGAACACCAGAAGCGGGGTTCCCGAAAGCTCCATCTGCATCACGGCATCACCGACCGACAGGGTGGGGACGCGCAATTCCATTTCCGCGATGATGATGGGCTGCAGACCACTGTCCTGCGATTCCCAAGCATCCTCGTCAGCGGAGAGGACATAACTGTCCGCCTGACCGAAGACAACAGGGCCGGCGCTTTCCTTGTGGTGATCCTTGAGGCGGCGCTTGTAGCGGCGAAGCTGCTTGTCCATCTTTTCGCGGCAGGCCTCGAAGGCGGCATAGATGTCGTTGGCCACACCGCGGGCCGTCACGTTCAATCCGGTGGACAGGTGGACGACGGAATCACACAGGAACTGGTGGGCATCCTTGGAAAATGTCACGGCCGCGTCGGTGGGACGCTGCGAATACTTTTCGATCGTCTCGCCCAGCTCGGTCTTGACGTGGGTGGTCAGGGCGTCTCCGACATCGATGTGTTTTCCGCTGATGGTGTAGCGCATCGTATTTCCTCTCCGGTTGCCCGTCCTGCATGCGTCGGCCCGTTGAAAGCAGCCGGCGACGGCGGGAACGGGTGTCACGGGCCATGTCATCAGTCCGGCCCGCATGATTCAATTTGGTGACAGCGAACCGGATCTGTCAACGGGTCCCACAAGGGCGTGAACAGGATTCTTCGATGCAGACCGCGCGGTTGGGCAAAATCAGCCCATGCGGAAATCTTCGCCCAGATAGACCTGGCGCACCTTGGGATCGGCGACGATCTGTTCGGTGCTGCCCGACATCAGGACGTGACCATCATGCAGGATATAGGCACGATCGACGATGCCCAAGGTCTCGCGCACGTTATGATCGGTGATCAGCACGCCGATACCGCGCGATTTCAGCGCATGGACCAGGGTGCGGATCTCGCCCACGGCGATGGGATCGACGCCCGCGAAGGGTTCGTCCAGCAGCAGGAAACTGGGGTCCGAGGCAAGACAGCGCGCGATTTCCGCCCGCCTGCGCTCCCCCCCGACAGCGCCATCGCCGAGGCATGGCGCAGGTGGGTGATGGAAAAATCGGCCAGCAGTTCCTCAAGGCGATCGCGGCGATGACGGTGATCGGGGACGGCGACCTCCAGCACGGCCATGATGTTCTGTTCGACCGTCAGCCCGCGAAAGATCGACATCTCTTGTGGCAGATAGCCGATGCCCATGCGTGCGCGGCGGAACATCGGCAGGCGGGTGGCATCGCGCTCATCGATCTTGACCTGTCCGGCATCGGGCGTGACCAGCCCCGCGATGCAGTAAAAGCAGGTCGTCTTGCCCGATCCGTTCGGCCCCAGCAAGGCCACGACCTCGCCCCGGTTCAGGCTGACCGAGACATCGCGGATCACCAGCCGGTTGCGATAGGATTTGCGCAGGTTGCGGACATCCAGCCCCTTGGCCGCATCCACCATCAGTTGGCACCCGGCTGCAGGACCGAACGGACGCGGCCGTTGACCTGTGCGGCACCCGTGGCCAGATCGACCGTGACCTTGTCGCCGCTGAGGACGTTCTGGCCCTGGCTCAACAGCACGTCGCCGGTCAGCACGACATTGCCACCCTCGACGTCATAGACGGCGCGCTGCGCCTCGGCGGCGTCGGGGCCGCTGACCAGGGTGACATTGCCGGTGGCGGTCAGCGACTGGATGCGGTTCTGCCCGCCTTCGGCATATTGGACGGTGACCTGATCGGCCGACAGGCGCATCTCGCCCTGACCGATGACGACGTTGCCCTCGAACAGGGCGCTGCCGTCGGTCTGGTTGACCGTCAGATTGTCGGATGCCACCTCGACCGGGGCCGAGACATCGGCCTTCATGCCGCCGAAGGTGATGTTCTGGGCAGAGGCGGGCGCGGCAAGAACCGCCAGGGCGATCAGCAGGGGGCGAAGCATGTGGTCGTTCCTTGCAAGGGGTCAGGGCTGGTATATCAGACGGACACCGCCCGAGAAATTCAATATCGCAGGGCTGTCGTCGCCCGCATCCTCTTGCGGGGCAAGGCGCATGCGGTCGGCGCGCAGGGTGCCGAAGGGGGCGTCGGCCTCGATGCCCTGATCGGCGGTGATGATGGATCGGTCGGTCTGCGCCTGCAACTGGCTGCTGCGGACCTGCCACCCGGTCGAGGTCGACATGACCACCCCGCCCGTCAGCTGGACGACGCCGTCACCCGCCCCGCCTGCGGGGGCCGTGACGTCGGCGGTGACGCCATCGGGGCGCTGCCAGTCCAGACGCAGGTCGCTTGCCTGACCGCCCTCGCCCGCCTGATCCGGCGTGACGCTGTTGGCGCGCAGCGACATCTGCACACCGTCATCGGTCACGCCCATGTATTCCGGCCCGACGATCCGCCCGTCGCGGGCCGCGGCCTGCGCGTCCACCTCGGCATAGGGGATGCGCGATTCGCTGTCCGATCCGCGCGACAGCAGGAACATGGTGGACAACATCACCAGCGCCACCAGCGGCAGCAGGACCCTCAGCCAGCGGACGATGCGGGTGCGGTTCATGGCCTCAGACCAGCCCGGCGCGCAGGCAGTCGTGGATGTGCAGGATGCCCTGCGGCACGCCGTCCGACTGTGCGAACAGACAGGTGATCTTGCGATCCTGCATCTGCGCCAGCGCGGCCTCGGCCAGCGCTTCGGGCGCGATGGTGCGCGGCGCGCGGGTCATCACCGACGCCGCATCCAGATCCAGCAGGCCCTGCATGTGACGCCGCAGGTCGCCATCGGTGATGATGCCCACCAGCGCCCCCGAGGCATCCGTCACCCCCGTCACGCCATAGCCCTTCTGGCTGATGACCAGCAGCGCCTCGGACATGGGGGCAGCCTGATCGACCAGCGGCATGTCGCGGTGCATCAGGTCGCCCACCTTGGCCAGCAGCGCGCCCAGCTTGCCGCCGGGATGGAAGGTGCGGAAATGTTCGGGGGTGAATTCACGATGCTCCATCAGCGCGATGGCCAAGGCATCGCCAAGCGCCAGAGTCATGGTGGTCGAGGTGGTGGGCACGATGCCGTTGCCGCAGGCCTCGGCCGCGGCGGGCAGCAGCAGCCCCAGATCCGCCTGCCGCATCAGCGTCGATTGCGGCCGCGCAGCCACCCCGATCAGCGGAATGTTGAAACGGCGGGTATGGGCGATCATGTCGGCCAGTTCCGGCGTTTCGCCGCTGTTGGACAGGACCAGCGCCAGATCGTCGCGGGTCACCATGCCCAGATCGCCGTGGCTGGCCTCGGCCGGATGCACGAATTGCGCCGGCGTTCCGGTCGAGGCCAGCGTCGCTGCGATCTTGCGCCCGACATGGCCCGATTTGCCCATCCCCGACACGATGACACGACCCTTGACGGCCAGCAGCATCTCGACCGCGCGGGTGAACTGACGGTCCAGCCCCTGCGCCAAGGCAGAGAGGCCGTCGATCTCGGTCTGGATGACGCGCCGCGCCGTGTCGATATAATCAGCCATATGCCCGCCCCGCAGTGTTTCCAAGGCATCCCCGCAAAGGGCCGCCTGTCGTGTCAGTGGTTGAAGATATCCTTGTCGTCCGACCACCCAAGCAGATCCAGATGGGCACGCGCCGGCAGAAAGTCAAAGCACGCCTGCGCCAGACCCAAGCGGTTTTCACGCCGCAAGCGCGCTTCCAGCGCCTCTTTCAGCTTGTGAAGGTGCAGCACGTCCGAGGCCGCATATTCCAGCTGCGCATCGGTCAGATCCTCGGCGCCCCAGTCGCTGGTCTGCTGCTGCTTGCTGACATCGACGTTGACCAGTTCCGACAGCAGCATCTTCAGGCCGTGCCGGTCGGTGAAGGTCCGCACCAGCTTGGACGCGATCTTGGTGCACCAGACGGGCGAGGTCACGACCCCGAAGGCGTTTTCCAGCGCCGCCACGTCGAAGCGGCCATAGTGGAACAGCTTCAGGATCTTGGGATCGGTCAGCACCTTGGTCAGGTTCGGCGCCTCGGTCTGGCCGCGGTCGATCTGGACCAGATGCGCCTCTCCGTCGCCCGACGACAGTTGCACGAGGCAAAGACGGTCGCGGCGGGGGTCCAGACCCATCGTCTCGGTATCGATGGCGACGACGGGGCCAAGCACCAGATCGTCGGGAAGGTCATTGGGATACAGATGGATGCTCATTGCCGGTCCTGCCTTTTGTCGCCGATCCTCGGGTGCAGGGTCAGCCTTTATGGCTCCTCTCTGACCAGAAACGGGCGTTCCGATCCAGTGAAAATCATCCCGAAGCCGCAAGGTTCCCCCGAGGGAACTGACAAAGCCTGTATCGAATCTGGTCACAGTTCTGATCAAACAGCAGGCAATCCCGTATATTATTGCACGTTGCGCAAACTTTTTATTGCATGGTAGCCTGCCGAAGATAGGGTGAACCAATCATAAATTGGTTCATTGCGTGAAAAACATACACCCTCCAGTCACGACGCTGATGGATCTGCACGATCTTTCCTTGCGCATCGCACCTCACTCCGCCCCACTTCTGGACGGTATCTCACTGTCGGTAAAACGGGGCGAAACACTCTGCATTGTTGGCGAGTCCGGTTGCGGCAAAAGCCTGACCTCGCTTGCGCTGATGGGCCTGCTGGCTCCCAAACTGCAGACCGGCGTGTCGGGGCGGATGCTGTTTGACGGTCAGGATGTGGCCCTGTCCGATCAGGATCACCTGGCAAAATTGCGCGGCACCCGCATTGGCATGATTTTTCAGGAACCCATGTCCAGCCTGAACCCCGCCCATCGTATCGGCGAACAGATTGCCGAAGGCTGGCGGCGTCACAACAAAGGCGACGGTCGCGATCAGGCGCTGGCCATGCTGCGCAGCGTCGGCATTCCCGCCCCTGAACGGCGGATGTGCGATTATCCCCACCAGATGTCGGGCGGCATGCGCCAGCGGGTGATGATTGCGATGGCGCTGGTCAACAATCCTGACCTGCTGATTGCGGATGAACCGACAACGGCGCTGGATGTCACAATTCAGGCGCAGATTCTGGACCTGATCGGCCAGCTGCAATCCGAAGGCCGCATGGGCACCATCCTGATCACCCATGATCTGGGGGTGGTGGCAGAAATCGCCACCACAGTTGCGGTCATGTATGCGGGGCGTGTCGTGGAAAAAGGGCCGGTCGGGGCGATCTTCGGTGACCCCCAGCATCCCTATACCATCGGGCTGATGTCATCCGTCCCGCCCTTGCGCGGCGCACGAACGCGGCTGTCCACCGTGCCCGGTATCGTGCCGTCAATTGAGACAATGCCGCAGGGCTGCCGCTTTTCCACGCGTTGCCCCTTTGCCCAGCCGGCCTGCGCCACAACCCCGCCCTTGGTGCCACTTGGGCCCGACCACCACGTCGCCTGCCATTTCGCGCCATTGGATGTCACGCAACAGGGGGCCGCATGACCCGCGAAATGATCAGGGTCAACAATTTGGCCAAACGCTTTCCGGTGGGCGGCAGCACATTCAAAAAGCCCAAGCTGCTGCATGCGGTCGATGGTGTCGATTTGACGGTGAACGAAGGCGAGACTTTTGCCATTGTCGGGGAATCGGGATGCGGCAAATCTACCCTTGCGCGGCTGCTGATGCGGTTGCTGACCCCCTCGGAAGGTCAGATCACCATCGATGGGCGCGATATGTCCAAAGTGACGGGCTGCGATCTGCGGGACATGCGCCGTGACGTGCAGTTCATCTTTCAGGACCCCTTCAGTTCGCTGAACCCCCGCCTGTCGGTCGCCCGCCTTGTCGGCGAACCGCTAGAGGCGCACCGCCCCGACATGCGCGCCGCCGACCGCCGGTCCGAAGTCGCGCGCCTGCTGCGTCAGGTCGGGTTGCGCCCCGAACATATGGACCGCTATCCGCATGAATTCAGCGGCGGCCAGCGCCAGCGTATCGGGATTGCCCGCGCCTTGGCATCTGGCCCTAAGGTTCTGATCGGTGATGAGCCCGTCAGCGCGCTGGATGTCAGCGTTCAGGCGCAGGTAGTGAATTTGCTGTCAGATTTGCGTGACCAGCTGGGCCTGACGCTGGTGGTTATCGCCCATGACCTTGCCGTGATCCGACAGATGAGCGACCGCGTCGCCGTCATGTATCTGGGCCGCATCGTAGAAACCGGCACCACCGATGCGATTTTCGAAAACCCGCGCCACCCCTATACCCGTGCCCTGCTGTCGGCGATTCCCGGCCCTGAAGGCAGTACCGAAAAGTTGTCCCTAAAGGGGGAAACACCCAGCCCGATGGACCCGCCTTCGGGCTGTCATTTCCGCACGCGCTGTCCCTTTGTCGAAAGCCGATGCGCCGATGCGCGTCCGCCGTTGGAAGATACCGGCACAGGCACAAACGTCGCCTGCATCCGCTGGCGCGAGATTGCGCCGGATGATGCAGCCATTCCCGCTCCTGCCCCGCGCAGCGATGGCGCCAATGAACGGTTCCGGCTGTACCGGCAGGCACTGACCGATAACGAAAACAAGACCCGACAGGAGGTTACGGAATGACACTTCACAAGACCCTTATACTGGCGGCCCTTTTGGGAACGACGGCCATGGCCGTACAGGCCCAGACGTTGAAAATTGGGCTCGAAAGCGACCCCGACGCGCTGGACCCCGATCGCAGCCGCACCTTTGTTGGCCGCATCGTCTTTACCGCGATGTGCGACAAGCTGATCGACGTTTCGCCCGAACTGGATCTGGTGCCGCAACTGGCGACCGGTTGGACCGTCAGCGAAGATGGCCTGACGGTGGATATGACCCTGCGCGACGGCGTGGTCTTCCATGACGGCACCCCCTTCGACGCCGAGGCTGTCAAAGCCAATATCGAGCGGTCCCAAACGCTGGAAGACAGCGTGCGCAAATCGGAAGTCAGCTCGATCGAACAGGTCGAGGTGGTGGATGCCACCCATCTGAAACTGCATCTGTCGGCCCCCGACGCGCCTCTGCTGGCGCAGCTGGCGGATCGTTCGGGCATGATGATGTCGCCGGCGGCCTTTGACGATATGGCCGCAGCACCAGTCTGTTCGGGCCCGTTCAAATTCGTGAACCGCGTGTCCCAAGACAAGATCGAGCTGGAGAAATTCGCCGATTACTGGAACGCCGATGCCATCAAGCTGGACGCAGTGACCTATCTGCCGATTCCGGATTCGACCGTGCGTCTGGCCAACCTGCAATCGGGCGATCTGAACATGATCAACCGCCTTGCTGCTACCGATGTGGAAACCGTCAAAGGCAGAAGCAACCTGAAGTATGAACGCGCCGATGGGCTTGGCTATCAGGGCATTACGTTCAATACCGGCAATGGCGACCGTGCCGACAACCCCTTCGGTCAGGATGCCCGCCTGCGCGAGGCCCTGTCCCTGTCCATCGACCGCGAGGCAATCAACCAAGTGGTCTTTTCGGGGCTGAACGCCTCGGCCAGTCAGTTTTCATCCGCAGCCAGCCCGTATTTTGATAATGCCTTCCCCGTGCAGGAACGCGATGTTGAAAAGGCCAAGGAACTGATGGCCGAGGCCGGTTACCCCGATGGCCTGGAACTGGAATTACAGGCCCCTAACCGGCCCGAAAACCAACAGGTCGTCCAGATGATTCAGGCCATGGCCGCCGAGGCCGGCATTCAGGTCAAGTTGGTCGCAAAGGAATTCGCCACGATGTTGTCGGATCAGGCCGCGGGTGATTTTGAAGCAAGTCAGGTCGGCTGGTCGGGCCGGATCGATCCGGATGGCAACATCCTTGGCTTCGTCTCGACCGATGGCGGCTTCAATGACGGCAAATATTCCAACCCCGAAGTCAACCGCATTCTCGCCGAGGCCCGCGCCGTCAGCGATCAGGCCGAACGTCAGGACCTGTACCATCAGGCCAACCAGATCCTGAACGCCGACAAGCCGCTGTTCTATCTGTACAACGAGGCCTGGCTCTATGGCGTCTCGGACAAGGTGCAGGGCTTCGCGCCCAATCCCGACGGGATGATCCGCCTGGAAGACGTCAGCCTGTCGGAATGACCTGACGGTCGGGCGGCATCCCCGCCCGACCCCACCCGAATGCAAGGCCACAAGCGATGCTGTCATACCTGATCCGCAGATTGCTGATCTCGATTCCGACCCTGATCCTGATTTCGATCTTCGTCTTCGCGCTGCAGAAGATGCTGCCCGGCGATCCGGTTCTGGCCCTTGCGGGCGAGGATCGCGACCCCGAAACGCTGAACCGCCTGCGCGAATTGTATCACCTGAACGACCCGATCTGGATGCAATATCTGATGTGGGTCAAAGGCGCATTGCAAGGCGATCTGGGACAATCGATCCGCACCGGCCTGCCAGTCACCGAAATGATCGCCTCCAAGCTGCCGGTCACGATCCAGCTGGCGGTGATGTCGATGATCTTTGCCACCGTGATCGGAATTCCTGCGGGCATCCTGTCGGCGGTCAAAAAGGGCACGGCGACGGATTACGTTGCCAATATCGTGGCGCTTTCGGGGCTGTCGATCCCGAACTTCTGGCTGGGGATCATGCTTATCCTGCTGGTGTCGGTGAAATGGCAACTGTTGCCCGCATCAGGCTATGTCCCGCTGACCGAGGATGCAGTGCAATCCATCAAAACCATGCTCATGCCTTCCTTTGTCTTGGGAACTGCACTTGCGGCGTCGCTGATGCGGCACACGCGGTCCGCCATGCTGGGCGTCTTGCGACAGGATTACGTCCGAACCGCCCGCGCCAAGGGCTTGGCGGAACACACCGTGGTCATGCATCACGCCTTTCGCAACGCCCTGACCCCGGTCGTGACGTTGGCGGCCCTGTTGTTCGGCGAATTGATCGCGGGCGCGGTCCTGACCGAGCAAATTTTCACCATTCCGGGCTTCGGCAAGATGGTCGTCGATGCAGTCTTCAACCGCGATTATGCCGTCGTGCAGGGGGTGGTGCTGGTCACAGCGCTTGGCTTCATGCTGATGAACCTTGCGGCTGACGCGGCCTACGTCCTTTTGAATCCGCGACTGAGGGTAGGCTGATGACCGATATGACCGCTGATCCGGTACTGGCCCGCCGCCCCCAATCCCGCGCGTGGCGCAAGCTGCGTGGCCATCGCAGCGCATTGCTGGGCGCCATTATCGTGGGCGTGTTTGCCCTGCTGGCAATCGCCGCCCCAATCCTGCCCTTCCCCGACCCCGCAGCCACCGATTGGGGGGCAATTCGCCAGCCACCATCGGCGGCGCATTGGCTGGGCACGGATGAACTGGGTCGTGACCAGTTGTCCCGCATGATCTGGGGGGCACGGGCCTCACTGATGGCGGGCGTGGTGTCGGTGGCCATCGCCATCGCCATCGGCGTGCCGCTTGGCATTCTTGCGGGCTATTTCGGCGGCTGGACCGATGCCGTCATTTCGCGCTGCACCGAGGCGCTGCTGGCGATCCCCTTCCTGATCCTTGCCATCGCGCTAGCCGCCTTCTTGGGGCCGTCGCTGACCAATGCGATGATCGCCATCGGGATCGCCGCGACGCCCGTCTTCATCCGCCTGACGCGCGGCCAGGCCATCAGCGTCGCCGCCGAGGATTACGTCGAAAGCGCCCATGCCATCGGCTTGCGCACCCCCGTGATCCTGCGCCGCTACATCTTTCCCAACGTCCTGCCCCCGGTCCTGGTGCAGGCCACGCTGACCATCGCCAGCGCCATCATCGCCGAGGCGTCGCTGTCCTTTCTGGGGCTGGGGCAGCAGCCCCCCGCGCCCAGCTGGGGCGCTATGCTGAACACCGCCAAGAACTTTATGACCCAGGCCCCTTGGATGGCCATGTGGCCGGGCATCGCGATCTTCCTTGTGGTGCTGGGTTTCAACCTTTTGGGCGACGGGCTGCGCGATGCGCTGGACCCGCGCGAAGACTGACAGGATTTTCGACATGAGCAATTTCACCACCCGCCCCGACATCCGCGGCACCTTCGGTACCGTCGCCTCGACCCATTGGATCGCCTCGCAGACGGGGATGGGTATCTTGGAACGCGGCGGCAATGCCTTCGACGCCGCCGTCGCCACCGCCCTTGTCCTGCAGGTGGTCGAGCCGCATCTGAACGGCCCCGCAGGCGATCTGCCGGCCATCATCCACGACGCCGAAACGGGCCGGACCCGCGTGCTCTGCGCCCAAGGCGTGGCCCCCAAGGGTGCGACGATGGACCATTACCGCGAACATTTCGGCGACGGGCTGATCCCCGGATCGGGCCTGCTGGCCACCGTGGTGCCCGGCGCCTTCGACGGCTGGATGCTGATGCTGCGTGATCATGGCAGCCTAGAAGTTGCGGACGTCATGGCCCCCGCCATCGGCTATGCCCGCGACGGCCATCCGATGCTGCCGCGCGTGGCCAACACCATCGCGGGGCTGGCCGATTTCTTCCGCAGCGAATGGCCCAGCAGCGCGCAGACATGGCTGCCGGGCGATCAGGCCCCGACCGAATGGGCGCTGTTCCGCAACCGCGATCTGGCCGCCACGTGGCAGGGTCTGGTCGATGCCGCCACCGGCGACACGCGCGAGGCGCGGATCGACGCCGCCCGCAAGGCATGGTCGCAGGGCTTCGTGGCCGATGCGATCTGCGACTACTTGGCCGATGCAAAGGTGATGGACGTGTCCGGCACCGCGCATTCCGCTGTGCTGTCGCGTCAGGATCTCGCCGAATGGCAGGCCAGCTGGGAGGATACCCTTTCGATCGACTATCACGGCTGGACCGTCCACAAGACCGCCCCCTGGTCGCAGGGGCCGGTGATGCTACAAGGGCTGCAGATCCTCAAGAACTTCGATCTGGCGGCGATGGACCCGATGGGCGCCGAATTCGTCCATACCGTGACCGAGGCGATGAAACTGGCCTATGCCGACCGCGAGGCTTATTATGGTGACCCCGACTTCTTCGACATCCCGATGAATGCCCTGCTGTCGCCCGAATACGGCGCCGAACGCGCCAAGCTGATCGGCGATACCGCCAGCATGGACCAGCGCCCGGGGCGTATCGATGGATTCGAACATCTGGCCGAAGACGCCATCCTGCGCGCCGCTACTGATTTCAATGCCGCCCGCGGGGCCAGCGCGGGCGAACCGACCATGGCGCATCTGACCGAAAAGCGCGGCGATACGGTGCATATCGATGTTATCGACCAATGGGGCAATATGGTCAGCGCTACCCCCTCGGGCGGCTGGCTGCAATCCAGCCCTGTCATTCCGGGCCTCGGCTTTCCGCTGAACAGCCGCGCGCAGATGTTCTGGCTGCGTGAAGGGTTGCCGACATCGCTTACACCGGGGGCACGGCCACGCACGACGCTGACGCCATCGCTGGCGGAAAAGGACGGCACGCGGATCGCCTTCGGGACACCGGGCGGCGACCAGCAGGACCAATGGCAGCTGATCTGGTTCCTGCGCTATGTCCATCACGGGCTGTCGATGCAGCAGGGCATGGATGCGCCGCTGTTCCATACCGCACATTTTCAAAGCAGCTTCTATCCCCGCGACGCAGTCCCCGGCGCATTGATGGTCGAACCCAGCCTAGGCAACACCGTCATCAGCGACCTGCGCGCCCGCGGCCATAAAGTCACCGTCGCAGAATCCTGGAGCATCGGTCGCCTGACCGCCGCCCGCCGCGAAGCCGACGGCATGCTGACCGCCGCCGCCACCCCGCGCCTGATGCAGGCCTACGCTGTCGGGCGCTAGGCAAGACCAACCACAAGGGCAAGGCGCGCCCGCTTGCGCTTTGCGGAAGTCAAATCAATAAGCGGACACCGAAAAACCGGAGCGGGAACATGGACACGTCAACTGACGATCTTGGCACGGTAATCGATGCTCTGACCCCTGTCATGGAGCAGGCAATCCACTCCGGCGGCAGGCTGCCGCCGGAGCGCGCTCTGACTCAGATGCTGAACGTGTCCCGCAGGCGTCTGCGTCTGGCCCTGGACGAACTGCAACGACGCGGCACGGTATTTCGCCGCCATGGTCAGGGTACGTTCGTCACCCCCCCGACACGGACCGACAATGGGCGACAACGGTTGATGGCCGAACGTCTGAGCCTTGAACAATTGATGGACGTCCGTCGTCAAATCGAACCACATCTGGCGCGGCTGGCCGCTACGCATGCCTCGGGTGGTGATATCGAACAACTGCGGCTTTTGATGCAAAGGTCACGCGATGCCCATTCGGCGCAGGACTATGATCTGGCGGATGAGGTTTTTCACTACCGCATCGCTGAACTGGCTAGAAACCCGCTGTTCCTTGAAATTTTCGACCTGATCCGCGGGATGCGCCAACAGGCCGGTTGGCGCGCACGGCGCGCCGAAACCAATGTGCCGGAAGTAATGCGAATCCTTGGGCAACAGCACCAACAGATATTCAACGCGATCGCCGAAGGTGACGCAGCAGGTGCGGATCTGGCACAACGCCTGCACATAGATTTCGTCGCCTCGGCGATTTACAGTAAGTAGCGGCTTCTTCGCGACCAGCCGTCCGACCAAAGAAAAACCCCCGCAAGCACGAAGCTTGCGGGGGTTTTTTAATGGTGCCCAGGAGAGGACTCGAACCTCCACGCCTTGCGGCACACGGACCTGAACCGTGCGCGTCTACCAATTCCGCCACCTGGGCAGGTGGTGTAAGCGGCTGATTAAAGACAGTTACGGGGGGCGTCAATGCGATTCCGACATGTTTGCGAAAGTTTTTTGCGAAATCGACATCGGACCGGCGAAACACCATGCAGGACATGGCCTGCGCGCCCGTGCCGCCTTGCCGCAGCCCCCACCTATGAGTAAGGATCACGGCAACAATCGGCACGTAAGGAGGCGAGACGCCCATGGCGAAACTGGTCACGATCTTTGGCGGGTCTGGCTTTGTCGGTCGGCAGGTTGCCCGGCTGATGGCAAAGGAAGGCTGGCGCGTCCGGGTTGCGGTCCGCCGCCCCGACGAGGCGCTGTTCACCCGCACCTATGGCGCGGTCGGGCAGGTCACCCCCGTCCTGTGCAACATCCGCAGCGAGGCATCCGTCCGCGCCGCCCTGACCGGGGCCGATGCCGCCGTCAATTGCGTCAACATCCTGTCGCCCGAAGGCAAGAGCACCTTTTCCAACGTGTTCCACGAGGGTGCCGGACATATCGCCCGCATCGCCACGGAACTGGGCCTGTCGCATCTGGTCCATATCTCGGGGCTGGGCATCGACACGGAATCCGACAGCAAGTACATCGCCGCCAAGTCGCGCGGCGAAGAAGCCGTGCTGGCACAGTTCCCCGATGCGGTCGTGCTGCGGCCCTCGGTGATCTTCGGCGCAGATGACAACTTCTATAACCGCTTTGCCGGCATGACCCGCATGGGTCCGGTGATGCCCATCGTCGGCGGCAAGACCCGCATGCAGCCGGTCTATGTCGAGGATGTCGCCCGCGCCGCCGTCATGGGCGCGACCGGCGCCGCAGCCCCCGGCATCTATGAACTGGGCGGCCCCGACGTGCTGACCCTGCGCCAGATCGTCGATCAGGTGCTGAAGGCCACCCATCGCCGCAAGCTGGTGGCGAACATGCCCTTCGGCCTGGCCAAGCTGGGATCGATGGGTCTGGGGGTCGCGCAGACGCTGACCGGCGGGCTGTTCACAAACCCTCTCAGCAGCGACCAGCTGGCGTTGCTGCGTGAAGACAATGTCGTCAGCGATGACGCCAGGGGATTTGCCGATCTGGGCATCCAGCCCGTCGCGGCCGAGGCGGTTCTGGACGATTATCTGTGGCGTTTCCGGCCTTCGGGTCAATATGACGCCATCAAGGACTCCGCCAAGAACCTGCGCAACCACTGATGGAACATAACACGATTGTTGCGGCGGTCCTGGGTATCCTCGAGGGCCTGACCGAATTCATTCCGGTCTCATCGACCGGCCACGTTCTGCTGGCCGGGCATTTTCTGGGCTTCGATTCGCCCGGACGCGCCTTCGAGGTGGTGATCCAGCTGGGCGCCATCGTCGCCATTCTGGGCGTCTATGCCACGCGCATCTGGCAGATCCTGACCGATGCCCCCCATGACCCCACCGCCCGCCGCTTTGTCGCCGCGGTGCTGCTGGCCTTCCTGCCTGCCGTGGTCATCGGCCTTCTGGCGCATGACTTCATCAAGACGGTGCTGTTCGAGACGCCGATGCTGATCGCGGTCATGCTGATCCTTGGCGGATTCATCATGCTATGGGTCGATCGGCGCGCGACCGCGCCCGTCTATCACCGGGCCGAGGATTTCCCCTTGGGCATGGCGCTGAAGATCGGCTTCTTCCAGTGCATCGCGATGATCCCGGGCGTCTCACGTTCGGGCGCGACCATCGTCGGTGCCTTGTTGATGGGCGCGGACAAGCGATCCGCCGCCGAATTCAGCTTCTTTCTGGCCATGCCGACGATGCTGGGCGCATTCACTTTGGACCTGATCAAGAATCGCGATATCCTTGATGCAGCTGCCTTGGGAAACATTGCCGTCGGCTTTGTCACCGCCTTCATCAGCGCCATTCTGGTCGTGCGCTGGTTGCTGGGCTATGTGTCCAAGCATGGCTATGCGCTGTTCGCCTGGTGGCGGATCATCGCGGGAACCGTGGTTTTGCTGTCCTTGGCCGCTGGTAGGTAAGTAAAGCTGACGCATTATTTCGTTGGCGGCCCTAAATTTATGGCCGCCAACGCGAAAAACTGGCATTTAGGTCAGCACTGCTGACTTTTCATTGCAAATGCCTTGGTTTAAGCCAGCTGCGGAAGGTCCTGTAGGGAGACAGCGCAGCCATGGCCACGCAAAAGATGCTCAAGTTCACCTCGACACCGCGCGAAATGCCCGAGAAACGCTCGGCTGATGAGCGCAGTGAGGATTTCCACGAAATCTATCGCGAATTTGCCGATGCCAAGGCGACCGAGCAGTCCAGCCGCTGCAGCCAATGCGGCGTCCCCTATTGCCAGTCGCATTGCCCGCTGCACAACAATATCCCCGACTGGTTGCGCCTGACCGCCGAAGGTCGTCTGCTCGAGGCCTATCAGGTCAGCCAGGCCACCAATACCTTCCCTGAAATCTGCGGACGCATCTGCCCCCAGGATCGCCTGTGCGAAGGCAATTGCGTCATCGAACAATCCGGCCACGGCACCGTCACCATCGGCGCGGTCGAAAAATACATCACCGACACCGCATGGGAAAACGGCTGGGTCCAGCCCTTCACCCCCGATCAGGAACGTGCCGAATCAGTGGGTATCATCGGTGCCGGACCGGGCGGACTGGCTGCGGCCGACATGCTGCGCCGTCAGGGTTTCCAGGTCACCATCTATGACCGTTACGACCGCGCGGGCGGGCTGATGACCTATGGCATCCCCGGCTTCAAGCTGGAGAAGGACGTCGTCATGCGCCGCAACCAGCTGCTGGCCGACAGCGGCGTGGAATTTGTGTTGAACTGCAACGTGGGCGAAGACATCAGCTTTGACGCCATCCGCGGCAAGCATGACGCGGTGCTGATCGCCACGGGCGTCTACAAGACCCGCGATCTGGATATCGACAATACCGATGCCGGCGGCGTCGTGCGTGCCATCGATTACCTGACCGCCAGCAACAAGATCGACTTTGGCGACGATGTTCCGGACTTCGACGACGGAGAGTTGAACGCCAACGGCAAGCGCGTCGTGGTCATCGGCGGTGGCGACACCGCGATGGACTGTGTTCGCACGGCCATCCGTCAGGGCGCGCAATCGGTCAAATGCCTTTACCGTCGTGACCGCACCAACATGCCGGGATCGCAGCGCGAAGTGCAGAACGCCGAAGAAGAGGGCGTCGAATTCGTCTGGCTGTCGGCGCCGGGCCAGTTCACCGGCCATGTGACCGGCGACATGGCGACCGCACAGGAACGCGACGTGGCGGGCAACCCGCAGATCGCATCCGTGCGCATCCAGAAGATGCGCCTTGGCCAGCCCGATGTCAGCGGCCGCCAAAGCCCCGAACTGATCGAGGGCGCCGATTACGACGAGCCCGCCGAACTGGTCATCAAGGCCCTTGGTTTCGAACCCGAAGACCTGCCCAAACTGTGGGGCGTCGATGGTCTGGAAGTGACCCGTTGGGGCACCATCAAGGCGAACTTCGAAACGCATCACACCTCGCTTCCGGGCGTGTTTGCGGTGGGCGACATCGTTCGCGGTGCCAGCCTTGTGGTCTGGGCCATCCGTGACGGCCGCGAGGCTGCCGCCTCGATCGCGCATTTCCTTGCGGGCGACGCCCGCGTGGCTGCGCAGTAAGGTCGCCATGATGCAGCATCTTGCGACATCATTTCTGGCAGCGCTGGCCCTGACCACCCTGCCCCTGCAGGCGGCGACCTTCACGCCGCCCGCCGGATGCAACCTGCAGGTCACGGTGCAGAACCGCGGCTGCTCGGTCAGCCAGTATTACATCTGCGACGCCGATCCCGAGGGATACCAGCGCAGCGCCATCTTCGGGAAAAACGGGCTGTTCCACACCTCGATCATCGACGAAGAAACCCGTTGGATCGAAAGCGCCTCGCCCATGTCAGGCATCACCGACCGGCTGGTCGAGGGGGCCCGCGACGAGGCCAGCTTTTCGAACCTGCTGAAGACGGGACGCGACGAATTCGATTTCGACACCCGCGCCAGCGACGGTCTGGTCCTGAACCAGAAGGGCTTTGACGTCCTGACGGGCGAAACCGTCCAGATCGACGGCCAGCAGCTGGAACGGACCGAGTTTCGCCTGACCACCACAGGACCGGACGGCAAACTGGTCAGCGAACGCCGCGGCACGCAATATATCAGCCGCGAATTCGGACGTTTCTACGGTGGCATCGAATCGCGCACCGGCGCCGACGGCGAACAGACCAAGACGAATGACAGCCCCGTTCTCTTCACCTTCCCCGAAGAGGCCGGTTTTGGCGACACCACCCCACAATTCGACTGCGATCAATTGCTGACGCAGATCTTGCAGGAAAGGGCCGCATCATGAACAACGATTGGCAAGAACAAGAGCAGGCCCGCCGCGACTGGATGGCCAAGAACAGCCTGTACCGCGACGAGGACGAACATTCGTCCTGCGGCGTCGGCCTGGTGGTCAACATCGACGGCAAGGCCAGCCGCAAGGTCGTGCAATCGGGCATCGACGCGCTGAAGGCCATCTGGCACCGCGGCGCGGTCGATGCCGACGGCAAGACCGGCGACGGCGCGGGCATCCACGTCCAGATCCCGGTCCCCTTCTTCTATGACCAAGTCCGCCGCACTGGCCATGAACCCGATCAGGACAAGCTGATCGCGGTCGGCCAGGTCTTCCTGCCGCGCACGAATTTCGCCGCGCAGGAAGCCTGCCGGACCATCGTAGAATCCGAAGTCCTGCGGATGGGCCACTATATCTATGGCTGGCGCCACGTTCCGGTCGATACCAGCGTGCTGGGCGAAAAGGCCAATGCGACCCGTCCGGAAATCGAGCAGATCCTGATCCGCTGCGAAAAGGACATCGACCACGTCCAGTTCGAGCGTGAGCTGTATGTCATCCGCCGCCGCATCGAAAAGGCCGCCATCGCGGCGCAGGTGCCGCAGCTGTATTTCTGTTCGCTGTCCTGCCGCTCGATCATCTACAAGGGCATGATGCTGGCCGAACAGGTCGCGGAATTCTATCCCGACCTCAAGGACGAGCGTTTCGAATCGTCCTTCGCGATCTATCACCAGCGTTATTCGACCAACACCTTCCCGCAGTGGTGGCTGGCCCAGCCCTTCCGCATGCTGGCCCATAACGGTGAGATCAACACGCTGAAGGGCAACCTGAACTGGTTGCGCAGCCATGAAATCCGCATGGCCTCCAGCGCGTTCGGCGAAGCCGCCGAAGACATCAAGCCGATCGTGCCCGCAGGATCGTCGGACAGTGCCGCGCTGGATTCGGTCTTCGAGGTTCTGGTCCGTTCGGGTCGCTCCGCGCCGATGACCAAGACCATGCTGGTGCCGGAAAGCTGGTCCAAGGCCACGACCGACATGCCGCAGGCATGGGCCGACATGTACGCCTATTGCAACGCCGTGATGGAGCCTTGGGACGGCCCCGCCGCCCTTGCCATGACCGATGGTCGTTGGGTCTGCGGCGGTCTGGACCGCAACGGTTTGCGGCCGATGCGCTATGTCGTGACGGGCGACAACCTGCTGATCGCGGGTTCGGAAATGGGCATGGTGCCGGTCAACGAAAGCAATGTCGTCGAAAAGGGCGCGCTTGGTCCGGGGCAGATGATCGCCGTCGATATGTGGGACGGCAAGCTGTACCACGACACGGAGATCAAGGACCGCCTGTCGGCCAGCCAGCCCTTCGGCGAGTGGATCGAGAAGGTCGTCGAGCTGAACGACATCATGCGCGACCTGCCGGAAAAGGCGCTGCACACGGGTGACGAATTGCGTCGCCGTCAGGCAGCCGCCGGTTTCACCATGGAGGAACTGGAACACGTCCTGGCCCCCATGGCCGAAGACGGCAAGGAAGCCATCGCCTCAATGGGTGACGACACGCCGCCCGCGGTCCTGTCCAACCAGTACCGCCCCATGAGCCACTTCTTCCGCCAGAACTTCAGCCAGGTCACCAATCCGCCCATCGACAGTCTGCGCGAAACGCGTGTGATGTCGTTGAAGACGCGGTTCGGCAACCTCAAGAACGTGCTGGACGAAAGCAGCAGCCAGACCGAGATCGTGGTGCTGGAAAGCCCCTTCATCGCCAACGGCGAATTCGCCGAGATGGTGCGGATGTTCGGGGAAACCGTCACCTATATCGACTGCACCTTTGCCGATGACGCAGGCCCCGACGCCCTTGGCGAAGGTCTGGCCCGCATCCGTGCCGAAGCCGAGGATGCCGTGCGTTCCGGTGCCGGCCATCTGGTGCTGACCGACAAGGGCCAAGGCCCGTCGCGCGTCCCGATGCCGATGATCCTTGCGACCAGCTCGGTCCACAGCTGGCTGACGCGCGAGGGTCTGCGGACCTTCTGTTCGGTCAACGTGCAATCGGCCGAATGCATCGACCCGCATTACTTTGCGGTGCTGATCGGCAGTGGCGCGACCACCGTGAACCCCTATCTGGCGCAGGATTCGATCAATGACCGGATCGAGCGCGGTCTGCTGACCGGTTCGCTGATCGACAACATGCGTCGTTACCGCACCTCGATCGACGCGGGTCTTCTGAAGATCATGGCCAAGATGGGCATCTCGGTCCTGTCGTCCTATCGCGGCGGTCTGAATTTCGAGGCCGTTGGTCTGTCGCGCGCCATGGTTGCCGAATATTTCCCCGGCATGCAGTCGCGCATTTCCGGCATCGGTCTGCACGGTCTTCAGGCCAAGCTGGAGGCGCTGCACCAGAAAGCCTATCATACCAAGGACACCGACATGCTGCCGGTGGGCGGTTTCTACAAGCTGCGTCGCGCGGGCGAAAAGCATGCTTGGGAAGCCAACACCATGAAGATGCTACAGGTGGCCTGTGAAAAGGCCAGCTATGATATCTGGAAGCAGTTCAGCGCCACGATGCGGGCGAACCCGCCGATCCACATCCGCGACCTTCTGGACATCAAGCCGCTTGGCAAATCGGTCCCGATCGAGGAAGTCGAAAGCATCACCAGCATCCGCAAGCGTTTCGTGACGCCCGGCATGTCCCTTGGCGCCCTGTCGCCCGAGGCGCATATGACGCTGAACATCGCCATGAACCGCATCGGTGCGAAATCCGACAGCGGCGAGGGCGGCGAAGATCCGGCGCACAGCCACCCGCTGCCCAACGGTGACAACCCCTGCGCCAAGATCAAGCAGGTCGCCTCGGGTCGTTTCGGCGTCACCGCCGAATATCTGAACGCCTGCGAGGAACTGGAGATCAAGGTCGCGCAGGGTGCCAAGCCCGGCGAGGGTGGCCAGCTGCCCGGCATGAAGGTGACCAAGCTGATCGCACGGCTGCGTCACTCGACCCCCGGCGTGACGCTGATTTCGCCGCCGCCGCACCACGACATCTACTCGATCGAGGATCTGGCGCAGCTGATCTATGACCTGAAACAGATCAACCCGCGCGCCAAGATCACCGTGAAACTGGTGGCCTCTTCGGGCGTCGGCACGATTGCGGCAGGTGTGGCCAAGGCGAAAGCCGACGTAATCCTGATTTCGGGCCATAACGGCGGTACCGGTGCCAGCCCTGCGACATCGGTAAAATTCGCCGGTTTGCCGTGGGAAATGGGTCTGACTGAAGCGCATCAGGTTCTGGCCATGAACCGCCTGCGCGAACGCGTCACCCTGCGCACCGATGGCGGTCTGCGCACGGGCCGTGACATCGTCATGGCTGCGATGATGGGTGCCGAGGAATATGGCATCGGCACCGCCGCGCTGATCGCCATGGGCTGCATCATGGTCCGTCAGTGCCAGTCGAACACCTGTCCAGTGGGCGTCTGCACGCAGGACGAAAAGCTGCGCTCGATGTTCACCGGCTCGGCGGATAAGGTCGTCAACCTGATCACCTTCTATGCTCAGGAAGTCCGCGAGATCCTGGCCGACATCGGTGCACGGTCCTTGGACGAGGTGATTGGCCGTGCCGATCTGCTGACGCAGGTCAGCCGTGGCGCTGCCAACCTTGACGATCTGGACCTGAACCCGCTGCTGATCACCGTCGATGGGGCGGAAAAGATCGTCTATGACCGCACCAAGCCGCGCAATGCGGTTCTGGAAACGCTGGACAGCGAAATCGTCAAGGACGCCGCGCGCTTCTTTGAAGACGGCGAAAAGATGCAGCTGTCCTATGCCGTGCGGAACACGCAGCGCACGGTCGGCACGCGCACGTCCAGCATGATCGTCCAGAAGTTCGGCATGCGGAACAACCTGCAGCCGGATCACCTGACGGTCCGTCTGACGGGCAGTGCCGGTCAGTCCCTTGGCGCCTTCGCGGCTCCGGGCCTGAAGATCGAGGTGTCGGGCGATGCCAACGATTACGTCGGCAAAGGTCTGTCGGGCGGTACCATCGTGGTGCGTCCGCCAATGGCCAGCCCGCTGGTCGCCGCCGACAACACCATCATCGGCAACACTGTGCTTTACGGTGCCACGAACGGCTTTCTGTTCGCGGCTGGCCGTGCAGGCGAACGCTTTGGCGTCCGCAACAGCGGTGCATCGGTGGTAATCGAGGGCTGTGGCAGCAACGGTTGCGAATATATGACCGGCGGTGTGGCGGTGATCCTGGGTCGCATTGGCGCCAACTTCGGTGCCGGGATGACCGGCGGCATGGCCTATCTCTATGATCCGGAAGGTCTGGC
Organism: Paracoccus sp. R86501; assembly: GCF_042466435.1. Taxonomy (NCBI): domain Bacteria; kingdom Pseudomonadati; phylum Pseudomonadota; class Alphaproteobacteria; order Rhodobacterales; family Paracoccaceae; genus Paracoccus; species Paracoccus sp. R86501. Next base: position 2,617,180 of record NZ_JAXHPZ010000001.1, read on the forward strand.
GCGCGATTACATCAACCCCGAGACGCTGGTCATGTGCCCGGTCACGCAAGAGCATTGGGAAGACCAGCTGAAGACGCTGATCGAACGCCACCTGAAGGAAACCGGTTCGCGCCGCGCAGACGACATCCTGTCGAACTGGGATCGCGAAAAGGGCAACTTCCTGCAGGTCTGCCCCAAGGAAATGCTGTCGGCCCTGCCCCACCCCATTCAGGCGGTGCAGGAACCCAACGCGGTTCCTGCCGAATAAGATCTTGAAAGCGGCCCCTCGGGGCCGCTTTCTCAATTTTCCGGGTCGGCGATCGCCTGGCAGGTGATGTCCACGTCATCGGCGCGCGTCAGGGTCGCCTGCTTCCCCTTGACCCACCATTGCCACATCCCCGACACGTAACGCGCACCCGAGGCCGCAACGACATTCGCGAACAGCAGTTCCTCACCCTCCAACGGAATGACGGCCAGCCTGTTGGCACCGGCGTTGACATAGCGAACCGCCAGATCACGCCCGCCGTCGCATTGATATTGCGTGGCGGTCACGGTCGCATCGGACGGCAACGGCAGCGTCAGGGCCATCTGCGCATGGGCCGCACCGCAGGTGATGATCACCGCCATCGCCGCCCCGATCTGTCTGCGCATATCCTGTCCTTTCACGTTGTTGGCCCTGCAAGATCGCGCAGCGGCGTGGGCATGACAAGGTCAGGGAACTTGACGCTTGGGCGCGCTGCGTGGGACATGCCAGCATGATTCCCCGCAGCCCGCCCGAGGCCCCATTCAACGACGCCCCCCCGCCACCGCGCCGTCGACGCGCATGGCGGGGGCTTGCTTTGTTCTGGCTACGTTTTCTTCTGCTTAGGGCGGTGCTGGTCATGGCCGGGTCGGTCACGCTCTATGCCTTTTTGAATCCGCCGCTGACTTGGACGATGGTCGGGGCGGCGCAGCGCGACCCGCTGGTGGATCGTGAATGGGTACCGCTGACCCGCATCGCGCCGGTCATGCGCAGGTCGGTCGTTGCCGCCGAGGATGCGAATTTCTGCGGCCACTGGGGGTTCGACATGACCGAAATTCGCAAGGTCGTCGCCTCCGGCTCCAGCCGGGGGGCTTCGACGCTGACGCAGCAGACCGCCAAGAACGCCTATCTGTGGCAGACCCGCAGCTGGGGTCGCAAGGCGGTCGAGACCGCCCTGACCCCTATGATCGAAGGTCTGTGGTCCAAGTCGCGCATCCTCGAGGTCTATCTGAACATCGCGGAATTCGGTCCGGGCATCTTCGGGATCAAGGCCGCCGCCCGCGAATATTTCGCCACCACCCCCGACCGCCTGACCCGCGTGCAGGCCGCGCGGTTGGCGGCCATCCTGCCCGCCCCCCGCACCCGCAGCCCGCATGCCGCATCGGCGCGGTCGCGGGCCATCGCCGACGGGGCCGCCACCATCGGACGCGATGGCCGGGCGGATTGTTTCCAACGCGACATGACACCCTGACGCCCGTCGGTTGAAAGCGGCCATGCTGGCGCGTATCAAGATGGCGTTGCGATAAGAAACAAAGGTCTCGAGCAGTCCATGAACAACAATACGCAGACCACGCGACTGTATCACACGGCGCTGTCCCCCTATTGCCGCAAGGTCCGCCTTGTGTTGGCAGAAAAGAAGATCGAGGTCGAACTGGTCGAGGAGCGCTATTGGGAAAGCCCCCCCGACCTGAAGCGCCGGAACCCCGCCGGCAAGCTGCCGGTCCTGCGTTATCGCGGGAACCTGCTGTCGGAAAGCCAGGCGATCGTTGAATATCTGGACGAGGCGATGCCCTCGCCTTCGCTGATGCCCGGCACGCCGCTGGAACGCCATGAGGTGCGCCGGCTGTGCGCCTGGTTCGATGACAAGTTCCATGCCGAAGTGACCCAGCCGATCCTGAACGAACGGGTCTGGAAGAAGGTTATGCGGACCGGATATCCCGACAGCCGCGTCGTCAAGGATGGGCTGAGGGCGATCAAGGAACATATCGACTATCTCTCGACGCTGCTGGAAACCCGGCGCTGGCTGGGCGGGAATGCGATCAGTCTGGCGGATTTCACGGCGGCGGCGCATTTCTCTTGCCTCGATTACATCTCGGACGTCGATTGGGACCGGTCCGAGATGCTGCGCGACTGGTATGCGACGATCAAATCGCGCCCGGCGTTCAGATCGGTCCTGGCCGATCAGGTACCGGGCATCCATCCGGCCGCGCATTATGCCGAGCTGGACTTCGGATAAGCCCGAGGGGGGCGGGATGCGTCCCGCGACCGCCGGGGGCGCTTCGCCCCCCGGACCCCCCGAGGGTATTTGGGCAACCAAGAAGGCCGAGATCGAGGCCGAGGCGAAGGCCGTCGGCTTTTCGCGCATGGGGGTCACCACCACCGATGCCGTGCCCGAACTGGCCGGTCGCTTGGCGGCATTTCTTGAAGCCGGGCATCACGGTCAGATGGACTGGATGGCCGAGCGGACACATTGGCGTGGCAATCCGCAAGCCCTGTGGCCCGAGGCGCGGTCGGTCATCATGCTGGCCGAACTCTATACCCCGGACCACGACCCCCTGGCCGTGCTGGATCAGCCCGACCGGGCGGCGGTCAGCGTCTATGCCCAAGGCAAGGATTACCACGATCTGGTCAAGAAACGGCTGAAGCGGCTTGGGCGCTGGATGCTGGAGAAATCACCGGGCCATCAGATCAAGGTCTTTGTGGACACCGCGCCGGTGATGGAGAAGCCCTTGGCGCAGGCGGCGGGACTGGGCTGGCAGGGCAAGCATACCAACCTGCTGTCGCGCGATCTTGGCAGCTGGTTCTTTCTGGGTGCGATCTTTTCGACCCTGCCGCTGCCGCCCGATGCCCCTCAAGAGGAACACTGTGGGTCCTGCCGCGCCTGTCTGGATGTCTGCCCAACGGGGGCCTTTCCGGCGCCGTTCCAGCTGGATGCGCGGCGCTGCATTTCCTATCTGACGATCGAACACAAAGGCCCCGTCGATCCCGAGCTGCGCCCGCTGATGGGCAACCGTATTTATGGCTGCGACGACTGCCTGGCGGTCTGTCCGTGGAACAAGTTCGCGCAATCGGGGTCCGAGATGCGCTATCGCGGGATCATCGAGGCACCGCCTCTGGCCGAGCTGGCGATGCTGGATGACGCTGGATTTCGCGCGCGGTTTTCCGGCAGTCCGATCAAACGCATCGGACGGGACCGTTTCGTGCGCAATGTGCTCTATGCGATCGGCAATTCGGGGGATTTGTCGCTGGTGGGTGTGGCGCAGGGGTTATGCCGCGATCCAGATCCGACGGTGGCGGATGCTGCAGGATGGGCCGTGGCGCGGCTGGCAGGTTAAAGCAGGAAGTCGTCGCCTGTCAGGGTCAGCGTGCCGTCCAGCCGGATCAGCATGTCGGCCTGATGGTCGCCGTTCAGGTCGATCAGCAGATGGGTCTGTGATCCGGCATGTTCCCAGTGCAGCGACCTGCCGCCCCGGAAATCACCGTCGCTGGCATGGGACAGGTTGAGCGGGCGCAGGTCCAGGCGGTCCATGCCGGGTTGGAAGTCGGTGATCAGGTCGGCGGCATTCACCCGGCTGTCGGCGGCCTTGGTAAAGCGGAAGATGTCGCGCCCCGCACCACCCTCCAACCGGTCGGCACCTGTATTTCCGATTAGCGTGTCATTGCCGCCGCCGCCCTTTAGCGTGTCGTTGCCCGCGCCGCCGGTCATGCGGTCGGCACCGAACTGGCCGAACAGGCGGTCGTTGCCCCCACCGCCGTTCAGCACGTCGTTGCCACCCTGACCATAGAGGACGTCCCGACCGTTGCCCCCGTCCAGGGTGTCCCGACCACCGCCGCCATAGAGTTCGTCATCCTGCCCGCCGCCGCGCAGCAGGTCGTTCCCGCCACCTGCGCGCAGCGTGTCATTGCCCGCACCGCCCAACAGGGTGTCATTGCCGCCGCCGGTCTTCAGAAGATCGTTGCCGCGACCGCCCGACAAATAGTTGTTGCCGCCAAAAGTGGTCAGCGTGTCGTTGCCACCATTGCCGATCAGGCGGTCGTTGCCGCCGTTTCCCATCAACTTGTCGTCGCCACCCTGCCCGAACAGCGTGTCATTGCCTTTGTGGCCGAACAGGCGGTCATTGCCGCTGCCGCCCTTCAGGATGTCATTGCCCTGCCCGCCCAGAAGCCTGTCGTTGCCCGCATCGCCGAACAGACGGTCGTTCTGCTTGCCGCCCTCCAACGTGTCGTTGCCGTCGCCACCGTAAAGCCAGTTCCGCCCCGTGGTCCCGCGCAGGAAATCATCACCCTCGTCGCCGTGCAGGGTATCATCGCCGCCGCCGCCGATCAGGCGGTCGTTTCCAAGACCACCGAACAGCAGATCGTTGCCCGCATTGCCGAACAGCGTGTCATCACCCGATTCGCCATAGAGCAGATCATCACCGCCGCCGCCGTAGAGGAAATCGAAGTCGTCGCCGCCGAACAGCGTATCGTCACCGACATCACCGCGCAGCGTATCACGACCAGTGCCGCCGTTCAGCAGATCGGCACCCTGTTGCCCCAGAAGGATATCATCGCCATCATCCCCCGCCAGCGTGTCATTGCCGCCGCCGCCCTGCAGCTTGTCGTTATCGGCACCGCCATAGATCAGGTCGTCGCCATCATCACCCATCAGGCTGTCACGACCCGCGCCGCCCTGCAGGAGGTCGTTGCCATCACCACCGTAAAGCGTGTCGTTGCCGTCATCGCCCATCAGGGTGTCATGGCCCGCGTCGCCATAGATCAAGTCGTTGCCACCCTGCCCCGACAGGCTGTCGTTGTCGTTTCCGCCGGACAGATGGTCGGCCCCCGCGCCACCGATCAGCGTGTCATTGCCTGCATCACCCAGCAACCGATTGTCACCCAGAAAGACCTGCAGCCAGTCGTCGCCTGCACCCCCCGACAGGGTGTCGTTGCCGTCATCGCCATAAAGGACATCATTGCCGTCGCCGCCATAGATCAGGTCGTTGCCCGCCCCGCCATAAAGCGTGTCATCGCCTGCATCGCCGTAAAGCACATCATCGTCGTCATCGCCGTAGAGCAGATCGTTGCCCTGATCGCCGAACAGCGTGTCGCGCCCCGTGCCGCCCCACAGTTGGTCGTTGCCCGAACCGCCGCGCAGAACGTCGTGGCCAGCCTCTCCCTTCAGGGTGTCGTTGCCCGAACCGCCCGAGACGGTATCATTCCCCGCCCCCGCATTGATCATCTGCGGTCCCGCCGCACCCAGCAGGCGGTCGGCGTTCGCGGTGCCGAACAGCCATTCGGGCTGATCGGTCGGGGTGCCGTCGGGGTCGATATCCTCGGGGTCGATGTCGGGCATGTCGTAATGGGCAATCGGGAACATCTCGTTCGAGAAGTCCGCAATGGTCAGCGAACGCCCATCGCGGGTCTGGATGTCCAGAATCGTTTCGCCATAGATGATCATCACGCCGTTTGCAGTCGGGATGAAGCGCAGCTGCCAGATGCTGCGGATGGTGCCCAGCATCGACAGGTCCAGGCGGTTGACCCCGTGTTCATAATCCAGAATCGTGATGCGCCCCTGCAACCGCGACGGCACGAAGGTATCGGCACCCGTCCCCCCCACCAATGTGATCGAGCGGCCTCCGGCGACCAGGATATCGTCGCCGTTCCCCCCTTCCAGCCGGGTGGTTGCCGCGCCGGCCACCAGAAGGTTGCCACCATTGCCTCCCTTCACGGTACCCGCACCCGCAAAGCCGGTCGCGCCGATCGGACCGGGCTGAAACGCCAGCTGGGTGATGCCCGTCTCGGTCGATGAGGCGACGAACAGCATGATCTGACCGTCGCGCACCAGCGCCTCGATGTCGCTGACATCGGCCAGTGTCATGGCATCCGTATCCACGATGGTTTCAAGATGCAGCAGACGCCCGTCGGGCAGCACGGTGAAGACCGAGATCCCGTCATCGGCCCCGCCCGCGAAGACGAAGCTGCGGCCCCCCATCTGCACCGTTTCAAGCGCGGTGACCGACTGGAAGCGGGTCGAGCCTTCGTCCAGCACATGATCGGTGGTGGTCAACTGACCCTTGGCGTCCAGACGGAAGACCGTCAACGACCCCGAACCCGACCCGGCCACCACGACGAATGTCCGTCCGCCCGACACGACCGTGCGCAGATCGGTCGGCGTGTCATAGCCCGCCCCCTGCGCCGCCACATGCAGCGTGGCCGCGCCCAAGGCACCCGTTGCCGACATCAGATGGGTCGAGATGAAGTTCCCCGCCGCCGAAACCGCGATCAGCATCTGCTGGCCGTTGACCGCGACATCCACGATGCGGTCCAGCGTGGCATCCACACTGCCCTGCGGAACCGGCAGATCGACCTGACCACGGACCGTCAGCTTGCCGTCGGCCCCGACCAGATGCGTCTGCAGGCGCATGCCGCCATCCTGCGCGGAGTAGATGATGTTTCCCTGCGCGGTCTGGACCTGCCCCAGGGCCGTCAGCGATTTGCCAAGGTCGTTCTTGAACAGCGCCTGGAACTGGCCCAGCGCGCCATTGTCGGCGCGCAGTTCCGTCGCCTGATCCGCGATGCCGCCCATCTGCACGACATGGACCATGCTGCGGTTGTTCAGGTCGATGACCGACAGCTGCGGCGGGCCCTGATAGGTGGCATTGTCCAGATAGGCCCGGTTGCGCAGCGCGGTGATCTGCTTGTCGGGTGCCGTCACCGCATAGCTGCTGATCCCGCCGCCCAGCTGCGTTGCCGCGACCAGCATCATCTGTCCATCGACCTCGACCATGGCAAGGTCGGTGATGTTGGACAGCCAACGTTGTTGCGCGACACCAAAGGTGGTCACGTGACGATACTCGATCATGACATTTCGGATATGTGCCGCATAGGCCGCGGGGTGACTTGGGATAGGCTAAAGATGGGCTTAACCTATCCCTTTGGCTAGCCCATGTTCCCTTGCATTTTAGGCATCCGCCGCGGCGCGGCCCCTTGAAATTCAGGCTTCCGGGGGCTCGACGGGCAATGCCAGGGGGCCATAGATGATCAGCCCAGGCTGGCTTACGGGCCCGTCCTGCATCATCCGGGCCAGCCCGTCGATGGTGGTACGGACCAGGCGCTGCGTGGGGTAGCCCACGGCCTCGGCAAAGACGGCGGGCGTGGTACCGGGCAGGCCGTGTTCGGCAAGCCCTTGGGCCAGCTTGGGAAAACTGCGCTGCCCCATAAAGACCACCGTGGTGACCGCCGGATCGGCCAGCGCCGCCCAATTGATGTCGCCGGGCAGATGCCCCGTCACATCGGCCCCGGTCACGAACTGGACGCGCCGCGCCGTCAGACGCCGGGTCAGGGGCATGCCGATCGCCGCCGCAGCCGCACTGGCTGACGTTACGCCAGGCACGATTTCGAAGGGAATATTTGCCTGCGTCAGGGCAATCAGCTCTTCCTCGAGCCGTCCGAAGATGCCTGCATCGCCCGATTTCAGCCGAACGACTTGCTTGCCGGCGCGGGCGTGCTGGATAATCAGCTCGTTCACCGCCTCTTGCTTGGCCGAGGGGCGACCCGCGCGCTTGCCGACTGCGATCAGTTCGGCCTCGGGGGCCGCATGGTCCAGCACCGGTCCCGAAGCCAGATCGTCGAACAGCACCACATCCGCCTGCGACAACAAGCGCGCGGCCTTCAGCGTCAGCAGTTCGGGATCACCCGGCCCCGCCGAAACAAGCGAGACGAAACCGGGGCGGGGGGCGTGATCGGGCAATGTCTGGGGGCCTCTGCGTCGGGTATGGGGACAGCTATACCACCCCGCGCGGGTGTGACAATGCCGCGCATCGGGAATGCAAGTCGCGCCCCGGATGAAACTTTCCCCGCCGTGATGCGTGATGTCAGGGTAGGCAACAAGGAGAATGCAATGACGGTGATCTGCTGGTTCAGGCGGGTTCTGCGGCTGGACGACCACCCCGCGCTTGTTGCCGCCGCCAAGGATGGCGACGTGATCCCGCTGGTGATCCTTGATCCCGCCGAGGCCCGCGACCATCCTGCCAGCGCCCAACGTCAGGCCATGTCCCTGCCCCGGCTGGAGGCTTCGCTGCGCCAGCGCCACAGCCGCCTGATCGTGCGTCGGGGCGATCCCGCGCAGGTTCTTGAACAGATCGCCCGCGAAACGGGTGCCAGCGCGGTTCATACCACCGTCGGCTTCCCCTTTGCCAGCGATCACGGGTTACAGGCGGCGGTCGAACGCAGCGGTGCATCCCTGCATCTGCACGAACTGGCCGATCTGGTCCCCCGCGCTTCGGTGCTGACCAAGACGGGGGGCGTCTACAAGGTGTTCACCCCCTTCTGGAAGGCGGTACGCCAGACGGACATCGCCCCGCCCCTGCCGACCCCGACGATATCTTCCCCCGACAGTTGGCCCGACAGCGACGGCACCGACTGGCCCGAAGCCCGCGCCGCCATGGACCGGGGCTGGGACGTCATGGCAGATCACATCCGCCCCGGCGAAGACGAGGCGATGACCCGGCTGGACGAATTTCTGGACGGCACCTTGCCCGATTACAAGGAACACCGCGACCAGCCGTGGCGACCGCGCGCGACCTCGAACCTGTCGGATGCGCTGGCGGTGGGCGAGATCAGCGCCCGTCGCATCTGGCGGCATTGCCAACCGGCGTTTCAGGACGGCCAGAAGGGCATCGACCATTTCCTGTCGGAATTGTGCTGGCGCGACTTTGCCCGCGAATTGTTCCACGAGGCCCCCGATATGGCCAGCACTCCATGGCGCCCCGAATGGCAGGATTTCCCGTGGAAGCGTGACAACAACGACGCGCAGGACTGGCGGCGCGGTCATACCGGCGTGCAGATGGTCGATGCCGGCATGCGCGAACTTTACGTCACCGGCCAGATGCACAACCGCGTCCGCATGATCACCGGCAGCTATCTGACCAAGCATCTGTTGACCGATTGGCGCGTGGGACTGGACTGGTTCGCGCGTTGCCTGATCGATTGGGACGCGGCCTCGAACGCGATGAACTGGCAGTGGGTGGCGGGTTGCGGGCCCGATGCCTCGCCCTTCTTCCGGGTGTTCAACCCTGAAACCCAAGGCGACAAGTTCGACGGCAAGGCAAGATACCGCGACCACTGGCTGCACCCCAACGCCGAGGGCGCCAAGCAATTTGCCGCAGCCACCCCCCGCTCGTGGCAGATCGACCTGACCCACAAACCCACCCCTGCCATTTCCTTGGCCGAAGGGCGGGCGCGTGCGCTTGATGCTTATGAAACCGTGAAATCCTGAAGGAACAAACGATGCAAATGGTCATCCTCTATGTCTCGACACTGGTCATCTTTCTGGCGGTGGACGCGGTTGGCATCAGCAAGCTGATCCGCCCGGTCTTCGAACGCCATGTGGGCGACCTGCTGGCCGATCCTTTCCGCGTGGGTCCGGCGACCTTCTTCTATTCGCTTTATATCGTCGGGGTTCTGTATTTCGTGTCGGTCCCGGCACTGAAGGCCGGTCAGCCCGCGCAAGCCCTGATCGCAGGCGCGCTGATCGGGTTGATGTGCTATGGCACCTATGAGTTCACCAATCTGGCCACACTGCGCGACTGGTCGTGGGAACAGGTGATCACCGACACGCTGTGGGGCGGCGCGCTGACGGGGGCCTCGGCCTGGGCGGGCGTGATGATCACCCGTGCCTTCGCATGATGCGGGCGCTGATCATCGGGGCTTCGGGCGGGATCGGCGCGGCCCTGTGCCAGCAGTTGCGTGCGGATGGGGCTGATGTCCTTGGCCTGTCGCGGCGCGACGACGGACTGGACCTGACAGATCCGCAGAGCCTGTGCGACCATGCCGCCCGCCTGTCGGACCATCGCTTCGACCTGATCTTCAATGCCACGGGCGCGCTGGTCGTTGGCGGTCATCAGCCCGAAAAGTCGATGGACGCGCTGGATGCGCAGGCGATGGCGGCGCAATTCGCGTTGAACGCCACGGGGGTCGCCTTGGTGATCCAGCATTTCGCACCGCTGCTAGCGGATGACCGACGGTCGGTCCTTGCCTCGCTCTCGGCACGGGTGGGGTCGATCGGGGACAACGGTCTGGGGGGTTGGGTATCCTATCGCGCCGCCAAGGCCGCCCAGAACCAGATCATCCATACCGCCGCCATCGAATACAAACGCCGCAATCGCCACGCGATTCTGGTGGCCCTGCACCCCGGCACCGTCGAAACCCCGCTGACCGCGAAATACGCCGCGCGCTATCCGACCATCACGCCCGAACGCAGCGCGCAGGCCCTGCTGTCGGTGATTGACGGATTAAAATCCAACGACAGCGGCGGCTTCTATGACTGGAAGGGTGAACGGGTGCCTTGGTGACCTAGCCCTTCAGATAGGGGGTAAAGGCGCTGCTGATCTGCGGGCCGCCGGGCTTGGTAAACGACCCCCAGCTGCCAAGAATCGCGCCATCCGGGCCGATCAGCACCTTGTTAAAGTTCCACTTCGGGACAAAGCCCGTCTGATCGCGAACCCAAGCATAGAAGGGGTGAACATCGCCCTTGGCCACCGGCAGGATGTCGGTCATCGGCAGGGTGATGCCATATTCCATCTGGCAGTATTCGCTGACCTCCTTGCTGCTGTCCAATTCTTGGTTGAAATCATCCGAGGGCACGGCCAGCACGACCAGCCCCTTGTCGGCGTATTCCTCATGCAGGGCCTGCATGTCGGTCAGCTGCCCCGCAAAGCCGCAGAGCGAGGCCGTGTTCACCACCAGCACCGGCCTGCCGCGCCAGTCGCGGGTGTCATATTCTCCGCCGTCGATCGAAGGAAAGCTGAAATCCGGCGCCTCGGCCGCGCGCGATGCTGCGGGCGACAGCCCGAGGGCCGAGATGGCCGTGGCCAACGACAGGAACAGGCGGCGTTTCATCAGGCATGACCTTTTCGCTTCAGGCCCGTCACGGCGCGGAAAGCCAGGGCGGCCGCACCGATCAGCGCCAGGACGGTGATGATCGTGTTGCCCGCCGCGATATTGGCGGCGATCACCCCGATAAAAGCCCAGATCACGGCCAAGGGATAGGCCCATTCGTCGGGCCGCATCGCCATGATCGCCAGTGCCAGCGCGCAGACGCCGATCAGGCACAAAACCGCCGCCCATTGCTGCGACATGATCCCATGCCCTGCCAGCCAGATGCCGATGGACACGCCCGATGCCGCCGTCAGCCAGCCTGTATAGAGCGCGACGGGATGTCCCTCGAACCACGGGTCGCGGCGACCGGCCCACAGCATGGCCGCGACCGCCAGCGCCATCATCACAAGGATCATCAGCGTCGCCAGCCCCGGCAGCACCTGCGCCACCGGGATCCACAGGAAGCCGACGGCAAGGCTGCCCAGAAGGGCGGGCCGCATGGTCGCCCAATCGTCATCCCCGGCGCGCTTCCACAGGCCGAAAGCCGCCCCCACGATCAGCCACAGATAAATTACCCCCCAGATCGAGAACGCCCAGCCTGCGGGCTGCACGGGCGGGTCCTGCTGCGGGATCGGGAACAGATCGGCGCTGTAACCGGCAAAGCCCGGGAAGATCGCGGGCGAGACGGCGAAAGCCACCGCTGCGATCAGGACAAGGATGGCATAGGTGCGGTTCGTCATGGATCACTCCTCGCGGCTGAGGCGACGGGTCAGGCGCATCGACAGTGCATAGGGCAAGGCGCGGATCACCTTCAGCGAGCGGGTCAGGCGGTGGGGGAAGTGGATCTCGAAGCTGCCGCCGTTCAGGCCCTTCATGATGGCCTTGGCGGCTTCCTCGGGCTTGATAATGGCGGGCATCTTGAAGTCGTTCTTTTCCGTCAGGCGCGTTTCCACAAAACCCGGACAGATCAAACGGATATCCAGATCGGTGCGTTCCGCCCGCAGCGATTCGGCCAGATTGATGACCCCCGCCTTGGAGGCTGAATAGATCTGCCCCTGCGGCAGGCCGACATAACCTGCAACCGATCCGGTCAGCGCCAGTTGCCCGCCCTTGCGCAGGACCTTGGGCCCGATCTGGGCGATGTGAAAGCTGCCGGTCAGGTTCACGGTGACGATTTGGGCCGCCTTGTCGGGGTCCAGATCGGCGATGCGGCCCGGGTCGTACATGGCGGCCAGATGAACGATGCGGTCCACGGGGCCTTCGGCGGTGATGGCATCGGCGGCGGTCTGAATGCTGGCCCGGTCGGCCACATCCAGCACCTGTACACTAGCGTTGCCCAGTTGCGCGGCCAGCTTTTCCAGCGGCTCGCGGCTGCGGGCGGACAGGATCACATGCGCGCCCTTGGCCGACCACGCCTTGGCCAGCGCCTGCCCGATGCCGTCGCTGGCGCCGATGATCCAGATGCGTTCGGGGGTCTTGTCGCTGCTCATATCCGGCCCTTCCGGTGAAATTGGATCAGCAGGCCGATGGCCAGCGCACGCAGCACCAGCGGCAGGCCCGCATAGGTCCAACGCAGCGCGTCCAGCGCCTGTTCCGGATTGGGCGCAGCGGGCCGGAACCCCGCCTGTGCCAGCAGCGGCAGCGCAATCGCCCCCGCCAGTGCCAGCGCCGCCTTGGTCAGGAATGCCAGCCCTGCGTGGGCGCGCGTGGCGGCCCCCGCACTGCCCGTGGCGCCGATCCGCGCCGAGAGGATCGCTGGCGGCAGGACCAGATCGGCCCCAAAGGTCAGACCCGTCAGCAGGCAGATGACAAAGAACAGCCCCACCGTTCCCGGCCCAAGCGCCAATGCGCTGGCAAAGCCCGCGACCGACAGGATCAGCGCACCCGTCCAGACGCGCACGGCCCCGAAGCGCCCTGCCAGATGGCTGGCAAGCGCGGCCCCCGGCAAAGCGGCCACGAAATAGGCCAGCAGGAAGACCCCGGCCAGATCCTCGGCCCCCAGCAGGTCGCGGACCAGCATCAGGATTAACGCGGCAGGAAAGGCCGCCGACAGCAGGACCAGCCCCGCAACGGCATAGAAAGGGGCGAACGTCCGCAGGCTTGGCTGTGCCGCGTCCGGGGCGGCCGTCAGATCGAACCGCGCTGTTGATTGCCAGCGCAAGAACAGGGGCAGGCAGATCGCCATGCCGACCGCCAGAACCGCCGCCAGCGCCAGCAGCGACGCCTGACGGCCCACCGCGACCGCCAGCCCCGCAGGCAGCGAGACTGCTAAGATTAGCCCCGCCAGACCGAAGCCTTCGCGAAAACCGCTGATGCGGGCCTTGGCGGCGGGGGCGTCGCGCCAGACGCCGCCATAGGTCATCAGGTTCACGGAAATCAGACTGTGTCCCAAGCTAGCCAGCACCATCATCAGCGCGAACCAGACCAGCAGGGGCAGGCCCATGGGGGTGAACAGCCCCGCGACTCCGGCGACCAGCGCCACCGCGCCCGCCACCATCATCGCGGGCCGCGCATGGGGCCAGCGGTCGCCCGCCCAACCGACCAACGGGTCCTGCACGGCATCGACGGCCCGCAGCGCGGCCAGCACGATGCCAAGGGCAGCCAGCCCCACGCCCAGATCGGCGGCATAATAATCGGGCGCGTGGATGTACAGCGGTAAGCCACCAAAGGCCAAGGGTGCTGCCAGCGCACCATAGGCCAGAACCTCGGCCCGCGGAGGGTCCGCTGGCCGAAGGGGATCACGCATGGGCAAGGCGGTACTGGATCACGTCGGTGCGGCCAACTTCGAACGACGCCGCGCAGGCGGCCAGATAGAAGCGCCAGACGCGGATGAAGGCATCGTCGAAGCCTAGGCTGCGGATCTGCGGCAGGGCAGCGTCGAAGCGCACCAGCCATTCGCGCAAGGTGCGGGCATAGTCGCGGCCAAAGCCGAAGCTGTCCTCGACCCGCAGGCCGGCGCGGGCGGCCTCAGCTTGGAAACGCGTGGGCGAGGGCAGCATGCCGCCGGGGAAGATAAAGCTGCGGATCATGTCCGGGCCGCTGCGATAACGTTCAAAGTATCGGTCGGCGACGGTGATCGTCTGGATCATCGCGCGGCCCTTGTCGGCCAGCACATGGCCCAGCTTGCCGAAATAGACCGGCCAGAACTTTTCACCCACAGCCTCGAACATCTCGATCGAGACGACGTGGTCGTATTTCCCGGCCTCGTCGCGGTAATCCTGCAGCGCGATATCGGCACCTTGGCCCAGACGGTTGCGGGCGTATTCCGCCTGTTCGACCGACAGGGTCAGACCCTTGGGCGCGAAATCACCGCGTGCCATGGCGCGTTCGGCGAAGCCGCCCCATCCGCAGCCGACCTCCAGCAAACGACCCGAATTGCCCGACAGATTGTCGATGATGCGGTCGTATTTGCGGTGCTGGGCCGCCGTCAGATCGTCGCCCGGCGCATAGATGCCCGAGCTGTAGGTCATGCTGTCATCCAGCCAAAGGCCATAGAACTGGTTGCCCAGATCGTAATGCGCCTGAATGTTGCGACGCGACCCGGCCTTGGTGTTGCGGTTGAAGAAATAGAGCGCCTTGGTCGCCATCGCCTGCAACCGGTTGCCATAGATATAGCGGTCCAGCACGTCCTCGTTCAGCAGGGCAACGGTCAGCAAAGCCTCAAGATCGGGGGTGTCGCACCAGCCGTCGCGATAGGCTTCGGTCATGCCGATATCGCCCTTGGCCGCCAATGCGGGCACCATGCGCCAGTCGTGGATGATCAGCTGCGCATCGGGGCCGGGATGCACACCGCCAAAGGCATGGATCGCCCCGTCAGGCGTGGTGATGGTCAGCGTGCCGCGTTCGATACGCTCGGCGGTTTCCAGAAACTGGCGTGACAGTCGTCCTTGCAGCAGCATCGTGATTGGTCATCCCCTGTCGTGTGATCCCTTGCCACGATCCAACGTGGCCGCGTCCGAGACCTTGACGGCCTTCTGCACGGGCTTGTTCAAATAACGGACGCCGCGCCTGAAAAGTTGCGCGGCCTGCCAGTGGATCAGTGCCATGATCCGCTGTGCCTGAAACGGGTGGCGCAGGGCGGCGGCGCGGACGGCGCGCGGCGTTATCGCCCGCGCCGGTCCAACCATCGACGTCCCCAGCCGCACCGCCCCATCCGCGCCGATCCAGTTGACCCAAGCACCGAAACGGTCCGGCCCCGCGTCAAAGCGGAACACGTAATGCCCCGACCGCGGTAGGAAGGGAGAGACATGGAACAGCTTGTCCCCCGTCATCCGGTCGCTGTTGGTGATGGGTCCCAGATCGGGGCGGTGGCACAGATAGAGATGACGTTCGCCAAAGGTGTTCGACACCTCGGCCAGCACTGCGCGCAGATCGCCTGCATTATCGCGGCACAGCCAGAAGCTGACCGGATTGAAGCCGTAACCCGAAGTGCGCGGCGTAGTGACCAGCGTGACGTGGCGGGCGTCCGACAGACCCGCAGGTTCCAGCAGCCCCATGATGAAGCCCTGCAACGACGACCCGTCCCGCGCGCCGAAATCACGGCGACGCAGCTGCCATGGGGATGCGCGATCCACCGCGACGGGCAGGTCGCCCGCGTCGAAGCCGGTCACTGGCACCGCCAGATAGATCGCCCGATAGCGGAAATCACGCGCCACATCGCCCCGCCGGCCATGCCAGATGCGGGTGTCGATCAGCGCGCCTTCCCACAGATCGATCATGCAGCCTGTGCCTCCTCGGCCCATGGGTCCAGCCCAAGGGGCCATTCGATCCCCATCGCCTGTGCCACGCGCAGGGCGGACAGCAGGCCATCCTCGTGGAAACCATAGCGCGTCCAGGCGCCGGCGTGATAGACCCCGCCGCGCCCCTGGATCGAGGGCAACCTCAGCTGCGCGGCCATGGCGGCATCGTCGAACTGCGGATGGGCCAGCATCGCCTGATCATGGATCTCGCGCGGTTCGAATTCCGGATTCAGCGTCACGATCAGCGGTTTCGGCGTATCCAGATTCTGCAGGCGGTTCATCCAATAGGACAAGCTGATCGGCCGGTCGGCCACAGGACGCTTTTCCTGCGTGATGTAATTCCACGACGCCCATGCTGCGCGGCGACGCGGCATCAGGCGTTCGTCCGAATGCAGCACCATGCGGTTGGGCTGGGTGCGGAAGGCGCCAAGAATGGCCCGCTCCTGCGCGTCGGGATGATCCAGCATCGCAAGGTTCTGGGGCGCATGGGCGGCCATGACGACGCGGTCGAATTCCTGCGGGCCGTTGGGGGTGACGATAGTGACCCCCTGCGCGTGACGGATGACCTTGAAGACCGGCGCCCCCAGGCGGACCTTGCCGCGCATGCCCTCGATGATCGCCCGCACATAGGCGCGCGACCCGCCCGTCACCGTCAGCCAGTCGGGCTGGCCGCTGACCGACAGCAGGCCATGGTTATCGAAGAAGCGCACGAAGCTGGCGGCCGGAAAATCCAGCATGCCGCCCGCGGGCGTTGACCAGATCGCGCCGGAAATCGGCTGCAGGAACATCTCGCGGAAATCACGGCCAAGGCGCAGCTGATCCAGCATGTCGCCAAGCGTCAGCCCGCTGGACTGAAACTCGTTGGCGCTGCGGAAAAACCGCAGAATGTCGCGCAGCATGATCAGGTGACGCGGGTCCAGCGCGCGGATCTTCTGGGCAAACAGCGCCGCCGTCGTGGCCGTCCCGTATTCATAGCGCCCGCCCCCGAAGCTGGCCGAAAACGTCATGTCGGACTTTTCCAAGGCCACGCCCAGATGTTCAAGCATCGGGATGAACAGCGGATAGGTCCGGCGGTTGCAGACGATGAAGCCGGTATCGACGGGGGTGCCCAGCGCCTCGACGGTGCGGGCATGGCCGCCGGGGCGGGTCTCGGCCTCGAACAGGGTCACGTCGTGATGCGGGTCCAGCAGCCAGGCGGCCCCCAGCCCCGAGATGCCACCCCCGATGACGGCGATGCGGGCGCGGGGACCCGGACTGGACATGCGGGGGGCGGGGCGGAACTGGGAAGGGTCGGTCACGGTCTGTCTCCTGCTCTTGGTGCCAAGACACGGACAGGGCCGGGAAAAGGTTGCACCTTGCGACTTCGGTCGGTGGGGGGCGGAAAGTCAACCGCGATTGCGCGAACCCATTGAAAGCGCGAAACTGTTGCCATGTTGGGGTGAAACCTGCATTGATGGGAACCACCACCGGACCCGCCGCGACAACCCGCCGCGGCAAGTTGCGGCAAGATGCGGACGAACATGACGCTTAAGGAATTCGCCAAGCTGGTCGGCATGTCGCAGACCACCGTCAGCCGGGCCCTGAACGGCCACCCCGAGGTCAACGAACGTACCCGTGCCCGCCTGACCGAGGCCGCGCGCCTGCACGGCTACAGCCCCAATGCCCATGCGCGTTTCCTGGCCACGGGCCACGCCAGCATCATCGGCTGCGTGATCCCGGTGACTGGCCGGAACGAGATCGTGAACCCGATCTATGCCGATTTCCTGGCCGGCGTGGGCGAGGAATGTGCCGCCCGCCGCTTTGACATCAACCTGTCGATGGTGCCCGACGACGATCAGGCGCAGGCCTATCGCGGGTTGAAGTCCAAGGGGCTGATCAGCGGTGTCATCGTCCAGTTCCCCCGCCATGACGACACGCGGCTGGCGCTGCTGGACAGCATCGGCCTGCCCTATGTGGTGCATGGGCGCGTCAGCGGGCATTCGGGGCCGTATTCCTGGGTGGATGTGAACAACCAGCGCGCCTTCGAACGCGCGGCGGGTTTCCTGCTGCAGCTGGGGCATCGGCGCATCGCCCTGTTGAACGGGGACGAACGTCTGGATTTCGCCCACCGCCGTCGGCAGGGGTATCAAAAGGCGCTGCGCGACGCGGGGCTGACACCCGATCCCGAACTGATGTTTTCGGCCGAGATGACGGCGGCCTATGGCTATGCGCAGGCGTTGCGGCTGCTGGATATGCCCGAACCGCCGACGGCCATCCTTTGCGCGGCCACGACCATCGCCACCGGCATCCGTCAGGCGGTCGAGGAACGCGGCATCGTTTTGGGCCGCGACCTGTCGGTGGTGACCTTCGACGACGACCTGTCCTATTACGCCAATCGCGACACGGTGCCGTTTTTCACCGCGATGCGGTCGCCTGTGCGATTGGCGGGTCAGCGTTGTGCCGCGCGGCTGATCGAACGCGTCGCCGACAAGACCGCCCCCCCGACCGAGGAACTGCTGGAGGCCGAACTGGTCGTTGGCCGCTCGACCGCCCCGCCCGCGTCCTGAGGGAGGTTCAGGTCAGAACCTGCGCCGCCGCATCGCGCAATGCGGCTTCATGGCCCGTGCCAAGAATCTGACCCTCGGCCATCAGGTCGGTGATGCGGGGATCGGGGGCGAAGATCGGCAGCAGCGCATCCGCGTCATCCAACCGCCGCAGTGCCTGAGCCAGCACCGTCACCTGCGCTTGATCCGGACAGTCGAACCCCGACGCCCCCCGCAGCTGCCCCCCGATGATCGAGGGATAGACCTCGGCCAGCACCACCGGCGCATCCTGCCAGTCCTGAAAAGGCCAGACGCGGGCATCCTGCCGGTCGCGCAGCCGGGCCAGCCAGGGAATCCCCGTCAGGCTTTGCGCCCCGACGCTGCCTGCGCCGGCCAGCTGGAAGGGTGATTTGGGGCGGGCGCCGGTGATGGTGGCTTCGGTCGCGCGATGTTCGGGCAGATCGGGGTGGGCAGGCGGCTTCAGGCGCGGCAGATCCGCAATCTGCTGCTTGCGCCCGTTGCCCCAAAAGACCGGCCTGCCGATCTGCCGGTTCATCTGCGCCGCCAGATCGCGATAGTTGCTGGCGTTGCGGTCGTCATCCTGATGCAGCGCCGCCAGATGGTCCCACAGCGCCATGGCGGCAGCTTGCCCCGTGACCATCGCGGCCACGCCTGAGGGATGCCCAAAGGCGAAATCGACGCCGATCAGCACCCGCTGCCCCGCATTGCGGGCGCGCGACAGCTGGCAGCCCAGCAGCTTCCAGGCACGTTTGCGGGTTTCGGGATTCAGCGCTTCGTCACCATCGCTGCCGATCCAGATAGAGTTCGCACCCCGGCAGGGCGTCCCCGCCGCCGACCAGTTGACGATCAGGATGCGGTCAAAGCGCGGCAAGCTGCGCCTCGGTTCGGGTCAGGTCATCGGGCGTATTGATATTGGCGAATGGATCATGCGGCATGGCATCCCAGACCGCCTGCACCGCCCCGTGTCGCGCGGTAAAGCTGCGCACGCGGCCCTGTCCCTGCGCCAGCGTCGCGCGCAGATCATCACGCAGATCCACCGGCCACATCCCGAAGGTCGGATGGTCGCGCAGCACCCCGCCATCCCGCGTCGCCGCCAGCGCTAGCCCCGCAGGCACCGCGGCTCGCGTCAGTCCCGCCACCAGATCGCGTGGAAACAGCGGGGTGTCCCCCGCCACCGTCACCACCTGCGCCGCCCCCTGCGAGGCCGCCCATTCCATCGCCACCAGAATCCCCGCCAGCGGGCCGGGGTATTCGGGCAGGCTGTCGGGCAGGACCGGCAGGCCGTATTGCGCAAAGCGGGCCGGATCGCCATTCGCGTTCAGCGCCACCGGACTACCCTGTCCCTGCAGGCGGTCCAGAATGATCGACAGCAGCGTCTGGCCGCGCAGCAGCAGCAATGGCTTGTCCTGACCGCCCATCCGGGTGGCCCGACCGCCTGCAAGAATGACGATTGGCATGTTCATGGGCAATCCTTGACGTGGGCGGGCCGCCAAGACAAGGGGCGGCCCGCGCCTATTCTTGACATCTTTACTAGGATTACGGTATCGGCTTTCGAAACGCAGCCCTCTGGCCCCCTTCCATCCCTGCGGTCGTGCACCGCCCAAGCATCAGGAACCGACCCATGACCGATCTCGGGACGACACTGGCCGCCATTCCCCTTTTCGCGATGATCCGGGACGGCGGCTGGACGATGTGGCTGATCGCGGCGCTCTCGGTGATCCTGCTGGCGGTGGTGCTGTGGAAGGTGCTGTCGCTGTGGCGGCTGGGGGTCTGGGGCGGCAGCCATTCACGCCGCGCGCTGGAGCTTTGGGCGCAGGGCGACCGCCGCGCCGCGCTGGATCAGGTGCGGGGCCGTCCCTCGGCGCGGGCGCGTGTGGCGCAGGCGGCCATCGGCACCTCGCTGGACCCGGCCTTCGACGATCAGGCCGCGCGTGAGGAAACCGCCCGCGTCGCCCGCCAGACACTGTACCGTTCGCGTGAAGGCCTGCGCGCGCTGGAGCTGATCGCCACAATCGCACCGTTGCTGGGCCTTTTGGGCACGGTGCTGGGCATGATCTCGGCGTTTCAGGTGCTGCAGACGTCGGGCAATCAGGCCGACCCGTCGGATCTGGCGGGCGGCATCTGGGTCGCGCTGCTGACCACGGCGGCGGGCATGGCCGTGGCCATTCCGGCGGGCGTGGCGCTGTCGTGGTTCGAAAGCATCAGCGACCGCCTGCAATCCGACCTTGAAGACCTGGCCACCCGCGTCTTCGTCAAGCGCGATGCCGCCCCTGCCCGCGCCAAGCTGCTGCAGGCCGCGGAATGACCGAGGACGGTTTCGATCTGGGGCCAAGGCGGCACCCGCGTCGGATGTCGCTGACGCCGATGATCGATGTCGTCTTCCTGCTGCTGATCTTCTTCATGCTGGCATCGCGCTTTGGCATGGATGTCGCGCTGCCCATCGCGGGCGGTGCCGAGGGCGGGGCCACCGAATGGCAGGGCGCCCCCCGTCTGGTCGATGTGACCCCCGATACGGTGCTGCTGAACGGCACGACTACCGCCCCGCCCGACCTTGCCGCCGCCGTTGCCGAACTGCTGCCCAAACCCGGCGATGCCGTAATCCTTCGCCCGCGCGACGGGGCCGACCTGCAGCGGCTGGTGGCCGTGATGGACCTGCTGCGCGCAGGCGGCGTCACCAATATGATCCTGGTGGAATAGCTCATGCATATCGACATGCCCAAGCGCCGGCCGCGCGGCGAATTGATCATCCCCATGATCAACGTCGTCTTCCTGCTGCTGATCTTCTTCCTGCTGACGGCGCAGATCTCGCCCTCGACGCCCTTTCCGGTGGCGCCACCCGACAGCAGTTCGGACATCCGCACGCAGGCGCAGGACGTGCTTTACGTCTCGGCCACGGGCGAACTTGCCTGGAACGAGGCGCGGGGCGAGGACGTCTGGCCGCTGATCGCGGCACGCACTGACGATGGCCCGGTGCAGATCCGCGCCGATGCCTCGGCCCCGGCGGCCAGGCTGGCGGCCCATCTCAAACAGCTGCGACAGGCGACGGACGCCGGGGCGCAGCTTGTGGTCAACAAGGGCCAGCCATGATCTCGCGTCGCACCTTCGAAACGGCGGGCTTCTTCACCATCGCCGCCGCGCTGCATGTCTCGGCGGCGGCGCTGATGCTGCCGCAGGATCAGTTGGAACGGGGCGAGGCGATGGATGCGCCCCCCGCAACCCTGTCCGCCGGCGGCCCCGAAGCGCAGGCCTTGGTCGAGGCGTGGGAGACCGAGCCCGAAACCGCCGAACAGCCCGAACAGGCGCAGCCGGAACCCGAGACACCCGACCTGCCGGACACTGCGGCCGACGACGCCCCCGATCTGGCCGCCCTGCCCGACATGGCCCCACCCATGCCCGAGGCCGCACGCCCGAACCTGCCGCCGCCCGAAACGCGGATCGATCCGGCGACGCTGGACCTGCCGGAACTGAAGCCGATGTCCCCGCCCCAGATCCAGCCCGAGACGGCACTGGCATCCTCGGACCGTCCCGATCGCAAGCCGGCCCGTCCCAAGCCGCAGGTTCAGGCCAAGGCCAAGCCCAAGGCGGCACCCGCGCCCCAACGCAGCGAACCCGCCCCTGCAAAGGCCGCCCAAGCCCAACCCGCGCGCCGTCAGGGCAATGGCGGGCAGTCGCAAGGGTCAAGCCAGGGTGGCGGAGGCGGCGGCATCAGCGCCCAGACCCGCGCCAATCTGACGGCGCAATGGGGTGCGCAGATCAATCGTTGTCTGTCGCGGCAATTGTCGCGGATCAGCGGCGGTCGCGGCCAGCAGGTGTACATCGACGTCACCGTCGCCCGCAGCGGACAGGTGCAGCGTGCCGCGCTGGCCGGTTCGACGGGGAATGCGCGGGTCGATCAGCAGATCCAGCGCGCGTTGCAGCGCACCGGCAGCTGTCCGGCGGCACCGGCGGGGCTGACCAAGGCCTCGGTCCCCTTCCGCCAGCCTTTCGTCCTGCGCTGAGGTCGCGCCTCAGGCGTGATGCAGAACCAGCGGGCGGTCCTTGTGCCGCCCGACGCTGATCGGCGCATCGTAAAGGTCTGACAGCACGGCTTCGGTCAGCACATCGTCCGGGGCACCCTCGGCCACGATGCGGCCTTCCTTCATGGCGATGACATGATCGGCCCAGGCTGCGGCATAGTTGATCTCATGCACGACCAACCCGACGCTGCGGCCCTGCCGGTCAACCAGATCGCGCAGCCGCGCCATCAGCGCACGGGCATGGGCCATATCAAGGTTGTTCAGAGGTTCGTCCAGCAGCAGCCATTCGGTATCCTGCGCGAAGGCCATGGCGATATGGGCGCGCTGTGCCTGACCGCCCGAAACCTCGTCCAGAAAGCGGTTCTCCAGCTTGCTCAGCGCAAAGGCGTCGATGGCCTGCGCCACCTTGGCACGGTCCCCCGCGCCGGGACGGCCCTGATGATGCGGCCAGCGGCCAAAGGCCACCAGCTCGCACAGGCGCAACCGGCTGGCGATGGCGGTCTGCTGGCCAAGGATTGCCATGACGCGGGCCAGATCGGCGGTAGGGGTCTGGGCCACGTCGTGACCGGCCACGGTGATGGCACCCTGTTGCAGGGGCTCCAACCGGCCGACAAGGCGCAGCAGCGTCGATTTCCCCGCGCCGTTCGGCCCGATCAGCGCCGTCAGCTTGCCCTTGGGAAAACGGGTCGAGATGTCGTGCAGGATCTGCGTCCCGCCGATCTTGTGGCCAAGATTGCTGATCTGGATCATCGGATACGGCCTTTCAGCAAAAGATACAGGAAGAACAGCCCGCCCGCGAATTCGACCACGACGGAAAGGGTGGCGGCCTGGCCCAGGATACGCTCGAACAGCCATTGGCCGCCGACCAGCAGGATGGCCGCGATCAGCCCCGCCGCCGGGATCAGCCCCGCGTGACGCGCGCTTTGCATCGCCCCATGCGCCAGCCCCGCGACGATCAGCCCGAAGAAGGCCACCGGCCCCACCAGCGCGGTCGAAACCGACACCAGCATTGCCACCAGCGCCAGCGTGCCCATCACCAGCGCGCGATACCGCAGCCCAAGCGAAACGGCGGATTCGCGTCCCAGTGCCAGCACGTCCAGCTGCGGCGACAGTCGGATGGCGGCCGCGACCGCCGCCGCTGTCAGCAGCCCCGCGACGGGCAGCAGCGCCGCATCGACGCGGTTGAAGCTGGCAAAGCTGACCGCCTGCACCACGGCGAATTCATTGGGGTCCAGCACGCGGCCCAGAAAGCCGGAAACCGACCGGAACAGCACGCCCAGAATCACCCCGGTCAGGATCATCCGCGGAATGTCGCGCGCGCCCTTGGCCAGCAGCGTGCCGAACAGCACCACGGCCAGCGCGGTCATCACGCCGACATCGATGCCGAACTTTAGATTGCCCGGCAGACCCGCGAAACCGGCGTTGCCCAGCAGAACGATCATCAGCGTCTGCATCAGCACGTAGAGCGCGTCGAACCCCATGATCGACGGCGTCAGCACCCGGTTCGCCGCCACCGTCTGGAACAGCACCGTGGCCACGCCGATGGCCACGGCCACCGTGACCAGCGCCGCCAGCTTGGTTGCGCGCAGCGACAGGATGAAACCGCGGTTGCCCGCCCCAAGCCCCTGAAACATCCACAGCGCCGACAGCCCCGCCAGCAGCAGGGCCAGACCAGCCAGCATCAGCGTTGCGCGCCTATCCATGGGCGGGCCTGCGATGCAGCAGCCACAGGAACAGGGCCGCGCCCAGAATGCCCAGGATCATGCCCGCGGGCACCTCGTAGGGATAGATGACCAGCCGCCCCGCAAGGTCGCAGGCCAGAACCAGCACCGCCCCCGACAGCGCCACCACCGGCAGCGAGGCCCGCAGGTTGTCGCCCATGACGCGCGATACCAGGTTCGGCACCACCAGCCCGACGAAGGGGATCATGCCCACCGTGGTCACGACCATCGCCGTCACCACGGACACCACCGCCAGCCCAAGCCGCATGACCGAGGCCGTAGACAGCCCCAGCCCCGTCGCCACCTGTTCGCCTAGGCCCAGAATCGCAAAGCGGTCGGCGGCGAACCAAGCCAGCCCCGCCGCCCCTGCCGCGACCCACAGCAATTCGTAGCGCCCCGCGATGACGCCGGAAAATTCACCGCTCATCAGCCAGGTGCCGACATATTGCATCAGATCGGTCTGCCAGCCGATGAAGGTCACGATCGACCCCAGCACGCCCGACAGCACCAGCCCGGCAATGGGGATCAACATCACCTCACGCGCAGGAAGGCGGCGGATCACGCCCAAAAACAGCCATGTGGTCACCATCGCCGCAAGGCTGGCCGCGATCATGCGCACCCAGAGCGGGCTGGTCGGAAACAGGATGGTGACACCCAGCAGGCCAAGGGCCGCGCCCTCGGCGGTGCCGACGGTGTCGGGGCCGACAAAGCGGTTGCGCACCAGCGCCTGGATCAGCACGCCGGCCACCGACAGCGCGGCCCCAGTCAGGGCCACCGCCACCGTGCGCGGCAGACGTGATTCCAGCAGCACCAGCATCGCACGGCTGTCGCTGAAGATGTCGCGCAGATCGACATGGGCTGCTCCGACGGTCAGGCTGGCCAGCATCAGCGCGATCAGCGCCATCAGCAGAGCGGGCATCCGTCGCATCAGCTTGCGGGGCTGTCGGTCAGCGCCTTGGTCAGCTGGTCCAGCGTCGCGATCAGCGATCCATATCCGCCCGCCGCAATGTAATTCGCCGCCGGATCAAGATAGACGACCTGACCCTTGGACCAGGCCGTCGTGCCCGCCACCAGATCCGAGGTCAGCGTCGCCTTGGCACCCTGCCCGTCTTCGCCGATGGCAGCACCGCGGTCGACGACCAGCAGCCAGTCGGGATTGGCCTCGGCGATGAATTCATGGGTGATGGCCTGCCCGTGGGTGGCATTGTCCAGATGGGGCGCGGCCTCGGCCAGACCGGCGGCATCGAAGATCCAGCCAAAGCGCGAATCCTTGCCATAGGCCGACATCTTGGGACCGTTGGTCATCACGATCATCGCGTTGTCATGTCCCTCGGCGGCCTTTTTCAAGGTGGCCAGCTTGTCGTCCAGCGTGGCGTGCATCTGGGCGGCGCGGTCTTCCTTGCCGAACAGCGTGCCATAGGCGTCGATGCGGTCGCGGGCTTCGGGCAGCAGATCGGTGTCGATGGTCATGTCGATCGCGGTCGCCACCTGCGACACTGTCTGCAACTGGGTCGAGGACCGCCCGCCGACGATGACCAGATCGGGGGCCAACCCTGCCAGCGCTTCCAGATCGGGCTCGAACAACGTGCCGACATGGGCCGCATCCTTGGCCCCCTCGCGCAGCGCCGGAACCATGATCTCGTCGATGGTGCCCGCGGGCGTCACGCCCATCGCCTGCAACGTGTCCAGGGCGGCCATGTCATAGACGGCGACCGTCTGCGGCTTGGCAGGCAGTTCGACCGGACCCTGTGCGGTCTGGATGCTGACATCCTGGGCAAGGGCGGCAGAGGACAGGGTGACGGCCATCAGGCCGGACAGCGCGATGCGACGCATGGCAGATCCTTTCATTGACGCGCGCCGCTTATGCCTAAGGGTTGTCATGACGCGCAGGGCAAGGCCCTAGCCTGCCAGTGGACCAAGGTAAAGAATGCCCATTGGTTTTTGTCAGGTTATCGCGCCGATTTGTTGACAAATTTACTTTGCCGCCCTAGCTGACGGTCGATCGCCCCTGTTCCGGGGCCGGATGTCAAAGGATCCTGCCATGCAGATGACCGCAGATTTCGCCACCGAACGCGCAACGGGCCTGATGACCACGATGGGCAAGCACTTCGGCCACAAGATCCCCGTGACCATGGCCGACGACCACGTGATTCTGGGCTTTGAAATGGGCGACGCCCGCATCGCCACCACCACCGAAGGGCTGCACCTGTCGCTGCAGGGCAGTGACGCCGAGGCGCTGGAACGCCTGCGCGGTGTCGTCGAAAGCCACCTGCTGCGGTTCGCTCAGCGCGACGATCCGGCGCCGCTGGCCTGGTCCGCCCCCGCCTGATCGACTTCGGGATCAAGGGTCCGCAGGTGATCGTCCTGCGGGTCCCACACCACCTGCCATGCCCCCGTCTGGCCGCGCTTGTTCTTGGTCAGCGCCCATCGGTGGCTGGCCATGTCGCCGCCCGTGCCCGCCACCGGCCTGCAATGCCAGCGGCTTTCGGTGGCATTCGACCCCGCCCCTGCCCCGATCATCATCAGCCCCGTGGTGCGCCCGGCCTCTGCCGCCAGCTGCAGCCGCCGTCCGGCGGTCAGGGACAGCGGACGTTCGGGCTCGGCCAGGACGAAGCCGGTCAGGGGTGCGCGCAGGGTTTCCTCGACCGCCCACAGCAGATCGACCTCGGACCGGGCGCGGACCTGATAGAGGCGCGCGGCCAACCCCTCGGGCAGCGCGGCGGGCAGAAAGCCGCCCTGATCCCGCGCAGGCCGCACCCAGAACACCGGCCCCGCATGGCGGGCGGCCTGAAAGATGGCAAAGGCATGACGGCCCGCGCCCTCGACCTCATGGATGCGGGCGGGCACAAGCTGGAAGGGTGTCTGGTCGGGTGGCAGCATGGTGAACCTTGATCAAGACAAGAACATTGCATGAACATAGGCGGTTTGAAAACCCGGTTGCGGATGAAAGGGG
This sequence comes from Paracoccus sp. R86501, assembly GCF_042466435.1. Classification (NCBI taxonomy): domain Bacteria; kingdom Pseudomonadati; phylum Pseudomonadota; class Alphaproteobacteria; order Rhodobacterales; family Paracoccaceae; genus Paracoccus; species Paracoccus sp. R86501. The sequence continues at coordinate 2,644,013 of NZ_JAXHPZ010000001.1, forward strand.
CTTTTCATTCGCAACGCCATGGCGTTCCTTGCCCGCAGGAGGCGTGATGGTGCTTTATCTGGGACTGGATGGCGGTGGGACAGGTTGCCGGGCGGCGATCTGCGATCACATGGGACAGCTGCTTGGCCAAGGTCAGGGCGGTCCTGCCAACATCAATTCCGACCCGCATGGGGCCTCGGTCAGCATTCTGGCCGCTGCCACGGGCGCGATGGTGCAGGCCGGTGCCACGCCCGCCGATCTGGTCGCGGTGCTGGGCGTCGCGGGGGGCGGCCTTACCGGTCCTGCCGCAGCGCTGCGGCACAGCCTGCCTTTCGCGCAGACGCTGGTGGTCAATGACGCCGTGACTGCCGCGCGGGGTGCCTTGGGGAACGAAGACGGCATTCTGGTCGCCATCGGCACCGGATCGGTTCTGGCCGTCCAGCGCGCGGGCGAATTGCGCCAATACGGCGGCCGCGGCTTTCTGATGGGTGATGAGGGCAGCGGTGCCGTCCTTGGCCGCACCCTGCTGGCGCAAGCGATGCGCGCAGACGATGGCTTTGCCCACGACAGCCCGCTTCTGGCGGCGCTCCGCGATGAATTCGGCGGTCACGACGGCATCATCGCCTTCGGCACCAAGGCCACCCCCGCCGATTTCGCGGGCCTTGCCCCGCGGCTGGTCGAATCACACGACCCCGCGGCGCTGCATATTCTGGATCAGGCCGTGGCCCAGATGTCCGATGCCATCCGCGTGCTGCAACAGGGGCAAGGCCTGCCGGTGGTCTGCCTTGGCGGGCTGGGGCCGTTCTATGCCGCGCGGCTGGCGCAGGATTGGGACGTTCAACCGGCCAAGGGATCTGCGGTCGATGGCGCGCTTGCCATGGCGCGGGACCTAAGGGGCACGGTATGACCCGCATCCTGATCCCCGACCTGCTGTTCGACGGCACCGAATTGCACGAAGGCATGGCCGTTGCCATCGACGGCGGCCAGATCACCAGCGTCACCCGTGCCGCCCCCACGGGCGCCGAACATATCCCCGGCATTCTGGCCCCCGGCTTTGTCAACTTGCAGGTGAATGGCGGCGGCGGGCTGATGGTCGGGGCCGACACGGATGCCAAGGCGCTGGCCCATATCTGCGCCGCCCATCGCGGGCTTGGCTGCGCGGGCGTTTTGCCGACGCTGATCACCGACTGCGCGGAGGTGACCGCCAGCGTCATCGACGCCACCATCCAAGCCGCGCGTGCAGGCACGCCCAGCCTGCTGGGCCTGCATCTTGAGGGACCGCATCTGGACCCCCTCCGCGCCGGTGCCCATGACCCCGCCCTGATCCGGCCCATGCAGGACGACGATCTGGCGCGGCTGTGTGCCGCCGCCCGCGACCTGCCGGTGCTGATGGTAACGCTGGCGCCCGAATCGGCGACGCCAGAACAGATCGCGCAACTGACCCGTGCGGGCGTGCTGGTCAGCCTGGGCCACAGCGATTGCAGCCTGGAAACCGCCCGCGCGGGTTTCGCCGCCGGCGCGCGCCTTGCCACCCATCTGTTCAACGCCATGAGCCAGATGGCCCATCGCGCCCCCGGCCTTGTCGGCGCGGTCCTGTCGGGCGATGCCCATGCCGGACTGATCGCGGACGGCGTCCATGTCGATCCGGCGGCGCTTTCGGTGGCCCTGCGTGCGCGACCGTCGGGGCTGTTTCTGGTCAGCGACTGCATGGCGGTTGCCGGCAGCGACATGGACCGCTTCGACCTGCATGGCCGCACGATCCTGCGCCGCGAAGGCCGCCTGACCCTGCCCGACGGCACGCTGGCGGGGGCCGATTTGCGGCTGGACCGGGCGATGCAGACGGTCATAGCGGCAGGGGCCAGCCCCGCGCGGGCGCTGGCCATGGCGACCAGCATTCCCGCCGCGCTGATCGGGGCCGATGACTGCTTCGGCCATATTGCGGCGGGACGCAGGGCGGACCTGATCGTGCTGGATCACGACCTGACCCTGCGCGGCCCGCTGGCGGTCTAGGCGTCGCGGGCGATGATCTCCTCGACCTCGGGGGCGGGAACAAAGCGCCAGTTGCGGCGGGGACCGGCCATGACGTTCAGGTAATACAGCTCGAACCCATAGGGCGCGCCGCAGGGGTGGTGACCGCGCGGCACCAGCACGACGTCACCATCCTTGACTGCCATCACCTCGTCCAACGTCCCGTCGTCGGTATAGACGCGCTGCACGGCCCAGCCCTTGGCGGGGTTCAGGCGGTGGTAATAGGTTTCTTCCAGATAGGTGATGCGCGGGAAATCATCCTCATCGTGGCGGTGGCTGGGATAGGATGACCAATGGCCTGCGGGGGTAAAGACCTCGGTGACCAGCAGGCTGTCGCAATAATCCTCGGCCTCCATGGCGATGTTATTGATGTGGCGGGTGTTTCCGCCCTTGCCGCGTTCGGTCAGCGTGATGCCGTCGGGGCCGATGCGGCGTGCTTCATGCCCGCCATGACCGGGGGCGGCGCAGACAGCAATGACGCAATCGGTTTCAGCCGTCGCAGCCCAATCCTGCCCGTTCGGCAGATAGAGACAATGCGGCGGGGTCTTTTCGAAGACGTCCATCCGCTCGCCCAGCACACCCCAATCCTGCCCTGCGGCGGTGACGGCAGCCTTGCCCTCGACCATGACCAGGATCACCTCGTTGCTGCCGGTCGCCTCGGCGGCGCTTTCGCCCGCCCGCAACCGATAGAGCGAGAACCCCACGTGCCGCCATCCGGCATCCTGCGCGGTGATCTGATGCACCTTGCCATGCTGCCCAAGGGGCTTTCGAAGAAGATGGCTCATGGGTTGCTCCTTGCGTTTAGTCATGTGGTGCGGCGAAGGGGGCGTCCCCCTGGCCGCGTCATGTTGATCAGGCGGCCGCGTCGCGGTCCAGACCTGCGTCGCGTGCCATCCGGCGCAGGGCCTCGTGGCCCATCGACTGATAGTGCAGCGGGTCGCGGATGGCGCTGTCCTGTTCGGCCTCGATCACCAGCCAGCCAGAGTAGCCCGCCTTGGCGGCGACCTTCAGCACGGCGGTGAAATCGACGCAGCCCTCGACGTCGCCCGGCACGGTGAAGGCCCCGCGGCGCACGCCCTCGATGAAGGACAGACCCTGGTTGCGGACCTGCGCCATGATGTCGGCGCGGACGTTCTTGCAGTGGATATGGCCGACGCGGTCCATGTATTTCTGTGCCACCGCTTCGGGGTCCGCGCCCGCGAAGGTCAGATGGCCGGTGTCCAGCAGCAGCTTCAGGTCAGGACCCGCAGCCGCCATGAAGCGGTCAACATCATCGGCGCTTTCCACGCAGGTGCCCATGTGATGGTGATAGCAGGCGCGCACGCCCTGCGCCGCCGCATGACTGGCCAGCGCGTTCAGCCCCTCCATCAGGCGGTCCCATTCCTCATCCGACAGGATGGGGCGGTCGTTCACCGCGACCTGATCGTTGCCATGCACCGCGTTCGAGCATTCGCACAGCACGACCACATCGCTGCCCGCGCCCTTGGTCATGGCGATATGCACGTCCAGTGCCGCCATTTCCGTTTCCAGCGTCGCGCCGGTGGCCAGGATGTTGGTCGAATGCCAGCCACCCACGAAGCGCAGGCCATATTCGCCAAGCGCGGCCTTCAGCGCGCTGCCTTCATTGGGCATCTTGTGGCCCTTTTCGATGCCGTCAAAGCCGATCGTGCGGCAATCGGACAGGCAATCATCCAGCGACAAATGCGCGCCGATGCTGTGATCATCGTCATTCGACCAGGCGATGGGGTTGGTGCCGTAAAGAATCATGTTCGTGTCCACTCAGTTGACGGTGGCCTGACGGCCCGCCTGTTCAAGATAGTTCTGATGGGCGCGGCGCAGCGCGTCCGTATCGCCCACTTCGGGGACGGCGACGTCCCACCAATTGCCCGCATCGCCGAAACCGGGCCCTTCGGCGGCGGTGGTGTCGATGACGATGACGGTAGGGATGTCGCGCCCGCGTGCCGCCTCGATCTGGGCCTGAAGGTCGGCGATGTCGCGGGCCTTGACGGCATGGGCGCCCATCGATCCGGCATGGGCGACGAAATCGATCTGGGGCTGCACCTCGATCCGGCTGTCGACATACATGTTGTTGAAGGGCGCACCGCCGCAGGCCTGCTGCAAGCGGTTGATGCAGCCATAGCCGCGGTTGTCGGTCAGGATCACCGTGAAGGGAATTCGCCGCATCGCTGCCGTGGCCAATTCGCTGTTGGCCATCATGTAGCTGCCGTCACCCACGAAGCACAGAACCTCGCGCTCGGGGCGGGCCAGCTTCAGGCCCATCGCACCGGCCAGTTCATAGCCCATGCAGCTGAAGCCGTATTCCATGTGATAGCCACCCTGACTGGGCTGCCACAACAGCTTCAGCGCGCCGGGCATGGTGCCTGCCGCGCACATGGCGATGCTGGAAGGCGTCGAGGCCCGCTGAACCGCGCCGATCACCTGCGCATCGGTCGGCAGCCCGTCGCCCGTGGGCGCTGCGCAATGCGCGTCCACCGCCGCCAGCCATGCCGCGCGGCTGTCGGCATCGGGCGCATCGGCGCGGTGTTCGCCTAAAGCGCCGCCCAGCTGTTCCAGCGCCACCTTGGCATCGGCCACCAGCGTGACCGAACCGTGCTTGGCGGCGTCATAGGGCTGGACGTTGATGCTGACCAACCGCCCGTTGGCAAACAGCGTCCGCGATCCGGTGGTGAAATCCTGCAGCCGCGTGCCGATGCCGATCACCAGATCCGCCTTGCCCGCCGCCGCATTCGCCGCAGCCGATCCATCGACCCCTGCCGCGCCGAAGTTCATCGGATGGTCCTGCGCCAGCGCCGATTTGCCAGCCTGCGTCTCGATCACCGGGATGTTGTGGCGGCTGGCGAAATCGGCCAGCGCCGCCTCGGCGCCTGAATAGATGACACCGCCACCCGCCACGATCACCGGCGCCTTGGCTGCGCGGATCAGGTCGGTCACCTGCGCCAGTTCCTGCGCATCGGGCGCGGGACGGCGTGTGCGCCAGACGCGCGGTTCGAAGAACGCCTGCGGCCAGTCATAGGCCTCGGCCTGCACGTCCTGACAGAAGGACAGGCAGACCGGCCCGCAATCGGCGGGATCGGTCATCACCCGCATCGCACGCGGCAGCGCGCTGAGAAGATGCTCGGGGCGGGTGATGCGGTCGAAATAGCGCACCACCGGACGGAAACAGTCGTTGGCGCTGACCGTGCCGTCGGTGAAATCCTCGATCTGCTGCAAAACGGGATCGGGGCGGCGGTTGGCGAAGACATCGCCGGGGATCAGCAGCAGCGGCAGGCGGTTCACATGCGCCAGCGCCGCGGCGGTGACCATATTCGTGGCCCCCGGCCCGATGGATGCGGTGATTGCCTGCGCCCGCTTGCGCCCGTGCCCCTTGGCATAGGCGATGGCGGCATGGGCCATGGTCTGTTCGTTCTGGCCGCGCCATGTCGGCAGCGCGTCGCCGATGCCGTGCAGCGCCTCGCCCAGACCCGCGACGTTGCCATGGCCGAAGATCGCCCAGACCCCGTCGATGAAGCGTTCGCCGTCCTCGGTCATCTGCACCGACAGCCAGCGGGTCATGGCCTGCGCGGCCGTCAGTCGGATCGTACCCGTCATGCTGCCACCTGCGATGCGGCGCGCGCATCGTCCCAGATATTGCACAGTCTTTCATAGCGTTGCGCCATCGTGGCCACCGCCTGCGCGTCGTCGATGCGTCCTGCCAGCCAGTCGCGGGCCACGCTGCCAAAGATGGTCCGGCCCACGGCGAAACCGCGCACCAGCGGGAATTCGGCGGCGACCGAAAAGCTGGCGGCCAGCTGGTCTTCGGGGGCGTCCAAGCCAAGGACCACGATGCCGCGGGTATTCTTGTCATGCGCCTCGATGGCAGCGATGGCCTTGGACCATGCCTGCTTGCTGGTCAGGGGTTCCAGCTTCCACCAGTCGGGGAAGATGCCTGCGGCATAGAACTGGTTGATCAGCGTCGCGGTGGTGTCGTCATCGACCGGACCGACCTTGGACGGAATGATCTCCAGCAGGAAATCCAGCCCGTTGCGGCGCGCGGCGGCATAGAGTTTGCCGACCGTCGCTTCCTGCTCGGCGCGGGTGGCGGCATCGTCGTCGGGGTGGCAGAAGCACAGCACCTTGACGACATTCTCGCGCGCCCATTCCTGCAGGGACCCGCAATCGGCGCCCAGTTCGGGTTCCAGCGTCAACGGACGCGAGGCCGGCCATTCGGCGGGACGTCCGATCCACAGGCCCGTGCCGCTGGCGGCATGCAGCGCCGCGCGGCCGATGCGGTTGTCGCAGAGGATGCCATAGCCCGCCTGCCCGTCCTGCACCTGCAACGCGGCCTTCAGGCACAGCTGCTTGAAGTCGCCACCCTTGGCGGGGGTATATCCCTCCATCTCCTCCAGCTGGATGCGGTGATCGAAGGCGAAGACCCGCATCGTCAACCAGTCGCCGCCCATCCGGCCCTGACGGTTCGTCGCCCAATGGATCTGTTCCAGATCGGGGTCGTTGCGCAGATCCGCGCGCACCACGCCGCGATCCAGGAAGAAGCGCAGTTCCTCGAGGCTGGGATAGGCGGGGGTGCAGCCGTGGCGGCTGACCGCGAAGGCCCCGCAGGCATTGGCGTATTCCAGCGCGCGCGGCCATGTCTCGTCGTCCATCCAGCCCTTCAGCAGACCCGAAAAGAAGCCGTCGCCCGCGCCCAGCACGTTGAAGACCTCGATCGGGAAACCGGGACCGGCCTGACCGGCATCAAGGCTGTCGGGGATCGCGCCCTCGAAGGCCACGGCGCCCGCCGCCCCGCGCTTGCAGACCAGCGTGGCATCGCTGACGGCGCGGACCGCGCGCAGGGCGGCCAGCGTGTCGGTGGTGCCGCCAGCGATGTGGAACTCTTCCTCGGTGCCGACGATCAGGTCGAAGCGGTGCAGCGTCTTTTGCAGACGCGCGGTGACGGCGGCGCTTTCCACGAAGCGGCTTTCGCCATCGCCATGCCCGGCCACGCCCCACAAATTCGGGCGGTAGTCGATGTCCAGCGCCGTGCGGGCGCCATGCTGCCGCGCCAGATCCAGCGCCTTGAGAACCGCAGCCTCGGTCTGCGGGTGCGACAGATGCGTGCCGGTGGCCAGAACGCAGCGGGTGTCGGCGATCAGCGCTTCGTCGATGTCATCTTCCGACAGCGCCATGTCGGCACAATCCTGGCGATAGAAGATCAGCGGGAAGCTGTCCTCGTCGCGGATGCCAAGGATCACCAGCGCCGTCAGCCGCTCGGCATCGGTGCCCACCCCGCGCACATCGACGCCTTCGCGCACCAGCTGTTCACGGATGAAGCGCCCCATGTGTTCGTCGCCCACCTTGGTGATCACCGCCGAACGCAGCCCCAGACGCGACGTCCCGCAGGCGATGTTCGTCGGGCTGCCGCCGATATATTTGGCAAAGGACCCCATATCCTCAAGGCGACCACCAACCTGCTGACCGTAAAGATCAACAGAGCTTCGGCCAATCGTCACAACATCAAGCGTCTTCATGGTGATCCTCCTTCATCATTACCGGGCGTCCGTCCGAGGCCGCCATCGCGTGAATGATCCGTTCGATTTCAAGACCCGCCGCGAAATCGGGCGTGGCCGGTTTTTCGCCATCGATGGCGCGCAGCAGATCGCGGCATTCGATGACCTTCTGTTCGTTGAACCCGAAGTTGTGGCCTGCGCCAGGGCAGAAGGCCGCGAAATCGGGCTGATCGGGTCCGGACAGATGCCGCATAAAGCCAGCATCCCCTGTCCGGTGGACCCATAATTCGTTCATGTTTTCCTGATCGAAGACCAGGGTGCCGTCGCTGCCGTGAACCTCCCATTGCAGGCGGCATTTGCGGCCCCGCGCCACGCGGGACGTGGCAAAGGACCCCTGCGCGCCATTGGCGAAACGGATCAGCGCAAGGGCGCTGTCGTCGTTTTCCACCATGCGCGGACCGTTCGGGGAGGGGCGCTGAGGGACCGCGATCTGGGTCATCGCCGTGACCTGATCGACCGGTCCCATCAGCGCCACCATGAGACTCACGAGGTGGCAGCCCAGATCGCCAAGGGCACCCAAGCCCCCTTCCCCGTGAGTCATCCGCCAGGACCATGGGAGGAGCGGGTCGGCGGAATAGTCTTCGTCATAGACGCCGCGAAACGCCAGCAGACGCCCGATCGCCCCATCGGCGATCAGGTTGCGCGCCGCCTGAAAGGCCGGGCTGCGCAGATAGTTGTACCCCAGCAGCGTCACCTGCCCCGGATGGCGTGCTGCCAGATCGGCCATGGCGCGCGCATCGTCCAATGTCAGCGCCATGGGCTTTTCCAGCCAGACATGCTTGCCGGCCCGCAACGCGGCCTCGGCCATGGGGCGGTGAAGCCCGTTGGGGGTGGTGATGCTGACCACATCGACCGCGGGATCGCTGACAGCCTGCTGCCAGTCATCGGTCCCGCGCTGAAAGCCGAATTGTTCGGCCATGGCGGCGGCACGATCCGGCGTGTCGCACAGGACCTGCAACCGGGGATGGGCACCGCCGAAGACCGTGGCGACATTGCGCCAGGCCATCGCATGGCATTTGCCCATGAACCCGGTGCCGATCAGGGCCACACCCAAGGGTCGTGCCTGCACCATCAGATGGTCCCCCCGAGGCTGCCTTCCAGCTTGGCCAGTTCCTGCCCGCCGGCCATCAGGTCCTGCAGTTCGGCGGCGTCGATTTCGCCCTTCAGCGCGGTGCCAAGGGTCTGGCCGCGGTTCAGCACCGTGAAGCGGTCGCCCACGGCCAGCGCGTGACGCACGTTGTGGCTGATGAAGACCACGCCGACGCCCTGGCTGCGCACCCGGGCAATCGTCGCCAGCACGTTCGAGGTCTGGCGCACGCCAAGCGCACTGGTCGGTTCGTCCAGGATCAGCACCTTGGCGCCGAAATGGACGGCCCGCGCGATGGCGACGGTCTGGCGTTCACCGCCCGACAGCGTGCCAACGGCCTGATCCGGCGCACGCAGGTTGATGCCCATCTTGCGCATCTCCTCCATGCAGATCTTGTTGGCAGCATCCAGATCGAAGCGCTTGATGAAGCGGCCCTTGGTCGGTTCGCGACCCATAAAGAAGTTGCGGGTCACGCTCATCAGCGGGATCATGGCAAGATCCTGGAAGACGGTGGCGATGCCCGCCTCCATCGCGTCGCGGGGGCTGTCGAAGGACAAGGGCTTGCCCTCGAACATGATCTTGCCTTCGGTCGGTTTGTGGACGCCAGACATGGTCTTGATGAAGGTTAACTTGCCGGCACCGTTGTCGCCAAGCAGGCAGTGGCATTCGCCGGGACGGACATCGAAGGTCACACCGTTCAGGGCAATGACATTGCCGAAGTGCTTCTTGATGCCTTCCATGTGGATGATGGGATCGGTCATATCAGCGTTCCCCCGTCACGCGTTTGCGGATCGCGTTGTTGAAGACGACAGCCAGCAGCAGCATGCCGCCAAGGAAGACCTGGAACCAGTCCTGGTCGAAGCCGGTATAGGTCAGGCCGATGGTGACCATGCCGAAGATGATCGCCCCGAAGAAGGCACCAATGGCGGACCCGTAACCACCCGTCAGCAGGCAGCCCCCGATGACGGCGGCGATAATCGCCTCGAATTCTTTCATAAAGCCGCGACGCGCATCGGTCGAGCCGGTGTCGATCACGGTGATGATGGCCACGATGGCCGCCGCGCAGGCGGTCAGCATGAACAGCGAGATCTTGACCTTGCGCACCGGCACACCCGAATTGCTGGCTGCGTTCTTGTCGCCGCCGGTCGCAAAGATCCAGTTGCCGGCAGGGGTGCGCAGCAGAACGAAGGTGGCGACGGCCGCGATGGCGACGAACCACAGGATTTCGACGGGGATGCCCGGAACCTTGGGCGCGCCGGAATTCATCGAGTTGATCCAGCCCTTGTCGGCCATCCACTGGAAGGCACCGCCGAAGGCATCGCCCGAAAAGAACGGCGTCAGCCAGTCGCCCTCGACCGCGTCACGCACGCCGCGCAGCTGGGTGGAACCGCCGGTGAACAGCTTCAGCCCGACAAGCGAGGCACCGCGCAGGATGAAGAGGAAAGCCAGCGTGACGATAAAGCTGGGCAGGCCGGTGCGCAGGACGATGGCACCGTTGACGGCCCCCATTGCGCCGGCAAAAGCCATGGTCAGCGGGATGGCGAAGATCAGCGGCAGGCCCATGTTCACGACCAGCACACCGAAGATCATGCCGGCAAAGGCCACCATGGACCCGATCGACAGGTCGAATTCACCACCGATCATCAGCATGGCCGCAGCGATGCCGAGGATGCCCAACTGGGCGGCGGGGGTCAGAAAGTTCATGATCCCGGCAAAGGTGAACATCGAGCCGCTGGCGGTGATCAGGAAGAAGATCGTGACAAGGATCACCCCGCCGATCGCCCCCAGTTCTGGCCGCTTCATCAGGCGCGTGGTGATGGATTCGGTCTTTATCCGCTCGTCCGCGGATGCGGTGGCATTGGCCATGGGTTCCCCTCCCCCTATCTTTTGGAATGGGCGGGCGCGTCACGCGCCCGCCGCGTCAGGTGTGGATCAGCGGATGCCCTGTGCGGACAGCTCGATCACCTGTTCTGCGTCGTCCTGCATCACCAGGTTCGGACCCGAGGGCACGTCGCCGCCCGGCATCAAGCCGTATTCTGCATTCAGCGCCAGGAAGGCGACCGGCAGATAGCCCTGCAGATACTGCTGCTGGTCGATGGCGAAGGATGCCTTGCCGTCGGCAACCGCCTGCAGGAAGCCTGCCGACAGGTCGAAGCTGGCGATCATCACGTCGTCGCGGCCAAGCGCCTGAACGGCGGCCACGGCGGGTTCGCCCACAAGGCTGGCACCCAGACCAAGGACGGTATCGACCTCGGGGTCGCTATCCAGTGCGGCGCGGATCTTGGACTGAACCTCGGTCGGGTCGTTCTGGGTCGGCACGACCGACACCGGATTGCCGAAACCTTCGGCGAAACCGGCACAGCGCTGGTCCAGCGAGACGTTGCCGACCTCCTGGTTGACGCAAATGCCCTTCTTGCCGCCCATTTCGGCCAGCTTTTCGCCCGCGACCTTGCCCGCGTCGAATTCCGACTGGCCGACATGCAGCAGCGCGCCCAGTTCCTTGGCGACATCCGAACCCGCGTTCATCGAGATCACCGGAATGCCCGCATCGACGGCGCGTTCGATTGACGGCCCAAGCGCATCGGCATCGGGGATCGACACGACGATCCCGTCGGGTTCCTGATTGACGGCGGCGTCGATCAGCTGGCCCATCGCGACCATGTCAAAGGTTTCGGGCGAACGGAAATCGACCGTCGCGCCGGTGTGTTCGCCGGCCTTGGCCGCGCCGTTCTTGACGACCGACCAGAACGGATCGTTCGCCTGGCCATGCGCCACGACGATGATGTTCTGCGCCATTGCCGGTGCGCCAAGCGCCATCAGCGCGGCGGTTGCCACTGCGGTTTTGAATTTTGTCATGTCTTCCCTCCCAGGTTTCAGGTCATCCCCGCGGCCCCTCCATGAGCCTCGGGGTATTCCGGCGCGTCTTCGCGCGCGCGGATCTCAGCCGCCCAAGGTGCGGATCGCCCGGACGGACCGGGTCAGCATATCCTCGAGCGTATCTTCAAAGCCGGGGCCCTTGTTCGTGTTGAACGGGTCTGGGCCGGGGGCTGCGGGCTCGACGATCATCGGGCCGGCGTAATCAATTGCGTCCAGCGCACGGAACTGGGCGGCGAAATCGATATGGCCATCACCCACCGCGCCGCGATTGCTGTCGGCAAGGTGATAAAGGCCGATCCGTCCCCCTGCGGCCATCAGCGCGGCCGCGGGGTCGGTTTCCTCGATGTTCATGTGATATGCGTCAGGCAGCAAGGAAAAGTTCGCCACCCCCACCGCATCGGCCAAGGCTATCCCTTCGGCCACGCTGCGGATCTGGTGGCTTTCATAACGGTTGAGGATCTCGAAGCAGACATCCAGATGGGCCGCGTCGGCCATGGCGCAGATCTGCGACACGCTATCCACCAGCAGGTCGTTTTCCTGCATCTGGTCGCTGACCGGGCGGATGCGCTGCACCAACCCGTGGCATCCGACCCGCGGCGCGTGCCCCATTGCCACGGCCCAATCGACCAGCTTGCGGTAATAATCCAGCGCGCCCTGCCGGATGGTCAGGTCGGGATGGCTGATATCGGCATCCCCCGGCGTGATCGAAAACGCCCGCAGCCTGTGGTCGGACAGGATGCGCCCCGCCTGCACCGGATCGATCGACAGATCGCCGTGGATCTCGACACCGTCCAGACCCGCGCGGGCGGCGCGGGCGGCGATGGCCGCGATGTCATTCGTGCCGAAGATCCAAGTGCAGCATCCGATGGGGCGCATGGCGGTCATCCCAGCATGTCGGGGGTGACGGCGACCGTTTCGCCGGTCTGCATCGACTTGGTCGCGGCCTCGGCGCAGGCAAGGGCGGCGACGCCTTCACGCAGCGTCACGGGCATGGTCGCGCCCGATTGCACCGCATCCAGGAAGGCCGTCCATTCGTCCTGATAGGCGCGCATATAGCGTTCCAGAAAGAAATGCACCGGCTTGGCGCTGACGGCACCGGCGGTGGTGATCTTCTGGACGGTGTTTTCCAGCACATTGGCCGCCGACAGCAGACCCTCCGAACCCAGAATCTCGATGCGCTGGTCGTAACCGTATCCAGCGCGACGCGAGTTCTTGATGACCGCGATGCGCCCGTCATCCCAGACCATGGTCACTGCAGCGGTATCGACATCGCCGGCAGCGCCGATTTCGGGGTCCACAAGGGCCGCACCCGTGGCGGTGACCTTGGCGGGGGCGCCGCCGAAGATCCAGCAGGCCATGTCGAAATCATGGATCATCATGTCACGGAACAACCCGCCCGAGACCTTGACATAGCTGACCGGCGGCGGGGCCGGATCGAACGAGGTGATGGACAGCAATTCGCCCTTGCCGATCTCGCCCTTGTCGAAGGACGCCTTCAGCGCCGCGAAATTCGGATCGAAGCGGCGGTTGAAACCGACCATGACCGGCTTGCCCGTCGCCTCGGCCTTGGCCAGCGTGGACAATGCACGTTCCAGCGACAGATCGACCGGCTTTTCGCACAGCACGGCCTTGCCGGCGGCAGTGGCGCGTTCGATCAGATCGGAATGGGTGTCGGTCGATGTCGCGATCAGCACGGCGTCGATGGCGGGATCATTGATGATCTGATCGACGGTGCAGGCGGTGGCGCCGATCTGCGCGGCCAGCGCTTCGGCTGCGGCGACGTTCACGTCGGCCACGGCCACAAGCTGGCAGGATTCGGTCTGCGTTATGGATTTGGCGTGGACCTGACCAATCCGGCCAGCCCCCAACAGAGCAACCTTCAGCATCCTGACTCCTCCCTCGAATCATCTGCAGCAGTGTTTGTGACGTAACGTTGCCTAACTTTGCACGCGCGTGCAACAAAAATCTGCACGCGCGTGCAAAGCCCTTTCGGTGCGGTGACGCGCAGGTTAAGCTGGGGCATGGCAAATTCGGATGATCTTGACGGCAGCGTGACGGCTGATGACGTGGCTGCGGCTGCGGGCGTGTCGCGCTGGACGGTGGCGCGGGCGTTCAAAAAGGACGCCTCGATTTCGCGGACCAGCCGCGAGAGGGTCATGGCCGCCGCCGAACGGCTGGGCTATGCGCCCGATCTGCTGGCCTCGTCCTTGGCGTCGGACCGGTCCAATCTGGTCGCGCTGATCACCAACGACTTCAACAACCCGCATAAGCTGGTGCTGCTGGAACGGTTGACGCGCATCCTGTGGTCGCGGGGCTGGGCGACCTTGCTGGTGCATATGTCCGACAGCGACGACGCATCCGAGGCCTTGCTGGCCGCCAGCCAGCGCCGCGTCGATGCGGCTGTCGTGATCGGCACCCGGTTCGACGACAAGGTGCTGGAAACCGCCTTCGGGGCGCGACGCCTGAAGAAGCTGGTGATCTTTGCACGCTACAGCCAGAACCCCGACACCCTGACCATCGCCTGCGACGATGTGATCGCCATGCGAGAGATCGCCGATCACCTGCTGGAACGCGGCTATCACCGCCCGGTCTTTCTGGCCGGTCCCGACACGCAATCGGCCAAGCTGCACCGCAAATCGACATTCACCCAATACTGGCTGGAACGTACGGGCACTGTGGTGCCCTCGATCAATGCGGCGGCTTATGATTTCGGCCCTGCCATCGACCGCGTGACGGCGCTGCTGCAGGACCGCGACGCGGCCAGCCGGCCCGACGTGCTGGTCTGCGAAAACGACATCATCGCCATCGGCGCGATGGATGCGATCCGCTATCGACTTGGGCTGCGGGTGCCGCAGGATATTGCGGTGACGGGGTTCGACGACATTCCGTTGTCCAGCTCGCCCGCTTATCAGCTGACAACCTATCGCCAGCCGATCACCGCAATGGCCGAATGCCTGCTTGAGGTTCTGGACGGCAAGCTGACCCACCATGTCGCCCTGCCCGGTCGTTTTATCGCACGCGACAGCAGCTAAGACCTCTGGTTCTTGGGGCGGGCAGGCCCTAGGTATTTCACATGCGCAAGATCACCCTTCCAGAACGCCCCGACCTGGCCGCCAAGGCCGAGGATGCCGGTTTCACCTTCGCCCATATGCATGGCGAACCCTATTGGGACGAAACATCCGCCTATCAGTTCACGCTGGAGCAGATCGAAAACGATCTGGAGGATCCGGCCACCGAATTGCACGCCATGACGCGTGAGGCCGTGGCCCATATCGTCGGCGATCAGGCGTTGATGGCCAAGCTGGGCATCCCCGAACAGCATTTCGACCTGATAGCCGACAGCTGGGCCCGCAACGAACCCGAGGTCTATGGCCGCATGGACCTTGCCTATGACGGCAAGGGTCCGGCCAAGCTGTTGGAATACAACGCCGACACGCCGACATCACTGTATGAAAGCGCCTCGTTCCAGTGGCAGTGGCTGGAAGACCAACTGGCCGCGGGCGTGCTGCCCGAAGGGTCCGACCAGTTCAACGGCATCCACGAAGCCTTGATCGAACGCTTCAAGGACCTGTTCGAGCCGAACACAGACATCCATTTCACCGCCATGCCCGACACGCCGGAAGATTACGCCACCGTCGAATCGATGGCGTGGGCCGCGCGCGAAGCCGGGATGGGCGCGCATTACAGCGACCTGAACAAGATCGCGATCAGCAAGGACAAGCAGTTCCTGGACGATCAGGACCGCGTCATCGGCACGATGTTCAAGCTGTATCCGTGGGAAGACATGCTGGCCGATGATTTCGGAAAGCACATCAAGGGCGCGGGCTGTCTGTTCATCGAACCGGCATGGAAGGCCGTCGTGTCCAACAAGGGCCTGCTGCCGGTCCTGTGGCAGATGTTCGAAGGCCACCCGAACCTGCTGCCGGCCTTCTTTGCCGATGACATCGCCGAGGCGCTGGTCGAGGGCGGTCAGGCATCCCCCGATGTGGCCGACGCCTTTGGCCGCGTCGCCGACCAGATCCGCGCGGCCCATGTGGTCAAGCCGATCTTTTCGCGCGAAGGCGCCTCAATCAGCATCGTCGAGGGCGGCGATGTCACTGAAACCAGCCCGAACACCGATTACGACCGCCATCCGCGCATCGTCCAGGCCTATCACCCGCTGCCCGAATTCGACGGCTTCCGCCCGGTGGTGGGCGCATGGATCGTGGGCCATGCCTGCGCCGGCATCGGCATGCGCGAGGACCGGTCGCGGATCACCCAGGACCTGTCGCGCTTCAAGCCGCATTTCATCGCGGAGTGATCCGCGCTAAGGAGGGGATATGAGAAAACGTTCCAGAACCGTCGCGCTGACCATTCTTGGCGCTGCCGCATTCACCGTCGCGGGCTGCCGCGAAGAACAGGTCGACGCGCAGGCCTTCCCCGATATGGCCAGCTGCGAGGCTGCGGCCGCGCAGGACGGGCTGTTCTCGGTCGAGGAATGCGACAAGGCCTTTGCCGAGGCCGAGGCGCTGCACGTCGAATCCGCCCCCCGCTATGACAGCCTGCAGGTCTGCGAGGAACAGCATGGCGAAGGCAATTGCGGGTCCGAGGAACAGCAGGTCAGCAGTGGCGGGTCGGGCGGCATTTTCATGCCGCTGCTGGCCGGTTACCTGATCGGCAACATGCTGGGACGTGGCGGATCGGGCATGGCGGCATCGCAGCCGATGTATCGCAACGCACAGGGCGGCTTTACCAATGCCACCGGCACCACCAACTTCGGCAGCAACGCGGGCCGTGCCACGATGGGGTCGCAGAACTTCGCCCGCCCCGCCGCCACCGCAGGTCGTGCGCCGATGACGCGGGCCACCGCCGGATCGCGCGGCGGTTTCGGCGGCAGCCGCAGCAGCTTTGGCGGCTAACCCCCCCTGCGAGCCGTGCTGGCGCGCGGCACCAGCCGATAGCCCAGATCAACCGCATGGCCGCGCGGGTGCCCCTTGCCCGCCAGCCGGTCGCGGATCTGGCGGATGGCGGCGCGCCCCATTTCGTACCGGTCGGTTTCCACCGAGGTCAGGGGCGGTTCGGCGGCGGACATCATCTCATGGTCGTTGAACCCGCAGATACCAAGGCGGTCGGGAATGCGGATGTTGCGCCGCTGCGCCTCGAACAGCACGCCAAGCGCAAGGTCGTCGTTGTTGCACAACACCGCATCGGTCTGGGGGCGCGTGGCGGTCAGATCGGCGAACAGACGGCATCCCAGGCTGACCGATGACGGCTCGGGCGTGGTGACGACGGGATCGTCGGACCCCATGCCCGCCGCGATCAGACAATCGCGAAAACCTGCCAAGCGGCGCTGGCTGCGCGGGTCCATCTGCGCACCCAGAAAGGCCGGTGCCTTGTATCCCATGTCCAGCAGATGCTGCGCCCCGTCACGGGCCGCCTGATAATGCGACAGCCCCACGACCAGATCGATGGGCTGGGGACCGACCTCCATGATCTGCACGACGGGGCATTCGGCCCCCTGCAACAGCGCACGCGCGGCTGGCGACTGATCATGCCCCGCCACGATCAATCCGGCAGGCTGCTGGGACAGGAAGACGCGGACCAGCTGTTCCTCGGTCAGGGGGGAATAGCGCGTGGTCCCCAGCTGCACCCCAAGCGGGCTGTCCTGCAACCCGTCGTAGATCCCGCGCATCACATCGGCAAAGACGTTGTTGCTGACCGAGGGGATGATTACCCCCACAACATCCGTCCGCCCCGACGCCAACGCCCGTGCCGCAGGGTTCGGGACATAGCCCAGTTGGGCGATGGCACGGGTGATTCGCGCACGCGCATCCGGGGACACTTTTTCAGGGTCCCGCAGTGCCCGCGACACCGTGATAGGGCTGACATCGGCAAGTGCCGCAACATCTGACAGAGTGGTCTTGCGCGTTTTTTCCATGATGTCGGCACGTTATCCCGTTCCGCAAAAAAAGTAAGGGGGTTGACGCATGACAGCGCTGTCATCCATGATTGCGCTGTCATCGAGGAGATGGCACCACAGGAGGACAGGCGACATGGGTTTTCGACCGATACTGGTCATGGGTATCTGCGGCGTCGGCAAATCGACCATCGCTCAAGGCATCGCGGACCAGCTCGGCGGTCACTTCATCGAAGCCGACGAATATCACGACGACACCAGCGTCGCCCATATGCGTGACGGCCAACCCTTGACGGACGACATGCGTTGGGGCTGGCTGGACAGGCTGGGCGAGGCGGTCAATGCGGCCCCCAAACGCGCCGTGCTGGCGTGTTCGGCACTGGGCCTGGCGCATCGCGACCGACTGCGGACCGTGACCGGCCCGATCGACATCGTCTTCCTGCATGGCGACCGTGCCGTGATCGAGGAACGCATGAACGCCCGCAAGGACCACTATATGCCGACCAGCCTGATCGACAGCCAACTGGCCGCGCTTCAGGCACCTGACGCCAGGGCGGAAAACGCGCTTTGGCTCAGCGTGGCGCTGGCGCCGGAACGCATCATCGAACTGGCAGCCGAGGCACTTTCCACGCCTGCCTGAACACCCACCCGGAGGAGAACCAAATGATCAACATAACCCGTCGCAGCCTGATGGCCGCCACCGCGCTGATGGCGCTGGCAGCCCCTGCGCTGTCCGCCGATTACACCTTCCGCTTCCAGTCCTCGGACCCGGCAGGCAACCCCAACTTCATGCTGCAGCAGGGCTGGGCCAAGGACGTTGCGGAACGTTCGGACGGCAAGATCGAGATCGACCTGCTGCCCGTCGAATCCATCGTCGCCCATAACGAAACCCAGGACGCCATCGCCACCGGCATTCTGGACGGTCACATCACCGACCTGTCCTATTTCGCGGGCAAGGACCCGGCATTCGGCCTGATGGGCAACCCCGTCGGTGCATGGTCGGACCCTGAGCAGATGCTGGACTTCGTGGAAAACGGCGGCGGCTCCGAGCTGCTGAACGAAATCATGAACCCCTATGGCCTGCAGTTCATCGGCGCATCGACCCCCGGTCTGGAAGCTTTCGTCAGCTCGGTGCCGATCGACACCGTGGATGACCTGAAGGGCGTCAAGCTGCGCGCACCCGAAGGCCTGGTCCAGTCGGTCTTTGCCGCCGCCGGCGCATCGCCCGTGAACCTGCCCGGCTCCGAGGTCTTCACCTCGCTGGACAAGAAGGTCATCGACGCGGCCGATTATTCGGTGTTTTCGGTGAACCAGGCACAGGGTCTGAACGACACCGCGCCGCACCCGATCTATCCGGGCTTCCACTCGCTGCCCCTGGTCGAGATCTCGATGAACAAGGACAAGTGGGACACCCTGCCCGAGGACATGCAGCAGTTGATGACCCAATCGGTCGCCGACTTTGCCCGCACCCAGATCGCCGCATTGGCCGAGGCTGATCAGGAAGCCGTCGCCACGGCCAAGGAAGGTGGCAAGATCACCATCCACGACTGGTCCGACGAAGAACGCGCCAAGTTCCGTGGTATCGCCATGGGCGAATGGGAAAAGGTCGCCAGCCAGTCCCCCGCCGCACAGCGGGTCTATGACGCGCTGACCGCCTATCTGACCGAAAAAGGCCTGGTCGAGTAAACACGCTTCGGGTCGGGCCACGCGCCCGACCCCACCCGAGGGAGGGGAAACACCATGACCGCATCCGATGAGATGCCGCGCGAGGAGCATGCCGCCATCGCGCAATCCGGCTTTTTGGGCAGATGGATCGACCGCTTCGCGCTGATCCCCGCAATGGGGCTGGTCGTCGCGATGCTGATCCTGATTCAGGAAGTCATCCTGCGCTATGTCTTCGGCAGCCCGACCAATTGGGCGCATGAGACGACGGTGTTCCTCTGCGCGATCTCGTTCATCTACGGCGGGCTGCTGTGCACGTCGCGCGACCGCCATATCCGGGTCGTGCTGATCTATGACATCCTGTCGCCGACCGCGCGCCGCGTGGCCGACCTGCTGATCTCGGCGGTCTGCGCGCTGTCTGCCGGCGCCTTTGCATGGGCGGCTTGGCAGATGGTCAAGCGCGCCGCATGGCGCCCCGACGGCAGCTTCCACCTTGAAACATCCGGCAGCGCCTGGAACCCCGCGTTCCCCGGCATGCTGAAGATCCTGCTGATGGTCGCCCTGATCGTCATGGCAGTGCAATTCGTGATCCTTGCGATCAACTATGCCCGCGGGCAGGGCATGGGGGCCCGCTGATGGAAATATTCGGTTCACTACAATCCCTGGGCATTGAGACCGGCACGCTGGTGCTGTTCGCAATGCTTCTGGGTCTTCTGGTTACGGGTATTCCCCTGGCCTTCGTCACGCTGCTGGTCACGCTGATCTTCGCGCTTGGCTGGTTCGGCCCGAACGTCGTGCCGCTGATCACCAGCCGTGTCTATTCCTTCGTCAGCAGCTTCGTCTTCGTCTCGGTGCCGATGTTCGTGCTGATGGCGGCGATTCTGGACCGCAGCGGCATCGCGCGCGACCTGTTCGAGGCGATGCGCCTGATCGGTGGCCGCATCCGTGGCGGCGTGGCTGTCCAGACCATCTTCGTGGCCGTCATTCTGGCCGCCATGTCCGGCATCATCGGCGGCGAGGTCGTGCTGCTGGGTCTGATCGCCCTGCCCCAGATGCTGGCGCAAGGCTATGACCGCAAGCTGGCCATCGGCGTCGTTTGCGCGGGCGGCAGCCTGGGGACCATGGTTCCGCCGTCGATCGTGCTGATCATCTATGGCCTGACGGCCAACGTCTCGATCGGGGACCTGTTCACGGCGGCCTTCGTGCCGGGCGGTCTTCTGGCGCTGCTTTACGTCGGCTACGTACTGATGCGCGCCTGGCTGACCCCCGGCGCGGTGCCCCCTGCCGTGACCGACGCCGTCCCGACGGCTGAAAAGCTGCGCCTGCTCAAGGGCCTGTTCCTGCCGATCGTCGTGGTCGTCATGGTGCTGGGTTCGATCTATGGCGGCATCGCATCGGTGACCGAGGCCAGCGCCGTCGGCGTGGCGGGTGTCCTGCTGTCAACCATCGTGCGCGGCGAATTCACCTGGGGCCTGCTGCGCGGTGCTTCCATCCAGACGCTGCAGACCGTCGGCATGATCGTCTGGATCGGCATCGGTGCTTCGGCGCTGGTCGGGGTGTTCAACCTGATGGGCGGCATCAACTTCGTGTCCGAACTGATCACCGGCATCAGCGACAATCCGACGATCATCATCCTGTTCATGATGGCCATCCTGTTCGTGTTGGGCATGTTCCTGGACTGGGTCGGGATCGCGCTGCTGACCATGCCGATCTTCGTGCCGATCATTGTCAACCTTGGTTACGATCCGGTCTGGTTCGGCGTGCTGTTCGCGATGAACATGCAGGTCAGCTTCCTGTCGCCCCCCTTCGGGCCTGCCGCCTTCTATCTGAAGTCGGTCACCCCGCCGGACATCTCCCTGGGCGAGATCTTCCGCGCCCTTCTGCCCTTCATCGGGCTGCAGATCCTGGCGGTGGGGCTGCTGATCGCCTTCCCGATGATCGCCATCTATTGATCCCTTCCGGGGCCGGGGCATTTGCCACCGGCCCCGGCGCCTTTTCCGGCCATGGGCACGACCACCGGAACCTTTCCCCCGGCGCCGCATTTGGGTCATGACCCAGACTATGGACCGCCGGAGCGCGCCGTGCGCGACACGAAAGGACGACCCATGAAAGCCATCCCCGTCATCGCCGCCGCCCTGCTCGGACTTGGTTCCGCAGCAGGGGCCCAAAGCATCACCGTATCCTCCAAGATCGACACCGAAGGCGGGCTGCTGGGCAATATCATCCTGATGGCGCTGCAGGACGCCGGACTGCCCGTAAAGGGACGTCTGCAACTGGGCGGCACGCCGATCATGCGCGACGCGATCACCTCGGGACAGGTGGACATCTATCCCGAATATACCGCCAACGGCGCCTTCTTCTTCAACGAAGCCGACAGCAAGGTCTGGAAGGATGCCGAGGCCGGATATCAGCGCGTCGCCCAGCTGGACCTTGAACAGAACGACATCGTCTGGCTGCAACCGGCGCCCGCGAACAACACCTGGGCCATCGCCCTGCGCCAGGATCTGGCCGAGGAAAACGGCCTTGCCAGCATGTCCGACCTTGGTGCCTGGATCAGCGATGGTGGTGACATCAAGCTGGCGGCATCGACCGAATTCGTGACCTCGGCTGCCGCGCTGCCGGCGTTCCAATCGACCTATGGCTTCAAGATGCAGCCCGATCAGCTGATCCAGCTGTCGGGCGGTGACACGGCCGCCACCATCGCCGCAGCCGCCCAGCAGACCTCGGGGGTCAATGCGGCGATGGTCTATGGCACCGATGGCGGCATTGCCCCCGCAGGTCTGGTCGTGATGGAGGATGACAAGGCGGTCCAGCCCGTCTATCAGCCCGCACCGATCATCCGCGCCTCGGTGCTAAAAGAATTCCCGCAGGTCCCCGAAATTCTGGCGCCGATCTTTGCCGGACTTGACCTGCAGACGCTTCAGGAGCTGAACGGCCGCATCCAGATCGGCGGAGAGCCTGCCGAGACCGTCGCCCGCGACTATCTGACCCGCGCAGGTTTGCTGGACTGATGAGCCTGCGGCCTGATCGCCCCGGCCTGCTGTTTGCCCTGATCGGGCTGGCCGGACTGATCCTGCCGCTGGTGCAGTTCAAAGCTAACCGCATCGTGCCGGGCGACGGCATTGCCATGTCCCTGCCGCTGGCCGCAATGCTGGCGGCGATCCTGTTGGCCGGCTGCCTGCGCTGGTCGCATATCTGGCGATTGGCAGGCGGATTGGTAGGCTTGGGTACGGTGGTGCTGGCCCTTGGCGGCACTGCGCAAAGCCTGATGGCGCAGGCCCCCGATCTGGCGCGCGTTGCCCCGGCTGCCGGTTTCTGGCTGTTGCTGCTGGCATTCTGTCTGATGTCGACCGATGCGATCACCCGTCTGCGTCCGGCGCTGTACTGGCGTTGGCTGATGCTGGCGGGGGCCGTGACGCTGGTCGCTGTGGTGCTGATGACGGGGTGGCTGGATCAGGTCTCGGTCATGCGCGAATACGCCGCCCGCCGCGATGCCTTTTTGCGCGAAGGCGCCGCGCATCTGTTTCTGGCTTTCGGGTCGCTTGGGCTGTCGCTGTTGGTCGGCCTGCCGCTTGGCATCGCCATCCACCAATCGCCGCCTGCACGCGGGCCAGTGCTGTCGGTGCTGAACATCCTGCAGACCATTCCGTCGCTGGCACTGTTCGGGATCATGATCCCGATTTTCGGCTGGATCGCTGCCAATATCCCGGGGGCCGCACAGGCGGGCATTGCGGGTATCGGTGTCTTTCCTGCGCTGGTGGCGCTGTTCCTCTATTCGCTGCTGCCTGTGGTTTCGAACACGCTGACCGGTCTGTCGGGCGTCAGCCCCGCCACCCAGGACGCGGCCGTGGGCCTTGGGCTGACGCGGGTTCAACTGCTGGCTTGGGTGCTGGTGCCGCTGGCCCTGCCCGTTCTGCTGGCCGCCATCCGTATCGTGCTGGTCCAAAACATCGGGCTGGCCGTGATTGCCGGATTGATCGGCGGCGGCGGCTTTGGCACCTTCGTGTTTCAGGGCCTAAACCAGACCGCAATGGATCTGGTGTTGCTGGGCGCCCTGCCCACCATCGGGTTGGCGTTGGTGGCGGGTATTGCGCTGGACCTGCTGGTCGAATCCCTGAATCGCCCCACCACGAGGCCCGCATGATCCGGATCGAAAATCTGACCAAACGCTATGACGGCAAGCCGGTGGTCGATGACGTCAGCCTGACCGTCGAACGCGGACAGATCGCGGCGCTGGTTGGCACCTCGGGGTCGGGCAAGACGACTTTGCTGCGGATGATCAACCGTCTGGTCACGCCGACATCGGGGCGGGTATTGATCGACGGGCAGGACACGGGCAGCATCGCGCCCCCATTGCTGCGGCGGGGCATCGGCTATGCCATCCAAGGGCACGGGTTGTTCCCGCATCGCACCGTCGGGCAGAATATCGCGACCGTCCCGCGCCTGCTGCGCTGGCCCGCGAACCAGATCCGCGAACGGGTGGATGAGCTGTTGACGCTGTTCCAGCTGGACCCGGATGCGTTTCGCGACCGCATGCCGCACGAACTGTCCGGCGGTCAGCAGCAGCGCATCGGCGTCGCCCGCGCCTTGGCCGCCAGGCCCGAGGTTCTGCTGATGGATGAACCCTTCGGCGCGCTGGACCCGGTCATTCGTGCCAAGGCGCAGGCCGACCTGCGCCAGATCCAGCGCCAGCTGGGCACCACGCTGGTTCTGGTCACACATGACATGACCGAGGCAATTCTGCTGGGCGATCAGATCGCAGTCATGGATCAGGGGCGGTTGCTGCAATACGCACCGCCCGCCGATATCCTGCGCAGCCCCGCCACCCCCTTCGTCGAAGCGTTGATCGGCCCCGACATGCGCCCCTTCCACCTGCTGTCCCTGACCCCTGCCTTCCAGATCGCGACCGAGGGTCACGCCACAGGCGCCCCCATCCCGCGCGACGCAACCCTGCGCGACGCCCTTGCGGAATGCCTGTGGAGCGGCCGCGACGCCCTGCCAGTTGACGGCGGCGGCGTCGTCACCCTGGCCGCTCTGCGCGAAAGGGCCGCCCCGTGACCGGACGCATCCTGATGGCGGCGGCGGGGCTGTTCCTGCTGGCGTTTCTGGCCAGCCCCGACAGCTTTGCCTGGCTGTTCGCGCCGATGACGCGGAACGGTGCGCCGGCGGTCTATACGCAGACGCCGCTTTGGTCGCTGACCCTGTCGCATCTGACGCTGGTGGCGGTCGCGGTTGCGGCCTCGACGCTGGTGGCCTTGGTGCTGGCGGTGATGGTGACGCGGCCATCGGGGCGGGAATTCCTGCCGCTGGCGCGAACGATCACCTCGGTCGGGCAGACCTTTCCGCCCGTGGCCGTGCTGGCGCTGGCCGTACCGGTCATGGGCTTTGGCGCGGGGCCGACGCTGGTGGCACTATTTTTGTACGGTCTGTTGCCGGTCTTTGAAAACACGCTGGCCGGTCTGACGAACCAGCCCGCCCAGATCCGCGAAGCCGCACGCGGCATGGGCCTGACGCCTTCTCAACGCCTGTGGCAGGTCGATCTGCCCTTGGCCTTGCCGGTGATCCTGACGGGGATGCGGCTGACGGCGGTGATCTCGCTTGGGACGGCGACGATCGGATCGACCGTCGCCGCCCGTACCCTGGGCGAGGTGATCATCGCGGGTCTGCTGTCGTCCAACACCGCCTTTGTCCTGCAGGGCGGCATGGTCGTCGGCATCATCGCGGTGATGATCCACGAAGGTTTTCAGGCGCTGACGCGACGTGTCGCACGCCGTATCGGCTAAGCCGGCAAGATGACCGGCTTGGCGTCCCAGATATCCTGCATATAGCCGCGGATGGTGCGGTCCGATGAAAAGTACCCCGACCGTGCGATGTTCAGCGCCGCCATGCGGTGCCAGTCGTCCTGATCGGCATAGGCGGCATCGACCCGACGTTGCGCCGCATAATAGGCATCGAAATCGGACGCCACCAGGAAGGGATCATCGTTCCACGTGCGATCCAGCAGACCGTAATAGGTCTCGGCCCGGCCAAAGCGACCCTCGGCAATCAGCTGCAGCGCGATCTTCATGTCCTCGCTGCGCTCGATCGCGGCGCGGGCATGGCCGGGGCGCGATTTTTCCGCCGCCGCCTGATCGGCGGTCATGCCGAAGAGGAAGAAGTTCTCGGCCCCGACCTGTTCGCGGATTTCCACATTGGCCCCGTCCAGCGTGCCGATGGTCAGCGCGCCGTTCATGGTGAACTTCATGTTGCCGGTGCCTGATGCCTCTTTCCCCGCCGTGCTGATCTGTTCGGATAGATCGGCGGCGGGAATCAGATCCTCGGCCATCGAGACGTTGTAATTCGGCGGATAGGCGATCTGCAGGAACTTCGACGTTACCGGATCGCTGTTGATCGTCGCGGCCACGTCGTTGATCAGATGGATCACCGATTTCGCCAGCCAGTATCCCGGCGCCGCCTTGCCACCGAAAATCTTGACGCGCGGGGTCCAATTGCCATTTGGGTCGTCGTGGATGCGGCTCCACAGAGCGATGGCTTCCAGAATGTTCAGCAGCTGGCGTTTGTATTCATGGATACGCTTGATCTGCACGTCGAAGATGGCGTCCGGGTCAGCCTTGATGCCCAGACCGGCCAGCAGACCGTTCGACAGCAGCACCTTGTTGTCCCGCTTGGCGGCATGCAGCCGGTCGCGGAAGGCGGCGTCACCGGCATGGGCCTCCAACCCTTTCAGCTGATCCAAATCGCGGGTCCAGCCGGTGCCGATGGTGTCGTCCAGCAGGCGTGTCAGGGCGGGGTTCGCCATGCGCAGCCAGCGGCGCGGGGTGACGCCATTCGTCTGGTTCACGATGCGGTCGGGGTGCAGCCGGTGCAGATCGGCAAAGACCGTGTCCTTGACCAGATCGGTGTGCAGCGCCGAGACGCCGTTCACCCGGCCCGCCATGATGAAGGCCAGTTCCCCCATATGCACCTGATCGCCGTGGACAATGCCAATGTGGTTCGGCCTGCCGGTGGCGCGGCGGTGATCGTCGTCGATCATCTGGATGATCTGCATGTGGCGCGGCAGCACGCGGCCCATCAGCCATGTGGACCACCGCTCCAACGCCTCGGGCAGCAGGGTGTGGTTGGTATAGTTCAGCACCCCCCGCGCCAGAACCATGGCGCGATCGAATGGCAGGCCGTGTTCATCCATCAGCAGGCGCATCAGTTCCGGCCCCGCGATGGCAGGGTGGGTGTCGTTCAGCTGGATCGCGACCTTTTCGGGCAGCAGGTCCAGATCGCCATGTTCGGACATGAAGCGGCGCAGGATGTCCTGCAACGCCGCCGAGGTCAGGAAGTATTCCTGCTTCAGCCGCAGTTCCTTGCCCGCCTCGGTCGTGTCGTCGGGGTACAGAACGCGCGACAGGGTTCGGGCCAGCGCCTCGGGTTCGGCGGCGGCGGTGTGGTCGCCCGCGTTGAAGCGGTGCAGGTCCAGCAGCGTCGTCGGATGCGCCCCCCACAGGCGCAGGCTGTTGGCCCAATCGCCGCCCCAACCGATGACCGGCGTGTCATAGGCCCGTGCCAGCACGCTTTCTGCAGGACGCCAGACGGCGCGGCCATCGACCTGATCGACATGACCCTTGAAGCCGATGTCATAGCTGTAGTCGATGCGCATGAATTCCCAGGGGTGGGGCTGGTTCAGCCAGTCTTCCGGGGTCTCGACCTGCTGGCCGCCCTCGAAACGCTGGCGGAACAGCCCGTGTTCATAGCGGATGCCATAGCCGAAGGCCGGGCAGTTCAACGACGACAGCGACTCCATGAAGCAGGCCGCCAGACGACCCAGCCCGCCGTTGCCAAGCGCCGCATCGGGTTCGTCATGCAGGATGGCGTCTTCGTCCTGACCCAGCATGGTCAGGGCCTGCCCCATCGCCGGTTCCAGCCCCAAGTTGATGATCGCATCGCCCAGGATGCGGCCGATCAGAAACTCCATCGACAGGTAATAGACCCGCTTGGCGCCCTGATCGCGGGCGGCGCGGATGGCGTTCACCCAAGGCCCGACCATCTGGTCGCGCACGGTATAGCTGACGGCCATGCGCCAATCGAAAACGGTTGCGAATTCGGGACCGCGACCCTGCGTATGGGTCAGGTGATGAAGGATCTGGTCGCGCAGGTCTTGCGCGGTCAAGGCGTGGGTCACTTGGGGCCTCTTACACTTGGTCAGGACAGCCAGACACGGCCATAGGGGGGCAGAACCAGCGTGTCGTCATGCAAGGTCACCGTCGCGTCCGACAGGATGTCGCGCATGTCGGTCACGCCTTGAAAGCGCAGCCAATTTCCATCGACGTGTTGCCAGCTTTCGGTGAAGTTGAAAAGACAAACAACGCTGCCCTGCGGCGCGCGTCGCGCAAAACCGAAGACTGCGGCATTTGCGCAATCAAGGACCTCGGTCGGGTGCCCGCCGTGCAGGCGATCACAGGACCTGCGGCGTGCCATGATGGTGCGCGTGCCATGCAGGATGCGCCCCGGGGTCGAGCCTTCGTCGGTGACCGCCTGCGCGGCGCCGTCCCAATCCATCGCGGGGCGGTGGATCCAGCGGCTGTCATGGGCATGTTCGGGCACGTCGCGATAGCCGTGGTCGTTCAGCAGGCCCAACTCGTCGCCCATGTAGATCAGCGGCACCCCCCCGAAGGATGCGATCAACGCGTGGCCCATCAGGATGCGGTCGACGGCCAGGTCGATCCCCGCGCGGTCGCCCCGCGCCATGGCCCCCTCCAGCCCCGCCATGGAGGCGAAGCTGCCCGAGATCCGCTTGTCCCCCGTTTCCGGGTTCACCTGAAACAGCGCCCCGTTCGAGAAGCTGCCCGGAAAACTGCCATCGTAGAAATCCGACAGGAAGGCCCGATGCGCCGCGCCCGACATGCCCACCGCCGCGGCATCTTCGTCGGTGATGGCCCATCCGATGTCGTCGTGGCAGCGGATATAGGTCGCATAGGTGGCATTGGTCAGCACGGGCGGGAAATGGGTGCGCAGCACATGGGTCATCAACCGCGTGTCGCGGGTGGCAAGCGCGCCCCAGAACTGGACCATCAGGCTGTTGTGATAGGCCAGGTTGCCTTCCTTGCCGTCATGTTCGCCCCGCCCGAAATAGGTCAGCATGTCGGCCGGCCCGACGATCGCCTCCTCGAGGTGGAGGACGGAATTGGCGGCGATGCGGGTGCAGGCCCGCAGGGCGCGCAGCAGCAGATGCACCTCGGGCTGGCCCTGACAGGTGGTGCCCATGCGCTTCCACATGAAGGCGACCGCATCCAGCCGCAGCACGTTGACGCCCTTGTTTGCCAGGTTCAGCATGATCCGCACGATTTCCAGGAAGACGCGCGGATTGGCCCAATTCAGATCCCATTGATGTTCGTTGAAGGTGGTCCAGACCCATTTGCCGAAATCGGGGTAATGGGTGAAGCTGCCCGGCGCGGTGTCGGGAAAGATCTCGATCAGGCTCTGTTCATAGGCGTTGGGCAGGGTCTGGTCGTCATACATCAGGTACATGTCCTGATATTCGGTGTCGCCCGCCACCGCCGCCTGCGCCCATTCATGTTCCTTGGCCGTATGGTTCAGCACCAGATCCACGCAAAGCGACATGCCCCGCGCCCGCAGCGCCCCAGCCAGCCGCGTCAGATCGGCCATCCGCCCATAGGCCGGGTTCACCTGCCGGTAGTCCATCACCGAATAGCCGCCGTCGCTGTCGCCGGGGCGCGGCTTCAGGCAGGGCATCAGGTGGACATAGGTCACGCCAAGGTCGCGCAGGTAGTCCAGCCGGTCGTGCACCCCCGCCAGATTGCCCGCGAAACGGTTGACATAGAAGACATAGCCTACCATCTGGGGGCGCTGGAACCAGTCGGGCTCCAGATCGCGCGCCAGATCCAGCCGCTTCAGATCGGCCGGACGCGCCGCCCATCCGTCGCGCAGGGTCTGTTGCAACTGGGCGCAGAAATCGTCGTAATCGGCACGCTCACCGTAAAGCCGTTCAAGGATCGGCCAAAGGTCGGGGGCACTGCGCGACAGGCGCATGTCGAAGATGGTCGGTGCAGTCATGCGGGGCATCCCTCGGTCAGGACGAAGACGACGACGCTCTCGGCGGCGATCTCTTGGGTGGGGGTTGCGGCGATGTCTGTGTCATCGTCTCGGGCGCTGTCCAGCTGGCGGCGCCAGTGGCTGCCTTTGGGGGCGTCGGGGATGGTGACGGTCTCATCATTGCCGTTGTTATAAACGACAAAGACCGCCCCCGGCAGCGCGGCATAGGCGGGCGTCCCCGAGGCCATCCGCATTTCAGCGGCCAGCAGGCGCAGTTCGGGGTCGTTCCAATCCTCGGGGCGCATGGGGGTGCCGTCGGCGCGGCGCCAGAACAGGTCCGGCAGCCCGTCCTGTTCGCGCGGCTGGCTGTGCAGGAACCGCTTCTGGCGCAGGATGGGATGCGCCTTGCGGAAGGCAATAACCCGCTGGCAGAAGGCCAGGAAATCGGGATCGGCATTGTCCCAATCGACCCACCCGATGGGATTGTCCTGACAATAGGCGTTGTTGTTGCCGCCCTGCGAATTGCCCAACTCGTCCCCGGCCAACAGCATCGGCGTGCCCTGCGACAGCATCAGGGATGCGATCAGGTTGCGTCGCCTGCGGTCGCGCCGCGCGATGATGGCGGGATCGTCGCTTGGCCCCTCGACGCCCATGTTGTCGGACAGGTTGTGGTTGTGGCCGTCGCGGTTGTCCTCGCCGTTGGCCTCATTGTGCTTGTCGGCATAGCTGACCGTATCCATCAGCGTGAACCCGTCATGGGCCGAGATGAAGTTGACCGAACTGGTCGCCGCCCGCCCGTCATGGTCGAAGCGCGCCGCCGATCCGGCAATGCGCTTGGCCAGCTTGCCGATCAACCCGCCATCGCCGCGCCAGAACCCGCGCAGCTGGTCGCGGTAACGGTCGTTCCATTCCGTGAAAGGCGCAGGATAGGCCCCCAGCTGATAGCCGCCCTCGCCGATGTCCCACGGCTCGGCGATCAGTTTCACGCGGTTCAGCACGGGGTCCTGACGTACCGCACGGAAGAACGGCCCGTCGCGGTCAAAGGCGCCCCGCGTGCGGCCCAACACGCTGCACAGATCGAAGCGGAAGCCGTTGACATGCATCACCTCGACCCAATAGCGCAGGCTGTCCATCACCAGCCGCAGCGTGAAGGGGCTGTCCATGTCCAAGACGTTCCCGGTGCCCGCGTCGTTGACATAGAAACGCCGATCCTCGGCCAGCCGGTAATAGGAGGCGTTGTCCAACCCGCGGAAGGACAGCGTCGGGCCCATCTGGTTGCCCTCGGCGGTGTGATTGTAGACAACGTCCAGAATGACCTCGATCCCGGCCTTGTGGAAGCGGGCGACCATCTGCTGGAATTCGGCGATATCGCCGTCGCGCATGTACCGCGGTTCGGGCGCAAAGAACCCATAGGACATATAGCCCCAGTAATTCGTCAGCCCCTTGTCCACCAAAAAGCGGTCGTCGGCAAAGGCCTGCACCGGCAGCAATTCGATCGCGGTGACGCCCAGCTTGTTCAGATGGTCCAGCATCGGATCGGATGCCATCGCCAGATAGCCGCCGCGCCCCGGAATGCCCGGACGGCCCGCAGTCAGCCCCTTGACGTGCGCCTCGTAGATCACCGTGTCGGTCATGGGGCGGCGCAAGGGACGGTCGTCGCCCCAGGTGAAGGATGGGTCCACCACCACGCTGCGTGGCACATGGGTGGCGCTGTCGCGGCGGTCATAGGACAGATCGGCATCGGCATGACCCGCACGGTAACCGAAGACCGCATCATGGGGGGCAAGCCGTCCCGACAGCCGTTTGGCATAGGGATCGATCAGCAGCTTGTTGGGGTTGAAGCGGTGTCCTTCGTGCGGCTTATAGGGGCCGTGGACGCGGTATCCGTATCGCTGACCGGGGCGCAGCCCGGTGATATGGCCGTGCCAGACATGGCCGTCACGTTCGGGCAGATCGACCCGCGTTTCGCGGTTCTTGTCGTCGAACAGGCACAGCACCACCCGTTCGGCGTGCTTCGAGAAGATGGCAAAATTGACACCGGCACCGTCGAAGGTCGCCCCCAACGGCGTCGGGTGCCCGGCAGTCATCGCATAGTGGTCGTTCATCAGCTTGCGGTCAGTCCGGCGTAAAGTTCTGCGTAGGCCTTTGCCGACAGCGCCCAGCCCACCGGCTGCGCCATCGCGTTCGTCTGAAGCCGGGACCATGTTTCCGTGTCCTTGTAAAGGGTGCCAAGCCGCACCAGCGCATTGCGCAACGCCCCCGCCGTCACCGGCGCGAACTGGATGCCGGTCGCCACGTTCTGCGCCAGCGCCGCGGGTGATGCGTTGATGACGGTATCGGCCAGTCCCCCCGTCAGCGCGACGACGGGAACGGTGCCATAGCGCAACCCGTAAAGCTGGGTCAGGCCGCAGGGTTCAAAGCGCGACGGGACAAGGATGGCGTCGCCGCCCGCGATCAGCCGATGGGAAAATCCCTCGTCATAGCCGATACGGACCGCGACATTGGGATTATCCTCGCCCACCGCACGGAAGGCGCGTTCCAGATCGGCGTCGCCCGACCCCAGAAGCGCCAGCTGCCCGCCCTGTTCCAGCAGCGTCGGCAGGGTCTCCAACACCAGATCCAGCCCCTTTTGATGGGTCATCCGTGACACGATCACGCACAGCGGCCCTTCGGCCTGCGGCAGCCCCATCTCGGCCTGCAACGCGGTCTTGGCGGCAGTCTTTCCGGCAGGTTTGGAATAGGGGGTGATGGCCGGGTCCGTGGCCGGGTTCCAGGCGTCCTCATCGATGCCGTTGAGGATGCCGTGCAGCGATGCGCGGCGGTGGCGCATGACCCCTTCCAGCCCCATGCCGAATTCGGGGGTCATCAGCTCCGCGGCATAGCTGGGCGAGACGGTGGTCAGCGCATCCGCCCCCATCAGCCCCGCCTTCAAGGCCGAGATCGCGCCCCAGAATTCGAACCCTTCGCTGTGGAAACGTCCCGGGTCCAGCCGCAGCGAATGCAGGCGGCCCGGATCGGCGGGGCCATTGAAGGCGATGTTGTGGATGGTCAGCACGCTGCGGACATGGCCCGCATGCATCTGGCGCAGGTATTCCGTGGCAAATCCCGCCTGCCAGTCGTGACCATGCAGCACCTGCGGCTGCCAGCCCCCTGCCCCCTTGGCGGCAATATGCGCCCCGACCCAGGACAGCGCGGCAAAGCGTTCGGGGTTGTCCGGCCAGTCGCGCCCGTCCGGCCCCAGATAGGGGTTACCCGGCCGCGCATAAAGATGCGGCGCGTCGATCACCAGCAGGTCAAGGCCCGCGATCCTACTGGCCAGAACCTTGGCGGGCCCACCGAACAGATCATCGAAACCCAGCACGGTTTCGGGATCCACCAGCGCCGCCATCACCGCCGGATAACCGGGCAGCAGGGTGCGCATCTGCACCCCCTGCTGGGTCAGGGCGGCAGGCAGCGCGCCCACGACATCGGCCAAACCACCGGTCTTGATCAGCGGCGCACATTCCGAAGCAACTGACAGAACCTTCATCACAAAGACGCCGCCCGCCTGTCCAGCATGTCCTGGGTGATCAGCGTCACGCCCTTTTCACTGACGCGGAACCACTTGGCGTCATCCAGGGGGTCCTCGCCCACGATCAGGCCTTCGGGAATGATGACGCCGCGGTCGATGACAACATTGCGCAACCGCGCGCGTCGCTGGACGGTCACATACGGCAGCACCACCGCATGATCCAACACGGCATAGGAGTTGGTATGCACCTCGGTGAACAGCAGCGAATTGCGGATTTCAGTGCCCGATACGATGCAGCCCCCCGACACCATCGACGATATCGCCACCCCGCGACGGTCCTTTTCGTCGTGGATGAACTTGGCCGGCGGCTTGCTTTCGGAATAGGTCCAGATCGGCCAGTCGCTGTCCCAAAGGTTCAGTTCGGGGGTGAAATTCGTCAGGTCGATATTGGCCTGCCAGAAGGCATCGACGGTGCCGACGTCCTTCCAATAGGCGGGCGCGCCGGGGGTCCGCACGCAGGACACGTCGAAACGATGCGCCATCGCCTTGCCGTTCTTGACGATGTCGGGGATCAGATCGGTGCCGAAATCATGGCTGGAGTTCGGGTCCTCGGCGTCGGTCAGCAGCAGGTCGCGCAGGAAGGCCCAGTTGAAGACATAGATCCCCATGGACGCCAACGCCTTGTCGGGATGGCCCGGCATGGCGGGCGGGTCCTTGGGCTTTTCAAGGAACGAGATGATGCGCCCCTTGTCGTCCACATCCATGACGCCGAAGGCCGTCGCTTCCTCACGCGGGACGGTCAGGCAGCCGACGGTGACATCGGCGCCGCTTTCGACGTGTTCGCGCAGCATCACCTCGTAATCCATCTTGTAGATGTGATCGCCGGCCAGGATGATGATGTAATCGACGTCGTAATCATCGACGATGTCGATGTTCTGCGTCACCGCATCGGCCGTCCCCTGATACCAATGCTGTTCCGAGGTCCGCTGACTGGCGGGCAGAATGTCCAGAAATTCATTGCGCTCGGCGCGGAAGAAGTTCCAGCCGCGCTGGCAATGGCGGATCAGGCTGTGCGCCTTGTATTGCGTCGCCACGGCGATCTTGCGGATGCCGCTGTTCATCGCGTTCGACAATGCGAAATCGACGATGCGGGTCTTGCCCCCGAAATAGACCGCAGGCTTGACGCGCCTGTCGGTCAGTTCCTGCAGGCGACTGCCCCTTCCCCCTGCCAATACGAATGCCATGGCGCGACGTGTCAGACGCGTGTTTTCAGCCATCTTGAAATCCTCCCCCTTAGAAAATCACGTATCGGCGACGAAGATCACCACCGACAGCGGCGGAAGCGTCACCGCCATGCTGGCGGGCTGACCGTCCTGACCCGCCCCGTCGGCGACCACCCCGCCCATATTGCCCATGCCGCTGCCACCATAGACGGCGGCGTCGGAATTCAGCGCCTCGTGCCAGCGCCCCGCCTGCGGAACGCCGATGCGGAAATCGGGGCGCGGGACGGGCGTGAAATTGCAGACCACAACCACCGGCGGATCGCCCGCGTTCCCCTTGCGGATCCAGGCATAGGTCGATTGCGCAGGATCGGTCGCGATCCACTGGAAGCCGTCGGCGTCGCAATCTTTCACATGCAGGGCGGGCTGGTCACGGTACAGATGGTTCAGGTCGCGCACCAGCGATTGCACGCCTTGGTTCAGCGGCTGACCGGCGGCGTGCCAGTTCAATTCGCCGTTGTGGTTCCATTCCTCGGGCTGGCCGAATTCGCAGCCCATGAACAGCAGCTTCTTGCCCGGATGCCCCCACATGAAGGCGTAATAGGCGCGCAGGTTCGCGAATTGCTGCCATTCGTCGCCGGGCATCTTGTGCAGCATGCTGCCCTTGCCGTGGACGACCTCGTCATGGCTGATCGGCAGGATGAAATTCTCGCTGAAGGCATACATCAGACCGAAGCTCATCAGGTCGTGGTGATAGCGGCGGTGGACGGGATCGCGGCTCATGTAACGCAGCGTGTCGTTCATCCAGCCCATGTTCCACTTGAAGCCAAAGCCCAAGCCCCCCGCATCCACGGGGGCGGATACTTTAGGATAGGATGTGCTTTCCTCGGCCACGGTCATGATGCCGGGGGTGTCGCCATAGGCGGCGATGTTCATCTTTTGCAGGAAATCGATGGCCTCGTAATTCTCGCGCCCGCCGTCCTTGTTCGGGACCCATTCGCCATCCTTGCGCGAATAGTCGCGATACAGCATCGAGGCGACTGCATCCACGCGCAGCCCGTCGATGTGATATTCCTGGAACCAGTAGATGGCATTGGCGATCAGGAAGTTCTGAACCTCGGTCCGGCCATAGTTATAGATCAGGGTGTTCCAGTCCTGATGGAAGCCTTCGCGCGGGTCTTCGTGTTCATACAGCGCGGTGCCGTCAAACCGGGCCAGTCCGTGGGCATCCGTCGGGAAATGCCCCGGCACCCAGTCCAGCAGCACGCCCAGACCCGCCTGATGCGCGGCATCGACCAGGTCGCGGAATTCATGCGGCGGACCGAAACGGATCGTCGGGGCATACAGACCGACCGGCTGATATCCCCATGATCCGTCAAAAGGAAATTCGCTGACCGGCATTAGTTCCAGATGGGTAAAGCCCATATCCTTGGCATAGGCGACCAGATCGCGGGCCATCTCTTTATAGGACAAGGGCCGCCCGCCATCGTCCCATTTGCGACGCCAGCTGCCCGGATGCACCTCATAGACCGAAATCGGCGCGGTCCGGTCCTGCGCGGTCGCGCGGGCCGACATCCATTCGCCGTCTTTCCAGCCAAAGCCCGCGATATCGCGCACGACGCTGGCCTTTTCGGGGGGATGCTGGCTGCCGAAACCGACGGGGTCGGCCTTTTGCAGAACCGCGCCGTTGATATCGACGATCTCGTATTTATACAGCGTGCCTTCGGCCAGATCGGGCAGGAAAATCTCCCACACGCCGCTGGCGCCAAGGCGGCGCATCGGATGGCGACGCCCGTCCCATGTGTTGAACTGCCCCACGACCGAGACACGCTGCGCATTCGGCGCCCAGACCGCGAAATGCGTGCCCTGCGCGCCTTCGTGGGTCATCACATGCGCCCCAAGCGCCTGCCACAGACGGCGGTGCGTGCCCTCGCCCAGCAGATGCAGGTCCATGTCGCCAAGAACCGGACCAAAGCGATAGGGATCGTCGAAATCCCATGTCACCCCGCCACCGCTTTCGGCCTGCAGGCGATAATCGCCGGCGGGGATGGGTCCCGCGAACAGATCGCCCGCCACGCGCGGCAGGTCCTGCGCCTTGCCCTTGGTCAGAACCCGCAGCGCCGCCAGATCGGGGTGAAAGACCGTCAGCCACCTGTCCTTGCCCGTGCCCCGCGGGCCCAGGATGCGGAAAGGGTCGTCGCATCGCCCGCGTTCAAGTGCGATCTGGTCGTTGACATCTGGCAGAGACGGCTTTGTCGTTTTTTTCATCGGTCCACTCTATCCGGGTCACAGATTCGGGCAATCGGCAGGTTAACGCTAACCTCTGGTTTTTGATCCGGCTATAGTGGTCTTGTCCGACAAGGGATTCACGAACCGAAAGGTGCACGATGACGGAATGGTGGCGCGATGCGGTGATCTATCAGATCTACCCGCGCAGTTTTCAAGACAGCGATGGCGACGGTATCGGCGATCTGCCGGGCATCACACGCAGGCTGGACCATGTAGCACAGGTCGGGGCGGATGCGATCTGGCTGTCGCCGATCTTCACTTCGCCGCAGAAGGACATGGGATACGACGTGTCCGATTACACCGGCATCGACCCATTGTTCGGGTCGCTGGCCGATTTCGACGCGCTGGTGGCGCGTGCCCATGAACTGGGCATCAAGGTGATCATCGATCAGGTGATCAGCCACTCCAGCGACAAGCACGCCTGGTTCGCCGAAAGCCGCAGCAGCCGCGACAACCCCAAGGCCGACTGGTATGTCTGGGCCGATCCGCGCCCCGACGGGACGCCGCCCAACAACTGGCCTTCGGTCTTTGGTGGTCCGGCGTGGGAATGGGATGCGCGCCGCAAGCAGTATTACCTGCACAATTTCCTGATCGAACAGCCCGATCTGAACATGTGGAACCCCGCCGTTCAGGACGCGCTGCTGGACACGATGCGCTTCTGGCTGGAACGCGGCGTGGACGGCTTCCGGCTGGATACGGTCAACTATTATTTCCACGACAAGAAGCTGCGGTCGAACCCGCCCAATCCCGATTACGACGGGCCCGAGACCTATCCGCGTCAGATGCATGTCCGGTCCAAGAACCAGCCGCAGAACGTCGCTTTCCTGAAACGGATGCGCGCGCTGACCGATGAATTCCCCGACCGCATGATGGTCGGAGAGGTCGGCGACGGTGGCCAGACGGCCATCGACATCATGGCCGAATACACCGCCGGCACCGACCGCCTGCACATGTGCTACAGCTTCGAGATGCTCAGCCCCGATTTCACCGCCGCGCATTTCCGCACATGCATCGAGGGCGTTCAGATCGGTGCCCCAGACGGCCACAGCTGCTGGAGCTTTTCCAACCACGACGTGATGCGCCATGTCAGCCGTTGGGCCAGCCATGCCGCCGATCCCGACGTGCTGGCGCGCCAATCCGCCGCCATGCTGATGTCCTTCCCCGGCACCATCTGCATCTATCAGGGCGAAGAACTGGGCCAGACCGAAACCACGCTGGTCTATGAAGAACTGACCGACCCCCCCGCCCTGCGCTTCTGGCCCGAGGTCAAGGGCCGCGACGGTTGCCGCACGCCGATGACATGGGATGCCAGCCAGCCCAACGCGGGCTTCTCGGAGGCAAAGCCGTGGTTGCCGGTCAAGGATGCGCAGGCCGCACATGCCGTTGCCGGACAGCAGGGCGACGACAGCGTGCTGGCGGCCTATCGCGACACCATCGCCTTCCGCAAATCTCAGCCCGCGATGCGTTGGGGCGATACGCGGTTTCTGGACCTGCCCGAGCCCGTGCTGGCCTTCACCCGCACGCATGAGGGCCAGATGCTGACCTGCGTCTTCAACCTGTCGGCCAGCCCCGTCACGCTGACCCTGTCGGATACCAGCGGCCTGACCGGCCCCGTCCATGCCACGCTGGACGGGCAGACCCTGACCCTGCCCGCCAACGGCTTTGCATGGCTACTGGGCGACACGGGTCTGACCATGTGAACAGGACGACCGGAGGCAGCTCCGGTCGTCTTCTCAAGCCTCGGGTGGCAGGGTGATACCCTGCTGCCACAAGGGCGCGCTTTGGAACGCCTGCACCATGTGATCAACGAACAGCCGCGTCTTGCGCGGCATCGGTCTGGTAGGCGGCCAGACCACGCTGATCGGCAGCAACTCCTGCGGCAGGTCGGGCAACAGCTGCACCAGCCGCCCATCCCTGATCGCATCATGCACGATGAACAGCGGCAGCAGCGCCAACCCCAGCCCGCCGATCGCCATATCCCGCATCGCCTCGCCGTTATTCGCGGTGATGCGGCCTTGGGCGGGGGGCTGGATGACCGCGCCGAAGGGCCAGATATCGGACAGCCGGACATTCAGGTATCCGATGCAGTCATGCCCGGCCAGATCGGAGGCACTGTCGATCGCGCCATGACGCGACAGATAATCTGGGCTGGCCACCAAGGCGCGCGGGTCCTGACACAGCCGCCGTGCCATCAGGCTGCTGTCGCGCAACTGCCCGATGCGCAGCGCCACGTCGAAACCCGCCCGCCCCAGATCGGTGTTGCGGTCGTCGTAGTCCAGCACCACCTCCAGCGCGGGATGGGCGCGGGCGAAATCGGCGATGATCGGGCCAAGGTGACGGATGCCGAAGCTCATCGGGGCGGCGATGGCCAGGCGCCCGCGCAACTGGGTTTCCGCCCCGCCGATGTTTTCCGTGGCTGCGACCAGCTCGGCCAGTGCGGGGCGCAGGCGGTCGGCCAAGGCCCATGCGCTGTCGGTGGGGGTGATGCGGCCCGCATGACGGGTGAACAGCGGCACGCCCAGCGTCGCCTCGAATTCGCTGATGCGCTTGCTGACGACCGATTTCGACAGATCCGCCCGCACGGCGGCGCCCGAGATGCTGCCCGCATCCAGAACGGCCAGAAAGGTGCGGATATCGGTCAGGGTCCATGTCATCGCAAGACCATAGCGCGGCATGCACCGTTCGCAAGAACCGAACGCGGCGTTGCCTGCGCGACGGGTGCCACGAACGGGCGGCAGTGTGCATATTCCCCTCAACGCTTATCGAAAGGGGCATCTCATGCAACTGACCGGCATTCACCACCTGACGGCGATCACCGCCGACGCACCCGCCAACAACCGCTTCTATACCCAGACGCTTGGCCTGCGCCGCGTCAAGAAGACGGTCAATCAGGACGACACCTCGGCCTATCACCTGTTCTTCGCCGATGGCGCGGGCACGCCCGGCACCGACATCACCTTCTTTGACTGGCCCGCCGCCCGCGAACGCCGCGGCACCAACGCCATCACCGGCACCGGATTGCGCGTGGCCGAGGCCAGCCTGGATTACTGGGCCGACCGCCTGTCGGGTCTGGACGCACGGCTGACGACCATCGACGGTCGCCCCAGCCTTGATGTCGAGGACCCCGAGGGCCAGCGCCTGCGCCTGGTCGCCGCCCCCCAGCCCGTGGGCGAACCCTGGGCTGACAGCGACGTGCCCGCCGAACACCAGATCCGCGGGCTTGGGCCGATCACCATTTCGGTTGCTGAACTGGGCCCGACCGAGGCCGTGCTGACTCAGGTCATGCACATGCGCAAGACCCGCGATTATGCCAGCCCGGATGGTCAGGGTCAGGTCCATGTCTTTGAAATGGGCGATGGCGGTGCGGCGGCCGAACTGCATGTCGCGATCCAGCCTGACCTGCCCCGTGCGCGTCAGGGCGCGGGTGGCGTCCACCACGTCGCCTTCCGCGTGCCCGACAATGCCGCGCTGACCGAATGGACCGATCACGTCGCCAAATACCGGGTCCCCAGCTCGGGCGAGGTGGAACGCTACTACTTCCGGTCGCTTTACTTCCGCGAACCGGGTGGCAATCTGTTCGAACTGGCCACCGACGGTCCGGGCTTTGACGTGGATGAACCACGCGACAGCATGGGTCAGGGCCTGTCGCTGCCGCCCTTCCTGGAAGGCAAGCGCGCCGCAATCGAGGCCAATCTGAAGCCCTTGGTCTGAACCACGAAAAGGAAAGACGCCATGACGACGATACTGGGACTGTCCGGAAGCCTGCGTCAGGCGTCTTTCAATGCGGGCCTGCTGCGCGCCGCCCGCGATGGCGCGTCAGGGGTGACCGTGAATATCGGCGATATCAGCAAGGTGCCGCTTTACGATGGCGACGCCGAGGCCGCCCACGGCCTGCCTCCCGCCGTCGTGACGCTGCAGGAACAGCTGGCCGCTGCGGACGGGCTGTTGCTGGTGACACCCGAATACAACAACGGCGTCCCCGGCGTCTTCAAGAATGTCATCGACTGGATGTCGCGCGGCGATGGCATGGCGCTGTTCAAGGGGAAGCCGGTCGCCGTCATCGGCGCATCGCCCGGGGGCTTCGGCACCACGCTGGCGCAGGCGCATTGGCTGCCAGTGCTGCGCATGCTGCAGATGCGCCCGTGGTTCGAGGGTCGCCTGATGGTCGCGGGTGCGGGCAAGCTGTTTGACGATCAGGGCAATCTGACCGACGACAAGACCCGCCAGCGGCTGGATGATTTCGTCGCGGGCTTTGCGGACAGCCTGTGAATGGACCGCCTGACCGCCGACCGCATGTTCGTTCAGGTTGTCCGCACGGGCAGCTTTTCCGCGGCGGCGGCGCAGGCGGGGGTGTCGCCGGGCCAAGCCTCCAAGCTGGTGTCCCGGCTTGAAACGCATCTGCGCATCCGTCTGCTGACCCGCACCACCCGCGCCATCAGCCTGACCCCCGAGGGCGAGGCCTATCTGGTCCGCATCACCGCCATTCTGGATCAGATGGACGAACTGGATGACAGCCTGCGCGATGCGGCGGCCAACCCCTCGGGGTTGTTGCGGCTGACCGCGCCGCTGACCTTCGGGACGGTGCAGCTGATGCCCGCACTGAACGATTTTGCCCGCGCCCATCCCGCCGTCACCCTGCAGGTCGATTTCACCGACAACATCGTCAGCCTGGCCGAACAGGGCGTCGATCTGGCGATCCGCGCGGGGCCATTGCGGGATTCGGCGCTGATCGGGCGCAAGCTGGGGGTGATGCGCATCCAGATCGTGGCCGCCCCCGACTATCTGGCGGCGCGCGGCACGCCGCAGCAGCCCGGCGACCTGCACGACCATGACATCGTCACCGACCTGAATTTCGCCCAGCCCGATGAATGGCAACTGATGGACGGGACCCGCCGCGTCACCCTGACCCTGCCGGGCCGGTTGCGCTTTTCCAACGCCGAGGCCTGCGTCAGCGCCACCATTGCGGGCTTGGGCATCACGCGGGTGCCGGACTTCATCTCGGCCCCGGCGGTGCGGGACGGCAGGCTGGCGCAGCTGTTTCCCGCGATGACCCCGCAGCAGATCCCGATCATGGCGATCACGCCCACGGGCCGCCACATGCCGACTCGGGTACGGCTGCTGGTCGATTTCCTGCGCGACAGATGGGGACCGGATCACAAATGGGACGATTGATTCCAATCCGTCACAGATCATCTTCCGGACGGCCGGATTATCGGGCGGATCGCAATGCGGCATATGGGTCGGGACATGCCCGCCACGGGCCCGAAAGGAAGACCCCATGCTGACCACCCTGAACACCCGCCTTCGCAACCCCGACCTTGCAGCGCTGATCCTGCGCGTGACGCTTGGCGTCCTGTTCCTGGCCCATGTGGGGCTGAAGATCTTCGTTTTCACCCCTGCTGGTACGGCGCAATATTTCGGATCAATCGGCCTGCCCGGCTTTCTGGCCTATCTGACCATCGCAGCCGAACTGCTGGGCGGCATCGCCCTGATCTTGGGCCTGCAGGTGCGTCTTGTCGCGCTGGCGCTGGTGCCGCTGATGCTGGGCACCATTGTCTTTTCGCATGGCGCCAACGGCTTCTTCTTCAACAATCAGGGCGGCGGTTGGGAATATCCCGCGTTCTGGGCCATCGCGCTGATCGTTCAGGCGCTGATCGGCCCCGGCGCCGCCGCCATCAGCAAGGAGTAGACCGCATCATGTCCCCCAAGCGCACCATCGAACAGGTCGTCCTGCGGGTCCGTGACCTGACCGCCATGACCGCCTTTTACGAAAACGCCATCGGCCTTCGGGTCATGGGTCGCAACGGGGACAGCCTGCAACTGGGCGTGGGCAGCACCGTGCTGGTCGCGCTGCTGCCCGACCCCGCCGCGCTGCCGGTCGATCCTTCGCAGGCGGGGCTGTATCACACGGCGTTCCTGCTGCCCTCGCGCGCCGATCTGTCGCGCTGGCTGCGTCATGCCGATGACATCGGGCTGCGGCTGTCGGGGGCCTCGGACCATGGCGTCAGCGAGGCGCTGTATCTGGCCGACCCCGAAGGCAACGGCATCGAGATCTATCGCGACCGTCCCGAAAGCGACTGGCCCCGCGTGGGTGATCAGGTGCAGATGACCACCCGTCGGCTGGATCTGTTCGCCCTGTCCCAGCTGACCACCGACAGCTGGCAGGGCGCGCCCCTGGGGACCAGCATCGGGCATGTCCATCTGCAGGTGGGCGACGCCGATCTGGCCAGCCGGTTCCTGACGCGCGAACTGGACCTGACCCACAGCTTCGCGCTTCCCGATGCGGGCTGGTTCGGCTGGAACGGCTATCACCACCATCTTGCCGCCAGTGCGTGGCACAGCAAGGGCGCAGGTCCGCGCGATCCGCGCATGGCGGGCCTTGTGCAGGTCGTCATCGGCGCCCCCGACCGCGCCGGAGAGGTGCTGACCGACCCTTGGGGCACCAGCTTCCGCATGATCTGAGGCGTCAGCCCAGCCAATCGGCAGCCAGCCGCAGGTCCTGCGCCGACAGTTCGTGCCCCGCATCGACGCGCTGCATCTTCGCTTGCGCGCCGGTGCGGATCAGCCAGTCCTGCAAGGCGGGGGCATGGACGCCGTAAGGGTCGCGCGCGCCCTGCAGGCCCAAGACACGGACGTCCGACAGATCGACCAGCGGCGGGTCCTGCAAGGCCAGCATCGGGCGCAGCAGGATGGCGCGCGGGATCAGCTGCGGATGCAGCGCCATCACGGCGGCGGCGAAATTCGCCCCGTTGGAATAGCCCAGCACCGTCACCTTGGCCGGGTCCAGATCATATCGATCCATCGCGCTCTGCCAGAATTCGGCAAAAGCTGTGGCCTCGGTCCGAATGTCGTCCTGATCGAAGCGATCCATCGACAGGCGCCGGAAGAAGCGGGCGACGCCCTCGTCGTTCGATCTGCCGCGCAGACCCAGCAGTTGCGTGCGCGGTGCGATGCGGGCGGCCAGCGGCATCAGGTCGGTTTCCGACCCGCCGGTCCCATGCATCAGGATCAGCGTGCTGCCGTCGCTGTCCTGCGGCTGTTGCAGGCTGTGGATGAAGGGCAGTTCGCGCATCGGGGTTCCTTTCGTGATCCCGCCTGGACAACGGTTGACCTGAAGATGCCCGCCCCCGGCCGTTCGCGCCAGACCACCCCTTGGCGAACCCCGCGTTCTGCCCTGCCGAACGCCATGCGGCTTGCCCATGCGGCCCGAACGGCCCACCATGACCCAACCCCAGCAGGAGAAGCCCCATGCCCGTCAGCACCGCAGCCGAGGTTCTGGATTTCTGGTTCTCGGACCGGATGCAGCCCTTCTGGTTCGCCAAATCCGATCAGATAGATGCCGAGATCACCGGGCGCTTCGGCGACACCTATCAGGCCGCCCATGACGGGCAGCTGGACGGTTGGATGGCCAGCCCCGACGACGCGCTGGCGCTGTGCATCGTTCTGGACCAGTTCCCGCGCAACATGTTCCGCGGATCGCCGCGCAGCTTCGAAAGCAACCAACTGGCGCTGGACCACGCCCGCAAGGCGCTGCAACTGGGCCATGACCGGCAGCAGGACCCCAAGCGCCGCCAGTTCTTCTATCTGCCGTTCATGCATTCCGAGGATCTGGCCGATCAGACCACCTCGGTCGAGTTGTACAAGGCGCTTGGCAACCAGCATTCGCTGCATTTCGCGCGCGAACATCGCGACATCATCGCGAAATTCGGGCGCTTTCCGCATCGCAATGCCGTGCTGGGCCGCGACAGCACGCCGGCCGAGCTGGCCTTTCTGGAAACCCACAAGGGGTTCTGACTGGGGGGCGGGGGCTGGATCGCGCCCCCCGTCCCGCCCTATAGGATGCGAAAGACCATCACGGGGGGCATCATGCGGATCTGCGTCATCAATACCGGCGGCACCATCGCCTGCGCGGGGACACCGCTGGCGCCCATGCCCTCGGCCCGCTTCGCGCAGGCGGCGCGGGACCTGCTGGGGCCCTCGCTGGCGGCCAGCCTGCCGGGGATCAGCCTCGATTTCGACACGGGGCTGCGGTTTTCAGACCAAGGCCCCGGAACGCTGGACAGCACCGATCTGCGC
Organism: Paracoccus sp. R86501; assembly: GCF_042466435.1. NCBI lineage: Bacteria > Pseudomonadati > Pseudomonadota > Alphaproteobacteria > Rhodobacterales > Paracoccaceae > Paracoccus > Paracoccus sp. R86501. The sequence goes on from NZ_JAXHPZ010000001.1 coordinate 2,688,243, forward strand.
CCCCGCGACTGGTGCCGCATGGCAGCCCATGTGCTGGATCTGTACGACCAGTATGACGGCTTTGTCATCCTGCATGGCACAGACACCATGGATTACACGGCGGCGGCGTTGTCCTTCCTGTTGAACGTGGCGGACGGACGGGGTCGGGCACGGGCGAGGCTGTCCAAGCCGGTGATCGTTACCGGATCGCAGCTGCCGCTGTTCGTCCAGACCACCGATGGTCTGGCGCTGAACGCGGCCAGCGATGCGCTTGGCAACCTTGCGGGCGCGCTGGCCATGACCCGTCTGCGCCTGCCCGAGGTGGCTTTGTTCTTCGACGGCAAGCTGCTGCGGGGGAACCGGGCGCTGAAGTCCTCGACGACGTATTTCGCAGCTTTCGACAGCCCGCATCTGCCGCCACTGGCCCACGCTGGGATCGGCGCGTGGCAGGGCGATGCGCAGCCGCTGACCGGACCCGCGACACCTGCGCAGGCGCTGGACAACCCCGCTGCAATGGCGCTGGTCCGCGCCCAGCTGGATGCGGTGGCGGATCGCATCGATGCGCAGAACGTCGCCCAGATCCCCGCCGTGCCCGCCGCAGGTCCGCTGATGGGCCAGTTGATCGGGGTGGCGCTGTCCACGGGCGCGACAGGCCTGATCCTGCAGGGCTTTGGCGAGGGCAACATCCCCAACAGCCCCGCCACCCGCGATGCGCTGCAGGCAGCACGGGACGCCGATGCCGTCACCGTCATCACCAGCCGCGTGACGGGCGGGCGCGTGGGGGCCTTCCACTATGCCGCCGGGGCCTGGATCGCGGACACCGGTGCCATCGGCTGCGGGGACATGACGCCCGTGGCGGCGCTGGCCAAGCTGACGGTCCTGACGGCGGCGGCAGATCACCACGGGTGGGACCGGACCACGCTGCGGGCGCTGATGCAGCGCAGCCTTGCGGGCGAATGCGCCGCGCCCGATGTCAGCGCAGGACCGCTGTGGCCGGGGCAATCGCTGCGTGCGGTGGACGGGCCGGTCACGCTGACGAATGACCCGGACCGGGGGCCGCTGCTGTGCGATGGCGATGATACGCTGTGGCAGGCGGGTGCAGCGGGGCGTTTGCAGATGCTGGACGACCGGCTGGTGGTGATCGCGCCTGATGGCACACAGTCGTGGATCGGCCCGCAGGCCCATCCGCAAGCGCAGATCGCCGTTGCGGCAAACCCCGCCCGCCTGCTGCTGATCGATCCGACAGGTCAGACCCCCGACATCACCGCAGCACCCTTCAGGGCTGACAGAAGGCGCACGGGTTGCTAGCAAAGACCATCACCTGCCAAGGAAATGCCATGTCGCTGATCTATGTCCTGAACGGCCCGAACCTGAACCTGCTGGGGCAGCGCCAGCCCGAAATCTATGGCAGCACCACGCTGGCCGATGTCGAGGACCTGTGCCGCGACGCCGCCGGCCCCCACCAGATCCGATTTCTGCAGTCGAACTGGGAAGGCCAGATCATCGACTGGATTCACGAAGCCCGCCTTGACGGTGCGGCCATTGTCATCAACCCCGCCGCGCTGACCCATACTTCGGTCGCGGTGCTGGATGCACTGAACGCCTTTGACGGCCCGGTGATCGAGATCCACATCAGTCAGGTCCACAAGCGCGAGGCTTTCCGCCACCATTCCTATGTCTCGATGCGGGCGGACGGGGTGATCGCGGGTCTGGGCGTGCGGGGCTATGCCGCCGCCGTACGCCATGTGGTTTCGCTGATCGACTGAACGCGAAGGACCGCCATTCCGGACCGCAGGGAGGAGGAGGTGCGGTGGGAATGACGGCCCTGACGTGGTCCGTTGCCGAACCAAGGGAGGAGGAGCCCCGAAGCATCTTGGCTTCGTACCTTCAGGATGCACCACCCCCTGCATCGCGTCACGCGCTGATGCTGCGGCGCGGCACGGGGATGGAAAATTGGGCAATCCACATGCAGGATTTCCCTACCTTGCCCGCAAAACGGGCAGAAACGCGACGCGCAAAACAGCAAACGTGATGCGAATCGCCTGCGGTTGCCCGGTCAGGAAGCACCCTCCAAGGCGGACAGATAGCTGCGCGACCACCATGCGATGTCATTCTCGACCACGCCTTTAAGCAGATCGGCGTGACGTTCGCGCCGTTCGTCCAGCGTCATCCGCATGGCCTGCGCCATCGCCCCCGCCGTATCGCTGGGGTCGTGGGGGTTGATGATCAGCGCCTGATCCATCGTTTCGGCGGCACCGGCAAAGCGCGACAGGATCAGCACGCCCGGATCATCGGGGTCCTGCGCCGCGACATATTCCTTGGCGACAAGGTTCATCCCGTCGGCCAGCGGCGTCACCAGACCAATGCGCGCCTGCCGATACAGGCCCGCTAGCACCGGACGCGGCATCGCGCGGTGGATAAAGCGGATGGGCGTCCAGTTCAGGCTGGCGAACTGGCCGTTGATGCGGCCCGCCAGATGCTCGGTCTCTTCGCGGATGTCCTGATAGGCATCGACCTCGCCTCGGGTGGGGGGCGCGATCTGCAGGAACGAGATCTGTTCGTGCAGATCGGGGATCTTGTCCAGCAGCAGCTGATAGGCGCGGAACCGATGCGGGATGCCCTTTGAGTAATCCAGCCGATCCACGCCGATCATCATCTTGGCGCCGGTCAGGCTGCGCATCCGGTCCGCATCAGGGGCATCCTGCGCTTCGGCGATGAAATCGGCGGCGTCGATGCCGATGGGAAAGACCCCCGCTTTCAGCTTGCGACCCGACAGGCGGAAATCGGTGTCCGAGATATGGTCCATGTCGGACAGCTGCCGCCCGCTCTCGGCAAAGGCCCCCAGATCGCGTTCGGCCTGAAAGCCCAGCAGATCGTAATGGGACAGCCAGTCGAACAGCTCCTCGGGGTTGGGCAGCGCGCCGCAATCGCCGGGGCCTGGGAAGGGAATGTGCAGGAAATGCCCGATGGGTGCCGTGACGCCCCGCGCGCGCAGTTCGGCGGCCAGTGGGAACAGGTGATAGTCCTGCACCCAGATCCGGTCGTCATCGCGCAAGTGTGGCAGCATCATGTCGGCGATGCGCTGGTTCACCTGCCGATAGCCATCGACATATTCCGGCCTGATCCGCATCAGGTCGGGACGCCCATGGCACAGCGGCCAGAGGATCGAGTTCGAATACCCAAGGTAATAGCGTTCGTGATCCTGTGAATTCAGATCAAAGGACAGCCGCTGGAACGGTGCGCCGGGGTGGTCTTGCAGGCTGTCGCCCGGATTTTCAGTGACCTCGCCGGAAAAGCCGATCCACACGCCGCCGGAATTGCGCAGGGCGTCCTCCAGCGCGACCACCAATCCGCCGGACGGATTGTCACCCAGAGGCAGGCGGTTCGAGACGACGATCAGGCGGGACATATGGGCTCCTTGGGTTCAGTTGATCGACGCGTCCAGCCAGTCGGCCAGCGCAGCGGGATCGGTCAGGCGGTGGTTGGCGGCGGTATCGCCCTCGCCGATCTTGATGGCAAAGCCACCAAGCGTCTGCGCCTGCCGCATGGCGGGTTCGTCGGTGTGGTCGTCGCCTGCAAAGACCGGCATCCGGCCCGCGAAAGGCGCGCGCTGCATCAGACCGGCCAGCGCGCTGTCCTTGCCCACACCGCCCGGACGCAGTTCCAGCGCCATCTTCGAGGGTTGCAGCATCAGCCCCGGGTTGGCCTGCAGCATGTCCTGCATCACTTGCTGGACATAGCCTTCCAGCGACGGGTCGGCGCGGTAATGCAGCGCGACGCCATGGGGCTTTTCCTCGACCAGCAGGGCGGGGTGCGGGCGGGCCAGTTCATGGGCGCGCGCGTGCAGGGCGGCGGCGTCGAAGGGCTGGTCGTGGACCGCCTCGATCTGGCCGGGGGCCAGCGACAGTTCGGCACCATGGCTGCCGGCGACGATGCCCGCGAAATCGGGCAGGAAGCCGCGCAGATCGGCCACATCCCGACCCGAGATCAGCGCCACCGCGCCATCCAGCATCGCGTGCAGCCGGGCCAGCCGGTCGCGCAGCGCATCCGAGACGACGACCGCATCGGGACGATCGGCGATATCGACCAGACATCCGTCGAAATCCAGAAACAGCGCGGCATCTTTCGGCAGGTTGGGCGGGGTCATGTGCAGTCCTTTGATCGTGACATCATGTGAACCCCGCTATCGGGTCACGGGTTCGACCCCACGTCAACTTTTTGTGCCGCATTGCAGCAAGGTTTCAGAACTCGACCCCGATCTGGGCCTTGATGCCGGACCGGAAGGGATGCTTGATCTGGGTCATCTCGGTGACCAGATCGGCGGCCTCGATCAGGCTGTCGGGGGCACCGCGACCGGTCAGGACCACATGGGTCATCGGGGGCTTTTCGGCGGCAAGAAAGGCCAGCACCTGTTCGACATCCAGATAGCCATAGCGGAAGGCGATGTTGATTTCATCCAGCAGGACCATGCGGATATCGGGATCGCGGATCAGATCCTTGGCCTTTTCCCAGCCCGCCTGCGCCGCGGCGATATCGCGGGATTTGTCCTGGGTTTCCCATGTGAACCCCTCGCCCATGCTGTGGAACTGGCACAGGTCGGCGAAATGCGTCGTCAGCAGGCGGCGCTCGCCCGTGTCCCAAGCGCCCTTGATGAACTGCACCACCGCGCAGGGCATGTCGTGCGCGATGCAGCGCATGATCATGCCGAAGCCGCTGCTGGATTTGCCCTTGCCCGGGCCGGTATGGACGATGATCAGCCCCTTTTCGCCGGTCTTGGTTTCCATCATCCGGTCGCGGGCGGCCTTCTTCTTGGCCATTTTCTGCGCGTGCCGGGCCAGATCCTGATCGGGAATGGGGTCGGATTGGGACATCAAATCTCTCCTTCGGGTTGACAAATCGGGGCTGCGGGCCTTTGGTCGGCGCGTGTTGGTTCCTGTCGTATGGCAGGTGAAAAGGGAATGCGACAGGCAAGGCGTCACTGCCCGACCCAAGCGCAGCCGCCCCCGCGACCGTGACCGGAAAGGTCGCCCGATCCACTGGCCCCCGATGGGCTGGGAAGGTGGGACGACCGTAGGGCCCAGCCCAGAATCCGCAAGCCGGGAGACCTGCCAGCACCTGTTGATGACGGGCGAACGGGGTGTTTCGCGACCGGCAGGTGATGGCCGGAGACCCCCGTGCGATCCCCTTTCGGCCTTCACCCTTGAAGCCACAGCTTAAGGGAAGGGCCGCAATGCGCGCCATCTTGCATGTCTGCACCACCTGCCGCGGCACGGTGCCCATGGACGACCCCGATGCCCCCCGCCCCGGCGCGGTGCTGCATCAGGCCTTGTCCGACGACCCGCCCGCAGGTGTGGAAATCCGCCCCGTCGAATGTCTGTCCGCCTGTGCGCAGGGCTGCTCGGTGTCGCTGACGGGGCCGGGCAAGTGGTCCTATGTCTATGGCCGCCTGACCCCCGAAGACGCCGCAGATATCGCCACGGGTGCCGCCGCCTATGCCGCCAGCGGCGACGGCATCGTGCCGTGGCGCGAACGCCCGACCATCTTCCGCAAGCAGAGCCTTGCCCGCATCCCCCCGCAGGAGTGATCCCATGACCGATCTGACCAAGACCCCCGTGACCGTGATCACCGGCTTTCTGGGCGCGGGGAAGACCACCCTTGTGCGCCACCTGATGCAGAACCCGCAGGGCAAGCGACTGGCCGTGCTGGTCAATGAATTCGGCACGATGGGTGTGGACGGCGAGATCCTGAAAGGCTGCGCCGACGACAATTGCCCTGCCGAAAACATCATGGAGCTGTCGAACGGCTGCATCTGCTGCACGGTCGCCGATGATTTCATCCCGACGCTGGAACGGCTGATGGCCCTGCCGCAGAAGCCCGACCATATCCTGATCGAGACCTCGGGGCTGGCGCTGCCGAAACCGCTGCTAAAGGCATTCGACTGGCCCGCCATCCGGTCGCGCATTACTGTTGACGGCGTGATTGCGTTGGCCGATGCCGAAGCCGTCGCCGCAGGCCGTTTCGCCCCCGATGTCGCCGCAGTTGACGCACAGCGCGAGGCGGATGACAGCCTTGACCACGAAACGCCCCTGTCCGAGGTGTTCGAGGATCAGATCGCCTGCGCCGACGTCGTCCTGCTGACTAAGGCCGATCTGGCAGGCGAGGCTGGTGTCGCCGCCGCCCGTGCCGCCATTCTGGACCATGCCCCGCGCAAGCTGCCCATCCTGACCGTGACCGAGGGCGCGATTGACCCGCAGGTAATCCTTGGCCTCAACGCCGCCGCCGAAGACGACCTGGCCGCCCGCCCCAGCCATCACGATGGCCATGACGATCACGAACATGAAGATTTCGACACCGTCATCATCGACCTGCCCGAAATCACCGACCCCGCGCATCTGGTCGCGGCCATCGAACGTCTGGCCGTCGAACAGAACATCCTGCGCGTCAAAGGCCATGTCGCCGTGCAAGGCAAACCGATGCGTCTGCTGGTGCAGGCCGTGGGTGCGCGTGTGCGGCACCAATATGACCGCCCGTGGGGCGATCAGCCGCGCCGGTCGCAGCTGGTGGTCATCGCCGAACATGACGATGTGAAGCCCGACGCGATCCGCGCCATGCTGACCGGCGTGCCTGCCTGATGCATGTCGTCTTCCGCGAACGCCACGGGCTGGACCAGTCCGACGCCCCCTATGACCCCGGCCAGTCGCCGGCGGATCTGGTGGTGCTGTCCTTTTCGGACAGCGATCTTGGCGCCTTCGCGGCGGGCTGGCATCGCGCGGCGGGGGGGCTGCCGTCCCTGCGGCTGTGCAACCTTGTGGCGCTGCGCCATCCAGTGTCGGTTGACACCTATCTGGACCAGACGCTGTCGGGGGCCAAAGGCATCCTGATCCGCCTGATCGGGGGCGAGGCTTACTGGCCCTATGGTCTTGCCTCCGTGCAGGATCTGGCGCGTCGGCGCGGCATTGCGCTGGCCGTGCTGCCCGCCGACGGGCGCGATGATGCGCGGCTGGATCAGGTCTCTACCGTGCCCGCATCGGTGCTGCGCGTGTTGCGCCGCCATTGCGATCAGGGTGGCGCGGTGGCAGCCCAAGCGGCGCTGGCGCAGATGGCGATTGCGGCGGGCCTGCACGCGGCCCCTGTTTTGGGGCGCAAGACCCTGCCGCAGATGGGGCTGTATGACCCCGAACTGGGCATCATCGAAACGCCCCCGTCCGGCCCCTTGGCGCTGGTCACCTTCTATCGCAGTTGGCTGGCTGCCGCCGATACCGCGGCGATTGATGCGATGATCCACGCCCTGCGTGAACGTGGTTTCAACGCCTGCGGGGCCTTTGCACCGTCGCTGAAAGCACCCGGCTTTGCCGAATGGCTGCGCGGTGCCCTGCCCCAAACGCCCGCCACCATCGTCAATGCCACCGGCTTTTCGGCCCATACCGAAGCTGGCGGCGCCTTCGACCGCTTTGACAGCCCCGTCTTTCAGGTCGCCCTGTCCACCAACCGCCGCAGCGAATGGCATCAGGCCGAACGCGGGTTGTCGCCATCGGACCTTGCCATGAACGTGGTCCTGCCCGAGGTCGATGGCCGCATCCTTGCCGGTGTCATCAGCTTCAAATCCCCCGCCAAGCGCGACCCCGACCTGCAATATTCCCGCTTTGCCCACCGCCCCGATGCGGAACTGGTCGATGCCGCCGCCGACCGCATTGCCGCATGGTACCTCCTTGGCGCGGCGCCTGTCGCAGATCGCAGGCTGGCGCTGGTTCTGTCCACCTATCCGGGGCGCGACTGGCAGATGGCGCATGCGGTGGGGCTGGATGCGCTGGCCTCGGCCCAAGGGGTGGCGGGGATGCTGGCAGATCACGGCTATGATGTGTCGGATGCACAGGGCGATCTGACCCGCGACCGGATCACATGGCCGCTGGAGGAATACCGCGCCGCTCTGGCCACCCTGCCAGCGACCCTGCGCGACGATCTGCATGCCGCATGGGGCGCACCCGAGACCGACCCCGACATGCGGGACGGTGCCTTCCATTTCGCCGCCATCCGCGCGGGCAAGCTGCTGATGGCGCTGCAGCCAGAACGCAGCCATCGCGCCAATCGCGACGACGATTATCACGACCTGACCCGCGTGCCGCGCCATGCCTATGTGGCGTTCTACCTGTGGCTGCGATCCCAAGGGCTGCATGCGATGATCCACATGGGGGCGCATGGCACGCTGGAATGGCTGCCGGGCAAATCGGTGGCGCTGTCGGGCGACTGCTGGCCGCAGGCGCTGACGGGGACGCTGCCGGTGATCTATCCCTTCATCGTCAACGATCCGGGCGAGGCCGCGCAGGCCAAGCGCCGCCTTGGAGCGGTGACTTTGGGTCATCTGCCACCGCCGATGCTGGCCGCAGTGGTGCCCGACAGCATGGCGGGTTTGGAACGCCTGCTGGATGAATATTCGACCGCCGACGGGTTGGACCCTGCCCGCCGCGGCCGGCTGGTCGGCGATATCCGCGACACCTCGCGCGCGCTTGGCGTTGACCGCGATCTGGGCATTCCGCCCGATGCGAGTGAAGCCGAGGCAATCACCCGCATCGACCGCTTTGTCTGTGACATCAAGGAAAGCCAATACGGGCAGGGTCTGCATATCTTTGGCCAAGGTCAATGCGGGCCGCAGGAACAGGCGGGTCTGCTGGCCGCGTTGTCGGGTCGCCATGTCGCGGCGGGTCCATCTGGGTCACCCGCGCGGGGCCGGTTTGATGTGCTGCCGACGGGGCGCAACCTGTTCGCCACCGACCCCCGCGCCGTTCCGACCCGCGCCGCACACGCCCAAGGGGTCAAACTGGCCGAGGAATTGCTGCGCCGCCATCTGCAGGATCACGGCGACTGGCCGCGCGGCTTGGTCGTCGATCTGTGGGGCAGCGCGACAATGCGCACCGCGGGTGAGGAATTTGCCATGGCCCTGCATCTGGCGGGCCTGTCGCCGGTCTGGGACGAAGGATCGGGCCGCGTCTCGGGCGTGGAAATTGTGCCGCTGGCGCTGCTGGACCGCCCGCGCATCGACGTGACGCTGCGGGTGTCGGGCCTGTTCCGCGATGTGTTTCCCGTGCTGGCACAGTTGTTCGAAACCGGTGCGCAGGCGCTGGCCGACCGTGAGGAGGCCACCGATATGAACCCCTATGCCACGCGCATGGCACGGGTTTTCGGCCCCGAACCCGGCCAATACGGGCTTGGCATGGGCACCGCCCCCGACACCTTTACCGACGCCGCAAGGCAGGCGGCGGGTGAGGCTTGGATCACTGCCTCCAGCTGGGCCATCGGGCAGGATGGTGCCGTGACGCAGGATCGGGGCGGCATCGAAGCCCGCCTGCAAACCGCCGACAGTTTCGTCCACGCGCAGGACCTGCCCGAAAGCGACCTGCTGCTGGCCGCCGATTATGCCGCACACGAGGCCGGCTTTGCCGCCGCCATGGCCCGCATCGGCGCGGATGCCCCCGCGCTGTATCATCTGGACGCCACCCAGCCAGACCGCCCCCGCGCGCGCACCCTGACCGAGGAAATAGCACGCACCGTCCGCGCCCGCGCCACCGACCCGCGTTGGGCCGATGCCATGACCGCGCATGGTTTCCGTGGCGCGGCTGAAATCGCCGCAACACTGGATCACATGGCGGCCTTTGCCCATCTGGCAGGCGCGGTGCCGCCGCATCTCTTCGACCTCTATCACGATGGCACATTGGGGCGCGACGAGATCACCGCCTTTATGGCCGACGCCAATCCCGCCGCATTGGCCGCCATGCGCGACCTGTTCCATCGGTTGCATGATGCGGGGTTGTGGGTGACGCGGCGAAACTCGATCGCCGCCAGCTTGGGGCCGGACGCATGAGCGGCGTGAAGGGCTGGTGCCCCGGTGCCCTGCGTCCGATGGACTCCGGCGATGGTTGGGTCGTGCGCATCAAGCCACGTGGCGCAAAGCTGTCCCGTGATCAAGCCGAGGGGATCGCGGACGCCGCGCAGTTGCACGGCAACGGGCTGATCGATCTGACGGGGCGCGGCAACCTGCAACTGCGCGGCGTCACGCCCGACAGCCATGCGCCGCTGATCGCCGATCTGCGGGCGCTGGACCTGATCGACCCCGATATCGCCACCGAGACGCGGCGCAATATCCTTGTCACCCCGTTTGGCGGCGATGCGACCGATGCGCTGGTGCGTGATCTGGAAACCGCGCTGGCCGCCAGCGCGCTGACCCTGCCTGCCAAGTTCGGCTTTGCCGTCGATACCGGTCCCGCCCTTGTCCTGACCCATGACCCCGCCGACATCCGGATCGAGCGTGCAGGCCACGGCCTGATCCTGCGCGCCGAGGGAATGGCCCAAGGCGCGGCCCTCGGAACGCCCCGCGATGCGGTCAACATGGCCCGCTGGTTTCTGGAACGCGGCGGCGCCCGCAACGGTCGCGGACGCATGGCGGCGCTGATCGCGCGCGGTGTCACCCCGCGTGCCGACATCACGCCCAACAGGCCCGCCCCACATGCCTTCCCTGCCTCGCTGCCCCAAGGCGTGCTGGCGGGCTTTGAATTCGGACAGGTTCCCCCCGACACCCTGCGCCGCCTTGGCAGGTTGGGAACTCTGCGCCTGACGCCGTGGCGGATGCTGCTGGTGCAGGGCGCACGCCACTTGCCGCCGATGCCCGGGCTGATTCTGGATACGGGTGATCCGCGCCTTCGGGTGCGTGCCTGCACCGGTGCGCCGGGTTGCGCCCAGGCCCATGCCGCTACGCGCCCGCTGGCCCGCAACCTGGCCGCGCTTGTGCCGCAGGACGCCGTCTTGCACGTGTCGGGCTGTGCCAAGGGCTGCGGCTGGCCGCGTGCGGCCGACATGACCCTGACGGCCACGCCGCAGGGCTTTGACCTGATCCGCCATGGCTGTGCGCATGATGCGCCCACCCTGCGCGGACTTCACCCCGACCAACTGCCAAAGGTGCTTTGATGCCGCATGTTTACGAAAAGGACGGGGCCGCGATCTATCGCCAGTCCTTTGCCACCATCCGGTCCGAGGCCGACCTGACGCGTTTCGACGCCGATGAGGAACCCGTGGTCACCCGCATGATCCACGCCGCAGGCCTAGTGGGGCTGGAGACTCATGTCCACTTCACCCCCGGCATGGCGACCATCGCCCGTGCCGCCCTGGCCAAGGGCGCGCCGATCCTCTGCGATGCGCGCATGGTCAGCGAAGGCGTCACCCGTGCCCGCCTGCCCGCCGACAATCCGGTCATCTGCACCCTGAACGATCCGCGCGTGCCCGACATGGCCCGCGACATGGGCAACACCCGCAGCGCCGCCGCGCTGGAATTGTGGCGTCCCCACCTGGCGGGCGCGCTGGTTGCCATCGGCAATGCGCCGACCGCGCTGTTCCACCTGCTGAACATGCTGGAGGACCCGGGCTGTCCCCGCCCCGCCGCCATCATCGGCTGCCCCGTGGGCTTTGTCGGCGCGGCGGAATCCAAGGACGCGCTGATGGCCGCCCCGCCCGTGCCTGCGGTCATCGTGCGGGGCCGCCTTGGCGGGTCCGCCATCACCGTCGCCGCGATCAATGCGCTGGCCAGCCGGAAGGAGTGAACCGAATGGGACAGATCATCTGTGCGGGGCTGGGACCGGGCGACCCGGATCTGATCTCGGTCCGCGCCGACCGCGCCATCCGCGGCGCGCGCCACGTGGCTTTCTTCCGCAAGCCGGGGCGGCAGGGGCAGGCGCGCCGCATCGTCACGGGCATGCTGGCACCAGATGCCCACGAATACCCGATGGAATACCCCGTCACCACGGAAATCCCCTTCGACAGCCCCGCCTATAACGACCTTCTGGCCGCCTTCTATGATGATTGGGCCGCCCGCCTGCGCGATCTGGCCGCGACCGACGATGTCGTGGTCCTGTGCGAGGGCGACCCGTTTTTCTATGGCTCGTTCATGCATCTTTACGTGCGGCTGCGCGACGTCGTGGACATGCAGGTCATTCCCGGCATTCCCGGCATGGCGGGATGCTGGAACGCCAGCGGCACGCCGATCACCTGGGGCGACGACGTGCTGACCGTGCTGATGGGCACCCTGCCCGAACCCGACCTGCGTCGTCATATCGCGGGCACCGATGCGTTGGTGGTGATGAAGACCGGGCGCAACCTGCCCAAGGTCCGCCGCGCGCTGGCCGCGACCGGCCGCCTTGAGGATGCCTGGCTGATCGAGCGCGGCACCATGCCCGGCCAGCGCATCGCCCGCCTTGCCGAGGTCGCCGATGCCGATTGCCCCTATTTCGCCATCGTCATGGTGCATGGCCGGGGGCGCCGTCCCATGGTCCTGCCGCAGGTGGCGGAATGACCGGTTGGGTCACCGTCGCGGGGCTTGGGCCGGGCGATGATGCGCTGGTGACGCCACAGGTCGCGCTGGCGCTGGACCAGGCGACCGATGTCATCGGCTATATCCCCTATGTCGCGCGGGTGGCGGCGCGTCCGGGGCTGGCGCTGCACCCCTCGGACAACCGGGTCGAGCTGGACCGCGCGCGCATGGCGCTGGACATGGCGGCGGATGGCCAACGGGTGGTGATCGTATCCTCGGGCGATCCCGGCGTCTTTGCCATGGCATCCGCCCTGTTCGAGGCGTTGGAGGATGCCCCCGACCGGCATGACACCGACATCCGCATCCTGCCCGGCATCACCGCGATGCTGGCGGCCGCGGCACGTGCGGGTGCGCCCTTGGGCCATGATTTCTGCGCCATCAACCTGTCGGACAACCTCAAGCCCTTCGACCTGATCGAGCACCGCCTGCGCCACGCCGCGCGGGGCGATTTCGCCATGGCTTTCTATAACCCCAGGTCGTCCAGCCGGCCGCATCAATTCGCCCGCGTTCTGGATATCCTGCGGCAGGAATGCTCCCCTGAAACGCTGGTCATCTTCGCCCGCGCCGTCACCACACCGCAGGAAGCCCTGACCATCCTGCCCCTGTCGCAGGCCACGCCGGAAATGGCCGACATGCGGACCGTCGTGCTGGTCGGCAATTCGGCGACGCGGCGGGTGGGAAAATGGGTCTATACCCCGCGCGGGGCCGTCTGATGCAGCCAGGCCATCGCCAGTTCAGGACGCTGGACCACATGCCGTTCGGGCATGGCGGGGCGGTCGATCATGATTACCCGCAGGCCCAGATCACGCGCGGCGGTCAGTTTGGCCTCGGCCCCCGTGCCGCCCGCGTTCTTGGCGACCAGATGGGTGATGCCATGGTCGCGCATCAACCGCGTGTCATCCGCCACCGTGAAGGGCCCCCTTGCGATCACCACCCGCGCATCCGGCAAGGGCAGGCTGTCGGGCCGATCCACCAGCCGCAGCAGAAAGCGATGCGGCAGGCCTGCGAAGGCGGTCAGGTTTTGCTTGCCGATGGCCAGAAAGACATGCGCCCGCTGCGGCGGCAGCGCCTGCGCCGCCTGCGTGATGTCCGCGATATGGGTCCAGTCGTCGCCCTCGCCCGCCTGCCATGCGGGACGCTGCAGGACCAGCAGGGGGACGCCCGCCATATCGGCCGCGCGGACCGCATTGCCGCTGATCTGCGCCGCGAAAGGATGGGTCGCGTCGATCAGATGGGTGAAGCCGCCCTGCCGCAGGTGCTGCGCCAGACCATCGATGCCGCCGAAACCGCCGATCCGCGTGGGCAAGGGTTGCGCCACGGGGGCCGCCGTGCGTCCGGCATAGGAAAACTGCGCCCTGATGCCCGCCTGCGCCAGCAATCGCGCCATGGCGCTGGCTTCGGATGTGCCGCCCAGCAGCAGGATGCGTGTCATGGATAAGCCTTGGCTGACGATCATCGGTCTGACCGAAGATGGCCTGCCCGGCCTGCCCGATGCAAGCCGAGAGGCTCTGGCCACCGCCGATCTGGTCTTTGGCGGGCCACGCCATCTGGCCCTGGCCGGGGTCGCGGATAAGGGCCGCCCATGGCCCGTGCCCTTCGACATCGCGCCGGTTCTGGCCGCAAGGGGGCGGCGGGTGGTGGTGCTGACCTCGGGCGATCCCTTCTGGCATGGGGCGGGCGGCACGCTGGCAGCCCATCTTGCGCCCGATGAATGGGTCGCACTGCCCGTTGCGGGCGTCATCGCGCTGGCCTGCGCACGCCTTGGCTGGCGGGCCGAAGACGCGGTGACGCTTGGCCTGCACGCAGCGCCCTTCGCGCGGCTGCGCCCGCATCTGGCACGCGGCTGCCGCATCATCGCGACCCTGCGCGACGGAGCGGCGGTGGCCGCGCTGGCCGAATGGCTGCGTGGCCAAGGGGCCGGGGCTGCGCGGCTGACGGTGATGGAGCGTCTTGGCGGTCCCGCGGAACGCATCCGCCGGACCCGTGCGGGTGACATCCAACCCGACGACATCGCCGCCCCCGTGGCCATTGCCATCGACGGCGCTGACCTGCCGCGCGGCACGGGGATCGGCACGGTCCCCGGTCGCGCCGATGATGATTTCGCGCATCAAGGCCAGATCACGAAATCCCCCATCCGCGCCATGACGCTGGCCGCCCTTGCCCCACGCCCGGGTGCGCTACTGTGGGACATCGGCGGCGGATCGGGGGCGATCTCGGTCGAATGGGCGCTGGCGGGGGGGCGGGCCATCTGCATCGAGCCGCGCGCAGACCGGCTGGACCTGATCCGCCAGAATTCCGCCAGCTTCGGCGTCGGTCATCTGGTGACGCCCGTTCATGGGCGTGCGCCTGATGCGCTGTCCGACCTGCCAGAACCGGATGCCGTTTTCATCGGCGGCGGGGGATCGGCTGCGTTGTTTGAGGCGCTTTGGCCCCTGATGCCCCCCGGCACACGGCTTGTGGCCAATGCGGTGACATTGGAGACAGAAAGCCTGCTGACCGCCCTGTCAGCCCGTCGCGGCGGCGATCTGATCCGCATCGACATCGCCCGCGCGGCCCCCTTGGGTGGCATGCGCGGCTGGCAACCCTCGCGTCCCGTCGTGCAATGGGCGGTCACGGCATGAGGGTCGCTGGCATCGGCTGCCGCGCCGACACCCCGCTGGAGACGCTGGCCCGATCGGTCGGTGATGTGGATGTGCTGGCCACCATTCCCGAACGCGCCGGCCTGTTGCGCCCATTGGCGGCCCGGTTGGGACTGCCCCTGCGGATCGTCTCGGTCGCAGGCGTCGAAACCCCGACCCAATCCCCGCGCGTCCAGTCGCTTCACGCCACTGGATCGGTGGCCGAGGCTGCGGCCCTTGTTGCTGCCGGCCCCAGCGCGCGCCTGACCGGCCCGCGCATCGTCTCGGCCTGTGGCCGCTTCACCATCGCCATCGCAGAGGTTCCATGACCATCCATTTCATCGGGGCAGGCCCCGGCGCGGCCGATCTGATCACCCTGCGCGGGCGCGACCTGATCGCGGCCTGCCCTGTCTGCCTCTACGCGGGCAGCCTTGTGCCGCCTGCCCTGCTGAGCCATTGCCCGCCCGGCGCGAGGATCGTGAACACGGCGCCCCTCAGCCTTGACCAGATCGTCGCGGAAATGCAGGCGGCCGATGCGGCGGGACAGGATGTGGCGCGGCTGCATTCGGGCGATCTGTCGGTCTGGTCAGCGATGGGCGAACAGCTGCGTCGCCTGCGGACGCTGGAGATTCCCGTACAGGTCGTGCCGGGGGTGCCATCCTTCGCCGCCGCCGCTGCCGCGCTGGAAAGCGAGCTGACCCTGCCCGGATTGGCGCAATCGGTGGTGCTGACCCGCACGCCGGGGCGGGCGTCATCCATGCCTGCTGGCGAAAGCCTGACCGCCTTTGCAGCAACCGGCGCGACGCTGGCGATCCATCTGTCGATCCACGCGCTGGATCAGGTGGTGGCCGATCTGACCCCGCAATACGGGCCTGACTGCCCCGTCGCCGTCGTCTGGCGGGCCAGTTGGCCAGACCAGCGGGTGATCCGGTCAACCTTGGCCGATATCGCCAAGGATGCCCAAGGCATCGACCGCACTGCGCTGATCCTTGTCGGCCCCGCCCTTGGTGCCGAGGGTTTCGACGACAGCCGCCTCTACGCCGCCGATTACGACCGCCGATACCGCCCCGTCGGCCCAGAACCGAGGTTTCCCGAATGAGCACCCCCGGACTAATGATTTCCGCCCCCGCCTCGGGGACCGGCAAGACCATGCTGATGCTGGGCCTGCTGAGCGCACTGCGACAGCGGGGCATGGCGGTGCAGCCGTTCAAGTCGGGACCGGATTACATCGATCCAGCGTTCCACACGGCGGCATCCGGGCGAGCGTCATTCAATCTGGATGCCTGGGCGATGCAGCCGGGACGGATCATCGGCCATGTCACCGGCCAGCCCGATGCCGACATCATTCTGGCCGAGGGGTCGATGGGTTTGTTCGACGGGGTGGCCAAGGCGGGCGAGACCGGCATCGGATCCAGCGCCGAGGTGGCGCAGATGATGGGCTGGCCCGTCGTGCTGATCCTTGACGTCTCGGGTCAGGCGCAATCGGCGGCAGCGGTGGCGCGGGGCTTTGCCACGCTGCGCCCCGATCTGCCCTTTGCGGGTGTGGTGCTGAACCGCGTGGCCTCGCCCCGTCACGACACCCTGATCCGCGAAGGCATGGCCGAGGCGGGTATCACCGTCCTTGGCGCCCTGCCCCGCCAAGGCAACATCACCCTGCCCGAACGCCACCTGGGGCTGGTGCAGGCCGAAGAAACGCCGGAACTGCAGGCGATCCTTGACCACGCCGGTGATTTCGTCAGCGCGCATTGCGATCTGGACGGCATCATCGCCGCCGCCGCCAGCCGCGCCCTGCCGCATGCCGATGCGCCCCTGCCGATCATGCCACCGGGGGGGCGGATCGCGCTGGCCCGCGATGCGGCCTTCAGCTTTACCTATCCTCATGTCCTGCAGGCGTGGCGCAAGGCGGGCGCGACGATCCTGCCGTTTTCGCCACTGGCGGACGAAGCCCCCGATGACAGCTCCGATTGCTGCTGGCTGCCGGGCGGCTATCCCGAACTGCACGCACCGAGGCTAGCCGCCGCCAACAATTTCCGCGACGCCATGCACCGCTTTGCCGCGACGCGGCCCGTGCATGGTGAATGCGGCGGATACATGGCGCTTGGGGCGGGGCTGGTCGATGCCACGGGCGAACGCCACCGCATGCTGGGACTGCTGGGGCTGGAAACCAGCTATCACAAGCGCCGCATGCATCTGGGATACCGCCGCGCCGATCTGGTCGCGCCTTTTCCGGGCATCGGGCAACAGGCGCTGCGGGGGCATGAATTCCACTATGCCTCGATCACCGACCAGCCGGATGCGCCGCTGGCCCGCGTGACCGACGCCAATGGCGCGGCGGTGCCCGAAACCGGGTCCTTCCGCGCGACGGATGGCGGTCAGGTGACCGGCACGTTCTTTCACATGATCGCCCCCGCCGCGACTTGACGCGCGCGGTCCGATCACGTCTATCTGATCCCCTGAATGGTGCCCGTGAAGACGCCCAAGCGTCGGGCTTCATCGGGAATGAGGAAGGGTGGACCCAATCGCGGCACCCGAAGCCTCAGCCGCCCCCGCGACTGTATGCGGAGAGCGTGCGTCACTTGTGTCACTGGGCCGCCTTGGGCCCGGGAAGGCCGACGCCACGCGCTGACCCGCAAGCCAGGAAACCGGCCATGCAGACAATTTTCCCGCCGTCGGGGATGACGGCTACAGGAGACTGAACATGCATATCGAACATGGCGTCGTGACTGGCGCCAAGCTGATCCTTGGCTATGCCACCGCAGCCACGGCAGGCGTCTATACGCTGAAAATCGCCTTCGAGGCCTTGCGCGAACGCGGGCTTCTGTCGCTGGCAGGTCGCAGCCTGCTGGCCACCATCGCCACCTTCGTCTTCTTCCAGGTGCTGCCCACCGCCCCCGTCGGCGTCTCCGAGGTGCATCTGATCATGGGGTCCACCCTGTTCCTGCTGTTCGGCGCGGCGCCTGCGGCCATCGGACTGGCGCTTGGACTGCTGACGCAGGGGCTGTTCTTTGCACCCGCCGATCTGCCGCAATACGGGATGAACGTCACCTCGCTTCTGGTGCCGCTGTTTGCGGTGTCGGCGCTGGCTGGCCGGATCATCGCGCCGAAGACCGCCTATGTCGATCTGACCTATGGTCAGGCACTGGCGCTGTCAACGGCCTTCCAAGGCGGCGTCGTCGCATGGGTCGCCTTCTGGGCCTTTTATGGTCAGGGCGTCGAGGCATGGTCCGGTGTCGCGACCTTCGGCGCAGCCTACATGCTGGTCATCGCGCTTGAACCGCTGGTGGATCTGGCCGTGCTGGCTGGTGCCAAGTCCATGCACGGGCTGGGCAGGACCGGGCTGGTCACGCAGCGCCTCTACGCATGATCTCGCTGACCCTGATCGGGATCGGCACGGGCAATCCGGACCATCTGACCCTGCAGGCGATCACCGCCATGCAGCAGGCGGAACTGGTGCTGATCCCGCTGAAGGGGGACGACAAGGCCGATCTGGCGGGCATTAGACGTGCCATGCTGGATCGGCATCTGACCAAAGCGGCGGTGCAGTTGGCGGAATTCGACCTGCCGCGCCGCGACGCGGGCGACCCCGACTATCTGGGCGGGGTCGATCGCTGGCACGATGCCATCGCCGATGCCTGGCGCGGTCAGATCGACCGGCACCTGCCCGATGGCGGCAAGGTGGCGTTGTTGGTCTGGGGCGATCCAGCGCTCTATGACAGCAGTCTGCGCATTGCCGCGCGGCTGGATCTGGCGGTCTCGGTCATTCCCGGCATCACCGCCATTCAGGCGCTTTGCGCGGCCCATGCCATTCCGCTGAACGATCTGGGCGCCCCGGTGCAGATCACCACCGGGCGTCAATTGCGCGATCACGGCTGGCCCGAGGGCGTTGATCGCTTGGTCGTCATGCTGGACGGCGGCTGCGCCTTCGACCGGATGCCCGGACAGACACGCATCTGGTGGGGCGCCTTCCTCGGCATGCCGCAGCAGATGCTAGAGCATGGCACGGTTGCGCAGGTCGGCCCCCGCATCATCGACAGGCGCGCCGCCGCGCGGACCGCGCATGGCTGGATCATGGACTGCTATCTTCTGGCGCGCGCCTAGAACAGGAAGATGTCGTCGGCCACGTCCTGAACCGACAGATCCTGCCCCTGCACCAGAATACGGTTGTTACCCGACAGGTCGATGACCACACCATCGGCGGTCTGGCGGATATGATCGTCCATGAATTCGGCCATCGAGCCCGGGATCAGCGCTTCGGCGATCAGCAGGCGATCCTGACCGGCGGTAAAGTCGGTGATCACATCACGACCGATGTTGCCATCGAAGATGAACTGATCCGCGCCGCCGCCGCCGGTCAGACGATCAGCCCCCGCACCGCCGATCAGCGTATCGCGGCCAAAGCCGCCATCCAACGTATCATTGCCGCCGCCGCCCAGCAGACGGTCGTTGTGCGCCTGCCCGAACAGGCGGTCGTTTCCGCCGTCGCCCTTCAGGTGGTCGCGGCCCGCACCCCCCAGCAGCCTGTCGGCCCCCGTCCCGCCGGACAGGACATCGTCGCCATTCTGGCCAAGCAGTCGGTCGTTCCCCTTCTGGCCCATGATGAAATCGTGACCCTGACCGCCGCGCAGAACGTCATCGCCCGCGCCCCCCGCAATCAGGTCGTCACCGCCCAAGCCAGACAGGGTATTGTCGGCACCGCCCTTGACGATCCGATCATCCGCCGCCGTCCCCGAGGCACTGACAGTCAAAGGCTCATGCGCGTCCAGCCAATTGGCCTTGGACATCGCCCCCATGAAGGGGCGGTCGATCTGGGTGACCGTCACCCCCGCCGCCAGATCCAGGTTCACATTGCCCAAGGTCGAGGCGAAATTCTGCGTGGCCATCAGGATCTGATGGCCGTCGAATTCGCCGACCTGCAGACCGACGCCGATATATTCGACATTCGGGTCCAGGATATTTGCGCGGTGGCCGGGGCTGTTCATCAGGTTGGTATGCAGCTGCTGGACCTCATCCAGCAGCGATCCGTCGCGATCGACCGAGACATAGGCCAGATTCTCGGTTACCCGCCAGCTGACCTCCAGCGGGAAATCGGCGGCGCGGACCCGGTCGGAGGCCGACGATCCCCCCGCGCCCGTATGCGAAAAGACATCGTTGCGCAGCATCCACCCGCTGTGGCTGTTCGACGAATTGTTCAGATGGGTTTCCAGCGTTACGGGACGCAGGCCATCCGCCGCACGCGCGCGGTTGACCAGTTCAAGGAAATATCGTTCGGCATCGGTGGCTTGCGACATGGGAACCTCTGGCATCACATGGGGTGATCTTGGCCCATCAGGCGCCACCGACCAAACACGATATACATCGAATGCCGTCGATCCAGGCGCAGCGGGCTGCAATCCAAGGTGGTGCTAGCAGAAGATCGTCGCGATTCGAACCTTGACCCAAGGTCGATTGACAAAGGTCAATCGCCGACCCCGGATGGGGGCCGGCGATTGCAATTTCAGGCCTGAAGGCTGCGGACGCCCACTTCACCTTCGCCACGCGACTTGATCGCAGCGACGGCCGCGATGCTGCCCGCGGCGGTGGTGAAATAGGGGATCTTGTCATAGAGCGCGACGGCGCGGATTTCGCGGCTGTCAGCGATGGCCTGCGCGCCTTCGGTCGTGTTCAGGACCATGGTGATTTCGCCGTTCTTCAACCGGTCGACGATATTAGGGCGCCCTTCATAGACCTTGTTGACCCGCTGCGTCTGCACACCGGCAGCGGCCAAGAAATCGGCCGTCCCCGAGGTGGTCATCAGCGTGAAGCCCATGGCGACCAGATCGCGCGCAGCCGCGGCCAGTGCGTCCGATTTGTCCGAATCCTTAACCGACACGAAGATACAACCGTCATGCGGCAGTTCCACACCGGCACCCATCTGCGCCTTCAGGAAGGCCCGCGCAAAATTGCGGTCCCAGCCCATGACTTCGCCGGTGGAACGCATCTCCGGCCCAAGCAGCGTGTTGACGCCCGGGAAGCGGGCAAAGGGCAGGACGGCCTCTTTGACGCTGAACCAAGGGGTGATCGGATCGGCCAGGGTCAGCGGATCGGCGAAGGGCAGATCATCCTCGGGGCCGGCATTCGCGGGATAGGGCGCGCGCTCGGGGAAGTTCGACATCGGCTCGCCCGCCATCAGACGTGCGGCGATCGATGCGATGGCGCTGTCGGTGGCCTTGGCGACGAAAGGCACCGTACGGCTGGCGCGCGGGTTCACCTCCAGGACGAAGATCTGGCCGTCTTTCAGCGCGAACTGCACGTTCATCAGGCCAACCACATGCAGGGCACGGGCCATGGCGACGGTCTGGCGCTTGATTTCCGCGATGGTGTCCGGGGTCAGCGTATGCGGGGGCAGCGAACAGGCGCTGTCGCCGGAGTGGACGCCCGCTTCCTCGATATGCTCCATGATGCCCGCAACATGAACGTTTTCGCCATCCGACAGGGCATCGACATCAACCTCGATCGCGCCTGACAGATAGCTGTCCAGCAGAACGGGGTTCTTGCCCGAAACCTTCACCGCCTCGGTGATGTACCGCTTGAGGTGGTCCATATCGCGCACGATTTCCATACCGCGACCGCCCAGGACATAAGAGGGGCGGATCACCAACGGGAAGCCGATGTCATTGGCGATCGCGATGGCCTGTTCGCCGCTGCTGGCGATGCCGTTGACCGGCTGGCGCAGGTCCAGACGGTTCAGCAGGTCCTGGAAACGTTCGCGGTCTTCGGCCAGATCGATGGCGTCGGGCGTGGTGCCAAGGATCGGAATGCCCTCGGCCTCCAGCGCGTTGGCCAGCTTCAAAGGCGTCTGGCCGCCGAACTGGACGATGACGCCGTGCAGCGTGCCGTTCTGCTGTTCGGTGTGCAGAATTTCCAGCACATGCTCGAAGGTCAGCGGTTCGAAATACAGACGGTCGCTGGTGTCATAGTCAGTGCTGACCGTTTCCGGGTTGCAGTTGACCATGATGGTTTCATAGCCCGCATCCGTCAGCGCATAGCAGGCGTGGCAGCAGCAATAGTCGAACTCGATCCCCTGACCGATCCGGTTCGGACCGCCGCCCAGAATGACAACCTTCTTGGCGTCCGTCGGGCGGGATTCGCATTCCACGTCGCCCATCGCGGGGGCTTCATAGGTCGAATACATATAGGGGGTCTGCGCCTCGAATTCGGCGGCGCAGGTGTCGATGCGCTTGAAGACCGGACGGATGTCCAGCGCGCGACGGGCGCGGCGCACGGCGTCTTCGTCCTGGTCGGTCAGATGCGCCAGACGGGCATCGGTAAAGCCCATCATTTTCAGCTGGCGCAGACCGTCTTCGTCCTGCGGCAGACCGTTTTCGCGGACGATATGTTCGGCGTCGATGATTTCGCGGATACGGGCAAGGAACCACGGATCAAAGCTGGTGACGCGCTGAATTTCATCGTTCGACAGACCGAAACGCATGGCTTCGGCAATGACGCGAATGCGGTCGGGGGTGGACTTGGACAGCGCCGCGATGACAGCGGGCTTGCCCTGATCGGCAGCACCTTCGATGGCGATTTCATCCAGACCGGTCAGCCCGTTTTCCATCGAACACAAGGCTTTTTGCAGCGATTCGTGGAAGCTACGGCCAATGGCCATGACCTCGCCCACGGACTTCATGGCGGTGGTCAGGTCGGGCTTGCTGCCGGGGAATTTCTCGAAGGCAAAGCGCGGGATCTTGGTGACGACATAGTCGATGCTGGGCTCGAAGCTGGCCGGTGTCACCTTGGTGATATCGTTGTCCAACTCGTCCAGCGTGTAACCCACGGCCAGTTTCGCGGCGATCTTGGCGATCGGGAAGCCGGTGGCCTTCGACGCCAGCGCCGAGCTGCGCGACACACGGGGGTTCATCTCGATCACGACCATGCGGCCATCTTCGGGATTGATCGCCCATTGCACGTTCGATCCGCCGGTTTCGACGCCGATTTCGCGCAGAACGGCGATACTGCCATTGCGCATGATCTGGTATTCGCGGTCGGTCAGGGTCAGTGCCGGGGCGACCGTGATGCTGTCGCCGGTGTGGACGCCCATCGGGTCGACGTTTTCGATGGCGCAGACGATGATGGCATTGTCGTTGCGGTCGCGCACGACCTCCATCTCGAACTCTTTCCAGCCCAGCAGGGATTCGTCGACCAGCACCTGCGCCATCGGTGAGGCATCCAGACCCGAACGCACGATCCGTTCGTAATCGTCGCGGTTATAGGCGACGCCGCCGCCTGTACCGCCAAGGGTAAAGGCCGGACGGATGATGGCGGGCAGGCCGATCTCCTCCAGCGCGTCCATGGCCTGGGTGACACCTGCGTTGATGTCGAACTTGCCCGATGCCAGCTTGGGGGCCGCGATGATGGTGGCCTTGGGGTTCTCAATGCCGATGCGGTCCATCGCCTCGCGGAACAGCTTGCGGTCTTCGGCCATTTCGATGGCGCTGCGCTGTGCGCCGATCAGCTCGACCCCATAGCGGTTCAACGCGCCATTGTCGGCCAGTGCCAGCGCGGTGTTCAGGCCGGTCTGCCCGCCCATCGTGGGCAGCAGCGCGTCGGGGCGTTCCTTGGCGATGATCTTTTCGACGACCTCGGGGGTGATCGGCTCGATATAGGTCGCATCGGCCATTTCCGGGTCGGTCATGATCGTGGCGGGGTTCGAGTTCACCAGAATGACCCGGTATCCTTCCTCGCGCAGTGCCTTGCAGGCCTGGGCGCCGGAATAGTCGAATTCGCAGGCTTGCCCGATGACGATCGGTCCTGCCCCGATGATCAGGATCGATTTGATGTCGGTTCTTTTCGGCATGGTCTTGCCCCCGGGCTTGGATGATGGATCGCGGCAAATCGTCCGGGGTTATAGCCAAGCAAGGCTTGGACGCAAGGTGCGGCAAGCGAGCAAGGGGCCGAAAACTGGCCTTGCGTCACCTTTGTCGCAATCACAATGGCCGTCAAGTGGGCGATGCGCCAAGCTCCGGAAGGTCAGGGATGATGATGCAGATCACAAGCCGGTCAGCAGGGTCAGCGCCGCGCTATAGCAATTCTGTGCCACGCTTTCTGTCAGCTGCGACCGCGCCATGAAGGTCATCATCAGCTTGTCCGTGACCTCGGGCGTGGTGATGTCCTTGAAGCTGGAGCTGCCCAGAATGCGTTCGGCCGCATCCATGAATTCTTCAAGCTGGCGTTCGACCGGCAGGTTGCCATAGCTGGAGCCGAAACCGAAGGCACCTTCAAAGACCTTCTTCAGGGGCTGGTTCCCGATCACCTCGTACCACAATGTCTTGTCGGTCGAACTGCGCCCCTGCATGGTCTGCAGCTCGCGGGTGGCATTCAGGGCAAGGCGCATGTTTTCATCGCTTTCGCCCACACGCCTTTCATATTCGCGCTGAACAAAGGCCTGTGACACGGTTTCTGCCAGATCCGCCGCGGGGGCCTGGTTGCCGAACCCGAAAGCCTCGGCCAGCTTCAGATATCGCTTGTCGGCCAGCCGGTTCACCAGGCTGCTTTCGTCGCTGGTATCGGATTCCAGCACCTTCTGGATGAACGCCTTGTTGGCGATGTCACCCTCCAGGCCAAAGGCGGACAATGCAGTGTTCAGCAGGCGGTAATCCTTGACCAGCTCCTCGGCTTTGGCCGCTTTTGCGATATTGTCCTTGAAGTAGGTCGTCGAGCGGACCACCACCGGATCCTGGGCGATCACCTCCAGCTGGCGTGCCTCGGTACGCTGAAGGGTCTTCCAGCCTGCGACGCCGCTGATGCCGATGGTGATCGCACTCATGCCGCTATCCTGCTGCTGCGGCGAAAAGGCGGGCTTCTCGCGGCAGCAATTCGCGCAGCTTGCGCATCGCCTGATACGGGTTTTCCTCGATCGCGGCCTGTGTGGCATCGGCCAGCAACAGGCGACTGTCACGATCCTCAAAGACCTGACTCAGCTGTTCGATAGCGACCAGCAGTTGCTGGCGCCCCTGCCCCGGTTCGGCGTCGCCCGACAGGATAAGCTGGGCGATATAGCAGGCGCGCGACACCGGCGTGGCCGCCTTGTCGGGGTGGATCGCGTCCCGCAAGCGCAGGACATTCACATTGGGCGTCTTGATGGCGATCCGCGACCGCCTGTCGCCGTTTTCGATGACGGCACCGTTGATCAGCACCCGCTCGTTCGGGGCCAGCTTCAGGACAAGGCCACTCATGCGGGAACCTCGCCGCGCAGGCCGCGCATGACGGTCATGTTGATGTCGATCAGCGGGTCCGAGACCTCGTTGCCCGCAAGGACGGCCTGGCCGTGGCGGATCGAGAAGCTGGCAAGGGACAGCAGCCCCGCCTTGGTGGCATCGGGCAGGCCGTTGCCGGGATCTGCAAGGTCGATGGCCAGCAAAGTCCATAATTCGTTGTTCTTGTGGACGGCCATGATGGTGTCACCGTTATCGGCCGTCCGTCCCGCCTGACGCATCATGCGCGTCACCCGCGAGAAGACATCGTATTCCGCATCCCGCGCCGTGCGCAGGCCGCTTGTCTTGTACCCATGCTGGGTCAGTGGCGTTACCGCGTTCAAGGTCGTGTTTCCCGTTCTGGAATTGTGATGGGGGTCAGGGGGCGCGCTTCGGCGCCCCCTGTGCTGTCATCAGCGGAACAGCGACATGACGGCCGAGGGCGACTGGTTCGCGATCGACAGCGCCTGGATGCCCAGCTGCTGTTGCGTCTGCAGCGCCTGCAGGCGGGCGGATGCTTCTTCCATGTCGGTATCGACCAGCGAGCCGATACCCTGCTTCAGCGAGTCACCCAGCTCGCCGACGAAGTTCGCCTGGTCACTGACGCGCTTGCCGTCCGAACCCAGCTGCGCAGCACCCTTGACCGAGGCGTCGATCATGGTTTCGATCGCCGTGACCATGGCCTCTGCCGTCGCCGTGTCGCTGATGCCGGTGTAGTCCGAAGACACGCCAGTCGTCAGGTCCAGATTCAGACCGCCTTCCAGATCAACGGATGCGATGTCGATACGGTTGGCGGTCGTTTCTGCAGTGCCGTTGGCGCGGTCCAGCGAACCCACGACGCTCATCGAGGTGCCGGTCTTCAGCAGGTTCACACCGTTCATCTGCGTTCCCGAGATCACCGAGGCGATCTGCTTGAACTTGGCGTCGATATCGGTGTCGATCTTGGCGAAATCGGCGGTGCTGACGGTTGCACCAATGGCCAGGTCCTTGATTTCCTGCAGCAGGTTGGTGACCTGTTCGGCCCCTGTGCGCGAGGTTGCGACGGTGGCGTCGGCCACGTTCAGGTTCGACTGGATCGCCTTGAACGCCGACTGGTCGGTTTCCATCACCTTCGAGATGGCCCAGACAGCCG
The DNA here is from genome assembly GCF_042466435.1 of Paracoccus sp. R86501. Lineage (NCBI taxonomy): Bacteria > Pseudomonadati > Pseudomonadota > Alphaproteobacteria > Rhodobacterales > Paracoccaceae > Paracoccus > Paracoccus sp. R86501. The sequence continues at coordinate 2,714,553 of NZ_JAXHPZ010000001.1, forward strand.
AGTTGTCCTTGGCGTTCGCCACCGACTTACCGGTCGCGATGTCGCTCTGGGTTTTACCCAGTTGCGAGTTGATCGACTTCAGGGTCTGAAGTGCGACGATCGAGCTGTTGTTGGTCAGAATGCTGGACATGTTGTCCTCCGTCAAAAGGTGCTTTGCACCGGGGTTTGCATTGATGGCCTTCTGACCGGACGGGCCTTTGCCCTGCGCCTTTTCTGGCATGTCACCGTTCTAACCGGCGGTGATTTACAACTAGTGAATGCAGGGCCTCCTCTCAAACAAACCTTGCGGTGCATTTTATCAAAATCTTTGCGGAGATGCGGCCCGCGTGGTGGTGACCGTCCTGCGTCCAAGGGAATCATAGGTCTGCAGACTGCGCGCCGCCTGAATGATCGCGCGCACCTGATCCGCGGCCTGCTGCGCGCCCGACAGGGACGCCTGCGCCAGGTCGCGCAATTCCGACAGCGCCGGTTCAAGCGCCTGACGGGTGCCGGCATCGATGCCGTGACGGGTTGCGGTCCGGACCAGATCCTCGATCCGGGCCAAGGCGGCTTGCGGATCACCTGCCAGCAGCGCGGCGCGAATCTGGCCGATCTGACGTGTCAGGGCGCGGCTCATGTCGCGGTTCCGACAGATGTACGCGACAGCCCCAGATCAAGGCGGTCCGCCAGGCTGGCGGCATATTCGCGCGTCAGGAAACTGTTGAACTGATCCTCTCCGGCGCCGCCCGAAAATTCACCCTTCATCGACGAAGGGCCGCAGTATTTCAGCATTTCCTCCAGAAATGCCTGTTCCAGTTTGGATGCGACGACGGCCTGCGGGCTGGTCGTCTGTGCGGGGACGATAGGGTCGATCTTCATGGGGCTTCCCGTCAATTTCTGCATGGGGCCAAATAAGCAGACAGCCGTAAATAATTGGTAAGGAATCCGGGATAGACAGGGAAAAACCACGGGGTTCGACATGTCTGAGATTCAAGCCATCACCAGCCCGATCCAGTCTGCGGACATGCCGACCGGCATTGCGCCGGAACTGCCCATTGTCGATTCGGGCTTCGATCCCGGTCTTCTGGACTGGACGATGGGCGCCATGCAGGTTGCCCCGCGGGCCCTGGCACCGGCCATACCCGTGATGCCGCAGGGTGATCCGCTGGCGCAATGGCTGGAGCAGACCAGTGGCATCAGTGCGGATTTTGCGCCCCCTGCATCCACCCTGCCTGCCGATCTTGAGGCAATGATCGCACCCGCCCCTGGCCCCGTCGCAGATGTGGTTGAGATGTCTTTGAGCGCCCCCGTTGCCGCCCCTGCAATGGTGGTGGAAATTGTCGGATTGCCCGACGCCGACCAGACAGAGGCGCGCGCTCCAGATGTCCCGGTCAACATGGCCGAAATGTCGGATATGCCGCTGCCCGTCGCGCAGAACGTCGCGCCTGCCACCCATCCACAGCCAGTTGCCGCCCCCGCAACGCCGTCGGCACCGGAGGCCCCTGTTCCCGCTGCGCCAATTCCAGTCGCACCCGAGCAAGCTGCGCCCGTGCAAGGCCAGCCCGCCCGGACACCTCAAATGCCGACCGCGCCGGTTCAGGTGCCAGCTGCTGCGACACCGCAAAACGCACCCACGCCCCCTGCCAAGGATCAGCCCGCAGTGCCGGCAGAGACGCCGCCCAGCCATACCCCCGAAGTGCAAAGCAAGGAATCCGCCCCCGCCGACCGCCCGCGAATCGTCATGGACGCCACGACGGCCCCGCCGCGTCCTTTGCCCCAAGCGACGCGCGACGCCTTGGCCGTTCCGGACCAGATGCCCATGCCCGATGTCCAATCCCCTCAGCCGCTCCGTGATGCCGCCCCCGTGACACCGACCGCCCAGTCCCATGCCCCCGCGCCCCATGCTGATCCGCGCCCGGTGATGCAGCAGGTCACATCGGCCGTGGTCACGACGCGCAAGAATGTCACCGAAATCGCCCTCGCCCCCGAGGAACTGGGCCGATTGCGTCTGGTCATGTCCGGTCCCGACCGCAGCCATGTCACCATCTGGGCCGAACGCCCCGAGACGCTGGATCTGGTCCGCCGCAATGCCGACATTCTGACCCAGCATCTGCAGGAGGCCGGGATCGAGACCTCGGATATGGAATTCCGCCAGGACAGCAGCGGGCCTTGGGGCGACAGCGACACCAACAGCGCCATGCCGGACCGTGATGATGCCGATATTGCGGTGACCACACGCGTTCAGGTCGCCGCCACGCCGGTCAGCGACCGTCGCCTTGATATCAGGCTATAGGAGAGACCCATGGTCGATGCCATCACCACCGCCGCCCCCCTGTCACCAACCAGCACGCAGCCGACCGCCTCGGGGTTTTCGGGCGCTGCGGGGGGTGATTTCCAGACCTTCCTGACCATGCTGACGGCACAGCTGAAGAATCAGGACCCCCTGAACCCGATGGAGGGCACGGATTTCGCCATCCAGCTGGCGACTTTTGCCGGCGTCGAACAGCAGGCGCTTGGCAACAAGTACTTAGAACAGATGGCCGGTGCAGGCGGATCGGGCGGGCTTGGCAGCATGGCCAGCTGGATCGGCAAGGAGGCCCGCACCACCGCCCCCGTCTGGTTCGGGGACGCGCCCGTGACGCTGGACATCGCCCCCCATGCGCAGGCCGATGTCGTGCAGCTGATCACCACCGATGCCAGCGGCAATGTCGTCACGCGCGAAGATATCGGCACGGGAACCGGCCAGGTCAACTGGTATGGCCGGACAGAGGATGGCGGCAAGCTGCCCGACGGCACCTACAGCTTCACCCTCGAAAGCTGGCGCAACGGAGAGCTGATCGACCAGGCGCAGGTCGGCGCCTATGCCCGCATCACCGAGGCCCAGCTGGGCAGCGATGGGGCATCGGTCATCTTCCAGGGCGGCAGCTCGGCACCCGCGGATCAGGTGACGGCCTTGCGCGACCCCGCCTGACGCCCGCGCGGTGCCCTGCCTGTTGACGCGGGGCGGGTTTCGACCGTAACCCATGCCGACATCCGCCCGCAGACCGGCCGCGCCCGGATCGCCGCAGAAAGGACCAGCCATGACCTTTGACCGCTCCATCAAGATCGCGCCGTCGATCCTGTCGGCAGATTTCGCCAACTTCGGCGCCGAGATCCGCGCCATCGAGGATCAGGGTGCCGATTGGGTGCATGTCAACGTCATGGACGGGCATTTCGTCCCGAACCTGACCTTCGGACCGCCCGCCGTGAATGCGTTCCGCCCGCATGTGAAGACCTTCATGGACGTGCATTTGATGATCGCGCCGGTCGATGCCTATATCGAAGCCTATGCCGAGGCCGGCGCCGATATGATCACCGCCCATGTCGAGGCCAGCCCCCATCCCCATCGCACCCTGCAGGCCATCCGCGCCACGGGCAAGAAGGCGGGCATCGCCCTGAACCCCGGCACCCCGGTCGAGGCGGTGGAATACCTGTTGGACATGGCCGACATGGTGCTGGTCATGACGGTGAACCCCGGTTTCGGCGGGCAGAAGTTCATCCACAGCCAGATCGACAAGATCGCCCGCCTGCGCGGTATGATCGGTGATCGCCCGATCCACATCCAAGTCGATGGCGGCGTCGATCCGGTCACGGCACCGCTGGTCGCCAAAGCGGGCGCGGATGTGCTGGTCGCGGGATCCGCGGTCTTCAAGGGCGGCTCGGTCGATCAGGCCTCGGTCTATGGCGACAACATGCGCACGATCCGGACGGCCATCGAAGCCGTTTGACAATCGCCCCGCCCGCGCGTCTGCTGCCCGCCGACATAGCCAAGCAGGAGGACGCGATGGATCTGGGCATCAAGGGAAAACGGGCGCTGGTTTGTGCCGCATCCAAAGGGTTGGGCCGCGGCTGCGCCGAGGCATTGGCCGCGGCGGGCGTCGATCTGGTCATCAACAGCCGGACCGAATCCGAGATCACCCAGACCGCGCACGAGATCGCCACGAAATACGGTGTCAGCGTCACGCCGGTTGCCGCCGACATCACCACCGCCGAAGGTCGCGCCAAGGTGCTGGATGCCGTGCAGCAGGCGGATATCCTTGTCACCAACGCGGGCGGCCCACCCCCCGGCGATTGGCAGGATTGGAGCCGCGACGACTTCATCAAGGCCATCGACGCCAACATGCTGTCGGCCGTGGCGCTGATGCAGGCGCTGGTGCCAGGCATGATGGACCGGGGCTGGGGCCGGGTCGTCAACATCACCTCGCAATCGGTGAAATCACCCATCGCCGTGCTGGGGCTGTCGAACACGGCGCGCGCCGGTCTGACCGGATTTGTTGCGGGCATGTCGCGGCAGGTCGCGGGCAAGGGCGTCTGCGTGAACAACATCCTGCCGGGCATCCATGACACCGATCGCGCAACGGGTCTTGACGGCGGCGTGGCCAAGGCCAAGGGCATCACCCCGTCCGAGGCGCGCACGCAGCGCGAGGCGACCATCCCCACCGGCACCTATGGCACCCCGCAGGATTTCGGCGCGACCTGCGCCTTCTTATGCAGCCAGCAGGCGCGCTTCATCGTCGGGCAGAACATCCTGCTGGATGGCGGCGCGCTGAACGCCACGATGTAAAGGTGCCGCAGTTGCGGGTCGGGGGTCGCCCTGCTAGGCAACCCCCGACCCGTTCCATGCGCCAAGGCCAAGATCGTGACGACGCCCCCAAGACTGGAAGTCCACAGCCTGACCCGCGCCTTCGATGGCGCGCCGGTCGTCGATGACGTCAGCTTTCAGGTTCAGGCCGGACAGGTCGCCTGCCTGCTGGGACCTTCGGGCTGCGGCAAATCGACGACGCTGCGGATCGTCGCGGGCGTGGACATGCAGGACAGCGGCCGCATCATGGTCGACGGCAAGCTGATCTGCGACACGAATTTCCGCGTGCCGCCCGAACGCCGCGCCATCGGGCTGATGTTCCAGGATTTCGCGCTGTTCCCGCATTTGCCGGTCCGCGACAACGTCGCCTTCGGGCTGGCGGGCGGCTTCAAAGCCAACCGCGCCCGCGTGACCGAACTGCTGGACCGGGTGCGCATGTCGGCCCATATCGACAGCTTTCCGCATGAATTGTCGGGCGGCGAACAACAGCGGGTCGCCCTGGCCCGCGCCCTTGCCCCCCGCCCCCGCGTGCTGCTGATGGATGAACCGTTCTCAGGTCTGGACGAACGCCTGCGCGATGGCATTCGCGACGAAACCCTTGCCCTGCTGAAGGAAGAGGGCACCGCCGTCTTGTTGGTCACCCATGAACCGCATGAGGCGATGCGCATGGCCGACCAGATCCTGCTGATGCGCAAGGGGCGCATCGTGCAGCAGGGGGCGCCCTATAACCTCTATAACGCGCCGGTGGATCGGCAGGCGGCGGGATTCTTCAGCGACATCAACGTGCTGGAGGGCACCGTGCAAGGTGCGCTGACCGATACGCCCTTCGGCCAGTTCCTGACGCCGGGCATGCCGGACGGGGCGCAGGTCGATATCGTCATCCGCCCCCAGCATCTGAAGCTGGACTTCGACCGCGCGGGCCAAGGACCGGCCCCCACGGTGGAAAACGGCACGGCGGCGCGGGCGCGGGTGACGCGGGCGCGTTACCTTGGCCGCGAATTGTTGGTGGAATTCGCCACCGATCAGGGCAACATCAGTCTGAACGCGACCGTGCCAGGGGTCTTTCTGCCGCCGGTCGGCACGCAGATGTGGCTGATGCTGCGCCGCGACCGGGTCTTCGTCTTCCCCCGCAGCTAGCCCTGCCCCCTGGCCGCGCGATAGGCCGCCAGAACCTGCGCCAGATGCGCACGCCGCCCGGCCGGATCGGCCAGCCCCTCACAGATGCGCCGTGCCCGCCCGGAAATGCGCTTGCATTCATCCCGGTTCGCCCGCGCCCAAGCCAGCCGCTCGGCCAGATCCGCCCCGCCCGAGGCCAGCGGAATGTAATGCCGCCAAGGCTTGAACAGGCCGGTCGCGAAGCTTTCCCAACCGTCTTCCTCTTTTAGGACGACGGCATTGCTGTTGGCCAGCGGCAGGAAATCGGCATCGCCATCGCCGCCCCCCATGCTGATGGCATAGCGACCCTGCGGGGCATCGCCGCGCATCGGTGCTGGCAGGCCCACCCGCGCCAGCGCGCCAGCGGTCCGGTCGTCGGGATGCAGCGCCAGATCGGTTCCGGGCAGCCCGGCGTGCCGTTCAAGAAACCGCCAGCGGGCACTGCGGCGAATGGCACCCGCGTCGGGGCTGTTGCCTATCGCGCCATCGACCCAGTGGCGCAGATCATCGTCGCCGGGGTCCTGCGCATAGCCCGACAACCGCCCGCGCCAGACCGCCACATCGGCACGGTCGTCGAAGGTCGGATCATCGCCCAAGGGCGCACCCGGAAAGCCTTGGTTGCCAATGCGGTGCAGCCAGGGCGCGGGCCACAGAAAGACATCCTCGGCCCCCTTGCGACGCAGCCCCGCGATTACCGGCCCACCCGAGGGCTGGACACTGCCGGTCAGGCAGGCGGGCCGCATGTCCAGCCAGTATCGTCCCCCCTGCGCCACCTGCGCGATGTCATTCGCGGTCGAGGTGCTGCGCAGCAGGCCAAAGTGCCCCGCGTCCTGAAAGAACCGCCCGCCCGGCCCGCGCATGACCGGCAGTTGCCGCCCCTTGGCATTCGTCAGCCGCCCGGCGTCCAGATCCAGATGGACGGCCTGATCGCCCGGGCAGTCCACCCGCCCCGACAGCCGCGCGGGTTGCGCGAACCCCGCCAGCCGCGTGGCCAGCCGTTCCTGACGCACCGCATGAATCGCGGGGACCGGGGCATCCAGCATCTGTTGCAACCGCACCGGATAATCCTTGCGCGCCTTGCGCACCCCGGCCCCGGGCAGTTTGGGCGCGACAGGCAGATCGTACCAGGGCGCCAGTGCGACGCGGTAATCGTCGGGGGTGGCCTCGTCGATGTCGATCTCGATGAAGCGGTCGCGGCCTGCGAAATGGGCGCGGCACCCGGCGATGTGGTCGTGCCACTCCTGCCGCCAGATGTCGCCCAGATCGGCCAGACCGACCCCAAGGCTGGCGGCATAGCTGCGCGCATAGCGCCCGCCCCAGTGCAGATACCGGCTGGCCACCCAGTCATCGACATTGCGGGTATTCAGCAAAAAGACCGCGCCGGGGAAGCTGGTGTCAAGGAAGGCGTATTCCTTGAAGGCCTCAATCACGGGCATATTGAGGAAACGCACTGACTCCATATCGGTGAAGGCCACGGTGTCGCCCGCCCAACGCTGCAACGGCGCGCGTCCCGCCAGTTTTGACCAGGCGATGTCATCGGCCAGCGCCCCTTCGGCCCAGTGGACCGCCGGTATGCCGTTCAGATCGAACAGCTTGGCAATGAAGGTCGTGCCGCATTTGTTGAAGCCGATCTGGAAGAACTTGGGCAACATGATGACCCCTGCAATGCGGTTTGCCCGAACGATGTGGCCGTCCGGCCCTGCCTGTCAACCACGCCCCGACCTGCGACAAAAGGCTTGATTTGCGTCCCCCCTGACAGTAGCACCAGCCTCAGGAATTCGGGAGAAGCCGGTGAACAGCCGGGGCCGAAGGAGCAGCCGCCCCGGCGAACTCTCAGGCAAAAGGACCGTTTTCCCCAAGAACTCTGGAGAGTGGCCGCAAGGCCCGCCGAAGGGATAACGATCTCAGGCGCCCATTGCGGGCAGGGACAGAGGGGGCATCGACGTGCGGGCATTTTGTCCGCCCAACCGATGCCGACTTTTCGGCAGAACCGCAGGAGGCCACATGGCCGACACGACCCGCCGGACCGGTCTTTACGACCTCCATGTCGAACTTGGCGCCCGGATGGTGCCCTTTGCGGGATGGGACATGCCCGTCCAGTTTCCGAAGGGTGTCATGAACGAACATCTGCACACCCGCGAACACGCCGGTCTGTTCGACGTCAGCCATATGGGACAGGTGATCGTCCGTCCGCTGGACGGTAATATCCAGACCGCTGCGCTGGCGCTGGAAACGCTGATCCCCGCCAATGTGCTGGACCTTGCGCCGGGGCGTCAGCGCTATGGCCTGTTCACCAATGATCGGGGCGGCATTCTGGACGACCTGATGTTCGCCAATCGCGGCGACCACTTCCTGCTGGTGGTCAATGCCGCCTGCGCCGATCAGGACATCGCCCATCTGCAGACATTGGAAGGGGTCAGCGTGGAACCGGTGACCGACCGCGGGTTGATCGCGCTGCAAGGCCCCCGCGCAGGCTCCGCCCTTGGCCGCCTGATCCCCGCCGCCACCGACATGCGCTTCATGGACAGCCTGACATTGGGCTGGCAGGGGCACGACCTGTGGATCTCGCGCTCAGGCTATACCGGCGAGGACGGGTTCGAGATCTCGGTCCCCGACACCACGCTGGAGGCTTTCGCCCGCGCCCTGCTGGACCAGCCCCAGGTCGCCCCCATCGGCCTTGGCGCCCGCGACAGCCTGCGGCTGGAGGCCGGGATGCCGCTTTACGGTCACGACATGGACCCCGAGGTCACGCCCGCCCAAGCGGCGCTTGGCTGGTCCATCCCGAAGGCCCGCCGCAATGGCGGCCCCCGCGCGGGCGGTTTCCCGGGCGATGATGCAGTGCTGGCCGAACTGGACGCGGGGGCCGCAACCACGCGCCGCGGGCTGCGCCCCGAAGGCCGCGCGCCCATCCGCGAAGGCGTCGTGCTGTTTGCCGATCAGACCGGCGACACGGCCCTTGGCACCGTCCGGTCGGGGGGCTTTGGCCCATCTGTCGGCGGGCCTGTCGCCATGGCGATCATTGATGCCACCCTTTCCGAAGGCACGACCATCTGGGCCGAGTTGCGCGGCAAGCGCGTTCCGGTCACCATCGCCGCACTGCCTTTCGTCACGCCCTCCTACAAACGCTGAAGGATCATCCGCATGTTGAAATACACCGACGACCACGAATGGCTGCGCGCCGAAGGCGATGAGATTGTGGTCGGCATCACCAAGCACGCCAGCGAACAGCTGGGCGACGTGGTCTTCATCGAACTGCCCGAGGAAGGCACCGATGTCATCGCCGGAGACGAGATCGTGGTCATCGAATCGGTTAAGGCCGCATCCGACATCACCGCCCCCGTCGGTGGCACCATCACCGCCGTCAACACGGCGCTGGCCGATGCGCCGGGCGACGTGAATGCCGACCCGATGACGGCATGGTTCTTCCGCATCAAGCCCGCCGATCCGGCCGCGATCGAGGGCTTCATGGATGAAGCCGCCTATAAGGCATTGGTCGATTGATCCCCGGGCGGGGGCGCGCGGCCCCCGCATCCCCCCTGCCAGGAGCGTGACCCGAATGACCCGCTGGACTGCAAGCGACTACAACCCCGACGATTTCGCCAACCGCCGCCACATCGGCCCCTCGCCCGCCGAGATGGAGCAGATGCTGAAGGCCGTGGGCACCGACAGCCTTGATGCGCTGATCGACCAGACCGTGCCAGCGGCCATCCGCCAGAAAGACGTGCTGGACTGGCCCGCCCTGTCCGAGGCTGGCCTGCTGGCCCGCATGAAGGAGGTCGCGTCGAAAAATCGCGTGATGACCAGCCTGATCGGTCAGGGATATTACGGCACCGTCACGCCTCCCGCGATCCAGCGCAACATCCTGGAAAACCCGGCCTGGTATACCGCCTATACCCCCTATCAGCCCGAGATCGCCCAAGGGCGGCTCGAGGCGCTGCTGAACTTCCAGACCATGGTGGCGGATCTGACCGGCCTGCCGGTGGCGAACGCGTCCCTGCTGGACGAAGCCACCGCCGCCGCCGAGGCGATGGCCATGGCGCGCCGCCAGTCGAAATCCAAGGTGCAGGGCTTCTTCGTCGATCGCAACCTCCACCCCCAGTCCATCGCCGTGATCCAGACCCGCGCCGCCCCCCTGGGCATTCAGGTCATCCAAGGCGACGCGCAGGACATGGACCCCGCTGCCGTCTTCGGCGCGATCTTCCAGTATCCCGGCACCTATGGCCATGTCCGCGACCTGACCGCTGATATCGATGCCCTGCACGGCACCGGCGCACTGGCCATTGTCGCAACCGATCTGCTGGCGCTCTGCGTGCTGAAGGAACCGGGCGCGATGGGTGCCGACATCGCTGTGGGTTCCGCGCAGCGTTTCGGCGTGCCGATGGGCTATGGCGGTCCGCATGCGGCCTTCATGTCCTGCCGCGATGCGCTGAAGCGCGCCATGCCGGGGCGGATTGTCGGCGTCAGCATCGATGCTTCCGGCAATCAGGCATACCGCCTGTCGCTGCAGACCCGCGAACAGCATATCCGCCGTGAAAAGGCGACCAGCAACGTCTGCACCGCGCAGGCGCTGTTGGCGGTGATGGCGTCCTTCTATGCGGTGTTCCACGGGCCGGTGGGTCTGCGCGCCATCGCGCAGCGCGTCCACCTGCATGCCGTGACCATCGCCGACGCCCTGCGCGAAGCGGGCGCAGATGTTGCCCCCGAGGCCTTCTTCGACACCATCACCGTGCGCGTCGGTGTTGGCCAGCAAGGCATCATGGCCGCCGCGCGTCACCGGGGCATCAACCTGCGCAAGGTCGGACGCGACCGCGTCGGCATCAGCGTGGACGAGACGACGGACGCGTCCGTCATCACCAAGCTGCTGGACGCCTTCGGCATCACCGAGCCTGCCACGCCCGCCACCGCGCCCGCCATCCCCGACGACCTGCTGCGCGACAGCGATTACCTGACCCATCCGGTGTTTCACATGAATCGCGCCGAATCCGAGATGATGCGCTATATGCGCCGCCTGTCGGATCGCGATCTGGCACTGGACCGCGCGATGATCCCGCTTGGCAGCTGCACCATGAAGCTGAACGCCGCCGCCGAGATGATGCCCATCACCTGGCCCGAATTCGGCGCGCTGCATCCGTTCGCGCCCACCGATCAGGCCGCCGGATACCACGAGGCGATCGGCGATCTGGTCGAAAAGCTGTGCCGCATCACCGGCTATGATGCGTTCTCCATGCAGCCCAACAGCGGCGCGCAGGGGGAATATGCGGGGCTGCTGACCATTCAGGCCTATCACCGTTCGCGCGGCGACGATCAGCGCGACATCTGCCTGATCCCCGTCAGCGCGCATGGCACCAACCCCGCCACCGCGCAGATGTGCGGCATGCAGGTCGTGGTGGTGAAATCCGCCCCGAACGGCGATATCGACCTTGAGGATTTCGCCGAAAAGGCGGCCAAGGCCGGCGACCGGCTGGCGGCGGTGATGATCACCTATCCCTCCACCCATGGCGTCTTCGAGGACACCGTGCGTCAGGTCTGCGACATCACCCATGACCACGGCGGTCAGGTCTATATCGACGGGGCCAACATGAACGCGCTGGTCGGTCTGGTGAAGCCGGGTGAAATCGGCGGCGATGTCAGCCACCTGAACCTGCACAAGACCTTCGCCATCCCGCATGGCGGCGGCGGCCCCGGCATGGGCCCCATCGGCGTGCGCGCGCATCTGGCGCCCTTCCTGCCCGGCGATCCGCAGGACGATGACAGCGGCGCGGTCAGCGCGGCACCCTATGGCAGTGCCTCGATCCTGCTGATCAGCTGGGCCTATTGCCTGATGATGGGCGGCGAGGGCCTGACGCAGGCGACCCGCGTGGCGATACTGAATGCCAATTACATCGCGGCGCGTCTGACGGGGGCCTATCCGATCCTGTTCATGGGCAACCGTGGGCGCGTGGCGCATGAATGCATCATCGACACCCGCCCCTTTGCCGAACATGGCGTGACGGTCAACGACATCGCCAAGCGCCTTGTCAACAATGGCTTCCACGCCCCCACCATGAGCTGGCCCGTTGCAGGCACACTGATGGTGGAACCGACGGAATCGGAAACCAAGGCCGAGATCGACCGTTTCATCACCGCCCTGCTGGCGATCCGGGACGAAATCACCGACGTCGCCGAAGGCCGGATCGAGGTCGAGAGCAGCCCCCTGCGCCACGCCCCCCACACGGTCGAGGATCTGGTCCGCGATTGGGACCGCCCCTACAGCCGCGAACAGGGCTGCTTCCCCCCGGGTGCCTTCCGCGTGGACAAGTACTGGCCGCCGGTCGGGCGCGTGGACAACGCCCATGGCGACCGCAACCTGATCTGCACCTGCCCCCCGCTGGAGGCCTATGCCGAGGCGGCGGAATAACCGCAAAACCGCCCTGCGCAGTCAATCTGCGCAGGGCAATCCGTCACAGGATGAAGTCGTCGGCCCCCAGATCCAGCTGGCCGCTCAGGCGGATCATCATGTCGGCGACGGCATCGCCATCGACATCCACCACCACCCGCGTCTGGTTGCCGGCGGTCAGGATGGCCAGCTGACCCGCCTGCCCGGTCAGCTCACCCGCATTGGACAGCGTGAAGGCCTGATTGCCCTGCAGCAGGCCATTGGCATCGATCCCGGACAGGTCGATCCGATCCACCCCGACCTTGAAATCCTTGATCAGATCCGCCCCCACCGGGAAACGCCCTGAATCCGACAGCGCGTTGAAGCGGAACTCATCCGCGCCCTGACCGCCGGTCATGATGTCCATGCCCCGCCCGCCGATCATCAGGTCGTTGCCCTTGCCGCCGAACAGTCGGTCGGCGCCAAAGTTGCCCTCGACCCGGTCGTTGCCATTGTCGCCATAGACCCAATCGCGCCCCGCGCCGCCCGCCACCAGATCGGCGCCATTGCCGCCGCTGACGGTGTCATTGCCAAAATCGCCCTTGACCACATCGCGGCCGGACCCGCCGTCCAGAAAATCATCGCCCTGCTTGCCGAAGATGCGATCGGCGCCGGAGTTGCCGAAGATCAGATTATCCTGCGCGTTGCCATTCAGCAGATCGTCGCCGCGCCCCGACAAGATGGACTCGATGTCGGTGAGGGTGTCGCGCCCGAGGCCCGTGATCTGCGGGCCGGTCTGCGCCAGATTGATGCGCAGATCGCGCGGGCCCACATAGGACAGCGAGTTCATATCCGCCACCGCCGTTCAGCACATCAGCGCCGTTGTCGAGGACAAGCATATCCGATCCGGCCCCACCGAACATCCGGTCGCTGCCGTTGCCGCCAAACATCAGATCGTCGCCCGCGCCGCCGCGCAGCACATCCACGCCATTGCCGCCCTGCAACATGTCATCGCCTGCCCCGCCCAGCAGCGTATCGGAACCGTTGTTGCCCTCCAGCGTGTCGTCGCCGCCATTGCCCAGCATCCGGTCGTTACCGTTCAGGCCCATGGCGCGGTCGTCATCGGGGCTGAGGCGGAACAGGTCGTCGCCGCCCATGATGCGGGCGATCAGGCGGCGGTCGTCCCCCCTGTCCGAACTTTCGGCAGCCGAGACGAAATCGATCAGCGGGATGTTGAAGTCGTAGACCTCCCAGTCCTGATAGCTGTCGGCATAGATGCCGACCGCCTGCAGGTCGCCCAGAATTTCGTCCTTGGCATTCAGGCGGAAGTTCGACCCGCCCAGAACGGCATCGGCATAATTGCCCCTGTCCAGATAGGTGACCAGAAAGACGTCTTCGATGAACTGGCCATCCAGATCCAGATCGACGTTGTCGAAGAATTCGGCGTCGATCAGATTGCGATCCAGAACATTCAGATCAAGGTTACCCTGATCGAACGCGTCGCGCGCGGTAAGTTTTGCCATTCCGGCCTCCCATGAAAAACCTCGGACACCCGAGGCTGACTGCGGGAAATCCGGACATCGCTACAGTCTGTGACGATAGCGACCGGATTTTCCCGCTGTCAAAGGGAAACGTCGGGCGTTACAGCCCGGCGCCTTCGGGCAGGCCCAGCATGATGTTCAGGTTCTGCACCGCAGCCCCGGACGCACCCTTGCCAAGGTTGTCCAGCACGGCGATCACATTGGCGCAGCCCGCATCCTCGTCTCCGTGGACGCTGATCTGCATGACGTTGGTGCCGTTCATCGCGGTCGGATCAATGCGCGCGCCGATCTGGTCGGCGGAAACGACCTGCACGAAATCCTGACCGGCGTAATGGTCGGCCAGTGCCTGATGCAGACCCGCGATGCTGCGTTCGTCATCCAGATGCAGCGGCAATTGCACCGCCATGCCTTGCGCGAAATTTCCCACCGAGGGCGAGAAGACCGGCTGGATCAGCAGGCCGCCATGGGTCATGATTTCCGGGATGTGCTTGTGGCGCTGCGTCAGGCCATAGACGAAATGCGGGGCGGCGGTGCCGGCCTCGTATTCCGCGATCAGCGCCTTGCCGCCGCCGGTATAGCCGCTGACGGCATTGATGGTCAGGGCCTCGTTTTCCTCGATCAGACCGGCGGCGACCAGCGGTGCGATCATCGCGATCGAGCCGGTGGAATAGCAGCCCGGATTGCTGACGAAACGCGCCTGCGCGATCATTTCGCGCATTTCGGGGGCCAGTTCGGCATAGCCGAAGACCCAATCGGGATCGATCCGATGCGCCGTCGAGGCATCGATCAGCCGTACGTCCATGTCGCGGGTCAGTTCGACCGCTTCACGCGCGGCATCGTCGGGCAGACAAAGGATCGCCACATCGGCGGTCCGGAACGCCTCGGCCCGCGCCTCGGCGTCCTTGCGGCGGGCGGGGTCGATCTGGATCAGTCGGATGTCCTCGCGTCCCAGCAGGCGGTCGCGGATCTGAAGGCCGGTGGTTCCGGCTTCGCCATCGATGAAGACGCTGTGGGTCATGTGACAACCTCCGTTTGCAGGGTTGTCAACTGTCTAGCGGATCGCCGTCGCGGTCACAACGCCCATGCGCGGGGTCAGATTTCGCAGATCTGCGACCGCGTCAGAAAGCGTTTCTCGCGTCCGTTATCCAGGCTGAACATGCCGCCGCGACCGGCCACCACGTCGATGATCAGGTCGGTATGCTTCCATGCCTCGTATTGCGTGGCCGAGATATAGAAGGGCGCGCCGCCGATCTCACCCAGCTTCACGTCGCGGTCGCCGATGCGGAAATCGCCCTGCGGATAGCACATGGGCGATGACCCGTCGCAGCAGCCGCCCGACTGGTGGAACAGGACGGGGCCATGATCGGCGACGATCTCCTCGATCAGCTGCAGGGCGTCGGGGGTGGCGGTGACGGTGCTCATGCTTTCAGCCTTTTCTTCAGAAGGCGCAGCACCTGCTTTTCCTCGCGGCGCAGGTCGGCGCTGTTCAGGTTGTCATCGATGCTGTCGCGCAGCTCCAGCTTCAGTTCATCGGCCAGATAGGCGTCGATGATCTGTGGATGGACATAGCATTTGCGGCAGATGGTCGGCGTGTTCCCCAGACGCGCCGCGACCGTTTCGATGGCATCGCGGATGTTGCGCTTGGCGGCCGCGTCGCTGTCGGCCTTTTCGTATTCGGCCAGCGCCAAGGCGGCCAGAACCGTACCCGTCCACGTGCGGAAATCCTTGGCCGTGATCTGCCGCCCCGAGATGTCGCGCAGATAGGCGTTCACATCAGACGAGCTGACCTGATGCCGGCCGCCTTCGTCATCCAGATACTGGAACAAATGCTGGCCCGGAATGTCCTGCGCCGCACGCACGATGCGTGCCACCCGCCGGTCGCGCAGGCCCAGATCCCATTCCTTGCCGCTTTTGCCGCGAAACCGGAAGCGGATCTTGTTGCCGTCAAAGCTGACATGCCGGTCGCGTAGCGTCGTCAGCCCGTGCGACTTGTTCTGCTTGACGTAATCGGAATTGCCGACGCGGATCATCGTATGTTCCAGCAGATAGACGATGGTCGCCAGCACCTTTTCGGCGGGCATCCCACGCCTCGACATGTCCTGATCGACCTGCGCCCGCAGCCTGGGCAGCGCCTTGGCGAAATCCAGCATGCGGTCGTATTTGGCACTGTCGCGGACCTCGCGGAAGTCGGGGTGGTATCGGTATTGCTTGCGCCCTTTGGCATCGCGGCCCGTCGCCTGGATATGGCCTCGCGGGTCGGGGCAAATCCAGACCTCGTCATAGGCAGGTGGCACCGCCAATGCAGCCAGACGCTTGCGTTCGGCCTTGTCGCGGATGGTGCGGCCCTTGGCGTCGCGATAGGAAAACCCTTTGCCCGCCCGGACGCGGGTGATCCCCGCCATATCGTCGTTCACATAGATCAGGCCCGCGCTCTCGGCGGCGTCCTGAGGGTCGATGACATTGGCTTGGGTCATGTGGGGCAGTCCGACAGGGAGGGGATGCGTCCTGCCCCAACGCCGCAGGTCCCCCGGCGGTTGCCGAAGGCCGGGGGCGGTCCCGGTTGACCGCCCCCGCTGCGGATCAGAAGAAGCCAAGCTTCTTGGGGCTATAGCTGACCAGCATGTTCTTGGTCTGCTGATAGTGGTCCAGCATCATCCGGTGGTTTTCGCGCCCGATGCCCGACTGCTTGTAGCCCCCGAAGGCCGCATGGGCCGGATAGGCGTGATAGCAGTTGGTCCAGACACGTCCCGCCTGAATGGCACGGCCAAAGCGATAGCAGGTGTTGGCATCGCGCGACCACACGCCCGCACCCAACCCGTAAAGCGTGTCATTGGCGATCGACAGCGCCTCGTCATGGTCTTTGAAGGTGGTCACCGAGACGACGGGGCCAAAGATTTCCTCTTGGAAGACCCGCATCTTGTTGTGGCCCTTGAAGACCGTCGGCTTGACGTAATAGCCGCCCGACAGTTCGCCACCATGGTCGGCGGTTTCGCCACCCGTCAGGATCTCGGCGCCTTCTTTGCGGCCGATGTCGAAATAGGAGAGGATCTTTTCCTTCTGTTCCGATGATGCCTGCGCGCCGATCATCGTGGCCTGATCGCGGGGATCACCCTGCACGATGGCCTCGACCCTCTTCAGGGCGCGTTCCATGAATTCGTCATAGATGCGTTCGTGGATCAGCGCGCGCGACGGGCAGGTGCAGACCTCGCCTTGGTTCAGCGCGAACATCACGAAGCCCTCGATGGCCTTGTCGAAGAAATCGTCGTCTTCACGCGTCACATCCTCGAAGAAGATGTTGGGCGATTTGCCGCCCAGTTCCAGCGTCACCGGGATCAGGTTTTCGGACGCATATTGCATGATCAGCCGGCCAGTGGTGGTTTCACCGGTGAAGGCGATCTTGGCGATGCGCGGGTTCGATGCCAGCGGCTTGCCGGCCTCCAATCCGAAGCCATTCACGATGTTCAGCACGCCCGGCGGCAGGATGTCGGCGATCAGTTCGGCAAAGACCATGATCGTGGCCGGGGTCTGTTCGGCGGGCTTCAGCACCACGCAGTTGCCGGCGGCCAGCGCGGGCGCCAGCTTCCAGCAGGCCATCAGCAGCGGAAAGTTCCACGGGATGATCTGGCCCACGACGCCAAGCGGTTCGTGGAAGTGATAGGCGACGGTATCATTGTCGATCTCGCTGATGCCGCCTTCCTGCGCGCGCAGGACGCCCGCAAAATAGCGGAAGTGATCGACGGCCAGCGGCAGGTCGGCGGCCATGGTTTCGCGGATCGGCTTGCCGTTGTCCCAGGTTTCCGCCGTCGCCAGCAGCTGCAGGTTCTGCTCCATCCGGTCGGCAATGCGCAGCAGCGCGTTCGAGCGTTCCGTCGTCGAGGCCTTGCCCCAAGCGTCCTTGGCCTTATGGGCGGCGTCCAGCGCGGCCTCGATGTCGTCGGCGTTCGAGCGCGCGATCTCGCCGATGGGGGCGCCAGTGATGGGGGTCGTGTTGGTGAAATACTTGCCCGACTTCGGGGCGACCCAACCGCCGCCGATAAAATTGTCATAGCGGGCGGCAAAGGGCATCACGCCCACGCCCTTGAATTCATGCGTCTGGTCGTTCGGCATCGGTTTCCTCCTTGGGGTGTTCTCCCGGATCTCCCCATCCGGGTATGTGCCAAGGGTCTGCCGCGGCGCGATTCGCGGCAACGGGCGATCTGCGCCGCGCCGCAGAAGGTGTATCAGCGGTGGGACAGTCAGCCGTGGTTTTCGCTGATCCCCAGCCGCGCCATGCGCCGATACATCGTCGCCCGCCCGATCCCCAAGGCCCGCGCCGCCGCCGACACATTGCCCTGCGCCCGCGCCAAGGCCCGCATCACGGCCGCACGTTCGCCGCGATCAAAGCCGGTCAGATTGTCCTGACGGCCCAGCAGATCGGCGGCAGGACGCGGGCGGATCCTGCCTTCGCGTTCCAGCCCCAGCACCCGCCGCGCGGCCCGGGTCGCGCCGATGGCCAGATCGTCCTTATCCACCGCCAGCAGCACCGCCGCATCGGAGTGATCGTCGGATGCCACCACGATGCGCGCATCCGGAAAGCTTGACCGGAAGAACATCGCCTCGATCCCCCGCGCGGTCTGCGCCACCTGCGCGCTGATCAGCCGGTTATAGCGTTCGGTCTGATCCGCCCGCGCGCTGCTGACATCCAGCGCCGCCAGCAGACGCCCGTCAGGCCCCCAGATGGGCGCATCCATGCAGGACATGCCGGTGTTGCGGGTGCGGAAATGTTCGTCGCGGTGGATGGTGACCTGCCGCCCCTCGGCCAGACAGGTGCCGATGCCGTTGGTGCCCTGTGCGGCCTCGGACCAGTCGGCACCGCGCCACAGACCCCATTCGCGGAATTGCCCCGCATCGGCGTCGGACACGCGGTGGTCCAGCACCACCCCATGCGCATCGGTCAGCAGCACGTTGCAGCCCGACAGGCCGACCAGCCCGTAAAGCTGGTCCAGCTGCGGTCCGGCGACGTTCAGGAAGGCATCCATCGCCTGATGACGATGCTTCAGTTCGGATGCGGAAAGACGGTCAGGCCTGCGATGATCGCCCGGGTCCAGCCCGTGTTTCATCATGGACCGTCGCCACGATGCTGCAAGCGCGGATGTTGCGCTGCGCGATTGCGATTGCTCGGCGACCAGATCGGCGTGGTTGCGTTGCGTCATGTTCCCCCTCCCAAGGTGGGGGAAGCATAGCAGATTTTCCGGGGTGCGATGCAGAACTTTGGTCGCACCCCGGCAGGGATCAGCGCACGGGGCCTTCCGGTTTGATGACGCCATCGGCCATGTCGTCATGGTCGCGGCTGGCAGGCGCACCCCCCATGCTGCCCGAAGGCGCGGTGCGCGGCTGATAGGGCGGCAGGTCGTTGCCGTCGCGATACAGAAGCGACTGCCCCTTGTGGAACAGATGCAGCGCGTCCTGATCGGCGGTCAGGCGGACCTTGCGGCCGTTCAGACCGGGGTGGATGCCCGGCAGCTTGGCGATGATCGGCACGGTTTCGGCGTTGGTTCCGAAATAGAGTAACGTCACCTCGCCCAGTGCCTCGGTCAGATCGACGGTGCCTTCGAACAGGGCGGGGCCGTCGGCCTCGCGCATGTCCTCGGGGCGGACACCCAGATTGACCGGCATGTCCAGATCGCCTTCGCGGGTCGGGATGGCGACCTGCGCTTCCAGCCCGCCGTCCAGCGCGACCGTGGTGACGGGACCGACGGCCTTCACCCGTCCCGGCAACAGGTTCATTGCCGGGCTGCCGATGAACTGGGCCACGAATTCATTGACCGGACGTTCGTACAGCTCCAGCGGGGCGCCGACCTGGGCGATGCCGCCGCCGGCCAGCACGACGATGCGGTCGGCCAGGGTCATCGCCTCGGTCTGGTCGTGGGTGACATAGATCATCGTGCGGTCCGGCATCGACGCCTTCAGCTGCGCGATCTCGATGCGGGTGGCGACGCGCAACGCGGCGTCCAGGTTCGAGAGCGGCTCGTCGAACAGATAGACCTGCGGGTCGCGCACGATGGCCCGCCCGATGGCCACACGCTGACGCTGGCCACCCGACAGCGCCTTGGGCAGGCGGTCCAGATAGGGCGTCAGCTGCAGCATCTTGCCCGCGCGGTCGGTGGCGGCCTTGATCTGGTCCTTGGACTGGCCCGCGATCTTCAGCGCGAAGGCCATGTTGTCGCGAACCGTCATATGCGGATAAAGCGCGTAGGACTGGAACACCATCGCGATGCCGCGCTGGCTGGGCGGGATGTCGTTGACCACCCGCCCCGCGATCTGCAGTTCACCATCGGTGATCTGTTCCAGTCCCGCGATCATCCGCAGCAGCGTCGATTTCCCGCAACCCGAAGGGCCGACAAAGACGATGAACTCGCCGGATTTGATGTCCAGATCGATGTTCTTCAGCACGCTGACATCGCCATAGGACTTGGCGAGGCTGGTCAATTTGAGGTCGGCCATTTCGGTTCTCTCTCCCTTATCCTTCGATGATCTGGACCTGCCACGGCATCAGTCCGGCCACCTCGTCTTCCGAAAGGTTGGCACGGATCAGCAGGGTCTGAAGGTCGTCGGCCCGCCGGAACGACAGGACGGGACCTTCGGATTTGATGTCGGTCATGGTGCCGCGGCGCAGCGCGCTGTGCTTGTTGCGCAGCCCGATGGCCCAACGGTAGTGGTGCAGCATGGATTGCGCATCGGCCTCTTGCCCGACGACGGTGCGCTGCAGATGCTGATGCGGAACCGGCAGCCAAGGCTGGCTGGTCGAAAAGCCGCCGTTGACGCCCATGTCCCAGACCATCGGCGTGCGGCAGCCGTCGCGGCCCTTGAATTCCGGCCAGAACTCGATGCCATAGGGATCGCGCAATTCGTCGAATTTCAGCTCGGCTTCGGGCAGGCCCAACTCTTCGCCCTGATACAGGCAGACCGACCCGCGCAGGCACATTAGCACAGTCGCATAGGCCTTGGCCGCCTGATCCGTCAGGTTCCAGCGGCTGATATGGCGCACCACGTCATGGTTCGACATCGCCCAGCAGGGCCAGGCGTTTGGCGCGGTGGCCAGCAGGCCTTCGAACACCTCGACGATGCGGCTGGCCGGCAGATCGTCGCCTGACAGGAAGTCGAAGACATAGGACATCTGCACGCGCCCCGGCACGCCGGTATATTCCTCCAACAGCTCCAACGCGCGTTCACTGTCGCCGATTTCACCGACCACGGATGCGCCATAGGGCACGATGGTCTGGTTCAGCCGTTCCAGAAACGCCAGATTTTCCGGCTGCGATTTGCTGAAGCGGTGGCTTTGGTGGTTATAGGGGTTCACGGCGGGCGCCGTATCCGAACGGCGCAATTCCTTGGCCAGCGGCGGGTTGTCGCGCAGCTGGGCATCGTGGAAATAGAAGTTGATCGTATCCAGCCGGAAGCCGTCCACACCCTTTTCCAGCCAGAACTTGACCATCTCCAGCAAGGCGTCCTGAACCTCGGGGTTGTGGAAGTTCAGGTCGGGCTGCGAATTCAGGAAGTTGTGCAGGTAATATTGTTCGCGACGGGCATCCCACTGCCACGCACTGCCGCCAAAGATCGACAGCCAGTTGTTGGGTGCCGTGCCATCGGGCTTGGGGTCAGCCCAGACATACCAATCGGCCTTGGGGTTGTCGCGGCTGGCGCGGCTTTCCTTGAACCAGGGATGCTGGTCCGAGGTATGCGACATCACCAGATCGATCATCACCTTCAGGCCCAGTTCATGCGCCCGTTCGATCAGCCAGTCGAAGTCGTCCATCTTGCCGAAGATCGGATCGATGCCACGGTAATCGCTGACATCATAGCCGAAGTCCCGCATCGGAGAGGTGAAGAAGGGCGACACCCAGACCGCATCCACCCCAAGCGAGGCGACATAGGGCAGTCGCTGCGCGATCCCCGTCAGATCGCCGATCCCGTCGCCGGTCGTATCCTGAAAACTGCGCGGATAGATCTGATAGATCACGCCGCCCTTCCACCAATCCGTCGTCATTTCGGTCAATTCAACCACCTTTCACTGACCCGGCCAGCAATCCGCGGACCAGGTATTTCTGCATCGCGAAGAACACCGCCAGCGGTACCGCGATAGAGATGAACGCAGAGGTCGCCAATATCTCCCATTCACCTCCGCGCGATCCCATCAATTCGCGCAGCAGACCCGTCATCACAAGCTGTTCACGGGTGTTGCCCAGAAAGACCGTGGCCACCAGCAGATCGTTCCAGACCCACAGGAACTGGAAGATCGCAAAACTGGCCAGCGCCGGGAAGGACAGCGGCAGGATGATGCGGCGGAAGATCTGGAACTCGGTCGCGCCATCGACGCGGGCGCTTTCGATCACCTCGCGTGGCAGGCCGACCATATAGTTTCGCAGCAGATAGACCGCCAATGGCAGGCCAAAGCCGGTATGGGCCAGCCAGATCCCAAGATAGCCCTTGCCGATGCCCAAATCGTTATGCATCCGCAGCAGCGGGATCAGCGCCACCTGCAGCGGCACGACCAGCAGGCCCACGACGCAGGCGGTCAGAACCGCTCGGCCCGGAAACTGCATCCACGCCAGCGCATAGGCCGCAAAGGCCGCGATCAAGATCGGGATCACGGTCGCGGGGATCGTGACCGTCATGGTGTTCATGAAGGCACGCCCCAGACCGCCCGCCGTCATCACGCGCCGATAGTTGTCGGTGGTAAAGCTGGGCGGCGATTCCGTGGTGGTGAATATCCGTTCGCCGCGCCGCAGCTCAAACGGCTGGGCCGAGGTCATCTGATAGCTGCCGTCTTCGGCCACGGTCAGATTGACGCCGGGATCGATCTCGACCGTGTCGCCGGGTGCGTTGGCGTCTGGCATGCGGGCGTTGGTGCCCCAGGACACCAGCTCCTGCGTGCCTTCCAGCGCGCTGCCCTCGATCACATAAAGACCGTCGCGCTGCACCTGATCATCGCCCGTCCCCGACCGGACAAAGCCGGTCTGGACGGAACCCGAAAACGACTGCCACCACCCCGAGGTCGCGATCTGGTCACGATCCCGGAACGAGGACACGAACAACCCCAGCGTCGGGATGGTCCACAACAGCACCAGCAGGAAGGCGGCAAGATTGACCGCCCATGCCAGCGAAGACTTCTGTCCGGCCATGCCTTCCATCAGCGAACCTCCTTGCGCGCGTTCCAGATGTTCCAGACCATGATCGGCGTGACCAGGATCATCAGCACGATGGCGATGGCCGATCCGCGCCCGTAATCGGGCGTGCCGCGGAACATCCAGTCATACATCAGGTTGGCCAAGACCTGCGTGCCCCATTGGCCGTTGGTCATGACGAAGACGATGTCGAAGACCTTCAGCACGACGATGGTGATGGTGGTCCAGACGACCGCGATGGTGCCCATGATCTGCGGCACCTTGATCTTGAAGAAGACCTGCAGGGGGGACGCGCCATCCAGCACGGCGGCCTCGATGGTCTCTTCGGGGATGCCGCGCAGGGCGGCGGACAGGATGACCATGGCGAAACCGGTCTGGATCCAGACCAGCACGATCATCAGGAAGAAGTTGTTCCAGCCGGGAAGGGTCAGCCAGATCTGCGGCTCGACCCCGAATTTGGTGACCATCCAGTTCAGAAGGCCGATCTGGGTTTCGCCGGATGCGCGGTATTCATAGATGAATTTCCAGATCACGCCCGCGCCGACAAAGCTGATGGCCATCGGCATGAAGATCAGCGATTTGCCGATGTTGCCCCATTTGATCCGGTCGGTCAGCTGCGCCGCCAACAATCCGAACAGCGTGGCAAGGGCCGGTACGACCAACAGCCACAGCATGTTGTTCAGCATGGATTCGCGGAACTTGTCGTCGCCGACCAGCCAGACATAGTTGTTGACCCCGACAAAGCGCGATCCATCCGAATTGAACAGCGACCGCCACAGGCTGTCGAAGACCGGATAGACCAGATACATCCCCAGAAACAGGATGGCGGGCCCCAGGAACAGCCACGGCCTGATCTGGCCCGCGCGGCGGATGTTGTCGCCGGCATTATCGCCCTTGGCGGGATAGATCCGGTCCAGCAGCCAGTTCGACCCCCAGAACCACGCCACGCATCCGAACACCCCGATGGCGATCGTGCTGACGGCCAACCATAGCAGTTCCATGTCCTACCCCCCTTGGTCGCGAAAGGCGCGGCAGACCCTGCTGCCGCGCCGGTTTGTCGGTTTGGTGATCAGTCCAGCGACGCCCATGTATCCTGGATGCGGTCCGCGACCTCTTGCGCCGAAGCACCGCCGACGAAGTCGATCATGCCGGTCCAGAATGCGCCTGCGCCGATGGCACCGGGCATCAGGTCCGAGCCGTCGAAGCGGAAGACCGTCGCATCCAGCAGGATCTGGCCCATGCGCTTCAGCGTCTCGTCGCCATAGGCATCGGAGTTGGCGCCGGTATAGGGCGTCAGGAAGCCCTTCTGGGCCATCCAGATTTCATGCGCGGCGGGGGTCTTCAGGAAATCGACGAAGGCCATTGCGGCGGGGTTGTCCGACAGCACGGCAAACATCGTGCCACCGCCCAGAACCGGCTGGCCCAGATCACCCGATGCGGGGGCGGGCATATAGAAGAAGTCCGCATCCTCACCCACGACCGTGCCTTCGGGGAAGAAGGTCGGGATAAAGCTGGCCTGACGGTGCAGGTAGCAGGCAGGCGGGCTGTCGAACAGACCGGCCGGGCTTTCGCGGAAATCGGTCGAGCTGACGGCACCCACGCCGCCCGCGACATAGTCGGGGTTCTTGGCGAACCAGCCGAATTCCTCGATGGCCGCGACGACCTTGGGGTCGTTGAACGGCATGTCGTTGCTGGTCCAGGCGTCGTAATCCTCGGGGGATGCGGTGCGCAGCATCAGGTCCTCGACCCAGTCGGTTGCGGGCCAGCCGGTCGCGCCACCCGACCCCAGACCGATGCACCACGGCGTCTCGCCCTCATCCGCGATCTGCTGGGTCAGGGTCTTCAGGTCTTCATAGGTTTCGGGGATTTCATATCCGGCATCCTCGAAGTTTTCGGGGACGTACCAGACCAGCGATTTCACGTCGGCCTTGTAGGGGAAGGCGAACAGCTGATCGGTGCCCTCCTTGTCGGCATAGGTGCCAAGCGCGGCCCAGCTGTCGCCGGCTGCGTAATTGTCCTTCAACCATTGCGCGGTTTCATCACCCAAGGGACGCAGGAAGCCCTTGGCGGCCAGATCGGCGGCCAGACCCGGCTGCGGGAAGACCGCCATGTCGGGCGGCGACCCCGCCTCGCTGTCGATGACGATCTGCTGTTCGAAGCTGTCCGAACCGGAGTAATTCGCCCGGGCCCCCGTCGCCTCGTTGAAATATTCGATGACCGAGGAGAACAGTTCCTGGTCGCCCCCCAGCCAAGGACCCAGGATGTCGAAGCTCTCGCCTTCCAGGTCGGGATGGGCAGCCTTGAATTCCTCAAGGCTGGCCCAGTCGATGCGGTCGTCGCTGCCCGGTTCGATGACCAGTTCAGCCTGCGCGATGCCAGCACCCAATGCGATGATGGCGGCGGTTGTCAGCAATGTCGTCTTCAAGTCGTCCTCCCTGAACGCTGCGGACCTTGCGACGGCCCTTTGTCATGAACATTCGACAGTTTCGCCGATGCTGTCAAACGCTTCTCATTCCCATTCAAGCTCCTTGTAGGCGGCGGTGGCGTCCCGCGCGACGGTCATGTCGAAGGAATTCCACGCCGGAGCGAACGATTTCAGGTCTTTGGCGATGATCGGCACGGCCTCGGACATGGGAATGCCTTCGGCGATCCGGGCGCGGGTGGCGTCTGCAAGCGCTTTCAAAAATGCCTGTTGGGGCCGGTGCGCCTGCGCCCAGTCCGCAGTCGGTTCACCATGGCCCGGCACGATTATGCGTGCCTGCCCCGCCGGTTCACCCTGCAACCATGAGAGCCATCCCGCAAGCGATCCGTCAACCACCGGTGTCAGTTCGCGGAAAACCAGATCGCCGGTGAAGAATGTCCCCGTCGTGACGTCCAGCGCCGTCAGGTCGTTGTCGGTATGCGCCGAGGGCCATGCCCGCAGCTCCACCCGCCGTCCGCCCAGATCAATGGCGTCGAGATCCGTGACCCCGACATCGGGCAGCGCGACCGCCGTGCCGATCCATTCGGCGGGCGGGAAAAGGCGCTGGATGTTCTCCAGATAGGTGCCGGTGCGATACTGCAGGGCGTCCGACATGGCGTGATGGGCGACGATGGTGGCCCCGGCCTCGGCCATCACCTGCGCGCCAAGCACATGGTCGGGGTGCATATGCGTCAGGACCAGATGGCTGATCGGCTTGTCCGTCATCCGCCTGATGGCGACATAAATCGCTTGCCCCTGCGCCCGCGACACGCCCGCATCAATGACGGCAATGCTGGCGTCGCCTTCGATCACCCCGAGGTTGGCGATGCGGCCGTCGGACGATTGTTCCATCTGGACAGGATCGCCCTGGAACACATGCACTTTGGGTTGCAGCTCGCGCAGCGCGACTGCCGGCAGATCGGCGTTGTCAACGCAGCGAGGCGCCTGTCCCGTCAGCTGCGGGCGTGTGGCCAGCCAGTCATCCGCAATTCGCTGCATCTGCGACATGCAGGCCTGCTGCGTTGCCGCATCGCCGGCAGGCAGCAGCATGGGGGCGCAATTCGCAGGTCCCGAGGCCAGACAGACGTTCACAATCAGATGAAACATGCCGAAAAAACCCAGTATTTTCACGATCCGCCCGCTTCGGACCTATCCTTAAGACTTTTGTCGGGTTGATTCATCCTGCCCCTGATCTACATTTGAATCCAGTCGCCTTCGATGTGGCGGACCCTGACATGAAGGAGGATATTCATATGGCCTGGAAGAAACCGACCCTGACGGAAATCGCCTGCGGCATGGAAATCAACATGTATGCACCGGCCGAGGACGAACCCGTCCTGTTCTAAGCTTTGCCGAACTGGCAAGGTGACGGCCCCGTCCGATTCCGTCGGACGGGGCCTTTTTCATCAAGCGGGGTCTGATGCGGATCATCATCTTGGGGGCGGCAGCCGGTGGCGGATTGCCCCAGTGGAATTGCGGCTGTGACAATTGCAACGCGGCGCGTGCGGGGCAGATACCGTCGCTGACCCAAAGCTCGGTCGCGGTCAGTGCAAACGGGCGGGACTGGGCGATCCTGAATGCCTCGCCCGATATCCGCATGCAGCTGGCGGCGACCCATGCCCTGCATCCGACCGGCCCGCGCGATATGCCGCTGCGGTCGGTTCTGGTGACCAACGGCGATATCGACCATGTGGCGGGGCTGCTGACGCTGCGCGAAAGCCAGCCCTATGACCTGTTCGCGACGCAGGCGATCCATGATGCCCTGGCCGCCAACCCGATGATCGGCGCCCTGCGGGCCGACCTGGTGCCGCGCCGGACCGTTGCGCTGGACCAGACCATCGACCTGGCACCCGGCCTGACCGCAACGCTGTTCGCCGTGCCGGGTAAGGTGCCGCTGTATCAGGAACAGGGCGAGGTTCAGACCGGCCTTATGGGTGAAACCACCGTCGGCATCGAACTGAAGGCGGGCGACAAGCGGGCGTTCTATATCCCCGGCTGCGCCGACATGCCCGACTGGCTGAAGGCCCGCATCCAAGGGGCCGATGCCCTGCTGTTCGACGGCACGCTGTGGGAGGATGACGAGATGATCCGCATGGGTCTGGGCGTCAAGACCGGTCGCCGGATGGGCCATATGGCCGTCACCGACACGATCCCCGCGCTGGATGGGGTGACCATCGGACAGCGGCTCTTTGTGCATATGAACAACTCGAACCCGCTGACCGATCCGGACAGCGCGCAGACTGCACAGGCTGCGGCGCAAGGATGGCAGGTTGGCCGCGACGGAATGGAGATCGTGCCGTGAAGGATATTCAGGACCAACCGCAATCGCGCGAAGACTTCGAAGCCCGGCTGCGCGCCATCGGGGCCGAAAGGTACCACGACCGCCACCCATTCCACGCCCGCCTGCACGGCGGCGACTGCACCCCGGACGAGGTTCGGGCATGGGTCATCAACCGCTGGATGTACCAGTCGCGCATTCCGATGAAGGACGCCGCCTTCATGTCCCGCGTTGAGGACCCCGACCTGCGCCGCGCCTGGCGCAAGCGGATCGAGGATCATGACGGCGGCACCACCGAGGGCGGCGGCATCCGGCGCTGGCTGGCCTTGGCGCAGGCCGTGGGTCTGGACCCCGATTACGTCGCATCCGGCGTCGGCATCATGCCCGCGACGCGTTTCGCCGTGGACGCCTATGTCCGCTTCGTCCGCGACATGCCGCTGCTGGATGCCGTCGCCGCCAGCCTGACCGAGCTGTTCGCCCCCAAGATCCACGCTCAACGCATCGAAGGCCTGCTGGCGCATTACGATTTCGCCGATGACAGCAGCCTGGCCTATTTCCGCAAGCGCCTGACTGAGGCACCGGACGATGTCGCCTTCGGGCTGGACTATGTGCTGACCCATGCCGACACCCGCGAAAAGCAGGATGCCGCGGCAGCGGCGCTGGTCTTCAAGACGGATGTCCTGTGGGCGCAACTGGATGCGCTGTGGAACGGCTATGTCATGGGCAACACGCCGCCGGGTGCGTGGCAACCGGGCGAAGGGATGCTGTCATGACCCCGCTGATCACCCCGCAGGACATCCCCTATTTGCCGCGCGGTGTCCGCCTGCAGGACGATCGCATCCGCGGCATTCGCGTGCTGCAGGCTCCCGAACGCGCCATGCAGCTGGACCAGATCGGCGATGCCATTCTGGCGGAACTGGACGGCGCACGCAGCCTGGACCAGATCACCCGCGACCTGGCCGCCCGCTATGACGCCCCGGTCGAGGAGATCGCCGGCGACGTGCGCGATTTCCTGACCGGGCTGATCGAGAGGCGCATGGTCTTTCTGCGGGACATCTCATGAAGGATCTGCCCGCACAGCCGCGCGACCTTGACGGCAACACGGTCATGCCCGGCCTGCCGATGGCGATGCTGGCCGAGATCACGCATCGCTGCCCGCTGGCCTGCCCCTATTGCTCGAACCCCGTCGATCTGATCCGCGCCAAATCGGAAATCAGCGCCGACGACTGGGGCCGCGTCTTCCGTCAGGCCGCCGATCTGGGTGTGCTTCAGGTCCATATCTCGGGCGGGGAACCCGGCGCGCGGCGTGACTTGGCGCAGATCGTGGCTCATGCGCGGGATGCGGGGCTGTATGTGAACCTGATCACATCCGGCATCGGCATCACGCGCGACCGTCTGCTGGAGCTGGACGCGGCGGGGGTCGATCACGTCCAGCTGTCTTTGCAGGGCATCCGCCCCGACATGGCCGACCGCATCAGCGGCCATCCGGGGTCCTGGGACAAGAAGATGGGCTTTGCCGATTGGGTCACCGAAATCGGCTTTCCCCTGACCATCAATGCCGTCGTTCACCGCCAGAACATGGACCGCCTGCCCGACATGCTGGAGCTGGCCGAACGCCTCGGCGCCCGCCGGATCGAGGTGGCGACCGTCCAGTTCCACGGTTGGGCCGATCTGAACCGCAAGGCGCTGATGCCGACCCGCGAACAGGCCGCGATGGCCCGTAAAATCGTCAACGAGGGCCGCATCCGCCTGCGCGGGCAGATGGTCATCGATTACGTCCCCGCCGATCACCACGCGGTCTATCCCAAGGCCTGCATGGGGGGCTGGGGGTCGCTTGGGCTGAACGTCGGGCCGGATGGCACGGTGCTGCCCTGCCACGCCGCGCAGTCGATCAAATGGATGCAGTTCGAGAACGTGCAGGACCGCAGCCTGTCGGACATCTGGCACCTGTCCGACAGCTTCAACGCCTTCCGCGGTACGGAATGGATGCCCGAACCCTGCGCCAGCTGCGAACGGAAAAACGTGGATTTCGGCGGCTGTCGGTGCCAAGCTATGGCCTTGGCAGGTGATGCGCGGGCAACCGACCCGGTCTGTTCCAAATCACCGCTTCATGCGCAGATCGTCGAAAAGGCCGAGGAGGATGCGGCCGCCGACACGACCGAGTTCGTCTATCGGCGCATGTCAAAGGGAGGATAGGACATGAAGCCATGGCTGATCGCCGCGGCGCTTGCGCTGGCCACGCCTGTCTGGGCGCAAGGCACGCCACCGGACAACCCGATGCAACCCTCGCCCACATGGGACGACATCCGCGAATCCGTTGTCGGCCTGACGACGGAACCGCCCATCGATGCCGCCGTGCTGGACCTGACCGCGCCGCATCGCGCCAATGATCCGGCCATCGTGCCGGTGCATCTGCTGCAACCCCAAGGCGCGCCCCCGCTGACCGCCGCGATGGTGGTCGTCGATGAAAACCCCGCCCCCGTGGCTGCCGAATATACCTTCGGCGAGGCGCTGATGCCACTGGACTTCGAAATCCGCGTGCGTGTCGACCGCTATTCCGACGTGCGGACCATTGCCACGACCGCCGATGGCGCACAGGTGATGGCAGGCCGTTTCGTGAAAGCGGCAGGCGGCTGTTCGGCCCCCGCGGGCAAGAACATGGCCGAGGTGACGCGCACCATGGGCCAGATGCGCTGGCGTGCATCATCCAAGGACGGGCGCGACATCGGCACGCTGATGATTCGCCATCCGAATTTTTCCGGCCTGCAGCGCGACCAATACACGCTGCTGAACATTCCCGCGCATTTCATCGACACGCTGGAAGTGCGTCAGGGTGACCAGATGCTGTTCACCATGTCGGCCGGGATCTCGGTCGCCGAGGATCCGGTCTTCCGCTTTGCCTATCAGGCCAATGGCCAGCCCATCCACGTCCACGTCGAGGATACCGAAGGCAATATCTGGGACGAAACCTTCCAGCCTGTCAGCGGCTAAGACCAAAGCACCAATCGCACTTATTGCGACTTAGGTCGCGCCATGACGCTTGCTTTACGGGCAGCCCGACCTAAACTGACCTTTCGGATAGCACCTCGAGGAGGGGGTGCCGCCGAAAACCAGGGAGGAATGCCATGACCGCAGCCGCCATTCAGGCGCGCCCTGCGACGTCACCGCGACCCACCGCCGATCAGGTCCGTGAAATCCTGATCGTCGATGACCATCCGTTGATGTGCGATGCGCTGGCGCTGACACTGAAGATCAGCTTCGGCCTGAAAAACGTCCGCACGGCCCGCAGCCTGTCTGCCGCCGTCGAACAGATCCGGGCGCAGGGCGCGCCCGATGCCGTGATATTGGACCTGAACCTGCCCGACGCGCGCGGTGCCGAAGGCATCGTGACCCTGCGCCGCCAGCTGCCCGACGTGCCGATCACCATGATCTCGGCCGATCTGGAAGGGGCGATGATTTCCGCCGCGATGGCCGCGGGGGCCCAAGGCTACATCAGCAAATCCCTGTCGCGCGAGGCGCTGGTCGACAGCCTGCGCCGCATGTGGGAGGGCGAGCATGTCACCCCCGAAGGCTATTGCCCTGAACAGGATGGTGCCGAGGATCAGGCGCGTGCCGAACTGGCCCGGCGCTTTGCATCCCTGACGCCGCAGCAGATGAACATCCTGCGACTGATCTGCAAAGGCAAGGCGAACAAAGAGATCAGCTACGACCTCTCGATCGCCGAGGCCACGGTCAAGACCCACATCACGGCGATCATGTCCAAGATCAACGCCCGCCGGCGGACGCAGGCGGTGCTGCTGGCAAACTCGATCCGGCTGTTCGAGGCCAGCTGATGCATACCGACCCGGCGGCGAAGGAGGGCGCATCCGGGCCGGTCGCCGTGCAGGCCGACCGCGGCGGGACCGATCTTGTCCTGACCCTGCTGGACGGTCTGCGCGGCATCAATCCCGCGCTGGTGCTGCTGTTCGGTGCCCAAGGCCAGCAGCTGGCCGAAGTGGATGCAGGCATGCGCGACCACCTGCCACCCGATTGCGTCATCGTGGGCTGTTCGTCCGCGGGGGAAATCGGGCCGCAGGGCTATGCCAGCGACAGCGTCGTGGCCATCGGCTTTCCGGCAGCGCAATTCCGCGCGCGGGCGATGGTGCTGCCCGACATTCCCGCATTGCCGGTGTCCGATTGGATGGCCGGGCTGCGGCATCTGCACCGGGCGTTCCGCCCCGACCCCGCACGCAACCTGTTCGGGCTGCTGCTGGTCGACGGGCTGGCGGGTCAAGAGGACGCGCTGGTCGCGACGCTGGACGCGGCCCTGCCCTCGCTGCCGGTGATCGGGGGGTCGGCAGGCGACGGGCTGGATTTCGAACGAACGTCGCTGCTGGCGGAATCGCGGGTGATGTCGAATGTCGCCGTCTTCATCATGGTCGAGACCGATCTGGACATCTCGGAGGTGACCTTTGCGCATTTCAGCCCGACCCCGATCCGTGCCGTCGTCACCGCAGCCATCCCCGAAAAGCGCCGCATCCTTGAACTGAACGCCGAACCTGCCGCGCTGGAATATGCACGGCTGACGGGGCTGCACCCCGACAATCTGACGCCCTCGGAATTCGCCCGCCATCCGCTGCTGCTGCGCATGGGTCGCCGACACCATGTCCGCGCCATCAGCGCCACGACCGAGGACGACGGCCTGTCGCTGCTGTCGGCCATCGACATCGGTACCGTCCTGACCCTTGGCCGCGCCGAGGACATGACCCAGGGTTTCAGCGACGCGCTGGACGCCCTGCCCCGCCCGCCGCTGATGGTGCTGGCCTTCGACTGCATCCTGCGACGGCTGGCGCTGGAACGCGCCGGTCTGACCGATCGCATGTCCGAGATGTATCGCAGGTACCGCATCGTCGGGTTCAACACCTATGGCGAACAGCATTGCGGCATGCATGTGAACCAGACCTTCGTGGGATTGGCCTTCATGGCGCCCGAAGCCGGGACCGACGATGCTGCGTGACGACGACACCCCTGCCCGACAGATCCAGAAGCTGGAGCGGATCAACGCAGTCCTGATCGACCGCATCGACCGGCTGGAGGAGTCGCGCGGCTCGGCCTGGTCGATGTTTCAGGCCGCCGTCGCGCTGGAACAAGAGGTTCTGGCCCGCACCCGCGATCTGGAACGCGCCATGACCGACCTGTCCCAGCGCAACCGCGAACTGGCCGTGGCCCGCGCGTCCGCAGAAGAGGCGAACCGGTCCAAGACCCGCTTCCTGCGCGCGGCCAGCCATGACCTGTTGCAACCCCTGTCGGCGGCGCGGCTGTTCCTGTCGGCTCTGACAGACACGCCCATGGACGATCACCAGACCGAGCTGACCGACAGGCTGGGCAGCGCCTTTGAATCGGTGGAACAGCTGATGCATGCGGTCCTGGACATCTCGCGTTTGGACAGCCAGCGGATCGAGTTCAACCGTCAGCCCGTGCCCTTGGGCGATCTGTTCCGCAGGCTGGCCGCCGAATTCGCGCCTATGGCCGAGGGAAAGGGCCTGCGCCTTGGTTTCCGCCCGACCGATCTGGTCGTGGAAAGCGATCCGGTGTTCTTGCGCCGGATTGCACAAAACCTTGTGTCGAACGCGATCAAATATACAAACAAGGGTGGGGTCATCGTCGGTGCACGGCGTCGTGGCGGCATGTGCTGGCTGACCATTCATGACACCGGCATCGGCATCCCCGCCGTTGACCGCAACCGCATCTTCGACGAATTTCAGCGTCTGACCCATGATCAGGCGACGCCCGGCATGGGGCTGGGCCTGTCGATCGTACGCCGCGCCTGCGCCAAGCTGGGCCACCCGATCAGCTTCAGCTCCGAGGCGATGCGGGGCACGACCTTCCGCGTCGGCCTGCCACTGGTCGATGCCCGTGAGACGCGCCCCGATACTCCGACCGATGCCGCCATGCAGGCCCTGCGCGGGCGCGTGGCTCTGGTCGTGGAAAACGACCCGGACATGCGGCGCGGCTATCAGATGATCCTGCAGGACCGGCTTGGCATGGTCCCCCGCATCGCAGGCGACACCGCCGAGGCTCTGGCCACGATGGGCGACGAACCCCCCGACGTGATTCTGGCCGACTACCACCTTGAGAACGGGGAAACCGGCGTCGCGGCCATAGAGGCCCTGCGCGCGGCATCCGACCGCCCCGTGCCCGCCGTGATGATCACCGCCCACCGCGACGCGATGATCGCGCGGATCTGCGCGGCCATGGGGGTGCACCTGCTGGAAAAGCCCGTCCGCCCTAATGAGCTGGCCGAAATGCTGGGCCGCCTGCTGGCCTAAGACCAAGGGTGGACAGCACCCCCGGCAGGGCTTGCGATCCCCGCCCGCTGCCCCATCATGGCACCACGTTTGGGAGGACGAGACATGATCACACGCGCCATAGCCATTGCCCTTTGGGCCGCTCTTGCGACACCGCATACGGGCCTTGCCGCCGAGGCGGGCGATGCGGTCTTTTCCGAACGCGGGCCATGGGATCTGGGGCAGGAAACGCTGGAATGGCAAATGACCGTGGAAGGTCCCGCCGCCGAAGGCTTTCGCCCGACCGCCGATGGCCGCCTGATGATGACGCAGGTCATCGATCCGTCGGACGATCAGCCGGTGCTGCAGCTGGAACAGCAGGGCGGAACGATGAACCGCAAGATCGGGCCGTTTCCGATTTCGGCGGGTGATCCGGTGCTGACCTATTTTCTGGAACAGACGGTGCGCGACATGGCGACGCTGACCGGAGGTAGCCCGCATTACATCCGCAACCGCATGAAGGACGCCATCTTTCGCGGCGGCGAAATCGCCGATCAGGACGGCCATAAGATCGCCACATTCCAGCCGTTTGCGCAGGACCAGAACGCTGCGCGGATGAAGGGCTTCGAGACGCTGACTCTGACCTTCGTGATGGACGACCCCAAGGCTCCGATCCGCGAACTTCGGGCAGCAACGGATCAGGCGCCCGGCTATCGCAACACGTTGGTGTTGCAATGAAACGCATCGCCGCGGGGTGCTGCATGGCGCTGATGGCATTTCCGGCGGTGGGGCAATCGGTGAACGATTATCCGACCAATGCGCGGGTGGAATATGTCACCACCTGCATGGCGACGAACGGCGGAACGCGTGAAATGCTGGACCGCTGCTCCTGCGCCATCGACCGCATCGCCGAGATCCTGCCCTATGACGGCTATGTCGGGGCGGAAACCATTCTGCGGATGCAGCAGACCAGCGGCGAACGGTCCTCGATGTTCAAGGGCATGGCGCAGATGAACGAGACCGTCGCCACCCTGCGCCGCGCCGAGGCCGAGGCCGAGATCATCTGCTTCTAGCCCAGCCCCATCCCGATACCGGCACCCGCTGCCAGCGCCAGAACGGCCACCAGCCACAGGGGCACGGCGGGCTTGGGCTGGACAACGGTCAGGCGGGCTTCCTCGGGGTGGGCGCGTTCCCACAGGGCCTGTTCAACGATGCGCGGCAGCAGCGGGCCATAGCGGCCGATGGTCTGGACCACTTCGGACAGATCATGCAGCGCGGCCTTGGGACCGATGCTGCCCTTGATGTAATCCGACACAACAGGCTTGGCCGCGTCCCAGATATTCAGCTGCGGGTCCAGCGAACGGGCCACGCCTTCGACCACGACCATGGTGCGCTGCAGCAGGATCAGTTCGGTCCTTGTGGGCATGCCGAAGCGTTCCGTCACCTCGAAAAGATAGGACAGCAGGTTGGCCATGCTGATGCGGCTGGCATCGGCGCCGAAGATCGGTTCGCCAACAGCGCGCAAGGCGCGGGCAAAGGCGGCCTCGTCCTGGTCGCGGGGGACATAGCCCGCCTCGAAATGGACCCGGGCCACCATGCGATAGTCGCGCTGGATGAAGCCATAGATGATCTGGGCATAGACGCGGCGGGTGTATTCGTCGATCTCGCCCATGATGCCGAAGTCATAGGCAATGACATTGCCATTGGCCGCGACCTTCAGGTTGCCGTGATGCATGTCGGCATGGAAGAAACCGTCGCGCAAGGCATGGGACAGGAACAGCTGCATAACCTTGCGGGCCAGCGCGGTCGTGTCGTGCCCCGCGGCGATCAGCGCCTGCGGGTCGCCCATCGGCAGCCCCTCGGCCCAATCGGCGGTCAGCACGCTGCGCGAGGAATAGGCCCAATGCGGCATGGGGATCTGGAAACCAGTATCCTGCGCGGTGTTTTCTGAAAATTCCGATGCGGCGGCGGCTTCCAGACGCAGATCCTGTTCGCCCATCACGGTGTGTTCGAAGTGGTTGACAACGTCGCGGGGGCGCAGGCGGCGCGTGCCGGGCGACAGCACCTCGACGATGCGGGCGCCAAAGTGGAAGGCATCGATGTCGCGCTTGAAGGCGGCGCCGATGCCGGGGCGGACGACCTTGACCGCAACCTCCTGGCCGGTGTCGCGCAGACGGGCGCGGTGGACCTGCGCGATGGAGGCAGCCGCCACGGGTTCGGAAAACTCGGAGAATATCTGGTCAACGGGGCGACGCAATTCGGCGGCGATGGCCTGCTTGGCGATCTCGGTCGGGAAGGGCGGCAGGCGGTCCTGCAGCATCCGCAGCTGACCCGCCAGTTCCGGCCCCACCACATCGGCCCGGGTCGAGAGGATCTGCCCGAACTTGATATAGGCCGGCCCAAGCGCGGTGATCGCCCGGGTGATCGGCGGCAGGTTCGGGTCGCCCTTGTAGCCAAGCCAGCGGAACGGCCAGCCCAGCACCCGTGCAGCGACGCGCAGGCGGACGGGGGCCTGAACCGCGTCCAGCACCGCCTCCATCGCCCCAGTGCGTTCGAAGGTGGCGCCCGTGCGGATCAGGCGCAGGATATTGTGGGGGCCGCGCATGTGATTACAACTTCCAGCCGGAATGCAGGGCGGCGATGCCCATGGTCAGGTTGCGATACTGCACCCGCCCGAAACCGGCGTCGCGGATCATCTGGGCGAAGGTGTCCTGATCGGGGAAGCGGCGGATCAATTCGACCAGATACTGATAGCTGTCGCGATCGCCCGTCACCGCCTTGCCCATCGCCGGAATGACGTTGAAGCTGTAGCGGTCATAGGCCCATTGCATCGCGGGCACCGGAATCTGGCTAAATTCCAACACCATCAGGCGACCACCCGGTTTCAGCACGCGATACGCCTCGGCCAGCGCATCGGGGATGCGGGTGACGTTGCGGATGCCGAAGCTGATCGTATAGCGGTCGAATGTCGCATCCGCGAAGGGCAGCGCCATCGCATCGCCCGTAACCCAGGACAGGCGGTCGGCCTTGTCCACGGCATCGGCACGCTTGCGCCCTTCGACCAGCATGGATTCGGTCATGTCGCAGACCGTCACGCGGCCACCCGGCGCGCGGTCCAGAAAGCGGAAGGCCACGTCGCCCGTGCCGCCTGCCACATCCAGCAGATGCTGACCGTCGCGCGGCGCCAGCCAATCCATCATCGAGGTCTTCCAGATGCGGTGGATGCCCACGCTCATCAAATCGTTCATCACGTCGTATTTCGACGCGACGCTGGAAAACACCTCATGGACCATTCCGGCCTTGGCGTTTTCGTCCACGGTCCGGAAACCGAAATGTGTCGTCTTTGAATCCGTCATCACGCTTGCCGTTTACCTGTTCCATCGCCAGATAAGTCCGGCCAGCCGCTGGCACAATGACCGCGATGCGCCACAGGTGCAATGCGACGAAAGGAACCTGCGTGCCCGAACTGCCCGAAGTCGAAACCGTCCGCCGTGGCCTGCTGCCCCATCTGGAGGGTGCCCGCATCGCCCGCGCCGAGGTCCGCCGCCCCGATCTGCGCTGGCCGATGCCGCCCGATCTGGTGCAGGTGATGACGGGTGCGGTCGTGACCTCGCTGCGGCGGCGGTCGAAATACCTGCTGGCCGATCTGGACCGCGGGGGCAGCGTGCTGTGGCATCTGGGCATGTCGGGCCGGATGCTGGTCGAAGGGGCGGGCCTGGCCGGGTTTCACCGCGATCCGGGCGTGATCGCGCGCCATGACCATGTCGTGCTGACGACCGATGCAGGCACCACCATCACCTTCAACGACGCGCGCCGCTTCGGCATGGTCGATCTGATCCGCGAAGGGGAATCACACCCCCTTCTGGACCATCTGGGCCCCGAACCTTTCGATGCGACTTTCACCCCCGACTATCTGGCCGCACGTCTGGCGGGCCGCCGCCTGCCGATCAAACAGGCGCTGCTGGACCAGAAGATCATCGCGGGGCTGGGCAACATCTATGTCAGCGAA
Organism: Paracoccus sp. R86501; assembly: GCF_042466435.1. NCBI lineage: Bacteria > Pseudomonadati > Pseudomonadota > Alphaproteobacteria > Rhodobacterales > Paracoccaceae > Paracoccus > Paracoccus sp. R86501. The sequence continues at coordinate 2,752,382 of NZ_JAXHPZ010000001.1, forward strand.
TCCCTGTGGCGGGCGGGCATCGATCCGCGCAGCCTGTCGGGCGGCATCGACATCGCGCGGCTGACGGTGCTGGTGGGCCATATCCGCGACGTGCTGAACGATGCCATCGCGGCGGGCGGATCATCCTTGCGCGATCACCGGCAGGCCAGCGGCGAGTTGGGCTATTTCCAGCACAGCTTCCGCACCTATGATCGCGAAGGCCAGCCCTGTCTGCGGGACGGCTGCGGGGGCACGATCACGCGAATCGTGCAGTCCGGACGGTCCAGTTTCTATTGCCCGGACTGCCAGCGCTGAACGCTTGGATTTCCGGCGGGCAAGCTGATAGGACTTATGCCAATGCAAATTGGCAACGAGGTCCAAGCCCATGGCTTTTGAAACCATCATCGTGGAGATCGAGGACGAGGTCGCCCTGATCCGGCTGAACCGTCCCGAGGCGCTGAACGCGCTGAACGCCACGCTTCTGGACGAGCTGTCTGCGGCTTTGGCCGAGGCCGACCGCAACGACAAGGTCCGTTGTATCGTGCTGACCGGCAGCGAAAAGGCTTTCGCCGCCGGCGCCGACATCAAGGAAATGTCGCAGAAATCCTTCGTCGAGGTTTACGAACAGGACCTCTTCGGTGCCCAGATCGAGAAGATCGCCCGCGTCCGCAAGCCGATCATTGCCGCCGTCAGCGGCTATGCCCTGGGTGGCGGCTGCGAATTGGCCATGGTCTGCGACTTCATCATCTGCGCTGAAAACGCCAAATTCGGCCAGCCCGAGATCAATCTGGGCGTCTGCGCCGGTATTGGCGGCACGCAGCGCCTGACGCGATTCGTCGGCAAATCCAAGGCCATGGACATGAACCTGACCGGCCGCTTCATGGATGCCGCCGAAGCAGAACGCTCGGGGCTGGTCAGCCGCGTCGTCCCCACCCCCAAGCTGATTCCCGAAGCCCTGACCGCCGCCCGCAAGATCGCCGAAAAATCGCAGGTCGCCGTGAAGACGGTGAAGGAATTGGTCAATCGCGCCTATGAGACCACCCTGGCCGAGGGTCTGCTGTTCGAACGCCGCGCTTTCCATGCGCTGTTCGCGACCGAGGACCAGAAGGAAGGCATGGCCGCTTTCCTTGAAAAACGCGAAGCCCAGTTCCGCGACCGCTGAAAAGGGTTTTCTTTTTTCGCCCCATGTCCTATAGGCCCTCCCTTACATGCGTGTGGGCCCGCTTAGGCAAGAATCATGACCGTACCTTTCGGGGTGCGGCGCCATGGGGCTTTTGCGCAATCGAAATGCAACTGACCCGTTAGGATTCTGACCCATGGCCAATACGCCCCAGTCGAAAAAACGCGCACGCCAGACCGAGCGTCGCACCGACATCAACAAAGCCCGCCGTTCGCGCATCCGCACCTACCTGCGCAAGGTCGAAGAAGCGATTGCCAGCGGCAACGTTGACGCGGCACGCGAAGCCCTGAAGAACGCCCAGCCCGAACTGATGCGCGGCGTCACCAAAGGCATCGTGCACAAGAATACTGCATCGCGGAAAGTGTCGCGTCTGGCAGCCCGCGTTAAGGCGCTGTCGGCAGCCTGATTCCCAACCCCTTTGGGTTGAAGAATATCCAGACATATGGCCGCTGTAGGGCCACGGAACGATCGATCGGGTGCAAGCATTGCTTTGCGCCCGATCTGCATTTCTGCACCTGCGAAATGCCGTAAAATCGTTTGTTTTCAATACAGTCAGTTTTTTTGTCTTTGGAGTCAAAGGGCTCGCAGATTCGATTTCACCAAGTTGCTGTCAAGCGCATAGTTCGGTTGCAGCGGTCGTCGCGCTGAGGCTAATTTCCATCTTGCGATTCACGTCGTTTGGGGGACGGGTCGAACCTCGGAGGCGGCACTTGCCGTCCATGAAATCGATCGGGTGACGAAGTCTGAACATCTGTTCTTCTTCTGCTCTCGGGTTCCGTGCTGCCGGCTGCCATCGGCTGCTGCGGGATCTGTGTCTGTGAACTGGAAAAACGGGCTGGCGCCCTTCTTGCGACCGAAGGCATCGGACGCAGGGGATGCCTTTTTTTCTGCGTCACGGCCCAGGCTGCGTGAACGATGTCCCGTCCGGATCGACCGGCGGGATTTGGGGACAGGCACGGGATACGGAAGATGATGGACAAGATCTGGGGTCAGGCATGCGCCGAGCTGGAAAACAGCGTTGGGCCGAACAACTACAACCACTGGATCAAGCCGCTTCGCCTTGCCTCCATCGAGGAAGGCGCTGCGCGGTTCATCAGCCCGACGCGCTTCATCTCGGATTGGGTGAACCGTCACTTTGCCAAGGAAATCATGTCGGTCCTGAACCGGACCGGTGAAAACGTCGAGCGGCTGCGCTTTGACGTGGGCAGCGCTGCTGCACGCCCTGCGGCGCAGGCCGCGGCCCCCGCGGATGTTCCCGCCCAGGCCCCCACGGCACGCGTTGCCCCCCGTGCCGATCTGGGTGCGCCGCTGGACCCGCGCTATACCTTCGGGAATTTCGTCGTCGGCAAGCCGAACGAGCTGGCACATGCCGCCGCGCGTCGCGTGTCCGAAGGCGGCCCCGTGGGCTTCAACCCGCTGTTCCTTTACGGCGGCGTGGGCCTGGGCAAGACCCACCTGATGCATGCCATCGCGCATGATTATCAGACGCGCCACCCTTCGGCGCAGGTGCTGTATCTGTCGGCGGAACAGTTCATGTACCGCTTTGTGCAGGCGCTGCGCGAAAGCACCATCATGGACTTCAAGGGCATGTTCCGGAACGTGAACATGCTGATGGTCGACGACGTGCAGTTCATCGCCGGCAAGGACAGCACGCAGGAAGAATTCTTCCATACGTTCAACGCGCTGGTCGATCAGGGCAAGCAGATCGTCATTTCGGCCGATCGCGCGCCCGCCGAAATCAAGGGTCTGGAAGAACGCATCAAGTCGCGCCTGTCCTGTGGTCTGATCGTCGATCTGCATCCCACGACCTATGAATTGCGCCTTGGCATTCTGCAGTCCAAGACCGCCGTCTTCCGCGCCCAGCAGCCCGATCTGGAAATCGGTGCCGGTGTGCTGGAATTCCTGGCGCACAGAATCACCACCAACGTCCGTGTGCTGGAAGGCGCGCTGCAGCGTCTGTTCGCCCATGCCAGCCTGCTGCGTCGCGAAATCACGCTGGAGGTCGCTCAGGAATGTCTGGCCGACATCCTTCGCACCAATGACCGCAAGATCAACATCGATGACATCCAGCGCAAGGTCGCCGAACATTACAACATCCGTCTGGCCGATATGATGGGCCCGAAACGTGCCCGAAACGTCGCCCGCCCGCGCCAGATCGCTATGTATCTGTCGAAACAGCTGACCAGCCGGTCACTGCCGGAAATCGGGCGCCGTTTCGGCGGTCGCGATCACACCACCATCATGCACGGCGTCCGCAAGATCGAGGAACTGATCATCGACGACAGCGCCATGTCCGAAGATATCGCCGTTCTGAAGCGGATGCTGGAAGCGTAAGCACCCCCTGCACGTTATTCTTGTGACCGCCCGCGCGGGCGGTTACACATCAGGTCCGACAAACCGGCCGATGCGCCTGAATGACAGGGGAAGCTTATGAAATTCTCGATCGAGCGCGCCGTTCTGGTCAAGGCCGTATCGCAGGCCCAATCCGTCGTCGAACGCCGCAACACCATCCCGATTCTGGCCAACGTGCTGATCGAAGCGACCCCTGACGGCGTCAGCTTCCGTGCGACCGATCTGGACACCGAGGTGCTGGACCATTCGCCGGCCCAGGTCGAGCGCCCCGGATCGACCACCGTCAGCGCGGTGATGCTGAACGAGATTTCTCGCAAGCTGCCCGATGGTGCGCTGGTGCAGATCAGCTCGGATGATGCGACGGGTCGCTTGGCCGTGCAGGCCGGACGGTCCAGCTTCAGCCTTGCGACGCTGCCGCGCGAAGACTTCCCGGTCATGGCGACCAGCGAATACAGCGCCACCTTCACCGCGCCCGCCAAGGTGCTTCGCCGCCTGTTCGACAAGTCGAAATTCGCCATCTCGACCGAGGAAACCCGCTATTACCTGAACGGCGTCTATATGCATGTCGCCAAATCCGAGGACGGCCCGGTCCTGCGCTGCGTGGCCACCGACGGCCACCGCCTTGCCCGCATCGATGCGCCCCTGCCCGCAGGTGCCGACGGCATGCCCGGCGTCATCGTGCCCCGCAAGACGGTCGGTGAATTGCGCAAGCTGCTGGATGAGGATGAGGCCGAGATCACGGTTTCGGTCAGCGAAACCAAGATCCGCTTTGCGACGGCGACCATCACCCTGACCTCGAAGGTGATCGACGGGACCTTCCCGGATTATTCACGCGTCATCCCGCAGGGCAACACCCGCAAGCTGGAAGTGGACGCCACCGATTTCGCCCGCGCCGTCAACCGCGTGGCCACCGTCAGCAGCGAAAGGTCGCGCGCCGTCAAGCTGTCGCTGGACACCGACAAGCTGGTCCTGTCGGTCAATGCCCCCGATTCCGGTGCCGCCGAGGAAGAGCTGGTCGTGGCCTATGACGACGAACCGCTGGAGATCGGCTTCAACGCCAAATACCTGCAGGAAATCGCCAATCAGGTCGATCGCGACAATGCCGTCTTCCTGTTCAACGGCTCGGGCGATGCGGCCCTGATCCGCGAGGGCAGCGACCTCAGCGCCGTCTATGTCGTCATGCCGATGCGCGTTTGACGTTAAGCCGCCTGTCTCTGGCGCAGTTCCGGTCCTGGCCCCGGCTGGATCTGGAACTGGACGACCGGCCCGTGGCGATCTTTGGTCCGAACGGGTCGGGCAAGACCAACATTCTGGAAGCCGTCTCGATGCTGGCGCCCGGTCGCGGATTGCGGGGGGCCGCCGCGCCCGAACAGGCGCTGAAGGGCAAGGATGCGGGATGGCGGATCGCGGCGACGCTTGGCGATCATGCGGTCCGCACGCAGGCCCCGCCCGATCAGACCCGCAGCGTGACTTTGGACGACAAATCGGTGCCGCAGACCGCGCTGGCGCGGCTGGTGCGGGTCATCTGGCTGGTCCCCGCCATGGATCGTTTGTGGACCGAATCCCCCGAAGGTCGCCGCCGCTTTCTGGATCGCGTGACGCTGTCGCTAATGCCCGATCACGCCGATCTGGCGCTGGCCTATGACAAGGCGATGCGCGAGCGCAACCGGCTGCTGCGTGATCAGGTGTCGGACCCCGGCTGGTATCGTGCGCTGGAAACCCAGATGGCCGAGGCGGGCGCCGCCCTGACCCATAACCGCCAATCCGCCATTGCCGCGATCCTGCAGGCGCAGGGGGCCTCGGACGCCTTTCCGGCGGCGATGCTGACCCTGCTGCCGGGCGAGGGCCATGCCGATGACGCCGACGCCGCCAGCATCGCCGCGCGCATGGCCGCGATGCGCCCGCGCGATCTGGCCGCAGGCCGCAGCCTGACGGGGCCGCATCGTGCCGATCTGGGCGCGACATGGGGCCCGCAGGACATGCCTGCGGCTCTGTCCTCGACTGGCGAACAGAAGGCGTTGCTGCTGTCGCTGATCATGGCCAACGCCCGCGCCTTGTCCGACCAGCCCGTCCTGTTGCTGTTGGATGAGGTCGCGGCCCATCTGGACGGCGACCGTCGCGCCGCGCTTTACGACCTGATCCGCACGCTGCCGGCACAAAGCCTGCTGACCGGAACCGGGCCCGAGCTGTTCGCCGATTTCGGCGACAGCGCCCGCCATCTGTCGGTCGAAAAACAGGCTGGCCGGTCCGAAGTGACGCCCCTTTCTTGACCAGCCCCGCCCCTTTGGCCACAGAACGGCAGAAAACCCGCCCATTGCGGGGAAAAACCCTGCCAAAGCCGTGACTTTGCCGCCCCGAAGGACTATATCGGGGCATGACGAACAGGAAGCCCGACGCATGACCGACACCGCCTCTCAGCCTGCCGAATACGGCGCCGATTCCATCAAGGTTCTCAAGGGACTGGAGGCCGTGCGCAAACGCCCCGGCATGTATATCGGCGATACGGACGACGGGTCCGGTCTGCATCACATGGTCTATGAGGTCGTGGACAACGGCATCGACGAAGCCTTGGCCGGTCACGCCGACTTCGTGAACGTCAAGATCCATGCCGACAGCAGCGTCAGCGTGCGCGACAACGGGCGCGGCATTCCCGTGGACATGCACCAGTCCGAAGGCGTCAGCGCCGCCGAGGTCATCATGACCCAGCTGCATGCGGGCGGTAAGTTCGACCAGAACAGCTATAAGGTGTCGGGCGGTTTGCACGGCGTCGGCGTTTCGGTCGTGAATGCCCTGTCGGAATGGCTGGAACTGCGCATCTGGCGCAACGGCAAGGAATATTACGTCCGCTTCGAACATGGCGATACGGTGGAATCGCTGCGCGAAGTCGGTGACGCACAGCCGGGGGAAAAGGGGACCGAGGTCCGCTTCCTGGCTTCGGCCAAGACCAACACCCCCGAAGGCACGTTCAGCAATCTGGACTATGTCTTCAAGACGCTGGAAAACCGCCTGCGCGAACTGGCCTTCCTGAACAGCGGCGTCCGCATCATTCTGGAAGACGAACGCCACGCCGAACTTCAGAAGACCGAGCTGTATTACGACGGCGGCGTCCGCGAATTCGTGAAATATCTGGACCGGTCGAAAACCGCCGTGATGCCCGAACCGATCTTCATGACCGGCGAAAAGAACGGCATCGGCGTCGAGGTCGCGATGTGGTGGAACGACAGCTATCACGAAACGGTGCTGCCCTTCACCAACAACATCCCGCAGCGCGATGGCGGCACCCATATGGCGGGCTTCCGTGGGGCGCTGACCCGTGTGATCGGCAAATATGCGCAGGACAGCGGGATCGCCAAGAAGGAGAAGGTCGATTTCACAGGCGACGACGCCCGTGAAGGCCTGACCTGCGTGCTGTCCGTGAAGGTGCCCGATCCCAAATTCTCGAGCCAGACCAAGGACAAGCTGGTCTCGTCGGAAGTGCGCCCGGCGGTCGAAGGTCTGGTCGGCGAAAAGCTGGCCGAATGGTTCGAGGAGAACCCGACCGAAGCCCGCCAGATCGTCGGCAAGATCATCGAGGCCGCCTTGGCCCGCGAAGCCGCGCGCAAGGCGCGCGAACTGACCCGCCGCAAGACGGCGATGGATGTGGCCTCCCTGCCCGGCAAGCTGGCCGACTGTCAGGAAAAAGACCCCTCGCTGTCCGAACTGTTCATCGTCGAGGGCGACTCGGCAGGTGGTTCGGCCAAGCAGGGTCGGTCGCGCCGAGAATCAGGCTGTATTGCCCCTGCGCGGCAAGATCCTGAACGTCGAACGCGCGCGTTTTGACCGGATGCTGGGCAGCGACCAGATCGGCACGCTGATCACCGCGCTTGGCACCGGCATCGGGCGCGATGAATTCAGCCTGAAGAAGCTGCGCTACCACAAGATCGTCATCATGACCGACGCCGATGTCGATGGCGCGCATATCCGCACGTTGCTGCTGACCTTCTTCTTCCGCCAGATGCCCGAACTGATCGAAGGCGGGCACCTCTATATCGCGCAGCCGCCGCTTTACAAAGTTGGTCGTGGCCGGTCCGAGGTCTATCTGAAGAACGAGGCCGCGCTGGAGGATTATCTGATCCAGCAGGGCGTCGAAGGCGCGGGGCTGCGCCTTGCCTCGGGCGAGGAAATCACCGGCAACGATCTGGCCCGCGTGGTCGAGGAAGCGCGCATGGCACGGCGCATCCTGCGCCTGTACCCGACCCATTATCCGCCGCATATCACCGAACAGGCCGCCATCGCCGGCGCCTTGCGTCCGGGGCGCATCGATGATGACGCGCAGGGTGTGGCCGATGACATCAGCGCCCGTCTGGACCTGATCGCCGAGGAGTACGAACGCGGTTGGCAAGGGCGTCCCACGCAGGACGCGGGCATCAGCCTGATCCGCACCCTGCGCGGTGTCGAGGAAAGCCGCACGCTGGACGGCCAGATGCTGCGCAGCGGTGAAAGCCGCCGTCTCGGTGAAATGACCCAGGCCCTGCAGGACATATATGCCAAGCCCGCGCATCTGATCCGCAAGGACCGCGACCAGCCCATTTATGGCCCGCTTGGCCTGCTGCAGGCCATCTTCCTGGAAGGCGAAAAGGGCCTGTCGCTGCAACGCTACAAAGGTCTGGGCGAAATGAACCCCGAACAGCTGTGGGAAACCACGCTGGACCCGGCCGCCCGCACCATGCTGCAGGTCCGAATCGAGGATGTCGCCGAAGCCGAGGATCTGTTCACCAAGCTGATGGGCGACGTCGTCGAACCGCGCCGTGAATTCATCCAGCAGAACGCGCTGAACGTGGAAAACCTGGATACCTGAGTTTTCCACGGCAATTCCTTGTGGCCAAATTGGCACGCTCGACCACCACCATTGGTGTCATATCGGGTGTGCCTGTCTGGTTTGGTTTGCTTGAAAGCATGCTTTCGTTGTAAACAGTGGCAGTTTTTCGCTGATGAAGCCCGCAAGTGGCGTCCCGCAGTTTCAGGAGTTAACCATGAATCTCAAGTCCATGTTCGCCACGACCACTGCCCTGATCCTGGGTGCCGGGGCTGCCTTCGCCGGTGGCGCCGTCGCCCCCGTCATCGAAGCAGAGCCGATCATGATCGACCCCGCGCCGGTCGCCAGCGATTGGGCCGGTGCCTATGTCGGTGGCTCGCTGAACTACAGCTTTGGTGCCGATGACGAAATCGGCATCGCCATCCTCGAGGACGGCGAACAGGTTGACCGCGACACCGATCTGGGCGACGCCGATCTGAAGGGCGTTTCGGCAGGTATCCACGCCGGCTATCGCTGGCAGCGCGACAAATGGGTCTATGGCCCCGAACTGGGCATCGAAGCCGGCAGCGTTGACCACGAAATCGACATCATGCCCTTCGGCTTTGCCGGGACTGTCGAATCCGAAATGAACTACCTTGTCACGCTGGTCATGAAGACCGGTTACGAGGTCATGCCGGGCACGCTGATCTATGGCACCTTCGGTGTCGCCCATGGTGATTTCGACTATAACCTGTCGGTCGACGGCGAGAACTATTCCGATGGCTTCACCGCCACCGGCGTGGCCGCAGGTCTGGGCGTCGAGCGCAAGATCAATGAAAAGATGTCGGTCTTTGCATCCTATCAGTACCGCGACCTCAGCAAGGAAACCGCCAGCTTCACCGTTGATGACGGCGTCACGGCAGAGACCAAACCGACGACCGCGCATAGCAACATCCGCGTCGGCATGAACTATCGCTTCTGATCCCGGCGGGATCCGAATTCGGGGCCGGTACGCCATAAGCGTGCCGGCCTTTTTCATGCGCGCTTGCGGGTTGCCGTCCCGATCGGCACCGGAATTGCCCGATGGGCGCAGGCAATGGCCAGCCCTTGCGGCACAAGCCGCCGCAGCACCGGATCATCGACGGCCAACCCGCCAGTATAGGATCCGAATGCTGGCAGGATCAGGTGGTCGCTTCCCTTCAGAAAGCACCGCAGCCGCTGTCCGGCCAACCGCAGACATGGATGGAAATGCCCCGATAGATCAGGGCCACAGCCTGCTTCATGACGGAAGGTCAGCGTGTCGGACAGTTCTGCCAGCACCCGCCCCGGCAGCCGAGGATTTAACGCCCCGGGGTCATGGTTACCACTGATCCAGATCCAGTCCCGACCCTGCGCCATGGCTTGCAATGCGTGGCAGATGGTGTCGGGCAGTGCCATTCCCGCCGCATCGTCGTCAAAGCCGTCGCCGAGGCTGATGACTGTGGTCGGCTCGGTCAAGGCGATCTCGGCCCCCAGACGATCCAGCGTCGCCTGCGTTTCATAGGGTGGCAGCAGCGCACCGCCGCGCCGCGCCATGCGTTCGGATTTTCCCAGATGCAGATCGGCCACGATCAGCCAGCGCCGTTCCGGCCAGAACAGCGCCCCCGAGGCGCGTGCTTGCAGGTCCTGCCCGGCAAAGGTGAAATCATACGCCGTCATGTCAATCCTGCCTCTCCCATCAGGGCCTCGGCTTCGGCCTCGGCCAAGCGTTCACGCCCCTGCCCTGCAATCGGAACCCGGCCTTTTTCCAGCATCAGCGGCGCTGCCAAGGGTGATACACGCTCCAGCATACGGTGATCGAACCGGTCGGTTCGGGACAACATCTCCTCGATCCGGTCGAAATCGACAAGGCCACGGCGGGCCTCATCGGCGGTGATGCGCAGCATCAGGTGGTCGGGATCATAGCGGCGCAGGGTGTCGTAAAGGATATCGCTGGAAAACGTCGCCTGCCGCCCCGATTTGCGCTGTCCCGGAAGGTTGCGCTGGATCAGCCCCGCGATGGTGGCGACATTGCGGAAACTGCGTTTCATCACCGCGTTGCGGCCCAGCCAGTCGCCCAGACCTTCACGCAAGGCATCACGGTCCAGCAGCGGCACGGGATCGGTCACCGGATCAAGCGACCAGATCAGCAGCGCATAATCGGTGGCCAGAAACCCCAAGGGGGCAAGGCCCGCCTCCTCCATCACGCGGGTCATCAGCAGGCCAAGCGTCTGCAGCGCATTGCGCCCCGCAAAGCCATAGATCGCCAGATGCCAGCGCCCCTGATGCGGAAAGCTTTCGCTGACCAGCACGCCGGGACGCGGCAGGGTGCTGACATCGGCCTGCAAGGCCAGCCATTCGGCGGTATCGGCAGGCAGCGTATCATGATGCGAGCGGTCGCCGATCAGCGCCTGCACCCGATGCGACAGCTGGGTCGAGGTCGCCATCTTCAGCCCCGAAAACACCGCGATCTTGGGTTCGCGGGTCGGCTGTTTCGTCACCTCGACCACCATGTCGCGCAGCCCGTCGTAACGCACCGTCTGCCCGCCGATCAGGAAGGTGTCGCCGGTTTCCAGCGTGGCGGCGAAGCTTTCCTCGACCTCGCCCAAGGGGGCGCCACCGCGGCCGCGGAAACGGACCTTCAGCATCTCGGCCTCGACGATGGTGCCGATATTCATACGCAGATCGCGGGTCGCGCGCGGGTCGCGCAGCCGCCACAGCCCGTCGCGCAGCATCAGCCGCTGCCAGCGGTCATAGGCGCGCAGGGCGTATCCGCCGGTCTCGGCGAAATCCAGACAGGCGTCGAAATCTTCCTGCGTCAGGTGGCGATAGGGGCCGGCCTCGCGCACCTCGCGGAACAGGTCGTCGGGGTCAAAGGGACCGGCGCAGGCGGTCAGCAGGATATGCTGGCACAGCACGTCCAAGGGGCCTGGCCCGCGGGGATCGCCGTCTAGGTCGCGTTCGCGCACGGCCTGCAGGGCGGCGGTGCATTCGATCACCTCGAAGCGGTTGGCGGGCACGATCCGCGCCCGGCTTGGCGCGTTATAGCGGTGGTTCGCCCGCCCGATCCGCTGAACCAGACGTTTGACGTTCTTGGGCGCACCGACCTGAATGACCAGATCGACCGCCCCCCAATCGATGCCCAGATCAAGGCTGCCGGTCGCCACCACGGCACGCAATTCGCCTGCGGCCATGGCGGCTTCGACCTTTTGGCGAGCCTCGCGCGACAGGCTGCCGTGGTGCAGGCCGATGGGCAGGTTGTCGTCATTGGCGGCCCAAATGGCTTGGAAGAACAGTTCGGCCTGGGCGCGGGTGTTGATGAAGATGATGGTGGTGGTGGCCTGCGCCACCTGCGCCAGCACATCGCGCACGGCGTAATGCCCACCGCCCCCCGCCCAAGGCGCAGGCCGCGTCGTCGGCAGCATGGCGATGTCGGGATCGGGACCGGGATCGGCGTTGATGATCTGCGCGCCGCCCATGAAATCAGCCAGCCGCTGCGGGTCCTCGACCGTGGCGGACAGGCCCGTGACGGTGACATCGGGGGCCAGCGCCTTCAGCCGCGCAAGGCACAGCATCAGCTGATCGCCGCGCTTGTTTTCTGCCAGCGCGTGCAATTCATCCAGCACCACGCGGCGCAAACCGCCAAAAATACGCGGCGCCAGTTCATAGGACAGCATCAGCGCCAGAGATTCCGGCGTGGTCAGCAGCACATCAGGCGGGTCGACCTTTTGGCGCGCGCGCTGGCTGGCACGGGTGTCGCCGGTGCGATCCTCGATGCGGATATTCAGGCCCAGATCCGCCACGGGGCGCGACAGGTTGCGGGCAATATCGGCGGTCAGTGCCTTCAGGGGCGACACATAGAGCGTATGCATCCCCTGATGCGGTTCGGCCAGATCGACCAGCGTCGGCAGAAAACCTGCCAGCGTCTTGCCTCCGCCTGTGGGCGCGATCAGCAGCGTGTCGCCCTTGGCCTGCAACAGATCGATCTGATGCGGATGCGGCTGCCATCCCTGACGGGTGAACCAGTCCTGAAAACGCGGGGGCATAGTCACGGAATCATGGCTTTTAGGGTCTCCAGCCGGTCGGCCTCGGGGGCGGGCTTGTCCCACCTTATGCGACTGATGCGGGGAAAGCGCATGGCGACGCCGGATTTGTGCCGGGCCGAGGCGTTCAGCCCCTCGAATGCAACTTCCAACACCAGTTTGGGGGCGACAGAGCGGACGGGGCCAAAGCGTTCGGTGGTGTTGTTGCGGACAAAGCGGTCCAGTTCGCGCAGTTCCTCATCGGTGAAGCCGAAATAGGCTTTGCCGACGGGGACCAGCGTGTCGCCATCCCATAACCCAAAGGTGAAATCGCTGTAGAAACCCGACCGCTTGCCATGCCCGCGCTGCGCGTAAAGCATCACCGCATCGATCACCATCGGGTCGCGCTTCCACTTGAACCAAGGCCCCCGCGGGCGACCGCCGACATAGGCGCTGTCGCGGCGTTTAATCATCACGCCCTCAATCACGATGCTGGGCGGATCGGCACGCAAAGCGGCCAGATCGTCCCATGTCGTGAAATCCAGCAAGGGCGACACATCGATCCGGTCGCTGCCGAAATCGGCCTGTTGCAGGATCGCGCGGCGGTCCTGATGCGGCAGGTCACGCAGGTCGCGGCCATCCCAGATCATCAGGTCATAGACGCGCAGACCCGCGGGGTGGCTGTCCAGCATCGCCTTGCCGACAACCTTGCGGCCAAGGCGCTTTTGCAGGTCGCCGAAGGGGGCCACATCGGCGCCGCGCCGGACCAGCAGTTCGCCATCGATGGCACCATCGAAATTCAGCGCCTCGATCACGTCGGGGAAGGATCCGCTGATATCCTCGCCCGTGCGGGAATACAGGCGGCGCACACCGTCGTCATTGACCGCCTGAACGCGGATGCCGTCCCATTTCCATTCGGCGATATGGTCGGCGGGGTCCAGAGCCTGCAGCTGATCCATATCGACGGGGGTGGACAGCATCACAGGCCGGAAGGGCGCCTTGGCCGCATGTTCGGGCCGCGTGCCGCCCGCGATCCAGTCGAACAGCGGCTGATAGGGGGGCGTCAGACCATGCCAGATTTCCTCAAGGTCCTTGACCTGTGGGTCGCCCATTTCGGCCAGCGCTAGCCGCGCCATGCGGGCCGACAGCCCCACGCGCATGTTGCCGGTGGCCAGCTTCAGGAAGGCCAAGCGTTCCGATGGACCAAGCCGGTCCAGCATGGCGTTGATCGCAGCGGGCAGCGCCGCGCGGCCCGTGTCTGACAGCAAGGCGACCGCATCGCGCAGGGGGACGTCATCGTCGCCGACGCCATCCCACAACAGCGCTATGGTTTCGGCCAGATCGCCGACGAAATCATAGGACAGCGCGAACAGCTGTTCGTCGACCCGCTCGGCCATCAGCCCGCGAAGCAGCTTGGGCGTGACGGCGCGCAGCTTCAGATCGCCTGTCAGCGCGGCCAAGGCAAAGCCACGATCGGGGTCGGGGGTCTGTTCCAGATAGTGCCGCAGGATGCGCAGCTTAGCATTGCGGGCGGCGGTGAAGGCAAGGCGCTCCAGAAGGTTGGCGAAGGATTTCATTCCGGTTCATCCTCGTATCCCACCAGCCGCAGGGGGCGGGCGGCGATCTGGTGCAATTCGCACCAGCGCATCAACCCGTCTTCGTTGCCATGGGTGATCCAGACCTCGGAGGGGGCCAGCTCGCGGATGGTCTGGGTCACCTGAGTCCAATCGACATGGTCGCTGATGACCAAAGGCAGTTCGACCCCGCGCTGGCGGGCACGGGCGCGAACCTGCATCCAGCCCGAGGCGAAGCCGATCACGGGGTCGCGGAAGCGCTGCACCCATGCGCTGGCAAAGGCCGACGGGGGCGCGATGACCAGTTGGGCCGGCACATCGGCGGCGGTGGCCGGGATCAATTCGCCAAGGTCGATACCCTGTTCGACGTGGTAATCACACAACCGCTGCAACGCGCCGTGAATGGCGATAGGCCCGTCAATCCCCGCCTGACGGGCAAGCGAGATCACCCGCTGTGCCTTGCCAAGCGCATAAGCCCCAATCAGGTGTTGTCGTTCGGGGAATTCGGCCATGCTGGCGCGCAGACGGGCCATTTCCTGCAGCGGATCGGGGTGGCGGAAGACGGGCAGACCAAAGGTCGCTTCGGTCACGAAGATATCGCAGGGGACGGGTTCGTAAGGCGCACAAACGGGGTTCGGGCGGCGGCAATAATCGCCGGATACTACGATCTTTGGTCCCTTGTCAGGTTGAACCGCGATCTGGGCCGATCCCAAGATATGCCCTGCCGGATGGAAGCTGACGGTGGTATCGCCGACCCGAATTTGGCCATCAGCGATCTGACGGCTCTCGGTGAAATCCGCGCCATAGCGGATGGCCATGATCTCCAATGTCTGGCGGGTGGCCATGACGGCGCCATGCCCCGCGCGGGCGTGGTCGCCGTGGCCGTGGGTAATCAGCGCGCGGGGGACCGGGCGGATGGGGTCGATGTAGAAATCACCGGGCGGGCAATAAAGACCGGCCTCGGTCGGGTGCAATATCTGATCGGCGCGCATGGACCACGATGGCAAATGTTTCTCGAAAATCAACGCGGCAGCCGAAGCGGGCGGGCCGTGAAGATCGTCTCCATCGAGAAAACGCCGGTAACGCGTTCTAGGTCCATGTCGCGGATCAATGCCTTGTAGCAGCGGTCGTAACCCGACATCGAGGTGGTCACCAGCTTGGCCATATAGTCCCATTCGCCGCCGATGCGATGAAACTCGGTGATCTCGGGGATGGATTCGACGCGGGCGCGGAAACGGCCCGCCCATGCGTCGTCATGGTGGCGGGTGCGGATCATCACAAAGACCGTCAGATGCAGCCCCGCACGTGCCGCGTCGATGACCGCACGGTTGCCCTGCAGAATGCCGGCCGCCGTCAGTTTCTGCAGTCGCCGCCAGCAGGCATTCTGCGACAGGCCGACCCGGTCGGCCAGATCACGTTGCGACAGGCTGCCGTCCTGCTGCAGGGCGGACAGGATGCGGTTGTCGATTTCGTCGATCTGATGAGTAGGTTCGTTCATTTGACCCGCAGTATATGGGTATTTGTGCAACAGAGAAATCAAAACCTGCAGTTCGACGTGTCATCTTATCGCCAAATGAATGAGGGACGGCATGGATATTTTCGACAAGTTTCGCGCAGCTTTGGGGCGCCCGCAGGATCTGCACCGCGACATCATCGGTGCGGATGCGGTGATCGACGGGCCGTTCGGGCCGCGGCGGATGATCTATGCCGATTACGTCGCCTCGGGGCGGGCATTGCGGCAAGTCGAGCGGGTGGTGATGGAGGATGTGCTGCCGTGGTATGCCAATAGCCACACCGAGGCCAGCCATTGCGGCGGCGTGATGACTCGCATGCGGCGCGCGGCGCGGGCGCAGATTCTGGGATGCGTCGGCGGTGGGGCAAACCACGCGGTGATCTTTACCGGATCGGGGGCCACGGCGGGGATCAACCGGCTGGTGCATTTGCTGCAGGCGGGTCCGGGCGTGACGGTCATCATCGGCCCCTACGAGCATCATTCGAACATCCTGCCGTGGCGGGAAAGCGGTGCGACGGTGATCAAGTTGCCCGAGGGCACGACGGGCGGTCCTGACATGGACGCGCTGGACCGCGCCTTGCAGGGCAAGGGTCGGCGCATCGTGGCGATGTCGGCGGCATCCAACGTGACGGGGGCGGTCAGCGACGTGGCCGCAATTACGGCGGCGGTCAAAGCCGCAGGGGCGGCGATGGTCTGGGACTATGCCGGGGGTGCGCCCTATCTGCCGATCGATATGAGGCTGGGAATGGATGCGGTGGTGACGTCGCCGCATAAGTTTCTGGGCGGGCCGGGGGCCTCGGGGGTGATGATCCTGCGACGCGATGCCGTGATGTCGGATCGGCCCAGCCTGCCGGGGGGCGGGACGGTGAAATTCGTCAGTGATTCGGGTCACGACTATGCCACCCAGGTCGAGGCGCGCGAGGAAGCCGGCACCCCGAACGTGGTCGGCGACATCCGCGCCGGATTGGTGTTCGCGCTGAAGGACCATGTCGGGCAGGATTGGATCGATGCGCGGCACCGGCGCTGGCTGGACAAAACCGCTGCGCTGCACGGCGCGACGGGGCTGCAGATGCTGGGACGCGACGACATCGCGCGCCTGCCGATTCTGGCGTTCCGGGTGGGCGATGGTGCGGGCGGGTTGGTCCACCAGCAACTTGCGACGCGCATGCTGTCTGATCTGTATGGCGTGCAGGCGCGCGGCGGTTGTGCCTGTGCCGGACCCTATGTGCACCATCTGCTGGGGATCGGGGCGACGGAATCACGGGCCATGCGGACTGCGATCCTGTCGGGCCGTGAAATCGACAAGCCGGGCTTCATCCGCCTGAACCTGTGCTGGGCCACCCCCGAAGCCGAAATCGACGCGATTCTGGACGCGATGATGCGACTTGGCGCCGAGGCTCCCGCGCATCTGGCGCATTATCAGGGCGACCCGGCGACGGCGATCTTTACCCCCCGCGCGGCCTAGCTGGGGGGCGGGCGTTTGACCGGCGGGGCTTTGGACAGTTGGACGGCCAGAATGCCGACCATGATGATCGCCACGCCGATGACATCGCCCGCGCCCAGATTTTCCCCCAGCAACAGCGCCGCCAGCGACACGCCGAAGAACGGCGTCAGGAAATGGAAGGTCGCCGCGCGCACCGCGCCGATGCGGCTGACCAGCAGGAACCAGACGAAGGTCGCCCCGATGCCCGGCACCACCACCGTATAGAGGAAGGCCGCCACTAGCCGCGGCGTCAGGGTGATGTCCCAGCTTTCGAAGAACGGCGCGATGATGCCAAGCGTCACCGCGCCGACCAGCATCTGCAGGCCGACAATCATCATGACATTGCCGCCGGAACTGGCCCCGCGCACGGTCAGCGTGGCCACCGCCAGCGCCAGTGCCGCGACAAAGCACAGGGCGATGCCGGTCGGATCGCTGCCGCCCTGCAGCCGCGCGCCCATGATGATGGCCACCCCAACCACCCCAAGCGCCAGCCCCCCCACGCCAAGGCGGCGCAGGCGTTCGCCAAGCAGGCTCCAGCCAAGGAAGGCGACCATCAGCGGCATGGTGGCGGCGATGATGGACGCAAGGCTGGCTTCGATCGACTGCATCGCGATCCAGTTCAGACCCAGATACAGCGCATTCTGGCACAACCCGAGGATGACGACCGCACGCCATTGGGGCCGTGTCAGGCCACGCCAGGACTGCCCCATCGCCAGCGCGATCAGCACGCCCAGAACCCCCGACAGGGCAAAGCGCAGGGCCAGTGCGGTCAGGGGCGGTGCCTCGGTCACGATCATCCGGGTGGTGGTGAAGGCCGATGCCCACATCACCGCAAACCCCAGGCCCATCACCAACGCCTTGAAATCCATGCCCGCCCCGTTTTCTTCATGTCATGCAAAACGGCTAGCAGACCGTATCGGCCTTGACCAAAGAAAAGGGGCCGCACCCGCAGGTGCGACCCCTTTCGACTGGCATGCAGTCGGGATCAGCTGTTGACGCTGTCCTTCAGTGCCTTGGCGATGGTCACCTTGACCTGCTTGTCGGCAGGCTTGGTCATCATTTCCTGCGTCTGCGGGTTACGCACCTGACGCTCGGGGCGGGCACGGCAGGCGATCTTGCCGATGCCCGGCAAGGTCACAGCGCCACCGCCGGCGACTTCGCGCGTCACGATCGCAACGATCGCATCCAGTGCGGCCGAAGCCGACTTCTTGTCCGAACCCATTTCTTCGGCGAGCGTCGCCACCAGCTGGGTTTTGGTCATCGGTTTTGCAGCAGCCGTAGTCATGGTCTGTCTCCTCTTGCCCTGTTCCGACGGGGCCCAAATATTGCGCCTTTTGCGGCATATCGCCTGCTACACACGGTTTTGACGAGCAGTTCAAGCCTTTTTCGCCTTCCACGCGGAAACCCGCGTCCGGCAGCGTTTCGCAGGCGGGTTACAGGAATGCCGTCTCGCTGAAGGAACGCAGTTTGCGCGAATGGATCTTTTCCAGCGGCATCTGCCTCAGTTTCTCCATGGCGCGGATGCCGATCAGCAGATGGTTGGCAACCTGGGTGCGATAGAAATCGGTCGCCATGCCGGGCAATTTCAGTTCTCCGTGCAAAGGTTTGTCGCTGACGCACAAAAGCGTGCCATAGGGCACCCGGAAGCGGAAACCATTGGCCGCGATCGTGGCGCTTTCCATGTCCAGCGCAACCGCGCGCGACAGCGACAGCCGGTGCACGGGGCCGGAATGGTCGCGCAATTCCCAGTTGCGGTTGTCGATGGTGGCCACGGTGCCGGTGCGCATGATGCGCTTCAGTTCGTACCCTTCCAGTTGGGTCACCTCGGCCACGGCTTCCTGCAGGGCGACCTGAACCTCGGCCAGGGCGGGGATCGGCACCCAGACCGGCAGATCGTCGTCCAGCACGTGATCTTCGCGCAGATAGGCATGGGCCAGCACGAAATCGCCCAGCGACTGGCTGTTGCGCAGGCCCGCGCAATGGCCGACCATCAGCCACGCATGGGGGCGCAGCACCGCGATATGGTCGGTGGCGGTCTTGGCGTTGGACGGTCCGACGCCGATGTTGACCAGCGTGATCCCCTGCCCGTCCGCGCGTTTCAGATGATAGGTCGGCATCTGCGGCATCTTGGACAACGGCGCGATCTGGCCGTCCGCCGTGGTGATTTCCTGATTCCCGGGCGCGACGAAACCGGTATAGCCCGCATCCGGATCGGCCAGCACGCGGCGGGCATAGGCCTCGAATTCATCGACATAGAACTGATAGTTGGTGAACAGCACGAAATTCTGGAAATGTTCGGCCGCCGTTGCGGTGTAATGCGACAGGCGCGCCAGCGAATAATCGATGCGCTGCGCGGTGAAGGGCGCCAGATATTGCGTGCCGTCGGGCTGCGGGACCGCCATGCCGTTGACGATGTCGTCGTTCATGCTGTTCAGATCGGGGACGTCGAAGACATCACGCAGCGAAAACGCCAGCACGCCTTCCTGCGGCACCGCAAGATCGCTGTTCGAGGCGACGGCGAAATGTACCGGCATCGGCGTATCAGACAGTCCGATGCGCACCGGAACGCCGTGATTGCGGATCAGCAGGCCCACCTGCTCGATCAGGTAGTTCTGGAACAGGTCCGGGCGGGTGATCGTCGCGGCATAGCTGCCCGGCTGGACGACATGGCCGAAGGACAGGCGGGAATCGGTCTTGGTATGGGTCGGCACCGTCAGGCGGATTTCGGGATAAAATGCACGATAGCGCGCCGTCGGCTGGTCGCCTTCCAGAATGCGGGTGAAATTGGCCAGCAGGAAACCGGTCGCCTGATCATAGAGCGTGCGCAGATAGGCGATGGCCTCGGCTGCGTCGGTGAATTCGCGGCGGGCAGGCGTTTCGGGGCTTTCGACCGGCAGGAAGCGGGAATCCGTTGTCATGGTGCTTTACGTCCTTGTGATTGCACAAAGCCTGCCAGCACCGCCTGCGACAGGCAAGCGTCTGGCGCTGCCTGATTGGCAGGGTTACGATAGCGTCATGGAAATGCTTGTTTTCGGTCACGGCTATTCGGCCAGCTATCTGACGCCCCTGCTGCGGGCGAAGGGCTGGAATGTCACGGGCACCACGCGCGGCGATACCGCACGCGTGGCGGGTGCGGGGGCGCAGCCGTTGCTGTGGCCCGGACCGCGTGCGCCGCTGACGGATGCCATCGCACGGGCGGATGCGATCCTTGTGTCGGCAGCGCCCGGTGATCGGGGCGATCCGGTGCTGGCGGATTTCCGCGATGAAATCGCCGCCGCGCGGCCGCGCTGGCTGGGTTATCTGTCCACCACCGGCGTCTATGGCGACCGTGATGGCGGTTGGGTGGACGAAGACAGCCTGCTGGACGGATCCGGCCCCCGCGGTCAGGCCCGCATCCGCGCCGAGGCCGACTGGCAGGCGCTTGCCCGCGACCACGGCCTGCCGCTGCGCATCTTCCGGCTGGCAGGCATCTATGGCCCCGGCCGCGGCCCCTTCAGGAAGGTGCTGGATGGCACCGCGCGGCGCGTCATCAAGCCCGGTCAGGTGTTTTCGCGCATCCATGTGCAGGACATCGCGCAGGTGCTGATGGCCTCGATCCAGCAGCCGGGCGTCGGCGATGTCTTCAACCTCTGCGACGACGATCCGGCCCCGCCGCAGGACGTGATCGCACATGCGGCCCACCTGCTGGGCGCCCCCCTGCCCCCCGCCGTGCCCTTCGATCAGGCGCAGATGTCGCCTATGGCACGGTCCTTCTATGCCGACAGCAAGCGCGTGCGGAACGACCGGATCAAGACGCAGTTGGGTGTGCGGCTGCTTTATCCCGATTATCGCAGCGGTCTGGCCGCCCTGCTGCAGACGGAAACCACGCCCCGACAGTCCAACCAAGGATCGCCACATGACCAAGATGCATGATGTCCTGATCGCCGGAGGCGGGCTGAACGGCCCCGCGCTGGCACTGGCGCTGTCGCAGGCCGGCCTGTCGGTCGCCGTTGTGGACCCCCGCCCCGCCGAGGCCCGCGCCACCGATACCTTCGACGGACGCGCCTATGCGCTGGCGGTGTCGTCGCAACGGCTGCTGAAGGCCTTGGGGCTGTGGGACGGACTGGCCCCAAACAGCCAGCCGATCCGGCAGGTCAAGGCATCGCAGGGTCGTGCTGGCGAAGGGGCGGCGCCCTTCTTCCTGCATTTCGACAGTGCCGAGACCGAGGAAGGCCCCGTCGGCCACATGCTGGAAGACCGCTTCCTGTACAAAGCCCTGCTGAATGCGATGCAAGGGACCGTCACCCATCTGCCCGGCCTTGCCGTCACCGACCAGCAGGTCGATCAGGCGGGCGTCACCGTGACCTTGTCGGACGGCCGCCAGATGCAGGCACGCATGCTGGTGGGCGCGGACGGGCGCGGATCGGGCGTGGCGAAACGGGCGGGCATCACGCGCCGGGGCTGGGACTATGGCCAGACGGCGCTGGTCGCGGCGCTTGACCACGACCTGCCGCATGACGGCGTCGCGCAGCAGTATTTCATGGCCACCGGCCCCTTGGCGATCCTGCCCCTGCCCGGCAACCGCAGCAGCGTCGTTTGGTCGGAAACGCAGGCCAATGCGCAAGCGATCCTTCAGCTGGAGGATGCCGATTTTCTGTCCGTCCTGCGCCCGCGTTTCGGTGATTTCCTTGGCGACATCAGCTTGGCGGGGGCAAGGTTCTCCTATCCGCTCAGCCTGTCGCTGGCCGACCGCTATGCGGTGGCGCGGGTGGCGCTGGTGGGGGATGCGGCGCATGGGGTGCATCCCATCGCCGGTCAGGGGCTGAACCTCGGCCTGCGCGATGTGGCCGCCCTTGCGCAGGTGCTGGTCGAGGCCACCCGCCGGGGCGAGGATATCGGCAGCGAACTGGTCCTGCAGCGGTATCAATCCTGGCGGCGCTTCGATGCGACGGCGCTGGCGCTTGGCATGGACAGCGTGAATCGGCTGTTCGCGACCGACAATCCCGTGGTTTCCGCCGTCAGGGGGCTTGGCATGGGGATGGTCACGGCGATGCCCGCCCTGCGTCGGGGCTTCATGCGGCAGGCGGCGGGGCTGTCGGTCGATCCGATGCCGCGCCTGCTGACCGGACGCCCGCTTTAGGCTTTCCCCAAGGCCCGTTTCGCGCGATAGCCTGCCCCCCATAGGGGCAAAGGGGGCAGCATGACCGGCGAATTGCATGATTTTCTGCAAAAGCTTGATGGCGACATCCGCAAGGGCGGCGATTGGGGCAAGGTCGCCGATTACATCCCCGAGCTTGGCCGCATCGACCCCGCGCAATTCGGCATCGCCGTCGCCACCGCCGACGGGCAGGTGCTGACTGCCGGACAGGCGCAACAGCCGTTTTCCATCCAGTCGGTCAGCAAGGTTTTTGCGCTGGCCTGCGTGCTGGGGCGCATCGGGGAACAACTGTGGCTGCGGGTCGGGCGCGAGCCTTCGGGCGACCGCTTTGATTCGATCCTGCTGCTGGAGCAGGAAAAGGGCCGCCCCCGGAACCCCTTCATCAACGCCGGTGCGCTGGTGGTGACCGATGAATTGCTGACCGGTCGCAGCCCCAAGCAGGCCTTGTCCGAGGTGATCGGCTTCCTGCGCACCGCCGCCGAGGATAACGACATCCACATCGACAAGGCCGTCGCCAGATCCGAGGCCGCCACGGGGCACAGGAACGCAGCGCTTGCCCATTACCTGCGCAGCTTCGGCAATCTGAAGAACCCGCCGGCCCATGTCACCGGCACCTATTACCACCAATGCGCGATCGAGATGTCCTGCATCCAGCTGGCCCGCGCGGGCCGCGTCATCGCGGGTCTGGATTGCGCGCCGGGGTTGCTGTCGCGCGTCAAGCAGCGGCGCATCAACGCGCTGATGATGACCTGCGGGCAATACGACGGATCGGGCAATTTCGCCTTCCGTGTCGGTCTGCCCGCGAAATCGGGCGTTGGCGGCGGGTTGCTGGTCATCGCGCCGGGCCGCGCGTCCATCGCGATCTGGTCGCCGGGGCTGGATGGCTGGGGCAATTCGCGCGCAGGCACACTTGCCGCCGAGAAGCTGGCCGAGTTCACGGGTTGGTCGGTCTTCGGCTAGGGCGTCACTCCGCCAGCATCCGCCCCGCCTGCCGCAGATCGGCCAGCAATTCGGCCCGCGCGGCGGCGGCGCGGTCGTCGGGCAGGCGCAGGATCAGGCTGGGATGCCATGTGACCAGCACCGGCCCGCCATCCAGCCCCGCCTGCACCTTGCCCCGCCGGGGCGTCAGCGGCGTCCGGTCGCCCGTCAGCGCAAAGGCCGCCGTCGCACCCAAGGCCACGGTCAGTTCCGGGGCGACGAAGCCGCGTTCGATCCCCAGCCACCAACGGCATTGTTCGATATGGGGGCGGTCGGGGGTCTGGTGCATCCGGCGCTTGCCGCGTGGAGTGAACCGGAAATGCTTGACCGCATTGGTCAGCCAAGCCTTGTCGGGATCAATATCCGCCTGCGCCATGGTCTGGCGCAGAAGCTGTCCCGCGGGACCGACGAAGGGGCGGCCCGAGAGATCCTCGTGGTCGCCCGGCGCCTCGCCCACCAGCATCAGACGAGCATCGGGATCGCCCTGCCCCCAGACGGTCTGGGTGGCGGCATGGCACAGATCACACCGTGTGCAGCGGGCGGCCTGATCCTGCGCCTGTGCCAAGGTCTCGGGCGGCGTATCTTCCAGCGGTTGACGGATGCGGGCGGTGACCTTGGCGGCAAAGGCTGGGGCGTCGCTGGCACCTGCGTCGCGCATGGCCTGCACGCGGCGCGGCGCATCGGCGAGCATCTGCGGGATCAGATGCGTTTCGGGCAGGTTCTTCCAGTATTTCACCGGCATCTCGGACCGCATGGCATTGGTCTTAATGCGGGCCGGATTGAAGATATTGGCGAAATAGGTCTGCCACAGTCCGTGATTGGCGTCCTCGGGCAGGTCGGGCCGGGGCGCGGGCGGGTCATAGGCAATTGTGTCGCCGGTAAAGCGCGCGATGCCTTCGGGCGTGGCGATCAGCCAGTCCATGTCGGCGAAACGCTTGGCGAAGAACGGAGTGGCGGCCTGCAGGATCAGGTGTTCAGGTTCGAACCAGGCACCGAAGCTGCGGCGCGGGCCGTCCGAGGGCAGTTCGTGAAACCGCACGAAGGCGTGCATCTTGTGGATGTCGCGGCGCACCGATTTGGCCAGCCGGTTCAACCGGTCGATCAGCGGGTCGGCGGGGTTGCCCAGAAAAGCGCGGTCGGTCTGCGCCCGCCACAGCGCCGCATAGATCAGAGACCAGCGTTCCGGGTCCGAATGGCTGGCAACGGTGCGAGCCAACGTCAGGAAGTCCTTGGTCGCAGTGACCTTGGCATCGCCTGCGGGCGGCATCGGGTCGCTGCCGAACAGATCGGCGGGTGCATCGGGATCGGCCCATGTGATGCGGTCGGGGGCGATGCCCGCGCCGACCATATGGCGGGCGGCATCGCGCCATGCCTCGAACCGGTCGAAACGTGGCAGCTCGACCCGGATCATCAGAACAGCGACAGCTGTTCGGGCGCGGGGGCGAAGCGGGCGCGCAGGCTGTCGCTGTCGGTCAGCGCGCCGGGATGCCAGTCGGGCAGCGTCACGAAGGCCTGCGCCTTGGACATGATCGCCCCCATCCGCAGCAGATCGGCATAGCGCACCGCCCCGCTGCGCCGCGCGGCTAGGATGCGGCCCACAGTCTTGGTACCAAAACCCGGCACGCGCAGCAGCATTTCACGTGAAGCATTCCGCACATCGACGGGGAAATGCCCCCGGTTCGCCAAGGCCCATGCCAGCTTGGGGTCCACGGCCAGATCAAGATTCCCCGACGGGTGGGCGGCACCGATTTCGTCAGCATCGAAGCCATAGAAACGCATCAGCCAATCGGCCTGATACAGACGATGTTCACGCATCAGGGGCGGCTTGATCAGCGGCAGCGCGGCCGATGCATCGGGAATAGGGCTGAAGGCAGAATAATAGACCCGCTTCAGATGATACCCCGAATAGAGGTTCGAGGATGTCTTCAGGATATCCCGATCCGTCGCCGCATCCGCCCCCACGATCATCTGCGTCGATTGCCCCGCAGGTGCGAAACGCGGCGGGCGCTTGCCGGTGAAGGTCTTTTCCTTGGCAGCCTCTCGGCCCAGACGGACATCGGCCATGGCGGCGCGGATGGTTTCGGGACGCTTTTCGGGGGCCAGTTGGCGCAGGCTGGCATCTTGGGGCAGTTCGATATTCACCGACAGGCGGTCGGCGTAAAGCCCGGCCTCGGCCACCAGTTCGGCACCGGCATCGGGAATGGTCTTAAGGTGGATGTAACCTTTGAAACCGTGATCGACCCGCAGCATCTTGGCGATGCGGACCATGTCGCCCATCGTCTGATCGGGGCTGCGGATGATGCCTGATGACAGGAACAACCCTTCGATCATGTTGCGGCGATAGAATTCCAGCGTCAGGTTCACCACCTCTTCGGGGGAAAACCGTGCGCGTTCGACATTGCTGCTGACGCGATTGATGCAATAGGCGCAGTCATAGATGCAGAAGTTCGTCATCAGGATCTTCAGCAGACTGATGCAGCGGCCGTCCGGCGTATAGGCGTGACAGATCCCCGTACCCCCCGCCGATCCGATGCCGCCCGATCGCGAATCGCGCCGCGTAGTCCCGCTGGACGCGCAGGATGCATCGTATTTCGCCGCGTCCGACAGGATCGCCAGTTTCTGATCAAGGGTTCTTTGTGCCATGACAGGAATATATGTTCCGCATATGTTCACGACAAGCATTAAGGGTTGAAACAAACTGCGCGGAACTGTCACGCCCGCGCGATCGTTGGCCGCGCAGCCATCCTCCAGACGTGATGTGCAACGCTTTCGCGAAAGGATAAGATCGGGGTCATGAACATTCGCACCCTCGCACTTGCGCCCGCCCTCATCATCGGACTTGCCTTTCCGGCATTGGCCGAACGTATCCCCCTGTCCCAGATCTCGAATTATCTGAACCAGATGACGACGCTGACGTCCGAGTTCACGCAGATCAACCCCGACGGGACCGTGTCCACCGGCACCGTCTATATCAAGCGCCCCGGCCGCGTGCGTTTCGAATATGACAACGACAACACGCTGGTCCTGGCCTCGGGCGGGAACGTCGCGGTCTTCGACAGCAAGTCGAACGGTGGTCCCCAGCAGTATCCCCTGTCGCAGACGCCGCTGTCGATCATTCTGGATGCGAATGTCGATCTGGGCCGGGCGAACATGGTCACCGGCCACAGCGAAAAGAACAATGCCACCATCGTGACCGCGCAGGATCCCAAGCGTCCGCAGAACGGCAACATCCAGATGGTATTCTCGAACCCGACGGAACTGCGCCAGTGGATCGTCACCGATGACAGCGGCCAGAAGACGACCGTGATCCTTGGCGATATGACCAAGGGCGGCTCGATCCCGGCATCGCGCTTCTCGATCCGGTCCGAGATCAACCGCCGCTAGGGCGATTGAGACCATACAATTGCGTGATTGACCGGATGGGACCTTCGCGCAAACCTGCGGCCCTGATCCTTTCAAGGCCGCAGCCATGTCCCAGAACGCGCGCATCTTCACCCCAATCCTGATCGGCGGATCGCTGATCCTGCTGATCAACTTTGCCCTGCGCGCCAGCTTCGGGGTCTTCCAGATCCCCATCGCCGCCGATTTCGGCTGGCCACGGG
Organism: Paracoccus sp. R86501; assembly: GCF_042466435.1. Taxonomy (NCBI): domain Bacteria; kingdom Pseudomonadati; phylum Pseudomonadota; class Alphaproteobacteria; order Rhodobacterales; family Paracoccaceae; genus Paracoccus; species Paracoccus sp. R86501. The sequence goes on from NZ_JAXHPZ010000001.1 coordinate 2,778,994, forward strand.
CCGAATTTTCGCTGGCCATCGCCATCCAGAACCTTGCCTGGGGGATCGGCCAGCCGATCTTCGGGGCCTTGGCCGAACGGTGGGGCGACAGATGGGCGATCATTCTGGGGGCCGCGTTTTACAGTCTGGGCCTGATTCTGACCGCCTTTGCCACGACCGCCGCCGGCATTCAGCTGCTGGAGGTGATGGTCGGCTTCGGCATCGCCGGCACCGGCTTCGGCGTTATCCTGGCCATCGTGGGCCGCGCCGCCAGCGATGAAAACCGCAGCCTCGCCTTGGGCATCGCCACCGCTGCGGGGTCCGCCGGTCAGGTCTTCGGTGCGCCCCTGGCCGAGGTTCTGCTGGGTTTCTACAGCTGGCAGGCGGTCTTCATTATCTTCGGCGTCATCGTCCTGACGACGCTGCTGTTCCTGCCGATGCTGGGCGATGGCAAACCCGCCACCCGCAACCAACTGGAGGACAGCCTTGGCACCGTGCTGAAGCGTGCCTTCCGCGATCCGTCCTACCTGATGATCTTCGCGGGCTTCTTTTCCTGCGGCTATCAGCTGGGCTTCATCACCGCCCACTTCCCCGCCATGATCACCGAGATGTGCGGCCCCATAAACCCCGCAGGCATCCTTGCGGGTCTGGGCATCACCACCACATCGGCCCTGGGCGCGGTGGCGATTTCCATGATCGGGCTGGCCAATATCGCAGGCGCCATTCTGGCGGGCTGGCTGGGCAAGCGTTACAGCAAGAAGTACCTGCTGGCGGGCATCTATACCCTGCGCACCATCGCGGCGGCGGCCTTCATCCTTGCCCCCATCACGCCGGGTTCGGTGATCCTGTTTTCGCTGGTGATGGGCGGGCTGTGGCTGGCGACGGTGCCGCTGACCTCGGGGCTGGTCGCCTATATCTATGGGCTGCGGTATATGGCGACGCTCTATGGTTTCGTGTTCCTGTCCCACCAGATCGGGTCCTTCATGGGCGTCTGGCTGGGCGGATGGCTGTACGATGCCTCGGGGGACTACCTGCTGGTCTGGTGGATCGGCGTGGGTGTCGGGGCCTTCAGCGCGCTGATCCACCTGCCCGTCCGCGAGGCCCCTGCCCGCGTACCCCTCGCTGCCTGACGCCATCCGTTTGACCCTGCGTCAAGCCTTGCATAGGGTCATGGCGCCGACATTCACGCCATGACCAGATGGGACCCATGACCATGACTGCACGACCGACACTGGCCTTCGCCGCAGGGATTGCCCTGATGACCGCCACCGCCGCGCAGGCACAGGACGACTGCAAGGTCGCGGAATTCACCATGGGCCTGCGCTATCAACAGCAATCGGCCGAGGTGCGCGCCCTGCAGACACAGGCCTATAACATCGCCACCATGCGTCTGGATGCCGCCGTCGAGGGCGCCGAGGATCCGTCCAAGCTGGCCATCGTCACTGATCTGGACGAAACCGTCATCGACAATTCGGCCCTGCTGGCTCGCGATCTGGCCGATTGCCACATGTATGACGCATGGGACACCTGGCTGCCTTGGGAGCGCGACGGCATGCCGACGCTGATCCCCGGCGCGATGGAGTTTCTGACCCATGCCGACGAACTGGGCGTGACCATCCGCTATGTCTCGGACCGTTCGGATGCGCAGAAGGTCGATACCATGGCCACCCTGACCGCCCTCGGCCTGCCGCAGGTCAGCGATGCGTCAGTCCTGCTGCTGGGCCCGCCCAAGGTCGAACGCCGCGAGATCGTCAGCAAGGATCACCAGATCGTCCTGCTGCTGGGCGACACGCTGCATGATTTCGACGGCGGCTTCCGCAAGACCCCCCTGGAGGATCAGCGCAATCTGGTCACCGAACAGGGCGACAAATGGGGCGCCGAATGGATCGTCTTCCCCAACGCCGGCTATGGCACCTGGTCCGAGGCGCCCCTGACCGAATGGTCCGCCGAACCCGTCATCGAGCCTTGGGAATAACATGACCCGCCAGCCCCACGACCACGCCATCGCCGTCCGCTATCAACAGGCCTCGGCCGAGATCCGCGCCCTGCAACGCCAGTGCTATTCCCTGGCCACGCTGCGGCTGCGTGATGCGGTCGACGCGGCGGGCGGGGGCAAGAGGCTGGCGATCCTCAGCGACATCGACGAAACGATCCTGGACAACAGTGCCGTCATGGCACTGGCCATGCATCACGACGGCATGTTCGAAAGCCTGGACACATGGAAGCTGTGGGAACGCGAGGGCGACCCGCACCTGATCCCCGGCGCGGCGGCTTTCTTCGACCTGGCCGATCGCTTGGGCGTCACGATCTTCTACGTCTCGGACCGCTTTGATGAAAACAAGCTGGCCACCATCGCCACGCTGTCCCATCTGGGCCTGCCGCAGGTCCATGCCGATCAGGTCCTGCTGTTCGGCCCGCCCAAGGCCGAACGCCGCGCCGCGGTCGAACGCGACCACCGGATCATCCTGCAACTGGGCGACACGCTGCATGACTTCCACGGCGCCTTCGCCGGCGCGGCGCTGGACGATCAGCACCAGCTGGCCGAGGACCATGCCGACCGTTTCGGGCAGGACTGGATCGTCTTTCCCAATGCTGCGCATGGCACCTGGATGAAGGCCGACCTGCGCCCATGGGATGCCCCGCGCATCCCGGCCTGACCCACGCCCCCGATATGGTATCGCCCCGTCCTTTCGTGCTAACGCAGGCGGTGGGTGCGGCCCTTGGGCATGGCACCCCCGTGATCCGCAATATTGGGGACTGAATGATGATACTTCTTGTCGGCGCCGGATTGTCAGGTGCAGTGATCGGCCGCCAGCTGGCCGAGGCTGGCCATGATTGCCGCATCATCGATGCGCGTCCCCATATCGCCGGAAACTGCCACACCGAACGCGATGCCGATACCGGCGTCATGATGCATGTCTATGGCCCGCATATCTTCCACACCGATGATCAGCAGGTCTGGAATTACGTCAACGGTTTCGCGACCTTCATGCCCTTCCAGAACCGCGTCAAGACCACGACGCAGGGCGCCGTCTATTCGCTGCCGATCAACCTGCTGACGATCAACCAGTTCTTCGGCCAGACCCTGCGCCCCGACGAGGCCCGCGCCTTCGTCGAGGCCAAGGCCGACACCTCGATCACCGACCCCCAGACCTTCGAGGACCAAGCCCTGCGTTTCGTCGGCCCCGAGATGTATCGCGCCTTCTTCAAGGGCTATACCGAAAAGCAGTGGGGCTGTTCGCCGACCGAACTGCCCGCCTCGATCCTCAAGCGGCTGCCGGTGCGCTTCAACTATGACGACAACTATTTCTTCCACCAGTTCCAGGGGATGCCGCAGGACGGCTATACCGCGTTGGTTCAGGCGATCCTGGATCACCCCCGCATCACCGTCGAACTGGACACGCCCTATACCACCGAAATGGGTGAAAAGGCCGATCACGTCTTCTGGTCGGGGTCGCTCGACGGCTATTTCGACTATCGCTTAGGCCGCTTGGGCTATCGCACGCTGGATTTCGAGCGCTTCGATTATCAGGGCGACTATCAGGGCTGCGCGGTGATGAACTATGGCGACCCCGAGGTCCCCTATACCCGCATCACCGAACACAAGCACTTCAGCCCTTGGGAAACCCACGAGGGCAGCGTCTGCTATCGTGAATTCTCGCGCCTGGCCGAACCGGGCGACACGCCCTATTATCCGATCCGCCTAGTGCAGGAAAAGGCGCTGCTGGCGGATTACGTCCAGATGGCGCGCGACACTGCCGGCGTGACCTTCGTCGGACGGCTTGGCACCTATCGCTATCTGGACATGGACGTCACCATCCGGGAAGCGCTGGACACCGCCCAGACCTTCCTGACACAGACAGCCGACGGCCAACCGATGCCCGCCTTCGTCGCCGATCCCAGCTGAAGAACCGACGTCACCGCGTCGTGATCGGCGCGGTAACGTCTATTGGTCAAGTCTGATTGCCAAGCAGCCAACATGTGAGATCCTGAATGATCAGCACAACGCATGGGTTACTCTGAATCGTAGACGCCACAATCATGTATTCGCCAAGTTGCAGATAGAATTACCTATGTAAATTGGCCTTCCGATCAGCCCAGTTTCACAAGGTTATTCGCCTTGAGCAGGACATCGAAGGTATTGATATCCGAAGCCTGTTTAAAAACCTTGGCGTCGTCAGCGATATCTTGGAACAGATGCTTTAGCCCGGTTGCGCCCGGATACGCGGCCGAAATTGCACTGTTCATCCCGCGGTAGCGCTCCATGATTTGCTGACGGGTTTGGAAGTCCAGCAATCTCAGACGTGCTTTATCCCGGACCGGTGCTGCGACCTTGTCCAAACGGATCACCTGATTGGTCAACTGCATGTGTTGCGCTGCCGTCATCGGCAGGTTGTTGCACTGACGCATGAATTCCAAGGCCTCCATATGGAGGTTGGTCTTCTGGTCGATCACGGGCCCCGACGGAGCTTCGAAGCCTTCTGCAGACCCGATGCCAAGCACGTTCAGGAAGTCGGCGCCGACATCACCGTCCTTCATGAATTTCTTGTCGAACACCCGAATGTGCATCTGATCGCCGGCGGTCTGCCATTGCTGAAGCAGGCGCTGGTAATCAAGAAACGCAAGTTTGCTGGTTTGCAGATATTCGGAAATCGTCTGCTTCAATCGCGGATGATAATCGCGGATCTGCTGGCCATAGAGCGACTCGATGTAATCATCCTGACGACGCAGATAGATGATCGGCCGAATGGTGACATCGGGCAGGAATTTCCTGATCAGCGACGGATCCTGGACCCATTCGAACTCTTCCGAACTGATGACGATATTCCGGTATTTGACTTGGGAAATCTCGCGCTTGAACCGCTCCCATACGGGGATGCCATCCAGCTTTTCCCTAGGCGCCTTGCGGTTGAAGATAGCCTGTCCCAACCGATGCTGGGCCTGCGTCACGCGTCCCGAAGTCGGGTAATAGAACCCCAAGTCATTCAACCGCTCACTGTTCTTGCCAAGATAATGCTGCAGCCATGTGGTTGCCGTTTTGTGAGTACCCACATGAATATAAAGCGTCTGCATCGTCATTTAACTTTCTTGTCCGGATTCCATACGGATGGTGGTGCAGCTTATACCCGCTCGATGCGGGGACGGAAGCTGAGGCCTTTCAGGATCGCGCCATAGATCTGACGGCGCTGTGCCTTGGGGACATTGGCGTTCTTCATCTGGCGACGGACGCCATAGGCATAGGCGAGGACGTTGATCAGCCCTCCCTCGCGGCGCCGGAACGAGGTTTCGTTCCGGGCGCCGTATTTGAATTTCCACAGGCTCTTGTCGTCGATCATCCCGAAGTTGACGCCCCGGTTGTCGGGGGTGTCATGCATCACGACGCTTTCAGGAACGAAGATGCCGGGATAGCTGCGCGCGATGCGGCGGGTGTATTCGGCATCGTCGAACCAGATGAAATAATCCGGAATCGGCAGCCCGTGTTCGCTGACCGCCCAACGCGGGATCAGCACCGACACGAATGACGCGCTGTTGACCAGCGGCCAGTTCTGGGCGGCGGTGACAAACCGCGGCCAGTCCCAGACCGGGCGCGGGGTGTTCATCTCGCACAGAGAACCGTCGATCCATTCGACCCGCGAACAGGCAAAGCTGGGACGCCAGGCGTGGTCTTCCTCGAAGGTGGTGATGGCGTGCAGCAGCTTCTCGATGGCGTCGGGTTCGGGATAGGCGTCGTCGTCCGAGATCCAGAAGTAATGCGCCCCCATCCCGTAGGCCGCTTTCAGGCCCGCGTGGAAACCACCCGCGCCGCCCACGTTCCTGGGTAGACGCAGATAGCGCAGGCTTTCATCCTCGCGCGCACGGGCCTCCATCAGGGTCTGCGTGTCGTCGGTCGAGGCGTTGTCCACGACCAGCACGATGTCGGGTCGGCGGGTCTGGGCGTTCAGCGCATCCAGCACCTTCAGCAGCTTGGGCGACCGGTTGAAGGTGACGATGATCGCCGCGGTCTTGTTCAGGGCAGGCATGGCGGGCACCTATTCTTGGGTCGTGTCGGCCGCATCGCGATAGATCGGCATCAGGATTTCATGCGCGGTGGGATCGGCGGCGATGCGCGTCCAGGCGGCCTGCAGTTCGGCCTTCTGACGGTCGCAGAAGTCGCGATCCTTCCACAGGCGGTCCACGGCGGTGACGATGCCCTTGACGCAGGCGGCAGGTTCCAGCGGGACCAGCAGATCGGCGGGCACGATCTCGGATTGCGACCCGACATCGGTGGAAATGGGGATGCAGCCCTGCTCGATCGCCTCATAGCAGACCAGCGCCAGACCCTCGTTGTTCGAGGGCAGCAGCAGGACATCGCTATCGGCCATGATCTGCGGCACGGGTGATCCCGCGGGCAGAAGTTCAACCTTGGTCGTCAGCCCGTGCCGTTTCAGCAAATTCCGCAACGTGTCCAGGAACGGACCTTCGCCGATGATGCGACCGCGCAGCTGTACGCCGTTCGCCGTCGCCCATTTGTCCAGCGCGCGCAGGGCCTCGACCACGATGACCGGGCGCTTCTGGTAATAGAGCCGGCCCACGAAGGTCACGCGCAGGCTGTCCTGCCCCGGCATCATGTTCATCGCGGGCAGTTCGCGGGCGGGCTCGGCCCGGTCCAGCATGCGGCCAAGCCGCAGCTTGCCGATAACCTGGAAGTTGTCGCGGTAATAGTCGACCAGTTCGCGGCTGATGACGTGATGCATGTCGATGAATTCCGACCACACGCCCGAGGTCCGCGGATAGCCGCCATCGGCGTATTCGACGATATGCGTGCTGTCGATGACCTTGACCCAAGGCATGGTCGCGCGGATCTGCGGCAGGGATTCATACAGCGGAATGCAGTGGTGGATGTGGACCAGGCCGATGTTCTCATCCATCATCAGGCGGGTCACGAAACGGGGCCATTTGTCATGCGGCAGATAGCGGTCCAGCCGGATGAAGGTCACGTCGGGGCTGTCGGGCAGCTTGTCCTGGAGGCGCTGCAATGCCGGAACGCTGGCGACGACGAAGACCCGCAGCCCCGCCTCGAGCGCCCAGCGGATGGTATCGAAGCCCAGCTTTTCCGCGCCGCCCACCTCCAGCCAGTGCATGCCGATCAGGATGGCGGGCTTCTTGTCGCTTTGAGGACGGGTGGGCGCGGGGAAATGATCCGAGCCTTCGCCGCGCAACAAACTACCAGTCGGCATGCGCGCATCACGACGATTTTTACGCCGCATCTCGGCCAAATAGCGAATTTTTTCGTATCCGACAGGCCATGCACCGAACAGCCGCTTCAAGGGTCTAACTGGAAGCCAATCCGCGTCAGTCTGCTTGGCCTCAACCGGCGTCGGTCGACGAGGAATCGATAGTGTGATCGTGACATTCGGCGAATCGGCCCGGGCGCCCGGATAGGTCGCTTGGCCAAGATATTCGGGGCTAAGATGGTGAGGACGGAAGGTAAACGGCCCTTCGACGATCCCGGGTGCCCCGTGGATGGGATCCTTGCCCTGATAAAACAGGAATGTCAGCGACTGCGTGGGGTAAAGCCGCTTGTAGATATCGACGGCCTGGGAAATCTCGTGGTCGATATACGCGCTTTCCGGTCCGGAAGCGGAGGGTGTCATGCTGGTCATGCTGTCTCGGATCTCACTTCGGCTGTCGAATGCCACAACGATGCGACGCGCGACAGATAGCAGGTCGATGCGGGCGATGAAACTGTCTAGGCCCGCACGGGAACGTCCGTGCTGCAAGCTTGCCCGAACCGGCGTGATCATGCTAACGCCTTCGGCAACTGGCCGGGCTTGATGCAGGTTTCTGGCATTCCCAGCCGTGATCGAGCCGCGCATGACGCAGACCCTGCCTACCATCGCCGCCGCCGTCGTGACCCACGACCGGCTTTCCAAGCTGACGACGACCGTCCAACGGCTGCTGGCGGAACCTGTCGGCCATGTCGTGGTGGTGGATAACGCATCAAGCGACGGGACGGCGGAATGGCTGGCGGCTCTGGATGACCCGCGCCTTATCGTGCATCGCAGCGACAGCAACCTTGGGGGTGCGGGCGGCTTTTCCATCGCCATGCAGATCGCGCGTGACCGGACCGATGCCGATTGGATCGCGGTGATGGACGACGACGGTCGCCCCCGGCCGGGGGCCATGAAGGCCTTTGCCCGGATGGACCTGTCAGGCTGGGATGCCATCGGCGCCGCCGTGCGCCACCCCGATGGCACCATCTGCGAGATGAACCGCCCCTATCGCAACCCGTTCTGGCACCTTGGCCGTTTTATCCGCACGCTGGCGCGGATGCCGCTTGGCAAGGGCCGCGAAGGTTTCCATCTGGGCGACGCCGATTATCGTGACGGCGGTCCGGTGCTGGCGGTGGACATGACCAGTTTCGTGGGCCTTTTCCTGTCGCGCGAGGCTCTGACACGGGCCGGCCTGCCCGACCCGCGGCTGTTCATCTATGGCGACGACCAGCTTTATACCTTGCAAATGCGGCGCAAGGGGCTGCGGATCGGCTTTGCCCCCGATGTCCGTTTCGAACATGACACCATGGCGCTGCAGGGTAAGACGGGGCTGGTGCTGCGGCCCTTGTGGAAGGTCTTCTACATGTATCGCAATGCCCTGATCGCCTATCGCGTGGCAGCAGGGCCCTGGTTCTGGCCGTTGGTGCCGGTGCTGCTGCGCAAATGGCGCGGCAAGGCTGCCGATTACGGTGATGATGCTGCGACCTTCCAGGCGATGCTGGATCTGGCGGTGCGCGACGGTCTGGCGCGCAAGCTGGACCGCCCGCACGCCGAGATCCTGCGCAGATCAGGATCGGACTGACCCCGTCTTAATCCAGATGCGCGCCGATGGCACGGCCAAGGGCGAAGGCGCGCTGCTCAAGGATGACGGGCGTTTCGCAGACGTAAGTCAGCGACTTCTGCCGGGCGTCGAAGATGCGCATGTCCCAATCCAAGGCCTCCTCCTCGGTGTCAATCGCATCGTAATCAGGGGTCGGGGCGGCCTGCAGTTCTTCGAAACGGCTGCGGCGTGACTTGATCTGATCGGCCAAGGCGACCTGCGCGCGGCCATAGCGGGATATGCCCGCGATCAGCGCACTGCGGTCACGGTCGATGAGGGCAAAGATCGCCTGCATCAGCGCCGTCAGGCGGGCATCATCGGCCTGCGTTGCGAAATCATCAACCAATGCGGTGGCTTCCTCCAGCGGCAGGCGGCGCTGTTCCAGACGTGCGGCCAGCCTGGCGATCTCGGGCGTATTCGCCAGTGCCATCGCCTGATCGTCCGGCACGGGTCCGGACCACAGCTGGCCCAGCGACAGATGCGGTTGCTTGCGTTGAATGCAGGGCCAGTCGGGGTCGCTGCCGGTCGCGGCAAACACCGGTCCGGCAGCCAGCAGGGCCAGCAGGATGGAGATGCGGATCAAGATGGTCCTCCTTTCCGGCGGGCCCAGAGGCCCTTTTGCGGATCATACATGAAGACCGCCGCGCCGAAGAACCCCGCCAAACATCCTAGAACCACCGCAAGCGAGGTCCAGTTGATCTGCAGATAGAGCGCAAATCGGATCAGTTCGACCGCGTGGGTGAAGGGGTTAAAGGCGCAGATATCGTGCAACAGGGGCGAGCTTTCGCGCATCCGCCACAGCGGATAGAGCGCGGATGAGGCGAAGAACATCGGGAAGATCACGAAGTTCATGACCCCTGCAAAGTTTTCCAACTGCCGGATGGCGGATGACAGGAACAGCCCCATCGCCCCCAGCATTAGCCCCGACAGGATCAGCGCCGGGATCACCGCGACATAGCCCCACCCGGGCGGCGTGATGCCCCAGAACCACGCGATGGCCAAAAAGGTGAAGACCTGGATGATCGACACGATCACCCCCGCGATCAGCTTGGACCCCAGCAGGAACCAGCGGGGGAATGGGCTGACCAGCAACGTGCGCATGGCCCCCGTCTCGCGGTCATAGACCATCGACAGCGATGATTGCATGCCGTTGAACAGCTGGATCATCGCGACAAGGCCCGGGGTGACGTAGACCTCGTAGAGGACATAGGTCTGATAGGGCGGCGTGATCGACAGGCCCAGCACGGCGCGGAACCCGGCGGCAAAGATGAACAGCCAGACCAAGGGTCGCACCAGTGCCGCAAGGAAGCGCCCGCGCTGGTTGACAAAGCGCAGGGTTTCGCGGCGGCTGATGCCAAGAAAGGCGGTGAACCATCCGGTCATGGGGCCACCCCGGTCATATCCAGAAATGCCTGCGTCAGCCCCTGCGATCCGGCGATGGCAGCGGATTTTCCCTGCCGCAGAACCTGCCCGCGATGCAGGACGACCAGATCGTCATCGGGGGCGATTTCGTCCATGATATGCGTGGCCCAAAGCGCCGAGACCCCGTCGCGGGCGATCAGGCGGCGGGTCAGGGCCAGAACCTCGGCGCGGGATTTCACGTCCAGACCGACAGTCGCCTCGTCCAGCAGCAGCAGGTCGGGGCGGTGGATCAGGGCGCGGGCGATCTCGGCGCGGCGGGACTGGCCGCCGGACAGGGCGGTGATGCGGGCATCGGCCTTGTCGGCCAGATCGACCTGTTCCAGCACTTGGGCGATGCGCGGACGGGCAAGGCGGCCCGGAATGCCATGCAGGCTGGCGTGATAGATCAGGTTCTGGTGGATGGTCAGATCGGCGTCCATCGCGCGGCTTTGAAAGACCACGCCCAGCCGCGCCAGCGCCTGCGAAGGATTGCGGCGCAGGTCATGCCCGCCAACGCGGATCACGCCCGAGCGGTTATTATAAAGCCGCGTGATCAGCGAAAAAAGCGTCGTCTTGCCCGCCCCGTTCACCCCCAGCAGCGCCGTAAAGCCGCCGCGCGGGACGGTCAGCGATACGTCCTGCAACGCCTGAACGCTGCCAAAATTATGGCTGACATGGTCGATCTCCAGCGCGGCTGCTGTCATGGTTACTGGATGTTGAAGACGGCTTGCAGGCTGTCGCCCGACGATCCCGGCACCGACAGGGTATAGCGCCCCGGCAGCACTGCCACAAAGCTGAGCACCGCCGTCCCGTCGCTGTCGAATTCAAGACTGTGGATGCCCATGGGGCGAATCTCGGTATCGCCGATGACGATTTCATTGATCCAGATGGCGCGGAAGAAATCGCCCCCTGACAGGGCCAGTTCCTGACTGCCATCGGCCGTGATCTCGATCCGGTAATAGCCGCCTGATTTCAACGTGTATTCCCCGCCTGCGACCGGCTGTCCCGATGCCAGCGTCAGCGGCGCCAACTGGGTGCGGTTGTCGCGCGCCAGAAGGCCGGAAAAGCCGTAGTCGAACTTGCCCGCCGCCTCGAAGACACCGTCTTCGTCACCCGTCGCGTCATCATCATCGTCGTCGTCCTGATCGGGCTGGACCTGCGCACTTTGATCGACCGAGGGTTCCGGCGTCGCGGTATCCTGCGCGCCTGCCGGAAGGGCAAGGGCCAGCAATATGGCCAGCGAGGGGATCAGGCTTGTCTGCATCGTCATCGTCGAATTCCTTTGCATTGCATCAATCGGGGGCCACGACGACGCCCCAGGGCTGCTGTCCGACCTGAACAGAACGGACGACCTTGCGGGCAGCCACATCGATGATCGAGACATCGTTGGAATTGCCATTCGTCGTGTAGAGGAACTTTTCATCGGGCGAAAACGCCAGCTGCCAGACGCGCTGGCCGACCAGCAGGTAATCGACCACCTCATCGGTCTGCGCATCGATGACGGCGACGCGGTTGGCAGGGCCAAGCGCCACGAACAGGGTCTTGCCATCGGCGGTGACGCGGGCTCCGACGGGCTGGATCGCCTCGGGCAGGACGCCGTTGATGTCGAAGCTGATCTTCTTGATGATCTGCTGGGTGGACGGGTCGATGACGCTGACCGTGCCGCCGATTTCCGACGTCACATACAGCTTGCTGCCATCGGCGTTGTATTGGGCAAAGCGGGGGCGGCTGTCAACCAGCACGTTTGCGGTGATCTCGAACGTCGTCGTGTCGATGAAATGCGCCATGTTCGTCGTCTCAGATGTGTTGATGACGACGCTGCCATCGGGGCTGACGCCCATGCCTTCGGGTTCGACGCCGACCGGGATTTCCGCCAGCATCTGATGGGTTTCGGTATCGACGACGGTGACGATATTATCGTCTTCATTGGCGATGAACAGCGGGTTGCCCGACGGGTGCAGCACGAACAGTTCCGGGTCCGGCCCCGACGGCAGGGTGTGCAGCTGTTCCATCGTCTGCGGATCGAAGACCCGCACCAGATCATCGTCGGATGAACAGACATAGAGTTCCGTCCCGTCCGGACTGATGGTGATGCCACGGGGCCGGTTTCCGGCGGGATAGGTGCCGATCACCTCGAAGCTTTCGCCGTCTAGCACGGTGATGTCGTTGCTGCGTTCGTTGGTGACGAAGACGCGGTTGGCAAGCGCGGGATGAGCCGCGCAGATCAGGGCGGCGCTGACAAGCAGGTGTTTCATGAAGGGTCCCCAAGGCGGCATTCGGTTTCGGCGCGGTCCACGCCCAGCGTGTCCAGCTGGCTGGTCTGATGCAGATATTGTTCTTGCGGGCTAACCGAGGTGGTCAGATCGCCCGTCGTCAGCAGGATCGGCTGGCGCACCTGGTGATCCCAGTCGCGCACGGTCAGCGCCCGCCCCTTAAAGCCCGCCACGTCGAAATCGGGCGACAGGATGAAATCGCGCAGGGTGTCGGGATCGCCGGAATTGGTCCGCGTTGCAGCCTCGCCGATGATGCGCAGGGACAGCCAGGCCTGATAGTCGGCCTCGCGCATGCGGCGGTTGGCCAAGGCCTCGAAGCGGTTCTGGAACTGGGTCGCGCCCCAAGCCTCCATCGCGGGATGCCAGCTGCGGGGGACCAGCCCCGCCGACCCCGCCACGGGGCGAGGGTCCCATGTCAGATAGGGCAGATAGACGGCAAAGACATCTGCTTCGTCGGCGGTGATGACGATGTCATGGTCCTCGGCGCGTTGGGTAAAGACCGGCATCTGCGACTGGACCTGCACATGGCCACTGTCGGTGCGCCGCGCGCCGCCGGTATCCTCGAACTCGCGTTCCTCGACGATGTCGGCGCCGAACTTGGCGGCGGACCTGCGATAGGCATCGGCCATCGCCTGATCCTGCGGGTGGCTGCCGTGGATCAGCATCCAGCGTGGCCAGTTCTTCCACATCAGGAACTGCGTCAGCGCATCGGCCAGCATCGCCCGGCTTGGCGCGACATGGATGGTGTTCATCCGGCAGTCGCTGCCCCGCAGGTTGTCGCCGCGCGCCATCGCGTTGATCAGCATGGCTCGGTCGCCCACCTGATCGGCTAGCGCCAGCGTGACGTCGTCGTCCGCCATGACCACGATGAAGCGGATGCCCTGATCCAGCAGGTCGCGCATGCTGTCGGCTGCCGTGTCGGGCGTGGCGGCCACCGTCACGGTCTGGAAGTCCTGCCCCATGAAGCGGCCGGTCGTGTCATTGTCGTCGGTAGCCAGCTGCGCGCCGGCAAAGCCCAGATCATCGGGCGGCAGTTCCAGCCGCGATATCGGCGGCAGGCCGGGGTTGTCGACACGCAGCACCGCGGCGCGGATGACCACCGGGTCTTCGGCCTTGGTCTGGGCGTGAACGGGCTGAGCCAATGCCACGGCACCGGCCAAAAGCCCCATGATTCCCTTGAACATTCTTCGTCTCCCTGTCGGTCATGGTGCGGGTCCGGGGGGCATGCGGCAAGCCGGTTATTGTTCCCGTTCGCATCGGGAACTTTTCCCTGCACCCTTGGTCTGGGGGGTCTCAGGCTTTTGTCTTATGGACGGCCCGCCCCGCCCGGGTTCAAGTTCGACAGATGATCGCACGACATCATATCCGGGCACTGGCCCTTGTGGCGGCATCGCTGGCGGTGTCGGCCGGGGGCGTGGCGGCGCAGGATCTGCCGCCCGGCAAGGCCACATGGTTCGGCATCCATTACATCGACAGCTCGACCGAGGGTGACATCAATGGCGTGCGTCAGGATGAAACCGACCGCATCGCCATGACCGAGGAATACGTCGCAGGCCTTTTGTCCGAACGCGGCTTCACCCTGACCGAACCCGACCCCGCCGCCACGGCCCGCATCCGGAACCCCGCCCATTCCAACGGCGCCGACACGCGGATCGCCGCGGACATGGGATCGCGCTATGCCATCATGGGCGAGGTGCAGAAGACCTCGAACCTGATCCAATCGGTGAACCTGCGCATCCGCGACGCCGAAACGGGCCAGACCCTGCGGGCGGGTGCGGTCGATATCCGGGGCAATACCGATGACGCCTTTCGTCGCGGCTATCGTTACCTTTTGAAGAACGTCATTTTCCGGGAGGATAAGAAGGAATGAGGAAGACCCAGCTTGTTGCAGCGACGCTTGGCGCGGTGATGGCCCTGACCGGGGCGGCATCCGCGCATGGCCCGTCCCGGCTGAAGACCGAACAGACCGTGGTTCTGGACGCCACCCCCGCCGAAGTCTGGGACGTGATCGGCAAGTTCGACGACATGAGCTGGCATCCCGTCGTTGCATCTACCGCGATGACCCCCGAGGGCGCGCCCGCCGATGTTCCCGACGAATCGACCCGCGTGCTGACCTTGGCAGCCGATGGCGATCCCACGATCACCGAACAGCTGATGGCCATCGACGATGCCAAGATGAGCTACAAATACATGATCACCGAGGTCGATACCGCGGTCCTGCCGGTCACCAATTATTCCTCGACCCTGATGGTCAAGGACAAGGATGGCCACGCCGAGGTCATCTGGAAGGGCGGCTTCTATCGCGGCTTTCCGAACAACGATCCCCCGGCCGAGCTGAACGACGATGCCGCCATTGCCGGGGTCAACGGGGTCTATATGGCCGGTCTGGACGCATTGGCCGAACGGTTCGGCAAGGTCGAGTGAGGCTGTCCCTGCTGATGGCGCTGCTTGCATCCCCGGTCATGGCCGGGGATCTTGCGTTCATCACCTCGCAGAACGGCAATGCGCTGTCGGTGGTGGATCTGGACGGGGGGATGATCACGGCACAGGTGGACATCCCCGATGCCCCTGCCCCCGTCGCCTATGATCCGGAACGCGGGCGCGTGTATGTCATCGCAGCCAATACGGGACGCTTGCATGTCCTGGACAAGACCTTGACCCCCCTTCGACAGGCCAATCTGGGTGAGGGTGCGTTCGGCATCGCCACCGGTCCCGACGGCGCCTTGTTCGTCGCCGATTGGTTCGGCGCCCGGTTGATGCGTCTGGACAGTAATCTGGCAATGGTCTGGCAATCGGCAACAGGTGCGGCACCGGCCGGTGTTGCAGTCAGCGCCGATGGGGCGCTGGTCGCCACCGCCGATCGCGATGCCGACGCGGTCAGCATCTTCGCCACCGATGACGGTGCCTTGCTGCATCGGGTCAAAACGGCGGGACCGCATCCGTTCGGCATTACGTTTCACGACGGCCTGATCTGGACGGCGGATGTGATGGGCGACAGCGTGTCGGTCATCGATCCCGCCGCGGGTCTGCTGGTTGGGCAGGTCCCGACCGGCAGTCACCCCTATGCCATAGCTTTCGCCGAGGGGCGCGGCTTTGTGACCGACCAGTATGATGGCACCGTCACCGTCTTTGATGCAGCCAGCCATGCGGTTCTGGCGACCATCACCGTCGGCGATTACCCCGAAGGGATCTCCGCCCTGCCCGATGGCAGCGGGGTCGCCGTCGCCAATTGGGACAGCGATACGCTGAGCATCATCGATGCCACCGATCTGACGGTGACCATGACGGTCGATCTGCCGTCCGGCCCCCGTGCCTTCGGGGTCTTCACGGGTCCGCCGTGACCAGCGATGCCCCACCTTCGGCCAGCCAGTCGTCCGTGCCGCCGGGGAACCAGTGGATGCCCGAAAAGCCCCATTCAACGGCGCGACGGGCGGCATTCCAGCTCATCCAGCAATCTGCACGGCAGAAGATGACCAGAGGGCGATCATCGCCCCCTTTGGCGGCGGTCAATCCGTCGCGCAGGCGGGCTTCCTCATCTGGGGACAGCGCTTCATAGCCGGTGTTCCACAGCCAGATTGCGCCGGGGATGGTCTGATGTGGAGGTTCGCGCCAGATCGTGCCTTCGGGCAATCCCTCGGGGCGCAGGGTCCGGGGGAAGACGTTGACAAAGACTGCCTGCCCCGCGTCGTGCAGATCAAGCGCCCGCGCGCCATCGATGACCTGCGCACCCTGCAAGGTCGCGGGCACCGGCGCACGATAGGGTTCGCCGCGATAACCGTCGGGCTCCGGAACGGTCTGCGCGGCAGCAGGCAGCGCCAGCAGCACCGCCAGCACCGCCGCACGGATCACGGCATCACCTGCTTGCCGAAATCATCGACCAGCGGCACCCCCGCATCATGCAGGATCTGGTTGATGCCATCCTGATTGCGCCGGATCAGGCTGTTCAACTGGCGCTTCCATTCCTGTTCGCCCAGACGGACGCCCATGGTGATGCGATAGAACAGCCTCGGATTGCCCTCTTCGTGCAGCAGCGGGGTGAATTGCAGGTCCGGATCATCCTTGACCAAGGGGCCCGCCAAGGGCCCCCACATCACGGCGATGTCCAAGTCCCCCGCACGGATGTCGTCCAGCATGTCACCTGTGGGGTTCTTCACCCGCCGGTCGACGAACAGATCGGCGCCGCGCATGTTTGCGGCCAGCCCGTTGCGCGCCAGATGCGTCGCGGGCGGCGTGCCCGCAACGACGCCGATGTCGGCCTTCTTCAGCAGCGGATCGGACAGGCGGTCCACCTGCGCCAGATCGCCGTCGCCCCGCGTCACCAGACCATAGACCGAGGTGTAGTAATGGTTGGTGTTCTGCACCATCTCATCGCCCTGAGCATAGCCGATGACGACATCGCAGGTCCCCGCCCGCAATGTCTTGGTGATGAAGCCCATGCCTGACGGAAACCAGGCATAGGTCACAGGCATATCCAGCAGCTGCCCGAAATAATCGGCCAGCTTGTTTTCGAACCCCGTGCCGTCGCGGGTGGTGACGGGGGCGTTCGCCGGATCGGCGCAGACCCGGAACTGAGTCGTCAACCGCAGATCGGCCACCTGCGCGTCGGCCGTTCCCGCCATGGCAACGACCGCCAGCATCAGGCCGTGACGAAGGATGCGCATCACATCTCCATGCAGGAATCTTCAAGCGCGGCGTATTCTTCGGGCTTGTCGGCACGTTCGGCGGGGCGACCGCGTCCGATGGTTTCGGTGCCATGGGCAACCAGATAGGTGTAGATATCGTCGATATAGCACCAGACGTTCTTGTTGGTGCCAAAGGCCGGCATGACCGAATTGGTCCCCTGACGACCCGAGGCGACAACTTCCATAAAGTCGTAATAATCCATCCGCAGCACCGAATCCTTCAGCGCCGGGGCATAGGTTGACCCTTCGCCGTCGGGGCCGTGGCAGACGTGGCATTCTGCGTGATAGCGGCGGAACCCGTTGAAGGTCGCGAAATCGACGACGCCGTCTTCGACCTTGAAGGTCGGAATGCCTTCGTCGTTGCGCCAGCGTCCGTCCGTCATTTCGACCGCATCGGTGGTCTGGCCATTGGCCAGAACGTGGCTGCCCTGTTCGCCCTCGGCCTCTGATGTCGCCTCGGGCTGGGCTTCGGTCTGCGCCATGGCACTTGTCGCCAAGGTCGCACCAAGAACCAGCGCGGTCAGGCTGGTGATGGCTTTCATCATGGATATCCTCCCATTCATGGTCTGCCTGCTCTCCTCCAGACAGAACCGCCCCGAGCTTAACCCCGGGGCGGCCCTTTCACAGATCAACTTCCACTTTGCGGAACGAAAGTATTAGCCGTTGGTGGCACCTTCGGCCGGAGCCTCGCCTTCAGCCGGGGCTGCGGCGGGGGCGTCGGTCGAACCTTCGGTGGCAGGCTGTTCCATGGATGCGGGTTCTGCAGTCAACGCATTGCCGTCACCCGGCAGTTCGAAGACCGTCAGCTGGCCGCCCAGTTCGGTATAGTCGCTGAGCGCGGCATAGCCGCCCACGGCACCCAGACCGTCGTTGGGATTGGTCAGACCGGCTGCCAGACCGATACCGGCCCAGCCACCCACTCCCGAGAGGACGGCGACATACTGCTTGCCCTCACGCTCGTAGGTCATGACGTTGCCGATGATGCCCGAGGGGGTCTTGAAGCTGTAAAGCTCGTCGCCCGTTTCCGCATCGACGGCCTTCAGATAGCCTTCCAGCGTACCATAGAAGACGACATCGCCCGCGGTGGACAGGGCGCCTGACCAGACCGAGAACTGTTCGGGCAGCGACCACTTGATCTCTCCCTTGGTGGCATCCCAAGCGATGAAGTTGCCCATGCCGCCATGGCTGTCGGGTGCCGGATACATCGACAGCGTCGCGCCGACATAGGGCTGGCCCGCGGTATAGGCGACGCGGAAGGGTTCGTAATCCATGCAGACGTGGTTGGTCGGCACATAGAACAGACCGGTCTTCGGCGAATAGGATGCCGGTTGCTGGTCCTTGGACCCCAGTGCCGCCGGGCAAACGCCGGTGGTGTTGCTGTCTTCGCCATTCTGCGAGGTAGAGTAATCCGCGACCACCTGCGGGCGGCCGTATTGATCGGATTCCTTGTCCATCTCGACATGGGTCGCCCAGTTGACGGCGGGGTCGTATTTCTCGGCGACCAGCAGTTCGCCCGTTTCACGGTCCAGCGTATAGCCGAAGCCGTTGCGGTCGAAGTTCACCAGCAGCTTGCGCATTTCCCCGTCGATTTCCTGATCGACAAGGATGTTTTCGTTCACGCCATCATAGTCCCATTCGTCATGCGGCGTCTTTTGATAGAACCACTTGGCCTCGCCGGTATCGGCATCGCGGGCCATGATGGTCATCGACCATTTGTTGTCGCCCGGACGCTGGCTGGGGTTCCAGGTCGAACGGGTTGCCGGTGCCGTAATAGACCAGATTCAGGTCCGGGTCATAGCTGAACCAGCCCCAGGTCGTGCCGCCGCCGATCTTCCACTGATCGCCTTCCCAGCTGTTCAGCGAGCTGTCCGCACCGATCGGTTCACCCAGCGACATGGTGGTTTCGGGGTTCACCAACATTTCTTCATCGGGGCCGACCGAATAGGCCTTCCACGCTTCCGAACCGTCCGAGAGGTTATAGGCAGTAATGCGACCGCGAACGCCATATTCACCGCCCGATACGCCGACGATGACCTTGTCACCCACGGGCAGCACGGTCGCGGTGTTGGTTTCGCCGATGGCCGGATCGCCGGTCTTGACCGACCATTTTTCCTCGCCGGTCATGGCGTCCAGCGCGACAAGCGTGGTGTCGGCCTGATGCGACAGGATCATGCCGTCGGCATAGGCCACGCCGCGGTTCACCGTGTCGCAGCACATCACGGCGATGACTTCGGGGTCCTGCTGGGGCGTGTGACGCCAGACGATCTTGCCGTTGTCGGACAGATCCAACGCGAAGATGTTGTTGGGGAAGGGCGTGTGGACATACATCATGTCGCCCACGACCAGCGGACCACCTTCGTGACCGCGCAGCACCCCGGTCGAGAACGACCATGCGACCCGCAGGTCGCCCACGTTGTCGCGGCTGATCTGGTCAAGTTCGGAATAACGCTGGTTGGCATAGTTGCCGGTCTGGATGGCCCATTGCTCTGGCTTGGCCGTTTCGGTCAGAACGCTTTCGTTGGCATAGGCCGACGCGCCCGTCAAAAGCAGCGCGATTGCCGCGCTGTTCAACAGATGTTTCATTGAAATGCTCCTCCGCTGGATATTGCGCCGCGGTGTTTCCTCCTCCCACGGCTGTCCATACCCAAGTGTTGGTTGCGCATTTCCTTGCGTCAATCGAACGCCCTGCCCTTTGCCCCTAAAGTCTGATGGGCAAACGGCAAGGCGTCCGGGAAGTTTTTGCAATCGGCTTACAGCAGGCGGTCGGCGTGCCAGAAGACGTGATCGGCCATGAAACTTTGCACGAAGAAGTAGCTGTGGTCATAGCCCGGCTGCATGCGGAACTGGCCGGGTTGGCGACGTTCCATCATGGCATGCGCCAGCAATTCGGGCTTGAGCAGGTCCAGGAACTGGTCGCCGCTGCCCTGGTCGATCAGAATTTCGCCGGGATAGCCGCGTTCGCGCATCAGGATGGTCGCATCATGGGCGCGCCATGCATTGCGGTCTTCGCCAAGGTATGCGGTCAGCTGCTTGCGGCCCCAATCCGATTCACTGGGATTCGCGATGGGCGCAAAGGCCGAGACGCTGCGATAGCGTTCGGGATGCGTCATTGCGATAGTCAGCGCACCATGCCCGCCCATCGAATGACCGGTGATGCCCATGGCATCGCGGTCGATGGCGAAATTATCGCCGACCAGTTCGGGCAGTTCATGGACGATGTAATGCCACATCTGGAAGTTGGCCTTCCACGGGTCCTGCGTGGCGTTCACATAGAACCCCGCGCCCTGCCCCAGATCATAGGCGTCATCATCGGCAACGCCTTCGCCGCGCGGCGAGGTGTCTGGGAAGATGATCGCGATGCCGGCTTCGTCGCAATACTGCTGGGCGGCGGCTTTGGTCATGGCGTTGTCATGCGTGCAGGTCAGGCCCGACAGATACCAAAGCACCGGCACGCGACCGTATTGGGCCATCTCGGGCAGATAGACCGCAAAGGTCATGTCGGTCCCGGTGGCCTGTGAACGATGGCGATAGACGCCCTGCGTGCCGCCAAAGCTGCGGTTTTCGGAAACGGTCTCAAGGCTCATGGGTCTCTCCCTTCAAGGTCTGGAACATGACCAGCCCGTTAACCGGCCCATGCTGGGGGTGAAGAAACGCAGCCGGCAGGCGCCCGACAATGGCAAATCCGGCTTTCTGCCACAAATGGACGGCGTCTTCATTCGTCGCGACGACGAAATTGAACTGCATCGCCCGGAAACCCTGATCGGCGGCCCAGGTCTTGGCATGTTCGACCAAGCCGCGCGCAATACCCTTGCCGCGTGCGTCGGGATGGGTGGCAAAAGACGCGTTGGCCACATGCGAACCGCCTGCAGGGCGGTTGGCGCCGACATGGCTCGTGCCCAGAATGCGGCCATCCAGTTCGGCCACGAAGGCGGTGAAAGGATGGGCGAACCAATCCGCGATCGCTTCGTCGGGTTCGACGTCGCGCGGCATGCAATAGGTTTCTCCGGCGCGATAGACCGGGCGCAGGATGTCCCAGATCGCGTCATGGTCGTTTTGGGTTGCGGGGCGGATCACCGCCCCGCCACGGGTCGTCATGCCAGCTCATCCACGCTGCGGATGACCTTGCCCAGCAGACCGTAATCCAGCGCCTCTTGCGTGTTCAGCCAGAAGTCGCGGTGGGTGTCTTCCTCGATCTTTTCGACCGACTGGCCGGTGGCATCGGCAAAGATGTGGTTCAGACGGTCGCGCATCAGGCGCACCTGTTCGGCCTGGATCATCATGTCCGAGGTCGTCCCGCCAATCCCGCCCGAGGGCTGGTGGATCAGGAAGCGCGTGTTGGGCAGGCAGAAACGGTTCTGCTTTTCCGCCGCGACAAAGATTAGCGCGCCCGCGCTTGCCACCCAGCCCGAACCGATGGTGCGCACGGTGGGACGGATGAACTTGATCACGTCATGGATCATGTCGCCCGATTCCACGTGACCACCCGGAGAAGCTGATCAGCATGTTGATGGGTTCGTCGCTGTCTTCGGCCAAGGCCAGCAGATGCGCGACGGTGCGCTGTGCCAGCTTGTCATTGATCGCGCCCGCCACGATGACCGTGCGCGACTTGAAGTACAGTTTGCCGATCTTGTCGCCTTCCGGCAGACCCAGACCACCGTCCTTGTCGCCCTTGGACTGGCGGTCGTCGTCTTCTTCGTGATCGTCGTCGTCATCCAGCCACTGATGGCGCATGGGCCTGCTCCTTGTTCTTACTCATGGCGACGGCGGGACCGTGCGGCCCCGCCGTTCTTTTACCTAAGCAGCCATGAAGGATCAGTAAAGGACGACCGAGCGGATCGATTCACCCTTATGCATCAGATCGAAGCCCTTGTTGATGTCTTCCAGCGGCATCGTATGGGTGATCATCGGGTCGATCTCGATCTTGCCGTCCATGTACCAGTTGACGATCTTGGGCACATCGGTCCGCCCGCGCGCGCCGCCGAAGGCCGTGCCCTTCCAGACGCGGCCGGTGACCAGCTGGAACGGGCGGGTGCTGATTTCCGCCCCTGCCGCAGCCACGCCGATGATGACCGAGACGCCCCAACCGCGGTGGGTGCATTCCAGCGCGTCGCGCATGACCTTGGTGCTGCCCGTCGCGTCAAAGCTGTAATCCGCGCCGCCGATCTGGTCGAAGGGGGTCTTGGTCATCTCGACGATGTGCTGGACGATGCCGCCTTCGATTTCCTTGGGATTGACGAAATGGGTCATGCCGAAACGCTCGGCCATTTCCTTCTTTTCATTGTTCAGATCGACGCCGATGATCATGTCGGCACCGGCCAGGCGCAGGCCCTGGATCACGTTCAGCCCGATACCGCCCAGGCCGAAGACCACCGCCTTGGCACCGATTTCCACCTTGGCGGTGTTGATCACCGCACCGATGCCGGTGGTGACGCCGCAACCGATATAGCAGATCTTGTCGAAGGGCGCGTCTTCGCGGACCTTGGCGACCGCGATTTCCGGCAGCACGGTGTGGTTCGCGAAGGTCGAGCAACCCATGTAGTGATAGATCGGGGTGCCATCCAGCATGCTGAAGCGGGTGGTGCCATCGGGCATCAGGCCCTTGCCCTGCGTGGCGCGAATGCGCGTGCACAGGTTGGTCTTGCCCGATAGGCAGGACGCGCATTCACGACATTCGGGCGTATAGAGCGGGATGACGTGGTCGCCGACCTTCAGCGAGGTGACGCCTTCACCGACCTCGACCACGACGCCTGCGCCTTCATGGCCCAGAATTGCGGGGAAGATGCCTTCGGGGTCGTCGCCCGAGCGGGTGAATTCATCCGTATGGCAGATGCCGGTGGCCTTGATCTCGATCATGACCTCGCCGGCCTTGGGGCCTTCCAGGTTGACCTCCATCACTTCCAGCGGCTTGCCAGCCTCGAGGGCTACGGCGGCACGGGTTCTCATAGTGTCGTCTCCTATCGCTCCGGTAGGGCTTTGATCGGGCAAGGGGCCAACGAGCGGCCCCTTGCCTGAATGTCATGTTTGTGGACGATCCTGTTCAGGCGGGCAAGGCACCCGAACGCTTGGCGATATGCGTCGCGATCGCGTCCATCAATGGTGGCGACAGCGCATCATAGGGGTCCAGCCCCAGCTCGCGCAGGCGCGACCTGATGCCGTCCATCCGCGACGGATCGACCCCGGATTCGATGACCGAGCTGACGAAGGCCGCGAATTCCGGCGCAGACCAGCCGCTTTCCCCGGACAATTCGGTATGCATGAAGTCGAGCCCATAGAACGGATGGTCCTTGTTTTCGATGCGACCGATCATATGGACGCCACAATCGCGACAACGGTGTCGCTGGATCGCCGCCGTTTCATCGACGATCTGCAGCTTGTCGCCGTTTTCAAGGATACGGACGCTGTCGCGCGACACCACCGCAACCTGGCTGAAGGTGGCCCCATCGGGTTTCCAGCACTTGGTACAGCCGCAGACGTGGTTATGCGCGGTCTGCGCGCCCACGCTGACCTTTACGGGATTCGTGCTGCAGTGGCAGGTCAGGGTTCCGCCGGAAAAACCCGGGTTTCCCTGTTTGACGCCGTGATCCACGGCCGGGTGAATGCTCACCCCGTCAGTGCTGGTCATGGTCCCCTCCTCCAATTGACCGGACATTGGTCAAAATCGCGCCGATGGGAAAATTCGGCAAGTGAGAGGAAGGTGGTAGCAGCCCGCACTATTGCCGGTGCGGGCTGCCCGTGGTTCAGCTTGCCGGTGTCGATGACACGCCGACCTTGGCGGGGCGCAGCAGGCGGTCGTGCAGGCGGAAGCCGTTGTCCATGACCTGGATGATCTCACCCGCGGTGGTGCCGGGCGCGGGGGCCTCGAACATCGCCTCGTGGAAGGTGGGGTCGAATTTTTCACCCAGATCGGGGCGGATGATGGTGATGCCATGCTTGGTGAAGACGTTCGACAGTTCGCGCAGGGTCAGATCGACCCCCTCGATCAGGGCCGAGGCCGCCTCGCGCTGCTCGTCGGTGGCTGCATCCAGCGCGCGGGTCAGCGCGTCATAGACGGGCAGCAGGTCCCGCGCCAGGCGCGAGCCACCATAGTTTTCCGCGTCGCGACGGTCCTTGTCGGCCCGCTTGCGCGAATTTTCCGCATCGGCCAGCGCGCGCATCCATTTGTCGCGCAATTCGTCGCGTTCGGCCGTCAGGCGCGCGACCTCATCATCCTGGGCGACCAACGGGTCGTCCAGAAATTCTTCCATCGGCTGTTCGTTCTGCTCGGTCATCTTCTTCATCCTTTCCGGCCAGACAGCACCCGCCCGACCAGCTGCGCGGTATAATCGACGATCGGCACGATCCGGCCATAATTCAGCCGGGTCGGTCCGATGACTCCAACCGCGCCTACAATCTTACGGTCGGCATTCATATAGGGTGAAACGACCAGAGCGGAACCCGAAAGTGAAAAAAGCTTGTTTTCGGAGCCGATGAAGATGCGAACACCCTCGCCGCGCTCGGTCAGGTCCAGAAAATCCACGATGTCGCGTTTGCGTTCAAGGTCGTCGAACAGCACGCGCACCCGATCCAGATCGGCAACCTCGCTGTCCAGCAGGTTCGAGCGTCCCCTGACGATCAGCCGCGGATCGACCGCCTCGGCCCCCCAGAGCGCGATGCCCGATTCGACCAGCTCGGCTGCAAGGACGTCCAGTTCGCGCCGCCTCGTGTTGATCTGCTGGGCCAGATGGCCGCGCAATTCGGCCAGCGTCTTGCCCTCGGCCATGGCGTTCAGGAAATTTCCCGCCTCGCGCATAGATGACGGCGTCTGGCCGGGCGGCGGGGTGAAAATGCGGTTTTCGACATGGCCGTCGGCAAAGACCAGCACGACCAGCGCACGGTCGATGCCAAGGCTGACGAATTCGATATGGCGGATCGGGGCTTCGTGCTTGGGCATCAGGACAAGGCTGGCGCCCCGTGTGATCGATGACAATGCCGTGCTGACCCGGTCCAGCAGCACGCCGGTTTCCGGGTCGTCGTTGCCAAGCGTCTGGTCGATGGCCGCGCGGTCCTGCGGGGCGACCTGATCGACCTCCATCATGCCGTTGACGAACAGGCGCAGCCCCTGCTGGGATGGCAACCGCCCCGCCGAGGTATGCGGGCTGTCCAGAAGACCCATGAATTCAAGGTCTTGCATAACGTTCCGGATTGTCGCCGCACTGACCTTTTCGGTCAGTGCACGCGTCAGCGTGCGGGAACCGACAGGTTCGCCCGTATCAAGATAACTTTCGACGACCCGGCGAAAGACTTCGCGGGACCGGTCGTTCAGCTGATTCAGCAGCGTTTCCTGGCTCATGTGCCTCGTGGGGTTGCGTGACGGTGCCCTCGGGCGATATTGGGCAGGTAATCTTCACGAAAAGGATGAATCATGCGCCCCTCTGGCCGGAATCTAAGCGAAATGCGCCCGATTTCAATTGAAACCGGGGTGATGCGCCACGCCGAAGGGTCGTGCCTGATCCGTTGCGGCGATACGCACGTCCTGTGCACCGCCTCGATCGAGGATCGCCCGCCGCGCTTTCTGAAGGGCACCGGCCTTGGTTGGGTCACCGCCGAGTATGGCATGTTGCCCCGTGCCACGAACAGCCGCAATCGCCGCGAGGCCGCATCGGGCCAGCAGACCGGCCGCACGCAGGAAATCCAGCGCCTGATCGGCCGCAGCCTGCGCGCGGGCATCGACCGTTCCGCACTGGGTGAACGCCAGATCACCATCGATTGCGATGTGATTCAGGCCGATGGCGGCACGCGTTGCGCGTCCATCACCGGCGGTTGGGTGGCGCTGCGTCTGGCGGTGAACAAGCTGCTGAAGGCGGGCACCATCACCTCCGACCCGATCCTTGATCATGTGGCCGCCGTCAGCTGCGGCATCTATGCGGGCCAGCCGCTGGCCGATCTGGATTACGCCGAGGACAGCGAAGCCGGCACCGATGGCAATTTCGTTCTGACCGGTGCGGGGCGTCTGATCGAAGTGCAGATGTCAGCCGAAGGGGCGACCTTCTCGCGCGACGAGATGGGCAAGCTGCTGGATCTGGCCGAAACCGGCATGGCCGATCTGGTCGCCGCGCAGAAGGCGGCCATCGCATGAGGAAGTTCACCGAAAAGCGCCTGCTGGTCGCCACGCATAACGCCGGCAAACTGTCCGAGATGCGCGCCCTGCTGTCGCCTTATGGCGTCGAGGTTGTCGGCGCCGCCGAAATGGGCCTTGGCGAACCTGTCGAGACCGAGGACAACTTCATCGGCAACGCCCGCATCAAGGCCCGCGCCGCGATGGAGGCCACCGGCCTGCCCGCCCTCTCCGACGACAGCGGCATCAGCGTCGATGCGCTGAACGGCGCGCCCGGTGTCTATACCGCCGATTGGGCCGAAACCGGCAACGGCCGCGATTTCCCGATAGCCATGAAACGCACATGGGACGAGCTGGAGGCCGTGAACGCCCCCACCCCGCGTCACGCCCAGTTCCGCTGCACACTGGTCCTGATGTGGCCCGATGGCCATGACGAGGTCTTCGAAGGCGTGCTGCCCGGTCAGGTCGTCTGGCCGCCGCGCGGCGGGGCCGGTCACGGCTATGACCCGATCTTCATGCCCGACGGTCACGATGTCACTTTGGGCGAGATGTCCTCCGAGGCAAAGAATGCCCTCAGCCATCGCGCCATCGCGGTGGACAAGATGATCAAGGCCGCCTTCACCTGACGGCTGCGGCCCGTCCCTGTTCGCGGGGCGGGTCGGCAAATTCAGGACGGATGCCCCTGCCGGACGGGGGACAGGATTTCCCGACATGACACCGACTTCCGAAGATTGGCGCGCAGGTGGCTTTGGGCTGTATGTCCATTGGCCCTTTTGCGCCGCGAAATGCCCCTATTGCGACTTCAACAGCCATGTCGTCGCCCATGTCGATCAGGCCCGATGGGCCAAGGCGCTGTCATCCGAGATCGCCCGTCTGGCGGCCGAGATTCCCGACCGCCATCTGGGCAGTATCTTTTTCGGCGGCGGCACGCCTTCGCTGATGCTGCCCGAGACCGTGGATGCCGTGATCCGCGCGGCTCAGGCCGGCTGGGGCTTTACCAATGACATCGAAATATCGCTCGAGGCGAATCCCACAAGCGTTGAAAAAGCGCGCTTTCAGGGGTTTGCCGATGCAGGGGTGAACCGCCTTTCGATGGGCATTCAGGCATTGAACGACGACGATCTGCGCCGCTTGGGCCGGATGCATTCGGTGGCCGAGGCACGTGCCGCCTTTGACGTGGCGCGCGACACCTTCGGGCGGGTCAGCTTTGACCTGATCTATGCGCGCCAAGGGCAGGACCGCCCCGCCTGGCGGGCGGAGTTGCGCCAGGCGTTGTCGATGGCGGTGGACCACCTGTCGCTGTATCAGCTGACCATCGAACCGGGCACAGCATTTGGTGCCCGTGCCGAGATCGGCAAGCTGCGCGACCTGCCTGACGACGACCTGTCGGCCGACATGTATGCCGACACGCAGGAAATCTGCACCGAGGCCGGGATGAACGGCTATGAGATCTCGAACCACGCCGCGCCCGGCTCCGAGAGCCGTCACAACCTTGTCTATTGGCGCCAAGGCGATTGGGCCGCCGTCGGTCCCGGCGCGCATGGCCGGATGACCCTGCCCCATGGCCGCATTGCCACCGAAGCCCTGCGTGCCCCCGGCGCCTGGATCGACGCCGTCGAACGTCAGGGAACGGGAGAGCTGCCGCGCGAGTTCATCCCCCGTGACGAAATGGCCACCGAATATCTGCTGATGTCGATGCGCCTGAGCGAAGGAATGGACATGGACCGTTTTGCCAGTCTTGCAGGTCAGCCGCCCAACCCTGCGTCCGTCGCTTCGCTGATCGATCTGGGAATGGTTCGCCAGATCGGAGACAGATTGCAGGCAACCGATGCTGGGCGTCCCGTTCTTAATGCGATCCTGCGCGAACTGGCTATCTGACCCGTGCGCCGCAAATTATGGCTGACGATCGGCTGGATATTCATGGGCTTGGGCATCATCGGCATCGCGTTGCCGGTCGTACCGACGGTACCCTTTCTGCTGGTCGCGGCTTGGGCCTTTGCGCGGTCGTCCCCTGCCCTGCGCCAGCGTATTCTTGACCATCCGACCTATGGTCCCCCGGTTCGTGCATGGCAGGAGCGCGGCGCCGTTGGATACAAGGCAAAAGTCTGGGCGATCTCGGCGATGTCAGCCGGTGTCGGCCTGTCGTGGTGGGTAGGCATGCCACTATGGGTGGTCATGACCCAGGCTGTGATCTGCACCTGCGTTGCGGTCTTTCTGCTGACCAGACCTAGCGCATGACACCCATTCTGGCAGCTATTCTGAACAACCCTGGAAGATAGGCGTCAGTTCTGGCCGCCAAGCATCTGGCAAAGCTGATCAAGTTGATCCAGATCCTTGTAGGTGATGACTAGCTCCCCACCATCCGTCCCGGAATGACTGATCTGAACTTTCATCTTCAGATGGGCGCTCAGATCGCCTTCCAGTGCGCGGGTGTCAGCGTCTTTTTCACCGTCAGCTTTCGACCTGCCCCGAGGCTTTTCTTGCTGTGGCTGCGCCAGCTTGCGGACCATGTCTTCGGTTTCACGAACGGACATGCCTTTTTCGATCACCCGTCGCGCCAATTGCGCAGCGTTGGGGGCCGTGATCAAGGCGCGCGCATGACCTGCGCTCAGCTTGTTATCTTTGACCAAATCCTGAACGGAATCGGGCAAGTTCAGAAGACGTAAAAGATTGGCGATATGGCTGCGGCTTTTGTTCAAAGCTTCGGCCAAGCGTTCTTGAGTGTGACCGAAGCGATCCATCAGTTGCCGAAAACTGGCGGCCTCTTCGATCGAATTCAGATCAGCGCGCTGAATGTTCTCGATGATCGCGACTTCCAGAACCTCGGTATCAGACATCTGACGAATGATGACCGGAAGTTCGTGCAGCTGGGCCATCTGCGCCGCACGCCAACGACGTTCACCGGCAACAATCTGATAGATACCCGCATCGTCCGGGTGCGGTCGAACGATCAACGGCTGAAGAACTCCGCGTTGCTTCAATGACGCGGCAAGTTCCTGAAGCGCTTCCGGCTCGAAACTGCGACGAGGCTGATCCGGGTTTGCCGTGATCTGTTCGATCGGGACAAGGACCCGGTCCTTCACAGCCGGAGTGGGCGTATTCGGCGCCGGATCGGACAGATCCATGTCGGCCATCAAGGCAGACAAACCGCGGCCCAAGCCACGCTTACCAGCTTTGCTGTCGGACATCAGGCAGCCTCCGTCACAAGTTTCAAACGCTCACAGAATTCGTCGGCAAACTGTCGATAGGCGATGCTGCCCTTCGAGTTCGGGTCGTAGCTGAGCACCGGCTGTGCATGTGACGGCGCCTCGGACACGCGAACATTTCTTGGGATAACAGTGGGGTAAACCAAATCACCCAAGGTTTCGCGTACATCTGCCTCAACCTGCTGGGACAGGTTGTTGCGGTAGTCTGACATGGTGAGAAGAATGCCGTTGATCCGCAACGATGGGTTGGCCGTCTGGCGGACATGCTTGACGGTACCCAGCAATTGCGAAAGCCCTTCAAGCGCATAGAACTCGGCCTGGAGCGGGACAAGAACGCTTGTTGCTGCCACCATTGCATTGACAGTCAGCAAGCCCAAAGCCGGAGGGCAGTCGATCAAGACAATTGTGCCGGCCGGAGCTTGGGACAGCTGTTTGCTGAGCAGTCGCATCCGATCCTGTGTCTGCGATAATTCAACATCTGCTGAAGACAGGTCAGACGTCGCAGGCACGACCTTGAGGTTCTGAATATCAGTTGACATGGCTGCCTGCAGCAAGCCCGCTTCGCCCGTCAAAAGATCATAGACGGTAAATTCGCGCTGGTCCGATGCAATACCCAAGCCCGTGGATGCGTTTCCCTGAGGATCGAGATCGACCAGAATGGTCGGCCATCCTGCTTGCGCCAGTGCTGCCCCGAGATTAACCGCAGTCGTCGTTTTCCCGACCCCGCCCTTTTGGTTTGCGATTGCGACGATATGCTGCTCACGCATGGGAAACTCCGGATATTTTCAGGATTGCGGCTTCTGGATCGGTTGTACTGTTAAAATGCTCAAGATCAAACTGCCATTCGTTTCTTGCCACTTCGACCTCGTCTTTCCAACTGCGCCCTTTCATCAAAAGCGCTGTGCCATCTGTCGATAGATGAAGGTGTACAAATTTAAGAAGCTGATTGAGTGCCGCCAGCGCACGGGCGGAAGCATAGTCAGCATTAAACGGTTCGATTTTTTCAATGCGATCGCTAACGACTTGCACTTTGGTCAACGAAAGCTCTCTGACAACCGTTTTTAAGAATTGGCACTTCCGTTTATCGCTCTCAACGAGGGTAAAGCGTATGGGCATATCGCGATAGAATATCGCCATCACCAAGCCCGGAAGCCCCCCGCCGCTTCCGAAGTCAACCCAATGACCTTTGATTGCAGATGGCAAGTGCTCAGCTAACTGGAGGCAATCCTCAACATGCCGGTGTCGAAAATCCACTAAAGTTGACGCTGCCACGAGATTTATCTTCGGGTTCCAAGCCGACAAAAGTGCCTTATAAGCGTCAAATAGTTCTCCGGTTTCACGTGAAACATTGATCATGCCGACAGACGTGCCTTGGATTTCGTCAAAGCGATCAGAAGGGTTAACGCCGCCGGGGTCATACCCTCCAGCTTGGCTGCTTCTGCAATCGAAGTAGGACGTCGCTCATTCAGCTTGCGCGCTAACTCTGCGGACAATCCACCCACGGCAAGATATTCTTCGTTCGGATCCAAAAGGACATTTTCGCTCGACTTAATTGCGTTGACGTCACGCTGTTGGCGTTTTGTGTATTGATGGTACAGCGCATCATTCCGTAGCTGTACCAGTGTTTCACGTGAAACATCAGCAAGATAGGGCACATTCAGATCCAAGGTATCCTGGTCGATATCCACCATGCCCAGCAATGTGAAAACAGATCTTAATTGACCATCCAAGCGAACCTTCAATCCCCAGCTGGAAAGCTCATTTGGGGAAATCTTAATACTTTCCAGCACGCTCCGAGCGTGATGGTACCTATCATGCCGAATTTTGAAACTGGCAACACGCTCTCCACCAATGCATCCTAGTTCCATGCCAATGGGCGTCAGTCGCTGGTCTGCATTATCTGCGCGAAGGCTGAGGCGGAACTCTGCTCGAGAGGTGAACATTCTGTAAGGTTCAGTGACGCCACGCGAGACCAAGTCATCAATCATCACACCGATATAGCTATCCGTCCGACTGAAGCTGTAAGGCTCTTTACCCTGAGCCGAGAGGGAAGCATTCAAGCCAGCAACCAGACCCTGCCCTGCTGCTTCTTCATAACCGGTTGTTCCATTGATTTGCCCTGCCAAAAACAATCGGCTGACTAAGCCAACTTCCAAACTGTGCTTTAGACAAGTGGGATCTACGAAGTCGTATTCTACTGCATATCCTGGCTGAAGAATTACTGCGTTCTCAAGTCCAACAATTGAGTGAATATATTCCTCCTGCACTTCCAGTGGAAGAGAGGTGGAAATACCGTTCGGATAGACTGTTGTGTCGTCAAGGCCCTCAGGTTCCAGGAATATCTGGTGAGAGTCCTTATCGGCAAAGCGAACGACCTTATCTTCGATAGATGGGCAATAACGAGGTCCACGCCCCGAAATATGTCCACCGTACATGGCCGAGCGATGCAAGTTTTCGCAGATGATCTCATGTGTGCGCTGATTGGTATGTGTGATCCCGCACGAAATTTGAGCGGCTTCCGGTTGATCGTTAAGATATGAGAACACCACTGGCTCTTCATCACCGGGCTGCATCTCCAAAGCGTCCCAGTCTATGGTTCGACCGTCAAGACGCGGTGGGGTCCCTGTTTTCAACCGAGACGTCGGCAAATCAAATTTACCTAGCGAAGCTGCCAATCCGACAGAGGCGTCATTCCCCCAACGACCAGCAGCACGGCTAACATCGCCGATATGAATAATCCCGTTCAGGAAGGTACCGGTCGTCAATACGGTCGCCTTGGCGGAAAACAGCTGTCCGTCAGCCATCGACACCCCGGTGACTACATCTTTACAGCCTTCAAATGCTGCCACCTCTCCGAAGATCAGTTCGACTCCGGGGTAATTACTAAGAAGATCCCATGCGGTTTCACGATAAATCTTTCGGTCCATCTGCGCCCGGGGGCCTTGAACAGCCGGCCCTTTACGGCAATTCAGCAACCTGAATTGAATTCCTGCTTTATCTGCAATGCGTCCCATGACGCCATCAAGCGCGTCAACCTCGCGGACCAAGTGTCCTTTACCCAAACCGCCAATTGCCGGATTGCAGGATAGGGTTCCTATATCTTCCTTCTTCATGGTGATCAGTGCCACCGACGAACCCATTCGCGCAGCAGCAGTGGCAGCTTCAACTCCAGCGTGGCCGGCACCGATAACTATGACGTCGAAATGTTTCACGTGAAGCAATCCCTATTTCCCGATACAGAACGACGAGAAGATTTTATCAAGATAATCCTCGGCATCGATTCGGCCAAGCAGTCTATCCAAAGCATGTCCACACTTGCGCAGTTCTTCGGCCAAAATCTCGACTGGCAGCCCCTGAACGTCACACAAAGAGTCTGCTGCCGTATGAAGCTCATTCAACTGGCGCTCGTGACTGACGATACCAGCTCCGGCAACTCGAATGACAAGCTGTTCGTAAATCTGCGCCAGCAGATGATCCACGCCTTCACCGGTCACAGAGGATATAGCACCATCACCTGCTCCGCTCAGATCGGACTTACCACGCACAACGATATCACCGTTATGCCACAATTCAGGAACAGCGGTGCCATCGTCTGATAGGTGCAAACGCAGATCGGCAATGGCTGCCCGGTTCCGCGCGCGTTCTATCCCCACGATCTCGACTTCATCCCGGGATTCACGCAAACCAGCAGTATCAAGTAAGGTAACCGAGAGGCCTTTGAGGTCTAGCCGCAGCTCAAGAACATCGCGGGTGGTGCCTGCAACCGTCGAAACGATGGCAACATCCCTTTTTGCTATCCTGTTCAAAAGACTTGATTTTCCAGCGTTCGGCGGACCAACGATCGCAACTTCAAAGCCTTGTCTGATGCGTTCCGCAGCCGAAAATCCATGAATTTCGGCGTTGATCGCGGTCAAAAGTCGTTCAATCAATGCATATGCTTGCTCCGGGACCTCATCGGGAACATCTTCATCCGCGAAGTCTACACTGACCTCGACGAATGCCCCCGCTTCGATCAACCAGGATCGCCATTCTTCGGTCTTCCTAGCCAATTCTCCGCTGGTCGCGCGCATGGCCAACTGCCTTTGCGCTTCGGTTTCAGCCGCGAGAAGATCGCCAAGACCTTCGATCTCTGCCAAGTCCATACGGCCGTTCAGGAACGCCCGTCGGGTGAACTCTCCCGCCTCGGCCATCCGAGCGCCTAACGCAAACAATTCCGCGGTGACACGACGAACAATCACCGGCGCTCCGTGCAGATGCAACTCGGCGACTTCTTCTCCGGTGAAACTCTGGCCGCTGGCAAACCACATTGCCAGAACCTGGTCGATCGTCTCATCACCAGACCGAAGGTCACGGAAATAAGCATGCCGCGCGGAATTCATGGGTCCAACCAACGCTTCGGCAGCCGACCGCGCGCCATCACCGCTCAGTCGAATGACGGAAACTCCCCCCCGCCCGGGCGGGGTGGCTTCGGCGAAGATCAGGTCCATGTCTGCCTCGTCAGGCGTTCATCGAGTCGAAGAACTCGGAGTTGCTCTTGGTCTGCTTCAGTTTCGAAATTAGGAACTCGACCGCGTCGGTGGTGCCCATCGGGTTCAGAATCCGGCGCAGCAGGTAAGTCTTCTGAAGATCCTTGCTGTTGACCAGCAATTCTTCCTTCCGCGTGCCGGATTTCAGGATATCCATCGCCGGGAAGACGCGCTTGTCGGCGACCTTGCGGTCCAGCACGATCTCGCTGTTACCCGTACCCTTGAATTCCTCGAAGATGACTTCATCCATGCGCGAACCCGTGTCGATCAGCGCCGTTGCGATGATGGTCAGGCTGCCGCCTTCTTCGATGTTGCGCGCAGCACCGAAGAAGCGCTTGGGGCGCTGCAAGGCATTGGCGTCAACGCCACCGGTCAGCACCTTGCCCGAGCTTGGGACCACAGTGTTGAACGCTCTACCAAGTCTTGTGATCGAATCAAGCAGGATCACTACATCTCGCTTATGCTCGACCAAGCGTTTGGCCTTTTCGATGACCATTTCGGACACCGCAACGTGCCGGCTGGCCGGTTCGTCGAAGGTCGATGAGACCACCTCGCCACGCACGCTGCGTTGCATGTCGGTAACTTCTTCGGGCCGTTCGTCGATCAGCAGAACGATCAGATAGCACTCGGGGTGATTTTTCTCGATCGAATTGGCGATGTTCTGCAGCAGGACCGTCTTACCCGTGCGCGGCGGTGCCACGATCAGCGACCGCTGGCCCTTGCCGATGGGTGCAACCAGGTCGATGATGCGTGCGCTGCGATCCTTGATGGTGGGGTCTTCGACCTCCATCGTCAGACGATCGTCGGGGTAAAGCGGCGTCAGGTTGTCGAAGGCGACCTTGTGACGGGCCTTTTCCGGCTCCTCGAAGTTGATCTGCTCGACCTTGGTCAGCGCGAAATAGCGCTCGTTGTCGCCAGGCGCGCGGATCACGCCCTCGACGGAATCGCCGGTCCGCAGCGAATGCTGGCGGATCATGTCGGGGCTGACATAAATGTCGTCCGGACCGGGCAGATAGTTCGCCTCGGTCAACCGCAGGAAGCCGAATCCGTCCTGAACGACCTCCAGCACGCCTTCGCCGCCGATATCCCAGCCCTCCTCGGCATGCTCCTTGAGGATCGAGAACATCATCTCGCCCTTGCGCATGGTCGAGGCGTTCTCGATTTCCCATTCCTCTGCCATGGACAGCAGGTCGGCGGGGCTTTTGGCCTTCAGGTCAGAGAGATTGAGGCGTTCTTCGGTCATATTGGCGCAAACTTTCGGCCGCACGACGAATCGTTCGGAGCAGGAAAAGTGTCTTGGGAATCCTGCACCGGACGGCCAGGGTTGCGGGGCATTTAAGCCGCCGCCCGTGGCGAGTCAATCTTTTCGATCAGAACTTGACGATGACCGCCGTGACAATCGCGACCATGAACAGGGTCGGCAATTCGTTCATCATCCTGTATTTCCTGCCAGATTTCGCCTTTCCGGAGGCCAGGTTGCGGCGTTCGCGGGCGCACCACATGTGAAATCCGCTCATCCCGACGACGCCTGCGGCCTTCACCCAGGGCCAGGTCATCGACCAGTCGACGATTCCCGGGGTCATCACCATCGTCAGACCGCTGATCCAGGTCGCGATCATCGCCGGGTTCATGATCAAACGCAGCAGCTTGTCTTCCATGATGACGAAACTGGACCGGGGTTCGGCCTGATTTTCGCCGCGTTCGGCGTGATAGACGAACAATCTGGGCAGATAGAACAGTCCTGCCATCCAGGAAATGACGGCCATGACGTGAAATGCCTTCACCCATGGATAGATCACGAACAGCCAATCGAACATGCGCACCTCTCTTCCTCTCACTTAAATGAAAGAAAAGAGAAAAGGAATGTTGTTGAAGTAGGGGCTGTGGATAGCGGGATTACTGTGTTTTTCACTGCCCGATCCCCAAAATCACAGCCTGTGGATAAATGTGTTGAAAATTTGGATCACGGGAAGAAAATCTTTTGTAAACAAAATGATCTTGTGTGGATAATTTTGCGGATAATGATTTGGCGAACAATTCGTCCACAATCGGTCGTCCTGGCGAAATCAAGTTGTGCACCTGTGGATCACCGCACCGGGTTCGCCCTTCGTTCCAGGGTGAAATTCAACACCGATTGGGCCTTGACCGACTTGTCACCAAGCGCCCGACCAATTCCCCCCGTTTCTTGTCCACAGGGCTCAGGTGGCGCGCGGCGGTCTTTCGGGCGCGCCTTCCGCGCCACAGGCCCGACCTTGTGCATTCTTTGGTCTTTTTTCGCCGGATTTTGGGACTTACTCTGGGGGTGACACCAACCTGCCAGCGACAAGGTCCCCATGACGGACGAGATTCCCGCCAGCCAGATCAGCCATGCCCCCCTGGCCGGGGTGATCGGCATGCCCATCGCCCATTCCCGGTCGCCGCGCCTGCATGGGCATTGGCTGAAACGCTATGGGCTGGCCGGACATTACGTACCGATCCCGGTGATGCCCGAACATCTGGCCGAGGTTCTTCGCGTTCTACCCCGCGCGGGCTTTGTCGGTGCCAATGTCACCATCCCCCACAAAGAGGCCGTGCTGACACTGGCCGATACGGTCACCGATCGCGCTGCGCTGATCGGGGCTGCGAATACGCTGATCTTTCGCGCAGACGGCAAGATCCATGCCGACAACACCGATGGATATGGCTTCATCGCAAATCTTCGCCAATCCGCCCCCGACTGGCAGCCCGAGGCAGGCCCTGCCGCCGTGATCGGTGCGGGCGGGGCGGCACGGGCGGTCGTGGCATCCCTGCTGGACAGCGGCGTCAAGGAACTGCGGATCACCAATCGCACCCGACTGCGGGCGGAACAGATCAAGGCGGAATTCGGCGCAAGACTGGTCGTCTATGACTGGGCGCAGGTCGGCAACATGCTGGAAGGGGCGACGACGGTGGTCAACGCCACCTCGCTTGGGATGGAGGGCAAGCAGCCGCTTCGGGTGCCGCTGGATGCGCTGTCGCCGGACGCGCTGGTCACCGATCTGGTCTATACGCCGCTGATGACCCCCCTGCTGACCGAGGCGCAGGCCCGCGGATGTCGGGTCGTCAACGGTCTGGGGATGCTGCTGCATCAGGCCGCCCCCGGCTTTGAACGCTGGTTCGGCCACCGCCCCGAGGTCAACGACGAGATTCGCCGAGTCGTTCTGGAATGACCTATGTGCTGGGCCTGACCGGCAGCATCGGCATGGGCAAATCGACTACGGCGCAGATGTTTCGCGACCTTGGCCACCCGGTCTGGGACGCGGATGAGGCCGTCCACAGGCTCTATGCCGAACAGGGGGCAGCGGTGGCGCCGGTCTCGGCCATGTTTCCGACCGCACTTTCGGGGGGCATGATCGACCGTGCGGCCCTGCGTCAGGTATTGGCCAGTGACGATCAGGCCTTGGCGCGACTGGAAGCCATCGTGCATCCGCTGGTGGCACGTGATCGTGCCGATTTCACCGCCATGCACGCGGATGCGCCGCTGGTGGTTCTGGACATCCCGCTGCTGTTCGAAAGCGCCAGCCCGCCCGATCTGGACGGCGTGGCGGTCGTCTCGACCGATGCGAAAACGCAGCGCGACCGCGTCATGGCGCGACCCAGCATGACCGATGACACCTTCGCGATGATCCTTGCGCGACAGATGCCTGACGCTGATAAGCGGGCGCGCGCGGATTGGATCATCCCCACCGACACGCTGCAGAACGCCCGCGCCGCCGTGCAGCACATCGTTTCCGAGGTCACCCCCCATGCGTGAGATCGTCCTTGATACCGAAACCACCGGTTTCGACGCCGAAAACGGCGACCGCATCGTTGAAATCGGCGCGTTGGAGCTGTTCAACCACCTGCCGACCGGCAAGACCTTCCACGTCTACATCAACCCCGAACGCAGCATGCCCCAGGGCGCCTTCGAGGTGCATGGCTTGGGCGACGAATTCCTGGCCGACAAGCCCAAGTTCGCCGAGGTCGCGCAGGGTTTCATCGATTTCATCGCCGATGACGCCAAGCTGGTGATCCATAACGCCAGCTTCGACATGAAATTCCTGAACGCCGAACTGAAGCGCGCAGGCCATGCACCGATCCCCTTCGACCGGGCGCTGGACACGCTGATGATCGCGCGCGAACGCTTTCCGGGGTCGCCTGCCACGCTGGACGCTTTGTGCCGCCGCTTCGGGGTCAACAACTCGAACCGGGAACTGCACGGGGCGCTGCTGGACAGCGAATTGCTGGCCGAGGTCTATCTGGAACTGATCGGCGGCCGTCAGCCCGACCTTGTTCTGGCGCAGGCCCGGAACGAGGATGACGAACCCGGCATCGACGGCCAGATGCGTCCCCGCGCGCAGCGTCCGACCCCCCTGCCGCCCCGCCTGACCGACGCCGAGGCGCAGGCCCATACCGAATTCGTGGCCAAACTGGGCGAGGATTCCCTGTGGTCGCGGTATCAGGCCAGCTGACGCCAGCCTTGCGCGGATCGCTTCCCCGCATCATGCTGGCGAAAACGGGAAATGGGGCGGCATGATCGACTGGCTAAGGGATATCGGCAGCTTCTGGGGTTCGATCTTCGAACGCATGGATCAGACCCACATGACCCTGATCGCGGCCGGCGTCGCCTTCTATGGCATGTTCGCGGTCTTTCCCGGCATCGGCGCCATCATCGCGCTGTGGAGCCTGTGGTTCGACCCCGACGTCGTCCTGACCTATCTGGATGTCGCGCATGAATTCCTGCCCGATGGCGCCTCGACGATCGTGGACGATCAGGTCACTTCGCTGACATCGAACGGGCAGACCTCGGTCGGATGGACGTCGTTCCTGTCGTTCATGATCGCGACCATCGCGGCGCGCGCGGGTGTCGATGCGCTGATCCGGGGGTTGAACGCGGCCTATGGGGTCCGCGCGCATTCGACGATCTTCGGCTTCGTGCTGGCCTATGCGCTGACGCTGGTGATCGTGGGGATCTCGCTTGCGGGTCTTGCGACCATCGTGATCGTGCCGGTGGTGCTGAACTTCTTTGTCATCGCACCGGTGCGGTCGCTGATGATCACGGCGCTGCCTTGGGCGGGGATGTTCCTGCTGGTCATCCTGACCATCGGCATCCTCTACCGCTATGGCCCGAACGTGAAGACGCCGCGCACGCCGATCTTTACCTGGGGGGCGATGTTCGCGGCCATGCTGTGGGCCGCAGGGTCTATCGCGTTTTCGGCCTATCTAGGCAGCTTCAACAGCTACAATCGCATCTATGGGTCCATCGGGACGGTCGTGGCATTGTTGATGTGGCTGTATCTGGCCGGGTTCTCGGTGCTGCTGGGTGCGTTAATCAATGTCGAACTGGCCCGCCGCCGCCGTCTGAGAGCCGCGCGCGAGGCACGCCGCGGGTTCGATGAGCTGCTGGCCGAAAAGAACCAGTGAAAAGGGCGCCGCGATGGGCGCCCTTTCGTTGTCTCAGACTTCCAAGCCTTCGGTCGATGCAAAGAACATCGCCTGACTGACCGCTGAACGGACCTGTTCCTCGCTATAGGGCTTGGAAATCAGGAAGGCCGGCTCGGGGCGGTCGCCCGTCAGCAGACGCTCGGGGAAGGCGGTGATGAAGATCACCGGAATATCGCCCATGCTGCCCAGCAGTTCGTTGACCGCATCGACGCCCGAGGATCCGTCCGCCAGCTGGATGTCGGCCAGGATCAGGTCGGGACGCTGCTTTCCGGCCAGGTCGATGGCGGCGGTATGGGTACGCGCGACGCCGGTGACTTCGTGGCCCATGGCCTGCACGATGCCCTTCAGGTCCATCGCGATGATCATCTCGTCCTCGATGACCATCACCTTGCCACGCAGGGTGTTGCCCATCTCGCTCAGCGCGATCTGGACCAGTTCCTCTGCCTCGGCAGTGTCGATCTGCATGACGCGGGCGATCTGATCGGCGCGCAGCTCCTCGATCGTGCGCAGCAGCAGGGCTTCGCGGGAATTCGGGGTCAGGCCGCGCAGGTGATCTTGCGCACGGCGTTCGCGGGCGGTCATGTCGGTGTCTTCCACCGGCTGACCCGAGCTTTGCCAGATCGCGTGGAACGTCTTGAACAACGCGATACGCAGATCGTCTTCGCCATCAAGCACGCTCCGATCCGACAGGATCGCCTCAAGCGTAGCGGCCGCATAGTTGTCACCGGCACTCTGGCTTCCGGTCAGAGCACGCGCATAGCGGCGCAGGAACGGAAGCTGTTGGCCGATCGATTGGGCCAGATCTGCAGCAGTCATCACACAGTCCTTTTAATTCGTCTATTGCAAGGAACCATCTTGCCCCCCTATCGGTTGCATGGTTGTGCGCACAAGTTTGTCGGGACTAACATTATTATGACGCCAAAGCGAGATGACCGTAGGAAAGCGGCCGTGGAAAAACAAATCGATGAGAACCTGAAACGGGTTTACGAACAGGACGCCACGAACGAGGTTCCTGATCGCTTCCTCGAGCTTCTTCAAAAGCTCAAGGAACAGGGATGACCATTTCCCGGACCATTTTCCCTTCCGATCCCTCGTTCCACGGTGCCATCCCCTCATGACGAATACAGCCCTGCCTGATCCGCGCGACCAGCTGGTCAACCACCTTCCGGCGCTACGGGCCTTTGCCCTGTCGCTGACGCGTGAAGGCGCTGCGGCCGACGATCTGGTGCAGGACACCATCGTCAAGGCATGGACCAACATGGACAAGTTCCAGGCGGGCACCAATCTGCGCGCATGGCTGTTCACCATCCTTCGCAACACGTTCTATTCCGCCCGCCGCAAGACCAAGCGCGAGGTCAGCGACAGCGACGGCATCCACGCCGCGCGTCAATCGACCCGCCCCGACCATGACGGTCGTCTTGCGCTGCGCGATTTCCGCTTTGCCTTCGACCGCCTGCCCGACGAACAGCGCGAGGCTCTGATCTTGGTTGGTGCATCCGGCTTTTCCTATGAAGAGGCCGCCGATATGACCGGCGTGGCCGTGGGCACGGTGAAATCCCGCGCCAACCGCGGTCGCCGCAAGCTGGCCGAATTGCTGCACCTGGAACAGGGTGAAGATCTGAACATGACCGATCAGGCGACGCTGGCGGTGATGGCTCAGAACAATTCAAGCTCTCGCTGAGCTGGCACGATGTTGCGGCGCATATCAGGTCAACTGGAATTCACGCGCCGGCTTGGCTTTCGGCTTGGCGCGCTGCTGTCGGTCGCGATCCTGCCCATCGGGCTGATCTCTCTGGTCCAGAACCTGCATCTGTCGCAAGAGGCCGAACGCAGCGCAGAAATCGCCCTGTTGGGCCGCACCGCATCCGCAGCATCGGGGGAACGGGCGCTGCTGCAAAGCGCGCTTGGTTCGGCCGATGCCTTGGGGCCTGCGGTGCTTGAAACCATGAACCGCCCCGAACAATGCGCCGAACTTTTGCGCAATTTCGTTCAGCGCAGCGGGACCTACAGCCATGCAGGCTTCGTCCCGGTCGATGGTTTCATGCAGTGCAGCTCGGATCCCGACGCGCTGGAAGGCTTTGATCTGTCCCAGAACGACCTTCTGCAGAACTTCTTGAAAAATCCGGTCACCACCGTCACCTCGGTGCGTCGCGGCGCTGTCACCGGCAAGGCGGTCGTCGTCGTCCAGCAGCCGCTGTACCGTGATCGCGAATTGCTGGGCTATGTAGGGCTGTCGCTGTCGCAGGACCTGCTGCGATCCACCCATGCGATGGACTTCGGCAACGAAGGCACCCGCATCATGACCTTCAACAGCCGCGGCCGGGTTCTGAACGGCGACGATTTGGTCGGCGGAACGACCGATGACCTGCTGCCGCGCGACCGCGATCTGGTCGGTCTGCTGGGTCAGGGCGAAACCACCTTCCGCGCGACCGCGAACAACGACGAAACCCGTGTCTTTACCGTGGTCCCCGTCATTCCGGGCCTTGTGTATGCCCTTGGCAGCTGGAGCCCCCAGACCGCCGGTGTCGGCGTCTTCCAGTTGTCGCGCTTTGGGGCGGTTCTGCTGCCTGCCGCCTTGTGGGTCGTGTCGCTGGCCGTCGCCTATTTCGCGGTCTTCCGGCTGGTGCTGCGCCATATCACCGTGCTGCGCGGCCAGATGCGCCGTTTTGCCATCGGCAACCGTGTCAGCGCGCCGCCGGTGCTGCAGGATGCACCGACCGAGATCACCGACGTCAGCCAGACCTTCCACAACATGGCCCGCATCCTGATCCGCGACGAAGAAGCGATGGAAAAGGCCGTTGCCGAAAAGACCGTCCTGCTGAAAGAGGTCCATCACCGGGTCAAGAACAACCTTCAGCTGATCGCCTCGATCATCAACATGCAAAGCCGGCTGATCGACGATCCCGATGCCAAGCAGGTGCTGCGGTCGGTGCAGGACCGCGTGGCGGCGCTGGCGACGATCTATCGCAATCTCTATCAGGCGGAACAGCTGGATGCGGTCGATGCTGATCTGCTGATCACCGACATCATCGGCCAGCTGACCAATGTCACCCAAGGCGCGGGCACGCGGTTGAAGGTGCAATCCGACATCCAGCAGCTGACGATGATGCCCGATCAGGCCGTCCCCCTGACGCTTCTGGCGACCGAAGCCTTTACCAACGCCCTGAAATACGCGGGCAAGCCACAGGGAAGCGGTCGCCCCTGGGTCAGTGTGTCGTTGACCTCGCCCGAACCGGGTCTGGGCAAGCTGCAGGTGGCCAATTCGGTCGGCCCCGACCCCACCGAGGGTGGCACGGGGCTTGGCACCCAGCTGATCGAGGCGTTCTCGATGCAGCTGGAAGGCGAGGTCGAGACCCGGTCTGAGCCCGACAGCTATGTCCTGACCATGATCTTCAAGTTGACACAGGGCCATCACGGGCCTGCGGGCGACGTGCGCAATGTCGTGCTGACCTCGGCTGCCAAGGCCGGTTCGCGCCACTGACGCAGCATTTCTTGCGCCCCCAATGGGCTGGGCGCTTGCGTCGGGATGCATGCGGCCTATTTTGACCAGCATGGAACATGAACCAAGCTATGATCTGGCGACCGGACGCGGGCTGATGGCCTGCCCCAAATGCGACGCCCTGCACATCGAGGAAGATCTGGAGCTGGGCGAGACCGCCCGCTGCACCCGATGCGGCACGGTCATGGCCAAACCACGCGACGGGGCCTTCGTGCAGCTGATCGCGCTGTCCTTCACCTCGATGGTGCTGCTGGTGGGTGCGGTGTTCTTCCCCTTCCTCGAAGTGTCGGCGATGGGCTTCGGCAACGCCAGTTCGCTGTTCGACGTTGCCCTGGCCTTTGCCGACGGGGTCCTGCTGCCGCTGGTCATTGCGGTGCTGGCGATGATCATCGGCCTGCCGATCACGCGCGCCTTCCTGCTGGTCTATGTGCTGGCGCCGCTGGTTCAGGGCCGCGCGCCCCACCGCCATGCCGCGCGGGCCTTCCGCTGGTCCGAGATGATGCGCCCCTGGTCCATGGCCGAGATATTCGTCATCGGCACCGCGGTCGCGCTGGTCAAGGTGGCGGGTCTGGCCTCGGTCCACCTGGGTCCGGCCTTCTGGGCGTTCTGCGCGCTGATCTTCGTCAACATCGCGTCCAAGGCCTTCAT
This sequence comes from Paracoccus sp. R86501, assembly GCF_042466435.1. Classification (NCBI taxonomy): domain Bacteria; kingdom Pseudomonadati; phylum Pseudomonadota; class Alphaproteobacteria; order Rhodobacterales; family Paracoccaceae; genus Paracoccus; species Paracoccus sp. R86501. The sequence continues at coordinate 2,822,597 of NZ_JAXHPZ010000001.1, forward strand.
GTGCCAGACCTCGATCTGGGACGCGATCGAGGACGCCGGACAAACCGTCGAATTCCACGGCAAACCGCGCAAGGCCAAGGCATGAGCGCGCCTTCGGACAGCAACGGCCCGGTGATGACCGCCCACCGCGCGGGCCTGATCGGCTGCCACAGCTGTGGCCGCGTCTGGTCGCAGGACCACGATCAATGCCTGCGCTGCGGCGCCCATCTGGTGCCACCGGACCGCCGCAGTCTGCAAAAGGTCTGGGCGTGGTGGTTCGCGGGCCTGATCATGTATATTCCCGCCAACCTGTTCCCGATGATGAGCACGCAGACCTTCGCGGGTCTGGCGGGCAATTCGGAATCCACCATCATTGAAGGCGTGGTCGAATTGATGCACCACGGCAGCTATGACATCGCCACTATCGTCTTCGTGGCCTCGATCATCGTGCCGATGGGCAAATTCGTGGCCATCGGCTGGCTGGCCATTGTCGCGGGCCGCCCCGCCACGGTTGATCAGGCCCATACCCGTCTGAAGATCTATGAGGTCGTCGAATTCATCGGCCGCTGGTCGATGATCGACGTCTTCGTGGTGGCCATCCTGTCGGCACTTGTGCAATTGGGCTTCATGGCGTCGGTCCACCCCGGTCCGGCAGCCGCCTCATTTGCCCTGTCGGTTGCCTTCACCATGCTTTCCGCGCAAAGCTTTGATGCGCGATTGATCTGGCGCGGCCTGCCCTTGCGGTCGAAAAGCGAATGATCCGCCCTTAAACAGACCAAGACGGCCAAGGACAGAAACCAAGATGACTGACACGCCCCAGCCCCTCAAGCCGGCAAGTCCGGTACGCAAGACTGCTGCCCGCGCGGCGCAGGCCGGCGTCAACGTCATCTGGATCGTGCCCATCGTCGCGCTGATCGTGACGCTTGGCATCGCATGGAATTCCTTTCGCGACCGCGGCAGCCTGATCGAGGTCGAATTTGCCGATGCCACCGGCATCACCCCCGGCGACACGACCCTGCGCTTCCGCGAGATCATCGTGGGGCAGGTCGAAAGCGTGTCCTTCAGCGGCGATCTGTCCAAGGTCATCGTCTCGATCCGGGTGGACAGCGATGTCGCGCAATATATCGACACCGATGCCAGCTTCTGGATCGTGCGCCCGCAGGTCAGCGCACAGGGCGTGACGCGCCTTGATACGGTGCTGTCGGGCGCCTTCATCGAAGGCTATTGGGACTCGCAGGTCACCGAGGTGACGACCGACTTCAAGGGATTGGAACGCCCGCCCCTGGTGCGCGGCGATCAGCCCGGCACCTGGGTCAAACTGTCGATGAAAAGCGCCGATGGCATGAGCGAGGGCGCCCCGGTCCTGTTCCGCGGGGTCGAGGTCGGACGCGTCGAAAACATCCGCCTGTCCGATCAGGACGACCGCGTTCTGGCCGACGCCTTCATCGAAGCGCCACAGGACGCCCGCCTGACCACGGCCAGCGTGTTCTGGGACACCTCGGGGTTCTCGCTGTCGCTTGGGGCGCAGGGGATCAGCTTCAACGTCAATTCGCTGTCCTCGGTGTTGCAGGGGGGCGTGGCCTTCGACACGATCACCAGCGGCGGCAACCCGATCGATGCAGGGCATGAATTCCCCGTGCAGGATGACGAAGCCATGGCGCGCAGCACGCTGTTTGCCAGTGACGACACCGATCGCCTGCGCATCGGCATGTTGATTGACGATTCCCTGCAGGGTCTGGAAAAGGGCGCCGACGTCCAGTTCCAGGGACTGCGGGTCGGTCAGGTCACCGATCTGGCGGTGAACGTCACCACCGGCGAGGCTGACGACGCCGAGGTCAAGCAGCTGGTCACCATGGCCATCTCTCCGCGCCGCATGGGCCTGCCCGAAGGTGCCACCGCCGAAGACGCGATGGCCCTGCTGGAGGATGAGGTCAGTGGATCGGGCCTGCGCGCCCGCGTTGCCAGTGCCGGTTTCCTAGGCACCAGCCTGATGGTCGAACTGGTCCGGATCCCCGGTGCTGAACCCGCCACCGTCGATGCCGACGCCGAACCGGTGCCGCTGATCCCCTCGGTCGAGGGTGATCTGGATGATTTCACCGCCAGCGCCCAAGGGTTGGTCAACCGCATCGGCAACCTGCCGATCGAGGAATTGCTGAACTCGGCCCGCGACGCGCTGGACAGCGTGACGGCGATCGCCAGTTCCCAAGACACCCGTGCGATCCCCGCGGCCCTGCGCAAGGCGATCGAGGATGGCAATGTCGCGCTGTCGGACATCAGCAGCATCACCACCGATCTGCGCGATGCCAACAGCGGCGAAACCATCGCGAAAATGCTGGATGATGCCTCTGCTGCCTTCAAGTCGATCAACGACGCTGCCGTGGACGTGCCGGAAATGGTCGATCAGATCAGCATCGCCGCCGCCTCGGTCGAGGAGTTCGGTTTTGCCGAGGTCAGCCTGCAGGTCGAAGGTATCCTTGCCGATTTGCGCGCCATGCTGGGCAGCGAAGACGCCGAACGCCTGCCGCGCAACCTGTCCAACACGCTGGAGGCCGCCAGCGGCCTGTTGAACGACCTGCGCGACGGCAATGCCGCGGGCAGCCTGAACAACGCGCTGAATTCGGCCAGCACAGCCGCCGATGAAATCGCACGTTCGGTCCAGCAGCTGCCGCAGCTGGTCAAGAGCCTGCAGACCACCGCCGCGCGCGCCAATTCGCTCTTTGCCAGCTATGGCAACCGGTCGGCCTTCAACAACGAACTGATCGGCGCCCTCCGCGAAGTGCGTCGCGCCACGGAATCCTTCGGGTCGCTGGCCCGGCTGATCGAACGCAACCCCCGCGCCTTCATCCTGGGACGATAGACATGACGACACCCTTCCTTCGCCTGCCGCTGATCGCCCTGTCGGGACTTGTCCTGCTGGGGGCCTGTTCGGACCCTGAAAAGACCGGGCGCTTCCTTTTGGACCCACCGACCCAGAACGTGCGCGTGGCCAACCGCCTTGGCACCGCCGAGCTGAAGGACGTGTCGCTGCCCGAATACGCCGCCAATCAGGAGGTCGCCTTCCAGACCCAGGACGGTGCCGTGCGGTCGAACCCCGACAGCCTCTGGGCGGATACGCCGGCCCGCGCCTTCACGACGACGCTGGCCCGCGCCATCAGCGACGTGTCCGGCGCCACCGTCATCGGCGAGCCCTGGCCCCTGGCCGAACCCCCGGCCCGCGTGCTCGAGGTGCGGGTCGAGCGTGCCTTGGCCCAGACCGACAACATCTATCGCCTGTCGGGACGGTATTTCGTGGCCGACGACGGGTTGAAGGGCAACGGCGCCAATCAGGCGCGCAGCTTTGACATCCGCGTTCCAATGACCGAGCCGACGCCCGCAGGCACGGCCGTTGCCGCCAGCCAGGCCATCGCCCAGCTGGCGCAGCAGATCGCGACGCTGTCGGGTCCGGGCACCACCATCGCCACCCGCCAGCCCGCGCCGGTCAACGCCTTCGACCTGCCGCCGCTGTTCTGAGACATGAACAAAGGGCCGGCAGTTGTCCTGCCGACCCCCTTCCCCACGGGCGTGAAAAACTGAGGGTACTGGTTACACGACCTTGCCCGCGGGGAATCCTGCCCGGCGCAAAGCGTCGCCGGAAATCCTGATGTCGTCATCCTCGTCACGACCCAGAACGCGGGTGATGACGGGCAGGACGAAGTGGTCGAAGCACGACCTGTCGGGGTTGAAGGCCCCCGGCGTGCCGATGCCGCCGCAATCCTCGCAGTCGGGGATGGTGCCCCAGCAGTTCGGACAGGCACCAAGGGCGCAGGCCAGCATCTCGGCGTGATCGATCAGCAGCGCGTTTTCCCGCTGCAACCGGCGCAATTGACCGGCATCGCCGTCCCGATCGCGCGGCGCGGGTTTGTCGCGCAGCTGCGCCAGCGTCTGGAACAGGTCGTCCTGCGCGACCGTATCGGGTTTGGCACCCAGCATCTGCAAGGCCGCGAACATGGCCCGATATTCGGAAATCCTCTGATCCTTCATGGTGCTTGCTCCTGTCTGGCGTGTCATCGCTGTCAGGGGTGTTCTGGACCCATGCCGTGAAACGGGCGTGAAAGGAATCACGCCGGAACCTGCGAAACGCACAGCTTTGGGTTGAAAATTGCGGATTTTAGCCGGTTCAGCCCGGAATTTGGTCCGCAAATGACGGCAGGATGGGCGTCGGACCGTCCGTTTGTCCGCCCGCAAGGGCCTGCACGGCGGCGCGATCGGCGGGTCTGGCACCCTGCGCCAGCTGTTCGGCCAGCCACCGCGTCACCTGCGGTGCGGCCAGCGAGCTGCCCGACATCACCGAAAAGCTGCCGCTGCCGCGCCCGCAGATCGACATGCCCGCGTGACAGACCCCACGATCCACCGCGACCAGCAGATCGCCCGCATGGTCCGCGCCGATCAGTGAATTGTAGTTGGCCACGCTGCCTTCACGCCGGGTGACGACGCCTGCGCGCAAGGTCCTGCGGCCTGTGGCATAGGCATTGACGGTATCGCCGCGCTGCACGCGGTTGCTGGCCTGACCTTCGGGATCAAGCAGGATGGCACGGTCGGTATCGTCGCGGTCGCGATAGGCGGGGTCGTGAAGGCGGCTCTGACGGGCTTCGCGGGGAAAGCCGCGCAGCACTTCGTCGCGCTGCAAGGATATGGCGTGATCGCCCGGCGCGGCATCGGCGGGCAGTGACAGATGCCACATCCCCGGCGCGATCCAGCCCTGCCCCAGCCTGTCGGGGCATGTGGGTTCCAGAACCAGCGTCACCGTCTGTCGATAGCCCCCCTGCGGCAGGGCCACGGTGCCGTGATAGGCGCGGGCGATGTCATGGCCGTCGTCATCGCACAGATGGGTAACCTGTTCGCCATCGGTAAAGGCGGTCCAGGCCCTGTCCAGCCCCGGCCCCGACAGTCCGATCTGCATCGGGCGTTCGGGGCGTTCAGGGTGAACGGGCCCCCAGACCTCCAACGGGGTGACGGTGCGGTCGTCGGGGGGCAACTGCCAACCAAGCGTGCCGCCCGCCTGCAGGACCCCGCGCAGGCGTGCCATACGGTGATTGCCACTGGGCAGGACGACATTCACCGGCCCAAGGTCGTCCGACGGGTATTCGGCCACCTGATCCAGCAGCCGCTCGATCACGCTGCAGCCGTCGCGCGGGCCTGCGGTCAGGCCAAGGCTGATGTTCAGCACCACCGGCAGGCGCACGCTGTTCGGGGGCAGGTCGCGGCGCGCCTCGATCAGGCGGCACAGGCGACGCGCGCGCGATATGATGAACAGGACCGAGGCCGCCAGCACCCGCGGCGCCAACCCGCCCGAACTGTCGGCGATGACGCGCGGCGCAAGGTTCACCCCGATCAGCGGGCGATTGCGGGCATCAGGGTCGCCCATCGCATGCCCCGCCGCCAACAGCGAGACCGCCGCCCCGTGACCCGCGGCAAAGGCGGCCGCATGGGTGGTTTCGCGGGCCATGTCGACAACGCCCGACAGGCGATAGATGCTGTCCTCGGTCGGGACGGCCCCCGATTGCAGCTGCGTCAGCCATCTGCCGATCTGCGCGCCACGCAGTTCGCGCCCCACAGGCAGGTCGTGGCCGGGGCCTTGCGGATCGAAGGCGGCATCCTGCACCCACAGCGCGGCCACGCGGCTGAGGGTCGGTGACAGACGCAGGCGTTCATGCACGAAAGGGATGGCATCGTCTATCACGCCGATGATGCATCCATGCTGCGGATCGGGCAGTGCGGCATCGTCCAGATAGGCCTGTTCCGGGTCAGTCAGATCCGACCCGTCCAAGGCATGCGGATCGGGGTTCACGGCATCGGGTGGCAGCACCAACCCCGGCGGACCCAGTGCGGCGACCAGCAGCGGGTCCTGCCCCGGCGCGATCATGACCTGAAGGCGCGGTCGATCAGATCGCGCAGCAGAATCTCGGGGGATTGGTCGAGGTCCGGGCCGGGGTTGTCCGCGTGTCGGGCGAACCAATCCTCGGTGCAGCCGGTAAAGGTGGTCCGGCGCGGTATGGGAACGCTCCAGTTCGGGGGGGATTTCAGCTCCATCTGCTGTCCCATTCGCGTTGGGCCGCCGCGACCAGAACGGACCACAGCGGCGCAGGCGTCACGAAATCGGCCTTGGTGTCAAAGCGGGTCGAGCCGTCGCGCCCCGTCACCATCCGGTCCAGCACGCCATAGTGGAAATCGCGCGGCTGATCCTGATCATCGACGAACCTGCGCCCGTCGAAGCTGGCCGACGCCACCGCCCCCACCGGCGTCGCCCGCGCCAGCAGCAGCCGCGCCAGCTGGATGCCCAGCACGGCCCCCGCAGCACTGTCGGCGGGGAAATGCACCCCCGCCACGGTCCTGTTCACCGCGATCCGGCAGGCCAGACGGAACAGCTGGTCGCCAGCCGCCACCGGTGCGCCCGGCGTCTGCAGCCCCGTCAGCAGGGTCGCCACGCAAAAGGCCTGCGTGGCATGGCCGCTTGGCAGGGTCGGGTGGCTGGGACAGGCGATGATCGGCTGCATCCGGTCGCTGAACTGGGTCGGACGTGGACAGGCCAGCGCTAGCTTGACGCGCATCACCACCTGCGTGGTCAGATCCAGCGCGATCTGCAACATCTCGGTGATCCGGTCGCAACGGTCGGGTTGCAGCATGACGACGGACCCGAAGAAGGGCAGCAGGCTGCGGGTCTGGACGTCGATCTCGGCGGCGCGGTCGGCACGCAATTCGGCGTAATTCCCGACAAGGGGGACGGCGGCGCGGAACTGCGACAAGCTGGGCCGGTCGATCTGCACCAGCATTCCGCCCGAATGGGCCACGCTGGCGGTTGTGGGGGTGCCACTGATCGGATCGTCGGGGGTGGAATGGCTGACCGACAGGCCCTCGGACAGTTCGGACAGCAGCACGGCGCTGCGGTGATCGGCCTGCAGGCGGAAAAGGCGTTCGCCGGGCGTCAGCGTGACGGGCGCCGCCATGTCGCCGGTGACCTGTTCGGTGCCCGCAATGGCATCACGGCTGCGCATCAGTGCCAGCGCCAGTTCCAGCGAGGCCCCGTCGGCAGCATCCGACATCTTGGCATGTTTTGCGTGTTTGGCGTGGAACAGGGACATGGCTACTCGCGACAAAGGGACGACATCACATCATTAACCTATCACACAAACACGTGAACGGCTAAGCCTGTTGGCAGATGCCTTGCCGGGACGCCTGCCAAGATGCCGATACTGACCCTTCGCCTGATGGGCCCGGTCGAGGTGACCGGCCCTGCCGACCTGCGCCTGACCCCGCGCGGGATGCGGGCGCGTGGCGCATTGGCCGCCATCGGCACGGCGCGGTCCATGCGCATCACGCGGGCGCGGTTGCAGGACCTGTTGTTCAGCGAACGCGACCCCGAACAGGGCAACGCCAGCCTACGTCAGGTCCTGCGCGAGATTCGCATCGGTCTTGGCACGCATCGCGACGCTTTGCTGACCGGTCCGGGCTGGGTGGGGCTGGACCCGGCGATGATCCGGCTGGACATGACGGCCCGCCCCGCCGCCGACGGCCAGATCCCCGAGTTCGGCGCAGATCTGGACATCCCCGACCCCGAATTCGAGGATTGGTTGCGCGATGCCCGTCAGGCCGCGCAGGTCCGCACGCCCGCGGTGGCGGAATCGGCGCTGCCGGATCTGGTGCTGGGGACGCCCGTGTCGACCAGTCAGGATGCCATGGTGCTGGCCACGATGATCCTGTCCGAGGCGGCGGGACGCACCGCCGACCTGCTGCCCGTGGCGATCCATGATGCCGACGCCGCGCCTGCGGGGCCGCATATCCAGATCACCTCGTTGGCCAGCCTGCAGGGGCAGATTTTCAACATGTCGGCGATGCTGACCCACCGTCCCACTGGCCGCGTGCTGTGGTCGCAGCGGATGACCTGCCCGCTGGGCGATTTGGGCGCGCAGATGGGGGATTTCACCGCGCGCTGCTGTCTGGCGATGGTGCAGGTGGTGGATCAGGGGCGGGCGCTGGGGGCGGCTGCGGGAATCTCGTTCGGAGATGTCTTCAGCTTTTCCGCCGACCGGCTGGCTCGCGCCGACAGGGTGCTGGAGCAGTTGGGCGACAGCATCACCCCCGCCGTCACCCTGTCGCTGCGGGCCTGGATCCGCACCACCTATGCCTTCGAACGTCTGACCGACGACCCCGGTCGCGCCATCTCCGAGGCTGCCGAACTGGCCGCCCGCGCGCGCGAGGCCGCACCTTTCCACGCCACTGCACTTGCGGTGAATTCGGTCATCGAGGCCTATCTGGACCGCGACCAGATCGCCTATGACTTGTCGCGGCAGGCGGTGATGGCCGATGGCCAGAACCCGCTGGCGCGGCTGTCGCTGTCCCGCGCGCTGGCGGGGATCGGCCATTTGGAGCAATCCGCGACCGAGGCACAGGCCGGTCTGGGACAGGCGCTGTCCAGCCTGAACCCCGCCAACTGGCATCTGGGGATCGGCGTCGCCAAGATGCGGGCGGGCGATCTGCCCGCCGCCATCCATCATCTGGAAGCCGTGCATCGTTTCGCCCCCGACAACCGCCCCGCCCTGCGCTTTCTGGCGGCGCTGCGCTATGCGGCCAAGGATCAGGAGGGCGCCCGTGAGGCCCTGCAGGCCTTGCAGCGGCTGGAACCGGACTTCAGTCTGGATCTGATGGGCAGCGATGGCTATCCGGTCAACACCCTGCGGCGTCTGGGCCTGCTGCAGGTCGCCAAGTCGCGGCTGCTCTAGGCCAGCGCCGCCAGCAGCTGACCGTGCAGATTGGGGCCTGCCACGATCAGCCCGTCAACCTGCGCGCGCGGGCTGTTGAATTGCATCGGCTTGCCGCGTCGGTCGGTGACGCGGGCGCCTGCGCGTTCGGCAATCAGGCTGCCGGCCGCGATGTCCCATTCCCATGCCGCCCGCAGTGACAGGGCGGCATCGAAGCGCCCCTCGGCGGCCAGCGACAGCCGCCATGCCAAGGACGACCGGAATTCGCGTTTGAACGGCGGCATGACACCGCTGCGCCAGTATTGTGCCTCGGATATGGCGCGATAGGTCAGCACACCCGCGCCGTCGATGTCGGGATCGGTCGGGGCGATGGGTTGGCCGTTCAGCAGCGCCGGACCGTCGGCTGTGGCGGTATAGGTCAAGTCCAGCACCGGCAGATGCACCACGGCGGCGATGATCCGGCTGCCGTCCGCGATGGCCAGCGAATGGGAAAACCCGTCCTGACCGTCGATAAAGGCGCGCGTGCCGTCGATGGGATCGACGATGAAGCAACGCTGCGCGTCCAGACGGGCGGGGTCGGCCTCGCTCTCCTCGGATAGCCAGCCGTAATCGGGGCGTTCCCCCGTCAGCAGCGACAGCATGGCTTCGTTGACGGCCAGATCGGCCTCGGTCACGGGCCCCGCGCCGCCGCCCTTGTCCCATGCCACCGGATCGCGCCGCCAGAAACCCATGGCGATCCGGCCCGCCTGACGGGCGGCGCGGGTCAGCAGGTCAAGATCGTCGTCATGCGCCCGCAACGGTCATCCCCTGCACCAGCAGGCTGGGCACCTGCACGCCGCGCCACGGCAGCGCGTCGTCTGCCGCCACCAGCGTCATCAGCATGTCGCGCAGGTTGCCCGCGATGGTGCATTCGTTGACGGCATGGACGATCTGGCCGTTTTCGACCCAGAAGCCCGCGGCACCGCGCGAATAATCCCCCGTCGTTCCGTTGATCGAGGCCCCCAGCATCGAGGTGACGACCAGACCGCGCCCCATCTGCGCGATCAGCTGTTCCTGAGTGACATCGCCCGGCGTCAGGATGACATTGCCATTGGCGGGGGACGGCGCCGATGCCAGCCCGCGGGCCGCCGAGGCCGTGCTTTCCATCCCCAGCTTGCGTGCCGTCGCCAGATCCAGCGTCCAGCCCTGCAGGATGCCGCCCGCCACGATGTCGCGGGGGCGCGTGGCCAGACCCTCGGCATCGAAGGGGCGCGACGATGGATAGCCGGGGCGGTGCGGATCCTCGGACAGGGTCATATGGGCGGGCAGCACCTGTTCGCCCATGTCGCGGCGCAGCCAGCTGGCGCCCCGTGCCACCGCCGATCCGTTCACCGCCGACAGCAGATGCGCGATCAGCGATGACGACACGCGCCGGTCGAACAGGATCGGGAAGGCCCCGGTGGGGGGCTTGCGGGCCCCGGCGCGGGCCAGCGTGCGTTCGGCGGCCAGCAGGCCGATCTCCTCGGGGGTGGGCAGGTCGGCGGCGAAGACGCGGGATTCGCCGGCATAGTCACGCTCCATCCCCGTGCCCTCGCCGGTGATGGCGACGGTCGAGATCACATGGCCGGTCCGCGCATAGCCCCCCGAAAACCCGTTCGAGGCCGCCATCCACATCCGACGGTGGCTATAGCTGGCATTGGCGCTTTCGATCTGGCTGATGCCCTCGACCGACAGGGCCGCGGCCTCGGCGCGCAGGGCCATGTCCTGCAGGTGGGCGGGATCAGGTTCGGGCAGGTCGTCGCAGATGCGCAGGCTGTCGGCATTGCGGACCGTCGCCAGCTGGTCGGGATCGGCCAGCCCCAGATTGTCGTCCACCGGCGCTTCGCGCGCCATGGCGACGGCGCGGGCCGCCATCTGAGCGATGGCATCGTCCGAATGATCCGAGGATGAGACCGCCGCCTGACGCCCGCCGATCAGCACCCGCAACCCGATGTCGATGCTTTCGGCGCGTTCGGCCTGTTCCAGCGTCCCGCCCCGCACATCGATCCCGACCGACCTGCCGTCGATCGCCAAGGCATCCGCCTGGTCCGCCCCCGCACGGCGGGCGGCGCCGATCAGCGCCTCGGCCAGATGTTTCAGACGGTCGGGATCGGCGGAAGAGGCGGTCATGCAATGCTCGTGTTCATGAATGGGGATGACGGGCCGGGATCGCGGGGATCGAGGCTCGTCACTTGGATATGGTTACTTGACCTGCTGACCGTTTGCAAAGATGGAGCCGCCCTCGCGGAATTCCAGTTCGGTGGTCAGGGTCTCGGGGTCATCCTGCGACGGACGGGCGAACATCGCCAGCATCATGCGCACGCCCATCATCTGCTGTTCGGGGGCGATGCCCATGGCGACGGCATTGTCCAGCAGCGCGTTGATGCCGGTAAAGCTGCCCTGAACCTTGCCGACCGGCTGGCTGGGATCGTCGCCGAAGGTCAGATCGCCCGTGACGTCCGCCGTCGCCCCGATGGCATCCAGCGAGATGTCCTTGATGGACAGTTGGCGCGGCAGGAAGGGGGCCTTGTCGGATTCGGGATCGGCGAAACCGGGGTCCATGAAGTCGGTGACCAAAACGGCCGTCCCCTCAAGATCGATGTTCAGGCTGGCGGGGTCATGGGGCAGTGTCGATTGCGGATCGATCGCCTGCCAGATCTGGTCGTTCAGGGCCATGTCCTTCAGACCGTAAGCCAGCGCGAAGGGCTGTTCCTGTTCGGATGCGATCATCGGCATCGCCAGACGCATGGTGTTTTCCGCCGCCGTATATTCGATCGGGAAAGGCAGATCATCCGAGGTCATCTTGACCGCGATCTGTTCGGCCTTGCCGTCATAGCGCAGGCTTTCCTTGTCCATCGCCATCGAGATGGTGCCGTTCTGCGCGCCGAAGGTGCCCTTGGCATCATTGGTGCGATCTTCGACGAAGTCATGAGACTGGGCGTTGAAGTCGCCCTGGATCTTGCCCAAGGCAAAGGTCACATCACCCGAATACCCGGCCTTCAGCGCACCCGACGGGTCCGAGGCCATGTCGAAATCACCCGCAGGCAGGGTGCCATTGCCCTTGAACGTCAGGTCGTCGACGGTGATGTTCGAGGCGAAATTGTCCATCGGCGGGTTTTCAGGGTCGGGCTGCGGCGCACCTTCGGGCAGCAGGGCCGGATCGAACTGCGCCGGACCCGAGGCCTTGACCGCCATCACGGTGGTGGCGATCGACCCCTCGAAGCTTTGGCTGCGGGTGCCGTCGTCATCCTTGGCGGTCGACTGGCTGGCGGTCATGTCGGTCAGGGTGATGGTGACCGGGGTTTCGTTCACCTTGTCCAGGCTGCGGCCGTTCACGATCATCTTCGGGACGGTGAAGGCATGTTCCATCGCGTCGGGCGTGCCGGTGGTCAGGGTCTCGTTGCCGGGGGCGTCGATGGACATGGTAAAGCCGACCGGCGCGTCATCTTCGGTCTCGCCTGTCATCTGCAGGGCCATCTGGCCGCCGATGACCGAGCGCACGTCGCCGCCGCCGGTCTGCTGCATGGTGATCTTGGGAATGGTCAGCGACATGTCGTTCTGCGCATCCTTGGGCGTCAGCACCAGATCGGTCACCGTCAGCGTCTGGCCTGCATCATCGGTCGCACCGATCTGCATGTCATAGCCCATCTGGCCATAGGTCTGCTGCAGGCTGTCCCAGACCTGGGACGGGGTCACATCCGCCAGAACGGGCCCGGCCCCGACGACCAGGGCGATGACTGAGGTGGCAATCGGGCGATACATGGCAAAAACCTTTCGGACGCTTGATGTCTGCAGAATTCTTGCCACAGTGACCTTCGAAGTTGAAGGGAACTGTTCGTGATCCGCAGCCAGATGACGCAGGGCCTGTGCCTGCTGACGATCGACCGGCCCGACAAGGCGAACGCGCTGACGGGCGCAATGCTGGCCGATCTGACCCTTGCCTGTCGGGACGCCGCCGATGCCGGTGCGCGGGCGGTGATCCTGACGGGCCGGGGGCGGGTCTTTTCGGCGGGTGCCGATATAGATCAGGCGCGGCAGGGGCTTGCGACATCGCCCGAATGGGAACGGCTGTCGGCGCAGGTGGCTGCGATGCCCTGTCTGACCATCGCAGCACTGAACGGCACCTTGGCGGGGGGCGCCTTCGGGATGGCGCTGGCCCGCGACATCCGTCTGGCGGTACCCGAGGCGCGGATCTTCTATCCGGTGATGCGGCTTGGCTTTCTGCCCCAACCCTCGGACCCGGGGCGGTTGGTGGCGCTGGTGGGACCTGCGCGGGCCAAGGTCATCCTGATGGCAGGCGCCAAGTTGGCCGCCCCCGAGGCGCTGTCATGGGGGCTGATCGACCGCATCTGCGACCCGCAGGACCTGATGTCCACCGCACGCGATCTGGCCGCCGATTGCCTGACCGCCGCGCCTGCGCATGTCGCGGCGATCAAGGCGATGTGCCGTCAGGCGTAAACCGCTTCCTTGCCGAAATGCCGGCACAGCATGTAATAGACCACGGCGCGGTATTTGCTGCGGTTACTGCTGCCGTATTGCTCCATGACGGTATCGATGGCGCTGTCCAGCTGGTCGCCGTCGGACAGGCCCAGCTTCTTCTTCAGATAGCTGTCGCGCACGCGGGCGACCTCGGATTTGTCACTGCCGGCGATGGTTTCGGAATCCGCGCTATAGATGGACGGGCCGCAGCCGATGGTGACCTTTCGCAGCAGGTCCATGTCGGGCGTCTGGCCCAGCTTGGTTTCGATGTCTTGTGCGTATTTGGCGATCAGCTCGTCACGTTTGCCCATGGGCACCTCCCGGTCATAAGGAACACGTCGTCTTAGACACGAAGGGTCAGCTTGGCCGTGGCAACATCATTTATCAAGCGTTTCGGTCCGGGCGTGGAACGATGTTCCGGTGGTGCGGTTCTGTCACGATGCCCTGTTTCGGTCGCGGCGCGACCATGTCAAAAGATGTCCTTATTTGGCTGCCGCCGCTTGTGCAGTCGCGGGCAAGCCCGCATCTAAGGGCCAAGAACACAAGGAGATTTCCGATGCGCAACCTCGCTGTCGCCGCCGTTTTGGCCCTGACCACCGCCGCAGGAACCGCCCTGCCCGCCGCCGCCGATACGATCCGCGTCGGCATGTCGGGGGGCTACTTCCCGTTCACCTTCACCCGCGCGGATGAACTGCAGGGCTTCGAAGTCGACTTCCTGCGCGCCATCGCTGAGGAAACCGGCGATGAGGTGGAATTTGTGACCATGTCGTTTTCGGGCCTGATCGGCGCGCTGGGTTCGGGTCGCATCGACACCGCCGCCAACCAGATCACCATCACCCCCGAACGTGAGGCGACTTTCGCCTTCACCCAGCCCTATGTCTATGATGGCGCACAAGTCGTTGTTAAGGCGGGCAACGAAGACACAATCACTGGACCGGAAAGCCTGAAGGGCAAATCGGTGGCCGTGAATTTGGGATCGAACTTCGAGACCCTGCTGAACGAACTGCCCTATGCCGATGAAATCGACATCCGCACCTATGAAAGCAACATCACCCAGGACACCGCGCTGGGCCGGATTGATGCTTTCGTGATGGACCGCGTGTCATCGTCGCAGGTGATCGCGGAAAGCCCGCTGCCGCTGGCACTGGCCGGTCAGCCTTTCTCGGAAATCCGCAACGCGCTGCCCTTCCGCAACGACGACGAAGGCAAGGCTCTGCGCGACCGCGTCGATACCGCCATCACCACGCTGAAGGATAACGGCAAGCTGGCCGAGATTTCGGAAAAATGGCTGGATGCCGATGTGACCCAGCCCGCCCAGCCTGCCGCCGCGGCTGAATAACATGCGGGGATTGGACACCGCCTATATGCTGGACCTGATCCCGGTGATCGCCAGCTATGTGCCGCTGACCCTGTTCATGGCCGTCATGTCGATGATCGCCGGCCTTGCGCTGGCCATCGTGATGGCGGTCATCAGGGTGATCCGCGTGCCATGGCTGCATGGCATCGTGGCGGTGTTCATCAGCTTCTTCCGTGGGACGCCGCTGCTGGTGCAGCTGTTCCTGTTCTATTTTGGCCTGCCGCAATTGGTCCCTGCCCTGAACAACCTTGACGGGGTCACGGCGGCGATCATCGGTCTGACGCTGCATTTCTCGGCTTATATGGCCGAAAGCATTCGTGGTGCGATCCTTGGCGTCGATCGCAGCCAGTGGGAGGCCGCGCAATCCATCGGCATGACCCAGAAACAGGTGCTGACCCGGATCATCCTGCCACAGGCGGCGCGGACCGCCGCGCCGACGCTGATGAATTACTTCATCGACATGATCAAAAGCACCTCGCTGGCATTCACGCTTGGCGTGACCGAAATGATGGGGGCCGCGCAGAAAGAAGCCTCCAGTACCTTTCTTTATCCCGAGGCGTTTTTGGTGGTGGCGGTCTTCTACTGGGTCATCGTCGAAACCCTGTCGGCCGGTCAGCGCCGGTTGGAAACAAGGCTTGGAAAGGCGGTGTCACGATGAGCTGTCAGATCGACATCAACCGGCTGGTCAAACGCTTTGGCGACAACACCGTGCTGAATGGCATCGACCTTTGCCTGCAACCGGGTGAGCGCGTGGCAATCATCGGGCCGTCGGGGACGGGCAAATCGACGCTACTGCGCTGCCTGAACTATTTGGATCGCCCCGAAGAAGGCCGCATCACCATCGGCGACCTGACCGTCGATGCCGCCAACGCGCAGAAATCCGACATTCTGGCGCTGCGTCGCCGGACGGGTTTCGTGTTCCAAAACTATGCGCTGTTCGCTAACAAGACTGCCCGCGACAACATCATGGAGGGCCTGACCACCGTGCGTGGTTGGCCCAAGCCCAAAGCGCAGTCCCGCGCAGATGAGATCCTGTCCCAGATCGGGCTGGCCGATCGCGGCGACAGCTATCCTGCCGCCATGTCGGGGGGACAGCAACAGCGCGTCGGCATCGGTCGCGCCATGGCGCTGGACGCGGATCTGCTGCTGTTCGACGAACCGACCAGTGCCTTGGACCCCGAATGGGTGGGCGAGGTTCTGGACCTGATCCGCCGCATTGCCGACGGACGCCAGACCATGCTGATCGTAACACATGAAATGCAGTTCGCCCGCGAAATCGCGGACAGGATCGTCTTCATGGAAGGGGGACGTATCGTCGAGCAGGGCCCGCCCGATCAGATCTTTGGCAATGCCCAAGATGACCGGACGCGGGCGTTCCTGCGTCGTGTCGGCTGATCAGAGACCGGCGACTTCGTAATAGGCTTGGGTATCGGCCTGATCGTCAAAGCCGATGCCCGATGCGATAATGCAGCTGGTCTGGTCACTGCGCGTCGCCACCAGCGTCCATGTCCCCATCTGTTCCGAACCCCACAGCATGGTGCCATCGGCGTTGGCAGTATCGATGGGAAGTTCGTTGAAGTCATGTTCCAGCGTCGCGGCGATTTCGGCATCGGCGGCGCAATAGGGCTGATCCTCGGTCGCCTGCTCGGAAACGGGCATGGTCTGGACGTCGCGCAGCAGGGTGGCGGTGTCGGTCCCCTTCATCGCGCTCCAGCCCTGAATGGGGTTGCTGGCGGTTGCGGCCAAGGCAGGCATGGCCGTCAACAGCGTCACGCTGCCGACCATTGCAAGGCGGGCGATGCGGTTTGCGGTGCGGGTCATGGGTTCAGCCTCTCTTTGCGTTCCGTGCGTCGTCATGTCGGTAAAACGCGGGCTTTTCGTGCAAAGTTCCCCTGTCCAAATCGTCAGGCCCATTGGCGGGCCAGTCGCAGACGTGCCTGAAGCCCCTCGGACTGGTGCAGGAATTCCAACCGGCCACCATGCTGCGCGGCGATGGTCGAGACGATCGCCAGCCCCAATCCGACCCCCGAATGCCCGCCTGCATTCTCGCCACGCTGGAAGGCCCCGGTCAGCCGGACCATGTCCGTTTCCGTCAGCACCGAGCCGCGATCGGTGACGCTGATCCATGCCTCATCGGGGGTGGCATCGACGCTGACGACGGCCTCGCGGCCGTATTTCAGCGCATTGTCGATCAGGTTCGACAGAGCGCGGCGCAATGACGTCGGCTGGCCGCGCATCACCACGGTATGGCTTTCGACGATGGGGCGGGTGACGGCGCGGGCAAAGATGGTGCCTGCGCGGGTCGGACGCGGCGCGGGATCGACGATGCTGACGGCCAGACCCACGTCCTGATAATCGGCAACGACCGCCTCGGCCAGCGAGGTCAGGGACAGGCGGCGGAAGGGCTCGGCCCCGATCTCGGCGCGGGTATAGGTCAGTACGCCGTCGATCATCGTGGTCATTTCGTCGATGTCGCGTTCCAGCTTGTCGCGCAGGGCGGCATCCTCGATCAGGGCGGTGCGCAGGCGCAGGCGGGTGGCGGGGGTGCCCAGATCGTGGCTGACCCCCGACAGCACCATCGCCCGGTTTTCCAGCGCCGCCCGGTCCTGAGCGACGAAAAGGTTCACGGCATGGGCGGTCTGGCGCAATTCCTCGACCCCGCCGACAGGCAGGGCGGCGTTGCGGGCGCGGTGATCGCCCAGGGCCTGCGCAAAGGCCGCGAAGGCGCCCGAGACCTCGGCCACCCAGCCCAGCAGCAGGCCCAGACCCGCGATGGCGATGGCCGCCGCCATCAACCGGCGGTCAACGGGGGCTGCGGCGCACCCCCAGACATCTTCCCCGTCCACCCGCAGCCAGGGGCCGGTGTCCATTTGCACGAACAGCCGCGGATCGCTGCAGAAGCGCGCCAAGGTCCGCGTAACGGAGGCAAGCCCCGCCGCCTGCGTTCCCCCGCCGACGCTTTCCACGCTGGAGGCCGGATACTGGATGTCCGGCGACTGGATGCGCAGCGACAGCCGCGCCCCGCGTGCCAGATCGGGCCGCCCACCGCCGGTCAGGGTGATCACCGTCTGTCGCCAGCCCGCAGGCAGGGCGGGTGCGTCGCGCAGCTGCGTCAGGCTGACACCGGGCGGCAGGGCGCTGCCGTTGTCCAGACTGTCGTGCAGCGCCAGCCCTGCGACATAGGCCTGCGTCAGATGCGTCCGCCAGGCGGCATTGCTGGCCATCCACATCCAGACGGCCCCGCCCCCGAACAGCATCGCCAGCACCACCCAGAGGCTGGCCAGCCTGCGCAGGCTAAGCCGGGTCATCGGCGGTGACCTTGGTTGACAGGACATAGCCGGTGCCGCGCTCGGTCCGGATCAGGGCGGGGTCGGTCTTGTTGCGCAAGCGGCCCACCAGCACGTCGATGGCGCGGCCCTCTGCGGCCTCGTCGTCATCCAGCGCGGCGGCAATTTCTTCGCGCGTCAGGGGGATCAGCGGATTGGCCAGGAAGATCCGCAGCAGGGCGGTTTCACGCGATGACAGGGACACCTGCCAGCCGCCCGGGGCCGTCACCTCGTTGCGGGTGGCGTCATAGCGCCAGCCCTGGAAGACCAGCACGCCCTCGCGGCGGCGGTGGGTCAGGCTGGGGGCGCGTCCGGCGCGGCGCAGGACGGCGCGGATGCGGGCCAGCAGCAGGTCGGGGTTGAAGGGCTTGGCGATGTAATCGTCGGCTCCGACCTGATACCCCGCCATCCGCTGATGATCTGCCGACAGCGCGCTGACCATGATGATCGGCACATCCTGCGCCGCCCTGATTTCCGCACAAAGCGCCACGCCGTCGTCATCGCCCAGGGATACGTCCAGCAGCATCAGGTCCACCCGCCCCACCTTCAGCGCCGCCAGCGCGCCCTTGCGGTCATTGGCGGTGGTGACGTGAAAGCCCTGCCGCTGCAGATAGGCGGCCAGCATTGCGGCCATGTCGATATCGTCTTCCACCAGCAGCAGGCGATGCAGGCTCATGTTCGTGGTCCCCCTGATGCCGCCTTAACATCGCGGGGCGGGGCTTCGGTAACAGTTTGTAACGTCACGCGGGGATTTCTTCTGGACGCATGGCTGGGATGCGTTGCGGGCATGGCTGGTCATCTGCAATGATTACCCCAGCAGGCAGAGGACAGAATCCGCCTGAACAAGATCTGGGAGGATCCATGTATATCAAATCCGTTCTGGCGGCCTCGACCGCCATGATGCTGGCCGGCCCCGTGATGGCCGAACCGACCGCCGAAGTCCTGCACTGGTGGACCTCGGGCGGCGAGGCGAAATCCGTCGCCGTCCTGCAGGAACAGTTCAAGGCCGAGGGCGGCACCTGGACCGACATGCCGGTTGCCGGCGGTGGCGGCGACGCCGCGATGACCGCGCTGCGTGCACGCGTCCTGTCGGGCAACGCGCCGACCGCCGTCCAGCTGAAGGGCCCCGCCATTCAGGAATGGTACGAAGAGACCAGCCTGGCCGACATCAGCGCCGTGGCCGAAGAAAACAACTGGGCCGAGGTTCTTCCCGCCCAGATCGCCGAGCACATGAAATGCGAAGGCAAATGGTGCGCCGCACCGGTCAACGTTCACCGGGTGAACTGGCTGTGGGGCAACAAGCAGATCCTGGACGACAACGGCATCGAGATGCCGACGACCTGGGACGAATTCAACGCCGCCGCCGAAAAGCTGCAGGCTGCGGGCATCACGCCGCTGGCCCATGGTGGCCAGAACTGGCAGGACGCGACCATCTTCGAGACCGTCGTTCTGGGTCTGGGCGGCCCCGAATTCTTCCAGAAGGCGCTGGTCGATCTGGACCCCGAGGCGCTGCAATCGGACACCATGAAGCAGGTCTTCGACGAGATGCGGATCATCCGCGGCTATGTCGACGACAACTTCTCGGGTCGTGACTGGAACCTTGCCACTGCGATGGTCATGAACGGCGAGGCCGCCTTCCAGATCATGGGCGACTGGGCCAAGGGCGAATTCCTGGCTGCTGGCAAGGAACCGGGCACAGATTTCGTCTGCGCACAGACGCCGGGCGAAGGCTTCCTGTACAACGTCAACAGCTTCGCCTTCTTCGAGCTGGACGGCGAGGACAAGCAGCAGGGGCAGGCGCTTCTGGCCAAGCTGATCATGGGTCCGGAATTCCAGAAGACCTTCAACCTGAACAAGGGCTCGATCCCGGCACGCACCGACGTCGCGCTGGACGATTTCGACAGCTGTGCCGTCGAATCCAACAAGGCCATGAATGCCGGTGCCGAGGATGGCTCGCTTCTGCCGTCCTATGCCCATGGCATGGCGCTGCGTGGCGCGCCCGCCGGTGCGATCACCGACGTGGTGACGGCGCATTTCAACAGCGACATGTCCTCGGACGATGCCGTGCAGCAGCTGGTGGATGCCGTCGCCAACGCGATGTGATCACCACATGACGGCCCCGCGCCTTGGCCGGATGCCAAGGCGCGGGGTTTTTCTTTGGGAGTAGTCCGAAAAATGGAATGGCTTGAACGCAACGTACCCAAGATGGTCCTGGCGCCGTCATTCGTGGCGATCATGATCTTCGTCTATGGCTTCATCGCTTGGACGGCATGGATCAGTTTCACGAAATCGCGCCTGATGCCGAAATACGACCTTGAAGGCATCGGTCAATACGAACGCCTGTTCGCAGCCCCGCGGTGGGATGTGGCGATGAACAACCTGTTCATCTTCGGCGGGCTGTTCATCGTCATCTCGATGCTGATCGGTTTGGCGCTGGCGATCTTTCTGGACCAGAAGATCCGGGCCGAGGGTGTCTTGCGCACCATCTATCTCTATCCGATGGCGCTGTCGCTGATCGTGACCGGCACCGCGTGGAAGTGGATCCTGAACCCCGGTCTGGGCATTCAGGAAACTGTGCGCGGCTGGGGTTTCGAAAGCTTCACCTTCGATTGGATCATCCGCCCCGAAATGGCGATCTATGTCATCGTTCTGGCCGCCGTCTGGCAGGCATCGGGCTTTGTCATGGCGCTGTTCCTTGCGGGCCTTCGGTCGGTCGATGGCGAAATCATCCGCGCCGCACAGGTTGACGGCATCCCGACGCATCGCATCTATTCCGCCATCATCATCCCGACGATGGCCCCGATCTTCCTGTCGGCCTTCATCGTGCTGGCGCATCTGGCCATCAAGGCCTTCGACCTGGTGATCGCGCTGACCGGCGGCGGTCCGGGCTATGCGACCGATCTGCCCGCGACCTACATGTATGCCATGGCGTTCTCGCGCGGTGATCTGGGTCAGGCGGCGTCAAGCGCCATGATCATGATGATGGTCATCTTCGCCATCGTCGTTCCCTATCTCTACAGCGAATTGAGGCCGCGCCATGACAAGTAAGACCATGCTGCGTGCGGGGCTGTACCTGATCCTGATCCTGTTCGCCCTGTTCTATCTGATGCCGCTGTTCGTCATGCTGACGACATCGCTGAAATCGCTGGAGGAAATCCGCACCGGCAGCCTCTTGGCCCTGCCCCGCGACTTCACCTTCGCCGCCTGGTCCGAGGCTTGGTCCACCGCCTGCGCCGGCACCCAGTGCGAAGGTCTGCGCCCGTTCTTCTGGAACAGCGTGCTGATGGCCGTGCCTGCGGTGATGATCTCGACCGTGGTGGGCGCGCTGAACGGTTACGTCTTTGCGCAATGGCGCTTCAAGGGCGCGAACCTGTTCTTTGCGATGATCCTGTTCGGTTGCTTCATTCCCTTCCAGGTCGTTCTGCTGCCGATGGCGCAGATGCTGGGCCTGATGGGGCTGGCGGGGTCGATCCCGGGGCTGATCTTCGTCCATGTCATCTATGGGCTTGGCTTCACCACGCTGTTCTTCCGCAACTATTACGTCACCATTCCGCAGGAACTGGTGCGGGCGGCCAAGGTCGATGGTGCGGGCTTCTTCCGCATCTTCTGGTCGATCTTCCTGCCGATCTCGCTGCCGATCATCACCGTGTCGGTCATCTGGCAGTTCACGCAGATCTGGAACGACTTCCTGTTCGGCGTCAGCTTCAGCGGGGCGGGCAGCCAGCCTGTCACGGTCGCGCTGAACAACATCGTCAACTCCACCACCGGCGTCAAAGCCTACAACGTGGACATGGCCGCGGCGATCATCGCCGCCCTGCCCACGCTGCTGGTCTATGTCGTCGCCGGAAAATACTTCATTCGCGGCCTGACCGCCGGTTCCGTGAAAGGGTGATCCCATGCCGATCCTAGAAATCGACCACCTGCAGAAATCCTATGGCGAGACCCATATTCTGCACGACATCAACATCAGCATCGAAGAGGGTGATTTCCTGGTGCTGGTCGGGCCTTCGGGCTGCGGCAAATCCACGCTGCTGAACTGCATCGCGGGGCTGGAACCGATCAGCGGCGGCAACGTCAGCATCGCGGGTCGTAACGTGACGGGCGTTTCCCCCAAGGACCGCGACATCGCGATGGTGTTCCAGTCCTATGCGCTTTACCCGACGATGTCGGTCGCCAAGAACATCACCTTTGGCATGAAGGTGCGCGGCGTTGACAAGGCCACGCAGGAACAGAAGCTGGCGCAGGTTGCGGGCCAGTTGCAGATCGAACCGCTGCTGCACCGCAAGCCCGGTCAGCTGTCGGGCGGCCAGCGTCAGCGTGTTGCCATGGGCCGTGCCTTGGTGCGCGATCCCAAGCTGTTCCTGTTCGACGAACCGCTGTCGAACCTTGATGCGAAACTGCGCGTGTCCATGCGGACGGAAATCAAGAAGCTGCATCAGGACCTGAACGCATCCATTGTCTATGTCACCCACGACCAGATCGAGGCGATGACACTGGCCACCAAGATCGTCGTCATGAAAGGCGGCGTGATCCAGCAGATCGGCACGCCGGCAGAGATCTACAACCGCCCGGCCAACATGTTCGTGGCCGACTTCATGGGCAGCCCGGCGATGAACCTGATCCCGGCCAAGGTCCGCGCCGAGGACGGCCAGACCCGCATCCAGATCGAGCGTCCGGGTGACACGCCGCTGGTCATCACCGATCCGGTGGCGCGCAACCTGCCCGCCGACATCATTCTGGGCGTCCGCCCCGAAGATATCCACGAGGCGACAGGCAATGCCCATCTGCCCGGCACCGCCGAAGGTGCGGGCGGCGACGTGATGATCGATATCGTCGAGCCGGCCGGTGCCGATACCTTCGCGGTGACGCAGCTGGGCGGCAAGGCAGTCACTGCCCGTCTGCGGGCAGAAAGCGCGGTCAAGGCGCGTCAGCCCTTCCCCTTGGCGTTCGACCTCTCGAAAGTGTCGTATTTCTCGCCTAAGGATGGCGAAAGGCTGAACTGAGGAAGGGTGACGGCGATGGCGATGCTTCTGGGGGATGTGGGTGGAACCAATGCGCGGCTGGCGATCGCCCGCAACGGGGCCATCGATGCGGCGACTGTCACCCGCTTCAAGGGCGACGATTATGCCAGCTTCGATGATGTGGTCCGGCAATACATGGCCGAACAGCATCAGCCGCATGTGTCGTCCATGTGCATCGCCGTCGCCGGTCCGGTCAGCGGGGGTCGGGCCAGCCTGACCAACCGCGACTGGTCGTTCGACGAGACCAATCTGGCGCGCCTGACCGATGCCGATCATGTGCGCCTGATCAACGACCTGACGGCGCTTGGCTATGCCACGCCGGTCCTGTCGGGCGATGGCGTCAGCGTCCTGCGTCCCGCCCCCGAAGACCGCGCCCGCAACGGCCAGTCGCTGGTCGTGGGGCTGGGCACCGGCTTCAACGTCTGCGCCGTGCGCGTCCTGCCCGGCGGCGCGATCACCGCGCTTGAGGCGGAAGAAGGTCACACCCACCTGCCCGCCAACATCATGGCCCGCCTGATCGACCGCGTCGGCGCCAATGCCGCCGCCGGTTTCTTCTCGACCGAGGAGACATTCGCCGGGCGCGGGCTGTCGCGCCTGCATGCGGCCATGACCGGCACCGAACCCATGCGCAGCGAAAAGATCGCCGCCGCGATGGAGGCGGGCGATGCGGATGCCATCGCGACCTATGATTTCTTCACCGAACTGGTGGGCCTGCTGTGCCGCGAACTGTCGCTGCGCTTCATGCCGCTGGAAGGGCTGTTCCTTGCGGGCAGCGTCGGACGCAGCATCGCCGACCGGATGGAGCGTTTCGAACCCGCCTTCCTGTCGCAAAGCCACATGGGCCATATTCCCGGCAACACGCCGGTGCTGCTGATCCGCGACGATATGGCCGCCCTACACGGCTGCCTTGCCGCGCTTGGCTGAATATCGCCACCCTACATAAAGGTTAACGCCCCGGCTCCGTTTTTCCCCAAGTATTGGTGGATTTCACGGGGTGATCCTGTTTCAATCGTGCCAAGCAAAAAAGCAGGGCAGGCGTGATGCGGGCATATATTAGGGCAGTTCTGGTGGCCTCGACGGCGCTGGTCGGTACGGGGGCGGCGCTGGCGCAATCTTCTTCTCCGTTCTCGGGGTTGTTCGGCGGCGACAGCCAGACCGAAGGACCGGTGGCGCTGGATATTCAGGTCGCGGGCAACGAAGAGGGGCTGGACGACAAGATCCGCGCGACCTCGTTGGTGGCAGGTGCGCTGAAAGAGGATCGCACCACCGGTCAGGACGTGCTGGCCGCCGCGCGGGGCGATTACGCGCGCATTCTGGGCCTGCTGTATGACGAAGGCTATTACGACGGCAGCGTGAACATCCTGCTGGACGGCATCGAGGCATCCGAGGTGGCACCACTGGACGCCCCCGACGTCGTGCGTCGCGTAGTCGTCAACGTGAACCCGGGACGCATCTTCCGCTTTTCGCGCGCGCAGATCGCCCCCATCGCCCCCGAAAGCGAGATTTCGTCGGATTATGCCGTTGACAAGGTCGCAGGCACCGGCACCATGCGCAGCGCCGCGGTGGCGGGCGTCGAGGGTTGGCGCAATTACGGCCACGCCAAGGCCGATGTCGGCGGGCAGGAGATCACCGCCGATCACGACACCCGCCGCGTCGACAGCCGCATCGCGCTGAACCCCGGTCCGGCGGTCAGCTTTGGCCGGATGACGGTCGCGGGCAACCAGCGCCTGAACGAACGCCGCCTGCGCAAGATCGCGGGCTTCCCCGAGGGCGAACGCTTCGACCCCGAAGAAATGGACACCGTCCGCAAGCGCCTGCGCCGCAGCGGCGTGTTCTCGGCCATCACCCTGCAGGAATCCGACGATCTGAATGCCGACAATTCCATGGACGTGGACCTGACGGTGGTGGAACAGAAGCCCCGCCGCTTTGGCGCGGGCTTCGAGATTTCGAACACCGACGGGGTGCTGCTGTCGGCCTATTGGATGCATCGCAACCTGCTGGGCGGCGGTGAACGGCTGCGCGTGGACGCCAAGGTCAAGGACATCGGATCGCAGACCAGCGATCGCGACGACGAGGTGACGATCCGCCTTGACCGCCCCGCCACGCTGACTGCCGACACAACTGCCTTCGTCGAGATCGAGGCCGCCCGCATGCGCGAGGAGGATTACGACGAGGATACCGCCAGCATCGGTGTCGGTCTGGAACATATCTTCAGCGACCAGCTGACCGCCAACACCGAGCTGGAATACCAGTATTCCCGCGTCTTCGATGCCAACGGCCAGACTGACTTCAAGGTGCTTGCCCTGCCAAGCGAAGTCATCTGGGACATGCGCGAGGAACCCAACAACGCCAAGCGCGGCTTCTATCTGTCGGGCGACATCACCCCCTTCGTGGGCTTTGGCGACACCGGATCCGGCGCGCAACTGCTGGGCGAGGGTCGCGTCTTCCGGTCATTCGGCGAGGACGACAAGTTCACGCTGGCCGGACGTGCCCGCGCCGGCACCATCCTTGGCAGCGAGATCGAGGAGACCCCGCGCAACTATCTGTTCTTCTCGGGCGGAGGCGGCACGGTTCGCGGCCATCCCTATCAGGAACTGGGCGTCAACGAGATCGAGGGGCCCGACGGCGACACCATCAAGACCGGCGGCATGAGCGTGGCGAATGCCACCGCGGAAATCCGCTATCAGGTGCGCGAAAAGATCGGGCTGGTCACATTCGTGGACTATGGTCAGGTCTGGACCGACGGCAGCTTTGGCGGCGACAGCGGCAGCCATTCGGGTGCGGGCGTCGGCGTGCGATACGACACGCCGGTCGGGCCGCTGCGCTTTGACATCGCGGCGCCGGTCGGGGGCGACACCGACAATGGCGTTCAATTCTATCTTGGTCTGGGGCAGGCATTCTGATGCGCAAGTTCTTCATCATCCTCTTTGCCCTGCTGTTTCCCCTTGCGGTGATGGCCCAAAGCGTCACCGAGATTTCCGAGGACGTCGATGACGACAAGGGCTTTCTGACGAACCTGCTGGAAAAGAACCTCTCGGGCGATGGGCGTCAGGTGCTGATCGACGGCTTCGAAGGCGCACTGTCATCGCGTGCCACCTTCCGGCAGATCCAGATCCTGGATGCCGACGGCGCCTGGCTGACGTTGAAGAACGGCGCGATTCAGTGGAACCGCTCGGCGTTGCTGCGCCGCCGGGTCGAGATCGCCGAGCTGTCAGCCGAGGAAATCCTGTTGCCGCGTCTGCCCAAGGGCGGCGAAAGCGACGCGCAGGCCGAGGCACCGGTCTTTGCCCTGCCCGAACTGCCGGTTTCGCTGAACATCGAGAAGATCCAGGCCGACCGGGTCGAATTGGGCGAACCCGTGATCGGCGTCGAAGGCGCGCTGAACGTCACGGGTGGCCTGTCGCTGGAGGGCGGCGAGGGCAAGGCCCAGCTGACCATCGACCGGCTTGACGGGCCGCGCGGCGAATTCGTGCTGGATGCGGGCTATTCCAACGAAACCCAGGTTCTGAGCCTGAACCTGGGGCTGGACGAGGCCCGAGACGGCATTCTGGTCAACCTTGCCAACATCCACGATCATCCCGCCGTCACCGCCCAGATCAGCGGCGAGGGCGAGCTGCGCGATTTCGCCGCCGACATCCGTCTGGCGACCGATGGCACGCAGCGCATCACCGGCCGTGTCAGCGCCAATGGCGAACAGAAGAACGGCGCCGAGGGGACGGCTTTCCGCTTCCAGCTGGGCGGCGATGTGGCCACCTTGCTGGCGCCCGAAAACCGCGCCTTCTTCGGTAAGAACACCCAAGTGCTGGCCGAAGGCTGGCGTGCCGAGACCGGGCGTCTGGAAATCCCCAATCTGGATATCAGCACCGAGGCGCTGCGCATTCAGGGTGGACTGTCCACCAATGACAAATCCGCACCCGAAACCGCGCGGCTGCTGGTGATGCTGGGTCGCGACGCCGATGCCGACCAGATCCCCGTGCAGATGCCCTTCGCGGGGCCCGATGCAACGGTGGAAAGCGGGCGTCTGACGCTGGATTATGATGCCGCCGAAGGTCAGGGCTGGGTGCTGGACGGACGCGTCGGCGCGCTGGATACCGGTCAGGTCCAACTGGGGGCCGTCGATCTGTCGGGCAAGGGGGCCGTGGTTCTGGCCGATGGCGCCTTGTCCGAGGTGACCGGCGCGCTGGAATTTGCCGCCCGCAACCTTGGCTTCGACGACGCGGGCCTTGCGCAGGCCATCGGTCGCCAGATCGAGGGCACGGCGGATTTCAACTTTACCCCCGGCAATGCCATCGACATCTCGGATGTGCGGATCGACGGGTCGGACTATGGGCTGGACGGCAACTTCCTGGTCGCGGGCCTGTCCAGCGGCATCACCCTGTCGGTGGATGCCGATGCCCGCTATGCCGATCTGGCGCGCCTCTCGACGCTGGCGGGGCGGCCCATGTCGGGACAGGCGGATGCCTCGGTCCTTGGCTATTACACGCTGCTGAACAAGGCTTTCGACATCGACGCGCAGGTCGTGGGCAACGACATCTCGGTCGATGTTCCGCAGGCGGACCGCCTGCTGGAGGGGCGGTCAACCATCGACCTGAAGGCCCGCCGTGACGAGGTCGGGATCGAGGTCGAGGATTTCGCCGTCAACGCCAAGCGCCTTACCGCTACCGCGCAGGGTCTGGTCAGCAGCCTGTCCAGCGATCTGACGGCGCAGATCTCGATGCCCTCGCTGTCGGATGCGGACCCCTCCTATGGCGGATCGCTGGAGGCCGAGGCCAAGCTGAACGGCCCGCAGGGTCAACGCCGCCTGACCGTCAGCGGTATGGCCGAGGATCTGCAGATCGGCATCGAGGCGCTGGACAATGCCCTGTCGGGCAAGACCAACCTGACCGCCATCGCCGCGGAAACCGATGCGGGCTATCAGCTGGAGACCTTCCAGTTGGCCAACCCCCAGCTGAGCGCCGAGGCCGAGGGCAGCTTTGCCCAAGGCGCGCTGGATGCGGTCGCCAGCTTCGATCTGGTGGACCTGTCCGCGATCAAGCCCGAATGGTCGGGCAACTTTGCCGCAAAAGCCACGCTTGGTGAGGAGGACGGCACGCGCCGGATCGCCATCACCGGCACAGGCCAGAACCTGTCGCTTGGACAGTCCGGCGTCGATGGCGCGCTGACCGGCACCACGCGTCTGGCCGTCAACGCCACGGAAAAGGACGGCGTGGTCACCATTCAGGACGGCTCGCTTGAAAACGACCAGATGAGCGCGAACCTGCAGGGCACCTATGGGCAGGGCGTCACGGATATCAGCGGCAATGTCGATGTCGCCTCGTTGGCACCCTTCGGGCCGGGCTGGCGCGGGACGCTGACGGCCGACGGCAGCTTCCGCGAGGCGGGCGACGGCATCCGCCAGCTGGAGTTGACGGGCACGGGCCGCGATCTGTCCTTTGGTCAGGCGCAGGTCGATGGCGCGCTTGCAGGCGAAACCCGCCTTGCGGTCACCGGCACCGAACAGGATGGCATCTTCACCATCCAGAACGCCCAGATCGAAAACCCCCGCCTCAGCGCCGAGGCCACAGGCCAGGTCGGTGCGGGGGCGACGGATGTCACCGCCAATGTGAACGCCAGCGACCTGCGCTTTGTCGGCAACGGCATCCGCGGGGCAGTGAACGCCGATGCGCGGATCACCGATGACGGCACCACGCGTCGCGTGACCGCCAGCGGGACCGCCAACGGTCTGGCCATCGGGCAGGCCAAGGTCGATCCGGTCCTGGCTGGCACCACACGATTTGATCTGGCCGCCAGCATGGACGATCAGGGGCTTTCGGTGCAGCGTCTGGATGTCCAGAACCCGCAGATCGCGGTGAATGCCGACGGCTCGCCCGCGCAGGGCATCAATCTGGACGCGCGACTGGCCAATCTGGGCCTGATCGTCCCCGAGTTCCCCGGTCCGGTGACGGTCGCGGGCACCCTGCGCGAAGAGGGGGCGAACGTCTCGATGGACCTGCGCGCCACGGCGCCCGGCGACGCCGATCTGCGGATCGTCGGGACGGCGGCGCGCGACGGGTCCGACATGGATGTCGCCATCACCGGCAGCGCCAATTCCGCCCTTGCCAACAGCAGCCTGCGCACGCGCAGCATCTCGGGCCCGCTGGCGATCGATCTGCGGATCGACGGCCAGCCCTCGTTGCAGGCGCTGGCCGGACAGGTGCGGTTGCAGAACGGCCAGATGGCCGATCCGGGGCTGGGTCTGCGGCTGGACGGGATCAACGTCACCGCCGATTTCAACAAAGGCCGCATCAACGTCGATGGCGTGTCGAACGTGGCGGCGGGGGGCAATCTGTCGCTGCGTGGTCCGGTCGATCTGTCGAACCGCACCGTCGATATCGCCATCGGCCTGAACGAGGTGATCCTGCGCGACCCGAACCTCTATGAGACCAGCCTGACGGGCAATATGCGCATCGCGGGGTCAATGGCCGCGGGCCCGCTGGTCTCGGGCCGCATCGATCTGGGTCTGACCGAGATCCGCATCCCTTCGACGGGGCTGGGCGGAGCGAAGGCCATTCCCGACATCCGCCACGTCGGCAGCCAGCGTCCGCCGGTTCGCGCAACGCGGGCACGGGCAGGGCTCGAGGGCTATCCCAGCCAAGCGGCCAAGGACGCGGGACTGGCGGGTCCGCCTGCCACGCCCCCCGCCAATCCGCCGCGGCTGGATCTGGTCATCAATGCGCCGAACCGCGTCTTCATCCGCGGGCGCGGGGTCGATGCGGAGCTTGGCGGCGGTTTCCAGATCACCGGAACGACGCGGAACGTGATCCCCATCGGCAATCTGGAACTGATCCGGGGCCGGGTCGATCTGCTGGGCAACCGGTTCGACCTGACCGAGGGCCTGGTCGAACTGCAGGGCAGCCTGATCCCAGTGATCCGCCTTGTGGCCGAGACAGAACGCGACAGCATCACCACCCGCATCATCATCGACGGAGAGGTCCGCGACCCCGAGATCACCTTCGAATCCTCGCCTGAACTGCCGCAGGAGGAGGTGCTGTCGCAGCTGCTGTTCGGTCGCGGGCTAGACAGCATCAGCCCGCTACAGGCGGCGCAGCTGGCCAATGCCATTGCGGTGCTGGCGGGAAAAGGTGGCGACGGGATCATCGCCAACCTGCGTGAAAGCGCAGGGCTGGACGATCTGGACCTGACGACGGATGACGACGGCAACGTCCAGCTGCGTGCGGGGCGTTACCTGTCGGAAAACGTCTATACGGACGTCTCGATCGGGGAAGGCGGCAAGACCTCGATCAACCTGAACCTGGACATCACCAAGTCCCTGCGGGCGCGGGGATCGGTGGGCAGCGATGGGTCGTCCTCGCTTGGGGTGTTCTTCGAGCGGGATTACTGATCCCGCCGACCGCCTACGAAAAAGGCCCGCAACATCGCGTTGCGGGCCTTTTTCCATTGTCGGGTCGGCTGGTTATCTGGCGCCCATGGCATCCTGCAGGTCCAGATCGCCCTGCCCCAATGCCAGCGGCTGCCCGGAACCGACACGAAAGCGCAGCATCTTGCGGCCGCCGGTCAGGGGGCTGACCGTCCAGCCCAGCAACTGGCCGTGGGGGCCGGCCATGGCGCCGCTGATTTGGGACTGGCAGCGGGGCTGCTGCAACGCGTCGCGCAGGGCGACAAAGCCCGGTCCCATCGTGTCGCCGTCGTGCCACGAGGCGATCGCTTCGGACAGATTGGTGGCGGGCCGCTGCCACAGGTCGCGATAGACCTGATTGTCCAGCAACAGCTTGCCATCGGACGCAAAGACCGCCAGCCCGTCGTCCAGCGCATCCAGCACATGCGACCCCAGCAACAGGTCTGCGCGGAACTTGCGTGTCAGCGACATTTCCGAGGTGATGTTCTCGAACAGGAACGCCACCGCGCCATCGGGATGCGGGCGGCCGGTCACGCGATAGGTCTGGCCACCGGGCAGTGACCATGTCTCGACGTGGTGGCCGGTGGCGGCGGCGCTTTCAAGGTTGGCCATGTGCTGGCGCCAGCTGCGGTAATCCTTGGGTTCGGGGACCATGCGCTGTTCGCGCAGTTGATCAAGAAAATCGATCAGCGTCGGACGCGCCGTCAGAAAACCCGTCGGCAACCGCGTCAGATCGATCAGCGAGGGGTTGAACAGCTGCAGCTTGCGGCTTTGATCGAAAATCGCCAGGCCGATGGGCAGATCGGCGAAGGTCTTGGTCAGCGTCTGGACGAATTCGCGCAGGGACCGTTCCGCGCGGACGGCGGCATCTGCGGGCAGGGCGAACATCATCAGCTGATCGCCCAAGCGGTGGCTGTGGCAATCGTACCAGGACACGATGCCCTTGTCCTCCAATGCGGCGCGGCGGGTGCCGTGGCCTGCACCGGGAACGGGACGCGGCGTGTCCAGCAGCTTGGGCAGGGGCCAGCCCAAGGCGCCTTCGCTGCGTGCCTCGGCACGGCGCAGATAGGCGGCATTGGCCCATGTCACGCGGTCGTCCTGATCCAGCCGCCAGACCAGCATCGGCGTCTGGTCCAGCGCGCCGCGCAGCAGATGCAGTTCTTCTTCCATCGCCTGCAGGGACATGGAATCGACGACGGTTCCGCAATGCTGGGACTGGGGGTCGGTGATGGTGACGCGCCACAGGTGATCGCCCAGATCCTCGGCCAGCAGGCGCAGGGTGGCGCTGCCGTGGCCCTGCTGGCCCAACAGTTCGATCTGGCCAAGGTGGGACAGCTGCGACAGCTGTTCGGCAGCATGGCCAAAGCGCGGGCCGACCCATTGCATCAGCCGCAGCCAGTCGTCGTCCGGCACGGCCACGCGGTCCAGAAGCGCGCGCGCCGGCGGTGTGGCATCCACCAGCGCATTGCCGCGGAACAGGAAGACGACCGGCTGCACCTGACCGTCAAGCGCCGTGGCACGGCCACCCCTGCCCTGCCCCGGTTTCGGGCCGCGTCGATCCCAAAGCCGGATCAGCGCCACGGCCAGCAAGACCGAGACCGTGCCGCAGAACAGCGCCGTCAGAACCAGTTGCGCACCTTGAATATCCACAAGAACCATCCCCTTCATGTCCGATCGAACATAGGATGGGCGTGCTTAACAAGCTGTTAAGATCATCACGTGGCGATATTGGGATTTTGCGACAGTGGTGCACGATCTTCGGACCGGATGCGGTCCAGCGGCCAGCGCACCGACACGATGGCGCCCGGGCCACCGTTCGAAAAGGTCAGTCGCGCGCCTGAGCGTTCCAGCAGCGTCTTGGCAATGAACAGCCCCAGACCCATGCCCTCATAGCTGCCGCGCTGCACTTCGGCCCGGCGGCTGAGATAGGGGTCGCCGATCCGCGACAGCAGATGCGGCGGATAGCCGGGGCCGTCGTCGCGCACCGTCACCGTCAGGGCGTTGGCCGTCACCTGCGTTTCGATCACGACGCGGCTTTCGGCGAAGTCGACGGCGTTCTGGATCAGGTTGCGCAGGGCGTGGATGATGGCGGGATCGCGGCGGATGACGGGGCCGTCGGCCAGGATCTCGATCACGGGGCCGCGGTCGGCATGGGGGCTGGCGGCGTCCTCCAGCACGGCGCGCAGGGGGGCGGCGCGCATGTGCAGGTCGTCCTTGCCCGCCTGTCCCATGCTGCGCAGGATCCGGGCACAGCGGTCGGCGGATTCGCGCAGGGCGATGGCATCGGCATGCAGGTCGGGGTCGTCCTGCAGCTCATCCGCCAGTTCGCCTGCGATCAGCTTGATGGTGGCCAGAGGGGTCCCCATTTCGTGCGCCGCCGCCGCGACGACGCCTCCCAGATGCTGCAACCGCTGTTCGCGCGACAGCGCCATCTGCGTGGCAAACAGCGCATTGGCCGTATCCGACAGTTCGGCCGTGACGCGATGCGCATAGCCCGCAAAGAAGACCACGCCGATGACCAGCGCGACCCAATGGCCGACCTGCAGGATCGGCTCCATCTGCAGGATGTCGCCGTCGGGTTCGCGCAACGACAGCCCAAAGACCGCCGCAAAGGAAATCAGCGCCACCGTCGCCAGCCCAAGCGCCATCACCTGCCGCCCGTTCAGCGATGCCGCCGCAATCGTCACGGGGGCCAGCACCAGCAGCGCGAAGGGATTGGCCATGCCCCCCGTCAGCCACATCAACGTCGAGATCTGCACCAGATCGAAGCTGAGCTGCAGCACCGCATGCCGCGGCGATGTCCGCTTGGCGGGCCGGAAGAACAGCCAGAAGTTCATGGTGATCGAGGTGGCGATCAGCGCGATCACCGGTGCCTTGACGAAGCCCACCCCCATGAACCACGCCACGATGACCGCCGCCATCTGCCCGCCGATGGCGAACCAGCGCAGCAGAACAAGCGTTCGCATGCGGATGGGTTCGGCATTGGGCGCATGCGCCAGCGGCATCTGGAAGGGGGATCGGTCATCGGCTTGGGTCGTGTCGGTCATGATCGGCCTTCCGCTGCGACGTCGCATGCCTTGATAGACGCGGCGCAATGGGCGATCAATGCGCGGATTTGACGCCCATTGAACAGGAGGCCGGCATGGTCAACCGCAAGATACTGATGATCGGCTCGGCCGCCACGATCACCGTGCTGGTCGCGGGGACGGTTTTTCTGACCCAGACCCGCGCCGGGGACGATTTCGCGCAATGCACCAACAGCGCCGTGTCGGGTGGCATGGACAGCTTCGGCACCGATTTCACCCTGACCCGCGATGATGGCGAGCGGGTCACGGCAGCCGATGTCTTTACCAAACCATCGCTTTTGTATTTCGGTTATACTTTCTGCCCCGATATTTGCCCGTTGGATACTGCCCGCAATGCCGATGCCGCAGATCTGCTGCGCCAGCAGGGACAGGATGTGCAAACGGTCTTTGTCACCGTCGATCCTTCGCGCGATACGCCGCAGGTGCTGGCCGGTTATACCGAAATGTTTTCGGACCAGATGATCGGCCTGACCGGATCCGAAGAAGAAATTGCCGCCGTGAACAAAGGCTGGCGCAATTATTTCAAGCTGCAGAATGAGGACGATCCAGAGTATTATCTGGTCGATCACATGACAAATACCTATCTGGTCATGCCCGGAAACAAGACGGTCGAGTTTTTCAACCGGGATGCCTCGGCTGAAGATGTCGCTGAAAGCGTAGGTTGTTTTATCGACGCTTCGGCCTAAGTCAAATTGTCACATATGTTTGAAAATGGCTGCAAGTCACGCCATTTAAGTCACCAATAACCGAATGGCTTTTGGGAGGGTAACATGAACGCACAAATCGGCCCCGACGCGTCGCTGCTGCTGGTCGACGATGACGAGATTTTCCTGACCCGCCTTGCACGCGCCATGGAAAAACGTGGATTCCAAACGGAAACCTCGCTGACCGTGGCCAGCGCGCTGAACCAGATCCGCAAGAAAGCCCCTGCTTACGCCGTGGTGGATCTGCAACTCGAGGACGGCAATGGGCTGGATGTGGTCGAAGCGCTGCGCGAAAAGCGCCCCGATGCGCGGATCATTGTGCTGACGGGATATGGTGCCATCGCGACGGCCGTTGCAGCGGTGAAAATGGGCGCGACGGATTATCTGGCGAAACCTGCGGATGCCAATGACGTCACCTCGGCGTTGCTTTCATCGGCGGAATTGCTGCCGCCACCGCCGGAAAATCCGATGTCGGCGGATCGCGTGCGTTGGGAACATATCCAGCGGGTATATGAACAATGCGATCGCAATGTCAGCGAAACGGCCCGCCGTTTACATATGCACCGCCGGACATTGCAGCGGATTCTTGCCAAACGCGGTCCCAGATAAAAAACGCGCATTCCTATGCAAATGGTCATATTGAAATTTATTATATTCGGGTTATATTAAAAAAGTTAATGCAACTTAGAAAAGAAAAAGCAGCCCGATGAGCATTGATTTCGATAAGATGTCCCTCAAGGAAATGCGCGAAATGCGGACCCGTCTGGATCGCGCCATTAATTCCTATGAGGATCGCAAACGTCGCGAAGCCCTCAGCGCGATCGAGGAAGCGGCCCGTGAACATGGGTTCAATTTGGCCGAACTGACCGGTGGCAAACCGCGTCGCGCCGGCACCGTGGCGCCGAAATACGCCAACCCGGAAGATCCGACCATGACCTGGACGGGTCGCGGCCGCAAACCGCGTTGGGTTCAGGAAAACCTGGCCGAAGGCAAGGAACTGGACGATCTGCTGATCTGATTTATCGGCAAGTGGTCAATATTTCTGGGGGCATCTGCCCCCTTTTTTATTGCCCGCGATCCATCTGCGCGATCAATTCGGTAAAGCGCGCCAGATAGGCCGCCCTTGTTTGTGCAGGGGGGCGCAGGGCTATATTCCAACCGGTCAGCGATGTGGATGCCGGGACGGGAAACAGGCGGCGTGCCTCGGGCTCGGCGAAACCCGCGATGGCCGTGGCCTCCAGCCGGGCGGAAATGCGGTCGGCCAGCTTGATTCGTTTTTTCACGACCAAAGGCAATGTCGCGGGCAATCCGAAACGACGATGAATGGCCGAGGCCAGCCTTTCGTCCATCACGCCGTATTCCTGCCCCAAAGCCGATTTCACCGGCGAGATCATATCCCCGATCACATATTCCGGCGCATCGTGCAGCAGTGCTGCCAGACGCCAGCAGGCCTCGCTGTTGGGATTGGCATGGGCGAAGATCTGTTCGACCAGCAGCGAATGTTCGGCCACCGAATAGGGCCAGTCGCCCCGCGTCTGACCGTTCCAGCGCGCGACGAAGGCAAGGCCGTGGGCGATGTCCTCGATCTCGATGTCGAAGGGCGTGGGGTCCAGCAGGTCAAGCCTGCGGCCTGACAGCATCCGCTGCCAGGCACGCTTGGGCCGGGTGGCCATCGGGTCTTACGACAGGCGCTGGTCTACGGGCGCCTGCTGGTTCTGCTGGGCGCGGCGCGCCAGTTCCTGACGATACAGGGCCACGAAATCGACCGGGTCCATGTTGAAGGCAGGGAAGCCGCCGTCGCGGGTCAGGTCCGACACGATGCGGCGCACGAAGGGGAACAGCATGCGCGGGCATTCGATCATCAGGAAGGCATGCAGCTGGTCTTCGGGCACGCCGTCGATCTGGAAGACCCCGCCATAGTCCAGCTCGGCCAGGAACAGCGTGCTGCCTTCGGTCTTGTTGGTCGAGGTGACGCGATACTTGGTGATGACCTCGAACTGGTTGTCGGCACCGCGCTTGCGGGCGTCCAGGCTGACCTGAACCGAAATCTCGGGCTGGACGTCACCCGTGGGGGCGCCCTTCTGGGCGACCATGTTTTCGAACGACAGATCGCGGACGAATTGCGCAAGGATGCGCATGCTGGGCTGCTGCTGGGCCTGCGGTTTCGCCTCGGTGCCGTTCTGCGTGGTCTCGTCGGACATGTTCTTTCCTCACCGTGTCTTCAAATGCTTGAATTCTGTCTAACAGGCAGGGTGCATGCCCTCAATGGCGTGTCCAGCCCGAACTGCCGGGCGGGTTCAATTCGGGGGATCGGTCGGGATCGTCCTGCGGGTCGGGATCGGCGACGGTGAACTCTCCGTCGATGGTGCCGTCATCGGGACGCGGGCGATACTGCCCGCCCATTTGACCACCCATCTGGCCCCCCATCTGCGTCACGGTGACACGGCTGGCGATGCGGTGCATCACTCCGTCGCGGACCTTGGGGATCAACAGCAGCATGCCAAGTGTGTCGGTGAAAAACCCCGGCGTCAGCAGCAGCATCCCCGCCATCAGGATCATCACGCCATGTGCCAAGGGACGCGTCGGATCGCGCATTTCCCCGAAGCTGGACTGGATTTCACGCCATACCTGCGCCCCTTGGCTGCGCATCAGGCTGGTGCCGATGATGGCGGTCAGGACCACGATGGCCAGCGTCGGCCACAGGCCGATCAGCCCGCCGACCTGGACGAACAGGGCGATCTCGATGATGGGGACGGCAAGAAACAGCCAGAACAGCCGCATGGATTTTCCCTTCCTTTCGGCGCGGAAACTGGACTTGCGCCTGTGCGGTCCCTACATAATGACCTGACCGCCATTTACAAATAACCGTTTCGATCTTGAGGTTGCCTGAATGTCCAACCCCCTGCTTCAGCTGCTTGTCCTTGCCGGCATCGCGATCTTCCTGATCCTGCGGCTGCGAAACGTATTGGGGACCCGTGACGGGTTCGAGCCGCCCAAGGTTGACAGGCCCGCCCCCGGCCCTTCGCGGTTCGAGGTGATCGAAGGATCGGCCGATCAGGTCGATCACGACATCCAGGACCACGCCGAAGCCGGCACTCCTGCCGCGCAGGCCCTGGCGCAGATGAAACGCGCCGAGCCCGACTTCGGCGTGCGTGACTTCCTGAACGGCTCGCGTCAGGCCTATGAGATGATCCTGATGGCCTTCGAACGCGGCGATCTGTCGTCGGTCCGGGCGTTCCTGTCCGATCCCGTCGCCGATGCCTTCCAGTCGGTCATCGACCAGCGCACTGCACAGGGTCAGACCGTCGAGGCCCAGTTCCTTGGCACGCGTGATACGGCGCTTGCCTCGGCCGAATTCGATCAGGCGACCGGCATGGCGGAAATCACCGTGCGTTTCGTGGGCGAATTGATCGCCGCGACCCGTGACGCCGAAGGCAATGTCGTCGAGGGTGATCCCAAAGTGGCCCGCAAGCAGAAGGATCTGTGGACTTTCGCCCGACATATGGGTGAATCCGATCCCAACTGGCAGCTTGTCGCGACAGGCTGATGCGGCGTCGCAAGGGGCTGACGCCCGAGGATAAGGAAGTCTGGTCGCTTGTCGCCCGTTCGGCGACACCGATGCACCTGCGGCCCACGCGGCCGCTGATATCGGACGTGGACCCCTCGGCCAAACCCCAGACCTCGGTCACGCCACCCAAGGTTCAACCCCTGCCCCGGTTTCGCGTCGGACAGGCAGCCATGCCGCCGTCGCCGCGCCTGCCCAAGTCCAGTTCGCCCGCCGAACGGCTGGCAGGTGCCGAACTGCGCATGGACGCCAAGACCCACCGCAAGATGAGCCAGGGCAAGCTGCGCCCCGAAGCGCGGCTGGACCTGCACGGCATGACCCTTGCCGCCGCCCAACCCGAGCTGATGCATTTCATCATGTCCTGCCATTCGGCGGGGCTGCGTCTGGTGTTGGTGATCACCGGCAAGGGGCGCGGCGATTACGGGCCTTTGCCCACGCGGCCGGGCGCATTGCGCCATCAGGTGCCCTATTGGCTGCACAGCCCGCCCCTGTCGATGGTGGTCCAGCAGGTCAGCGCCGCCCATTACCGCCATGGTGGCGAGGGTGCCTATTACGTCTATTTGCGCCGCATGGGCTGACACGTTTTCTGCCCCACATCCGGACATAAAAAAACGCGCCCTTGCGGGCGCGTTTTTCTTAACGTCGCGATGGTCCGTTCAAATCACAAGCTGTGGCTCGATTTCGGACCCGCGAAATACCAGATGATGAAACCGAGGACCGGCAGAACGATGATCAGCAGGATCCACAACAATTTCGCCTTGGTGCTGGTGTTCGTGTTGATGATCTGTGCGATCGCCCAAACATCTAGAACGAAGATGATAACACTAAATAGCCAACCCATGTGATCCGTCC
Source organism: Paracoccus sp. R86501 (assembly GCF_042466435.1). Classification (NCBI taxonomy): domain Bacteria; kingdom Pseudomonadati; phylum Pseudomonadota; class Alphaproteobacteria; order Rhodobacterales; family Paracoccaceae; genus Paracoccus; species Paracoccus sp. R86501. The sequence continues at coordinate 2,861,115 of NZ_JAXHPZ010000001.1, forward strand.
CTTGTCTGCAGTCGCATATCAAACACGGTCACATGGGTTTGGTTCCTCAGGTTTTACAAAACGTAACGCGAAAGATCGGTCGAGCGTGACAGATCGCCCAGATGCTTTTCGACGAAGGCATCATCGACGCTGATCGTCTCGCCTCCGCGGTCGGGCGCGTTGAAGGACAGTTCCTCGAACACGCGTTCGATCACGGTATAAAGACGCCGCGCACCGATGTTCTCGACCGAGCCGTTCACCTCGGCGGCGATGCGGGCCAAGGCCGCGATGCCATCGTCGGTGAAGGTGACCGTCACCTGTTCGGTCGCCATCAGCGCGGTGTACTGGCGCGTCAGGGCATTGTCGGTTTCGGTCAGGATGCGGACGAAGTCGCCTTCGGTCAGCGCACGCAGCTCGACGCGGATCGGCAGACGGCCCTGCAGTTCGGGCAGCAGGTCCGATGGCTTGGCGACGTGGAACGCGCCCGAGGCGATGAACAGGATGTGGTCGGTACGGACCGCGCCATGCTTGGTGCTGACGGTCGTGCCCTCGATCAGCGGCAGCAGATCGCGCTGGACGCCTTCGCGGCTGACATCGCCGCCACGGGCCTCGGTCTTGGCGCAGACCTTGTCGATCTCGTCGATGAAGACGATGCCGCTTTCCTGCACGCTTTCCAGCGCGGCGGTCTTGATCGCCTCGTCGTCCAGCAGCTTGTCGGCCTCTTCGGCAATCAACAGCTCATAGCTTTCGGCCACGGTGACCTTGCGGCGCACGCGACGCCCGCCAAAGGCCTTCATCAGGCCCGACAGGTCCATCATGCCGCCCATCTGCTGGCCGGGCTGGCCGGGCATCTCTATCCCGCCAAGCGGGTTCGAGTTGTCCTGCAGTTCCAGCTCGATCACGGTGTCGTCCAGCTGGCCGTTCTTCAGCTTGTCGCGGAACATCTGGCGGGTGCCGTCGCGGGCATCCTTGCCGGCCAGTGCTTCGATGACGCGTTCCTCGGCTGCCTGATGGGCGCCTGCCTTGACCTCGTCGCGCATGCGTTCGCGAGTGTCGATGACGGCAGCATCGACCAGATCGCGGATGATCTGTTCGACATCGCGCCCGACATAGCCGACCTCGGTGAACTTGGTGGCCTCGACCTTGATGAAGGGGGCATTGGCCAGCTTGGCCAGACGGCGGCTGATTTCGGTCTTGCCGACGCCGGTCGGTCCGATCATCAGGATGTTCTTGGGATAAACCTCGTCGCGCAGGTCGTCGCCCAGTTGCTTGCGACGCCAGCGGTTGCGCATGGCCACGGCCACGGCACGCTTGGCCTCTTGTTGTCCGATGATGAAGCGGTCCAGTTCGGACACGATCTCGCGCGGGGTCAGATCACTCATGGTGGGAATCCTTATGTTGCCTTGGGGCGAAAGCGGGCCTTAGCTATCCACGGTTTCGACGGTCAGGCGGCCATTGGTATAGACGCAGATGTCGGATGCGATCGCCATGGCCTTGCGGGCGACGGTTTCGGCGTCCAGATCGGTTTCCAGCAGTCCGCGCGCCGCGGCCAAGGCAAAGTTCCCGCCCGAGCCGATGGCAGCCACGTCATGTTCGGGTTCCAGAACATCGCCCGCACCGGTGACGACCAGCAGGTCCACACCATCGGTAACGATCAGCATGGCTTCCAGATTGCGCAGGTATTTATCGGTACGCCAATCCTTGGCCAGATCCACGCAGGCACGCTGCAACTGGCCGGGGACGGCCTCCAGCTTCTTTTCCAGCCGTTCCAGCAGGGTAAAGGCATCCGCGGTCGAGCCTGCAAAGCCCACGATCACATCGCGGCCACCGGGCGACAGGCGACGGACCTTGCGGGCCGTGCCCTTCATCACCGTCGGTCCGACACTGACCTGACCGTCACCTGCCACGACGACCTTGCCGCCGCGCCGGACCGCCAGGATGGTTGTGCCGTGCCAGCCGGGGAATTTGTCATCTGCCATGTGGACACCTTCAAAAAATTTGCGTTGGGCAGCAGATATGAAGCCGCCGCGCAGCTTGCAACCCGTTGATAATCACGCCTTCGAGCCCTAGCGTCGCCGATATGGACCGCGAAAAGCTGCTGACCGTCTATCTGCATCCGCCGATCCTGCAGATGGCGCAGGCGGGCAAGCTGGGCTTCCTGAACCGGATGACGCGGCTGCTGACCGCGCGCGGCTGGCGGGTCGAGATCCGGCGGTCCGGCAAGGCGGCGCGGGACGCGGCCCCTGCCCGTCCGGGCTTTGCGCTGTTCAACATGGAAAAGCCCACGCATGACCGCGCGCTGACCTTCCGGCTGGCCTATCATTATCCGTTCTGGCGGCTAGAACCGCTGGCCGAGCGTTGGCGCTGGCCCGTGGCGCTGGCGCCCTTCGACGGGGCGCAGATCGACCACGCCGCCGCCCGTGAATTCGCGCGCGCCCTGCGTGACCGCGTGTTGCCCGGCCCGGCCCCCGTCGCGGGCGATCACGTGCTGATCCCGCTGCAGGGCCACATCCGCCGCCAGCGCAGCTTTCAGGCCGCAAGCCCGCTGCGGATGGTGCGCGACATGGCCGAAACCGGCCGCCCCTGCACCGCCACCCTGCACCCGAAAGAGGTCTATGACGACCACGACCGCGAGGCCCTGCAGGATATCGCCAGCCGCCACCCCAATCTGACCATCGGAGGCGACACCAATGCCCTGTTGCGCGATTGCGCCTTCGTCGTGACACAGAACAGCGGCGTGGGTTTCGACGGCCTGATCCTGGAAAAGCCGGTGGTGCTTTATGCGCAATCCGATTTCCACCATATCGCGCTGAACGTGGCGCAGATGGGTGTGGATAAGGCGCTGGAGCGCGCTCCCGACCACAAGCCGCCCTTCGCGAAATATCTGGATTGGTTCCTGCGCCGGACCAGTCTGGACATGATGGCCCCTGATGCCGACGACCGCCTGCTGGCGGCCATGAAAAAAGGCGGCTGGCCCGTCTGAGGGGCCGCCGCCTTTCCTGTCAACTGTTCAGCAGATCAGATGGATTCGTCGATCCAGCTTTTAAGCGCCGCCTTGGGGGCCGCGCCCATGCGGTTCGAAACGACCTCGCCGCCCTTGAACATGAACAGCGCGGGGATGCCGCGCACGCCCAGCTGGGCTGCCTGTTCGGGGTTTTCGTTGACGTTGACCTTCACGATCTTGATCTTGCCGGCATATTCATCCGACAGCTCTTCCAGTGCGGGGCCAATCTGCTTGCAGGGACCGCACCATTCCGCCCAGAAATCGACGATGACTGCGGTTTCGGCCTGACGCACTTCGGCGTCGAATTCTGCGTCGTTCACATGCACGGTTGCCATGTTCAGCTCCTGTATCTCTCGGGCCGGACGGGACCGGCATCAGTTCACTCCAACAGCTATGACCGGCGACCCCTTTGGTCAAGGGGCGCGCAGCACCTGATCCAGCGCCCGGTCCAGCACGTCATCGGGCAGTTCCATCAGCTGTGCGGTCTGCGTCCACAGGACTGCTACGCGCACGGGACGGTCGGGCCAGATGCCCCGCAGCGCCAGACGATAGGCCGCCATCTGGCGCAGGATCCCCTCGGGGGTGGCCTCGGGGGTGGCGGGGACGGTGCTGTTCGTCTTGTAGTTGACCGCCATGACGTGATCGGGCGCGATGACCAGACGGTTGACAATTCCGTTCAGCGTGCGGCCGTCGGGCATGGGCGTAGTCAGGGCAACCTCGGGCAGGACCTGCGTTCCCGGGGCAGGGCGGAGGATGGCATCCAACGCGGGCGCTGCGATCAGGTCGCGGGCTTCGGAGAGCAGGTCGTCCAGCTCGGTGGCGTCCGGTAAGCCGCCCTCGGCGCCCGCCATCAGCGTTCGGGCAAGGCGGGGCCAGTCATCCGCCGGATAGCCGGGCAGATGTTCCAGCAGCAGATGCAGCCGCGTGCCACGCAGCATCGCCGCGTCGCGATCGCCCTGGGTCTGCGCTGCGATCACCTTGGCGCCCCCCAGACCCGTTGCAGTCAGAACGCTGACGTAGTCGGCAGGGTGCGGCGGCATGCGTAGCGCCCAATCGGGGGCGGCTTCCGGTATCGCCGAGGCTGCATGACCAGCCACCGCCTGTTCGGGCCAGTCGCCAAAGGACAGCCGCAGCCCATCGCCCAGACCCGTCACGGGCAGCTTGCTGCGGGTCAGATCGGCGCGGGTCGCGCCATCCGCGATCATGCTGTACCAGCTGTCCAGACCGTCGCCCGTATCGCCCGCTGCCGCCACGATCAGCCAGCTTTCCGCCCGCGTCATCGCCACATAAAGCAACCTGCGGCGTTCCTCGTCCTGCCTCTGGTCCCATTCGGCCACGGCCAGCGCCACGGCATCGCAGCGGTCGGTGGCGGCACCCTTCCAGACGGGCATGTCATCAACGCGCACGATGCGCTGGCGACTGTCGGCGCGGCGTTTCTGGGTTTCGGGCAGGATCACCACGGGGCTTTCCAGACCCTTCGACCCATGGACCGTCATCACCCGGATCAACCCGCCCTCGCCACTGGGCAGCTGGCGCTTGACCTGCACGTCGTCGCTTTGCAGCCAGACCAGGAAACCGGTCAGCGAGGGCGTCTCGACCTGTTCATAGGCCAAGGCCTGCGACAGCAGTTCGTCGATGCCATCCTCGGCCTCGGGGCCGAGGCGGGCCAGCAGAGCGGCGCGACCGCCGTGGCGGGTCAGCAGACGGGCGATGATGTCATAGGGGCGAACATAGTCGGCCCGCGCCGCCAGATCATTCAGGATATCCAGTGAAACAAGATGTTGTGACTCACGCAGTTTGGCCCACAAGAATTCGCCCTTCTTGCGTTGCGAGAGATGGAACAGATCGTCTTCCGACATGGCGAATAAAGGCGACCGCAGTGCGGCCGCCAGCGACAGATCGTCTTCAGGGGTGGCCAGCACAGACAGGGTGGCGGTGATGTCGCGCACGGCCAGTTCAGCGGCCAGCTTCAGACGGTCGGCACCGGCCACGGGCAGCCCTGCTGATTTCAGCTCCGCGATCAACGACCCGAACAGATCGCTGCGCCGTTGCACCAGAATCTGGATGTCGCCCGGCCCGATGGGACGCAGATCGCCCGATTTCGCATCCAAGATGGGCGTGCCCAGCATGTCGCGGATCTGACGGGCGGTGGTGCGGGCCAGTTCGGTATTGGCGTCGTTTTCGGCGGGTGCATCGACCGGCTGGGTCCAGTCGGGACGCTCGGCGGTTTCCGGCTCGGGCAGGGCGGGCCAGATGTCAACACGGCCGGGCAGGGTGCTGCGGAAGGCGACATGGCGCGGCGGATCGCCCAGACCCTGCGCGGCATCGCCCTGAAACACCGCATCGACCAGCGACAGAACGGCGGGCGAGGACCGGAAGCTGTGCGCCAGCCCCCGCTGCTGCATCGGCTGCTGCACGGCGGCGAAATCGGTGCCAAAACGGTCGCGCATGTCCTCGAACACGGCAATGTCGGCGCCTTGGAAGGAATAGATCGACTGTTTCGGATCGCCGACCACGAACAACGTGCGGGGCCGGTCGTGCGCGCCATCGCCACCGGTGAATTCATCCGTCAGGCGGCGGATGACGCGCCATTGGTCGGGGCTGGTGTCCTGCGCTTCATCGACCAGAATATGGTCGATGCCGCCGTCCAGCCGCCATAGCACCCATTGCGCCATGCTGGATTCTTCCAGCAATTGCGCGGTGCGGTGGATCAGGTCGTCGAAGTCCAGCCAGCCATGCGCAGCCTTTTCATCCGTCATGCGGCTGGTGAAGGCATGGCCAAAGCGGTGCAGCGCCAGCGTCTTTTCGGCCGTCGCCAGTGCCAGCGCCTGAGGGCGGGCCAGCTCGACGCGGACCATCAGGTCTTCCAGATCGTCCATGAAGGGCGCGCAGGCCCCAAGGCGTAGATCCTTGGTGGGAATGCTGCCAGTCTTGGCGCTGAAAGGGACCTTGGCGCCACCGCCGGTCAGCAGACAACCGCACAGGCGCCACAGATCGGCCATTCCCGGATCGCGCCAGCGTCCCTGCGACAGGGTGGCAGCCAGCTTGGCGTCGGTGGTTTTCCCTGTCCGCAGAATGGGGATCAGCGCGTCGAACAGATCGCCCTCGATGCCGGTGAAGACGGTTGCCAGCATGCTGTCGGCGTCAAGGCCGACGGGCAGGTCCAAGGCGCGCCAGATGACGGCGGGGTCGGGGGGCGCTTGGTAATCGACCTGCGACAGGCCCGCCAGAAACCCGTCCAGATTGTCGCCCGATTGCAGGCGGGTCAGGTCGCGGACGGCAGGATCACCCGCCTCGGCCATGTCGTCCAGGATCTGGGCGCGCAGGGCGCGGGCGCTGCGGTCGTCCAGTTCGGCAAAGCCCATCGGCACGCCGGCCTCCAGCGGGAAGCGCCGCAAAAGGGCCGCGCAGAAGCTGTGGATGGTCTGGACCTTCAGACCGCCCGGCGTCTCGATGGCGCGGGCGAACAGACGCCGCGCCTGCGGCAGGTCGGGATCGCCGGTTTCACCCAGTTGCGTCAGTTCGGCACGCAGCTTGTCCTCGGGCAGCATGGCCCATTTGCCAAGCCGCGACAGCAGGCGGTTCTGCATCTCGGTCGCGGCGGCCTTGGTATAGGTCAGACACAGGATGCGTTCGGGCGCGGTCCCCGCCAGCAACAGGCGTGCCACGCGGTCGGTCAGCACGCGGGTCTTGCCGGACCCCGCATTCGCGGTCAGCCATGTCGTGCGGGCCGGATCGGCGGCGGCGATCTGGTTCAGCGTGGCTTCATCCATCATCGCCCACCTTTCGCGGTTCTGCGGTATCGGTCAGCGCCCATTCGCCGTATCGCGCCAGATGGTCGTAATCCCCGGCATAGGATGTGCGTTCTGGCGCGCGCATGGCGGTAAAGCCTGCCTCTCCGGTCAGATAGGCCTGGATCAGGTCAACGAAGCCGTCCCATGTTTCGCCTTCGATATCATCGCTGTGGTCGCGTTCGAAGGTCTTCCCCTCGCCGCCCAGCTGGATATAGCGGATGGCGCCGACATCCACCGGCCCCAGATCGGAAAAGCCGCCGCGGCGGGCCATCGCGGCCTCCAGCATCAACTGCTTGTCGAAATGACGGATCTGGGCGTCGGTGGGGGGCGAGCCGGATTTGTAGTCATAGACGACGACTTGGCCCTCGTGCAGCAGGTCGATGCGGTCAGGCTTGGCGGTCAGGGTGAAATCCATCCCCGGCACCGACACGCGGCCACGGTTTTCGATGACAGTGGGCGTGCCTTCGGCCAGACGGGCCAGTTCGTCGGCGACGATGCGGTCGGCAATGCCCTCGATCCGCGCGGCCCAGAAGGCGCGGGCGGTGGGCCAGGGAACCTCGCGGTCCAGCGTCTCGCGGGTGATGGCCAGGAATTGCGCCTTCAGCACCTCGGGTGGGGTGTCCGGGGCGGGGCGTGTCTTCAGCAGCGCCTCGACGATGGCATGCAGGGTCTGGCCGCGCAGCGATGCGTCGGGTTCGGGGCGCAGGGGCGGCAGCGGGCGCAGGTTCAGCACCCGTTTGGCATAGACCGCATAGGGGTCGCGGATCAGCAGCGAGATATCCGTGACCGGCAGTTCCTTGAACGGCGGCCCCGGCGGAATGGGTGAAGGACGCCGCGCGGGCGGGACGGTTTCCAAGGGTCGCGCTACGGCTTCGGCCATGTCCAGCCAGCGGTTGCCGCGGTCGCGCATGTCAGCCAGCGCCTGCGGGCCGTTGCGGTCGGGCAGTCCGCCCATCAGGTTCATCATCCGGTTCAGCCAGCGCGAGGGGATGGTCTCGGCCTCGGCATCGCGGCGCGCGCGGGTCAGGATGACGCGTTCGGCGGCGATGCCCTGCTGGAAGTCATGAGCCGCCAGCCCGATCTGGCGTTCGGGCACCGGCAGCCCTGCCGCCAGCCGCATCTGGCGCGAGAGCCAGGGGTCGGGGGACAGGGGCTGCGGCCAGCCGCCCTCGTTCAACCCCGACAGGATGACGGTGCCATTGGCGTAAAGGCGCGCCTCGCGCGGGCCATGGATGCGCAGGCTGTGCCAAGCGGCGACGTCTTCGCGCACGGCCTTGGCCTGCAATTCGGTGATCAGCAGGGCGCAAAGATCGTTCGGACCCACGTCCGGCCCGTGATGGGCATGTTCCAGCAGATGGTCCAGCACCGCACGCGACATGGTGCCGGCCTTGTCCTGCCACAGGCGGGAGGCATCCGCCGTGCCACCCGGACCTGCAGCCAGCGCCTCGGCCAGGGCGATCACGTCGCGCAGGCGGTCGGGCAGGGGACGCGGCGCGCGGTCGCGGGCCAGCGGCGTGATGCGGTCCAGCATGCCCGCCAGCCATTCCGCCCAGATCTTGCGGCTGTCGTCGCCCTTGGTGCCGAAATCGGTCAGCGTATCACTGTCGGGGAAGGCCGGACCGTATTTGCGCAGCTTCAGTTCCAGATCGCGGGTGTGGCGCAGGATGTCGTTGCGACCCACCACCTGCGATCCGGTCGCCGTCATCGGATGCTTCAGCAGGATCAGCAGGCGGTCCACGGTCAGCGCCTCGCCGAAGAGCGCCGCGACCTGACGCAGGAACAGGCCCGGCGCGGTCAGGGGCAGGGGGCGGCCCGCGCTGTCGTCGGGCAGAATGTGCCAGCGGTCCAGCGCAGCCGTGACGCGGCGGATCAGCCCGCTGTCGGCGGCGATCAGCGTGACGCATTCGTCGCGTTCGGCGGCGTCGCGCATGACCAGGGCGATGGCCTCGGCCTCTTGTCCCGGCTGGTCGGCCTCGATCAGGGTCAGATCGGCGGTGGCGGGGATCAGGTCGGGCAGCTCGGGGCCTTCCGCGATCCATTGGTCGGTGACCGGCGCTGGGCGCAGGGCCAGCGACAGCAAGCGGTTGCGGGCCGGTGATGTCGGCTCCGCGTCGGTCCAGCGCGCGGGATAGCCGGCGTCGCGGATCAGCGGGGCAAAGCGCGATTGCGGGTGGTCGTCGGCGGCATCGCCCAGATTGTCCCAGACAGATTGCGGCTGGTCGAAATCGAACCCCGGCAGGACCACGGCGCCTTGCGGCAGCGCGGCCACTGCCTGCATGTAGAGCCGCGTCGCCCCATGCGACCCGGTCGAGCCTGCCACGATCACCGGCCCCTCGGGCAGGTTCACCCCCTGCGACCATTCCGCCAGAGCGGCTTCGGCTGCGGCACGCTGGCGGGCTGGGCGGTCGCGCCAGTCCTCGTCCAGATGGAATTCGGCGGCGATGCGCAGGAAGGCCAGTGCGTTCTGCCAGTGGCGCGCGTGATCGCCGGTGTCGATGTTTTCAAGGGTGGCCATATCGCGACCCTCGGTCTGCATCTCGATCATCAGCTGCGACAGTGATTGCGCCAGAACCGGGATGGCATGCCCTGCGCCCAGATCGGGACGCAGCTTGACCATCCGGTCGATCAGTTGCGCCAGTTGCAGGCGGCGGGCCAAGGGGGCTTCGGGCGGGTTCGGCATGACCAGCGGCCCCGGATCGACCGAGGTGATGGTCCGCAATTTGGGCAGCAACAGCGGCCCTGCGCGGTCGAAGGCGCGGCGGATCTCGCCCATGGTCTGCGACGCGTTGACCAGAATGGTGACGCGGGCCAGCGCCTCGGGCGGTTGGCCCGACATGCGGTCCAGCAGGCCGCGCACGAATTCATTGGCGAAATGGACGCCGGGGGGAAGGGCGAAAAGGCCGTGCATCGGATCAGCCATCCAGCAGCGCCTGCGCCATCGGAATGGCCGCGGGATAGCCGACATCGCACCAGCCGCCGGTGTGGACCATGCCGAAGACCCGCCCCCGCGCGATCAGAATGTCCCACAGGACGTTCAGCGAAAAGACGGTATCGGGGATGTCCGCCAGCAGGTCGGTGCGGATGATCTGCGCACCGGCATAGACGTAATCGCCCTTGCGATGCAGGCGGGCATCCGGGCCCATGCCAAAATCACCCGCCCCCTTGCGGGCGGTTGCCTGCGCGATGGGGATCAGCGCCAGCAGCGCGTCCATACGGTCGCCCTCCCATGCCGCTTGCAGCGCGGTCAGCGGGTTCGGACCGGTCCAGACCACATCAGGATTCAGCGTCGTCACCGGTCCGTCCCCCAGCAACGGCAGCGCCTGTCGCAAGCCGCCACCGGTATCCAGAATGGTGTCGGGTTCGGGGCTGATCGCCACATCCTGTCCCGCCAGATGCGCCGCGATCTGGTCGCCAAGGTAATGCGTGTTCACCACCACCGGCGCGCAGCCTGCGTCCCGGCCCAGATCCAGCGCGCGGTCCAGCAGGCTGCGGTCACCGACCTTGACCAGCGGCTTGGGGCAATTGTCGGTCAGCGGGCGCATGCGCGTGCCAAGCCCCGCTGCAAAGATCATCAGAGGCGGGCGCATCGGGCACGGGTCCTTTCGATCAGATCGGCATCGGGGGCGGGAAGGGCGTTCACCTGCGCGGCCAGCTCGGCCAGCGCCGGATGGGCCAAGTTGCGTTGAATATAGCCCCAGACGCGCGGCATGAAGTCCAGATAGCGCGGCTTGCCGTCCCGCAGGCACAGGCGGGTAAAAATGCCCAGAATCCGCAGATTGCGCTGCGCGCCCAGCAAGGCATAGGCGGCGCGGAAGCTGTCGCCATCGACCCCCGTGGCGGCCAGATAGCGGTCGATGGCGCGCGTTTCCAGCGCAGGGTCCACGTCGCGGCGGGCGTCCTGCAGGGCCGACACCAGATCATAGGCCGGATGGGCCGCCACCGCGTCCTGATAGTCAATCAGCCCAAGGGGGGCGGGGCCGCGCCAGATCAGGTTCTCGGCGTGGAAATCGCGCAGGGCGACGACGGGGGGCAGGGTGGCCAGCTGGTCATGCAGGCGGGCGATGATGGGGGCGATTTCGGCGCCACCCGTGATGCCTGCGGCCTGCGGATACCATTCGGCGAACAGTCCGACCTGATCGGCCAGTGCCGCCCCGTCCAGCGCCGGGATGAAATCGGGCAGCGGCTGACGATGCAGATCGACCAGCAGATCGGTCACGCGGTCATAGATCAGCGGTGCGGCATCGGGGTCACGCTCCAACACCCGCGCCACCAGATCGTCGCCCAGATCCTGGACTAGCGCCAAGCCGCTGGCCTGATCCTGCGCGATGATGGCGGGTGCGCCGAAGCCATGCGCGTTCAGCCAGTCGGTCATGGTCAGGAAGGCAGGCATCGCGCCCGCGGGGTCGTCCATCAGGATCGCGGTGCCCTGCGGCCCATGCAGCCGGAAATAGCGCCGCGCCGAGGCATCGCCCGCCAGCGGCATGACCCGCGCATCCGCCCATCCGGCCTGCGTGACAAAGGCCGCGCGGGCGGCCATGCGGTCCGCGCCCGTGAACTCCAGATCGATCTGGCGCAGGTCGGGGTCGGGGCAGGGGGTCAGGGTGATCCGCAGCGGGTCAGGCGGGGTCACATCCAGCCGGTCGGGCCATTCGATCAGGCAGATGGCCTCCTGCATGGCATCGTCCAAGCCCAGCTCGAACAGCTCGGACGGGTCGGTCAGGCGATAGAGGTCGGCATGCCAGATCTGGCTGCCCATCGGGTCGTCATAGGTCTGGACCAGCGTGAAGGTGGGGCTGGGCACATCCTCGGCCAGATCGCCCTGGCGGGCGCGGATGAAGGCGCGGGCGAAATGTGTCTTGCCCGCGCCGACCGGCCCTTCCAGCAGCACGGTCTGGCCGGGGCGCAGGTCGGCGGCCATCATGCGGGCCAAAGCGGCGGTCAGGGTTTCATCGGCGATCAGGGTCATGCCTTGGCCTTTCGCAGCGGGATCAAAGCCCCAGCACGTCGTTCATGTCGTATTCGCCCGGACCCTTGTCCTGGCCCCAGACGGCGGCACGGATGGCCCCGCGGGCAAAGATCGCGCGGTCGGTGGCCAGATGACGCAGCACGATGCGTTCGCCGTCGGCGGCAAAGATCACGTCGTGTTCGCCCACGACATCGCCGCCGCGAATGGCGGAAAAGCCGATGCTGCCGGTTTCGCGCGCGCCGGTGATGCCCTCGCGGGCGGGGGTGCGCAGGTCGTCAAGGGTGGCACCGCGACCCTCGGCTGCGGCCTGACCCAGCATCAGGGCGGTGCCGGATGGGGCATCGACCTTGTGGCGGTGATGGGCCTCGACGACCTCGATGTCCCAATCGGTGCCGAGGGCTGCGGCGACCTTGCGGGTCAGGCCGACCAGCAGGTTGACGCCAAGGCTCATGTTGCCGGCGCGCACGATGGGGGCGTGGCGGGCGGCGGCGGCCAGCTTGTCCAGATGCGCCTGCTCCATGCCGGTGGTGCCGATGACATGCACGGCGCGCGCCTGCGCGGTCAGTTCCGCGAAGGCCACCGTCGCATCGGGGGCGGTGAAATCGATCACCGCCTGCGCCTGCGCGATGGTCGCCACCGCGTCATCGCTGACCGTGACGCCCACGGGCGCGCCGCCCATGGCCTCTCCGATATCGCGACCCACCCAGTCATGGCCTGCGCGTTCCAGCGCGCCTGCCAGCCGGACCTGCGGGTTGTCCAGGATCAGGCGGATCAGCATCTGGCCCATGCGTCCGGATGCGCCCGTGACCACGATCCCGGGGCGGGTCGGTGCGTCGGTGTTCTGAAAATCGCTCATCTGTCACCCCTGTTGGCTTTTACAGCGTCATATCCCGTTGCGGGCCGGCCCGCGACCCCCTACATCGGGGCGCATGGCACAGAACCGCAATTCCCAAGATCGTGGCCCGTCGCAGCGTCAGCTGCGTGTGGGCGAAGTGATCCGCCGCAGCCTCTCCGACGTGCTTATGCGCGCGGATGTGCATGACGCGGATCTGAACCGTCATTCCATCACCGTGGGCGAGGTTCGCATGTCGAACGACCTCAAGGTGGCGACGGCCTATGTGCTGCCGCTTGGTGGGCGCGATGCACAGGAGGCGCTGGCCGCCCTGCGTCGCAACACGCCCGAGCTGCGCCACCTGATCGTCAAGGGCATGACCCTGAAGTTCGCCCCCCAGCTGGTCTTCCAGCTGGACGAGACCTTCGACCGCATGGACGACACCCGCCGCCTGTTCGAGGATGAGCGCGTCCGCCGCGACGTCGAGGCCCCCGATGACGATGCACTTGATGACGACGCGCCCGAGGATGGCGATGATCGCTGATCTGCCACGCCGCCTTGCGGTGGCGGTCGGCATGCTGGTCGCACTGGCAATCCCCGCGGGGGCTGCCACCTGCGAGCGTGTGGAACATGATGGGCAGGGATACGTGCTGTGCACGGTGCCCGCCGACGCGCAGGGCGATCTGCAGATCTGGCAGAATGGCGCGGACGGCAAGCCGCTGCGCAATTTCAACAATGTCCGCCGGACGCTGGATGACGGGCAGGCGCTTGCCTTCGCGATGAATGCGGGGATGTTTCACCCCGATTATCGCCCCGTGGGCCTGCTGGTCATCGACGGCCAAGAACTGTCGCCCATCGTCACCGGTGCCAGCGAAGGCAATTTCGGCATGCTGCCCAATGGCGTCTTCTGCGCGGGCGGCGACCGCCCCTTCCAGGTGATCGAGACCCGCGCCTTTGCGACCGCACGTCCCGAATGCCGCATCGCCACCCAATCGGGACCGATGCTGGTGGTGGACGGCGATCTGCATCCGCGCTTTCTGAAAGACAGCGACAGCCGCTATATCCGCAATGGCGTCGGCGTGTCGCCTGACGGGCAGACTGCATGGTTCGCCATTTCCAACCGTCCCGTGACCTTCCATGAATTCGGGCGCATGTTCCGCGACCGCCTTGGCGCACGCGATGCGCTGTATTTCGACGGATCGGTGTCGCGGCTTTACGCCCCTTCGGTCAATCGCGCCGATTTCGGGCGCAGCATGGGGCCGATCATCGGTCTGGTCGGACAGGACTGATTTCGTGGCCGGTTGACGGCAACCTCAGGCGGGGCTATCCCCCCGCCCCTTGATTTTCAGGAGTTTCGGATGGCGCGCAAGAAGGGCCGTGAGGTCAATGGCTGGCTGATCGTGGACAAACCCGCAGGGGTCACTTCGACCTCGGTCGTGGCAAAGGTGCGATGGGCGCTGGACGCCAAGAAGGCGGGTCACGCGGGCACGCTGGACCCCGATGCGACGGGCGTTCTGGCCGTGGCCCTGGGCGAGGCGACAAAGACCGTTCCCATCATCACCGACGCGCTGAAATGCTATGACTTCGTGGTGAACTGGGGGGCGGAAACGGCCACCGACGATGCCTCGGGCGATGTGGTCAAGACCGCCGATGCCCGCCCGACCCGCGATCAGGTGCAGGACGCCCTGGCCGGTTTCACCGGCGAGATCATGCAGATCCCGCCCGCTTATTCCGCCGTCAAGGTCGATGGCGAACGCGCCTATGATCTGGCCCGCGAAGGCATCGAGATGGAGCTGGCCGCGCGCCCCCTGTGGGTCGAGAGCCTGACCCTGCTGGACGCTGACGACAACACCGCGCGTCTGGAGATGGTCTGCGGCAAGGGCGGCTATGTCCGGTCCATTGCCCGCGATCTGGGTCGTGCCTTGGGTTGCCTTGGCCATGTCGCGCATCTGCGCCGCACATGGTCCGGCCCATTCGAGGCCGAAAACGGCGTCGCCTTCGACAAGATCGACCGCGAGGCGCAGGAATGGCTGGAAAGCCAGCTGATGCCGCTGGAAACCGGCCTGACCGACCTGCCGATGCTGCGCGCTACCCCCGAAGGCGCCACCCGCATCCGCAACGGTAACCCGGGCGAAGTGACCAATGGCGCCGAATGGGGCGAGCTGGTCTGGGTCTCGGACGCCAAGGGTCCGGTCTGCATCGGCCGCTATCAGGGTGGCACGGTCCAGCCCGAGCGTGTGTTTAACCTGTAAGCCGACCGGCGCGCGTCACCTTGGGCGGCGCGCGCCTTGGAACGGTCCGCTGCCCGCCGCATCGATGCGGGCGATGGCATCGGGAATGTATTCGCGGATCACCGTCATCTGCCATGCCGTCGCATGGATCATCATGTCGGGCGACAGCGCGACCGCGACATGCCCCGGCCAGAACAGCAGATCGCCGCGCTGGATGCTGTCTGTCACCGGAAACGCATCACGCTGCAGATCGCTGTCGCCGGGGCAGGCGATGCCGCATTCCGTCAGCGCCAGTTGCGCCAGCCCCGAACAATCGATCCCCCATCGGCTGTTGCCGCCCCACAGATAGGGCGTCCCCAGCAGCGTTTCCGCCACCTGCGCCGGATCGGTGGTGGGCTGGTCGCCGATATGTTGGGCGGGGACGAAGCCTCCGCCTGCCAGTTCGGCAAAGCCGTCCGCAATCCCCGTCACCGACAGCCGCGACCCGCGGGTCAGCGACATCGCTTCCGGGCGCTTCATGTCGGGGGCCGGATAGACATGGGTGGCGGGGGCGGTGACGCGATGGGTCAGCGCGGGCAGGTCATGGGTCAGCGCATCGGCGCGCACCCATCCGCAATATCCGTCCAGCGCCGATTGGACGAAGACCATGTCGCCGCGTTCCTCGATCAACGTCAGGTCGGTGCCGAAGACCAGCTGCCGGTCACGGCGACCGTCAGGGGCGGTCAGGATATCAGTCAGCGGAACCGCCAGCCGCGCGGGGCGTCCGGCGGTATAGGCGGGGCGGTCCAACTGGCCGCGCAGGCTTTCCAGCGCGACGCGGTCGGTGGCGGGGGTCAGGCGACGATCCATATCAGGACAGGATCTGCGGCAGGGCGGCCAGAATGGCCCGCGCGCCTTGGCCGACGCCACCCTTGGGGCGACCGGGGGCGGCAGCGGGTTGCCAGCCATAGATATCCAGATGCGCATAGCGGCCCGCACCTTCGGCAAAGCGCTTCAGGAACAGCGCCGCCGTGATCGACCCCGCCATTCCACCCGAGGGCGCATTGTCCAGATCGGCGATGCCGGGTTCGATCATGGCATCGTAAGGTTCCCAGAAGGGCATGCGCCACAGCGGGTCGCCCACCTGCATCGCCGCAGATTGCAGCGCTGTCGCCGTCGCATCGTCATCGCAATAGAAGGGCGGCACATCCGGCCCCAAGGCCACACGCGCGGCCCCCGTCAGCGTCGCCAGCGAGATCATCAGATCGGGGGTTTCCTCGGCGGCATAGGTCAGGGCGTCGGCCAGAACCAGACGGCCCTCGGCGTCGGTGTTGTTCACCTCGACCGACAGGCCCTTGCGACTGGCCAGGATGTCGCCGGGGCGGAAAGCATTGCCCGCGACACTGTTTTCGACGGCGGGGATCAGAACGCGCAGGCGGATGCCCTGCGTGGCACCGGTTTTCACCAGCATCTTCAGCAGGCCAAGCGCGGTCGCCGCCCCGCCCATGTCCTTCTTCATCAGCCCCATCGAGGCGCCGGGCTTCAGGTTCAGCCCGCCCGTGTCATAGCAGACGCCCTTGCCGACCAGCGTCAGCGTGGGGCCGGAATCGCCGATGCGGATGTCCAGCAGGCGCGGTTCGATGGCCGAGGCGCGGCCCACCGCATGGATCAGCGGGAAATTGGTCTTCAGCAGCTCCTTGCCCGTCGTCACCTCGATCTTGGCGCCAAGGTCGTTGCAAAGGGCGCGGGCCGCGGCCTCCAACTTGTCAGGGCCAAGGTCGCTGGCGGGGGTGTTGATCAGGTCGCGGGTCAGGAATTCGCCCGCGGCAATGGCCAGCACGCGGTCGGTATCGGCACCCTGCGGGCAGACAAGACGCGGGCCCTGCGTCAGCGTTCCGGCATAGCGGGTAAATCGGTATTGGCCCAGCAGCCAGCCAAGCGCCAGCTGGTCGGGGGTCAGGCCGTCGGGCTGGTTGGCCAGACGCCAGTCACCTTTGGGCAGCGCATGGGCGCGGGCCAATTGGAAGCGGTCGCGACCCGCACGGTCGCGGGCACCCAGCCCCATCAGCGCGCCCCTGACGCCCCCGTCACCATCGGGCAGCAGGCAGATCTCGCCCGCCTTGGCGGTGAAACCGGTGGCCTCGGGCCACGTGCCGGCGGCTGAGTCAGCGGGAATATCCTGACCGCTCCAGATCAGCCACAGCGGGCGGGCGTTGTCAGAATCGGTGGCGAATTCGGGCGTCATGACATGTTCCTTCGCAGATCGGCGCCAGCCTACAGATCGTGCAATCTGCCGCAACCCCAACCGCCCTTACGGCATGGCCTCGCGGTCCCAGATGGCGGTCAGCGACCTGTTGCCGACGCGCAGCAACCGCGCCCGGATGGCGGCAACCGCAGGCATGTCACCCCGTTCCGCCGTGCTGCCCAGATCCATCGCCACGCCCGCCAGCGACAACAGCCCGATCTGCCATGCCAGCCGCGACATGCGTTCGGCATGGGCGACAGACTGCGCCATGTCGCCTGCCCCCAGGGCCGCATCCACCTCCGTCAGGATCGAGGCCAGCTGCTCCAGCGCCATTCCAATGACGTTCCGCGCCGCCGGTTCGCCAAGTTCGGCGAAAATTTCGGCGACACGCCGGCCGTCCACGCGAACAGCCTCAGATATGGCCAAAGCCGAGATTTGTGCCATCCGCACCTCCGATGGGTCTTTTCCCTGCATCGGGGAACATGACCGCAACCGGTGAACAAAGC
Organism: Paracoccus sp. R86501; assembly: GCF_042466435.1. Classification (NCBI taxonomy): domain Bacteria; kingdom Pseudomonadati; phylum Pseudomonadota; class Alphaproteobacteria; order Rhodobacterales; family Paracoccaceae; genus Paracoccus; species Paracoccus sp. R86501. The sequence continues at coordinate 2,878,651 of NZ_JAXHPZ010000001.1, forward strand.
CTTGCCGCCAGATCAAGAAACCGCTCGAATTTGTCTTAATATCGGCCTATTACGCGTGTTCAGAAAGTGAGGTTCCAGATGCACAACCTGTCTCCGTTGCCGCAATATCTGATCAAGCGCTATCAAGGGTGGAAAGCCACCTCGCATGCGGAAAACCATGCATGGTTCCGCCGCCTTGCAGATGAGGGTCAGCGCCCCCGCGCCATGGTGATTTCCTGCTGTGACAGCCGCGTGCATGTCACCAGCATCTTTGGTGCCGATTCGGGCGAGTTTTTCATCCACCGCAATATCGCCAACCTCGTGCCGCCCTATGCGCCCGACGGGTTGCAGCACGGCACGTCGGCGGCGGTCGAATACGCGGTCGAGGCGTTGAAGGTCGCGCATCTGATCGTCGTCGGTCACACCAAATGCGGCGGCGTTGCCGGTTGCCATGCCATGTGTTCGGGACACGCCCCCGAGCTGGAGGAAAAGACCAGCTTTGTCGGTCGCTGGATGGATATCCTGCGCCCCGGATACGAGCGTGTGAAGGAACTGCCCGAGGCCGAACAGGTCAGCGCGCTGGAACAAGAGGCCGTTCTGGTCTCGATCGAGAACCTGATGACCTTCCCCTTCGTGCGCAGCGCCGTCGAGGCGGGCACCCTGTCCCTGCACGGGCTGGTCCATGACATCAGCGAAGGCACGCTGCTGCAGGCCGAGGATGCCGGCAACAAATGGGTCGCCGTCTAAGGCACATGCCATGCGCGCATGAAAGGGGGCGGCAAGGCTGATGCCTGCCGCCCCCGTTTCATGCGCGGTGGTCCGAAGGGGCGATCAGCCCTTCTTCAGGACCCGATTGCCCAGCAGCTCGGCGATCTGAACGGCGTTCAGGGCCGCGCCTTTGCGCAGGTTGTCGCTGACGCACCAGATGTTCAGGCCGTTTTCCAGCGTGCTGTCCTGACGAATGCGGCTGATGAAGGTCGCGTATTCGCCAACGCATTCGACGGGGGTGGTGTAACCGCCCGGCTCGCGCTTATCGACGACCATGATGCCGGGGGCTTCGCGCAGGATGTCGCGGGCCTCGTCTTCGTCAAGGAAATCCTCGAACTCAATGTTCAGGGCTTCGGAATGGCCGACAAAGACCGGGACGCGGACGCAGGTCGCGGTGACCTTGATCGACTTGTCCATGATCTTCTTGGTCTCGGCGACCATCTTCCATTCTTCCTTGGTCGAGCCGTCTTCCATGAAGACGTCGATCTGCGGGATCACGTTGAAGGCGATCTGCTTGGGGAATTTCGACGGTGCGACTTCCTGGCCGGGGACATACATGCCCTTGGTCTGGTTCCACAGCTCGTCCATGGCATCCTTGCCGCCGCCCGACACCGACTGATAGGTCGAGACGACGACGCGCTTGATGCGCGCACGTTCGTGCAGCGGGTTCAGCGCCACGACCATCTGCGCGGTCGAACAGTTGGGGTTGGCGATGATGTTCTTCTTGGAATAGCCGGTGATGGCGTCGGGGTTCACTTCCGGAACGATCAGCGGGACATCGGGGTCATAGCGATAGAGCGAGCTGTTATCGATGACGACGCAACCGGCCGCTGCCGCGATGGGGGCGTATTTCTTGGTGGCATCCGACCCGATGGCAAACAGCGCCATGTCCCAACCGGTGAAATCGAATTGCTCGATATCCTTGATCTTGAGAGTCTTGTCGCCAAAGCTGACTTCGGTTCCCTGGCTGCGACGCGATGCCAGCACGGCAATCTCGTCAATCGGGAACTGGCGCTCATCAAGGATGTTCAGCATTTCGCGGCCCACGTTTCCGGTGGCACCTGCGACGACGACTTTATAACCCATTTTCCGGGGACTCCTTCTTCTGCGGTCGCAGGCATTTACCGCAATTGCAGGGGCATGGGAAGGCCTTGGCCCCTATCGCACCAGCGTCAGCCGCGGATCACGGTGCAGCATGTCCTCGACCCATGCGCCCTCGGCGCTGAAATCATGGGGCACATCGGCGGCGCTGCGGCGGCCCGACAGGCTGAGGCTGGCGAAGAAATCGAACCCGTAAAGCGTCAGGGATGCCAAGGGTCCGCGCAGTAGCAGGTCGATCATCATCGCGCCGGTGGTGGGCGGGGCCGACAGCCGGTCGCGCAGGGCCTGATAATCGGCCAGCGGGTGCAGATAGAAGCCTGCCCCGCTGGCGGTGCGCCAATCCAGCCGCTTGCGCTTGGGGGACATCCACAGGATGCGATCGGGGTTCAGACGTGCGCGGTCGGCGTCCGGCAGGCGGGTGGCCAGTGCCAGCCAGTCGGTGCGGGTGCCATGGCTGGCGGCTGCGGGCATAGGGGCGCGGTTGATGCGGATGACCAGATCAGCGGCGTCGATATCCGCCCCGTGACGCGTTTCCGCCAGCGATCGCGCATTGCCGATCAGCGCGACATGCCGCCCGTCCAGATCGGCCAGCAGATTGCCCTGCGGCATCGACATGCGCGCGATGCGGCTGTCGTTGCGCAGCAGGCGGGCGGCCATGAAGTCCAGGCGCGACAGGGCGGGGGCGTGCGGGTCGCTCATGCCTTGGCCAGCAGGTTTTCATAGACGGCGACAAGGGCGCGGGCCTCGCCCTCGATGGCGTGGTTGGCGATGACGTGGTTGCGGGCGGCCTGTCCAGCGGCTGCGCGGCCTGCATCATCGTCCAGCCAGCGGCCAAGTGCGGCGGTCAAGGCAGGCGCGTCATCCTTGGGAACAAGACTGCCGGTTTCGCCGTCGCGGATCAGCGTCTCATAGGCGCCGACGCGGGCGGCGACAGTGGGCACGCCGCAGGCCATCGCCTCCAGCGGGGTCAGGCCGAAGCCCTCCCACCGGGCGGGGGCGGCGAACAGGTCCAGCGCCTGATAATGGCGCACGACCTGATCCCACGGCAGTTCGCCAAGGAAACGGATGCGGTCGGACAGGCCCGCCGCCTTGATTTGCGCCAACAGGTCGTCGGTAAAGGCGCGATTGTCCTGGGTGATGCGGCCGGTGAAGATGATCTGGGCCTTGGGGTGCTTTGGCAGCAATTCCAGCCCCGCCTGCACCAGCAGATCGACGCCTTTTTGCGCGCGCACCCGTCCGAAGCAGCCGATCAGCACTGCGTCGGGGTCCAGCCCCAGTTCGGCCCGTAGGGCGGCGCGGTCGGAGGCAGGGTGGAAGATCTGCGTATCGACGCCGTGCAGAATGACGGTTGCGGGACGTTCCAGATAGCTGGCCGCCTGCGGCGATGTCGCCACCAGCGCGTCCTGCTGCCGGATCAGCCAGCGGGTGAAACCGGTATGGCTGCGCTGCGCGGCCGATGTGAACAGCAGCCGGTATTTCCGGCGCAGCACGCGGCGCAGGATCAGCCCAAGCGCCATCTCCGTGTTGCGCCGCGCATGCCAGACGCGCCAGCGGTCGCGGGGCAGGGTGGCCGCGCGCACCAGCGGGATATGGGGAACATCGTCGGGCAGGCCCGGTCCCGTCGCGCGAATGGCGATCATGCGGGCCTGCACGGGGATCAGGCGGACCACGGTGGCGGTCACGCCAGACAGCCGCCGCTTCAGGTTCGGGGCCACGACCAGGGGGGTGTCATCCATTTTCGGCCTCGGGCGTCAGGAAATACAGCAGGAACCCGACCACCAGCGGGATCAGGAAGAACAGCCACAGCATAGCGAAGGCCTGCGCCGAGGGGTAGGCCGCCTGCGCCGCCCCGAAAACCGGCCGTGATGCGAACTGCATTACCCCCGCGCCCCCGATCGAGAACATGTTCAGGAAGGTCACGCCCCGACCGACCAGATGCCGCGGCAGGAAGGATTTGCCATGCGCCATCAGCAGCGGATAGCCCGACCCGAAGAAGCCCAGCACCATCAGCAGCACCGCCGCCCATATCGGCCCCAGTTCCGGCGCCAGCCACATGACGCTCAGCGCCGCGATCATCACGGCGGTGAACAGCAGCATCGCCCGCCGCGCACCGCCCAGCAGACGCGCCGCGGGTCCGGCTGCGAAACTGCCCGCGACCATCGCCAGCCCCATCGCCAAGGTGTATCGCCCGATCTGGGTGGCATCGGCGCCATGCACCTGCTCCAACCATGGTCCGGCCCACAGCCCGCGGATTGCCGCCGCCACGGCGTAGTTCACCGCAAACAGCGGCAGGATGAACCACAGCGCCCGCAGCCGCAGGATCTGCCCGATCGAGCCTTGCGGATGTTCCGCGCCCAATGCCGCCGGGTCGCGGACCTTGGCCATCACCAGCGCCGCCACCATCAGCGTGACCGCCGCCAGCCCCCACAACGCCGGACGCCAGCCAAGTGTCTGGATCACCCAGACCAGCGGCGCAGCCCCCAGAATGTTGCCCAGTGATCCAAAGCCCACCAGCACGCCCGCCAGCGTCCCGAAGGCCGAGGCCGGATATTCGCGTGCGAAGATGTAATAGGGACCCATCAGCGCCGGGGAACAGCCGATGCCCAGCAGGGTCATCGCGACATGCAGATGCCAGGGCGTCGTGGCCAGCGCGAAGACGGCGGCACCGCCCGCGCCCCCCAGCCCCAGCAGCAGGCCGACGGTCCGGCGCGGCCCCCATCTGTCCAGCGCCGCCCCCACCGGCAGCTGCATCAGAGCGAAGGCGATGAACCACAGCCCCGAAGACAGCGCCAGATCCCCCGCCGTCGCCCCCAGCTGGTGGCGCAACGTAGGTGCCAACACGGCCAGAAATGCCCGATAGAACTGGCTGAGCATATAGCCCAGCACCAGACTGGCCAGACCCGCTGAATATGCCGGCATGTGATCCTCCGCTTCCCCACGGCAGGCTGTGCCATGGCAGAGGATCTTGCAAGATCTGCAAATGGTGCAGGGATCAGTTCGCCGGGGCGTCCTGTGTCGCGGTCTCTGCGGGCGGCGTATCGGTTTGCGGTTCGGCCTGGCTGGCCGATTGCGTGCCACCGCCCATCTGCACCAGCTTGTCGACGGTGTCCTGCACCCCCGGCCCCAGCTTGTCGCAGGCCTGCGGGTCGTCCGTCAGGCCGAAGGCGGGGCGGAAATATTCGCGGTCATAGGTGATGGGGTCCAGTCCCAGCTTGGCGGTCAGCGCGTCCGTCGTGCCGGTCATCAGCTGCCACGCGCCATCGTCGACATCATGGTCGGGACAGTTCGAGGTGATGACATTGGCCCGCGCCAGTTCATGGGCCAGTTCGCTGGCCTGCGCCTGGTCCAGACCCGACACATCGGGCAGCGGCACGACCAGCCTGTCGCCCGGAATCCCCTCGGCGCCCTGTGCAAGGGCGGTGTTCAGGGGCAAGGTTGTACCGGCTGCCAGCATGGCTGCCATGACGATCCGCATGGTTCTCATCGCGTTTCCCATCAGTCACTCTGCCCATAAGGTCGACCACAGGTTGCCCGTGTGCAAGGCAACTCACCGTGAACGGCCCCGCGATCTTGACCCTGCGGCGGGGCTTGTCTAACCCGAAATGACACGCGCCGAGGCTGGCGCCAACGGAGGGATCATGTCCGACCAATACTCGCTTCTCATCCTGCCCGGCGACGGGATCGGCCCCGAAGTCATGGCAGAGGTCGTCAAGGTCATCGGCTGGTTCGAAAGCAACCGCGGGATGAGCTTCGATGTCACGCAGGATCTGGTCGGCGGCGCAGCCTATGACGCGCATGGCGTGCCTTTGGCAGATGCGACGATGGAAAAGGCGCAATCGGTCGATGCGGTCCTGCTGGGTGCCGTGGGCGGTCCGAAATACGATGTGCTGGATTTCAGCGTCAAACCCGAACGTGGCCTGCTGCGTCTGCGCAAGGAAATGGACCTGTTCGCCAACCTGCGTCCCGCGCAGTGCTTTGACGCGCTGGCCGATTTTTCCAGCCTCAAGCGCGAGGTCGTGGCCGGTCTGGACATCCTGATCGTGCGCGAACTGACCAGCGGCGTCTATTTTGGCGAACCGCGCGGCATCCATGCTGACAACAACAACCCCGACAACGAAGGTGGCCGCGTCGGCATCAACACCCAACGCTATACCAGCGGCGAGATCCGCCGCGTCGCCCGTTCGGCCTTTGAACTGGCCCGTCGTCGCGGCAACCGCGTCTGTTCGATGGAAAAGGCCAACGTCATGGAATCGGGCATCCTGTGGCGCGAAGAGGTGCAGTGGGTCCACGACAACGAATACCCCGATGTCGAACTGAGCCACATGTATGCCGACAACGGTGCCATGCAGCTGGTCCGCCGCCCGCAGCAGTTCGACGTGATCGTCACCGACAACCTGTTCGGCGACGTTCTGTCGGATGCGGCGGCGATGCTGACCGGATCCTTGGGCATGCTGCCTTCGGCCAGCCTTGGTGCCAAGATGGCGAACGGCCGCCCCAAGGCCATGTACGAGCCCGTCCACGGGTCCGCCCCCGACATCGCGGGTGAAGGCAAGGCCAACCCCATCGCCTGCATCCTCAGCTTTGCCATGGCGCTGCGCTACAGCTTCGATCAGGGCGATGCGGCGGCGGAACTGGAACGCGCGGTCGAACGCGTGCTGGCCGACGGGGTGCGCACCGCGGACCTGATGGGTCCCGAGGGCGGCACCCCCGTCAGCACCGCCCAGATGGGCGACCACATTATCGCAGCTTTGTCGAAAGGGGTCTGATGGCACTGTCGGGAAACGTCAAAGGTGCCCTGCTGCAGCTTGCAGCCATGGGGCTTTATGCAACGCATGATGTGATCATCAAATCGCTTGGGGCGACATACCCGGCGCTTCAGATCCTGTTCTTCGCTTCGCTTTTGTCGTTCCCGCTGGTGTCCATCATCCTGATGAGCAACCCCCAACCCGGGACCCTGCGTCCTGCAAATCCGGGTTGGGTCGTTCTGCGCACCATCTGCGCCGTCGTGGCGGGAATGGCTGGCTTCTATGCCTTCTCGACCCTGCCGCTGACACAGGTCTATGCGATCCTGTTCACCACGCCGCTGCTGATCACCATGCTGTCGATCCCGCTGCTGGGCGAACGCGTCGGCATCCACCGTCTGGGGGCGGTCGTTGTCGGCCTGTCGGGCGTGCTGATCGTGCTGCGCCCCGGTACGCAGGAATTGCAGCTGGGGCATCTGGCCGCCATGTGCAGCGCTATGGCAGGCGCGGTCGCCGCCATCGTCATCCGCCGTCTGGGGTCGCGCGAAAGGCCGCTGGTCCTGATGATGTGGCCGATGCTTGGCAACTTCTTGGCCACGGGTGCGGCGCTGACTGTCAGCTATCAGCCGATGCAGCTGCACCATTTCGGCATGACCGGCATTATCGCAAGCCTTGGCCTGATTGCCAGCTTTCTTGTCATTCAGGCCTATCGCGCCGGCGAGGCGACCACCGTCGCGCCGATGCAATATTCCCAGATCCTGTGGGCAACGGGCTATGGCTGGTTCCTGTTCGGCGAAAGCGTCGATCTGCCGACGATCGTCGGCGCCAGTGTCATCATCGCATCCGGCATCTACATCGTGGTACGCGAAGGCCGCGGAGGCGTCTCGGTCAACCGCCCCGTCACATCGTCCCGCATGCGCAGCGAAACGGTGACCACGCCGAAATCCACAATCATGCAAAGATTGTGGCCGCAGCGTAGCTGATTGGGGCTTGCATTCGCGCCTGTTGCACGCTACCTGCCCCACCTACGGTCGGAGCGTAGCGCAGCCTGGTAGCGCACCTGCTTCGGGAGCAGGGGGTCGGAGGTTCGAATCCTCTCGCTCCGACCAATTTCCCGATTGTTGATTGCCACTGAAGTCTTCCTCAAGTGGCCACAATTCTTCCTTTGCGGCAGCAAGGCTGACGTAGTTTGGAAGCGTTACAGGCGGTACCCCGCACTACACTAACTACCTGAGACAACGGTCTACTATCCTCCCCGCTTCAATCTGCGAGCTAGGGGCATGGCAAGACGCGATCAGAGGCTCCCGAATGCGAAAGCAGATCGAGCAAAGTTCATTGCAGCTTCGCAAGAAAGGACTAGTCGGCGCGGCAGCGAGCAATCTCTAGAATCGCCGGGCAGCTTTCGGCCCTGAGCCGACCTTCGCTTGGTGGCCGAGCGCGGCGGTGCAGCTTAACGAAACCGGCCATTCGTCCGACGTGCAGCATTTTGGTGGAGTGAGGGTCTGCTTTGCGGGACGGAACGGCCATAGAAAATTGACCCTGATAGGTCGCCGCTCTGTATAAAAGGAACTGGTGGGTCTCGCAGCGTATGGCGGCCTGTCCGGTGTCATCAGAAGGAACAGAAAATGAAGTTTTCAGATCTTGCTGAGCGACAAATTCTGAAGGCCCAAGCCGAGGGCCAGCTTGATAACCTGAAAGGCGCAGGGAAACCGCTGAATATTGAAGGTGATGGAAGCGCGGACGCTATCGGGTTTCGCATTATGGCTGACGCAGGCGTGGTGCCGCGCGAAATTCAACTGCGGAAAGCCGTCGAGGCGCAGTCCCGAATATTGCGGGAAACGACGGGTGAAGAGGCTCGCAAGCGAGAGATGATCAAGCTTAATGATCTTCAGTTGCGCCTCAGCATTGAACAGGAAGCGCGGCGATGCTTCTACGGCAGCTAAGGGCTCAAAGCCGACCTCGGATGCAACGCAGCATCATATGATATGATGTCTTGTCAACGTCGGGTTGTCGATTGGGGAGGGCATGGTGGATCGGAGTATCAGTCATGCAAGCACCAAACTTACCCGCCATTCGCGCGCTTCGTCCGGCCTGGAACAAGGGCCGGATCGTCGGTCAGAAACGACCACTCAAGCCCAAACATGTCTGGGCGATTCGCGTTCGGCTTGAGCTGGCCGAGAACCAGCGGGATCTGGCACTCTTCAATCTGGCCATCGACAGCAAGCTGCGCGGTTGTGATCTTGTTAAGATGAAAGTCGTTGATGTGATGGCGTCCAGTCAGATCAAGGAACGCGCGTCCGTTCTGCAAAGCAAGACGCAAAAACCTGTACGCTTCGAAATCTCTGAAGGCACACGGGCATCGCTTGATAGATGGATGCAAGACCCGCTGATGGTCGGATCCGAGTACCTTTGGCCCGGCCGTTTTCACGAACGGCTTCACATATCAACCCGCCAATATGCGCGGATAGTTCGTGACTGGGTGACGTCCATTGGATTGGAGGCGAGCGCATACGGCACGCATTCGATGCGGCGGACGAAGGTGACCCAGATCTATAAGAAGACCGGCAACCTGCGTGCCGTCCAACTGCTGTTGGGACATACCAAGATGGATAGCACTGTCAGATACCTTGGCGTTGAGCTTGAAGATGCGTTGGCTATCGCCGAAGCTATCGAAATCTAAACGACAGGGCCGTCTTCACGGACGGCCCAGAACTGCCAGTAGACGATTGGCAGATTCTGCCATGCAGCTTCCCGAAACTGGACGTTCGTGCTCGGCGCAGCGGGATCGGCAGGTCACAGTCTGCTTCGCGGAAAAAGCCGCAATTTCTGATAGCTTTACAAACTCGCTTCAACCCTTCGTCGTACTACCTGATTAGTCACCTAATCTGAGCTGCGCGCCGTTTCATGTCTCAGCTGTTGATCGCCGAAAATGCCTCCTCGTAACGGCCTTCGGCTTCGGCTTTGCGCTGAAAATTGACACGGGCCACTAAGATCTCGTCTGGAACCTCAGTGAGCGCGAGAATCCCAACGACCTCGTCGATAAATTCTTGCAGCGGCATCGCAGCGGAGACTGCTGATTGGCCCGGCGTCAACTCTGTTGCGACAAGCGGAGGCGCAATCTCGTGGACATCCACTGAGGTATCGCGCAGTTGATAGCGCACCGCCTGTGTCCAAGCATGGATCGCGGCTTTGGTTGCTGAATAGGCCGGGTTAGCAGCCTTGGGCACGAAGGCCAGCCCCGAAGATACAGTTAGCAACGCCGCATGCGATTGGGTTCGAAGATGGGGCAGCAGCACTGCCGCAAGGCGAATGGGCGCGGTCAGGTTTGTTGCGATGGTGCGCTCGGCCACGTCCAGACTAACCCGTTCGGCAGTGTAATCTTCTGCTTCCATAATACCCGCGTTCAGAATTACGGTATCAAGCTCAGGATGTTCGGCAATGACCGCGTCGGAGAATGCCGCAAGCGAGTTTTCGTCTGTGACATCAAGGAGATAACCGGAAATTTCTGGATTTCGCTGCATAGCTGCTTGCAAGCTGTCACTGTTGCGCCCGGTGATGATGATGCGATTTCCCTTGGACTGCAGCGCCTCGGCGAGGGCCAGACCAATCCCTGAATTGCCGCCAGTGATAAGGATCGTACGATTGGTGAAAGTCATTGCTCTGTGTTCCTTTCGATGACTGGAGGACACATGTGGCTTTCGCTATCTTTGGGAAAGAACGCACCGAAAAGAATTATACTTACCCAAAAGAGAGTATGTAGCGCATGACAAACGACCTGTTACGACAAGACCTGCTGAACGTCTCTGAAACTGATCCAGCAGTGGATCGCCTGGTCGAACAAACCATCGGTCGGGTTGCGGACAAGTGGACTATGCTTTTGATCGAAATCCTGACGGAGCGGGAATGCTGCCGTTTTAGTGAACTCAGCAAGGCCTGCGAAGGGATCAGTCAAAAGATGCTCACGCAGACCTTGCGCGCATTGGAATGTGACGGGCTTGTGACCAGGACTGTCTATCCAGTGGTCCCTCCGAAGGTCGAGTATCGTCTGACGGATCTTGGACTTGGTTTGAGCAAGGCATTCTGCGGTGTCTGGATTTGGGCCGAAGAAAATTTGGAGAAGATTGAGCTGGCCCGCAATGAGTATGTCGAACGAAAAAAGAACGATGGAACCGCCAGATAGGGCTCACTGCAGACCTCGGATGCACCGCAGCGTCAGCCAGATCAGCATTGGCTAGCGGACGTGGACGGCCCTTAGCTGCCGCTCGACACACTGGCACTGCTGCATTGCAGCTTCCCTAAATCGGACATCGTGTTCAAGGCAGAAAAATTCACCGGCAGCGCCTGCCAGTTAGGCGGACAGTGTTCGCTGAGAACCCCCTAAATGGAGATACCGAAGCGACTTTTGAATGTCCCCCTAGCCGGGTGCCATCGGATGTTGCGGGCTAACCCGTAAGCTAATTGCAGCATCTAATTGGCACATATTCGAGGACAATCTCGATGACACCGGCTACTAATTAACGATTGGCCAATGGTGATTTCATGTTCCGCTCGTTAGCCCGCTCGCTCATTCCTGCCTGCATCATCTGCTCGTCCTTGCTGATATGGCGAATCGCAGCGCCGATGGGTGCGTCGATGCTGATCCTGCTACTGCCCTTAGCTTGGTTGCTGTTAACAGGTCATGCGCGGATTGCCCGACAAAGTCATCGCGCCGGGCAGCAAGCCATCTGGCAGGACAGGTCATGGGGCCCGAAGATACTGACAGGTCGGCTAGGTGCGATTTTCGGCGCAACGGCATTCACGGTCGCGGCGATCATTCTTCTTGCATGGGAGGCGGCAACTGCGACGAGGGGCGAGTTGTGGGTATTCCCAGTCGGGGCGGTGCTGGCCTCGGCAATTTACTTGCTCACAAGAAGGCGGCTAGGGCGAGAGCTTCGTGACCCATTCCATCGCCGTGGGGCCATCGCATTGGCAACTTGTCTCGGAGCAGTTCCCGTCATCGCCGTGAAGGCTTGGTATGTTTACAATGTAGATATTTTGCCTCCAAATCTATTGGACGCGAACATACAAAGTTTGCCGCGGATCGCATGGGAAACAATGCCCGATAGCAGCGATCAGCTGCGGATAATTCTGGTCCCCTTGCACTTTCTGGATACTCTGAAACTGTGGTTGGCAATCCAGTATCCAGAAAACCGCTGGCTCTCGGTCTTGGTCAGCTTGGATGCAGCACTTTTCGGAATCGTGGTTTCACGTTCGGCGGCATTGCTGGCTGACAGAATCATGCCGAACGCGGTGGACGGCAGCTCTGTGCCGATTGATCTTGGCCGCCTGCATTCGCGGGTTTTCTGGGGAACGATCGCGACGCTGATGGCAGTTACCATGTCATTGCAGGTCATCGCCGCCCGCCGCGCGCATGACCAACCGACAAACGGCGAAACCGCAGCCGAGGGTTCAACGGCGAAATGGGAAGATATACTGGGGACGGCTGCGGGAAAGGCTTCCAAGAGGGCGGAGTTGCAGATCGATAGGTTGATCGATGCGGCGTTCGAGCACGTCTATCTTGCTATCCCCGCCTTCACTGAAAGGCATTACAGCCTCGCGGGCGAATATGTTGAGCTTGCAGTCGCCGCTGCTGGCCAGTTCGAGGTCGATATCGAGAGTAGGCTGGCCGCGGGGCTGTCAGAACGGATGGAAAATGTCGCCAAGGAAGTTGACGAGATATTCTTGAGTGAGTATCGGCGCTCCCTTCAGGAAGGGGTCGAGGTCGCGGGGGACTCGCTCGATCTCGGGCATGCACTTGGCATTGTGCTGACCGATGCAACTCAGCGGGCAGCCGTCACGAAGCCCATTGCGGCTGGAGCCGGGTTTGCCGGGGCGAAGCTTCTCGGCAAGGCTCTCGCCAAGAGTATCGGCGTAAAGATCGCGGCCAAGGTGGCGGCAAAAGGGGCAATCAAGGGCGGGTCGGTGCTAGCGGGGGCGGGGACTGGCACGGCGATCTGCGCACCCGCAGGCCCCGCTGCGCTCGCCTGCACCGTGATCGGAGCAACCGTAACTTGGATTGCTGCCGACATGGTGATGATCCGATTGGACGAGGCCATGCACCGAGACGAGTTCGAGGCCCAGCTGCGTGAGACGATTGATGAACAGAAGGCTGGCGTTGCTCTAATACTACGGGAGAACCTTGTGCAGAGGGCTGCCGAACTCCATAGGATCGCCCCACAGCAAGCAAGGAATGTCACTCTCGCAGGGCTATCCAAGGATCGCCAAATCGAAACATGTGATGCGGCAGGGCAATTGATCGGCAACTACAAGATCATACAGGATCGCATCGAAGCAAGGACAACCACGACCCTGGCCGCCTTCCGGGCCGATCTGGGCAAAGCATCCGAAGATCTGGTTCTCAAGCCCATGGCGGATGAGATGCTCAAGGAACTCGACGAGAAAGCCCATTCGTTCAGGGTATCTGGCTTGATGCTGAGAGGAAATTTCCGCGCAGATGATCGCGCCGATCGCGCCGTCTCGGGCTCGGTCAGGATCGGGGGACAAATCGTTGATCTAGAGCGGCAATCCACGACCAAGGAGCGAGGCTTCACCTTCCGCACTGCACCGAACCAAGATATCGACTTTGGCGATAGTCCCGAAATCGACGTCGCATTGAAGCAGCATCTCAGGGTCCGCTCAGACCGCTTCTTTGGCGGGACAGGTCGAATGAACATTGACTCACATTTGATCGCGACGGATGGCCTTCTCGGAGAGATGGTTCTGCCGCTACAGGTGCGTCAAGACAAAGCTGCTGATACTCTTGCATCGACCCAAGCTTCCGATGGCCCATCGGCACCTGTTGAAGTGACGTTATCAGTCGAAGCGTCGCGACTAGCAGCGCCGGTCTCGCTTAGGGTCTGTCAGAACCTGATCCCCGGCGAGCGCTAAAAGCTGCCTGACGGCCCATTGCCGACCTTCGCATTTGACTTCGACCCGCAACGAGGATCTTAGGAAACGTTCGCTCGTTCTTAGACGCACCACTATCTCAAGTCAGGCAGCAGTAATCTCTCCAACTCTACCTGCCCTGCTCAGGCAGCACGACTTGGAGATCTACGGCGACAGGATCTGTTGAGACGGATGAAAGGTTGAGCTGAAAACATAAATGGTCTTCAAATGTCCCGAAGCGAATTGTCTGACTGGGCGTCTGTTGACTAGCGCTTCGAACTAGCAATGCTTGAGCGGAAATAAGGGAATAAGACTACGATGAAGGTGACGAGTTTTGGACTATTCTGGAGAGCAGAGGAAATCGAGTGGTTTCCAGGACAGGGTAATCGCAACGAGTTCCGTTTGCTTGGGCGCATCGGAAAGAACCGTCCCGGCATCCGCGTTGCCGATTTTCGCCGCCAGCAAGGCATTTACATTCTCTTTGACGAATATGGTCCGGCCTACGTCGGATTGGCAAAGGGAGACAGGCTCGGAGCGCGCCTGCGCGACCACCATGGTGATCATCTCAACGGCAAGTGGGACCGCTTCTCTTGGTTCGGCTTCAATCCGGTCGGTGCGGCTTCCGACGACCACGGAGTGCTGTCGCTAATCCAGCCACGCAGGGACGTAACAGAGGACACTTCGACAACGATTGGTGACCTCGAGGCGCTCTTAATTGCGGCCATGGGTCCAAAGCTCAACGTTCAAAAGATGCGTTTCGATGGTGCAGAGAAGTGGGAGCAGATTGCGCAGTGGGAATGGGAGGAAACATATCGGGCGAAGGTTGCACCCACCGACTGATCGCAGTCGTTAACGCTACTTATGATGCCGAAAGCTTTATTTACCGCATACGGGAAGCGACTTCAGCCGAAATTGTCAGCATCGCCTCAAGCGGCCTCGAGGTGCCGCGCCCGTGACTGCGCGGCTCTGACCCCTGCTGACATCGCAACCGGCCCTTAGCCGTCCTTCGCCCCACGGTCCGAATGCTGCGGTGCGGACGTAAAAGCAGCCGTTCGCGCATCGCGCAGCATTGTTCGACTAATACGTCGGTCTGGCGGGACAAAGCTGCCGTTCGTGGGCCCCATTTAAATGTCCGCTTGGCGCAAGTCCTATGCGAACGGACGAATGCAGGACTTACGACGGCAGCAGCAAGGGGTCAGAAGGATGGCCGGCGATGGCTGCGACACGGAAAGGGTAGCGTGTGCCGCCAGCTTATTGCGCCCGGCTTCACAATCCGTGAGGCCGCCGCACGTGTGAAAGTTGGCAAATCCGTGCTTCATGCCGCCCTGAGAGTAACCAACACTCAGCTCCTGAACTGATTTCGTGTTTAATATCTGGCGCGGATTGCATTTCACGTGCAACCTGCGCTTGCTTTATTGTGAGTAGCTCATGCCTTTTTACATCAGAGATTTTGTCAGCCTCGGTCCGTTCCGGATTAACCTGTCCAAATCGGGCCTTGGGATGTCGGCCGGCGTGAAAGGGTTTCGCATCGGGACCGGTCCGAAGGGACATTACATTCACGCCGGAATGAACGGCGTCTACTATCGGAAATCCCTGGGAGGGCTCGGGAGAAAGCCAAAGTCGGCCCCGGCGAATGACACGACGGACTACCGGTCCGAAATTGCCAGGATAGCCCGTGACGACAAGCTGCCAACATACATGACGGATGACGGGGTCCTGATGCGCCGCATCCTTTCGGCGGAGGCGGACGTCCTCTTGTCGGAAAGTCATTCGGAAGCCCTGAGTAGCCTTAACGATGCACGCGAGCGCCCATCTTATACGCTCATACTTTGCGGCGGCGCGGCGGTCGGCCTCTTCTTTTCATTCGTGTCGCAAAACCCCGTCGCCATAGGAATTTTTGCGGCGTTGCTTGTTGCCGCCTACGCGATTGGCAACATGCTCGACATCCCGCGGCGAAACGTTGTGTTCGCATACAACCTCGAGCCAGCGGCCGAGGAAAGGTATAAGGCGCTTGTCGGGGCGATCGACCGGATCGCCGGATCAAGCAAGGTCTGGTTTGTGAAGGCGAAGGGTGACATCACAAACCTTCATGCTTGGAAGAAGAACTCTGGCGCATCGGCCTTGGTGGACAAAAAGGAAACGTCCGTAACCTACGCGCTTCCGCCCGGGGTGGCGTCGAACGTCACGCCTCCCGTCATCATGATCGACGGGAAGAAATGCTACTTTTTCCCTGACTGCATCCTGATCGAGGAGAACAAGCGGTTCGGCGCGGTCCGTTACGAGACCATCCGCACCGCAATCCGCGATCAACGCATGATCATGGACACCGCCCCTTCGGACGCAACAATTGTTGGCCAGACTTGGAAATACGTCAACAAGAAGGGCGGACCTGATCGCCGCTTTAAGGACAACCGCCAGCTGCCGATCTGCCTGTTCGAAGAGATCGGTATGGTGAACGATGGCGGCTTCAAGGGGCTGCTTCAGGTCTCCAAGCACGGCATCAGCGGAGCCTACGGAACCGCCGTGACGGAACTCGGCCGCGTCACTAAAGAGCTAAAGAACGCCGAACCTCTTTTGATTACGAAAGAGGCATAAAAGGTAAATGTCCGCGCTTTTAACATGGCTTGGGGGTTTCGTTTTTGGCCTAATTGTGGACGCTGTCAGGTCCGTCGTTGCACCGGCGACAACGGACTGGATGCGGCGCTTTTCCCCGTCGGAGCAGCGGAAAGCAAACCTTGAAGATAATCGAGCCCGTCTCGAAATCATGGAGAAGCTCGGTGCGATGGGATACGATCCAAATTTGGCCCGGCATGCAGACCAGAATGTCGAACATTTCATGGCTGTGCTGAGAAGTCAGCAGAACGCGTTCGTGGAAACGCAGGTGGAAAAGATAGTGGCTCATCAAACTCAGCTCGAACTCAATGAGGATGCAGCGGATCGGGCGGAAGTAGCGCGCGTCCAGATGAACCGGATCCTTCGGCAGATCGAGATTGCCGAATTTATAACGGATGAGCAGAAGGCAGTGCTGCCGATGGCCCAAGCGGCCTGGGAAG
Source organism: Paracoccus sp. R86501 (assembly GCF_042466435.1). Classification (NCBI taxonomy): domain Bacteria; kingdom Pseudomonadati; phylum Pseudomonadota; class Alphaproteobacteria; order Rhodobacterales; family Paracoccaceae; genus Paracoccus; species Paracoccus sp. R86501. Next base: position 2,895,218 of record NZ_JAXHPZ010000001.1, read on the forward strand.
AATACGCGAAGAGACAGGCGAAGTTCGCGGCAGAAGCGTATCACCGCGGGTCGATGCGGCCTATGGTCTATCATGGCGAGGTGGAGAATTTAGTTACTACCAGGACGGCTGAACTCCGACGGATCTATGATGAGCAAATTCAGCAATGACCGCAGCAGTCTGGCGGCCGACGTTCATCGACATAGAGCCTGAATTCAACAAGTTTGTGCCGACCTTTAGGAATGGTAAGCTGGTACGAGATCTCGTTCCAGATCAGCCGGACATGGCACTGAACGCCGATTACTATTTCCCGGACGATCATGTCATCGCTGAATTGAAGTGCATGGAAACGGACTCTAGGGATTCGTATCCGCAGCGCGTCTACGAAGCATTCACTCACTTCGGGTATTCAAGAAATGATCTAAAGGGCTTTCTCTTCGGAGAAGAACCTATGCCAGATCGAGTGGCGGCCCGCCTCCGCCAGAAGATCGCAAACCCCTTGCGCCAAGCGATGCGCAAGGCGAACAAGCAGATTGCAGCGACGAAGCGCCTATTAAATGATCCTGATGCGTTCGGATTGGCGATCTTTGCAAACAACAAAAATTTTGGGCTTTCTCCTCAGGTTGTCCTCAGCATCCTAAGCGAAGCCGCGTTAAACCTCTCATCCTGCCATGTAGACGGCTTCGTCTACACAACTCCAAACGTATATCACGACACTGGAGACGATATCGCACGGGCCGTTTGGATCCCGCTTTACAAGGAAAGCCGGGAGGCTCTGGGCGATTTCGTCAACCCTTTCGGTTCCGCTTGGATCGACTTCTGCGAGAGGCCCGATGACCCTTATCTGGACCGGTGGACGGGGGACGAATATCGTCCGGACATTCTGTCGGCCAAGCCGGTCGACAGGTTCGGCCGTAAACATGTGAAAAAGCCCCGCTGATCAGCGGGGCTTTTTTCATTCCAAATATAGCTCGAATCAGATCTCGCCAATCTTGGCCTTGATAGCCTCGGTCACGCACTCGACCCCAAACTTGATGACAGCATCAGGGTTTATCCTCTCGACGTAGTCCTCAGCGCCGTCCAGCAGACCGGCCGCCATCACGTCGTTGACAGGGGCTCCCTGGAAGGCATCGTATCCCATCTTCACGGTGACAGTCCTCCGAATACGCTCTGGCGCTTTCCTGGTGCGGGCTGATGCGCGGTCGGCGCAAAAGTCGGGCATGTGGCGCTGTCCACCGAAGCGGAAATTCACTCGAAGCGCGGCATTTAGAAGTTTGGGCTCTTTATGCCGTTCAGCCGTCCCCGTCGAATGTAACGGTGCGACGGGGCCTCCACCCGCACTTTCGGCCCTGACCGGACGTACTTGAGCATGAACCGCGCCGCAGTGTAGCTTTGCCAAAGCGGTCATTCAGCGAGGTACTTGAAAAACGATATTCGCGAACTCATATCCGGTTACGAGCTCTTTCGGCGGAAACGCCGTGTGGAAAGCGTCATTCTCTTAAGTCGATAATTGCTGTTTTGCTTCTGGCGACCGGCATCCTCTACGCGTTTGGAACTTTCGGCATTGGGCCGATGTCAATCATAGGAGGACTTGCCATGGGAACAGAAATCAACTCACTGATTGGAAGCTTTAGCATCGGATACTGCGCAAGCTACCTATGCAACTTGACGTTTTCGCCGAAAGGGCTTGGTGGGTAGAATTCCTTCCAACAGGCTAGGCCACCCCCTGATGCCTTTCGACCACCTCCACAGCGGCCTCCGCTTTTCTCCTTATTCTCGGTCACTCGACGGCTCTACGCCAGCCCTGAAAGGCGCTGTTTCATCATGCTTCACGACTGGTGGTGCGGCTACCGATCCGTTGCCGGGCAACTACATGGTTGCAAGCGCTCATTCAGAAGACTGTCTGCGCGAAATATACAGTCGGGTCTAGCGAGCGATAAACTCACACATCATACTGTCTGCGACGGTGCCCAATACACAAAGAATATAATGTGATCCAGACGTCGTTAGTATCCGACCTCATCGGCCGCTTGCTTGCTGCCAAGACACAGGCGTCCATGGTGTCCCTGCTCCGAAAGGAGGAAAGACCTCCAGTGGCAAAGGCGCTTTCGGCAGACATAAAGGCGCATGTTTCGGTGCTCGCGGAGCACCTAGATGAAAATCGGCCGCGTGAGGCGATAGCTACAGCAATGGCGATGATCTTCCTCGAACCCGACCACGCCATTTCCTGTTTGCGGCGCAATGGCGTGCTGCGTGCGTCGCGATACGAATACAGAGGTTCCCTGATTGGCAGGATCGCTAAGGCGGTACTCGGCGTCCGTGAAGTTTTCGCAATGTCGCCGGATCGGATCGCTTACCTGGAGTCGGTCGAGGCACTGACGCGCGTCGCGGGAAACGCACAAACGCTGAAAAAAGAAATCGAGATGAAGGTGAGGGCGCACCGTACGGTGGTGCTGAAAACCGTCTTCGTATTGATCAATAATCTTTTCTATCGTGAATGGATCAACGACCACGAAGCCAGTTCGTTAGATAGTAGGCGTTACTCTTCCGAGGAGTACGCTGAGGCAGCATCGTTCATATTACATATCTACGCATCTATGTTCCCGGTCGATGGTATTTCCTTCGCACATGTGGACACCGATGCCGCGGGAAAAAATGCACTCGTCTATGAACGACTGTTGGTCGCCGCAATTCGTCTGGCAAAATTCAGGGAGGCGGAGCAACTCATCGATGGGTTGCCATACCGTGCGAACCGCGAAGGGGAGGAGGTCAAGATCTCCTCAATTGATCCGGACGTCGAACGTGCGGTGCGCCTTGGCTTCATACAGCATCGAACCCAAGCTTTTATTCGGCAGTTCCACCTGCAGGAAGCAGATCAGCCAACCTCTATCCGAACGCTGATAGACACGGGGTTTGACCGCGGCAGCTTCGATAAACTGCTTGAGATGAATGATCATCCCGTAAGACGTCTGATCCTAATGATGCCTATAATCCCGGCAGTCTTCGGCTCCTGGTTCGCAACCGATGAGCTGTTTCGAGATGAGATCCAGATGCTCATGGAACTGGACGTCAACCACTTCGGTACGTTCGACGACCTTGTCTTCCCCATCACAGACCAAATCTCATCGCTGGACGTTCTCAAGGTGCAGCGCTACTTCAAGTTTATAAGTTGCGCGTACCAGCGTCAACTGGAAAATATCCAAGACCTAGTCGAGCGCGAAGAGTTGACCCTAACGTCGACACTCTTGGCTATTCCGCACGATGCGATGGTTAAGCACATGCGGCTCATCCTTGGCAACGAGGACAAGGCACGTGAAGTTATCGAGCTTTTGAAGATGGTTCCTAGAGATGGGCATCTCGATCTCCAGTATCGTCCATTCGTAGACATTGGTGACTTCTATATGATCGCACCGCATGTTGTGGCGGTCTCCAACCTCGTCCGCAACACCATCGTCGCCAACGGCCGCCGGTCGACCGCGATCGGCTCGAAGGACCTTATGGTTCACTCTGTCACCGAGGCGCTCCGCTCCGCAGGGTTCGAGGTCGCAAGCGACTTGAACGCGAAGATCGCCGGACAGAATTTGGAACTCGATATCGTCGCAAGACGCGAAGACGCGCTCATACTTTTCGAATGCAAGAACGCTTATCATCCAGTGTCTGTCCATGAGATGCGGAACAGCTGGGAGCACATCCGCAGCGCTGCGAAGCAGCTCGACAAGCGCCAGGACATCTTGGTAGACCCTTTGAACCAGTCACAGCTATTCAAAAGGCTTGGTTGGAAAGTCAGCTCCAAGTGTACGGTTCACACCGGCATTGTCATTGCAAACCGGGTGTTCCACGGCGCAAGTCTAAATGGGCACCCGATACGGCAAGCACACGAACTGATCAATGTGCTGAAGAGCGGAAGGATCGCTGCGAGAAACGGATCGAAAGAGGAGAGCCTGTCATTTTGGCTCGGGCCCGATTTCCAAACCGCCGACCTCACCAGATATCTTGGCCCGAAGTCTATCGCTTCCGACCAATTGGCGGTGCTTGATGCCCGATCCTGGCGCTACTCGATCGGATCCCGGGAGCTTGCCTTCTCCTCATACGTCCTCGACATGGTCAAGTTCGACAAGGAAATGCGGGAGCGGTACAAGTCCTAATTAAGAAAATCGCACCAACGACGTAAGCGGTAGGCATTTCCTGCGTAGCACTGCGGGTTGATTTTCCGCAACGTTAAGTCCCTTAGTGTGGCCTGCTGCAGTCTCCGGTAGTGAAGGGGAGGCTGAAAGTCCGCCTCCAAGGAAAACTCGAGGCGTTTGCGCGTGTGCAGCGAACTTCCGCTTTCCGCCCTTCGGGTCGGTCAAAGCGCCAACGGTGCTGCGCTTGCAACAAATGACCGCTCCTGCGTTCTGAGGCCGCTGGTTCGCCGCGCCGCCGCAAGTCCGCTCACCGCCCTTTGTGACGGACCAGGCGCTGGCCGTGCTGCGCCGACGACGAATGTCCGCTTCTGTGGCGTGAGCCCGTCGGTTCGCCGCACCGCCCTCAGACCGCTCCCCGCCCATCCTGTTGACCGTAGGGTTCATTGCCCTTCGTCCTAGCGAGCGTCCGCTCTCAGCGATAGCGCGGTCGCGATGCTGCAACATTATCAGGCGGTTCGGCACGGTCGCCGTCGTTCCTGAATCTGGCGCACCTAATGGCCGTGTCTGCGGCTTCCGTATCTGAGCTACTCCCCGATCCATGGACCGCCGGATGCTAAAGATTTCCCGTTCGATCATGGCAACAGGCTCGCTGTGCCACCAGAATAAAACGGTGCCATCGTGCGCCGCTCTTCCACTTAACCACTGCTCGCCAGCACAGTCCAAGTGCTTCCAGGCGCTGCTTCACTCTGAGGTAAAGGTTCAGTTTTGGCTCTCATGCCCAGTCATGATCCTTGATGCCAAGCTTCTGCATGCGGGAGGAAAGCGTGGTGGGGGGGAGCCCGAGCAGGGCTGCCGCTCCGAGCGGTCCCGAGATGCGCCCCTGCGCCTCTTGCAGCGCCGCAATCAGGTTTTGCCGGATCGCCTGCTGCATCTCGGCCTCGGTCCGCACGAGATTGTTGGGGCCGGTCACCGGCACGGGCGCTCCGAGGTCGAGAACTAGCTTGCCGCCGGCGGTCAGGATTACCGCCCGCTCGATCACGTTGCGCAGCTCGCGGACATTGCCGGGCCAGTCATAGGCCATGAGGCGCTGCATCACCCGCGTGGTCACGACGGGACGTTGCCGGTTCATGCGGCGGCAGGTCACCGCCAGAAGGTGATCGACCAGCAAGGGGATATCGTCGCGCCGGTCCCGCAGCGGCGGGCAGGGCAGCGGGAAGACGTTGAGGAAGAGCGCCAGATCGGTGCGCAGGCGCCCGGCGGCGACCTCGGCCTCGACCGGGCGGGACAGCGCGACGACGACGCGGGCGTCAAGTGGCCGGGCGCGGGCATCACCAAGCCGGGTGACCTCGCCCGCCTGTAGCGCAGCGAGAAGGCGGCCCTGAAGGTCCAGCGGTAGCTCGGCCAGATCCTCGAGAAACAGCGTGCCGCCATGCGCCAGTTCCAGCTTGCCGGGCCGGTCCCGCTGCGTGCCAAGCGCATGGGATCGGATATGGCCGAAAAGCTCAATCTCCAGCGCCTCAGGGGCGTGGGCGCTGCATTTCAAGTGGATCAGCGCGCGGCGGCTGCGACGGCTGGCCGTGTGGATCGCGGTCGCCACCAGCGACTTGCCGGTGCCGGGCTCGCCGGTGATCGTCACCGGCGCCTCGGTCGGGGCGACCAGCGCGATGCGCGTCAGGATCTGCTGGACCGCGTCCGAGGCGCCGATGATCTCGTGATGCGCCCGCTCTGACGTGATGGTCTCTTGCAGATAGGCGTTTTCCTGTTCCAGGCGGTCGCGGAGGGCGGCGACCTCGGCCAGGGCCTCGCGCAGCCGGCGCTCGTTCTCGTAGCGTTCGGTGATGTCGCGGAAGATCACCACCGCCCCGGCCAGCACCTTCTGGTCGTAGATCGGGGTCGAGACATATTCGACGCGGATCGGCTTGCCGTCCTTGCGCCAGAACACCTCGTCCTCGATCCGGTGGACCTGCTCGAAGCGGAAGCTGCGATAGATCGGGCAGTCATGCTCGGGATAGCCGCGCCCGTCCAGATGGTGGTGATGGATGATGGAATGGATGTCCCGGCCCAGCAGATCGGCGGCGGTCCAGCCCAGCATCTCTTGCGCGGCGCGGTTCACGAAGGTCGTCTCGCCCTCGGCATTGACGCCATAGATCCCCTCGCCGGCGGCGTTCAGGATCAGCTGGTTCTGCCGCTCGAGTTCGGAAAAGAAGGTCTGGGCGCGTTTCCATTCGCCAAGGCCGTGGCGAAAGCTGCGCTGCGCCTCGGTCGCCTCGGCTCGCGCGTCGAGTTCGTCCAGATCGAGAAGGATCATCGACAGCCGCTCGGGCGCGGCGGCGTCGAGGCTTGCGCGGATCTCCAGCCGCAGGGCCTCGCCGCCGGCGGTGGTCAGCGGGATGTCGCGCGTCCAGCCCGCGCCGCGATGCGCGACCTCGTCCAGAAAGACGAGAAAGCGGGGCAAGGCCGACCCCAGATGCCGGGCAAAGGGCAGGGGCGCGGGGCCAAGCCGCAGCAGCGCCTGCGCGGGCGCGTTCGCCGAAATGAGCCGGTCCAACCCCAGGTCGAGAACCAGTGTCGGAACGGGCAGCCGAAGTCGGGAATCAAAGCCAGCGGTCATGCCCCGATAATTCGTAGGACCGTGCGAAACGTCAAACGATTTTTCGTAAGTAACGATATTTCGTAAGCCGGTAGTAGTTGGATGGCCTAATTGCACGATGATTTAATTGAGTTTTCGCATGCCTTCGCCGTCATTCATTTTTCGTTAACACCCGTCCCATGACCCGCGATGCTGTGGAGGACAGACATCAGAAGAGGCTTAGGATGACGATCAAGGCATTGGGTGATCCCTTCTCGGCAGAGACCGATTTGCGTCACGGCGCCAGCTGCAGCTGCACCGGATGCACCAAGGTGGCGCGATCGACCCTGCCGGCCAGCACGGACGAGATGGTCGAGCGCGCGGTCGAAAGCGCGCTGGTCCGGTCGGTTTTCGGCCATAGCGACGTCTCGCGCCGGTCCTTCATGGGCATGGTCGGCAGCGGCGCGGTCGCGGCGGCGCTGGCCTCGGTGCTGTCCTTGGACAAGGCCAAGGCGGCGGTGCTGGAAACGCTCGGCACGCCCGAAAAGACAGACCTCAACATAGGCTTCGTCGCGATCACCTGCGCCACGCCGATCATCATGGCCGAGCCGATGGGCTTTTATTCGCGCTATGGCCTGAATGTCGAGGTGATCAAGACCGCCGGTTGGGCCGTCGCCCGCGACAAGTCGCTGTCGGGCGAATACGACGCCAGCCACATGCTGACGCCGATGCCGCTGGCGATGACCATGGGCGCGGGGTCCACCGCGCAGCCCTTCATCATGCCGGCGGTCGAGAACATCAACGGGCAAGCCATCGTGCTGTCGAACCAGCATCTGGACAAGCGCGATCCGCAGCAATGGAAGGGCATGACCTTCGGCGTGCCCTTCGAATATTCGATGCACAACTTCCTGCTGCGCTACTACGTCGCCGAGCACGGCCTGGACCCGGATCAGGACATCCAGATCCGCGTGGTGCCGCCACCCGACATGGTGGCGAACCTGCGGGCGGGGAACCTCGATGGCTTCCTGTCGCCCGATCCCTTCAACCAGCGCGCGGTCTGGGAGGGGCTGGGCTTCATCCACCTGCTGACCAAGGAGATCTGGGAGGGCCATCCCTGCTGCGCCTTTGCCGCCCCGGCGCGCTTCGCAGCCGAGATGCCGAACACCTATGGCGCGCTTCTGCGGGCCATCATCGACGCGACGCATTACGCCTCGGACCCCGCGAACCGGACCGAGATCGCCGAGGCCATCGCGCCGACCAATTACCTCAACCAGCCGGTGCCGGTGATCGAGCAGGTGCTGACCGGCACCTTCGCCGACGGTCTGGGCAACGTCCGGCAGGAACCCGACCGGATCGATTTCGACCCCTTCCCCTGGCAGTCCATGGGCGTGTGGATCCTGACGCAGATGAAGCGGTGGGGTTACGTCGAGGGCGATATCGATTACCGCGGCATCGCCGAGCAGGTCTATCTGGCCTCGGATGCGCGGACCGTCATGCGCGAGCTGGGCTATGACGCCCCGGCCGAGGGCTACCGCACGCACGAGATCATGGGCAAGGTCTTCGACCCCGCCGATCCCGAGGGCTACCTCTCCAGCTTCCAGATCGGACGTGGCGCATGAGCGGGACCCTGTCGCAGAACGGCAAGGCGGCGCTCTTGTCGCTGCTGATCCTGGCCGTCGGGCTCATCGCGTGGGAGGTCTCGATCCCCGCGCAGCAGGCCGCGGGCGAGATGACCGAGTATGAACGCCTGATGGGGGGCGGCAGCCCCCGCGCGGGCATCCCCGCCCCCTCGCAGGTCGCGGCAAAGGCGTGGGAGCAGCTGAGCAACCCCTTCTACGACGCCGGCCCCAACGACAAGGGCATCGGCATCCAGCTGGCCCATTCGCTTGGCCGGGTGCTGACCGGCTACGGGCTGGCGGCGGCGCTGGCGATCCCGCTCGGCTTCCTGATCGGCATGTCGCCCGTCGCCTATAAGGCGCTGAACCCGTTCATCCAGGTGCTGCGGCCGATCTCGCCGCTGGCCTGGATGCCGCTGGCGCTGTTCGTGATCCAGGACAGCGAGGCAAGCGCGATCTTCGTGATCTTCATCTGCTCGATCTGGCCGATGTTGCTGAACACCGCCTTTGGCGTGGCCGGCGTGCGGCAGGACTGGGTGAACGTCGCCCGCACGCATGAGCTGGGCGCCCTGCGCACCGCGCTGACCGTGATCCTGCCCGCCGCCGCGCCGACCATCATCACGGGCATGCGCATTTCCATCGGCATCGCCTGGCTGGTCATCGTCGCGGCCGAGATGCTCGTGGGCGGAACCGGCATTGGATATTACGTCTGGAACGAGTGGAACAACCTGGACTTGGCCTCGGTCATCTTCTCGATCCTCATGATCGGCATCGTCGGCATGATCCTGGACAGCGCCTTCGGGCTCTTGAGCCGGCGTCTGGCCTATGCCGAGTGACAGGAGCACATCATGACCAAACCCTTTCTCAGCATCGAGCGCCTGACCCAACGCTTTCCCGACGGCAAGGGGGGCCAGGTGACAGTCTTCGAAGATGCCAGCTTCGGCATCGAACGCGGCGAGTTCGTCTGCATCCTCGGCCATTCCGGCTGCGGCAAGTCTACGATCATGAACATCTTGGCGGGGCTGGCTGAGCCGACCTCGGGCGTCGTTGCTATGGACGGCAGCGAGGTCACCGGCCCCAGCCTCGACCGGGGCGTGGTGTTCCAGAACTACTCGCTGCTGCCTTGGCTTTCCGCGCTCGGCAATGTCCGCTTCGGCGTGCGGGCCCGGCACCCGGACTGGAGCCGCGCCCGCATCGACGAGCGGGCGCGGGAATACCTGGCGATGGTAGGCCTCAAGGGCGAGGCCATCGACCGCAAGCCAAAGCAGCTTTCGGGCGGGATGCGCCAGCGCGTGTCCATCGCGCGGGCCTTCGCCAATCATCCGAAGCTGCTCTTGCTGGACGAGCCCTTCGGCGCGCTTGACGCGCTGACGCGGGGCACGATCCAGGACGAGCTGCTGAAGATCTGGTCCGGCACGGGGCAGACCGTCTTCATGATCACCCATGACATCGACGAGGCGATCCTTCTGGCCGACCGCATCCTCTTGATGTCGAACGGACCTTTTGCCCGCGTGGCGGAGTCTGTCGAGATCACCATCCCCCGCCCGCGCGAGCGCACGGGCATCGTCGAGCATTCGAACTATTACGCGATCCGCAACCATCTGGTGCAGTTCCTCGGCAAGCGCTCGAAAGAGCTGGCGGGGGTGCCCTCCGAGGGCCGGCCGCAATCCCCCGAAACCGTCCGGATCGACCTGACCGGTCCCGGCGCCCCCGAGCCGGCGCGCCTCCGCGCCGTCCACCCCTGACCCCATTTCAAGAAGGAGACCATCATGAAAGACCAGACCCATCTGCCGAGCGCGCTGACCCGCGAGGACGTCACCGCCCAGATCCTTTCCGCCCGCAAGGTCGCCGGCATGACCTGGGAGGCCTTGGCCAAGGCCATCGGCATGTCCCCTGTCTTCACCCATTCCGCCACCATGGGCATGAACGCCTTCCCGCAGGAAAAGGCCGAGGCGCTAGCGAAGGTGCTGGATCTAGAGCCCGGCGCGGCCGAGCTGCTCTCCGAGCCGCCGACCAAGATCTGGAGCCAGGCGGTCCCGACCGATCCCTGCATCTATCGCCTTTACGAGATCGTCGGCGTCTACGGCCCGACCATCAAGGCGCTGATCGAGGAGAAGTTCGGCACCGGCATCATGTCCGCGATCGACTTCGAGATGCACCTGACCCGTGAGCCCAACCCCAAGGGCGACCGCGTGAAGCTGGAGATGTCGGGCAAGTATCTCGGCTACAACGCTTGGTGAGATCGGGGTGGAGCGGTCGAGAGCTTCGGCTGCTCCGCCGACGTTTTGGATGAAGCGGATCCTGCGATGATACTCGACGTCTGATCGCCGGTTGGGCGATTTCGCCGGCGGTGGATACCGACTGACCCCGCTTGGCCTGAGCTTCGTCGATCTGGTGAAGATGGTCCATGCCCCTGGGCGCGGCAATATCGACGAGCTGGAACGACTGCAGTTCAGGAGCACGACGAAGCCATGGCCGGATACTTTGTCCTGCGACCAGTGTGAACCGGCAGGCCTCAAACAGGACGCGCCTGTCTGGATGTCTCTTTAGGCGCCTCTTAGCAGCAATTCTTCACAACTGTCAGTCGGCGCTACGCCTCAGGTTGATCGCGCTGCGACTAAAGTTGCGGCACTTACGAGCGGCCGCTTCCACGTCATACGGGAGGCTGTGTGCTGCACCACCAACAGGCCGCTATCCGCCCTTCGCGCTGTTCGCAGCAAGTGCATCATCCACCTACCACAGATCGTCGAACCGATGCGCCGCGGTTCGCGTGTAGTGGGTGGTATGCCGCGGATCCCGGTGCCCGAGGTGATCTTGTATCAGCCGCAGGTCGCGGCCTTTGTTTGCCAATGCAAAGCCGCAGGAATGACGCAGCATGTGGGGATGCACATGTCCAATGCCCGCGCGATTACCAGCCGTTCCAACGATGTAATTGACCGCCTGTCGTGTGAGCGGCTGCTTCCGCTCGGAGACGAACAGCCAAGGTAGCGCGTCCTCCCGCCGCGCGAGCCAGCGCTTGATTGCCCGCAGCTCATCACCGGCGACCGACTGCTCGACGCTAAGCCCGTTCTTCAACCGTGCGATCCAGACCCGCGACTGTGCGAGATCGACGTCCTGCCGACGCAATGCGATTGCCTCAGAGACGCGCAGCCCATGGCGGAACATCATTAGGATCAGGAGGTGGTCACGGACCCCGTGGCGGCTTTTCTTGCTCGCGATGAGGAGCCGGTCGACATCTGGCTGACCAAGGTAGTCCCGGCCGCGAACATGGGCATCTGCCGCGCGATCGTCGACACTCTTAACACTTCGCCGCTTGGGCATCAGTCTGTCACCTTTGCAAGTCCCTGTGTCGCCTAGCTCAGCCTAGAGCAACTTTTGACACTATGCACATTCTGTAAAGAGTAGCGGCACGAGTTACCCGCGCCCAAGTCGCGCAAACTCTAGGTACAGTGACAGGCGCGACCACCATGGTGCGTTCGGATCAGCGCCAGGATGGCCGGTGGAAATGACGAGACGACGATACGCGTACCATTCGACCCAGATGCAATAGACCATCCAGCACAGGGCCAGCGGGAATAGACAAGCTGAACCCACCCACGCGAGCAATTCGTGTGTCGGTGCGGTCTCGATAGGAGAGAAGCTCTCGTACTTCGCCAGGCCGACCAGGAAACACATCGCCACGAGCAGGTACATTCTCCCGGCAAACCGCGATCGAAGGCTTGCGTGCTCCCAGACCCGCTCGAGCTCTATCTGCTTGGTGGCGTTCGGGATCGAGAACTGTGGCATGTCATTCTCGCATTAGATCGACCCAATGGGCGACTTCAGGAATTTCCAGACGCTGCCCATTCCGCAACGCCGTTTGCCATCGGGCAATGATCTTCTGGTGCGCCGATACAGGCAGTACGGTCTGAGTGGACGCAAGGTACGCGCTGAGTTCTGCTGCAAACTCTGCCACGGCTTCAGCATTATGGCCTTCAAGCGACAAGCCTTCCCCGAACAGAACCCAGTGGAGGTTCAGCTGGTGAACCTCCCGCAGGCGCCGCAATTTGTCAACTGTCAGGCTACGCGTGCCTTTTTCATAGTGAAAGTAAGACCGAGGCGAGACACCGATGGTTTGAGCAAACTTGGCCTGCGTCATCCCCAATCCCACCCGAATTATTGCGAGTCGGGATCCGATCGCTTCATCGCTTGCAGGGTCTGATTCCGTATGGCCGGGTGGTGTGCTGAACATCGGTCTCCTATCAGCTTTCATGGAATATGCCGGACTTTCCGCTCTTCACTGCGGGTACGGCAAGGTTTTGCACAATTGTGCCGGTACGGGCGGTCATGGGTAGTAAAAATGTTGCTTCGTTCAAAATACAGATGCTAGCGTTCCTGTGACTGCCATCCGGAAATGTATGACCTTCCACAACCATCAGCGGCCTCACTTGGCCTTGGGGGCAAGCCACCGGCGGTAGTCTATTGGCAAAGAAATGATATCAACTAACCCGATCAGCAGGTACAACGCGTAGCTTAACTGCAAACAATGACGATGAAGCTGCACACAAACAGAAAATCGCTATCGCGATGATGACTGCCGATTACAAAGTGGAATGCGAAGACAACATTGGCGCATCGGCTATCTGGCGTCGTAGCCCTGAACTCAAAGCTACCAATGAAAATTGCGTGCCGATATCGTGGTCGTCACTTGCCGTGCCATTGAACGCACGCGTATCAGGGGTAGGACCGCAAACGATGACCGCATAGCGCGAAGGGCAAAACATGAGAACCTGCCACCTCCATTTCGGTATGCCCAAGACTGGATCGACCGCGATCCAAGAGGCTTTGCACCGCCATTCGGAGGCTACTATCGAATATGCCCGGCTTTCGACGCCCAACCACGGCCTGCAATTGATCACCGCGTTCGCGGAGGATCCGGCGTCCTTCTATATGCTGAGGAACCGAGCAGCCAAGCCGAAGGAGGCTCATGATATTGCTGCGACGAGTAGGGCGGAGATCACCAAAGCCATTAAAGGCCGGAAAAGCGTCATCTTCTCGGCCGAGGCTGTGCCCGACCATATGAGTCCCGACGAGATCGCAGCGCTGGTCGCCTTTATGAAGGCCAGTTTTGATCGGGTGTCTGTGATAATGTACCTGCGTCCGCCGGCTTCGCTCGTCTCGAGCCAGTTTCAAGAACGCATCAAAAGTGGTTTGGGTAAATTCTTACTGCCCGCCCCTGATTACCGTAAGCGGATGTCTCCTCTGATCGAGGCCTGTGGCCGGGATGGGATCACTTTCGTTCAATACTCGCGCAACAGTCTGCGTGATAACGATGTTGTCGCCGATTTCTGCGCCCGCGTTGGGGTGTCGCCCGCTACGAAGGATATTGCCGCAGGGACTGCCGATCCTAGCAACTCGTCGCTCTCGGCCGAGGCAATTGCCCGCATTTTTTCCTTTAACAAATACGTGGCACCGCATCTGCCCATCCGGCAGCGTACGAATGTACGCAATGCCTTGAAGACGCGGCTTGTCGGCCTCGGCGACGCTCCGTTCCGCTTGTCGAGCGGTCGAATAGAGCGACATTTGAAAAAACATGCCGAAGATATAGAATGGGCAAGCCATGTCTCTGGTATCGACTTGTCAGCGCCCGAAACCACCCCTGAAAACGGCATCTCATCCGAGTCGGATCTGCTGGCCTACCTTGACCAGCCTCTCCCGCCAGCCACCAAAGAAACACGCACATGAAGACCTGTTACCTGCATCTCGGAATGCCCAAGACTGGATCAACCGCGATTCAGGATGCGTTTCACGAGTACCGGGACGGCGCACTTTCGTATGCGCCTTTTGTGCAGAAAAACCACTGCCTGCCGTTGGCATCTATTTTTTCGCAGACACCGCAGAAATTGCGCGAGTTCGCCTGGAAGGAAACGCCGATCAAGGAGATCGAGCGCGAGATTGCGCGTGCCAGGGCGGTGCTGGATGGTATCTGCAGCAACCGCAGGAGTGTGATCCTCTCGGGTGAGGCCCTTCTGGACCAACTGACACCGGACGAATTTGCATCCATGGTCGGGCATCTTCGATCTAACTTCGATCGGGTCGTCGCACTGATCTATGTGCGCCCGTTACGCGCCATGGCGCCAAGCCAGGTGCAGCAACGGATCAAAATGGGACAAAGCGACCTGACAATCCCGCCGCCCCATTACAAGCGCCGCATCGGTCCGGTGATCGACCTACTGGGTCCTGAGGATGTCAAACTTATCCGTTTCCATCGCGATGATCTGGTCGCCGGCGACATCGTTACCGATTTTGCCCACCGCATCGGCGCCAAGCAAGTTCCTGCAACGAAAGATCCAGCGAACGAAACCATGTCGTCCGAGGCCCTTGGGGCAATCATGTCCTTTAACAGATATGTCGCCCCCCTGCTGCGCGTCAAGGAACGCACCCGCCTGCGACGTGAGTTGGAGCGCGCCTTGCGAGGCAAGGGAACAACCAAGTTTGGCCTGACTGAAGATGTCCTCAATGAGCATCTGGACCGGCACCGCGCCGAGTTGGACTGGGCCGAGGAACTTTGCGGATTCAGCCTTCGCGATGGCTCGAAGGAAGTAGCTCAGCCCGTATCTTCGGCGGAGGAGTTGATGAAACTGGCGTATTCTGCTGGCCTCAGGGACCACTAGTCGGCCAGCTGCGTCACTCGTGGCGTGATTTGCGCTCTCCAATTAGGTTAAGGGTACGATGAACAGTCTTTATTGGCTGAGTGAGGCTTAATGGGCGCGACGCGGGACTTTCTTTCCGAAGATCCATAGTAGGCCTCAGGTCGGCAACAGGCCGTTCACAGCGCGGTGATCCTCCTCAATCGCAATTGCTGTGGTTTTACGATGCGCCGAAGGAATGCGGCACACCCGTGGGAAGCGCTGGGGCGGCGTGGGTGTGTTCACACGGATCTTTGAGGGTCCGCGAGAGTCGGGTCTGCAGGTTGGTCAGCGTCGTTCGAGCAGGCCCGCGCGTCAGAACGGCATCAGGATAAGTTACGGGCACAAGACAAACATCTATCAAGCTGTCAACATCGCGCCGAACCTTCTGCGATAAGAATTTGTGGTTCGCGGGCCGAACGAGAAATGGGTTAAAAATATTACTCATATCTGGACCCGAAAGGGCTGGGTTCAACTGGCGCTCGGCCATTGTCCTCGGACCGACGGTGGACATGGTTTTAGACCTGCGTCGCTCACCTTAGGGCTGCATTCATCGCCGCGACCGTGGGGCGCGATGCAGTGTGCTTGATCAGCGTAGTATCTTCCGCAGATATGGTTTCACGATGTCCGCGAGGGCATCAACCCGGGGACCACAATGACAAATTGGATCACGCCCATGCCCTGCGTTCGCGCAAGCATGCGCAAGTATCCGAAGACGCGTCGCGCAGCTGTATGCGCCATTTGCTCAGGTTCACTATATCGACATGGCCCGCATCAGGAATTCGCCCGCCGGGCCCAGTGATTTGCCCCTGCTGCGCGCGACCACGATATTGAAGCGTGGCATGGTGTTCGACGAATCCCATTGCGCCGGTTGCAGGATCACCAGTTCTCCTCGGGCGACATCGGCCTCGACCATCGGCAGCGGCATCGAGCCCCAGCCGATGCCCAGCTTGATCAGCTCGTAACGCAGGCGCACGTCGCTGACGCGCCACTGGTTGACGCCGATGATGCCATAGGCGGCGTTGTCCTGGGGCTGCTGAGAGATCGTGACCACGATCTGCAGGTGATCGCGCATCTTCTCGCTTGAGAAATGCGGCGGCAGTTTCGCCAGCGGGTGGTCGGGTGCGGCGACGACGACGAACTCCATCTGGGCGACCAGCATGGTTTCCAGCTCGGGCTGGGGGGTGAGTGGCAACAGCAGCAGGCCCAGGTCCGCGCGATGATCCGACAGCTGCTGTGATGCATCGTGGGGGCGGACCGAATTGATCCTCAGCTGGACCATGGGAAATTCGTCATGGAACTGGCGCAGGGCCGGCGCGATCAGCGACAGGGGCAAGAAATTCTCGACGGCGAGGATGACCTCGGCCTCGACACCTTGCGCGATGCTTTGCGCCTGCACGCGAAACTCGCCCATGTCGTCCATGACCCGGCGGATGCGAGGCAGCAGGGCGCGCCCCTGCTCGGTCAGGACCGGACGATAGCCTGTGCGGTCGAACAGCTGCACGCCGCTCTGATCCTCCAACTTCTGGATGGCATAGGTAATGGCCTATTGCGCGCGGCCAAGCTTGCGTGCGGCGGCGGCAAAGCTGCCCTCGTTCAGGATGGCCAGAAAGACGGTGAATTGATCGAGGGTGATGGCGTCCATGACATTCAGATTATCCGAATGGTGCCTTCCGAACTATCCCGATTTTTTAGATTTCGCGCTTGGTCTAACCAAGGGGCCAAGCAAGCTATGCCCTTCACACATAAAGGCCGCCCCCAATGTCGCAGACTGCACCGACATTCCCGATCGCTTCGAACCGCGCCAATATCGGCATCTGGGTGGCCCAGGTTCTGGGGGCTGCGGCCTTCATCATGCCGGGCGTCATGAAGCTGACCACGCCGATCCCCGAATTGTCGGCGATGATGCCCTTTGCCGGTGAATATTCCTCCGGCTTCGTGCGGTCGTTGGGGGCGATCGATCTGGCCGGCGGGCTTGGACTGTTGCTGCCGTCGCTGACGCGGATCATGCCGCGTCTGACAGTGATCGCGGCGGGATGCTGCGTGCTGCTGCAGATCCTTGCAATCCTGTTCCACGCTTCGCGTGGCGAGTTCTACGCCCTGCCCGTGAACGTGATCTATATCGCGCTGGCGCTGATCGTCCTGTGGGGCCGCGGCCGCAAGGCTCCGATTGCCCCCCGGGCATGACGGATGACCGTGCTGTGCAGCGGTTCTGTCCGAAGGAAGAGGTCACATGAAACTGCTTTTACTGGGCGCCACCGGCCGCACCGGGAAACACATTCTTGAACGCGGCCTGTCCAAGGGGCATCAGATCGTCGCCTTGGCCCGCGACCCTGCGGACCTGAACCCGCGCGATGGACTGACCATCGTGCCGGGGACGCCGTTGAATGCCGATTGCCTTGCGGCCGCCGGGCAGGGATGCGACGCCATTCTGGTGGCGCTGAACAACCCGCGCACCTCGGATGCGCCATGGGCCAGGCCCGTGACAACCGAAAAGATCCTGACCAAGGTCGCCCGCAACATCATGGCGCTTGGGGACAGGCGGGTGGTCTTTTTGTCCGCAGCCGGCGTCGGCGACAGTTTCGAATTTGCCCCCTGGTTCATGCGCTTCATGATCCGGCGGACCAATCTTCGTCATGCCTATGCCGATCACAACGGCGTCGAGCAGGTGTTCCGCGATGCCGGCACGCGTTGGACGCTGGTGCGGGCCATGGGGCTGTCGAACGCAGACAGGCCGAAGACGCTGATCGTCGGGACCGCCACGACCCCGAAGCCGGGGATGATCGTCCGCCGAAGTGCCGTCGCGGATTTCATGCTGGATTGCGCCGAAAACGACAGCCATCTGCAGGGCACCCCGGTCATTTCCGAAAGATGACAGCCACAGGCGCGCGTTCCCGACGGACTGCGGACCGCGAAGAATTTCCCTTGCGGCGGGAAATTTTCTATACGCCTACGGTTGTCAGGGAATGCGGGGGATGCGGCGATGAAACGGAACAGGGTGACGCTGGATCAGGTGGCCAAGGCCGCGGGCGTGTCACGGGCGACGGTGTCGCTGGTCGTGCGCAAGTCGCCCCTGGTGGCGGATCGGACCCGCGACAAGGTCGAACAGGTCATGGCCGATCTGGACTATGTGCGCGACATCGGCGCGGCGCGTCTGCGCAACAACAGCAGCCGCACCGTCGGCGTCGTGGTGCCGAACCTGCTGAACCCCTTCTTCACCGAGTTCCTGTCGGGGGCCGAGCAGGTCCTGGGGCAGGGGGACCGTGTCGTGCTGTTGGCCAACAGCCATGACGACACGCAGCTGCAGTCACAGATCCTGCAACGCTTTCGCGGGCATGGGGTCGATGGGCTGATCCTCTGCCCGGCGGCGGGCACCGATCCGGCGCTGTTGACGCGGGTGCGGGACTGGGGCCTGCCGGTGGTGCAATCCATGCGCGAGGTCGGCGACAGCCTGACCGACTATGCGGGGGGCGATTACATCCAAGGCATGCGGTTGGCGGTGCAGCACCTTGTGGATGGCGGCCATCAGCGGATCGCCTTTCTGTCGGTGCGGGCGCGGACCTCGGCCCGGGCAGAGCGGCTGCGGGGCTATGATCTGGCGCTGGCCGAAACCGGTGCCACGAATGCCGGCATCGTCGAAACCGACCTGACGTGGGAGGCCTCGGTTTCCGCCGCCACTGCGGTTCTGGCATGCAGGCCGACGGCGATCCTGTGCTTCAACGACGTTCTGGCTGCCGGTCTGATGGTGGGGTTGCGCCACGCAGGCTGCACGCCGGGGCGCGATGTGGCGGTCGTGGGTCTGGACGATCTTGAGATGGCGCAGATGGTCTGGCCGCCGCTGACCAGCGTGGCCATGCACCCCGTGCGCATCGGCGCCAGCGCCGCGCGGCTGTTGACGCGACGTCTGGCCGATACCGATGCGCCCGTGCTGCGAGAATCCGTCGATCCGCAGCTGATGGTGCGCGACAGCAGCCGCAACGAAAAGATTTGACTCGTCTCTGCGTTGGATTTAGATCGTTCTAAATAGGGATCGAACATCTGCGGGGAGGCCGATGTATCAGTTCAATTTCCAACCGGTCTTCGACAGCCTCGACCTGCTGCTGAACGGCGCATGGCTGACGGTGCGCCTGTCGCTGATGGCAATGGCGGCGGGGCTGGTGGTCTCGGTTCTGGGGGCGGTGGGCAAGACGTCGGGCATCCGCGCCCTGCGGTTCGTCATCGACATCTATGTCGAGATCATCCGCAACACGCCTTTCCTGATCCAGATCTTCTTCATCTATTTCGGGCTGCCCGCCATAGGGCTGTCGATGTCTCCCGACAGCGCGGCGCTGCTGGCGCTGGTCATCAACGTCGGCGCCTATGGCACCGAGATCATCCGTTCGGGCATCGAATCCATCCCGCGCGGCCAGATCGAGGCGGGACGTGCCCTTGGCCTGAACCCCGTGCAGATCTTCCGCTATGTCGTGATCCGTCCGGCGCTGCGCAACGTTTATCCCTCGCTGACCAGCCAGTTCATCTACCTGATGCTGACGTCCAGCGTGGTCTCGGTGATTTCGGCCAATGATCTGGCCTCGGCGGGGGCGGATCTGAATGCCCGCACCTTCGCCAGCTTCGAGATCTATCTGGTGCTGACGATCATGTATTTCCTGCTGGCTCTGGGCTTTTCGACCGTCTTCGGGATGATCCGGCGGGTGTTCTTCGATTATCCGGCGGGGCGCTGACATGATCCGTGAATTCACCTCGGCCGAGCTGCTGTTCATCGTGGGCGCGATCCGCTGGACGCTGATCCTGTCGGCCATCGCCTTTCTGGGCGGGGCCATCGGCGGGCTGGGCATCGCGCTGGCGCGCACCTCGCAGGGCCGCGCGTTGCGGCGGGTCGCGGCGGGCTTCATTCAGGTGTTCCAAGGCACGCCGCTGCTGATGCAGCTGTTTCTGGTCTATTTCGGGCTGGCCGTTGTCGGTCTGCCAATCAACCCGCTGCTGGCCGCCGCCGTCGCCCTGACCCTGCATGCCAGCGCCTATTTGGGCGAAATCTGGCGCGGGGCCATTCAGGCGGTCCCCCAGGGCCAATCCGAGGCCGCGACCGCGCTGGCCCTGTCCTATCCCGACCGGATGCGCCATGTCGTGCTGCCGCAGGCCATGCGCCTTGCCGTGGCGCCGACCGTCGGTTTTCTGGTGCAGCTGATCAAGGGGACCTCGCTGGCCTCGATCATCGGCTTCACGGAACTGACCCGTGCCGGTCAGATCATCAACAACGCGACCTTCAAGCCGTTTCTGGTCTTCGGCACGGTGGCCGCGCTGTATTTCATGCTGTGCTGGCCGTTGTCTTTGCTGGCGCGCCGCATGGAAACCCGCATGCGCCGCGCCATCACGCGCTGATCTTATCCTTGGAGGAGGAAACCATGACCCTGAACCGCCGTCTGTTCACCACCATCGCCGCCAGTGCACTGGCCTTCGGCCTTGCCGCCCCCACCCTTGCCGCCGATCTGGCCGACATCGAAAGCGCGGGCACCGTCAAGGTCGGCATGCTGGTCGATTTCCCGCCCTTCGGCCTGCAGGACAATTCGGGCAATCCCGACGGCTATGATGCCGATGTGGCCAAGGCGCTTGGCGAATACCTGGGCGTGGACACCCAGATCGTGCCGGTGACCGGCCCGAACCGCATCCCCTATCTGTTGTCGGGGCAGGTCGATGTGCTGGTCGCATCCCTTGGCATCACCGAGGAGCGTGCCCAGAAGGTTGACTTCTCGGACCCCTATGCGGGGATCAGCATTGCCGTCTATGGCGACAAGGGAGTCGAGGTGACCGAGGCCGCCGGGCTTGACGGTCAGGCCATCGCCGTCACCCGCGCCTCGACCCAGGACAGCGGCGTGACTGCCGTCGCACCTGAGGGCACGCAGATCCAGCGCTTCGACGATGATGCCACCGCCGTGCAGGCGCTGATGTCGGGGCAGGTTAAGCTGATCGGTGCCTCGAACATCATCATGTCGCAAATCGCGCAGGCGACAGGCGACCGCTTCGACAAGAAGTTCGACCTGTCCAGCCAGGTGCAGGGCATCGCGGTGGCACCCGGATCGGATGCGCTGCTGGACAAGGTGAACGCCTTCGTCGCGCAATCCGAAACCGACGGCACGCTGGACGGCATCCATGAAAAATGGCTGGGCGAGCCTCTGCCCGATTTCGTCAAGACCGCCAAGTGATCCTGTCGCCCGGCCATCCTTGGCCGGGCACTTCTGCAAGGGACGCCCCATGACCGAACATGCCATCATCATGCGCGCCGTGAACAAGTATTACGGTGCCTTCCATGCCCTGACCGACATCGACCTGACGGTCGAGCCGGGCGAACGCATCGTCATCTGCGGCCCGTCCGGGTCCGGCAAATCGACGCTGATCCGCACTATCAACCAGCTCGAGGCGATCGAATCCGGCACAATCACCGTGGACGGGGTCGAGCTGACGGCAGGCGGCGACAATGTCGCCAAGGTGCGCCGCGATGTCGGGATGGTGTTTCAGTCCTTCAATCTGTTCCCGCATATGACGGTGCTGGAAAACTGCATGCTGGCCCCGATGAAGACCCGCAAGGTGTCACGGGACGAGGCCAAGAAGACGGCGCAGCATTACCTTGAACGGGTGAAGATCCCCGAACAGGCCGACAAATATCCCGCCCAGCTGTCGGGTGGCCAGCAACAGCGCGTTGCCATCGCCCGCGCCCTGTGCATGAAGCCGCGCATCATGCTGTTCGACGAACCGACCAGCGCGCTGGACCCTGAAATGGTCAAGGAGGTTCTGGACACCATGATCGATCTGGCCCGCGAAGGCATGACCATGATCTGCGTCACCCATGAAATGGATTTTGCCCGCGCCGTCGCCGACCGCGTCATCTTCATGGACAAGGGCGTCATCGTCGAGGAAAACGCCCCTGAGGCCTTCTTCGGCAATCCGACCAATGACCGTTTGAAGAACTTCTTGGGGCAGATCGCATGACCCGGCCCCGGATTCTGGCATTGGCCGACCTGAAGCCCGCCGACATGGCCGACAGGCTGGCGGCGGATTACACCCTTATCCACGACATTGCCGAGGCGGGCGATGTCACCGCCGTGCTGACCGCAGGCAATATCGGGCTGTCGTCGCAGCAGATGGCGGCGCTGCCGGCGCTGCAGATGATCGCGGTCAATGGCGTCGGGCTGGATGCGGTCGATATGGAACAGGCCGCGCAGCGCGGCATCCGCGTCACGACCACCCCCGACGTCCTGTCGCCCGCCGTGGCCGAGATGGCCCTTGGCCTGGCACTGGCCTGCACCCGCCAGATCGCCCAAGGCGACCGCTTTATCCGCGCGGGCGAATGGCAGCAGGGCGGCAAGCTGCCCCTTGGCCGATCACTGACCGAGATGCGCGCAGGCATCCTTGGCTATGGCCGCATCGGGCGGGCGCTGGCCGAGATGCTGCGCGGATTGGGCATGCAGGTGCTTTATACGGCACGCAGCGAAAAGTCGGATGCGCCCGATGCCTTCCGCCCCGATGCACGGACGCTGGCACGCGATTGCGATGCGCTGTTTGTCACGACCTCGGGCGGGGACGGCACGCGGGCGCTGGTCGATGCCCCGGTGCTGGCGGCGCTTGGTGCGGGCGGCATCGTGGTGAACGTCGCCCGTGGCCCGGTGGTCCAGACGCAGGCCCTGGCCGATGCCCTGCGTGACGGGACCATTGCAGGGGCGGGGCTGGACGTCTTCGATGACGAACCGCAGGTGCCGCAGGCGCTGCTGGATGCGCCCAACTGCGTGCTGACCCCGCATATCGCCTCGGCCACGGAACAGGCGCGGCGCGCGATGGCGCAGCTGGTGCTGGACAACCTTGCTACGCATTTCGCGGGACGCCCGCTGCCGACACAGGTCGGCGGCTGACATGGACTATCTTTGCATCGGTGAGCCGCTGATCGAGTTTACCGCCATGCCCGACCGCCCCGAAGGCTTTACGCGAAACGCCGGGGGCGACACGCTGAACACCGCCATCTATCTGTCGCGCCTGCTGGGGGCGGGGCGGGTCGGCTATCTGTCCTGCCTTGGCGACGATGGCCACAGCCTGTGGCTGCGCGACCGCATTGCATCCGAGGGGATCGACACCACGGCTCTGTCCGCGCGGGCGGGCGCACGTCCGGGGTTAAGCTTCGTGACCACGGATGGGGCGGGCGAACGCAGCTTTGCCTATTGGCGCGAGCAGTCGCCTTTCCGCAGCCATTTCGATGACCCGCAGATGTTGCGGGCCTTGCCACACGCCGGGACGGTGTTCCTGTCCGCGGTGGCTTTGGCGGTCCTGCATCCGGCGGGGCGTGACAACCTGATGGCCTGGCTTCAAGCGCGCCGAGACCAGGGTGCACGGCTGGCCTTCGACACGAATTACCGCGCCCGCCTGTGGTCCGACCCGCAGATGGCGCGACAGGTGATCGGGCGGATGGCGGCGATGGCCGATCTGTTGATGCCCTCGCTGGACGATTTGCAGGGGGTGTTCGGTGTGGCAGGTCCGCAGGCGGCGATGCAGGCCCTGATCCCGATGACCGGGGCCGAGATCGTGCTGACCACCGGCGGCGGCCCGGTCCTGCATCGCGCGTGCGGGGCCGCCAGCTGGACCACCCACGACCTGCCGCCCGCCGTTGCGGCCATCGACACCACGGGCGCGGGGGACAGCTTCAATGCCGCATGGCTGGCGGCGCGACAGCAAGGGGCGACGGTGCCGCAGGCCGTGCAGGCTGCCGCCCGCCTTGCCGCCATCGTGGTCCGCCACCCCGGTGCGGTCCTGCCCCGTGCCGCCATGACCCATCTGACACTCAAGGACGCCTGACGATGACCGATAATTTCGATGCGACCTCTGCCGCTGCCCCCCTGCTGCACGCATGGCAGGGCGGTCCACGCCCCAAGGGCCTGACCCCATGTCCGCAGAACGTGGCCGAGGCCTATGCCGTGCAGCGTGCCGTGATGCAGGGTCTGGGTGATCCGGGCGGCGTCTGGAAGATGGCGCTGCTTGAGGGGCGCGACCGGCAGGCCGCCGTCCTGATGCGTCGCAGCCTGCATGCCTCGGGCGCGACCGTGAACCTGCCCGCCGATGCCGCGATCGAGGTCGAGACCGCACTGGTCCTGTCGGCCGAACCCGAGGCGGCCGATCCGATGGCCGCCATCGCGGACATCCACCTTGCTTTCGAACTGGTCGCCCCGCGCTTTGCCCCCGACGCCGGGTTTACCGCTTTGGAGAGCATGGCAGACGGGTTTCGATCCAGCGGCGTGGTTCTGGGTGATCCGATCAATGGATGGCGGGATGGGCTGCCGGACAGGCTGGGCATCGCGCTGACACTGGATGGCGCAGCAGTTCCGGCAACCGAAGCTGCCGCGCCGATCGACCCGGCGCTGGATTTCCTGATTTGGCTGACCACCCATGCCCGTGCACAGGGCATGCCCCTGAAAGCGGGCGACGTCATCATCACCGGTGCCAGGATCGGTCCGCTGCCCTTGGCAGGGGCCACGGGGCTGCGCGCAACCGCCATGGGGGCGGCTGTCGGTATCGATGTCGCGTACAAGGGGGAATAGGGTGGCGGGAACCGCAGCGACCGCGTCGGCGACAGATTTCCCGAAAGCCTGATTGTACAGGTGGGTACCGGGTAACGTGACCAGGGTCACGACAGAGCCAGCGCCCTCGGAAAACTTATAGGCCAGTGGAAATTTGGCCGATCGCGTGAAGAGCAGAAGCCCGCCGCCCTCAGAATTAGGCTGCGGCGGGGGGCTTTTCAAGATCCGGCAGCGTCGAAGGGTGATTCAGCGGCAACCCGGGTGGGTGATTTT